>OY762906.1:0-2762835 GCA_963666615.1 uncultured Vibrio sp.
AATTGGTGCAAATTCAGTTGTGACATCCGACATTCCAAATAATTCTATTGCATGCGGCAATCCAGCCCGTGTTATAAAAGTTTTCGATGAGAAAGTGTGTAAGTGGATTAGAGTTTGATGATTTACATATATTTTGAGTCTGTTTTTCAATTAGACACAAATTTTCCTACTCTTTTTTGATGTTAATATGAATATATATATATCAGTTGTTTCTCATGGACATGCGGATTTAATTAAGAATCTTGCATGTCTATCTTCTCTTTGTTCTGATTTTTATGTTGTTGTCAAAAGTAATTTGCCTAATGAGAATTTTGATCATTTAATTGGTTATGAAAATTTCCATTGGATTAATGATCAATATCGGCATGGCTTTGGTCATAATAATAATATTGTATTTAATTACTGTAAGTCGGTGTTAAATATGACCGATAATGATTTCTTTATCGTTCTGAATCCTGATGTTGTAATAGCTAAAGATGAATTAACGAAGCTAGTTATTTTAATGGAACAAGATAAAGCATTTATTTCAGCAATAAATTTGTTTAAGGATGAATATTATCAAGTATTTGACAATTCTGTTCGTAAATTTCCATCTTTAAGTCAATTTGTTAGATCTTTTTTGTTTTCTAAAAATTCATCTGTTCTTGATAAAAATCAGATATTTAATCCATGTCTTGTCGACTGGGCTGCAGGGTCTTTCCTTGCTTTCAAATCAAGGTATTTTTCAAAACTTGGCGGATTTGATGAAAATTATTTTATGTATTGTGAAGATATTGATATTTGTTATCGAAGTTTTAAACTAGGCAACCAAGTGAGATTCTATCCACAAATAAAAGCACTCCACTTGGCCAAGCATGAGAATAGGAAATTATTTTCGAAACATTTTTATTGGCATTTCTCTAGCGTAATTAGGTTTTTGTTAACAAAAGCTGGTATGACAAAACCTAAATCAGGAATAACATCTATTACGAGAAAACAATAAATTAATTTTTCATGAGATTGATTAGTTCTTTAATATTTAGGACATAATATGAAATATTTGGTGACCGGTGTAGCCGGGTTCATTGGTAGTGCAGTGGTAGAAAAGTTGACGACAAAAGACGATACCGTTGTGGGTATCGACAATATAAACGACTACTATGATGTAGCTCTAAAAGAAGCGCGACTAAAGCGCATCGAACATCCTGACTTTCGTTTTATCAAGTTGGATATTGCTGACAGAAACGCAGTAGCCGAGCTGTTTGCAACCGAGCAGTTTGACCGGGTTATTCATCTAGCAGCTCAGGCCGGCGTTCGTTACTCTCTGGAAAACCCGCATGCTTATGCTGATTCTAACTTAGTCGGACATCTGAATATTTTGGAAGGCTGTCGTCAGGAAAAAGTGAAGCACTTAGTATATGCATCCTCCAGCTCTGTGTATGGGCTAAATGCTAAAGTTCCTTTCTCTACTGCTGATTCTGTCGATCACCCGGTGTCTCTATATGCAGCAACGAAAAAGTCGAATGAGTTGATGGCTCACAGCTATTCGCATCTTTATGATATTCCAACTAGTGGTCTGCGTTTCTTCACTGTTTACGGCTCTTGGGGTCGTCCGGATATGGCGCCGTTTATTTTCACAAAGAAAATCCTAGATGGTGACACTATCGATATTAATAACAACGGTGATATGTGGCGTGACTTCACTCATGTGGACGATATTGTTGAAGGTATTATTCGCGTCGCAGATGTTATCCCAAAACGAGATCACTCCTGGACGGTGGAAGCGGGGACTCCAGCAGAAAGTTCAGCACCTTACGCTGTATATAATATAGGTCATGGCTCTCCTATTAACTTGATGGATTTCATCAAAGCTATCGAAGATGAGCTTGGTATTGAAGCGAAGAAAAACTTCCGTGAAATGCAGCCAGGTGATGTTTACCAGACTTATGCGGATACTACGGATCTGTTTAAAGTAACCGGCTATCAGCCCAAAGTCAGTGTAAAAGATGGGGTCGCTGAGTTTGTTCATTGGTATCGTGATTTCTACAATAAATAGTGTCACTCCCAATAGTGATCCCTATTAGGGCGGCCTCGGTCGCCCTTTTAATTATCTGAAATACCGTATGAAATTTTAATTGTCTCAGTTTTTGAGACACAAACGCAAGCGTAAATCGCAACGCGACTGTCTCTGAGAAAACTGTCTCATTACTTGTGATTTTGGATCACATAGCAAAAGTACGGTTAGCGCATCGACAGAAAAAACGTAAGCGCAGGTCGGGAAAGATCAGGAACAGTAAATCGATTGGAGAGGTTCATCTGAATCCAGACAATTGGTTACGTCTTGCGTGACAGGAATGTTCATGAATTTTCCCTGTACAGTTTAATGAAGCGCAAACTTTTCAAACATAGATGGATCTTTACTTAAAAGGGCTAGTACTTTATTGGCTAGCCCGGTAGGGTTGCGTTTTCCCTGCTCCCATTTCTTAACTGTCTCAACGCTGACATCCATCGCATTGGCTAATTCTTTTTGAGTAATGTGAAGTTGGGCTCGAATGGCTTTAACGTCAGCGACTTCATAACGAGTGACGCTAGCTGGCTTCAACTCACCCTTTGCGATAGATTCAGCCTGTTTTGCTGAAATATACAAATCGTCAAAAATACTATTGCCCATCACTATGTTCCTTCTTTATTGACTGAGATACTAACTTAAGTGCATTCTTTTCTTGTTTAGTTAAGGTATCTTTTTGCCCTTTTTTATAGAGCAACATCAGATAAACCGTATCAGGAAGAATGAGAAGGTATATGACCCGGTATCCCCCGCTCTTTCCGGTATTGGAACTAGCCAGCCTTACTTTTCTAAAGCCTCCTGTCCCTACAATTACGTCACCAATTTCAGGATCCTTGATAATGTCTGACTGTAATTCTCTGAATTCATCATCCGTTATCAATTCTTTACGTTGAGATTCAAATTTAGGGGTTTCAATAAACTCGATTGCGCGATTAATTGATTTCTCCTCTTTTGCTTTAATTGTAGTACTACGTACCCCTTCGTGTAAGCTAATCCAAAAGATGTTTTTTTTCAACAAATCATTTTCAGTGTTTTCTAATACCTCCATAGACAATTTGGAGGTCAACCGATGAGCGAACAGACGACTGGAGCTGGATACCGAATTTGGTGAAGATGATTGTCGAAAGCGAGCAGAAGACAGTGCAGAAAATTTTACAAGGATCAGGATAATGTGTGGTGTGCTCTGGGATCGGAGTACCTTTATAAAGTTCTGACAGCCCTTGTAGGACGGGAATGTTCATGAATTCTTCCTGCTTATATCGTCTTTGGGTGTAATAGCTACTTACTCAAGTGTTGCTTTTGGAGTTAAGTGGTGGTTTATACCGTCTAAACCTGTAGTAACTCACTACTTGTTGATCCTCTAGTAAGTGAAGAGTTATACTGCCTATAACTGTAATAACTATACACTTAAAGTAATGAAACAAGAATTAGCCATTAGCAGGCTTAACGAGCTAGATTCAAAGGGACGTTATGTCTTTTTGCACCGAGATTTAGCCAAAATTTTTCACGAAGATTCCACTCGTTCATTGAACGATAGCCTTGCTCGCCTAGTAAAAACAGGATTACTAGAGCGACCAGCGAGAGGGGTTTACATATACGGCTTATCAAAAAACAAAAACACCTCCAAGACCATTGAGCTTATTGCTATCGCTCTTAGAAGAGGCGAATACAACTACGTAAGCCTTGAGTCGGCATTGTCTTCTTATGGGGTTATTTCTCAAATCCCGGTAGACAGACTCACCTTGATGACAACAGGGGCTAAGGGAACATACAAGACAGATTACGGAGTAATCGAATTCACTCATACAAAACGATCAGTTTCAGATATTTTAAGTCAGGTGATCACCACCGATAGGCCGCTTAGAGTTGCATCAAAGGTTGCCGCATTAAGAGATTTGAAGCGTGTGGGCCGTAATACGCATTTGATTGATATGGAGGCGATGGTAGATGACTAAGGCGAAAGAAGATTTTGATTCGCTAGTGGAGATGGCGCTCGCTCAGGGTGGCACAAAGGATATGCGTCCCGTCATTGAAAAGGAGCTCCTTCATTACGACATCTTGTTTGCATTAGATGAAACGAAGTTGCTAGATCGACTAGTTTTTCAAGGCGGTACTTCTTTACGCCTGTGTAGAGGCTCCAACCGATATAGTGAAGACTTGGACTTTGCTGGCGGGAAAGATTTCAGTAGCAAAATGTTAATTGAAATGAAGGAGGTAATCGAAAAATACATCGGTGAACCTTACGGGCTTGAGGTTACAGTCAAGGAGCCAAGCTCGCTTAAGAAAGATCCGAAGTATGCTGAGCTGAATGTTGATAAATGGCAAATTGCGGTAGTGACTTTGCCGAAGCAAAAACACTTAGCTAAACAAAGAATTAAACTAGAGGTAGCAAATATCCCTGCCTACACGAAGGAGCCATTACCTCTAGGTAAGAACTATGACTTTCTTCCGGATGGTTACTCATCAACGTTAATTTACACGGAAACCCTTGATGAAGTTATGGCTGATAAAATTATCTCCCTCCCTGCTACACAGAAATACATCAGGCATAGAGATGTTTGGGATCTGGTGTTTTTGAAGAGAAATGGTGCTGCGCTGAATATTGATTTGGTGATCCGGAAAATCGAAGACTACAAGATCGAAGGCTTTAAGGATATGCTGGATGCTCGAATCTCTTCACTTAAAGATATTGTGTACGGTGAAGCGTTTTCAAAAGAGATGGAGCGATTCTTGGCTAGAGTTACCTTTGATGGCACTTTGGCTACTGATAAATTCAAATCCTACATGTTGGCAACTCTAACGAAAATCCTTACCGACACAAGAAAGGCACTGGAAGGTGCTGACTCAGAAGAGCCAGATTTTCCTATGTAACCAGGTGGCTTTGGCGTTGCTTAAAATGGCTGGTTGGCTGTTGGATGATTAAGCTATTCGGCTAGGTCAGACATTATCCTAAGCATAAATTGATCAAATAGAGGTACAGTAAAACTCGTATCTCCATGGCTTGGCATCCAAAGCATGCCCTTATTAATCAAGTTATTGCGCACTGGAGCGACATCCGACACTTTTTTCTTCAGAGCCGCCGCAATATCACCGGAGCGGTGTGGGCCTTCTCCCAGAGTTGCCATAGCATAGAGATAACTTTTTTCTTTGGGTGTCAGCCGGTCAAAGCGAACTCTGAAGAAGCTTTCATCCATAGCGGCAATAGTCAGCTCCGAGGCGTCCAGAACATCTTTTTTGGTGATCGGACTTTGTTGTGCCAAATCCCATGAATGTTTTCCCCATTCCTGGAGAAAGTAAGGATAGCCGCGTGTCTTCTCATAAATGATATCTATTGCTTCCGCCTCAAACTCAACCCCTTCATCGAGTGCAGGTTTAACCAGCGCTTCTGTCGCTGCCTGCTTATCCAAAGCCCCCACTTCTGGATAATCAAATAGTCGCTCAGCATAAGATTTGGCGTTTCCAGCCTGGCCTCTTAGCTGAGGGAGCCCTGCACCAACCAGTACCACGGGTAACTTTAGCTGCGCACAGCGATGAAGCGCTGTAATTAATGCGGCAAACTGAACAGATTCAATATACTGGAGCTCGTCAATAAAAAGCACGATGGCGGTTTGCCCTGCTTTTGCGGTTCTACCCACTTCAACAAAAAGTGTTGTTAAATCAGCTTCAAGATCCCCGTTATCAGCCAGCCCCAATTCTTCCTCATAGTCGAGCCCGACTTCAATATCTCCGTAGGTTACTTTTAGTCCTTTGACAAATCCGGCTAATGCTCTTAAAGAGCGAATAGCGGCCTCTTTAGATTTTTCTAGGCGGCTGAGCTTTAGCATTGCCAATCTCAATTGCGGACAAATAATAGCTGGCAGAGAGCGGTTTTCCGGAGCTTCAATAAAAATGGTATGGACGCGTTGCTCTTCCGTATCGCGAAGCATTTGTTCCAGCAATACTGTTTTTCCTACTCCCCTGAGTCCAACCAACAACATGCTTTTGGACGGGCGATCTTTAAGAATGCGGGCGATAGTGATTTTGAGTTTATCGCGTAATTCATTACGGCCTGATAGCTTGGGAGGTGGAGTACCTGCACCAGGAGCATAGGGGTTTAAGATTGGATCCATAGGAATTATGCCTAAATTAATTAAGTTATCGATATTGGATAATATTGATAATTTGAGTATAACCTATTCAGTAATAGGGTCAATGATGGATTTTGAAATGAGGGGCGATTAGATCAGGCTGTTAAAGTGGCAGCCTGTTAAAAACGTTTCGGTATATCCACAATTCAAAGGCACGATCCGGTATAAAATAAACGTCATAATCTTTATCAATCAAATACCCTTGTCCTTTCACTCCATCATAGAGCGATTTCAAGGCGGACATCAGTGATGATTTTGCGATGTTGGTGGCTCGTAAACGTTCGTTCTTGGCCAGATTCTCGCCGTTAAACTTCACAATATGCCTTAATGTTTTACGCTGATTGGGTGAGAGGTTGCCGTCAATCATTCTGTAAATACCATCTTCCTGATCTAAAATGTCGTTCACTACGAGTTTGATGGTCTCTATGTCTATAGTGTTAAATTTCACTGTTTCAATTCCGTAATAGAGCTTATTACATATCTGTTGAATGAGTTTACTTTCTCCATCGGCAAGTCGATAAATATTGGCGAAACACTCTTTTGTCAGTGGCACTGATAACTTTGATTTAGCAAACTGATAAAACTCAGCTTCTTCGATCCCTTTTATTTCGATACCTTCTGCCTGGCGATACAACGGATTGCTTTGATCAAAAAATAATTGGCTTAGCAGGTGACGTTTGCTGCCAGAGAACATCCACACAAAATCTTTTTTCTCCTGTAGATGCTTTCTTAATGTCGCGTCCAGTTTTTTGTTAAACAGTGCGATTTGCTGAAATTCATCGAGCGCGATAACTACTCTTTTGTTAGCACTATGAGCATAGGTTTGCAGCGAATTTAATGCATCAGACAGATAATCTTCGAACTCAAGATCCGTCAATTTGGGGATAAATGATACTCCGCCGTCTATGCCTATCTCTGTTTCTAATGCAATTTTTTTAAAAAAGTTTTTTACACCTTGCTTGGTTTTACTGAAAACGGAGAGGGCTTCTGCACAAGCCGCATAAATGAGTTTAGCAACGTCATATTCGTCGTTGGCATCAAATAAATCGACGTAAACACAGATGTATTGCTTTTTATTCAGTTGCTGAAATGTTTGTTGAATCAAACTGCTTTTACCGTAGCGACGACGGCCATAAATCAAAGAGTTTGATGTAGATTCACAGCGTTGGATCAGTATCGCTGTTTCTTTGGTCCGTCCGCAGAACGATTCCCCAGATGCAAATTTATCGAAGATAAACGGATTGTTCATTTGTATTACCCAAAAGGTCAAAGATTTTAGATCTCTAATTTACGTACTATTATAGTACCTGTGAAAAAGTACGCAAGTTAAGTACCGAAGGTTAGGTACTTAAACAGAGTGCATTTATGGTCAGAACTATGACTTTCTTCCGGATGGTTACTCATCAACGTTAATTTACACTTAATAGATACCCATGTTATCCATAACTTCTTCCAAATTATCCAACGATAAGCCTTGGTATGTGATCTCATAATTCTGCAATGTCATTTTTTGTATCAGTTCCTGAGACTTTTGGATTAGCAAATTGGCGTTGTACTTTGGTGCGTTTCTTTTGACCTCCGCAATCAGAACTTTCTTTTCCATATCGTTGATTGCGACGATATCAATTTCATTCTTGCCTTTGGCATTCCAGTAGCCACCGATGCGATTGAATTGTTTGGATTCAGCTAAGATCGCTTTAAACAGCGATTCCAACTCCCAACCAGAAAATGTGTTGAAATCTCGGTTTATTTGAGCTTTCACATAATCATAGTTTTCCATTTCCAATGCGCTTTTATTCCGGTGAATGAAGTGAAACCAAAACTTCAGGAAAGGATCTTCAATTACAAAGCGTGTATCTCTTGATGTCTCTTTAGAGGAGAGCGGGCGAAGTTTTCTGATCACGTCGTAGTCTTTTTCTAACCTCTCCAGTGCAACAGATACATCCATGTTTAGCAAGCTTTGGATCTGTGAACGGCTGGTGTAACCACGCGATATGGCACCAAGAATATCGAAGTACGTAGGGTGTTCACTGCCAAAATCTTCGACTAAACGGTGTTGGCCTTCTTTTATGAAAGGAGACGATTCGGATATCACGTAATCGAATAGGGAAATATCGCCTGGAATGTTGGATAGCCATTCTAAATATTTAGGTATTCCCCCTGTCAGGCACCACCAGTTGAGCATTGACTCTGCGTTAAACTGCGCATGATCCGTTAATACGGCCCGAATATAGGAAGGTTTGAGCGGTCGGATATGGAAGAAGTGATCGTGCCGATTCATTAACGGCTCATCGGAGCCTTTGAATATTTTCGTCATTAAGTTATACAGGGAACCGCAGCAGACCAGGTGCATCATCGACTCATGTTTATTGGCATCCCAGAGATTTTGTATGTCGGAGAATAGGCTACTGTTTACCCGTTGTATATCTTGAAATTCATCGACGATCAGCGTTATAGGGGTCTGCTTGGCCTGAGTAAGCAGAAACTTAATTATGTCATTCAGTGATGAGGGCTTGAAAAACTCGGTATCAAACTGGGTGCTAATTAGTTCCAAAAACTCATCCACCAGAGCCGCTTCACTTTTGCGGCCAATAAACAAGTATAAAGACTTTGTATGCCCGGCAAATGCTTCTTTAAGCAGGCGCGTTTTTCCCACTCGCCGTTTACCAACCAGTACACTTAGCTGCCCTTTGGTGCGTTGAATATTGTCGCTAATTTGGGTGAGCGCTTTCAGTTCAGTTTCTCTATTGTAGAACTTGTGCATTGTTTGCTTCGGACCTTTGGTTGAGCTCATTTACTATGACTATAGTATGACTTTACAAGCTGTCAATAATTAAGCTGCAAACCTACAGCTTGCATGCAAACAAGTTTGTTGTTTTGGGTGAGCCTCACTATTTCAATACGCCAAAGCGTATTATCTTGATTTTATACGCCATAGCGTATTAGTTTATTTTCATACCCTACAGCGTATAAGATGGATTATGAAAGTAACGACAGCTAAGCAGCTCGCTAATTACTTGCAGGATATCCGCCACTCTCAAGGCTTATCCCAGTCAAAAATAGGCGAAAAAATTGGACTACGGCAGGGAACAATATCGAATTTTGAACAAAATCCTGAAAGCACGAAACTGGACACTCTTTTCAAATTGTTATCCGCTTTGGAGCTGGAAATCGAGATAAAACCTCGTAATGCAGAGCAAAGCTTGAAAACATCCTCATGGGATCAGGAGTGGTAAGGCTTCAATGACTAAAATTATGCAGCAATTTGCTGAAAATACACCTCAAGTCATTGAACGAGTAAGAAGCCAACTGCCCTAAGGATTTCCAACACACATTAGTGATGCCATTCTTGATGGGCTTCATCACAGGGCAAAACGATTGATCGAGTGATGGGGCTCGGGGTCAGAGTCAGGTTCCTGACACTGCCCCCTGGCGAGATACATGTCATCCCGTTTTAAACCAGGATCTGCTTGGCTCCGCACTTAGCGTTAACGATTTCGATCCCCAGATCCCGGATAATTGCTGTGCAATTTCCAGGATAATGACCAAGTTGGAGTGTTCCAAAATCGGCCCGAACCGCGTGCTACTCTGTTTCCTGGTTCGGACATGATCTGGTCTTCAGCGTAAAGAAATCCGCAATCATGCACATTTTATGTATAGCTACACTTACCATCCGGTACTGATCCACGCCAACCTGGTTTCCCTCAGATAGAGCTTTGGGGTTGGGGTGAATCGTGTGGATATTTTCATGATGCAGAAATCCAGTTTGATGCTATTTGGCCAGCGCTCGAGTCACTCCAGCCTGATGAACAGTGGTTGCTGATCCAATACATTATTGAGCGTTTGAATTTGGTGCTTGAGCATATTGATGACTCTGACGGAGCCCGGTTTGCCCTCGAACAATCGATTGGCAGAAAAATGCCGGAAATATTCGAAAGACTCGACTGGTGTCGGGAGCGAAAAGCACAGTGGATGTTTGAGCACTTAACCCGGACAGATTACGATGTGTTTCCGTCTATTGAGGAATACTTTGCCGATAGCTATGCCAACAACGCGGCGTTTCTCAAGCGTTGTCAGGAGATGCTCGACAAACTCAGTGACTCTGATGATGCTCGCTGGAAAGGTGAGCGTTATGCCGCGCCACTAGTTCATGTTGCCAGACAATCTGGGAACTGGCAGGAAGAAGTACGTATCAAAGCAAAACTGGCTCATCGTACCCATGACTACATTGCATTGAGCCAGTTGTGTCTTCACCATGATGAGGCGCTTGATGCCGAACGCTGGCTGCTAAAGGCACGTAATCTGGCGATGAGTAAGTATGATAAAGAGGCCTGTGACAGAAAGGAAGTAGAGATAAGGGAGACTTTGGGAGAGTGCTCCGGTGCCTGGGTGTTGGCTAACCGCCTTTTTGAGGGGGCGCCAAGTTATAAAGAATACCTTGCGCTGTGTCAGCTTCAGTCGCGATGTAATATTGCTGATCCTACTTTTCTTTCACGTGTCGAACAGTCACTAAAAGAAGGGTATCAGCCTCCGGTTGGACGATATATTACTGGTCGAAGTGATGATTTACTTCGCTTTTACATTGAGCAGCTCCGCCTGGACGAAGCATGTGCCTGGGTAGAAACACGTAAGGTGAGTACGGATGCACTGATAGAGCTCGCCAATGAGGTTATCAGTGATAAACCGGAGATAGCGCTAAATTATTACAGTCGCGTGGTTTGTGCCACTATTGAGCAAACCAATAATGGTGCCTATGATCAAGCCTTGCGCTACCTGCAAACACTGGAAAAGCGGCTTGAACCCTACCCAAGTGTTACTCGGCTGTTTTATGCGCAGGTGAGCCGCATAGCGCAAATGTATAAACGCAAGCGTAATATGTTTGCCCTGTTTAAAAAGCACTACGCCAAATACCTTTAAGGCACACCTATTGATTGACATTCTCCCGCAACGGCGTGTGGGCAAGGCTTATCCGGCTCGAAAATCGGCGAAAAAATCGGACTGCGTCAGGGAGATTAGTTTTTTACCGGCTTATTAAGACTCTGCTCACGACGAATAAATTTGGTAATACGGAAGATATAGCTGATCCCCATCAAATACAGAGTAAAGGTCGCTAAAAATCCAACAAACATCGTGTGGTCATTCACTTGCGCCGACTCAGCCCACAAGCCAATTCCGGCAAAACCACAAGCTACCAAAGTAATGGTGACTAAGGTTTTTCTCGATGAAAAACCGATACGCTGAAAAATATGATGCAGGTGTTCGCGATCTGGTTTGAAAGGCGAATCGCCACGGCGTACCCGGCGGATCATGATCGCTGCCATATCCATTAACGGAATAGCAATCAACCACAAAGCGGTCACCGGGCTGATGGTTGCTTTACCTGCACCAGGCTGGCTCAGGCTCATCAGCAGCCACACTACAGTAAAGCCGATCACCATACTGCCAGCATCGCCCATAAATATTTTTCTTTTCTGGCCGCAGATACCCAGATTCATGCAGATATAAGGCAGTAAGGCGGCAACGAACAGCAGGCAGAGCATCGCTTCACCGTTTTGGCCATTATTGTACAGCAGAAAAGCTAGACTGCCGAAGGTCACCATCGACAACCCGCCTAACAACCCGTCAATGCCATCCACCATATTAAACGCGTTAATTGCGCCAATCACCGCGAGTAACGTAATGATAATCCCCCAGCCACCCAGGTGAATATCGCCATTACCGAACAGGTTACCGAGATTTTCAATACTGATACCGCCGTAAAAAATCACTACTAAACATAAAATAGCCTGGATAGACATGCGGATTTTAAAACTGATATCAAATTTATCGTCTATTGCTCCCATAACCGCGAGAACAGCGATACAAGCAATATAGAGATAGGTATTAGGCATTAGATCCGGTGTAAAGAGCAGAAACAGAGAAATGATAGAGGTACTTGAGATTCCACCGACCAGAGGAACCGCACCATCATGCAGTTTTCTTGCATTGGGTTTATCCACTAGTTGAATCTTTCTTGCCAACCGAATAAACAGCAGTAATGAAATAAATGATGCAATAAATACTGATGTAAGCTCTACAAGCATCCTAGCCTCAACGATCCTTTAATTATGATTATCCGCTCATAATACGCTGGATATCACATAATCAAAAGTAGTTTTTCCTCAGTATGGTGTACGCTTTCTTACCTAACAGCTCGCTCGTTGCTATTCCTGCATTATGATACTCAACCCTCACCGCTGAATCGGTGGATAAAAAGTAAACTGGTGAGTTTTTGCGTTGTTCGATGAAGTGTTAGCTTTTATTCGCCATAAAATCAATGATAGCGGTACGAATCTCCGGGTTTTCTAATTCGTATACTCCCCGTTGTGGATTGTATACATATTGCTTTTTCAATCGCTTAATCGCGTTGCTCACACTGCCTTTATTGAGAGTTACGCGACTATTCACCAGATTGAGCGTGCGTATTTTGTTAAATGTATCTTCCGAATAAAACTGTTCTTTTTGACCCGGGGCGATTAAGTACAGAATCGCCAGATCGTTCCTTGGGTAGTGCCAGTCAATCATAAAGTCGTACCTATTAGTATTGTATTTACTAATTAGTACTTTAGTTACGACTTTTGACTAATTCAAGTTGCGTGACCTTGGTGAGCTTTGGTGTTGTTCGAGAAAGGTTGGTTGAGCATTATCTGTTTATTTTTAATTTAGTAGCCTCATATTTTTCTTTCCAGGTCTGGAACATCTTCTCGGTGACACCAAGAGAGATAATCGCACCGCTGTGCAATTTGTCCAATTCAACAGTTGCAATAGCGATAAACTTATCCGGGTTGTCAATCTGGTTTGCAGCGCAGAACTGCTCTAAATAGTGCTGTATTTTATCACCAACCACCATTTCTCTGATGATCTGCCCAATAACTTGCTTGCGTTCGCTGCGATAGCGAATGCGATAAGAGTCAATCGCCCCCACTGATTTTTCAACGACAGCATATTGCTGACAAGAACGTTGGTAAGCCCGGGTAAATACCTCCAGTGCGGGGAGGTAGTCGCCGGTTTCATAGAAGTAGACTAGCGATTTGACATAATCATCTTTGGCAACATCAATAAAACTCAGGGGGCATAGGTTTTCTTTGATAAAGGGTAAATTGCAGATCAAACGTGCCGTGCGTTTGTTTACGTCTTCGAAGGCCTGAAGGTAGGATAAATGTATCAGTAGGAAAAAAGATTGTTCAAACGGGTCAATGATTTTTTCAGCCTTTCTCAAAACTAGGGTAAATAACTCTTCAAGCTTTTGTTGGCCATTCAACGGTATATAGGCCGTCTTGGTGATATTGACTTCAATTTGCCTGATCTGGCCACAGGCAGCGCTGTTTGAGAGTAAATCCTGCGATAGCAGTTGATGTAGATTTCTGACAACAAATGGCGTAACTGCGAGCTCTTCTGCATTCTCAATCAAAAATAGAATCGCTTCTTTGTGATTGAGAATCATGATGGTTTCTTCATCAAATTTCCCATCTGCAGTTTTTCCTGCCTGAATCAGTTTTTCGGTATCCAGAATAGAATAAGTATTGCCTTCTAATCGACTTGAGTTAAAGGATAGATCGATAAGCAGTCGTTGGGTAATATTCTTGGCGTACGTCCCTGCGGCCAGTTTGTGGTTGAAGCGTTTGCCTAGCTTTGTGAGTTCCTGCGTTTTATTTTCCGTTATGTATCGTGTTGTATTCGGCACATAACTTTCAATTAAGGACATATCATAGGACACTTTTGTCCGGGCATAAGATGGCGTGCTTAGGTAGGTCAGTTTGTTCTGTGATTCTACCGATAACAGCTGCTGCTTATTTATCGTATTCTTTTTCGGTTCTGCAGTTAATGTGTCCTTAATTGTGTTTAGGGACTGATATCTAAGGCCACTTCGTTGACCTATAGTCTTAATTCGTGATGCCTCGATGAGTTTTTTTAGGCGTCGTTGCAGAGTTTTTTGATTAATTTCAATAGAAAGCCGCGCCTGGATCTCCCCCTTAGATAACGGAGAGTCTGAACTATCAATGATATTCTGGATTAATTCTAGTTCTTGCTCGATAGAAGAAGTTTCACGCATTATTGGTTATCTCAAATTGTCCTTAATGAATGTAATATAGTCTCATTAAGGACAATTTTAAAGATTAAGGACATTTGTCCCATGCTTCTTCCCACAAAAAAGATGTTTTTCGTTTCTGGCTTAGCGGTTAACTTCGCAGCTCAGTGATTGCTTTTCCGGCAAAGTCAGTCAATTCTTGATAGTGTTTGTTTTTAATAATCGTTTGAATGATCAAAGGATCAACATTTAAGTAATCGTGAACCAGTCCGTTTCTCATACCAATGATTTTCTTCCAGGTGACCAGTTCTTCGCTGGAAATGACGCCATGTTCGGCCAGTAGTGCAAAGCTTTGATAGGCTTCGCTGGAACTTTGTCCTTGTAACTGTTTCACCCAATGCTTAGCTAAACCGATGCACAGTTCGGTAAATACCTGTAATAAACGTTCTGCGGCGCGGTAATCACGGCTCTTAAATTGGCCGGAGATGAGATCATCTCGCAGCTCATTGAGTTCGTTGAGATAGCGTAATTGGTGTTTCTGTGCTTCGACTAAGTAAAGCTGCAGGCCGTCATTTTTCATTTCTGACTTCTCTCATTTGGTATTCATACATGGAGTAGATGCGATCCTGCTCATGATAAGCTCGGGCGGATTTTTGCTGGTAGAGGATCGTGCCATATTCCACCACATTGTAGGCTAGGTAGATTGGAACCTGGTTGATATCGATAATGCTGAGTTTGTCTGAATTTAGCTCAAGCAGATCGGCCCATTCAATGGCTAATTCATTGGGGCGTAGATAGCGGTCAAAATCAGACAGCTGAAAATTTTTGAAAGCAATCGCCAGATCGTAGTCACTTTCTGAATGAGCGGTTTGTTGCGCTCTGGAACCATATAACCACATGACTTCGATGTCATCATTTTGTGCGGCAAGTTCGGTCATTGCGCGAATGATGGTATCTGGGTGCTTAGTTGTCATTGGTTGTTTCCTCTGCACTCAAAAATCAAAAAAATCTGACATCATATTTGCCATCATGGCTCGCTCTCTGAGTGGTTCCTTAATGGCTTGTACCGTTTTTAGTTTCGCCAGATCAGCGTTAAGTTGTTTGGCTTCGCCCTGCAGAGCCTCAATATAATGGGTTATGGCGCTTAATTGCGATTTTTTGCTGCCACCGCCAAACTTTTTCCAGACTTGTGTTTTGAGGTCGTGCCCGTGCTGTAAGTCTCGATGCTCGAGGTTAAGTTCGCGAATTTTATCTTTTAATGTTGCTTCCAGACCGAGCAAAGCGGTTTTATCAAGATTGAGTTCGAAATCTGGTAAATGCTGCTGAGCTAATACAATCATGGCAATGGCATCTTTTTCTTTTTTGGCCAGTGAGAGCTGTTGCATGAGCGTTTTTTTATGCTCTTTTTGCTGCGGATCTTGTTCTTTATCCGGATGAAGCTGTTTGGCTAACTGACGATAGAGCTTAGTCATCTCTTTAGCCTGGAAAAACGCTAATCCTTTGGCCGATTGTTCGATATGTTGTTGTTGGTGAAAGTGGTGATTAAAGAAGTCATCCTCCGCGGAGTCCCAGTCAATCTCTTCATCCTCTTGTTCTTCGAAGAAAGCTTCTGGCTGCGCCTTCATCATCTCTTCGATAAAGGTTTGAAATTTACGAGGGTCATTGACTATATCCGCTAAGTCATCATCGGTTAACGGCAAATCAAAGCCTAGCATGGTTTCGATTTCTTCTCGAAGTAATTCAAGTTCATGCTCTGAAATGCCAGCAGCAGCTGGATTTTTCGGTGCTGATTCGATTAATGCTTCATTAAAATCTCGACGTAATTCCACCGTGCTTATGGTTGAAAACGGGTTGGATTCAATGATGGTTAATTCTTCTTCAATCCATTGATACAGAGCCTGACGTTGCGCTCCTTTGATTGATTTACGCGCAACAAATGTAATGAGGTGACGAGCAAATTTTTCGGTGGTTGCACAGATTAGCTGTTCTGACTCAAAAGCCTGTTTTTTAAACTCATCAAAGAAATCACTGATTTTTTTCTCGTAGCGTGCATTTCTTGCCTGTTTTTTTTCTACGTCATTCCATAGTGTTTGGATATTTTTCCAGGCAGGATTGATTTCAGTGGTAGTGATTCCGGTGATAGTGAGTTTGTTCATGAGATTTGTGGTTCGCTGAGAAATTATGAGGATCCATACTACGATATCTCGTAGGGTTGTGCCATGGCGTATTGTTTATTGCATTTGTTCCACACCTGTCCCACATCTAGGACTTGCCCTGCATTCGCTACCCTTCTATTACGACTAAGCTCAAAACTGCGACCCATTCCGTGGCAATGGTAGTGGAAAGCAGGCACATTGTGACTATTCACTCTCCACTAACCTAACCTAATATTATGACAGATTTTTCTTTAACTCATCACGGCGCACATCACACAGTTACTGGCTCTTGCCATGAACTGCGTATTGGCCAGTCGGCGATTCTGGTTGATTGCGGCCAGTTTCAGGGCGAAGAAAGCCGCCCTTTGGCGATTGACTTTCCCATTCAACAGATTGAGGCGGTGGTGATTACTCACGCACATATCGATCACGTTGGCCGCTTGCCTTGGTTACTGGCGGCTGGCTATCAGGGGCCGATTTACTGCACGCCTGCAACAGCGGAATTGATACCGCTATTGCTAAGGGATGGGCTAACCCTGCAATTAGGGCTGGCGCGCAGCCAGATTCAACATATTCTGCAGCGGATTAAAAAGCAGATTCGAGTGCTCGATTATGGGCGTTGGTTGCGTGTGGATCTGAAGAAAGAAGCCAGTTTTGCTTATCTGCGTTTGACTCCAGCCGGGCATATTCTTGGCTCGGCGATTGTTGAGTTGCGCTTGGCGGATGAGCAGGTAATCGTCTTTTCCGGTGATTTAGGACCGAGTAACACACCGCTGCTGCCGGATCCGGTTTCTCCGCCGAAAGCAGATTTATTGGTGTTGGAATCGACTTATGGCGATAAGTTACATGAGAGTGTTGAGCAGCGAGCTCAGCGCCTGAATGAAATTATTCAACGTTCTTTGCAGGATGGCGGGGTGATTTTGATCCCGGCGTTTAGTGTCGGGCGAACTCAGGAACTGCTGTTTGATATTGAGCGTCTGATTTTTCAGCATGACTTGCCGGCCACCATGCCAATTATTCTGGATTCTCCGATGGCGGTCGAAGTCACCCGTTTATACCGCCACTTTAAAAAGCTGTGGGGTAGGGAAGCAAAGCAAAGGCTTGATCTACAACGTCATCCATTGGCTTTTGAGCAGTGTGTCACTATCGATGGTTATCGTGAACATCATCGCTTAGTGAATCGGCTGAAACAGAGTGGCGAGCCTGCGATAGTAATTGCCGCTTCCGGGATGTGTCAGGGAGGGAGGATTATGGACTATCTGAGTGCATTGCTACCGGATAAGCGCACCGATGTGATTTTTGCCGGCTTTCAGGCAGAAGGGACGTTAGGCCGAGAATTGCAAGAAGGTGCCCAACAGGTGCTGATTGAAGAGCATATGGTAGAGGTGAATGCACAGATTCATACTATGTCCGGCTATTCTGCTCATGCTGATCAGGCGGATTTGATAAAGTTTGTTGAGGGGATTGAGCAAGGGCGTAAAGAGATCCGCTTAGTGCATGGTGAGCCCGAGGCGCAGCGCGCGCTGGCGGAAAGGTTGGGCTTTGGGTGCGATTGAAAATAGCGAGTGCGGGGTCAGAGTCAGCTAAGCTGACTCTGACCCCTGGCCTAGCTTAAGTTTTTGATAATTATGTAATCGTTGTTGTTTGCTTATGCCTAAACTAAGATATTCTTTATGTGGGGTAATTAATGTAGAAGCTTTCCCTAATGCATTGGTACGATAGCTGCTCCATTTATAATCTCGTGGATGTTTTACGATATTAGCCCTAACAGGGTTTAGTTCGATATAGTGATAGGCTTGCAATAAATAATTTTCTGAGTCAATGAGTGTTGCTTTGTATCGACCTTCCCATAAAGTTCCCGAACGATTATAGCGTCTGTTGAAGTAGGAAACGTAACATCGCCCAAGTGATTGCATCATTTTTGAAATGGCCATTTCCTGGTTCGGTGTACAGAGTAAGTGGACGTGATTTCTCATTAATACCCAAGCATGTATTTCTACGGAAAACTCTTCTGAGTAGTGCTTCAGCCATTGTAAATAGGCGAGCTTGTCTTGATCGCATTTAAAGCAGTTTTGTTGATTGTTTCCTCTTTGAATGATGTGCTCTGCTATTCCTATGGGGGAATATCTCAGCTTTCTTGCCATTCGGATTTTCCCTTTGACTTCAAAATGAGTTGAGAAAAGTCAGCATAGAGAAATAAAATACTGGTTGTTAGAGTATTTTGAATATTTTGCGATTGACTTAAAAAAATGAGCATAACGGGGTCAGAGTCAGCTATGCTGACTCTGACCCCCTCCTATAACCCAAAGAATAAAATCCCATGAAGATAGACACCACTTTTTTGCAACGCTGTATTAAAACGCTCACTGAGGCGCAAAGCCTGTTAAAAACTACTGATCCAGAATCAATTCATTACGAATTGTATCGTTCAGCTTGTGTTAAAGAGTTCGAGATTATTCTTGAGCAGTCAGGTAAGTTGTTAAAAAAGGCGCTCTTGCCGTATATGCATAGCACAAAAGCGGTGAATCAACTTTTCTTTAAAGATGTTTTTCGGAAAGCCGCGCAATATGAGTTAATCACTCTGGAACAAGCGGAGCGTTGGTTAGAGTATCGCGATAACCGTAACGATGTGGCGCATGATTATGGGGTTGGGTTCGCAGACAAGACATTATCGTTGTTACCACAGTTTATTGAAGATGCTTCAGCTCTTGAGCTAGTGTTGAGGGTGCACGAATATGATTGATGTTTGGGTGAAACTAAAGCGGGGTCAGAGTCAATTGGAAATTGACTCTGACCCCGTTAGTCTGGAGTGTATTGATGATTGAACTAAGGGAAAAAGATCGACGGGCTATTGAGGCATTGGCGCAACAATACCTGGTAAAAGGGACGGAATTGTGGGCCTATGGAAGTCGAGTGAAAGGGACGGCGCTTGATGCCTCTGATTTGGACCTGATGATGTTAACCCCGGAGGGGGAAGTCAATAATGTGGTTGAATTCCTCGATGCATTACAGAATTCCAATATCCCGATTTTTGTCCAGGTGTTTGACTGGAACCGCATGCCTCAGGCATTTAAAGATAATTTTCAGTTAAAGAATGAAAGGCTGCTGGTGGTCGAGTAAGGTTTAGCATCCAGGGGCAGGGTCAGTGTTGCTGACTCCGCCCCCTATTTTAAGCTTAAACTTAATAACGCCACTGAACCCCTAGAGATGCGCCTAAGTAGGTCATTTCTACATCTGGTACGGTGGTATAAGTACCGTCTGAATGATTTTCTGTTACCGCATCGCGATAGATATAGCGACCAGTGACCGACGCGACCAAGCCAATGGCATCGGTGATTGAGTAGCGCACACCAGCTTGAGCACGAAGGCCATAGCCATTAAAGAAATCACGTAAGGTTACCTCATCATCTGTCGTGTTTTGCACTTGATAGTAAAGGCTGGTGCTGAGATCGGTTTCGACAAACCATGTCACTTTTTCTAGGTAATTGTCTACTTGAGTATCGTAACGGAAGCCCACCAGCCCATCTAAGCCTGATTGGTCTTCGGTAACTGCAATAACGGAATCTGCTTTATAGGTATCACCGGCCGTACTTAAACCAGGTAGGGTAATGCCAGCATTGGTTGCTCCTGGCTCTACATATTCAAAATCGGAGCGTGTGTAGGTATTACTGAATATACGTCCACCAACTAGCCATTGTATTCTAGGGGTTTGGTGATAAGCGACTTTCAAACCGATATCGCTGACACGTGTCTGGTAGGTATCTTGCTGAACGGTGCCGTAACTACCGAGATCCCAGGTTTCTTTATCTTGAGTCGGGAATAGCGTACTGCTACTTTGAATATACATCCCCCATGTTTCGTTAATTCCGGTATACGAAATCTGACGAATGGTTGGGTTATAAACGGTGGTTGATTGACTCAAATTACCGTATCCGGAGATATTAAGCGCTTCTGAATAGTTAATGGCATCGACTCCGATAGCCAGTTCAGAAAACGATGAGTAGCCATCACCCGCAAAACTTAATGAACTGACGGGTAATAATAAACATAGAAGAGTTGTATTTTTTTTCATAATCATCACTGCCTTGACGTATTAATTATTCATTGTCAGCACTGCGCTGACGGGTATTTTATAGCGTTAGGTTGAATCCCCAAGTCAGTCCTAAATAGGATGCTTGGCGATAGTCTAAATGGTCAGCTTTCAGCCCGATATAGCCAGATTTTCCTATCCATTTGCAGCCGATAGCCTGTGTTTGCAGGTTATAACTCAATTCGCTAGTCAAGGTTTCCCACTGCTGAATCCAGCCTAAATCGGTAAACAAGGTGTCTGAAACATAGAGGTTACTTAGACTCCATGCTTGGTTTGACGTAGTGAGGTAACTGAGTTTGGCTTGGTACTTAGTGGGCATGTGCTGCACATAATCATGGTAGCTATGTCGGCCACTAATAGTTGGGTTGATATTGATGTACCCTTCGCTGGTGGAGTAGGCGGTGGCGGTGGTGGCGGTGGCGGTACTGGTTGGCATATGATCCCAGTAGATATTGCTTAGCACATCACGCGCATAGACCGAAAGGTACCAGTGTGGGCTAACTTGCCAATCAAAGCCGAGATCGGCACTGTAGCCGTAAGCGACTTGAGTACGTTTCGCTTTACGATCAAACAACACGTCTTCGCTGTAGGTATAGTCGACCTCTAGTTGACCATCATAGTCACCACTGCTGCCTTTCATGGCATTGCCGCTTAGGCTGCCACTCATCATTTTTCTGGCGTCGATTAACGATGCGGCAATATGAGTGGCAAAATTTGGGTTGATTTCTTTGTGCCATCCTAGACGCACGCCTTGACTGCGTAAGTGCTCGACATCGAGATCAACTTGGTAGTTCTTGCTCTGCTGCATATCCGAACCCGAGAGTGAGTCCTGATACAAGCGCATGGTATCGGCAGAATAGTTTAAGTACCATTCATACCGGAAAAAGGTCGCTAGGCTCCAGTCTCCATAGGTGACTCCTGTTACGGCTTCGTCCAGAGTAAAGCTGAATTCAGAAGCGCCATTTTGACTCTGTTGCTCATTAATCAGTTTATAAAGGCTTAAATTCTCACTGTATCCTTCAATATTGGTGTAATGAAACAGAGTGTTTTCATCGCCGGTTGGCATCGGGTAGAGAGATAAACCGGACAGTAACGCTAAGCTGGTGAACATAAAATTTGTGCATCCTTGAATAAAAAGAGCCCAAAATAGTTGGGCTCTTTTTCACTATTACCCTAGGAAAAAGGGAAGATATTCAACGTACTTAGTAGAATGATTCAAAAGAGCCATCGGTATAAGTAATCATCGCCATACCGCTACTTTCTGAAATAGTGGCCTCTACTTCATCATCGACCTTGATATTTCCACTGTATGCACCTGTTGCCGAGATGTTTAAAGTAGCAATAGTGGTGTTATCTTCACTACTGGTAATTGTTACCGTTGTATCGTTAGACGCTGAGTTTGCATCGGTAGTTTTAAATATGGTTGAAACACCGTTATAACCAACCGTTGCGGTAATCGCTGCGGTGTCTAGACTGGTACGAGTAGCCGTAACATTGACACTTGTCGCGACAGTTACATTGTTGGTATTGGTAATATCTGATTCGATGCCTGCGCTAATCGTTGCCGCAATAAAGCTAGACTCGGTTTCTTCGGTTTCACTACCTAAACTATCCGTTAGTGAATCGTTGTAACTCCATACTCCAGATGCACTGTTCCACACTTCAGAATATTTCGAGCGGTAGCCACTAGCATTCGAAAGGGTTGCAGTTAAATTCACACCAACGGTATTGCTCGTAGAAGAGGCAATCTCACCTGCAATTTGAACCGATAAGCCTGTCATTGTAACTTCATCACTGTAGGTGCCACTTTCTGAGTTGGTATCGCCCGAGGTGCTATAGCTATTGGTGTATGTTTTGCTCTCACTGTAGGTGTAATAAGGGTTAGTGGCTGTCAGCGAAATCGTACCTGTGAACGTTGTATTATCGCTATACGCTAATGTTGCGCCATTTAGAGCGAGCGTGATTTGATCGGCACTACTTTCATCGCTAGAAGTGTAAGTCGTTGAATTAGTACTAGACGTGTAGCCAACTTTACGGCTATCGGACCAACTTCCATTAAAATTTGAGATGATCACTTGACTTGCTTCATCTCCGGTTAGGCTTAATGTTGTACTACCTTCGGTAATGCTTAATGAATCAAAACTGATCGATATATTGGCATATGGTTCACCAGAATAAGAATTGCAGTCAGTATAGCCATCAGCAGCATCGGCAGTGCTACATTCGGTATCATTAGTTTCATCACCTTCAATCACAATAGCGCTAGTTATGGTAGCAACCAAAGAAACGCTACCATCGGTTGTTGAGACGGTGTAAGTTGTACCGCTATTGGTTGCTGTGTAGCTAGAGGTTATATCTGAACTATCTAAAGAGTTATTGTTCGCATACGCGATGGCGACGGCATTAACGGCTTCCAGTAATTTATTACCAATGCCATCCATATTTGCGGACATCAAATCAGTTACAGGGCTTACTTCGTTGTAGAGGCTATCAAACGAGCCCTCAATAGTCCCATCGTCAGCCGCTGTTACTACCGTGCGTATTTGTTCTACCAGCGCTACGGCTCTATCTTGAGTTAGAGCAGCTTCCGCTTCTTCTTCTGTTGTACTGGTCACGCTCGCTGGGTCAGCGGCCGTTACGGTATTATCTGCCGCGGTGATGTTAGAGCTAGCGGCGTTTTGCTCGTCAGTTGTTAGTTCGCCATCGGTAACCGCTTGAGTAATGGCGGCGTTAACAGATGCAGTGATGGTTGAGGCGTTAGTTTCAACCGTTGCGATTAAGCTATCAACGACGGTTGAGTCAGCAGTATCATCTATTAGCGTTGCGGCTTCTCCTGATGTATCTGTACCATCCGCATCATAGAATGAATCCAGAGAGGCTGAATAGAGAGCAGCAGTTACTTCATCTGCATCACTGGATGCGACTGCGCTTGGGTCTGTGATATCAACTGAACCCAAATCTTGGATTGAAGAGGTAATACCGAGTTTGTTAGCTACTGTTAGTTGTGCGGCCTTTACAGTAGCTGCGGTTACATCCGCCGAGCCTGCATCTGTAATGGCTTTTTCTGCGGCTAAGTGTGTTAGGTTGGTAATGTTCGCTGATGTGGTAGTGCGAGAAGGGGTAATGATAGCGATACGTTTGTAGCTTTCGCTAACTGGCATCCATTCGCCGAAGGTATAAGTAGTTGTTCCATCAGGACCGGTACATGACGCTGCAAGGTCACACTTCATTTGAGTGTCACCATCAGGGTTATCTTTCACCACCAATAAAACGGGCTTGTCGAGTTCGAGATTAATACCAGTTAAATCAAAAGCGCCTGTGGAGTCAGTTGTCCCCGTGGCTAATGCTGAAGCACACGACTTATTGGCCGTATTTGCTGCCGTCGCGAGACACACGGTTACGGCGCCATCGCGTACAATCCCTTTGTTTACTACACCTGAAATAGACAATGCGGTCGTTGTGCTGCTTGAACCAGAACTGGAAGAACCACCGCTACTTGAATCACCACCCCCGCAAGCCGTTAAGCCAAACGTACTCACGATCATTGTTGCCAACAACGTTTTTTTCATCATAATTTCCTATATAACTAACCACTGAATTATTTACTATTCTCACATTCATGTGCGATGCATAAGGGTGAGAACAGTAAAAATAGCCCTTTTTTTTATATAGGAATTATAAAAGCACGAATTTGTAGAGAGAAATATAACCAGTAAAATCCAATGTGATTTAGATCACGCAAATTGTCAAAGTTCTGCCAAAATTGCGTTAGGATTTTTATTTAAATCTCCACACCAATATTACTCACCGCCAACTCTTTCAGCTCATCGCGCAGATCTTTAATTAAGTCGATGTCGCGATCTTCCGCATCTTTTAATGGACGGTAAATGGCCCACTGCACATCCCACTCTTCACATACCGCTTCATTTTCTTTTTGATTGGCATCGCTGATTTCAATCTCTGAACGCGCTTCTTCTAATTGAGCAACGGTCATTACCGAAATTTGGCTAATATCTTGAATGGCTTTGCTGAGTAGTTCTCGGTCGAGTAAAGCGTGTACTAGGGTAGATAATGCTTCGCAGGCATCAATCGCTGGGTAGACCAAATAGAGATCGAACTCTTCTTGGCTCGGGATCAGCTCTTCCAACTTTTCCAATTGACGCTCAAAATTGATTTTGGCGGTTTTAACGGTAAGGACTTCCCATACCGCATCCAGTATATTGCGATAAACCCGAGCTTCGGCGTATTCCGTTTGTTGGCAAAACATAACGTAGTTGGGATACATGCGTTCACATAAGCACGCCATAAAGGTAATCTGTTGCCAAGGCTCAAATTTTTCTAGGCGGATCTGAAGCGGATTTCTTAACATGGGCTCACTATCTATACAGTCTGAGAAGTGTCGCAGTGTACTCGATCAGGGGAGAGGGGAAAAGCAAAGAGGATGATTAGTTTGAATGAAAAAGTGTATTTACTCACAGAAAGTAACCGCGTTTATCGAGCCGCACTCGAACAGAAGCAATTGGCAGGTTTAGAGATCACTGAAGATAAAGAACAAGCGACCATTGTTATCGCCGATCCGCCTTTAGCGGTCTGCTGTTTGGATCAATTTCCGAAATTGGAGTGGTTGCAGTCAACGTTTGCTGGGGTCGATAAGTTAATGGCAAATGGTTTGCGTCAAGATTATACCTTAACCAATGTAAAAGGGATTTTTGGCCCATTGATTGCGGAATATGTACTCGGCTATCTAACCCAGTATTATCGCCATTTTGCACAGTACCAACAGCAGCAAGTACAGCAGATTTGGCAACCTCATCACTATCGCAGCTTGGCTGGATTGCGTATGGTCATTCTTGGTACCGGTGTAATTGCTAGCCACTTAGCTAAAGTGGCAAACAGTTTTGCGATTGAGGTAATTGGTGTCAACAGTAGTGGTATCCCGCCGAAAGAGAGTCCGTTTGCGCGGGTTTATCATATCGCAGAGCTAGAGTCGGCTCTGGGGCTTGCGGATATCGTCGTGAGTACCTTGCCAAATACTTTGCAAACACATCACCTGTTAAATGCACAGAGTCTTGCTCACTGTAAGCAGGCTTTGTTATTTAACGTCGGGCGTGGCGCGAATCTTGATGAGAGTGCATTGATTGGCGCAATTGATGCAGGCCATATTGAACATGCTTTTCTGGATGTGTTTGAGCTAGAGCCGTTGTCTCAGAATCACCCTTACTGGCAACATCCGGCGATCACGATTACTCCGCATATTGCGGCGCTGAGTTTTCCGCACCAGGTGGTGGATATTTTTGCTCAAAGTTTTCCTATGTGGTGTTCAGGGTTACAACCGCAATTTGTTGTCGATTTTGCTAAAGGTTACTGAATCGCTAAGCCCTTATCCAATAAGGCTTGTTGTTACATCGTGGTTTGAAAAGTGTGACTTGATAGGCAATTTTGTGATTTGATCCTCAGTTTATGGCTAAATTCTCTGCAATGAAGCAATCGAGTGGCGACAAACCTTTGCCACACGGGGCCTTTATGCTTTAGAGTGGTTTAAGTTCTATAACAAACATCTCTAAAGGGAAACCTAATGAACAAGACTCAATTGATCGATTTTATCGCAGAAAAAGCAGACCTTTCTAAAGCACAAGCTAAAGCCGCTTTGGAAGCTACGCTAGGCGCAGTTGAAGGTGCACTTAAAGAAGGTGATCAGGTTCAACTGATCGGTTTTGGTACTTTTAAAGTTAACCATCGTGCCGCTCGTACTGGTCGCAATCCTAAGACTGGTGATGAAATCCAGATTGCTGCAGCGAATGTCCCTGCTTTTGTTGCCGGTAAAGCGCTGAAAGAATCAGTAAACTAATCTATACTACGCCAAGGCAACCTAAGTTCTTGGCGTAGTTTTTTATGAAAAAAATAGTCACTCTTCCTCTATTTCTCCTTTTATCCGGCAGCTTAATTGGTTGCTCTTCGAATAATGATTTTGACACTCTGTTAAAAACCTATAGCGGCGGTAGTCGTATGGGTGATGCGACTAGTTTCTTTTGGTACACCGAAAATCTGGCTTTTCCTTATCGTGGATCCGATTATATCGCCTCTACTCACGATGGCTGGTATCAGAGCCATTACACCTGGGCAGAAGGTAGTGTGCGGGAAATTATCCGCGAAGGGCGGATGCTTTCTGACGATAAGCTGGTGCCTTTTACTCTGCACCTACGTTTTAACGGTGAAGGTGAAGCGGTTTATCAGCAGTACCGGGTGAATAAGCAGATTCGTCCATTGAGGAATGAACAGCTGGAAGGATACCTGAAACAGGCGGAAGCGATTGCTGAAACCACCAAAAAGCAGAGCCAGCAGGGTCTTTCGCTGATTCAGGGCGTCTGGGATGGTGAGACGTTTGAAACTTGTGATGGTGAAGAGTACGAAAAACTTGAGTTCAATAAGACGTTACCGAGCTTTGTTATCGATCGCTTAGCCAATTTTGATAACTATCTGGCGTTTTTAGGTTCTGTCCGTCATGGTGAAGTGTATATTCAGGAACTGTTAATGCTTGAAGATGATGGCTATGACTGTATAGAGCCTTTTGAAGGATAAAAAGAAAGCCGGGTTTTGATTTTCCCGGCTTTTTTATTTAGCACTACCATGGCAGGAAATGGATTCGATGGAGCAAACGTCAATAGGCATGGATGCCTATTGCTAAGCGAACCAGGGATGGCTCGAGCGGTTTGCGGAATCGACTCCATTTTGTGCACATTAGCGGTTTACGCGCGCTTGGTATTATCTATTAACTACTTTTGCTCACGCGCAATCGCACGATAACCGATATCGTTGCGGTGGAACATACCATTCCAGCTGATTTGCTTCGCCAGTGCATAAGCACGTTGCTGAGCTTCAGAAACGGTATTACCCAGAGCGGTAGCACACAATACGCGGCCGCCATTAGTCACAACGTTGCCATCTTTTTCAGTTGTGCCGGCATGGAATACTTTCTCGCCTTCTACTTCGGTCGTCGGTAAGCCAGAAATAACATCGCCTTTAGCGTAATCGCCCGGGTAGCCGCCAGCTGCCAGTACAATACCGATAGACGCGCGAGGGTCCCATTTAGACTCAGCCTGATCCAGTTTACCTTCCAGAGCCGCCTGACAAAGTTCAACCATATCTGACTGCATACGCATCATAATTGGCTGAGTTTCCGGATCACCAAAACGGCAGTTATATTCGATCACTTTTGGTGTGCCCTGAGCATCGATCATCAGACCTGCGTAAAGGAAACCAGTGTAAGGGTTACCTTCAGAAGCCATTCCTTCAACAGTCGGGTAAATCACTTCCTGCATAATGCGATCGTGAATTTCTTGAGTCACAACCGGAGCAGGAGAGTAAGCACCCATACCGCCGGTGTTAGGGCCGGTATCTTTATCGCCGACACGTTTGTGATCCTGGCTGGTGGCCATTGGCAGAACGTTCTTGCCATCTACCATCACGATAAAGCTAGCTTCTTCGCCGTCAAGGAATTCTTCGATAACCACACGGCTACCAGCAGAACCAAATGCGTTGCCAGCCAGCATATCTTTGATCGCATCTTCTGCTTCCTGCAGAGTCATCGCAACGATAACGCCTTTACCCGCCGCCAGGCCGTCAGCTTTAACGACGATTGGAGCACCTTGCTGACGAACATAAGCCAGAGCGGGCTCAATTTCAGTGAAGTTAGCGTAAGCTGCAGTCGGGATATTATGACGTGCCAGGAAGTCTTTAGTGAACGCTTTAGAGCCTTCAAGCTGAGCTGCACCTTTAGTCGGACCAAAGATCGCCAGACCTTCTGCCTGGAATGCATCAACTACACCGATAACCAGCGGAGCTTCAGGACCAACGATAGTCAGTTGCACATTGGCTTTAGCAAACTCAACCAGGGCAGCCACATCTTCAACGCCGATATTGACGTTCTGAACTTTTGCTTCAAGAGCCGTACCTGCGTTACCCGGAGCAACGAAGATAGTTTCTACTTGTGGGTTTTGCGCCACTTTCCAAGCTAATGCGTGCTCACGACCGCCGGAA
This sequence comes from uncultured Vibrio sp., assembly GCA_963666615.1. Lineage (GTDB taxonomy): Bacteria > Pseudomonadota > Gammaproteobacteria > Enterobacterales > Vibrionaceae > Vibrio. The sequence goes on from OY762906.1 coordinate 28,526, forward strand.
CCAATAATCAGTACATTCATTTTTTTATCCTTATTAGTGACGGAAGTGACGCATACCGGTGAAGATCATCGCCATGCCGTGTTCGTCAGCTGCTGCGATAACTTCATCATCACGCATTGAACCACCAGGCTGGATAACGCACTTGATGCCAGCTTCTGCTGCTGCATCGATGCCATCACGGAACGGGAAGAATGCGTCAGACGCCATAACGCTGCCCGCAACTTCCAGATTCTCATCCGCAGCTTTGATACCAGCGATTTTCGCTGAGTATACACGGCTCATTTGGCCAGCGCCTACGCCGATAGTCATATCACCTTTTGCGTATACGATAGCGTTAGATTTAACAAATTTTGCCACTTTCCAGCAGAACAGCGCGTCTTTCAGCTCTTCTTCGGTTGGCTGACGTTTAGACACTACTTTCAGGTCATCCAGCGTTACCATGCCCTGGTCGCGATCCTGAACCAGCAGGCCTCCGTTAACGCGTTTAACTTCAAAACCAGTCGTCTTAGTTGACCATTCACCACACTCAAGCAGACGAACGTTTTTCTTCGCTGCAACAACTTCAATCGCTTCAGTTGACACTTTAGGTGCAATGATGACTTCTACGAACTGACGATCAACAATCGCTTGTGCGGTTGCTGCATCCAGTTCCTGGTTGAAAGCAATGATGCCACCGAATGCTGAAGTTGGGTCAGTCTGGTAAGCGCGGTTGTAGGCTTCAAGAATATCTTTACCCAGAGCAACACCACATGGGTTAGCGTGTTTAACGATTACACATGCTGGCTCGGCGAATTCTTTAACACACTCAAGTGCTGCGTCAGTATCGGCGATGTTGTTGTAAGAAAGTGCTTTACCCTGAAGCTGGCGAGCCGTTGCAACAGACGCTTCTTCCGGGTTGCTTTCTACATAGAATGCCGCTGCCTGGTGGCTGTTCTCACCGTAGCGCATATCTTGTTTCTTCTCGAACTGCATATTGAAAGTGCGAGGGAATTTGCTCTCTTCGTCACCTTCTTTGTTGTCGCCATAAGATGGAACCATAGTGCCGAAGTAGTTAGCGATCATGCCATCGTAAGCCGCAGTGTGTTCAAATGCTGCAATAGCAAGGTCGAAACGGGTTTCCAGAGTCAGAGACTTTTCGTTAGCGTCCATTTCAGCAACCACGCGGTCGTAGTCTTTCGCGTTAACGACGATAGTCACATCTTTGTGGTTTTTTGCAGCAGAGCGAACCATCGTTGGGCCACCGATATCGATGTTTTCTACCGCGTCCGCCAGTGTGCAGTTCGGGTTAGCAACAGTTGCTGCAAATGGGTACAGGTTAACCACAACCATATCGATTGGGTTGATACCGTGTTCAGCCATGATTGCATCATCTTGACCGCGACGGCCAAGAACACCACCGTGAACTTTTGGGTGAAGGGTCTTAACGCGACCATCCATCATTTCTGGGAAACCGGTGTAATCAGAAACTTCAGTTACAGCGATACCTTCTTTTGCCAGCAGGCTAGCAGTACCACCAGTTGAAAGGATATCAACACCACGGTCTGCCAAAGCTTTAGCAAACTCAACGATTCCTGTTTTGTCTGATACGCTGATTAGAGCGCGGCGAATTGGACGAGCGTTATTCATGCTTCGATTTTCCTTAAATTCACGGAGTTAATTAGTCATTTAAGAATAAAATGAATTCAATTCCACAAACCGCTAAAACACCCTTGTGTCGCTACCAAAGCTATTCCTGGGTTTAGAAGTTTGTTCCATCGAACACATTTTATTCAATCAACCATTAATGTTAGTTGATAGAAAATATGTGGAAATTTCGTGGCGCATATTTTAGCTAATTTCTTTGTAAAAAGCTCGCGCAATCGTTTGGCATAGAGGAAATATTCGCTATCTATTTGACTGAAGAGAATTAAAAAAGGGCTATAGTCAGTAAAATTGACTATAACCCTTAATAGTTACTGATTGAAATTTAACAATTAGTTATAAACCCGAGCCACTCGCCCTTGTGAGCTGATGGTATAGCTCTGTGCGGCGGCCGGAATAAACACCGATTGCCCTTTGCTGATAGTGATGGACTCACCATTGGCGTGTTGCAGTTTGGCATCACTATCAATGGCAAAAATAATCTCAGCACTGTTTACCGTAACTGGTGTTTGTTGCGAGGTCGGATAAACAGAGAAACGGAAGTCATCAACCGGAATTGGGTAGTTCAGTTCGCCATTCTGATTTTGTGCTTCAACCAGCAGAGTCGATTCTGGCTTGGCAGCAAACGAGGTGCATTTCGCCAATTCCTGGACATCCATATGTTTTGGCGTTAAACCAGCGCGTAATACGTTATCTGAACTGGCCATCACTTCCAGCCCGGTACCTTTTAAATAGGCGTGTGGCGTGCGCGCATTCAGATACATGGCCTGACCCGGTTGCAGGGTGATGTAGTGCAGCATCATCGGGGCAAACAGGCCGATATCACCCGGATACTGTTTTGCCAGTTCCAGTAACAGCGCCGGAAGGCGTTCGCTGCTATTTTTTTCGGCATATTGCACTAGCTCATCTACCGCGGCCGCTTTTTCTGCTCCGGCCAGAGACAGCAGAGCAACGAAAAAGCTTTTTAATCCATCTTCCGTCTGATTGGCCTGAAATTTAGCAAATAGTGGCGCAATTGAAGTCAGATTCGCTGCTGAAAAATTGGCAATAATATCAGCGTACGCTCGGAAGCCATTCAGTGCGTCATATTGAGTGAGCGCATAAACCAGCTCAGGCTTATGGTTAGGATCTTTGTAGTTGCGCTCGGCAGCCGTAAATTTGATGCCTAGTTCGTTTTCACGGGCAAAACCAATTTCAGCTTCTGCTTTACTTGGGTGAACCTGAACCGAAAGGGCGCTGGCCGCGGCCAACACTTTAAACAGAAATGGTAGCTCACCAAAGCGTTCGGCACTCTGAGCCGCGAGGAAATAATTTTTATCCTTGTTGATCAACTCGGCAAGCGTCTGTGTGCCTTGCGCTGTTGCGACCTTTGAACAACCACCGGGATGTGCTCCCATCCAGATTTCAGCCTGTGGCTTACTTTCAGGGTTAGGAATATCAAAAAGCTGGTGAATCGATTCTACGCTGCCCCAGGCGTAGTTCTGGATAACATTATCCATCAGGTAGAAAGCGGGCGTAACCATAGCTTGCATAGACGTCTCTAATATCATTAATAATTTTGCGTAATAGAGTAGCGTAATTTGTCGATGAGGTTAATGGGAAATTCGCCTATACTGTTCCAATTAAAGGGACATTCTTATAACGGGGTCAGAGTCAGTTTGCTGACTCTGACCCCGTTGCTGAAGCTCCTCAATTTTTACGCCGGGATTTTCGATTGCATGTCTTACCAACCACCATTTACTTTAAATAATGAGATTCTGTCTTTGGTGGCGCAGATCAGCGAATTGGTCGGGCGTTTAACGGTGCAGCATGAAATTTCTCGTGAGATTCGCCTACGCAAGGTAAATCAGGTCAGAACCATCCAGGGTTCTCTGGCTATCGAAGGAAATCAGCTGACACAAGAGCAGATTACCGCTCTTATTAATGGTAAACGGGTTTTAGCGCCGAAAAAGCAAGTGCAGGAAGCGCATAACGCGATTCAGGTTTATGAGCATCTTGCTCGTTGGAATCCTAAGCAAGAGTCGGATTTACTTGCAGTTCATCAACAGCTAATGATGGGATTACAGCCAAGTGCCGGGCAGTACCGGAATGACGGTGTTGGTGTTTTTAAAAATGGGCAGATGATCCATATGGCTCCACCGGCAGAACGTGTGCCGAATTTAATCCCTGATTTATTCGATTGGTTGGATGAGGATCAGACTCACCCACTGATTCAGAGTAGTATTTTTCATTACGAATTTGAGTTTATTCATCCCTTTGCCGATGGCAATGGTCGAATGGGACGCTTATGGCAGACGCTGTTATTGGCAAAATGGAACCCCATCTTTGCTAATTTGCCGGTAGATAGTTTTGTTTACGATAATCAGGATGCCTATTATCAGACTATCAATCAAAGTAGCCTAGAGACTGATTGTGCACCTTTTGTTGTTTATATGCTCAACATGATTAAGCAGGCGCTGTCTGAAGTGGAGTATTCTGAGCTTACCCCCCAAGTCACCCCCCAAGTCAAGCAGTTGCTTGATGTGCTGGAAACGGAGATGTTACGTGAAGAAATTCAGGAAAAACTGGGTTTAAAAGATCGCAAATCCTTTATCCAACGTAATTTGAAGCCAGCATTGGAAGCCGGGCTGATAGAGATGACAATTCCGGATAAACCGACCAGCCGTTTGCAGCGTTATCGGCGGCGTTAAATATACTACCGAGGTCAGAGTCAGCTACGCTGACTTTGCCCCCGAGTTTATCTGCCCCGAGTTTACTGACCCCGGTTAAGCAAATTAAAGCTTAAATACACTAAAGCTCTTACTTAGCGTCCGGCTATCGGCAATCAACTGCTCGCTAGTGTGGCTGAGTTGTTTTACATCTTGGCTGGTCTGTTCGGCATGCTGGGTAAACTGAGCCAGATTGCGACTGATTTCATCGGTAGCTTCGCTTTGTTGGCCAGATGCGGCGGCGATATGTTCATTCATATTAAGAATTTCATCGACTTGCTGGTTGATTTCCTGCAGAACCTGCTGAGCCGTTGCGGCTTGTTCTAAGGTCGAATGAGACTGACGTTGAGTGTCATTCATCGAAGAGGACAAGCTACCAGCCCGGCTTTGTAGATCAGAGACAATCTGTTCAATTTCATCGGTACTTTTCTGGGTTCGGGTGGCGAGAGTGCGGACTTCATCCGCAACCACGGCAAAGCCACGACCCTGTTCACCTGCTCTAGCCGCTTCAATCGCTGCATTGAGTGCCAGAAGATTAGTTTGCTCTGCAATGCTGCGAATGACTTCTAGCACTGTGCCGACATTATTGGCCTGTTGAGCCAGCTCCTGGCTACTGACTTCGGTATTACTCAGAGATTCAGACAATGCGTTCATATAAGCCGTCGCCTGAGAAATGGCGTTCTGTCCCTGGTGGCTTTTTTCACTGGCCACCTGCGCTGCCTGAGCAGCATTCCGGGCAAATTGAGCCACTTCCTGGTTATTGCTCTGTAGTTCAGTCATTGCTGCCGCCACTGAATTAACCGAGGATAATTGTTCACCAGATTGCTTGGCTGTTTGCTCGGCAATCGAGTTAATTGTTGACACAGAATCGGACACACTGTGCGAGATTGGGGATATTGTTGCGATCGAGCCATGAATCTTCTGGATAAAACGATTAAAGGCGCGGGCAATCGCGGCAAATTCATCATTGCCTTCAACGGGAAGCTGGGTAGATAGATTGCCTTCACCTTCGGCAATTTCTTCCAACGCTTTTTGTGTTGCATCACACGGCCTGGTAATGCTGCGGCCAATTAGTGAAAACAGAATAACCAAAGCAACTAACGCAGCACAGCCTTGAATGATCGTGGACTTAATCCGCTGTGCAACCAGTGCATTGATATCGTCGATATACACGCCGGTACCAATAATCCAGCCCCAGGGTTTGAATAGCTGCACATAAGAGATCTTTTCCACATCCACCGACGAGCCTGGTTTCGGCCACATATAATTGACGAAGCCGGCACCGTCTGATTTGGCAACACTGACCATCTCCATAAACAGTTTTTTACCAGTGGGGTCTTTAAACTCACTCAATCCTTGCCCGTCCAAATCCGGCTTGATCGGGTGCATCACCATTTTCGGTTGCAGGTCATTAATCCAGAAGTAGTCGCTCTTTTCATAACGTAACTGTTTGATGGTTTGCATCGCGTTATTCTGCGCGTCTTGTTCGCTGAGTATCCCTTTGGTTTGCAACTGATAAAAATGCTCCAGTACGCCGTGAGACACTTCGACTAACTGGCGGGTTTTATTCTGTTTGGCGCTCGTCAGATCGTACTTATAGTCAGAAATCATAATCGTAAAGGGAACGACAAGCAGGGCAATGGTGATGGCTAACAGTAAATAGATCCGGGAACGAATTTTAGTCCGGGTCAGAATAGCAAGTGTCATTGGTGAGTCCTCAATAGTAATGAAGCCAGTATTATTGTTTTTATAAATAACTAATAGCAGAGATGAGTAGGTTTGCTTAGAAAAAATGGGCTTAATTTATGCTATTGCAACTAAAGTAGTACAGGATGAACGGATATTTATTATGGTGTTGCACTAAAAGAAAAGGGGCCAGAACACGGTTCTTGCCCCTTTAAGATATCGTAATCCGGCAGGATTAGTTCATGCCGTATTTTTTCAATTTCTTACGCAGAGTACCGCGGTTGATGCCCATCATGTTCGCTGCGCGAGTCTGATTACCACGAGTGTATTGCATGATAGTGTCGAGCAATGGTTGCTCTACTTCTGCAAGAACTAATTCGTATAGCTCTGTAACTTCCTGGCCATTTAATTGAGCAAGGTAGTTTTTAAGCGATGCTTTAACGGAATCACGTAATGGCTTTTGAGTGATCTGGTCTTGTGAAGTTACTGTTGTTACGGTTAAAGCGTCTGAAGTCAGATTTTGTTCGAACATATTCGGTCTAGCTCTTCTCTATTTTATGATGCAACGTTTTCAAAATAACCATTCAGTGCTTCAAGCTGCAGCGGAGCTGCATCTATGGCATTGAAGGTACGGCGAAATTCACCCGCCTGTTCATGTTCTTTGAGATACCACCCAACATGCTTTCTTGCAATGCGGGGGCCCAGGTATTCACCGTAAAAGTGGTGAAGATCCCTGACATGACCAAGCAATATGTCTTTCACTTCCTCAGCCGGAAGTTCAGGCATGGTGCTGCCGTTTTCCAAATAATACTGGATTTCCTGAAAAATCCATGGCCGTCCTTGGGCTGGGCGACCTATCATCAAAGCGTCTGCACCGGTGTATTCAAGTACAAATTTGGCTTTCTCCGGACTATCAATATCACCATTGGCGATAATCGGTATAGAGACCGCCTGTTTTACCGCTTTAATGCTGTCGTATTCTGCCTCGCCTTTGTACATACAAGCTTTGGTCCTGCCGTGCAGCGCCAGTGCCTGAATGCCACAATCCTCGGCAAGCTTTGCGATTTGAATACAGTTTTTATGTTCTGTATCCCAACCGGTACGAGTCTTTAATGTCACAGGGACATCAACCGCATCAACCACCGTTTTCAGAATCGATTCGATCAATTCCGGATGACGGAGCAGAGCAGAGCCCGCGAGCTTTTTATTCACTTTCTTTGCCGGACAACCCATATTGATATCGATGATTTGCGCACCGTTCTCAACACTGAATTGTGCAGCTTCTGCCATTAGCTGTGGATCAGAACCCGCAATTTGCACCGAGCGAATTCCTGACTCGCCCTGGTGAACCATGCGCTGTTTTGATTTAGAGGTTTTCCACAATGCAGGGTTAGAGGACATCATTTCACTGACGGCCATCCCGGCACCGTATTGAAGACACAACTCGCGAAACGGTCTGTCGGTGACACCCGCCATCGGGGCGACGATCAGATTGTTCTTAAGCTGGTAATTGCCGATCTTCAAAATTTAAACGTCTACACAGTTCAATAGCAGTAAGGGCGCGCATTTTACGCATTTTTTTTCAGGCTGAAAAGACTAATATTTGAGCATTTACAAATTGTTTTTGTAAATTGTCTATTTTTCAATCAATTAGCCTGATTGTGGATTGCGCGCTTATTTTTATGACTGGATAAATTATTGCTTTTGACCGGAAATTCGACACCATTCTTGTTTTTCAACAATCGGGTCAAGAGTCAGTTCATCGCTGTAGTAGCGAGCCACATCTTGTGCCTGAGTATCGAGAACACCGGACATCGCTAGGTCACCGCCTTGTTTAAGCAGACTTTTAATCACGCCTGAAAGGTCACGTAATGGACCGGCAAGAATGTTGGCAACCACCACATCGGCGACCAGACCTTCCGGTTGATTCTGGGGTAGATACAGTTCTAACTGGTCGGCAACGCCATTGCGCTGTGCGTTATCTTTTGAGGCGGTGATCGCCTGTGGATCGATATCGATCCCGATGACTTTAGCTGCGCCAAGTTTGATCGCGGCAATTGCAAGAATTCCGGAACCACAACCAAAGTCGATCACGGTTTTGCCCGCCAGATCCAATTCGTCCAGCCATTCCAGGCATAATGCGGTGGTTGGGTGAGTACCGGTGCCGAATGCCAGGCCTGGGTCGAGCATCACATTCACTGCATCCGGATCAGGGATGTCGCGCCAGCTTGGGCAGATCCATAAGCGTTTACCGAACTGCATTGGGTGGAAGTTATCCATCCATTCACGTTCCCAGTCTTTGTCTTCAATTTGCTCTACTTTGTAAGCAAAATCCGCCGCTAACATATCGCTGGCTTTAATCTGCTCGATAATCAGATTGGTATCTGATTCAGCATCATACAAAGCCAGAATATCGGTATCGCCCCATAAGCGGGTTTCACCCGGCAGCGGCTCAAATACCGGAGTATCTTTAGCATCAAGGAAGGTGATAGAAAGCGCTCCGGTCTCTTCCATCAGCATATCGCCGATCTGTTCGGAGTTTTCGTTAGTTGCATTGAGTTTGATTTGAATCCAAGGCATAGCGGTCAGTCTTGTTAGTGATTTTGATGGCGAGAGTTTAGCAGAGAATCCATTTTTGTTCCTGTGTTAGTTCCTGTACAATAATTGTCCCTTGTTGCTAAATTGAGTCTATATTTGCACTCAAGCAAGAATGAGCTAAACTTGTCTTTGATAAAAATATACATAGGTGAGAATGTTGAACAAAGGACATACCATGTCGCAGCGCACTGCAAAAGAGAACCTTGGTAATCCCGATGCTTTCCGAGGCGGGTGCTTGGTCACCAAAAATGGTGTTGCTGAGCTATATATTCAAACCGTAGAAGAAAGGGAGTTGGAAGAAACTGCTTTAGAGGCCTCTCGTCAGGCGAATGCCTTGCTGAAATTAGCTATGCTGGCAAAAGAAGATGTTGAGGCTGGGCGAGTATATTCTGAGGATGAAGTTTTGCTGCGACTTCGAGCTGCGCGGCGTTGAGGTGATGAAAGTAAATTTTACTGAATCAGCACTACGGTGCTTGCTGGAAATCGAATCATACGGTACTGAATCCTATACTGTTGATGAAGTGGCTGTGTTTACCGAAGGGTTGGTGACTCGCAACAGCAAGGCGATTTCTGAACATCCTGAAATGTATCGTTATAATACGACATTACTTGATTTTGGTGTGAGGTTTCAGGAAAGATTAGATAGCTCATATCGTTGTCTTTACCAAGTTATTGATGAGCAAATTTATATCATGTTGCTTTTGCATACCAAGCAGGATTTGGTAAGTGCTTTATATCGACATCAGATTTTAAAAGGACTTATTTAAGTTGGTATAGATAAATAAAATCCCTCATGGTGAGGGATTTTATACATTCAATGGAGAATTACTGCAGACCGAGTTTCTTCTCTAGGTAGTGGATGTTAGCTCCACCATTCTGGAAGTTCTCGTCTTTCATGATGGTTTGTTGTAGAGGAATGTTGGTTTTGATTCCTTCAACAATCATTTCATTCAGCGCGTTCTTCATGCGGGCAATTGCCACATCGCGGTTTTCACCGTAACAAATCAGCTTACCGATCATTGAATCGTAGTAAGGTGGAACGGTGTAGCCGGTGTAGATGTGTGAATCCCAACGCACGCCCAAGCCACCTGGTGAATGGAAGCGCTCGATTTTACCTGGTGATGGCAGGAAGCGAACCGGATCTTCTGCGTTGATACGACATTCGATCGCATGGCCGCGGATTTTAATGTCATCCTGAGTGAATGACAGTGGCTGACCGGCCGCAACACGTAGTTGTTCTTTGATGATATCAACGCCAGTCACCATTTCAGTAACCGGGTGTTCTACCTGAACACGAGTGTTCATTTCAATAAAGTAGAACTCGCCGTTTTCATACAGGAATTCGAAGGTGCCGGCACCGCGGTAACCGATTTCCACACAGGCACGGGTACAACGTTCACCGATGTATTTACGCATCTCTGCAGTGATACCCGGAGCTGGAGCCTCTTCCACTACTTTCTGGTGACGACGCTGCATTGAACAGTCACGTTCACCCAGATGAATAGCGTTACCCTGACCATCGGCGATAACCTGCACTTCAACGTGACGTGGGTTTTCCAGGTATTTCTCCATGTAAACCATATCGTTGTTGAACGCATTTTTCGCTTCTGCTTTGGTCATCGCAATTGATTTGATCAACTCGGCTTCGTTACGCACTACGCGCATACCACGACCGCCGCCGCCACCAGAAGCTTTGATGATAACCGGATAACCGATGCGTTTGGCAATCGATTTATTTTTTGCTTCATCCAGGCTTAATGGGCCGTCAGAACCTGGCACACAAGGTACACCCGCTTTTTTCATTGCGGTAATCGCCGATACTTTATCCCCCATCAGGCGGATAGTTTCAGCTTTAGGACCAACGAAAATAAATCCTGAATTTTCAACCTGTTCGGCAAAATCAGCATTCTCTGAAAGGAAGCCATATCCAGGGTGGATCGCAATCGCGCCGGTTACTTCTGCTGCAGAAATAATACGCGGGATATTCAGGTAACTTTCCAGGCTCGATGCTGGACCGATACAAATGGCTTCGTCAGCCAGGAGAACGTGTTTCAAATCGCGGTCAGCGGTTGAGTGAACCGCAACGGTTTTGATTCCCAGCTCTTTACAGGCTCGAAGCACCCGAAGCGCAATCTCGCCCCGGTTAGCAATAACTATTTTATCTAGCATCTTAAACGCCTCGATTATTCGATTACAACAAGTGGTTGGTCGAATTCTACTGGCTGACCATCTTCAACAAGAATGGCTTTTACTACGCCAGCTTTGTCTGCTTCGATCTGGTTCATCATCTTCATTGCTTCAACGATGCACAGTGGGTCGCCAACATTCACGCTTTGGCCAACTTCAATAAATGCAGATGAATCTGGGCTTGGTGAACGGTAGAAAGTACCTACCATCGGAGAAAGAACCTGGTGTCCTGTTGGTGCTGCCGGAGCCGCTGCTTCTGCAGGTGCTGCTGCAACAGGTGCTGCCGGAGCCGGGGCAGCAACTGGCATAGGTGCTGCTGCATATTGAATTGGAGCCGCTACCGGTGCATTACCGTAACGGCTGATGCGTACTGATTCTTCACCTTCAGAAATTTCCAGCTCAGCGATGCCTGACTCTTCAACTAATTCGATGAGTTTTTTGATTTTGCGAATATCCATTGTGTCTTTCTCTTTTATCTCGTGAATAAGACAGCTCCCTAGCGGGGAGCTGCAGAGTATTAGGTTTATTTATTCTGCAGTTGTTTAATTGCTGCAGATAATGCGAATTCGTAGCCCTGCGCACCGAAACCACAAATCACGCCTTGTGCCTTATCGGATAGATAAGAGTGGTGGCGGAAAGGTTCGCGGGCATGGACGTTAGAAAGATGAATCTCGATAAACGGAATCGCCACTCCCAGCAACGCATCACGGATGGCAACACTGGTGTGAGTAAAGGCAGCCGGGTTAATGATGATAAAATCTACATTACTATGTGCACTGTGAATGGCTTCGATCAGCTCATATTCACGGTTTGACTGGAGGTGTTCCAGTTCAACACCGGCAAGTTCAGCCTGCTTTTGTAAATTTTCGACAATTTGTGGCAGTGTGTTTGAACCGTAATGTGCCGGTTCTCTCAGTCCAAGTAAGTTGAGATTTGGACCGTTTAGAACAAGAATGCGCGATTTTGTAGTCATTTTGCGGTCATCTTCCATTATCGTGTTTGAATAGCTGATGTTCCCATATTTTTCAGTGCAAGGTACAACAAAAATTGTAAATAATTTGCACTAAAACGAGAAACGACCGAGATTATAGCTAATTCGAAACTTTTAGCAGCAATTTACTGGTCGTATCACCATTTATTCTTTGGTTTTTTACTCTAAATTGACAGTTTGAGATTATTTATCTGGCGAATGCTAAAAAGTGTTATTTGAATTGTAACGGGGGTAAGAGTCGGCATTGCCGACTCTTACCCCGATATTCGTATTTAGACCTAAAAGGCTAGTGGATAAGACCGGTGTTTGACAATGAGGTTCCGGACTATTTGGGATTTTTGTGAAGTGTACAGATCATTGACTTAGTCTATTGAAATGAATTTTATTACTTGCCTAGATAAGTACTAATAATTACTATTTGTTATGTTATAACATATCTATCTTTTGTCGTGGGCCCGTCTCCATCCATAAGATAGAATTATTGTTTTGTACCTTCAGCAGACCAAGAGGATCAGGATTAAAGATGAAAGTATTAAGCTCTCTAAAAAGTGCTAAGACACGCCATCGCGATTGTCAGATTGTACGACGTCGTGGGCGTGTATATGTGATTTGTAAGTCGAATCCCCGTTTTAAAGCAGTTCAGGGTAAGAAAAAATAAATTTATTACCAGTGTAAGAGTCAGTAGTACCGACTCTTACACTGAAGAAATGGAAAAAACGTTATAATTGCGACTTTTCTGCAATCAGCTTATCAACCACGCTTGGATCGGCCAGGGTCGAGGTATCGCCCAGATTACCTGTATCACCCGTCGCTATCTTACGCAGAATACGGCGCATAATTTTACCAGAACGAGTTTTCGGCAATGATTCGGTCCAGTGCAGCACATCTGGAGTGGCGATTGGGCCGATCTCTTTACGTACCCAGTCTTTGACTTCTTTATGCAGTTCAGCACTTGGGTAGATTCCATCGTTAAGGGTGATATAGGCATAAATCGCCTGACCTTTGATATCGTGCGGTACGCCAACCACAGCCGCTTCGGCAATTTTATCGAACGCCACCAGCGCTGATTCAATCTCTGCAGTGCCCATACGGTGACCGGAAACGTTGAGCACGTCATCGACCCGGCCGGTGATCCAGTAGTAACCATCTTCATCGCGGCGTGCACCGTCACCGGTAAAGTACATGCCTTTAAAGGTAGAAAAGTAGGTTTGTTCAAAGCGTTCATGGTCACCATAAACAGTACGCATCTGGCCTGGCCATGAATCGAGAATCACCAGATTGCCTTCAGCAGCACCATCAACAATTTCTCCCATATTATCCACTAGTGCCGGTTGCACACCGAAGAACGGACGAGTTGCCGAGCCGGGTTTCAGGCCGGTTGCACCTGGTAGTGGGGTGATCAGAATGCCGCCGGTTTCGGTCTGCCACCAGGTATCAACAATCGGTGATTGCTCGTTACCGATGGTGCGGTAATACCATTCCCACGCTTCTGGGTTAATCGGCTCACCAACCGAGCCCATAATCCGCAGGCTGGAACGATTGGTGCCCTGAACCGCTTCATCGCCTTTAGCCATTAATGCGCGGATCGCGGTTGGTGCGGTATACAGAATAGAGACCTGATGCTTATCCACCACTTGTGACATGCGGTTGGTAGAAGGGTAGTTCGGCACACCTTCAAACAGAATGGTTTTTGCTCCGTTCGATAGCGGGCCGTAGACCAGATAAGTATGGCCGGTGATCCAACCGACATCTGCGGTACACCAGAAGGTGTCACTTGGCTGGTAATCAAAGACATATTTAAAGGTCATGGTCGCGTAGACCAGATAACCGCCTGTGGTGTGCAATACCCCTTTCGGTTTACCGGTCGAGCCTGAGGTGTAGAGAATAAACAGTGGATCTTCCGCTTTCATCTCTTCTGGAGCGCAATGATCGGCAACATTCGCCACCGCATCGTGCCACCAGACATCACGATGATCGTGCCATTCAACCGATCCGCCAGTACGCTGATACACCACCACTTTTCTGATAGAATGCGTTTCCGGATTGGTTAGTGCTTCATCGACATTTTTCTTCAATGGTACCGCACGTCCGCCACGTACCCCTTCATCGGAAGTGATCACTACTTTGGCATTGGAGTCGATAATCCGTCCTGCCAGTGCTTCCGGCGAGAAGCCGCCAAATACTACCGTATGTACCGCGCCGATACGGGTACAGGCGAGCATCGCGATAGCCGCTTCTGGTACCATAGGCATATACAGGCAAACCACATCACCTTTATGCACGCCCTGTTCTTTCAGCGCATTAGAAAAGCGGCATACATCGGTATAGAGTTGATTAAAGGTCAGGGTTTTATCTTCTTCCGGGTTGTCTCCTTCCCAGATAATCGCTACGTCATCACCATGATCTTTCAGGTGGCGGTCGATACAGTTGGCCGACACATTGAGCGTGCCATCTTCAAACCAGCGAATATCAACGTGCCCTGTATCGAATGAGGTGCTTTTTACCTGGGTAAAAGGTTTAATCCAGTCGACTATTTTACCGTGTTCGCTCCAGAAGCCTTCCGGATCCTGCACCGATTGTTGGTACATCGCGAGGTAGGTATCGTTGTCCGCGTGGGTTGTGGCTTTGATGTTCTCTTTTACCGGATAAATATGGGCATCACTCATTGGCCTTTCTCCTTTTGATACGGCAGATTCCTGAAATTTAGTTATTGTGTTGAGCACGTCAGGAAATCGAATTGCTATAACTTTTGTTCATACGGCGAAAATCCTCAATTAGACTTTAGGATAATATTCCATCGAGTTCATGTCGGATTGTCGACAATTACGCCGAAATAAATGGAGGAAGTTCGCCGCGGGTCAGGCGCACATAAACCAATGCCGCCGCAATCGCATCCTGCAAGGCGTCGTGTTTATCCTGAATCGGCAGGTCGAGATGGCGGCAGATGGCATCCAGGCTCAGGTCAAAGTAGGCATTGGGTAGTTGCTTCTCCAGTTGGTCGTGATAGATCTGGCTGACTTCTATCAGGCGATTGGGCAGGGGAAAGCCGAGATGCTTGCGGCAGGCAATATCAAGAATGGTTTTATCATAACGGATATGGTAACCGACCAGAGGGCGGTTGCCGATAAAATCGAGTAGCTGAATCAGCGCTTCGCGCTCTGTTAGACCATTGGCTAAGTCGCTATGACGAATTTTGTGAATTTTTACCGATTGTGAGTCAAGCGACTGCGGTGCGCGTAGTCGAACTTCAAACGGATGACTGGTTACAATCCGGTTGCCGATGATTTTGGTCGCAGCTATCGACACCAGTTCAGCTCGTTTTGGATCGAGGCTGGTGGTTTCGCAGTCGAGCGAGACAAACTCATTGCTCAGCGCTGGCTGAAACAGCGTCTGATAGGGCGAGCCTTGCAGTTTGTGGCTCCAATATTGGCGTTGCAACCAGTTCACAATCACCCTCCTACTGGCGGATCTGGTAGTGGTACTCCAGCCATTGTTTGAATTTTTTTACGATATGCAGACTATGACGCAGTAAGTCCCGTTCGGTGCGATCCAGCAGCTCTAAATTCAGGTTGTTACTGATGTCGTGATGCACCAGTTGTTGCGCCAGACGCAGTTTAAAAAAGTGTTTGAGTGCCTCGCTTAAATTATCGGCGGTCTCTTGTTCCAGTACCCGCTGTTGGTGCAGCGCTTCAAGGCGCTCAAACGTGTTGGTGACTGGGATTTTATAATCCAGACTCAGGGCGCGCACACCATGGACAATCGGGAAAATTCCACCCTGTTTAATATCCAGCCCTTCTTTACTCGATTTCACATTGCCGAATAGCGTTAATGGCAGGGAAAAACTGAGCGCTGGTTTGGTAAATTCAGCCAGCAGCAACTCTTTACCAGCCATCAATTCACTGAGGTATTTTTTGACTGGCTCAAGTAAGGTTTTATTTCCCGCAACGGCGTGGGCATCGGAAAAAATCGCCAGATTCATTGTGTTCTGTGCATCGGCTTTATTTGCCCAGTGAGTCAGGGTCTGTTTCCACTCGGTTTGTGATTTTACCCACTGGGGATTATTGACCATCACTTTGCCCGGGCAGAGTGGGTAACCAAGGCGCAAAAGGGTATGAATAAATTCATCCAGTACAGTCTGATTCTGCTGCCACTGAAAGCCGTCTTGCAGAATCAGCGCATTGTCCTGATCGGTTTTCAGAATTTGTTCACCGCGACCTTCCGAGCCCAACACCAGCAGGCAGCATTGATCATGCAGTGCTGGCGGGATGACCAGCGTAAATGCCTTTTCGATAATTTGTTCATTGACTGCCGAGATTAATTGCATAATAAAACGGGTGCGGATACCGTTGGTAAGCAGGCTTTCGACCAGTTGCCGCTGACGGTTGGATGCTAGTACCAGTTCATCGATGGTGGTGGCGCGCGCGATGCTCAGGCTTAGCACATGGGAGTGGGTGGAGAAAGCACTGAGAATTTGTGTCATATCCAGCAGGCCGACCGCCTGGTTGCCGTCACACACCATTAGCCGCTTAACCCGGTTGCGAGTCATCTGCACCATGGCATTAAACAAAAAATCCCCTTCATCGACATGCATCACCGGAAACGTAGCAATATGGCCGACCGGAGTGTCAGTTGCATATCCATCCAGCATGACTGCATGGAGCAGGTTGGTACGAGTGACGATTGCGTAGGGCAGGGCATTCGGCTCTTTTTGTCGGCGCGGATCATCGTTACCCAACACCACCAGTGCGGCGTCAATTTTCTTGTCTTTGAGTTCCTGTGTTACCCGGTTAATCGGCTGAGTTGCAGCAAGAATCAATGGTGGGTGGTAGATCTGCTTATCCACCTTAGTCAGAATAAACTCCGCCAAATTTTTCTGTTGCTGAGCCGCTTCGATCAGTGACTGCCGTTTGGCCAGGCTGTTATCAAAGTAGGCGGCGAACTCGCCGTTATTCTGATACAGCTCAATAAAGGTCGCTTTCGGTAACAGGTAACTTAAAGTATCTTCGAGTGCGACATATTTATGTTTTGCCTGACCATCAAACAGCGAACGGACATCAAACATATCGTCGTTGCCGTAGTGGGCAAAGATCTCTTTATCATCTTCAGAACGCTCCTCGACCACGCCTTTGATTAAAATATGCAGATAATCTCCCGGCTGGCTGCAATGCAGCAGGGTTTCCCGCCCGCGGAAATAAGCCACATCTAATGCTGAGCGTAGCTGAGTCTGCTCCGCCGGAGTTAAGCGGTCGAACGGTGGCGATTGCATATTGAACTTATCAGGCATAAGAGTCGGGTCCGAATCAGGGAGTGCTGTTATAAGTTTGGCTATTTTTGCGCAACCCTCCAGACGACTTTGGTCTAATACGCTATAATCCGCGCGTCTAACACTCTAATTCGACTTCAGGCATAGCTCATGCTCCAAACTTCCCCGTTTCGCTGGACGGCACAATATTACTTTGGCTTCTTTTTTGTTTTCGGCGCATACCTGCCATTCTGGACACTTTGGTTAGAGAGTAAGCATGTCTCAGCCGAGGCGATTGGCATGATTCTCGGCTTGAGCTTTACGGTGCGCTTTGTCGCCAACTTGCTGATCACGCCGCGATTTAACCGGGCTGAACAACTGATCCCGGCATTGCGGGCGATTACCGCTGCAGCGATTGGCTGTTTTGTTTTGCTTTGGTTGGGTGGGGATTATTTCTATCTGATTGCTGCCGGCACGATTTTGTTTAACCTGTGCGCCGGGCCGATTGTGCCGCTTTCTGATGCGGTAACTAACTACTACGCTAAACGCAATGAACTCGATTATGGTAAAGCACGCTCATGGGGCTCGTTTGCCTTTATTGTCGGCTCGACTCTAGTTGGCTGGAGCGTGACTCATCTTGGCAGTAATATGATCTTAAATATTGCGCTGGCTGGCACGGTGGCATTGTTTTTCCTCAGTTTACGTAGCGCGAATCCAATGCCGCAAAGCGATGGTGCGGTGCGCACCACTAAGGTCAAGCTGCATCAGGTGCTGCGCGAACGTCCGGTATGGTTGTTTATTCTTTTGACTGGGTTAATTCAGGGCAGCCACGCTGCTTACTATAGTTTTAGTTCGATTTACTGGAAGTCAGTCGGTTACAGCGAAGAGACCATCGGCTATTTATGGAGTGTTGGTGTGATTGCCGAAGTGCTGGTGTTTGTTATCAGCCGCCGGGTCTTTGGTCACTGGAGTCTGCGCCGGATGTTTTTGCTTTCTGCTGCGGCCGTTATGGTTCGCTGGGGGCTGACTGCCACCAGCACCAGTTTGATGATACTGATCGCCATTCAGGCGCTGCACAGTATCACTTTCGCGGTAGCGCATATTGCCGCAATTCGCTATATCCAACAGGCTCCCGCACATAAAATGGTGGCGATTCAATCCCTATACAACGCAATTTCACTAGGTGGAACTGTGGCGGTACTCACCAGCTTCAGTGGCTGGGGTTACAGCCAGTTTGGCGCCAGCGTATTCTGGTTTATGGCAGCCCTCGGCGCTTTGGCCTTGTTTATTCGCCTGCCTGAACAACAAACTTCTGACTAACCCACAGATTTTGCTTTAGTAAATTGCCTAGTTGTTACAAAAAAGTAAACTCAGGCTTGTGATTGCGTTGAAATGGAGTCGATTCCGCAAACCGTTCGAGCCATCCATGGTTCACTTAGCAATAGGCATCCATGCCTATTGACGTTTGCTCCATCGAATCCATTCCCCCGCGCAACTGCCAGAGTATTTACCAGCGAAACAAGGAATTCAGATGCAAACGTGGATTGTTATTCCTGTCCTGTTATTTTATCTCAGCACTTTGTTCTTTATTGCCTGGTATGGCGATAAACACACCAGCTGGATGGCTCGCTGGCGCCCGTGGATTTATAGCCTGTCGATTGCCGTCTACTGCACCTCCTGGACCTTTTATGGCACGGTAGGCCAGGCCGCGCAGAACCCCTGGTCATTTTTGCCGATCTATATTGCCCCGATTATCGTGTTTGTTCTTGGCTGGCGGCTATTAGCGCGGATGATGCTGATCGCCAAACGTGAACATATTACCTCGATTGCTGACTTTATTGCTGCCCGCTACGGCAAATCACAAGGGCTGGCTGTTGCTACTACGGTCATTGCCGTGGTCGGGATCCTGCCCTATATCGCGCTACAATTGCGTGGTGTGACCATGGGCATCAACATCATCGCTCCCGATTTTGCTCAGACACTTAGCTATCAGAACGATCACGTTTCCTGGCTGGTGGTGATAGTACTGGCTATTTTCACCATGCTGTTTGGTACCCGGCATATTGATAACACCGAACATCACCGTGGCATGATGATGGCAGTGGCGTTTGAATCGATCGTCAAATTGATCGCTTTTCTGGTTGTTGGGCTGTTTATTCTTTATATCGGCTTAAGCCGCGAAGAGATTGATTTAATCGGCATTGCCCAATCGACCTATCAACCACCGCAATGGGCAACGCTGACGGTACATCTGATTTTAACCATGCTGGCGATCATTTGCCTGCCTCGCCAGTTTCATACCTTGGTGGTGGAAAATGAGCGGGCTCAGGATCTGCACGCCGCACGCTGGATTTTTCCGATTTACCTGTTGCTGATGGGGCTGTTTGTCCTGCCGATTGCCTGGGTCGGTCAGGGGTTGTTGAGCGCCGATTTAGCTCAGACTTATGTCGTTCGGGTACCGAGTTATGTCGGGGCCGATATCGTTTCACTGATCGCTTTTGTCGGCGGTACTTCGGCTGCAACTGGCATGGTGATTGTTTCGACCATTGCGCTCACCATTATGGTTTCAAATGATCTGGTGGTGCCGCTGCTGTTACGCCGGATTAAACTGCTCAGAGGCAGTCATCGCCATTTCTCTGAACTGCTGCTGATTATCCGCCGTGCACTAATCATGTTACTGCTGGCTGGTGCCTGGGGTTTCTATCAGGTATTGGATTCGATCCGCTCACTATCGGATATCGGTTTTCTCTCGTTTACCGCGATTGCTCAGTTTGCACCGGCACTGATTGGCGGAATGTACTGGCGTCAGGGAAACCGCAAAGGGGTTTATGTCGGCCTGGCGGTTGGCTTTTTCCTGTGGTTAATCACCTTAATGACTCAGGCGCAGATGCTGGCCGGAGATGAGCAGAGTAATCTGCTCATCTGGCTGATCACCCCACCGGATATGATGGCTGACTGGGGGCTGAATATTTCTGACTGGGGAATGTTACTCAGCATCGTACTCAATACTATTTGCTACTGGGTGATTTCCTCGATTACTCATCCCAGTCTGGCCGAACGTTTACAGGCCGCGGCATTTGTCGGCACCCCTTTCCCCGATAACGAAAATATCTCCCTGTATCAAAGCCGGGTCACCGTGGCCGAGCTGGAAATGCTGGCGGCGCGTTTTGTTGGGCGGGCGCGGATGAAAGCGGCATTTCTCCAGTTCTGGACACAACAGAAAACGCAACTGATGCCTAACCAACAGGCTCCGGCAGCGCTGATTCGCCATACCGAACGGGTGTTGGCCGGGGTATTCGGTGCCTCTTCGGCCAAATTGGTGCTTGCTTCGGCGTTGCAGGGCAAAAATATGCATCTGGAAGAAGTGGCGACTATCGTTGATGAAGCTTCAGAACTGTATGATTTTAGTCGCAGCCTGTTGCAGGGGGCGATTGAACATATCGGTCAGGGTATTGCGGTGGTGGATAAACAATTGCGGTTGGTAGCATGGAATCAGCGTTATCTGGAACTGTTTACTTTCCCGCCGGGATTAATTCAGGTCGGCAGACCGATTGCGGATGTGATTCGGCATAATGCCGAAGCTGGCTTATGTGGCCCCGGCGATCCGGAAGAGCATGTCCGGCGGAGGATCTATTATCTGGAACAGGGCAGTCGTCATACTTCATCTCGGATCCGGCCCGATGGGCGGGTGATCGAAGTACAGGGCAACCCGATGCCGGGCGGTGGCTTTGTGATGAGTTTTACCGATATTACCGTTTTTCGTCAGGCTGAGCAGGCACTGAAAGAGGCCAATGAATCACTGGAAGAACGGGTACATAAACGCACCGAAGAGCTGGAAAAACTCAATCGCCAGTTAGTCACTACCACACAAATAGCCGAACGCGAATCAGATTCCAAATCGCGTTTTCTTGCGGCGGTCAGTCACGATCTGATGCAGCCGCTGAATGCGGCGCGGTTGTTTGCTTCGTCGTTGGCGGAAGTGGCGAACGAGAGCGAAACCAAACGGCTTTCCGGCAATATTGAAAGTGCACTCGGTGCAGCGGAAGAGCTAATTGGCGATCTGCTGGATATCTCCCGGCTTGAATCGGGCAAACTGGATACGAATATTCACGCCTTCGCGATCAATGAGGTGATGACCAACCTTAATGCTGAGTTTAGCGCGCTGGCGAGGCAGAAAGGGCTGGAGTTCCATATGATTCCTTCGACTCTGCTGGTGAAGTCTGATCCCAAATTATTACGCCGGATTATTCAGAACTTTCTGACCAATGCCTTACGTTATACCCAGCACGGCAAAATTGTTCTGGGCGTACGCCGCCACGGTGATCAGGTTCGAATTGAAGTATGGGACACTGGTATGGGTATTGAGGAGGATAAGCAGCAGGAGATCTTTGAAGAATTTAACCGTGGCAGTCAGATTTCCACTGATCAGGGGTTGGGACTCGGTCTGGCGATTTCAAAAGGGATTGCGCATGTGCTCGGTCATCAGATTGCAATGCGTTCCTGGCCGCAGCAGGGCAGTGTTTTTTCACTGCTTCTTGAACGGGCGACTCCAGCAGATATTGTGCCGAAAATCGAAGTCGTGGCGGAAGCGCATTCTGATTTATCACAACTTCGGGTTTTGTGTATCGATAATGAGCCGGATATTCTGCGTGGCATGGAAGAGTTACTTGGCCGCTGGGGGTGCCAGATCCGCTGTGCCACCAATCTGGTGCAGACGATGAAGATTCTCGAACAGGGCTGGTTGCCGCATATTGTGTTGTCTGATTATCGACTGGATCAGGGGCGTACCGGCCTTGAGGTTCTGCAACAGTGTCGCTTGCGTATGGGGAGTCGTTTTGAGGGGGTGATTATCAGTGCCGATCGTACTGAGGAGATGATGGACGGGATTCGTTCCAATGGCTTCAGTTTTATGCCGAAGCCAGTGAAACCACTCAAACTGCGTACTCTGTTAAATCGGATAGCAAAAGAGAATCCGGTTAATTAGTTAGAGTAAGAGGCCAGCCGATATCAGTTTGCCGGTTGGCTTCCAGTTCCAGTTCGGCTTTGGTTAGCGGGTGAGTTGCCAGCCATTGTGGTGCTATCGTCAGGGTTAAGTTGTCCCCTTCTGCACTCAGAGTAAACTCCGGTTCCAGATCGGGTTGGCGGCGATGGCTGATGATTACGGCTAAACGTAATAATCTCAGCATCCGTTTGCCGCTATTGGCCGAAAGCGCATGTTGTTCCGGCATCGCCGTCAGCGTATCGCGATAGCGTCTTGCCACTTCGGCAAGCAAATGTTTCTGCGCGCGGGTAAAGCCGGGCAGGTCGAGATGTTGCAGCAGGTAGGCACTATGCTCACCGCCTTTTTTGAAATCGATACTTAAACCAATTTCGTGTAACTGGGCAACGCTACGTAATAACATCGCTGCCTGTGGTTCGCTAATCCATTCCGAGCCGCCACACTGCTCAAGCATTTTCTCCACCAGATTAGCAACCTGCTCACCATAAGCACGATCGAGCTGATAACGGCTTTGTACGCTATCAATGGTGCGTTGACGGATGTCACTCTGGCGTAATTCTTCCACCATTTCATAAGCCAGACCTTCACGCAGTGCGCCTCCGGCCAGAGTCATTGACTGGATATTGAGCGACTCAAATACCGCGATCAGAATCGACAGGCCACTGGGGAATACCAACGCACGTTCCAGCGTCAGACCGTCAATTTCCAGCTCTTCCAGATGGTCAGCCATCATCGCCTGCTTTTGCAGGCGTTTTAGCTTGGCGTGAGTGATCACCTCATCCATTCCCTGAGCCAGCATGATTTCTTGCAGCGCCTGAACAGTACCACTGGCACCGACACAAACATTCCAGCCCAACTCGAGGTACTGGTTTAGGATTGGAGCCAGTGTGGCTTTTGCCGCTTCAATTGCGTTGTTAAAGTTGGTTTCGTTGAGTTGGCGATCTTTAAAGTGACGCTCAAGCCAGGTCACACAGCCCATTTTCAGGCTGGTTAATGCCTTGGCGCTAAAGCCTTCACCGATAATCAGCTCGGTACTGGCACCACCAATATCCACCACCAAACGCCGCCCCGAGCCACCGGAAGTATGGGCCACCCCTTTATAGATGGTTGCCGCTTCTTCTTCGCCGGAAATCACTTCAATCGGATGACCTAAAATCTCATTCGCTTTAGTTAAAAACGTCTCTACGTTATTGGCGGTACGTAAGGTTGCCGTACCGACGATGCGAATGTGTTGGGCAGGAATGTCCTGCAAACGCTCAGCAAACAGGCTTAAACAGTCCCACCCGCGCTGCATCGCTTCCAGGCTAAGATTGTTGTCATCATCCAGGCCGGCAGCCAGGCGCACTTTGCGCTTGATTTTAGCCATCGTTTGTACACTACCATTAATGTGGCGTACGACCAGCATATGAAAGCTGTTCGAGCCGAGATCGATAGCAGCGTACAAGGGCGAAGAGGCAATGTGACTCATAAACGGCAATAATATCCTATCTGATTGCTACGCCTGTTTCGGGCGTGGTCGATGGTTTCCTGGTCGACGATTATTGTTGCGATTGCCGGAACGAGAACCTCCGGTATTGGTACGACGAGGTGCCCGGTTCGATTGTAGCCGGATTGCTGGCGGTAAATCGGTCAGCAGTGCACTGGCATCGTAGTCAGATTGCGGGATCTGATGTTCAATATACTCTTCAATCGCCGTTAGGTTGATCGCGTAGTCTTCACAGGCAAAGCTGATTGAATGACCACTTTCACCGGCGCGACCAGTACGGCCGATACGGTGTACGTAATCTTCACAGTCATCTGGGAGGTCGTAGTTAAACACGTGCGTTACCTGAGGAATGTGCAGACCACGAGCCGCTACATCGGTTGCTACCAGAATGTCGACCTGACCTTTGGTGAATTCCTGTAAAATACGTTCACGTTTTTTCTGCTGAACATCCCCTGTCAGTAGACCCACACGGTGTCCGTCAGCCGCAAGGCTACCCCAGATTTGCTCACAACGGTGCTTGGTGTTAGCAAAAATGATGGCACGATCTGGCCACTCTTCTTCAATCAACGTCTGCAATAACGCCATTTTGTGCTCATTGGACGGATAGAACAGTTCTTCTTGAATCCGGTGGCCGGTTTTCTGTTCCGGTTCAACCACAACGTGCTGCGGATTATGCATATGTTCAAATGCCAGTTCCTGAACCCGGTAAGAAAGGGTGGCAGAAAATAGCATGTTCAGGCGTTCTTGTGGCCCGGGCATACGGCGGAACAGGAAGCGGATATCTTTAATAAAGCCAAGATCGAACATGCGATCCGCTTCATCAAGAACGACGGCCTGAATGTTATTTAGGTTAAATACGCCCTGTTTATAGAAATCGATGATTCGGCCAGTAGTGCCGATCAGGATATCTACCCCTTTTTCTAAACGGGAAAGCTGCTTATCGTAGCTTTCACCACCATAGGCTAAGGCGGCTTTAATTCCGGTGCTGGCAACTAAGGTTTCCGCATCGTTGTAAATCTGGATTGCCAACTCGCGGGTTGGAGCCATGATAATGGCACGTGGCTGAGTTGCAGCCCGACCCTCGATTTCATCGGTGGTCAGTAAATGGTTAAAGGTCGCAGTTAAAAACGCAAGGGTTTTACCAGTCCCAGTTTGGGCCTGGCCTGCAATGTCTTGGCCGGAGAGCACTACCGGCAACGCCAAAGCCTGAATTGGAGTACAGAATTCGTACCCTTTAGCATTCAGACCTTCAATGATTTTCGGGTGTAAACCGAAATCGGCGAACTTTTGCTCTGTGATATGTGTCTTTTTCATCACTATAGAATATCAGCTTATACTTGCATTACGGAAGCAAATACATTCCAATAGAGCATCTAAATACCGATTGTTTGACAATCGGTGCCAGAAAACACATTGGAGTCAAAGATGAGTGAAAAGATTTTGCAGCTAACTGACGATGGTTTTGAAACTGACGTAATCAAAGCTGCAGGCCCGGTTCTTGTAGATTTTTGGGCAGAATGGTGTGGTCCGTGCAAAATGATTGCCCCGATTCTTGATGAAA
Source organism: uncultured Vibrio sp. (assembly GCA_963666615.1). Taxonomy (GTDB): domain Bacteria; phylum Pseudomonadota; class Gammaproteobacteria; order Enterobacterales; family Vibrionaceae; genus Vibrio. The sequence goes on from OY762906.1 coordinate 53,625, forward strand.
TCGCTGCAGAGTACGAAGGCAAACTCACAATCGGTAAACTGAATATTGACCAGAATGCTGGCACGCCACCGAAGTTCGGTATCCGTGGCATCCCAACGCTACTGCTTTTCAAAGACGGTGCCGTTGCAGCAACTAAGGTTGGCGCACTGTCAAAGACTCAGTTAAAAGAGTTTTTGGACGCAAATCTTTAAAAAAGCAAACCGCACATTGATCCATGTGCGGTTTATTTTTTTGAATTTAAACAAAACCTAGACTAGCTTTATTTTTAGTGCTAGTTTATCGCACGTAAATTAAACAAGTGTTCACTTCTTGGTCAATCCTTGCCGACCAAATCTCCTTAACTAGCAAATAGATCCTATTTTGACTAAACAAGTATCCACCACCATGAATTTAACAGAATTAAAGAACAGACCCGTTTCTGATCTCGTCCAACTCGGTGAAAGCCTCGGCCTCGAGAACCTGGCGCGTCTGCGTAAGCAAGATATCATTTTCTCTATTTTAAAAGCACACGCGAAAAGTGGCGAAGATATCTTCGGTAACGGCGTGTTAGAAATTCTTCAAGATGGTTTTGGCTTTTTAAGAAGTGCTGATTGCTCTTATTTAGCCGGGCCGGATGACATTTACGTCTCGCCAAGTCAAATCCGTCGTTTTAACTTGCGTACCGGTGACTCGATCAGCGGCAAAATTCGCCCACCAAAAGAAGGTGAACGTTACTTTGCACTGCTGAAAGTGAACACTGTTAACGATGACCGTCCGGACAACGCACGTAACAAAATCTTGTTCGAGAACCTCACACCATTGCATGCTAATGAGCGCATGATCATGGAACGTGGTAATGGTTCTACCGAAGATATCACGGCTCGCGTTCTTGATTTGGCCTCGCCAATCGGTAAAGGTCAGCGTGGTCTGATTGTGGCTCCGCCAAAAGCGGGTAAAACCATGTTGCTGCAAAATATCGCTCAAAGCATTGCTTATAATCACCCTGAATGTGAGCTGATGGTCTTGCTGATTGATGAACGTCCGGAAGAAGTAACAGAAATGCAGCGTTTGGTGAAAGGTGAAGTTATTGCTTCTACTTTCGATGAACCAGCTTCTCGCCATGTACAGGTGGCAGAAATGGTTATCGAGAAAGCCAAGCGTCTGGTTGAACACAAGAAAGATGTGGTTATCCTGCTTGACTCGATTACCCGTCTGGCGCGTGCTTACAACACCGTAGTGCCTTCATCCGGTAAAGTGCTGACTGGTGGTGTCGATGCGAACGCTCTGCACCGTCCAAAACGTTTCTTCGGTGCGGCACGTAATGTTGAAGAGGGCGGTAGCCTGACTATCATCGCGACTGCTCTGGTTGACACTGGCTCTAAGATGGATGAAGTTATCTACGAAGAGTTTAAAGGTACTGGTAACATGGAGCTGCATCTTAACCGTAAGATTGCAGAAAAACGTGTTTTCCCAGCGATCGATTTCAACCGTTCTGGTACTCGTCGTGAAGAGTTGCTAACCAAGCCTGACGAACTACAGAAGATGTGGATTCTGCGTAAGATCGTTCATCCGATGGGCGAGAGTGATGCGATGGAATTCCTGATCGATAAATTGGCCATGACCAAAACGAATGATGAGTTTTTTGACGCGATGCGACGTCAGTAATTGAAATATCATTGATAATAAGCGCCACCATTTTGGTGGCGTTTTTATAACTGAATTTCCGCGGAGATTAACATGCGACATGGATGGTTGTGGTTAATATCACTTTTCTGCTCTCTTGCGTTGCTCAGCTTTACCGCCCAGGCGCAACAACTGCTCTCAATTCAGCAGCGTGACTTGTGGCTGGCTGAGCCTGAGCTGGATGAAAAAGTCGATGAGTTGTTTCAACTGGTTGAAAATAACGATATCGACGCACTACAGTCACAGTTAGAGGGATTGGCTTTTCCTCAGCAAGAGGCGATTCGCTATTTGCTATTACTGCATTGCCAGCAATCTAATACGGTATTTTCTCCTCAGATGGAAAAGTTTGTTGCTCAGCAAAGGCTGTTGGCACCGCAGTTTCAGGTGGTAGCAAAGGGGAGTGGTTTCGAATTTTATGCTCCCGCTTTTGACTATCCGGCGCTGGCTAATCGCCTGTTAAAGTCGAGTCGTTTACATCGCGATAGTTCAGCCTTATTGAATGCCATCAAGCAGCATCTGCTCGATCTTAAACTGTGGCTGAGCGGCGATACCGATCAGATTGAACAGCATCAGGTTTTGTTACTTAGAGTGTTGCCCTCACTGACTTCGGAAGACATACGGTTCCTGGTTGATCAGATAAAGCAGGAGGGTGTTGTGAGCTGGCTTCCTGCCAACCAGGTTATGGTCGAACTGGCTAAGCTGAGTCAGGATGCGGAACTGTACAAGCTGTTGTGGCTTAAACGTGCCGATCTCTATTCCGAACAGGAAGTTACTCGCCTTGCCGCAGTGGCTGATCCCGCGGCCATTCAGTATTTGTTGTTGGCCAGCAATAATCCTCGGCTGAAACCACTGGTTCAGTCGGAATTGAGTAAAATTTTCCCGATGCCCGATGAAGTGCGCCAGTTTTTTATTCAACAGTTGCAACAGAAAGATCAAGTTCGCTTTGTCGCACAGCTATTGATTGAGCAGGGATACCGCCACTGGCTGGAAGAACTGGTTAAGGGTAACTCCGGTGTACAAAGAAAGTTGCTTGGTGCGGAACTGGCGAAGTAAGTTCTGATGCGTGACAACAGGGGCTGACGAAAAACAGCGCCGCATCGGTTGGCTTTTTGTTATACTTTATTCACCTTAGTTAATGAATGTAACCTCTATGAATTTTAAGGATTTACGCGATTTTCTAGACCATCTGGAAAGCATCGGTCAACTAAAACGTATTACTCACCCAATCGATCCTCATTATGAGATGACCGAAATCAGCGATCGCACTCTGCGTGCTGGCGGCCCTGCGCTGCTGTTTGAAAATCCGGTTGGCTATAATATGCCGGTGCTGACTAACCTGTTTGGTACTACTGAACGAGTGGCGCTCGGAATGGGGCGCAGTGATGTACTGGAGTTGCGTGAAGTCGGTAAACTGCTCGCCTACCTGAAAGAACCTGAGCCGCCGAAAGGGTTTAAAGATGCCTGGGATAAGCTGCCGGTATTTAAGCAGGTGCTGAATATGCCGACCAAGCGTTTACGAAAAGCTGCATGTCAGGATATCGTTTGGCAGGGGGATGAGGTTGATCTGGATAAAATTCCGGTAATGAGCTGCTGGCCGGGTGATGTCGCTCCTTTGCTTACTTGGGGGTTAACCATTACCAAAGGGCCGCATAAGAGTCGGCAGAATATCGGTATCTACCGTCAGCAAAAACTGAGTAAAAACAAAATTATCATGCGCTGGCTGGCGCATCGTGGAGGTGCGCTTGATCTGGCTGACTGGATGGAAACTAATCCAGGTGAACCTTTCCCTGTTTCGGTGGCTTTTGGTGCCGATCCGGCGACCATTCTTGGCGCGGTAACACCCGTGCCGGATACGCTTTCCGAATACGCCTTTGCCGGTTTGCTGCGTGGTAGTAAAACCGAAGTAGTGAAGTCGATCAGCAATGATTTGGAAGTTCCCGCCAGTGCGGAAATCGTGCTTGAAGGCCATATCGATCCGAATGAATTTGCCGAAGAAGGGCCGTATGGTGATCACACTGGTTACTTCAATGAAGTGGAAAGCCACCATGTGTTTACCGTCACCCATATCACGATGCGTAAAAATCCGATTTATCACAGCACTTACACTGGGCGTCCGCCGGATGAACCCGCCGTGTTGGGGGTGGCACTGAATGAAGTGTTTGTGCCGATTCTGCAAAAGCAGTTCCCAGAGATCGTTGATTTTTATCTGCCACCGGAAGGCTGTTCTTACCGCATGGCGGTGGTGACGATGAAGAAACAGTATCCGGGTCATGCTAAGCGTGTAATGATGGGTGTCTGGTCGTTTTTACGCCAGTTTATGTACACCAAATTTGTTATTGTCTGCGATGATGATGTCAATGCGCGCGACTGGAATGATGTGATTTGGGCGATTACCACCCGAATGGACCCGGCTCGCGATACAGTGATGATCGAGAATACCCCGATAGATTCACTTGATTTTGCCTCGCCTGTGGTCGGGTTGGGTTCAAAAATGGGTCTGGATGCGACCAATAAATGGCCGGGAGAAACCCAGCGCGACTGGGGTACACCGATCAAGAAAGATCCACAACTGGTGGCACGAATTGACCAGATTTGGGATGAATTGGACATACTATGACCTATACTGTACGCATTCTACCCGATGATATTCAGTTTGATATTCAGCCGGAGCAGACGGTATTGGACGCAGCGCTCAACAATAATATTGCGTTTCCATACCGTTGCCGGGTCGGAGCGTGTGGAATGTGCTTATGTAAAAAGGTTGCCGGGGATGTCAGTTATGATCTGGAACCTCTGTTAACCGAACAAGAGAAGAACGAAGGCTGGATATTTAGTTGCCAAGCTTTTGCACAAAGTAATTTAGTTCTCACCCGTGAAGAGTGAGCAAGAAGGAAGTTATGACGCTAATAAAATGCAAAGTAAAGTCGATTGAGCCTTTAGCCAGCAATACGTTTAAGATTCTGCTTCAGCCTGAATCTGCACTTGATTTTAAGCCTGGCCAATATTTGATGGTGGTGATGGGAGAAAAGGACAAACGCCCGTTCTCAATTGCTAGCAGTCCTTGTCGATCAGGCGGCGAACTGGAATTACATATCGGTGCCTCTGAGCATAACGCTTATGCAATCGAGGTGGTTGAGTTGATGCGTCAGGCTCTGGAAAATGGCGGTGAGATTGAAGTGGATGCACCGCATGGCGATGCCTGGTTAAAAGAAGATAGCCAGGGCCCTCTGCTGCTGATTGCCGGAGGTACTGGCTTTAGTTATGTGCGTTCTATCCTTGATCACTGTTTATCGCAGAATATCCAGCGTCGGATTTTCCTCTATTGGGGGGCGAAAGAACCGGATCAACTGTATGCCCAACAGGAGTTGGTGGAATTGGCCCGACAGCATGAGCAGTTGATTTTTATCCCGGTGGTGGAAATTGCCGAAGCGGGCTGGAAAGGTAAAGTGGGTAATGTGTTGCAGGCAGTAGCTCAGGATTTTGACTCGCTGGACGAGTTCGATATCTATCTGGCTGGTCGTTTTGATATGGCCGGCGCTGCGCGCGAGCAGTTTACCACCAATAAACAAGCTCGTCGTGAGAGGATGTTTGCTGACGCGTATGCGTTTATTTAGGTAACTTGGCTGTAAGTTGGTCACTGTAAAAGATCCCGGCTCAAGGCCGGGATGACAATATTAGATACTTTCAATATTTATACGATTTGTATTCAAGTCACTGTTTGAATAGTACAAATATTGTCATCTTGGAAATTGCGTAGCAATTATCCGGGATCTTGTTTGTCACGTTAGCCAGTGGTCAGGTTGACTGCTAAAGAATCTGCTTCAATATCCTATCCGCCCGCACTCGGGTAATCCGCTTAATCAGCTTCTGTACCGCTGCCGGATAGGTGTCCAGAGTATCAATCTGCTTATAGCTTCCGACTAACTGGGTATGTTGCAGAATATTGTCAAACTCGGCACTAAACTTCTGTTTTACATGGCCATGTTGGTCATTGATCAGTAAGCCATTCTCCAGATCCAGTTTCCATGCCCTTGGATTGAGGTTATTGCCGGTGAGCAACATATAACGTTGATCGACCCAGATGCCTTTCAGATGAAAACTGTTGTCGTCGTGTTTCCACAGATGAATCGATAACTGTCTACTGGCGATGCGCGCTTCATTAATTCGTGCAAATCGGCGCAAGTTAAGCTCATACAGGTAGGGCAGTCCACCAATGGTTTTAAATGGCTTTTCCGGCGGAATATAAAAATCATTGGCGGTTTTATCTCCGACAATAATATGCACCTTCACGCCACGGCGGAGTGCTCGTTTGACCTGGGTATGAATTCGAGCCGGGAAGTTAAAATAGGGTGTGCAGATAATCACTTCATCTTTTGCCTGAGCAATCAGTTGTGTTATGCGCTGATTCAGTTGATTACGTCGTTTGCCCAGACCAACCATCGGCGTTATCGCTATCTGCTCATCACTAACGTGCTGATGGGGAAATTTATACGCTGAACGCATGAGTTGCGCACGGAACTGTTTGATCGACGGTTTGATCGCTTTGGTTAACGGACGCTCTGGATTGCACAAATCATTGACCGCTGGCTGGGCAAGCAGGTGGTCACGGACATAACTGACCATCGAGTCTGCCAGTGGCTTATTGTTGATAGAATGATAGCGGTCAAAACGGTAGCGATCCGCATAATGCAGGTAGATATTATTCAGGCTGGCTCCGCTATAAATCACCTGATCATCAATAACAAATCCTTTCAGGTGCAGAACGCCAAATACTTCGCGATTGCGCACCGGGATGCCATATACCTGAATCTTTTGCTCATGCTCACAGCAAAAACGCTCATACATTGCCGCGTTGCCTTTTGATTCTGCTGCACCAATCAGGCCGCGCTGTGCCCGATGCCAGTCTACACAAACGGTAATATCCAGTTGCGGATTACGCTGCTTGGCGGCATACAGCTCGGTTAATATCTCTCTGCCAGCTTCATCATCTTCCAGATAAAGGGCAACAAGATAGATACGTTGTTGCGCCTGACGGATTGATTCCAGCAATTGAGTCCGAAACTCTTGGGCGGAAAACAGCACATCGAGATGGTGCGGTTCAAGCGCAATAGCAGGGAGATGTTCGAGAGGATTTCTACGACCAATCATCTGTAGTCTGTAACCTTAAATCTAAGCAAAATTGCCAACCCCTGATACTAACAAATTCCATCCGAGTATGGCTACTTAAGCCGCTCAAATATGAGTAATTTCCTGTTGGTAATGCATAGGAATGAGTGACTTCCCCCCATTTTGATAACGTTTTAGCAGGATCTTTAAGCTATTGGGTAAGTTTCCGCTATCAATCGTCTTAAAGCCATGTGCCTGATAAAAATCTTCTAACCAGAGAAAAGCAAAACAGTAGACCTGCGAATCGAGGATTTGTTCCTGACAATAAGTAAGAAGTTGATGACCCATCCCATTACCGCGCATGGTTTCATCAACCGCCATGCCCGTCAGTAGCTGATAATGTTCAATCGGGCGAAAACGCACCGCTGCACACAGTTCCCCTTGATGGCGGGCTACAATGATCAGCTCGTTTTTTTTCGGCTTGGTTGAGGGATAATGCTGCTTATAAAAACGTTGCAGCAGCGGTAATTTGACTGGTTCTAACCTTTCGAACTGTAACTTAACCATTAGGAACTAGGAATACCCGGTATCTTATGTAGAATAACTGCAGTTTATTGGATTTAAAGAAGCTCATGCAAATACATCTTAATGCCGATCTTAAGCCGTATCACACCTTCGGGCTGGCACAGCAGTGTCAGGTTCTGGTCGAAGTGACCACGGTTGAACAACTGATAGAAGTTTATAGCAACCCGGAATGGCAGGAACTGCCAAAATTAATGTTGGGCAAGGGCAGCAATGTTCTTTTTACTCAGTTTTATGCGGGGGTGGTGATCATTAATCATCTCGCCGGGATTGAACTGAGCGAAGATGAACACTCGATACATATGCATGTCATGGGTGGGGAAGACTGGCCAACACTGGTGGAAACGACGATTAACCATGGTTGGGGTGGCTTGGAAAATCTCGCGTTGATTCCGGGCTGTGCCGGTAGTGCTCCGATTCAGAATATCGGCGCTTACGGGGTGGAATTTAACGATGTATGCGCTTATGTGGACTATCTTGATTTGGTGACGTGTAAGGTCGAACGCCTGACTGCTGAGCAGTGCGAGTTCGAATATCGCGATTCAGTATTTAAGCATCGACTTTATCAGACAGCGGTAGTGGTGGCAGTTGGACTGGTGCTAGCCAAACAGTGGCAGCCGAAGCTCGGTTATGGGCCGTTACAGGGCCTGGAAAAAAACTGCGCCCCACGTGAGGTGTTTGAGCTGATTTGCCAGACGCGGATGACCAAGTTGCCGGATCCGCAGAAGGTCGGTAATGCTGGTAGTTTCTTTAAGAATCCGCTGATTTCGCCAGAGCAATATCAACAGTTATTGGCGAAGCATCCTGATTTGGTTGCTTACCCGAGTGATGGGCAGTATAAGGTCGCTGCTGGCTGGTTGATTGATCAGTGTGGCCTGAAAGGTTACCGGATAGGTGATGCTCAGGTTCATCCTCAGCAGGCTTTAGTGCTGACCAACCTAGGCAATGCTTCTGTCGCGGATGTTGTGGCATTGGCGCGATATGTTGTTGAACAGGTGAAACAGCATTATCAGATTGCTTTGCAGCATGAAGTGCGTTTTATTGGTCGTGATAGTGAAACGTATCTTGATCAACTGGGACTCAAACCATCAGGAGAGGCAGCGCTATGAAAGAGCATCAGGTTAAATTGGCGCTGTTAGCGACTCTGGCTGACGGCAAATTTTATTCCGGTGAAGCGCTGGGTGCCTCATTGGGGATTTCTCGTGCGGCGATCAGTAAGCATATTAAAGGCATTCGTCAGTGGGGCATCGATATCTTCCGTGTACAGGGTAAGGGATATCAGCTTGCTCAGCCATTGGAGCTACTTGAGCAGCAAAAACTACAGCAATACAGCCAAGCCCCGGTGATGCTTAAACCGATTATCGATTCAACCAATCAGTTTTTGCTCGATAGTGGCGATGCACTGCAATCCGGTACTATCTGTATTGCGGAATATCAGGCTCAGGGGCGCGGTCGGCGTGGCCGTCAGTGGTTGTCTCCGTTTGGCGCCAATCTCTATCTATCGATGTATTGGCGCTTAGAAGCCGGCATGGCTGCTGCCATGGGATTAAGCTTGGTGGTGGGTGTTGCCGTGGTGGAAGCTTTGGAAAGCCAGGGGGTAGAAGGCGTGAAGCTAAAATGGCCGAATGACCTCTACTATCAGGATAAAAAGCTGGCGGGAATTCTGGTTGAAATGTCCGGTCAGGCAGGAGGCGCAGCTCATCTGGTGATCGGTATGGGAATGAACCTGATGATGCGTGAAGGAGAAACCAGCATCGATCAACCCTGGACGACTCTGGATCAGGTGATTGATAGTGATGAGATTGATCGTAATCGCCTGGCGGGCTGTTTTATTCAGGCTTGGCAGAAAGCTCTGGCTGATTATGAACGGCAGGGCATGGGAGAGTTCGTTGAACGGTGGAATCGTATCGATAATTTCCTCGGTCGTCCCATTAAATTGCTTATGGGACCGAATGAAATTCGTGGTATCTGCCGTGGGATTAATCAGCAAGGTGCGGTATTGCTGGAAACCGACCAAGGCGTGCAGAGTTTTATCGGTGGTGAAATTTCACTGCGTAGCGATTCTGTTGCCTAGAACGTACAAACCCTGGTGGACAGCCAGGGCATTTGGGTCGTTACTTACGCAGTAATACGCGTTCTACGGTGTGATCTGCGTTCTTACTTAAAATGAGCTGGGCACGGCCTTTGGTTGGCAGAATATTTTGATAAAGGTTTTCACCGTTGATGGTGTCCCAGATGTTTTCTGCAATCTTAATCGCTTCGGCTTCATCGATTTTGGTGTAGTGATTAAAGTAGGAGCCGGGCTTTTTAAAAGCACCTTCTCTGAATTTTAGGAAACGTTGCAGATACCACTGTTTTATCTGTGGTGTTTCTGCGTCGACATAGATAGAAAAATCCAGAAAATCCGAGATAAATACCCGATGCGGATCATGAGGGTAATCCATACCGCTTTGTAAAACGTTCAGCCCTTCAATAATCAGCACATCCGGTACATCAACCACTTTAATTTCGTCGGTAATGTCGTAAGTTAGATGAGAGTAAACCGGTGCTTCTACTTTCGGTTTGCACGCTTTAACATCCGAAACAAACTGCACTAAACGTTTAATGTCATAAGATTCCGGAAAACCTTTCTTATGCATAATTCCACGTTCATTTAATATCTTATTTGGATATAAAAAACCGTCGGTGGTGATCAGTTCCACTTTCGGGTGATTGCTCCAGCGAGCGAGTAAAGCACGCAGAATTCGGGCGGTGGTACTTTTACCTACCGCAACACTACCGGCAATACCAATGATAAATGGCGGTGGTGTTTCTTCATTGTCGAGAAACTGATTGAGTACGGTATTGCGGCTCTGGCGGGCCGCAACGTAGAGATTGAGCAGACGAGCCAAAGGTAAATAGATTTCTACCGCTTCTTCCATAGTCAGCTTTTCATTGATGCCCTGCAGCTCGTGCAAATCATCTTCAGAAAGTGTCATTGGTACTGAATTACGTAATTCAGACCACTGCTGACGGTCGAAAGATAGGTATGGACTCATAATGAACTCATCTCAATTCACTTAAATGGCTATGCAAAATACCTCAAGGAGCGAAGAAAGCAAACAAACAGTTACAATATATTGGGTTTATCCGGTTAAAAAATGGCTTAAAAAACATCAGTTGCGAAAAAACTGCGGGAAATTCAGTTTTTTTTTATCTAAAGGCTTGCAAGCAAAGAAATCATTCAATAGAATGCGCCCCACTTGTGCCGACTTAGCTCAGTAGGTAGAGCAACTGACTTGTAATCAGTAGGTCACCAGTTCGATTCCGGTAGTCGGCACCACTTTCTCATTGACGGAAAAGCTCCTTAATGAGAGATAGTGAGTTAAAATTTGGAGGGGTTCCCGAGTGGCTAAAGGGAGCAGACTGTAAATCTGCCGGCTCCGCCTTCGATGGTTCGAATCCGTCCCCCTCCACCATATTCTTAAGGAAATAGCTCTCTGAGTTACGTGTGCGGGCATCGTATAATGGCTATTACCTCAGCCTTCCAAGCTGATGATGCGGGTTCGATTCCCGCTGCCCGCTCCAATCTTTAGAGTGCTGATATAGCTCAGGCGGTAGAGCGCATCCTTGGTAAGGATGAGGTCCCCAGTTCGATTCTGGGTATCAGCACCAGCTCAAAGCAAACTTTTCCTTTTGATATATAATCTACCAATAACTTTGGTTGCGTGGTCATTCAAGCCACCTAAATCCGTACCTAGAGGGACAACTCATGTCTAAAGAAAAATTTGAACGTACGAAACCGCACGTAAACGTTGGTACTATCGGCCACGTTGACCACGGTAAAACAACTCTAACTGCAGCAATCTGTACTGTACTGTCTAAAAAATACGGCGGTGCGGCTCGTGACTTCGCGTCAATCGATAACGCTCCAGAAGAACGTGAACGTGGTATCACAATCTCTACTTCACACGTAGAGTACGATACTCCAGCACGTCACTACGCACACGTAGACTGCCCAGGACACGCTGACTATGTTAAAAACATGATCACTGGTGCTGCGCAAATGGACGGTGGTATCCTAGTAGTAGCTGCGACAGATGGCCCAATGCCACAAACTCGTGAGCACATCCTTCTAGGCCGTCAGGTTGGTATCCCATACATCATCGTATTCATGAACAAATGTGACATGGTTGACGATGAAGAGCTTCTAGAGCTAGTAGAAATGGAAGTTCGTGAACTTCTGTCTGAGTATGACTTCCCAGGTGATGATCTACCAGTAATCCAAGGTTCAGCACTAGGCGCACTAAACGGCGAAGCTCAATGGGAAGAGAAAATCATTGAACTAGCACAAGCACTAGATGACTACATTCCAGAGCCAGAGCGTGCAGTAGACCTACCATTCCTACTACCAATTGAAGACGTATTCTCAATTCAAGGTCGTGGTACAGTAGTAACTGGTCGTATCGAGCGCGGTATCCTGAAAGTGGGTGACGAAGTTGCGATCGTAGGTATCAAAGACACAGTAACAACAACTTGTACTGGTGTTGAGATGTTCCGTAAACTTCTAGACGAAGGTCGTGCGGGAGAGAACGTTGGTGCACTACTACGTGGTACTAAACGTGATGAAGTTGAACGTGGTCAGGTTCTTGCTAAACCAGGTTCAATCACTCCACACACTAAATTCGAATCAGAAGTATACGTACTGTCTAAAGATGAAGGTGGCCGTCATACTCCATTCTTCAAAGGCTACCGTCCACAGTTCTACTTCCGTACAACTGACGTAACTGGTGATATCTCTCTACCAGAAGGCGTAGAAATGGTAATGCCTGGTGACAACATCCAAATGGTTGTAGAGCTAATCGCTCCAATCGCAATGGATGAAGGTCTACGTTTCGCGATCCGCGAAGGTGGCCGTACAGTAGGTGCTGGTGTTGTAGCTAAAGTTATTGCTTAATAATTTGACTATGCACTAGAAAAAGGGGCATCATTTGATGCCCTTTTTCTGCACTCTACTATTTTTTGCTCAGAAATCGGGCAAAAAATAGCAACACATCTGTGTTATTATTTTTGTGATATGGGCAATCAGGCCGATATCTTATGGTTTCGCCCTGCAACAGCGGGGTCATTGTCGTCTATAGTAAGACTTGTTACAGGTTGGTTTATGAAAGCAAATCATGCTGAAACTCCTGATAGCTCAAGTGCAGCAGACAAATTTAAGTGGCTAATCACTATTGTTCTGTTAGCTGCCGCTGTTGTGGGTAATTCCCTTTATGGTGAGTCAGTTTCTGTTGTTATCCGTACGGCAGGAGTTATCGTACTAATTGCATTGGCATTAGGTATTGCAGCAACAACAATTAAAGGCAAAGCGGCAATTGTTTTTGCCCGTGAAGCTCGTATCGAAGTTCGTAAAGTTGTTTGGCCGACTCGCCAAGAGACCATGCAAACGACATTAATCGTTCTGGCGGTGAGTGTGGTCATGGCTCTCGTGCTATGGGGCATCGACGGCATTATGGTTCGTCTTGTTGAATTCGCAACTGGAGTATAGAGGGTCCAATACATGAGTGAAGCTCCTAAAAAACGCTGGTATGTTGTTCAAGCCTTCTCAGGATTTGAAGGTCGCGTAGCACAGTCGCTGCGTGAACATATTAAAATCCATTCAATGGAAGAATATTTTGGTGAAGTTCTGGTCCCAACTGAAGAAGTTGTGGAAATGCGCGCGGGTCAACGTCGCAAGAGCGAGCGTAAATTCTTCCCGGGATATGTGCTTGTACAGATGGTCATGAACGATGAATCATGGCACTTAGTACGCAGTGTTCCTCGTGTTATGGGTTTCATTGGTGGTACCTCAGACCGTCCGGCACCTATTACAGATAAAGAAGCAGATGCGATTCTTAATCGCTTAGAAAAAGCGAGTGAAGCACCTCGTCCTAAGACTATGTTCGAAGCGGGTGAAGTGGTTCGTGTTAACGAAGGTCCATTTGCAGACTTCAACGGTACTGTTGAAGAAGTTGATTACGACAAGAGCCGCATCAAAGTATCGGTTTCTATCTTTGGTCGTGCAACACCTGTTGAACTTGAGTTTGGCCAGGTTGAAAAACTTGACTAAATAATAGTCAGACAAAACTTGAATAAGGCGTGAAATGTGATTATAATTTCGCGCCTTTTTATAGGTATTCATTGAAACCGGGGAGCTGATTTTAGATTAGCGTTTGTACCCAAACATTAGGAAATATCATGGCTAAGAAAGTTGAAGCTTATATCAAGTTGCAAGTTGCAGCTGGTATGGCAAACCCAAGTCCACCAGTTGGTCCTGCTCTAGGTCAACGCGGCGTAAACATCATGGAATTCTGTAAAGCGTTCAACGCAAAAACAGAATCTCTAGAGAAAGGTCTTCCTACTCCAGTAGTTATTACTGTATATAGCGACCGTTCTTTCACGTTTATTACTAAGACTCCTCCAGCATCTGTTCTTCTGAAGAAAGCAGCTGGTCTTAAGTCTGGTTCTAGCCGTCCAAACACTGACAAAGTAGCTACGCTAACTGACGCTCAAATCCAAGAAATCGCAGAAACTAAAGCTGCTGATATGACTGGTGCTGATGTTGAAGCAATGAAACGCTCTATTGCGGGCACTGCTCGTTCAATGGGCATCGTGGTTGAGGGTTAATTGAAATGGCTAAACTAACTAAGCGTATGCGCACTATCCGCGAAAAAGTTGACGTAACTAAAGAGTACGATATCAACGAAGCGGTTGCTCTACTAAAAGAACTGGCTACTGCTAAATTCGTAGAATCTGTAGACGTTGCTGTTAACCTGGGTATCGACGCTCGTAAATCTGATCAAAACGTACGTGGTGCAACTGTACTACCTCACGGTACTGGTCGTGAAGTTCGCGTTGCTGTATTTACTCAAGGTGCAAACGCAGAAGCGGCTAAAGCTGCTGGTGCTGACCTGGTAGGTATGGAAGACCTTGCTGATCTGGTTAAGAAAGGCGAAATGAACTTTGACGTAGTTGTTGCTTCTCCAGATGCAATGCGCGTTGTAGGTCAACTAGGTACTATCCTTGGCCCTCGTGGTCTTATGCCAAACCCTAAAGTTGGTACTGTAACTCCTAACGTTGCTGAAGCAGTTAAAAACGCTAAAGCTGGTCAGGTTCGTTACCGTAACGACAAGAACGGCATCATCCACACTACTATCGGCAAAGTAACTTTCGAAGCGAACCAAATTCAAGAAAACCTTGAAGCGCTTCTTGTTGCTCTGAAGAAAGCAAAACCATCAAGTGCTAAAGGTGTTTTCGTTAAGAAAGTTAGCATCTCTACCACTATGGGTGCTGGTGTAGCTGTAGACCAAAACACTCTTAACGCTCAAGCGTAATTAGTGTTTGATAAGGCGCCAAATTGATGTATAATTTTGCGCCTAAATATTTGTGGTTGGGGCTGTAATTCGCTTAATTTTTTAAGTGGAAATCAGTCTCCGTCCAAGACCGTAGGCGTTATTTTTAATTAAAATAACTTAATTAAACCTACGTAGATGGTGCCCGAACCTGACAGAAAGATTTCATTTTTTATTTTAAAGAATGGGTTAACTTTCTTCTGGGAATGCACCGAAAAGCGCTCACTGTTGCTGATAATAGTGAGTGGTGTAACGACAACCAGGAGTAAATCCAAGATGGCTTTAAACCTTCAAGACAAAAAAGCAATTGTTGCTGAAGTCAACGAAGCAGCCAGTGGTGCACTTTCTGCAGTTGTTGCTGACTCTCGTGGCGTTGAAGTTGCTGCTATGACAACCCTACGTAAACAAGCGCGTGAAGCGGGTGTTTACCTACGTGTTGTTCGTAACACACTAGCACGTCGCGCAGTAGAAGGCACAGCTTACGAATGTCTAACCGACGTATTCGTAGGTCCTACTTTGATCGGTTTCTCTAACGAGCACCCAGGTGCTGCAGCGCGTATTTTTAAAGAATTCGCGAAAGAGAACAAGAAATTCGAGATCAAAGCAGCTGCATTTGAAGGCGCACTGACTGACGCTGAAGTACTGGCGACACTACCAACTTACGACGAAGCGATTGCACGCCTGATGATGTGCATGAAAGAAGCTTCTGCTGGCAAGCTGGTACGTACTATCGCTGCTATCCGCGATCAAAAAGAAGAAGCTGCGGCATAATCTGCCTTGCTTTTTTCTGGTTGCAAAATAAACTTATTGTTGACTTAAAAGAGAATTGTTATGTCTATTACTAACGAGCAAATCCTAGACGCAGTTGCAGAAATGTCTGTAATGCAAGTTGTTGAACTAATCACTGCAATGGAAGAGAAATTCGGTGTTTCTGCTGCTGCTGCTGCTGTAGCTGGTCCAGCTGCTGCTGCTGCTGTTGAAGAGCAAACTGAATTCGACGTAGTTCTAGCTTCTGCTGGCGCTAACAAAGTTGCTGTTATCAAAGCAGTACGTGGCGCAACTGGCCTAGGTCTGAAAGAAGCTAAAGCTCTTGTTGATGGCGCACCTGCAGCGATCAAAGAAGGCGTTGATAAAGCTGAAGCTGACGCACTTAAAGCACAACTTGAAGAAGCTGGTGCAGTTGTTGAAGTTAAGTAATTATTACTTAATTGCTTAGCCGCAAGGCTAATGGCTGGTGGTTTATTGACCACCAGCCTTTTTGCGCTGTAGGGCATTGACGATTTTCCGCTGTTTTCCGTCAATTTACCTTTGCAAAACACAGGGCCGTAAGGCGCTGTTCTACTACCGAAACAGCTAGTTAGTCACTGTCCAATAAGTCCCTATATCCTATCTATAGGCGGGCAGTTTGGGTCACTTATCAGCGAGCTGAGGAACCCCATGGTTTACTCTTATACCGAGAAAAAGCGCATCCGTAAGGATTTTGGTACTCGTCCACAAGTATTGGACATTCCATACCTGCTATCGATCCAGCTCGATTCGTTCGAAAAATTTATCGAACAGGATCCTGAAGGACAATATGGTCTAGAAGCCGCTTTCCGTTCTGTGTTTCCAATTCAGAGCTATAACGGCAATTCTGAGCTGCAATACGTTAGCTACCGTCTTGGTGAGCCAGTGTTTGACGTTAAAGAATGTCAAATTCGTGGTGTAACATTTTCAAAGCCACTACGTGTAAAACTACGCCTGGTGATTTACGATAAAGATGCACCAGCGGGTACTGTAAAAGACATTAAAGAGCAAGAAGTCTACATGGGTGAAATTCCACTCATGACAGACAATGGTACCTTCGTAATCAATGGTACCGAGAGGGTTATCGTATCCCAGTTGCATAGAAGCCCAGGTGTGTTCTTCGACAGCGATAAGGGTAAAACTCACTCTTCAGGTAAAGTTTTATATAACGCGCGTGTTATTCCTTACCGTGGTTCATGGTTGGATTTCGAATTCGATCCTAAAGACAACTTGTTTGTTCGTATCGACCGTCGTCGTAAGCTGCCTGCATCAATTATTCTGCGTGCTCTTGGTAAATCGACCGAAGAGATCCTGGATATCTTCTTCGAAAAAGTAGATTTCGAAGTAAAAGATCAAACGCTGATGATGGCGTTGGTTCCAGAGCGTCTGCGTGGTGAAACCGCCAGCTTCGATATCGAAGCCAATGGCACCGTGTATGTAGAAAAAGGCCGTCGTGTCACAGCACGTCATATCCGTCAACTTGAAAAAGATGGCGTTGAGTTTATTGAAGTGCCGGTTGAGTACATTGTCGGCAAAGTTGCTGCGCAAGATTATATCAACGAAGCAACGGGTGAAGTGATTGTTGCTGCGAACCAGGAATTCAGCCTGGAAGTGCTGGCTAACCTTTCACAGGCAGGCCATAAGAGCATTAAATCGCTGTACACCAATGATTTGGATCACGGTTCATTCATTTCTGAAACACTGCGTGTTGATAGCTCTACCGATCGTATCTCTGCACTGGTAGAAATCTACCGCATGATGCGCCCTGGCGAGCCACCAACAAAAGAAGCAGCGGAATCACTGTTTGAAAGCCTGTTCTTCTCTGAAGAACGTTACGATCTATCAACTGTAGGTCGTATGAAGTTCAACAGTTCGATTGGCCGTGAAGACGCAAACGAGCAAGGTACGCTGGACGAAACCGATATCATCGAAGTGATGAAGAAACTGATTTCGATCCGTAACGGCATCGGTGAAGTCGATGATATCGACCACCTGGGTAACCGTCGTATCCGTTCAGTGGGCGAAATGGCTGAAAACCAATTCCGTGTTGGTTTAGTTCGTGTTGAGCGTGCAGTTAAAGAACGTTTGAGCCTTGGCGATCTTGATGCGGTTATGCCTCAGGATTTGATCAACGCGAAACCAATTTCTGCGGCAGTGAAAGAGTTCTTCGGCTCTTCTCAGCTTTCACAGTTTATGGACCAGAACAACCCGCTTTCAGAAGTAACGCACAAGCGTCGTATTTCTGCATTGGGCCCTGGCGGTCTGACTCGTGAACGCGCTGGCTTTGAAGTACGTGACGTACACGTAACTCACTATGGTCGTCTATGTCCGATCGAAACGCCTGAAGGTCCGAACATCGGCCTGATCAACTCACTATCTGCGTTTGCACGTTGTAATGAGTATGGTTTCTTAGAAACGCCATACCGTCGTGTTATCGATGGTGTTGTGACTGATGAAGTCGATTACCTGTCTGCTATCGAAGAAGGTCAGTTTGTTATCGCTCAGGCGAACGCAAAACTAACTGATGAAGGTTCGTTCGCTGATGAGCTGATTACTGCTCGCCAAAAAGGTGAATCGGGTCTGCACCCTCGTGAAAACGTCGATTATATGGACGTTGCGACTAACCAGGTTGTATCGATCGCGGCATCGTTGATCCCATTCCTGGAACACGATGATGCGAACCGCGCCTTGATGGGTGCGAACATGCAACGTCAGGCAGTTCCGACTCTGAGAGCGGATAAACCTCTGGTTGGTACTGGTATCGAACGTAACGTTGCGGTTGACTCTGGTGTAACAGCAGTTGCTAAACGTGGCGGTATGGTTCAGTCAGTCGATGCTTCTCGTATCGTTATTAAAGTGAACGAAGAAGAGTTGGTACCAGGCGAAGCGGGTATCGATATCTACAACCTGACCAAATACACCCGTTCTAACCAGAACACTTGTATCAACCAACGCCCATGCGTGATGCCTGGTGAACCAGTCGCACGTGGTGATGTTCTTGCTGATGGTCCATCAACCGACCTTGGTGAACTGGCACTTGGTCAGAACATGCGTATCGCGTTCATGCCTTGGAACGGTTACAACTTCGAAGACTCGATCTTAGTTTCTGAGCGTGTAGTTCAAGAAGACCGTTTCACCACTATCCACATTCAAGAACTTTCTTGTGTGGCACGTGATACCAAGCTGGGCTCTGAAGAGATCACAGCAGATATTCCAAACGTAGGTGAAGCTGCACTGTCGAAACTTGACGAATCCGGTATCGTTTATATCGGTGCGGAAGTGAAAGGTGGCGATATCCTGGTTGGTAAAGTAACACCTAAAGGTGAAACTCAGCTGACTCCGGAAGAAAAACTGCTACGTGCAATCTTCGGTGAAAAAGCGTCTGACGTGAAAGATACCTCTCTACGTGTTCCTGGCTCAGTAACCGGTACGGTTATTGATGTTCAGGTCTTTACTCGCGATGGCGTAGAAAAAGACAAACGTGCGCTAGAAATCGAACAGATGCAGCTGAAAGAAGCGAAGAAAGATCTGACTGAGGAATTCCAGATTCTGGAAGGTGGTCTGCTGGCTCGTGTTCGTGCAGTACTGTTGGCTGGTGGTTTCTCTGAAGCAAAACTTGACGGCATCGAACGTAAGCGTTGGTTAGAGCAATCTGTTGAAGACGAAGAGCTACAAAACCAGCTTGAGCAACTTGCTGAGCAATGGGATGAGCTGAAAGCCGATTTCGATAAGAAATTTGAAGCGAAACGTCGCAAGATCACTCAAGGCGATGACTTAGCTCCTGGCGTACTGAAGATCGTTAAGGTTTACCTTGCGGTTAAACGTCGTATCCAGCCTGGTGATAAGATGGCGGGTCGTCACGGTAACAAGGGTGTAATCTCGAAGATCAACCCAGTGGAAGATATGCCATACGATGAGAAAGGTAACCCTGTCGACATCGTACTGAACCCACTAGGTGTACCATCGCGGATGAACATCGGTCAGATCCTGGAAGTTCACTTAGGTGCAGCAGCCAAAGGTATTGGCGATAAGATCAATGCGATGCTTAAAGAGCAGCAAGAATTGGCGAAATTCCGTGAATTCCTGCAAAAAGTGTACGATCTGGGCGATACTCGTCAGAACGTAGATATTGCAGCTCTGTCTGATGATGATGTTCGCACTCTGATCCAGAACCTACGTGCTGGTCTACCAATCGCAACACCTGTATTCGACGGTGCTCCAGAGTCGTCTATTAAGGCGCTTCTTGAGCTGGCAGATCTGCCAACCTCAGGTCAGCTAACGCTGTTTGATGGTCGTACCGGTGATGCTTTTGAACGTCCGGTTACTGTTGGTTACATGTACATGCTGAAACTGAACCACCTTGTTGATGACAAGATGCACGCTCGTTCAACCGGCTCTTACAGCCTGGTTACACAGCAGCCATTGGGTGGTAAAGCTCAGTTCGGTGGTCAGCGTTTCGGGGAGATGGAAGTATGGGCACTGGAAGCATACGGTGCGGCTTACACTCTACAAGAAATGCTTACTGTTAAGTCGGATGACGTTAACGGCCGTACCAAGATGTATAAGAACATCGTTGACGGTAACCACAGCATGGAACCTGGTATGCCAGAATCGTTCAACGTACTGTTGAAAGAGATTCGCTCACTGGGTATCAACATCGAGCTAGAAGACGAAGAGTAATCTGCTTTCGTTAGAAAACAGGTTATCTGGTAGAAAAGGTGCCAGCCGAATGCAGGTTGGCCCTTTTTAACTCCTTACAGGAGCTGATTGTGAAAGACTTATTAAACTTTCTAAAAGCACAGCATAAGACCGAAGAATTTGACGCGATCAAAATCGGTCTTTCTTCACCTGACATGATTCGTTCATGGTCATTTGGTGAAGTTAAAAAACCTGAAACCATCAACTATCGTACGTTCAAACCTGAGCGTGATGGTCTGTTTTGTGCGCGTATTTTTGGCCCGGTTAAAGACTACGAATGTCTTTGTGGCAAATATAAGCGTTTGAAACACCGTGGTGTGATTTGTGAAAAATGTGGTGTTGAAGTTACCCAAACTAAAGTTCGTCGTGACCGTATGGGCCACATTGAACTGGCTTCACCTGTTGCTCACATCTGGTTCCTAAAATCGCTGCCATCTCGTATCGGCCTATTAATGGATATGCCGCTACGTGATATCGAGCGTGTTCTTTACTTCGAAATGTACGTAGTAACTGAACCAGGTATGACAGATCTAGAGAAATCTCAGCTTCTGACTGAAGAAGAATATTTGGATCGTCTCGAAGAGTGGGGTGATGAATTCACTGCTAAGATGGGTGCAGAAGCGATCAAAGATCTGCTTGCGTCCATGGATCTTGCTCAAGAAATCGAGATCATGCGTGAAGAGTTACAAACCACGAACTCAGAAACTAAGCGTAAAAAAGTCACTAAGCGTCTGAAACTGGTTGAATCATTTGTTCAGTCTGGTAATAACCCAGAGTGGATGATCCTGACTGTATTACCAGTTCTTCCGCCAGACTTACGTCCGTTGGTACCACTGGACGGTGGCCGTTTCGCGACTTCTGATCTGAACGATCTTTACCGTCGTGTGATCAACCGTAACAACCGTTTGAAGCGTCTTCTTGAGCTTGCTGCTCCAGACATCATCGTACGTAACGAAAAACGTATGCTGCAAGAGTCTGTGGATGCGCTGCTGGATAACGGTCGTCGTGGTCGTGCGATCACAGGTTCAAACAAACGTCCTCTGAAATCTCTTGCTGATATGATCAAGGGTAAACAAGGTCGTTTCCGTCAGAACCTGCTGGGTAAACGTGTAGACTATTCTGGCCGTTCTGTAATCACAGTAGGTCCATACTTACGTCTGCACCAGTGTGGTCTTCCTAAGAAGATGGCACTTGAGCTATTTAAACCATTTATCTATAGCAAGCTAGAAACTCGTGGCATGGCGACGACGATTAAAGCCGCTAAGAAGATGGTAGAGCGCGAAGAAGCGATCGTATGGGATATTCTGGATGAAGTTATCCGCGAACACCCAGTACTGCTTAACCGTGCACCAACACTACACCGTCTAGGTATTCAGGCATTCGAACCTGTATTGATCGAAGGTAAAGCAATTCAGCTACACCCACTTGTGTGTGCGGCGTATAACGCGGACTTCGATGGTGACCAGATGGCGGTACACGTACCTCTGACTCTGGAAGCTCAGTTAGAAGCGCGTACTCTGATGATGTCGACCAACAACATCCTGTCGCCAGCATCAGGTGATCCGATCATCGTACCTTCTCAGGACGTGGTATTGGGTCTGTACTATATGACTCGTGAACGTGTTAACGCGAAGGGCGAAGGTATGTACCTTTCTGGCCCGGCTGAAGCAGAAAAAGCCTATCGCACTAAGATGGCTGACCTGCACGCGCGCGTAAAAGTACGTATCACTGAAACGGTTCGTGATGAAGACGGCAATGAAACTACAGATACACGCATGATGGATACTACCGTCGGCCGTGCTATGTTGTGGCAAATCGTACCTCGTGGACTACCGTACAGCATCGTTAACCAAAAACTGGGTAAGAAGCAAATTTCTAACCTGCTTAACGAGGCGTACCGTAAACTGGGTCTGAAAGATACTGTTATCTTCGCTGACCAAATCATGTATACCGGTTTTGCTTATGCAGCACTTTCTGGTGTTTCTGTTGGTATCGACGATATGGTTGTACCACCAGCGAAATACACTGAAATTGCCGATGCAGAAGAAGAAGTTCGCGAAATCCAGGAACAGTTCCAGTCTGGTCTGGTAACAGCGGGTGAACGCTATAACAAAGTGATCGATATCTGGGCTTCGACCAACGACCGTGTTGCGAAAGCGATGATGGAGAACCTTTCATCTGAAACGGTAATTAACCGTGACGGTGAAGAAGAAAAGCAAGAGTCATTCAACAGCATCTATATGATGGCCGACTCAGGTGCGCGTGGTTCTGCCGCTCAGATTCGTCAGCTGGCTGGTATGCGTGGTCTGATGGCTCGTCCGGATGGTTCGATCATCGAAACACCGATCACAGCGAACTTTAAAGAAGGTCTGAACGTACTTCAGTACTTTATTTCAACCCACGGTGCTCGTAAGGGTCTTGCGGATACGGCATTGAAGACTGCGAACTCAGGTTATCTGACTCGTCGTCTGGTTGACGTTGCTCAGGACGTTGTAGTTACTGAACATGACTGTTCAACTCAAGAAGGTGTGGAAATGATGCCACACATCGAGGGTGGTGACGTTAAGGTTCCGCTAACTGAACTGGCTCTGGGTCGTGTTATTGCTGAAGATGTACTGAAACCTGGCACAGAAGATATTCTTATCCCACGTAATACGCTGATTGACGAAAAATGGTGTCAAATCATCGATGAAAACTCAGTGGATAAGATGAAAGTGCGTTCGGTGGTAACTTGTGAATCAGACTTCGGTTGTTGTTCACTGTGTTACGGTCGTGATCTGGCTCGCGGTCACCTGGTTAACCAGGGTGAAGCAGTGGGTGTTATCGCAGCGCAATCTATCGGTGAACCTGGTACACAGCTAACGATGCGTACGTTCCACATCGGTGGTGCGGCATCAACAGCAGCAGCAGAAAACAGCATCCAGGCGAAGAACAAAGGTTCGATTAAGATCCATAACGCTAAGTTCGTAACCAACAAAGACGGTAAGATTGTAATTACCTCTCGTGCGTCTGAAATGACCATCATTGATGAGTTCGGCCGTACTAAAGAGAAACACAAACTACCATACGGTGCGGTTCTGAATAAAGGTGATAACCAACCAGTTGAAAACGGAGAAACCGTAGCAAACTGGGAAGCGCACACTCTGCCAATCATCACTGAAGTAGCGGGTCGCATCCAGTTCGTTGATATGATCGATGGTGTAACCGTTTCTCGTCAGACTGATGACCTGACTGGTCTGTCTTCAAGTGAAGTGACTGAACCAGCAGCTCGTCCGGCAGCAGGTAAAGATATGCGTCCAGCTATCAAACTTGTGGATGAGAAAGGCAACGATGTAATGATCCCAGGTACTGATGTACCGGCTCAATACCTGCTACCAGGTAAAGCGATCGTGAACATTGAAGATGGTGCTGAAGTAGGTGTGGGTGACACACTGGCTCGTATCCCTCAGAAATCTGGCGGTAACAAAGATATCACCGGTGGTCTGCCTCGCGTAGCTGACCTGTTCGAAGCTCGTAAACCTAAAGAGCCTGCAATTCTTGCTGAGCACACTGGTACGGTTTCTTACGGTAAAGAGACTAAAGGTAAACGTCGTCTGATTATCACCTTGGAAGGTGGCGAAACTTACGAAGAGATGATTCCTAAGCATCGTCAGCTAAACGTGTTTGAAGGTGAGAAGATCGAACGTGGTGATGTTATTGCCGACGGTCCAGAGTCTCCACATGATATTCTGCGTCTGCGTGGTATTCATGCGGTTACTCAGTACATCGCTAACGAAGTACAGGAAGTTTACCGTCTGCAAGGCGTTAAGATTAACGATAAGCACATCGAAACTATCGTTCGTCAGATGCTACGTAAGTGTACTATCACGTATGCGGGTGATTCTGAATTCTTACCAGGTGAGCAGCTTGAATACTCACAGGTTAAGATTGCTAACCGTAAACTGGAATCTGAAGGTAAACAACCGGCAGGCTTCGAGCGTGAACTGTTAGGTATCACCAAAGCGTCACTAGCGACTGAATCCTTCATCTCTGCGGCATCGTTCCAGGAAACGACGCGCGTACTGACTGAAGCAGCAGTATCTGGTAAACGTGATGATCTACGTGGTCTAAAAGAGAACGTAATCGTTGGTCGTCTGATCCCTGCAGGTACAGGTTTTGCGTACCACCAAGAGCGTCAGGCTAAGCGTCTGGCAGAGCAAGAAGGTCCATCGGCTGAACAAGCAACCGATAACCTGGCAGCATTGCTGAACGCCGGTTTCTCATCAAGTGATGATGAGTAATCAAGACCGATAACGAAAAAAGGCACCGCAAGGTGCCTTTTTTGTTGCTCACGCCCCTGGCGGAACCGATAGACTATCCGCAATCAATTGGATAAGGTGATCTTCATACTCAAAACGAACCTCCAGGGTTTCCCCCACCCAAGAGATATCTTGATCAAAACTATCCAGTTCATCATCTTCGGCCAGATCGAGATACTTATCGGCAAAATTAAGTAACGGATCGGTGGTCTGCACGATGCTCGTGTAGGTTTGATTGATTTCGTTAGTGGCTTTGAATCCGGTTGATTGCCACTTCTCCATCACCATATCGTAGATTTTGAAATGTCCGGCAGAAATATAGTCAATTAGTGTTTGGCAGAAGCTATCGATTTCATTTAGCGATGGAAGTTCAGAAATAGCAGACTTCGCTGCACAAGGCTGTAATGCGGCTAACTTGCAGTACTCTACTATCAAGTCTTGTCGCATCGACAGCCAATGGTCAATAACCTCACTGGAGCCGCCCCACTGTTCTTGTACATTAGAAAATTTGTGTAGCATGGCAGTGCCCTCATGATCCGATCAACCCAAGTTGGTGATCTAATTTGGCAGGGTATTAGTAAACACAACCCATTGTTGATACAAGAGTTTATAGATTGAAAATTTGATTTACTTAAACTCTGGTATAGATTTAGATTGCCAGTAAAATGGGGGTACTGCAAGGAGTTAGGAGTGATCATGTTATCAAATAGCAACATTAAGAGCGGATATTGGTGTGTGGTTTCTGGCAGCGATTTATGGACGATTGACGGGGTGCTACCTTTTGGCCCTGTAACTCAATGGTCACTGCCGGAAGAGCAGGCAATTGAAATTGCCCGACATAATGGTTCACCGGTTTACTGGTTAAATGAAGCCGATGTTGAAAGTCCGCTGGAAATGACTTCTCTACGAGAACTACTGGAAGAGGAAGAAGCACTTTTTCTTGCTGCAAGCAAAGCGGTGCAGTTTGGTCATATGACCCAGTCACAACGCTTCTGTTCTCATTGTGGAGGCCGCACTCACCTTAATCATCGTGATATGGCGATGCAGTGTCAGGACTGCCGGACTCTGCATTATCCACGGATTTTTCCTTGTATTATTGTTGCGGTGCGCAATCAGGATCAAATTCTGTTGGCCCAACACCCCCGTCACCGCAGTGGCATGTATACGGTGATTGCCGGTTTTGTCGAAGCCGGAGAAACGTTAGAACAGTGTGTGGCTCGTGAAGTAAAAGAAGAGACAGGTATTCAGGTTACTAACATTCGTTACTTTGGCAGCCAGCCGTGGGCTTTTCCATCCAGTATGATGATGGCATTCCTTGCTGATTACGACTCCGGCACACTTAAACCCGATTATTCAGAATTGAGTGATGCGGCCTGGTTTACGCCCGAAACTATGCCGCCGGTCGCCCCAGTGGGAACCATTGCACGCGCGTTGATTGAACAGACGGTGGCCGATATTAAATCTTCGCGTTAACGGCGTGAATGAAAAAGGCAAAAAAAAACCCTCCGGCGCGGAGGGGGTAAGTAAGATGTCGTTATGAGATGCTGAGTTAGGTTCACTCAGTATTTTAATAATAGTAGTTTTCGCTAGCGAACAAATTTTTAACACTATTGATCGCCGGTTGCAATTTAACCGAGCAACTTTACTTCAATAACATGATCTGGCTTGCAAACCGTTGGTTTTACATCAGATTCAACGTTAAAAATTCCACTTATTTTAGCAATGACATTTGAGCTTAGACGCTTAACCATTGATAATGATGTTACAGCCAGTTTAAATAAATAATTATTACAATCGGTGTGATGCCGACCAAGTCGACAAATGGAAGCCAAGAATGACAGATTTGAAAAATGATACTTACCTGCGTGCGCTGCTCAAGCAACCGGTTGAATACACTCCGGTATGGATGATGCGCCAGGCGGGACGTTATCTTCCGGAATATCGAGCAACACGGGCTCAGGCCGGCGATTTTATGGCACTGTGTAAGAATGCGCAGCTTGCCTCCGAGGTAACTCTGCAGCCATTACGCCGCTTTAAACTGGATGCTGCAATACTCTTCTCTGACATTCTCACCATTCCTGATGCGATGGGCCTGGGCTTGTACTTTGAAGCCGGGGAAGGGCCGAAGTTTAAAGCCCCGATTACCTGCCGCGCTGATGTCGATAAATTGGGTATTCCCGATCCAGAAGGGGAGCTGCAGTACGTAATGAATGCGGTACGCCAGATTCGTAAAGATCTGAACGGTGAAGTGCCTTTAATTGGTTTCTCTGGTAGTCCGTGGACGTTAGCCACTTATATGGTTGAAGGCGGAAGCTCAAAAGCTTTCACTAAAATTAAGAAGATGATGTACAGCGATCCACAGGTGCTACATGCGCTGTTGGATAAGCTGGCCGATAGCGTGATCGAATACCTTAACGGTCAGGTAAAGGCCGGTGCGCAATCATTGATGATTTTTGATACATGGGGTGGGGTATTAACGCCGCGCGACTATAATGATTTTTCATTGCGTTACATGCATAAAATTGTCGATGGTCTGATTCGTCATAATGATGGACGCCAGGTACCAGTAACCCTGTTTACCAAAAATGGCGGTATGTGGTTGGAACAAATTGCAGCGACCGGATGCGATGCGGTTGGCCTGGACTGGACGATTGATATCGCCGAAGCCAAACGTCGTATCGGTGATAAAGTGGCTTTGCAGGGAAATATGGATCCGTCGATGCTATATGCTTCTCCGCAGCGGATTCGCCAGGAAGTGGCTACAATCCTGGAAGGATTCGGTTCCGGTGGTACTGGGCATGTCTTCAATCTTGGACACGGTATCCATTTAGATGTCGATCCTGAGAATGCCGGGGTATTTGTTGATGCGGTGCATGAAATCTCTATCCCTTACCACAAAGCTCTGTAATATGTTGGGTGCTTCAGAACGTTTTATTTCATAGAGTTATATCATCACAGGCTTGAGTTGCAATGAAAACGAAAGACAAGATTGTATTCACCGCATTAGAGCTTTTTAATCAGCAGGGTGAGCGTAATATCACGACTAATCATATTGCCGCTCACCTCGCGATCAGCCCGGGTAATCTCTATTATCATTATCGCAACAAGCAAGAGATTGTGCGGGCGATTTTTAAACTCTATTCATCAGAATTGCTGGAGCGTTTTTCCCCGCCGTACGGCGAGCAGGAAAGCCTGGCACTGTTAAAGCAGTATCTTGATTCTATTTTTACCCTGATGTGGAAGTATCGCTTTTTCTACATCAATCTGCCGGAAATCTTGCGTCGTGACGAGCAACTGCATCAGGAGTACATCGAGGTGCAGCAGAAGTTACGGGACAATTTAGTTAAGATCATTAATACCTTTGTCGAAATGGATTTATTAGCGGTGAGTCCGGAGCAGATGAATGCATTTGTTACCACACTGCATATGATCACCTCTAGCTGGTTGAACTATCAGTCTTCTCTGTCACCAGCGGAGCTGGTGACAGAAGATGTGGTACACAAGGGAATTCTGCAGATGATTTCGGTGGTGAAACCGAAAGCGACAGCGAAAGGGATTGAGCAGTTTCAACTGCTGGAAGAAGGCATTAAAGCCATGCATCCGGGCCTGTAAAGCCCCTTCACTTGCTTAACCATAGCTGTGGGTTTTGAGCTTTGCTGTTGCGGCGGATCTCAAAATAAAGGGAAGCTTGTGGTTGTCCCCCGGTATCACCGGCCAAGGCGATGGTCTCACCGGCCAATACTTTGTCCCCTTCTTTTTTCACCAGTGTCTGGTTAAATCCGTATAAGGTCATATCCCCTTTGCCGTGGTCGAGCAGCACCACCAGTCCATAACCCCGTAAATATTCGGAGAAGACCACGGTGCCGGGGTAAACCGCTTTAACTTGTTGACCGTAATTTGCTGCAATGACGATCCCCTTCCAGTCGATCTGTCCGGTTTGGGTTGTGCCGAAGCGATGCAGTAAGCGGCCTTTAACCGGCCAGTCAAGGCGACCTTTCTGTTTTTCAATCCCGTCCATCGGCACGGAATTGCGTTTGGCGGCTTTGGCCAGTTCCGATTTCAGGCGTACTTCGTTGCGTTGTAGTTCTGCCAGATAAACTTTATCCGAGGAGATACTCGATTTGATCTTGTTCAGTGTGGTTTTACGTTGTTGCTGGGTTTTTGCCAGTTGATCGCGTTTGGCCGTCTGCTCGTTCAGTAGTGTCGTAATCGTATCGCGCTCTTTGACCAGAGCCTGTTGTTTATCGCTAAGCTGTTGATGGGTTGCATTCAGAGCGGTGATGGTTTCACTACGCTGGCGGGCTAGGTGTTGGTAATACTGGCTGAGCCGGTCTTCCTCGCTACTGTCTGAAAAAAGCTCAGTCGCATCACCGCTATTACGCGTGACGTAATAGGTATCCAACAGTTGCTTTAATTTCTCTGTTTGTTGTTTCTTCTGCTCGGTGAGCTGTTCGATTTCTTGTTCCAACTGCTTAATCGCACGGTTAGCCTGAGCCAGATTAGCTTCGCTCTGCTTAATCTGTTTTTCGATACCGGATATTTCCAGCTCCTGTTTCTTTAAGTTACCTTGGAGTGAGTCGAACTCGGAGTTCTGTTTATTCAGCTCTTGTTGCTGGCGGGATATCTCACTTTTTACCCCTTTCAGTTCATTTTGTGTGGATGCAAAACTTAGAGGAGCAATCACCAACGATGCTATCGAGAAAAATAAAGCGAAATATTTAACCGAAACCCACTGTTTTGCTAAAGTCACTGCGCACCCATTCACTATTACTCACCGAGTTATTCAACCTAAAACCAATCGTTAGTATACCTAAAGCTATTGTTTCAATGATATTGAATTGTAAGAAATCGCTAGATTAAATCAGATGAGGCGAGAATGGATTCAAAAGAGCAGCCCCGGATTAACCGGGGCTGGGAATTGATTGAGGTTTGGTGATTAAACCAGAATGGTACCTGACATTTCAGCCGGGATTTCCATATCTGTCAGAGCTAGCATAGTTGGCGCCAGATCAGACAGTTTACCGCCTTCTTTCAGTGTTACGTTTTTGCTACCAACGTAAACTAGAGGTACAGGCAGGTTAGTGTGAGCAGTGTGGATACCACCCGTTTCTGGGTTTACCATCATCTCAGCGTTACCGTGGTCTGCTGTGATCAGTAGCTGACCATCAACTTCTTTGATGGCTTCAACAACGCGACCGATACATTCATCAACCGCTTCACACGCTTTAACTGCTGCATCGTAAACGCCGGTGTGGCCAACCATGTCGCCGTTCGGGTAGTTACAGATGATCGTATCGTATTTACCAGATTTAATTGCCGCAACCAGTTTGTCAGTTAGCTCAGGTGCGCTCATTTCTGGTTGCAGGTCGTAAGTAGCTACTTTTGGAGAAGCAACCAGTTGACGCTCTTCACCTTCAAATTCAGTTTCAATTCCGCCGTTGAAGAAGAAAGTTACGTGTGCATATTTTTCTGTTTCAGAAATACGTAGCTGAGTTTTACCTGCTTTAGACAGCCATTCGCCGTAAGTGTTTTCCAGAGACGCTGGTGGGAATGCACAAAGTAGCGGGATATCTGCTGCGTATTGAGTCAGCATCACAAAATCGATCGCCGGGAATTTAGCACGCTCGAAACCAGCGAAATCAGGTACGAAAGTACGGGTAATTTCACGCGCACGGTCAGCACGGTAGTTCATGAAGATAACTGCATCGCCATCTTCCATTGCTGAAGATTCTTCACCTTCTGCCTGGATGATAGTTGCTTTAACGAATTCATCGTTTTCTTCACGAGAGTAAGCGGCTTCAAGACCGGCAACAGCAGAATCAAAGGTGTGAGCACCTTTTGCTTCAGTCAGCAGTTCGTAAGCTTCTTGAACGCGTTCCCAGTTGTTGTCACGGTCCATTGCGTAGTAACGACCAACCAGAGAAGCGATGCGGCCTTTGCCCAGTTTCGCGAATAGCTCAGTAAATGCTTTTAGTGAACCTTCTGCGCTACGTGGCGGAGTGTCACGTCCGTCAAGGAAGCAGTGCAGGAAGATTTTTTCAGCGCCACGAGCTGCTGCCATTTCTACTGCTGCGTAGATGTGATCTTCGTGAGAGTGAACACCACCTGGAGACATCAGACCCATGATGTGTACAGCTTTGCCTGCTTTGATCGCTTTGTCCATTGCAGCAACAATCGTAGCATTCTGTTGGAATTCACCATCAGAAATCGCTTTAGTAATACGAGTCAGGTCTTGATATACGATACGACCAGCACCGATATTGGTGTGACCGACTTCTGAGTTACCCATTTGGCCGTCAGGTAGACCGACATCCATACCTGATGCAGAGATCAGTGTATGAGGGTTATTTGCCATCAGGCCGTCAATAACTGGAGTGTTTGCGTTGTTGATTGCGTTATCTGCGTTGTCTGCGCGATAACCCCAACCGTCAAGAATGACTAGAGCCATTGGCTTCTTAGCTGACATAGTGTTGACCTCGTCAAAATCAAAGTAACTGAAAAATGAAATTAGCGTAATTTTACTACACTTTTAGCTCAATACAGAAGATGCAGATCAATGATTATCCCTATTAATCCGCATAAGCAAAACCTATCAATCGATAATGACTCTCAGTTATACCATTTTTCGTGCTACTAATACACCAGGATTCCACTGCCAATAACGGCAATCGCTGCGCCCAGCCAGGCATAGCGATTCGGGCGTTGTTTGGTATAAATCCACATAATCGGCAGCAGCATGATCGGGGTGGTGGATGAGAGCAGGGCGACCATACCGACATTACCGGTACGTAGCGCATACAAGATCAATGTCATCCCCAATGCCATCGCCAAGAAGCCATTCACTGCAGTTATGAGGAAAACTTTCAGCGTGATTTTTGAAGCTGGTTGACTGACTTTAACACCGAGCAGCAACAATAGAGTATGGGCGATAAATGCAGTAATCATACGAATTGCCGAAGCTGAAACCGGGTCGATATCGGTTTGCATTACCGGTTTGGCAATGATGCCGCCTAATGCCTGACACAGAGCGGCGATAAGGCCTAGAGCTACACCGATCCAGATACTGCCATGAACCGTTTCTAACTGATGGGTTTTACTGCCTTTGCCACGGAAAAAGATCGCGGTGACGACACCACAAAACACCAGTACGGCACCGACCAGTTCGAGTGAGGTCATGGTTTCACTAAATAAGAAATAGCCAAGAATGGCCGAGAAAACGGCATGGCAGGAGAAGAGCAAACCGGCCTGACGTGGCCCCATCCGGTTGAAACAGGCAAACAGGGCGGTGTCCCCAATAAAAATTCCGATCAATCCGGACAGTGCCATTGGTGGAATCTG
The DNA here is from genome assembly GCA_963666615.1 of uncultured Vibrio sp. Taxonomy (GTDB): domain Bacteria; phylum Pseudomonadota; class Gammaproteobacteria; order Enterobacterales; family Vibrionaceae; genus Vibrio. The sequence continues at coordinate 85,465 of OY762906.1, forward strand.
CTCATAAGCTACCGTACTCCAACCACCAGTAAACAGTGCCATGGAGATTAACATCACTGAAGTACAGCCCATACGCCAACGGCTGTAAGAAAAGGAACCTAAATGCCGGGCTGGAAGCACAGATAAAATACTACCAATAGCCCAAAGAAACGCGGATGCTAATGCAAACCACTCATACCCCATTTTAACTATGCTCCACAAACCGTGACGGACAACTCAAATCACTATGCACTAAGTTTTATCGTTGGCAATAGAAATTTATGTATGGAAACGAAAACAAGCGACCGAAAGGTCGCTTGTAAATAGAGCTGAGAATGAGGAAGATATTTAAGTTAATATCCAGGTGGCGCAGAACACGATAGTTAAACCGATCACACCGACCAATACTCCAGCTTTGGCCATATCTTTACTTTCAATCAAACCTGTAGAGTAGGCCAGAGAGTTAGGCGGTGTCGATACTGGTAAAATCATACCAAGTGATGCAGAGAAGGCGACCACAACCAACAGCCCTTGAATACCGCCAACGCTTTGTAAGCTACTCATTGAACCGCCAATAGCTGCCGCGATTGGCATCAGCAGGTTAGCGGTGGCGGTATTGGACATAAAGTTCGCCATTAGCCAGCAGACTAGAGCCAGAGTAATGATAACCAGCATCGGAGATAGCGCTTCGTAGTTGATCGCATGTGCCAGAGCTAAAGCTAACCCTGTTTTATCCAGTGCAATACCGATGGCAATACCCCCAGCAACCAACCAGAGAACATCCCAGTTAATCAGCTTGAGCTCTTCTTTGCCCATGATTCCGGTTAGAGTAAATACTGCCAGAGGAATAATTGCCACCACATAAGTATTCATGCCATGCAAAGAGGTGGTCATCCACAACAAGATGGTGCCAGCAAAGGTGATGTACACCGTGATGGCTCGCCAGGTTTTGCTAAAGCTGCCTTTAAGTTTCAGCGTCATTTGCGCCTGAGAAGAAGGAAATAGGCGTTGTAGCAGGAACCAGGCAATAGTCAACTGCACAATCACAAACGGTAGACCCATCATCATCCACTTCAGGAAGCTGATACTGTGTTCACCAGTCAGATACTGTAGGGCAATAGCGTTGGGTGGTGTACCGATTGGCGTAGCAATACCACCGGTATTGGCTGCAATTGGAATACACAACACCAGTGCTTTAATCCCTTTATCTCCCACCTCTGCTGAAGCAACGATAGGGCCTAACAGTGCCAGCATCATTACTGTGGTTGCGGTGTTAGACATAAACATCGAGAAGCAGGCGGTAATCAGCATCAGGCCGAGCATAATAAATTTTGGCTGGGTGCCGAACGGTTTGAGTAGTACTCGTGCCAGGTTATTATCCAACTCATATTTAGAAGCGGATATCGCCAGAGCAAAGCCCCCCATAAACAGAATAATGATCGGCGACGAAAAAGAACTGAAAATATCGGTGTATTTAATTAGCGTACCGAAGTCATGCCCTTCAACTGGCGCACGGAACATATGCAACCCTTTATTGGATATCATGATCAATTCAAGGGTAATAATCAGAATGGAGGTCGCGAACACCGGAACGGGTTCTAAAATCCACAGTAAAGCGGCTAACAGGAAGATGGCAAGAAGCCGATGCTGAATTAATGTCAGTCCCTCAATCGGGATACTGTCAATCGGTACCATCAATAAACCAATAGCAGGGACAAAACAGAGTAAAAGTTTAATTATTTGTGCAGGGTTGACTCGATTCATGCATTACTCACTTAATCAGGGACACCTCAGTGAACTAGAATAAATGATTGAGTTGTTAAGGAATTAGAGCCGGGTTGTACTTTCCTACTGATTTTAAAAAAAAGAACCAATGCTTGGCATTGATCAAAAAAATGGCTAGCAATTAACCATTGCCAGCCATTATATAAGTATCTGCTTAAGGATAGGTTAGTTAACTTTACGGGCGTAAGCTTCACCCATTTTGGTCGTTAGCCCCGGTTTCATTGAGTCAACGAAGCGCACTTGTTGTGGTGCAAATAGGTTGATTACCGTTGAACCCAGTTTAAAGCGTCCCATCTCTTCGCCTTTTTTCAAGTGAATAGCGTGCTCACCATCGGCAGGGTAATCCCATTTGTGGATGGTGTTACCCGTTGGCGGGGTAATGGTTCCGGCCCAAACCTGCTCAATACTACCGACAATTGTCGCCCCAACCAGAACCTGAGCCATCGGGCCAAATTCCGTATCGAAAATCGAGACGACACGTTCATTGCGGGCAAACAGATTTGGTACATTTTCGGCGGTCAGCGGATTGACAGAGAACAGATCGCCCGGCACATAAATCATTTGGCGCAGCGTTCCGTCACACGGCATATGTACCCGGTGGTAATCGCGAGGCGAGAGATACAGAGTGGCAAAACCCCCATCGGTAAATTTGTCCGCCAGTTCCTTACTACCGCCAAGCAGTTCTAAAGCTGAATAAGTGTGTCCTTTAGCCTGAATTAACTGACCATCAACAATCGGACCGAACTGGCTGACACAGGCATCGGCAGGATAGGTCAGCAGATCATCACCAAGTGCAATCGGACGTGCATCTGGTTTCAATTCACGAACAAAAAATTGATTAAATGTTTCGAAATGGCCTGGATCAGAGTGTAAAGCTTCATTCATATTAACTTTATACTGTTTGATAAACCAACGGATTACCGCGGTGGTCAATTTTCCTGCTTTCGCCGAAGCGAGCTTACCGACTAAGCGGGTTAAACCATGTTGAGGTAGCCAGTATTGTAGCCCTACTTTCAATTTATCCATCAGATCGATTCCAGTTTATTCACTCGTATTTTGCGCGCCATAGTACTCAATTTCTTAACATTTACAAATCAGCTTTTTTATTTCTTGAATACTGACGATTAGCCTTGTTTTCACTCATACTTTCGATTATTCGGTGGTAATTCTCATAGCGAATCGGATCTATATCGCCATCATCGACTGCTTTACGAATTAAACAGCCGGGATCGTCGCCATGTTTACAATCGCGGAACTTGCATCCACCGAGAAACGGACGGAATTCAACGAATGCCTGAGTCACTTGTTCCGCTTCCAGGTGCCATAAGCCAAACTCTCGCACTCCTGGAGAGTCGATTAAGTCACCGCCTCTCGGGAAATGGTAAAGTCGGGCAGTGGTGGTCGTGTGTTGCCCTAATCCAGACGTTTCTGACACTTCTCCTTCTTCCACTTTGTTGTCCAATTGAGGAAGCAGAGCATTGACCAGACTTGACTTGCCAACTCCAGATTGTCCGACAAAGACATTAACTTTGTCCTTCAATTGAGCTTCAAGTTCCGCAATTCCTTCACCACTCTGTTTGCTGACGTAGAGGATCCGATAGCCGAGCTTGACATAAACTTCCATCTGTTCGCGATAAGTCGCGCGTTGTTGCTCATTCAGCAGATCGATTTTATTGAGTACCAACAGCGGTTCGATATGTAATGTTTCAGCGACAATAAGGTAACGATCGATAATATTTAACGAAAGCTCGGGAAGTACTGAAGAGACAACCACCATCTGATTGACGTTAGCGGCAACCGGCTTGAGACCATCGTAATAATCGGGACGAGTCAGGACTGATGTGCGGGGTTTTACTGCTTCAACCACGCCAGAAATCCCAGCCATCGTTTCTAAGCCTGCTCGCCAGAGCACTTTATCGCCTGATACCAGCGATTCGATATTGCGGCGTAGATTACAGCGGTGAATTTCATGACTCTCGATATCTTCAATGTCCGCATGTTGACCGAAACGGCTGATTACCAGCCCTTCCTGGGCTGTGCCCAGCATGGCATCATCCCATTCAATCTGTTCTTCTTTTTCCAGACGTCTTTTTTGATTGCTACGAACCCGGCGAACCTGGCCGTGTGTGAGTTTTTTCTTCTTTGCCACGATACTCTACTTTCGTTGGTACTACTTTCGTTAGTATTTGTGCAGGAAGCTCAATAGTCGCATATTGCAGTTCCTCGCCTAAACTTAATTGCGCTATAGTACCCTTTTTATTTTCAAACCAATATAGGCAACGACTATGTCTTTTAACGAACAGAACCTAATCTGGATTGATTTAGAGATGACAGGACTCGATCCTGAGACTCATAAAATCATTGAAATCGCGACCATTGTAACCGACAGCGAATTAAATATTCTGGCTGAAGGCCCGGTATTAGCGATTCACCAGCCGGAAAGTGAGTTAGCTAAAATGGATGAGTGGTGTACTACTACTCACACTGGTAGTGGTTTGGTGGAACGTATCCGTCATGATTCTGTGAGTGAACAAGAAGCCGTTAAACAAACTATCGCATTTTTAGAAAAATGGGTTCCGAAAGGTAAATCACCAATTTGCGGTAATAGTGTCGGTCAGGATCGTCGTTTCCTGGTTAAGTACATGCCGGAGTTGGATGAATATTTCCATTACCGTTATTTAGATGTCAGCACCATCAAAGAGCTCACCCGTCGTTGGCAGCCGGAAATTCTCCAGGGATTCCACAAAAAAGGCAGCCACCTGGCTCTGGATGATATTCGTGAATCGATCGGTGAATTGCAGTATTATCGTGAGACAGTCTTTAAGATTTAACCATCTATTTTCGTTTTATCTTCGTTTCTGTTTTCGGGTTGTGATTAATTCTTGTACCAAACTTTGGTGTTTTTGATTGCTTTTTCAGCGTTTAAACTCAATTGAAAAAAAAATTGAAATTTTTTAGTTTAAACTCTTGCAAGAAAAAAAAATGCTCTTATAATTCGCAGCCCTAAACGACGTAAAGCGTCGAATGCGACACTAGCTCAGTTGGTAGAGCGCAACCTTGCCAAGGTTGAGGTCACGAGTTCGAACCTCGTGTGTCGCTCCAAATTTTTAAGTGATACACTTGGCGATAATCTTGTCAAGGTTGAGGTCACGCTTTTAGTTCAAAAGAAAGCGAACCTCGTGTGTCGCTCCAGTTTGTAAGGTAACCGCGAAAGCGGTTATAACGGACGCGGGATGGAGCAGCTTGGTAGCTCGTCGGGCTCATAACCCGAAGGTCGTAGGTTCAAATCCTGCTCCCGCAACCAATATTTAATTACTTTAAGCGAATAGCTTAAGTAAAGATGCGACACTAGCTCAGTTGGTAGAGCGCAACCTTGCCAAGGTTGAGGTCACGAGTTCGAACCTCGTGTGTCGCTCCAAATTTTAAGTGATACACCTGGCGATAACCTTGCCAAGGTTGAGGTCACGCTTTTAGTTCAAAAGAAAGCGAACCTCGTGTGTCGCTACAGTTTCAAAGTAGTACTATTGGCAGTAACCTTGCCAATTTCATATATAATTGCTTCGGCAATTATCACGGACGCGGGATGGAGCAGCTTGGTAGCTCGTCGGGCTCATAACCCGAAGGTCGTAGGTTCAAATCCTGCTCCCGCAACCAATTCTTCTTGATGAAGAGCAATGCGACACTAGCTCAGTTGGTAGAGCGCAACCTTGCCAAGGTTGAGGTCACGAGTTCGAACCTCGTGTGTCGCTCCAAATTTCTTATAAAATTTCGGACGCGGGGTGGAGCAGCTTGGTAGCTCGTCGGGCTCATAACCCGAAGGTCGTAGGTTCAAATCCTGCCCCCGCAACCAATTTTAAATTGGTAACACCGCTCTTTTCTTCATGCTGTGACAGCATAATCTCCCTAAAATTAGATTTAACCCAATCATCATTCTGATGCTGGCTTTTATTTATTCTATTCACAGGATAAAGCCCATTCAGAGTCATGCTTAACAGCGTTTGCTTATTCTAATCAACAGAGTTATCCACAAAAATCTTTCTGTGGATAAGTTGGTGAATAATTTGTATTTGATTACGAAAATAGACAAACAGCAAAAGATCTTGTGAATTGACGTTCGTATGGGTAGTTATCCTGACCTCATTTAAGTATTTGATTTAAAAGAAAAAATAATGAATTTTATGTTTTGGTCCTAGATCGGAAAGGGATCATTTGTCAATGGTTGATTGATCTTTTTATCTATTGGTAAATGTGATTAACTTTCATTTCTTATTACCGTTTGCACCAAAATGAAAATTTTTTCCACACTGGCTGTTTTGAGAATTGGGTCAAAGTAATCCTAATTTTGTTGTGGTTATTAATCCGTACTTTTACTGGCTAAGCGTCTCGTGCCAGTCCTTTTTCTACAATTCGAATCACTCGCTGTTGTTGGCGGTTTTCTGCTCGGTTGGCCGTGTTCAGTTGTTCTATCGCCCAGTCTATATGTTCATCTAAAAGTTCTGACACGCCTTTACGTTTTGTCAGTGCTTGCAGGCTGCGCTCTGAATAAGGGCCGTTACCAATCGCGATTGCAATATTGCGTAGCCATTGTTGATGACCAATTCGGCGAATGGGGGAGCCTTGTAGCTGATTGAGAAATGTTTTTTCATCCCAGTTAAATAGTTCAATTAAATCAGGAGTCTCAAAGTGTGGCTTGCGGGCAAAGTCAGCCTGCTTAGTTAAAGGGGCATCCCTGTTCCAGGGGCAGACTAGCTGACAGTCATCACACCCATAGATACGATTACCGATTGCAGCGCGTAACTCCAGCGGAATGGAACCGGCATATTCAATGGTTAGATAAGAAATACATTTACGCGCATCAACAACCCCATCGGCAACAATGGCTCCGGTCGGGCAGGCGGTTATGCAGGCGGTACATTTGCCACACTGATTCTCGCTAGGCGGATCAATAGGCAATGGTAAGTTAATTAACAGTTCGCCAAGAAAGAACCAGGAACCCGCATGCTGATCGATAATTAATGAATGCTTGCCGCTCCAGCCTAGTCCAGCTTTTTCAGCCAGAGGGCGTTCGAGAACGGGGGCTGAATCGACAAAAGGGCGGCAATTCAATTCTGGAATTTCCTGTGCGATTTTTTCGCCCAGTTTTTTAAGCTGATTCCGCACCAGTTTATGATAGTCGCGTCCCAATGCATAACGGCTGATATAAGCGTGGGTTGGCATTTTCAGTGTTTGCGCAAACTTTGCTTGCTGCGGCAAATATTGCATTCGTGCACTGATCACCCGTATTGTTCCCGGCAATAGTTCGTCCGGGCGCGCGCGCATCATGCCGTGTCGGGCCATCCAGTCCATCTCACCATGGTAGCCGGCATCGAGCCATGCTTGCAGAGCGTCCTCATGCTTTTGCAGATTGATATCGCAGATCCCGACCTTATCGAAACCTAATTCTGTGGCCCAGACTTTGATTTTGTCGGCTAACGCTTGGTAGTTCATATATTCACCATCGGCAGAGGGAGGCGGATCTTAGCGGATCTTGTTGGGGTGATCCAGAGCGATCTGTATGAATAGGCCAACGATCTGATCAGAATAAGAGGGAAAGATCAGTGATTCGACGCTAAGCCTGACAAATTTTTCCATCGCTTAACATAAGAATACTTGTACCTCTGTTCTAACCCAGTTTACTATTTGGATCCTTGAATTTTAAGCCTATGAAGTTTTGAGATCTTAGTTGATGACCGATAAGTCCTTTTTTCTGCAAGATGAAGCCGCCACCATCACATTTGGTGCGAAGTTGGCCGTATTGTGTACACAGAGCACAATTTTGTATCTTCATGGAGATTTAGGCGCCGGAAAAACGACCTTTAGCCGAGGTTTTATTCGTGCATTAGGTCACCAGGGGAATGTTAAAAGCCCGACTTATACCTTAGTTGAGCCTTATCAACTCGATCCCTGGCAGGTATACCATTTTGATCTTTACCGTTTGGCCGATCCGGAAGAGCTGGAATTTATGGGGATTCGTGACTATTTCACCGACAATGCTATCTGTATTGTTGAATGGCCGGAAAAAGGCGAAGGGTTACTTCCTGCGGCTGATTTAGATATTGAAATCCGTTATCAGACTCAGCAAAGAACGGTACATCTACATGCCAATAGCGAGAATGGAAAGAGATTGTTGTCTCAGTTGGAGTTATGAACAGCATTAAGTATTTTAGCCGTACTCTTCTTTATATTGTCTTTACTTGTCTGGTTAGTTTTGCGGCAAGTGCCAATGTGATTAATGGTGTCCGGGTATGGCCGGCACCGGATGAGACTCGTATTGTTATGGATATGGCGGATGAGTCTCACTATAGTTATTTCACCCTGTCCAACCCTCCACGCCTGGTGGTGGATATTCAGCAAACCGCAACTAAGGTTAAGTTGCCGATCAAGGTTGCGGATAGCCCTGTACTCAAGCAGATTCGTAGCAGTTCACCGAAGGATAAAAACTCGGTGCGCTTAGTGCTGGATTTAACTCAATCGGTGGATTCTGAAGTCTTTAAATTAGCACCGACGCCGAATGGTGAATATGGTCACCGTCTGGTAGTGGATCTGACACATCCTGGTTCAGCAGCCTCTCAGGCGATACCAAAGCCGACATCACCCAACAGTCAGGGCGTAACTGTAACTCGTGATGCTTCTCAATATATTGGCCATGATGATGTGGTGATTGCTATTGATGCCGGGCATGGCGGGGAAGATCCTGGTTCAATTGGCCCGAAAGGGCGTTATGAAAAACAGGCAACATTGCAGATTGCGAAGAAGATAGCGGATCAGCTTAATGCTCAGTCCGGAGTAAAAGCAGTACTGACCCGCAAAGGTGATTACTATCTGCGTCTGGATAAGCGCTCAGAAATTGCCCGCAAAGAAAAAGCCCATTTATTGGTTTCTATTCATGCTGATGCCTTCCGTACCCCGGAACCGCGCGGCGCCTCAGTGTTTGTCTTAAACACTCGTCGAGCGAATACTGAAATTTCCAAATGGGTGGAAGATCATGAACGTCAGTCTGAGTTACTCGGTGGTGCCGGGCAGGTATTGGCGAAAAACAGTAATGATCGCAACGTCAGTCAGACTCTGTTAGATCTGCAGTTCAGCCATTCGCAGAAAGAGGGCTATAAACTGGCCAAAGATCTGTTGGCCGAAATGGGTAAAGTTGCACGCTTGCATAAAAGCGAACCGGTCAACGCCAGTCTGGCGGTTCTAAAGTCACCGGACATCCCTTCGGTACTGATTGAAACGGGTTTTATTTCCAACCCAACGGAAGAGCATCTGCTGTTTCAAACGCAGCATCAGAACGATTTAGCCCGCGCGATGAGTAAAGCGATTATGCGTTATTTTGAAGATAACCCACCGGAAGGAACGTTACTCGCGGCGCGTAAGCAAAACACTAAGCATGTGGTGAAAGCCGGAGAATCTCTTTCTGTTATCGCTGCTAAATACGGCACCAGTGTGGATAATTTGCTGGAAATGAACCGTCTGAAATCGACTTCTTTAGCGGTTGGTCAGGTACTGATGATTTCAACCGGACATAGCGCAGCGTTACCTTCTGTTGCTATAGCCCCTCGTAGCGAAAGCAGGGTAGTGATTCATGTAGTTAAATCAGGTGAATTCCTCGGAAAAATTGCTCAGCAATATGGTGTTTCGGTCAGTCAGTTGAAACAGCAGAATAATCTTAAATCCAATGTCGTCAAAGTTGGTCAGCAATTATCGGTAACCACTACCGTGGTTGTCGCGGCAGCTCCTGCCCGTAAATATACCGTTCGCCGTGGGGACTTTTTGGGTAAGATTGCCAGTCAGTTCGATGTCAGTGTCGACACGCTTCGGGAAGAGAATCATCTTAAGTCGGATCGACTCAGTGTCGATCAAGTTTTGATTATCCCCGGTAAGTAATCACAATGGCCATTCAGATACTCCCTGCTCGTCTAGCCAACCAGATTGCCGCTGGTGAAGTGGTCGAACGCCCTGCTTCGGTAGTCAAAGAGCTGGTCGAAAATAGCCTGGACTCTGGTGCTACCCGGATTGATATTGATATCGAAAAGGGCGGCACTAAACTGATCCGGGTCAGAGATAATGGTCATGGGATTGATAAAGATGAACTCACTCTGGCACTGAGCCGTCATGCGACTTCAAAAATTCATACCCTTGATGATCTGGAAGCCATCGTCAGTTTGGGGTTTCGTGGTGAAGCGCTGGCCAGTATCAGCGCGGTGTCCCGTTTAACCCTGACCTCTCGCCCTGCAACTCAGCAGCAAGCCTGGCTCGCCTACAGTGAAGGGCGGGATATGACGGTAAAACTTGAACCAACAGCTCACCCTATCGGCACCACGGTTGAAGTGTTGGATCTGTTCTTCAATACCCCGGCACGGCGTAAGTTTCTTCGTACCGACAAAACAGAATTTACTCATATTGATGAGTTAATCAAACGCATTGCCTTGAGCCGTTTTGATGTCAGCATTACTTTGCGCCATAACGGCAGTGTCGTTCGTCAGTATCGCTCCAGCAAAACCGACATTCAGATTGAAAAACGCATTAGCGCCGCATGTGGCGCCGGATTTGTCCGTCATATGTTGCAGGTTAAGCTCGAACATCAGGGGCTTAAATTGCACGGTTGGATTTCTGACCCGAACGGAGCCCGGCAACAGAGCGATCTGCAGTATTGCTATGTCAACGGACGGATGATGAAGGATAAGCTGCTTAACCACGCTATCCGCCAAAGTTATGAGAGCAGCTTGCGTGCTGATCAATATCCTGCCTATGTGCTCTACATCGAACTGGATCCGCATGAGGTGGATGTGAATGTTCATCCGGCCAAACATGAAGTGCGCTTCCATCAGGCTCGCTTGGTACACGATTTTATTTATCAGGCATTAACCAGTGCACTGGCTGAATCCAACTATATTGAGCAGCCTGGCCACAACGCGGCGGCTTTCTATCAGCCGACACCAGAGGCGGGCGAAGCATCGCTGCCACCAATGGCTGACAATACGCCGCTTTACCCTGGTAAAGCAGCCAGCCATACCCCCGAGATGCATGATCAAATTGCCGAACAGCAGTGGCCGCATCAGTGGGGGGGATCGCCTCCGGAAAAAAATTACTCGCCCAGAAATAACTATAAGGCAGAACAATCACCATCTAAACGAGAAGTGTCTGCCTATCAACGATTGATGCAAGTTTCTGAATCAAGACAAGCACCGGAACAGAAGCCAGAAGTCACGGATGTTACTGATGTGGCTCAACCAATGCCCATCTCAGCTTTCAGTGAAAATGAGATGGTCCAAGGAATAGGTAAAGCAGTTGCCGTGGTTGAAAGTAAGTATTTACTTACTCAGAGTAAGCCGTCCCCCTGTCTGATTAGCCTAGATCGGGCACAATGGCTCCGGGTGAGAAAACAGCTCGATTGTTCTAGCGGGCCATTGGTTGCTCAGCCATTACTGGTGCCGTTGGCATTCAGTATTAATGCTCAGGAACAGGCATGTTTATCCTGGTTAACTGAGCGGTTATCCGCACATGGCATTGAGCTTAAGCTACGGCCTAATCATAAAGTGATGGTTATGGGCGTGCCTCAGCCATTACGCCAACAAAATTTACAGCAATTATTGCCGGATCTGATATCTTACGCCGCTTCTGTACCCGCAGATGATCACAGCCAAATAGATGAAATTTTGAGTGACTGGCTGGCCGGGCATGTTGTGGTGCGTAAAAACGACTACACTTTATCGGAAGCGATTCAGTTAATTGCAGAACTTGAGCAGCTCTGGCAGGGCAAATTGCCTTTAGATGATCGTAAGTTTATTCAGCGGGTTGATTTTTCAGCGACAATAGCAGTATTACTTTGATGACAAAACCACTACCACTTGCTCTGTTTTTGATGGGGCCAACGGCATCGGGCAAAACTGAACTGGCGATTCGATTACGTCAGGTATTCCCGGTAGAAATAATCAGTGTCGATTCTGCCCTTATTTATAAGGGCATGGATATTGGTACCGCCAAACCGAGTCAGCAAGAGCTGGAATTAGCCCCACATCGGCTGATTGATATATTGGATCCAACGCAGGCGTATTCGGCCGCGGATTTTCGCCGTGATGCTCTTCAGGCAATGGATGAAATTGCTTCACAGGGTAAAATCCCGCTGCTGGTTGGTGGAACGATGCTGTATTACAAGGCGTTATTGGAAGGTTTATCACCATTACCCCCTGCAAATCCTGACATTAGGCAACAAATTGAACAAGAGGCATTGACTCTTGGGTGGAAAGTTTTGCACGATAAGTTAGCTGAAGTTGATCCGGTTTCAGCAGCACGGATTCATCCTAATGATCCACAAAGATTATCGCGGGCACTGGAAGTTTATCGAATTTCGGGTAAAACTCTTACCGAGTTAACTCAAACGAAAGGAGAGGCGCTTCCATATCGGGTGGCACAGTTTGCTATTGCGCCACAGGATCGAGCGGAGCTGCATCGCAGAATTGAGCTAAGATTTAAAAAAATGATCGAGGCCGGATTTGTCGATGAAGTAAAAGATCTTTATGATCGGGGAGACCTTAATCCAGACTTGCCCTCCATTCGCTGTGTAGGATATCGGCAGATGTGGGACTATTTGGACGGCAACACCACGTTAGATGAAGCTGTTTATCGCGGCGTGTGTGCGACCCGTCAATTAGCCAAGCGTCAGATCACCTGGTTACGTAGTTGGGATGATTTGACGTGGTTAGATAGTGAGAACATTGATCAAGCGTTTGAAACGATGTCGAAAACAATAGCATCCAGTTGAATTCGCTGTGTATAATGTGATCACTTTGCGTTATAACCCTGTAAAGGATCATTTACTTATTGTTCGAGCCCATTAGTGACATTCAATAAGTAATTATTTTGGGGTTTTTACTCGTTTAGCTCAGATGCAAAGGCAAACTAAGCTCAGAGCACCAATAGCTAAATAAATTAATTAAAAGTACAAAATAAGGAAAAAAAAATGGCTAAGGGGCAATCTCTACAAGACCCATTCTTGAATGCACTACGTCGCGAGCGTATTCCTGTTTCTATTTACCTGGTTAACGGTATTAAGCTACAAGGTCAAATTGAATCTTTTGATCAGTTTGTTATCTTACTGAAAAACACTGTGAATCAGATGGTATATAAACACGCTATTTCTACTGTGGTTCCTGCACGTGCAGTCAGCCATCACACTGCAGATCGTCCGCAAGAACGTTCTGATAAAGCAGAAGACTAATAGCTCTGTTTAAACGAGAGTTTACATTAAGGAGTTGATTGCTTGTTTGACCGTTATGAAGCCGGTGAGCGAGCCGTCCTTGTTCATATCAACTTCACGCAAGAAGGTGAGTGGGATGATCTGGCTGAATTTGAAATGCTGGTCTCATCCTCTGGAGTTGAAGCGCTACAGGTTGTAACCGGTAGCCGCCAGGCTCCTCACTCTAAATATTATGTCGGTGAGGGTAAGGCTCAAGAGATCGCACAAACCGTGCAGTATGTTGACGCCGACGTGGTGATTTTTAACCACGCCCTTTCTCCTGCCCAAGAGCGTAACCTGGAAAGGTTGTGTCAGTGCCGGGTGCTTGATCGCACCGGTTTGATTCTCGATATTTTTGCCCAACGAGCCCGGACCCATGAAGGTAAGCTTCAGGTAGAGCTGGCGCAACTACGCCATATTTCTACGCGCTTAGTTCGTGGCTGGACACACTTGGAACGGCAAAAAGGGGGTATCGGTTTGCGCGGGCCGGGGGAAACCCAGCTGGAAACAGACCGACGTTTATTACGTGAACGAATTAAAGCTATTTTGCGCCGCCTGGAAAAGGTGGCCAAACAGCGTGAGCAAGGGCGCCGAGCGCGTAACCGGGCTGAAATCCCAACGATTTCGTTAGTTGGTTATACTAACGCAGGGAAGTCTACCCTGTTTAATCAGATCACCAGTGCTAATGTGTATGCTGCGGATCAACTGTTTGCAACGTTAGATCCTACGTTACGTAAAATTGATCTTGCCGATGTCGGTCCTGCAATTCTGGCCGATACGGTGGGTTTTATTCGTCATCTGCCGCACGATTTAGTTGCCGCTTTTAAGGCGACGTTACAAGAAACACAAGAAGCTGACATTTTGTTACATGTTGTTGATGCCAGTGATGAGCGTTTTCGTGAGAATATTGATGCTGTTGATACCGTTCTGGCTGAAATAGATGCGGATGAAGTACCCGTATTGCTGGTAATGAACAAGATCGATAACATGGAAAACCAGGAACCTCGTATTGACTATGACGACGAAGGACATCCTGTCTGTGTATGGGTCTCTGCAATGCAGGGGCTTGGTATGGATCTGTTATTCCAGGCATTATCGGAACGACTTGCCGAGCAAGTTGTCGAACATCAGCTACGTATACCACCAGAATATCAGGGGCGTTTGCGTAGTTTATTCTTCAAATTAATGGCAATTCAAAGCGAGGAATATGATGTTGAAGGCAATTTATTAATCAATGTTCGGATGCAGCATGCAGACTGGTCTAGACTAGAAAAAAGAGAGAGCGCAGTTTTTCGAGACTTTATAGTTACTTAAAGGACTGCTACAGTATAACGTCATAGCAAATGATGGAGATTACTAATGGCGTGGAACGAGCCTGGTAATAACAACAACGATAACAACGACAACAAAGGCCCAGAGAAAGACCCATGGGGTAATGATAATGGCAGTCGTGGTGGTCGTGATCAAGGCCCGCCGGATTTGGATGAGGTGTTTAGCAAGCTCAGCCAGAAACTCGGTGGAAAATTTGGTAAGAAGGGCGGTAGCGGGCCTTCATTTTCTGGTGGCAGCGCAATCGGCTTTGGCGTGATTGCGGTTATTGCTGTTGCAATATGGTTCTTCTCCGGATTCTATACCATAGGTGAAGCGGAACGAGGCGTGGTACTGCGTTTGGGTAAATACGATCGTATCGTTGATCCTGGCCTGAACTGGCGTGCTCGCTTTATTGATGAAGTGACTGCGGTAAATGTTCAGTCAATCCGTTCGCTACGTGCAACTGGTCTGATGTTAACCAAAGATGAGAACGTCGTAACTGTTGCCATGGATATTCAGTACCGGGTATCGGATCCTTATAAATACTTGTTCCAGGTGACTAACGCAGATGACAGTTTGCGCCAGGCCACGGACTCTGCATTGCGTGCGGTGATTGGTGACTCGTTGATGGATAGTATTCTGACCAGTGGTCGTCAACAGATACGTCAGTACACTCAGGCTACCCTGAATGAGATTATCGATAAGTACGATATGGGACTGATGCTGGTTGATGTTAACTTCCAGTCTGCGCGTCCGCCAGAGCAGGTTAAAGATGCGTTTGATGATGCGATTGCAGCACGAGAAGATGAAGAGCGTTTCATCCGTGAAGCTGAAGCGTATAAAAACGAAATTCTGCCGAAGGCAACCGGTCGTGCTGAGCGTCTGAAGAAAGAAGCACACGGTTACAGCGAGCGGGTACGTAATGAAGCATTAGGTCAGGTTGCCCAGTTTGAAAAACTGCTGCCTGAATATAATGCAGCACCTAAAGTGACTCGTGATCGTCTTTACTTGGATACCATGGAGCAGGTTTACTCCAGTACATCCAAAGTCCTGATTGATTCAAAATCGAGTGGTAATCTGCTTTATCTGCCGATTGATAAACTGAGAGGGCAAGATGACGACACGCCAACCAAACGCGATCTGAAATCTTCTCCATTGTATGATCATATAGAACTGGAGTCTCAAACCAACAGTGATAGTACTGATGATCAAACCCGTTCAACTTCACGTCAGGGGAGATACTAAGCATGCGTAAGTTATTTGTCCCAGTGATTGTTATTGCCCTGATTGTGGTGTTGATGGCTCTGTTTGTCATTCCTGAGGGGGAACGTGGTATCGTGGTTCGGTTTGGCCGGATCCTTAAAGATGGTGAAGTGGCACGTATTTATGAGCCAGGCCTGCACTTTAAAATGCCGATCTTTGACCGCGTGAAACATCTGGATGCCCGTATTCAGACAATGGATGGCCGTTCAGACCGTTTCGTTACCTCAGAGAAAAAAGACGTTATTATCGATTCTTACGTAAAATGGCGTATTGAAGATTTCGGTCAGTATTATCTATCAACTGGTGGTGGCAATGCCTTAACGGCTGAGGCTCTATTAGAACGTAAAGTAACTGATGTGTTACGTTCGGAGATCGGTTCCCGTGAAATCAAACAGATAGTATCGGGTCCGCGTAACGGTAATGTCTTACCCGTTAGCACTGATGCCGATGTCGCGACTACTGAAGCGGCGAAACAGGCATTAGAAATCGATGGTCAGCGAGATGAGATCATGGAAGAGGTTTTAAAGAGCACTCGTACTAGTGCAATGAAAGATCTTGGTGTCTATGTTGTTGACTTCCGGATGAAGAAAATTAACCTTCCGGATGAGATTAGTGAATCGATTTATCGCCGGATGCGTGCTGAGCGGGAGTCGGTAGCGCGTAAGCACCGTTCACAAGGTCGCGAAAAGGCAGAGATCATTAAAGCTCAGGCTGAGCTTGAAGTGGCGACTATTCTGGCTGAAGCGGATAAAACGGCACGGGTAACTCGTGGTGATGCGGATGCTCAAGCGGCCAAAATCTACTCCAGTGCGTATAACAAAGATCCTGAATTTTTCAGCTTCTTACGTTCACTGCGAGCTTATGAAAAATCCTTCAGTAGCAAGAGTGACATTTTGGTATTGGATCCGAAGAGTGACTTCTTCCAATATATGAATGATGCGGCTGGTAGTAAATAATTTATTATTAGTCAGTTAAAGGGGTCATAGTCAGGCAACATTGTTGCCTGACTATGACCCCTGATTTTGTTTTAGGGGATTGAAAATAATGTCTCATCCAATCTGGCTGGCACTTGGTTTTGTTTTAATTGTTGAAGGGCTTGGGCCGCTACTCGCTCCAGGCGGATGGCGCAATATGATTGCTCAGCTCAGCCAACAGAATGATCATCAGTTACGCCGCTTGGGTGGATGTCTGGTGGTGGTCGGTGCGGTGATCAGCTATGTATTCTGGCGCTAATAATGCGGTGGTGGCGTTTCTTCTGATTGATCGGCTAGATTACTGCTGCTCAATGACTTAATTTTTCCAATCATAAATGTCATTTGTTCTTGCATACGGCTGATCTGCAGCTGTTGCTGTCCTAATGCGTCATTCAGCTCTTCAATCGTCTGTTCCTGAAAGGCAAGTTGGCACTCCAAATCGTTTATCCGCACTTCCATCTGTTCAAGCTGTTTGTTCATTACCCTGTTACTCACTTAATTTCCAGGCTTCTGCCATTCCGGCGGAGCTGGCTGAAATGACATGGTTGTGATTATTAAAGGCCGCATCATACACGACTGCACGCGGAGGACGAGCATCTTTTGTCGGAGCGACCTCAAATTCATCTATTTTTTTGCCGCTTTCACTGTCCCATACCATTACTTTACTTGATGGGGTACCGGTCACCAGACGCTTGCCGTCATCAGAGAATCGCGCAGTGGAAAAGATGAGCTGGCGAGCAAAGCTGCTCAGACTAGCCACTTCTTTGCCACTGGTAATATCCCAGATACGTGCTTGATTACCGCCATCGGAAGTAAAGGCCAATTTGCCTTTGCGCTGTAGTGCGACTCTGACAACGCGTTGCTCATGTTCATAGCTGCGGACAATCTGCCCACTCTGGGTATCCCACAGATAGGCTTTGTAGTCATTTCCGCCCGTCAGGGCATAACGACCATTGGCGGATAAAGCCACCGTATTCACTTTTTCTTGATGCGCAAGGAACTCTAAGCGTCGTCCGCTGACTAAATCGACGTAAATGGCTTTACCATTGGATAATCCCATCAGTATTTGTTCGCCATCACTGGAAATATCAATATCGCGGATGTTGCCATCGGAAATCGACCACAATCCTTTTGACTGACTCCAGGCTAGATCCCAGACAGCAAAGTTGGTTGCTCCGGCGGTGACGGCAAAGCGACCGTTATCCGCGATGCGGATATAGGAGACGGCGTTGGATTCTTGATCAAGCGCACCTAAGTTAGCCAGTTCGCTATTAGCATTCAGGTCCCACAGGCGCAGTTGTTGTTCTTGTGAGAATGTCAGAGCAAAGCGGGCATCACGGCTAAGTGCGAACGCGGTCGCTCCACTAGGAGCAAGCTCCCAGGTCTGATCGGGTGTTGTCGAGAAAATGCAGCCATTTAACAACAAGCTGACAATGACTAATACCAGGTAACGAGAAAATATTCGCATTGCTCTTAATATCCACTCTGAGTGTAAAGACAATTGAATAACATAAGGTTATATTGGTACAACAATCTGTTGCGCACCAATCTAGGTTAAGGAATTGTGCGCAATAACAAAAGGTTTGCCTACCCATTTTGGAGAATTTAATGAAATCGATGTTTAAGGTGTCGTTACTTGCAGCGACAATTATGTTGGTCGCAGGTTGCCAGGAAGAAGCAAAGCAAGCGGAAGTAACTGCACAGGCTCAGGCTACAGAAACAGCTAAATCTCTTGAATTTAAAAATGAAGATGAAAAAGCAGCGTACGCGATCGGTGTTTCTTTTGCCAATTATCTGAGCGCAAGTCTGGACAAGCCTAAAGAACTGGGTGTTGAACTAAATAAAGATTTGGTCTTGAAAGGTATTGAACATGCATTCGCTGATGGTTCAGAAATGAGTGAAGCGGATGCACGTAAAGCATTAGAAGATTTCGATAAACGCCTCAACGACCTTGCTGCATCTCAAGCCGCAGAAAAATCAGCGGCAGTGAAAAAAGCCGGTGATGACTTCCGTGCGGAGTTTGCCAAGCAAGAAGGGGTAAAACAGACGGAATCTGGTTTGCTTTATCAGGTAATCACTGAAGGTACCGGAGCTTCTCCGCTAGCGACTGATACTGTTGAAGTGCATTACAAAGGCACCTTGACCGACGGCACTCAGTTTGACAGCTCTTACGATCGTAATGAGCCTGCGACTTTCCCTCTGGATCGCGTGATTGCCGGTTGGACCGAAGGGGTTCAGCTAATGAAAGAAGGTGCTAAATTCAAGTTTGTTATCCCGCCAGAATTGGCATACGGCGAGAACGACACACCGACAATTCCGGCGAACTCAACACTGATCTTCGAAGTTGAACTGCTCAAAGTTGAAAAAGCAGATGCACCAGCCGATGAATCTGCCGAGTAATCTTCCTCTGCAGAGATGAAATAAGTTTAATGATAGAAGCCTGAGTATTCAGGCTTTTTTATGCGTTGTGTTTTATATTTAAAAGCTAAGAGTTTGTTCTAAATCACTTGTTGAGAATATTGCTGCTCGTTCCTTTAAAATTTTCTGATAAACTTGCACCAATTATTTGAAATTGAGGCTGGGACGACAGTGACGACAACAGAGACTCTCAATGCAGAGATGTTGCTTGAAATGGAATCAGTGCATGTGAAACCATTTAGCGAGCACGATAAAATTATTCTTCAGTCCTATGAAGCGGTAGTTGATGGCATTGCTAGCCTGATCGGACCCTTTTGTGAAATTGTGCTTCACTCCCTGGAAGATTTGAATACCTCGGCCATTAAAATTGCTAACGGTGAGAACACTGGTCGCCAGGTAGGCTCGCCAATTACTGATCTGGCGCTGAAGATGCTACGTGATATTGAAGGATCAGAACGTAATTTCTCGCGCTCTTACTTTACCCGCGCTAAAGGCGGGGTACTGATGAAGTCAATCACCATTGCGATTCGCAACGGTGAAAACCGCGTGATTGGCCTGCTGTGTATCAACGTGAATCTGGATGCGCCGTTTTCTCAGGTGCTGGAATCGTTTATGCCGACCCAGGAAGCACAGGATGCGGCTTCATCGGTTAACTTTGCCAGCGATGTGGAAGAGCTGGTCGACCAAACGGTTGAACGAACCATTGAAGAAATTAACGCTGATAAATCAGTATCGAATAATACCAAGAATCGCCAGATCGTGATGGCGCTATTCGATAAAGGTATTTTCGATATAAAAGATGCGATTAACCGCGTAGCCGATCGGCTTAATATTTCCAAGCACACGGTTTACCTTTATATTCGCCAGCGTAAAACAGAGGACGAATAATCGTGGCACTGACTTATACGCTGGTGGTCAATGGTCCGGTATATGGTACTCAGGCTTCGCGCAGTGCCTATCAGTTTGCGCTGGCGCTGATTGAAAAAGGCCATCAGCTGATCAGTGTCTTTTTTTATCAGCAGGGTGTGGATAACGGCAGTGGCCTTACCGTGCCGGCTAATGATGAGTTCGACTTGGCCAAAGCCTGGCAAAGATTAGCTCTGCAACATGGCGTTGCCTTGGAAACTTGTGTGGCCGCTTCGTTGCGTCGTGGTATCGTCAGTAATCAGGAAGCGCAGCAGCATAATCTTAATGGGGCGAATTTGGCTGAACCATTTACCCCGGCTGGGTTAGGCAGTCTGGCTCAGGCGTTGTTAACCCAGGATCGAGTGGTGCAGTTTTGAGTGATATTACTTTTGTCTTTCGTTCCGCTCCTCACTCGAGCAGTGCCGGGCGCGAGGGGCTGGATGCTCTATTAGCGGCATCAGCGTACAGTGAAGATCTCAGTGCGCTGTTTATCGATGATGGTGTTGCTCAGTTGCTGGCCAGTCAGGATACCAGTGCTATTCTGAGCAAGAATTATGTACCGATGTTTAAGTTGCTGGAACTGTATGATATTGAAAAAGTCTTTGTTTGTCGGGAATCTTTGACCCGACTTGGGCTTGAGCCTTCGCAACTGATTATTGATGCTGAACTGCTCACGCATACTCAATTGACTCAGCTCTTGCACAACAGCGCCAAGCTACTTTCGTTTTGATCGGTAATTTTTATGCTGCATATTATAAAAACTCAGTCATCGATTCATTCGGCTCTGAATTATGTCCAGACCGGAGATGTCATTTTGCTGATGGAAGAGGCCGTTTATCTGGCCAATAGTCACCATCATCTTCACGCTCTATTGGCAGAAAAGGCAGTTTATGTATTAATTCCAGATATTAATGCCCGCGGTTTGCAGAGCGTGATTGCCGATAACCTGCTTCAGGTTGATTATCCGGGGTTTGTTGAACTAAGCGAACGGCATAGCAGTTCATTAACCTGGGAATAGTTCTCATCTTACGATTGATCGAAAAAAGATCAGCATACTTCTTGACACTCATCGCACTCCTGCATAGAATTTTGCGTCCCTATTTGTGTGAAAGCAAAGCGGGACTAGATTTTTCACAAAGCTTACTTTAAGTAAATCAGGAGCTAGTTAATGGCAACTATTAACCAGTTGGTTCGCAAACCTCGTGCAAAGCAAGTTGAAAAAAGCAACGTGCCAGCACTAGAAGCGTGCCCACAAAAACGTGGTGTATGTACACGTGTTTACACTACTACACCTAAAAAACCTAACTCAGCACTTCGTAAAGTTTGTCGTGTACGTCTGACAAACGGTTTCGAAGTAACTTCGTACATCGGCGGTGAAGGCCACAACCTTCAGGAACACTCAGTTGTTCTTATCCGTGGCGGTCGTGTTAAAGACCTTCCAGGTGTACGTTACCACACTGTACGCGGTGCACTAGACTGTTCTGGTGTTAACAACCGTAAACAAGCTCGTTCTAAGTACGGTGTGAAGCGTCCTAAGTCTTAATATTTCTCTGTAAAGAAAGCGTTAAGTAAGGCCAAACACTAAATTAATTTGTATTTTTTGATAAAACTGAAAAGTTTTGGATAAAACCTGAAGAAGACAACGGAGAATATTCCATGCCACGTCGTCGCGTTATTGGTCAGCGTAAGATCCTTCCAGATCCTAAGTTCAAATCTGAACTGCTGGCAAAATTCGTTAACATCCTTATGGTTGACGGTAAAAAATCTACTGCAGAAAAAATTGTTTACACTGCACTAGACACTATGGCTGAGAAATCTGGTAAAGATCACTTAGCTGTATTTGAAGAAGCTCTTGAAAACGTTCGCCCAGCTGTCGAGGTTAAATCTCGTCGTGTGGGTGGTTCAACTTACCAGGTGCCTGTAGAAGTACGTCCGGTTCGCCGTAACGCACTTGCTATGCGTTGGTTGGTTGAAGCTGCGCGTAAGCGTGGTGAAAAATCTATGGCTGCACGCCTAGCTGCTGAAATGCTAGATGCGTCAGAAAACAAAGGTTCTGCGGTTAAGAAACGTGAAGACGTTCACCGTATGGCTGAAGCGAACAAAGCGTTCGCACATTACCGCTGGTAATACCTTCAGTGCTGCGAGGTTCCTCGCAGCACTTTTCTACTCTAAGGTTAACCTTAGTAAGAGGATACAATCGTGGCTCGTAAAACTCCTATCGAGCGCTACCGTAACATCGGTATTTGTGCTCACGTAGATGCAGGAAAAACAACCACTACAGAGCGTATTCTGTTCTATACAGGTCTTTCTCATAAAATCGGTGAAGTACACGACGGTGCTGCAACCATGGACTGGATGGAGCAGGAACAAGAGCGTGGTATCACTATCACCTCTGCGGCTACTACAACCTTCTGGCGCGGTATGCAAGCGCAGTTTCCCGATCATCGCGTTAACATCATTGACACCCCAGGACACGTTGACTTTACTATCGAAGTAGAGCGTTCATTACGTGTACTTGATGGTGCAGTGGTCGTATTCTGTGGCGCCTCGGGTGTAGAGCCTCAGTCTGAAACTGTATGGCGTCAGGCCGATAAATATCACGTTCCACGCATGGTATTTGTCAACAAAATGGATCGTGCCGGTGCAGATTTCTTACGCGTTGTAGAGCAGATCAAAAATCGCCTTGGAGCGAACCCTGTGCCTATTCAATTGAATATCGGTGCAGAAGAAGAATTTAAAGGTGTCATCGACCTAATTAAGATGAAAGCGATCAACTGGAATGCCGAAGATCAGGGTATGACTTTTACCTATGAAGATATTCCGGAAGATATGGCGGATTTAGCGGAAGAGTGGCGTACCCATATGGTCGAAGCTGCTGCAGAAGCCAACGATGAGCTGATGGACAAATACCTTGAAGAAGGTGAATTGTCAGAAGATGAGATCAAACTCGGCCTTCGTATCCGTACGTTGAATAACGAAATCGTGTTGGCAACTTGTGGTAGTGCCTTTAAAAATAAAGGTGTACAGGCTGTTCTGGATGCGGTTGTCGAATTTCTTCCTTCTCCGACAGATGTACCTTCGATTAAAGGGCATGATGATGACGAGAATGAAGTTGAACGTCACGCTGATGATAATGAACCTTTCTCAGCACTGGCGTTTAAAATTGCTACTGACCCGTTTGTCGGTACACTGACTTTCATTCGTGTTTATTCAGGTGTATTGAATTCTGGCGATGCTGTCTATAATTCAGTTAAGCAGAAGAAAGAGCGTGTTGGACGTATCGTTCAGATGCACTCTAACAAGCGTGAAGAAATTAAAGAAGTTCTCGCAGGTGATATCGCAGCCCTTATCGGGATGAAAGATGTGACTACCGGAGATACATTGTGTGATCAAAACCACAAAGTTATTCTGGAGCGTATGGACTTCCCTGAGCCAGTAATCCAGATCGCTGTTGAACCTCGTTCACAAGCTGATCAGGAAAAAATGGGCATTGCCCTGAATAAACTGGCGGCAGAAGATCCATCTTTCCGTGTTGAAACGGATGATGAAACAGGTCAGACTCTGATTTCCGGTATGGGTGAATTGCACCTGGATATCATTGTTGACCGAATGAAGCGCGAATTTAGCGTGGATTGCAACGTGGGTAAACCTCAGGTTGCCTACCGTGAAACCATTCGTGGTAAAACGGAAGTTGAAGGTAAATTTATTCGTCAATCTGGCGGTCGTGGCCAGTATGGTCACGTATGGCTGAAACTTGAGCCTGCTCAAGATGGGGAAGGATTTGTCTTTGTAGACGAGATCGTGGGTGGTGTGGTTCCTAAGGAATACATCAGTTCGGTAGCGAAAGGTATCGAAGAACAAATGAACAATGGTGTGTTAGCGGGCTATCCGGTACTGGATGTCAAAGCAACCCTGTTTGATGGTTCGTATCACGATGTTGACTCTAGTGAGATGGCGTTTAAAATCGCCGGCTCAATGGCATTCAAGAAAGGGGCGCTTGAAGCGCAACCGGTTATTCTTGAGCCACTAATGAAAGTTGAAGTAACCACACCTGAAGACTGGATGGGTGATGTGGTTGGTGACCTGAACCGTCGCCGCGGCATGATCGAAGGGATGGATGACGGCTATGGCAATGTTAAAATTGTCCACGCTAAAGTTCCTCTGTCTGAGATGTTTGGTTACGCAACGGACCTGCGTTCTGCTACTCAAGGTCGCGCTTCATACTCAATGGAATTCCATGAGTATGCTGAAGTACCGAAGAATATTGCTGAGGCAATTATTGCAGAACGTGGTTAGTTGTTATTTGATTAATAACGAATCTATTGCGCTGACGGACGTTGGCGCATAAAATAGCAATTTCTGGCGCGCTTTGGGATAAACGTTACCCAAAGTGAATCATAACTAGGAAGGAACACGATCGTGTCTAAAGAAAAATTTGAACGTACGAAACCGCACGTAAACGTTGGTACTATCGGCCACGTTGACCACGGTAAAACAACTCTAACTGCAGCAATCTGTACTGTACTGTCTAAAAAATACGGCGGTGCGGCTCGTGACTTCGCGTCAATCGATAACGCTCCAGAAGAACGTGAACGTGGTATCACAATCTCTACTTCACACGTAGAGTACGATACTCCAGCACGTCACTACGCACACGTAGACTGCCCAGGACACGCTGACTATGTTAAAAACATGATCACTGGTGCTGCGCAAATGGACGGTGGTATCCTAGTAGTAGCTGCGACAGATGGCCCAATGCCACAAACTCGTGAGCACATCCTTCTAGGCCGTCAGGTTGGTATCCCTTACATCATCGTATTCATGAACAAATGTGACATGGTTGATGATGAAGAGCTTCTAGAGCTAGTAGAAATGGAAGTTCGTGAACTTCTGTCTGAGTATGACTTCCCAGGTGATGATCTACCAGTAATCCAAGGTTCAGCACTAGGCGCACTAAACGGCGAAGCTCAATGGGAAGAGAAAATCATTGAACTAGCACAAGCACTAGATGACTACATTCCAGAGCCAGAGCGTGCAGTAGACCTACCATTCCTACTACCAATTGAAGACGTATTCTCAATTCAAGGTCGTGGTACAGTAGTAACTGGTCGTATCGAGCGCGGTATCCTGAAAGTGGGTGACGAAGTTGCGATCGTAGGTATCAAAGACACAGTAACAACAACTTGTACTGGTGTTGAGATGTTCCGTAAACTTCTAGACGAAGGTCGTGCGGGAGAGAACGTTGGTGCACTACTACGTGGTACTAAACGTGACGAAGTAGAACGTGGTCAGGTTCTTGCTAAACCAGGTTCAATCACTCCACACACTAAATTCGAATCAGAAGTCTACGTACTGTCTAAAGATGAAGGTGGCCGTCATACTCCATTCTTCAAAGGCTACCGTCCGCAGTTCTACTTCCGTACAACTGACGTAACTGGTGATATTTCACTACCAGAAGGCGTAGAAATGGTAATGCCTGGCGACAACATCCAAATGGTTGTAGAGCTAATCGCTCCAATCGCAATGGATGAAGGTCTACGTTTCGCGATCCGCGAAGGTGGCCGTACAGTAGGTGCTGGTGTTGTAGCTAAAGTTATTGCTTAATCGCAATTCTTAACTGCAATCATGCATTACAAAAAGAGGAGCTCAGGCTCCTCTTTTTGCTATCTATTTCCTCTAGTTATTTTCCCTCTATCATTTCATCTGATTTCCCTTGCTTATTTAGCTTTCATTCTGTACTATTCGACGTCCTGAAATCTCGGTTCTATATTATATATTGTTTTCGTTCCTTGCTTCCTCTGGATAACCGAGCCATTTGTGGAAGCTGAATAATCCGTAAGGAGCAATAAATGCGTCATTACGAAATCGTATTCATGGTGCACCCAGATCAAAGCGAGCAAGTTGCTGGCATGATCGAACGTTACACTGGTTCTATCACTGAAGCTGGCGGTACTGTTCACCGTCTAGAAGACTGGGGCCGCCGTCAACTGGCTTACCCAATCAACAAGCTGCACAAAGCTCACTATGTTCTGATGAACGTTGAGACTGAGCAGTCTGTAATTGATGAACTAGAAACTGCTTTCCGTTTCAACGATGCAGTTCTACGTAACATGATTATGCGTACTAAAGCTGCTATCACTGAACCTTCAATCATGCTTAAAGCTAAAGAAGAGCGTACTAAGCGTGAAGAAGTTCGTATAGAAGAAGACGCTGAGTAATTTTTTCTATGACCAATCGAATCGAGCTTAGCGGTAGTATTACCAGGACGCCGATTCGAAGTAAAAGCCCTGCAGGGATTGAACATTGTCGCTTCTGGCTGGAACATCGTTCGCATGCTATGGAAGCTGGCCATATGAGACAAGTTTATTGTCTGATGCCGGTCGTTGTTAGTGGTAATGGGTCACAGTTAAACACTCACGATTTAGTACAGGGCAGTTGTATCAAGGTAAGTGGGTTTATTGCTTATCAGACAGGCCGAAATGGCATTGGAAAATTGGTATTACATGCCGACAACATTACTCAAATTTAAGATCAGGAGATAGCCCATGGCTCGTTTCTTCCGTCGTCGTAAATTCTGCCGTTTTACTGCAGAAGGCGTTCAAGAGATTGATTACAAAGACGTAGCAACTCTTAAAAATTACATTACTGAAGCTGGCAAAATCGTACCTAGCCGTATCACTGGTACAAGTGCGAAATATCAGCGTCAGCTAGCGCGTGCGATCAAACGTTCTCGCTACCTAGCTCTACTGCCATACACTGATAAACATCAGTAATTGGCACCGTTTATTAAGAAAGAGGATTAAGCAATGCAAGTTATTCTACTTGATAAAATCGGTAACCTAGGTGGTCTTGGCGATACAGTAGCTGTTAAATCTGGCTACGCTCGTAACTTCCTTATCCCTCAAGGTAAAGCTGTAATGGCGACTAAAGCGAACGTAGAAATGTTCGAAGCTCGTCGTGCTGAACTTGAAGCTAAAGTTGCAGAAGAACTAACTGCAGCTCAAGCTCGTGCTGAGCAAGTTGAAGCGCTAGGCGCGATCGTTATCGCATCTAAAGCTGGTGATGAAGGTAAACTATTTGGTTCTATCGGTACTCGCGATATCGCTGATGCAGTAACTGCAGCTGGCGTTAAAGTTGCGAAAAGCGAAGTTCGTCTTCCAGAAGGCGCACTACGTACTACTGGTGAATTCGAAGTTTCTCTTCAACTGCACTCAGAAGTATTTGCAACTGTTAAAGTTGAAGTTGTTGCTGAGTAATTTCAGTTTCAAGCTAAATTTAAACACCAGCTTCGGCTGGTGTTTTTTTATGTCGCTACTTGGGTATAATGGCCGACAGAATTTTCCCTGCGAGCAACATGATGGCCTTAACCAAACCTGACTATTCAAAACGAAAATACGATGCCCAAGTGGAGGCGATTAAAACTCCGCCGCACTCACTTGAAGCAGAACAGTCTGTTCTGGGCGGTTTGTTGTTAGATAACGAGCGTTGGGATACGGTGGCCGAACGGGTAGTCGCTACCGATTTTTATAGTCGCCCGCACCGACTGGTTTTCGAAGGCATCAAAAAGATTCTTGAATCTGGCAAGCCTCTCGATTTAATTACACTCTCAGAATTTTTAGAAGTACGCGAACAACTCGAAGATGTTGGCGGCTTTGCCTATCTTGCCGACCTGGCAAAAAATACCCCGAGTGCAGCCAATATCAATGCGTATGCTGAGATTGTTGCGGAACGCTCATTAGTTCGCAGTCTGATCGGGGTCGCCAATGAAATTGCTGATGCTGGCTATGATCCGCAGGGGCGTTCATCTGAAGATTTGCTCGATCTGGCGGAAAGTAAAGTTTTTGCTATTGCAGAAGCGCGTACCAATGAGAATGAAGGGCCGCGTAATGTAGACTCTATTCTGGAAAAAACGTTAGAACGTATTGAGCTATTGTATAAAAGCCCGCAGGATGGTGTTACTGGGGTTAATACCGGCTTTACTGACCTGAATAAGAAAACCGCCGGTTTACAGCCATCTGACTTAATTATTGTGGCCGCTCGTCCATCGATGGGTAAAACCACTTTTGCGATGAACCTGTGTGAAAACGCAGCGATGGAGCAGGATAAGCCTGTGCTGATTTTCTCGCTGGAGATGCCTTCCGAACAGATCATGATGCGTATGCTCGCTTCTTTATCGCGGGTTGATCAAACCAAAATCCGTACTGGTACGCTCGACGATGAGGACTGGGCGCGGATCTCTTCTACCATGGGGATTCTGATGGAGAAGAAGAATATGTTCATCGATGATAGTTCGGGACTGACACCTACTGAATTGCGTTCTCGCGCTCGCCGGGTAGCTCGTGAACACGGTGGTTTATCGTTAATTATGGTCGACTATCTGCAGTTAATGCGCGTGCCATCACTGACTGACAACCGTACTTTGGAAATTGCTGAAATCTCGCGCTCACTAAAAGCGCTGGCTAAAGAGCTTAATGTTCCGGTTGTTGCATTATCTCAGCTTAACCGTTCGTTGGAACAACGTGCCGATAAGCGTCCGGTGAACTCCGATTTGCGCGAATCCGGCTCTATCGAACAGGATGCCGACTTAATCATGTTTATCTATCGTGATGAAGTTTATCATCCGGACAGTGCGATGAAAGGAACGGCCGAAATCATCCTCGGTAAACAACGTAACGGCCCCATCGGTTCGGTTCGTCTTACGTTCCAGGGGCAGTATTCCCGGTTTGACAACTATGCTGGTCCTGCCTTTGATGATGATGAGTAATTTGCCATCATTCTCCTTGTAGAGTAACGATGATACGGCGGCTGCCGCCGTGATCTCGATGCTCTCCCAAATAGATTCCCTGCCAGGTTCCTAACGCTAATCGACCGATACTGACGGGAATCGTAAGATTAGAACCTAATGTCGATGCTTTAATATGAGCGGGCATATCATCATCCCCTTCATAATCATGTTGATAATACGGTGCTCTTTCAGGAATAAATTGATTAAAATGACGTTCCATATCGCTGCGCACGGTCGGATCCGCATTCTCATTAATTGTTAAGCTGGCGGAAGTGTGCTGAATAAAAATATGTAACACACCAATGCGATAATTCGCTATTTCCGGAAGTTGTTGCATAATCTCATCGGTGATCAAATGGAATCCGCGCGGACGTGCTTTCAGGGATAACTGTTTTTGGATCCACATGCATAAGCCTCTATATTTATTTTGAGCTAAAGCATAATTTTGCTTCGAAAATTAAGTATACTATGGCGCAGTAATTTCGTGCATAATTTGCAAATTGTGTCTCTTAGGGATATCTGATGCCAGCATTGTAAGCGTGGCTCAGTGTTAAAACTAATATTACATCGGGATAGATACCATGACCATGTTGAAAAATATCAACCCAACGCAAACCGAAGCGTGGAAAGCGCTGAGCGCGCACTTTGAATCTGTACAAGGAATGGAGCTGAAATCACTATTTGCTCAGGATGCAGCACGTTTTGATAAGTTTTCCACAAGCTTTGGCGACGATATCCTGGTTGATTACTCAAAGAACTTCATCAACGAAGAAACTTTGTCACTGCTATTTAAACTGGCAGAAGAGACCGAACTGTCCAGCGCGATTAAAGCGATGTTCAGCGGTGAGAAAATCAACCGTACAGAAGGTCGTTCAGTACTGCACGTTGCACTACGTAACCGCAGCAATACGCCAATTCTGTCTGGCGGTGAAGATGTTATGCCAGGTGTGAATGCGGTTCTGGAAAAAATGAAAGCTTTCTCTGAGCGTGTTATTTCTGGTGAATGGAAAGGTTATACCGGTAAAGCGATTACTGACATTGTTAACATCGGTATCGGTGGTTCTGACTTAGGTCCATTCATGGTGACTGAAGCGCTGAAACCGTACAAAAACCACCTGAACCTGCACTTCGTTTCTAATGTTGACGGTACTCACATCGTTGAAGTTCTGAAAAAAGTAAACCCAGAAACTACCATGTTCCTGGTTGCATCAAAAACCTTCACCACTCAGGAAACCATGACCAACGCACACTCTGCTCGTAGCTGGTTCCTGGAAGAAGCGAAAGATGAGTCTCAGGTAGCTAAACACTTTGTTGCGCTTTCAACCAATGGTAAAGCGGTAGCAGAATTCGGTATCGATACTGACAACATGTTCGAATTCTGGGATTGGGTCGGCGGCCGTTACTCTCTATGGTCAGCAATCGGTCTGTCTATCATTCTGGGCATTGGTTTTGAAAACTTCGTTGAGCTGCTAACTGGTGCTCATGAAATGGATAAACATTTCTCTGAAACGCCATTTGAGCAGAATATCCCGGTAATCCTGGCTTTGATCGGTATCTGGTACAACAACTTCTATGGCGCAGAATCTGAAGCGATTCTTCCATACGATCAGTATATGCACCGTTTCGCGGCGTACTTCCAGCAAGGAAACATGGAATCAAACGGTAAATATGTTGACCGTAACGGCAACGCTGTAGATTACCAGACTGGCCCAATTATCTGGGGCGAACCAGGCACTAACGGTCAGCATGCTTTCTATCAGTTGATTCACCAAGGCACTAAACTAGTTCCTTGTGACTTTATTGCTCCAGCTATTTCACACAACCCAACGGCTGATCATCACGAGAAGCTAATGTCTAACTTCTTCGCTCAAACTGAAGCTCTGGCATTCGGTAAGACTAAAGAGCAGGTTGAAGCTGAATTTATCGCAGCAGGTAAAACCGCAGAAGAAGTAGCATCACTGGTTCCATTTAAAGTGTTTGAAGGTAACCGCCCAACTAACTCTATCCTGATGAAGCAAATTACCCCTCGTTCACTGGGTAACCTGATTGCTATGTATGAGCATAAAATCTTTACTCAAGGGGTTATCTGGAACATCTTTACATTCGACCAGTGGGGTGTAGAACTTGGTAAGCAACTGGCTAACCAAATTCTGCCAGAACTGACCAATGATGCTGGTGTAGATTCGCACGACAGTTCAACTAATGGTTTGATCAATGCGTTTAAGGCAATGCGTTAATCGTTATTAGATGCAAATAAAAAGGTTGATGGCGCAAAACCATCAACCTTTTATTTTATATGAGGTTTTGGAATTTATTCGAAGCAAATTTCGATAAAGGCGTTACCCCACTGCGAGGTAAACGGCATAATAATGATCGCTCCACCTTCACATTTATGGCGAATGGTGTGGCCTTTCCCTGAAACGACAACGGGGGTTGCCATATTAAAGTCAAAGCCGCTTTCAGCCAGAATGCGTTTCGCACCACCAGTTACCATGTTGGTGATTTCACCCACCATATCGGTCACTTCCTCATTCAGCCCGTTAGGCCGCTCACCCAGCATGTTCTGCATAATTTCCAGAGCGAGGTTTTCGTCAAAGGTAATTGACATTGAGCCACGCGTTTTATCGCCAACCATGCCGATTAGCCCCGAGATATCACCACGTGCAATTTCATCTTTCTTCACACGAGGTTTCTGAGGTTTCAACTCTAAGGAAGCCATGGTTTTTAGCACATTTAACAAAGAGGCTAAAAACGGATTTACAAATTCAGCTCGCATAATTTTATCTACTAGTTAATTCTGTGCAGCAGAAGCACAAGACTGACAGATCCCATGAGATTCGATCACATGGTTCACTACCTTAAATCCATACTGTTCTGCATTTTGCTCTAAAGATGCTACTAACTTATCATCTTGCAGTTCGATCACATCACTACATTTATCACAAATCAGAAGATGAGAAAAATGTTTGTGTGCATTACATGAACAGCAAGAGATAAAACTGTTGGTTGACTCTACCCGATGAATAAAGCCCTGTTCCATTAAAAATTCAAGTGCCCGATAAACAGTTGGGGGTTTAGCCTGCGGCTCGCTTTCTTTTAACTCTTCAAGTAATTCATAGGCACTCGAGGCCTTTTTACTTGAACAGATAAGTTCAAAAACACGCTTACGCTGAGCCGTTAGCCGAACTCCACGTGCTGTGCATAACTCTTCAATTTGCTTTGTTAGATTCAGGTCCAAATCCATCACCATTATCACTGGACTGTTATAATAATATACTATTTAAAACGTAATATCGTTTAACTTTTCTATAATTTTCTTAGCGTCATAATGTGTTAAATGTCAATATGTGTATCGAATTTGAGATTGTTATGCAGGAATGGTCAGCCTGGCGATCTCATTGGTGTTCAAGGAGCAGAGCGATTACAATAGCGCGCTTATTGATTCGAACAAAATTTAGCTGACTATTCTTAGGATACATTTGCTGTTATGACTTACTCATCCCGCTTTTCCATTGCACCCATGCTCGATTGGACTGACCGCCATTGCCGCTACTTTCATCGTCTGTTGTCCTCTCAAACTCTGCTTTATACCGAGATGGTGACTACCGGGGCGATTATTCACGGGCGAGGTGACTTTCTTAAATATAATCAAGAAGAGCATCCGGTTGCGTTGCAGCTGGGTGGTTCTAATCCTCAGGATCTGGCGCATTGTGCCAAGTTAGCCGAGGAACGGGGTTATGACGAAGTAAATCTAAATGTCGGTTGTCCTTCTGATCGGGTACAGAATGGTCGTTTTGGTGCCTGTCTGATGGCGGAAGCGGATCTGGTGGCAGAATGTATTGCCGCGATGAAAGCGGAAGTCTCTATTCCGGTTACGGTGAAAACCCGTATCGGTATTGATGATCTCGATAGTTATGAATTTCTAACCGATTTCATTACCCGAGTATCAGAAAAAGGCGGTTGTGAACAATTTACTATCCATGCACGTAAGGCATGGTTAAGTGGTTTGAGTCCAAAAGAGAATCGGGAAATACCACCACTGGATTACTCGCGCGCTTATCAGATTAAACAGGATTTCCCTCATCTTTCGATTGCGGTTAATGGTGGGGTAAAAACTCTGCAAGAAGCACAAGAGCATCTACAGCATCTTGATGGGGTTATGGTCGGGCGTGAAGCATATCAGAATCCCTATCTTTTGGCTGAAGTTGATCAGCAGATCTTTGGTTTAACTACTCCGGTAAAAAAACGAACTCAGGTAGTTGAAGAAATGTTCCCTTATATTGAACAGCAATTGGCGAATGGCGTTTATTTAGGGCATATCTCTCGTCATATGATTGGTCTTTTCCAGAATATGCCCGGAGCACGTCAGTGGCGTCGCTATATCAGTGAAAATGCACATAAGCCAGGTTCTGGTATTGAAGTGTTGCAGGCAGCGTTGGCGAAAATTCCGAAAGAACTTGATGTGTAATTGACCAAAATTTGGCGAATCTGGCACGCTTCTTTTTAAGAATAAACTGATGGAACTTGTTTTTACTTTTTTATTCTAATAAATCAGTTGGTTAATAAAAAACTGCAGGTTGGTATCCATCTTGCAGTTTTTAGCTTGTTTTATTTTAGGAGCATAGCCTGATGCATGAATTATTACTGTTGATTTTGTTTGTGTTTTCATTCGCAATATTTGGTTTGTCGTTTCTGTCGGTTGCGGTTGTGATCGGCATTTCATTTGTTTTTATGTTGTTCATGGGGATGTTGGGTTTACTTATTAAGTTGTTACCCTGGGTTATTGTGATTGGTCTGGTGGTTTACTGGATTAAACATCAGCGCGTATAGCGGGTGATTAGTGGATTTTAAATTTGCGATAGATCACATTTTTTGTTGTTGGTTTATTATTCATTTAGGTGATTATTACTCTGTAACTTTCTGAATATTATATTTTTTATTGTCAATTTGTTCTCCCTATGCGTTATGTGTATAACGCATGTCACTATTTCGATTGGTCATTGTTTCTCCCTTCGCTACTCTCTAATCAGTGATTCTGCACATGTCACAGATGACGTTGCTTTCACCTAAGGTGCTCACGGATGAGTTAAATGGTTTTCCTGCCGTTAGGATTTTCATTTTCTGGATACAGATCTCTGTTGTCCCCTCATTTCATGCTCACCTGACCTCAAATTAGATTGTTACACCAGCTAAAGTCCCGATATGGAGAATTAGAATGAAACACAGGCTAGTAGCATTACCGTTAGCTATTATGGCTGCGAGCGCATTTGTCGCTTCAGCTCAAGCTGCACCAACCACTTTCGTTTACTGTTCAGAAGGCAGCCCGGAAGGTTTTAACCCGACGTTTTATACATCAGGCACTACATTTGATGCTTCTTCTAAAGCGATGTTCAGCCGCTTACTTGAGTTTGATGTGGGTACGACCAATGCAAAACCAGCACTAGCAGAAAGCTATGACGTAAGCGAAGATGGTTTGGAATACACTTTCCATCTGCGTAAAGGGGTTAAATTCCAGTCAAGCAAAGACTTTAAACCAACCCGCGATTTTAACGCTGATGACGTTATCTTCTCATTTGCACGTCAGTGGGATAAAAACCATCCATACCACAGTGTATCCGGTGGTTCTTATGAGTACTTTAACGGTATGGGCATGGACTCATTGATTAAAGATATTGTGAAAGTTGATGACTACACCGTGAAGTTTGTGCTGAATCATCCAGAAGCGCCATTCTTGGCTAACCTGGCAATGGACTTTGCATCTATCTTCTCTGCAGAGCAAGCAGATTACCTGATGAAAAAAGGTACGCCTGAGCAGCTAGACATTAACCCTGTCGGTACGGGGCCTTTCCAGAAAGTGCAGTATCAGAAAGACTCATTAATTCGTTATACCGCCTTTGAAGATTACTGGCGCGGTAAAGCGGATATCGATCGCTTAGTATTCTCTATCACTCCTGATGCCTCTGTTCGTTACGCTAAATTGAAAGCGGGTGAATGTCATGCAATGCCATTCCCGAACCCAGCTGATATTGAGCAGATGAAAACGGATAAAGACGTACAAGTGTTGACTCAGGAAGGTCTGAATGTGGGTTATCTGGCGTTCAACACGCAGAAAAAACCGTTTGATGACGTGCGAGTGCGCCAAGCGCTGAGCTTAGCGACTAATAAGCAGGCGATTATTGATGCGGTATTCCAGGGCGCTGGTAAAGTGGCGAAAAACCCGATTCCGCCAACAATCTGGTCTTACAACCATGATGTGGTTGATTACAACTACGATCCGGTTCGTGCGAAGCAATTGCTGAAAGAAGCGGGTTACGAAAACGGTTTTGATACCAATATCTGGGCAATGCCAGTACAGCGTCCATACAACCCGAATGCGCGTCGTATGGCTGAAGTTATGCAGGAAGACTGGAAAAAAATTGGTGTGAATGCCGAAGTGGTTTCTTACGAATGGGGTGAATACCTGAACCGTTCGAAGAAAGGTGAACACGATACAGTGCTGCTAGGCTGGACCGGTGATAACGGTGATCCGGATAACTTCTTGTATGTATTGCTGAGCTGTGATGCGGTTGGTGGTTCAAACCGTGCTCAATGGTGTAACACTGAATTCGATGATCTGTTGATTAAAGCAAAACGCACTGCTGATCAAAGTGTTCGTGCAGAATACTACCAGGAAGCACAGCAGGTCTTTAAGCGCGAAGCGCCTTGGATCACCATCGCTCACTCTGTGGTATATCAACCACTGCGCAAAGAAGTGAAAGGTTACAAAATTGACCCACTTGGTGGTCACTACTTCTACGGTGTAAGTCTAGAGAAGTAATTCAAATCTAAGTGATAAACGGCACTTGGGATGATTGGATGCATTCAAAGTGCCGTACTTATAAATTCTTCTCGGCTGATGGCTTAGCTTTATGAATGAATTTATTAATCACAACCTTTATTACAAAGAGCTTGTCGTTTTATGTTTCAATTTATTTTACGTCGACTTGGGTTGGTTATTCCTACCTTTATAGGCATTACATTGCTGACGTTTACTCTGATCCACATGATTCCCGGAGACCCGATTGAGGTGATGGCCGGTGAACGAGGGGTTTCGGCTGAGCGCCATGCAGAACTGAGTGCACAACTCGGCTTTGACCAACCACTATACATCCAGTATTTCCGCTATGTCGGCGGTGTATTACATGGGGATCTGGGCAACTCGCTGGTCACAAAAGAACCAGTATTGAAAGAGTTTTTAACCCTATTCCCGGCAACTGTTGAGCTGGCTACTTGTGCTGCTATTTTTGCCATCTTAGTTGGGCTTCCAGCCGGGATTATTGCTGCGGTGAAGCGTGGCACAATATTCGATCACTCAGTGATGACTTTTTCCCTTACCGGTTATTCGATGCCGATTTTCTGGTGGGCATTACTTTTAATGCTAATTTTCTCAGTAACTCTGGGCTGGACGCCGGTTTCCGGCCGGATTGATGTGGTGTACTGGATTGATAGTGTTACCGGCTTTATGTTGGTTGACTCTTTCTTATCCGGAGAAGAAGGCGCTTTTGCTTCTGCCGCTTCGCATCTGATTTTGCCAAGTATTGTCCTGGGGACGATTCCAATGGCGGTAATTGCCCGAATGACCCGCTCTTCAATG
Source organism: uncultured Vibrio sp. (assembly GCA_963666615.1). Lineage (GTDB taxonomy): Bacteria > Pseudomonadota > Gammaproteobacteria > Enterobacterales > Vibrionaceae > Vibrio. The sequence goes on from OY762906.1 coordinate 121,791, forward strand.
CTTGAAGTATTAAGTGAAGATTATATCCGTACTGCTCGTTCTAAAGGAATTGCACCCTGGCGAGTGATTGTGATTCATGCGTTACGTAATGCGTTAATTCCTGTCATTACCGTTATTGGCCTTCAGGTAGGTATTCTTCTTTCCGGTGCGATTTTAACCGAAACGGTATTTGCTTGGCCGGGTATCGGTAAATGGCTGATTGAGTCTATTGGCCGCCGTGATTACCCTGTCGTTCAGGGCGGAATCCTGATCGTTGCGACGATCATTATTGTAGTAAACCTGTTGGTTGATATTGCTTACGGCATTGTTAACCCACGTATCAGACATGCCCGTTAAGGAGGCGCTATGACAACTGAAACCGTACAAGCGCCAAAACCAAGAACACCGCTGCAAGAATTCTGGCACTATTTTAGTGGTAACAAAGGCGCGGTTGTTGGGCTTATTTTTATTGTTCTTATCTGTTTAATGGCTATTTTTGCCGGTGTAGTAGCACCCCATTCGCCTTCTGATCAGGTGCGTGATGCGCTGTTGCTTCCACCCGCCTGGTTGGATGGTGGTAATTGGTCATTTGTACTGGGCACCGATGATGTTGGCCGTGATATTTTATCCCGTTTAATCCACGGGGCTCGTCTATCGCTGTCGGTCGGTATTGTGGCGGTAACTGCTTCACTAGTGATGGGGATTTTGCTGGGCCTGGTTGCCGGGTTCTTCAAAGGTATGGTGGATACTGCGATTATGCGTATCGTCGATATTATGCTGGCGATGCCGAGCCTGTTGCTGGCGATTGCGATCGTGGCCATATTAGGTCCAAGTATTGTCAACGCAGCGCTGGCGATTTCGGTCGTATCGTTGCCCCACTATGTGCGTTTAACCCGTGCCGCTACGATGGCGGAGATGTCTCGCGATTATGTGACCTCTTCCCGTGTCATTGGTGCCAGTTCATTACGCCTGATGTTTATCTGTATTCTGCCAAACTGCCTTGCACCATTGATTGTGCAGGCGACTCTTGGCTTCTCTTCAGCCATTTTAGACATGGCTGCGCTTGGCTTCCTTGGTCTTGGTGCTCAGCCGCCAACACCGGAATGGGGAAGCATGTTAGCGGATGCGTTACAGTTTGTTCAGCGCGCCTGGTGGGTCGTTACCTTCCCTGGCTTGATGATCTTACTCACCGTATTAGCGTTTAACTTGATGGGCGATGGATTACGCGATGCGCTTGATCCTAAGTTGAAGCAGTAGGAGAGAAGCATGGCATTACTGACATTAAAGAATCTGTCCGTGACATTCGGTCAGTTTAAAGCGGTAGACAATATTAGCTACCAAGTAGAAGAAGGTGAAATCCTGGGGATCGTCGGTGAATCTGGCTCCGGTAAAAGCGTTAGCTCGTTATCGGTGATGGGACTCATTGACTATCCAGGAAAAGTAAAAGCGGATCAATTGACCTTTAATGGTCAGGACCTACTTTCGATGTCTGAAAAGAAGCGCCGTCAGTTGACAGGTTCTGATATCGCGATGATCTTCCAGGATCCCATGACCAGTCTTAACCCTTGTTTTACTGTGGGTTATCAGATCGTTGAAGCATTGAAAACCCACCAGGGTGGCAGTAAAAGGGAACTGAAAAATCGTGCGATTGAGCTTCTGACTCTGGTTGGAATCCCTGCACCGGAATCACGTCTGAACTCTTACCCGCACCAACTATCCGGGGGGATGAGTCAACGGGTGATGATTGCGATGGCGATCGCCTGTAATCCAAGACTGCTGATTGCCGATGAGCCGACTACAGCATTGGATGTAACCATTCAGGCGCAAATTATCGATTTGCTTATCGAACTACAGCGTCGTGAAAAAATGGGGCTGGTGCTCATTACTCACGATCTTGCTCTTGTTGCTGAAGTTGCTCACCGTGTGATTGTGATGTACGCCGGTCAGGTGGTGGAATCTGGCCCGGCGAGTGAAGTGTTCAGCCAGCCTAAGCACCCGTATACCCAGGCGCTGCTGGCATCATTACCTGAATCTTCAGCTGGGAAAGAGCGTTTAGATGCTCTACCAGGCGTGGTTCCTGGACAATATGACCGGCCGAAAGGCTGTCTGTTAAGTCCGCGTTGCCCTTACGCAACGGACCGTTGCCGCGAAGAAGCACCACAAAACCAGGGACCATTGGATCGCCAGGTGAAATGTCATACTCCATTAGATAGCCAAGGGAGACCTGCAGCATGAGCCGGGATAAACTGATTTTAAAAGCTGCGAACCTGAAGCAGCATTATCTGGTCAAACAAGGCATGTTCAAACCGGATGCGGTAGTAAAAGCGGTTGATGGTATTAGCTTTGAACTGAAAAAAGGTAGAACGCTGGCGGTAGTGGGTGAGTCAGGTTGTGGTAAATCAACTCTGGGTCGGATGTTGACCATGATTGAAATTCCGACTTCAGGGAATTTGAATTTTCATGATGATGATCTACTGGCGCTTTCTCGCGAGAAGCAAAAAACACTGCGCCAGAAAATTCAGATTATCTTCCAGAACCCATATGGTTCACTTAATCCACGTAAGAAAATTGGTGCGATTCTGGAAGAACCTCTGGTGATCAACACCAATATGAGTAAAGCCGATCGTAAAGAAAAAGCACTGGCGATGATGGCGAAAGTGGGCCTGAAACCGGAACACTATGATCGTTACCCGCACATGTTCTCCGGTGGTCAGCGTCAGCGTATTGCGATTGCGCGGGGACTGATGTTAGATCCGGAAATTATCGTAGCCGACGAACCGGTGTCTGCACTCGATGTTTCTGTTCAGGCGCAGGTTCTTAACCTGATGATGGATCTGCAGCAAGAGTTTGGCCTCAGCTACGTATTTATTTCCCATGACCTTTCGGTAGTGGAACATATTGCTGATGATGTGATGGTGATGTATCTGGGCAAAGTGGTTGAGCAGGGCACTTGCGAACAACTGTTTGCGGCGCCGAAACACCCTTATACTCAGGCATTGCTTTCCAGTACTCCGCAATTGTCACCGGACAAGCGCCGTAGTCGGATCAAACTGCAGGGTGAGTTACCTTCCCCGCTGAATCCGCCATCGGGTTGTGCATTCCATGGCCGTTGTCAGTACGCCAATAATCGCTGTCGTAATGAGGCTCCGTCTCTGACCATGGCGGACGATGGCCACCTGATAGCCTGTCACGCAGTTGAAGAAAAGCGCTTGTAAACCTAACCTTTTCCACAAAAGCGTTATCAAATCAGTGCGGTCAACATTTGTTGACCGTACACTGTTTAACGGATGGGAAAAAGGTAAGTTAAGCAAAATGGATGGAATAGCAAGGATGTTGACGATACTAGGCCGATGGCTGGTGTTGAGTAGTTTGATATTGGTGATGGCGGGCTATGCTCAGGCAATCGAGATTAAGATTGCACTGGATGCTGAACCGGTCTCTCTTGATCCGCATGAGCAGCTTTCCGAAGGTGCACTGCAATATTCACATACCGTATTTGATCCTTTGGTGCGCTGGCGTCAGGATGGCAGTTTTGAACCGCGTTTGGCCACATCATGGCAAATGTTAAATGACACCACACTGCGTCTGGTTTTACGGCAAGGGGTGACTTTCCACACCGGTAACGCTTTTACCGCCAGTGATGTTATGTTTACTTTGCGTCGCCTGAAACGCTCAACCGATTTTAAAGCGCTGTTTGATGTGATTACAGACAGTGAAGTGATTGACGACTACACCATCGATATTCATACCCGCCATCCGTTTCCTCAACTGATGAGCACTTTGGCGTATGTGTTTGTTCTGGATGAAAAATTTTATCAAACTCGCGATGATATTGTTAAATTTGGCCATTCCTTTGCATCGAATCATGAATCCGGAACCGGCCCGTTTATTGTGGTGGAACGAATTCCGGGGGAAAAATTACGTTTTGTGCGTAATCAAAAATACTGGGATAGGACATCCAAGGGTAATGTGGACTCGCTGGAAATTTTGCCAATACGCTCTGATTCAACGCGCCTCGCGGCTCTGTTAACGGGTGATGTAGATATTATTTCGCCGCTGGCTTCGATTGATATTCCCAGAGTTGAAGGTTTGCCCGATGTTCAGTTGGTCAGCCTGCCTGGCACGCGAGTTATTATGCTGCAACTAAATCAGGCGCGCCGACCTGAGTTGCGTGATGTCCGGGTACGGCAGGCAATGAGTCTGGCAATCAATCAGCCTTTAATTGTCGAGAAAGTACTGCGTGGTTACGCCCGGCCGGCCGGCCAGTTGAGTGCGGAGCCATTTTTAGGCCATATGAATAGCCTGCTGCCAGAATTTGATCTACAGCGTGCACGGCAGCTTATGCTGGAAGCCGGGTATGAACAGGGATTTTCGTTGACATTAATGGCACCGAATAACCGTTATATGAGTGATGAACAGATTGCTCAGGCGGTCGCAGCGATGTTGGAAAAAATCAATATTCAGGTCGATTTCAAAACACTGCCGAAAGCACAATACTTTCAGCTTTATGATCAACGTGCGGCAGATGTTATGATGCTGGGCTGGCAATCGGACACACTCGATTCCAACAATATTTTTGAATTTACTGTCGCCTGTCGCGACTCAGGTACTGGCCTTGGTGCCTATAATTCCAGTGGTTATTGCAATCCGGTAATTGATAGCATGATCAGACAGGCTAATCAGACGCTGAATCTGGAAAAACGCCAGGCTCTGATGCGTGCGATAGAAGAGCAAATCGCTACAGATATTCCGGTGATTCCGCTGCACTGGCAGTCGATGGTCTGGGCCAGTCGGCCAGGAATGAACCTAGCAGAAATTTTAAATTTACAGAATTACCCGTATCTTGGGGATTTGGTGGTCGAGGAGCGTTAAGCTGAGTGTTGTTATTGATTAATGGGATAAGTGGTTAATGCTCACATTTTTACTCCGTCGCTTATTGCAGGCCAGTATGGTTCTTCTGGTTATCAGTCTGGTCAGCTTTTTGATTCAGACGCATTTGGGTGATCCGGTACAACAGATGGTCGGACAGAGCGTGTCGTTGCAGGAGCGGGCGCAGATTCGTCATGAGCTCGGGCTGGATAAGCCGATGTTGGTGCAGTATGGCCACTTTTTGTTGAATGCTCTGCACGGTGATTTGGGGATTTCCTATTACTATAAACAACCGACACTGGCGGTTATTTTCAGCAAACTCCCTGCGACATTAGAGCTGACTTTTTGCGGTATGTTGTTGGTGATTATTATCTCTGTTCCTTTTGGCGTGTTGGCCGCGATTCACCCACGACATATTCTGTCCCGTATGATTATGTTTATCAGTACACTCGGTCTGTCGATTCCAATTTTTATCTTCAGTATTTTGTTGGTCTATTTCTTTGCTATTGAATGGCGTTGGCTGCCGAGTTTTGGTCGGGGTGAAACCACGCTAATTCTCGGATTCTGGCGTACGGGATTGTTGACTGAAGACGGGGTGCGCCATTTAATTATGCCCAGCATTTCGCTGGCGTTTGTTCTTACGCCGATCTTTGTTCGTTTAATTCGTGCTGAAATGCTTGAGGTTTTGCAAAGTGACTATGTACGCTTTGCCTGGGCTAAAGGGATTTCAGCTTCTCGCATTTACTTTGTTCATGCACTGAAAAACACCATGCTACCTGTTATTACTATCGGTGGTATTCAGCTCGGCACTATGGTCGCTTACACCTTGTTAACGGAAACTATTTTCCAGTGGCCGGGAATGGGGCGTCTGTTCATGGAAGCGATCACTCGCGTGGATACGCCATTAATTTCAGCTTATCTGATTGTGGTCGGCTGTGGGTTTGTGCTTACCAATACATTGGTGGATTTAATCTATGGCATGGTTAACCCAAGAGTTCGTATTCCGGGGTATGGGGTATGAATCTGATCCACACTCCGCATCTGGAACCCAACCGTTTTCGTCATATGTGGCATGCTTTACGTGGCGATAAACTAGCGTTGTTCGCTTTGGTAATTTTCTTCTTTTATTGCTTGGTAGCATTACTGGCGCCGCTGCTTTCACCTTATGATGTCCATTCAGGCAATTTTATGGATCTGATCAACGCAGAGATCGCGCCTTATTGGATCAGCGGTGATGCGCGTTTTCTGCTTGGCACCGATACTCAGGGCCGTGATCTGTTAACCGTCATGCTGCATGGGACGCGTCTCTCCCTCACTATTGGTATCAGCGCGGTATTGATTCAGGTGATTCTCGGTATCTGTATTGGCTTGTTGTCCGGTTACATTGGCGGGCGTTTGGATACTTTTCTTATGCGCTGTGCTGATATTCAGCTGTCGTTTTCTACCATGATGGTGGCAATCGTGGTGCTGGCGCTGTTTCAGGCGATGTTTGGTAGTGCGGCTTATCAACAACTGGCTATGCTGATGCTGATTATGGTCATTGGTGTGGCTGAATGGCCCATTTTCGCCCGTACTATCCGTGCCTGTGTTCTGGCTGAAAAAGAAAAAGAATATGTTGATGCCGCTCGTATCCTCGGTGTCAGTAAGATGCGCATTATGTTTCGCCATATTTTGCCCAATGCGGTATCTTCATTATTTGTAATTGTGACCATTCAGATCGCGAATGCGATTGTAGCTGAAGCCGCTTTATCTTTTCTAGGCTTAGGTATGCCTCCGACCCAGCCCTCGCTCGGGGCTTTGATTTCCTCCGGATTTACTTATCTGTTCTCCGGAGCCTGGTGGATCTGCGCCTTTCCCAGCCTTACTCTGATTGTACTTATTTTTGTGATGAACCTTCTCGGTGACTGGTTCCGTGAACAGCTCAATCTACAGCAGCTTGAGAGGTCTTAATATGAGTCTGCTACGAGTGGATAAGCTGAATGTGAAATTTAGATATCGGGGTGGCGATTTGCACGCGCTGCATGATATTAGTTTTTCGCTGTCTTCCGGGGAAATGGTGGCGATTGTTGGTGAGTCCGGAGCAGGGAAGTCATTACTCGGTTACTCGCTGGTTAATTTGCTCGCTAAACCTAGCTATATATCTTCCGGGTCAATGAAATTAGATCAGCAGGAGTTGGTCGGCTTGCCGCTTAAAGAGTGGCAGCAGATTCGCGGAAAACGCATTGCAATGATCTTCCAGGATATGATGATGACGCTCAATCCGGTTCTGACCATCGGTGAGCAGATGGTGGAAGCGATTCGCAGTCATCAGCGCATTTCTCGGCGCGAGGCAAAGCAACTGGCTATCAGTGCGCTGGAAGATGTTCACATTTCTGCGCCGGAACAGCGTTTTAGTCAGTATCCACACGAGCTTTCTGGCGGTATGCGCCAGCGTGTTATCATTGCCATTGTACTGCTACTAAAGCCTGAGATTATTATTGCTGATGAGCCGACGACGGCGCTCGATGTAACGATTCAGGCAGAAATTCTCTATCTATTGAAAGAAGTGTGCCTACGTGAGCAGGTAGCCTTGATTATTATCAGTCATGATTTTGGCGTGGTATCGCGTATCAGCGACCGTACTCTGGTGATGTATGCCGGAAAAATTGTAGAGCAGGGACCAACACTCGGCATTATCAATGACCCGCAGCACCCTTATACTCAGGGCTTGCTTAATGCATTGCCACAAATGGCCTTGCCTGGGCAGCGCCTCAACCAGATCGAAGGCAATATGCCATCACTCGATCGCCGTCCGGGTGGATGTGCCTTTCATCCACGTTGCCGTTACGTAATGGATAAATGCCGCCATTCCGAGCCTTCTTATATTTATACCGGAGTGTCCAGTTGTGCCTGTTTTCTTCTGCAGGATCTGGTGACTCAGGAAATCGATGAGGAGGATAACATTGGCTAAAAAAGAGTTAATTCGCATCCTCAATCTGGAAAAGTCATTTTTATCGCGTACCAGTTGGGCTGATGCCCTAAGCATGAAACGGGTGGGCTTTGTCCGCAAGGAACAAATTCACGCATTGAATGGCGTTAACCTCACTATCTACAAAGGTGAATGCCTGTGTGTGGTGGGAGAAACTGGCTGTGGTAAATCCACCTTAGCCCGGGTGCTGATGGGATTAGAGACACCAACGTCCGGAGAAGTGTTGTACCAGGGTGAACGGATCGACACCTTAAATGATCGCCAGCGGATGTGTTATCGAAAAAAAATGCAGATGGTATTTCAAAGTCCTCATGCATCTTTGAATCCGAGGATGACGGTCTATCAAATGCTGAGTGAAGCGGTGACGCTACATCATCCTCATTTCACGCTGCCGGAAACCGATAAATTTATTGCTGGATTACTTGCTGCGGTGGGATTAACCCGTGATGCTGAAGACAAATATCCGCACCAGTTTTCTGGTGGACAACGGCAACGGATTTCTCTTGCCCGGGCTCTATCGGTTGAACCCGAGTTTATTGTTGCTGATGAACCACTGGCAGCGTTAGATGTTTCGGTTCAGGCTCAGGTACTTAATCTGATGATGGATAAAAAAGAGCAGCTTGGTTTGACCTATCTGTTCATTACCCATGATCTGGCGGTGGTCGAGCATTTTGCTACCCGTGTTGCCGTGATGTATCTGGGTACTATTTGTGAAGTGGCACCGCGCGAAGTGTTGTTTCGTTCTCCTAAACACCCGTATACCAAAGCTCTGCTTAATTCAACTCCAAGGCTGGATAATTTACAGCTTCAACCTGTTCAGTTAAAAGGGGAAGTACCAACACCAACCGAAAAACCGAGCGGATGTGCTTTTGCCGGTCGCTGTCCTTATGCGAACCAGCGCTGCTATGAGCAGATCCCGGAAAGTCAGAGTTATGCCGATGGTAGTTCAGTAGCTTGCCATGCGATTGAAGAGGGGCGAATCGCATGGAAATAAGATGGTTAGAAGATTTCATTGCATTGGCCAAGACCCGGCATTTTTCTCGTGCAGCGGATGAGCAGAATGTGACTCAGCCAACTTTCAGTCGGCGGATAAAACTATTGGAAGAAGAGATGAAGGTGACTTTGGTTGATCGCAATAGCTTACCGCTGTCACTCACTCCGGCTGGCGAGGCATTTTTACAGAGTGCCGAGTTAATCACACGCGAATTGCGTGAAGCAAAAACACGTTGCCTGGAAATTAAAGATTTCACCCAGTCACAGATTCGATTGATTGCAACTCAAGAGCTGTTTATCGGCTTTTATCGCCAGACATTGCAACCTATGTGTCAGGAGCTAGGTATTCAGATTGATGTCAATATGAAGTCTAGTGCCTGGGCCAGAGGTGACTTTATCAATTCCATGCTACGCAAAGAAAGCGATTTGTTACTTTGCTTCTGGCATCCTGGCATGAGTGCTCTGGATGAATTAGTTGCCGAACAATTCGACTATCTGATTTTAGGCAGTGAAACCTTAATGCCTTGTGCGCTGGCTGATGAAAACCAGCGCGCGCAGTTTTCGTTACCGGGAACTCAGAAAAAGCCGTTACCCTATATCGGTTATGAGTCGAATACTTTCCTGTCGGCGGCGGTTGCTCATCATCTGCAGCGCCAACATGATATTGCTCAGTTGGAGTTATTAACTTCGGATATTAATGCTTCCGGTGTTGCGGCCATGGTAAAAGAAGGTTACGGCTTAGGGTGGCTGCCACAACAAATAGTGACTAAATCGGTTGAACAAGGACGACTTGCGTTGGCTGGCGACTCGCTATGGCATATTCCTTTACAAATTCGGTTATATAAAGCGCGTGACAACCAGAATCCGAATTTACTCTCTTCCTGGCAGCATTTCGCCCAATTTTCCGGCAAGTAATCCTCTTTCCGCTAGCTGCGTAATAACCATATCGAATAAACATCCTATTAACATTTGGGTGTTTTGTGACCATAATGTTTTATGTTCGATAAATGGAATTATTTCAGGGGCGACAGACCCCGGGAGGTTGATCATGACGCTAGAAGAATTGAGAACCTTATATCGTGCTAATCTGTTGGTGGAGGCAGTTGCTGAGCCGTGCGCCGAGCAGGGGTTATGGAGTCTTGAGTTCCGCCATGTTCGAGGCGGCTTTGTATTGTTGACTGATGAGTTGGGCGAAGAGTGCCATTATCATAATCTGGATCTGGTTTCTCGCTCAGCATTGGCGGTCGGGTTTAAGCAATTACGAGTCGAATCTCATCTGGCCTAAGCGTGTAAACTTATCTGTCTTAGTTCAAAAAAGTTATAAAACATACCTATCTATTCTTTCTGGTTATTAAAGCCTGAGGTTAATCTATCATCACGCAATGAATAGGAAAGTCGTGACGATGTCTTCAGTAAATAATAACCAAAATGAACTGGCGGTACTGGCCAGTCCGATAAACGAGTCTCAGCTTACTCAGCTGCAGCAAACCGTTTCTTCACTTTCTCCTCAGCAACTGGCCTGGGTCAGTGGTTATTTCTGGGGACTAAGTCAATCTCAATCAGCCGGTAGCGTGATTGCTCCTGCTGCGGCCGCATCTGCAGGTCAGTTGACCATCATTTACGCCTCTCAGACCGGCAATGCAAAAGGTGTCGCAGAAGCGCTGGAACAAGAAGCTCAGGCGCTGTCCATTCCGGTTAAATTGTTTGATGCCAGTGATTACAAAGGCAAAGACTTAGCCAAAGAAACTCATGTGGTGATTGTTGCTTCTACTAATGGTGAAGGCGAAGCTCCGGATAATGCGATTGAATTGCATGAATTCTTACAATCGAAAAAGGCTCCTAAGCTACCTAACCTTAAATTTGGTGTTATCGGCTTAGGTGATTCAAGTTATGAATTCTTCTGTCAGACCGGCAAAAACTTCGATGCCTTCCTAGAAAAACAGGGTGCAACACGTTTATTAGATCGTGTTGACTGTGATGTTGATTATGAAGAAGCAGCAACGGACTGGCGTAAGCAGGCACTTGAATTGATCAAGGAGTCGCTGGGTGCAACTCAGGCTGTAGCGGCTCCGCAAGGCGCTACATTAACTGCTGGTCATTCACAGTACAATAAGCAGAATCCTTATACAGCAACGTTACTGACCAGCCAAAAAATTACTGGCCGCGATTCTGGTAAGGATGTGCGTCATATTGAAATTGATCTGGAAGGTTCGGGTTTGTCTTATCAGCCGGGGGATGCACTGGGCGTATGGTATGAAAATAGTGCTGAACTGGCCGGGCAAATTCTAACTAATGTTGGTCTGTCTGGAGATGAGCTGATCGACCTTGACGGTGAAAGCGTATCAATCCAGCATGCACTGATCGCTAAATTTGAAATCACCGCATCTAATCCTCAGTTTGTCAGTAAAATTTCAGATTTGGCTGAGAATGCAGACTTAACAGCATTGGTTGCCGATAAAGATAAGCTACGCGAATATTCAGCCAATACCCAGATTGTGGATATACTCAAGCAAGCACAAGTTAAGCTCAGTGCTGAACAGTTGGTGTCTACACTGCGCAAATTAACTCCACGTCTGTATTCAATTGCTTCAAGTCAAGCCGAGGTCGATGAAGAAGTGCACTTAACTTTGGGTATCGTGGAATACGAACATGACGGCGAAGTACGTCAGGGTGGTGCTTCCAGCTTCTTGGGTCAACGTCTGCAAGAGGGTGAGTCGGTGAAAGTGTTTATTGAAAACAATAATAACTTCAAACTGCCTCAGGATGATAATGCTCCGCTGATTATGATTGGCCCGGGTACTGGTATTGCACCTTTCCGTAGCTTTATTCAGGAAAGGGATAATCGTGGAGCGCAGGGTAAAAACTGGTTGTTCTTTGGTGATCGCACATTTACTCAAGACTTTCTCTACCAGGTTGAGTGGCAGAAATATCTGAAATCAGGTTTGCTTACTCAACTGGATGTTGCCTTCAGCCGTGACCAGCATGAGAAGGTCTATGTGCAGCACCGGATTATGGAAAACGCTGAGCAGGTATGGCAGTGGCTACAAAATGGTGCATATATCTATGTTTGTGGCGATGCGACCCGAATGGCGAAAGACGTTAATGACGCACTGGTGACTGTCGCAAAAGAGCAAGGCGGGCTAAGCCAACAACAAGCAGAAGAATTTATCAACGAACTACGTAAAGCGAAACGTTATCAAAGGGATGTCTACTAATGAGCACTAAAATCGAAAACAACGTCCAAGAAGTACTCGGCGAAGTGCTTGGTCCTCTGGCTGATAACGAGCGTCTGAAACGTGAAAGTAACTTCTTACGCGGCACGATTGAACAGGATCTGCAGGATCGTATTACTGGTGGATTCACAGCGGATAATTTTCAGTTGATCCGTTTCCACGGAATGTATCAGCAGGATGACCGTGATATTCGCGCCGAGCGTGCTAAGCAGAAACTGGAACCGCTACATAACGTGATGCTTCGAGCTCGCATGCCGGGCGGTATCATTAAACCGCAGCAGTGGTTAGCGATTGATAAGTTTGCGACGGAAAATACTATGTATGGCAGTATCCGCCTGACTACACGCCAGACTTTCCAGTTCCACGGTGTATTAAAGCCAAACATTAAATTAATGCATCAGACGCTAAATAGCATCGGTATAGATTCGATTGCAACAGCCGGTGACGTAAACCGTAACGTGTTATGCACCACTAACCCGGTTGAATCGGAACTTCATCAGGAAGCGTATGAGTGGGCGAAAAAGATCAGTGAGCATTTGCTGCCAAAAACTCGCGCGTATGCAGAAATCTGGTTAGATGGGGAAAAAGTTGAAGGTACGGAAGAACCTATTCTGGGCAGTAATTATCTGCCGCGTAAATTTAAAACCACGGTCGTAATCCCACCGCACAATGATGTGGATGTACATGCAAACGACCTCAACTTTGTTGCGATTGCTGAAGTCGGCAAATTAATCGGCTTTAACGTGCTGGTTGGTGGTGGATTGGCTATGACTCACGGTGATACTTCAACCTATCCACGTCGAGCTGATGATTTTGGTTTTATTCCACTGGAAAAAACCTTAGAGGTGGCCGCTGCAGTAGTCACTACGCAGCGTGACTGGGGTAACCGTTCTAACCGTAAGAATGCAAAAACCAAATACACCTTAGACCGTGTTGGCATCGATGTATTTAAAGCGGAAGTAGAGAAACGCGCTGGAATCGCATTTGCTGAAAGTCGCCCATACGAGTTTACTTCACGTGGTGACCGAATCGGATGGGTAGAAGGTATTGATGGAAAGTTCCACTTGGCTCTGTTTATCGAAAATGGTCGCTTGCTGGATTATCCTGGTAAGCCGCTGAAAACTGGTGTGGCAGAAATTGCGAAAATTCACCAGGGTGATTTCCGTATGACGGCGAATCAAAACCTGATTGTTGCAGGTGTACCTGCAGAGCAGAAAGAACAGATAGAAGCTATCGCACGTGCTCATGGCCTGATGGATGACGCAGTGAGTGAACAGCGTAAAAACTCCATGGCGTGTGTGGCATTCCCGACTTGTCCATTGGCGATGGCAGAAGCTGAGCGATTCTTACCTCAGTTCGTTACTGATGTAGAAAGTATTCTGGAAAAACATGGCTTAGCGAAAGAAGAAAATATTATTTTACGTGTTACCGGCTGTCCAAATGGTTGTGGTCGAGCCATGCTGTCAGAAATTGGTCTGGTGGGTAAAGCACCTGGCCGTTATAACCTGCATTTAGGTGGTAACCGTGCCGGAACTCGTATTCCTAAGATGTATAAAGAGAACATTACCGATCAACAGATTCTACAGGAAATCGACCAACTAGTTGGGCGTTGGGCGCAGGAGCGTCAAGCTGGGGAAGGCTTCGGTGATTTCGTTATCCGAGTCGGCATTATTGAAGAAGTGATCATATCTAAGAGGGATTTCCATGGCTGAAAGCGCGCTATATAAGCCGCAGCTTGAAGAGCTATTAACACTGACTAAAGCGGAGCAGTCGCTTCGCTTAGCCGAAGTGAATGCTTATCTTGAAAGTCTGTCGGCACAAGAACGGGTGAAATGGGCATTTGAGAATTTGCCCGGGACCCATGCCTTATCATCCAGTTTTGGCATTCAGGCAGCAGTAATGTTGCATCTGGTTTCACAAGTTGAGGCGGATGTGCCCGTTGTTTTAACCGACACCGGGTATCTGTTTCCGGAAACTTATCAGTTTATTGATACACTAACTGAAAAACTTAAGCTGAACCTGAAAACCTTTCGTGCTGAACATACGCCAGCATGGCAGGAAGCTCGCTATGGGCTACTATGGGAACAAGGTGTTGAAGGTTTAGAAAAATATAACCGTATTAATAAAGTAGAGCCGATGAAAAGGGCACTGGAAGAATTACAGGTAAAAACCTGGTTTTCCGGCCTTCGCCGCGAGCAGGCTCAATCTCGTGCGACATTACCAATATTAGCCATTCAGAATGGCGTATTTAAATTCTTGCCAGTCATAGATTGGACTAATAAAGATGTTCACTATTATCTGAAAGATAATGACCTGCCTTATCACCCGCTATGGGATCAGGGTTATCTTTCGGTCGGTGATGTACACACTACGCGTAAATGGGAGCCAGGGATGTCTGAAGAAGAAACTCGATTTTTTGGCCTAAAACGTGAATGTGGATTGCATGAGGATGACGGTGAAACCGATGGGTCGGGTATCTAATTTTTTAAATACTTCCCTACAATAGCTGCTTCGGCAGCTTTTTATGGCCGAAAATTTGAGCGAAATTTAATAACTCTGTGGATAAGTTGTGCCTTAATTATGAGTAAAGTGGGATAAATAGGGCTTTGGTTTTAATTTGTGCACTTAACTAATATTTTTGTAATTTTTCTAAAAAAGCGCTTGCCAATGTGAAGCAGATCCCTATAATGCGTCCTCGTTGACACGGCAAAGCGCGCAAGCGATGAGAGCAGAGTCAGCAAGGCTTGAAAGCAAAATGAGAAATTTTAAAAAAGTGTTTGACACTGAAAAATATCTCGCTAGAATGGCCGCCTCTTCAGTGATGAGTCACGAAGAAAAGCTCTTTAACAATTTAAACCTATCAATCTGTGTGGGCACTCGTTGATGATAATCGAAAAGATTTATCAGTGAACTGAGTGACCAATCAAGATTTCTTTTGGCAACAGAAGAAGACTTGGCACAGTCAATTCATTCCAACTTCGGTTGGAATAACAGTAATCACTGAGTCGAAGCTTAGGCTTCAAAAAAACTTTAATTGAAGAGTTTGATCATGGCTCAGATTGAACGCTGGCGGCAGGCTTAACACATGCAAGTCGAGCGGTAACAGGAATTAGCTTGCTAATTTGCTGACGAGCGGCGGACGGGTGAGTAATGCCTGGGAAATTGCCCTGATGTGGGGGATAACCATTGGAAACGATGGCTAATACCGCATGATGTCTACGGACCAAAGAGGGGGACCTTCGGGCCTCTCGCGTCAGGATATGCCCAGGTGGGATTAGCTAGTTGGTGAGGTAAGGGCTCACCAAGGCGACGATCCCTAGCTGGTCTGAGAGGATGATCAGCCACACTGGAACTGAGACACGGTCCAGACTCCTACGGGAGGCAGCAGTGGGGAATATTGCACAATGGGCGCAAGCCTGATGCAGCCATGCCGCGTGTATGAAGAAGGCCTTCGGGTTGTAAAGTACTTTCAGTTGTGAGGAAGGCAGTTGCGTTAATAGCGTAATTGTTTGACGTTAGCAACAGAAGAAGCACCGGCTAACTCCGTGCCAGCAGCCGCGGTAATACGGAGGGTGCGAGCGTTAATCGGAATTACTGGGCGTAAAGCGCATGCAGGTGGTCTGTTAAGTCAGATGTGAAAGCCCCGGGCTTAACCCGGGATGGTCATTTGAAACTGGCAGGCTAGAGTACTGTAGAGGGGGGTAGAATTTCAGGTGTAGCGGTGAAATGCGTAGAGATCTGAAGGAATACCGGTGGCGAAGGCGGCCCCCTGGACAGATACTGACACTCAGATGCGAAAGCGTGGGGAGCAAACAGGATTAGATACCCTGGTAGTCCACGCTGTAAACGATGTCTACTTGGAGGTTGTGGCCTTGAGCCGTGGCTTTCGGAGCTAACGCGTTAAGTAGACCGCCTGGGGAGTACGGTCGCAAGATTAAAACTCAAATGAATTGACGGGGGCCCGCACAAGCGGTGGAGCATGTGGTTTAATTCGATGCAACGCGAAGAACCTTACCTACTCTTGACATCCAGAGAAGTCGACGGAGACGTTGATGTGCCTTCGGGAACTCTGAGACAGGTGCTGCATGGCTGTCGTCAGCTCGTGTTGTGAAATGTTGGGTTAAGTCCCGCAACGAGCGCAACCCTTATCCTTGTTTGCCAGCACGTAATGGTGGGAACTCCAGGGAGACTGCCGGTGATAAACCGGAGGAAGGTGGGGACGACGTCAAGTCATCATGGCCCTTACGAGTAGGGCTACACACGTGCTACAATGGCGCATACAGAGGGCGGCCAACTTGCGAAAGTGAGCGAATCCCAAAAAGTGCGTCGTAGTCCGGATTGGAGTCTGCAACTCGACTCCATGAAGTCGGAATCGCTAGTAATCGTGGATCAGAATGCCACGGTGAATACGTTCCCGGGCCTTGTACACACCGCCCGTCACACCATGGGAGTGGGCTGCAAAAGAAGTAGGTAGTTTAACCTTCGGGGGGACGCTTACCACTTTGTGGTTCATGACTGGGGTGAAGTCGTAACAAGGTAGCGCTAGGGGAACCTGGCGCTGGATCACCTCCTTAAACGATGATTGTGCATTGATGAGTGTTCACACAGATTGATACGGTTTAGATGAAGAAGAGAATAGTGGGTCTGTAGCTCAGGTGGTTAGAGCGTTCGCCTGATAAGCGAGAGGTCGGTGGTTCAAGTCCACTCAGACCCACCACGATGGGGCTATAGCTCAGCTGGGAGAGCGCCTGCCTTGCACGCAGGAGGTCTGCGGTTCGATCCCGCATAGCTCCACCATCTTTAAAGGTATTCTCTTGAGTATTTTTAGAAATGGTAACGTTTCGTTATCTTGCTCTTTAACAATTTGGAAAGCTGACAAAACAATGTTTATTGATTGATTCAATGAAGATTGTTTGTAAAAAGTTCTCAATGTTTATCGCTTCCTTATTTAAGGAAAGGATAAACACCAACACACAATCAAGTGTTCTTGGGAATCTTACTTTTAAAGTAAGTATTCAAAAATTGAGTCCGGCAAATATCATCTCTCTCGCTTATTCAAACAATGAGAGAGAACGAAAAACCTTGGTGATTTGTCATCCAATCCGAAACTTCTTCGGGTTGTATGGTTAAGTGACTAAGCGTACACGGTGGATGCCTTGGCAGTCAGAGGCGATGAAGGACGTATTAACTTGCGATAAGCGTAGATTAGGCAGTAAAAGCCACTTGAGTCTACGATTTCCGAATGGGGAAACCCACTTACATAAGTAAGTATCATTAAGTGAATACATAGCTTAATGAAGCGAACCGGGAGAACTGAAACATCTAAGTACCCCGAGGAAGAGAAATCAATTGAGATTCCGAAAGTAGCGGCGAGCGAAATTGGATTAGCCCTTAAGCTGTTACTGTGTTAGACGAAGTCTCTGGAAAGGGACGCAATAAAGGGTGATAGCCCCGTAGTCGACGACACAGTTTGAGTGAAAACGAGTAAGGCGGGACACGTGATATCCTGTCTGAACATGGGGGGACCATCCTCCAAGGCTAAATACTCCTGACTGACCGATAGTGAACCAGTACCGTGAGGGAAAGGCGAAAAGAACCCCTGTGAGGGGAGTGAAATAGAACCTGAAACCGTGTACGTACAAGCAGTAGGAGCCTCCTTAGTGGGGTGACTGCGTACCTTTTGTATAATGGGTCAGCGACTTATATTCAGTGGCAAGGTTAACCGTTTAGGGGAGCCGTAGGGAAACCGAGTCTTAACTGGGCGCTCAGTCTCTGGATATAGACCCGAAACCGAGTGATCTAGCCATGGGCAGGTTGAAGGTTGAGTAACATCAACTGGAGGACCGAACCGACTAATGTTGAAAAATTAGCGGATGACTTGTGGCTAGGGGTGAAAGGCCAATCAAACTCGGAGATAGCTGGTTCTCCCCGAAAGCTATTTAGGTAGCGCCTCGGACGAATACTACTGGGGGTAGAGCACTGTTAAGGCTAGGGGGTCATCCCGACTTACCAACCCTTTGCAAACTCCGAATACCAGTAAGTACTATCCGGGAGACACACGGCGGGTGCTAACGTCCGTCGTGGAGAGGGAAACAACCCAGACCGCCAGCTAAGGTCCCAAATTACAGCTAAGTGGGAAACGATGTGGGAAGGCTTAGACAGCTAGGATGTTGGCTTAGAAGCAGCCATCATTTAAAGAAAGCGTAATAGCTCACTAGTCGAGTCGGCCTGCGCGGAAGATGTAACGGGGCTAAGTTGTAAACCGAAGCTGCGGCAATGTGATTTATCACATTGGGTAGGGGAGCGTTCTGTAAGCCGTTGAAGGTGTGTTGTAAAGCATGCTGGAGGTATCAGAAGTGCGAATGCTGACATAAGTAACGATAATGGGGGTGAAAAACCTCCACGCCGGAAGACCAAGGGTTCCTGTCCAACGTTAATCGGGGCAGGGTGAGTCGACCCCTAAGGCGAGGCTGAAGAGCGTAGTCGATGGGAAACGGGTTAATATTCCCGTACTTTTTGTGAATGCGATGGGGGGACGGAGAAGGCTAGATGGGCCTGGCGACGGTTGTCCAGGTTCAAGTGCGTAGGCTTAAGAGTTAGGAAAATCCGGCTCTTTTTAAGGCTGAGACACGATGTCGAGCTGCTACGGCAGTGAAGTCATTGATGCCCTGCTTCCAGGAAAAGCCTCTAAGCTTCAGTTCACAAGAAATCGTACCCCAAACCGACACAGGTGGTCGGGTAGAGAATACCAAGGCGCTTGAGAGAACTCGGGTGAAGGAACTAGGCAAAATGGTACCGTAACTTCGGGAGAAGGTACGCTCTTGGCGGTGAAGTCCCTTGCGGATGGAGCTACTGAGAGTCGCAGATACCAGGTGGCTGCAACTGTTTATTAAAAACACAGCACTGTGCAAAATCGAAAGATGACGTATACGGTGTGACGCCTGCCCGGTGCCGGAAGGTTAATTGATGGGGTTAGCGGTAACGCGAAGCTCTTGATCGAAGCCCCGGTAAACGGCGGCCGTAACTATAACGGTCCTAAGGTAGCGAAATTCCTTGTCGGGTAAGTTCCGACCTGCACGAATGGCGTAATGATGGCCACGCTGTCTCCACCCGAGACTCAGTGAAATTGAAATCGCTGTGAAGATGCAGTGTACCCGCGGCTAGACGGAAAGACCCCGTGAACCTTTACTACAGCTTGGCACTGAACATTGACCCTACATGTGTAGGATAGGTGGGAGGCTTTGAAGACATGACGCTAGTTGTGTTGGAGCCGTCCTTGAAATACCACCCTTGTATGTTTGATGTTCTAACTTAGCCCCATTATCTGGGGTGAGGACAGTGCCTGGTGGGTAGTTTGACTGGGGCGGTCTCCTCCCAAAGAGTAACGGAGGAGCACGAAGGTGGGCTAATCACGGTTGGACATCGTGAGGTTAGTGTAATGGCACAAGCCCGCTTGACTGCGAGAATGACGGTTCGAGCAGGTGCGAAAGCAGGTCATAGTGATCCGGTGGTTCTGAATGGAAGGGCCATCGCTCAACGGATAAAAGGTACTCCGGGGATAACAGGCTGATACCGCCCAAGAGTTCATATCGACGGCGGTGTTTGGCACCTCGATGTCGGCTCATCACATCCTGGGGCTGAAGTCGGTCCCAAGGGTATGGCTGTTCGCCATTTAAAGTGGTACGCGAGCTGGGTTTAGAACGTCGTGAGACAGTTCGGTCCCTATCTGCCGTGGGCGTTGGAAGATTGAAGGGGGCTGCTCCTAGTACGAGAGGACCGGAGTGGACGAACCTCTGGTGTTCGGGTTGTGATGCCAATCGCATTGCCCGGTAGCTAAGTTCGGAATCGATAACCGCTGAAAGCATCTAAGCGGGAAGCGAGCCCTAAGATGAGTCTTCCCTGGCGCTTTAAGCGTCCTAAAGGGTTGTTCGAGACTAGAACGTTGATAGGCAGGGTGTGTAAGCGTTGTGAGGCGTTGAGCTAACCTGTACTAATTGCCCGTGAGGCTTAACCATACAACACCGAAGAGGTTTTGTTGGACTTGATGAAAGAACAGAATTGATTGTGTAATGAGAACCTACTTTTTATAAAGAAAGAACAGCTTTCCGAATTAACATATTTTGCTTGGCGACCATAGCATTTTGGACCCACCTGATTCCATTCCGAACTCAGAAGTGAAACAAAATAGCGCCGATGGTAGTGTGGGGTCTCCCCATGTGAGAGTAGGACATCGCCAGGCTTTAATTCCGACTTGCTTAAGACTTAAGCGAGTCACCATAAAGTTCTAAAAAAGATTAGAGTTTTATGTTGACTTTCAAAGCGGAAAGCGTATTATACGCGTCCTGCCTAAGTGCTAACGCACTGAAAGCAAAGCTCTTTAACAATTTAAACCTATCAATCTGTGTGGGCACTCGTTGGTGATAATCGAAAAGATTTATCAGTGAACTGAGTGACCAATCAAGATTTCTTTTGGCAACAAAAGAAGACTTGGCACAGTCAATTCATTCCAACTTCGGTTGGAATAACAGTAATCACTGAGTCGAAGCTTAGGCTTCAAAAAACTTTAATTGAAGAGTTTGATCATGGCTCAGATTGAACGCTGGCGGCAGGCTTAACACATGCAAGTCGAGCGGTAACAGGAATTAGCTTGCTAATTTGCTGACGAGCGGCGGACGGGTGAGTAATGCCTGGGAAATTGCCCTGATGTGGGGGATAACCATTGGAAACGATGGCTAATACCGCATGATGTCTACGGACCAAAGAGGGGGACCTTCGGGCCTCTCGCGTCAGGATATGCCCAGGTGGGATTAGCTAGTTGGTGAGGTAAGGGCTCACCAAGGCGACGATCCCTAGCTGGTCTGAGAGGATGATCAGCCACACTGGAACTGAGACACGGTCCAGACTCCTACGGGAGGCAGCAGTGGGGAATATTGCACAATGGGCGCAAGCCTGATGCAGCCATGCCGCGTGTATGAAGAAGGCCTTCGGGTTGTAAAGTACTTTCAGTTGTGAGGAAGGCAGTTGCGTTAATAGCGTAATTGTTTGACGTTAGCAACAGAAGAAGCACCGGCTAACTCCGTGCCAGCAGCCGCGGTAATACGGAGGGTGCGAGCGTTAATCGGAATTACTGGGCGTAAAGCGCATGCAGGTGGTCTGCTAAGTCAGATGTGAAAGCCCCGGGCTTAACCCGGGATGGTCATTTGAAACTGGCAGGCTAGAGTACTGTAGAGGGGGGTAGAATTTCAGGTGTAGCGGTGAAATGCGTAGAGATCTGAAGGAATACCGGTGGCGAAGGCGGCCCCCTGGACAGATACTGACACTCAGATGCGAAAGCGTGGGGAGCAAACAGGATTAGATACCCTGGTAGTCCACGCTGTAAACGATGTCTACTTGGAGGTTGTGGCCTTGAGCCGTGGCTTTCGGAGCTAACGCGTTAAGTAGACCGCCTGGGGAGTACGGTCGCAAGATTAAAACTCAAATGAATTGACGGGGGCCCGCACAAGCGGTGGAGCATGTGGTTTAATTCGATGCAACGCGAAGAACCTTACCTACTCTTGACATCCAGAGAAGTCGACGGAGACGTTGATGTGCCTTCGGGAACTCTGAGACAGGTGCTGCATGGCTGTCGTCAGCTCGTGTTGTGAAATGTTGGGTTAAGTCCCGCAACGAGCGCAACCCTTATCCTTGTTTGCCAGCACGTAATGGTGGGAACTCCAGGGAGACTGCCGGTGATAAACCGGAGGAAGGTGGGGACGACGTCAAGTCATCATGGCCCTTACGAGTAGGGCTACACACGTGCTACAATGGCGCATACAGAGGGCGGCCAACTTGCGAAAGTGAGCGAATCCCAAAAAGTGCGTCGTAGTCCGGATTGGAGTCTGCAACTCGACTCCATGAAGTCGGAATCGCTAGTAATCGTGGATCAGAATGCCACGGTGAATACGTTCCCGGGCCTTGTACACACCGCCCGTCACACCATGGGAGTGGGCTGCAAAAGAAGTAGGTAGTTTAACCTTCGGGGGGACGCTTACCACTTTGTGGTTCATGACTGGGGTGAAGTCGTAACAAGGTAGCGCTAGGGGAACCTGGCGCTGGATCACCTCCTTAAACGATGATTGTGCATTGATGAGTGTTCACACAGATTGATACGGTTTAATAGAGTTTTCAGTGGGGCTATAGCTCAGCTGGGAGAGCGCTTGCCTGGCAGGCAAGAGGTCACCGGTTCGATCCCGGTTAGCTCCACCATTTTTAAGTGTTTTTTTCGGTGCGAACTACTGAAAATATTTAGAAATGGGTATTTCTTTAATTAGAAAAACTCTAGCTCTTTAACAATTTGGAAAGCTGACAAAACAATGTTTATTGATTCGTTCAATGAAGATTGTTTGTAAAAAGTTCTCAATGTTTATCGCTTCCTTATTTAAGGAAAGGATAAACACCAACACACAATCAAGTGTTCTTGGGAATCTTACTTTTAAAGTAAGTATTCAAAAATTGAGTCCGGCAAATATCATCTCTCTCGCTTATTCAAACAATGAGAGAGAACGAAAAACCTTGGTGATTTGTCATCCAATCCGAAACTTCTTCGGGTTGTATGGTTAAGTGACTAAGCGTGCACGGTGGATGCCTTGGCAGTCAGAGGCGATGAAGGACGTATTAACTTGCGATAAGCGTAGATTAGGCAGTAAAAGCCACTTGAGTCTACGATTTCCGAATGGGGAAACCCACTTACATAAGTAAGTATCATTAAGTGAATACATAGCTTAATGAAGCGAACCGGGAGAACTGAAACATCTAAGTACCCCGAGGAAGAGAAATCAATTGAGATTCCGAAAGTAGCGGCGAGCGAAATTGGATTAGCCCTTAAGCTGTTACTGTGTTAGACGAAGTCTCTGGAAAGGGACGCAATAAAGGGTGATAGCCCCGTAGTCGACGACACAGTTTGAGTGAAAACGAGTAAGGCGGGACACGTGATATCCTGTCTGAACATGGGGGGACCATCCTCCAAGGCTAAATACTCCTGACTGACCGATAGTGAACCAGTACCGTGAGGGAAAGGCGAAAAGAACCCCTGTGAGGGGAGTGAAATAGAACCTGAAACCGTGTACGTACAAGCAGTAGGAGCCCACTTGTTGGGTGACTGCGTACCTTTTGTATAATGGGTCAGCGACTTATATTCAGTGGCAAGGTTAACCGTTTAGGGGAGCCGTAGGGAAACCGAGTCTTAACTGGGCGCACAGTCTCTGGATATAGACCCGAAACCGAGTGATCTAGCCATGGGCAGGTTGAAGGTTGAGTAACATCAACTGGAGGACCGAACCGACTAATGTTGAAAAATTAGCGGATGACTTGTGGCTAGGGGTGAAAGGCCAATCAAACTCGGAGATAGCTGGTTCTCCCCGAAAGCTATTTAGGTAGCGCCTCGGACGAATACTACTGGGGGTAGAGCACTGTTAAGGCTAGGGGGTCATCCCGACTTACCAACCCTTTGCAAACTCCGAATACCAGTAAGTACTATCCGGGAGACACACGGCGGGTGCTAACGTCCGTCGTGGAGAGGGAAACAACCCAGACCGCCAGCTAAGGTCCCAAATTACAGCTAAGTGGGAAACGATGTGGGAAGGCTCAGACAGCTAGGATGTTGGCTTAGAAGCAGCCATCATTTAAAGAAAGCGTAATAGCTCACTAGTCGAGTCGGCCTGCGCGGAAGATGTAACGGGGCTAAGTTGTAAACCGAAGCTGCGGCAATGTGATTTATCACATTGGGTAGGGGAGCGTTCTGTAAGCCGTTGAAGGTGTGTTGTAAAGCATGCTGGAGGTATCAGAAGTGCGAATGCTGACATAAGTAACGATAATGGGGGTGAAAAACCTCCACGCCGGAAGACCAAGGGTTCCTGTCCAACGTTAATCGGGGCAGGGTGAGTCGACCCCTAAGGCGAGGCTGAAGAGCGTAGTCGATGGGAAACGGGTTAATATTCCCGTACTTTTTGTGAATGCGATGGGGGGACGGAGAAGGCTAGATGGGCCTGGCGACGGTTGTCCAGGTTCAAGTGCGTAGGCTTAAGAGTTAGGAAAATCCGGCTCTTTTTAAGGCTGAGACACGATGTCGAGTCACTACGGTGATGAAGTCATTGATGCCCTGCTTCCAGGAAAAGCCTCTAAGCTTCAGTTCACAAGAAATCGTACCCCAAACCGACACAGGTGGTCGGGTAGAGAATACCAAGGCGCTTGAGAGAACTCGGGTGAAGGAACTAGGCAAAATGGTACCGTAACTTCGGGAGAAGGTACGCTCTTGGCGGTGAAGTCCCTTGCGGATGGAGCTACTGAGAGTCGCAGATACCAGGTGGTTGCAACTGTTTATTAAAAACACAGCACTGTGCAAAATCGAAAGATGACGTATACGGTGTGACGCCTGCCCGGTGCCGGAAGGTTAATTGATGGGGTTAGCGGTAACGCGAAGCTCTTGATCGAAGCCCCGGTAAACGGCGGCCGTAACTATAACGGTCCTAAGGTAGCGAAATTCCTTGTCGGGTAAGTTCCGACCTGCACGAATGGCGTAATGATGGCCACGCTGTCTCCACCCGAGACTCAGTGAAATTGAAATCGCTGTGAAGATGCAGTGTACCCGCGGCTAGACGGAAAGACCCCGTGAACCTTTACTACAGCTTGGCACTGAACATTGACCCTACATGTGTAGGATAGGTGGGAGGCTTTGAAGACATGACGCTAGTTGTGTTGGAGCCGTCCTTGAAATACCACCCTTGTATGTTTGATGTTCTAACTTAGCCCCATTATCTGGGGTGAGGACAGTGCCTGGTGGGTAGTTTGACTGGGGCGGTCTCCTCCCAAAGAGTAACGGAGGAGCACGAAGGTGGGCTAATCACGGTTGGACATCGTGAGGTTAGTGTAATGGCACAAGCCCGCTTGACTGCGAGAATGACGGTTCGAGCAGGTGCGAAAGCAGGTCATAGTGATCCGGTGGTTCTGAATGGAAGGGCCATCGCTCAACGGATAAAAGGTACTCCGGGGATAACAGGCTGATACCGCCCAAGAGTTCATATCGACGGCGGTGTTTGGCACCTCGATGTCGGCTCATCACATCCTGGGGCTGAAGTCGGTCCCAAGGGTATGGCTGTTCGCCATTTAAAGTGGTACGCGAGCTGGGTTTAGAACGTCGTGAGACAGTTCGGTCCCTATCTGCCGTGGGCGTTGGAAGATTGAAGGGGGCTGCTCCTAGTACGAGAGGACCGGAGTGGACGAACCTCTGGTGTTCGGGTTGTGATGCCAATCGCATTGCCCGGTAGCTAAGTTCGGAATCGATAACCGCTGAAAGCATCTAAGCGGGAAGCGAGCCCTAAGATGAGTCTTCCCTGGCGCTTTAAGCGTCCTAAAGGGTTGTTCGAGACTAGAACGTTGATAGGCAGGGTGTGTAAGCGTTGTGAGGCGTTGAGCTAACCTGTACTAATTGCCCGTGAGGCTTAACCATACAACACCGAAGAGGTTTTGTTGGACTTGATGAAAGAACAGAATTGATTGTGTAATGAGAACCTACTTTTTATAAAGAAAGAACAGCTTTCCGAATTAACATATTTTGCTTGGCGACCATAGCATTTTGGACCCACCTGATTCCATTCCGAACTCAGAAGTGAAACAAAATAGCGCCGATGGTAGTGTGGGGTCTCCCCATGTGAGAGTAGGACATCGCCAGGCTTTAACTTCTAGTTTTCAGATTTTCGATAAAATCTGAAGGCAAAAGGCAAGTGGAGCGGTAGTTCAGTTGGTTAGAATACCGGCCTGTCACGCCGGGGGTCGCGGGTTCGAGTCCCGTCCGCTCCGCCACTGTTTAAGAAGCCTCAGTCGAAAGACTGAGGCTTTTTGCATTCATAATTAAAAAATTTTCAATAGCTACTACCTTCCGTAATACCAATCTGGAAAATTAACTGGTCAGCTCTATCCACTTTCTTGAACACATATTTTTGACCCTTTCACCACATTCCAGAAATTGATTCCATGCCATACAAATTTTAGAGACAATGTCGTCATAATCAGCAAATGATTGATTGGCCAGGTAGTGTTGTCTCAGCCAACTCCATACTTGCTCTATAGGGTTCAGTTCCGGGGAATAGGGAGGAAGTTTAATGACACTGACGTTCTCAAATTCTTTGGCAATATCATCAGTATGCCATCCTGCACCATCCATAATCACTACAGAATGACGATCTTTCTCTGTGATCATGGAGATTTGCCTTAAATGTTCAATCATGATCTCTTTATTGACCCAAGGTACAACCATGGCTTCACCAATACCTCTATTGGGACAGACTGAGCCAAACAGATAGGCATATTCAAACTGTTGTTGCTTTATTGCTCTGGGGCGCGTTCCCCTTTCTGCCCATAAACGTGTGGTTGTATTTTGTTGTCCAAATCTCGCTTCATCCTGAAACCAAACGTCGACCTGCTCTAAAGGCATATGTCCAGGGATCTTAAGGATCGTTTCGATTTTGAATTTTTTTAAAATCTTCCTGGATTTGTTGAGACTGCTTAGGGTGTTTAGAGCGGGAAGTTATCCACGAGAAGCCCATGTGGTCGAGCAGATAATAGATAGAGTCAGGATGATAGTGTTTACCAAATTCTTTCACGATATAGGTGTGGATATCGGCTCCGGTAAGTCGTCCACCTTGAGCATGATGCGCTTTATCTTTGATGTATCGACTTAATTGTTCTCTTTGCTCTGGAGTTAAGAATGGTGGTCTACCGGTTCTTGGTTTCTCCTGTAATCCATCTAAACCTTCTTCAAGAAAAGTCTGAACCCATTTGTTAACACTGGTTCTGCTGACTTTGAGAAATTTGGCAATTTGGGTACGAGAGTGTCCATCCTTGAAATGAGCAAGGGCGAGTAATCGCATTTTCATCTGGATGGATTTTTGTTGGCTTGCAAGTTTTTTGAAATCGATATTGTTGAGGCTATCCATGGCAAATAAGTCCGATTAGGGAATAGTCTCAATTAGATCATATTTTTACTTAGAATGGTATAAATTGTTGTTCCTCTCTCACTATCTTCATAAATAAAAAAGCAGCACAAAAGTGTGCCGCTAGTAAAGATATCTGAGTTAGCTATTTATTTAACTGACTTTTCTTTGGAAATTTTTTTCTCTTCAGTTTTGGCTTTTTCAATCATAGGCGTAATCGTTGAGCCTTGGATTAAGATAGAAAACACCACCACCGCATAAGTCATTACTAGTATCAACTCTTTCACATCTATCAATTTTTCAGGGATAACTAAGATGCCAGTGGGTATTGATAAGGCCATGGCTAATGCCAGGCCTCCACGCAACCCGCCCCAGGTCAGGATTTTTATTGACCAGCGGTTATAGCTACGATAGCGGTTAAAGCCAATATAAGAAACAAAGACGCTTAAGTAACGGGCTGCTAGCACCAGAGGAATAGCAATCGCCATCATAATCCAGTCTTCAGGATGGAATTGGAATAGCAGCATCGACATACCGATTAGAAGGAACAGTACACCATTTAAGAATTCATCGACTAATTCCCAGAAATGGTCGAGATGTTCTTCACTCTCTTTGGAAAAGCCGATAAAGCGAGTCCAGTTACCAATCATAATTCCTGATACCACCATGGCTAATGGACCTGAAACATGAATGACATCGGCAAAAACATAACCTGCGGTCGGTACCCCAATTGTTAGTAATAGCTCCATTGAGTGATCGTTAGTTGCACTGATCAAATAGTGGAAGAGTAAGCCTAGAGCTGCGCCATAAATGATTCCGCCGATAGCTTCTTGAATAAATAGTAGAGTTACGGAACCTAGAGTTGGTGCTTCTGAACCAAAAGCAATCGTATAGAGCGTAACAAAGATGACCAGGCCAAAACCATCATTGAAGAGTGACTCCCCTTCAATTTGGGTTGAAATTCGCCGTGGTGCATTAAGCTTTTTCACGATCGCCAAGACGGCGATAGGGTCAGTGGGTGAAATTAATGCGCCGAACAGCAGGCAGTAAACCAAGTTAAAGTCAATTCCAATAAATTGGCAGACGAAGTATAAGCAGAAGCCGATAAAGAATGTAGAAAACAGGGTAGCACCTAGTGCTAAAACTGCAATCTCCCATTTTTGGTCTTTCAGATTAGGTAGTTTGATGCCTAATCCTCCCGCAAATAGCAGAAAACCTAATATCCCTTTTAATAGGAAATCTTCAAAATTGATGCTTGTTACTGTCTCCTTTGCAATATTGGACAGGTGAAACCAGTCGTTCTGACCAGCGATAATGATGAGCAAAGAAAGTACCATTGAGCCGGCAGTAATGGCTATAGTGGTTTGCATTTTACTTATCTTACTGTTTATAAAAGCGATAATCATCGCAGCGGCTGATAGGAAGCACAGAGTGTAGTAGACTGACATTTTTTCTCATTATGTTACAAATTGTGAACAAAATTTTCCTTGGATGTTGAAGAAATAGCAAACACTTTTTCTTTATAGTGAGTGCTATCTATTTCGTGGTAAACTGAGTGTTAAATTGAGTGTTTAGACGTCTAGATTTCTAAGACTCGTGTGTTAGGATCGATGCAGATATTGAATGGAATGAGGCTGTAACGTGGCAAAGAATATTAAAGACCAGCTTAAATCACAGTTAGAACAAAGGATCCTGCTGATTGATGGCGGGATGGGAACCATGATCCAGGGGTACAAACTTCAGGAAGAAGATTATCGTGGTGAACGCTTTGCTGACTGGCATAGTGATTTAAAAGGTAATAATGACCTACTGGTGTTAACTCAGCCAACCATTATTCGTGATATTCATACTGCTTATCTTGAAGCCGGTGCGGATATTCTTGAGACCAACACATTTAATGCAACGACTATTGCGATGGCTGACTATGATATGCAGTCATTGAGTGAAGAGATTAACTTCGCCGCTGCTAGATTAGCCCGCGAGGCGGCTGATGAATGGACGGCTAAGACTCCTGAGCGCCCCCGTTATGTTGCTGGTGTGTTAGGCCCCACTAACCGTACCTGTTCGATTTCACCGGATGTAAATGACCCAGGTTATCGTAATGTTAAATTTGATGATTTGGTTATCGCTTATTCCGAATCGACCCGCGCTCTAATCAAAGGTGGGGTCGACCTTATTTTGATCGAAACTATTTTTGATACTTTAAATGCTAAGGCTTGTGCTTTTGCCGTTGAAACGGTATTTGAAGAGCTTGGCTACAAGCTGCCGGTAATGATTTCCGGTACTATCACGGATGCATCTGGTCGTACTTTATCCGGCCAGACCACCGAAGCCTTTTACAACTCACTGCGTCATATATCGCCGATTTCTTTTGGTCTGAACTGTGCGTTAGGACCGGATGAATTGCGTCAGTATGTTGCCGAACTCTCTCGTATCTCTGAAACTTATGTTTCAACTCACCCTAACGCCGGATTACCAAACGCGTTTGGAGAATATGACCTGTCACCGGAAGATATGGCTGAGCATATCGGCGAGTGGGCGGATTCTGGTTTCTTGAATCTGGTCGGTGGTTGTTGTGGTACTACGCCTGAGCATATAGCCGCAATGGCAAAGGCCGTTGCGGGAAAAGCACCTCGCCAGTTACCTGAGTTAACGGTTGAGTGTCGTCTGTCCGGGCTTGAACCGCTCAATATTGCGAAAGAATCTCTGTTTGTAAACGTGGGTGAAAGAACCAACGTAACCGGATCAGCTCGCTTTAAGCGTCTGATTAAAGAGGAATTGTACGATGAAGCCCTTGATGTTGCTCGTGAGCAGGTAGAAAACGGCGCGCAAATCATCGATATCAATATGGATGAAGGGATGCTGGATGCGGAAGCCTGTATGGTGCGCTTCCTTAATCTGTGTGCGTCCGAGCCTGAAATTTCCAAAGTGCCAATTATGGTCGACTCTTCCAAATGGGAAGTGATTGAAGCCGGTTTGAAATGCATTCAGGGCAAGAGCATTGTCAACTCAATTTCGCTTAAAGAGGGCAAAGAGAAATTTGTCGCTCAGGCGAAACTGATTCGCCGTTATGGTGCGGCTGTCGTGGTAATGGCCTTCGATGAAGTCGGACAGGCTGATACCCGTGAGCGTAAAATCCAGATCTGCACCAATGCTTATCGTATTCTGGTAGAAGAAGTAGGCTTTCCACCGGAAGATATTATTTTTGACCCGAATATTTTTGCCGTTGCGACCGGTATTGATGAGCATAACAATTATGCGCTCGACTTTATCAATGCGGTTGGTGATATCAAGCAAAACTTGCCGCATGCGATGGTTTCAGGTGGTGTATCTAACGTTTCTTTCTCATTCCGTGGCAACAATTATGTGCGTGAGGCGATTCACGCGGTATTCCTTTATCACTGTTTTAAAAACGGGATGGATATGGGGATCGTTAACGCAGGGCAACTGGAAATTTACGACAACGTACCAGAAAAACTGCGCGATGCAGTGGAAGACGTTATCCTCAACCGTCGAGATGATGGTACCGAACGCTTGCTGGAAATTGCCGAAGCGTATCGTGAAAATGCTGTTGGTAAAGCAGAAGATACCTCCGCGCTAGAATGGCGCACTTGGCCGGTGACAAAACGTCTTGAACACGCTTTGGTGAAAGGTATCACTGAGTTTATCGTTGAAGATACTGAAGAAGCCCGTGCCAATGCAGCTAAGCCACTGGAAGTTATCGAAGGGCCGTTGATGGATGGCATGAACGTGGTTGGTGACCTGTTCGGTGAAGGTAAAATGTTCCTTCCACAGGTAGTTAAATCGGCTCGTGTAATGAAACAGGCTGTGTCTTATCTGGAACCTTATATTAATGCGGAAAAACAGCAGGGCCAGGCAAACGGCAAAATCTTGCTGGCAACGGTAAAAGGTGATGTGCATGATATTGGCAAGAATATCGTAGGTGTTGTTCTGCAGTGTAATAACTACGAAATTATCGATCTTGGGGTGATGGTACCGTGTGAAACCATCCTTAAAGTCGCTAAAGAAGAAAATGTCGACATCATTGGTCTTTCTGGCCTGATAACCCCATCTCTTGATGAAATGGTGCATGTGGCGAAGGAGATGGAGCGTCAGGGTTTCGACCTGCCATTACTGATTGGCGGCGCAACCACTTCAAAAGCGCACACAGCGGTTAAAATTGAGCAGAACTATAGCCAGCCTGTTGTTTATGTTAATAATGCTTCGCGTGCGGTAGGGGTATGTAGTTCACTGCTTTCAACTGAACATCGTGCAGCTTTTGTTGAAAAGCTTGATTTAGACTATGAGCGCACCCGCGAGCAGCACGCACGTAAAACACCGAAAACTCGCCCGATCAGCTTAGAAAAAGCGCGCGAAAATAAAGTGGCGATCAACTGGTCTGAATACACGCCTCCGGTTCCGGCTAAGCCGGGTATTCATGTGTTTGACGATTTTGAAATTGCGACTTTACGTCAGTATATCGACTGGACACCATTCTTTATGACTTGGTCGCTGATGGGTAAATATCCGGCCATTCTTGATCATGAAGAAGTGGGGGAAGAAGCACGCCGCTTGTTTGCTGATGCTAATGCTTTCCTTGATCGGGTTGAGAGTGAACAACTGCTTAAAGCTCGGGCAATTTGTGGCCTTTTCCCGGCGGCAAGTATCGGTGATGATATTGAAGTGTATACGGATGAATCACGCAGCGAAGTTGCACATGTTCTGCATCATCTTCGCCAGCAAACAGAAAAACCAAAAGGGTTTAACTACTGTTTAGCAGATTATATCGCGCCTAAATCCAGTGGTAAGTTGGACTGGATCGGTGGCTTTGCGGTGACGGGTGGCATTGGTGAGCGTGAACTGGCCGATGAGTATAAAGCGAAAGGTGACGACTATAACGCCATTATGGTTCAGGCGGTAGCTGATCGCCTGGCTGAAGCCTTTGCGGAGTATTTACATCAGTTGGTGCGCAAAGATATCTGGGGCTATGCAGCGGATGAAAATCTGTCGAATGATGATTTGATTCGGGAAAAATATCAGGGTATTCGTCCGGCTCCTGGTTATCCTGCTTGCCCGGAACATACCGAGAAAGGCACATTATGGCAACTACTTGATGTTGAGAAAGCTATCGGCATGTCTCTGACCAGCAGTTATGCGATGTGGCCTGGTGCATCAGTGTCCGGTTGGTATTTCTCCCATCCGGATTCGCGTTACTTTGCTGTCGCTGGAATCCAGAATGATCAGGTTGCGAGCTATGCGCAGCGTAAGGGTTGGGATAGTGTAGAAGCTGATAAATGGCTTGCTCCGAATATTGGGTTATAAGTCTGAGATTTCAGTGAATAAAAAAGAGGTTGGCAGTGCCAACCTCTTTTACTTTGATACATTAACGCTTTTATAAGCTTTTATATTGTTATCTGTGAGTTAGTTGTTTTCTACTTCAAACAGATCCTGATGAAGCTTCTGTACCATGCTTTTCGCTTCGTCGGCATCAACCAAGAAGCACAGGTTATGGTCACTCGCTCCGTAACAGATCATACGTAAGTTGTAATCACCTAGTGTACTGAACACATCTCTTGCATAACCTTTAGTTTCCATATGGTTACCGATGAGGGCAATCAGGCTTAGGTTACGCTCTACTTCAACGTGTGCCAGTTCTTCCAGTTCGGCACGAACAGCCGGAGATAGCTCTGGTGCACCGCCTGATGTATCAGTTTTATCCAGAGTGATCGATACACTGATTTCTGATGTTGTGATGAGGTCTACAGAGACTTTATGCTTGGCCAGAATCTCAAATACTTTAGCCAGGAAACCGCAAGCATGGAACATTTTAGCACTACGGATAGTTACCATCGTCTGGTTAGCACGTAGTGCAAGCGCACGGTACAGTGGTGAGCTTTCTACGCGCTTGCGAATCCAGGTGCCACCTTTTTCTGGCTCTTTGGATGAACCAACAAACACCGGAATACCATGACGAAGCGCTGGTAATAGGGTTGATGGATGCAGAATTTTTGCACCGAAGTTAGCCATCTCTGATGCTTCGCTGAAGCTTATTTCTGGGATCGCTTTTGCAGCTGGTGCAATGCGTGGATCAGTAGTGTAAATTCCAGGGACGTCAGTCCAGATTTCCAGACCTGCAGCCTGTACACCTTCAGCTATCAATGCGGCTGAATAGTCGCTGCCGCCACGACCTAACGTGGTGGTGTTTCCATCTTCATCAGAACCGATAAAGCCTTGGGTTACCACGATATGCTTATTGCAAAGTGGTTCTAGTTTCTCTTTAGCCAGCTCAGAAATCTCCTGAACCTGAGGTTCAGCTCGGCCAAAGTTATCATCGGTACGTAGTACTTCACGGATATCGAAACGTACTGCATCCATACCACGGTCACGCATCACCTGAGTAAGGATGTTAGTTGACATCAGCTCTCCGCAGGCAACCAGATGGTCGGTCAGTTTATTGCTAGATTGGAAAGACGCTGCTTCAGCCAGGCTGGCAACGCGATTCAGTCTTGCTGTGATTTTTTCTCTGATTACATCTTGATTATCTTTTAACTGATCAATAATCGAGTAATGGATTTCACCTAACTGTTCGATGATCTCTTGACGACGCTGTGCATCTTTAACGCCATTGGCTAGTTCGACTAATAAGTTAGTTACGCCAGAACAGGCGCTGCTGACCACTAAACGGGTATCTGGATTACTCTCAACAACCGCAGCACTGCGGCTCATCGCTTCAAAGTTTGCGACACTTGTTCCGCCAAACTTGGCGACATTGAATGCACTCACGGCATTTCTCCCACGACTTCTAGAATGAAAAATGTGTTGGTTCACCAACGACCCATGTTTGTGAAGAGAGTATTTCTAGAGCAAATATAGAGGTGAGTATTATGATTACCTCAGAAGCTCTTCATCAGCGGAGAACTGATGACAGTTGATGGGATTCAGCCCAATCACCCGATAAGTCAAATCCACAACTATGACTTATCTCGGCACTGCTCCCCATTAATGATTTGTATTAGAGTTGAGGCTCTACAAAACATCTACCTGGGCAGTGCTCCTCTTCTGCTTGATAGCGTGTGTATTGAACGTTTTTGTATTGATAATGTCAACGGTAAATTGCTAACAATTGCTAATCGGACAGAAAAAGTGTGAAAAGTGTTGAGTACTAGACTTGAGTCGAATTGTCGGACTGCTGGTTATTGTTTAATCTTTTTATCAATCAATTGATAAGGAGTTCAGCATGGAGTTTGCCAGTTTTCAGCCACCACACCGTATTTTAATGGGGCCCGGACCTTCTGATATTTCGCCTCAGGTATTGCAGGCGTTGAGTCGTCAGACCGTTGGCCATCTTGATCCGTTGTTCATCGGTATGATGGATGAAGTGAAAGCGTTACTGCAGTATGCCTTTCAGACTGACAATAGCTTTACCATCGCTGTTTCTGCTCCCGGCAGCGCGGGAATGGAAGCCTGTTTTGTCAATCTGGTGGAACCTGGTGATAAAGTGATTGTGTGCCGCAATGGTGTATTTGGTGAGCGGATGCGTGAGAATATTCAGCGTTGTGGCGGCGAAGCGATCGTCGTGGATGATGAATGGGGTCATCCGGTATCTCCGGATAAAGTTGCCGCTGCGATTAACGCGAATCCGGATGCGAAAATAGTTGCTTTTGTCCATGCGGAAACATCAACCGGTGCATTAAGTGATGCGCAGGCGATCGCCCGCTTAGCTAAGCAAAAAGGCATGCTGACGATTGTTGATGCGGTGACCTCTCTGGGGGGCGTTCCGCTGCGGGTGGATGAATGGCAATTGGATGCGGTTTATTCCGGGAGTCAGAAATGTTTATCCTGCGTGCCCGGGTTATCACCTCTGACATTTTCGCCGGCTGCAATTGAAAAGATCCAGTCACGTAGTACGCCAATTCAGAGTTGGTTTTTAGATCAAAGTTTAGTGCTGGGTTACTGGAGTGGAGAAGGTAAACGCAGTTACCACCACACAGCTCCGGTTAATACGCTTTACGCACTGCATGAGGCTTTACTCCGTTTGCACAACGAAGGACTAGAAAATGCCTGGCATCGCCATCGGAAAATGCACAAAAAGCTGCGCGCTGGCTTAGAAAAATTAGGCCTGAAATTTGTCGTAGCGGAAGAAAGCCGCCTGCCGCAGCTCAACTCAGTTTATATTCCTGAAGGTGTTGACGACGTAAAAGTCCGCTCCTATTTGCTGCATCATTTTAATTTGGAAATTGGTGCTGGGCTTGGCGCATTAGCGGGTAAGGCGTGGCGGATTGGTTTAATGGGCCACAGTGCGAGCGAGGAAAATATCGCTCTGTGCCTGAGTGCTCTGCAAGAAGCTTTATCTCAGGATTAACTTCCATTATCCGCTTCAGCTTCTGTTTGTGTTTGAGCAAAGTCAACCGTAGGAAACAGAAAACGCGCTTCGGTCAGAGTTTGCCGGGCGCGGTTGGTGTCACCTAGTTTGTTATACAGCTCAAGCAGAAGCTGGTAATAATAGGGGCGGGGATGAAGCCTGATTTTATTCAGTAACCATTCGATATCTATCTCTGTGCTAAGCTGGTCATCGAACTTATTTTGCTCTTCCAGCAACTGAACTAAAGCGAACTCCTTTAACTGATCTTGCCAAAGTGACGGTAGAATTAACCGTTTAAGGCGGATTTCTTGACTCGACAGGCGATACTGAGAGAGCGTTTGCTGGTCGTGCAAAATCGCACTAATAATCAGAATTGAAATTAATGGAATAGCCGCTGCCAGCAGGCCGATAGTGCGGCGCTGCCATCTTAGCAATGAATGAAATTTGTATTTAGCCACTCGCTGGTCAACCCAGAACAGCAGAATGACAAAAGTTAACCACAAAATGCCGGACAGATAAAATATTGCAGAAAACTGGGCCTGCAAGGCGATAGGAATTAGTAAGGCAAAACTAGCCAGTCGGGTGCCTGGTTTTGCGGAATAAATTCTGGCTACAACCATAAATGCGGCCATAACCATCGCCATTAATGGCAGTATTCCACCTTCAACCGACCAGAATAAGGGTTCATTTTGTGGGTGATTATGTTCAGGTAGTGCGGCCGGATATTCATCGTTTAACTGATGTTGTCTGGCACTATAAATCACATACTCTTCGTCAAATTTGCCATAACCATATCCGGTAAATGGTTTTTCTATCAGCATATTCGCGGCCTGATAAAGGCTGGTTTTGAAAGCTGGATACTGTTCCCATTCCTGATTTTTTATCTGTTCAACTGCAGATAAATAGAGTATCAGGCAAGCGAGAACCCCGCAGGCAAAAGAGAGACTCCAGCCGAGTAAGCGCTTTTTACTGGCGAAGCGATACAGATAGGGGAAAATCATGGCGCCACTGATCAGGCTGGCACCACCGGCAACCAGCGGAGAGTGGATAAAAACCAGTGGTAGCATGATGGCTGGTGTCACATAAAGCAGAGTAACAATACTTAACTGACCATATTTACCCGGATGGCGTGATAATAAATAACCTGATGCTGTCGATGCTGTAGCGAGTAGAGCAGCTAATGCTTCAGGGGAATAAAAGGTGGTTGCTATGGATACCTGAGATATCTCATTGGTTAACCCGGCAACAGGGGGGTAGAACAGGAGCAAATAACTTTTGACTGCCTCAATCCAGCCAGCCAATACAATGAACCAAATGATGCGTTGCTTATGGCGACTGCTGAAAATGAATTGCTGGAGCAAAACAAATAAGAAAAATCCGCCCCATAGCCCGAGTAATCTGGGGGTGATTTCATCCAGCATCGGAAAGCTATACAGTAGCGGTAAGCTCATTAAGCTGCAGCATAATCCCAAGCCCAGAGTCAGTTTAGAGTAACGCAGATAGCGATGACGGACGACCTGAAATAAACCGATACTCAGCACCAGACTGGTTGCCATCCAACTGATTAAATTGGTTGGCATAGCTACGTTGGTCGGACGATTGACCAGAGAAAATACTGGCCAGGGCAGATGAATTGCAAGCAGATACAACAAGCCCAGAGCAAAGATAAACTTTTTATTCAAAGGTACCTTTGCCGGGCGTGATTCCAGTTGTGTGCCTCTAACCAGTAGTAATGCCATCGTTATCCATCAGCTTATGAGCTATTTCTGCTATTACTTTAACATAGGTTTGAGGAATCTGGCTGTATGTGAATGTTCCACCTGTGCGACTTGCTCCGGTGTTCCCTGGGCAATGATGTCGCCGCCACCCTGTCCGCCCTCGGGGCCGAGATCGACAATCCAGTCAGCGGTTTTGATGACATCGAGGTTATGCTCAATGACGACAACGGTGTTGCCGTGGTCGCGAAGGCGATGTAGAACCGAAAGCAGTTGCTCAATATCGTGGAAATGAAGACCGGTTGTCGGTTCATCGAGAATATATAGCGTTTTTCCTGTATCACGTTTTGACAGCTCCCGCGCCAGTTTAACCCGCTGCGCTTCACCGCCAGAAAGCGTGGTTGCTGCCTGTCCAAGGCGAATGTAGGAGAGTCCGACATCGACCAGCGTCTGTAGTTTTCTCGCTATCATAGGTACCGGTTCAAAGAATGTTCGGGCGTCTTCTACGGTCATTTCCAGCACTTCATCAATGGTTTTGCCTTTGTAGTGAACTTCCAGGGTTTCCCGGTTATAGCGTTTACCTTTACAGATATCGCAGGGAACATAAACGTCTGGCAAAAAGTGCATCTCTACTTTTATTACACCATCGCCCTGGCAAGCTTCACAGCGCCCGCCACGAACGTTAAAACTGAAACGCCCCGCTTTATAGCCACGCGAGCGTGACTCCTGAGTTCCGGCAAACAGTTCCCTAATCGGAGTAAATATCCCGGTATAAGTGGCTGGGTTGGAGCGTGGAGTACGACCGATCGGACTTTGATCAATATCGATCACTTTATCAAAGTGCTCTAGCCCTTTGATCTTTTTATAAGGCGCCGGCGTTGCTGTAGTTGCTCCATTAAGTGCCGTGTGGGCGATCTTAAAGAAAGTATCATTGATCAGGGTTGATTTGCCGGAACCAGATACTCCGGTAATACAGGTAAACAGCCCGACAGGAATCGATAAATTAACATTTTTTAGGTTATTACCGCTGGCGCCTATCAGTTCAACCACTTTTTTACTGTCGCGCTTAACCCGTTGTTGAGGAATGGCGATTTCTCTTTTCCCGCTCAGGAACTGACCGGTAATTGACGCTTCTGTGGCAATGATCTGCTCTACGTTGCCCTGAGCAATAATTTGTCCGCCGTGTACCCCGGCTCCAGGGCCGATATCAACCACGTAATCCGCCATGCGGATGGCATCTTCATCGTGCTCAACCACGATAACGGTATTCCCGAGATCTCGCAGATGATTCAGAGTTTTCAATAAACGCTCATTATCACGCTGATGCAGACCAATCGAAGGCTCATCCAAAACATACATCACTCCGACCAGACCTGCACCGATCTGGCTGGCCAGGCGAATACGTTGCGCTTCACCACCAGATAAGGTTTCCGCACTGCGCGATAGGTTGAGATAATTCAGACCGACATTGACCAGAAACTGCAGCCGGTCATTGATCTCTTTCATCACTTTTTCTGCGATCTGTGCTTTCTGTCCTTCCAAATGCAGATCTGCAAAGAATTTCAGAGCGTCAGAGATGCTTAATTCGACGATTTGTGGCAGCGACGTATCGTGGATAAACACATGGCGAGCCTCAGTGCGCAAGCGGGTTCCTTCACAGGTTGCACAAGGTTTGTTGGAGATATATTTGACCAGCTCTTCGCGCACAGAATTTGATTCGGTTTCGCGATAACGGCGCTCAAAGTTATGCAGAATGCCTTCGAACGGGTGGTGTTTAACGCGAATATCTCCGCGATCATTGACGTACTTAAATTCGATCGATTCTGATCCCGAACCATGCAGAATCACATCCTGGATCTTTTTGCTGAGTTGCTCAAAAGGACTCTGTAAATCAAACGAATAATGATCGGCTAAAGAAAGTAACATCTGGTAATAGTAGAAATTACGTTGATCCCAGCCTTTGATTGCCCCACTGGCCAGGCTTAGTCCAGGATCCTGGATTACTCGTTCAGCATCAAAATATTGTTGTACTCCCAGACCATCACAAGTCGGGCAGGCACCAGCCGGGTTATTAAATGAAAACAGGCGCGGTTCCAGTTCGCGCATACTGTAACCACAGTGCGGGCAGGCGAAATTGGAGGAAAAGACAATTTCTTCTCCTTCACCATCCATTGCCGTGGCAATAACAATCCCACCAGAAAGCTCAAGGGCTGTTTCAAATGATTCAGCCAAGCGT
Source organism: uncultured Vibrio sp. (assembly GCA_963666615.1). Lineage (GTDB taxonomy): Bacteria > Pseudomonadota > Gammaproteobacteria > Enterobacterales > Vibrionaceae > Vibrio. Next base: position 161,112 of record OY762906.1, read on the forward strand.
TGTTGAAGATCGGCACGTACTTTAAAGCGATCAACCACCACTTCTATGGTGTGTTTTTTATGTAGTTCCAGTGTCGGTGGGTCGGTTAAATCACAGGTTTCTCCATCGATTCGAGCACGGATAAATCCTTGTGCGGCGAGGTTTTCCAGTGTTTTGACGTGTTCACCTTTACGCTCTTTGATGATCGGTGCCAGCAACATCATTCGAGCGCCTTCCGGTTGTTCCAGGACTTTATCAACCATCTGACTGACGGTTTGTGCTGCCAGGGGAACATCATGCTCCGGACAACGCGGCTCACCGACACGTGCGTAGAGCAGGCGTAAATAATCGTACACTTCGGTAATGGTACCAACCGTCGAACGAGGGTTGTGTGATGTTGACTTTTGTTCAATCGAAATCGCCGGGGAGAGCCCTTCAATATGGTCTACATCAGGTTTTTCCATTAGAGAAAGGAACTGGCGGGCGTAGGCGGAGAGTGATTCCACGTAACGACGCTGCCCTTCGGCATACAGAGTATCAAAGGCGAGCGAAGACTTACCTGAACCGGAAAGGCCGGTGATCACAATCAGTTTATCTCTGGGAAGAGAGAGGGAAATATTTTTTAGGTTGTGAGTGCGGGCACCCCTGACTTCAATTTTATCCATCGATTTTGCTCTTATATTCGATTGCACGATTTATTAGCTGACCAGATTCCAACATTTTGCTGAAAAATGCTGTAGTGTCAGTATTACACAGTGTGATGATGGTGCAAAGATATACTGGATAAAAAAACAGTGTCCAAGTTAGCCCGGACACTGTTAATGATTGAATAGAATTTGGAAGGAAAATCAGCTTTTCTTGGTTGAATGCTTATCCAGTTCAACTTTTTTCTGATCTTTTTTGTACAGGTTTTCAAAGCAGTAGTTGGTGGCTTCAATATAGCCTTCAACACTACCACAGTCGAAGCGGTGACCTTTGAATTTATAAGCCAGTACACAGCCAGCTTTTGCCTGTTTAAGCAGAGCATCGGTGATTTGAATTTCGCCACCTTTGCCTGGTTCTGTTTGTTCGATGATATCGAAAATATCCGGAGTCAAAATATAGCGACCAATGATTGCCAGATTGCTTGGTGCGGTACCCGGTTCTGGTTTTTCCACCATGTCATCAACGCGGAACAGATCATCTTTGATCATCTCACCGGCAATTACACCATACTTATGGGTTTCATCTGTAGGAACTTCTTGTACAGCAACAATTGAGCAACGGAACTGTTTAAACAGAGCAACCATTTGTGCCAGTACGCCCTGGTCTTCATTCACACAAAGGTCATCAGCCAGAACCACAGCAAAAGGTTCATCACCCACTAATTCACGGCCAGTCAGAATAGCGTGCCCCAGGCCTTTCATCTCGCGTTGGCGAATATAGGTGAAGTTAGCAGTGCTGATGATGTCGCGGATATCGACCAGTAACTCTTCTTTGTTAGTACCTTTGATCTGGTGTTCCAGTTCATAGTTTGTATCGAAGTGATCCATGATCGAGTGTTTGCCACGACCGGTCACGATACACATGCCAGTCATACCTGCCTGAATCGCCTCTTCAACACCATATTCAATCAGCGGTTTATTAACCACTGGCATCATTTCTTTTGGCATTGATTTGGTTGCAGGTAAAAAACGAGTGCCATAGCCAGCTGCTGGGAAAAGACATTTTTTAATCATTGTGAAGCCTTCGTTGTTGTTTTAATCATACAAAATTGTTTATTAGCTCAACTTTAGCATGTTCGTTATGACAATCTCACTACCTTTAGTTGGCGATTTCTTAAAAAAGCTATCTGACTCACTTATGAGACAATATTGTGCTCCGCCCAGTTGATCGCCTGGGCACGATTTTTTACTGAGATCTTTTTAAATATCTTATGCAGGTGTGACTTAACGGTAAATTCGCTGATAAACAGTCGTTCTGCCATCTGCAAATTGTTAGCGCCACTTTGTAACGATTTCAGAATCTGAATTTCTCTTTGGGTCAGAGCAATGGTGGCGCTGATAGTTTTCTCGCGAAACTGGTGGCGATAAAAATAGATCAACTGGCTGGTGACGTGCCGAGGAAGCCAGTTTTGTCCTTTAATGACCGCATCCAGTCCGAATTTAATTTTCTCTATTTCATCGTTTTCATAAAATAGCCCTTTCAGATTGCCCAGTTCCAGCAGTTTTTCCGTATGGATACGATGCGGAACATTAAACACGATTGTTTCGGTCTGATCCCATAGCGCAGAAGTGCCGTTGATAAACGGGGAGATGGCTTTGCGATCATGGTAGTTAAACAGCAGGATTTTATGTTTGTCCAGGTCACTGTGATTGACGATTTTGTCAATATCCGCCAAGGTCGCGCTAAGTTCGAGAATATCGCATAGCTGGATCGTTTCCATGGAATTGATGCAGTTGTCCGTGATGACGGCATAAAGAGTTCGCTGATAGTTGGATTTTTTCATGCTAATTACCTGTTGCGTTGTCCTGACCTGATACGGTGCCGAGATTTACACTGATGCACATCTGATCAAATGTGGTTTTTCGAAGGGATTCATATAACTAAACTGCAAATACGCAATCAGACTGAGTAGGTAGAGAGGTTGCTCGTAAAGCGAGAATTCAGCTGATATAGCTCTAGAGTTTGCGCTAAGTATCAATCATGATTATTGAGACAATAGCAAAGCGTGGTATCCTATTGTGCTATTCGAAACAGTGATGAATTAAAGACGGAGCAATCTATGGCAAGCCGTGGAGTAAACAAAGTAATCTTAGTGGGTAACCTTGGCGGGGATCCAGAAGTTCGTTATATGCCAAACGGCGGCGCAGTGGCTAATATCACTGTTGCAACGTCAGAAACCTGGCGTGATAAAGCGACTGGTGAGCAGCGTGAAAAAACTGAATGGCACCGCGTTGCACTGTTCGGCAAACTGGCTGAGGTTGCTGGCGAATATTTGCGCAAAGGTTCACAGGTTTATATTGAAGGACAGTTGCAGACTCGTAAATGGCAGGATCAAAGTGGTCAGGATCGCTATACAACAGAAGTTGTAGTACAAGGTTATAATGGTATCATGCAGATGTTGGGTGGCCGCAGTGGCTCTCCGGCTCCTCAAGAACAACAAGGCGGTTGGGGGCAACCACAACAACCGGCTGCTCAGCATAACCGTCCTCAGCAGGCGCCGCAGCAATCGGCTCCGCAGCAATCAGCACCACAATATAATGAACCACCAATGGATTTCGACGACGACATTCCTTTTTAGATCATTTGACGGTCTGACACAGTTGAGGCTCCGTGATATACGGGGCCTTTTTATTACCGGCTTTTTTAGCCGTTATTTTTAACAATATATTGGTAATAAAATTACATACTTAGCTAATTTCTCTAAAAACCCTCCCTTTATTACGAAAAATGTGTTGAAAAAATACACGATAAGCATGATAATTGTGATGTTGGTCACGCATGATTAGTTGAGGTTTGTATGAATACTACATTTGTTGAAAGTAATGGTTCTTCTTTAGGTCAAAAAGATAACGCTCGTTGGGAAACGGTTAAGTCATACGCCAGTGATTTACTGTTTATTCTGAAAGCCAATGCACTACTTGCTGCGTTTGTTTTCTGGCAGGCATCTGCATATATCCCAAACTAATACTTCAGGGTTCGTCCCGCCGTTCTGGGCCCAGTAGTCCGGAATGTATACCGCGTTAGACCTCAGGAAATTTGAAGGCCACATCGAATGATGTGGCTTTTTTATTTCGACTTATTCTCGGATTAGGTTAGCATTAAACCAGTTTCTACTGGCTGAATATGAAAAGGACTCAATATTCATGCGCTATACCCCCACATTAAAGCTGAGCACCCGATTGGTTGCCTTTGTCACCGTGATTGTGACCAGTGCAATGTTTATCCTTTTTATCGGTGGAACTCTCTCTTTTCAGCGCTTAGGCCACGAATATCTTAATCATTACCTCCAGGGGGTTGTTGAGGTTGTCGACAAAGAACTGGATGAGCAGGATGCTGAGCGTTCGATGCAGCGCTGGATGCCAAAGTTACTCCAGGCTTCTAATATTGTGGAAATGACCCTGAGTTCAGAATCGGGGATTATTTATCGCTTTTACGACACCAATTCGCAGGTCGACCCCTCCCGGCTTTATCTGGCCGATTTCCCACTCCAGCGTAATCCTGGGTTAAGGCTCAGTTTTAAAGCGGTGCCTCCTTATATTGGCTTTGCCTATTCTTTGAGTGCCATGTGGTCGACAACCTTTGCAGTTATTCTGATTGTATTCTGCCTGCTTCAGGGGGTGAAATGGCTGAAAGCTCAGCTTTATGGCTCTGAGTTACTCGAAGAGCGAGGACGAATGCTGCTCGCGGGGCGAGTCGAGGAATTTGCTGCCGGAGATAAAAGAGAATGGCCTTATACCGCCAGTCAGGCGCTGGATAAGTTGATTGATGAATTAAAAGATGCGCGTCAGGACAGAAGCCGTTTTGATACGTTTATCCGTTCACATGCGTTTCTTGATCAATTGACTGGTGCCGCAAACCGGGTGCTGTTTGACAGTAAATTAGAATCTTTGCTGTTGGAGAATGGCGTGCGCGGTGGCGTCATTTTTGTCGCCATTGAAGATTTAGAGCAGGCCAAAGAAGAGCATTCCCGCAGTGTTACGGATGACCTTATCATCCAAGTCGGCGAATGTATCTCCAACATCACCCAGCGTTATCCGGATGTCAGTCTTTCCCGTTATTATGATGATGTTTTTGCCGTGTTGATCCCTCATCAAAGTGTACGGGAGGTTTCTAATGTCGCCGCACAATGTCTCAAAGTAATGGAACAACTTGATCCGCCACGGCCATTGGATAAAGAGAATTGGTGCCATATCGGCATTAGTATGTTTGCGGAAGGAGAATCCCGCAGCCGGATTATTGGCGAAGCCGAAGATGCGTTGCGTAGCGCTCAGTTGCAGGGAGCAAATTCGTGGAGTCGCTTCCAGAAAAGCAGTCAGGTGGCCGATGAACGGGGCAACGTACGTTGGCGAGCACTGTTTGAACACTCGTTCACCGACGAAAATTTGCATCTGTTTAAGCAGGAGTGTTATCTGTTCGATGCTAACGAGATTTATAAACCGCTTCACTCTGAATTGTTTGTGCGCATTCCGGAAGGGGGAGAGCACTACCTGAAAGCTTCGCGTTTTAGTTCAGCCATTGAAACTGTTGGTTTTGAGATGGTGTTGGATCGGGTGGTATGCCACAAAATATTTAATTACTGTCGTTCATTAGTTAATCCACAGCCCCTATCGATTAATCTTTATGTTACCCCTTTTGATCATCGCGACTATGTTATCTGGTTCCGTGACCAGTTAATGCAGTTACCACTACGTTACCGTGAGCAACTGTCGTTTGAATTTACCGAAGGTCATATTGTTGCCCATCTTGATTATATGCGTCCAGTAGTGAGGATGATTCGTGCGTTTGGTTGTAAAGTGATTGTCGGCCAGGCGGGGAGAACTATTGTCAGCACCCACTATATCAAAGATCTCAATATCGACTATTTGAAATTGCACCGCAGTTTGGTGAAGCGAATTGAACAGCGTCATGAAAATCAGTTGTTTATTCGTAGTATGGTCGGAGTATGCGGAGGAACCAAAACCGAAGTGATTGCGGTCGGGGTTGAAACTAAGCAAGAACTGGCAACCTTAAAAGCACTCGGAGTACAAGGAGCACAAGGGCGACTGTTTGAGCAGGAAGCGCTGTTCCTACCGCAGAAGAAATTTCATTCGGCGGTAAAACCGGGCAGGCGTAAACGCTGGCGAACCAGTTAAGTGTTGTATTGGATGTTGGAAATGCTGATTTTTCGAGCCAATAAGTCGGGTGGTTTAGGGCCTGAGTAAGAAATGTGTTAGAAATTACGTGTTTCACTCTATGTTTATGCCTGTATGCCTTGCTGTGATCGCAAGGCGTTGGTACATTTAGAACAATTTTTGTCTTCTAATTTATTTCTTTCAGGATGAGCGAAGAATATGTTTAAAAAACTTCGTGGTATGTTTTCTAATGACCTTTCGATCGATTTAGGTACCGCTAACACTCTTATTTACGTAAAAGGTCAGGGCATTGTTCTTGATGAACCTTCTGTTGTGGCTATTCGTCAGGATAAAAGTCGTGGTGGTCGCAGTGTGGCTGCAGTAGGCCATGCAGCTAAACAGATGCTGGGTCGTACACCGGGCAATATTTCCGCTATTCGCCCGATGAAAGATGGCGTTATTGCTGACTTTTACGTGACGGAAAAAATGCTGCAAACCTTTATCAAACAGGTTCACGACAACAGCTTTTTAAAACCTAGTCCGCGCGTATTGATTTGCGTGCCATGTGGTTCGACTCAGGTTGAACGCCGTGCGATTCGTGAATCGGCATTAGGTGCAGGCGCGCGTGAAGTGTATCTGATTGATGAGCCGATGGCGGCGGCGATTGGTGCAGGTTTGCGCGTTTCTGAGCCAACAGGTTCTATGGTGGTCGATATCGGTGGTGGTACGACTGAAGTTGCTGTGATCTCGTTAAATGGCGTGGTTTATTCGTCATCGGTACGTATCGGTGGTGACCGTTTTGATGAAGCGATCATCAATTATGTGCGTCGTAACTACGGTAGCTTAATCGGTGAAGCGACGGCGGAAAAAATCAAACACGAAATCGGCTCGGCTTATCCGGGCGATGAAGTGCGCGAAATCGAAGTCCGTGGTCGTAACTTGGCTGAAGGGGTACCGCGCAGCTTTACTCTGAACTCTAATGAGATTCTGGAAGCATTGCAGGAGCCGTTAACCGGTATCGTTTCCGCGGTAATGATTGCTCTGGAACAGTGCCCGCCGGAACTGGCTTCCGATATTTCAGAAAACGGCATGGTGATGACCGGTGGTGGTGCGCTGTTGAAAGACATTGATCGCTTGTTAACCGAAGAAACCGGCATTCCAGTTGTGGTGGCCGATGAGCCATTAACTTGTGTTGCTCGTGGTGGTGGTAAAGCGCTGGAAATGATTGATATGCATGGTGGCGATCTATTCAGTGATGAATAATGCTGCTGATGTTGTGTTGAACACACAGCGATACACAACTGTAGGAAGAGGGCCGGTGCAATGAAACCAATTTTTGGTCGCGGCCCCTCTCTGCCACTGCGCCTCTTTTTTGCTTTGTTAATATCAGTCAGTTTGATGCTGGCTGATACTCGTTTAGACGCCTTCTCAAACGCCCGTTATATATTAAACACTATTGTTGCGCCGATTCAGTACGCCGCCGATTTGCCACGTACCATGTTTGATGGTTTCTACGAACGTCTCAATTCTCGCCAGGAGCTGATCGATACCAATCAGCGCATGAAACGAGAGTTACTGGAGCTGAAAAGTGATCTGGTTCTGCTTAATCAGTATCAGGAAGAGAACTTACGTTTACGGAAACTGTTAGGTTCTTCTTTTGTGCGTGATGAGAAAAAGGTGGTCACTGAAGTTATGGCAGTCGACACCTCTCCGTATACTCACCAGGTGGTGATTGATAAAGGCCACACTGATGGTGTTTATGAAGGTCAGCCAGTGATTAACGAAAAAGGTATTGTTGGTCAGGTTACTTTTGTGGCCGGACATAACAGTCGAGTGTTGCTGCTCATCGATACTAACAGCGCGATTCCGGTGCAGAATCTGCGTAATGATATCCGGGTTATCGCTTCAGGTAATGGTAAAACCGATAAAATCCAGTTGGAGCATATTCCTGGCAGCACGGATATTGAAGTCGGTGATCTTCTGGTTTCTTCTGGCTTAGGTGGTGTGTATCCGGAAGGGTATCCGGTTGCGACCGTATCTAAAGTCGATCGCGATACCCGACGTGAATTTGCTGTTATTGAAGCTGATCCGGTGGTGGATTTTGATCGTTTGCGTTATCTGCTGCTCATTTGGCCAAATCAGGATCGCCAGCAGAAAGTTCTGTTATCGACACCGGAATCATTGCAAGAGCAACTGGTGACCGATGAACCGGCTGCACAACAGGATACGCAGGAGGCAGTCAGTGGCCAATAGTTTGTTTCGTAGCCATATGGTTATCTGGCTCTCATTTATCTGCGCTCTGGTGCTGCAAACCATTCCCTGGCCAGGCTCGCTCGATCTGTTCCGTCCTTCCTGGTTACTGCTGATTTGTTGTTACTGGGTGCTGGCGCTGCCGCATAGGGTGAATGTCGGAACCGCGCTAATCCTTGGATTACTTTGGGATTTAATTCTCGGTTCGACCTTGGGTATTCGTGGCATGATGGTTTCTATCGTCATCTACATTGTTGCGATGAACTTTTTGGTATTGCGCAATATGGCACTTTGGCAACAGGCGATCGTGATTGGCATTCTCACCATGTTGCTCGATGTTTTAATCTTTTTTGGTGAGTATGTGCTGCGTGAAGTGGATTTCAATCCGATCTCTTTGTGGGGTGGATTAATCAGTTGCATACTCTGGCCGTGGCTGTTTTTGTTACTACGCCGGACTCGCCGTTACTGGAATGTGCGATGAGCCAGTCAGCAGCCATCGTCCTGGCATCGGCATCTCCGCGCCGTAAAGAGTTGTTGTCTCAGCTTGGTTATCAGTTTGAGATTGTTGTTCCGGATATCGATGAAGTTCAGCAGCCGAATGAAAATGCACAACAGTACGTTGCTCGTTTGTCGCGCGATAAAGCGTTGGCAGCACAAGCGATACTGTGTTCTTCTGCGGGTACCAGCCGGGACAAGATTGTTATTGGCTCTGATACGATAGTCGTTGCCCGTCAACAGGTGTTAGAAAAACCGAAAGATTATGCCGATGCCAGGCGGATGCTTGGCTTGCTATCCGATAGCTGCCATCAAGTAATGACCGCAGTTACCGTAGCCAGAAATGAAACGTTAAAAACAGAGGTTGTCGTGACCGATGTCTGGTTCAAAGCACTGAATGATTCCGAAATAGAACAATACTGGAGTTCAGGAGAGCCGAAAGATAAAGCAGGAAGTTATGCGATTCAGGGGCTGGGCGGCAAGTTTGTTACCCGCATTGAAGGAAGTTATTACGCCGTTGTTGGCCTGCCGCTGTTTGAAACGGATCAGTTACTGCACGAATTTCTATAATTGAATATTGAGGTGCGCCGATGAGTGCAGAGTTGTTGTTGAACGTAACGCCGAGCGAGACTCGGGTTGCGATGATTGAAGGCGGGATCCTTCAAGAAATTCACATCGAACGTGAAGCTAAGCGCGGAATTGTAGGAAATATATATAAAGGCCGTGTTAGCCGGGTTTTACCGGGGATGCAGGCTGCATTTGTCGATATCGGTTTAGATAAAGCCGCATTTTTGCACGCTTCCGATATTGTGCCGCACACTGAATGCGTGGCAGAAACCGAAAAGCAGCAGTTCCAGGTGCGTGATATTTCCGAACTGGTTCGTCAGGGGCAGGATATTGTCGTTCAGGTGGTGAAAGATCCGCTCGGTACCAAAGGTGCCCGCCTGACAACCGATATTACACTGCCTTCGCGTTATCTGGTTTTTATGCCGGGAGCCAGTCATGTAGGTGTTTCGCAACGAATTGAAAGTGAAAAAGAGCGTGAGCGTTTAAAGAAAGTCGTTGCTGATTATTGCGATGAGCTCGGTGGCTTTATCATTCGTACTGCTGCGGAAGGTGCTGATGCGAAAGAGCTATCTCAGGACGCCGCATTTCTTAAGCGCTTGTGGAGCAAGGTGATGGAGCGCCGGGCAAAATATAAAACCCGCACCACTCTATATGGCGAATTGGGGCTCTCTCAGCGGATTCTGCGCGATTTTGTTGGCACCGAACTGAACAAAATTCTTATTGACTCACGCCTGGAGTTCGAAAACCTCAAAGAATTCACCGCTGAATATGTACCGGAATTAACCGCTAAGTTGGTATTGTACGAAGGCGATAAGCCGATGTTTGATATGTACGATACCGAAAATGAAATTCAGCGTTCACTGGAACGCAAGGTGGATCTGAAATCCGGCGGATACCTGATTATCGACCAGACTGAAGCAATGACGACCATCGATATCAATACCGGTGCTTTTGTTGGACGGCGTAATCTCGAAGAGACTATTTTCAATACCAATATTGAGGCCACTCAGGCGATTGCCCGCCAGCTAAGGCTGCGTAATCTGGGCGGGATTATCATTATCGACTTTATCGATATGGCTTCTGATGAGCACCGTAAGCGCGTGTTGGTCTCATTGGAAATTGCACTGAGCAAAGATCGGGTCAAAACCAATATCAATGGGTTTACTCAGTTGGGGTTGGTTGAGATGACTCGCAAACGAACCCGTGAAAGTATCGAACATGTTCTCTGCTCAACCTGCCCGGCCTGTGAAGGACGAGGTACGGTGAAAACCGTTGAAACGGTCTGTTTTGAAATCCTGCGTGAAATTACCCGGGTTAACCGTGCTTATGATGCGGACAACTTTGTCGTGTATGCATCACCTGCGGTGGCTGAAAGTCTGCAAGGGGATGAATCGCATGCGCTGGCAGAATTAGAAGTCTTTATCGGCAAGCAGGTCCGTATTCAGGCCGAACCGTTATACGTTCAGGAACAGTTTGACGTTGTGATGATGTAAGTTGGGATGGCGTCAATAACATGCTAATGCGACTGTTAAGAGTAAAGCTCTGGCTGATTACTGCTCTACTTTTATTGCTGGCCATCTCTGTAACCGGTTTGCGGGTTGCTTTGCCACGTATGGATCGCTATCAAGACGAAATTACGGCTTGGGTCAATCAGCAGACCCAACTGAATATTTCGATTGAAAGTGTGCAGGGTTATTGGCGCAATACTCACCCATCTTTGTCACTGAAAGGACTAAAAGCTTATAACCTGGATGGTGAGCAGCTGAATCTCGATGCTCAGAGTGTCGAGATCGAATTTGACTTGCTGCGCTCGGCTCTACAAGGTCAGTTAGTCCTGGCTGATTTGACTATTCACCAGCTCAATCTGGATGCCAGTACGATTAAGCTTGCCGATAAGAGCAAAGGAGCTGAACAAGCCGATGAAACGTCAACCACAAACGGTGCATCACCAGCGGATAACTCGCTGATAGCTACGTTAGATCGATTGTTCTTACGTCAGCTCGATTATTTTTCAATTGTCGATTCCTCCATTCTCTACCAATCAATGACCGGTGAGTTACATACTCTGCAGGTTGAAAAACTCAAATGGCATAACCTTGATTCTCAACACCGGGCTGAAGGGCGGGTGAGCATTCTCGGTACCGGGGTTAATTCTCTGCACGTTGGTGCTGATTTTGTGGATCATGGTTCATTACTGGATCTGTCCGGTCAGTTTTATCTGCAAGCCAATCAAATTGAGCTTGGCCCGTGGTTAGGCAATTATCTGAAGAAAGATATGGGTATCACAGACGGTCAGGTGAGCTTCGATGCCTGGGTTGATCTTGAGCATAGTGCTCCGAGTTCCAGTTACATCTCATTCCGCCCTTCGACCATTTTGTGGGGTAATCAGCATCAGGTGACTCTGAATAAAGGGCTGATTGAATCTGCAGTCAAATTAGACAACGGCCAGCGCACCTGGCTGGTCAATACCCATTCCTTTGAACTTACTACCGATGATCAGGTCTGGCCGGGATTGGATCTTACCGCTAGTTGGTCTCCGGACGGCTGGAACGCTGCTTTGGCACAAAGTGATATCAGGGCACTGGCTCCGTTTAGTGAGGCGATTCCCAACGCACAGGGGCTAAAAACCTGGATCACCGGGCTTAATCCTGATGGACAGATCAAAGACTTAAGAGTTGCTGCCGATAGTACGACACCTTTACATTTTTCGGCGGATATTGAGCAGTTAACAACCTCGCAATGGAAGTTGTTACCTGAAGTTCATCAGCTCAATGCCCATCTTTCCGGTAATGGGGAGCGAGTGGAAATTCAGGCCAGCTTAGTGGATGATCAACTGCCTTATGGCGATGTGTTTCAGGCACCTTTGCTCATTGAACAGGGCCGGGCGATGCTGGTGTGGCAAAAGGATCAAACGGGTTGGTCACTGTGGTCTGATCATGTCTCGGTACAAACACCGCATTTATCCGCGGTTGGCGAGTTCCGTCTTGATTTTCCTTTGCAGCAGAGTCCGAAGCTGGCGATTTATTCGGAAGTCAATTTGAGTGATGCCGGTGAAACGTGGCGCTATCTTCCTGTTCGCGCATTAAAGCAACAGTTAACCGATTACTTATCAACCGCGCTGCAGGGCGGACATGCGAAAAGTGCACAGATTCTTTGGTATGGTGATCTGAAAGAATTTCCTTATACCAATCACTCTGGCATGTTTCAGGCTAATGTTGCTCTGAAAGATGGGAAGTTTGGTTTTGACACACATTGGCCAACGATTGATGAACTGCAACTCGATTTACTATTCCAGAATGAGTCGTTAAATTTTGCATCTCACTCAGCCAGGTTGATGGCGGTTTCGGCGCAGCATATCAAAGGAGAGATTCCCCGCTTGGTCCCATCGGGTCATCTGGATATTGAGGCACAGGCCTCCGGTGATGGCCTGGCGATACGTGATTATATGACTTCAACGCCGTTGGTGGATTCGGTTGGTGCGGCATTAAATACCGTTCAGGTTAATGGAGAAGTCAGCTCGCGGTTTAATTTGCATATTCCGTTTGATTTTAAAGCCGATAAGGTCCGAGCTTGGGGCAAAGCGCACTTCAATAAAAACCGGGTTGAGATTCAGGCCCCGCCGATGACAGTGACCCAATTGAGTGGCGATTTAACGTTTGATAATGATCGGATTGAAGCAAAATCGTTATCCGGCGCCATTCTCGGCCAGAAAACCAGCTTAGGCTTTAGTGGCCAAAGTAATGCTAAAGGCTATCAATTGCACGTCTCAAGCAAGGGGACCTGGAACGTAAGCAAGCTAGGTCCGCACATCGGCAATTACTGGACCGATCCACTTAAAGGAGATGGCCCATGGTCGATGGGTGTCGATGTTCAGCTTAATGATGTGGGCTTTAACTATAGTATTGATTTAAAAGGCGATCTAACCCGAGTTGTCAGCCGTTATCCTTACCCGCTCAATAAACAGATCGGTGATTTGGGTGAGTTGTCGCTGCAGGCATCCGGTAATCAGCAAAGTATTAGTGCCCGAGTGCAACTGCCAAATGCGAAATATCAGGCAGAAATTGATATTACCAACCCCGTTCCTGTGTTAACGGCGACCAATTTAGTAGTTGGAAACGGCAGCTTTAAACCAAGCCCGATTTCCGGCCACCAGGCGGTGATTCGCAGTAATAAATTTAATCTGGACGAATGGGTGCCGCTGATTTTCTCTGAACAGGCGAAAGCCAGCACGGCAGGTAAATCAAATTTTCCGGTGATTCCCGAACCGGAGTCTGTCGAACTTGATGTGCCAACGCTTACAGCTGGGACGTTAGAGTGGCATGACGTCAGCCTGACCGCACGTAAACAGAATGTCGGCTGGTGGATTGATATCAATAGCCAAGAAACACAGGGTGAAGCGTCTTACATTGAACCGTATGATCTGTCCGTTTCCTTAAAGCAGTTGCATCTATATGTGCCGCAACTGGCTGAAGCGATGAAATCCGACACTGCCGCTCCGGACGTACAGGATAACCAGCAATTGATCACTCAGTTTGACCGTGATTTCCATCAGTTAATTCCCAACTTAACCTTGCTGATCGACGATTTTTGGCTGCAAGGCTATAAAGTCGGACGGTTAAATATGGATTTCCAGCGTCAGGGCGATCGCCTGGTATGGAAAACCATTGATGTTACCAGTGGTAGCAACGAAGTACACGCCAGTGGAAACTGGTTGCTGAAAGGTGAGCGTTCACACACTTCGATAGCAATGAATATGAAGGGTGACAACAACAGTGATTTGATGGAGCGCTTTGGCGTGACATCCGGTATTCAGAAAGCGCCATTTTCACTGTCCAGTAATCTTGAATGGGATGGTGCACCATGGTCAGCTCAGCTCAATACGCTAAATGGCTCATTAAATACTAAGCTGGGTAAAGGGGTGGTTTCTGATGTCAGTGGTGCTGCCAAACTGCTTGGGTTATTCAGTTTAGATTCGATCATTCGTAAAATGCAGCTTGATTTCAGTGATGTTTTTGATTCTGGTATGGCTTTTGATTCGATAGCGGGAAGCGGCGAAATTACCGACGGAATTTTTGTCACCAACAATATATCGATGGATGCGATGGCGGGTGATATGAAGATTAAAGGATTGGTTGACTTAAACCAACGGCTGATCGATTCTGAAGTTGAGTTTGTTCCCGATATTACTTCAGGTATTCCGGTATTGAGCGCCTTTGCCGTTACGCCAGTGACCGCTTTGTATGTGCTGGCGGTTACTACGGTTATTTCCCCGGTGGTGGAAGTGTTTACCGAGGTAAACTATTCGGTGAAAGGGCCGATAGATGCACCGACAGTGAAAGAAATTTCACGTACCCGCGGAGAGTTTACCCTGCCGGAAACTATGCTTAAGGAAGTTGAACGTCAAGGAGCTAAGCAATGAGTAAAGTGGGGTTAATTCAGATGACTTCCGGCGCAGATGTCACTGAGAATCTGGCTTATATCGCGCAGCAGGTCAAGCAACTGGTCGAGCAGGGGGCTGAATGGGTCGTAACTCCCGAAAACAGTACAGTTTTCGGCACCAAACGGGATTACCACCAGGCGGCTCAGCCTTTGGAAAACAGTGATATTTGTCAGTGTTTGGCCCGGTTGGCCAAGCAATATCAGGTGTGGCTGATTATCGGCAGTATGCCGGTTCGGATTTCAGCAGATCAAGTGACGACGACGACGGTGGTTTTTAGCGCTCAGGGCGAACAAGTCGCGCACTATGATAAACTGCATATGTTTGATGTTGATGTGGCCGATGGTCATCAGCATTACCGTGAGTCTGAAACCTTCACTCCGGGTAATGAAATTAAGGTTGTTCCTACTCCGTTTGGCGCTATCGGACTGTCGATCTGTTATGATATACGTTTTCCCCATTTATACGCCAAATTACGCCAACTTGGCGCGCAGATTATTTTGGTTCCCGCCGCTTTTACTGCCGTGACGGGAAAAGCCCACTGGCAGGTATTACTCCAGGCTCGTGCAATCGAAACTCAGTGTTGGATTGTCGCGGTTAATCAGGCCGGAGTTCATCAGGGGGGAAGGGAAACCTGGGGACATTCCATGGTTATTTCGCCATGGGGTGAAATTATGGCTCAGGCCGACCAGCAGGCTGAGAACCTTTTAGTGGATATTGATCTTACGTCATTGACGAATATTCGGGCATCCATGCCGGTAGACAAACATCTCCGGTTCACCAGCGAGATTATTGAGAAGAAGAGTCAACTATGACGATAAGCCGAATTGAACAAGCACTGTTAGCTCCTACCGGGCTGACCGAACAGAACATCGCTGATACCTTAGCTACGATTAACACACGCCAAATTGATTACGCTGATATCTATTTTCAGTCGAGCTGGCATGAATCACTGGTGCTGGAAGACAGCATCATCAAAGACGGCTCATTTAATATTGACCGCGGCGTCGGCATCCGTGCTGTCACTGGTGAGAAAACCGGCTTTGCTTATTCTGATCAGATTACGGCTGAATCATTATTGCAGAGCGCAAAAGCGGCCCGTGGTATTGCTCAGCAAGGGCAAAATGGTCAGGTTCAGGCCTTTACCCGTCGCGATAATCAAGCCTACTACGCCGAAGATAACCCGCTGGAAAGCTGGCAAAAAGTGCAAAAAACCGCATTACTAAAAGAGCTGGATGCCTATATCCGCACCAAAGAGCCGTTGATTGAAGAAGTCTCGGTGAGCTTAAGCGGGGTATATGAGCAGGTTCTTGTCGCGGCAACCGACGGAACCTATGCCGGAGATATCCGCCCGTTGGTTCGTCTCTCCATTAGTGTATTGGCACAGAAAGGTGAACGCCGTGAGCGCGGTAGTGCTGGTGGTGGTGGTCGTTTTGGCTACGACTATTTCTTAAATGATCACCACGGACAGAAAATTGCCTACCAGTTTGCCGATGAAGCGATTCGTCAGGCACTGGTTAATCTGGAAGCCGTTTCCGCACCTGCTGGTACCATGCCGGTGGTGTTAGGTTCCGGTTGGCCGGGGGTTTTGCTACATGAAGCGGTTGGTCATGGTTTAGAAGGCGATTTTAATCGCAAAGAATCGTCAGTTTTTTCCGGTAAAGTCGGACAGCAGGTCACTTCCAAACTCTGCACTATCGTTGATGACGGTACACTGAAAGATCTGCGTGGTTCACTCAATGTCGATGATGAAGGGGTGAATGGCCAATACAATACTCTGATAGAGAACGGGGTGTTAAAAGGTTATATGCAGGATAAGCTCAATGCTCGTTTAATGGGCGTTGCACCAACCGGCAATGGTCGCCGCGAATCTTATGCCCATTTGCCTATGCCGCGTATGACCAATACTTATATGCTGCCGGGTGAGCATACTCCGGAAGAGATTATCGCCAGCGTGAAGAAGGGAATTTATGCCCCTAATTTTGGTGGTGGTCAGGTTGATATCACTTCAGGCAAATTTGTTTTTTCTGCTTCTGAAGCTTATTTGATTGAAGACGGTAAAATTACCACGCCAATTAAAGGTGCAACCTTAATTGGCTCGGGCATTGAAGCGATGCAGCAGGTCTCTATGGTGGGTAATGATCTTGCGCTTGATCGTGGTGTCGGTGTGTGTGGCAAAGCTGGCCAAAGCGTACCTGTCGGTGTCGGCCAGCCTACTTTGAAACTGGATGCGCTGACCGTTGGTGGAACAGAGTAGTCTTTTACTGTTTTTCGTGCGATAGTGGCGCGAAAAAATTTACCCGATAATTTTGGTCAATCTGGAGCACAAATTATGTCTCAACAAGATGAATACGTATCAGTAGAAGATCTGATTGAATTCCAAAAAGAAGAAACGCGCGCCATCATCGAAGCGTTGCTGGAAGATGGCAGTGAGCCGGATTCGCTGTATGAAATTGAACATCATCTGTTTGCGGAAAACTTCGAACAGTTAGAGAAAGCCGCTGTTGAAGCATTCAAAATGGGCTTTGAAGTGTTTGAAGCGGAAGAAACTGAGGATGAAGATGGCAATAAGCTACTTTGCTTTGATGCGATTCAGGAATCAGCACTTGATGCGGCAGTGATTGATGAGCAGGTGGCTAAACTGATTAATCTGGCCGAGAAATTCGACATCATCTACGATGGCTGGGGCACCTACTACGAAGGTGAAGATGCGATTTATCCTGACGATGATGAAGATGACGAAGAGTAAGCGTAACGCAACTGAGTCATATAATTTCAATCAAGCCAGATTCAACTAAGCCAGAGTAGCCCTCTGGCTTTTTTAATGAAAATTTTCAATCTGCGTCAGGCTGAGTATAATGAAGAAAATTGATCTAAAACAAAAAACTTATGCGATTTTCATTAAACGGTGAATGGCAGATTTCACCGCTGACCGACCTTACGATTCCCCAGGCTGACATTACTTTTCCGGCTCCGCTCAGTGAGGTCTTGCCTGAAAATATCAGCGAAGAACAGATTGCTGCTCAGGAATGGCACCTGATGCACGATATTGAAGTGGATGAGCACCTGCTGGCATTTAAAGGCATTGATCTGGTATTGGAAGGCATCGATTATTATGCGGAAGTGCGCCTCAATGGTGTCGCTATTTTTGATTGTGATCAGACGCAGAATATCTATCGCAAAGACATTCGCCCGTTACTTCAGCTTGGGCGCAACCGATTTGAGCTCCTGTTTTTAGAGCCGGACGAGGAACTGTTGCTTGAAGAAGATCGTAAGCAGATCTGTGCTCTGGGTTCGGCTCACCATTATGATCCGAAAATCGGCATCTGGAGAGAGCCCTATCTTGAACTGATGCAACACCTGCGTATGACGCATATTGCCACCGAGCAGGTCTGGCATCACGGCGGTGGATGTGAGTTTATTGTTGATGTTTATTTTGAATTGTTTACGCCAGGTCTGGTTTCAGCCGCCATTAAATTTAACGGCCTGACCTATACATTACCGGTCGATATGCGCCAGGATAAAATCAGAGCGATTTTTCAGATCGAAGCACCGCGCTATTTTGATCCGTCAAATAAAGATCCAAAAGATCTATATGCGCTATTGGTAGATCTGGACGGGCAGAGCTATCACTGTGATATTGGTTTGAGCGAAGATCTTTGTGTTACACATTTTCCTTTGTAACACAACACTTACTCTTTTATTAGCCCAACTTGCCGATAATATTTTTCTGCTCCGGGATGGAGTGGGATTGAAAGGCCGGCAGAAATCATCTGCTGCTTGTCTAAATGGGCTAAAGCCGGATGAAGCGTTGTAAAGGTGTCGAAGTTTTCGAATACGGCTTTCACCAAGTTGTATACTGCTTCATCTGAGACATCACTGCTAGTTACCAGTGTGGCGGCCACACCAAAGCTTTTAACTTCCACTGTTCCATCGTTGTACATCCCAGCAGGGATAGAGGTATAGGTGTAGTAGGGGTTAGCAGCGACAATACGGTCAATTTCCGGGCCGGTTGCTGGAATCAGTCTCGCATTGCAAGATGTGGTTGCTTCACTAATGGCACCGTTAGGATGGCCAACCAGGTAAATATATGCATCGATTTTATTGTCACATAAAGCCTGTGAACGTTCGGAACCTTTTAATTCAGCGGCCAGTTTAAAGCTGGCATTATTCCAGTGAAATTCGTTCATCACCACTTGCATGGTTGCGCGGTCTCCCGAACCAGGATTACCCAGGTTCACTCTTTTTCCGGCCAAATCGGCAATCGTTTCGATGCCCGAGTCTGAACGGGCAATAATATTAAAGGGCTCGGTATACAGTGAAAATACCGCACGTAACGATTCTAACCCTCCAGGCTGGGTGAAAGGCCCTGTGCCCTGATAGCCGTGGTATTGCCAGTCAGATTGCATAATACCAAATTCAAGTTGCTGGTTGCGGATCGCTTCAATATTAGCAATAGATCCACCGGTGGCTTCAACCGAACATAACAGGTTGGTTTCTTCCCAAGACTGATTAACCAGCTTACAAATGGCTTCACCACTGGGGTAGTAAACGCCGGTCTCCGAGCCGGTTCCGATAGTGATAAACTGCTCCGTTCCCCAGGTGAAGGAACTCAGGCTGACGCCTACAACTAGCGAGGTTGCCCTTAATATCTTCTCGAACGCCATAAATTAGCCTCTTGGTTAGCCTGCGTACTCAAACAGTTCACAAATAGCGTTGTGCAGCTCTTCAGTCGATGTTCCCCGGGTTGGGGTAATGAAGATCGTATCATCCCCGGCAACGACACCAAGAATACCTTCGGATTTGCCTAGCGAATCAAGAAGTCGGGCAATTAATTGTGCTGCGGCCGGGCCGGTATGAATCACCACTAATGCATTGTTAAAATCGACATCCAGTACCAATTCACGTAGCGAGCTGGACACAGTTGGAACGCCAAGTTCAGCCGGCAGGCAGTAAACCATTTCCATCTTGGCATTGCGTGTACGTACCGCGCCGAACTTGGTAAGCATTCTCGATACTTTGGATTGATTGATATTTTCAAATCCTTCGACACGTAGCGCTTCAACAATATCACTCTGTGAACCGAAACGTTCTTCTTTGAGTAGGGCTTTAAATGCGCGGACTAAATTATCTTGTTTATCCATATTATTTTTCATCGCTGGGGACGTCTTATGCTTATTTTGCTTATATTAATGCATATTTTCGCATAGTTATTCACATGACACCATTTGATTCTGATTAAATCTCTTCTTTAGTAGAAGAAATACCTATATTTAATGGCTGTCAATTATACATAAGTCTATGTTATATATGATTATTGTCAGAAAGTGTGGGTTAGCTTAAAAAGCAACCAAAATCGCTTTGAGACAGATCTCAAAGCTGGGGTTAATTGATTGTGATCAGATTGTAATTCCTATACCGTCAATCTAATTGCATAAATTAAGTACTCTACAATCCTACACAGACTATAAGAGATAAAAATCTCAAGGAGAACTACCTATGAAAGTAGCGGTAATTGGTGCGGCAGGCGGCATAGGCCAAGCGCTCGCATTACTACTCAAGAATCAACTTCCGGCTGGATCGGATCTTGCGTTGTATGATATTGCACCGGTGACTCCGGGGGTGGCATGTGATTTAAGCCATATCCCTACTCCGGTTTCGATTGAAGGCCATTGTGGTGAAGATCCGACGCCTGCGCTGCAAGGCGCTGATGTCGTGCTGATTTCTGCTGGGGTTGCACGTAAGCCCGGTATGTCACGCGCCGATCTGTTTAACGTTAATGCTGGGATTATTCGCGGCATTGCAGAGAAAATTGCTGCGGTATGTCCGAAGGCTTGTGTGGGTATTATTACCAACCCGGTGAATACCACGGTGCCAATTGCTGCGGAAGTGCTGAAAAAGGCGGGAGTGTATAACCGTAATAAACTGTTCGGTGTAACTACATTGGATGTGATTCGTTCTGAGACATTTGTCGCTGAGCTGAAAGGTAAGAATCCGCAGCAGGTGACTGTGCCAGTTATCGGCGGCCACTCTGGTGTGACGATTCTGCCGCTGCTTTCTCAGGTTGAAGGTGTTGAATTTAGTGATGATGAGGTTGAGGCGCTGACTCACCGTATTCAGAATGCCGGTACCGAAGTGGTTGAAGCGAAAGCGGGTGGCGGTAGTGCGACTCTGTCTATGGGCCAGGCTGCGTGCCGTTTTGGTCTGTCATTGGTGAAAGCACTCCAGGGTGAACCAAACATCGTTGAATGTGCTTATATCGAGAGTGATGGTGGTTTAGCGCCATTTTTCTCTCAGCCAATAAAACTGGGCAAAGAGGGCATTGAAGAAGTGTTGCATTTTGGCGAGTTGAGCGAATTTGAACACCAGGCACTGCATGACATGCTGGATACTTTAAAAGGCGATATTCAGAAAGGTGTCGACTTTGTAAGTTGATTGTTACCTTGATCAAAACAGAAAAGCTGGCTGTCAACGCCAGCTTTTTTTCATTTGGGTTTAGTTAGCTGGTGCGATCCACCGCCAGATGGGCAAGAGCAATCAATGCTTGTTTGTAATCGCTGTCGGCAATCGGCTCTAAAGCGGCAATCGCTTTATCTGCTTCCTGCAATGCACGATTACGAGTGTATTCAAGCGACCCTGTCTGTTGCATTGCCTGAAGAATATCGTCAAGTTTATCCATACCGTTGGCCTTTTCGATCGCTTCACGGATCATTGCCGCCTGAGCCTGATTTCCGTGCTGCATGGCATAGAGAAGTGGTAGGGTAGGTTTGCCTTCCGCCAGATCATCGCCGACGTTTTTACCCATATCTTCGCCATCGGAAGTGTAATCCATTACGTCATCAATCAGTTGAAATGCAGTACCGAGATAGCGACCATAGTCCTGAAGAGCTTGTTCTATTTCTGCTGGGGCTTCGTTTAAAATAGCCCCTATCTGCGTGGCAGCTTCAAACAGACGTGCCGTTTTAGAGTAGATCACTTGCATGTAGCTGGCTTCGGTGGTATCAGGATCATTACAGTTCATCAACTGCAAAACTTCACCTTCCGCGATCACGTTGACCGCTTTGCTCATTAACTCAAGGATCCTTAACGATCCCAGCTGAGTCATCATCTGAAATGATCGAGTGTAGATAAAATCTCCGACCAATACACTGGCAGCATTTCCAAAAGCGGCATTGGCGGTGGCTTTACCGCGGCGCATATCCGATTCATCGACCACGTCATCGTGTAGCAAGGTTGCGGTATGGATAAATTCGATGAAAGCGGCCGCTGTGGTATGTTGACCACCCTGATAACCCAAACAACGGGCTGATAAAACCGCCAGCAGTGGCCTGATTCGTTTGCCACCTCCGCTAACGATATAAAACCCGAGCTGGTTAATCAGAGAGACGTCAGAATTGAGTTGAGCAAGAATTGTTTCGTTCACTTTTGCCATGTCATCGGCTGTAAGCGCTTGGATAGCTTTAAAATCCATTGTAAATCCGGCTGATGTTAGATCTTATAAGGAAATTTAATCCTAAGTAATTTCACAATAATACACTAAAAAACATTGATAAATACACGACTTAAAGGCATCATCTCGGCACTTTTATATGGCGATGAGCATTTCGCCATTTTTTTCAAAATATGGCTTGTCATAAGGCACTCATTCGCGTAGAATCTGCGCCCTATTGATGATTAGTTTAGCGCACACCCTATATGCCCAAAACCGGCTGATGGCTGTGCGGAAAGAGCGGAGTAAAATATGTACGCTGTTTTCCAATCTGGTGGTAAACAACACCGTGTAAGCGAAGGTCAAACCCTTCGTTTAGAGAAATTAGACGTAGAAACTGGCGCAACTGTAGAATTCGATTCTGTTCTACTGGTTGCTAACGGCGAAGACATTAAAGTTGGTGCACCTCTAGTAGAGGGTGGCAAAGTTACAGCAGAAGTTGTACAACACGGTCGTGGCGATAAAGTAAAAATCGTTAAGTTCCGTCGTCGTAAGCATTCTCGCAAGCAACAGGGTCACCGTCAGTGGTTCACTGAAGTGAAAATCACTGGCATCAACGCTTAATTATTAGGAGAGTCCAACAATGGCACACAAAAAAGCTGGTGGTTCTACTCGTAACGGCCGCGATTCAGAAAGTAAACGCCTTGGTGTTAAGCGTTTCGGTGGTGAATCTGTATTAGCAGGTAACATCATCGTTCGTCAACGTGGTACTAAGTTCCACGCTGGCACTAACGTAGGTATCGGTAAAGACCATACTCTTTTCGCATTATCTGACGGTAAAGTGAAATTCGAAGTTAAAGGTCCTAAGAACCGTAAATTCGTTAGTATCGAAGCTGAATAATTTTTAGTTTCAATCTGAATTCAAAAGCCCTGCCGTTTCGGTGGGGTTTTTTATTTGTCTATACCCCTTAGCTGACCTCCTTCAGTCGGTGAATTTGGGTATAAAGAAAGAGATACGGACTTAGGTGCGTTACCTAAGGCTAATCATGACATTCATTGCTAGAATGAGAGTGATGCATTTGGCAACGCACTTATTGCGGAGTAAAAGATGAAATTCGTTGATGAATCGGTAATCAAAGTTGAGGCTGGTGACGGCGGCAACGGTATCGTCAGTTTCTGGCGTGAAAAATTTGTTACCAAAGGTGGCCCGGATGGCGGCGATGGCGGTGATGGCGGTGATGTGTATATTCAGGCTGATGAGAACCTGAATACCTTAGTCGATTACCGTTTCCAGCGTTTTTATGCCGCTGAACGTGGTGAGAATGGTCGTGGCGGAAACTGTACTGGTAAACGTGGTAAAGATATTACCCTTAAGGTACCGGTTGGTACTCGAGCGGTAGATATTCACACCAATGAGATTGTGGGTGAAGTTTCTGAACATGGCAAAAAAGTTATGGTTGCTAAAGGTGGCTGGCATGGCTTAGGCAACACGCGCTTTAAATCGTCGGTTAACCGAGCGCCACGGCAGAAAACAATGGGAACCAAAGGTGAAGTTCGTGAACTGCGCCTGGAGTTACTGCTGCTGGCTGATGTGGGTATGCTGGGTTTACCAAATGCCGGAAAATCGACCTTTATTCGCGCAGTTTCGGCAGCCAAACCGAAAGTAGCGGATTATCCGTTTACTACATTGATCCCAAGTCTTGGCGTGGTTAGTGTGGTTCCGGGTAAGAGCTTTGTGGTGGCCGATATTCCTGGATTGATCGAAGGGGCTTCCGATGGTGTCGGCCTAGGGATCCGTTTCTTGAAACACCTGGAACGTTGCCGAGTTTTGCTGCATATGATCGATATTCTTCCTGTGGATCAAAGTGATCCTGCGAATAACGCTCAGGTGATCATTGATGAACTGGAACAATACAGCGAGAAAGTGGCACAGAAACCACGCTGGTTGGTATTCAACAAAGTGGATCTGATGCCGGAAGAAGAAGCTGACGCGATCATTCAGTCAGTTCTTGATGCTTTAGACTGGCAAGGTGAATACTTCAAGATTTCCGCTGTAAATAAGCAGGGTACCAAAGAGTTGTGTACCAAGCTGGCTGACTTTATGGAATCCTTGCCAAGACAGCAGGATGCCGAAGCCGCCGAAGAGAAAGTTGAATTTATGTGGGATGACTACCATAAACAAGCTATGAGTGGTCAGGACGTCATTACCGAAGATGGTTGGGATGAATGGGATGACGACTGGGACGATGATGATGACGATGATGGTCATGTTATCTATGTTCGTGAGTGATTTTTTATTATAGTGAATAAGCCGTAACTGTTAGTTGCGGCTTTTTTCGTCTAAATCATTTTTTCCTGGAGTGGATTAGTCCACACTATCCATCTTGTCATTATTAGTTTTGTCACTAGGAAAGGAAATATGGCATCCAAACAAAGGTTAGTTTCACGCTTGATTGCTCAGGCCGGGCAAATGCTACTGGCACATGGTGCCGAAAGTACTTTGGTTGCTGGGATTATGCAGCGCATGGGGCTGGCTTGTAATATGGACGAAGTTGAGGTAGCACTGACGGCGAATTCATTGGTGGTGACTACTGTTCATCAGGAACACTGTATTACCACTGCTCGTCGATGCCAGGATCGTGGCATCAACATGAAGGTCGTCACCCAGATTCAGCGTATCTGTATTATGTTGGAAAAAGGCATTATCGATTTCACTATGGCGCAGAAAAAGCTCAACCAGATCAGTCCTGTGCGTTATCCGCGTTCTTTGGTGATTGTGATGATTGGCCTTTCTTGTGGCTCATTTGCACATCTGGCTGGCGGTGACTGGGTGATTTTTGCAGCAACCTTCCTTGCCTCTGCAGTGGGTATGGCGGTGCGTCTGGAAATCGCTCATCGCCACTTTAACCCATTACTTAACTTTGCGGTCACAGCTTTTGTTACTTCGCTGATATCCGCTCAGGCGGTTATTTATCAGTGGGGGAACAAGCCAACATTGGTAATGGCATGTTCGGTATTAATGCTGGTGCCGGGTTTTCCTTTGATTAACTCAGTGGCGGATATGCTCAAAGGCTATCTCAATACGGGGATTGCGCGCTTTATGATGGCGACGTTGCTGACATTAGCGACCTGTTTAGGCATTATTGCCGCTATGTTTGTGACCGGCGTGTGGGGATGGTAAGTATGAGCTTTTTTGATCTGTTACTTGGCTTGATTAATGATATGTTTTTCGCCTCCATTCCTGCTGTTGGTTTTGCTTTGGTATTTAACGTACCGGCGCATGCTTTAAAATATTGCGCACTGGGTGGTGCTATTGGCCACGGCTCCCGTTATCTACTGATGCAGTATGGGATTCCAATCGAGTGGGCGACTTTCTTTGCCGCCACTATTGTCGGAATGATCGGGGTTCAGTGGTCACATAAAGTACTGGCTCATCCTAAAGTTTTTACGGTCGCTGCTCTTATTCCTATGGTGCCGGGAGTATTTACCTATAAAGCAATGATAGCGATGGTCGAGATAAACCATTTAGGTTTCACGCCGGAGCTATTTTCCGTATTGATGGAAAACTTCCTTAAAGCGATGTTTATCATTGCTGGTCTGGCGGTTGGACTTGCCGTTCCTGGCTTACTCTTCTATCGTCGAAAGCCAATAGTTTAATCAAATAGTTATATGAAAAGTAGAGAATAATGATTGTCAGTATGATTGCCGCAATGGCAAAGCAACGTGTTATTGGTAAAGATAATCAGATGCCGTGGCATCTGCCTGCCGATTTTAACTGGTTTAAACGCTGCACTATGGGCAAACCGATAGTGATGGGGCGTAAGACTTATGAATCGATTGGTCGCCCTCTGCCCGGACGACGAAATGTGGTGATTAGCCGCAATCAGGAGCTGACGATTGATGGGGCGGATATTGTTGCCTCAATTGATGAGGCGTTAGCTTTGTTAGCGGATCATGAGGAAGTGATGATCATTGGCGGTGGCAGTATTTATCACAGCAGCT
Source organism: uncultured Vibrio sp. (assembly GCA_963666615.1). Lineage (GTDB taxonomy): Bacteria > Pseudomonadota > Gammaproteobacteria > Enterobacterales > Vibrionaceae > Vibrio. The sequence goes on from OY762906.1 coordinate 187,087, forward strand.
TGCCGCTGGCATCGAAACTCTATCTGACTTATATCGATGCAGAGATTGATGGCGATACTCAATTCCCGCCATGGTCAGCCGAGTGGCAGGAAGTTTCTCGCGAGCATTATCCGGCTGATGATAAGAATGCCTATGCGATGGATTTTGTGATTCTGCAAAAGTAATTATTCAGATGGGAGGGCAGGCTGGCTGAAATAGCGCTGCTCTTCCCAGTTCAGCATGGTTAATGTTCCCCCCCACACACATCCTGTGTCCAAACCTATTACAGTATTACTCTGATAGCCTTCCAGCGCCGCCCAGTGGCCAAAAATCACGGTTTTTTCCAGTTCAATTCGGTTTGGTGTTTCAAACCAGGGGAATAACACATCGCCTTTTACATCGGCAGGCGGCAGTTTGCACTCCATATCTAATGAGCGATCGGCGAAGCAGAAACGCATGCGGGTAAAGGCATTGATAATATAGCGATGCCGCTCTATACCTGTCAGGTTTTCATCCCACAGGGTTGGGAAGTTAGAATACATGCTTTTGATTAGAGCCTGCCAGTTATCGCTGCGCAGTAAGCTTTCGATTTCATTGGCAGCAGAACGAGCGGTTGCCAGATCCCATTGAGGAGATATGCCTGCATGGGTCAATACGAATTGATCATGTTCGAGGAATAACGGCTGTTGGCGTAACCATTCAACATATTGAGGTAGTTTATCCGATTCAATAATTGGTGCGGTTTTGTCTTTCTTCTTCGGCGTAAACATGCCAAGACTGACGGCTAACAAATGCAGATCATGATTGCCGAGTACAGTTTTTGCTGCATGGCCAAGTGATATAACAAAGTCTAAGGTTTCCATCGATTTAGGGCCACGTGCGACTAAATCACCTGCTAGCCATAAGGTATCCTTTTCACGATCAAAATTGACCTGTTCGAGCAGTAGCTTTAGTTCATCAAAACAGCCCTGAATATCGCCAACGATATAATTTGCCAAGAAAGATCTCCGTTAATTGAGAATATTAGGCACAGAAAGGCGAAAGGGATCAATCGCCACACTGAACTCTTCACCATCCTGAGCAAGCATGATGTAATGCCCTTGCATGACTCCAACCGGGGTTTCAACAGCGGTACCACTGGTGTAGGTATATTCATCGTTAGCCGGAATTAACGGCTGTTCGCCGACAACGCCTTCACCTTCAACGGAGATCTGCTTGCCATTGGCATCGGTGATCAACCAGCGACGACTGAGTAACTGCACTGATTGGTTGCTGAGGTTTTTTATGGTGATCACATAGGCGAAGACATAACGCTGATGCTCCGGTTGCGACTGTTCTTCAATATATTTGGTGTTAACCTGAACCTTGATACATGGAATCGAAACCGGCATATCTTTCCCTTAGAATCAAAGCGGAGGCGTACCTCCGCTGGTGATTATTTGTGATTAGCGTCTAGCCAGTTTGCCATGGCAACGAACTGTTGCAAAGTCAGATTCTCAGGTCTTAGCGAAGGTATAATGCCTAACGCTTCGAGTTGTTCATCGTTGAGCAGACCTTTATAGCAGTTACGAACGGTTTTACGCCGTTGGTTAAAACCTTCTCGGCATACCCGTTCCAGCCATTTCATGTTGGTGGTCGGGTGGGGCAGGGTTTCATAAGGAACCAGTCGTACCACTGCAGAATCCACCTTTGGTGGCGGCACGAATGCAGTTGGCGGAACTTCCAGTACCGGAATGACCTTGCAATAGTACTGGGCCATGACCGTTAAGCGGCCATAAGCTTTGCTACCAGGGCCAGCCGCCAGACGGTTAACCACTTCTTTTTGCAGCATAAAGTGCATATCCTGCACATCTTTATGGAATTCAAACAGGTGGAACATCAACGGGGTCGATATGTTATACGGCAGGTTACCGAAAATTCTCAGTTTATTGTTCGGTTTGACCAGTTGCATAAAGTCAAACTTCATAGCATCGCCTTCATGGATGGTTAGCTTATCCTTAAGATCCGGGTGGTTGCGCAGGCGCTCTGCCAGGTCACGGTCCAGTTCCACCACGGTTAACTTATCCACTTCTTTAGCAACCGGCTCGGTCAGTGCGCCAAGGCCAGGGCCGATCTCGACCAGGTTTTGCCCTGGACGCGGATTGATCGCAGATACGATCCCGTCAATCACATAAGGATCATTTAGAAAGTTCTGACCAAAGCGTTTACGTGCCTTGTGCCCCTGGTGGACATCATTTCTCATCTTAATTCCAATTATTTTGCTTTATTGTCGACTAATTCAATCGCGTATTGTAATGCAGTTTTAAAACTGCCGGTATCCGCTTTACCGCTGCCGGCTAAATCCAGTGCGGTTCCGTGATCAACGGATGTGCGGATAAATGGTAGGCCTAAGGTTATATTTACCGAGCGGCCAAACCCTTTATATTTTAGTACAGGAAGCACCTGATCGTGATACATACCAAGTACCGCATCCGCCTGCTCAAGATATTTTGGATTAAAAATGGTATCGGCAGGAAGAGGCCCAGTAAGATTATAACCTTTTTGCTCTCTTAACTGCTTAAGGGTCGGGGTAATGGTTTCAATTTCTTCACGACCAAGAACGCCATCTTCACCAGCATGAGGATTGAGGCCACAGACATAAATATTAGGCTGGTCAATGGCAAACTTTTCCACCAAATCGGTGTGCAGTATACGGATAATTTCTTGTAACAGATCGCCCGTAATCGCTTGCGATACATTGGCTAATGGTAAATGAGTGGTAGCCAGAGCAACACGCAGACCTTCTGTCGCCAACATCATTACCACCAATGGGGTATTAGATTTTTCGGCAAAGAACTCAGTATGGCCGCTAAACGGAACCCCTGCTCGGTTAATAACCCCTTTATGCACCGGGCCTGTCACTATGGCATCAAATTCTCCACTCATGCAGCCAAGCGCGGCGCGCTCTAACGTTTTTAATACATACAAGCCGTTGTCCGGGTCGAGCTTACCCGCTTCACTGGGTGCATCGAGCGGGATATGATCGACGAAAAGCGAACCAGCTTTCTGAGCGGTGATCGGAAGATCGGCATGATAATCGAGCAGATCAACGTCAATATTCAGCATACGGGCCCGTTCAGCCAGCATGGTTTTATCGGCGCAGATAATGATCTGATGAGTCCAGTCTTCCTGCGATAGAGCCAATACCAGATCCGGGCCAATTCCGGCCGGTTCTCCGGCCGTGACGATGATGCGTTTAATTGTCACTTGCTTGATCCTTTAGCTGTTCGATGAAAGCACTCGCTTTTAGCTCCTGCAACCAGGCTTCAGATTCTTCACTGAATTTACGGTTGAACAGAATCTGATAAGCACGGTTCTTTAACGCTGAATCGGTTTTATCCACCTGGCGACGACCTAATACTTCGACCATATGCCAGCCGTGAACGGTTTTAAATGGTTCGCTGATTTTTCCGATGGGTAAGGTTTCGATCTGATGCTTGAATTCAGGCACAAAAATATCCGGAGACTGGTACCCCAGGTTGCCCTGTTTTGCAGCAGATCCTGGATCCTGGCTGTATTGGGCCGCCATATCGCCAAAGGTTACCTGGCCAGACTGGATCTGTTCACGAATATGCTTTAGTTCCGCCTGAGCGGCTTCATCACTTAAAATAATCGAAGGTTTAATCAGAATATGGCGGCTGTTGACCTCGGTCACTGCTACCGTCTCCAAACCTTTGATATCGTCAATCTTCAGAATGTGCACACCAACACCGCTACGGAACGGGCCAATGATCGTGCCTTTGTTCTGTAGCTTAATTTGATCGGCAAAAATGGTTGGCATTTCTTCTTTACGTAACCAGCCCCAATCGCCCCCTTTCAGCGCTTTAGGTCCTTTTGAGTAGGTTAGCGCCAGGGTGTTAAATGCTGCACCGCTGTTAAGCTGTTGAATGATCTCTCTGGCAAACGCTTCGGTCTGTTGCAGATCCTGACCATCCTCTGTACGTAACTGAATATGGCTGATTTTATACTGAACGGTCGCTGAGGTCTGTTTGGATAGCAGATTAACTAACGAGTCGACTTCAGCCGGTAAAATATTGATCCGGCGGCGTACCAGCGCATTGCGGGCTTCTGCTGCTGCCACTTCTTTACGCACGCTTTCGCGATAAGCCTGATAAGAAACGCCGGATTGAGTGACCGAATCAATCAACTGTTGCACGCTTTGGTTGTTATCTTTGGCAATGGTTTCTATTGCCTGCTCTAAGCGAGTATCATCAATTTTCACTCCAATCCGCTCTGCCTGCTCTTGTTGTAAAGAGTCCATAATCAGCTTATCGATGATCTGCTGTTGCAAAATGCTATCAGCAGGCAGGTTCTGACTATCCGCTTTTGCATTGGCTTTGATCAGTTGCATTGAATTATCAATGTCGCTTTGTAGAATCGACTGATTATTGACAATCACAGCGATTCTATCTAGGGCAACGGGTGTCGCTGATACGCTCACCTGATAGCACGCCAGCAGCGCGATAAATGTGTATTTCAAGAACTTCATTGAGAATCCTATTGTTTTAATAATCAATTGTTTAGCAGGAATGGACGACCGTATTCCAGTGCGCCAGAATCTGAATTCAACGAACTGCCAATGGTGCTGTTGGTGCCGAATCCGATAATACCGATATTAATGCCGAAGTTATTCTCATACTCGGGATCGGCATCCGGATACTGAGAAAAATCAGGTGACCAGCCAGTCAATTCGCGGCTATAGGTAAAACCGATATACCAACAATCGGATTTGTAACTCACCCCAGCCTGCCACTCCAGCGTTCTGTCTGTGGTGACATCATAATAGTACTGTGAGCTGGCATCCCAACTCTGATTGATTGAATATTGTGCAACCAGACCTGCCTGAGAGATCCCTTTTTCGGTCAATAGATCCAGGTCAGACAGAGTTTCACCTACCGTATCTTCAATATACTGCTTGGAAACATAACGATAGTTGGTCTGAACTAACCCCTGGTTAAACTGATACTCAAAGGTTGCATTAGCGACCTGCATATCTTCGGTATTAACGTCGTACTGCAATCCGCCATGAAAGAATAAATGGTCGTCATAGTTAAAATCAGATTCAACCGCCCAGGCTGAATAGTTACTTTGCTGGTCGGTGTTGGAGGTTTTATTATCCAGATAGAGAATCTGGCCAAATGAAATATTCAGCCGTTCTTTATAGTTATCATCATAAAAACGGGTGCTGGCACCATAGCTAAACTGGTTTGCCCGGGCAATATAATCGACACCGCTATAGCGACGAGAGCGGAACAGACCGTAGTAGTCGGTTTGCAGCAGCGTGGTGTCATATTCAGGGTAAATGGCGGATTGATCCCGCTCTGGGACATACAGATACTGAACCTGAGGCTCCAGTGTCTGGGTATAGCCATCAAAGATCGTAGTATCTCGCTCCAGCACTACTCTGAGATGTGAACGTACCTGCGGAATGGTTCTGAATACTTCTTCTTCATAATCATTCGAGCTAACGTTCGTTAAATCTTGTTGGTAGTAGGTTGCCAGCAGCCGGGCCTCGTTGGTCCAGCTCCCCCAAGTGGCGCCGATAGGAATAGTCAGTCCCGGTTCAACATGCAGCCGGGTTGCTGATGGTTTACCGGCTTCACCGGTTTCAAATTTTGAAATATGGCTTAGCATATCAAAATTAAGGTAAGGCAATAGCTGTGGTGCGTAATAGTTAAATGAAAGTTGCGGCATTAAACGATAAGGTTGCGAGCCGCTTTGATCATCAATTAATAGCTGGAAATCCCGGACCAGCAGGGTCGTATCCCAACTGGCGTCACGATAACTCAGACTGCCTTCCTGAACCAGTTGCCCATCCTGGCGAGTACCGATATCTGATTCGAGATCGGTAAAGTAGTTGATATCGCCAACTTCAGAATAGTCAGCAGTCACTTTCCAGTTATTGGCAAATATTCCGGAATGCGCGAACTGGAAGCCCCAACGCTCGCCATATTCGATATTCAGTGCATCTTCCGGTAAATATTCATAACGGATATCACCAGCACCGTAACTGGTCAAATAGCGAAACTGACTGTTTAGCTTAACGCCTCTGCGTTCCATATATTTGATATCGGTCTGCAGATCGTAGTTGGGAGCCAGGTTCCAGTAAATGGGCACGTTGGCTTCAAAACCATCGGTAGAATTCAGAGAGAACGATGGATAAAGAAAGCCAGTCTTACGAGTATCTCCAATCGGAACGGTGAGATAGGGCAGATAAAAAATCGGAACATCAAGCACTTCCAGGCGAGGGTTAAAGAACGTCGCTTCTTCTTCTTCTTGATCAACCTTGATACTTGATGCCGTTAAACGCCAGGCATTATCTCCCTCGGGGCAGGAAGTAATCGAACCGTCTTCGATTTTATACATTGCTTTGCCGGTTTTAGCGATATAAGCAGCTTCTCCGCGGCCAGGTTCACATAAGAATTTGTATTGCGTATCCTCAAGAACAATTTCGTCGCTATTGAGATTATTCGTTGCGCGCTTTGAGGTTGTTTTGAACTCACCGTCAGAGTAGGAAACATTGCCTTCGGCGGAGATACTATTTTCGACCTGATTGAAGGTGACGTTTTCGGCCGTTATGATTTTGTTACCTTGAATAACGGTAACATCGCCCGAATAATTGGCTCGTTGACCGCTCACCACCTCTAGCTTATCCGCTTCGACATTGATAGGCTGTGAACTTGAGGTCACGCTACCCGGCTCATTGATTCGACATTGATCGATTTGCGCCAGCGGATTAGCACTTGGAGTAACCTGATCTTCGGCTGCTAACGGCAGTGAAATCAGGGCTGCGCTGATAGACAAAAAGATAAATGAGCGGGATGTTGGTAACATTAAGCGTTATGATCCTGTTTTCAATTCCTGATCGGGATAATAAGACGTCGTTAATAACGAAAAGGTTCCTAATGATAATGGAATTTTGCTTATTCAGCACTAATTGACTGCTTAACTCCTGAAAAATTCACAGTTCGAGATTAACTCATGCAAATTGCAGGTAAAATTTTGGGCACGCTATTTGGTTCCTTATTAGGGCCGTTGGGTGCCATCGTTGGTTTTTATATCGGTCACCGGTTTGATAAGGCCAAAGCTCAGGGCAACTTCGCCTTCTCGGCGGCTTATGGTAACCGTGAGAGCCAGTTGCAAAAGCAGGAGGAGTTTTTTAAAGCTGCTTTTGCCGTAATGGGGCATGTTGCTAAAGCGAAAGGCCAGGTCACTCGTGAAGAGATTCAGCTTGCGACTATGATGATGGATCGAATGCGGCTGAATGAGTCACAGCGACAAATGGCTCAGGAAGCATTTCGTGATGGTAAAGAAGCCGATTTCCCGCTCGATGATATTTTGGCTCAGGTTCGTCATGCTACTGGCGGCCGTTTTGATTTGATTCAGTTTTTCCTGGAATTACAGATCTCCGCTGCGTTTGCAGATGGTGATTTACACCCCAACGAACGAGGATTGCTGCACCGTATCGCACGTGGTTTAGGCTTTTCATCAGAGCAGTTGGAACGTCGTTTGCGGATGCAGGAAGCGGCATTCCGTTTTCAGCATCAGGGCGGTTTTTCCGGAAGCGAGCAGGGCAGTTATAACCAGCAGTCATCCGGTCAGTGGGGAGCACAACATTCAGCCAGCCACCTTGCCGATGCCTACAGCCTTTTAGGGGTAGAAAAAGATGCAGATGCCAAATCGGTGAAAAGAGCCTATCGTAAACTGATGAATGAGCACCACCCGGATAAGCTAATGGCAAAAGGGTTGCCGCCAGAAATGATGACGGTCGCGAAAGAAAAATCACAAGAGATTCAGAAAGCGTATGATTTAATTAAGCAAACGAAAGGCTTTAAATAATCATCTTCTAATAAAAAGGTTCAGAAAGCAAAAAGGCCACACCGTGAGATGTGGCCTTTTTTAATGTGGCTCCCCCTGCAAGACTTGAACTTGCGACATACGGATTAACAGTCCGCCGTTCTACCGACTGAACTAAGGGGGAACAGATTGCACACTCTATTGAGACTATGCTTTAAAAAGTGGCTCCCCCTGCAAGACTTGAACTTGCGACATACGGATTAACAGTCCGCCGTTCTACCGACTGAACTAAGGGGGAACAGATTGTACTCTCTATTGAGAAATGGTGCCGACTACCGGAATCGAACTGGTGACCTACTGATTACAAGTCAGTTGCTCTACCTACTGAGCTAAGTCGGCGCACTTATATTTGCGTTTGTTCGTGTCGCTGACACCAACAAAATAAATTGTGGTGCCCGGAGGCGGAATCGAACCACCGACACGGGGATTTTCAATCCCCTGCTCTACCGACTGAGCTATCCGGGCAACGGCGTGTATTAAAAAGTTTTTCGGCATTCACGTCAACAGTAAAATGCAAAAAAAGTATCGTTTGGTGTTTTTCTGTACTTAGCGCGCTGTTTTTATACATTTGCCATGCTGATCAAGCGTGAGATGGAAGTGTGGGGGAGGGATTAAGTTCAGCTCAAATTGACCGGAGGCGTTTTTGCGAGAGAAAGTAAAAAGGCCATATCAGATGATATGGCCTTTTCAAAAGTGGCTCCCCCTGCAAGACTTGAACTTGCGACATACGGATTAACAGTCCGCCGTTCTACCGACTGAACTAAGGGGGAACAGATTGTAACTTCAATGAAGAAGTGGTGCCTCGAGGCGGAATCGAACCACCGACACGGGGATTTTCAATCCCCTGCTCTACCGACTGAGCTATCGAGGCAAATAAATGGTGCCGACTACCGGAATCGAACTGGTGACCTACTGATTACAAGTCAGTTGCTCTACCTACTGAGCTAAGTCGGCGCACTTATATTTGCATTTGTTCGTGTCGTTGACACCAACAAAATAAATTGTGGTGCCCGGAGGCGGAATCGAACCACCGACACGGGGATTTTCAATCCCCTGCTCTACCGACTGAGCTATCCGGGCAACGGAGCGCTATTAAACGGGTTTTGCGTAGTTTCGTCAACTTGTTTTTCTAAAAAAAATTAAAAATCTGTTCGATCGCTGTTAATTTCGCCGGATTGCTCACTAAAGCATCCCGGAATTAAATTGCTTTTTATATTTGGTGACTTTTTCCAGATAACGGCGCGATTCAGCATTCGGATGTTTTTTGGTTAAGGCCCAGTAAACTTGATTGGGCTGTAAGTTATTAATATCACGAACCGCTCGGCTACGGTTACGATCAAAGGTATTAAGCACGCCTCCAGCGCCACCGTTGTAGGCAGAAATCATACTGTATTCCAACGATAGGGGATTGGCGAGATCCTTCAGATAGTTGTGTTTCAGAATATAGAAATAGGCGGTACCGGTATCTATATTGTTTTCTGGGTTATATAAATACTTTGGTGATGGTTGACCAGAACGTTTTTTTATCTTCTGGAATACATCTCTGCCGGCGGTTTTCGGTACCACCTGCATTAATCCGTAAGCATTGGCCCAACTGACCGCATAAGGATTAAAGCTACTTTCGGTTTTGATGATCGCATAGATAAGATCTTCTGGAATGCCATATTTTTTCGACGCACGGCGGATAATGTCAGCATATTTATAACCGCGAATTTCCACCTGATCTTCCACCATTGAAATGGAGACATAATACGATTTCTTAAAGTCGACCTGTTTAACCTGAAGCTTATTCTGGATCAGATAATCGGCAAAACGATTGGCGCGCCATGACCATTGAATTGCCTGACCATCCTGATCTTTTACCTGTTGATATAGAAAAGGTTGTCCTTTCAATTCAATATTTTGTGAGGAAAATAGATCGACCTGATCCGGATCGTCGGGGGTGAGCAGAGTGGTAATTATAGCGGTTTTTAAATGGCGCAGCGGTTCAGTTGAAGCCACGGTTTCAATGGTGATCATCCCCTGGCTGAAATTAACTTCTGTGCGGCTTTGATAGTCATCAATGTATTTAACGTAATTACTTTTTCCGGCTATTTTGATTTCATTGGCTCCCCAGCGTTTTTCAATATCACCGGTAAAACTATTGATTAAGCGATCAAGTGCTGCGGTATCTTTCTCAAACTGGCCGGGCAGGGGAGCGAGGTTGCGGGCAAAGCGGTTGGTCGGTTCATAATCAACCTGGTAAATTTGTTCAACAAATTCACGGCTGCAACCGGATAAAAGCAGAAGGGGTAACAGGTATAAAAATAGTCTACGCATATCAGGCCATTTTTAGCTAAAACTAACGCCCGATGGTAAGCGTAATCGGGCGTGTGATGCGATTACTTGCTCGGTGGCGTATAACCTTCAATATGAACTTCTTTCCCTTCAAACAGGAAGTTAACCATCTCCTGTTCAAGCAGTTTACGGTGCTCCGGATCCATCATATTGAGTTTTTTCTCATTGATCAGCATAGTTTGTTTTTTCTGCCACTCAGCCCAGGCCTGTTTGGAAATTGAATCAAAAATCCGTTTACCTAACTCACCAGGGTAGAGTTGAAAATCAAGCCCTTCGGCTTCTTGGTTCAGGTGAGCACAAAATACGGTGCGGCTCATAACGATATCCTCTTTAACAATGTCTGTGTGTTTATTCAACCGATGCTAATTCAAATGGCAGGGCTTCCAGCAGCTGTTTTACCGGAGCGGCTAAGCCAACCTGTTCTGGTTGAGTTAAGTTATACCAGACTCCTTGGTTTGCTTCCATGATGAGCTGGGGTTGTTGCTTGAGTACCACCAGTTTAGGGGTGATATCTAGATGATAATGGCTAAAAGTGTGACGGAAGCTGATCAGTTGACGTTGGTATTCAACCTGTTGATCGGTAATTGCCAAGCGAGATTGCAGTTCACTAAACTCACTTTCTGGGAAACAGTATAAGCCCCCCCAGATTCCGGTTGGCGGCCTTTGCTGCAGCCAGACCTGTTGTTTATAGACCAGAATCTGGAACTCAGTTTGTTTTACCGGTTTCTCTATTTTGGCTTTTTTCCCCGGATAATCAAGCTGGTTGCCCTGTTGTTTAGCAATACAGAACGACTCAATTGGGCATAAGGTACATTTGGGTTTACTTCGGGTGCAGACCATCGCCCCCATATCCATCATTGCCTGATTATAATCGGCAACTCTTGCGGTGGGAGTATGTTGTTCTGCCACCTTCCATAGTTGGTTCTCAACCTGTTTTTTGCCCGGCCAGCCATCGATAGCGAAACTGCGCGCCAGAGTGCGCTTAACATTGCCATCCAAAATAGCGTGTGGCTGAGCATAAACTGAAGAGAGAATTGCGGCTGCGGTTGAGCGGCCAATACCCGGTAGTTGATGAACCTGATCAAAATCGGTCGGAAACTCGCCCTGATACTCGCTGGCAATCAGTTGTGCCGCTTTATGCAGGTTACGCGCCCGAGCGTAGTAGCCGAGCCCGGTCCACAGATGCAGTACCTCATCCTGAGAAGCTTTAGCCAAATCGCTCACCGTAGGAAAACGCTCAATAAAACGAGCGAAGTAGGGGATCACCGTTGCGACCTGGGTCTGCTGTAGCATGATTTCCGATAACCAGACTTTATAAGCAGTTTTGTCCTGTTGCCAGGGAAGACTCTTACGACCGTAGTCGTCATACCAGGTTAATATGGCTTGGGCAAATGGAGTCACAGCATTCTCAATATGGGTTAACTTTGTGGTGCAAAATTGCACCATATAATCACCGTGAAGTAAAACCCATCTTTTATGGGGTTTATATCAATAATACTTGCACCGCGGGCAATTCTTTGGATAATCACAAGCCATTTTTGTTGAGTGTAAATTTTAAGCAGGCGGGTCAATGAGTGAAGTAACCTCTAACGAATATACCGAAGATGGCAAACTGGTACGTAAAATTCGTAGTTTCGTTCGTCGCGAAGGTCGATTAACCAAGGGTCAGGAGCACGCGATCAGCGAATGCTGGCCAACCATGGGCATCGATTTCGAGAAAGCACCGCTTAACTGGATTGAGGTATTTGGCAACAATAACCCGGTTGTGCTTGAAATTGGTTTTGGCATGGGCGCATCTCTGGTTGAAATGGCCAAGAATGCGCCAGAGAAAAACTTTTTAGGTATCGAAGTTCACTCTCCTGGTGTTGGTGCCTGCCTGGCATCTGCCCGTGAAGCGGGTGTAACCAACCTACGTGTAATGTGCCATGATGCGGTGGAAGTGTTTGAGCATATGATTCCGGACAGCAGCCTGGCAACATTGCAACTGTTCTTTCCTGATCCATGGCATAAGAAACGCCACCATAAGCGCCGTATTGTGCAGTTAGAGTTTGCGGAAATGGTGCGCCAGAAGTTGATTGTGGATCAAGGTATTTTCCATATGGCAACTGACTGGGAAAACTATGCGGAGCATATGATTGAAGTAATGAACCAGGCGCCGGGTTACCAGAATATCGCTGAAGATGGTGATTATGTTCCTCGCCCGGATGAGCGTCCGCTGACTAAATTTGAAGCGCGTGGCCATCGTTTGGGGCATGGGGTTTGGGATATTAAATATAAGCGTGTCAGTTAATTTATTAATCTTAGCTTTGTGCTCAAAAAGATCCCGGCTCGATGGCCGGGATGACAGTTTTATTTTAATAACCAATTGAATATATAAAGAATTTGTCATCCAGGAAATTACGTAGTAATTATCCTGGATCTCGGGCTAGTGGCAAAATTAAATCTCCGTACTTACTCATCCACCATAAATGCCTGCAGTAGATCATTCAAAAACAGTTTGCCTTTTTCAGTGATCTGCCAGTCAGTTGTCGTTTCAGTCAGATAGCCTTTTTCTTTCGCCCAATCTATTGTCGGTTGCACTGATTCAAGTGTTAATCCGGTACGTTCTACAAATTCCTGTTTCGGGCAGGGTTCCAGTAGGCGGAAACGGTTCATAAAAAACTCAAACGGGCGATCACTTTCCTCGACTGCAAATTCATCATCCAGGTAAGGCTTGAGCAGATTCAGATAGCCTTTTGGGTGTTTGACTTTGGTGGTACGGATAATCCGGCCATCGGCAAAACTTATTTTTCCATGCGCACCACAGCCAATTCCAAGGTAATCACCAAAACGCCAGTAGTTAAGGTTATGTCGGCACTGGTAGCCGGGTTTACTGTAGCCAGAGGTCTCGTATTGCACGTATCCTGCCGCAGTAAGTAGCTGATGACCTCGCTCAAAAATATCCCACAAAGCATCATCGTCCGGCAGAATGGGTGGTTGTGAATAGAACAGGGTGTTGGGCTCAATGGTTAACTGATACCAGGATAGATGTGGCGGATCGAGTTCGATCGCCTGCTGTAAATCGGCCAGCGCCTGATCGAGTGACTGATCCGGCAAGCCATGCATCAGATCCAGGTTAAAACTGTTCAGGCCGATAGTATGGGCTAATTTTGCGGCGTTGATTGCTTCGTTTGATCCGTGAATGCGGCCCAGAGCCTTGAGTTTGTCTTCGGCAAAACTCTGCACACCGATGGAAATTCGGTTTACACCTGCCTGGCGATAACCAGCAAAGCGTTCTGCTTCAATGGTACCGGGGTTGGCTTCCATGGTGATTTCAATATCATCAGCAAATGGCAGCCATTGTTCTACCTGCTGCAGAATTTGCGCAATGCCCTGCGGAGAAATCAGGCTTGGCGTACCGCCACCGATAAAGATCGAATGCAGATGGCGCTGAGCCGGATCGATCTGATAGCGTTGAATATCCTGCTCCAGATCTTCGATCAAAGCATCAATATAGGCTGCTTCCGGGATCCCACCTTTCAGGGCGTGTGAATTAAAATCGCAATAAGGACATTTCTGTACGCACCAGGGAATATGGATATACAGACTCAGCGGAGGAAGAGTAATCATTTCGCTTGTTCGCCTAATGCAGCGAATAGTTTCTGCAACGCTTTACCACGATGAGAAAGCTGTTTTTTACGTGCTGGTTCAAGCTGTGCGGAAGCGCAGCCTTCTTCTGGAACATAGAACACAGGATCATAACCAAAGCCATTTTCACCACTCTGCGCGGTTAGAATCCGACCTTCCCAGCTGCCGTGGCAGATCAGTGGGGTAGGATCGTTCTCATGACGCATCAATACCAGTACACAATGGAAACGTGCGCTGCGTTGCTCTTCCGCTACGCCCTGCATCGCTTCAAGTAGCTTATCGATATTGTCCTGATCGGACGCGCCTTCTCCTGCATAACGAGCTGAGTAGATGCCCGGTGCGCCATTCAGGTAATCGACTTCTAAACCGGAATCATCGGCAATCGCGGGTAGGCCGGTCTCTTTTGCTGCGTGGCGAGCTTTAATAATCGCATTTTCAACAAAGGTGGTGCCGGTTTCAGCAACATCACTGACGTTGAATTCGCTCTGGGCAACGACATCGAAACCGAAATCACTTAATAAATCGGCCATTTCACGTACTTTGCCCTGATTGCCGGTGGCTAATACTATCTTTTTCATCATGGAGGTTATTCTTCGCTATAAAACTGTTGGTGGAACTTTAATATCCCGCGTCCTTTTAATCCAGCATCAATCGAAATTTCGAAACGTAGCGTATCCCGATCATCGATATCAAAAGCGCTGATGTAATAGACCGCATCGGCCTCTTTAATCAGACGAAATTCCAGCGGCTGGATCTGACCAATCAGATTGGTCGCCTGGCCGGAGATTTTGGCTTCAATTGCGGGTTTGCCTAACTGTGAGTTATCCAACACGGTGATATTCAGCAATGCAACGTATTCATTGCGCTGGAGATCATAGGCTCGGGCGATTTTAGGTGCGATAAAGGTGGAATTAAACGCCGAGTAATGCACTTCAATATCTTTAATTCCCTGCAATTGCTCTGCTTGAGTTGGAGATATAAACAGTAGCAAGGCAGCAATAATTGTACAGATGGTGGTTTTGATAGTCATATTTCCTCCAAATAAATCTTCTCTCTGAAAGAAAGACGATAAAGAAAAACCCTCAGATGAGGGCTTCAATTATATCGGGAACTTGTGATGGCGTGTGAATCCGGACTTGTTTATGCCGCCCTAACTCACCTTTCTCGATCTCTATCTGGCTTTTAGCTACTTTAAATTGCTTAGCCAGATATTTGGCCAGATAGCCATTGGCTTTGCCATCAATCGGCGGCGCAGTGATGGCAATTTTTATCTCTTCACCATGCTGTCCAACGATTTGATCGCGACTGGCTTTGGGCTGAATATATAGCTTCAACACCAAATCATCACCATCGTACCAAACACAACTCATTACAACTGATACCAGATTGGACCAATCAGATCGCCCATCAGGAAGTTAGCGAACTGCAGAGCAATAAAGACCACTAGTACGCTTAAATCGATTCCGCCCAGTTCTGGCAAAATGCGGCGAACCGGAGCTAGTAGCGGTTCGGTAATCTGATAGAACAGATACTCAATCGGGCTACGGCCTTGGCTGACCCAGCTCAGGATAGCGCGAATGATCAGTACCCAGAACAGCAAACCACCAGCGGCTTTAACCAATGAGATTAAACCGAGGAACAAGAAATAGCTGGTGAACGCCATCGCACCACCGGAAGCCACCAGCATCAGTACGGTAAACTTCAACACACACAATACGTAAGCGAATAAGATCGTTGCCAGGTCAATGCTACCAACCGAAGGAATCATCCGGCGCAGTGGCTTTAATACTGGCTGAGTTGCTTTAACGATAAATTGTGAAAATGGGTTATAGAAATCTGCGCGGCTGGCCTGTAGCCAGATGCGCATTAATACCACCATGATATAGAGATCAAACAGGGTGGAAATGAGAAAACTGATAGAACTCATAAATGACCTTTTTTTCTTTAGTTAAAAGAGCTTTTCCATCTCTTCGGCACGAGCAACCGCAGCTTGCATGGCTTTAGCGACTATCGCGGCTAAATCATGTTCCTGGAAAGTTCGAATTGCTTCTGCGGTGGTGCCGCCTTTTGAGGTAACACGTTCGCGTAAGGTTGCAATATCCAGATCCGGATTATTAATCACCATCTCAGCGGCACCCAGTGCCGTTTGTTGGACGACTAAACGAGCGGTTTCTTTATCAAATCCCTGGGCGATAGCTTCATTCTGCATTGCTTCCATAAACAGGAAGAAATAAGCCGGGCCGCTTCCTGATGCAGCGGTAACAGCGTTGATGCCTGATTCCTCTGCAACCCAGCATACTTCACCTACCGAGCGGAGAAACTCTTCAGCAAATACTTTATCCGCTTCTGCAGTTTGTGGATTGGCAAACAAGCCGCTCATACCACGGTTAACCAGAGCTGGGGTGTTTGGCATCACCCGAATCAGGCTCAGAGATGTATTCAATAAGCTTTCGATGCGCTGGCAGGAAACGCCGGCAGCAATAGAGATAACCAGTTTGCCTGACCAGTCTACCGCTTGCATCGGTTCACAGACGGTTGCCATTAGCTGCGGCTTAACGGAAAGTACCACCACGTCAGCCTGAGAAGCCGCCGCGATATTGTCAGTGCTGATTTGCAGGCCATACTGGGTTTGTAGTAATTCAAGGCGCTCTTGGCCCGGATCGGCGGCAATAATATTCTGTGTAGGGTAACCACTGGCCACCAGGCCGGAAATGATTGCTTCAGCCATATTTCCAGAGCCAATGAAGGCGATTTTTCTTTGTTCCATTCAGATCAATCCTAAAGTTTCTGGTTGTAATCACGAGCGCCAAAAATCGCCGTGCCGATTCGTACGATAGTGCTTCCGGCGGCGATGGCGGCATCCATATCGCCACTCATGCCCATCGATAGCGTATCTACGCTCGGATATTTTTGCTGTAGCTGTTGTTGCAGTTCAGCAAGTTGTTTAAAAGCCGCATACTGAGACTGATAGTCTGAAACATTCTCAGGAATGGACATCAATCCTCTTAAAGTGAGGTTAGGTAGCGAAGAAATCAACTCTGCCAGTTCAAAAACCTGTTCATCTGTGATTCCCGACTTTGATTGCTCACCACTGGTATTGACCTGAATTAACACTTGCAGCGGGGCCATTCCCTCCGGGCGTTGATCATTAAGACGCTGAGCAATTTTATCGCGGCTGATAGTGTGTACCCAGGCAAAATGCTCGGCAACCGGGCGGGTTTTATTCGACTGAATCGGGCCGATAAAATGCCATTCCAGATCGAGTTCAGGATGATGTTGAGCAAAATATTGAACTTTATCCACACCCTCCTGGACATAATTCTCACCAAACTGGCGTTGCCCGGCTTGGTAAGCATCCAGTATTGCCTTAATCGGTTTAGTTTTACTTACCGCAAGTAATTGTACCGATTCTCGAGCACGTCCGCACTTTTCCGCCGCCACAGCAATTTGTGACGTGATATTTTGAATATTGATTTCGATATTATCCATAGCAACTAATCTGGTTAGGAAAGAGGATGCCAATTAAACTTAGCGAGATATTGTCTCTCAGTGTAAAGCATAATGCGTCAGATCTACACATTTCAGCCGGGCAAAGCGTAAGAATCCGTGTCGATGGTCGTCTACAGGCGATTGAAGCATTGGGAACTTTATCGGTTTCGCAGGTGGAAAGGATAGCAGAGATCGTTTGCCCTGCACTTCAGAAAAATCAGTTAGACCATGATGGCAGTTATGCAGATCCGCAATGGGGACGCTTTCGGGTTAACTATTTTCATCATCAGCATGGCCCAGCGCTGGTATTGCGGCGTATTGCAAGCCAGGTACCTGAGCTGAGTCAGTTGGCGGTTCCCGAAAGTCTGTTTTCCTTGGCCACACTTGAGCAGGGTATGGTGCTGGTAACCGGTCCGACTGGCTCTGGGAAATCGACCACCTTAAGCGCAGTGATCAATCAGATCAATCGGACTCAGGCTAAACACATTTTGACCATTGAAGATCCGATCGAGTTTGTTTACCAGTCGGATCGTGCGCTGATCTCACAGCGGGAGATCGGCGATTCAGCCGGATCTTTTGTTTCCTCATTAAAATCGGCATTACGTGAAGATCCGGACATTATTCTGGTTGGCGAATTACGTGATTGCGAAACGATCCGCCTTGCGCTGACGGCAGCGGAAACCGGCCATCTGGTGCTGGCAACTCTGCATACTCAGAGTGCGGCGCAGACGGTCTCGCGGATCGTGGATGTATTTCCCAGTGATGAGCAGCAGCGAGTGCGTACTCAATTGGCGAACTCTTTGCAAGCAGTGGTGGCACAGCGTTTGTTGAGAAAAAAAACGGGTGGTCGGGTTGGATGTTATGAACTTTTAATTGCCACACCAGCAGTAAGAAATGTCATCCGCGAAAATAAACTGGCCCAGATACCTTCATTAATTCAGACCGGTGCCTGTCATGGAATGGTCAGTTATCAGCAGTGGTATCAGCAGCTAGAGGATTCCGGTGTTCTGGAAACGGAATAAGCCTAGGGGAGACTAACTATAAAAGGGGCGATTATTCACCCAACTGATTTTCAAACCAGCTTTCCAAAATAATCACCGCTGACTGGCAGTCGATATTGCCTTTTTTCAGCGCTTTATAGCCACCAAATGAAAACAGCTCTTCCCGAGCTGAGGTGGTGGAAAGCCTTTCATCATGCAGTTCTACCTGTACACCGAAGCGGCCATGTAAGCGATTGGCGAATTTTTTCGCTCGGGGCGTGATGGTTTCCAGTTCTTTACCCTGTAGATCGGTAGGCAGGCCGACAACCACTAAATCCGGTTGCCATTCTTTAATCTGCTTTTCGATCTCATCCCAGTTAGGGGTTCCATCCACCGCTTTAAACGCTTTGAGTGGCGAAGCAGTACCGGTAATTTCTTGACCAATGGCGCTGCCGATACTTTTTGTGCCGAAATCAAAGGCCATAATTGTACGTGACATAGTGATCCTTATTCTTGATCAGGCATGGCCAGCTTGGGCAGAAAGCTGGGCCGGATCGATACCAAGTTTTTTGATCGCGCTGTTCCATTTTTCATGCACCGGAGTGGAGAAAAGCAGTTCCGGATCAGCTTCGATCGTCAGCCAGGAATTTTCACTTAACTCTTGTTCCAGCTGTCCGGCACTCCAGCCCGCATAACCCAGTGCCACGATATAGTCATCCGGTTCGGCACTGGTGCCTAATACGGATAAAATATCTTTTGACGTGGTGACTGAAATTTGATCGGTCATTTTCAGGCTGGAGTCATAGTGAAAATTGGGACGATGGAGAACAAAGCCACGATCTTCGGCTACCGGACCACCATTCATGACTGGCTTATCCAGGTTGCGAGTGTGATCAAGCGGGTAGAGCGGTTCGATTTCCACCTGTTTTAGCATTCCGCCAATGGTAATATCGATGGGAGCATTGATCATGATGCCCATCGCACCTTCATCGTTATGTTCACATACATAGATAACCCCATGATTAAAGTAGGAATCGTTTAATCCTGGCATTGCTACTAAAAAATGATTGGTGAGATTCATCGCTCGTTACCCTTTTGCTTATTTTTCCTGAAGCCGGCGCTCGATCGCATCCATCAGTTTACCTGTGATAGAGATGTCGAATGTGGCTTCAATCTCGCGAATGCAGGTCGGGCTGGTGACGTTAATTTCAGTCAGTTTGTCACCGATAACATCCAGGCCAACAAAGATCAGTCCTTTTTCTTTTAGTGTTGGAGCGACCGCTTTGGCAATCGCCCAGTCGGTTTCACTTAATGGACGTGCTTCGCCACGACCGCCGGCGGCTAAGTTGCCACGGGTTTCCCCTTTGGCAGGAATGCGCGCAAGGCAGTAAGGCATAGGTTCACCATCTACCACCAGAATGCGCTTATCACCATTGGAGATATCAGGAACAAAGGTTTGTGCCATGCAGTAATATTCGCCGTGGTTGGTCAGGGTCTCGATAATCACCGAAACGTTAGGATCTCCCTGTTTGACGCGGAAGATCGATGCGCCGCCCATTCCGTCCAGCGGTTTGAGGATTACATCGCCATGCTGTTCACGGAATGCTTTGATCTTCTCTGCTTTGCGCGTCACGATAGTGGTTGGCGTCAGTTCCGGGAACCAGGCGGTGAACAGTTTTTCGTTACAGTCGCGCAGGCTCTGTGGTTTGTTGACGATTAGAGTGCCTTCCACTTCTGCACGCTCTAAAATGTAGGTCGCGTAGATATATTCGGTATCGAATGGGGGATCTTTACGCATTAATACCGCATCAAGATCTGACAAACGGATCGTCTGTTCTGAGGTTACTTCAAACCAGCCATCAGGATCCTGTTTGACATTTATCGTTTTGGTATCGGCAAATGCAACGCCCTGTTCTAAGTGTAGATCTTCCATTTTCATATAATGGATTTCATAGCCGCGGCGCTGCGCTTCCAGCATCATGGCAAAAGAGGAATCTTTCTTAATGTTAATGGATTCAATCGGATCCATCACAATACCGAGTTTTATCATTGTTACTTTCTCCATTTATCCAAGATCGCCGAAGCGAACCTGAAGGGCTGTAATTGCAGTCAGAGCGGCGGTTTCTGTGCGTAGTACTCGTGGGCCGAGCAAAATTTCTTCAAAGTTATATTTCTCTGTCATGGCGATTTCCGCTTCTGACAGACCACCTTCCGGTCCGACTAAAAGACGAACGTTACTTACCGGCTGCGGTAAGGTATTGATTGAATATTTAGCACGCGGATGCAGGTTGAGCTTTAGTGCATCCGTGGGTTCGGCACACCACTGTTCAAGTGACATTACCGGGCGGATTTGCGGAATCCGGTTGCGTCCAGACTGTTCACAGGCACCAATCACGATTTTTTGCCATTGCTGCAGTTTTTTCTCAAACCGTTTTTCATCCAGCTTAACGCCACAACGTTCCGAGAGCAGGGGAGTTATGCTGTTAACACCCAGTTCGACGGATTTCTGAATAGTAAATTCCATTTTGTCACCGCGGGAAACCACCTGGCCAAGATGTAAATCAAGTGGTGATTCCACGCTGTTGTGATGAATGGCAGTAATTTGTGCGCTGATCGTTTTTTTGCCGACATCAGTCAGCGTTGCAGAAAACTCATTATCGCTACCGTCAAACAGCAGAATTTCTTGTCCGACGCCCATTCTTAATACTCGCCCAATATGGCCTACGGCATCTTCGCTGAGCTGAATAATCTGCTGTTGTTCAATTTTATTCGGATGATAAATTCGAGGGATTCGCATCGACATTTCCTAGAGCGCTAGTAATAAAATGGGGCCGCTAAAACGGATTACAAGCCGAACGTTTTGCTTAACGCTTTATGTTCGTACATTGCCGGTAAATTGTAACTCTTGTTGACAGCGAGTGCATCGATAATTCGCGCTACCTTTCAATACCTTATTATGGCGGCGGATAGTCAGGTAGTGGGTCTGACACTGACAGAGGTAGGCATAACCGATTCCCTGAACTGTGCTGATATCGAAGCTGTGTGTTGTTTTCGGTTGCAGATGAAAGACTTCACGCATCAATGAACGCCATTCAACCCCGTGTGGTTTCACCTTACCAAACAGCTGATAAGTAAGAAGATGGGCGATTTCATGTGGCAGCACTTCATTGAGAAATGCCTGTGGATTTTCGGCAAACAGGACCGGATTAAGACGAATTTCCCAGCGGGTAAGGTAGGCTTTGCCCGCACACTTGCCTCTTAGCTTATAGCTTAGCTGGGGTTGTCTGAACTGATGCAAAAAGTGTTTCGAAGCCTGAGCAATATAGGCTTGTAACGCTTGCTGAGCTTGTTGTTGTAATTCGGCGGAAAGCATAAAAAATACACGGGTAGCGGTGATGACTTTCTACCAAAATATGAAAATTTTGCATTTTTGTACAATTAAAATTATGGCATTCTCAAGCTCGCAGGAGGCGAGCTTGTTCAATACCGATTCTGTAAATTAAGCGATTTTTACGCCATTTGCTATCAGCGCAACTACGATATTGCCGCGTGTCGCGTTTGAGTAAGGGCATACTTGGTGAGCGATTTTCACCAGTTCGACGGCTTGCTCTTGTTCAAGATCCAATTGAACGTCAAGGCTGACAGCTAGCTCGAAACCACCGGTTGCGTTGGGACCAATGCCGACTTCAGCAGTTACTGGTGCGGATTTAAGCGCGACTTTTGCTTCACGAGCAACATGAAGAATAGCATTTGAGAAACAGGCAGAGTAGCCCGCTGCAAAAAGTTGCTCTGGGTTAGTTGCAGTACCGTTACCGCCCATCTCTTTTGGGTAGCTCAAGTCTACAGACAGTAAACCATCATCAGTTGAAACTTTACCGTTGCGGCCTGCTAGTGCTGTTGCTTTGGTTGTATAGATAGTTGCCATGTTTATCACCTTTATATTAATTGTGTGCAATTTAATTGCTTGCAATATTAAATCGATCTTTAGGTAGAATGCAAGTATATTGTGCACAATATATTTTGAGAGAGAGAAATATGAGTCATTGTGGAACAGGCAAGAACACAGACTTACTTGCTAAAGAAGAATTATTATTACTTGATAAACAAGTGTGTTTTCCGTTGTATAGTGCAGCCAATGCTGTTGTCCGTGCGTATCGACCACTGCTTGATGCACTTGATCTCACCTATGCCCAATACCTAGTTATGATGGTGCTGTGGCAGACAGACGGTATTAACGTAAAAATACTTGGTGAGCGGTTGCATCTTGATTCAGGTACATTGACACCGCTGTTAAAGCGTCTCGAAGGCAAAGGCATGGTGGTGCGTAAACGTGGTCAATCCGACGAACGTGTCCGTGAACTTTTCCTGACTGATGAAGGTGTTGCATTAAAGCAAAAAGCGTTATCTGTGCCTAACGCGATGTTATGTAAGTTTGCTCTCGATTTAGATGAGCTGATTTTGTTAAAAACACTTTGCGAAAAGGTGATTGCTAAGTTGTCCTGAACTTAGGATTTAGACATTCGCGTTAAAGACTTTAGATTCGGCAATTGAGTTGTTGAATGGTATTGAGCACAAAAAAGCCCTCGCATTGGAGGGCCGGGAAATTCAGTTAGTTGATTGGCGGATTATTTAATTCCGGCAAAATCTTTCAGTGCTTCTACTTTGTCGAGCGCTTCCCATGGGAATTCTTCGCGACCAAAGTGGCCGTAAGCCGCAGTCTTCTTGTAGATTGGCTGTAGCAGATTAAGCATCTCCTGCAGACCGTATGGACGCAGATCGAAATGCTGGCGAACCGCTTCAATGATGATTTCTTCAGCCACTTTGGCAGTACCAAACGTTTCAACCATGATTGAAGTTGGATCTGCGATACCGATAGCGTAAGAAAGTTGGATCTCACAACGGTCGGCCAAGCCGGCAGCAACAATGTTTTTCGCTACGTAACGTGCCGCATAGGCTGCAGAACGGTCTACTTTTGATGGATCTTTACCAGAGAAAGCCCCACCGCCGTGACGTGCTGCACCGCCGTAGGTATCAACGATAATCTTACGCCCGGTCAGACCACAGTCACCCATAGGACCACCAATAACAAAACGGCCGGTTGGGTTGATAAAGTATTTGGTCTCTTTGCTTAACCATTCTGCTGGCAGTACTGGTTTGATGATCTCTTCCATTACCGCTTCACGCAGATCTGGTGTTGAAATCGTGTCGCAGTGCTGCGTAGAAAGTACCACTGCATCAATACCGACAATCTTGCCTTGATCGTACTGGAAAGTAACCTGAGATTTCGCATCCGGACGCAGCCAAGGCAGAATACCGTTTTTACGCACTTCAGCCTGACGTTGCATCAGACGGTGTGAGTAGGTAATCGGTGCAGGCATAAATACTTCAGTTTCGTTAGTTGCGTAACCAAACATGATGCCCTGGTCGCCCGCGCCCTGTTCTTTAGGATCGGCTTTATCAACACCCTGGTTGATATCTGGTGACTGCTTACCAATGGTGCTCAGTACTGCACATGAATCGGCATCAAAACCCATATCCGAATGAACATAACCGATGTCACGTACGGTTTTACGGGTCAGTTCTTCAATATCAACCCAGGCAGAAGTGGTAACTTCACCGCCTACCATGACCATACCGGTCTTGACGTAAGTTTCACAGGCAACACGCGCCTTCGGATCTTGTTCTAAGATGGCATCCAGAACCGCATCAGAGATTTGGTCTGCAATTTTATCCGGATGACCTTCTGAAACAGATTCAGAAGTAAACAGGTGCTTAATCATGAGTGCTCCACTTTACTTAAAAAAGCAAGTCTGAGACTTGCTTGTAATATTCTTTAACTTTGTAGGTGTATCTACATCTAGACGTCTATTTTAAATTCCATTGGGTGAATTACAAGCTATTTTTTCTTTAAGCTATAACCAAATCTTAGCTTGGTTGGTAAGCTTGATAAGTGGTTGCTTATTGATCAGCGTGAAAAAGGGGATATATCTCCATAATTGGGAAGTAAAAGGTTTGCACAGCGTATAGGGCTCTGCGACAATACCGCCGCTGATTATTTTGACTACGCTAAAGGAATTTAGGAGCTGACATGTCTTCTCAAAAACGTCTCGCTAATGCTATTCGTGCACTAAGTATGGATGGTGTGCAACAAGCCAATTCTGGCCACCCTGGTGCCCCTATGGGTATGGCTGATATCGCTGAAGTGCTATGGCGTTCTCACTTAAATCATAACCCACAAGATCCAAGTTGGGCTGATCGTGACCGTTTTGTACTTTCTAACGGCCACGGCTCGATGCTGATTTATTCACTTCTTCACCTTACTGGTTATGATCTTTCTATCGATGATCTGAAGAACTTCCGTCAGCTTCATTCAAAAACACCGGGCCACCCTGAATACGGTTATGCACCAGGTGTTGAAACGACGACTGGTCCGCTAGGTCAGGGTATTACTAACGGTGTTGGTATGGCTCTGGCAGAAAAAGCGCTGGCAGCTCAGTTCAACCAGAAAGACCACGATATCGTTGACCACTTCACTTATGTATTCATGGGTGACGGTTGTATGATGGAAGGTATCTCGCACGAAGCTTGTTCTCTGGCTGGTGTGCTGGGTCTGGGTAAACTGATTGCGTTCTGGGATGACAACGGTATTTCTATCGATGGTCACGTTGAAGGCTGGTTTGCTGATGATACCGCTAAACGTTTCGAAGCCTACGGCTGGCAGGTTATTCCTGCAGTAGATGGCCACGACGCTGCAGCAATTAATGCCGCGATTGAAGCAGCAAAAGCCGATACTTCTCGTCCAACTCTGATTTGTACTAAAACCATTATCGGTTTTGGTTCACCAAACAAAGCCGGTTCTCACGACTGCCACGGTGCGCCACTAGGTGCTGACGAAATTAAAGCAGCACGTGAATTCCTAGGTTGGGAATACGGTCCGTTTGAAATCCCTGCTGATATTTATGCCGAGTGGGATGCAAAACAAGCTGGCGCAGCAAAACAAGCTGCTTGGAATGACAAATTTGCTGCTTATCAAGCGGCTTATCCTGAACTGGCCGCTGAATTTACCCGCCGGGTAAATGGCGAACTGCCAGCAGTATGGGAAGAGCAGGCACAGGCAATCATTGCTGATCTGCAAGCTAACCCAGCGAACATTGCATCGCGTAAAGCATCACAAAATGCACTGGAAGCGTTTGGCAAATTGCTACCTGAATTTATGGGTGGCTCTGCTGACCTTGCACCTTCAAACCTGACAATGTGGTCTGGTTCTAAGTCAATTACTGCTGATGACGCTTCTGGCAACTATATTCACTACGGTGTACGTGAATTTGGTATGACTGCGATCATGAATGGTATGGCGCTGCACGGTGGCTTTATTCCTTACGGTGCAACCTTCCTGATGTTTATGGAATACGCACGTAATGCAATGCGTATGGCAGCACTGATGAAAGTGCAGAACATCCAGGTGTACACTCACGACTCTATCGGTCTGGGTGAAGATGGTCCGACTCACCAACCAGTTGAGCAGATTGCTTCTCTTCGTTTGACGCCAAATATGAGCACATGGCGTCCATGTGACCAGGTCGAGTCTGCCGTAGCGTGGAAATTTGCGATTGAACGTCAGGATGGCCCAACGGCTCTGATCTTCTCTCGTCAAAACCTAGCTCAACAGGATCGTGATGCAGAGCAACTAGCTAACATCACTAAAGGTGGTTACATCCTGAAAGATTGTGCTGGTACTCCGGATCTAATCCTGATCGCAACGGGTTCTGAAGTTGAACTGGCTGTTGCGGCGGCTGCTGAACTGACGGCTGAAGGCAAAAACGTGCGTGTTGTTTCTATGCCTGCAACTGACGTGTTTGATAAACAGGATGCGGCTTACCGTGAAGCGGTATTACCAGCTGCTGTTACTGCACGTGTTGCGATTGAAGCCGGTATTGCTGACTACTGGTACAAATACGTTGGTTTCGGTGGTGCTATCGTGGGTATGACAACCTTCGGTGAATCCGCTCCAGCCGATCAACTGTTCAAAATGTTTGGTTTCACTACTGAAAATGTCGTGAAAACTGCAAAAGAAGTTCTGGCTAAATAAGTCATTTTTTTAAGTACCATTATCTCCAAAGCCGGGCATATGCTCGGCTTTTTTATCACTGGCGATCAATAAGTTATAGCTGTTATTTTTTAATCTATCGGTTACTATTTTGCGACTTATGATCCTAGAGGGTTAAATTCTAATGCTTAAAGTCGCCATCAATGGATTCGGACGAATCGGGCGTAATGTTTTGCGTGCAGTGTATGAAAGTGGCAAAAATCAACAGATTCAGGTTGTTGCTGTGAACGAGCTGGCTCAGCCGGATGCAATGGCTCATCTGCTAAAATACGATACAACTCATGGCCGTTTCTTTAAGCGGGTCAGTCATAGTCAAGAGCACATTTTTATTCATAATGACGATGAGAAAGTGGATGCGATTCGTATTCTTCACCTGTCTGAGATAGATTTGTTGCCATGGCATGATCTCGGGGTGGATATTGTACTCGACTGTACTGGTGTATATGGCTCGCGTGCCGATGGTTTGGCTCATATAAAAGCCGGTGCTAAGAAAGTATTATTTTCTCATCCAGGTGGTGCAGACTTGGACAACACCATTATTTATGGTGTCAACGAGCAGACTCTTAAAGCACAGGATTACATCGTATCTAACGGTTCATGCACTACCAACTGTATTGTGCCGATTATTAAGGTATTGGATGAAGCATTCGGTATAGATTCCGGAACCATCACTACCATCCACTCTTCAATGAACGACCAGCAGGTGATTGATGCCTATCATAACGATCTGCGTCGTACCCGTGCCGCCAGTCAGTCGATCATTCCTGTTGATACCAAGTTGCACAAAGGGATTGAGAGAATATTCCCGAAATTTTCTAACAAGTTTGAAGCGATTTCGGTCAGAGTGCCGACGGTAAACGTGACCGCGATGGATTTAAGTGTCACGATCAACACAAATGTGAAAGTTAATGACGTAAATCAAACCATCATAGAGGCATCACAGTGTACATTACGTGGCATTGTTGACTATACTGAAGCGCCTTTGGTATCTATCGACTTTAATCACGATCCACACAGTGCGATCGTCGATGGTACTCAAACGCGAGTCAGTAACGGGCAGTTAGTTAAAATGCTCGTTTGGTGTGATAATGAATGGGGTTTTGCTAACCGGATGTTAGATACCGCATTAGCAATGTGGCAATCACAACAGTAAATAAAACGAGATACACTGTTGTGGTGGAAAAAATATTTATTTTAATCATTAAAATAAATTACCATGAGCCCGCGAATATTATCCACCACTTAGATATTCCCAGACCCGGCAGGATCGCCGGGTTAAAAAACTTAATCTTTATGACAATTTGAGAGGACAAACCATGTCTGTAATCAAGATGACCGACCTGGATCTAGCAGGTAAACGCGTATTTATCCGTGCTGATCTAAACGTGCCAGTAAAAGAAGGCAAAGTAACTTCTGATGCTCGTATCCTTGCATCACTTCCAACTATCAAATACTGCCTGGAAGCTGGCGCTAAAGTAATGGTGACTTCTCACCTGGGTCGTCCTACTGAAGGTGAGTACGCGGAAGAGTTCTCTCTACAACCTGTTGTTAACTACCTGAACGACGCATTAGATTGCGAGGTTAAACTAGCGAAAGACTACCTAGAAGGTCTGGAACTGAACGCAGGTGAACTTGTTGTACTAGAAAACGTTCGCTTTAACAAAGGCGAAAAGAAAAACGAAGAAGAACTGTCTAAGAAATACGCTGCACTATGTGACGTATTCGTAATGGACGCGTTCGGTACTGCTCACCGTGCTCAAGCTTCAACTTACGGTGTGGGTGTTTACGCTCCTATCGCTTGTGCTGGTCCTCTACTGGCTAACGAACTTGAAGCTCTTGGTAAAGCTATGGACAACCCAGCTCGCCCAATGGTAGCTATCGTTGGTGGTTCTAAAGTTTCTACTAAACTGACTGTACTTGAGTCTCTGTCTAAAATCGCTGACCAACTTGTTGTTGGTGGTGGTATCGCGAATACTTTCATCGCAGCAGCTGGCCACAATGTAGGTAAATCTCTATATGAAGCTGACCTGGTAGACACTGCTAAGAAACTGATGGTTGAGTGTGCAATTCCAGTAGCAACTGACGTTGCTTGTGCAAAAGCATTTGACGAAAACGCAGAAGCTGAAATCAAGAAAGTTGAAGACGTTCAAGATGACGACATGATTTTCGACCTTGGTCCAGATTCAACTGCAGCTCTGGCTGAAATTCTGAAAAATGCAAAAACTATCCTGTGGAATGGCCCAGTAGGCGTATTCGAGTTCAAAAACTTCGAAGCGGGTACTAAAGGTATTTCTGAAGCAATCGCTGCTTCTGAAGGTTTCTCTGTTGCAGGTGGCGGTGATACTCTGGCTGCTATCGACAAGTTCGGTATCAAAGCTGACGTATCTTACATCTCTACTGGCGGCGGTGCTTTCCTTGAATTCGTTGAAGGTAAAGTACTTCCAGCAGTTGAAATGCTAGAGTCACGCGCTAAAGCGTAATTATTATAAAGAGCGGGTTTGTCCCGCTCTGTTGTTTGCTGCACCCTGAGATTTATTCTGATAGAATGTCGCGGTTGTGAGCAAACGTTTGCAAGAATTTAAACTTAACTGTTTTATTTTTAAAACGACAGAAAATAGGATTCAATCCATGTCTAAGATCTTCGATTTCGTAAAACCAGGCGTAATCTCTGGCGATGACGTTCAGAAAGTATTTGCAGTAGCTAAAGAAAATGGCTTTGCACTACCAGCAGTTAACTGTGTTAACACTGATTCTGTAAATGGCGTACTTGAAGCTGCAGCTAAAGTAAAAGCTCCGGTTATCGTACAATTCTCTAACGGCGGTGCTGCTTTCTTCGCTGGTAAAGGCGTTAAACTAGAAGGTCAAGGTGCTCAAATCCTTGGCGCAGTCGCTGGTGCGAAATACGTTCACGCAGTTGCTGAAGCATACGGTGTTCCAGTTATTCTTCACACTGACCACGCTGCTAAAAAACTTCTACCTTGGATCGACGGACTACTAGATGCCGGCGAAGAGTTCTTCGCTCAAACTGGTAAGCCTCTATTCTCTTCTCACATGCTAGACCTTTCTGAAGAGTCTTTAGAAGAGAACGTTGAAACATGTGCTAAATACCTAGAGCGCATGGCTAAAATGAACATGACAATCGAGATCGAACTTGGTTGTACTGGTGGTGAAGAAGACGGTGTTGATAACTCTGACATGGATTCTTCTGAGCTTTACACTTCTCCTGAAGATGTTGCATACGCGTACGAAAAACTAAGTGCTGTTAGCCCTCGTTTCACTATCGCAGCTTCTTTCGGTAACGTACACGGTGTATACCAAGCAGGTAACGTTGTTCTGACTCCAACTATCCTACGTGATTCTCAAGCTTATGTTTCAGAGAAATTCGGTCTTCCAGCTAACACTCTGAACTTCGTATTCCACGGTGGTTCAGGTTCTTCTGAAGCTGAAATCAAAGAGTCTATCTCTTACGGTGTTATCAAAATGAACATCGATACTGATACTCAGTGGGCAACTTGGGATGGTATCCGTACGTTTGAAGCTGCAAACCACGATTACCTACAAGGTCAAATCGGTAACCCAACTGGTGAATCAGCGCCTAACAAAAAATACTACGATCCACGTGTATGGCTACGTGCTGGTCAAGCGTCAATGGTTGCTCGTCTTGAGAAAGCATTCGCTGACCTTAACGCGATCGACGTACTGTAATTCGGATTATTCTTTAATCCTAAAAAAGCCTGCTTTAAGCAGGCTTTTTATTTGATCAAAATCTAACAAATGACTCTGGCTAAAATCCCTAATATTCTTTACTCTCTTTAAGTTAATGCTTTTATGTGATATTCATCAGATAAAGCATGACTTAGACAATAATTATTTCAGGAGAGCGTGATGGCTAATGAATCACTCGTCGGTAGCGTGGATACGCAATTAACTGACGGTATTTACAATATTAACAGTTGGTTAATTGATAACTCAGAGCTGCTAGTCCAGTATGGTGTGAATATTATTACTGCTGTTCTGATTCTGATGATCGGTAATATGATCGTTAAGGGTATTGCTAACTCTGTCGCTAAAGTATTGGCGAAGAAAGAGATGGACCCGGCAGTTGTTGAATTTATTCACGGTTTAGTTCGCTATCTACTTTTTGTTATCGTTTTAATCGCGGCTTTGGGTCGAATTGGTGTACAAACGGCTTCAGTAGTAGCGGTTATCGGTGCGGCCGGTTTAGCGGTCGGTTTGGCTCTGCAAGGCTCTTTATCTAACTTTGCAGCCGGTATCCTTATTGTTGCTTTTCGTCCTTTCAAATCGGGTGATTATGTTGAAGTTGCCGGAGTTGCCGGTTCGGTAGAAGCTATTCAAATCTTCCAGACGGTATTAAAAACACCAGACAACAAAATGGTGATTGTACCGAACTCTTCGGTAATTGGTGGAGCGATTACTAACTACTCACGTCACTCCATACGCCGGGTCGATCTGACTATCGGTGTCTCTTATAAAGCGGATTTAAAACTGACTAAGCAAGTTTTGCGTAGTGTGATTGAAGCCGATGCTCGCGTGCTTAAAGATAAGGATATTACGATCGGTGTTGTTGCATTGGCAGACTCATCAGTTAATTTTGTGGTTCGCCCATGGGTAAAAACTGAAGACTATTGGGGATTGTATTTCGACCTGATGCAGGGTATTAAAGAAGCTCTGGATGAAAATGGCATCGAAATTCCATTCCCACAAATGGACGTTCATCTGAACAAACTCGATTAATAGCAATTTGATTGATTAATCGATTGATAAAAGCGGCCCACAAGGCTAATGCCGATCAGTTAAGAAAATCCAGGGATCATTTGACCGATCCTTAAAAGGCTTCAAAATCCGATATTAGGTTTCTAATATCGGATTTGTTTATGTCTTTCATCCCTGCTTTTGAAGATATGCCGTCGTTTCTAGATGACATCAATACATTAGATAAGCTCAAGGCTATTCTTGATCCAGACATTCTCGAACAAGCTTTTGAACATGCCGGTGTTGCAACCGTTCGTCGTAGAAGGCTCCCATTAGAAGCCGTCATGTGGTCGGTCATTGGAATGAGCCTTTTTCGCAATGAAACAGTCTGGGATATTGCTAACCGACTCGATATTTCATTACCAGGTAAAAATAAACTGGTTGCCCCCAGTGCTTTGGTACAAGGTAGACAACGTTTAGGCTTCGCAGCTGTTCAAAAAACGTTTCAACTGCTGGCGAATAAGGCTTTTTCTACTCAAGCCTTTGAACACTGGTGTGGTTTAAACTTGTTAGCTGTCGACGGAGTCAGTTTTCGAACTCAAGATAACGAAGAGAACCGTGCTGAATTTGGTAGCGATAGTAACCAGTTTGGGGAAATGAGTTATCCGCAAATCAGGATGTGCAGTCTGATGGAAGTATCGAGTCATCTTTTGCTAGATAGTAGCTTTGATGCTCGTCATGTTGGCGAAATGACTCTAGCACAACGGCTCTTACCATCGGTACCTGATGACTCTCTAACTTTGTTTGACCGAGGATACTATTCACTAGGGCTTCTTCACGAATGGCAAAATCAAGGTGTAAATACCCACTGGATGCTCCCCGCTCGTAAAGATTTACAGTACCAAGTTCAGTCTCAAATCAGTGAGCATGACCATATCGTCACACTTTCTACTAGTCCTCAAGCCAGAAAGAAATTTGAGGCTCTTCCCGAAAAATTAACCGCGAGATTAACGACTTATAAAGTCGATGGAAAGCGCTACCGCGTACTC
This sequence comes from uncultured Vibrio sp., assembly GCA_963666615.1. GTDB lineage: Bacteria > Pseudomonadota > Gammaproteobacteria > Enterobacterales > Vibrionaceae > Vibrio. The sequence continues at coordinate 219,264 of OY762906.1, forward strand.
AGTTCACTCGTTGACCCAATACGATTCCCATATGATGAGCTAACTGAGGTCTATACACAACGCTGGGAAATAGAACTAGGTTTTAGAGAAATGAAGCAGAGTCTGCATCAATCCAAGCATGTGTTACGCAGTAAAAAGCCAGATTCGGTACGTCAAGAGTTGTGGGGGTTATTGCTTGCCTACAATCTGATCCGAATCGTTATGATTGACGCGCTGAAAGACAACAAAAGCATCATGCCAATCCAGTTGAGCTTTAGCCAAAGTATGAGACAAGTTGTCGCATTTTTGATGTTCACCCCGATACACAGCCCAAGTCAGCTGCCAAATCACTATGAGGAGTTACTTACTACTCTCAGAATGTTTGTTTTGCCACAAAAGGTTCCTGATAGGGTTTATCCACGAGTTGTAAGAAGAAAGCCGACCAAATACCCATATAAAAGAAAAATGCCAGTCAGTTCTTAACTGACTGGCATTAGCCCACAAGGCCGCTTTTGATATTTCAGCTTTGGTGAAAATCCAAAGTAAAATTTGATGTATGAAATTTACTCTCAAGTCAGAATTGCGTAATTTTCAGCGCAAGGGGCTAACAGAAAATTGCAGTTCTTCTAATATGGTTACAAACGGCCTTGCTATATAGGAGAAAGATGATGGTACGAGCCTTACTACTGATGGTAATTTGGTCTGGTTTTGCTGTAGCGCAGGAGAATGATTTTGCTCATCTCTCAACTTCTGGCTACGGTGAAGTGACGGTTGCTCCGGATTCTGCTGAACTGAATGTTCAGGTCGAGCAGACTAATCTCAATGCTGAACAGGCAAAAAGTGCAGTGGATGAAATCGTGCAAAAGTTTATCCATAACCTGGCCGAGCTGGGAGCTTCTCAGGAACAGGTCTCTAGCTCCAATCTGTTTATTTCTCCGCAATATTACTATCCGAAAAATAGTCAGCCAGAGTTGATCGGTTATCGGGCTGTGCGTAAAGTGGTGGTGAGTGTTGAAGATATCACGCTGCTAAACAGCTACCTTAATAGTGCACTCGAAGCGGGAGTAACCAGTGTCAATCGAATTGAACTGAAGGTTAAAGACCGGCAGAAATACCAACTTGAAGCCACCAAAGCGGCGATTGCGAATGCACAATATAATGCCAAAAATTTGGCTCAGGGATTTGATCGTCAATTAGGCGAGGTGTGGCGAGTCCAATATCGCTCCCAAGCTGAGGTTTCTCCTCCTGGTATTATGCGCTCGATGGCGTTGGAACAGGCAAATGTGTTTAAAGATTATCAGGATACGGATATTGTGATCAGTGACAATGTCGATGTGATCTATAAACTGAAGTAGAAAGCGAGAGATTTTTTGTTAATTGTTGATGGTTCGTTTAGTATCAAAGTTATTTAACGTATGATTCCCCGCAACTGCGGGTAACCATTGGATATTATGCCGAATATCAAATTTTCAACGTTGCTTACTCTCATTTTGGTTGCCTTTGTTACCGTCATGGGGATATTGACGACTTACTATATTGATCGCTATCAGAGTATCCGCGAGCACAGTAAGTCGCTCATTCTTGATCAGGCATTTAACCAGTTAAGTTACAGCTATCGTGAGTTTCTTGATACCCGGGATCAGCTTTTTTCCGTTACTCAATTGCTCGCTCGCAGCCAAAATTTGCACGATTATACGCGTAAGCCAAGCAACGAACAGAAATCTTTGCTGGAGAATATCTGGTCTTCTGCATTGGCCAATCAGAAATGGTTTAGTGCTATCCGTTTTATCGATCGTGAAGGTCAGGAAAGTATCCGTGTGGATTATTCTCTGGTAAATCAGCGGGTTAAAGTTTCTCACATTTATTTTCAGCATTTTACTCAGGCTCAGCTCACACAGGCACGAGAGCAGAATGCTAACGATATTTTTGTCCAGAAGGTTAGCCTGCCGGTTTCCGGAAATAAAAACAGCCCGCTCGCACCGCAATTTAGCCTGATAACGCCGGTTATCCTTAATGGTCAGCATGCCGGTTATTTGGCGATCAACCTCGATCTAACCCATTTGCTCACACGATTGAGCTATTCGCCCAATGTGCAGTTACGCCCTTCGTTTGTGAGTCGGGAAGGCTATTTTCTCGATAGCGCCAATTTGTCTTCGGTCACTAATCTGCTCGAGCAGAATCAGACGGTTTTCAGTAACTCCTTTCCCCAGACTTGGCAATTAATGCAGAACCAGGAAAGTGCATATTTCGCAGAAAATAACACGTTGAATATCTTTTCCCGGGTAATGTTTACTTCCAGCGATCACTATTATTTGCTGATCTCATTACCTGAAGAGGCGGTGCTTAATTCCTCGGCAGCGGCTATTTCTGATTTAACCACCGAAGCGATCACGGCTGGCTTTGTGACGCTACTGTTTCTTTTCCCGATGATCTTTTTTTCCTTCTACGTACATAAAAAGGGGATAGACAGCAAATTGGCGCGCGCGGCGCTCGATGGATCTTCGGCAATGATTATTTCCGATCATTCACACCGCATACTGATGGTCAATAATGCGTTTGAGAAAATGACGTCACTATCTCGGCGGGTTATTCGTGGTAAAAATCCGCTCAAATTACTCCTTAGCCATTATGGTATTGAATTTATTTTAGATATTTCCGAACGCCTGGTTGATACTCACCTGTGGGAAGGTGAAGTGGAACTGACCAACTCGCTTGGCTTGCCGATTACTGTCTGGATGCGGATTCAGGCCGTCGAAGAACACGGAGCGATAAGCTACTACATCATCACCCTGATGGATATTTCTGAACGTAAAGAGTTGGAGAATCGTTTGCGGGAACTGAGTGAACGCGATTCTCTAACTGGCTTATGGAACCGGGGTAAATTTGAATCGGAACTAATGAGTCAGTGCCAGTTGGTTGAGCGTTATCCTGAAACTCACTCGGTTTGCCTGGCGATTCTTGATATCGACCATTTTAAACGAGTGAATGATCAGAAAGGCCACGATCAGGGCGATCTGGTGATCATGGGTGTAAGCGATATTCTTATTCAGCTATCGCGCAATACCGATTTTGTTGCCCGAATTGGTGGTGAAGAATATGGTTTGATTCTGCCACATACTCGCCTTGACGATGCAGAACATTTTTTACGGCGCTTATGTCGTAAGGTGGAACAAACCTTAAATCTTGGCGTCACAATTAGTGCCGGAGTGACGGACCTTTCGGCTGATCCGCGCCGATCCTATAAGTGTGCGGATATCGCATTGTATGAAGCAAAAACCCAGGGGCGCAATCAGGTATGCGTGTGCAATAATAGTGACGACATCGCATAAGCTTTGTATAAGGGTATTAGACTATAGTATGAATTTGGTTAAATATTGAGCATTGTCACAAAATGAGTATACTATCAACAGTGTCGGCGTTGAGGTTGTTGTATGAATCATTTTTTGGTGAGATTAACCATTGGCAGTTTAGCCATATTGGGTATTAAGCTAAGTGCTCTCTATTTTTTACCTTTGGTATTATTGCTTAATACACACAATAAAGAGTTCTTTGGCTGGTAATGTTAGACGAAAGTCTAAAGGTTATAAGCTTTGAGAAGAGCATAAAAAAATCGGAGCGATAAGCTCCGATTTTTTGTATCAGTACAGCGTGGATTATAGTACGTGTACAGAAGATGTGTTGGTAGTACCAGACGCTACTAGGGCACCAGAAACCATTACCACGATATCGCCTTTCTTACCAAAGCCAGTGCTGATTGCCATTTCTTTACCTAGGCGGTAGAAATCATCAGTGCTGTCGATAGCATCAACAACGATTGGGTTAACACCTTTAGAAAGAACAAGCTGAGCTGCTGTTTTCTTGTTGGTAGTTAGCGCAATGATTTGTGCAGTAGGGAAGTATTTACGTACTGAACGAGCAGATTTACCGCCTTCAGTTGCAACGATGATCAGTGGAGCAGCCAGTTTCTCAGCTGTATCTACTGCACCTTTACATACCGCTTCAGTGATACGCAGACGTGGGCTATCCAGACGAGAACCTAGTTCAGCCTGAAGAACAGAATCAGTACGTTTTGCGATTTGCGCCATGATAGTTACTGCTTCAACAGGGTATTTACCTTTAGCTGTTTCGCCAGAAAGCATAACTGCGTCAGTACCATCCATAACCGCGTTCGCTACGTCACCCGCTTCTGCGCGAGTTGGGCGTGGGTTTTTGATCATTGAGTCAAGCATTTGAGTTGCAGTGATAACCACTTTACGTGCACGGTTACATTTCTCAATCATCATTTTCTGAGCGAAGATTACTTCTTCAGCTGGGATTTCAACACCCAGGTCACCACGAGCAACCATGATACCGTCAGAAAGTTCTAGGATCTCATCGAAGTTATCCACACCTTCTTGGTTTTCAATTTTAGAGATGATTTGGATGTCAGCGCCGCCGTTAGCAGCCAGAACTTCACGGATTTCTTTAACGTCAGAACCTTTACGGATGAACGATGCAGCAACGAAATCAACGCCTTGCTCACAACCAAACTTCAGGTCGCCTTTATCTTTTTCAGAAAGAGCAGGAAGATTTACTGAAACGCCAGGAAGGTTAACACCTTTGTTTTCGCCTAGTGCGCCGTTGTTCAGTACTTTACATTTAACTTCAGTATCAGTTGTTGAAAGTACTTCCATTTCGATCAGACCATCATCAACCAGGATAGTGTTACCTGCAGAAAGGTCTTGTGCGAAACCAGCGTAAGTTACTGCAACACGGTCTTTGTTACCAACAACTGTTGCGTCAGTAGTGAAAGTGAACTCTTGACCAGCAACCAGATCAACGTCATCGCCGTTTTCTAGTTTGATAGTACGGATTTCTGGACCTTTAGTATCCAGAAGGATAGCTAGAGTTTTACCAGTGTTTGCCATTACTGTGCGGAAGTTCGCGATACGGTTACCATGTTCTTCGAAGTCACCGTGAGAGAAGTTCAGACGCATAACGTTCATGCCAGCTGCTACTAGTTCGCTTAGCTTCTCTACTGATTCAGTTTTAGGGCCAATCGTACATACGATTTTGGTCTTTTTCATGGAAAGTATTCTCCGGTAATTTTTAATCAATTTGAAAGTTAGGTTGTGCCTTAAAGTGTTTCTATTATCGGTCATAAGAGCAGGATCTTCCTCTTATAAGGATAAAAAACTGAAAATCACTTCAAAGCTGAAAGTCTTTCAACAGTTCAGTCATTTTATAACTACAAAATAACCGCTGTTTGCCTCAATTTATGGCGATTTCGCCTGATATCGTTGGGTACTAAGGTAAAATATCAGTAACTCACCATTCAATTCTGTAATTTTCTTTCGTCTGGCGGGGCAATTCTACCACCGAATGAATTGAATATCACTGCCTAAGAATTGTCTTAGAACAAGATTTTTGCATGAAATATTAATTTTTTTCACTGAAATAAATGGATAATAACTTTCGAATAAACTATTATAACTTTCGATTCGTAATTTAGTCTTAGATTGGCCATGTCAAAACGAAATACTCAAGTCCGGCGCCACACCATTGTTTCTCTGGTAAATCAAAAAGGAGAAGTCAGTGTTGAGGAGCTTTCCAGCCAGTTCGATACTTCTGAGGTCACAATCAGAAAGGATCTCGCCGCATTAGATAAAAATGGTCTGCTGCTGAGACGCTATGGCGGAGCGGTAGCCCTGCCGAAAGAAGTGATTACGGAAGAAACCAATAAAAAAGTTTCGGTTCGAAAGGTTGCGTTAGCTAAGGCTGCCGCCGAGTTGATTCGTGACCATAACCGAATTGTTATCGATAGTGGTAGCACAACCGGAGCGCTGATCGAACAGTTAAACAGTAAGCAGGGATTGGTGGTGATGACCAACTCTTTGTATGTCGCTAATGCGCTGAATGAACTGGAGAACGAACCGATTCTGCTGATGACCGGCGGAACCTGGGATCCTCATTCAGATTCGTTTCAAGGCAAAGTGGCTGAGTCGGTATTACGTTCATACGATTTTGACCAGCTATTTGTCGGCTGTGATGGCATCGACCTTGAGCGTGGTACTACGACATTTAATGAATTATTCGGCCTGAGTAAAGTGATGGCTGAAGTGTCGCGTGAAGTGATCGTCATGGCTGAAGCCGATAAAGTCGGGCGAAAAATTCCCAACCTAGAATTAGCCTGGGAACAAATTGATGTTCTGGTGACTGACAGTCGCCTGACAGATGAACAAGTACAAAAGATTGAATCACATAATGTTCAGGTGATTCGAGCCTAATAATTAACTTTGATTGAATTCCGCTACCTGGCTAGGTGAAATACCCAAAGTAAGGCGGAGAAAACAAACATTAAGAGGATATAGCTATGTGTGGGATCGTTGGTGCGGTAGCACAGCGTGATGTCGCTGAGATTTTAGTAGAAGGTTTACGTCGCTTAGAATACCGCGGATATGATTCTGCTGGCGTGGCTGTAGTTAACAGTGATTGTGAACTGACCCGTGTACGTCGTTTGGGTAAAGTTCAGGAGCTGGCGGATGCGGTTGCTCAGGCAAACGTGATCGGCGGTACCGGGATTGCACATACTCGTTGGGCAACTCACGGTGAACCTTCTGAAATCAACGCACACCCACACATGTCGGGTGATATTGCCGTGGTACACAACGGTATTATCGAAAACCACGAGTTTTTACGTGAAGTACTGCAGCAGCGTGGCTATGTGTTTGAGTCTCAGACCGATACTGAAGTTATTGCGCATATGGTGCATTGGGAGCTGAAAACTTGTTCTTCTTTATTAGAAGCGCTGCAAAAAACCGCTAAGCAACTGGAAGGCGCTTACGGTACGGTAGTTCTCGATCGTAAAGATCCGTCACGTATCGTTGTTGCTCGCTCTGGCAGCCCTATCGTTATCGGTTTTGGTGTGGGTGAAAACTTCCTGGCTTCTGACCAACTGGCGTTGCTAAGCGTGACTCGCCGCTTTATGTACCTGGAAGAAGGTGATGTGGCGGAAATTACTCGCCGTGAAGTGACGGTATTTGATCACCTGGGTAATAAAGTGGAACGTGAGATTGTTGAATCAAACGCAGAACACGATGCGGGCGATAAAGGGCAGTACCGTCACTTTATGCAGAAAGAAATTTTCGAGCAGCCATTTGCGTTGACCAACACCTTAGAAGGTCGTGTTACTCAGGAATCGGTGATTGTCGATAGTATCGGCGTGAATGCCACGGAAATTCTAAGCAAAGTTGAACACGTACAGATTGTAGCCTGTGGTACCTCTTACAACTCAGGTATGGCGGCGCGTTACTGGTTTGAAGCCATCGGTGGCGTAAGCTGTGACGTAGAAATTGCCTCCGAGTTCCGTTACCGCAAGTTTGTGACTCGCCCGAACAGCCTGCTGATCACCCTTTCTCAAAGTGGTGAAACTGCCGATACTTTAGCGGCACTGCGTTTGGCGAAAGAAAAAGGTTACATGGCAGCGATGACCATCTGTAACGTAGCCGGCTCTTCTCTGGTTCGTGAATCAGATATCGCTTTTATGACCCGTGCCGGAACCGAGATCGGTGTGGCTTCAACTAAAGCGTTTACTACTCAACTCGCTGCGATGCTGATTCTGGTTACCTCTATCGGTAAACTGCAAGGCCGTATCGCTCCTGCTGAGGAAAAAGAGATTGTTCAGGCTCTGCATGAGCTACCCGCTCAAATAAAGCTGGCACTTGAGTGCGAGAAAGAGATTGAAGTATTAGCGGAAGATTTCGCGGAAAAACATCACACCCTATTCTTAGGTCGTGGTGAATACTACCCAATTGCGCTGGAAGCGGCACTGAAACTGAAAGAGATTTCGTACATTCACGCCGAAGCTTACGCTGCGGGTGAGCTGAAACATGGCCCATTAGCTCTGATTGATGCAGATATGCCGGTCGTTGTGGTTGCGCCAAGTAATGATTTGTTGGAAAAACTGAAATCAAACATCGAAGAAGTCCGCGCCCGTGGCGGCCTGCTGTATGTCTTCGCTGATAAAGATTCCGGTTTTGAAGGCGATGAAACAATGAAGATTGTCGAGCTGCCACACGTGAGCGAAATCACCGCACCGATCTTCCACACTGTGCCAATGCAGTTACTGGCTTACCACGTTGCATTAATTAAAGGAACCGATGTGGATCAGCCAAGGAATTTGGCGAAGGCGGTTACGGTTGAATGATATAACCTGTTGATTTTTATTGCTTGTGAGTAGAATAAAGTTTGATACTGAGTATTAAAGTAAATATAACTTAAAAGTTAGAGTAAAGTTAGAAAATCCTTATAGCGAAAGGGCTAAGAAGCGATACTCTAACTTTTATGATTTTTGCTCTAAAAATGCTTGAATATGTAGAATCTTTCTGGCTGAGTAGCACTAATTTTTTAGATGCTTTCTGAACCAATTTTCTCTAACTTTTCTGCATTTTAGCTGATTGCACATTGCTCTTTGAATGAAATTTTGATTATTCAGTCATTTCGCCCCTTCCTAAATCACTTTTGGACAATTTCGTTTTAGCAGAAGAAGTAAATTACCAGCTTTCGGATTACTTTAGTATTGCAAAGACTAAAATGAATACTCGATGTGTTTTTGTCAATTGATTCGAATTATTATATAAAAACTACTTTTTAGCAAAAGAGCCTTTTGACATGTTTATCATTTTAACATGAGCCATCAATGACTCAGTATCATCAGAATCTGGATAAAGAGCTTTTAATACCCTTTCAATAACCTTAAATGAAAATGCTAAATCATACTCTTCCAGTTTAGCTTCATGACTACCTTGATTACCTAGCCATTTAATAGCCTTAATCATCTCTCTAATATCAGATTGTGCATCTGGAATGTCATTAATCTTGTTTCCTAGTGACTTTGCTGAATTGGGCACTAACTTATCAACAATTAACTCCAACGCAACTCGAAGTTTATTACCAGAAGCAGAGTAATCAGCCCATGCTAGAGAAAATGAGCTTTTAATTATCTCTGATATTTCCTCTGGAGTATTGTTAGGAATTGGAAATATATTAATAGTCGGAAGAAAAAATTTAGGATAAAAAACATCATAAAATACTCTGCCTTTTTCAGGATCAATATCTTCTTCTGGTTTTCCAGTTCCAGTTACTATATAAGTTTCACCACAACTTACACAACGCAATGAACCAGAAAATATATAGTCTACCCAGTCAGGCTCCCAGTCTTCACACTGGAATAATTTAGCTGAATCTAAAGTATCATACTTATGAAATGAATCAGGTATAAACTCTAGAAATCCATCACCACATTTAGAGCATCTATAATCTTTAGGAAATTTATTTTCAAAAACTCTTACAGTAAAACGATGATTAATATACGCCATGTAATCAGCGATAAACTTGTCTCTTTCTTCTGCGTTCATTACTAAACCTAAATTTTTATATAACGCCGCAAGAAGAGACGTGCGTTAGCGCGACCTTCTTGCTGGCCTTGTTACAACTCTTCTGGATCAGCACTCTCCCATTCTGGACAGTGCATTAAAACTGGAGCTTCGGATTTGGTATTCCATAACGCGGCATCACTACCCCAGTAGAAAAAGTGAGCAGTTTTACCGTTATTTAGCTGCTTCGTATTCTGTTTTCCAGATTTCGAGTAAACGACAATTAAATCTCCGGCCTCAACGTCTTCATCTGGGAACCAGAATGTATTATGAACACCAGTAGTAACAGAACCTTCGCGATAACCAGCCTTCAAAAGGAGAAAGTCGCCTACATCGCAGTCCGCAATTACTTTCATAACTAACCGTTCTTTTTCGTAAATACCTTTGTCTGCAATAGACTGTATTTTAATTTTCATGATTTCACCGCCTTAGCGATGATGCCGCCTACAATAAGTACACTACCAAAAATAATCGCAATCCAGCCTGAAGGTTGGTGAGCCCATAATGTAGGAGCGTAGCCTAGTGATGCTGCTCCAACCGTCATGCAGACACCGGATATTACTTCTTGTGAAATGCTGGTTTTCAGCTTTTGGTCAAGAACGGCCTTAGCTTTATCTACTTGATAATATTTATCTTGATAATTGACCAAGTCTATATTTTCTCTTTCAAGTCTTTCTATCTCATCGATGAGTAGCTTCTGAACCGCTGGGGTATTCAGCTCCTCTTCTTCGAGCTCTCGCCTCAATTTTGTAAAGCTGCGTCTCTTACTACCTTTAAGAGAGCCACTTTCATTTCCTCCTGAGGATGGGGCATCTTCTTGTGGCTCTAAATCTTGATCGCTATTCATCGTGGCTCTCTTATTGTGTGGTTGTTGTAACGCCCGCATTTGCGGCTGGTTTGGAGTTTAGCGGAGAACCAGTCCGACAACATACGATTGTTATACATTTATGCTGCGCCCTTTAATTTATTGGCTAATTCATTGATGGCTAACACCGATATTTTTTCATCATCAATGACGCCAAGAGGGATTCCATCTTTTTTTCTTGTGACCAAAATGGCCTCATCAACTCCTTCCGTAGAAACAAGCTTATGAAGATAATCAATAGTCTTTTTTAGAATGTGGAGTGGCACAGAGCCATTCCATGATTTTGCTTCAATTGCTACTTGCCTGCCATTTACGTTCACAAGGAAGTCAGGGCGCAAACTGATCTGCTCCAGCCAGACTGGACACTTCATTAAGCGACATTTTGTTGTTCAAAGTTAACTGGGCTTAGATACCCAAGAGCACTGTGCCTTCTCATCCGATTATAATCAACCTCTATATACTCGAAGATCGTTTGGCGCATCTGGTCTCTCGTCATAATCGGCTCATATTGGATCGCTTCCACTTTCATAGAATGGAAGAAGCTCTCAACACAAGCATTGTCCCAGCAATTTCCTTTCCTACTCATACTTTGTTTTAGATTATAAGCAGTTATGAGATCTCGATAATCTTTTGAGCAGTACTGACTACCTCGATCACTATGAACGATAACCTGCTCGGGGAATCCGCGACGGAACAACGCCATTGATAGCGCATCACAGACCAGCGTAGCCGTCATTCTGGTATCCATAGACCATCCAATTACTTGTCTTGAGTAAAGGTCAATAATGACCGCCAAGTACAGCCAGCCTTCGCTTGTCGCTATATAGGTGATGTCTCCAGCCCATTTTTCATTCGGAGCAGATGCGCTAAAGTTCTGAGCCAACAGGTTTGGAGCAACAGGCATTTGATGCTTGCTGTCAGTAGTGCACTTAAACTTGCGTGCAGCTTTCGGCGTTAAATCTTGACGCTTCATACTGGCCGCAATGGTTTTAACATTGTAGCTATCACCGCTCTCAGACAGTTCTTTTTGGATACGCCTTGAGCCATCTCGGCCTTTGCTGTTGGCGAAAGCTTCTTTAACTTTTGTATCAAGCTGTTGGCGAATAGCCTCACGTTGGATGGCGTTGTGTCGATGCTTAATCCAGTAATAAAACCCACTTCGGGATATCCCGAACACCTTAGCCATACGCACTATACTGAAGCACAGCAGGTGTTCGAGCATAAACTCGTAGCAATCTACTTTAGATTCTTCGCGAAGTAGGTGGCGGCCTTTTTTACAATTTCTAGCTCTTCTGCTTGCTCAGCCAACTGCCTTTTGAGCTTGGCAACCTCTGCGGCTAGCTCTTGCTCTCGCTGACTAGTACTGGTGTCTTTCTTCGAGTTCTTCCGCCACCCGTAGATTTGAGATTCGTGTAAAGAAAGCTGTCTTGCTGTCGCAGCTACTCCCACTTTATCTGCTAACTTCAGGGCTTCTGCTTTAAATTCAGGGGAATGTTTAATTCTAGTTTTCTTAGTTGTCATTGTTCACCTCGTTAGTGATTGTACTCACTTAACTCAGTGTCCAAAACTGCTGGGGCGGATCAAAACATATAAAAGCGTCTTACAACCGACAGGAATGCCTTAGCTGTTTCTCGTGAATAATTTCCTTTTGCAATCTGGTTCTCAAGATTATTTCTGAAAAGGAAAATTGGATAACGTCTCATATGATGATTCGCTTCATCCCACTTAATATTGTTTGCATCTAGAAAACGAAAGTAAGACAACATGGCAAACGAGCTGGGTTGAGTGTCCTTTAACCCTTCAACGATTCTCCGACTTAATATAAAAGCATTAACTTCAAAAATGGGATTTCCGACAGGATCAAACAACAAGCTTACCCCTTTATAAGAGTTTGTTTTATCGACGGAGTATGAGATCTTCCCATCTCCGGATGGAACAGTATTTACATCCCCGATGTTCAGGTTACTGCTGGTTGCAATTAAATGATATTGACTAGTCATATGAAATCCCTTTGCTCTAATTATCAGTTTAGCTATCACTCTAACTTTGTCAATTTAAAGAGCATTGATTATGCTCTATTTTAAACTTTTTGATTTATAGTTTAGTTTATTAAATTGTCATACTAAAATGGCAGCGTTCGTATCGGTACGCTGCCATTTCTAAAACATTTATGTCGAGTAGACGACACCTGTTACCAAGAGTCGTTCCTCTAAGAACCCACGTGCAACTTTCACCGCACTAGGCTCAAGTCTTCACGAAGTGTAGTGGACGACCATTATCTTTACAATCTTCATCACGAATGAATTCGAAGTCGATGGTTTTATCTATTTTACGAACAAGGTGGTTTTTAGGAACCAGTTGTTTCATGGTGACCATTTCAAGTTCGTATTGTTGAGGAGAAGGCTCTTGAAGCATGCCGAGATATGCACATTTACTACCCCCTATTAGATCAAAGGTCTAGCTCGAAAGCTAGACCTTTGTCATAAGTCTGAAGCCGAACATTAAGTTCGGCTTTGTGCTTAAGTAGGGATTTAACCAATCAACTCATCGAGTAGGGTGTCATCTGCGATATTTGGAACCGTTACCTTAAGGTTTGGTTCGATTTCCATTGCGCGTTTAATTGCGAGGATCGCACCATCATTACGTGCCCAACTGCGGCGTGAAATGCCGTTGTTGACATCCCAGTGGAGCATTGATTTCAGCTTACGCTCAGAGGCGTCAGAGCCGTCTAGCATCATACCAAAACCACCGTTGGTTACTTCGCCCCAACCGACACCTCCGCCATTATGGATGCTGACCCAAGTTGCACCTCGGAATGAGTCACCAATGACGTTTTGAATTGCCATATCTGCAGTAAAGCGTGAACCATCGTATATATTTGATGTTTCGCGGTATGGGGAATCTGTACCTGAAACGTCATGGTGGTCACGGCCAAGGATCACTGGTGCCGATAGGCGGCCGTCTGCGATGGCATCATTAAATGCTTTTGCAATGCGCATACGCCCTTCTGCATCAGCGTAGAGAATGCGAGCTTGTGAGCCCACTACCATCTTGTTTTGCTTCGCTTCTTTAATCCACAGCAAATTGTCGGCGATCTGCTGTTTGATTTCCTCTGGCGCTTCTTGATACATAGCTTCAAGCACTTCCGCCGCGATTTGGTCAGTGGTATCCAAATCCTTTGCATCAGATGATGAACATACCCAACGGAACGGGCCGAAACCGTAGTCAAAACATATCGGGCCCATGATATCTTGCACGTATGATGGATATTTAAATGTACCATCTGCGTTTTCGATATCAGCGCCGGCGCGGCTAGATTCAAGTAAGAATGCGTTACCGTAATCGAAGAAATACATCCCTTTGGCAGTGAGCGCATTAATTGCAGCTACATGACGTTTTAGGGTGTCTTGTACCGCGACTTTAAATTTCTCTGGCTCATTTGCCATCATCTCATTTGATTCGTCAAATGAGTAGCCAACGGGATAATAACCACCAGCCCATGGGTTGTGCAGGGATGTTTGGTCTGAGCCAAGATCAACTGTTAGATCTTCATCAACTAATCGCTCCCATAAGTCGACAATGTTACCAAGATAAGCAAGAGATACAGGGGTATTTTTTTCTTGGGCAGTGCGCGCACGTGCGATCAGTTGGTCAAGATCTTCGTGGACTTCATCAACCCAACCTTGGTCGTGACGTTTGTACGCCGCTTTCGGGTTTACTTCCGCCACAATACCGACGGTTTTTGCAATAACAGCCGCTTTTGGTTGTGCGCCACTCATGCCGCCAAGACCCGAGGTAACAAAGATCGGCAATTTAGAAGTGTCGCGATCTTTCTTCATACGTACGGCGTTGAGTACTGTGATGGTTGTGCCGTGTACAATGCCTTGTGGACCAATGTACATGAAAGAACCGGCAGTCATTTGACCGTACTGTGTGACGCCAAGCGCATTGAATTTTTCCCAATCATCAGGTTTTGAGTAGTTCGGGATCATCATACCGTTAGTCACGACAACACGTGGAGCATCTTTATGAGACGGGAATAAGCCCATTGGGTGACCTGAGTAAAGTACAAGCGTCTGCTCATCGGTCATTTCCGCGAGATATTTCATAGTGAGGCGATATTGTGCCCAGTTCGAGAAAACCGCACCGTTCCCACCATAAGTGATAAGCTCTTGTGGATGCTGAGCAATCGCGTTATCAAGGTTATTGCTCAGCATCACCATAATACCGGCGGCTTGTTTTGATTGGTGTGGGAAGGCGTCAATTGAGCGCGCAGTAATTTCATAGCTTGGCATGAAACGGTACATATAAATACGGCCATACGTTTCAAGCTCATGGTAGAACTCTGGAGCTAGCGTTGCGTGATGTTTTGCATCGAAATAGCGAAGCGCGTTTTTGACCGCCAGTTTTTTCTCTTCAGGCGATAGAATATCTTTGCGCTTAGGAGCATGGCTTAGAGATTCATCACGCTCTTTTTTTGGTGGAAGCGTATCTGGAATACCTTCTAAGATCATTTGTTGGAAACTAGCTGTGTTCATTGTTGCACCTCGTATAAATCCTTTGTTTGGGTGTTCAGATGGGGTAGGTGTTTACGCATAGGTTAACACTCCAGATTTGATTCTCGCTTTTAGCAGGTTACCGCCTAGCCAATAGCTTAGCTCACCTGGTGACTCCACATCCCAGCAGACAAAATCTGCAACTTTTCCTCGGCTCAAACTGCCATGTGTGTGGGCGATTCCGAGTGCTTTCGCGGCATTAATTGTCGCGCCTGCTAACGCTTCTTCAGGTGTGAGTCCAAATTGCGTGCAGGACATATTCATCATTAGACGCAAAGAAAGTACCGGTGACGTGCCAGGGTTTGCATCCGTTGAAATAGCCATCGGTACTTGATACTGGCGAAGTAAATCAACAGGTGGCTTTTGGGTTTCTTTCAGGACAAAAAACGCACCAGGTAATACCACGGCCACCGTATTGGATTTCGCCATTGCTTGAACATCTTGTTCAGTGATGTATTCGATGTGATCAGCTGAGAGCGCGTTGTACTGTGCCGCCAGTGTTGCTCCGCCTAAAGACGAAAGCTGCTCTGCATGAAGTTTGACTGGAAGGCCAAGCTCCTGCGCGACTTTAAAGTAACGCTCTACTTGTTCAGGGCTAAATGCGATATCTTCACAAAACGCATCGACGGCATCGGCTAGACCTGATTGAGCGACTTCAGGAAGTAGCTCATTGCAAAGATAATCAATATAGTCATCGTCTCTCCCTGCGAACTCTGGTGGCAGCGCGTGTGCCGCAAGGCAGGTGGTGACCACATCAATAGGAAACTCTTGGGCTAGGCTTTTTGCCACGCTAAGCATCTTGATTTCATGCTCGGTAGATAATCCATAGCCTGATTTCACTTCAACGGTAGTGACACCATCGCTAATAAGTGATTTTAATCGGCGGCTTGCAGATTCAAGTAATTGCTCGTGACTTGCTTCGCGAGTCGCGTTGACTGAAGAGGCGATACCGCCGCCGTTTTCCGCGATTTCTTGATAGCTAACGCCATTTAGGCGCTGTTCAAATTCACCAGCGCGATTGCCGCCAAAGACGAGATGAGTATGACAATCGATAAGACCGGGTGTAACCCATCCGCCGTCGAGCTGGTGTGTTTGGTCCGCTTGATGGGCTGGCAGGTCATCATAACAACCCAACCAATTAATTAGCCCGTTTTCGACTCCGATCGCCGCATCATGGATGACGTTGTAGCGACCATTTTCCATGGTCGCCATATGAAAGCCATGCCAAAGCGTATCGAAGTGGATGTAATTACTCATAATCATCTCCGCGTTGTAATTAAAGGCTTGGCAGTAAGTCTTGCGGCATTAAGCTGTTGTGCACGGCTTGTGCCAGTAGCGAATTCGCTTTTTCGATGTCGGTTGCGAAGTAGCGGTCTTTATCATAGAAAGGTACTTGTGCACGTAGCTCAGCGCGAACTTGCTCAAGTGTTTCTGTTGATTTCAATGGCGCGCGGAAATCCAAACCTTGGATAGATGCTAGGTATTCCACCGCTAAAATGCCGCGTGTGTTTTCCGACATGTCTTTTAGGCGGCGAGCAGCAAACGTAGCCATAGAAACGTGGTCTTCTTGGTTTGCTGACGTTGGTAGGCTGTCAACTGATGCCGGGTGAGCAAATGTTTTGTTTTCACTTGCAAGTGCCGCAGAGGTCACCTGCGCAATCATAAAGCCTGAGTTCACGCCGCCGTTATTAACCAAAAATGGCGGAAGTTTGCTTAAGCTGCTATCGATAAGTAGCGCCATGCGACGTTCAGACAAGCTACCTATTTCAGCGATTGCTAGTGCGAGATTATCGGCAGCGAACGCTACAGGTTCAGCATGGAAGTTACCACCGGAGATGATGTCGCCTTCTGCAGCAAATACCAATGGGTTATCTGATACTGAGTTTGCTTCTACAAGGAGCGTTTGCGCTGAGTGGCGGATCTGGTCTAGACACGCACCCATTACCTGAGGCTGACAACGAAGTGAATAAGGATCTTGCACTTTCGCGCAGTTAGTGTGTGATTCGCCCAATTCACTCGAATCACCTAGAAGGTGACGGTAAGCCAGTGCTGCATCGATTTGACCTTTATGACCACGAACTTGGTGAATGCGATCATCAAATGGGCGGCGGCTGCCTAGCGCCGCTTCTACTGATAGTGCCCCACAAACGGTTGCGGATGCATATAAATCTTCTGCGTGGAACAGACCTTCAAGCGCTAATGCTGTTGATGCTTGTGTGCCGTTTAGTAGCGCGAGACCTTCTTTTGGCGCGAGACGAATTGGCTCGACTCCCGCAATCGCAAGTGCTGCTTGGCCGGAAATGATTTCGCCTTTATAACGAGCTTTGCCTTCACCGATTAAAACTGCGCTCATGTGCGCTAGTGGGGCAAGGTCACCTGATGCACCAACGGAACCTTTCTGTGGAATACATGGGTACACTTCTTTATTGACCAGTGCAATCATGGTTTCTATGACAGATAAGCGAATGCCCGAAAAGCCGCGTGAAAGACTATTGATCTTTAGGGTCATTACCAGGCGTACCGTCGCATCATTCATCAGCTCACCAATACCCGCTGCGTGTGAAAGCACGATACTGCGTTGCAACTCGTCTAGGTCTTCTGCTGCAATACGTGTATTCGCCAATAGGCCGAATCCAGTGTTGATGCCATAAACGGTGCGGTCTTCTGCAATGATGTCATCAACAACCTTTGTACTCTCCTGGATAGCAGGAAGTGCGCCGCTATCGAGTGACAATTTAACCGGAGAGCGGCTGACTTTGCGTAGGTCACTTAGCGTCATTGCGCCAGGTATGATGTTTAATTCTTGCATTCGTGTATTCTCCAAAACCAGGAAATGTTAATACCATTTAGCATTCATTTATTTAATAAGAAATATACATGTATATACAAGTTATGTAAATACTCGAATGGAGTAAATTTCTTCGGGCGTAAAAAAACCAGACAATTTGTGTAAAACTGTCTGGTTCTTGTACTCAGGCTCAATAAATTGTGCAGTTAAAATCAGCGAAAAGGGTGAACTATCGTGAAAAATGACCAAAGAGTTGGAAGCGAGAGCCAGGAGAAATAAGTCGCGCAGTGGTCACTAGCTGTTCCCCGCACCAGGTGCGGCGTTTTATTTGGATACACGGTTCAGCTTCACTGATATTGAGTAACTGACACTCTTCTGGTGAGGCGAGTAGCGCTTCAACCAAGTGTTCACCCTCGGTCATTGGCGCGACTTTCATCAAATAGTGATACGCATTGTTCTGTTGGAAATCTTGTTTGTCGTAATCAGGCGCAAGCTCAGCATTGACAACGCGTTTTTCAATTTGAATCGGCACGCCATCTTCAAGGTGTAGAATGGTGGCACGGAAAATACTGTGGTTAGTGCGAACGCCCAAGTTCATCGCTTCCTCCATATTGGCTTGAGCGTGAATAATTTCAATCAGTTGTGAGCTATAAGCCTTGCCTCTAGCCGCCACTTCATCGGCTATGTTGTGGACTTCAAAAAGTGCGGAGTGAGTTTTCTTTTTCGCAACAAACGTTCCTACACCTTGCTGTCTGACAAGAACGCCTTCATCTGTCAATTCACGCAGTGCACGGTTTACCGTCATTCGGCTTACGTTAAGTGCCTTAACCATCTCGGCTTCGGAAGGAACGCGTTGATCAATTTGCCATTCACCACTGTCAATCATATGATGAATCGCTTGCTTCACTTTTGCATAAATTGGCGCAGGAGAATCGTCGATAAGCATCGACAAATTACGCATCATTTCGGTGGTTGTATCTACCATGTGCCTACCTTATTGAAAAATCTATTCATGCACAAAATGCGCAAGCGAACATTATATACATTTTTTATTTGCGCTTAAACGTAGAGACAATATTGTCTATGGTTTCACTTTTAATATAGCGTCTAAAATCTCACCAAGTTGTGCCTGGATAATGGGGAGCTTGCGAGTATCGAGCTCGTAACGTCCATCTTGTAAAGCGTCTACATCTAGATAGGTATCTTGAGACATTTCGAGTTGAATGGCGTGGATTTCATTACTTGGTGCACCGAAGCCACGCGTAATAAATCCGCCTTTAAAGCGGCCATTGACCACTTGGCTAAAATCACTAGATAGCGCTTCCATTGCAGCATTTGTGATACTTGGGCTGCACGACTTTCCTTGATTTGTTCCCCAGTTAAAGTCAGGTAATGTCCCGTCAAATAACATCGGTACTTGTGCCGCGATACTGTGTGCATCAAACAAAATGGCGTAACCGTGAATAGACTTTAAGCGTGCTAATTCTGACTGGATAGCATCGTGATAAGGGTGCCAAATTAGCTGTTTGTAACGTTCATGGTCGGCTTCCGTTGGTGCTTTTCCATCTTTAAACACTGGCGTCGAGTCAAATAATATTTCGGGGAAAAGGCCAGTCGTTTTTGTTGAATATAGAGGCTTGTCATCACTTGGGCGATTCAAATCAACAACATAACGGGAATAATTGGCAGAGATAACACTAGCACCAAGCTCTTTGGCTTTGGAATAAAGCTCCGGAATATACCAGTCAGTATCAGGTAATTGTTTCGCCACCGTCGTCAATCCCGACTCAACTTCCGGTACGAGGTTTAGTCCACAGTGAGGCATGCTAACTAAAAGGGGAGTATCACCTTGGTTAAAGTTGAATGGCGGTGGTGTTAGGGGAAACTGTTCCATGTAATGAAGACTCCAGCGTTATATTAGCACTACTAAATGTATATACATGTGGTAGTTTATATCCCACACTCTCAGTTTTCAAGCGCTCAATTCAAGTTGTTTTTGAAATGTAAGCAAAATAATGGCATAGAAAATCGTCTATTTTAGTGCGTGATAATCGCTGAGATTTTGGTTGTATATACATATGGTCTCCATTAGACTGTCAAGCATACATCGTTTTTCACTGATATGGATTTAGGTGCTCGTTATGACTGCAATTAAAACGCCAAGCTATTTTTTTGCTGAAAAAGCGTGGTTGATGGACGGATGGCAAAATAATGTTTTATTAGAGGTTTCGGATGGCGTGTTTAGCGCGATCACCACCGATGCTCAACTGCCTGGCAATGCGGTTAAACTCGATGGCCCAGTGCTACCCACCTTAGCGAATGTCCACTCACATGCTTTTCAACGAGTCATGGCGGGTATGACCGAGGTGAGTCTGAATCCAAACGATAGCTTCTGGAGC
This sequence comes from uncultured Vibrio sp., assembly GCA_963666615.1. Lineage (GTDB taxonomy): Bacteria > Pseudomonadota > Gammaproteobacteria > Enterobacterales > Vibrionaceae > Vibrio. Next base: position 239,264 of record OY762906.1, read on the forward strand.
TGGCGTGACCTAATGTACAAAATTGTGCAAAAGTTATCTCCGGATCAAGCTAACGTGATCGCAACGCAGCTCTATATTGACATGCTCAAAGCAGGTTATACCCAAGTTGGTGAGTTCCACTATTTACATAATGATGTGTCAGGGCACGCTTATGCCGATCGCGCGGAAATGTCTCACCAATTGATTGATGCCGCTGACCGTTCAGGTATGGGCTTAACCCTACTGCCTGTGCTTTATTCGCACTCTGGTTTTGGGGCGTTAGCGCCAAACGAAGGGCAAAAACGATTTATTAATAGCACGCAGTCTTATCTCGAACTTCAAGCTCAATGTGACAAGGCGTTAAGCGGTAAAGCATTACACAATCTAGGCATCTGTTTTCACTCTTTACGTGCGGTCACAGAGTCGCAGATTAATGATGTACTTGCGGAATTACCACACGAGCGCGTTGTACATATCCATATTTCTGAACAGCAAAAAGAGGTCAATGACTGTCTTGCATGGTGTGGTCAGCGCCCAGTTGAGTGGCTGCACAATCACATCGGCTTAAATGATCGTTGGAACTTGATTCATGCGACTCATCTAAATGATAGTGAGGTTGCGTCTATCGCGAAAAGCAAAGCCGTTGTTGGGTTGTGTCCGACAACAGAAGCGAACTTGGGTGATGGTATTTTCCCAGGTGTTACGTTTGAACGTTTAGGCGGTCGTTGGGCAATTGGCTCTGATAGCCACGTCAGCTTATCCATTGTCGAAGAACTACGCGTACTCGAATATGGTCAGCGCCTGCGTGACCAGCAGCGCAACCGTCTCTATCGTGAGAACCAAGCCAGCATTGGTGATAATTTGTTTGAGCAGGCATTAGTGGGTGGTAACCAGTCCTGTGGCGTGAAGCTTGGGCTGTGCGTAGGGAGTCGGGCCGACTTCATGGTGTTAGATGACAACCATCCATTTATAGGCGCTAGTGAAGCTAAAGACATCTTTAATCGTTGGTTATTCGCATGCAGTGAGAATGTGGTGAAAGACGTTTTTATCGCTGGAAAACAAGTTATTGCTGATGGTCGACATGAACATGAAACCGTAAGCCGTTCTGAGTTTTCTAAGTTAATTAAGAAGGTGATCTACAGTGCCTAATGAAAACCATTCGTTTACCATTATTCCTCATACAGAATATCAGCGTATGCCATGGAAAAACGGTTTGGGTGAAACACTTGAAATTGCCATTAAACAGCAAAATGGTGAAGTGCTCTATCGAGTTAGTCAAGCCTCAGTCGTAGAGGACGGTCTGTTCTCAGACTTCAGTGGATTACACCGCACTCTAGTTCTGTTGAAAGGTAATGGGATGCTTTTGAAGCATCAAAGTCAGTCCGGCGTATATCAAAATAAATTGACGGAGCTTTTATCTATTGCTCTTTTCTCTGGTGGAGATATCACTCATGCTACATTGTGTAATGGAGCGGTAGATGACCTCAACGTCATGGTAAGAAATGGTAAAGCTTCATCACACATAGAGGCAATGTTAGCATCAGATGTGACCAATTTTGAGTGTAGTCCAGACTCCTTGTTTAGCGGATTTTACGCAAATAGCGCTTGTGAATTGCTTTTAGAATCGGGCTCAAATTATTTGAACATTAGTGTGAAAAGTCAGGATACAGTATTGATTCATCATATGTCTAAAGTGACTGTTCGGAGCGGTTCTGGAGTTGCAATTAATATTATCTCTTCATAATTTCTGCACTTTTAAGGCTAAATCTGATTGATCTCTGAGCGATTTTTCCGTACCAAATTCGTATTGTGATATATTGCTAATATGAAAAAGGACATTAAGTGTTGTCCAGTAATGTTCATCTATCTTCTTCAATTCCCATCACCCTATTTCTGATACGGAGCATGCAACGGTGACCAATATGGTTCGTGATATAAATCAACGGTTTTTGCGTAGTCGGACGATGCCCCACCTGACTATCCGTACCACAAGTAATAGTCTTCAGGGTTATAAAGAACACAGTCACTCAGAACTATCGATTGGCATTATTGAATCGGGTTCGACCTGCTTATCGCTGGCAGAGGGTCAGGTGATCCTCAATCAAGGGGATATGGTATTGATTGAATCAGACAAGGTTCATTCTTGTAACCCTATTGATGGTCAGCCGCGCAGTTATCATATGCTTTATGTGGATAAAGCATGGTGTTGTCAGGTGCTGTCAGCATTTTATGGCTACCGGGTGACTGAATTTTCTTGTAACCAACATGTATTTCCCGCTCATGGTAATAACAAGCCGTTATCCGGATTCGTTGGGGCGCTATTTGAACAGGAATCACCAGAGCTTGCAGAACAAATAAACAGCTATTTGTTTGACTTATTAACACATTACTGCCTGCCATATTACGGTTCAGAAGAGGGGAATGATTTGGCCAATCAGGTAAGAGCTTACCTATTAGAAGATATCGTTCAACCACCATCGCTTACGGTGATAGCGGATAGATTGGGGCGGCCAAAAGAGTCTCTGATCCGTAATTTCAAAAGTCGTTTTGGCATTACTCCCAAGGCTTTTTTAAATAATAGCCGGGTTGAAAAGGCAAAGTTTTTATTGAAATGTGGTATGGATATCGTTGATGTCGCGGCTGAGGTCGGTTTTTCTGACCAAAGCCAACTGCATCGATCTTTTGTTAATTACACCGCTTCAACACCGGGACAATATCAGCAAGTCACGTCAATTTTCGACAATAAATCCTAAGTTGGAAAACCTATAGTCTGAAGACGATTTTGACTATAGGTAATTGTTTATGTCGCTCTCCATCCTTTTCCCTGCTGCTTTTCCTGCATTGGCATTGGCTCATTTTGTCGCTCTGTTGAGTCCCGGGCAGGACTTTTTCTTAATTATTGCTCATTCAATCCGCCATAGATTACACGGGAGTCGGTTTATCTGTCTTGGCATCGCGCTAGGAAATGCTATTTATATCGCACTGGTGATATTAGGCTGGGCAAATATTCGTGAGAATCAAATGGCATTTGCAGCGGTTGAGGTAGCAGGGGCGATTTACCTTTTGTGGATCGGTCAGAAGCTATTAAGAAGCAAAAAAACGGATTCATTATTTGAAACAGAGCATGTAAAAGCCCCGTCAGAGATGAATCAATTGCTTCTTGGATTAAACTCGGCACTACTCAACCCCAAAAATGCGCTGTTCTATATGAGTTTAATGACCGTGATTTTAGGAAATGAAGTTACGTTGACTCAACAGATTTCATGCGGAGTATGGATGTTTTTTGCAGTCTTGCTTTGGGACTTGCTCATTGCAACTGCAATCGGTCGCCCCCGAATCCAGAAACACCTAAAAGCGAGCATACACATTATAGAAAGAGTGGCTGGTTTAGTTCTCATTTTCTTTGGTGTAACTTTGTTTACAGGATACTTGCAGTAACAGTTTGTCGTGACTCAACTAGAAACGTGGATTCCCATTGCGCCGATGCCGATTCGATCCATTCGGTTCTGGTTTATCCGGCACTGGCTTCTTTTCATGTAGCAGATGGTGAATGGCCTGGATTGGATGGTGAGGTAACATGCGTGGGCCAGAATAGCGCATGATCAGCGTAGTGCAAAAGCGCTGAACTCGATCGCTAGCGCTTGCGTTAATAGCTTACTTTTCATCATGCTCTTTGCGTTAAATGCCCAAAGCCGTTATCAATTAAGCCTTTTTCAACGATTGCCATCACCTTACGCCCGCAACTGCTTTTAATAACATCAGATGCTTTTTGCTGGTCCTGAATGAGTTGGCTAACGTGTTGGATTTCATGTTCAAAGCCACCGCCTTCCGGTTGGGTGTTAATCTGAGTTGTCTGCCCCTGATAAGTGATATTGATGATTTTTGGATTCCACCATTTATCTTCAATCGTAATGGTAATCTCCGGGCCGGTTAAGGTTGCCACTCGCGGCATATCGCGGCTAATTGAAGCACCGATTTCCGCAGAAAGTGGGCCGGAAAAATGGTAGATAGTGGTCTCATCCACATTTAAAGCGGGATTATCCTGAATAAATTCAGTAGTGCAGTCGCCGATACTTATACCTAAGCAATCACACAAATCGGCGTATAACCATAACGGATAGAAACCCACGTCCAGCGAAGCGCCACCGCACAGAGTCGAATCAAATACCCGGTTATTGTCATCAAATGGAACGGCACCGCCATACGCAGCCTGAATATGAGTAATCTCGATTTTGTTTTGCTCAATAAAGCTGCGTAATGCACGATAAGCCGGGAAGGTGATGCTCTTCATTGCTTCAATCAGCAGTAATCCCTTTGTTTCTGCCAGAGCGTACATTTCATCCCAGTCATTCAGATTGGTTAAGGCGGGCTTTTCTACCAGCACATGCTTGTCATGTTCTAAGTAGAGTTTAATCAGAGGCTGGTGCATCGGGTTGATGGTGGCAATATAGACCGCATCGATATTGGGATCTTTGGCTAATTCTTCATAAGAAGCGTAACTGACCTGGCCCTTATATTTCGCGATAAACTCGTCCGCACGAGCTTTAGAACGAGCCGCGGCACCATACAGGATAGCATTGGGGCTGTGATCAACTAAGTCTGCGGCAAATCGCTGTGCAATCTGACCAATACCAGCAACCCCCCAACGAACTAACGGCTTTTTCATTATCCTAATCCTATCCTGAGTCACATATTTACTTTACCAGTAAGCATACGTTAGAAAATTAGCAAAGAAAAAGCCCTTATGTTAAGGGCTTGAGATAGGCTAGCTTTTTGACATTATTAGCGTAATTATTTCTTATGTGACAGCAGATATTCTTCCGCTTCTGCCGCGCCCATATAACGGCCCAGAGTTTTACTCTCGACTTTGCGCAGGTCGACTACAATCAGGCCGTCTAAGGCATCGTTAAATTCTGCATCGACGTTAAAACTGACAAATTTACCATTCAGTCCAAGATACTGACGCAGCAGAACCGGAACACCTTTCCCTTCATCAATACGGGCGATCACCTTGGACAGCAGTTGCAGATCGGTCAGGGAATTGAGCAGACTGTGATTCCAGTCGAGATTTTTCATCGCCGGAAGTGGGTTGGTGGCTTTAACCAGTTTGGCTTGATGCTGATCGTAGAAATGCAGCGACATGGTTTCTGCCAATAACTGACGAGCGTCATCACTGTAATCATTGCTAATACTGACCGGGCCAAACAGGTGGGTATAGTCAGGATTACGGCTGACAAAGGTGGCAATACCTTTCCACAGCAGCAGCAGCGAAGTCATACTTCTCTGGTACTCTTTTGCAATCACCGAACGGCCCATTTCTATGGATTTACCCATATTGTTAATAAAGCGCGAATCGTAGTTGAACAGAGTATTGGAATAGAGACCGGCGGTGCCGTGTTTTTCCATCAACTGATCAACCAGGCCAAGACGATAGGCTCCGACTAACTGATCGGCTTGTTTGTCCCAAATAAACAGATGCAGATAGTTGCGATCAAATTTATCGACATCCAGCGCCAGTCCGGTGCCTTCTCCGACATCGCGGAAATTGATTTCACGAATCCGGCCAATTTCATGCAAAATGCACGGAATGGCTTCCGCTTTAGCGCAGTAAACATCCAGGTTGTTATAACCGAGCAGATGATTTTCGAAAGCGAGGTTGTCGATATCATGCTTTAAATCTTGCAAAGGTAAGCGTTCAGCTACCGGGGGAAGCTGCTGATCACTGGCATCTTTATTACGCTTCTGTTTGGTGGCCGGATTGAGCAGGTAAGTATTTAAACGCAGATAGTTAACCAGTTGCTTATCGCACAGTCCACTGACTTCTTTGTATTTGATTTCGTGGCCAATGGAGATTTCTATGGTGGCATTTTTCTTATTCAGCAACTCGCGGCCTAGCATTAATGTGCGTAGTAGCGGATGAATCTTTCCGGCTAGATAGAATTGAGTCGAGTTACAGCCATTGATAAAGATAGGTAACGATACGGCCTGATGTTTTTTGATCAGTTTACTGACCGACTGACTCCACTCTTTATCCTGGAGTTTCTGCTGTTTGCGATCGACCAGGTGAGAGACTTCTCCTGCCGGAAAAATCAGCAGCAATCCATGATTGGCCAGGTGACGGTGTGCTGCTCGCATGGCATGCAGATTTGCCTGGCGGGCATTTTTTCCTTCCAGAACATCAACGCCAATGAATAGTTCATCCAGCTCCGGTACGGTTTTTAAGTATTGATTCGCCAGAATTTGTACATCATTGCGCACCATCAGCAACAATTCAGCGAGAATTACCCCTTCAACACAGCCGAGCGGATGGTTAGCGACAACTACTGTTGCACCCACGGCCGGTACTCGATCCAGTGAGCCGCGAACCACACTATAGTCAATGCCCAATACTTCCAAAGTAAAGCGTAGGAATTCCTGAGTTGTGCAGTTAGCCGGACGTTGCGCGTAAAACTTATCCAGTTTATTTAAACCGGTTGCCCACTCGGCAACCTGCTCGCCAAAACCAAAGGGTGTTTTTCTTGGTAACTTAAACGGACTGTTCGACAGCATAAAAACCTCATCCTTAAATACTGCCTGAAATGCTAACGAGGGATTGTGTCAGTGATGCAACAGTTCGATGAGGCTTTTGTGTCTTGGCGGTGACCGTTCGATGACAGAAGGAAAATGTGGTGTGCTTCCCATATTTTTGATTAATAGTTAACCAATTTTCATGTGGTGCATGGCAAATTGACGGGGTGTGAACTAATCTTCATATATTCACCTACACTGGGCGTTTTGTGTCATTGTCTGGCTTTATCTTATTGATAAGATTGCGTTTAAGTGTCGGGATTAAACAATAATAAAGGATAACACCAGCTAGGTTATGGTTTATTTTACCCAACAGTCACGTTTAACATCGATCTCCCTTGCTTTGTCTATCGCACTTTTTCTTGTGCTAGACATGTCGATGCTTGCTCTCAATATCAAAATAACCCGCGAAGTGTCGGAAGATGCTTTGGTTATTAACCTGGCTGGTCGTCAGCGGATGCTTTCGCAACGTACTTCCAAACTGATTTTTCAGATAGAACCGACTCAGGTTGATTCAGCCAATGCTCGCATGCTGACTTCTCAGTTTATTGAATCCTATGATCTGTTTACTCATACGCTCCAGGGGTTTCGCCAAGGCGGCATCGTGAATGATGCAGAGTTAAACCGGGTCAGAATTAGCCCGATTGATTCTGTTGAAGGGCAGAATATTGTGAGCAATGCGCTCGCCATCACTGTTTCGTTGGATAGCCTGGTCAGGGATATCAACGATAATGGTTTAACACCTCAGTCACTGCACGAATTAAAGGGCAACTTGGTGGCGCATGGGGATGTTCTGATGGGAATGATGAACGACTTGACGGTGATTATTGAAAAAATATCCCGTGAACAAAGCGAGCATTTAAGAAATATTCAATTGGTGACATTTGTTCTGGCGCTGCTGAATTTCATCATTATTGTTCGTTCATTTCGCACGATGACCCGTCAGGCGAATAAAATGGTGGAAACATTGAATGAACTGCTTCAGGCCACTAATGCCTCGCTAATCATCTTTGATGCTGAGGATAAGGTGATTATGGCAAACCAGTCGGCTTGTTCACTGTTTGGTTTCAATGCCAGGGAAATAAAAGATAAACAACACGATGAACTGTTTATAGAGGTTGAAGGGCATCTGATCGCTCAGACAGCTCACGATAACGAAGTGTTTATCGAATTACATGAACGAAAGATCGAACAGAATGGCCGCTGGCTGACGCTCTCTACCATACTGGATGTCAGCCATCATATGGAGCGTCAACTAACACTATCCAAACTGGCCTGCCGTGATTCACTAACCGGATTGCTCAACCGCACTTCATTACAGGTTGGGTTAAAGTCGAAGATTGACCATGCCGAGCAATTTGGTGAACGCTTTGCCTGTATCTTTATCGATTTAAATAATTTCAAGCACATCAATGATAATCATGGCCATGATTCTGGTGATGCCGTTTTGGTTGAGTTTGCCACTCGGCTTAAGTCGACCATCCGTGGTAATGATTACCTGTATCGTTATGGGGGGGATGAGTTTATTTTACTGATCGATCTGTATGAAAATAATCAGCCTTTAGATAAGGTGGCGGAAAAAATTCACCATTGTAATAAAGAGCTGATTCGCCTTCCTGATGGGAGCTTGGTAAAGGTAGAACTGAGTGCCGGTGCTGCCGTTTTCCCCGATGATGCTTTAACCTTAGAAGATATTCTCACCCGAGCAGACCAACTGATGTACCGTTCGAAAAAGACCAATCAGTTTGAGTTTGGATTGATCTAATTTATCGACGAATTACCTTTCCTCTTTTTAACTTATCATTAGCTAATTTTTATTAGTTATTGGTTAATTATCTTAACAATCCTACTATTAATTTCCTTTCTCTTTTGATCGTTTCAGTGTCATTTGTCGCTGTTTCTTACTCTTACTGGCTAATTTTTGTATTAGATTTGATCTAAACGTCACATTAACAATTAATCTACATTTTCTATATGAGTTGTGATTTTCTTCACGGTTATTTATTGTTCAACATCTAACATAATAATTATTAGTAATCTTGCTAATTTTTATTAATGGGAGGAACTTTCTTTGAAAAGACAATGGAATTTGCAGGAAGCACAGCAGTGGTACCAGACATTACCGTGGCTTTGTGGTTTTAACTATCTGCCCCGTACTGCTGTGAACTGGACAGATATGTGGCAAAAAGAGACCTTTGATATAGAGACCATTTCCGAGGAGTTAAGTTGGGCTAAAGCTATTGGTTTCAATACATTAAGGACAAATTTTCCGTTTATTGTCTGGCAAGATGATGAAACTGCGCTATTAAATAATATCGATCGTTTTTTAACGGTGTGTAGCCAGAATGGCATCAAGCCCATGTTAACGTTATTTGATGATTGCGGCTTTAGTGGAGATGAACCTTATCTTGGTACGCAAAAAGCACCCAGAGAAAATGTGCACAATAGCCAGGCGGCCGCCAGCCCTGGGCGAAGAGTTGTCACGGATGTTCATCAATGGCAGCAACTGGAACAGTATGTAAAATCGGTCATATCACGTTTTGCCGCTGATGAACGTGTCCTGCTGTGGGATCTTTATAATGAGCCAACCAATGGCAGTGTCTTCGAAGGTGTGGCGAATGAGCAATGGTTTAGTGGTGATTTAGGAACCATGTCCCATCATCTGATGGAGCTTACATTCTTGTGGGCCAGGGAGTGCGATCCTATCCAGCCGCTGACAGTAGGGGCATGGCGTTTAAACTGGCAGCCAACTGAAGATTTGATAAATAGCCCAACGGATTTACGAGCCATCGCTTTGTCGGATGTGGTCTCTTTCCATAGCTACAATTCGGCAGAAAAATTGGAGCGTGTGATTTCTTACCTACAAACGATGACTGACCGCCCGCTATTGTGCACCGAATGGTTAGCCAGACATATTGAAAGCCGGGTGGAAGACAGCCTGCCGTTGTTTCAACAACATCGGGTGGCGGCCTATCACTGGGGATTAGTCAAAGGTAAAACACAAACTCATTTACCCTGGCCGGTTGTTCAGTCGCAATATCAGAACTGGCAGTCGGTATGGTTTCATGATCTGCTTGATGAACAGGGGCAGGCATATAGTCAGGATGAAATCTCTCTCTTTAATCAAGCATTAAAATAATAAATTGGGATCACCCAATCCACGTGAAACAAATATAAAAAGGAAAATAACGATGAAAAATGTACTCCCTTTAACGCTGCTCGCTACGTTGGTTAGTACAACGGCTTATGCCAAAACCGTTGAATTAGAATACTGGACATTGCTCTCTGGTGGCGATGGTTCGAGAATGAATGTTCTGGTTGAAGGATTTAATAACAGCCAGTCAGATTACCATATCAATACTACCGTATTGCCTTGGGGTGAACCTTTCTACACCAAATTAAAGACCTCGACACACGTCGGTGCTGGCCCGGATATGGCGACGATTCATCTATCCAAAATTTCTGGGATGGTGAAAGATAACGATTTAGTCTCTTTGATGCCACAAACCTTAGACCAGCATCACTATGACCAGAAAAATATTTTCCCGCGTTTGCTCAAACAGGCAACTCGTGAGGGGAAGGTGTATGCATTACCTTTAGATACTCACGCTTTGGTCCTTTATTACAATAAAGCTATTTTGCAGCAGGCCGGAGTTATTGCTGATAACGGTAAATTACCGGCAATCACTAATCTGGATCAGTTCAATTCCATTCTGCAGTCGGTTGCTTATAAAACGGATAAGCAGGGTGTGAGCATGGAAAGCAACCCTAACAGTTATATGGGATATCGACTGTGGGAATCGATGGTGATTCAGATGGGCGGCCAGATCATGGACGGTGGTAAATACGTTTATGGTGAGAAAGGTGAAAAAGCACTAAGTGCTATCAGTCACTGGTTTGTTGATGGCTATGGGACTAAGAACCTGGATTATGTCGCCTCAACCACTGAATTTATGAAGGGTGATTCTGCCTTTATGATTAACGGGGTATGGGAAGTGCCAACCCTACAGGCGAAACAAGCTGAAGGAAACGATCAGTTTGGTATTGCGCCAATGCCTTCATTCTACAACGGCGATCAATCGGTTTGGGCCGATTCTCATGCGATAGCCATTCCTAACAATGCAGGTAAAACATTAAGCGAAGAAAAACTGAAAGGAGTGTTGGAATTTGCGAATTACGTAAATCAACATGCGATTGAATGGGGTAAAGGCGGGCATATTCCGGCTTATGCGCCAGAAGTGAATAGCACTGAATATCAATCTCTGCCATTTGTTCGTGATTTTGCTGCAACCACCGCTCAGCACATCGTCTACGATCCGGATGGTTGGTATAACGGAGCAGCGGGCCCAATGCAGGCTTCGGCGGCTAAATTCTTCCCGGCTGCATTGATTGGTCAACTATCGGTCAAAGATGCTCTGAAGCGTTATGAAAAAGATTCGAGAAAGTTTCTCAATAAATAATTAACGAGCGGGTTACAGCCAGCAAAGCTGTAACCCGGCTTTGGAGTCAGTTATGGAACGAATTTCCATGGGCATTGATGCTCGAAAAGAAAAACAGAGCCAGATGATACTTTCGGTAACGCCCTGGGTTTTGTTACTTCCTTTTATGCTCATCTATGCCATTTTCTTTATTTACCCCGCTGTGGAAACTTTTTATCTGAGCTTAACCGAAAGCTCGTTGACGGTGACTGAGCGTTTTATTGGTTTGGAAAATTACGTCAATCTGCTGCAGGATTTCGAGTTCTGGGACGCGATTATTCAGACCTTTTATTTTGCCTTGCTAACCGTAATACCACTCACTGTGCTTGGGTTAGTGCTGGCACTGCTGGTTAATCGTATCAAGCGGGGTAGTCAGTGGGTTCAGGCTATTTTCTTTATCCCAAATGTATTGCCGATTTCAGTCATGGTGTTATTGGTTGGATGGATGTTTAACGCTAAGTTTGGGGTTATGCATCATCTGTTTTCTAGCGATATCAATGTTTTTAGTGACGTTAATTGGGCGATGCCAACCGTTGCCGGAGCAACTATTTGGTGGACGGTGGGATTCAACATGCTGCTGTTTTTGGCAGCATTGAATAACATACCCAAAGATCTTTATGAAGCCGCCGCTCTTGATGGGGCAACGCCATTTGGCACTTTTCGTTATATTACATTTCGTTATATCCGGCCTACGGTAGGAATCGTATTTATTTTGCAATTGATTGCATCACTAAAAATATTTGGCCAGACATTTTTGATGACCAAAGGCGGGCCGTTTGATGCAACTAAAGTGGTTTTACATTATATGTACGAGACGGGATTTATCTATCAGGATGCTGGATATGCTTCCGCTATTGCGATTGTTTTTCTGCTTATCGTTGTGGCGATTTTATTGCTGCAGGCTTTGGTCGGTGCTTTAGCAAGGAGAGTTAAATCATGAAATTACCGATGCAAATACGTCACCTGCTTGGTATCGCTTTAACGGGTTTTTTATGTCTGGTATGGGTATTTCCTCTTTTCTGGGGGCTAAGTACAGCATTAAGGCCGGAAGAGATGACCATTGCTGATTTTCGCTGGTTTCCAGATCCGCTGACATTAAATTCTGTTATTCATGTTTTAGCGTATGGCGATCTGCCGACATTCTTCTTGAATAGCGCGATAACCTCTTTAGCAGTGACATTACTTGCGGTGAGTTTTTCATTGCTCGCGGCCTATGCCTTTTCTCAGTTGCAATTTAGTTTGAAAAAAGTGGTGTTTTATCTGTGTATTTTCGCGATTATTTTCCCGTTTGAATCACTGGTTATTCCACTTTACCGCTTAGTATTTGAATTAGGCTTGGCGAACACGTTAACGGCAATTGTTTTACCCCAGATAGCGTCACCGATTGTGCTATTTGTCTTCAAAAACTTTTTTGATCAAATTCCGCGGGAATATCGTGAAGCCGCCAAGCTTGATGGCGCTCCAGAATGGCAAATACTTCTCAAACTCTATATCCCCTTATCGAAAAATATCATTTACGCCATGTCGATCATCACATTTATTGGTGCATGGAATAACTTCTTATGGCCGTTTTTAGTCGCAAGCTCTGTCTCGACCATGACCATTCCGGTGGGGCTGACGCAGTTGGATGAAGCATACGGAATTCACTACGCACAAACCATGGCCGCGGCTTTGGTCGGGGGCTTCCCGGTAGCGCTGATGTACATTTTATTCCAACGTAAAGTTAACTCAGGCTTCTTAGCGACCACCGGATTAAAAGGATAATAAAGGAGTCATCATGGCACATGTTCAAATCAATAACATAAAGAAAACGTATTCGGATGGTACGGAAGTGTTGAAAGGTATTTCGCTTAATATCAAAGATGGCGAATTTATGATCCTGGTGGGCCCTTCCGGGTGTGGCAAGTCAACTCTGTTGCGTATGATTGCTGGTCTGGAAGATATTACCAGCGGTGATCTACATATCGGCAGTACCTATGCTAATCAGGTTGACCCTTCCAAACGAGGGGTGGCAATGGTGTTTCAAAGTTATGCCTTATACCCACATCTGACGGTGCGGGAAAATATGGCATTCTCTTTATGGTTTAACAAAACACCGAAGGAGCGTATCGCGAAAGATGTCGAAGGGGTGGCAGATATATTACAACTGACCCATATTCTGGATAAAAAGCCAGGCGATCTTTCTGGTGGCCAGCGTCAGCGGGTCGCGATCGGCCGGGCAATTGTACGTAGCCCAGAAGTCTTTCTGTTTGATGAGCCGCTATCTAACTTAGATGCAGCGTTACGTACCGATATGCGTACCGAACTGACCCATTTACATCGCCGTTTAAAAAGCACCATGATTTATGTTACGCATGATCAGGTTGAAGCAATGACCATGGGAGACAGAATCTGCGTTCTTAATCAGGGAGAAATTCAACAAGTAGATTCACCGATGAATCTTTACCATGCCCCCAGAAATAAGTTTGTTGCCGGGTTTATTGGTTCGCCAAGTATGAACTTTTCGCAAGGAACTGTCATTAAACATGGTGCTGAATACCAACTGCAGTTTGAAGGTTTTACACTTCCGGTTCCTGAACATTTACATATGAGTGTCGAACCTTATTTAGGAAATGATGTGTGGTGTGGCATTCGTCCTGAGCATATTGGGAATGAAGTGACGTTAGCTGAAAATATGCCTTCGTTTATCGTCGACATCGATGTGCATGAGCGGTTGGGCTTTGATGAAATTATTCACTTCAGGCTAGGTACGCATAAATATATGTCACGCATTCCACATGAAAAGTCTTTACTGGCAGAGGGGGAACGTCAGTGTAATATTGTCTTTGATATAGAAAAATTACATTTGTTTGATATTCTGACGGAAAAGAATATCGCCTTGCCCTAGAAATATATAGGAATCAATGTGGCTAAAAAAATAACAATGACAGATATCGGCAAGCTGGCTGGTGTATCACAGACAACGGTGTCTATCGTGCTTAATGATTCGCAGCTGGTGAGTATATCTGATGAAACGCGTAAACGGGTTTTGGATGCGGCGATGGAATTAGGTTATATCCAGAACCATTTTGAGAATACGCGGGCAACAAAAAAAATAGCCGTCTTGATAAATGAGCTTAATGAATATGATCCATTCATGAATGCGGTAAAAAGTCTGCGTGAGCATCTGACTGCTCAAGGTTATATCGTTTCTTATTTTGAAACCCTTAATAGTCGTGATCAGGAAGAGTTATTGCTCAAAGAGATTCGTAGTCATGGTTATGCCGGATTAATTTACTGTTCCTCTATGTTGCGAGAGCTACCGGCTGATACCCCTGATATGGGCCTGCCAACGGTAATGTTAAACTATTTCGGCAATGATTATTTGCCAGTGCCAACCATTATTCCAGCGGAAGAATCGGCGGCATTTAAAGTCATTACTCACCTGATTGATAATGGGTGCAAAAAGATTGGCGTTATTACTGGTGAAAGCTGGATGGAGGCCAATCGCCGTCGGGTTGCCGGTGTGAAGCGAGCTCTAGACAGAGCCGGATTATCATTGGCAGAGGATTGTGTCTATGAGGGTGCCTGGCGCATTGACCGTTCCTACCAAGCAACCATGCAGTTGATAGAGCAGCATAAAGATCTCGACGGTATATTTTGTTTTAGCGATGAAATGACTATGGGCTGCTATATGGCCTTGAAAGAGCTGGGAATTAAGATCGGCCAGGATATTGCTATTGCCAGTAATGATAATCGGTCTTTTGCGAAAGATCTTTCACCAACACTGACCAGTATCGAGCTTCCCTATGGTGACATGGGGTTAAAGGCCGCACAAATGCTACTGGAGATTATTAAGACGAAAGAATCTGATATTCAGGAAATTACCGTTTTCGGCAGTTTGTCGGTGGGTGAATCCAGCCAGTTAGTTCGTTAATATCCTATTTATTATCCCCAATTACATGGATTTCTAATTGGGGATTTTCTTTGCTTGTCACTTTAACCGATATCTAGTGCTGTAAAGAAGCGTATTAAGCGATCTTCGTCAGCCAGTTATGGTTGTCCGGTGCTTTGCCCCATTGGATATCATTCAGAGCCTGGCGGAGTTTGTTAG
Organism: uncultured Vibrio sp.; assembly: GCA_963666615.1. Lineage (GTDB taxonomy): Bacteria > Pseudomonadota > Gammaproteobacteria > Enterobacterales > Vibrionaceae > Vibrio. Next base: position 254,381 of record OY762906.1, read on the forward strand.
CCATTGGGCCAATTTCACCGTTGCCGACTTTGACATCTTCACCGTTGTGAATCAGTGTGCCAACAGATGTAAGTACTGCAGCTGTTCCGGAAAGCATCGCTTCAACGCCTGGTTTTGCGGCACGCTCTAATAACTCTTCAACTGAAACTTCACGTTCAGTCACTGTCATGCCTAAGTCTTTAGCCAGGGTCAGGATGCTTGAGCGGGTTACGCCGTGCAGGAAGCTGGAATCCAGAGCTTTGGTGATAATTTCGTTGCCATCGACCAGTAGGAAGTTTGCCGCACCAGTTTCAGTGATGTAGCCATTCGGGCAGAACAGTACTTGGTCTGCCTGATATTTTTCTTTAGCTTCCATGGTTGGTGCCAGAGCACTGGCGTAGTTACCGCCACTTTTAATCATACCCATGTGAGGTGCACAACGTTGACCGGTTTCGTCAAGTAGCAGGCGTAGCGCACGCGCACCACCGGCAAAATAGTCGCCTACCGGAGAAAGCAGGATATACAGCATTGAAGATTCTGACGGGGCGGCCGCTTTACCTACGGCTGCTTCGGTGCCGATATGAGTAGGGCGAATATACATAGAACCTGGAGGCAGTGGAACATCGGAAGCAAACTCTGCCACGATATCCTTAATCATCTGTGCTACTTGTTCTTTGTCGAACGCTGGCAGAGAGAGCAATTTACTGCTTTGGGCAAAACGCTCAATATTTTGGTCCATTCGAAAGACGTGCACGCTACCATCTTCATGACGGAATGCTTTCAAACCTTCAAAACAGGTGCTTGAGTAATGCAGAACGTGTGCACCCGGATGAAGAGAGATGCTATCTGATGTAACGATCTGAGCGTCAGACCATTGATTATTTTCGAATGTTGCTAATGCCATTTTCGGCATAAACACGCTACCAAAAGCCGCCATTGTGAGTCCCTACTGAATGAAATAACAAAACTATGTATACGATTTTAAGTTTGGGCAGGCGATTAGAATGGATGTCCAAGACTTAATCCCAAAATACTAAAACAGATTGCGCTTGTAAGAAAGTGGCATAAGCGTATTTAGTGGCTTTTGGTATCAATTATTGGTAGTAAGGTACAAAGCAGCCACTGCTTTTCATAGCGGATACATTTTTTATATTCGTTGTTCTGATTTTCAAGGAGAACGTCGCAGTCGGTTGTTTCTTTTGTAACTTGTTGAAATACAATAGCTGTCATAAGGATGTCGGGTTAGTGACGTCACTTTTTATGCATAATATAGGTAAATTCTAAGCTGAAATAGCAGAAAGGATTTGTGTAATGATTATCAGAAAACTCAGATTGAAACGAGGTTGGTCTCAAGAACAGTTAGCCGAGCTAAGTGGCTTAAGTATCCGAACAATTCAAAGAATTGAACGGGGTCAGAAGCCAGGTCTTGAATCATTGAAATCTCTTGCTGCTGTTTTTGAAACTAGTATCTCAGAACTTCAGCAGGAGCCAGGAATGACCAACGAAACAAAAATCACCGATGAAGAACAATCTGTTATTGAGCAGGTTCGTACAATTAAGGGTTTTTATTCTCATCTAATCACTTACCTAGTGGTAGTCAGTTTATTATTTTGCGTAAATTTATTGACTGACTCGAGTTACATCTGGGCGATATGGCCAGCATTGGGTTGGGGAATCGGGGTCGTCAATCACGGATTGAATGCCTTTGAAGTCTTTGACTTTTTCGGTGCAAAATGGGAAAAACGCCAAATAGAAAAGCGTTTGGGCAGGAAGCTATAACCTAAGGGCTAACCCAGGATTAGGCCTGGAGTGAGTTCGGGGCTTAATCTGTTTGGACTAGTGCAGAGGGTTGAGCGCTGAGCTCTTTTGAAACGCGAATTTTGTCAGATTAAAATGCGCTTCCAACTAAAAGATGTTTTCCGTAATTTATTGGTTACACTATCAATATTGTAAGCAGACTTAAGATTGGATATGGAAGTAGAAGAAATTTATCGCAGGGATTTGAACCTGTTAGTGGCGTTGCGGATTCTGGTTGAGGAGCGCAGTGTCAGCCGAGCTGCGAATCGTTTAAATCTAAGTCAGTCAGCAATGAGTCGGATTTTAGGGCGATTACGTAGTTTATTGTCTGATCCTTTATTCACGCGCCAGGGGCAGTACCTTATCCCTACTGAGAAAGCTTTGTCCGTGGATAGGGCTTTAGGTGAGCCTCTTGAGTCTCTCAGACAACTCTTGTCTCCAATCGATTTTGACCCCAAATCTTGCGATCAGACATTCGTAATTGCAACGACTGATTATGCAATGCAAACCATTTTACCATTTGCTTTACCTCGTATTTATCAAGAAGCTCCTAATGTTGCGTTTGAGTTTTTGCCACTACAAAACGAGCATTTGAAAGATCAACTCACTTATGGCAGAGCAGACTTGGCTATTTGTCGCCCAATCCACTCTATTGAGGGATTACAGTCTGAAATATTGGGGCGTGTCGGGGTGTTGTGCTTATTATCTAAACAGCATCCGTTGGCGAATCAACAAATGGGTCTGGATGATTATTTGAAGTTCCCTCATGCCATGATTGCAATTAGTAACGGGGTTAAATCACTTATTGAACAGGCACTTGAAGATAAACCTAAGCGGCGTATGGTTTTGAGGGCCTATCATTTAGAAGCTGCGTTAGCGATTGTCGATATGATGCCGCTCATTATCACAGTACCTGCCGATTTAGCGTACTTAGTTTCTGAACGTTATGATCTGGTCGTAAAACCTTTACCATTTCATTTTACTCCATTTGATTACTCAATGATTTGGCACCCTCGTTGTGAGCATTCTCCGGCGCAGGAATGGTTGAGATGTATCGTAAAAGAAGAATGTGGCAGGCTAATCGCTAAGCGTGTAGAAGATATGGGGCTGGATGAAGTCAGGCCCTGAGAGGGTTAAGAAATAAAACGCCCGATGAAGTGCACCGAGCGTTTTAATTAAACCCATATCAGAGTGTGTTACTGCGAGTAAATAAATCCAGGCTACATTTTTTCCGTGAAAGTCCGAGTAATAACATCCTGTTGCTGCTCTTTAGTTAGGGAGTTAAAGCGTACAGCATAACCACTCACACGAATGGTGAGTTGTGGATATTTTTCCGGATGTTCAACGGCATCCAGTAACATTTCGCGGTTTAATACGTTTACGTTGAGGTGCTGTCCTCCTTCGATTGCCATACCTTTATCACCGACTTCGTGGTGGAAATAGCCATCCATCAATGCGGCAAGATTTTGTTTCTGACTATCGTCATCTTTGCCTAGTGCCGACGGTACAATCGAGAAAGTGTAAGAGATACCATCTTTTGCGTAAGAAAATGGCAGTTTAGATACCGATGTTAAAGATGCTACCGCACCATTTTTGTCACGACCATGCATAGGGTTTGCACCAGGGCCAAAGGGCATACCTGCTTTACGGCCATCAGGCGTGTTACCTGTTTTCTTCCCGTAAACCACATTTGAGGTAATAGTAAGGATAGATTGAGTTGGCGTTGCTTCACGGTAGGTGTGCTTCTTCTGAATCTTTTTCATAAAGCGTTCAACAAGGTCACAAGCAATTTCATCAACGCGTGAATCGTTGTTGCCAAATTGAGGATAGTCTCCCTCAATATTGAAGTCGATTGTAATACCATCTTCATCTCGAATGGGGGTTACTTTGGCATATTTAATCGCTGAAAGTGAGTCAGCTACTACTGATAGACCAGCAATACCACATGCCATTGTGCGGTATACATCCTTATCCATCAGCGCCATGAGTGATGCTTCATAGCTGTAGTGGTCATGTGAATAGTGGATGATATTCAATGCTGTTACGTATTGAGTTGCTAACCACTCCAACATCACATCAAATTTTGGCATGAGTTGATCAAAGTTTAAAACATCGTCATTGATTTTCTCGTGTAGAGGGCCAACTTGCACTTTCGATTTCTCATCTACACCACCATTAATGGTGTACAGTAGTGCTTTAGCTAAATTGGCTCGTGCACCAAAGAACTGCATATGCTTACCAACAATCTGTGGGCTCACGCAGCAGGCGATAGCATAATCATCATTGTTAAAGTCCGGACGCATCAAATCATCGTTTTCATACTGAAGTGATGAGGTATCAATTGATACTTTTGCCGCGTAGCGCTTAAATGACTCTGGCAAATTTTCAGACCATAATATGGTCATGTTTGGCTCTGGTGCCGGCCCCATGTTGTACAGGGTATGCAGGTAACGGAAAGTTGTTTTAGTTACCAGCGTACGACCATCGACACCCATACCAGCCATCGCTTCGGTTGCCCAAATCGGGTCGCCAGAGAAGAGTGAGTCGTACTCTGGAGTACGAAGAAAGCGAACCATACGTAGCTTCATAATGAAGTGATCGACAAGCTCTTGCGCCTGAGACTCAGTTAGAATGCCCGTTTTTAGATCTCGCTCAATGTAAATATCCAGGAATGTAGATGTCCGGCCAAGTGACATTGCAGCGCCGTTTTGAGATTTAACCGCAGCTAAGTAACCAAAGTAGGTAAATTGAATCGCTTCTTGCGCATTCTTTGCAGGTGATGACATATCGATACCATATTTAAGGCCCATAGTATGAATGTCTTTAAGTGCTTTGATCTGATCTGCTAACTCTTCGCGAAGTTTCAGTGTCTTATCTAAGTTTTCACCCTGTTCGAGGAAGCGCTGAGTTGAGTGAAATTGTGCTTTTTTATCTGCAACTAGAAACTCAATACCGTACAAAGCTAAACGTCGGTAATCGCCAATGATCCGGCCACGACCATAAGCATCTGGCAGCCCCGTGATTATTCCTGATTTTCGACAAGCAATGATCTCTTTGGTGTAAAGGTCAAAACAGGCTGTATTGTGTGTTTTGCGGTATTCCGTAAACGTTTTTTCGACTAACGGATCGAGCTCTCGGCCATAGACTTCACAAGAGTTTTTTACCATGCGAATTCCGCCGTTGGCGATAATAGCGCGTTTAAGTGGTTTATCCGTTTGCAAACCAACGATAGTCTCTAAATCTTTATTAATGTAACCAGCATCATGAGAAATGATTGTTGAAGGCAGGTCTGTATCAAAATCAATTGGTGCATGGGTACGGCTTTCCTCTTTAATTCCCTCTAGAACCGTGTTCCAAAGAGACATCGTTGATTCAGTCGCCTCTGCTAGAAAAGATTCGTCGCCTTCATAAGGAGTGTAATTCGATTGAATAAACTCACGAGTGTTGACCTCATGTTGCCAGTCACCATCTTTAAAACCTTTCCACGCTTCTACCATTGCAGTTGTTGGAATTGTCATCTTGCTACCTCATAACTTTTTGTGTTTAAAACATATATACAGATTGGTTTGGTGATATTTTCTGTATTTCACCTTTGTCTATAACCATATTACCAACATGGTAATGAGTAAAATGAATAGTTATCAAATAATTAATGTGTCTTATGCATATATCTAAAAAGCAGGTATGCACAAAGGTAATGTCTTTAATGTAAATATGTCATTTTATTCATACATCGTTTTCCATGATACTTATGCGGTTATTTGACCCCTGAATTTTCATATTAAACAGACTAAATACGCGCCAAATATTGGGTGGCTGGTACGTTTGATATGAAAATTAATCAATTAAAGGAACAATCTATGGCTAAGTTAACTGATGACATCGTATTCCAGTCAGGCGGGAAGCTGCATAACCGAATCGTAATGGCGCCCATGACGATTCAATCTGCGTTTTTTGATGGTGGCGTAACTGAAGAGATGATTAATTACTACGCTGCTCGCTCGGGTGATGTGGGTGCGGTAATCGTTGAAAGTGCATTTGTTGAAAAATATGGTCGAGCTTTCCCTGGTGCACTTGGCATCGACACAGATAGCAAAATAACGGGCTTACGCAAACTGGCTGAAGCCATTAAAGCAAAAGGCTCAAAAGCTATTTTGCAGATCTACCATGCAGGCCGTATGGCAAATCCAGAGTTCAACGGTGGTCATCAACCCATTTCTGCCAGTCCAGTTGCTGCGTTGCGCGATAATGCGGAAACGCCATTGCAAATGACCCAAGAGCAAATCGAAGATATGATTGAACGCTTTGGCGATGCAGTGAATCGAGCGATTCTTGCCGGCTTTGATGGTGTTGAAATTCACGGTGCAAATACTTATCTACTTCAGCAGTTTTTCTCTCCCCATTCAAACCGGAGAACCGACAAATGGGGCGGAGATATTGAGAAACGCACAACTTTCCCGCTCGCCGTACTCGTAAAAACAAAAGAAGTGGCTCAGAAACACGATAAATCCGACTTTATTATCGGTTACCGATTCTCTCCAGAAGAGATTGAACAACCGGGTATCCGCTTTGATGACACGATGTATTTGTTGGATAAGCTAGCAACCCATGGTTTGGATTATTTGCATTTCTCTATGGGGAGTTGGGCACGTAACTCGATTGTGACTCCAGAAGATCTAGAGCCGCTCATCGCCAAGTACCGTCAACTACAGTCAGACAGATTAGCGAAAGTTCCTGTTATTGGTGTGGGTGGAGTTGCCCAACGTCGTGATGCTGACAAAGCCATTGAACAAGGCTATGACATGGTTGCTGTGGGTAAAGGTTTCTTAGTTGAGCCAACTTGGGCCGAGAAAGCGCTTAACAACGAATCGTGTGCCGAGTTTGCAGATATCGCACAACAAGAAGCGTTGAAAATTCCGACACCACTATGGGAAATCATGGACTATATGATTGTCGATAGTGCAGCCGAAGCGATTAAGCACCAGCGAATTAAAGAGTTGCAGAATGTTCCGATCAAGTTTAATGCTGGTGAGTATACAGCGTACGGCCGTGGTCATAACGATGACTTGCCTGTGACGGTCACCTTCTCTGAAGATAAGATCCTAGATATCTTTGTTGATTCATCAAAAGAATCTGACGGTATAGCCAACCCTGCTTTTGAACGTATTCCTCAACAGATTCTAGACGGTCAAACTCTAAATATTGATGTTATTTCAGGTGCTACAGTCAGTAGCCAGGCCGTGCTTGATGGTGTTGCGAACGCTGTTGATCTCGCCGGTGGTAACTCTGAAGCATTACGCTGTAAGGCAAGAGAAGCGGTTGAGTGGTCAACAAAGACGATTGAAGAGACGGTTGATATTGTGGTTGTTGGCGGCGGCGGTGCCGGTTTAAGTGCAACATTGACAGCCTTGGATCAAGGAAAATCAGTCATCTTACTTGAGAAGTTTCCTGCGATTGGTGGAAACACAGTACGTACTGGTGGTTGGGTTAATGCAGCAGAACCAGCGTGGCAGGGTGAGTTCGCAGCACTACCCGGTGAGAAAGAGACATTAATGCAGCTCGCCAATACACCTGAGTCTGAGTTTGTTGAAGAATATTTAGCAGACTTTAGAACGTTGAAGTCTCAGCTAGATAGCTATTTCACAGATCTCGAAACAGGTAAGCCGTATCTCTTCGATTCAGTTGAACTGCACCGTATTCAAACCTATCTGGGTGGTAAACGCACCGACCTCAATGGCGAAGCGATTTATGGTCAATATGATCTTGTAGAAACGTTAACTTCTCGTTCTATGGAGTCAATTGATTGGCTGACTGAGAAGGGCATTGATTTTGATCGCAGTGTTGTTGAAATTCCCGTCGGAGCGTTATGGCGTCGAGCTCATAAACCAAAACGTCCAAAAGGTGTTGAGTTTGTTGACAAGTTATCAAAACGGATTCAGGAGCAAAACGGTCGAATTATCACTGATACCCGTGCGACAGATCTCATTGTTGAAGATGGTAAAGTTGTTGGGATAAAAGCGGTTCAAGCCGATGGTACAAAACTTATTTTGCGTGTGAATAATGGTGTAGTCATGGCTTCTGGTGGCTTCGGTGCAAATACGCAAATGATCAAGAAATACAACACCTATTGGAAAGAAATCGCTGACGATATCAAAACTACAAACTCACCAGCACTGGTTGGCGATGGTATCGAGATTGGCCAAAAAGTGGGTGCAGATCTTGTCGGTATGGGCTTTATCCAGTTGATGCCAATTGGTGATCCAAAATCGGGTGCATTGCTAACGGGCTTGATTGTGCCACCGGAAAACTTTGTGTTTGTTAACCAACAGGGGAAACGCTTCGTTGATGAGTGTGGTAGCCGAGATGTTTTATCTGAAGCTATCTTCGATAACGGTGGTCTCATTTATATGATCGCTGATGAAAATATTCGTCATACCGCAGCAAATACTTCAGATGAAACTATTGAGCGAGAAATCAAAGAGGGCATCATTATTAAAGCTGACACAATTGAAGAGCTAGCTGAAAAAATAGGTGTGCCAGCAGAGACCTTGTCAAATACCATCGCCCAGTATAATCATTACGTGGAGCAAGGGCATGATCCTGAGTTTAATAAGAGTTCATTTGGCCTAAAAGTGGCACAGGCTCCGTTTTATGCCACTCCACGCCAACCGTCTGTCCACCATACTATGGGTGGCTTGAAGATTGATACTAAGGCTCGTGTGATTGGTAAAAATGGTCAGGTGATTCAAGGCTTATACGCAGCGGGTGAAGTCGCTGGTGGTATCCATGCCGGTAACCGCTTAGGTGGCAATGCGCTGATTGATATCTTCACCTATGGTCGTATTGCTGGTGATAGTGCTGCCAATCTAGTGTAGCGGTATTTCAATACAGTAAGTCGTACAGAGGGGAGTTTTGGCTCCCCTCAATATTTAACACACAATAACGATATGACGATGAATAGATATAGCGCAAGATTTGAAATGATGGGGACCTTTATTGATTTGGTGGTCTACCATCAAAACGGTGAACAGCTGATCAAAGAAGCCTATATTCAATTAAAGGATTACGCGACTCGATTTACAGTCAATCAAACCGATTCTGAGTTAATGCGCGTCAATCAAAGCGCCGGTATTGCTCCAATCGTGGTGGCTCCCGATCTGTTTGAGCTTATCAAGCTCGGTAAATATTATAGCGAAGATATCAGTACCCCTTTCAATATTGCGATTGGTCCTTTGGTCAAAACGTGGCGCATTGGGTTTAAAGAAGCGACGGTTCCATCCCAAGAGGCCATTCACGAAAAACTTGCATTAGTCGACCCAACACAGATTATTTTGAATGAACAAGAGCACTCGGTGTTTCTTATCCAAAAAGGGATGGAAATAGACTTAGGCGCGATTGCGAAAGGTTATTTTGCCGATCAAGTAAAGAAAAGGTTGATAGAAGCGGGTGTGGATAACGGTTTTATAAGTTTGGGAGGCAATGTGTTAACGATTGGCCATTCACCCAATAATACGAATAAAGCCTGGAACGTAGGTATCCAAAATCCATTATCGAAACGAGGTGACGTGATACGTGTTGTACCATTGCGAGGTATGTCTATGGTCACGTCTGGTATCAATGAGCGTTTCTTTGAATCCAATGGCCAGCGTTATCACCATTTACTTGATGGGAAAACGGGTATGCCGATATCAACTGATATCGCGAGTCTAACGATTATTTCCAAGAATTCCGTTGACGGAGAGATCTGGAGTACCGCCGGTTTTCTTCCTTCTGCTTCGCAATCGATCCACTATCTAAACACTATCGAAGGTATTGAGGCGGTTGCTGTCACAGTACAAGGCGATTTGATGATGACGAATGGGTTGTAAGCACATCATTCCCCTACACACATTCTAGTCCAGTGCAAATATTAACTAACCTATGGCAGGAGTTATTTTGGGTGAAAATCAACAAAGTGCAACCAAGTGTATAATGATCAACTCAAAGGGACAAGAAGGGTCGAACGTGTATCGACCCTAGATATAGATAGGCGTGTTTTTAAGCTGCGCGATGGCAAACTTCGTGGCGATATACGCGCATGCCAGTTGCAGTGTTTTCGTATACTTCTGATTCACTAAGGTATGACCAAGAGTGTACGTCTGTATTCGTTTGAGCAGCTAGTCTTGCAATTACCGCATCGATGTTGCGGCCAGCATAGTCTTTGTGAGGTACGAAAATATTCTTAATTACAGATAGCATATTGGGCTCCTTAATGTAATTAAATTACCAAAACCATCTGTACAAACTATAAATCAAAGTAAAAGTGTGATCAATGTCTAATTTATGTTTTTTTATTTTTTAATTGTGTAAGTATTAGATCAAAATTATTGAATTATGCACATACATGCACGTACAAGGCGATTAAGTTGGGATACCAATGGTGGAGCTGTAAACCTCCCCCGATTAGCTCAGTTTATGCTGAAGAACTCTAAAATGGTATGCCACTATTTTAGGGGGTGATTACAATATGATATGCGCCATTTTTAATTACCGGGGTGTGGTTCGGTTATCAAAAGACATTTCCCGAAAATTGGCGTTAACCAATAAACCACAAATGATTGAGCAGGTGAGTATCTTACAACCGGATAAAATCAGCTATTGGGGAACCGTTGAATCCTATTTCGGTCCGGTTAAGCACTCGCGCTTTCAGATACATTCAGCACCGTTGGATAAACCCAACCATCCATTTATTGCCTTAGCGAAAGTTGAAGTCGGTCATTCCTTGGGGCAAATGACGAAGAATATGTTTGCCGAACTTGCTTCGTTAGCTGGGGATAAAGTGAAAGAAGGTAGCGCTATCTCCGAGATTAAACCTGATTATAACTCGTACCTGCAATCGGCCTATTTGAGAATTGAACCGTCCCAGCTCCGGCTGGATTTGGACACGCTGCTGCCGTTTTATTCTCAAACTGAGACTGAGAAGGAAACGTTGACGGCCCCGGTTGTAGCGGAAAACAAACCGGGCATTCTCATCAGTCCGGTCGGACAAATCGTAGCTAAAATTCTGGAAGAGTCCCCGAAGCTGAACAGCCGGAAGATTTGGCAAGAGATACAGAGAGATTTTGAGCGTGAGTCTCCCCGGTATGATACCGGCGGCGTTATCAGTGAAATCACCGATGATACATTGAAGTGGTTTGGACAAGGGGTTGAGAGTGAAAATGACATGGCTTATCCGTCATTTAAAAAGAACATCGTTTACCATGTTCGGGCGGCCTTAAAAAATTTACCGTCATAGGTGTCATTGTCAGCGTCATATGACGCTGCGCCTCGTTATCGTTGAGTCTCTATCAACAAGCTGAGATTCAGATATGACAACAACAACCAAGACAAACCTATCCATTGAAAAACGCGCTTATACCGAGCAGGAAACGTCTGCCTATATCGGGATGAGCCGCTCCTTCCTTCGTCAGTCCCGTATGGAAGGACTACGCCATAACCGAACCGATGCCCCACCGTTTATTAAAATCGGTCGTTCGGTTCGTTATCTTAAAGAAGATTTAGACCAGTGGCTGAATAATCACACCAAACTTGAGCATCTGTCTCAGGAGGCGATGTGTTATGCCTGAGCCAATGCTAACCCTTACCCCTGAGCAACACACTTTACTCAACTGGATGAACACCGGGCGGACATTTAAAGTCTGCTCGGACTACGGGCCGATGAAAGGAGAGATTCAGCCTAAATCCCGGCTGCCGGTTCGGGTATTTCAGACCACGATTGAAAAACTCTATCAGGCCGGGTTGATTAGCTTCACGCCGGTGAATTTTTTCGGTCAGCGTTGGGATGAATTTTTCCTGACGCCCAAAGGGAAGCAAAGCCGATGAGACCGATTGAAATTGACTTTTCCAGTATTGATTGGGATGACAGAGCCTTTGCAGAGCAAAGGCTCTGTTGTTTGTGCGCCGAGCATGGCGTTGATCTAGGAGGTGAAAGTCCTCTACGGGCTCAGTCGAGCGGGAACCGTTAGCCTATGCAAGGGTGTTCACCGTGAGGTGAAATCTGAAGGAAGCAAATGGCAAAACGTGGTGATGACGAACAGAAATCTGATAGTAGGCTGTGTCGACTTGGGTAACCTAGCAATAGATAGAATGGCCCAACGACTCGACGAGAAGTGCGATGCAGTAAATCAGGCATGACCACGGGAAAGAACAACGTCTTACCTCGGGAGATCTTACTATCTGTTTTGGATGAAACTAAGCAACCAGTGATGGATGCTGATGGGTAATAAGAAGTCAGCAGAAGGCATAGTACCTTGGATATGTACAGTCTAAGGGAAGGCCGGAACTGAATAGATCAAGAAGCCGTCGCCAGATATTCAAATCAGTGGAGTAACAGTAACGATGCAACCCATCTCTACGTTCCGATTGGTGAAGCCAAAAGTGGAACTGACGGAAACGAAGCGTAACAAGCTGATTTGGCATAGAAAGAAGGACGAGTCTTGATGGACACCACTCGATTACTCGAACAGATGTTCAGTCCGGGTAATTTAAACGCTGCGGCCAAACAGGTGAAGCGCAACAAGGGGTGCGGTGGCGTAGATAGACTCACGATCACCGCGACCTTGGAAAAGCTTCGCCAGTTGGATAATGGTCAGCAACTTCGCCAGTCTTTACTGGATGGAAGTTATCAACCGTCACCCGTTCTGGGTGTAGAAATCCCCAAGCCAAAAGGTGGAGTACGCCAACTGGGTATCCCAACGGTTGAGGATCGCATCGTGCAACAAGCGATGTCGCAGGTCTTGACACAGTTGTATGAGCCAAAGTTCTCAAAGAGCAGCTTCGGGTTCAGGCCAAGAAGGAGTGCTCATCACGCTTTGGCGAAAGCGAGTGAATACATCCGAGAAGGACGGGGATATGTAGTGGATATTGATCTGGAGAAGTACTTCGACACCGTCAATCACGACAGACTGATGTATCGTCTGTCTCAAGATATCGCGGATAAACGAGTGCTGAAACTGATCAGGAAATATCTGCAAAGTGGTCTGATGCGAGATGGAGTGATAGAGCGAAGACAAAGAGGAACCCCACAAGGAGGTCCCCTGTCGCCGCTGCTCTCCAACATCGTATTGGATGAGCTTGATAAAGAGTTAGAGCGAAGAGGGCATAAGTTTTGCCGATATGCAGACGATTGCCAAATCTACGTAGGTAGTGAAGCCGCCGCGCAACGGGTGAAAATCTCGGTTACGGAATTCTTAGAGCAGAAGCTTAAATTACGGGTAAATCGTGAGAAAAGTGCAGCAACTAGGGTGAGTGAGCGCAGCTACTTGGGACACTATTTCAACGAAGAAGGTGTGATTGGCATCAGTAATGACGCCCTACATCAGATGAAGAAACGAGTGCGACAAGTGACCAAACGAAATAGAGGACGGGCGTTCCCAGTAATCATCAAGGAACTATCGACGTATTTACGAGGTTGGCAAAACTACTTTAAACTGGGCTTACGGTCATCACCGATGGGACACCTAGAGAGTTGGATAAGACGCCGACTGCGGTGCTACCGTCTAAAGCAGAGCAAGCGGAAATACAGCATAGCGATGTGGCTGATTAGTTTAGGAGTCACCAAGTCTAATGCGTGGAAAGTCGCAGGCTCAGATAAAGGATGGTGGAAACTCTCACGTACGCCGCAAGTGAATCAGGCTTTACCGAACAAACGGTTGGAAGAGTTGGGGTTATACTCATTGTTGGATGGGTATGAAACATTGAAAATCTATTCGGAACCGCCGTATGCGACCCACGCTTGTACGGTGGTGTGAGAGGACGGCGGGAGTGATCCCGCCTCCTACTCGATTCCGCCGGAAATTCAACGGCTGCTTTTCAACGAGTATGTGTCCCTGCCAAGTAAATTTCAGCGTAACACCTATCTGCGACTGACCGCCGAACAGATTGCGGATAAGCTGTCGGTTCCGGTCAGAAAATTAGAGCTGAATCTCAGTGAAGATGAATTACGTGAGAAAGCCAAACACCTGGCTAAATCGGTATTGGCTTTGCGCCGTCAATACCTCAATGACGCACTGGCCCTAGAAACGGTTCGATGCTTTGTCCGCCAGCAGGGCATTACCCCAAATGAAACCTATTCTCTGAACGGTGAGATGGGCCGCTACGGGGACGCTAAATGGTGGCTGCGTAACCTAAGAAAAACCCTCAGACGTAATATTGAAACCACTCTGCATCATCTTAATCAGGTCAATAAGAAAACCAGCCTGTATTGCTCACGTATGACCCTTGCCGCCCGAATTCGCCAGAAAGCCTATCAGCATGAATATCTTTCAAATACCTTTGCCATTAATGAGCAGGGACAGCGTTTTTCCTTACTGGAACTGTCACAAAAAGGGGTATCTGACCCGAAAATCCGTAAAGGGGAACTGATGGTCAGAGCGAGAGGCTTTGAAGAACTGGCTAACGAACTGGGCCATGAGGCAGCTTTCCTGACCATTACCTGTCCGTCCAAATATCACCGCAGCTATTCCAAATCTGGTGAGAGCAATCCCAAGTGGGCAGGCTTTACCCCGTTAGAGGGACAGCAGTATCTCAATCGTATCTGGACTCTTATCCGGGCGACTCTCAACCGATTAGGCATTCGCTTTTATGGTTTCCGTGTGGCAGAGCCACAACATGACGGCACACCACATTGGCACTTACTGCTCTTTGTGGAAAAACAGCAATATCAAACCATGGTCGATATCATGCGGGATTATGCCCTGCGTGAAGACGGTGATGAAAGCGGAGCCGACCAACACCGTTTTACCGAAGTTAAAATTGACTCAGAGAAAGGTTCAGCGACCGGGTATATTGCCAAATACATTTCTAAAAACATCGACGGTGAACACCTTGATAGTGGTATCTATGGTGAAGACCCGCTTGAAGCGGCGGCCAGAGTGGATGCGTGGGCGGCCTGTTGGGGTATCCGCCAGTTTCAGCAATTGGGCGGCTGCTCAGTGACGGTGTGGCGAGAACTAAGACGATTAAAGGACATTATGAACTTACCCGAGCATGCTCAATCCATCATCGAAGCCGCTGATAAAGGCGACTGGAAGAGCTACACCATGCAAATGGGTGGTGTATTCTGTGAGCGCAAGGCTCAGGTCTTTAAGCCGTACTATGAGCTGTCCATCGACAAAAACATCGGAGTGGTGAAAACCAGCCAGTATTGTGACAACGAACTGGTCAGGGCGTTAAAAGGGGTAATGGCCGCCGGACGTGAATTCATCACCCGGCTCTTCACATGGCGGCTCGAATCCGGGCTGGTACCGTCTTTTCACTTGGAGTTCTGTGAATAACTGTATTTATTTGTCATTCTTCTTTGACTTAAAACTACCTCTTAATGTAGTTCTGATTAATATGCTCTCTATTTTGGATTTTTTGTAGAAGGGCTTTTAACAATGTAATACGTTTGTTATCAATCTAATATTATCGTTGTACTATTATGTGCATCGTGATTAGTATGATTGTTTGGTTGTAAAAAAGTAGAAAGGCTTGATTATTGGTTTAGTTTTGTGTCTACACTTACCGAATTTATAAAGCACTACTATGATTATTTTAGGTATTTGTGTGGTAGTATCGCACCATCTTTTTATTTATTTATTTATGCAAGTTTTTCATCCTATAGAGGTTCACTATGTACATCATACACAGCTAGCAGTTCCAAGCAGTTACCAGTTCTTAATTGGATTCGTGTGTATGAATGATTGTGTGGAGTGAACAGAGAATGGCAAAGTCAGATAAAATCGTCAGCTTAGTAAGAGCTGGAGCTATGGGAGACAAGGTTCAATTCAAGAGAGTTGTAGAGTCCCTGATAGCTGATGAAAGGCAAAAAAGACATCACGTTATAGCTGAAAGATTGGAGCAAGAGTTGGTTAAATTCAGTACTTCAAACTCTGCTGTGGATGCTCCTATTGCTAAAGATAACCGTGTTTCATCTCTTGTCGATGAAGTTTCGCCGAAACTTCGATTCGAAGACCTAATATTACCAGCATCAGTAAAAGATTCCTTGCATGAATTAGTTGAAGAGCAATCTAGAATTGATTTGCTTCGCTCTTATAGTTTGGAACCAAGAAACCGTGTTCTTCTAGTGGGGCCTCCTGGAAATGGTAAAACATCGTTGGCAGAAGCTCTTGCTGAGTCAATGATGGTTCCTTTGCTGGTTGTACGTTATGAGGGGATTATAGGCTCCTACCTTGGTGAGACTGCATCTAGACTTAAAAAAGTTATTGATTACGCAGCTACACGGCGTTGTGTGTTGCTTTTTGATGAATTTGAAACTTTAGGTAAAGAGCGTGGTGATACACATGAAACCGGTGAGATAAAACGTGTTGTAAGTTCTTTATTGATGCAGATTGATTCCCTTCCTAGCCACGTTATTGTAATGGCAGCAACAAACCATTCTGAGCTACTTGATAGGGCTGTGTGGCGACGTTTTCAACTGCGATTAGAAGTCCCTCAACCTACCCGGTCTCAAATAGAAGCGTGGTTCCAATCATTTGAGAAAAGGCATGATATTTCTTTGGGTTATGCTTATGAAACGTTATCCAAAAGGCTCTATGGTTCAAACTTTGCGGAAATAGAAGAATTTGGTAGAGTTATATTGCGCAAGTATGTGCTTACTCAACCTGGTGCATCTATGCGTTCTATAATATCATCGGCTTTAAAAACGTGGTCAGAGAGGACCCTGTCCTCTAATTAAAGAGGATTAATTAATGAGCCGTCGTCCCCTGCTGCTATTTCCTGCGCCAGATACAACAAGTCCATCAAGTCGCAATGGTCGTGGAGGGACTCCTCATCATCCATCGGTTCCACGTCAGGCTGAAAGGCTAGGTCCTAAATTTTCACGTCTAGAGTCCGCATTAGAAAATCGTCGAGTTGAAGTACAAAGTGATACTCCTGGAGTCGATCCTGAGTACACCGTAGTTATAGAGACTTATGGAAGTGTGTCTGACTTCTTTAAAGCTGTAAAAAAGATTGAAGGTTTAGAATGGCTTGGTGAGCATGAGCTGAGAGGGCTAGAACCTGATGATGATTTTTATAGTATTGGGAAGGATAGAGATAAACTTCTGAACGGCCAGGTTATGCTCATGCTCTCAGATAGACGAGCAATTGATGAGCTTTTGTCTCTTTGGCGTAGCTACGGGCAAGACCCAAATATGCATTTTATGAGAGGTTGGACGAAGTTTCGAGATTTATTCCGGCTTCTAAAAGATATCCGTTACTGGGATACTCAAGACAGACTGAGAAATACCGGTATTCTCGAATATTGGCAAGAACGCTTGGAATATGAGCCAGATACGCCAGTTCGATTTGAAACAGAACTATGGTTCAGAACAAGCGAAAGTAAACGAAATATTGCAATCGACAATGTTTCTAGATTAATACGAGAACTTGGTGGACAGGTTATTTCTACATGTTGCTTACCTGATATCAACTATCATTCCTTATTGTTAGAGCTTCCTGTAGGTCAAGTTGATCGAATTCTCAACCAAGATGATGTTTCACTTGTACGTTGTGATCAAGTAATGCTGTTCCGCCCATTAGGGCAGATGTCCGTTGAGCCACTATGGAGTGATGGAGAGTCTATTATCTCGGTAGAAGATCCGGTGAGCACTTACGATTCAATTCCTACTGAATTTGAACGAAGTCCGAGAGTAGCTTTGTTTGACGGCTTGCCTCTGGCTAACCACTCTGACCTTCGTAATAGTTTAATAATTGATGATCCTGACGATTTTGAGACAGGTTATTCAGCTCAGTATCGTGTGCATGGAACAGCGATGGCATCCCTGATTGTGAATGGTGACTTAACGGATGGAGGTAGCAAGCTAACAACACCTTTGTATGTAAGACCAGTAATGAAACCTGATCCACATACTATTAACAACGCAGAGACTCTGCCAGACAATGAACTTCCACTGGATATCATTCATAGAGCAGTTAGGCGTATTTATGAAGGGGATGGAGAGGAACTGCCTGTTGCGCCATCAATCAAGGTCATTAATCTATCTATCGGTGATCCCAATATTCATTTCAGTGGAAAAATGAGTCCTTTTGCACGACTACTTGATTGGTTGAGTTCTAAATATAATGTGTTGTTCGTTGTTAGTTCAGGTAACCATTCGAAAGCGGTAACCGTTCCTCAGTCAGGGAGTAAATTCCATCAGTTTACTGATGATATGAAGGCTATTGAATTCTTTAAAGCAGTGCATAACGATAGTTGGGATAGAAAACTACTTTCACCGGCAGAGAGTATAAATGCAGTAACAGTTGGTTCTCTTCATTCTGATGAGTCATCCCCTATGCTGCGTACAGGACTTTATGATATCTACAACGAAGAAATGCCTGCTGCGTACTCTGGTCAAGGCAACGGCTATTTGAGAGCGGTTAAGCCTGATATCGCTATGCCTGGTGGTCGCATGCTTTACAATGAAGCTATTGGTCATTCTAACCTAACCGCTGTAAGCAACTACGCAGCTCCGGGACAGCAGGTAGCTCACCCTCATCCGTCTGCATTTAATCATCGTGTTTACATTCGAGGTACAAGTAACTCTGCGGCTTTAACATCGAGAGGTTGTGCTGAAATTTGTGATGTCCTCGAAGACTTGTTTATAGAAAGTGAAAAGGTAGGTCATTTTGAGCATTATTCACCGCTTCTTCTGAAGTCTCTTATTACACATGGAGCTTCATGGGGTGCTATGTATGATCGTATTTCAAATTGTTTGGGGAACACTGACTCTAAATCATTAAAGAATATTATCACTAGAAATATTGGTTATGGAAAACCTGACATAGATAGAGCTAAATTTTGCTTGGATACTCGAGCTACGATTCTGGGTTATGGAAGCCTAGATAATGATGAAGCGCATGTTTATAAATTGCCGATTCCTGAAGGTATGCGTGGTGCCGCTATCTGGCGCCGATTGACTGTCACTTTGTCTTGGTTTGCTAAACCATGCCCTGCTCACATGAAGTATAGGGATAGTGCACTGTGGTTTACAGTGGAAGGCGATAATAAACACCTTACATCTAGAAGTTCAAGTTCTGCTGATTGGATGCAGGTAAAGCGCGGGACATTGCAGCATGAAATTTTCGAAGGTGAGGAACTAGCGGTTATCACCGAAGATAGGATGCTAGAAATAAAAGTTAACTGTAAGGAAAATGCGGCGAAGATTGTTGAGCCTATTCGCTATGGGTTAGCAATTACTTTAGAAGTCGCTGAAGGCGTTGATATGCAGTTATATCAAGAAATTCAGCAAGTCATTGAAGAGCAAATTCGAGAGCAAGAAAGAACCCAAACGCGAGAACAAGTTACTACCCGTTAAATTCATTCTAGTAGCCACCTACCTACTTTTAGGGGGCTTTTCACATTTATAGCACCTTTGCTATAAATAATTTTGCTATAAATCTGCTATAAATAGAGAGCAATAAAAAAGGACCTAGATGAAAATCATCTAAGTCCTTGATATATGGTGGGCCTTCCGGGACTTGAACCCAGGACCTGCCGATTATGAGTCGGATGCTCTAACCAACTGAGCTAAAGGCCCCAAATAGGCCACCGATTATAGGTGATGCTCGGTGGGGTGTCCAGAGTGAATATAGGCTAAATCTGTTTAGATTTTATTCACTTAAACTACTTTCAACAAAAAAGGTGAGCTTGGCTCACCTTTTAGTCAAATTACAACGAAGAATTACTCATCCAGGAAGCTGCGCAGGGTTTCTGAGCGGCTAGGGTGGCGTAATTTACGCAGAGCTTTCGCTTCGATCTGACGGATACGTTCACGGGTTACGTCGAACTGCTTACCAACCTCTTCCAGAGTGTGGTCAGTGTTCATATCGATACCAAAACGCATACGCAGTACTTTCGCTTCACGCGGAGTCAGACCAGCAAGAACATCACGGGTTGCACCACGCAGACTGGTTGCGGTTGCAGAGTCCAGCGGTAGCTCAAGAGTGGTATCCTCGATAAAGTCACCCAGATGCGAATCTTCGTCATCACCGATCGGTGTTTCCATCGAAATTGGCTCTTTGGCGATCTTCAGCACTTTACGGATTTTATCTTCCGGCATCTGCATACGCTCAGCCAACTCTTCCGGCAGAGGCTCGCGACCCATCTCCTGCAGCATCTGACGAGAGATACGGTTCAGTTTGTTGATGGTCTCGATCATGTGTACCGGAATACGGATGGTACGCGCCTGGTCGGCGATAGAACGAGTGATAGCCTGACGGATCCACCAAGTTGCATAAGTTGAGAACTTATAACCACGGCGGTATTCAAACTTATCAACTGCTTTCATCAGACCGATGTTACCTTCCTGAATCAGATCCAGAAATTGTAGGCCGCGGTTGGTGTATTTCTTGGCGATAGAAATAACCAGACGTAAGTTCGCTTCAACCATCTCTTTTTTGGCGCGGCGAGCTTTTGCTTCACCAATCGACATACGGCGGCTGATATCTTTAATACGAACAACAGTCAGAGACGTTTCTTCTTCAATAGATTTCAGTTTCTGAATTGAACGACGGATATCATCTTCATGCAGGCGAACTTTTTCTGCATAAGGTTTATCTGAAGATAGAATTTCATCTAACCAGGCTTCGCTTGATTCGTTGCCAGTAAATGCATGAACGAAGTTTTTCTTCGGCATTTTGGCGTATTCAACCACTGAGCGCATAATTAAACGCTCTTGGGTACGAACGCGATCCATCGATGTACGTAGGTTATCAACCAGGTGATCAAACTGCTTTGGCGTTAAACGGAATTCACGGAAAGTTTCCAGAACCAGTTCGTTCGCAGCAGTTGACGCTTTGTTGTCATAGCCGTGCTCATTAACTGCTAACTGATAGTTCTGGAAGCGAGAGCGAAGTTCGTTGAATTTTTCCTGAGCAAGTTCAGGATCAATACCGACCTCTTCTTCGCTGCTGTCATCAGAATCATTATCGTCTTCGTCATCATCGTCTTCATCATCGTCTGATGAATCTTCATCATCCAAATCTGATTCACTTAGTTC
Source organism: uncultured Vibrio sp. (assembly GCA_963666615.1). GTDB lineage: Bacteria > Pseudomonadota > Gammaproteobacteria > Enterobacterales > Vibrionaceae > Vibrio. The sequence continues at coordinate 275,179 of OY762906.1, forward strand.
AGAACCAATGTGAGTTGCAGTTGGCGCTGTGGTTTCATCGGCATCCGGATCAACAAAGCCAGAAATAAGATCGGTCAGGCGCAGTTCTTCGGCCTGAACTTTATCAAACTGTTCAAGAATGTATGGAATCGTGCCAGGGTATTCAGCAACGGAGCTTTGTACCTGGTTGATCCCTTCTTCAATACGCTTGGCGATATCAATCTCGCCTTCACGGGTCAGAAGTTCCACTGTACCCATTTCACGCATATACATGCGAACCGGGTCGGTGGTACGGCCGATTTCGCTCTCTACGCTAGAAAGTGCAGCGGCGGCTGCTTCGGCAACTTCTTCATCAGTAATGTTGTTGTCATCATTAAGAGCAAGATCATCGGCATCAGGCGCTGTTTCAACTACCTTGATCCCCATGTCGTTGATCATCTGAATAATATCTTCAACCTGTTCTGAATCGACGATTTCAGCAGGTAAGTGGTCATTAACTTCGGCGTAGGTCAGATAGCCTTGTTCCTTGCCTTTCAGGACAAGTTGTTTAAGCTGTGACTGCGGATTTTGATCCATAGACGGTATCCAACTTTATATTTGGTGACGGAAATAAGTATGCGAAATGCAAACCACGTATTATAACAAACTAATAAATTGCTGACTATTAATTAAGGGTTACGCTTTTAAATCTAGCATTAACGCCAGTAGCTCCCTTTTTTCATCGGCTGATAAGCCGCTGCTTCTTTCTTTCGCCTGCAGGTTTTCAATTTGTTTTTCAATGCATTGTGCAAGTATTTTATCTAACGAGTCTAAGAAGAGTTCTTCTTGGTTTTCCTCGTTGACATGAATTTCCCAACTGGCAAGTCGGGAGATTAATGACTCATTTTTACTACCGCGCCAGTGTTCTAACAACTGGCCAGTAGTGATATGGGGATAATTTCGACAATTATCAAGTACCTCAACCAATAAACTCAGCCCAGGAATTGGCAAAGCCTGTACACCAGAAAGATCCGGTACTCTTAGAGCATAGCTCGGATTTTGCAGAAGCAAAGCAATCACTTCACGCATCGGGGTACGTTTAATCTCTTTATGTGGCTGGGGTCTGCGATTATCTTCATGATTTAATTTTGGTTTTTTATAAATCCCAGTTTTTTGCTCAAGTAATTTCAGAAGCTGAGATTGCATCGATTGATCCGGGATTTTATAAATGAGCGGTAAAGCCAGAGCTTCTAGCGCCGCTTTGCCTTCATTATTACCGACATCCACCTGTTGTAGAAGGTGGTTAAACAGGTAGGTTGAAAGTGGCTCTGCCTGAGCTATCTGCTGTTCAAATGCTTCCTGCCCATACTGGCGGATGTAGCTGTCGGGATCTTCGCCATCAGGTAAAAATAAAAACTTAAGAATATTGCCGCTTTTCAGGTAGCTGAGCGAGTTTTCCAGTGCCCGCCAGGCCGCATCGCGTCCGGCACGGTCACCGTCGTAGCAGCAAACCACGGTATTGGTCTGGCGAAACAGTAGTTGCAGATGATCGCCGGTAGTCGATGTACCTAACGAGGCAACGGCATAATCGACGCCGAACTGGGCCAGGGCCACCACGTCCATATAGCCTTCGACCACCAGAATCTGCTTCGGCTCTCGGTGAGCCTGTAGCACTTCATATAATCCATAAAGCTCTTTACCTTTATGGAATATCGGTGTTTCCGGTGAGTTTAGGTATTTCGGTGTACCGTCACCAATGACTCGTCCACCGAAACCGATCACCCGGCCTCGACGATCACGGATCGGAAACATAACCCGACCTCGAAAACGATCGTAACGACTACCGCGATCATTTTCGATCAATAGGCCGCCTTCAACCAGCATATCTTCGTTGGCACGTGAACGGCCAAACTGCTGACGAACCAAATCCCACTCATCAGCCACATAGCCGATACCGAATTTTTGCGCTATTTCACCGGATACACCACGATTTCTCAGGTAATCAATCGCGATTTGAGCGGTGGGCTTTTTCAGTTGTTGACGATAGAACTGCGCCACGCTTTCCAGCAAATCATACAGTGAACGTTTGGTTTCACTACTGGCTTTGGGTGATGGATTGCCCGTTGCTCCGCCCTGGCGTTGTTCCCGCGGTACGTTTAGCCCCAGCGTTCCTGCCAGCTCTTCGATCGCTTCAACGAAATCAAGGCGTTCGAACTCCATCATAAAGTCGATGGCATTACCGTGTACGCCGCAACCAAAACAGTGATAGAACTGCTTTTCCTGACTAACGCTGAAAGAGGGAGTTTTTTCGTTGTGGAACGGACAACAGGCGGAGTAGTTTTTACCTTTCTTTTTCAGTTTTACACGCGAGTCGATGACGTCGACGATATCAAGTCGAGCAAGAAGGTCATCAATAAAGTTGCGTGGAATATGTCCGGCCATAAAACCCAAAAAGAAAAGTTAAAACCTAAAACCATAGATACAAACAAGCCGTGCATTCGTAAGAATAGCACGGCCCATTAATCTTTTATTGGGAATTAAGCAAAATTAGCTTTCACCAGTCCGCTTACTTTACCCATATCTGCACGCCCTTGTATCTGGGGCTTGAGAACAGCCATTACTTTACCCATGTCCTGCATACCTTGAGCTCCGGATTCGGCAATCGCTGCTTTAACCAGTTCCACCACTTCATCTTCTGATAAAGGTTGAGGCATGAATTCTTCGAGCACGGTAATTTCTGCGCTTTCTGCATCGGCAAGATCTTGACGGCCTGCTGATTCGAACTGAGCGACAGAGTCGCGACGTTGTTTAACCATTTTGGTCAGCACGGCAAGAATGTCGTCATCGGTGAGAGTAATTTTCTCATCAACTTCGCGTTGCTTAATTGCTGACAGAGCTAAACGAATAGTGCCAAGGCGCGGTTTGTCCTTGGCTTTCATCGCTAATTTTTGCTCTTCTTTGAGTTGTTCAATAAGAGCCATAACTTAGTCCTTACTTGGATTCAGTTATTAGTACAGGCGAACGCGACGAGCGTTTTCGCGAGCCAGCTTCTTAGCGTGACGCTTTTGAGCTGCTGCTTTAGCGCGTTTGCGAACTGTAGTAGGTTTTTCATAGTGCTCGCGACGGCGAACTTCAGAAAGGATACCTGCTTTTTCGCAAGAGCGTTTGAAACGACGTAGTGCAACGTCGAACGGTTCGTTTTCACGTACTTTAACTACTGGCATATGCCTTTCACCTCAGGGGTTATTCGTTAATGCTGATTGCCTCTGGTCAAAACGGATGTCTGACCTTTAATCAGCTAGATCAAAAATGGTGCGGAATTTTAATCCGAACCCAAGCGCTTTGTAAAGTACTTTGTCTAACTAAACGGCGACAAAGTTTGTTTGTCTGCTCAAGCCAAGGTAACATGTCGCCAATTTCTGTTGATGATAAAAACGTTGCGAAAAAACTATGCGCATTATTGGTATTGAGACCTCGTGTGACGAGACCGGCATCGCGATTTACGACGATAAGCAGGGCTTACTGGCCCACAAACTGTATAGCCAAATTAAACTCCACGCCGATTATGGCGGTGTTGTACCGGAGTTGGCATCACGCGATCATGTGAAAAAGACCATCCCTTTGATTAAAGCAGCAATGGCTGAAGCAAACTGCACTCAGGATGATATTGACGGTATCGCTTATACCGCCGGGCCTGGTCTGGTTGGCGCTTTACTGGTTGGTGCTACGATTGGCCGTAGTCTGGCTTATGCCTGGAATATCCCTGCGGTGGCGGTACATCATATGGAGGGGCACTTGTTAGCCCCGATGCTGGAAGATAACCCTCCGCCATTCCCATTTATTGCGGTCTTGGTTTCTGGTGGGCATAGCATGCTCGTTGAAGTAAAAGGGATTGGTGAATATCAGATCCTGGGTGAATCGGTGGACGACGCTGCCGGAGAAGCATTTGATAAAACCGCTAAGCTAATGGGGCTGGACTATCCTGGTGGCCCGCTGCTGGCAAAACTGGCGCAAAAAGGAACACCGGGACGGTTTAAATTTCCACGGCCAATGACTGATCGTCCAGGTCTGGATATGAGTTTTTCCGGGCTTAAAACCTTTACCGCCAATACTATTGCTTCGCACGGTGATGATGAGCAGACACGGGCAGATATTGCTTACGCCTTTCAGGAAGCTGTGTGTGACACGCTGGTGATCAAGTGTAAGCGCGCCCTTGAGCAGACCGGAATGAAGCGTATTGTGATTGCTGGTGGAGTGAGCGCCAACGTGCAGTTACGTGAGTCACTCGGCAAGCTGGCGCAAAAAATCGGAGGGGAAGTTTACTATCCGCGTACTGAATTCTGTACCGATAACGGTGCCATGATCGCTTATGCCGGGATGCAGCGGTTGAAGAATAATGAAATTGTCGATCTTGAAGTAAAAGCAGTGCCACGCTGGCCGATTGATCAGCTTGAGCCTGTGCAGGCTTGAAGGGGATGACCACTATGCATAGCTTTACCGTAGACGGGCATACTCTGCGTTATCAGGATATCGGCCAGGGGGAAGTGATTGTATTCGGCCACAGTTACCTGTGGGATAGCCAAATGTGGCAGACTCAGGTTGAGGTGCTCAGTCAGCATTATCGCTGTATCGTGCCGGATTTCTGGGGGCATGGCGAATCGGACGTTCACCCTGCTTCAATGAACAATCTGAACGAATACGCGCAGCATATGCTTGCACTATTGGATTCTCTTTCAATAGATACCTTCTCTTTGGCGGGGTTATCACTCGGTGGTATGTGGGCGGTAGAGCTGGTCATTCTCGCCCCACAACGAGTGAAAAAAATGGCGTTGCTCAACACTTTTGTTGGTTTGGAACCGGAAGTCAACTGCATTAAATATAACGCGATGTTTGCTGACATTATGCAGAATAAAGCAGTAACACCTGAATTGGCTGAGCAGATTGCCGCATTGTTTTTCTCTCAGGCAGCACTGGTTCGTTCACCTGATTTTATTGCTCAATTCGGTCAGCATCTTTTATCAGCGTCAGCACAACAGTTAAGCGAATGGGTTGCCATAGGCAAAATGCTGTTTAGCCGGGTTGATCGGTTTGAAGAGTTGGAAAAGCTGGCTGTGCCGGTATCGATCATTGCCGGGGCGCAGGACCGTAGTTGTACACCATTAGAATCTTATTTGATGAATGATTCCATCTCGGGCAGCCAACTGCATGTATTACCGGAATGCGGGCATATCAGCACGCTGGAGTCGCCTGAGTTGGTGACTCAGTTACTCGTCGACTTTTTTGCCTGAGCTGATTTTTGGCTCATTACCCTGCCACAGGCGTTTGATATTTTCCTGATGACGGAACAGGATCAGACAGCAAAGCATGGCGACTGGAAGGGTATATTGTGGGCTGATAAGCCAAGTGTAGAAAGGTGCCAGCAGTGCACTGACTATCGCCGCTAATGAGGAGAAGCGAAATACTACCGCCACCACTAACCAGGTGGCGATGATCATTGCGGTTAATGACAATCCCAGCGGGGCGATGGCTCCCATTGCGGTAGCAACCCCTTTGCCCCCTTTAAAATGGAAAAAAATCGGGTAGATATGGCCAAGGCAGGCGGCAATCGCGATCACACCTAACAGTACAGGCTGCACTCCCAGGTAATAACTCCCCCACACCGGAACCATCCCTTTCAGCATATCGCACAGCAGTACGGCCAAGGCGGCCCTTTTCCCTGCTAGGCGTAATACATTAGTCGCTCCGGGGTTTTTTGAGCCTTGCTGGCGCGGATCGGGAAAATGGCAGACACGAGAGATCACCACCGCACTCGAGAGTGAACCGAGTAAATAGGCGGCGATAATAATCAGCAAGATAAATGGGGTCATATCGATGCGATAGTCTCTGGTTAACCACTTTGCATATAACGGGTTTTGTTAGCATGATGGCTGTTTGGGGTAAGTAAAAACTCTTAGCGAAAAATTGCCGAGGAATTCACATTTTCACCCCATTTGCGTATATCATACCTGTTCGAAAAGAATGGTACGCGGTTTTTAGCACTATAGGTATCCGACCTGTAGTTAACAAAAGGTTGCTTATGGATAAGGTATTTATCGAACAACTGAGCGTGATCACCACCATTGGTGTTTACGACTGGGAACAGGAAATTAAGCAGAAGCTGGTGCTTGATATCGAAATGGCGCATGACAATCGCCCGGCCGGGTTAAGCGATGATGTGAATGATGCGCTTGATTACGCGCAGGTTAGTCAAGCTGTGATCGAGCATATCGAGAATGGCCGCTTTTTGTTGGTTGAGCGGGTTGCTGAAGAAGTGGCACAGTTAATCATTGAACAGTTTAATGTACCGTGGATCAAAATTCGCCTGACCAAGCCGGGTGCAGTCGCACAGGCGAGTGGAGTCGGTGTGGTCATCGAGCGGAGCAAAGCATGATTACAGCCTATGTCGGTATAGGTTCAAATATCGATAAGCAGCGCCATGTGGAGCTGGCGGTGAAGGCGTTACAGAAATTGGATTCGACGTTACGCCTTTCCACCATTTATGAATCACCGGCACTCGACTTTAGTGGCGATAGTTTTTTTAATCTTATCGTTGAGATGAAAACATCGCTTACACTAAAAGCCTTTTTTCAACAGTTGCGGGAAATCGAATATCTGTTGGGAAGAAGCGAGAATGCGCAGAAGCTGCAAGATCGCACCATCGATCTCGATATCATTTTATTTGGTGAGTTGGTGAGTGATAGTGCGCCTAAAGTGCCGCGAGAGGATATTTATAAATATCCTTTTGTCATTCAGCCACTGTATGAGCTTTGTCCGGAATTGGTGATTCCCGATGACGGACGTACCGTGAGTCAAATCTGGCAACAGGCGGAATCATTGACGCTTCTGAGCGAGGTTGATCTATGGTTCTGATTAACAATATTTAAATACTATAAAGAGTCACAATAATGGAATTAATTCACAGCGTCATTCTGGGCTTAATTGAAGGGATTACTGAATTTTTGCCTATTTCATCTACTGGTCATTTAATCATTGCCAGTGACTGGTTGGGTTTACCACAAACCGATAGCAACAAAGCGTTTGAAGTGATTATTCAGCTTTCTGCGATTCTTGCGGTACTGACGAACTATAAAGAGCGCTTCCAGCCAAAATATTTTTCATTATGGGTCAAGGTATTTATTGCCTTCCTGCCAATCGCCGCGGTTGGTTTTTTGTTTAAAGATGTCGTGAAATCACTTTTCTCGATAGATGTCGTTGCGGTGATGTTTATTATCGGTGGGATCATTTTCCTGGTGGTGGAACGTTTCTTAAAGAATCATCAGCCAAGTTCGGATTCATTGGATCAGATAACCTATAAGCAGGCAGCCTGGATTGGTTTTGCGCAAATCTTTGCTCTGATTCCGGGAACCAGTCGAGCCGGTTCCACCATTATTGGTGCGCTGTTAGTTGGGGTTAGCCGTAAAGCCAGTGCCGAGTTCTCTTTCTTACTTGCTTTACCGGTAATGTGTGCGGCGAGCGGACTTGATTTGCTACAGCATTATCAGGATTTTAGTGGAGAGAATGCCTGGGTATTGTTAACCGGTTTTGTCACCTCTTATATTGCCGCATGGTTGGTGATGAAGGTCTTTTTGGCCTTTTTAAACCGCTTTACCTTTAATGCATTTGGTATTTATCGCATTATTTTCGGCTTTATCTTATTAGGATGGATGTACCTTTAAGGTTGGATTCAGTTATGCGCTTACTCTCTTTGGCTCTGCTTTTACTCTTTACCGTGCTGCAATATGCCTTATGGTCAGGCAAAAATGGTGTCGCCGATTATCAGCGAATTTCGGCTGAAATTACTACCCAGACTCAGGTAAACAATAAACTGCATGAGCGTAATCAGGAGATGTTTGCCGAAATCGATGATTTGCGTCAGGGGCTGGATGCGACTGAAGAGCGAGCTCGTAATGAACTGGGCATGATCAAAGAGGGGGAAACCTTCTATCGGATTATCGGTGAGGATAAATTTGTCGATGAAAAGTGAGCGTATTGTTGCGATTGTTCCCGCAGCTGGCGTTGGCAGTCGGATGCAGGCTGATCGACCTAAGCAGTATTTGATGTTGCTGAATAAAACCGTGCTGGAACATACTATTGAAAAGCTTCTCGCCCACCCACGTGTCTCCTCAGTTATTGTCCCTCTGGGGTGTGATGATCCTTATTTTTCTTCATTAACGTTGGCTGAAGATCCGCGGGTGATTCGGATTCATGGTGGCAAAGAGCGTGCTGATTCGGTGCTGAATGGTATCAACTACCTGATTGAATATCAGTTGGGAGATTGGGCTCTGGTGCACGATGCGGCGCGTCCCTGCTTTGATTATCAGGACATTGATCGGCTGATTGAATTAGCGCTGAACGATGATGTTGGTGCGATTCTGGCCGCTCCGGTCCGAGACACCATGAAGCGAGCGAATGCCGAACAAGCGATCGATCATACGGTTGAGCGTGCCAATTTGTGGCATGCTCTGACCCCACAGTTATTCCGCGCAGAGCCATTAAAACAGGCGTTGCTAACGGCAATTGAGGCTGGAGCAATGGTTACTGACGAAGCTTCTGCTTTCGAGTTTATCGGTCAGGCACCGAAGTTAGTGGCTGGTAAAGCGAGTAATATTAAGATTACTCAGCCAGAAGATTTAGCTCTGGCTGAGTTCTATTTAAGTCGTAATAAGGAGTGATGATGTTGCGAATAGGTCACGGTTTTGATGTGCACAAGTTTGGTGGTGAAGGCCCGGTAATTATCGGCGGTGTCGCCATTCCTTATGAACAGGGCCTGATTGCACACTCTGATGGCGACGTAGCCCTGCATGCTCTATGCGACGCATTGCTAGGCGCAATTGCCGCCGGTGATATTGGTCGCCATTTCCCGGATACGGATGATAAATGGAAAGGTGCTGACAGTCGCGAACTGCTGAAAGATGTTTATCGTCGGGTCAAACAGCAGGGTTATGTACTGGGTAACGCGGATGTGACTATCATTGCTCAAGCGCCGAAGATGGCACCTTATATCGAGCAAATGTGCCAGGCCATTGCGGATGATCTTGATGTCGCAGTTAGCCAGGTAAACGTTAAAGCGACCACTTCTGAACGTCTTGGCTTTACTGGCCGTAAAGAAGGCATCGCTTGTGAAGCGGTGGTGCTGCTGCAAAAACAATAATAATTAGGGTCTGTGACCCTAATCTCTTCTTTTTTAATGGGATCTTACCATGAGCGATATTCTTGCTGAATTCTCCTATCTTCTGGGTGCACCAAGCGCCAAAGCCAAACTTAAAGTGGCGGCTGAAGATTTTAAAGTGGTTGAACATTTAGCTTTTCCACTGACAGGTTCAGGGGAACACCTGATGCTGCGTATCCGTAAGCGTGGTGAAAACACCAGTTTTGTTGCCAACGAACTGGCGAAAGCATGTGGTGTAAAGTCGCGTGATATTGGCTGGGCCGGGCTGAAAGACCGTCATGCGGTTACTGAGCAGTGGCTGAGTGTTTATCTGCCGAAAGGGGATGCGCCCGATTTATCGGCGTTTCTTGCGCAATACCCACATATCGAAATTCTTGAGCAGACGCGACACAATAAAAAGCTCAAAGCGGGTGATTTGATTGGTAACAGTTTTGAAATTGCTCTGCATGAAGTGACAGATACGGATGCTGTAGTTGAGCGTTTACAAGCGGTGAAAGCGGGTGGCGTGCCAAACTATTACGGCAGCCAGCGTTTTGGCCGCAATGGCAATAATATCAGTGAAGCTCGCCGCTGGGGCAAAGATAATGTACGCAGCCGCAATCAGAATCAGCGTAGTCTCTACCTTTCTGCAGCCCGTTCGTGGATTTTTAACCAGATTGTTTCCCAGCGAATCAAACAAGGGTGTTTCGCTCAGTTACTGGTCGGAGACTTGCTTGAAGACGGAGAGCAACTGCTGAATGTGACGGCGGAAAATATCGCTCAGTTAAGCGAACTTCTCACGGTGGGTAAAGTTGCGATTACGGCCGCGCTGGCGGGTGATAATGCGCTTCCGACTCAGGAGCAAGCCCTAGAACTTGAACAGGCTCAATTAGATAACGAACCGGACATGATGAAGCTGATTCGCAGTAACCGGATGCGTCATGATCGTAGAGCTATTACTCTAATGCCGCAGCAGATGAGTTGGCAGGTGAGCGGGAATACCGTTATAGTAGCTTTTATGTTGCCAGCGGGAGGTTTCGCCACATCAGTATTACGTGAAGTGGTGGAAGAAATTCCCCAAGAACGGGTATTTGAGTAATGCGTATTTTATTAAGTAATGATGATGGCGTACATGCGAAAGGTATTCGGACCTTCGCCGCTGCGTTAAGTGAATTTGCTGAAGTTATTATGGTGGCGCCGGACCGCAATCGTTCCGGCGCTTCAAATTCATTGACTTTAGAACAGGCGTTACGGGTGGATGTGCTGGCACCGAATATTTATTCAGTGCAGGGAACCCCCACAGATTGCGTCCATTTCGGTTTGAATGAACTACTTAAAAATAATTTGCCGGATCTGGTGTTATCCGGAATTAATCATGGCGCTAATCTGGGGGATGATGTGCTCTATTCCGGTACGGTTGCTGCGGCAATGGAAGGGCATTTTTTAGGCATTCAGGCAATGGCTTTTTCCTTAGTTGGGAATGAAAACTTTGAGGCCGCAGCAAAAGTTGCCTGTGAATTGGTTAAGCGCCATATTGCTTCTCCGGTAACGACTCGCCGTCTGCTGAATATCAATATTCCCGATCTGCCTTATGAGCAATTGGATGAGATTGTGGTGACTCGTTTAGGTGCGCGCCACCACGCGGAGAATATGATTAAACAGAAAGATCCGCGTGGTCATGATATTTATTGGTTAGGTCCTCCAGGAAAAGAGCAGGATGCGGGGGATGGAACCGATTTTTACGCCATTGAGCACTCGCAGATCTCATTAACGCCAATGCAGGTTGACTTAACGGCCCATGAATCAATTAACTATATGAAAGATTGGTTGAAAGGATAAATCAGATGCCAAATCCACAAGCTGATAAGTTAATCCAGTTTCTTATCCGCAATGGTATTGATGATCAAAAAGTATTGAACGCAATTCATCTGTTACCGCGTGAACTGTTTGTTTCTCAGGCTATGGTACATCAGGCCTATGAGAATAATGCTTTGCCGATTGGGGCCGGGCAGACCATATCGCAGCCCTATATTGTGGCTAAAATGACCCAGTTACTGGATTTACGGCCAACCAGTCGGGTTCTTGAGGTAGGCACAGGTTCCGGCTATCAAACGGCAGTATTAGCTCAGTTGGTTGAGCACGTTTGTACCATTGAACGGATTAAATCACTGCAGTGGGATGCGAAACGACGATTGCGTAAACTGGATATCTATAATGTCTCTACCAAACATGGTGATGGCTGGCAAGGATGGCCAGCTAAAGCGCCGTTTGATGCAATCATCGTTACTGCTGCTGCTGCAACGTTGCCACAAGCTCTGATGGATCAACTGGCTGATGGCGGTCGCCTGGTCATTCCGGTGGGCGAAACGGAACAACAATTGATGTTGGTTGTCAGAGAAGGTGATGAGTTTAAAACGGAAGTGATTGAAATGGTGCGTTTTGTTCCTTTGATTGCAGGTGATCTGGCATAGTGATGAGTGGTGCAGGCCGGTTAAGTGGAATTATATTGCTTACGCTGGGGTTAGCGGGGTGTGCAACCTATGGCCCAGCACCAGTTTCTGATCTTGGCAAAAGTTACTCTTCCGCCACCCGTGGTGAGTATCGCGGTAGTTACTATAAAGTGAAACAGGGCGATACGCTTTACTTTATCTCTTATCTGACCGATAAAAATGTAAATGATTTGATCACCTATAACAATCTCACACCACCTTATACCATTTATCCTGGGCAGAGAATCAATCTGTGGCACCCGGTCTATCAGGCCCCTCAATACGGTCAACCAGCGCCGAAACTCGAGGCCAAACCGAGTTCGGCACCTGCCATTAATTCATCAGCTACTATCGTTGCTGCAAGCGTTAAAAATGCGCCTAAAGCAGCGACAACAACTGCTAATTCAACCGCTAATATCGCATCTGTGGCGACAAGCTCTCCTGCCTCATTAATAACAAAGTCAATAAAAAATTCTAAAAATGCGCCTAATACGCAGAATATACAAAATAAAAGTGACCCAGTTAAAAAAGTGGCAGTCAAACCGGTTGAACCTTCGCAAGCAAAGGCGTATGGTGATTCCATAAGTAAAAAGAATGTTAATTCAAATATAAGAGACACCAAATCACAACAGGAACAAAAGGTCGAGAGCTGGCTCTGGCCGACTAAAGGGAGGGTAATCGGTAAGTTCTCCGCTGGAGACCAAGGAAACAAGGGCATTGATATCGCAGGACAGCGTGGTCAGGCCATTGTTGCTACCGCTGCAGGATCCGTTGTTTATTCAGGCAACGCATTACGTGGCTACGGTAATTTAATCATCATAAAACATAACGATAATTACCTGAGTGCCTATGCACACAATGCTCAGTTGCTAGTGAGAGAAGGTCAGAATGTTATCGCTGGACAAAAGATCGCTACCATGGGTAGCAGTGGAACCAGCAGTGTAAAATTGCATTTTGAAATTCGTTATCAAGGTAAGTCGGTGAATCCAAGTCGCTACTTGCCCTGAAGTAACTAACCAAGAGATCATAACGACATATCCAGTTGTAATGTCTTGCTAACTCGCCGGGGGAGGCTATATGAGTAACAGCAATTCAGTCACTAAAGTCGAACAATATGTATTTGATGTTGAAGTTGATGAAGTAGAGCTGGCAGCAATTGCCACAGAGGATACTACTGAATCTGATAATAATACCATCCGTGAAGAATTTGATGCTTCAGCTAAAAGCTTGGATGCGACCCAACTCTATTTAAGCGAAATTGGTTTTTCACCACTTTTAACCGCAGAAGAAGAAATACTCTATGCCCGCCGAGCACTGCGTGGTGATGAACCCGCACGCAAGCGTATGATCGAAAGTAACCTGCGTTTAGTGGTTAAAATTTCTCGTCGCTATTCCAACCGTGGCCTGGCATTACTGGATCTGATTGAAGAAGGTAACTTGGGTTTAATCCGAGCAGTTGAGAAATTCGATCCTGAAAGAGGTTTCCGCTTCTCAACGTACGCAACCTGGTGGATTCGTCAGACTATCGAACGTGCTTTGATGAATCAGACCCGTACCATCCGTCTGCCTATTCATGTGGTGAAAGAGCTGAATATCTATCTGCGTACTGCGCGTGAGCTGTCACAGAAACTCGATCATGAGCCAACGGCTGAAGAGATCGCACAAGAGCTGGATAAACCGGTTGATGACGTCAGCAAAATGTTGCGTTTAAATGAGCGTATCAGTTCGGTCGACACCCCAATTGGTGGTGATGGCGATAAATCCTTGGTGGATATCATTCCAGATTCAAAAAATTATGATCCGGAATATTCAACTGAAGACGATGATATTAAAAGCTCACTGCTTGACTGGTTGGATGAACTGAATCCAAAACAGAAAGAAGTGTTGGCACGTCGTTTCGGTTTGCTGGGTTATGAACCCTCTACACTCGAAGAAGTAGGGCGTGAAATTAATCTGACCCGTGAGCGGGTACGCCAGATCCAGGTTGAAGGATTGCGCAGATTAAGAGAAATCTTGCTGAAACAGGGGCTGAATATGGAATCTCTGTTTGATCTGGATAACGAATAAAATTTAATAATTTCCCTAACTTAGTGGTCAAAGTCAGCAAAGCTGACTTTGACCACTTTTTTATTTAATTAATTGAAATTACAAGTATTTCTTCAATCTATATAAAGCTTCCAGCGCTTGTCTCGGTGTTAGATCATCCGGATCGATATCGATCAGTAAACGTTCAACTTCGCTTGGTTCTGGCAATAGGCTCAGTTGTGTTTCAACCTTGTTGGTCGGTTTGACGGATGTGGTCGGAGTGTTTTGCGTGCCTTGTTCCAGTTGATTCAGTTTATTGCGCGCATTTTTGATCACTTCTTTCGGTACACCAGCCAGACCGGCAACCGCTAAGCCATAGGATTTATTGGCAGCCCCTTCCTGAACGGCGTGCATGAACGCAATACTTTCCCCATGCTCAATTGCATCTAAGTGAACGTTAGCTAAGTTTGGCAGCAGATGCGGCAGTTCGGTCAGTTCAAAGTAGTGAGTGGCAAACAGTGTCAGCGCACCAATCCTGGTGGCCAGCCATTCCGCACTGGCCCAGGCAAGAGAAAGGCCATCATAAGTGCTGGTTCCCCGTCCGATTTCATCCATTAATACCAGGCTGTTTTGGGTTGCATTATGCAGAATATTGGCGGTTTCGGTCATTTCAACCATAAAGGTTGAGCGCCCGGAGGCCAGATCATCAGAAGCGCCGATGCGGGTGAAAATGCGATCTAAAGTGCCAATGGTTGCACTTTGCGCTGGTACGTAGCTGCCAATATGTGCCAGCAAAGCAATTAATGCCGTCTGACGCATATAAGTCGACTTACCGCCCATATTCGGCCCGGTAATGATCAACATTTTGCGTTGTGGACTAAGGGAGATCGGGTTGGCAATAAACGGATCATTCATTACCTGCTCAACCACGGGGTGTCGGCCTTCTTCAATCTCAATACCCGGTGTCTGGCTTAGTGTCGGGCGACAGTAATGGAGTGTTTCTGCTCGCTCTGCCAAATTTTGCAGTACATCCAGTTGTGAAATGGCAGCAGCAAGTTGTTGTAACTGTTCCAAATGAGGAAGCAACTGGTCAAACAGTGATTCCCACAGTTGTTTTTCCAGCGCTAGTGCTTTGGATTTGGAATTCAGTACCTTATCTTCGTGCTGCTTCAGCTCTGGGATAATGTAGCGCTCGGCGTTTTTTAATGTTTGCCGACGGGTATAGTGTGAAGGCACTAAGTGACTCTGGCCGCGACTAACCTGAATATAAAAGCCATGTACATTGTTATAGCCGACTTTCAGGCTATCGATATCGTGCCGTTCCCGTTCGTCTGCTTCTAAGCGTTCAAGATATTCGGTGGCACCGTTGGCCAGATCACGCCATTCATCCAGTTCGGCATTATAGCCCGGAGCGATAACTCCACCATCACGAATAACTACCGGTGGATTTTCAATAATCGCCGATTCCAGCAGGAAACAGAGTGATTCCATTGGCTGGCTGTGCTGAGCGATTTTTTGCAGATGCTCGCTAGTGAAAACCGTTAAGTGATCAGCCAGTTCAGGCAACTGTTGTAAGGCGTTTCTTAGGCGGGCTAAGTCTCGTGGTCTGGCACTACGTAGCGCCAGACGGGCAATAATCCGTTCGATATCGCCAATCTGTTTTAATATAGGTTGGAGCTCGATAAAGGAGTCGGACTGTAGAATATCGCCAATCGAATCGAGTCGGGCATTGATAATATTGTGATCGCGTGTCGGCTGGTGAATCCAGCGTTTTAGCATTCGGCTGCCCATCGGCGTGGCGCAGTGATCCAGCACTTCAGCCAGAGTATTCTCTATACCGCCACCGAGATTTTGCGTGAGTTCCAGATTACGCCGTGTGGCGGCATCCATGATCACGTTGTCGTCCTGACGATCAAAGGTCAGGGCACGGATATGCGGCAGAGTGGTTCTTTGCGTGTCTTTCACATACTGAATCAGACAACCGGCAGCACACAGTCCTAAAACTGCATTTTCAACACCAAAGCCGACCAGATCTTTGGTGGCAAACTGCTGGGTTAATTGCTGGCGTGCAGTATCGATTTCGAATTCCCAAATCGGACGTCGCCGCGCCCCTTTACGTGATTCAATCAGATGCGGGGCAGAAAAATCCTCAGGGTAAAGCAGCTCGCGAGGTGATGTGCGTTGCAGTTCTGCCGCCATCGCTTCTTCGTTGTCGAGTTCACTTAACTGAAAACGGCCGCTGGTGACATCCAGCGTGGAATAGCCGAATTTACCGTCCTGCTGATAAATCGCCGCAATCAGGTTATCAAAACGTTCGGGTAATAGTGCTTCATCGGTAACCGTACCAGGCGTGACGATTCGTACCACTTTGCGTTCTACTGGCCCTTTGCTGGTAGCCGGATCGCCGATCTGTTCACAAATGGCTACAGACTCTCCCAACTGAACCAATTTTGCCAGGTAGCCTTCTACCGCATGATATGGCACACCTGCCATCGGGATAGGTTCACCGGCAGACGCGCCGCGTTTGGTCAGCGAAATGTCCAGCAACTGGGAGGCACGCTTAGCATCGTTGTAGAATAGTTCGTAGAAATCGCCCATCCGATAAAACAGCAGAATATCGGGATTTTCAGCTTTGAGTTTCAGGTATTGCTGCATCATCGGGGTATGATTTTTTGCGTCTTTCACGGTTACGTCTTTTGTTTGTGGTGAATGCGGCTTAGGATACGTGAATAGCAAGCAAGCGAAAAGAGATGAGCAAGGAATTAACCATGGAGTTACATGAAAATCTCAGTCGGGAAGTTGGCCAACTGTTGCTAAAACAGCAACAGATTCTGGCTAGTGCGGAATCCTGTACCGGTGGCGGTGTGGCGACGGCCATTACGGAAATTGCCGGCAGTTCACAGTGGTTTGATCGGGCATTTGTTACTTATAGTAATCAGGCCAAGATGGAGATGCTTGGCGTTGAGCTGAAAACGCTGGAACAGTATGGTGCGGTCAGTGAGCAGACGGTGACGGAAATGGTGGACGGTGCGTTAACCCATTCGCCCGCCACTATTGCTGTTGCAATTAGTGGTATTGCCGGACCGGGCGGCGGCAGCGAGGAAAAACCGGTCGGGATGGTCTGTTTTGCCTGGGCGGATAAATCCGGCTGGAAAAGTGTAGAAACGCATTATTTTTCAGGAGACAGGACACAAGTTCGTCAACAGGCGGTTTATCAGGCCTTGATTCGCCTGCATGATTATTTATCTGGGGAATAAATTTGGATTTAGCTGTAGACACTGTATGAATCTACAGTATAATGAGCGAAAACTTACAATGATTTAACCGCTCGCAGAAGGTAGGAGAAGGTAATGGACGAAAATAAGCAAAAAGCACTCGCGGCCGCTTTAGGACAGATCGAAAAGCAATTCGGTAAAGGCTCAATTATGCGTCTTGGTGATAACCGCACCATGGATGTTGAGACCATTTCGACTGGTTCATTAGCGCTGGATATCGCCCTTGGTGCTGGTGGCTTACCAATGGGACGTATTGTTGAAATCTACGGCCCGGAATCGTCTGGTAAAACTACTCTGACACTGGAAACGATTGCCGCAGCACAACGTCAGGGTAAAACCTGTGCGTTTATTGATGCGGAACACGCGCTTGATCCGGTTTATGCAAAAAAACTCGGCGTAGACATTGATGCACTATTGGTTTCTCAACCGGACACTGGTGAACAGGCTCTGGAAATCTGTGATGCTCTGGCACGTTCCGGTGCAATTGATGTTTTGGTGGTTGACTCGGTAGCAGCATTAACACCAAAAGCTGAAATTGAAGGTGAAATGGGCGATAGCCACATGGGTCTTCAGGCGCGTATGTTGTCGCAGGCAATGCGTAAGCTGACTGGTAATCTGAAGCAGTCAAACTGTATGTGTATTTTCATCAACCAGATCCGGATGAAGATCGGGGTGATGTTTGGTAACCCAGAAACGACAACGGGTGGTAATGCACTGAAATTCTACGCTTCTGTGCGTCTTGATATCCGCCGTACTGGTGCGATCAAAGAAGGTGAAGAAGTGGTCGGTAACGAAACCCGAATCAAAGTGGTTAAGAATAAGATCGCTGCACCATTTAAAGAAGCTAACACTCAAATTATGTATGGTCAGGGCTTTAACCGCGAAGGTGAATTGATCGACCTTGGGGTGAAGCATAAGTTGATCGAAAAAGCAGGAGCTTGGTATAGCTACAACGGTGATAAGATCGGTCAGGGTAAAGCGAATGCGTGCAAGTATCTGCGCGATAATGCGGAAGCTGCGAAAGTTATCGATACGAAACTGCGTGAAATGCTGCTGAACGCAAATACGGTTGCTGAAAATGAATCTCTGGTTGCTCCGGTTGATGCTGAGCAGGAACAAGAGTTTTAATCTTAAACAGAATTATGCAGTAACAGCCTCGCCGATGCGGGGCTTTTTATTATGTCTCTCTATTATGAGAAAGGGCTCTGGTTATGCAACGATCTCATCAGCCGAAATTTTCCTGTCGTGATAGCGCAATATATATGCTTAGTCGACGCGATCATGGTCGTAATGAGTTGGCGCAAAAGCTCAGGATCAAAGGGTATGAGCTAGCCGATATTGGACAGGCTGTAGAGTACTGTGACCAATTGGGCTATCTCGATGACCAGCGTTTCGCTCAGGGTCTGGTAAGGCAGCATATTGCGAAAGGTCATGGTGAATTGAGAATTCGTCAGGAGCTAAAGCAGAAATCGCTTAGTGCTGAAGTCGTGGATAGTGCATTGGCACAACAACCGGTCGACTGGTTTGAGCTGGCGCGGCAAACCGCCGAGAAGAAATTTAATCTGGCCGAAGTGGTTGATCAAAAAGGTCGGGCAAAACAAATTCGTTTTTTGCAATACCGTGGTTTTTCATTTGAACAAATTCAATATGCGCTAACTTCAGATGAATTTCGCGATTAAGCGGCCTTTTGTATAAGAAAACTAGTCGAACAGTTTTCCTTGCTTTACAATATAGCAAAAATTTAACTCGAGTATTCCAGGAAGCGCGCATGTTTATGAGCACTGACGAGGTTCGCCAGGCGTTCCTCTCGTTCTTTGAATCAAAAGGACACCAGATTGTTGATAGCTCATCATTAGTTCCGGCTAATGATCCTACTCTGCTGTTTACCAACGCAGGGATGAACCAGTTTAAAGATTGTTTTCTCGGTTTAGAAAAACGTGATTACACCCGTGCTGTGACAGCCCAACGCTGTGTTCGTGCCGGTGGTAAACATAACGATCTTGAAAACGTGGGTTTTACCGCTCGTCACCACACATTCTTTGAAATGCTGGGTAACTTCAGCTTTGGTGATTATTTCAAAGAAGATGCCATTAAGTTCGCGTGGGAATTCTTAACCGAAGTTCTGCAACTGCCTAAAGATCGTTTGTTGGTTACTGTGTATAAAACAGATGATGAAGCTTACGGCATTTGGCATGGTGAAATTGGTATTCCTGCTGACCGAATCATTCGCATCGGCGACAAAGAAGGCGGTAAAGCTTATGAGTCAGATAACTTCTGGCAGATGGGTGATACTGGCCCTTGTGGTCCTTGCTCTGAAATTTTCTATGATCATGGCGATCACATCTGGGGCGGTCCTCCGGGATCTGCGGAAGAAGATGGCGACCGCTTTATCGAAATCTGGAACAACGTATTCATGCAGTTCAACCGTCAAGCTGACGGTACGATGGAGCCTCTACCAAAACCTTCGGTAGATACTGGCATGGGGATTGAGCGTATTTCTGCCATTATGCAGAACGTACACTCAAACTATGAAATCGACGTCTTCCAGAAATTGATTAAGGAAGTGGCGGACATTACCGGTCATGAAGATCTGTCTAACCAGTCGCTACGTGTTGTGGCTGACCACATCCGTTCATGTGCATTCCTGATCGTTGATGGTGTGATGCCATCGAACGAAGGCCGTGGCTATGTGTTACGCCGGATTATTCGTCGTGCTATTCGTCACGGAAATAAATTGGGTGCACAGGGGGCTTTCTTCTATAAATTAGTCGGTCCGCTAGCTGCTGTAATGGCGAGTGCTGGTGCCGAGCTGAAAAAACAGCAGGCTTTGGTTGAAAAAGTTCTGCGTATTGAAGAAGAGAACTTTGGTCGTACGCTAGAGCGTGGTATGGCCATTCTTAATGAAGCTCTGGATCAGCTTGATGGTAAAGTATTGGACGGTGAAACCGTATTTAAACTTTACGATACTTACGGCTTCCCGGCTGACTTAACAAACGACGTTGCTCGTGAACGTGGCTTTACTATCGATGAAGATGGTTTTGAATCTGCGATGGAAGAGCAGCGTAAACGCGCACGTGAAGCAGGCCAGTTTGGTACTGACTACAATGCGCAGATTAAAGTCGATACTAGCACTGAATTTTGTGGTTATTCTGCCACACAAGGCAAAGCTCAAGTTGTAGCACTGTTTGTTGCCGGTGAAGAAAGCGAAGCGCTGTCTGCAGGCGATAAAGCGATTGTGGTACTTGATGAAACGCCATTCTATGCTGAATCCGGCGGTCAGTGCGGCGATGCCGGTATTCTTAAAACCGAAGCTGGTCTGTTTAAAGTAGAAGATACGCAAAAGCTCGGTAATGCGATTGCGCACCACGGCGAGTTGGTTGAAGGTGTTCTGGCTAAAGGCGATGAAGTAGCGGCTATCGTTGATGCTGAGCGTCGTCTGGCGACTTCGTTGAACCACTCTGCCACACACCTGATGCATGAGGCATTACGTCAGGTATTGGGTGAACACGTAGCTCAGAAAGGTTCATTGGTGAAACCTGATGGTCTGCGTTTCGACTTTTCTCATCTGGAAGCGGTTAAAGCCGATGAACTGAAACAGGTCGAGCGTATCGTTAACCAGCAGATCCGTACCAACCATGTGATAGAAACTAACATCATGGACCTGGAAGCGGCGAAAGCGAAAGGTGCAATGGCGCTGTTTGGTGAGAAATACGATAGTCAGGTACGTGTACTTTCGATGGGTGATTTCTCTACTGAACTGTGTGGTGGTATCCATGCGAAAAATACCGGTGATATCGGTCTGTTCAAGATCGTATCGGAAGGCGGTATCGCGGCTGGTATTCGCCGTATCGAAGCAGTAACCGGTCAGGGTGCACTGGATCTGCTCGATGAACAAGCCCACGCTTATGAAGCTAAGCTGAATGATTCGGCAGCCAAAGCTAAACAGCTGGAAAAAGAGATTCAGCAATTAAAAGATAAGCTGGCATCTCAGGCGAGTGCTAATCTGATTGATCAGGTTCAGGAGATCAATGGCGTTAAAGTATTGATCGCTCAGTTAGATGGTGCAGACAATAAAGCACTGCGTGGTATGGTGGATGAGCTGAAAAACCAGTTAGGCAGCGGTATTATCATGCTAGGTAACGTAGCAGATGATAAAGTTGGCCTGATTGCTGGTGTAACTAAAGATTTGACCGCTAAAGTGAAAGCTGGTGAATTGGTCAATAGTGTTGCTCTACAAGTCGGCGGTAAAGGTGGTGGTCGTCCGGATATGGCGCAAGCTGGTGGTAGCGATGTGGCAGCTCTTCCTGCTGCATTGGCATCAGTGGCTAATTGGATTGAAGAACGCTTATAACCTTTTTGTCTCCTATGCTAAATTGATAAAAGCATAGGGCAATAGAAAACCAAGTGAATAAAGAAGAAATTCGATTATTTACTTGGTTTCTTTTTTTGCATTAGGGGCGCATATTTGCGTAATGATAATTATGTGATCCTAAATACAAAAACTGGCTATTTGCTTTGTTTATATAATAAATCAGATGATTTTTGCTGGAGTTGTAGCAAAAAATCCGTAATAGTAACTGCCAATTTGCGGCTCCTGATAAATTTATAGGAGTTAAGTTTTATATCGAATCCGAAAAACTGGCGTAATTTCATTATGTTGACTACGCTTTTGAGGATGCCATTCGTTATATAGATGACTTAAATGCAAGGGAATTAGCTTTACCGGCATCAGATTGGTAATGCAGATATTTATAAGCCCGCAATGATTGCGGGTAAATGTCGCCTGATAAAGGCAATATAGAGATTACTCAAGGAGCTACGAATGCTAATTTTGACTCGCCGTGTTGGCGAAACGCTCATGATAGGTGATGAAGTAACCGTAACTGTGCTCGGCGTAAAAGGTAACCAGGTTCGTATTGGTGTGAATGCACCAAAAGAAGTGTCTGTTCACCGTGAAGAGATTTACATGCGTATCCAGCAAGAGAAGGGTACGGGCACCCCAGGTTCGAACAGTTATTAGCGAATTTAAGGCTAGCAATTTTGCTAGCCTTTTCGATCTTGCTTATTGAAACTGCAATAGAAAGTGTAATTTCCCGGCTCTTTGATTAAATAGCCAACGGTTGATGGCTTTTTTCGTTTTTTTGCCCAGAAAGTGTTTGACATATTTTTGGTAAATCGTAATATGTGCCTCCGCAAGACGGTGAGGTGGCCGAGAGGCCGAAGGCGCTCCCCTGCTAAGGGAGTATGCGGTTTATAGCCGCATCGAGGGTTCGAATCCCTCCCTCACCGCCATGTCTTGCTTGTTTATTTTTAGCAGAATAAACAGAGTGCGTCCTTAGCTCAGCTGGATAGAGTACCTGGCTACGAACCAGGCGGTCGGAGGTTCGAATCCTCCAGGACGCGCCATTCTCTCTTTTATCAGTGAGAATGAAATAGTGTGGTGAGGTGGCCGAGAGGCCGAAGGCGCTCCCCTGCTAAGGGAGTATGCGGTTTATAGCCGCATCGAGGGTTCGAATCCCTCCCTCACCGCCATTATCGAAGAATTGTGCGTCCTTAGCTCAGCTGGATAGAGTACCTGGCTACGAACCAGGCGGTCGGAGGTTCGAATCCTCCAGGACGCGCCACTTTCTTTGAGCTCTGTCTTTTAGATAGAGAAAGTAATTTGGATATTGCGCGCTCGTAGCTCAGCTGGATAGAGTACCTGGCTACGAACCAGGCGGTCAGAGGTTCGAATCCTCTCGAGCGCGCCATTCCCAACCCGATTTTGCGTCCTTAGCTCAGCTGGATAGAGTACCTGGCTACGAACCAGGCGGTCGGAGGTTCGAATCCTCCAGGACGCGCCATTTTACGACAACTTGATATTGCGCGCTCGTAGCTCAGCTGGATAGAGTACCTGGCTACGAACCAGGCGGTCAGAGGTTCGAATCCTCTCGAGCGCGCCATCATTTAAAAGCCCTACTGGATAACCAGCAGGGCTTTTTTCATTTCCTTCGAAGTTTGAGTTCTCATCTCTGTAAGCGTCTCTTCACTGTCGATAATGAAATGCTTTTTCGGGTATAATCATAGTTTAAATTATGTTAATAAATTGTTGTATTTATAGCTCTTTTGCCCCTTTTTTTATCTTGCTCACTTATTTCTGAACGAAATTGCTTTATAAAAGCCAAATGCCTTATTTATCTGACTCTCAAATGGTTCAAAGTTAGAAAGATATCACTGTTGATAACTATACTTGGTTTATTTTATGGTTTATCGTGAAGCTTGAGCCGCGTGAATTTGACAATGCTGGCGCAATCGAGATAATTCCTCGTTCGTGTCGCAGGCTCGGCATGAATGAGGCAAAAAGATTGCCCTGGATAAATTGCGAAAGGAAGCAAAATGAATAATATCGGAAGCCTACTGTTTGATGCTGCCACCCTGATGATAACCGGGATGGTATTCGTCTTCTTGTTTCTGACTCTACTTGTATATCTTGTTACGCTGATGGCTAAAATTGTTCCGCAAGAACAGCCGGTTGTGCCGCCAGTACCAACAAATAAAAATAAACCAGCTCAGTCATCAGCCCAGGGAACCAGTCCTCAGGTTGTGGCTGCCATTGCTGCCGCCGTAAAACAACACCGTTCATCAGCAGCAAAGAAATAGTTGAAAAGGATTAAAAGGAGTTTAATTGCATGACTAAACCACTAGCTATTACCGATGTGGTCCTTCGTGACGCCCATCAATCACTTTTTGCTACCCGTATGCGTATCGAAGATATGTTACCGATTGCCGCTGAATTGGATAAAATCGGTTACTGGTCTTTAGAAACTTGGGGTGGTGCAACGTTTGATTCTTGTATTCGTTTTCTTGGTGAAGACCCGTGGGAACGCCTGCGTGAACTGAAAAAGGCAATGCCGAATACACCGATGCAGATGTTGTTACGTGGCCAGAATCTATTGGGTTACCGCCACTATGCTGATGATGTGGTCGAAAAATTTGTTGAACGCGCGCATAAAAATGGCATGGATGTATTTCGTATCTTTGATGCGATGAACGATGTGCGTAACTTCCAGAAAGCGGTCAAAGCAACGATCGATGTTGGTGCTCATGCTCAGGGAACACTCTCTTATACTACCAGCCCAGTACATAATGCCGATACCTGGGTTGATCTGGCTAAACGTCTGGAAGATCTTGGCTGCCACTCATTATGTATTAAAGATATGTCTGGTTTGCTTAAGCCTTATGAAGCAGAAGAGCTGATTACCCGAATTAAAGCCTCATGTGATGTTCCTCTGGCGCTACACTGTCATGCAACCACAGGCCTTTCTACAGCAACGGCGGTTAAAGCGGTTGAAGCGGGTATTGATATTCTGGACACCGCGATCTCTTCAATGAGCCAGACCTATGGCCACACTCCAACTGAAACCGTTGTTGCGATGCTGGAAGGCACCGAACGTGATACTGGTCTGTCGTTAACTCAGATTGAACCTATCGCAGCTTATTTCCGTGAAGTACGTAAAAAATACGCGAAATGGGAAGGTGCGCTAAAAGGGGTTGATTCCCGTATCCTGATTGCTCAGGTTCCTGGTGGCATGTTAACCAATATGGAAGGCCAACTGAAAGAGCAGGGCGCGGCAGATCGAATCGATGAAGTGCTGGAAGAGATCCCTCGCGTCCGTCAGGATCTGGGCTACATTCCGTTAGTGACTCCTACTTCACAGATCGTGGGTTCTCAGGCTGTGATTAACGTACTGACTGGTGAGCGCTATAAGTCGATCACTAAAGAAACTGCAGGTCTATTGAAAGGCGAATACGGTGCAGCTCCGGCGGAACTTAACCAGGAACTACAAAAACGTGTTCTTGATGGTGCTGAGCCAATTACCTGCCGTCCTGCCGATTTATTAGAAGCAGAGATGGAAACACTAACCAAAGATCTGTTGGAAAAAGCCAAATCTGACGGTATTTCACTGGCTGAAGATGTGGTGGATGACGTACTAACTTATGCATTGTTCCCTCAAGTTGGCCTTAAGTTCCTGAAAAACCGCCACAACCCAGATGCCTTTGAGCCAGCTCCAACGGTGGAAGTGGCTAAACCGGCTGCTCCAGCGGTCGCTCCTGTGCCATCTGCTGGTGGTGTTGAAGCGTACAGCGTTCGAGTCGATGGACAGGTGTATCATGTTGAAGTTGGCCCGGCAGGTGAATTAACCTCTGTGACTCCAGCTACTTCTGCCCCTGCTCAGCCAGCTGCGCCTGCTGTACCAGCAGCCGACGCTGAGGTGGTGGGAGCTCCGCTTGCTGGTACTATCTTTAAGGTTGAAGTTAAGGCGGGTGATCAGGTTGCTGAAGGCGACGTCATTATCATTCTTGAAGCAATGAAGATGGAAACCGAAGTCCGTGCTGCACGTGCTGGCGTAGTGGGAGATATCTATGTAAAAGAAGGTGATGCCGTGACCGTAGGTGCACCACTGGTTAGTCTGGCGTAAGGGAGTACCATGGACGGATTATTAACACTTTGGCGTGAAACCGGCATAGCCAGCTTTGAGTTTTCTCAGATCATTATGATCATGGTCGGCTGCTTGCTGCTGTTCTTAGCCGTAGCCAAAGGTTTCGAACCCTTATTGCTATTACCCATTGGTTTTGGTGCGGTGCTGGCCAATATACCGAATGCTGGTTTTACCGCAGAAGGTGGCTTGCTTTATTACATCTACCATGTCGGGATCGAGTCCGGGGTGTTCCCGCTCTTGATCTTTATGGGGGTGGGAGCGATGACGGACTTCGGTGCTTTGATCGCTAACCCCAAGACCTTATGGTTAGGTGCGGCAGCTCAGTTAGGTATTTTCGCTACTCTGTTTGGCGCGATTTTCCTTAACCTAGTGCCGGGCATGGAATTCTCCATGGCCGATGCGGCTTCGATTGCGATTATCGGTGGTGCGGATGGCCCGACAGCGATCTTCCTCGCCAGTCGTCTTTCACCAGACCTGCTGGGGGCCATTGCGGTTGCTGCCTATAGCTACATGGCGTTGGTGCCGATCATTCAGCCACCGATTATGAAAGCCCTGACCACACCGGAAGAGCGGGTGATTAAAATGGCGCAGCTACGCCATGTTGGCCGTAAAGAGAAGATTCTGTTTCCTCTGATCGTGCTATTGATGACCATTCTGTTCCTGCCATCGGCAACGCCTCTGGTCGGTATGTTCTGCTTCGGTAACTTTATGCGTGAAGTTGGTGTGGTGGATCGTTTATCTAAAACAGCACAGAATGAGTTAATCAATATCGTGACTATTTTCCTTGGTCTGGGTGTTGGCTCTAAATTGCAGGCAGATAAATTCCTCAATTTTGAAACGTTAGGCATTCTTGCTCTGGGGGCGATCGCTTTTAGTATCGGTACTGCTGGTGGTGTTCTGATGGCGAAATTTATGAATAAAGTTTCGAAAGAAGAGATTAACCCACTGATTGGTGCAGCTGGTGTTTCTGCTGTACCCATGGCAGCGCGGGTAGTGAATAAGGTTGGACTTGAAGCTAACTCTCAAAACTTCCTGTTGATGCATGCGATGGGGCCAAACGTGGCCGGGGTACTTGGCTCAGCGGTTGCTGCTGGTATTCTGTTAGCGTTAGTTGGTTAGCAAAAAATCAGCTTACGGTTTACCGAATAGCGATTAATGTATATATTCAAAGGGATGCTGTCGTATCCCTTTTTTATTTTCGGAATAAAAGGATTTTGTAATGGAAAACAAACAGATTGCGATTACACAATTTGGTGGTACCGATGTCCTGGCTATCCAATCTTCTCCCATTCCGCTGCCGGCTGCAGGCGAAGTGCTGGTTCAAGTGGTTTTTTCCGGGATAAACCCGATCGACGTAAAAACTCGTGCTGGATTAGGCTGGGCTGCACAGCAAAATAAAGATAATCTTCCTTGGGTACCCGGTTACGATATTTCTGGCAAGGTTATTAAATTGGGCGAAAACACCAGTCGCTTCTTGCTTAATGATAACGTTGCCGGGTTTATTGGTTTTCCGGTTAAAGGTGGCGGCTATAGCCAATATGTTTGTGTACCTGAAAATGAATTAAGTCTGGTGCCAGATTCGGTGACCTTAGAAGCGGCTGCTGTGCTTCCTCTTGCTGGACAGACTGCAGTTCAGGCATTGGATCGCGGGCAGATTAAAGAAGGAGAGCGGGTGCTGATCCTTGCCGGAGCGGGTGGTGTTGGTCATCTGGCGATTCAGATTGCATTGGCAGCAAAAGCTGAAGTTTACACCACCTGTAGTGAGAATAATCTCGATTATCTGGCCACGCTTGGAGCACACGCAATCAATTACAATTTTGCTCCGGTTTCTGAACGATTGCAGGATGTGGATGTTTTGATTGATCTTGTGGGTGGCGATGCGGCTCTGGATGCATTGAAGTGCCTGAAAGATCACGCTCGTGTGGTGACGGTGCCAACGGTTACGGCTGAACTTATCTGTGAAAAAGCCAAATTACTCGGCTTTGATGCCACAGGAATGCTAGTCGATCCGAGTCCGGAACAACTTGATGCCATGTTGTATATGGTTAGTGTTGGTCTGCTGAAAACAGAAATTCAGGCAATTTATCCGATGGATGAAGTAGCCGAGGCTCAGCAACAGATTGAATCCGGTCATACGCGCGGAAAAATTCTGCTTAGTATGCGTTAATGATCGAGTGGTTTAATAGCCTGCTTCAGGCGCTGGATTTATCCTGGTATCAGTCAGCGCCTTTTATTCTGTTTGCCTCTGCGTTTCTTAGTGCGACCCTGCTTCCCGGTAGTTCGGAAGCGACCTTACTCGCAACACTTAGTTCGACACATTATTCAGGTCCGGAGCTAATCGTTATTGCTACATTTGGCAATGCTCTGGGTGGTATGGTTAATTATTTTATCGGATTGTGGTTACCCCATCGAACCAATCACTATTCCCGTAGTCAGACATCAATAGAGTGGTTGAGCCGTTATGGTTACTGGGCTTTGCTACTCAGTTGGCTTCCGCTGATCGGTGATTTGCTGTGCCTGGCGGCTGGCTGGCTAAGAATGAAATTCATCGCTTCGTTTATCTGTATTTTTATTGGTAAAGCTGCGCGCTATAGCTTAGTGACTGCGGCGTTTTATGGTTTATGGTAAGGATCCCTAATGGCTAGGCTTTGGCTAATCGTATTTTCCCTTTTCACTCTTTCAGCCTGTTCGACGAATTATACTTCCCTGAATCTGTTTAACCCACTTCCTGAAGGAGTGACTCTGGTTGAACAGCATGATGCTGCTGCCGGTCAGGCGGCCATTCCTTATAGCAAGTACCAGTTAGACAATGGCATGACAGTGATTTTGTCGCCGGATCACTCCGATCCGTTAGTGCATGTCGATGTGAGCTATCATGTCGGATCTGCAAGAGAAACTCAGGGTTATACCGGTTTTGCTCATTTCTTTGAACATATGATGTTTCAGGGTTCAAAACATGTTGGTGATCAACAGCATTTTAAAATTATCACTGAAGCTGGTGGTAATTTAAACGGTACCACTAACCGGGATAAAACCCACTATTACCAAACTGTGCCAGCCAATCAACTGGAAAAAGTGTTGTGGCTTGAATCTGACCGAATGGGATTTTTACTCGATGCGGTATCGCAACGTAAGTTCGAAATTCAGCGTGATACGGTAAAAAATGAGCGTGCACAGAATTACGATAATCGCCCATATGGCCTGATCTGGGAAAAAATGGCGGAAGCTATTTATCCACGATCTCATCCTTATTCATGGCAGACCATCGGTTATGTAGAAGATTTGGATCGGGTCGATGTGAATGATCTGAAAGCCTTCTTCTTACGCTGGTATGGGCCGAACAATGCGACTTTAGTGATTGGTGGAGATTTCGATGTTAAGCAGACCTTGAGCTTAATCGCCAAATATTTTGGCACAATTCCGAGTGGTCCACAGGTTCCTGCGATGGATAAGATGCCAGTAACACTGGCTGAAAATCGCTTTATTACTCTGCAGGATAGAATTCAGCAACCGATGGTGGTGATCGGCTGGCCAACGGAATATCTTGGTGCCGAGAGTGAAACAGCGCTGAATGTACTGGGGCAGATTATTGGTAGTGGTAATAATAGCCTGCTCTATCAGAAACTGGTTAAAACCAATAAAGCGTTAAGTGCCGGAGCTTACCAGGATTGTGGTGAGCTTTCCTGTACCTTTTACCTTTATGCAATGACCGGTTCTCAGGAGCCACAAGCATTAAATCAGCTTTATCATGAGCTACTGAATAGTTTGACTGAGTTGCAGGATGTGGGCGTCGATAGCGCGAGATTGGATCAAATTAAAGGTATGGCGCAGGCGGATGCGGTCTTTGCTGTAGAGAGCGTGCAGGGTAAGGTGGATCAACTGGCCTATAACCAAACTTTCTACTCTGAGCCGGATCGATTGCAGACTGAACTGGATGAGTTAAACCTGATATCAGCCGCTAAAGTAGAACAGGTTTTGCAGCGCTTTTTGCTGAATAAAAAACATGCGGTATTGAGTGTTGTGCCGAAAGGGAAACCACAGCTGGAGGTAGCGAAACAAGATTTTGCTCCGGCTGATCGAGTGGTTGCTCCCCATCAGAAAATCAATGAACAGAATCTGGCACTGCGTTACGTTGACGACCAGTTTGACCGCTCGCTTATGCCGCAGGTCAAAAATGCGGTAGAAGCATCTGCGCCAGAGCTTTACCAGCACTATTTTGCTAATGGTATGGAGCTGATGGGCACCGAAAGCCGTGAAACACCGACCGTGCGTTTTGATATTAAATTTCCCGCCGGTGATCGCTATGTCGCGGAAGGTAAGGAAGGCCTGGCAGAGTTAACTGCATCGATGATGGAAGAAGGAACACTACAGCATAGTGCCGAGCAGATTCAGGCACAGTTGGAAGTGCTGGGTTCAACTATCTCATTTCATTCCAGCCACTATACTACAACGGTTAGTGTATCGGCGCTAAAGCAGAACCTACAGCCGACACTGGTGCTTTTAAAGGAAATTCTATTTGAGCCGCGCTTTTCTGAAGAGGATTTGGATCGCATTAAACAGCAGATGATTCAGGGCGCTTTATATCAACAACAAAAACTGACCTGGCTGGCATCTCAGGCTACTCGTCAGGTATTGTTTGGTGATTCACTGTTTGCTCGTGTCAGTGACGGCACTGAAGCATCGATCCGTGGATTGTCATTAGTGGACGTGAGAAATTTTTATCAACGCAATTATACGCCGAACGGTACACAGCTGATAGCTGTTGGGGATATTACTAAACAGGACATTATTGAGCACATTCCATTTTTGACTGAATGGCAGGGTGAGGCCGCGCCTTTGTTAGCGCCGCAAATTGTACCTCAATTAAAAGGTCGTAAGCTGTATCTGGTGGACAAGCCGGGAGCCACGCAGAGCATCGTTCGTTTGGTAAGAAAAACCATTCCATTTGATGCTACAGGTGAGTTGTATCTGGCCCAACTGGCTAATTTTAATCTGGCCGGTAACTTTAATAGTCGGATAAATCAGAATTTGCGTGAGGATAAAGGCTATACCTATGGAATGAACGGCTACCTCGCTAGCAACCGTGAAATTGGTGTTGCCGTATTCAATGCTCCGGTGCGTGCTGATGTTACCGCCGATAGTATTGTGCAGATGATGCAGGAGATGCAGCATTACGCACAGCAGGGGATGAGCGATGCAGAAACAAAGTTTATGCGCTTGGCGGTGGGGCAACAGGAAGCGTTAATTTATGAAACTCCTGAACAGAAAGCGGATCTGATCAGTGGAATTATGACTTATAGCCTAGATCATGATTATCTTCAGCAGCGCAACCGGATTGCTGCGAGTGTGGCAAAACAGACCTTAAACCAGATCGCGGCGAAATGGTTTAATCCGGACGATTACCAGATTATTGTGGTGGGTGATGCCAAATCGCTTCAGCCACAGCTGGAAAAATTAAACATACCGATGGCTAAGCTTGAAATCATCCGTTAGAGTACCCAGATTAGTTATCTATTTGGTTTGCTGATCAACCGTCAGCCACTTATACAATTACAACAGAAGCGAACCTATTTTGACAAAATTAGCCGAACGACTCAGTCTGGTTGCGCAGAATCCCGAAATATTCACCCACTTTAATCGTGGCGTTGAACGGGAAACACTCAGATATAACGCAGATGGAAAGATTGCACAAACTCCTCATCCACAAGGGTTAGGGGCAGCATCATCCAATCAGTGGATTACCACGGATTTTTCAGAATCCCTGCTGGAATTTATAACTCCGGTCAGCCATAGCGCAGATACTGTGCTTGATCAGCTCTCGGATATTCACCACTTCACCCAGACTCAGTTGAACGACGAGCACATGTGGCCAATGTCGATGCCGTGTTATGTTGGTGATGAAGATGATATTCAGCTTGCACAATATGGCAGTTCGAACAGCGGTAAAATGAAAACACTTTATCGCCAAGGTTTGAAACGCCGTTATGGTAGTTTGATGCAG
Organism: uncultured Vibrio sp.; assembly: GCA_963666615.1. Lineage (GTDB taxonomy): Bacteria > Pseudomonadota > Gammaproteobacteria > Enterobacterales > Vibrionaceae > Vibrio. The sequence goes on from OY762906.1 coordinate 306,594, forward strand.
ATTATTTCCGGTGTGCATTTTAACTTTTCATTCTCAGAGTCTTTCTGGGATGCACTGTTTGGCGAACAAACTGACCATGAGCGGACCGCAGCTAAATCCGATGCTTATTTCGGTTTAATTCGTAATTACTACCGATTTGGCTGGCTGATTCCGTATTTCTTCGGTGCTTCACCGGCCATTTGCCCCTCATTTTTACGTGGGCGGGAAACCAATCTGCCGTTTGAAAATATTGGCAAAGTGCTTTACCTGCCGTATGCGACATCGTTACGTTTGAGTGATTTAGGTTATACCAACAGCGCGCAAAGTGTTTTGAAAATTGGCTTTAATAGCCTGGAACAGTACCTGGATGGACTGCATGCTGCAATTCGAACACCGTCAGAAGAGTTTGCCGATATTGGTGTCAAAGTCGGGGATGAATATCGCCAACTGAACAGCAATATTCTGCAGATCGAAAATGAGCTTTATGCGCCGATACGGCCAAAGCGTGTAGCTAAATCGGGTGAGAAACCGTCTGAAGCTTTAGCTCGCGCTGGCGTTGAATATGTGGAAATTCGCTCGCTGGATGTTAACCCATTCAGCCCGGTCGGCGTGACTAAGCAGCAGATTCGTTTCCTTGACCTATTTCTTACCTGGGCGACACTAAGTGAATCAGAGCCGATGGATAACTGTGAGCTGGAGTGTTGGCGGAATAACTGGCGTAAGGTGGTAATTGAAGGGCGTAAACCCGGTTTAGAACTGCAGATTGGCTGCCATGGCGAAACTCATCGCTTGAATGAGTGGCTGCATAAAGTGCTGACGGAATTGAGTAGTATTGCTGAAGTTTTCGATGCAGCCAAAGGTGGTAATGAATACCGTGATGTGTGCCGGGAGTTAGCGAGTTGGGTTGATGATCCGGAGCTGACACTTTCTGGTCAGTTTCTTAACGGGCTGAAACAAGCTGGTGGATTACTGAATTTTGCGACTCAACTGGTTGAGTCGCACACCAAACAACACTTAGAGCATCAATACTGCTATTATTCGCAGGAAATGATGCAGCAGGAAGTTGCGCGCTCGCTGGAACAGCAGCGTCAGGATGAAGCCAACGATAAGGTCGATTTTGATACTTATCTGGCCACCTACTTTGCCTATCTCAAGCAATAATGATTTAACTCATTCAGCCTGAAGCTGGATGAACTAGGAGAAGAACCATGCCTTTATTAGATAGCTTTACCGTTGATCATACCCGTATGCACGCTCCTGCGGTACGAGTAGCGAAAACTATGCAAACGCCAAAGGGCGATACGATTACCGTGTTTGACCTGCGCTTTACTCAGCCGAACAAAACACTGTTATCAGAAAAAGGGATCCATACTCTGGAGCATTTGTATGCTGGTTTTATGCGTGATCACCTGAATAGCGATCAGGTAGAAATCATTGATATTTCACCAATGGGTTGCCGTACCGGTTTTTACATGAGTCTGATTGGTACACCAACTGAAACGCAGGTTGCTGATGCTTGGATGGCAGCGATGCAGGATGTATTGACGGTAGCAAGTCAGGATCAGATTCCTGAATTGAATGAATACCAGTGTGGTACCTCGGTCATGCACTCTCTGGACGAAGCGAAGGCGATCGCTCAGGAAGTCATTACGGCAGGGATCGGGGTGAATAAGAACGATGAACTGGCTTTGCCTGAAGCGATGTTAAAAGAGTTACAAGTGAAATAACTTCGTTGTTATCCCTGATAAAAAATAACCGGCTATGCAGCCGGTTATTTTTTAAGACTTTTTATTCTTGCCGGGATAAACCTTAACTAACTTAATTCGGTTTTCCTCAACTTCTATAATTTCCATCGCATGGTTAGCCACCCGCACACTCAGCTGAGTCTGTGGGATATCTTCCAAATGTTCCAGAATCAGACCATTAAGCGTGCGTGGGCCATCGGTTGGCAGTTTCCAGCGCAAGCTCTTGTTAATATCACGAATATTGGCGCTGCCTTCAATCATAAAGCTGCCATCTGCCTGAGGAATGATTTCATCCGACAGGCTTGGTGACATTGAGGTGGTAAACTCGCCAACGATCTCTTCAAGAATATCTTCCAGAGTGATTAAGCCGTTAATATCACCATATTCATCGACAATCAGGCCAATACGTTCTTTATTGCGTTGGAACTTAAGCAACTGCACGTTAAGTGGCGTCGACTCCGGAATAAAGTACACTTCATCTGCTGCCCGCAGAATCATCTCTTTATTCATTTCATTTTTTTCCAGCATCAGGCGGAAAGCATCTCGCAGCTTGAGAATACCGACCACTTCATCGATATGATCGCGATAAAGCACCACCCGGCCATGAGGGGAGTGGGTAAGCTGGCGAACAAAGGCTTTCCAGTCATCATTGATGTTAATACCGGTAATTTCGTTACGTGGCACCATGATGTCGTTGACGGTGACATGTTCCAAATCGAGAATGGACAGCAGCATATCCTGGTGACGTTTCGGGATCAGACCACCTGCTTCATTCACTATGGTACGCAGTTCTTCGGAATTGAGGCTGTCTTCTTGACCGCTCTTGGTGGACAGCCCAAGAATACGGATCAGTCCATTGGTGATGATGTTAACGAACCAAACCAACGGTGCCAATATTTTCATCAGTAGGCTGAGTAAGATACTGCTAGTGAACGATACTTTTTCTGGATAGAGAGCTGCAAGTGTTTTAGGGGTAACTTCAGCAAATACCAAAATGACTAGAGTAAGCGCACCAGTCGCTATGGCTACGCCCAAATCGCCGTACAGGCGCATACCGATAATGGTGGCAATAGCGGAAGCCAGGATGTTAACCAGGTTATTACCGATCAGAATTAAACCAATCAGCTTATCCGGACGATTGAGTAGCTTTTCCACTCGTTTCGCACCTCGGTGGCCGTGGTTAGACAAGTGTTTTAAACGATAACGGTTTAGAGCCATCATTCCTGTTTCTGAACCGGAAAAATAGCCCGAAATAACGATAAGACACGCGAGTAGCGCAAATAAGATACCCGTGGATATGTCGTCCAAAATTCAATAATTCCTATAAAACTAATTGGTTAATTTATCGCTTAAGTTCGCGTGGCTGTCAATCAATAACCTTGCTTAACCAGCTAAGTTAGCGGAGTATAATTTCCCGCACAAAGCGGCTGCCAAAGTAAGCCAGAGTCAGAAGGCAGGAGCCAGCAAGGGCGTACCAGGTGACTTTTTTGCCTCGCCAGCCCTGGCGATAATGACCCCACAATAAGACGGAATAAACGATCCAGGCGATAAACGAAAGTATCCCTTTATGGGCGTTCCCGGTACCGAATAGCGCTTCCAGATAGGAAAATCCGGTGATCAGTGTGCCGGTGAGCAGCAGATAACCGATCAGGATAATGCGAAACAGTTGTCTTTCAACGGTCAACAACGGCGGCAGATTGGGGTTAATGACCAGTGATTTTTTTTGCTTAAGTTTGTTATCGAGCCAGGCTAATTGCAGCGCATAAAGCGCACCAATAGTTAGCGTGGAATAAGAAAACAGAGCTAGGGAAATATGGAATAGCAGACCGATATTGTGCTCAAGATGGGTAATAAACGAACCAGGGACAAAGGAGGCCGCCGCCACATTGATTGCTGAGAAACTATAGACTACCGGCAGCATAAACCATAAGCGGGTATTTACAATGGTCACCGTCATAACCAGCGAGATAATAAAGCTGATCAACGAAGCCACATTTAAAATGCTTAAGTTTTGCCCAGCATAGTTAAAGATTAAATCACCTAAAAGCCAGCCATGAAAAATCAGCGCAGCAACAGCGCTTAGCAATACCCCTTTGATTTTGATGCCAGTTCGTTGCACCAGGCCGGGGATGATGGTAGCAATAGCCAGGCAGTAAAAGAAAGAAGCGACTATTGCGATGACTTTGTCCATATCTCTACTATGTGTGGTAATTAAGAGCCTTGATTATAACCTAATTCCTTGAGATCTTGAATATACTCTTCAAGCTGTGCTGCAATGGGTATATCTCTGCGTAAGCCTAAGGTATACTCGGGCCAATTAATCCGCAAAAACTGGCTAGCAGAGTTTCAGGTATTTGGGGTGTATCGCCGCATAGCGAAGAGAGAATTATGTTTGAGAATTTAACCGATCGTCTGTCGAAAACGCTGAAGAATATCAGCGGTAAAGGTCGTCTGACCGAAGATAATATTAAAGATACCTTGCGCGAAGTGCGTATGGCGCTGCTTGAAGCGGATGTTGCTCTGCCGGTAGTGCGTGATTTCGTTAAACGCGTGAAAGAAGGCGCCGTAGGTGTTGAAGTGTCTAAATCACTCACACCGGGTCAGGAGTTTATTAAGATCGTTCAGGCTGAGCTTGAAGCGGTTATGGGGGAGTCTAACGAAGCCCTGAATCTGGCTGCACAGCCGCCTGCGGTTGTGTTGATGGCGGGTTTGCAGGGTGCCGGTAAAACCACCAGTGTGGGTAAACTGGCTAAGCTGCTGACCGAGCGTGACAAGAAGAAAGTTCTGGTCGTTTCTGCCGACGTTTATCGCCCGGCGGCGATCAAACAGTTGGAAACGCTGGCCGGTGATGTCGGTGTGGATTTCTTTGCCTCTTCGGCTGATCAAAAGCCTCTCGATATTGCGAATGCAGCCATCGACCATGCGAAGAAGAAATTCTATGATGTGCTGATTGTCGATACAGCTGGTCGTCTGGCGATCGACGAAGAGATGATGGGCGAAATCAAAGCTCTGCACAGTGCGATTAAGCCGATTGAAACCCTGTTCGTGGTCGATGCTATGACCGGTCAGGATGCGGCCAATACCGCTAAAGCCTTTGGTGATGCGCTACCGTTAACCGGTGTCATTCTGACCAAAGTCGATGGTGATGCGCGCGGTGGTGCGGCGCTGTCGGTTCGCCATATCACAGGTAAACCAATTAAATTCCTTGGCGTGGGTGAAAAAACCGATGCCTTAGAACCTTTCCATCCGGATCGGGTTGCTTCTCGCATTCTTGGTATGGGTGATGTTCTGTCGCTGATCGAAGATCTGCAACGTAACGTTGACCAGGAGAAAGCGGAAAAACTGGCTAAGAAGTTTAAAGAGAAGAAAGGTTTTGACCTTGAAGACTTCCGTGAACAACTTGGTCAGATGAAGAATATGGGTGGCATGATGGGTATGCTGGATAAGCTGCCAGGGATGTCTAATTTGCCAGCCAACGTGAAAGATAAAGTCGATGACAAGATGTTTAAGCAGATGGAAGCGATCATCTCTTCGATGACCATGCACGAGCGTCAGCATCCGGATATGATTAAAGGTTCACGTAAGAAGCGTATTGCAGCCGGTTCTGGAACCCAGGTGCAGGATGTTAACCGCCTGATTAAACAGTTTACCCAGATGCAGAAAATGATGAAGAAAATGCAGAAAGGCGGCATGAAAGGCATGATGCGCAACATGCAGGGCATGATGGGCGGTATGGGTGGTGGCGGTGGATTTAATCCATTTGGCCGATAGTCCAAGCTACTGATAAATCTGGCTATGCCTAAAAAATAGCTAAATCCCTTGCAAAGCCTCGGAATAAGAGTAAAATTCCGGGGCTTTATTTTGGCACGAGACCCCAGGCTGATTTTATGATTAGTTATTGGGGTTAATTTTATTATTGAGAAAGCAAAGAGGACGACATGGTAACCATTCGTTTGGCACGTCACGGCGCTAAAAAGCGTCCATTTTATCAAATCGTAGTTGCGGATAGCCGCAATGCTTCTACTGGCCGTTTCATTGAAAAAGTAGGTTTCTTTAACCCTACTGCAACTGGTCAGGAAGAAGGTCTACGTCTGGATCTAGATCGCGTTAACCATTGGGTTGGTCAAGGCGCATCTCTATCTGATCGCGTAGCGAAGCTAATCAAAGACGCTCAAAAAGCGGCTTAATTTAGTGAATTAAATTTACGAATGTCTAAGCAAGGTGAAGAAACAATGAGTGAGCAGGGCGATAAATTGGTTGTTGGGAAGCTTGGGGCTTCTTACGGCATTCGTGGCTGGCTTAAGGTTTTTTCCTACACAGACAATCAAGAAAGTATTTTTGATTACAGCCCTTGGTATATTTGCCAGAAGGGTGAATGGATAGAGTTGCAGGTTGAAGGCTGGAAGCGCCATAACAAAGGGATGGTGGTAAAGCTGAAAGGGTTAGATATCCGCGAGGAAGCTAACTTATATACCAATCTGGAAATTTCTATCAATCCTGCTTCATTGCCTGAATTGTCAGAAGATGAGTTCTACTGGCGCGAATTGTTTGGTATGCAAGTGGTGACCACCAAAGGTTACGATCTGGGAACAGTGACTGATCTGCTGGAAACCGGCTCCAACGATGTTTTGGTAGTGAAAGCAAATCTAAAAGATGCTTTCGGCCAAAAGGAACGATTAATTCCGTTCCTTGAAGAGCAAGTGATCATTTCGGTTGATCGCGAAGCTCAACGGATCGAAGTTGACTGGGATCCTGGATTTTAGTTTGCCCCTCAGCGGAGCGAGAAGACATATGTGGGTTGGCGTAATTAGCCTGTTTCCGGACATGTTTCGTTCTGTTACTGATTTTGGGGTAACAGGTCAAGCGGTAAAAAAAGGGCTTTTGTCGGTCAATGTTTGGAATCCTCGTGATTTTACACACGACAAGCATCGTACAGTCGATGATAAACCCTACGGTGGTGGACCCGGAATGCTGATGATGGTGCAACCGTTAACGGATGCAATCCATGCAGCAAAAAAGGCCGCTCCCGGTAAAGCGAAAGTTATCTATCTTTCACCTCAGGGTCGAAAACTCGACCAACAAGGGGTAGAAGAACTGGCAACCAATGAGAATATGATTCTGATTTGTGGCCGCTACGAAGGGATAGATGAGCGTGTGATACAGTCCGAAGTTGACGAAGAATGGTCAATTGGGGATTTTGTAATGACTGGAGGGGAACTCCCCGCCATGACGCTGATTGATTCAGCCGTCCGGTTTGTTCCGGGGGTGTTGGGCGATTTTGCGTCGGCAGAAGAAGATTCTTTTGCTAATGGGTTACTTGATTGCCCGCATTACACACGACCTGAAGTGTTAAATGGAAAAGAAGTACCTACGGTACTGAAATCCGGTAACCATCAGGATATTCGCCTCTGGCGACTGAAGCAGTCGTTAGGCCGTACCTGGCTAAGAAGACCAGAGCTCCTGGAAAACCTAGCTCTGACTGACGAACAGGAAGCGTTACTCGCCGAGTTCATTAAAGAGCATCGAGCGTTGTAAGCGCCCAATTTTATTTAGTATCAGTTTATTCTAGGAAATTTAAAAATGAGTAATATCATCAAAGCTCTAGAACAAGAGCAAATGAAACAAGACCTACCTAAATTTGCACCAGGTGACACTGTTGTTGTTCAAGTTAAGGTAAAAGAAGGTGAACGTGAGCGTCTACAGGCTTATGAAGGCGTTGTAATCGCAATCCGTAACCGTGGTCTTCACTCAGCTTTCACTGTACGTAAGATCTCTAACGGTGAAGGTGTTGAGCGTACGTTCCAAACTCACTCTCCAGCAGTGGATAGCATTGAAGTTAAACGTCGTGGTGCAGTACGTCGTGCCAAGTTGTACTACCTACGTGAACGTTCTGGTAAGTCTGCTCGTATTAAAGAGAAACTTGCTAAGAAATAATGCTTCTGCTTGCATAAGCGTTCTCAAGAAAAAAACGGAGCCATTTGGCTCCGTTTTTTTATCGTTAAATCATGCTAGCTGCGACTATCTTCTGCGATAGTAACCGGAATGGTCATTTCCTTGCCTTGGCGTAATACCAGCACGTCAACCGTGGTTCCGGGGCGCAGGTCGGTGACCAGTTCCATCACGCTCTGACGCCCGGTAACTTCATGGCCGTCAATTTTGATAATAATATCCTGAACCTCAAACCCCGCTGCTGAGGCTGGACCGTTTGGATCCATACCGAGAATGACAATGCCACCGGTATATTCACCGCCCAGCAGGCGAGAAGTCAGTGAGGTGATGTCCTGACCATCAATGCCGATATAACCGCGAATTACCCGTCCATCGGCTATGATCTTATTCATGATCTTATTGGCCAACGGGTAGGGGATCGCGAAAGAGATACCATAGGTCTCTAAATCAGTTGCCTGTTGAAATGAAGCTGTATTGATGCCGACCAGTTCGCCTTTGGTATTAACCAGGGCTCCTCCTGAGTTACCGTCATTAATTGCGGCATCGGTCTGAATAAATGCCTGACGACCATCGGTGCTGATTGAAGAGCGGCCAGTGGCGGAGATAATACCGAAAGTGGTGGTTTGTCCGAGGTTATAAGGGTTACCAATCGCTAGGACGATATCGCCGACCTGAGCCGAATAATCGGGATTCAGAGGAATAACCGGCAGGTTATTTCCTTCGATGCTCAGAATGGCCAGATCGGTACGTCGATCCTGGCCGACTAACTGCGCTGCAGCAACCCGGCCATCCTGAAGCGCAACGATAACCTGATCGGCTAATGCGACCACATGGTAGTTGGTAATGATATAGCCTTTCTCACTGACAATTACCCCTGAACCCAGCCCTTGGGTCGAGAGCTTGCTGCGATCATTTTCAGCGTATTTGCGACTGTAGATATTTACCACTGCCGGGGCGGCTTTTCTTACTGCCTGATTGAAGGAAAGTTGCAGTGTTGAAATATCTTTCGGCTGGTTTAATAACTGGGGAATATTGACATGGCTGCGCAAACTTGGAACCGCGAGTATAACAACCAAAGCTGTAATCAGACCTAAGCCGATAGAGCGAAGCAGAAAGTTCAATGTCCTATTCCTGATGTTCAATTCCTGAGAGCAGGCAGAATAGCACTAGCGGTAAAAATATAAAACGGGCCTTAGTCAGTCAAAGGCCCGTTTTGCGATCTTATCAGGGATAATCGGTTATAAATTTCAGATGGTTAACGGATAACCAGATAAATACTGCGTTCTCCGCGTTGAATGTTCAGCGCTAAGATATTCGGTTCCTGTTCAAGGATCTTTCTTAGCTCAGCAATATTGGTCACCCGCTGACGGTTGACACCAATAATAATATCGCCCTCTTCAATTTGGTAACTCGCCGCGGCAGAGTCTTTGGCTACGGAAGTGATTTTTACCCCCTGTACCGGATCGCTGTCGGTGGTGTTGGATAGTTCTGCACCCGCTAAGCCTTCATGCAGTGTTTTCGCCTGGGTTTTGCTTTCATTCTGCTCACCCAGCGTCACATTAAATGACATTTTCTTACCATCACGTAGAATGCCTAACTTAACCTCTTTACCGGCACCGAGAGTCGCTACTTTTGCCCTGAGCTCTCCGAAGGTATTGATTGCTTTGCCGTTGACCGAAGTAATGATATCTCCCGCTTTCAGGCCGGCTTTATCGGCGGCACTATCCGGGATGACCTGGCTGATGAAAGCACCTTTACTCGACTCATAACCCATTGCTTCGGCCAGCTCTGAGGTGATTTCACCCCCCTGAACCCCAAGCATACCGCGTTTGACTTCACCAAATTCGAGGATTTGGTCGGTCAGGTTCTTCATCATATTAGATGGAATCGCAAAACCGATGCCGACGTTGCCACCGCTCGGGCCTAAGATAGCTGTATTGATACCAATCAGCTCGCCATTTAAGTTAACCAGCGCGCCGCCGGAGTTACCGCTGTTAATTGCCGCATCGGTCTGGATAAAGTTTTCGAAGTTCTCGATATTTAATCCGGTTCGCCCCAAGGCTGAAACAATCCCGGAGGTTACGGTCTGGCCCAGACCAAATGGGTTACCAATTGCTACAGTAAAATCACCGACCCGTAATTGATCGGAATCGGCAATATTTATTTGAGTCAGGTTTTTCGCACTGTCGAGTTTGATCAGAGCAATGTCTGACATTTTGTCGGCACCAACCAGCTCCGCTTTGTATTCGCGGCCATCATGCAACTGAACGGTAATTTTATCGGCACCATTGATGACGTGGAAGTTGGTAACCACATAGCCTTTGTTTGCATTGATAATGACACCGGAGCCCAAGGCTCGGAATGGACGCTGTTGTAACTGCTCAGTCGGAAAATCAGGGCCGAAGAAGAAACGAAATTGCTCGGGAATTCTTTGATGTTGCGTTTGTGTGCCTTCTACTGCAATGCTGACTACTGCCGGCATCACTTGTTCCAGCATTGGAGCCAGGCTTGGAAGCTGCTCACCATTTGCCGCTAAAGGTAGCGCTGCAGACGCAGGAATTGGGGTAACGATAGAACTAATACATAGAGATAACGCGGTTAATGCAAGTAAAGGTTTTTTCATCCTGTAACTCCTCCAGTAACAATACCATTGCTTGTTATATGTTGCCTTTTTAGGCAGTTTCAATGGCACGGACGAGATTTAGGACTCAAAAACCTTCACAAAGTTCACAAAAAATTTTTAGCTGGTTTGTGCTTTTAGTGCATCTTCTTCACTGAGAATCGGCTTTTCTTCCCCTTTGAACAGACCCGTTGCACCATTGGCATAATCTTTGGGCTGAGCTTCTTCATCAATTACATCATCGTCATGGCTTGGATCATGGTGCTCAAGGCGGTTATTCTTTTCGATGGTTTTGACAAACGGATTATCTTGCTCAGGAATATTGGGCATAAGATCAGAAGAGCTCTTAGCAAGATGTTGATAAAGCTTGGTGTAATCCTTACCTATCGTATCTAACATTTCAGCGGTCTGGGCGAAGTGGTCCATCAACTCTTGGCGCTGCTGTTCCAGGGCGTATTTGGTACTGTCTAACTCTTTCTGTAGAGATTTCTGGTTCTTGTACTGAGGCGTCGTTATGCGCGAAATAATCACACCAACGATACAGCCGACAAACAGACCCACAATGGCATAGATCCAAGGCATAAATGCTCCTTATTGTAGTTATTAACATGTTCTTTACCATTTGGTTACACATGTTATTTGGACATGGTACTATGAGCTAAGACGCTGATAAGCTGATGAGTAGCGTCTAAAATTACCCGTACCTCCAGGCTATTTTATATGATTCTTATGACGCCAAAGCAACGATATATTCAAGATTTAGAAAAAAATGCGATTAAAGCCGATTCAGCACAAGAGTTAGCGATTAATGCCCTAGATGCACTTTACCACCAGTTTGTCGATTATTCCCGGCCCGCCGAGCCGGTAAAATTGTCATTATTGGATAGGCTAAAGGGCAAGAAAGTACCGGCCAGAGAGGTACCGCAAGGTCTCTATTTCTGGGGGGGCGTTGGACGGGGTAAGACTTATCTGATGGATACGTTTTACGATGTATTGCCTGGCAATAAAAAAATGCGGATTCATTTTCACCGCTTTATGTACCGGGTGCATGATGAGTTGAAACAGCTATCGGATACGCCGGATCCATTACTTCATGTGGCGGATATCCTGAAGGCCGAAACCGATATTATTTGTTTTGATGAGTTTTTTGTTTCAGATATAACAGATGCGATGATTCTGGGGACTTTGTTTGAAGCACTGTTTGCCCGCGGGGTCGTTCTGGTTGCAACCTCAAACATTCCGCCAGTTGATCTTTATCGCAATGGTTTGCAGCGTGCCCGTTTTCTGCCTGCGATTAAATTAATTGAACAGCATTGCCAGATTCTGAATGTGGATAGTGGGGTGGATTATCGTTTGAGGACGCTAGAGAGTGCCGACATTTATCACTATCCAAACGATAAGCAGGCCGAAGAAAATTTGAATCATTATTTCGCTCGTCTGGTTGGTACAGAAACACACTTTGCCCAAACCATTAATGTTAATCATCGTCAGTTGTCGGTAAGGCGTTCGGCGAATGGGATCCTGTTTGCCAGCTTTGAGCAGCTTTGCCAGACGGCGCGTAGCCAGAATGATTATATTGAGCTTTCCCGGGTGTACCACACGGTTTTATTGGCGGATGTGAAACAGATGGGAGGCAGCCTGGATGATGCCGCGCGTCGCTTTATTGCTTTAGTGGATGAGTTTTATGAAAGACATGTCAAATTGATCATTTCAGCTGAAGTTGCGCTTGAGCAACTCTATACTGCCGGTCAGCTAGAATTTGAATTTAAACGCTGTTGTTCAAGACTGACGGAAATGCAGAGCCATGAGTATTTAGCTAAGGCCCACTTGGGCTAAGCGGAAATTTTCTTAACTTTTTCGGCAAAAAAAGATGATTTTTTCCTCGCTCTTCTCTATAATCCTGCGACCCACCGTTACTGCAGGCCTTTTAGGCCGAGAGTGCTGAACACTCGAAGGGGTGATGAACGGGCTCTTAGACAGTGGGAGCAACTGCTCCTGAAGTGTAAATTTAATTAAACGGGTTATTATTAGCATGAAAACTTTCGTTGCTAAACCAGAAACTGTAAAACGCGACTGGTATGTTGTAGACGCAGAGGGTAAAACTCTTGGTCGTCTAGCAAGTGAAATTGCATCTCGCCTACGTGGCAAACACAAAGCTGAATACACTCCTCACGTAGACACTGGTGATTACATCATCGTTGTTAACGCGGAGAAAGTTGCTGTAACAGGTAACAAAGCAGCTGCGAAAACTTATTACCGTCACACTGAATTCCCTGGCGGTTTGAAATCAATCACTTTTGATAAGCTGATTGACCACAAACCAGAAATGGTAATCGAGCTAGCGGTTAAAGGTATGCTACCACGTGGTCCTCTAGGCCGTGCTATGTACCGTAAGCTGAAAGTTTACGCTGGCGCTGAGCACAACCATGCTGCTCAACAACCAAAAGTACTAGACATCTAATCGGGGATTTCGAAAATGGCAGAGAATCAATACTACGGCACTGGCCGTCGCAAAAGCTCAGCTGCACGTGTTTTCATCAAACCAGGCAGCGGTAACATCGTAATCAACAAGCGTACTCTTGATGAGTATTTTGGCCGTCCAACTTCTCGCATGGTTGTTAAACAACCTCTAGAGCTAGTTGAAATGGTTGAAAAGCTAGACCTATACATCACTGTTAAAGGTGGCGGTATTTCTGGTCAAGCTGGTGCGATCCGTCACGGTATCACACGCGCTCTTATGGAATATGACGAGTCTCTACGTCCGACTCTACGTGCTGCGGGTTATGTAACTCGTGACGCTCGTTGCGTTGAACGTAAGAAAGTTGGTCTACGTAAAGCACGTCGTCGTCCACAGTTCTCTAAACGTTAATCTTGCTTGCAAGATTGGCGAGCAGATTACTGCTTGTTATGTGCTAAAAAAGCTCGGTTTAGGCCGAGCTTTTTTGTGTCTGAAATTTATGCTTTGCCAGCAGGATGAACTCGATTAGTTATCATAAAACACTACATAATGATAACGAACGTGACATTTCCTGCATAAATGTTACAGAAAGGTAGCTTTACCTTGTCAAAAAATAGGGTTTTATTTATCCTTTCAATCAAATAAATACAATCAGTACCAGTTTGTCAGCCGTGCCTGATGTTTGGAGAGGAGATCCGGACTGAAGGCAAATGGGAGATTTTGGATGAGCAATGCACCTATCAATAAAGGGCGTAGACGTTTTTTAACGGCTACGACAGCTGTTGTCGGCGGTTTAGGCGCTGCAACGGTTGCCGTCCCCTTTATCAAGTCATGGAATCCGAGCGCTAAAGCGAAAGCTGCCGGCGCACCGGTGGAAGTGGATATTAGTAAAATTGAAGAAGGCCAGTTATTGCGCGTTGAATGGCGTGGAAAACCGGTTTGGATCGTCAGAAGACCGCAGTCTATTTTGGATGAGCTGTCCAGTCATAATAATCAACTGCGAGATCCTTCCTCAGAGGAACTGCAACAACCGGGTTATGCGCAGAACGCTTATCGTTCGATCAAACCTGAATATTTTGTTGCGGTAGGAATCTGTACGCACCTGGGGTGTTCACCGACCTATTTACCGAGCTCTTTTAGTGAACAGGTTCAGGGCGTGCGTTCGGGATTTTTCTGCCCGTGCCATGGTTCTAAATTTGATATGGCTGGACGCGTGTTTCAAGGGGTTCCAGCACCGCTAAACCTAGTGGTACCGAAATACATGTTCTTAAGTGATACCCGTATGGTCATTGGTATCGATGAAGATGGGGAGGCATAATGCAAGCTCTGTTAGATTGGGTTGAAAAACGCTTACCCGTGATGAATGCTTATAAAAAGCATTTGTCCGAATATCCGATGCCAAAAAATTTCAACTTCTGGTATCTGTTTGGTTCGCTGGCTATGCTGGTGTTGGTCAACCAGATTATTACCGGTATCTGGCTAACCATGAACTATAACCCTTCCGGCGAAGGGGCATTTGCATCCATCGAATACATTATGCGTGATGTGGATTACGGTTGGTTGCTGCGTTATATGCACTCTACCGGCGCATCTGCCTTCTTTATCGTTATTTATCTGCACATGTTCCGTGGTCTGATCTACGGCTCGTACCAGAAGCCAAGAGAGTTATTGTGGCTGTTTGGTATGTTGATCTTTCTGGTACTGATGGCTGAAGCCTTTATGGGGTATCTACTGCCTTGGGGCCAGATGTCATACTGGGGAGCGCAGGTAATTATTTCGTTGTTTGGTGCAATTCCGGTAATTGGTGACGATCTGACCCTATGGATTCGTGGTGATTACGTTATTTCGGGAGCAACGCTGAATCGCTTCTTCGCACTGCACGTTATTGCCCTACCGATTGTTCTGTTGCTATTGGTTGTGCTGCACATCCTAGCGCTACATGAAGTGGGATCAAATAACCCAGATGGTATCGAAACCAAACTGAAGAAAGGCAGTATGGGTGATGATTATCAAACCCAGTTCAAATTCCATGATTATTACACCAAGAAGTATGACATTATCGATTCGATTCCTTTCCACCCTTATGGGACGGTAAAAGATTTGATTGGTGTGGCAGGCTTCCTATTTTTCTTCTGTTATGTGTTGTTCTTTAATCCGGAAGTGGGCGGCTATTTCCTGGAGCCACCAAACTTTGAAGCGGCTAACCCGTTGAAGACACCAGCTCATATTGCTCCTGTGTGGTACTTCACGCCATTCTATGCAATTTTGCGTGCAGTACCGGATAAGTTACTGGGCGTAATGGCAATGGGCCTGGCAATCGTAGTGTTGTTCCTGCTGCCATGGTTAGACCGTTGTAAAGTACGTTCTTATCGGTACAGAAGTAAGCTGCATCTGATCAATATTGGTCAATTTACTATCTGCTTTATTGCCTTGGGTATTCTTGGTGCGCTTCCAGCAACGCCAACTTATACCTTATTGGCTCGAATCTTTAGTTTGGGTTACTTTATGTTCTTCGTTTTACTCTTCTTCTACAGTAAGAACGAAGCCACTAAGCCGTTACCAGAGAGGGTTAATTTCAAATGAAAAAGTGGATTGTAGCTTTACTTGCAACACTGCCATCTCTGGTCTTTGCAGCGGGAACTGCTGTTCACCTGGATGCAGCGGAGAACGATATAACCGATCAGGCATCATTACAGCGTGGCGCTAAGTTGTTTATGAACTACTGCTTTGGTTGCCATTCAACCCAGTATCAACGTTATGAGCGGGTTGCTAACGACTTGGGTATTCCTAATGACCTGATGATGGACAACCTGGTTTTTGATCCTAAAGTCAAAATCGGCCAACTGATGGAAAATGCGATTCCGGAAAAAAATGCGGCTAAATGGTTTGGTACCGCTCCACCGGATCTAACGTTAGTTGCACGTGTGCGTGGTACCGACTGGCTGTATACCTACTTGCGTACCTTCTATGTTGACCCAACCCGTCCATTTGGGGTGAACAATATAGTGTTCCCAAGTGTCGGCATGCCGCACGTATTAGAAGGATTGCAGGGCATACCTTATCCTGTTTACGAAACTCACCATGTTAATGGTGAAGAAGTTCAGGTTGTGGTAGGTACTGAATCGGACGGTAGTGGCGAACTAAGTGCTGCTGAGTATGACAATGCCGTCAGAGATCTGGTTAACTTCCTTGAATATTCAGCTGAACCAATGAAGCTTGAACGCCAAGCGATGGGTTGGTGGGCGATGGCATTTATTTTGGTGTTCACCATCGTCGTCGTGCTGCTCAAGAAAGAATATTGGCGTGATGTGCACTAAATGTGCTAATATACCCTGCTATTTTTTCTGAATATTCAATCTGCAATGGAGGCTCGCCTCCATTGTTTATATTTGTAAGTATGCTGGAGGGCTCTAATGGCTGTAGCTGCCAATAAACGTTCTGTGATGACTCTGTTTTCAAGTGCATCTGATTTGTATAGTCACCAGGTACGTATCGTTCTGGCTGAGAAGGGCGTAAGCGTTGAAGTAGAACTGGTTGATGAAGCAAATCTGCCAGCGGAACTTATCGAACTGAACCCATATAAATCAGTGCCGACTCTTGTCGATCGTGAGCTCGCGTTGTATGACTCGAAAATTATCATGGAATATTTGGACGAGCGTTTCCCTCATCCACCACTTATGCCTGTTTATCCGGTTGCGCGTGGTAACAGCCGTCTGATGATCTACCGTATTGAAAGAAACTGGTACTCTTTGGCTAAAAAAATTATATCTGGCAATGCAGATGAAGCTGAAGCTGCACGTAATAAACTGCGTACAGATTTACTGACTCTTGCTCCTATCTTTGCTGAATTTGAATATTTCATGAGTGAAGAGTTTAGTCTGGTTGATTGTTACCTGGCTCCATTGCTATGGCGTTTACCTGTATTGGGCATTGACTTGGTTGGCCCTGGTTCAAAAGAGCTGAAAGTTTATATGAACCGCGTATTTGAACGTGATTCATTTTTGGCTTCACTGACCGAATCTGAACGTGAGATGCGTTTAGCTCGCTAAGATATAGGATTGGTGGCAATGGATATCGCAGATATGAAACCACGTCGTCCTTACATGTTAAGGGCATTTTACGACTGGTTAGTTGATAATGATCTTACTCCCCATTTAGTGGTTGATGCCACCTTAAAAGGGGTTCGTGTTCCGGTTGAATTTATTCAGGACGGACAGATCATATTAAATATCGCACCACGAGCGGTAGGTAATCTGCAGTTGGGTGATGATGCGGTAACTTTTAATGCCCGCTTTGGTGGAAAGCCTCATTCTGTGATTGTTCCTGTTTACGCTCTGCAAGCGATTTATGCTCGTGAGAATGGTGCAGGTACTATGTTTGAGCCGGAAGAAGCTTATCTGGATGCTTTGGAAGAGAATGAACAATTTGCTGCAGAGCAAGACCATGATGGTGATGATGACGATCCAGCGCCAAGACCGAAAGGCAAGCCGAGCTTAAGGGTGATTAAGTAATTAAAAACCAATAATTAAAAACTAAGAATAAAAAAACCGCGTGAGTTATCTCCGCGGTTTTTTGTTAGAGCTGGTTTTACTATTATTCAGTGCCAGGCTGAGCTACACCATATTGAAATGCACGGATTACCTGTTTTACTCCGGTAATGTTGCGTGCGATCTCGGTCGCTTTTTCTGCCTGCTGTTGTGTAACGTAACCAAATAGGAACACTTCTTTATCTTCGGTGATCACTTTGATCTTCACGCCACTCAGTTCACTGTCGGTCATCAAGGCTGATTTTACTTTGGTGGTAATCCAGGTATCTTTACTTAATTCAGCAGTAGTTAATGGCTGTTTGATCCGCACCTGATCATGAATTTCTTTGACCCCTTTGATCTTTCCAACGTTCTCTTCCAGTGAACCTAGTAGGCTGGCATCGGTGACTTGCCCCATTAATACCACCGTACCGCGAAATGAACTGGAAACAATGCGTGATTTTGAACGATAGGGCGGCTTCTGAATCAGCCCGGTCACTTCTGCTTCAATATAGTTGTCATCCCAAATTTCCTGCGTAGTTCGCGGATCGCTAAGAATATTGGCCGTAGTTGCGGCTCCTGCGATAAAGAGTCCAACACAGCCGGATAACATAGTGACAAGTGAAAGGGTAATTAACAGGGTTAAATTTTTCATGGTTACTCTTCGTGAGCCGGAAATAAAACTTGATCAATCAGATCACATAAACAGTGTAGTGTGACCATATGCACTTCATGGATTCGGGCGGTACGCTGTGAAGGAATCCGTATTTCAACATCGTTCTCCCCCAATAAGCCGGCCATTTCACCACCATCTTTTCCGGTTAAGGCGATAATGGTCATGTCCCGGCTAACGGCCGCTTCCATTGCTTTTATAATATTGTGGCTATTACCGCTGGTGGAGATAGCCAGTAAAATATCGCCGGGCTGGCCAAAGGCTCGTACCTGCTTAGAAAAAATATCATTGTAGTGATAGTCATTCGCCACTGCGGTCATGGTTGTATTATCTGCCGTCAGTGCTAAAGCCGGTAAGCTGGGTCGCTCGGTCTCAAAGCGATTGAGTAAGCAAGAGGAAAATTGCTGAGCATTGGCGGATGATCCGCCATTGCCACAACATAAAATTTTGTTGCCGTTGAGCAACGTGGCTACCATCGCCTGAGCGGCGTGGGTAATTGCGTCGGGAAGCGCTTCAGCAGCAGCAATTTGAATCTGAATACTTTCGGTAAAACTGGCTTTAATGCTCTCAAGCATTGCTTAATCCTGAGTTATTGCGTTTTTATACCACTCGATATCATTGCCCTGATTATGGATAGCAATGACATCAAAACGAAAATCGGTTGTATAAGGGGAATAGCCCTTCTTCATCATCCAAAAGTAGGCGGCTTTAATCACTTTGCGCGCCTTTTGTACCGTCACCATCTCAGCGGCGTGGCCATGATGGTTATCCTGACGGTATTTAACTTCAACGAATACGATAGTTTGCCTGTCGAGCATGATTAAATCCAGCTCTCCAGTCTTGCAAGTGAAATTTTTTTCAACCAAATCAAGCCCACAGCGGGCTAAATGGTCCGCTGCGGCTTGTTCATAGAACTCTCCAATAGCGCGCCGGTTAGCGCGAACCATGTTCTGACCAGTTCATACGACGTTGCACTACACATTGTTCATCAATGCTTAACACGCCTGTCTGACCTGAAGTTTCATAGCCTGTGACCGCTTTCATCTGTGGAAGTTCATTCACTAATGTGTAAGCGTCCATTCCCATGGCGCGTAAACGGATTTCTGCATTTGATGCATCAGGCCAGATAGCCTGCATCTGTTGCTTAATTCTCTCATCCGGAGAAACTAATAGCGGAATATCGCTGAACAGCATGCCGCTCAAATCTTCATACTGCTCTTCACTGGTATTACTGCGTGAGCTGGCAAACAGTTTAGGCTTTTTCGCTTCCGGGTTTACCGCGACTTCGATAAACGGTTTGATCAGTGATAAGTCAGAACTGTCAGCAATGATGTAGACCGCATCGATATCACGACGGCTGCGCGGCTGGCTCTCCATTGAGGTGCCAAGAATCGACTGCATCTGGGCTATATTCTGCTGACTTTCCTGCAGGCCAAATACGGTATTGATATCGCGTTGCATTCTATTTTTTGAATCAATGTACTTTACCGCTACCGAATGTTGGCTATGTTTCGCCCACTGAGTTTCGAAGGCTTCGACTACACGCTGTCCATAGCTACCGGACTGTGCCAGAACAAGCGGGAATGCATAACCTTGGCTCGCCAGATATTTTGCCGTCTGGCTTGCTTCCTGCTCCGGAGATAAACCGAAATAACAGGTGTTTGGTGTGGTATCGATTTGGTCCGGGATATTTAGTGCCAGCATTGGAATCGGGCGACCCTGTTCACGCATTACCTGTTTTAGTTGTAGGATATTATCTTTAACCAGTGGGCCAACAATAAAATCAATATTACTATTAGTCAGGACATCAACCGTTTTGCTGATAGGTTGTGCCTGAGTATCAATGACCTGCAGGGTTGCATTCGGATTACGGTTTTTATCATTGACCATGGCAAACATAAAGCCATCACGAATGATTTTCGCCTGTTTAGCGAATTTGCCCGATAGCGGCAGCAGCAGTGCGGAATGCTGTGGCGTGGTAATTTGCATAGCAAGCAGCGACTTGACTGAATCCGGGGTATAAATTGCAGCAGGGTGTTGTGGGTGTTCGGTCATCCAGCCCTCAATAATTCCCTTCAATTGGGAAAAGTCGGTATCGAGAGTTTTGACATAAGTGGCTAATTCCACCCAACCTAATAACTGTGTTTCGTCTGGATCAACACTCAAGTGTTGTAGTTCTTGTTCTGAGTAATGGCTGATATTGCTCCAGATTTGATCTGAAATCGCTGGTTTTGCACTATCATCACTTAATTTGTACACTTCAACCAAGGCTCGGGTCGACTCTAACCAACGCTCAAGGCCGGTAAATATATCCGCTTTGGTCTGATAAAATCCCAGCCACTGAATGTCAGGCAACTTCCACCAAGGCTCGAATGTGAACTGTTTGAGCGCGGTCAGATCCTGATCGCGGTTGAGCAGAATTCGCGCTCGGGCCAGTTGCCACTCAGCAAGCTGGCTTTCTGTCAGTTGCTTTTTGGTCAGCTTAAACAGCAGCAGGTTTGCCTGACCAAGATCATCGGCCTGAATGGCTGCTTTTAGCGCCATAACCAACCAGTCATTTTGCAGATCGCCCTGGCTGGTATCTGCTTTCAACATGTACTCTTGCACTGACTGAGTAGGAGCGCGGGTAATATCAACAGTTTGCTGAGGTGGTGGAGTCGATGAACACGCTGCTAATACAATTGCCAGTGCAATCGGAGTAATTAAGCGTGGTACACTGCGTTTCAAGTGGTTAGTCTTAGCCATGAGGTTGTTCAATATTCCAGTAAAATGGGTTCTATAATAGTCTTTGAAGTGATGGTAAACAAATGACACAAAAAAATAATTCCGCGGCCGATAGCCCAACGCTCTATATTGTACCCACTCCAATCGGGAATTTGGGTGACATAACTCAAAGAGGGCTGGACGTTTTGTCGAGCGTCGATCTTATCGCCGCCGAGGATACCCGCCATACCGGAAAATTGTTGTCTCACTTCAATATCCAGACTCGCACATTCGCCCTGCATGACCACAATGAGCAGGACAAAGCTCATCGTCTGGTCGAAATGTTACTGGCAGGCCAGTCTATTGCGCTTGTGTCAGACGCCGGAACGCCGTTGATTAGTGATCCAGGTTACCATCTTGTCAGCCAATGTCGTCAGGCGGGAGTCAAAGTTGTTCCACTTCCTGGTGCTTGTGCGGTGACTACTGCACTGTGCGCTTCGGGTTTACCGTCCGATCGTTTTAGCTTTGAGGGTTTTTTACCACCAAAGACCAAAGCAAGGAAAGATAAGATTCAAGAAATTGCGACAGATGGGCGTACTTGTATCTTTTATGAGTCACCTCATCGAATAATTGACGCGCTAAATGATATGTTGGACGTGTTGGGGCCGGATCGCCAGGTGGTACTGGCTCGTGAATTAACCAAAACCTTTGAAACGATTCAGGGGTTGCCTTTGGGTGAGTTGGTCGAGTGGATCGCCGAAGATGAAAACCGTCGTAAAGGAGAAATGGTGTTGTTGGTACATGGTTATCGGGAAGAGGTTAGCGACGAACTACCACCGGAGGCAACCCGGGCATTATCAATTTTGGTCGCTTCTCTGCCACTGAAAAAAGCCGCGGCTGCAGTGGCGGAAATTTATTCATTGAAGAAAAATGCACTGTATAAATGGGGGCTGGATAACCTCAATTAGAGAGAATTGGCCTGCGCTCTGGACAGTGCCGGGCTTTCTCTATACAATCCGCGCCTGGAATTGACCGGGTAGTCGCTGCCTTATTGATGTCCTTTAGCTTTCGGGCTGGGGAGACTGATAAGGGGGAGGAAAGTCCGGGCTCCATAGAGCAGGGTGCCAGGTAACGCCTGGGGAGCGAAAGCTTACGACAAGTGCAACAGAGAGAAGACCGCCGATGGCCCTTTGGGGATCAGGTAAGGGTGAAAGGGTGCGGTAAGAGCGCACCGTGCGTCTGGCAACAGTTCGTAGCAGGGTAAACTCCACCCGGAGCAAGACCAAATAGGCTTCCACATGGTGCGGCTCGTATCTGGAAGCGGGTAGGTTGCTTGAGCCAGTGAGCGATTGCTGGCCTAGAGGAATGGCTACCACCGTTATTTATAACGGTACAGAACCCGGCTTATAGGTCAATTCCACCCTTTTTATAACCGACCATAGTATTTGCTATGGTCGGTTTTTGCATTCATGTAGCCCTAAAAAGCAATTCTCATTTTTGATATTAATCAAACCAGCTTCAGATCCTCACGAGATCAACTGCACAAATTCTATACTCAACTTAGGGGCAACGTGATTGGTTCATGTTGTGGTGGAGTAAATCGTTTGACGCTCCGGATATCAGGAACGGCAGAAACTAAGGAGTTAGTGATGAGTTATAAACATATCATGGTAGCGATTGATCTGGCTGAACCCAGTGATACAGTGATTAGCCGCGCTGTATCTTTAGCTAAAAACCTGGACGCAAAATTATCGTTCGTTACGGTCGATATTCACTACGATCCGGATAATCAGGTCTATGATGCCTACGGCAGCAAAATGATTCGCGAAAGCAAAGAAGAGATGGAAACTAAACTGGATGAGCTATTAAGTAGCATAACTTACCCAATCGAAAACAAAGTCGTGGTTATGGGTGAAGTTGAGCAAAAATTGATTGATGAAACCAATAAATTGCATGCAGACTTATTAGTAAGTGGTCATCACCATGGTTTCTGGCAAAGTTGGTGGTCTTCCGCCAAAAAATTGCTGAATATCGCAACTGTCGACCTGTTGTTGATATCTATCTGACTTGAGCATTAAGAGCCATTCAATTGGCTCTTTTTTTCGATTAATTCACCGACTCATGTCTGTTTTACTATCTCTGCATTTTTCTTAACAGGCCATTGACTCAATTTTAAGAATCCTGGCGTAAATTAGCTTTCAGGTTAGCCCTACTGCTTTCGTGAGCTTGTGGTTATTCGCGAGAATAGTTAGAAATAAATCCCGCTGGGGTCGTAAAGAGGTAGCGTCTTGCGAGCCATTCCTCTAACATTATGTGCCAGAAAAGACTTAAAAAACTGCAATGAGAACGGTATGACCCAAGCATTTCAACATATCTCTGTGTTACTCAATGAATCGATTGGCGGT
Organism: uncultured Vibrio sp.; assembly: GCA_963666615.1. Lineage (GTDB taxonomy): Bacteria > Pseudomonadota > Gammaproteobacteria > Enterobacterales > Vibrionaceae > Vibrio. The sequence goes on from OY762906.1 coordinate 329,652, forward strand.
TTAGCGATTAAACCCGACGGCATCTACATTGATGGCACATTTGGCCGTGGCGGTCACAGCCGTACTATTTTGTCCAGACTGGGCGAGAATGGCCGTCTGTACAGTATCGACCGTGATCCGCAGGCAATTGCTGAAGCGGCTAAAATTGATGATCCACGCTTTACCATTATTCATGGGCCATTTTCCGGGATTGCCAATTATGCACAGCAGTATGATTTGGTAGGTAAAGTCGATGGTGTGCTATTCGATTTAGGCGTTTCTTCACCACAACTTGATGATGCAGAACGTGGTTTTAGCTTTATGAAAGATGGTCCGCTAGATATGCGCATGGATCCCACCAGTGGCATTCCCGTATCGCAGTGGTTAGAAGAAGCGGAGCTGGATGATATTACCTGGGTTATTCGTGAGTTCGGTGAAGATAAACATGCGCGCCGGATTGCTAAAGCAATTATTGAATATCGTGAAAATGAAGAAAACGAACCACTGACTCGTACCGGGCAACTGGCTAAACTGATTTCTGAAGCTGCACCAAAGAGCTTTAAAGAGAAGAAACATCCGGCAACACGTACTTTCCAGGCGTTGCGTATTTATATCAATAGTGAACTGGAAGAAATTGATACGGCTCTTAAAGGGGCTGCTTCTATCCTTGCGCCACAAGGACGTTTGTCGGTGATCAGTTTCCACTCACTGGAAGACCGTATGGTGAAGCGCTTTATGCGTAAAGAGAGTCAGGGGCCTCAGGTTCCTCACGGTATTCCACTCACCGAAGCGCAGATTAAACAGTTGGGTGAAGCCAATCTCAATACGGTGGGCAAAGCAATTAAACCTTCTGCAGCTGAGATTGACCACAATCCGCGTTCCAGAAGTTCTGTGTTAAGAGTCGCAGAAAAACGCTGATGAGTTCGACTGTTCCCCCTCGAGTTAACTTAACCAAAGTCATCGCTAAAGATTTAGTGACCACTGGCCGGCTGCCGCTGTTGCTGTTGATCGCTATTTTTATCAGTGCAATGGCTGTGGTGTTTACTACTCATCATACCCGCCAGGTGATTACCGCTAAAGAGCAGGCGATGGTTGAACGTGAGCGTCTGGATAACGAGTGGCGCAACCTGCTACTCGAAGAGACGGCGCTTTCTGAGCATAGCCGGGTAGAAGCGCTCGCGGAAAAAGATCTGGATATGTTGCGCCCCAATCCTGATCAAGAAGTCATTGTTACCAAGAAATGAATAAGCCAGCGATGAGCAAGAAAGTAACTACGGTAAAAGAAACCAGTCAATATGATGCTACTCCAGTGCTGATTCGCTGGCGTTTTTACCTTATTTTATTTTTTGTATTTTGTATCTTTGCCGGTCTGGCTGGACGGGTTGCCTACATCCAGATTATAGAGCCGGATAATCTGATTTATCAGGGCGATCTGCGCTCAATTCGGGCGAAAACATTGAATTCAGCACGGGGAATTATTTCGGATCGCAATGGTGAGCCGCTAGCGGTCAGTGTGCCAGTCGAAGCGGTTTGGGCTGATCCAGTGACTATTTTTAAGGAAAATCAGCTTAAGGATTTGTCACGTTGGTATGCGCTGGCTGATGTCTTGCGCCTGGATCGCCAGGAGTTGATTGACAAGATCAATGCCAACCAGAGCCGTCGTTTTATCTATTTACAGCGTCAGGTTAATCCGGCAATGGCCAATTATATTCGCCAACTGAAGATTAAAGGCGTTGGGCTGAAGGATGAATCCCGCCGTTACTATCCAGCCGGTGAAGTCAGCGCTCACTTAATTGGTGTTACCGGTATTGATGATCACGGTCTGGAAGGTGTCGAACGCAGTTACGATAATTGGCTGACCGGTGAATCGGGTAAGCAGGTAATTCGTAAAGATCGCTTTGGTCGGGTGGTGGAAAATATATCTCTGGAAGAAAAAGAAGAGGGTAAGCCACTGCAACTGACCATAGATCAGCGTTTACAGGCTATTGCCTATAAGGCGGTGAAGCAGGCGGTGGCGGATTATCGGGCAACCTCGGCTTCTGCGGTGATGTTGGATGTGAAAACTGGCGCTGTGTTGGCGATGGTGAATGCCCCTTCTTATAATCCGAATAATCGTGCGGACTGGCAGAGTTTTAAAATGCGGAACCGGGTGATTACCGATGCGTTTGAACCGGGATCTACGGTAAAACCTTTTGTTGTGTTGGCCGCAATGGAAAATGGTATTGCCGATGAAAACAGTATAATCGATACCGGTAACGGTATTTTGCAGATCGGTGGGAGCCGCGTAAGGGATTCTTCTCCCCTGGGTAAGGCTACGTTACAAAAGATTTTGCAAAAATCTAGCAATATCGGGGTGACCAAATTGGCATTGCAGATGCCGATTGAGGCGATATTAGGTATGTATAACTCCGTAGGGCTAGGTGAGGTTTCCGGGTTAAACCTGATTGGGGAAACTGCCGGTATTTTTCCGAATCGCCGTCGTTGGTCCAAGTTTGAAATGGCGACACTGGCATTTGGTTATGGCCTGGCAATTACGCCGATTCAACTGGCCCATGCCTATGCGACATTAGGTAACTGGGGCAAATACCAGCCGATTCATATCATTGAAAGCAACACACAGGATTTTTCGCGTCAGGTGGTGGATCCGAAAAATGCGCATAAAGTCATGCAGTTTATGGAAACGGTGACTCAACCGGGCGGAACTGCAACTCGGGCGGCAATTCCTGGTTACCGTGTTGCCGCAAAAACCGGCACATCACGCAAAGCGATTGCGGGTGGGTATAGTGATGAATATTTTGCCTATACCGCCGGGGTCGCGCCAGTGAGTGATCCGCGCATCTCTCTGGTGGTGATGGTTAATGAGCCACAGGGTGATTCCTATTATGGCGGTGTGGTTGCCGGGCCTGTTTTTGCTGAAATAATGAAAAGTGCATTACAAATTCTCAATGTTGCGCCGGATGCCTCTACGGCAACAAATCCGTAACCAGAAGGTGGCCTGTCTATGGAAAATTCCATTTCTTTATCTGAATTAATTTCTCCCTGGTTAGATATTTCTGCTACTCCAGCCGCAGATTGCCGGGTGCAGACTCTGGTTATTGATAGTCGCCAGATCCTTCGGGGGGATACCTTTGTCGCTATTGTTGGCCACGCCGTTGACGGACGTAAGTTTATTGAAAGAGCCATTGAATCCGGTGCCAATGCAGTGTTGGCACAGGCGGATTCTGAGCATGATCATGGTGTTATTGATCTACGAGGGCTGGTGCCAATTATCTATTTGGTACATCTCGATCATATTCTTTCTGCTTTGTCCGGGCGGTTATATAAACATGAGGCTATGCAATTAATCGGTATTACCGGAACGAATGGTAAAACAACGATTTCGCAATTGATCGCCCAGTGGCTGGAACTGATCGGTGAACGTGCTGCTGTGATGGGAACGACCGGCAATGGATTTCTTGGTCAATTAGAAGCGGCGAAAAATACCACCGGCAGCGCGATTGATATTCAGCGTACTTTGGCTGGATTATCAGAGCTAGGGGCGGACTATACCGCGTTAGAAGTCTCTTCACACGGCTTGGTTCAGGGGCGGGTCAAAGCACTCTCGTTTGCCGCGGGCGTGTTCACCAATTTGAGCCGGGACCACCTGGATTATCATGGCACGATGGAAGCTTATGCCCTGGCGAAAAAAGAGCTGTTCGCGGCTCATCAATGCCAGCATGCGATTATCAACGCAGATGATCCGGTAGGTAGAGTCTGGCTGGATGAAATTCACGATGCGGTGGCAGTATCACTTGCTTCGCAGGGCCTGGCAGGTAAGACGATTTGGGCTACAGAAGTCAGTTATTCCGAGCAGGGCATTACGCTTAGTTACGATGGCTACTGGGGAGTTGGTGAATTAAAAGCCGGATTAATTGGTCAGTTTAATGCGAGTAATTTACTGTTGGCTTTTGCTACTCTGCTTAGTCTGGGCTTTCCCGCCCAGCGTCTGCTGGAAGTAACCGGTGGGCTAAAACCTGTAATCGGTCGAATGGAACTGTTTCAAAGTGAAGGGCAGGCAAAAATCGTCGTTGATTATGCGCATACTCCCGATGCCCTAGAAAAGGCTTTACAGGCACTGCGCGTGCATTGCAAGGGACAGCTTTGGGCTATCTTCGGTTGTGGCGGCGAACGGGATAAAGGTAAGCGGCCGATGATGGCGGCCATTGGTGAACAACTGGCTGACCGGGTCATCCTCTCTGATGATAACCCGCGTAGTGAAGATCCTGGTTTGATTATCCAGGATATGTTGGCGGGGCTGGAGCATCCGCATCAGGCTGAGATCAAACACGATCGTTATGCAGCACTTAAATTTGCACTTAAGCAGGCCGGCCCACAAGACATTATTTTACTTGCTGGTAAAGGCCATGAAGATTATCAAATATTTGTCGATCAGACGGTTCATTTTTCTGATCGTGAAAGCGCACAACAATTATTAGGAATCTGTGGATGATCACGACCACTTTGAGCCAGCTTGCTGCTATTACCGGCGGGGAGTTGATTGGTGAAGATGTTACCATTTCAGCGATTTCAACCGACACCCGGACGATTGAATCTGAGTGTCTGTTTATCGCTTTAGTCGGTGAACGGTTTGATGCGCATGATTTCGTTGCCACCGCCTTGGCTAATGGTGCTCAGGCCGTACTGGTTGAACATCAGGTTGAAGTAACCTGTCCACAACTGATTGTCGAGGACAGCAAACAGGCACTTGGTCAGATCGCTAGTTGGGTACATCAGCAATGCAATACCCCAACGCTGGCGATTACCGGTAGTTGTGGAAAAACTACGGTTAAGGAGATGGTTGCTTCGATTCTTTCCCTGCGCGGCGAAGTGCTCTATACCCAGGGCAACTTCAACAATGATATCGGTGTACCTTTGACTCTGCTGCGCTCTCAGCCAGGCAATGATTTTGCTGTGATTGAGCTGGGCGCTAATCATATTGGTGAAATCGCGTATACCGTGCGGTTAGTTAAGCCGGATATTGCACTGGTGAATAATGTCGCCAGTGCGCATATTGAAGGTTTCGGTTCGTTGCAAGGGGTTAAACAAGCCAAAGGGGAGATTTATTCCGGGTTGGCCGATGGCGCTACCGCGCTGGTGAATTTAGACAGCTGCGGAGAAGCTTTATGGTCAGAAGTACTGGCTGATAAACGGCTGGTCACACTTTCAACTCAATCTACTCAGGCTGACTACTATGCCAGCGATATTCACCTTGATTCTGATTCAATGGCTGGCTTTGTTCTGCATACTCCGCAAGCGGATCTCGATATTCACCTTTCGATTATTGGCCGACACAATGTCGCTAATGCAGTGGCTGCGGCAGCGCTTGCACTGGAGATGGGGGCAAGTCTGCAAGATGTTCAACAGGGATTGGCCAGCTTACCGAAGGTAAAAGGTCGTGTGGATATTACCTCGCTCAATTCCCATATTCGCCTGATTGATGATAGTTATAACGCCAGCGTTCCTGCGATGAAGGCGGCAGTCGAGTTGCTGGCGACTTATCAGGCTAAACGTTGGTTAATTCTCGGTAATATGGCCGAATTGGGCCATGAATCACTTGCACTTCACCGACAAGTCGGTGAACATGCTGCACCGTTTGATTTTGATTATGTTCTGACATTTGGTAATGATGCTAAGATCATTAGCGAACTTTGCCAGGGGAAACACTTTTCCACCCATCAGGATATGCTGGCTTATATTGAGCAGCAGCTAGCTAACGATAATCTCACTGATCATGTACTGCTTGTCAAAGGGGCAAACAGTGCCGGCATGAGTAAAATTGCTGCTGCTTTGAAGGAGAAATTCTTATGATGATTTGGCTTGCGGAGTTGCTCCAGCCATACTTCTCATTTTTTCGCTTATTCGAATATTTATCTTTTCGGGCGATTGTCAGTATTTTAACTGCACTAGCTGTCTCGTTGTGGATGGGGCCAAAGGTGATTCGCCGTTTGCAACTGTTGCAGATTGGTCAGGTGGTGCGTAATGATGGCCCTGAATCCCACTTTTCTAAACGTGGTACGCCGACCATGGGCGGTGTGATGATTCTGAGCGCGATTATTGTTACCGTATTGTTATGGACCGATCTGACTAACCCTTATGTATGGGCGGTTCTGGCGGTATTGATCGGCTATGGCATTGTTGGTTTTGTTGATGATTATCGTAAAGTGGTGCGTAAGAACACCGATGGCCTGATTGCGCGCTGGAAATATTTCTGGCAATCGCTAATCGCGTTAGTGGTAGCTTTTGCACTGTATGCTCATGGAAATGGGACGCCAGCGACTCAGTTGGTAGTGCCGTTCTTTAAAGACGTAATGCCGCAGTTGGGTATGCTGTATATTGTGCTCACTTATTTCGTGATTGTCGGCACCAGTAATGCGGTTAACCTGACTGATGGCCTGGATGGTTTGGCGATTATGCCAACAGTGTTGGTTTCGGCTGGCTTTGCCGCGATTGCCTGGGCAACCGGTAACGTGAACTTCGCCGCTTATCTGCATATTCCTTATGTTCCTCATGCTTCTGAACTGGTGGTGGTCTGTACCGCGATTGTAGGTGCCGGACTTGGATTCTTGTGGTTTAACACTTATCCAGCCCAGGTATTTATGGGCGATGTCGGTTCGCTGGCTCTGGGTGGGGCATTAGGTACGATTGCCGTATTGGTTCGCCAGGAATTTGTCCTGGTGATTATGGGCGGTGTGTTCGTAATGGAAACCGTTTCGGTCATTCTGCAGGTTGGCTCGTATAAGCTGCGTGGTCAGCGAATTTTCCGTATGGCACCTATCCATCACCATTATGAATTAAAGGGCTGGCCTGAACCTCGGGTTATCGTCCGTTTCTGGATTATCTCAATCGTGTTGGTTTTGATTGGTTTGGCGACGCTGAAAGTGCGTTAATTATTGTTGGATTGTGGTGAGAAAATGAACCGCTGGCAGGGTATTGAAAAAGTTGTTGTGGTTGGTCTGGGCATAACCGGGCTGTCGGTAGTCAATTATCTCAAGCGCTATCAGCCGCAGATTACGGTACAGGTGATGGATACCCGTCCAACGCCTCCTGGACAGAGTGAATTACCGGATGATGTAGCATTGCATAGCGGCGGCTGGGCAATGGAATGGCTACTGGCTGCCGATATGGTGGTGGTTAATCCGGGCATTGCCTTGGCAACGGCACAAATTCAACAAGTGTTAGCGCATAATATCCCGGTGGTTGGTGATATTGAGCTGTTTGCCTGGCATGTAACTAAACCGGTGATTGCCATTACCGGTTCTAATGGTAAAAGCACGGTAACCGATCTTTCCGGTGTACTGGCTCAGGCGGCTGGGCTTAATGTCGGAGTGGGTGGCAACATTGGTGTTCCGGCATTAGATTTGATTGATGATCAGCACGATCTCTATGTGTTAGAACTGTCTAGTTTTCAACTGGAAACCACCTCTTCACTTAAATTAAAAGCTGCTGCGTTTCTTAATCTTTCTGAAGATCATATGGATCGCTATAACGGCATGGAAGATTATCGTCAGGCCAAGCTGCGTATTTTCCAACACGCCGAATGTGCGGTAGTGAATCAGGATGATATCGCGACATTTCCGGATCAGTTTAGTGGCGAGATAGTGCGTTTTTCTCTGCACCAGGCGACGGAATTTAATCTGCAGATCCTCGACGATGAAGAATATATCTGCCAGGGGGCTGAACCGATTCTTGCCTCACGTGAATTGAAATTAGTGGGTCGCCACAATCTGGCAAACGTATTAACCGTACTGGCTTTACTGACGAAAGTGGATCTGAATCTCAGCGATTGCCTGCCGGCGTTAAAGTCTTACACCGGATTGACACACAGATGTCAGGTTGTTGCGGATAATCGTTGCATTAAGTGGGTTAACGATTCCAAAGCCACTAATGTGGCATCAACGTTAGCTGCTTTATCTGGATTAAGTTTTGCCGGAACTTTGTATCTGCTGGTTGGCGGGGTAGGTAAAGGCGCTGATTTTACGCCATTGGCTCCGGAACTGGCGAAACTAAGGGTCAAGCTTTGCTGTTTCGGCCGCGATGGTGAACAATTTTTATCGCTTCACCCTTCAGCCCGTTATTACCCGACGATGCAGGATGTGGTTCAGCAGATCTCTGCGGATTTAGTTGACGGTGATATTGTAATGCTTTCACCTGCCTGCGCCAGCTTTGATCAGTTTAATAATTTCATGCATCGTGGTGACTGTTTTGCTCAGCTTGCTGCTGAATATGCCTAGGAAGTGTTGTGACTTTCATACCGAGGATCGCCAGAAAAATAACCCGCTGGTTAACCACTCCCAGCTCAGAGGCTCTGTTTGATCGCCAGTTAGTCTGGCTGTCATTGTCTCTGATGCTGATTGGTTTGGTGATGGTGACTTCGGCATCTTTTCCGATCAGCTCGCGCTTAACCGATCAACCGTTTCACTTTATGTTTCGTCATGCGGTTTTCCTGCTGCTGGCACTGGGCGCTTCTGCGGTTATTTTGCAGATTCCGATCAAACGCTGGATGCAATACAGCACGGTACTGTTGATTATCTCCTTTGTTTTACTCACGATTGTGTTGGTGGCGGGTAAATCGGTCAATGGTGCCTCTCGCTGGATACCGCTGGGGTTGTTTAACCTCCAACCAGCAGAAGTGGCCAAACTGTCACTGTTTATTTTTATGTCCGGCTATCTGGTACGTAAGCAGGATGCTGTACGACAGACTTTCTTTGACGGGTTTATCAAGCCAATCATTGTCTTTGCCCTATTAGCAGCCCTGTTACTGGCTCAGCCGGATTTGGGGACTGTCGTTGTTATGCTGGTGACGTTGTTCGGTATGTTGTTTATTGCCGGAGCGAAACTGTCGCAGTTTATTGGCCTTATGGTAGCCGGTATTTTCTGCGTGATCGGTTTGATCCTGGCGGAACCTTACCGGATTCGTCGGGTAACCTCATTTCTTGACCCGTGGGAAGACCCGTTTGGCAGCGGCTATCAGTTGACTCAGTCGCTGATGGCTTTTGGCCGGGGAAACTGGCTTGGTCAGGGACTGGGCAATTCGATTCAGAAACTGGAATATTTGCCGGAAGCGCATACCGACTTTGTATTTGCGGTAATGGCAGAAGAACTTGGTTTTATTGGTGTACTGTTCGTCCTGCTGTTATTGATGGCGCTGGTGTTAAAGGCGGTCTATATCGGCAAAAAATCGTTTGAACACAACAAACAGTTTGGTGGTTATCTCGCTTTTGGTATTGGTATCTGGTTTGCCTTTCAAACATTGGTTAATGTCGGGGCTGCTGCGGGCATGGTGCCGACCAAAGGGTTGACGCTGCCATTGATCAGTTATGGTGGTTCCAGCCTGATTATTATGTCGGTGGCCGTTTCGATTTTATTACGCATTGATTTTGAGTGTCGTCTTCATGGCGCCGATGAACCGTAGCAACGAGAAGATCACACTGCACAAGAACAATCAGATACAGAACAATCAGATACAGAACAATCAGAAATAGAAAATGAAAAAAACTAAACGTCTAATGGTAATGGCTGGTGGTACCGGTGGGCATGTGTTTCCCGGTCTGGCCGTAGCAAAAAAACTGCAGCAGCAAGGATGGCAGATTCGTTGGCTGGGCACTGCTGATCGGATGGAAGCTGAGCTGGTGCCGAAACATGGTATCGAGATCGATTTTATTCAGGTCAAAGGGATCCGTGGCCTGGGGATTGGCCGATTAATCAAAGCGCCATTTCAGGTACTGAATGCGATTTTTCAGGCTCGCCGCCATTTTAGAAATTTTCAGCCGGATGTGGTGCTGGGCATGGGGGGCTACGTCAGCGGTCCGGGTGGCATTGCCGCTTGGTTGATGGGGATTCCGGTAGTCCTACATGAACAGAATGCGGTGGCGGGATTAACCAATCAATGGTTAGCCCGGATCGCAAAACGGGTGTTCCAGGCATTTCCCGGTGCATTTCCCAACGCCCAGGTGGTCGGGAACCCGGTGCGTGAAGATGTGGTGCAGTTAGCTGAACCTCAACAACGGATGGCGGAACGCCAGGGGCCTATTCGCATCCTGGTCATGGGCGGCAGTCAGGGCGCACAGATCCTTAACCGAACTCTGCCTGCGGTGATGGCCCAACTCGGTGACGGCTATGAGATCTTTCACCAGACCGGTAAAAATAATCAGTCAGAAGTTGAACAGCTTTACCGCCAGCATAATGTCGATCATTTTACAGCCAGTGAATTTATCGATGATGTTGCACAATCCTATGCCTGGGCTGATTTGATCGTCTGCCGCTCAGGCGCATTGACTGTGTCAGAAGTTTCTTCTGCCGGATTAGCCGCCATTTTTGTTCCTTTTATGCATAAAGACCGCCAGCAGGCACTCAATGCCGATCATCTGGTTGAAGCCGGTGCAGCAATTATGATTGAACAGCCGGATCTGAGTGTAGAAAAAATGGCACAGAAGATTGCCCATTTGGATCGCGCAATATTGCTCGATATGGCGATAAAAGCCCGGGAAGCAGCAAAATCAGATGCCGATGTCGTAGTCGCACAAGCGATTGCGTCATTAACAAAATAACGAGATAGAACAGTATGACAATTAAACACACTCAGGATTTAGCTCAGATTCGTGCAATGGTGCCGGAGATGCGCCGCGTTAAATGCATTCATTTTGTCGGTATCGGCGGCGCGGGGATGAGTGGTATTGCCGAAGTTCTGCTGAACGAAGGTTATCAGATTTCCGGCTCAGATATTTCCAGTAATGCGGTGACTGAAAATCTAACGGCTAAAGGTGCGACGATCTACTTTGGTCATCAGGCGAGTAATGTAGAAAAAGCCAGTGTGGTGGTGGTTTCTACGGCGATTAAACAGGATAATCCGGAGTTGGTGGCAGCCAAAGAGAAACGAATTCCAGTCGTACGTCGGGCTGAAATGTTGGCTGAACTGATGCGTTTCCGTCATGGTATTGCGGTTGCTGGTACTCATGGTAAAACCACCACGACCGCCCTGGTTACTCAGATCTATTCTGAAGCCGGTCTCGATCCGACTTTTGTCAATGGCGGTCTGGTAAAGAGTGCCGGAACCAATGCTCGTCTGGGATCGAGCCGTATTTTAATTGCAGAAGCCGATGAAAGTGATGCGTCGTTTCTCCATTTACAGCCGATGGTCAGTATTGTTACCAACATTGAAGCGGATCATATGGACACCTATGGCGGTGATTTTGAGACGCTTAAACAGACTTTTATCGATTTTCTGCATAATCTTCCATTCTATGGACAGGCTATTCTTTGTATTGATGATCCGGTCATTCGAGAGCTCATTCCACAGGTCAGCCGTCAGGTAATAACCTACGGTTTTGCGGAAGATGCGGATGTGCGAATCGAAAATTATCGCCAGTACGGGCAGCAGGGTCAATTTACCGTGGTGCGCCAGGGACGCGATAATCTGGAGATTACGTTGAACATACCGGGACGTCATAATGCACTCAATGCCGCAGCTGCGATTGCGGTTGCGACTGAAGATGATATTGGTGATGAGGCCATTTTAAGTGCCATGGCTAATACCCAGGGTACGGGACGTCGTTTTGATCACCTGGGTGAATTTGAAACCGGCAATGGCAAAGTGATGCTGGTGGATGATTACGGGCACCACCCGACGGAAGTACAGGTGACGATCAATGCAGCAAGAAATGGCTGGAGCGATAAACGTCTAGTTATGATCTTCCAGCCTCACCGTTATAGCCGGACCCGCGACTTGTATGATGACTTTGCCAATGTGTTGGAACATGTCGATGTACTGATCATGCTGGATGTTTACCCGGCTGGGGAGAAACCTATCGCCGGGGCTGATGGCCGCTCATTATGCCGCACCATTCGAAGCCGTGGTAAAATTGACCCGATTTTCGTAGCTGAGAGTCAGGGATTGCCAGCGGTTTTAGCCAATGTATTACAGGATGGTGACCTGGTACTAACGCAGGGGGCGGGTGATGTGGGTAAGGTAGCTCGTAATCTGGCCGCGTTGCAGCTCAACATTGAGCATATGCTGCAGGCATAAGCTGTGTCATCTTTGAGCCATCTCTGATTCAAAGATGATTTCTTCTACGATGGAATTGATACTTTGCTTTGGCTCAGTATAATTCATAGGTTATAGTTATTGCTTTTATGCTCTGCAGTAATTTGGGCATATACCATGGTAGATCTTGGATTATTCGTTGACGGCAGGATGTTGGACTTTGATACAACAGGTATTACAGAAAGCCCCACATAGGTCTGAAACAAGCATAATCAGGCGACATGCCTTTGGTGCGACATTTTTTGTTGCAGTGGTGATTCTGTTAGCGACTATGTTTTATTCCACCATTAGCTGGATGTGGGATGAACAGCGATTGCCTCTGTCGAAAGTGGTGATTCAGGGTGAATTGCAATATGTCCGTGACAGCGATATTCAACAGGCATTGAATGGAATCGCCCATATCGGCACGTTTATGTCGCAGGATGTAATTGAGTTACAACAGGCTGTTGAGCAGATTCCATGGGTGGCACACGCATCAATCCGTAAGCAGTGGCCTGATACGGTAAAAATATTTCTTACCGAACATCAGGTGGAAGCGATCTGGAACGGGAATGCTTTGCTGGATAATTACGGTGAAGTATTTGATGGTGATATCGGCCTGCTTAAGCGTGATTATGTTAAGTTATATGGCCCTCTGGGAACCGGACTTGAACTAATCGAGACCTGGAAGAAATATACGCCGGCGCTGGGCGAGCTAGGCTTAACCATTACCTCGCTGGTATTAAATGAACGGCGGGCATGGCAAATTATATTGGATAACGGTATCCGCCTGGAGTTAGGCAAAGAGTTTCTTGATGAGAGAATTAAGCGGTTTATCTCGCTCTACCGTTATTTTGGCAGCAAAGTAGAACAAATAAGCTATATCGACCTCCGCTATGATACCGGTGCTGCAGTTGGGTGGTTCCCGGGTCAAGAGGTAGAACAAGAGAATACAGATGACTAGAACGACCGATGACAACATTATTGTTGGTCTTGATGTAGGTACTGCGACAGTTTCGGCATTAGTGGGAGAAATTCTTCCAGACGGGCAGATTAATATTATCGGTGCCGGTACCAGCCCTTCGCGTGGCATGGATAAAGGTGGTGTTAACGATCTTGAATCTGTAGTTAAATCGGTGCAGCGAGCGATTGATCAGGCTGAACTGATGGCAGAATGCGAAATCAGCCATGTATTCTTATCGATTTCTGGTCGCCATATCGCCAGCCGTATTGAAAAAGGAATGGGGACCATCTCTGATGAAGAGGTGACCCAGGAAGATATGGATCGCGCAATTCATACCGCTAAATCGATAAAGATTGGTGAAGAGCAGCGAATTCTGCACGTGATTCCGCAGGAGTTCACTATCGACTACCAAGAAGGAATAAAAAATCCTCTAGGCCTGTCGGGTGTGCGGATGGAAGTGAGTGTCCATCTGATTTCCTGCCACAATGATATGGCGCGAAATATCATCAAAGCGGTTGAACGGTGTGGCTTGAAAGTCGAACAGCTGGTTTATTCCGGACTGGCGGCAAGTAATGCCGTTATTACCGATGATGAACGTGAACTCGGCGTATGTGTGGTGGATATCGGTGCCGGTACCATGGATATTGCTATCTGGACTGGCGGAGCTTTACGCCACACTGAAGTGTTTACCTATGCCGGCAATGCGGTTACCAGTGATATTGCGTTTGCGTTTGGTACACCAGTCAGCGATGCAGAAGAGATAAAAGTAAAATACGGGTGCGCATTGAGCGAGCTCGTGAGTAAGGATGATACGGTTAATGTACCTAGTGTTGGCGGTCGTCCTTCTCGAAGTTTACAAAGACAAACCTTGTCTGAAGTGATAGAGCCCCGTTACACTGAGTTGATGGGACTGGTTAATCAGACGATCGATACGGTGCAGGAAAAACTCAGAGCAGATGGAATTAAACATCATCTTGCTGCCGGAGTGGTTTTAACCGGCGGAGCGGCGCAGATCGAAGGTATTGTAGAGTGTGCGGAGCGCGTATTCCGCAACCAAGTAAGAGTCGGAAAGCCTTTAGAGGTGAGTGGGCTCACAGATTACGTTAAGGAGCCGTATCATTCTACGGCAGTTGGTTTACTTCATTACGCAAAAGATAGTCAAATAGGGGAAGATATCGAATATAGTGAGCCGAAACGTCAAGTGAAGCCACAGTCTATGTCGAACCTGTTTAGTCGATTGCGCAATTGGATACAAAAAGAGTTTTAACCTGAGTTGCAGGGAAAACGGAGATAACACATGTTTGAACCGATGATGGAAATGTCTGACGAAGCGGTAATTAAGGTCGTTGGAGTAGGTGGTGGCGGCGGTAATGCTGTTGAGCACATGGTACGTGAATCCATCGAAGGCGTGGAGTTCATCAGTGTCAACACTGATGCACAAGCGCTTCGTAAAGCTAGCGTGAATACAGTCATTCAGATTGGCGGTAACATTACCAAAGGTCTGGGTGCCGGAGCTAACCCTCAGGTTGGCCGTGATGCAGCTCTTGAAGATAAAGAAAAAATTAAAGAAGCCCTGGCTGGTGCCGATATGGTATTTATCGCAGCAGGTATGGGCGGTGGTACCGGTACTGGTGCGGCTCCGGTTATTGCTGAAGTTGCTAAAGAACTCGGTGTCCTTACGGTTGCTGTGGTAACAAAACCATTTAGCTTCGAAGGTAAAAAGCGTCTGGCGTTTGCTGAGCAGGGTATCGAAGAGTTATCTAAACATGTTGACTCATTGATTACGATTCCAAATGAAAAACTGCTTAAGGTATTAGGCCGCGGCATCACGCTACTGGAAGCATTTGGCAGTGCAAATGATGTATTGCGTAATGCAGTTCAGGGTATTGCCGAGCTGATTACCCGCCCTGGCATGATCAACGTCGACTTTGCGGATGTAAGAACCGTGATGTCAGAAATGGGCCATGCAATGATGGGCAGCGGTGTTGCCCGAGGTGATGATCGTGCGGAAGAAGCGGCAGAGATGGCAATTTCTAGCCCGCTTCTTGAAGATATCGATCTTGCCGGTGCTCGTGGTGTTCTGGTGAACATCACTGCTGGTCTGGATATGCGTCTGGATGAGTTTGAAACAGTAGGTAATACCGTCAAAGCATTTGCATCAGATAATGCCACTGTAGTTATAGGTACTTCGTTAGATCCTGATATGGCTGATGAAATCCGTGTAACGGTAGTTGCGACAGGTATTGGCACTGAAAAGCGTCCGGATATTACTCTGGTTTCGGGTGGTAAAGCTGCGATGACTTCTCAGCCTCAGTCTCAGCCAATGCAGTCTGCGGCTAAGAGTGAAGAGAGAACGGCATCGAATATGCATGCTAATGTTGAAGTTAAACAACAGTCAGCAACAGCGGCAAGTTCTTCCTCTTCTTCGATGGGGTCAGCTCAGGCAGCTCCAAAAGAGAAAGAAAAAGAGCAGGGTTATCTCGATATTCCGGCATTTTTGCGTCGTCAGGCTGACTAAATTGTCACCAGCATAATTTGACACTGTTCAAAATTATGGTAGCATTCACGGCTGATAGCGATATCAACCGTGATGTATAGCATCGATAGTGAGGCAAGCAGATGATCAGACAACGTACAATTAAAGAGATAGTGAAAACTACTGGGGTGGGTCTACACTCTGGTCGTAAAGTCACGCTCACGCTACGTCCAGCTGCAGCAAATACCGGTATTATTTACCGTCGTACCGATCTCAATCCTCCGGTTGATTTTCCGGCGCAGCCTGATTCTGTCCGTGACACCGTATTATGTACCGCTTTAGTCAATGAAGAAGGGGTGCGTATCTCAACGGTTGAACACTTAAACGCCGCACTTTCCGGTATGGGAATCGACAACGTTATTATTGAAGTCGATGCACCCGAAATTCCAATTATGGATGGTAGTGCCAGCCCGTTTGTGTTCTTGCTGCAGCAAGCAGGTATCGAAACACAGAATACCGCGAAACGTTTTATTCGGGTTAAGAAGCCAGTCCGTTTTGAAGATGGCGATAAGTGGGCTGAACTGGTTCCTTTCAACGGCTTCCGTATGGATTTTGAAATCGAGTTCAATCACCCGGCGATTGATGTTGACGAGCAGCATCTCAAGTTTGATTTTTCATCTCAGGGATTTGTTAAAGATATTTCTCGCGCCAGAACCTTTGGTTTTATGCGTGATATTGAGTACTTACAGTCGCAGAACCTGTGTCTGGGTGGCAGCTTTGATTGTGCCATCGTATTGGACGAATACCGTATTCTGAATGAAGATGGACTGCGCTTTGCCAATGAGTTCGTAACACATAAAGTACTGGATGCGATTGGTGATCTTTATATGTGCGGTCATCCGATTATCGGTGAATTTCGCGCCTATAAATCAGGTCACGGTCTAAATAATCAACTGCTACGTGCTTTATTAGCCAATCAGGAAGCATGGGAATGGGTTACCTTTGAACAAGGCGACACATCTCCTGTTGCGTTTGCCGATCCGAGCATCGTGCTTGCTTGATGATTAGTGAATTTTAATAAAACGCCAGGCTCCGCCTGGCGTTTTTGATCTGTTTGGTTATTTATCTTTGTTGTTTTCTTGGGCCAGTTTAGCGATTGCTTCTAACCGCTGTTTGACTTTGGGTGAGGCATGAGAGGCTACTGCTGTCAAAATTTCGGCAGTGAATGGGGAAACTTCACGCATTTTTGCTTTTTCATCACTATCTTTGGTTGCTTGGTCGTCGCGATAGATTGCCGGGTTAATCTTCACTTCGATGCCACTTAAACGGGCAAATCCCTGTCGTCGTAGTTCAGACAAAATCGCGAGTCGTTCATAATCGAGCTTCATCTTGATTGCCGCACTAGCCGCCTCGAGCATTAAAAATCCCTGACGAATATTAGCTACCCGCACTAAGGGCGCTGTTCCTTTCGGCAGTAAAGGTTTGAGCAGGGCATTGAGCTGAGCCAATTCAGTGGCATGCTGTTGGATCGAACTTAATTTACTCGATCCCATCAGATCACTGGCTGATTTAGGGCGATGATCGCGCATGGTGACTCCCAAAAGATGACTTCAACAAGGATAATACCTGATGTCGGGATGCTTAATGAATATTAATTATGCGATAACCGCTGCGAAACAGTGAATAAATCAAACATTGAAGGATTGGTGATTGAGCTTAGGGGCAAAAACTCTTTAAACTAGTTGACCTGTATATATTCTTTAAGCTTACGCTTGAAATTGGTCTGCTTCACCACAATATCAGAATTCAGACGAAAACGTTCAGTACACTTAGTTGAAATGTCGACAGAGTGAAAGGCGAAGCACTTGATCAATGATGATCACAAAAACGAGAGATTCTAACTAAATGATAACTAAGCTACTGACTAAAGTGATAGGTAGCCGCAATGACCGTACACTGCGCAGCCTACGAAAAATTGTAAAGCAAATTAATAATTTTGAGCCGACTTTTGAAGCTCTTTCCGATCAGGAACTGAAAGCGAAAACCGTTGAATTTCGTCAGCGCCTGGAACAGGGCGAAGATTTGGAACAATTGCTACCTGAAGCGTTTGCTACGGTACGTGAGGCGTCTAAACGTGTATTCGGTATGCGTCATTTCGACGTGCAGTTGATTGGTGGTATGGTGCTGAACTCAGGCAAAATCGCTGAGATGCGTACCGGTGAAGGTAAAACACTGACCGCAACCCTAGCCGCATATTTGAATGCGCTGCCGGGTAAAGGGGTTCACGTTGTAACCGTCAACGATTACCTGGCAAAACGCGATGCGGAAACTAACCGCCCTCTATTTGAATTCTTAGGCATGACGGTTGGCGTTAACGTACCGAATATGCCACCTCAAGAAAAGCAACAAGCCTACCAGGCCGATATCCTGTACGGAACTAACAACGAATTCGGTTTTGATTATCTGCGCGATAACATGGCATTGCGTAAAGAAGATCGCTTCCAGCGAGAGCGCTTCTTTGCCATTGTCGATGAGGTGGACTCAATTCTGATCGACGAAGCGCGTACCCCGTTAATTATTTCTGGACCGGCTGAAGACAGTTCTGATCTATATACCAAGATTAACCTGTTGATCCCGAATCTTGAATTGCAGGATAAAGAAGACTCTGAAGAGTATCGTGGTACTGGTCACTACACACTGGATGAAAAAGCCAAACAGGTTTATCTGACTGAAACCGGTCAGGAATTTGTTGAAGAGCTATTGGTGAAAAACGGCATGATGTCAGAAGGCGATACACTGTATTCACCGACGAATATCAGCTTGCTGCACCATGTGAATAATGCGCTGCGTGCGCACGTATTATTTGAGCGCAACGTTGATTACATCGTTTCGGACAAAGGTGAAGTGGTCATCGTTGATGAACATACTGGTCGTACTATGCCAGGACGTCGTTGGTCAGATGGCCTGCACCAGGCGGTTGAAGCAAAAGAAGGCGTTAAGATTCAGAACGAGAACCAGACGCTTGCATCGATTACTTTCCAGAACTATTTCCGTTTATACAACAAACTATCGGGCATGACGGGGACTGCTGATACTGAAGCGTTCGAATTCCAGTCTATTTATGGTTTGGAAACCGTAGTAATTCCAACTAACAAACCGATGATCCGTGACGATATGCCGGATATGGTTTACCGTACCGAACAGGAAAAGTTTGCCGCGATTATCGAAGATATTCGTCTGCGGGTGGAAAAAGGTCAGCCTGTGCTGGTTGGTACGGTTTCGATTGAAAAATCAGAGCTTCTTTCCGCTGCACTGAAACAGGCAAAAGTGAAACACAATGTACTTAACGCCAAGTTCCACGAAAAAGAAGCAGAAATTGTCGCTGAAGCAGGTAAACCTGGTGCGGTGACTATCGCTACTAACATGGCTGGTCGTGGTACCGATATTATGTTAGGTGGCAACTGGCAGATGCAGGCATCTCAGCTGGAAAATCCGACTGATGAGCAGATTGCTGAACTTAAGGCTGAATGGCTGCAGATGCATGAGAAGGTACTGGCTGCTGGTGGTTTACATATTATCGGTACCGAGCGTCATGAATCTCGTCGTATCGATAACCAGTTACGTGGTCGTTCTGGTCGTCAGGGGGATGCTGGTTCTTCGCGTTTCTATCTGTCGATGGAAGATACTTTACTGCGTATTTTCACTTCCGACCGTATGGCCAGTCTGATCCAGAGTGGTATGGATGAAGGTGAAGCGATCGAAAGTAAGATGTTGTCGCGTTCGATTGAGAAAGCACAGCGCAAAGTTGAAGGGCGTAACTTCGATATCCGTAAGCAGTTGCTGGAATACGATGATGTTGCTAACGATCAGCGTAAAGTAGTGTATGAGCTGCGTGATGAACTGATGGAAGCGGAAGATATCCGTGAGATGTTGGATCAGAACCGCCAGGATGTATTCCACTCCGTGATTGACGAATATATCCCACCTCAGTCTCTGGAAGAGATGTGGGATGTGGCGGGACTTGAAGAACGCCTGAAACACGATTTCGATCTGAGTCTTTCGGTTCAGTCGTGGCTGGATGAAGATGAAAATCTGTATGAAGAAGTGTTGCGTGAACGCATCATCGAGCAGGCAGTAGCCATTTATCAGCAAAAAGAACAGATGGTTGGTGCAGAAGCAATTCGTCACTTCGAAAAATCCGTGATGCTGCAAACATTGGATACCTTGTGGAAAGAACATCTGGCCGCGATGGACCACTTGCGTCAGGGGATTCATCTGCGTGGTTATGCACAGAAGAACCCGAAACAAGAGTATAAGCGTGAGTCGTTTGAACTATTTGAACAGCTGCTGGAAGTGCTTAAGTTCGATGTGATTTCTGTTCTGTCGAAGGTTCGCGTTCAACAGCCGGAAGAAGTGGATCGCATGGAAGAGCAGCGTCGTATCCAGGCTGAAGCCGCGGCGCGTATGGCTCAGGCTCAGCATCAGGATAATCAGAACTCCCTAGCTGGTGACGAGCAGGAAACCACAGGTGAACAACCTACGGTTCGAGAGGGGCATAAAGTTGGCCGCAACGAACCTTGTCCGTGTGGTAGTGGTAAAAAGTACAAACAGTGTCATGGCAAGATAGCGTAATCTGTTAGACACCTTTTGCATGAAGAAGAGCCGCTCATATTAAGCGGCTCTTCTTTTAACAGAAAACGAGATTATTTGATGAAAAGAACACATATTGTGGCCGCGATTATTTTTAATCAGGACAAAAGCCAGGTCTTTATCACTAAGCGTCCGGATCATGTGCATAAAGGGGGATTCTGGGAATTTCCAGGTGGTAAAGTCGAAGCGGGCGAAAGCGTTGAACAGGCAATCATTCGTGAACTGAATGAAGAAATTGGTATCGAAGTCACGGCTCAGCAACGGTTTGAATATTTTGAATTTGATTATTCCGATAAAGCTTTAGTGTTTGATTTCATTTGTGTCACTGGTTTTGATGGTCAACCGTTTGGTCGGGAAGGTCAGCATGGCGAATGGGTTAATTTGCCACAGCTGAGAGATTATTCATTTCCTGAAGCGAATCGGCCTATCGTTGAGCGTATATTAAAAGAGTTTGCCGGGTGAGTTTACGCTAGCCTTAATGATTGATTATTGTTAGTTTACTCTGATTGAACAGAAAAGCCGTTAGGGTTAACCATCCCTGGGCAATAACGGACAGAATAACAACGGAGAATGATCCATGGTAAGAATTGCAATTGCGGGCGCTGCTGGCCGCATGGGACGTAATCTGGTTAAAGCAACTCACCATCACCCCGATGCACAGGTTGGCACTGGTTCTGAACGAGCAGAATCTTCACTGATTGGTGTTGATCTCGGAGAGTTATGTGGTGAAGGCCATTTCAATATTGCAGTGGTGGACAATCTTGAGCCTGTGATTGATAACTTTGATGTGATTATTGATTTTACTGCACCGGTAAGCACGTTGGCCAATATTGAGCTGTGTAAGAAACATGGCAAAAAACTGGTGATTGGTACCACAGGTTTCTCTGAAGATGAAAAAGCACTGATTGATGCCGCTGCCCAGGAGATTGCGATTGTAATGGCACCGAACTACAGCGTTGGTGTTAACCTGGTATTTAAACTCTTGGAAAAAGCCGCCAAAGTGATGGGTGATTACTGTGATATCGAAATCATTGAAGCGCACCATCGCCATAAAGTGGATGCTCCTTCGGGGACCGCATTAGGTATGGGTGAAGCGATTGCTAACGCTATGGGCAACAAGCTGAGTGATGTGGCGGTAACGGCGCGTGAAGGTATTACCGGTGAGCGCACCCGCGATGAAATCGGTTTTGCCACCATTCGTGCCGGCGATATTGTTGGTGAGCACACTGCGATGTTTGCCGATATTGGTGAACGAGTAGAGATTACTCATAAAGCGACTGACCGTATGACTTTTGCTAATGGTGCGGTTAAAGCGGCGGTATGGCTGAATCAGAAGCCAGCCGGTTTTTACACCATGACTGAAGTTCTCGGTTTGGATGTTCTCTAATTTCCCTGTTATGTGTCGGGGTTTCCCGGCGCATAACTTTTCACTTTTTTTGAATTCATCCTTTTTGGTTGTTTTTAGGTCGCTTTCTACTTTTTTTGTTTATTATTTATCAGCTTTTGGTTGGTTTTTTAATTCAAGTTGGTAAAAGTACTAATATTCTGTGTGATGTTATCGATTGCGTGGGCATTGGCTATTTTGAGATTCATATCTTTAGTCATGATTCCTGCTTTTTTACCCGCTTGGCGATAAAATTGACATTTTTGCCCATCTAAACCTATTTTTTTTCTATGTTATGTGCTTTTTTCTAGCTAATGGCCTAAAATTTCACTTAACCGCTTTCTAAAGATTGACACACATCACAGCTATCTTTAGAATGCATCCAATTTGTCCGAAATCGGCTATTTACTCAGTTTTATAGCGAAAAGGAAGGCAAATTTGCAGTTTAATCTCATTTTTATGCATTTTTATTCTGGAGGTTGTCTTGAGTAAGTCAGCACTGTTAGTCCTGGAAGATGGGACAGTGTTCCACGGAACGTCCATCGGCGCAGATGGAACATCTGTTGGAGAAGTTGTTTTTAATACCTCAATGACGGGGTATCAAGAAATCCTCACTGATCCTTCCTATTCACAACAAATCGTTACCCTAACTTATCCTCATATCGGTAACACTGGTACTAATAAAGAAGATGAAGAATCTTCAGCGATTCATGCTCAAGGGCTTGTAATTCGTGACCTTCCCCTTATTGCTTCAAACTTCCGTAGTGAACAAAGCTTAACTGAATATCTGCAGTCCCAAAATATTGTGGGTATTGCTGATATTGATACTCGTAAGCTGACACGTATCCTGCGTGAAAAAGGTGCGCAAAACGGCTGTATTATGGCTGGCGACAACCTGGACGAAGCGTTGGCATTGACTAAAGCGAAAGAGTTCCCTGGCCTGAAAGGCATGGACCTGGCGAAAGTCGTAACAACCAAAGAAGCTTATGAGTGGAAACAGGGTTCATGGACACTGACTGGTGGTTTACCACAACCAGCAGAAGATAAAGATCTGCCATACCATGTGGTTGCTTATGACTTTGGCGCTAAACGCAACATCTTACGTATGTTGGTTGACCGTGGCTGTCGTCTGACGGTTGTTCCTGCACAAACGTCTGCTGAAGAAGTGTTAGCGCTGAATCCGGATGGTGTATTCCTGTCTAACGGCCCTGGCGATCCAGAACCATGTACTTACGCGATTGAAGCGACTAAGGTTTTCCTTGAAAAAGGCTTACCAGTATTTGGTATCTGTTTAGGTCACCAAATCCTGGCTCTGGCTTCTGGTGCTAAGACGGTGAAAATGAAGTTTGGTCATCACGGTGCCAACCACCCGGTTAAAGATTTAGATCGCGGTGTTGTAATGATCACTTCGCAAAACCACGGTTTTGCTGCCGATGAAGCGACGTTGCCAGCGAACCTGAAAGCGACGCATAAGTCTCTGTTTGACGGTTCTCTGCAAGGTATTCATCGTACGGATAAGCCGGCATTCAGTTTCCAGGGTCACCCGGAAGCGAGTCCTGGCCCACACGATGCGGCACCGTTATTTGATCACTTTATCGACCTTATCAAACAACACAGCGCTTAATCGGAGTAGTAGATAATGCCAAAACGTACTGACATAAAAAGTATTCTTATCCTAGGCGCTGGTCCTATTGTTATTGGTCAGGCTTGTGAGTTTGACTACTCAGGCGCACAAGCTTGTAAAGCGCTTCGTGAAGAAGGCTACCGAGTTATTCTGGTTAACTCAAACCCTGCTACCATCATGACTGACCCTGAAATGGCGGATGCGACTTACATCGAGCCGATTCAGTGGGAAGTGGTACGTAAAATCATCGAGAAAGAGCGTCCTGATGCTGTTCTGCCAACTATGGGTGGCCAGACTGCACTGAACTGTGCGCTTGAACTGGATCGCCAGGGCGTACTAAAAGAGTTCGGCGTTGAGATGATTGGTGCGACTGCTGATGCGATCGATAAAGCGGAAGACCGTTCTCGTTTCGATAAAGCGATGAAGTCTATCGGCCTTGAATGTCCACGTGCTGATACCGCCAAAACCATGGATGAAGCATACCGTGTTCTGGATATGGTTGGCTTCCCATGTATCATTCGCCCGTCATTTACTATGGGCGGTACCGGTGGCGGTATCGCGTATAACAAAGAAGAATTCGACGAAATTTGTCGCCGTGGTCTGGATCTTTCTCCAACTAATGAGTTGTTGATCGACGAATCATTAATTGGTTGGAAAGAGTACGAGATGGAAGTGGTTCGTGATAAGAACGACAACTGTATCATCGTATGTTCAATCGAAAACTTTGATCCAATGGGTATCCACACCGGTGACTCAATCACGGTGGCACCAGCACAGACACTGACTGACAAAGAATATCAGCTGATGCGTAATGCATCTCTGGCTGTACTGCGTGAAATCGGTGTTGAAACCGGTGGTTCAAACGTTCAGTTTGGTATCAACCCTGAAGATGGCCGTATGGTTATCATCGAGATGAACCCACGTGTATCACGTTCTTCTGCATTAGCATCAAAAGCAACCGGCTTCCCGATTGCAAAAGTCGCTGCCAAACTGGCGGTGGGTTTTACCCTTGATGAACTGATGAACGACATCACTGGTGGTGCAACTCCTGCATCATTCGAACCAACCATCGACTACGTTGTGACTAAGATTCCTCGCTTTAACTTCGAGAAATTTGCTGGCGCGAACGATCGTCTGACTACTCAGATGAAGTCAGTTGGTGAAGTGATGGCGATTGGCCGTAACCAGCAGGAATCGCTGCACAAAGCTCTGCGTGGCCTTGAAGTCGGCGCAACCGGTTTTGATGAAGTGGTTGATCTGAACGATCCTGAATCGATTACCCGTATCCGCAAAGAGCTGAAAGAAGCTGGTGCAGAGCGTATCTGGTATATCGGTGATGCATTCCGTGCCGGTATGTCTGTTGAAGATATTTTTAACCTGACTGCCATTGATCGTTGGTTCCTGGTTCAGATCGAAGAGATCATTAAACTGGAATCTGAAATCAAAGCCGGTGGTTTTGCTGGCCTGACTGCCGAAGTATTACGTAAGATCAAACGTAAAGGTTTTTCTGATGCTCGCCTGTCTAAACTGTTAGGCGTTGCAGAAAGCGAAATTCGTCGTACCCGTGACCAACACAATATTCACCCGGTGTTTAAACGTGTTGATACCTGTGCGGCTGAATTCTCTTCAGACACCGCTTACATGTACTCATCTTATGATGACGAGTGTGAAGCGATGCCAACCGATAAGAAGAAGATTATGGTACTCGGCGGTGGTCCTAACCGTATCGGCCAGGGTATCGAATTCGACTACTGCTGTGTGCATGCATCACTGGCACTACGTGAAGACGGTTACGAAACCATTATGGTTAACTGTAACCCTGAGACAGTATCAACTGATTATGATACTTCTGATCGTCTTTACTTCGAACCAGTAACCTTAGAAGATGTTCTGGCGATTGCCCGGGTTGAAAAACCAACCGGTGTTATCGTGCAGTATGGTGGTCAGACTCCGCTTAAGCTGGCTCGCGCACTAGAAGCGGCAGGTGTGCCGATTATCGGTACCAGCCCGGATGCAATCGACCGTGCAGAAGACCGTGAGCGTTTCCAACAGGCCGTTGACCGTCTGCAACTTCTACAGCCAGAAAACGCAACCGTAACTACGATGGAACAGGCGATTGAGAAATCAAAAGAGATTGGTTTCCCATTGGTTGTTCGCCCATCTTATGTTCTGGGTGGTCGTGCGATGGAAATCGTTTACGATGAGCAAGACCTGCGTCGTTACTTTAACGAAGCGGTAAGCGTATCTAACGAGTCTCCGGTTCTGCTGGATCACTTCCTTGACGATGCGGTTGAAGTTGACGTAGACGCAATCTGCGACGGCGAGCGAGTGGTTATCGGCGGTATCATGGAGCACATCGAACAAGCGGGTGTTCACTCAGGTGACTCTGCATGTTCACTTCCTGCTTATACGCTGAGCCAGGAGATTCAGGACGTGATGCGTGAACAGGTTGAAAAGCTTGCTTTTGAACTTGGCGTACGCGGTCTGATGAATACTCAGTTTGCGGTAAAAGATAACGAAGTGTACCTGATCGAGGTTAACCCTCGTGCAGCTCGTACCGTTCCGTTTGTTTCTAAAGCAACCGGGGCACCTTTAGCGAAGATCGCGGCTCGTGTGATGGCTGGTCAGTCACTGGAACAACAAGGCTTTACTAAGGAAATCATTCCTCCTTACTTCTCAGTTAAAGAAGTGGTATTGCCATTTAACAAGTTCCCTGGCGTTGACCCACTATTAGGCCCTGAAATGCGTTCTACCGGTGAAGTGATGGGTGTTGGTGCCACGTTCGCTGAAGCGTTTGCTAAAGCGGAACTGGCTTGTGGCAACGTGTATCCTGAAGGTGGCCGTGCGCTGATTTCTGTGCGTGACGGTGATCGTCATCGTGTTGCTGATTTAGCTAAGAAGTTAATTGATCTTGGTTATCAGCTGGATGCAACGCATGGTACAGCTGTTGTGCTTGGCGAAGCAGGTATTAACCCTCGCTTGGTGAACAAAGTTCATGAAGGCCGTCCACATATTCTGGACCGAATTAAGAACAATGAGTACACCTACATCATCAATACCGCCTCTGGTCGTCAGGCTATCGAAGATTCGAAAGTTCTGCGTCGCGGCGCATTGGTTGAGAAGGTGAACTACACCACTACATTGAATGCTGCGTTTGCAACTTGTATGGCTCACACTGCTGATCCTAAAGCATCCGTTATTTCTGTTCAGGAAATGCATGCGAAAGTAGCAGCAAACAAAGCTTAACAATTTGTTGATACATGTATCAAAGAGCCCGCTGATTCAGTGGGCTTTTTTTCGTTCAAGCGACTGAATTTACTACGCAAAAATTAACACTAATGATAATGTGATCTTCTTAGCATTTGGCGTGGATTACGGGCATCATAAATGGAGTTATCGGTTGAAGTATTGCTGTTCTTATTGGCCGCTGGTGGTCTGGCTGGGTTTATCGATGCTATGGCTGGTGGTGGCGGTTTAATTACTTTGCCTGCTCTGCTAGCGGCTGGCGTACCTATCCCTAATGCATTAGCGACCAACAAATTACAAAGCTCATTTGGCAGTTTCTCCGCGACTTTTTATTTTGTCCGATCTGGATTGGTTTCTCTTAAGCAGATGCGAATGGCGATAGCCTGTACTTTTGTTGGTGCCGCTATCGGTGCTGAATTGGTTCAGATAATAGAGATTGAATTCCTGAATAGTCTGATTCCGGTGCTATTGATTGCAATTTCACTCTACTTTCTGCTTTCTTCGAAAAAGTCGGTGACTGAAGGAGAGAAGCCGACTTTGAGTGATGGTATGTTTGCTTTATGCGTCGGTACTTCAATTGGCTTTTATGATGGCTTTTTTGGCCCGGGCACCGGAGCGCTGTTTGCGGTTTGCTTTGTAGTATTAGGTAAGCTTACTCTGGTTGAAGCAACAGCCAGAACTAAGGTACTCAACTTTACTTCTAATATCAGTGCATTAACCTTTTTCTTAATGTCGGGTTTGGTGATCTGGCAGATAGGTTTTACCATGGCGATAGGGCAGTTTATCGGTGCCAGACTGGGAGCAAAAGTTGTAGTAACCAAAGGGCAGAAATGGATTCGCCCGTTGGTGATAACGATGTCGATGCTGATGGCATTGAAGCTGCTGTGGCAACAACACCATCAGGAAATTTTCGCTTGGCTGGGTTAGCGATTAAGAGCAAAAATCGGCAGTGATAAGTGCCAGCGAATCGCGCCAAGGCGGATGATCAAAGTCGAGACGACTCCGGCTAAAATCGCCGTAGGACGTTCGTAGTCTAGTGCCAGGGCGGTAGTATGGAACAGACCTCCAACGATACAGGCAGTGGCGTACACTTCGCTTCTGAGCACCATTGGTACTTCACGGGCCAGTATATCGCGTATGATACCTCCGCCACAGCCGGTTAATACACCCATAATAACTGCAATCAGATACGAATCCTGATAGTTCAGGGCCTTTTCAACTCCGATCCCGACAAATACCGATAAACCAATAGCATCACACACCGGAAGCATCCACCACGGAAGGCGCTTGGGGCGGCGAACAAAAATCATGGTGAGTAAACAAGTGACCAGAATAACCCACAGGTAAGTCGTGTCGGTAATCCAGAATACCGGGGTTGCTCCTAATGCCATATCTCGCATGGTGCCGCCGCCAATTGCAGTCACGCTGGCCAGCACAACAACGCCAAAGGGATCCATACGCAAGCGTCCGGCTAAGATAACGCCAGAAACCGCAAAAACAGCGGTACCAAAAAGGTCTATAAAGTAAAGCAGCATAGCTTGGGTGATTCTTTATTCGTCACAAGTTAGAAAAGATGCGCATTGTACGAGAAATTGTTAAGCAGTGTTAGTGCTTTTGACGCGCCAGATCGAAATATTCACAGACCTGTTTTACAGCGAGTAGGGTCCTTGGGGTAGCCCTATTTATCCAGTCTGCATTTAAGGTCCACATATGATGATAGCGGACGGCTGGAATCGCGTCCCACTCGCTCCACATTGCGCCATTATTCATGGCGTGTTGCGAGCTGAAAATAACCTCAGGCTTAGCCAGCACAACTTGCTCAATACCGACTTGTGGATAAGGAGCGACATTGTCTGCAAAGGCATTTCTGCCACCACAAAAGCGAAACACTTCACTTGGCCAGTTGTCCTGAGACATGGTGATTATCGGCTTTTCACTTAATTGATAGAAATAGGAAATCGGAGTTTTATCCTGATATCGCTGTTTTAGTTGCTGCAATTGGTCGCGAAATTGTTGAGCATTGTTCTCGCCAATTTTTGGATTATGTGCAAACTGGCTGAGTGCTTCAATACTGCTTCCAATTTCATCCAGAGTGGTCGCATCGGTGCGATAGATTTCAATTCCCAGTTGTTCAAGTTTTTCCAGCTCACGTACCGGATTTCCTGCTGGCCAGGCAATGACTAAATCAGGTTGCAAAGCAAGAATGCGTTCCAGCTTAATTCCCTGGTAGCTGGCCACTTTTTCCAGTTGTGCGGTTTCAGCCGGATAATCGCTTAATTCACTGACAGCAATGATCTGTTTTCCTAAGCCGGCGGCAAAAGCAATTTCGGTTGCATGAGGGGCCAGGGTGATAATTCTTTGATAGGTTTTTGCGTAACTTACGGATGAGAAAACCAAGAATAAGATGAGGATAAATTTAAGCATTAGCCACCCAAAGAAATATGAACATGACCAGGCTTTGCAGTACCAGCCATAACACTGTACGCTGATTAAGCAGTCTCATCACTTGCGACAGATGCAGTGCCGCTGGAGCAATACGTCCACCCAGCTTGGCCCGAACGGATTTAATATTCGTTTTTTGCCGGTTCTGATACAGCGCTGGCCCACCAAGAGAAAGTTGAAACTTATGTCCAATGGTTGCAAGTAATAAACCCTGAGAAGGGGAAATCCAACTGCGGTATTGCTGCTTCGCCTGTGAATAAACCTGGGCTGCATTGCGCCCGGCAAGAATCAGCAACAAAAATAGCCGCACTGGCAACCATTCTAATATCAGCAAAAGTTGAGCAGTTGCCAGGCCAAAGGGTCGATAAATTGGTTGGGACGGAGACCAGGCGCGGTGTAATTCGCAAGTCAAGCGATAGATAAACGCGCCAATACCACCACTCAGTGCAAACCAGAACATTACCGAGATAACCTGACGGCTTTGCCCTGCTATCAGCGTCTCGACGGTTGCTTTGCCTGCACCAAGCAGTGATAGGGTATTTACATCGCGGTTCAGTAGTGAAGCCAGTTCCTGACGGGCCTTATCTTTATCTTCCCGACTTAGCCAGTCCCCCATTTTATTGGCCAGCTGATTCTGATTACGCCAGTCTAGGGCGAGAAACAGCAGGGCTAACTGAAAATATTCTACCTGCCAGGCCAGAGTCTGTAAGGCGATCAGAATGGCGAGTGAGGGGAGCAGCATTAATGCGCAGGCTAGCGCACCGGACATACTATCCTGTTGATAGCTACGATGGCTGTTAACCTTGCTCGCCAGTAACTGAGCAAACTGATGCCATAGCCGGGTGGGATGAGCCGAATAACTTAGTGGCAGCAAAAGATTTAATATCACTCCAGCCCACAAAATCAGTAGTGGGCTGAAGTCGAGCATCATCTGAGATAGTTCCGAACTCATCACCGGCGGTTACCCTATTTGAGACAACTTATTTAAGTAAAGTAATCATCTGCAGCACCATCTCTGATGAGCTTTGTGCAGCGAGAGGTAAGAACTCTTCAAAGGACATTGGTGATTCTTTATCGGCGACATCAGAAATAGCTCGCACAATCACGAACGGTACGCCAAACTGATGGCAAGTTTGTGCAATGGCTGAAGCTTCCATCTCAACCGCGACGACTGTTGGGAAGTTATCGCGAATAAACTGCTGTTTGTCCGCTGTGCAGACAAAGGCATCACCGGTACAGATTAGGCCTTTTACCGCATGTTTACCTTCTGCCATTTCGACCGCTTTTTCCGCTACGCTGATAAGCTTTTCATCGGCAATAAATGCGGCGGGCTGACCGGCCATCTGACCGATTTCATAACCAAAAGCTGTCACATCAGCATCGTGGTGACGGACTTCTGAAGAGATCACTACATCTCCCATGGTCAGAGAAGAGGCAAAGCCACCTGCTGAGCCGGTATTGATAATGATATCTGGCTGATAGTTGTCGATTAATAAAGTGGTGCCTATAGCCGCCGCAACTTTACCAATGCCTGACTGCAGAAGAACAACTTCCACTCCATCAATCTGACCGGAGAAATAATTGGCGCCCGCTTTACGCTCTTCTTTCAAATTAGTCAGTGATGATTTTAGGATGGCGACTTCTTGCTCCATCGCGCCGATAATACCGATCTTCATAGATAAACTCTTTGTGAACAAATGAATGGCGCTATTGTAACGTTAAGATAGGTATTTGGCGAAAATTTCACAGTGATTATTTGCTGATATAAAAAAGGTCAGTAGCGGGCTACTGACCTTTTTTATAACTTTAGAAGGTGTATTCCCGCTTTGCGTAGCAAAGCGGGATAAGACTAATGATTAGTCTGAAAGCATCAGTGAAGTCGCTTTCGCTTCGAGGTTGGTGTTACCCATCAGGTATTCATCAACGGAGCGAGCACATTCACGACCTTCGTTGATACAACGAACAACCAGAGACTGACCAGTGCGCATGTCACCTGCGGCAAATACGCCAGCTTGGTTTGTCTGGAAGTCTTGAGTTGCTACGTTGCCGCGATCATCAAGAGCAATATCCAGCTGTGCCAGTACACCTGTTGGTTCTGGGTGTAGGAAGCCCATTGCCAGAAATGCCATGTCACATGGAATTACACGCTCACTGCCAGCAACTTCTTCGAATGTTGGACGCTCGCCAGGAGCGGCATCTTTCCATACGATGTCAGCCAGACGCAGACCAGTAACTTCACCTTTATCATTACCGATAAATTCTTTAGTCAGAATATTCCAGTGACGATCACAACCTTCTTCGTGAGAAGTCGAGGTGCGCAGTATCATTGGATATTGTGGCCAAGGCATGTTCGCTGGACGTTTTTCCGGTGGCACAGGCATAATTTCAACCTGCGTGATGCTAGTAGCACCATGACGGTTTGAAGTGCCCACACAGTCAGAACCGGTATCACCACCACCGATTACCACAACATGTTTACCTTTAGCATGAATTTCTTCAGTCTTCAGATCCATGTTGTTAGCACGGCGGTTGTTTTGTCCGAGGAACTGCATTGCAAAGTAAACGCCTTTCAGCTCTCGTCCTGGGATCGGCAGATCGCGAGGAACAGTAGAACCGCCAGTCAGTAGCACAACATCGTATTCCTGACGTAGTTGCTGGGCATTGATATCAACACCGATATGCGCGTTCACCACAAACTTGATGCCTGCTTTTTCCATCAGATCGATTTTGCGATCAATAACGTCCATACCCAGTTTAAAGTCTGGAATACCGAAACGCATCAGACCACCGACTTTTTCGTCACGTTCGTAAACAGTGACGGTATGACCTGCACTGTTCAGCTGTTCTGCTGCTGAAAGACCAGCAGGACCTGAACCGATAATGGCGACTGTTTTACCAGTACGGCTACGTGGTGCTTTTGGCTGCGCATAGCCTTCGCGATACGCAGTTTCAACGATAGTTTTTTCAATGTTACAGATAGTGATTGGATCTTGGTTGATACCAAGTACACACGCTGTTTCACAAGGAGCCGGACATACACGACCAGTAACTTCAGGGAAGTTATTGGTTGAGCTCAGGATGTCCCAAGCCTCTTCCCAACTGTCGCGATAAACCGCGTCATTGAATTCAGGAATGATGTTGCCGATAGGGCAACCGCTATGACAAAACGGCACTCCACAGTCCATACAACGAGAAGCTTGGGTATTGATCTTAGTGCCAAACTCTTCGTTCAGAACAAACTCTTTGTTGTCTTGAATACGAACCGCTGGATCTACCTTTTTTGGTAGTTCACGGCCATGTTCTAAAAATCCAGTAGGCTTACCCATTATACTGCCTCCGCTTGATCTTGCTGTGCTGCTTCTGCCTTACGTTTTTGAAGTACGCGCTTGTAGTCACGTGGCATAACTTTAACCAGAGACTGCAGGTTCGCTTCAAAATCAGCCAGGAATGATTTAGCAACTTCACTTCCTGTGAATTCAACGTGCTTAGTAAGCATATCTTTAAGCAGGTCTTTATCTTCTTGCTCGATTGGATCAAGGTCGACCAGTTCAGGATTCAGCTTGGTTTCGAAATCACCTGCTTTATCCCATACATAAGCCACACCACCACTCATACCAGCCGCGAAGTTACGACCCGTTGCGCCAAGGATAATAGCCACACCGCCAGTCATGTATTCACAACCGTGGTCACCGACACCTTCAACAACAACTTTCGCACCTGAGTTACGTACACAGAAACGTTCGCCCGCTTTGCCACGGATGAATGACTCACCAGAAGTTGCACCGTAGAAACATACGTTACCCACTACGATGTTGTCTTCGGCGACCAGAGTTGAGCGAGTGCTTGGATAAAGAACCAGCGTACCGCCGGACAGACCTTTACCCCAGTAGTCGTTGGCATCGCCTTCAACTTCGAACTTCACGCCTTTCGCCAGGAAAGCACCAAATGACTGACCTGCAGAACCGGTGAACTTAACGTTCATTGGCTGAGGCAGACCTTGATCCTTGTACACTTTCGAGATTTCGTTCGAAAGCATGGTACCTGTACTACGGTCAGTGTTGATGATCGGGAATTCTGCTGTTACCGCTTCACCGCGCTCAAGCGCTGGCGTTGCAGCTTCAATCAGTTTGCGATCCAGAACGACATCTAAACCATGGTTTTGGTTTGTCTGGCAGAATACGCCATCTTCTGCACGAGGTTGCTCAATATGAAGAACCGGCGACAGATCAAGATTGCGGTATTTCCAGTGTTGGATATTGTCACGAACTTTCAGTTTGTGTGCCTGACCAACCATCTCATCGATGGTACGGAAACCAAGCTCAGCCATGATTTCACGCAGACCTTCTGCCATGTACTGGAAGAAAGTCACAACATCATCTACACGGCCGTCGAAACGTTCACGCAGAGTCTTGTTCTGAGTTGCAATACCAACCGGACAGGTGTTCTTATGACACTTACGCATCATGATACAGCCTTCAACAACCAGTGCTGCGGTTGCCACGCCCCATTCTTCTGCACCAAGCAGAGTCGCGATAGCGATATCTCGCGGAGTTTTCATCTGGCCGTCAGCCTGAACAACGATACGGTTACGCAGACCGTTCTTCAGTAGTGTCTGGTGAGTTTCAGCCAGACCCAGTTCCCATGGAAGACCGGTATGACGAATTGAAGAAATCGGTGATGCACCTGTACCGCCATCGTAACCCGCGATCAGTACCACGTCAGCTTTCGCCTTCGCAACGCCTGAAGCGATAGTACCAACACCCGCCTCAGAAACCAGCTTAACGTTTACACGGCCGGTACGGTTGGCGTTTTTCAGATCATAGATTAGCTGAGCCAAGTCTTCGATCGAGTAGATATCGTGGTGTGGCGGTGGAGAAATCAGACCGACCCCTGGAGTTGAGTGACGAGTCGCACCGATCCAGTCATCCACTTTATCACCTGGTAGCTGACCACCTTCACCTGGTTTTGCACCTTGAGCCATCTTAATTTGCAGCTCGTCAGCGTTTGTCAGATAGTACGAAGTTACACCGAAACGACCTGAAGCAACCTGTTTGATTGCTGAACGTTCCCAGTCACCGTTATTTTTAGGATCGAAACGGATTGGGTCTTCACCACCTTCACCTGAGTTCGATTTCGCACCGATACGGTTCATTGCTACTGCAAGAGTAGAGTGCGCTTCATAAGAGATTGAACCGAATGACATCGCACCTGTTGCAAAACGCTTCAGAATGTTTTCGATTGGTTCAACTTCTGCCAGTGGGATTGAACCGGCTGGATTTTTCACAAAATCAAGCTGGCTACGTAGCGTTACCGCTTTATCGCCCTGGTTGTTTACTGCTTCAGCGTATTTCTTAAATTGAGCGTAGTCTTTATTACGAGTTGACTGTTGTAGCAGTGAAATCGTTGTTGGGTTGAACAGGTGTTGTTCACCACGTTGTTTCCACTGGTAAACACCGCCGACATCCAGAGTCTTAAGCGGAATTTCACGTAATGGATAACCAACACGGTGACGAACCAGTACTTCTTTCGCGATGTCATCCAGAGTCAGACCCTGAATACGCGAAACCGTACCGGTGAAATATTTGTCAACCACCGCTTTGCTGATACCCAGCGCTTCAAAGATTTGTGCACCATGGTAAGACTGAACGGTAGAAATACCCATCTTAGAGAAAATCTTCAACAGGCCGCCATTAACCCCTTTACGGTAGTTATCGAACAGATCATTCAGTGTTGCTTCAGGATCCAGTTTCTTACGACGTTGTAGATCAACGATAGTTTCAGTAACCAGATATGGGTTAACCGCGTTCGCGCCATAGCCAATCAGAGTTGCGAAGTGGTGAGTTTCACGTGCATCACCTGTTTCTACTACGATGCCACATTTTGCACGCAGACCACGACGAATCAGGTGGTGGTGTACTGCACCCACTGCCAGCATCGCCGGAATGGCTGCATGGTTAGAGTTCACTGCACGGTCTGACAACAGAATGATTGAGTAGCCATCGACCACGGCATCTTCTGCATATTGACAGATACGTTTCAGCGCACGCTCAAGCTTGCCAGCATCTTCACTTGCCTGGAATACGATATCCAGAGTTTTTGCTTGCAGGTGTTCGTTATCAACAGCACGTAGCTTTTCCAGCTCAGCGTTAGAGATAACTGGTGAATCCAATTCTACCTTACGGCAGTGCGCTGGTGATTCAATCAACAGGTTCTGATCTTTACCTAAGTAAGTTTTCAGCGACATAACCATGCGTTCACGAATCGGATCGATCGGCGGGTTAGTTACCTGAGCAAACAACTGCTTAAAGTAGTGTGATAAGTGCTGTGACTGGTGAGAAAGAACCGCCAGCGGCCAGTCAGCACCCATTGAACCCAGAGGTTCATAACCGGTTGAAGCCAGAGTTTGAATGATGTCATTCACTTCTTCGCTGCTTACGCCAAACGCTTGTTGACGGTGTAGCAGACGCTCTGGTTTAGGTTGGCTGTGACCAGTTTCTGCATCTGGTAGTTCACGCATACGTAGCAGGTTATCTTGAACCCATTGCTCGTATGGTTGTGAGTTGGCGATGCCATCTTTCACTTCTTCATCAGAAATGATGCGGCCTTCTTCCAGATCAGCAACAAAGATACGTCCTGGCTGTAGACGGCCACGGTATTCCACGTTCTCTGGTTCAACATCAACAGCACCGGTTTCTGATGCCATGATCAGGAAGTTGTCTTTGGTGACTGTATAGCGAGATGGACGCAGACCGTTACGGTCCAGTGTTGCGCCTACGGTTACACCATCGGTGAAACAAACTGACGCTGGGCCATCCCATGGTTCCATGATGTTCGCGTGGTACTGATAGAACGCACGACGTTTTGGATCCATGTTTTTGTTTTCCTGCCATGCTTCAGGAATCATCATCATCAGCGCATGTTCCAGCGGACGGCCTGAAAGAACCAGCAGTTCCAGTACCATGTCGAAGTTAGCTGAATCGGACATACCTTCACGACAGATTGGCAGTAGCATTTCGATCTCAGCTTTAGTGAAAAGCTTAGATTCAAGAATTGCTTCACGCGCTTTCATCCAGTTCAGGTTACCGCGAACCGTGTTAATTTCACCGTTGTGTGCGATGTAACGGAAAGGCTGAGCTAAGCGCCATCTTGGGAATGTATTGGTAGAGAAACGAGAGTGAACCAGCGCCAGCGCTGACACCATCGTTGGATTCTGTAGATCTAAGAAGTACTGAGGTACTTGCTCAGTAGTCAACTGACCTTTATACACAATTGTCTTATAAGACATTGAGTTAATGTAGAACTCATCGCTGATGTTTGAGACACTCTCTAAACATACGCGAACTGTGTAGTTACGCAGAACGTACAGTTTACGTTCCAGCTCTTCAGGTGTTGTGCTTGGGCCACCAGATACGAACACGTGTTCGAATTGTGGTTCTGTTAGGAGAGGATCGGCACCCAGCATTGAGTTATCGGTAGGTAGTACACGATAGCCCAGGATTTCCAGATCCAAACGCTTAGCGTTACGCTCTAGAATATCTCTGCATTGTGCGCGTTTGTATTCGTCTTTCGGGAATAGAACGACACCGACACCGTACTTCTCAAATGAAGGAAGTTTAATGCCAAGTTTTACTGCTTCTTCCAGAAGAAACTCGTGCGGCTTCTGTAAAAGAATACCTGCACCGTCACCGCTACATGGATCGCAACCCTGACCGCCACGGTGTTCCATGCGCGCTAGCATATCTAATGCTTGAGTTACGACTTCATGAGACTTACGATTCTTCAGATGAGCGACGAAACCGATACCACAAGCGTCATGCTCCAGCTCTGGAGTGTATAGTCCTTGTGAATTCTGCTCTCTATCTACCATAGATACATCCTTCCAGTTAAATCGAGACGCATCTAGGCCAAGGGAGAATAAGCCCTTAGCCTGCAAATGCGACTGGTCCTTTCATTGTTATGATTCGAAACTGATGCGAAACATCAGTTTGAGTCCTTTCCGTATCTCACAGGAAAAATATTGTGAGAAAAACAGTCCAAAGTGATACCCAATTATTATCGCTTCTAATATAGAGCATTATATAGGTGGGGTCTGAATATCACCGAATTTTCCACGGGCAAATTGTAGTTTAAATCACAAATGCCAGTGGTAAAGAGTAAGTATCCTACAATTTTGTTACTAGGAATTCCAACGAAAAGTCCATTTTATCGCACATTTTTTTTGCCATGAATAGTGGTTTTTCTTTACATCTTGTTAACCATTACCGGGAATTCTTTTAATTTCGCGTATTTATTGATGTTCGCTAGGTTTCACCCCGGCAAACCACACTAAACTGACGACCTAAATTTGCAAAGTTGTAACTTATTTACAGCGCAAAGGTGACGAAAGAGTAAGTTGAGGTAGTGGTGAAGCAGTTACATGAAATGGTCAATACCATCGGCCAGGACTTAAAAAGCCGTTATGGTGAAAAAGTGCATAAATTGACGTTGCATGGCGGTTTCAGTTGTCCGAACCGCGATGGAACCATTGGGCGCGGAGGTTGTACATTTTGTAATGTTGCCTCTTTTGTTGATGAGTCCAGCCAGCAGCAGACCATTAAGCAGCAGTTGTGCGATCGAGCGCAAGAGGTAACCCGGGCAAAAAAATACCTGGCGTACTTTCAGGCTTATACCAATACCTATGCTGAAGTTCAGGTGCTGAAAGAGATGTATGAAGAGGCGTTGCAGGGGGCGGATATCGTCGGTCTGTGCGTCGGCACCCGCCCGGATTGTGTTCCGCAAGCGGTGCTTGATCTGCTGAGTGATTATCATCAGCAGGGATACGAAGTATGGTTGGAACTGGGATTACAGACCGCCAATGATAAAACCCTCAAACGAATCAATCGCGGCCATAATTTTGCCTGTTATGAAGAAATTACCCGAAAGGCACGTGCGCTTGGTCTGAAAGTCTGTACTCATCTCATTGTTGGTTTACCGGGTGAAACCCATCAGGATAATATCTCGACCATGCAACAGGTGCTACAAGTAGGAACGGATGGCATCAAACTGCACAGCCTGCATATCGTTGAAGGCAGTACCATGGCAAAAGCGTGGCAGGCTGGGCGCCTGGAGGAAATCAGCCTTGAACAGTATGTCACCACCGCCAGCGAAATGATACGCCGCACCCCGCGAGAAATCGTTTTTCACCGGATCTCTTCGGCTGCACGCCGTCCGACTCTGCTGGCACCGTTGTGGTGTGAAAATCGCTGGCTGGCTATGACCGAAATCGCCAAGCGTTTAAATCAGGATGGTGAACAGGGTTCTTTGCTTGATTAGCTCTGCGAATCTCCGGTGAATTCATAGACTTCTGCGACTATAGTATGCAGTATACCGAAGTTATCTGAACTCGCTGTGGAGCCTTGCATGAAGCCGATGAAAAATCTCGCCCAGTATTATGTCGATCTGTTGGTAAAACTGGGCATATTACGTTTTTCTATTCTCCTGGCTCTTGCACTGGTTGCTCTGGCGGTGGTGGTTCAGGTTGGCATTACTCTCGCACTCAACGGTGAAGTGGATAATGTTGATATTGTCCGCTCGATCTTTTTCGGCC
Organism: uncultured Vibrio sp.; assembly: GCA_963666615.1. Classification (GTDB taxonomy): domain Bacteria; phylum Pseudomonadota; class Gammaproteobacteria; order Enterobacterales; family Vibrionaceae; genus Vibrio. Next base: position 368,061 of record OY762906.1, read on the forward strand.
TAGTGATCACTCCATGGGCTGTCTATTTTCTTTCCGTGGTGGTGGATCAGTTAGAAGAGTCACGCCAGCGCCTTTCTAAACTGGTTTCGAAACTCAAAGAGATGCGAGGTCGCGATCAGGAACTCAATTATCAGCTGCAACAGAATATTGCCAAACTGAACGAAGAGATCGAAGAGCGGATCAAAGCGGAAGAAGCACGTGAAGAAGCGATGGTTGATCTGGAAAACGAAGTTCAGCAACGCGAACGGACTCAGTTGGAACTGGCTGAACGTACCGCATTATTACGCTCCTTCATCGATGCTTCTCCTGACCTTATTTACTACCGCAATGCGAATGGGGTGTTTTCCGGTTGTAACCGGGCAATGGAAGAGTTGACTGGCAAGAAAGAAAAAGATCTGGTCGGTTTAACTCCCTGGGATGTTTATAGCAAAGAGATTGCACAGCCGATTGTCGAAACCGATGAACAGGTGTTTAAAAATAACCGCTCTATTACCTATGAACAGTGGTTGGAATATCCGGACGGACATAAAAACTACTTCGAGCTACGCAAAGTGCCTTTCTACAGCAATGATGGTCAGCACCTGGGGCTGGTTGGTTTTGGCCGGGACATTACCGAGCGTAAGCGTCATGAAGAATCGCTGGAAAAAGCCAGCCGTGATAAAACCACCTTTATATCTACCATCAGCCACGAATTACGTACCCCGCTCAATGGCATTGTTGGTCTGAGTCGAATGTTGCTTGACGGCACCATGAGCGAAGAGCAACGCAAGTACATGCAAACTATTCATGTTAGTGCGGTTACCCTTGGTAATATCTTTAACGATATTATCGATATGGACAAATTTGACCGCCGTAAACTGGAACTGTTGCCTGATACGCTGAATTTTGAAGAGTTTGTTGCTGAGCTGGAAAGCCTTGCTGCGTTAATGGCGCAGCAGAAAGGGCTGCGTTTTGATCTGGAACGCCTGACTGACTTACCCGCTTATATCCAGGTTGACGGAACCCGCTTGCGTCAGGTGTTGTGGAATTTGCTTAGCAATGCGATGAAATTCACCAAAGAAGGTGGCGTGGTAGTGAGTGTCAGCGCTGAAGTTGAACAGCAAAAGGCTGAGATTTGCATTGAAATTGAAGATAGCGGGATCGGTATTCCGGAAGCGGAGCTGGATAAGATTTTTGCCATGTATTACCAGGTAAAAAGTGGCAAAGATAATCTGCATGCAGTAGGGACGGGTATCGGACTTGCTGTATCCAAGCAACTTATGCAAATGATGAACGGCGATATAAGCGTTACCAGTGAAGAGGGATTTGGCAGTACCTTTATGGTGACGCTGACGGTTCCTCTGGTACGAGCTCCACAGCAGTTGGAGGCGCAAGGCCATGCAGGCAGAAGCCTGAATATTTTTATGGTTGAAGATATTGAACTCAATATTACCGTTGCTCGTTCACTGCTGGAAAGTATGGGACATAAAGTCAGCGTAGCGATGAGTGGCGAGGAAGCCAAGCAGCGTTTTATTCCGGCTGAATTTGATTTGGTGTTCCTCGATATCCAGCTACCTGATATGACCGGATTTGATGTCGCTGCTGCATTTCGTCTGGAGTACCGCGATAGCGAAATTCCACTTCCTCCATTGGTTGCCTTGACTGCCAACTTGCTTAAGGATAAACAAGAGTACATCAAGAAAGGGATGGACGATGCGATCAGTAAACCTCTATCAGTTACGGCTGTGAAAGCGGTTATTGAGAAGTGGTGCTTGGATAAGACTCATAATCTACATTCTGAGATGGAAGTACATCATGTTGATGGGGAAATTTCGCCATCGGAAGAGTTGTACAGCCAGTTACTGGATTTGGATATGCTCAAATCTTATATTGAAATTGTCGGCGATAAACCTGTTCTTGATAGCATTAGCATGTTTGAACAGATGATGCCAGATTACATTGAAATTCTCGATTCTAATATGATCGCCAAGGATCAGGCTGGAATTGTCTCTGAAGCACATAAAATTAAAGGTGCTGCCGGTTCGATTGGCTTAGCTCGTATTCAGCGTGTGGCACAAAAGGCGCAGACGCCTGATGCTCCCGCCTGGTGGGAAAATATTACCGACTGGGTAGAAGAGATTAAAAATGAGTATCGCAGTGATATTATTCTGTTAAGAGAATGGATAGCACAGCGTGATTGATTGTGATTAGGGTAAACTGATCTTAGTTCTACTTTGTCACCCCGGAAATTACCTTGTAATTATCCGGGGTCTTGTTATTGGTGTGGTTTCAGCTTTTTCTGTATCCGTCAAGATTCCGGCTCAAGGCTGGAATGACGAATCAATCAGTCTTCTAAATCACCGCAAAAACGGTAACCTTCACCATGAATGGTTGCGATGATTTCAGGTGTGCCGTTAACCGATTCAAAGTGTTTGCGAATCCGGCGAATAGTAACATCAACTGTACGATCGTGTGGTTTAAGCTCACGACCAGTCATCTTTTTCAGTAGATCGGCACGAGTCTGAATTTTGCCCGGATTTTCACAAAAGTGCAGTAGAGCGCGGAATTCAGAGCGTGGTAGTTTATAACTGTCACCGCTAGGGTTAACCAATGAACGACTGTTGATATCCAGTTCCCAGCCATTAAAGCGGTAGCTTTCAATGTGGCGTTTCTCTTCGTGGGTCGCATTGGTTGTCATCGCACGGCTAAGCAGATTGCGCGCTCGAATGGTCAGTTCACGTGGGTTAAATGGTTTAGTGATGTAATCATCTGCGCCGATTTCCAGACCTAGAATTTTATCGACTTCATTATCACGACCGGTTAAGAACATCAAAGCGACGTCTGCCTGTTCTCTTAATTCACGTGCCAGCAATAAGCCATTTTTACCCGGAAGATTAATATCCATAATCACCAGATTGATCGACTTTTCGGATAAGATATGATGCATATCTTCACCATTGCTAGCCTCGAATACAGTATATCCCTCTGCTTCAAAAATGCTTTTCAGCGTGTTTCGAGTAACTTGCTCATCTTCTACAATAAGAATCTGCGGGGTTTGCATTGGCGGTACCTAAATTGTGAAAAAAATGTAGTAAATTGAAAATTATTCTAGGTAAAAACATGACTATTTTGTAATGTTTTAAAGATAATAAACCAAAGTGTTGTAAAAAACACTTTAATTCATAGCCGCCTTCCATAGAGAAGCTAGAGTCGTCCTGACCTTGATATGTTGTTACCCTTGTTGCGATGGATTTTATATTGTTAACAGCATGCTAACAATGGTCGCCGATTATTACTCTCTACTTTGTTGATTTACATCAATAGAACTTTATAACTAAATCCCGGTAGTATAAATGGCGTGAATCAGGAGGCGTAATGATCGATATTTCGTTATGGGAAAGCTACTTAACCACCTGTTTTAGAATGGAAAAAATATTTCCCTCATCTTCTTTTGCTATAATCACTGCCTGGAATCCAAGAAGTAAACTTACATCACATTGTTTAAATAGAACAAATAACCAGCGTTTACAGCATCGATTAAAAGGCTATGATTGGATTCAATTATTGGCAGGCGATTCGACGTTTACCTGGATAGAAGAGAGTATTGCAGTTGAGATGGATTTATCTACTGCACTGACGATTGCCCGGGAATTTGAGCAAAATGCCATTTTTTACGTACAGGATGGAGAACTGTGGTTGCATGCCTGTTTTGAGGTGCAGGCGGCGAACATGGGGCTTTTCGCTGAACGTGTGAATTATCTGCTATAGTCGCTAGGATCAATAGACCTAAAGCCGAGACTATGAAAGACAAAAGTTTCTAATAAGAATCATGGAGGAATAATGAAAGATATAACACCTGATATCTGCGATCAGTTTGAATCCCAGGTAAGGCTACTTGATGTCCCTCTTCACAACTTCGGCCAGATTGGTACGTTTTGGGGAGAAGTGGTTACGGTACGGTGCTATCACGACAATTCCAAAGTAAGAGAGGTATTGCAGCAGAACGGTAAAGGCAAAGTGCTGGTTGTCGATGGCAACGGTTCTTGCCAACAGGCACTGTTGGGTGATCAATTAGCTATTCTGGCAATTGATAACGAGTGGGAAGGCATTGTGGTTTATGGTGCGGTTCGTGATGCTGCGACTCTGTCACAAATGCATATTGGTATCAAAGCTCTGGGGGCCTGCCCGTTTAAAACTCACCGTCACGATTCTGGGCACATTAATGTTCGTGTGTCGTTGAATAAACATCAAATTCTGCCGGGCGATTATCTTTACTCCGACTGGAATGGGATTGTACTGTCGCAAACGAAACTGGATATCGAACTCTGATTGAGTCGGTAGACAAATTGTTGATAAAAGAAGCCGTAGCAGAGTTGTTGAGGCTTCTTTTTTGTTTGTAGATTTGTGTCCGATAAAGGGGATTGGTGGCAATTCTCTTAAAAACAGCGTGAAAATCCACATTTTCATTGACTCTATTAACGGACTGAGGTAAACGTAAAGGCAGAAATTAATTCGCTAAGAAGTTTTAAATGAAAGCAAACCGCCATGTAGTAATTACCACCATTATTATTACCACCGACATTATCGCTGTTGGGGCAGGCTGCTGAGCGAAAAACTTCAAAAAAAAGGGCCTGTATCCAACAAGATGCAGGCCCTTTTTTTATACTTAATTTAACTGGAGGAAGGGATGCGTGTACTAAAGTTCGGTGGTTCGTCATTATCCGATGCTGACCGCTTTTTAAGAGCTGCCCAAATAGTCGCTAATAATGCCCAACAGGCTGAAGTTTCAGTTGTGTTGTCGGCACCAGGAAAAACAACCAACAAACTGGTTGCCGTGATTGAATCAGCACTGCATACCGGTGATGCAGAGACGCAAATTACAGAATTAGAACATTCATTCACTGTGCTGTTTAATGACATTAAACAAGAGCTGGGTGAACTGGATGGCAGCGCTTATTTTGCTCAGGTTGAGCAATCGATGGGCCAGTTACGCCAGTTTGTGAATGGAATCAGTTTGCTGGGTATGTGCCCAGATAATGTTAATGCACGTATTATCAGTAAAGGCGAACGCATTTCCATTCAGTTAATGAAAGCGGTATTGGAAGCCAAAGGACAGTCAACTAATCTAATCGACCCGACTCAATACCTGGTTGCTCATGGCCCTCATCTGGAAGCGATGGTAGACGTGGATGCGTCAACTGAGCTGTTCAAACAAAATCCGTTACCAGCTAATCACGTGCAAATTATGCCGGGCTTTACCGCTGGGAATGAAAAAGGTGAACTGGTTTGTTTAGGGCGCAATGGCTCGGATTATTCTGCAGCGGTATTGGCGGCTTGTCTGCGTGCTGAATGCTGTGAAATCTGGACCGATGTTGATGGGGTTTATAACTGCGATCCTCGTCTGGTTCGTGATGCACGTTTGCTGAAATCTCTCAGTTATCAGGAAGCAATGGAACTGTCCTATTTTGGCGCTTCTGTTCTCCATCCGAAAACTATCGCACCTATCGCGCGTTTCCATATCCCTTGCTTAATTAAGAACAGTTTCAATCCTCAGGGTGCTGGTACTTTAATTGGCCAGGATACCGGGGAAGACAACCTGCCGATTAAAGGCATTACCACTCTTAACGAACTGACCATGGTTAACGTTTCCGGCCCGGGTATGAAAGGCATGGTGGGTATGGCCAGCCGTGTGTTTGGTGCCATGTCTATGGCAGGCGTATCGATTGTGTTGATCACGCAGTCTTCATCTGAATACTCGATCAGCTTCTGTATTGAAGCCGATGACAAAGCGAAAGCGAAAAAAGCGCTGAGCGACTCATTTGAGCTGGAACTGAAAGGCGGCATGTTAGAGCCGGTCGACTTTATCGATGACGTTTCTATCATCACTTTGGTTGGTGATGGTATGCGTACCTCTCGTGGTATCGCATCTCAGTTCTTCTCATCACTGGCCGAAGCGCATATTAACATTGTAGCTATCGCCCAAGGCTCTTCTGAACGCGCAATCTCAGCGGTAATTCCGGAAGATAAAGTTTCTGAAGCGATCAAAGCGTGTCATGAGAATCTGTTTAACTCTAACCATTACCTGGATCTGTTTATCGTCGGTGTTGGTGGTGTGGGTGGTGAACTGGTTGAACAGGTACGCCGTCAGCAGGAAAAACTGAACAAAAAAGGTATCATCATCCGTATTTGCGGCTTGGCCAACAGCTGCGGCCTGCTGCTTGACCCGGATGGGCTGGATTTGAGTAACTGGCGTGAGCGTATGCGTGACGCGAGTGAAACATTCAGCTTGAGCAGTCTCTCTGCATTGGTTCAACGTAACCACATCATTAACCCGGTGTTGGTTGACTGTACGTCAAGCGAAGTGATTGCTGATCAGTATGCGGATTTCCTTGCTGCCGGTTTCCACGTCGTCACACCGAACAAAAAAGCCAACACGGCCAGCATGGCTTACTATCAGCAGCTACGTAAAGTTGCGCGTACTTCACGTCGTAAACTGATGTACGAAACTACAGTCGGCGCTGGTCTTCCGGTGATTGAAAACCTGCAGAACCTGATTGCTGCGGGTGACGAGCTGGAGAAATTTAACGGTATTCTTTCTGGTTCACTTTCCTTTATCTTCGGTAAACTGGATGAAGGTCTGAGTCTGAGCGAAGCGACTAAAATTGCTAAAGAGAAAGGCTTTACTGAACCTGACCCACGTGATGACCTGTCGGGTATGGATGTGGCGCGTAAACTGCTTATCCTGGCACGAGAAACAGGTATGAAGATCGAACTGGAAGATGTACAGGTTGATCTGGCTCTGCCACCGGGCTTTGATATTTCAGGTTCTGTTGATGAATTTATGGCACGTCTGCCACAGGCGGACGAATACTTCAAACAGCTTTCTGCTCAGGCAGCGGAAAAGGGTGAAGTATTGCGTTATGTTGGTGAAATCGCTGATGGAAAATGCCGTGTGCGCATTGCTCAGGTCGATGAAAATGATCCAATGTTTAAGATTAAAGATGGTGAGAACGCTCTGGCATTCTATAGCCGTTATTATCAGCCGATTCCGCTGGTACTGCGTGGCTATGGTGCAGGTACAGAAGTAACGGCAGCGGGTGTGTTTGCTGACGTAATGCGTACTCTAGGTTGGAAATTAGGGGTTTAAAATGAGCTCTCAAGATAAAGGCGTAGTTGTTTACGCTCCTGCATCGATTGGTAACGTTAGTGTTGGTTTTGACGTTTTAGGCGCGGCGGTATCGCCAATCGATGGCACACTGTTAGGCGATCGTGTTGAAGTTAAATGCAGTTCAGAGCAATTTGCTCTGAATCTGGCAGGCCATTTCGTTGCTAAGCTGCCGGAAGATCCGAAAGACAATATTGTTTATGATTGCTGGGTTGTTTTTGCCCGTGAACTGGAGAAGAAAGGCATCGAGCTTAAACCTCTGGAAATGACTTTGGAAAAGAACATGCCGATCGGTTCTGGCCTGGGATCCAGCGCCTGCTCTATCGTTGCGGCATTAGATGCACTAAATCAGTTTCATGGCGATCCATTAAGTGAGATGGAATTGCTGGCGCTGATGGGTGAGATGGAAGGTAAGATTTCCGGTGGTATCCACTATGACAACGTTGCGCCATGCTATTTAGGCGGCTTGCAACTGATGTTGGAAGAGTTGGGAATTATCAGCCAGGAAGTCCCCTGTTTTGATGATTGGTACTGGGTGATGGCATATCCGGGCATTAAGGTTTCAACCGCAGAAGCACGTGCAATTTTGCCGGCGCAATATCGCCGCCAGGATATTATCGCGCATGGCCGCAATCTGGGCGGATTTATTCACGCTTGCCACTCAAATCAGCCGGAACTTGCAGCAAAAATGATCAAAGACGTGATCGCGGAGCCATATCGTGAGAAACTTCTCCCTGGTTTTGCCAATGCTCGTCAATATGCGACCTCTGCCGGTGCATTAGCTACGGGTATTTCAGGTAGTGGACCAACGCTATTCAGCGTTTGCAAAGAAAAAGATGTAGCAGAGCGTGTTGCACGCTGGCTAGAACAGAATTACGTACAAAATGAAGAAGGATTCGTCCACATTTGTCGTTTAGACAAACAAGGTTCGAAACTGACAGGAAGTGAGCTATGAAGCTTTACAACATTAAAGAAAATGATGAACAAGTATCCTTTGGCCAAGCCGTACGCCAAGGGTTAGGTCGTAACCAGGGGCTATTTTTCCCGTCTGAACTGCCAAAGTTTGATGATATTGATGCGCTATTAGCGGAAGATTTTATCAGCCGCAGCGCTAAGATTCTGACTGCGCTAATCGGTGATGAATTGTCTGCCGAAAAAGTGCAGGAATTAGTAAGCAACGCATTCCAGTTCCCTGCACCAATCAACAAAGTAAAAGATGGTGTTTACGCACTTGAGCTATTCCACGGTCCAACTTTAGCGTTTAAAGATTTCGGTGGCCGTTTTATGGCCCAATCTTTAGCTGCGGTTTCTGATGGCGGTAAAATTACCATCCTGACTGCAACTTCCGGGGATACAGGTGCTGCGGTTGCTCATGCTTTCTATGGCATGGAAAACATCAACGTTGTGATCCTTTATCCAAAAGGTAAGATCAGCCCTCTGCAAGAGAAGCTGTTCTGTACTCTGGGTCAAAATATTCATACCGTTGCGATTCATAGTGATTTTGATGCTTGCCAGGCATTGGTTAAGAAATCTTTTGATGATCAGGCTCTGCGTGAAGAGATCGGCCTTAACTCTGCTAACTCGATCAACATTGCCCGTCTGATGGCGCAGATCTGCTACTACTTTGAAGCCGCTGCGCAGATGAGCAAAGAAGAGCGTGAAAACCTGGTGATTTCAGTACCAAGTGGTAACTTCGGTAACCTGACGGCTGGGCTGTTAGCTAAGGCTCTTGGCTTGCCAATCAAACGCTTTATTGCTGCGACTAACGTTAACGATACCGTTCCTCGTTATCTGGAAACCGGCAAGTGGGATCCAAAACCAACGATCGCAACGACGTCCAATGCAATGGATGTTAGCCAGCCAAACAACTGGCCACGTATTGAAGAGCTATGCCGAATTAAAGGCTGGGGTCTAGATACGCTAGGTAAAGGCGCGGTAACTGACGAGCAGAGTGCTGAATCAGTACGTGAATTGAATAGTCTGGGCTACCTGTGTGAGCCACATGGTGCGATTGCTTACCGTACACTGAACGAACAGTTACAGGAAGGCGAAACTGGTTTGTTCCTGTGCACTGCACATCCGGCGAAATTCAAAGAAGTAGTTGATGATATTCTGGGTACGGATATCCCGCTACCGGCACCGTTGGCTAAGCACGCCGAAATGGAGTTGCTATCTGAGGAACTGGATGATGACTTCGAAGGCCTCAAAGCTATTTTGCGTCGTGTTCAGCAGTAACTTCTGATTCAGTACACATACCGATAGAAAGAGAGCATTTGCTCTCTTTTTCTTTATATGAATAAAAAAACGGCGCTGAATCAGCGCCGTTCTCATATTCAGTTACTTGGTCTCAGAATTATAGAGACTCAGTAAAAGTACGAGCGATTACATCACGTTGTTGCTCTGGAGTCAGAGAGTTGAAACGTACTGCGTAACCAGATACACGGATAGTTAGCTGCGGGTAGTTTTCTGGGTGAGCAACAGCATCTTCCAGAGTTTCACGTTTAAGAACGTTCACGTTCAGGTGCTGGCCACCTTCGATACGTGGCGTCGTTTCGATTGCTACTTCGCGGCTTTCATATTCACCTAGCTCAGAAGTTGCAACCACTTGATCTGCTGCATAACCTGCGTTTGCTGCAACACAACGTGCTTCATGTTTCTCGCTGTCTAGTAGCCAGATTGAATTGATTAGATCGTCGTTAGCTGCTTTAGTGATTTGGATACCTTGAATCATTACTATCTCCTTGTCCACATCAAATTGTGGTAAGTGGTGTTTATTTTCAATTCTTGTTGAGCTAGGTATTATATAGCTAATAACCATGATGATAATATTGATTTAGGTCAAAAAGCAACAAAATTTCCGATCTTTTTGAAAATGATTTATTTGATTTGCATCAATTAAATGTTTTAAAAACAGTACCTTTTAATATATTTTAATCTTTAAAAAATAGTTGAAAGGTAAAAATGTAGTAATTTTATTACATATGTAATCATGATAAATGTGCTAGAAACCGTAAATTAGTGACTTATAATGTAACCAGCAATCATCCTGTAACTTGAAAGAGATCAAATGATAGACCTGAAAAATATTCAATCAGATAAATATATCGGCGCTCATGTATCAGCGGCGGGCGGGGTAGAAAATGCACCTGTGCGGGCGAAAGAAATTGGTGCAACGGCTTTTGCCTTATTTACTAAAAATCAGCGACAGTGGAATGCAAAGCCGTTGACTAAATCTTCGATAGAAGCATTTAAACGTAACTGTAATAAGTTTGGTTACCAGGCTGAGCACATACTACCGCACGATTCTTACCTGATAAATCTTGGCGCACCGGATGAAGAAAAACTGAATAAATCCCGTGCGGCATTTATTGATGAGTTTGAGCGTTGTCAGGCTTTAGGATTAACTTTGCTCAATTTTCATCCTGGAAGCCATTTAAAGCAAATTTCCCAGCAGGAGTGTTTGGAGAAAATAGCGGAGTCGATCAATTTGGCTCATCAGGCGGTACCTGATGTTATTGCAGTAATTGAGAATACTGCAGGTCAGGGAAGTAATCTTGGCTGTACTTTTGAACAGTTGGCCGAAATCATTCGTCTGGTGGATAACAAAGAGCGGGTCGGCATTTGTCTGGATACCTGCCATCTGTTTGCGGCAGGTTATGACCTGCGTACGGAAAAAGCGTGCCACGACACATTTGCTGAGTTTGAGCGAGTTGTTGGTATGCACTATTTGCGGGCAATGCATATAAATGATTCAAAGGTTGAACTGGGATCTCATGTTGATCGCCATAACTCTTTGGGCAAAGGGTATATTGGATGGGAAGGTTTCGAATATATTGCTAAGGATTCAAGGTTTAACCATATCCCACTGATACTGGAAACGATTGAGCCAGAGCTTTGGCCTGAAGAGATCGCTAAGTTGCAAACTATTCATCTGGATCATAAAAAGATCATCTAACTGTAAACTTGGCATAAATTTCGAATAAGACTCCTTGTAAGTATGAAATTGTAAGGAGTCTATTATGTCTGCTATTACCGTATCTGCATTTTATGGTCGCCCGGCTCACCCGCTACCAAACCCAAATCGTCATGTGACAGGGCCGGGGCATCATCGAAGTGCCCCACAGAAAGCTCGTTAATTCATGGATTTATTGATCCTGATGTGCCGCAGATGACAAATTTTGGTTAAACTAGTTCCATACCTGACAATTTGGGACGTTTTATGACAAATTCATTGACATGGCACGACGTGATCGGCGCTGAGAAGCAACAAGAATACTTTCAACAAACGATGGCGTTTGTTGAAGCGGAACGCCTGGCCGGGAAGATAATTTATCCTCCGGCTAGTGATGTATTCAATGCATTTCGTGCAACAGAATTTTCGGACATTAAGGTCGTCATTCTTGGCCAGGATCCTTATCACGGGCCAAACCAGGCACATGGCCTATGTTTTTCTGTTTTACCTGGTGTCAAAACACCACCGTCCTTGGTGAATATGTATAAAGAACTGGCCCAGGATATCGATGGATTTGTCATCCCGAATCACGGTTATTTGCAAAGTTGGGCGGAGCAGGGCGTGTTAATGCTTAATACAGTGCTTACCGTTGAGCAGGGCAAAGCACACTCGCACGCTAAAGTGACCGGTTGGGAGAAATTTACAGACCGGGTAGTGGATGCGATAAATGAACATCGTCAAGGCGTGGTTTTTTTACTTTGGGGTTCTCACGCACAGAAAAAAGGGGCGATGATTGACCGAAGTAAACATCTGGTTCTGACGGCTCCGCATCCATCGCCGCTGTCAGCTCATCGCGGCTTTCTTGGGTGTAGGCATTTTTCTAAAGCGAACCAGTACCTGATCCAACAAGGACACACACCTATTGATTGGCAACCTTATACTTAACGAGGACACACACGATTTAAAAGGGACACACACCATTAGGGTATAATGCTGTACCAAAAGTGACTAACACGACAAATTCCCTTTTTTACGACTGGAATCAAAGCAAACTTTGCTGCTCTTCTATACAATTGGTTTACTACTTTGCATTGGAGAAGCAATGATGATGTTAGAAAGGATCCGGCGTGAGCACGGTTATATGAATCGCTTATTAGCGATACTCAGACGAAAGCATCAACTTTTGGAAGAGGACAAAGGAATTAACTACTCATTGGTAAGAGAAATCGTTGATTATCTGGCCAACCATTCCGAAGCAGTGCATCACCCTAAAGAAGATCTTATATATCATTACTATGTTGAAAAATATGGCAACCAGGAAGATGTTGCCGATTTGGAGCAGGATCATAAGGCTTTGGCTGCTAGTACCCATGAGTTTCTTGATTTGATCGAGATGATTCTGCAGGATGCTGTGGTTCCTCAGGATATAGTTAAAGAACGTTTGGCTCAGTTTGTCCGTGAACAGAAACAGCACCTTGAACTTGAAGAAAAACAGGTTCTTCCTCTTATTAATGACACATTTACTGAAACAGACTGGCAATACGTTGAAGGTATGTGGGATGGTAGTGATGATGATCCTGTGTTTGGTGACACGATTGCCGACCGCTATAAACAGCTAGCTGAACGTGTGAGGCAAGAGAGGGAGTAAGTTCTCATTTTTTGCTCTGAATGGATACTGAACCACAGTTAGTTCAACAAGGACACACACCTTACATTTTTGTGTGTCCTCATTAAAAAGATTCTGGAAGTCAAAAAAAGCAGCCAGAACAGTTCATTGCCGTTCTGACTGCTTTTTTGTTACCACTTGACAGTTTTTAGAGGGCATGAATTCAATTAAGGAATGAAATAAAAGAATCGTAGGCGTGACTATTTAAGCCATTTCTTTGAAATTGCTGATTTGAAAGGAGAGGGGATGTTTTTAAGCTGAAATTTTCAGCCCTTGCATTCGTCGTCTGCCAAGTTGTTTCTTGGCCTGTTCAAGTTGATGATCTGAGCCAATCCATAAATGCGATTTTTTCTCCAAATCCGAACAGATCATCAGGCAATCGTTGCCATTTAGCGCTAGCCGTTGCAAAATTCCAGGTTGGTCTTTATCGATAACACCACGTTTTTCAGGCTGAATTCTTCTCCCTGCCCAATCTACCATCTCCATATAATCCAATAGGTTAATTGGGATGTGATATTGATGTTTATCGGCTTTTTCATCACTAAAAACAGCTAGTGAGTTGGGAACTGGCTTTTTCATCACTAAAAACAGCTAGTGAGTTGGGAACTGGCTTAGGCGAACGGTGGTTTTCCCAGCGCAACTTAAGTGAAGTAAATTCGGAAGCTTCCGGTGTTTCAGCCAGCCCTGCCCGGAGTGGGTTAAGATCGGTATAAGCCATCGCGCTGAGCAGCATTCTTTCATCAAGCAGAGCTTGTGACTTGAATCGCCCTTCCCAGAAACGTCCTGTACATTGATCTTCTTCATTGGCTTGGCGGGCAATCTGATAGTTGATTTCCTTCATAAACCAACTAAGTGAGTAGAGCCTTTCACGCCATTGCTCGACCAATGTCAGGCAAACTTTATACTCTGATTTATCGGCAATTTTTCCGGCACGAAAACGTTGGATAATGGGCGGAAGGTGGTGCTCCATATGCCAACGGTCAATAATTTCCGTCGGTTTTAAATCTAATGCTTTGTTTTTATTAATATGAACAACCAGATGATAGTGATTACTCATTACACCATAGGCGCAGACATCAATGCAGAACATCGACGCCAAAGCTAAGATCCGCTGTTCAATCCAGGCTCGGCGATGCTCATAGCACTGGCCAGTAACCTCGTCTTGGCCACAAAGAAAAGAGCGCCTGACACAGCGAGAAACACAGTGGTAGTAAGGCGTAATATCCGGGCAAATAAGCTGTGAACGGGCCGTAGTCATATTCGTACCTGATGAATAAGTGTTAAAGAGAGTGTGGCGGAAATGGGTTAGTTTGAAAAGGTAACAGTGCTGGATATCCAACCAGTATCAAGCTGGTGTGTAATTTGATATGTCACTCAGGTGCTGATAAATGTTAAGCCGGTTCCGTTTTTTAATGAGGACACACTCCAATAGACCGTGTGTGTCCTCATTAAAGATTTTTGTCTTATGCTATGTTTAATAGGATTTAATAATATTAAAAATCTAAGTATCCGATTAGTTATTTAGCCATGAATGCCATACTCTTATATAAGGGTGGACTAATGTAATGTGCGTATAGGTATACTCACTAAAGAATGAACTGCCTTGAGCGTAATACTTTTGTTAATCATGGTGGGATTTTGGGAGGTTATACTAGACAACTTGTCTGCCAGTTTCTTGTTATTTTTTAGACAGTTTTTCATGTTTATACTTTAATGCAGGTGATGCTATGACCGATAAAATTACAACTGACGTCGTGATAGTTGGTGCAGGTACAGCGGGACTTTATGCCCTTCGAGAGATAAAAAAGTCCGGCAAATCTTATGTAATGATCGACTCCGGCCCCCTAGGAACTACCTGCGCCCGTGTTGGTTGTATGCCATCGAAAGTTGCATTACATGCTGGCCATTTATGGCAAATAAAGAATGAATTCAGTCATGCCGGAATAACTGGTGTGGAGAATCTTAGCATTGATTTGACTAAGACCTGGAATTATTTACGTTCAATGCGGGATATGTTCAGTGGTAGCGCAAAAAAGAAAACTGAGGCTGCTTCGGGTGATAATTTGTTGATAGGTCGGGCAAAATTTATTACTGCAAATGAACTTGAAGTTACTACAGCTAGTAATACGGTACAGGTTGTTGCTAAAAATGTCATTATCGCTAATGGTTCTCGCCCGGTGGTCCCTGCTTGGCTAGAATCGGTAAAAGATAAAATGGTTACAACCGATGAATTATTTGAGTTGCAGAAATTACCCCGACGAATCGGAGTACTGGGTTTGGGGGCTATTGGTTTAGAAATGGGGTTAGCCTTATCCCGACTCGGATTAGATGTCACCGGGGCCGATTTGGCACCAGCTGTTGCCGGGATTAGTGATCCGGCTCTGATGGAGCGAAGTTATGAAATATTTTCGCAGGAGATGACTATTTGGTTGGGTGAAGCGGTAAGTGTAGCTCCTACCGAGAACGGAGTAATGCTTAAAAGTGGTGATCGAGAAACAGAAGTTGATTTGTTGATTTGCGCATTAGGGCGTAGGCCAAATACTGATCAACTCAATCTTGAGGCGGCAGGCTTTCCTCTTAATTCTCGTGGTGTTCCACTTTTTAATCCAGCGACTATGCAGATTAGTGAGTTGCCTGTGTTTATGGCCGGGGATATCGATGGCGAGCGTCCTCTGATGCACGAAGCGACAGATGAAGGAATGATAGCCGGATATAATGCGGTTAACGACTTGAAGGTTTTCCCAAGGAAAGTCCCTTTAGGTATTGCGTTTACATCGCCGGATGTTTGCACTATCGGTGCTCGCTGGAATGAACTTGATGTGGAGCAAATCTGTATTGGTCAGGCTGGCGGTGATACCAACGGCCGGGCTAAAATTTTGGGCGCTCAGAGTAGTCTCATTCGTATTTATGTGGATAAAACGACCCATAAACTACTCGGTGCCAGTCTAGTTGCGGAAAAAGGTGAGCACTTATCCCATTTGCTTGCATGGGCAATCCAGCGTGGAGAAACGGTAGATACGCTACTTGAAATGCCATTCTACCATCCCGTCATGGAAGAAATGCTCCAAACTGCTCTTCAGTCAGTTGCTCGGCAGTGCCACTAATCTTATCTAACGAGGACACACACGATATAGTGGTGTGTGTCCTCGTTAAAAGTTGTGTGTCCTTGTAATAAGGAGCTTCCGGATCGGGTATACTGTCGTAAAGTCACATGATGAATCACTGCTATAAGAGCCACAGCTATAATGAATTTTGATTTTATAAAAAATGAATTCCTGGGCGAGTATCACGCTAAATTTGACCTTGAACATCAAGTAATTGGGCGTTGGTTAGTGGACGAAATAGCCACTGATCGCACAAAGATTGAGCAGGTTTTTGCTTTGCTAGAACAAGCCACTAATAACCCGATGCAAGAGTATCAGTTGATGGGCAGAGAAATATCACTGAGTTTGTTACAGGGGGAAGTGACGATTGAAGAAAATGCTTTAACTCAGTGTATTGACAGTGAATTAGATGAAGATTTCTCCTTATATACCAGTGAAGGCTACTCTTGTTGCGGGCTGGATGATTTTGCTTTGATGTTTTCTAAGTGGTGTGAATTCATTCAGGGCAACTAAATTGTCTTGCACAACCGTGGTGAACAACTCGTTCTTCGCCTTATTTTTGTGAAAAGGATGCACATAAATTGTGCATCCTTTTTTATTATGGCTATCTAATTTATCTAAAGTTCTTATTTATCAATTAATTAAAAACTTGGCACGTACCTTGGATTACTAAGAACTGTAAACGGACTACAGCTCGTAGAGAGGACGCCATGAAATTAATTAACGCAATTATTAAACCATTTAAATTAGACGACGTACGTGAAGCCTTATCCGATGTTGGTATCGAAGGTATGACCGTATCGGAAGTAAAAGGTTTCGGTCGCCAAAAAGGTCATACAGAACTTTACCGCGGCGCGGAATACCAGGTTGACTTCCTGCCAAAAGTTAAACTTGAAATTGCTACTCAGGAAGAAAACGTTGACCGTGTTCTTGAAGCAATCATCAAGGCTGCTCATACCGGAAAAATCGGTGACGGCAAAATTTTCGTTTATGACCTCAGCCACGCAGTACGTATTCGTACTGGCGAGACTGATCAAGAAGCACTTTAATAGATTCTAAGGACTGGAGAATTAATTATGGAACTTTCAACCACCGTGACGGAGCTACGTTACGCGCTTGACACCTTCTTTTTCCTAATTTCTGGCGCACTGGTAATGTGGATGGCTGCTGGCTTTGCCATGCTTGAATCAGGTTTGGTTCGCTCTAAGAACACGACGGAAATTCTGACTAAAAACTTCGTACTGTACGCAATCGCTTGTACTATGTACCTAATCATTGGTTACAACATCATGTATGTTGATAACGCAGAAGCGGGCTGGCTACCTTCACTGGGTTCGCTAATTGGCTCTCAGTCTGAAGGAGCAGATCACTCTTTAGAGTCTGACTTCTTCTTCCAGGTTGTATTCGTAGCAACATCTATGTCAGTAGTATCTGGTGCAGTTGCAGAACGTATGAAACTTTGGTCATTCCTAGTGTTCTCTGTAATCCTGACAGGTGTTATTTATCCTGTTGAAGGTTACTGGACTTGGGGTGGTGGCTTCCTGTCTGCAGCTGGCTTCAGTGACTTCGCAGGTTCAGGTATTGTACACATGGCTGGTGCAGCAGCAGCGCTTGCTGGTGTAATCTTACTGGGAGCTCGTAAAGGTAAATATGGTAAGAACGGCGAAATCCACCCTATTCCTGGTTCAAACATGCCGCTTGCAACTTTAGGTACATTTATCCTGTGGTTTGGCTGGTTTGGTTTCAACGGCGGTTCTCAACTGATGGTATCTGACTTCGAAAACGCTACAGCGGTAGGTCAAATCTTCCTCAACACTAACGCAGCAGCAGCAGCGGGTTCTATCGCAGCACTACTGGTTTGTAAAACAACTTGGGGTAAAGCGGACCTGACTATGATTCTGAACGGTGCGTTAGCTGGTCTGGTGGCTATCACTGCGGATCCACTATCTCCATCACCAATGATGTCAGTAGCAGTAGGTGCAGTAGCTGGTGTAATCGTAGTATTCAGCATCATCGCTCTGGACAAAATCAAAATTGACGATCCAGTGGGTGCTATCTCTGTTCACGGTGTATGTGGTTTCTTCGGTCTAATGGTCGTGCCAGTGAGCAACGCAGACGCATCATTCGGTTCTCAGCTTCTGGGTGCGGTAACTATCTTTGCATGGGTATTCGTAGCAAGCCTAGTTGTTTGGGGAATCCTGAAAGCAACAATGGGTATCCGCGTCTCTGAAGAAGAAGAGATGGAAGGTATGGACATGCACGATTGTGGTGTCGGCGCTTACCCAGAGTTCGTTACTGTTAAATAATAAAACCCGCCAACAAACTGATTGGTTACTGAAAACCCTGTCTCATAAGAGACAGGGTTTTTTTACGTTTAGACATAATTAATAGCTAATCGTTTATAGCAATCTATTTGATAGATTTATATAATGAAAGATATTGATAAACATTATCATTAGCAATTAAGGTGCAATTTATGAAAAAGCTGTTCTCTGTTGTTTCTTTGGGTCTAGCCGTCGCTCTCCCGTCAGCCTATGCGGCTCAAGAGGTGAATGTCTACTCTTACCGACAACCATTCCTTATCGAACCGATGTTTAAAGAGTTCACTGCTGAAACCGGAATTAATGTGAATGTAATGTTCGCCGAGAAAGGGATAGCAGAAAAGTTGGCCAGCGAAGGGGAGTACAGCCCGGCCGATCTTATTCTAACCTCTGAATTCAGCCGTCTGTTCGAGTTGTCAGATAAAGGACTGGTTCAGGCTGTAACCAGCGAAACAGTAAACAGTAATATCCCAGCACAATTCAGAGACAGCGGCAATCAATGGTTCGCTTTAACTCAGCGTACCCGTAGTGTTTATTCATCTCGTGAACGGGTAGGTGAATTAGCTGAATCTTTTGATTATCTGGATCTGGCAAAGCCGGAATATAAAGGAAAAATCTGTACCCGAAGCGGTAAGCACCCTTACAACGTTGCGCTGGTTTCTTCAATGATTGCCCACTATGGCGAAGCGCAGACTAAACAGTGGCTGGAAGGGGTGAAAGCGAACCTGGCACGGAAACCACAAGGTAATGATCGTAGCCAGGTGAAGGCGATTAAAGAAGGCTTGTGTGACTACTCTTTAGGCAACAGTTACTATTTAGGCAAAATGCTCAATGATCCGCAACAAGTGAGTTGGGCTGAATCGGTATATATCAATTTCCCAGGGCAGCAAGCCAATGGAACTCATGTCAATGTTAGTGGTATGGCAATGGCTAAATATGCCCCGAATCGTGATAATGCCGTCAAACTGATGGAATTTTTAACTGGCGATATCGCGCAAAAAATGTATGCAGAAGTCAACTTTGAGTATCCGGTAAAAGTTGGCGTACCAAGTTCTGAGCTGGTTGCATCCTGGGGGGAATTCCGTGCGGATACTCTGCCTCTTGAAGCGATAGCGCAACATCATCAGCAAGCGGTTAAGTTATTGGATGAAGTTAAATTTGACCTGTAATCGCTTTCCAGTGTGGCAGCAGGGTAGTTTTGTTGCTGCACTTATTTTGGTTCTTCCGATTGCGGCCATTTTTGTCACCGCATTAGGCGAATCAAATCAGTTGTTCTCTCACCTGTTCAGTACGGTAATGCCGACCTACACCACTAATACGATGTTGTTGGTGGTGAATGTGATGTTACTCAGTCTGGTACTAGGTGTCCCCACTGCTTGGCTTATGGCAATGTGCCAGTTACCGGGCAGTAAGATCCTACAGTGGGCCTTAGTGCTGCCACTGGCAATGCCGGGCTACATCATAGGTTATATTTATACCGACTGGTTCGATTATGCCGGGCCGGTTCAGATTGTATTACGACAGATAACCGGCTGGGAAGGCGGGAGCTATTGGTTCCCTGATATCCGCACGATTGGAGGCGCCAGCGTGGTTCTTGCTCTGGTGCTTTATCCCTATGTATATCTGATGTGCCGGGCGGCATTTATGGAACAGAGTATTTCATTGCTCCAGTCGGCTCGCTTACTTAATTGCAGCGCCTGGCAGAGTTTTCTGCGGGTCTCTCTGCCGTTGGCTCGTCCTTCGATTGCTGTCGGCATTTCTCTGGTCGCGATGGAGACCATCGGTGACTTTGGCACCATGAGTTACTTTTCGGTCAATACCTTAACCACTGCGATTTATGATACCTGGCTTGGCTACTCTAATATTAATGCCGCAGCCAAAATTTCTGCGATTATGTTGCTGGTGGTGCTTTTGTTCCTAAGCTTGGAGCGTTATAGCCGCCGGAAAACCAAGCTGTTCCAGAATCAGTTTTCCAGCCATGAACAATTTACTTACTTGTTGTCTGGCTGGAAAAAATGGCTGGCATTAGTCTGGTGCTGGGGATTGGTTCTGGTGGCCTTTTTATTCCCTGTAGCGCAATTGGCTTACTATTCCTGTATCTATTTTAGCCAGAGCTGGAATGGTGAATTTCATCAATTTGCCTGGAATAGCTTTATCGTGGCTTTGCTGGCCGCCGCATTCGCTACTCTGATTGCATTATTGGTAAATTTTAATCATCGTTTACGCCCGATCAAAACCAATCAGATATCAATGCGAATGGCTTCAATGGGTTATGCCGTTCCCGGTACTATATTGGCGATTGGTATTATGGTGCCGGTTATGCGTCTCGATCATGCGGTTAATGATCTGGCCAAATGGCTTGACTGGCAGCGTCCGGGACTTATTTTTTCCGGCACCATGTTTGCCTTGGTATTTGCTCTGGTAGTGCGCTTTAGTGCCGTGGCGATTGGCAGTATTGAAAGCGGATTGAATAAGATTTCTCCTTCCTTGGATATGGCGGCGCGCACCATGGGCTACGGGCCACAATCGATGCTGGTTAACGTTCATATTCCGCTGGTACGCCGGGCGATTCTGATTGCCATGTTGTTAGTATTTATTGAATCGATGAAAGAGCTGAATGCTGCTCTATTGTTGCGGCCATTTAACTTCGAAACATTGGCGACTCATGTGTATAACTACGCCTCAACCGAGCAACTGGAATTGGCAGCATTGCCGGCTATTTTGCTGGTTGCGGTCGGCCTGCTGCCGCTTATTTTAATCAACCGTTCACTGGAGAATGCGCACTGATGTCCAGCGCTTTATCAATTAAGCAACTTGCCGTTGAATATGATCACAATTTAGTTCTTGATTCACTCTCTTTTGATGTGGAGCAGGGGGAAATCGTTTGCTTACTTGGCGCAAGCGGTTGTGGCAAAACGACATTACTCAAAGCTATTGCCGGGTTGATCCCGCTTAGTCGCGGTCAATTAACGCTGAATGGAAAAGTGCTCGACGATGGGCAGCACTGGCTGGCTCCGGAGCAACGCAATATCGGGATGATTTTTCAGGATTATGCACTGTTCCCTCATTTGACCGTGGCAAAAAATATCGCGTTTGCATTGAGAGATAGAAATTCACAACAAGTAGTGGACCGGGTTGAGCAAATGCTGGAATTGGTGCATTTGCAAGGATTGCAGGATCGTTATCCTCACCAGCTTTCCGGTGGGCAGCAGCAGCGGGTGGCGATTGCGCGGGCGCTGGCTTATCAGCCGGATCTGTTGTTACTCGATGAACCTTTTTCTAATATTGATACTCAGGTGCGCCATGAGCTGATTGCTGAGATTCGTCATTTGTTTAAGCAGCAGGGAATTACCGCGATTTTTGTTACTCACTCGCGTGAAGAGGCTTTTGCCTTCGCAGATAAAATGGCAGTCATGAATCAGGGCGTGATTGAGCAGTACGGATCGGCAGCCGAACTGTACTATCAGCCCTCAAGTCCTTTTGTTGCGGATTTTCTTGGTGGTGGCAGTTATCTTAAAGCCGAGTGCACCGAGAATAGAGAACTGGTGACGGCTCTGGGGCATCTTTCAGTCGAAACCTTACCGAATTCCCTTAAGCCGGGCGATGAATGTCAGCTTTTGTTGCGTCCTCAGCACGTTAAACTCTACCCAAGTGAAGAGAGTCATATTGTGATCAGTGAAGTGCAGTTTCTCGGTGATCACTGCCGCTATATTTTAAATATCGGCGATGAACAACTGCTGGCCACTTCTTCACACCCCTTGCAAACAGGGCAAGCGGTGCGAGTTGGAGTGGAACAACAAGGCGTATTAGCGTTTCACCGCTGAATAAATGGTGAATTTATTGGTTTTTGCTTCAATCGTACAATTGCCAAACGCTGCTTCGATAATCGGTGGGTAACGCAAAAAGCTGTTGGCGACGATGAATAACCGCCCCCCCGGTTTCAGGTAGGCAGGGGCCTGCGCTAGCAATTGCTCGGTCGAGTCGTAGTGAGTATCCAGCCCAGAGTGAAATGGTGGATTGCTGACGATAGCATCATACTTTTCATTAACCTGCGAATACACATCGGTAGCATAGGTGTTTGCATTAATTGAGTTGGCCGCCAGGGTCGCTTTGGTTGAAGCAATAGCGAGTGCGCTGACGTCACATAACGAGAGTTCAACATGCGGATTCTGTTTTGCTATAACTGTACCGATAACACCAGCACCACAGCCAAAATCAAGCACTTTGCCGCTGAGTTTGGGTAAGGTATCGAGCAGTAAGCGGCTGCCGATATCCAGCTCGCCGTGGCTGAAAACCCCTGGCAATGTTTGGATGGCAATCTCGCTTCCCGCAACTTGTAGCGAATAACATTTAAACCATTGTTCGAGCTGAAACGGTGCTGGATCTTCACTGCACTGGCCCCAGTAAAAAGAACAGCGGCGGGCTGAATCGTATTTATTGATCATACCGTAAGGCTTAAACATCTTTTCAATGCTTTTCACTCCGGAACGGTTTTCACCAACCACTACAATTTCACACCCTTTACCCAGTTTCGCCATCAGCATAGCTAACAGATATTGTGCTTCCTGTTTGGCTTTTGGCCAGTAGAGCAGCAGTAAGTCAGCGTCACACTCCTGATCAAGCTGAGCGGAAAAATAACTGTTGATCACCGGAGATTGCTGTAAGCCTGAGTAATAACCAAAATGAGTGGTAAAAACGCTGACTTTGAGGCAATGGTCTGCAAGAAGTTTGGGGAAATGATCCTCGACTTCTCCGGCTATTAACACCTTTTTACCGGCAAAATAGGCCAGTTGGCGTTCAGCAATTTGGCTCGGTGCAGTTAAACTCGACATGGTCATTTCTCTTTAGCTAACAGGGCTGACAAACAGGGCGCGGATTGTCGCATACCTGAGCGAAAATATCAGCTGTTGTCTTGGCGGTTAAGGAACTCTTTAAATTCCTCTTCATAAATATTAAACAGTACCAGAGCGATGGCGAACACTAGCGGGCCATAAATAATCCCCATTAAGCCGTAGTAATGAATTCCGCCCATCAAGGAGAAGAAAATCATCAGGGTACTCATTCCGGAACTGCCCTGCATCAGCATTGGTCGCAGTACGTTATCGATTGATCCAACCACTGCGATGCTCCATACGGCAAGAAAGATTGCCCAACCGGTTTCACCTAAGATAAACAGATAAATACTGGCTGGCAGCCAGATTATTGCGGTACCGACAGCCGGAATAAATGAAGCAAAGCCCATCATTGTGCCCCAGAACAGGCCGGGAAATCCGGCGGCCCACATACCTAGTCCACCAGCAACGCCCTGAGCGATGGCGGTTAAAAACGAGCCCATGACTGCAGATTTGGATACCGACTCAACTTCATTCAGTAAGCGATCTTCCTGGCTGCGCGACAGAGGTAGGATATGGCGTAGTGAGTGAATGACTTTGTCGTAATCACGTAACAGGAAAAACAACACAAACAACATTAAGAAAAAATTGAGTAAAAATTCAGTAGCATTTCCCAGCAGTTTGGCGCTTTTACCTACCATGGTAGAGCCTATCTGACTGGCGAATTGCGATAGTTTTCCACCGATAGTTTCCGGGGTGATGGTATCAAAAGGTAGATATTCATTGGCGAAACTAAACGCGTTAGTGACCCAAGGATGGTGAACCAACTGAGAAAATCCGTCATGATTTAACCAGCTGTAGAGGTTCTGAGAGAATAAAACGCCTTGCTGAGCAATCGCGGCAAAAACGAACAAAAGTGGAATAACAATAATAAAGGTGAGCAGTGTGCAGGAGATCAACGAGGCAAGGTTGTTCCAGTTCGGCATTTGTTTCTTTATTTTCAGATGAAGCGGGTGCATCAGCAGTGCGAGGATAAAACCAAGTACCAGAATATGGATATAAGGTTCTAACAACAGATAACAAAATAACGCAGCGACCAGTAATGCGATAACAATCACCCAATGGCTTGAGGTGATTTTAGGTTGTCGTATCATGAATAATTCCTATTTATAGGATTGTGCGAGTAGTGGTTGTATAATGACGTCAATTGAGAAAGTGATCAATCAAGGAGTTATAGATGGGATGTTGTAATAATGATAATTGCTGTAACGCAGAAGGGAAAAGCAAACGTAAGTTTCCCTGGGTGCTGATCGTGTTGGGAGTAGTGGCGGTTGTTGTTGCAGTAAACTGGAAGTAATGGTTTTCCCATTACTTCCAGAATCTGTTTGCAGCGAGATTAGTGCAGATTAGGCTGCATTGATCTCTTGGGCAATAATGGCGAAGCTGCGATCTGCTGCTTCCAGTGTTGCTTCGATCTCTCTGGTTCCGTGAGCTAAAGAAGTAAAGCTGGCTTCAAATGCTGATGGTGCCAGATAAACGCCATGTTCCAGCATCAGATGGAAGAAACGTTTGAATTGCTCGACATCGCAACGGGCAACATCTTCGTAGCAGGTCACTTTTTCCTGATCGGTAAAGAAGAAACCAAACATACCGCCAACCTGATGGACCAGCAGAGGTACACCGTGCTTATCGGCTAGCTGTTTAAAGCCATCAGCTAGTTGTTTGGTTTTACTTGCCAGGCGTTCTTCATTTCCTTCATTACGCAAGACGTTTAAGCAGGTATAACCCGCGGCCATAGCAACCGGGTTGCCGGAAAGGGTACCCGCCTGATAAACCGGGCCAGTTGGCGCTATATACTGCATCACTTCTTTGCGGCCACCGAAAGCCCCCACTGGCATACCGCCACCGATAATCTTACCCAATGTCGTCAGATCCGGTTTGATATTGTAGTACGCTTGAGCACCGCCGAGCGCTACGCGGAAGCCAGTCATCACTTCATCAAAAATCAGTAGTGCGCCTTCCTGATCACACAGCTCACGTAATCCTTGGTGAAAACCTTCAACCGGAGGAATACAGTTCATATTGCCCGCAACTGGTTCAACAATAATACAGGCAATTTCACCTTTGTTGGCTTCAAATAGGGCTTTTACCGATTCTAGGTCGTTAAAACGAGCAGTGAGCGTATATTTGGCAAAGTCAGCCGGAACGCCTGGTGAACTTGGCTGGCCAAGAGTCAATGCACCGGAGCCTGCTTTAACTAGCAGGCTGTCAGCATGGCCGTGGTAACAACCTTCGAATTTGATAATTTTGTCGCGCCCGGTATAGCCACGTGCCAGGCGAATTGCACTCATCGTTGCTTCGGTGCCTGAGCTAACCATGCGCAGTTGTTCCATAGACGGCACCAGTTCAGAAACCAGCTCCGCCATATTGATTTCCAGCTCGGTTGGCGCGCCAAAGCTTAAGCCTCTTGACGCCGCTTCAACCACAGCTTCACGAATCAGCGCGTGGTTGTGGCCTAAAATCATCGGCCCCCAAGAGCCTACATAATCGATATAGGCTTTTCCATCGACATCGAACAAGAATGCACCATCAGCACGTTCAATAAATAGTGGTGAACCACCAACGCCATTGAAGGCACGAACCGGTGAGTTTACTCCGCCAGGAATAGTTGTTTGAGCTTTCTGATACAAATCGGATGACTTAGTCATTGGGTGTCCTCTGAATATTGGCTCTAATTATTGATTTTCGAATCAGTTTGCCCTGCATTGTACTCTTCGTTACGCGCAGGAAAACCCTTTTCACTCAATTACTCTTACACAACAAGATTTTTCTCTTAGATCAATACTTGAACGTTGAAGTCAGGTATTAGATAATCAAAAAGTTTATAAAGTCGCATTGGTCGGCAGACTAATGACGAGATAAAGAGATGTGAGGTCGTCGTGAGTGATTTAAATGTACCATTGTCTTTTACTGATGCTGCGGCAACTCGGGTAAAAGCCTTGATCGCGGAAGAAGAAAATCCCGATCTAAAACTGCGTGTTTATATTACCGGTGGTGGTTGTAGTGGCTTCCAGTATGGATTTACTTTCGATGAGAAGGTGAATGATGGTGATACCACGATTGAAAACTGCGGGGTCACTTTGGTGGTTGATCCAATGAGTTTGCAGTACCTGATCGGTGGTCAGGTTGATTACACCGAAGGGTTGGAAGGTTCGCGCTTCTTTGTGAATAACCCGAACGCAACGACTACCTGTGGCTGTGGTGCTTCGTTCAGCGTTTAATCGCCAGCGAATTGTAAAGAATTAAAAAACCGCCTGAATGAAGTGCTCCTTAATCGAGCTTACTTGGTTTAGGCGGTTTTTCATATCAGAGTATTATGGCTAATCATTACTCTGCTTTGGCATACATCAAATGTGCATAATGATTTAGCTTGTCTAAATTCAGTTTTGAATTGGCGAGAAACGTGGCTTTTGCCTGGCCGGTCAGGGATTTTGACTGAGGTAAATCGACTGTTCTCGGGTTTTTATGCACCCCATTCACTAGAAATTCGTAGTGCAGGTGTGGGCCGGTGACTCGTCCGGTGCCGCCTAATGTGCCAATGGTTTGCCCCTGCTTAACCCGTTGGCCGGTTTTTACCATGCGACGGGTAAGGTGAAGATACTTGGTGATGTAGGTGTTGCTATGTTTAATAAATACATAGTTGCCGTTAAATTGGTTATAAGCTGACTTTAATACGACACCATCACCAGCTGCCCAGATCGGGCTGCCGACCGGTGCCACGTAGTCGGTACCACGGTGTGGTTTCACCTGCCCGGTTACTGGATGGAGACGTTTAGGGTTAAAGTTGGATGAGACGCGTCGGAAATCAAGAGGCGAGCGGAGGAAGGCTTTCTTCATTGCCCGGCCTTGTTCATCGTAATAATTTCCAGAATGATCATCAAGAATGGCAGTAAAAGTAGAACCTTGGTTAACGAAAATTGCGGCAATAATATCACCACGATCCACCACTTCTCCCTCGACGACTTTTTCCTGATAGAGCAGTTTAAAACGGTCTCCGCTACGAATATCCAAGGCAAAGTCTATATCCCAGCCAAAGATTCCGGCTAGCTGCATAATCTGATTGGGGGTTAATCCGGCATTGGTCGCGGCATTCCAAAAGTTTGAGCTGATTTCAGCTTCTGCATAATTGTACTGATAAAAAATCTCTTTTTGCTCGGTTTTTGCCTGATAACTGCCGTTGCCGTCTCGAGTAATAACAAAGCTTTCATAAGGGTTGATGATTCGTCTAAGTTGTACCAACTCATTGTGTTCATCAAAACCAAATTGTAGTTTAACGCCCGGGCGTAAACGGGAAAGTTGGCTTTCTATTTCTGCACTGCTCGAGGTTAACGCATAAAGCGTTCGTGATGAAAGGCCGATCCGTTGAAACAACACGGCGGCACTTTCTCCATTGGCAACCTTATACTCTTCCCAACGCAGAGTGGTCGTGGGTGTAATCGTAATGCCGGGGGATAAGGCTTCGGCATTAATGGTTAACGGGTAATGGCGGCCAATTTCCAGCTTATTTTTTTGCTGAGTCAGCTCTCGGGGATTGGGCAGGAAAAACAGTGCAATCACAATAATTGCACTAAAAAAGCCAATTAAAGTCCGATGCAGCAGTGGAAGACGGTTAAAAAGAGACAGCATATTCGGTTTCGTTTAAGCATTATTAATAAAATCCAAGATTAGGTAGTCTAACTGGTTTCAAAAAGTAGCGCTATTCAAGTAAACTGTCGAATTATTAAATTTATGCCAAATCTGTGGGAGTGAACAAGAATGGCGACGATTGAAGCTGCGCTAGCCGAAATAAAACGCGGTGTTGAGGAACTGATTCCTGAAGAAGAGTTAATTGCCAAATTAAAAGAGGGACGTCCTCTGCGTATTAAGTTGGGTGCCGATCCAACCGCGCCAGACATTCACCTTGGCCACACAGTTATCTTAAACAAACTTCGTGCTTTCCAGGATCTAGGCCACGAGGTGACTTTCCTGATTGGCGACTTTACCGGTATGGTCGGCGACCCAACGGGTAAAAACAGTACTCGTCCACCGCTAACCCGTGAAGATGTACTGCGCAACGCTGAAACTTATAAGCAGCAGGTATTTAAAATTCTGGATCCGGCTAAGACAAAAATTCAGTTTAACTCTGAGTGGTTATCTGAGCTGGGGGCAGAAGGCATGATTCGTCTTGCTGCGAACCAAACAGTTGCGCGTATGCTGGAACGTGACGATTTCAAAAAGCGTTACACCAGTGGCCAGCCGATTGCGATTCACGAATTTATGTATCCTCTGCTGCAGGGTTATGACTCAGTGGCAATGGAAACTGATGTTGAACTGGGCGGTACCGACCAGAAATTTAACCTGCTGATGGGACGTGAGCTGCAAAAAGCTAACGGTCAGAAACCTCAAGTTGTATTGATGATGCCGCTTTTGGTTGGCCTGGACGGCGAGAAGAAAATGTCCAAATCGGCCAATAACTATATTGGTGTGGCTGATGCGCCAAGCGAAATGTTCGGTAAGATCATGTCGATCTCTGATGATCTGATGTGGAGTTACTACGAACTGCTTTCTTTCCGTCCATTGGGAGAAGTCGCGCAGTTTAAAGCGGATGTTGAGAATGGTACTAACCCGCGTGACATTAAAATTTTACTGGCGAAAGAGATTATTGCTCGCTTCCATAGTCAGGAAGACGCGGATGCCGCAGAACAGGAATTTATCAATCGCTTCCAAAAAGGTGCGATTCCGGATGAAATGCCAGAGTTTACCTTTGCTGCGGGTACTGCAATTGCCAATGTACTGAAAGATGCGGATCTGGTGAACTCAACTTCTGATGCGATGCGTATGATTCGACAGGGCGCAGCAAAATGCGAAGGTGAGAAGCTCGAAGATACTAAGTGGACACCGGATGCCGGAACTTATGTTCTACAGGTTGGTAAGCGCAAGTTTGCCCGCGTGACTATTGCTTAGTTGACTACCGCTTAGTTATTGTTTCATTTGTTAAGCCATAACTAAACGGGGTCAGAGTCAGCGTTGCTGACTCTGACCCCGAATTTTTATATCAGCACATCATTTTATTGAGATTTCTCCACCACATACTGATAAAAGCCCTGCTCAAATTGTTTGAGTTCTGCGGCGTTATCTTCTTTTTCCGGAAAATAGTCACTCACCAGCTGGACAAATAAAGTGGTTGGCTTGCCTGATTTATCCAGACCGAATCCTGCCATATTATGTGTCGCATACAGCGAGCCGCTCTTAGCGATAATCGCCCCTTTCACTGGTGGTTTACGCATGCTGCTACGATATTGTAGCGTACCATTGGTTCCGGCTATAGCCAGTGAATCAAGCAAATGCAGTTGTTGGTCATTACGCGCAATAAAGCTAAGTACATCAATAAGCTGTCGGGCGCTCAGGCGATTATTACGTGATAGCCCGCTACCATCATACAGCTGAGCCGAATCGAGATTAATTCCCTGCGCGGTTAAAATCGCTTTGATTGCGGCGACTCCGTTAGCAAATGAGCCCGGTTGTTGGTAGTAGTGATGGCCGATCATTTTACTCAGATTATTAGCGATTAAATTATCCGATTCTTGGAGCATCACTTTGATTAGATCCGCCAGCAGAGCTGAACGTTTAACGGAGATCATCTGTTGTGGTGCTGGTGCTGGTGGACCAACTTTAATATTTCCCTTGAGCTTGATGTTGAGTTGTTCCAATAAGGTGGCAATCTGGTTTTGTGCATACAGCGCGGTATTACGAATCGCAAATTTTAAAGGCAACGGATTAGAGCGAAAGGTCAGGCAACCGCTCAGTTGGTAGCGGTTGGATTGTAGCGCATTCAGCTCCAAATCACACAACTGCTGCTCCTGTTGTTCTTTATCTAGTGCTGTTGCTTGGGTTGTCACGACAACCGGATATTGTTCAGGAATATACACCCGGGTTGATCCATCCTGATTGGTATAGATCGAGCCGGGAATGCAGTTTTCATCGAGCGTAATCGCGCTGGAAGGGGCACTGTAGCAGACGCCCAGTACATTCCATGGCCAGCCAACTGCCGCTTCGTAGCCACTGAAAATAGAATTATCTAACCAGAGATCGCCTTGAATATTATGGATGCCACTTTGTTTAATCGATAACAGTAGCTGTTTGATGTCTTTAGTTTTCAGGGTTGGATCGCCGCTGAATTTTATGATCACATCTTGCCCAGAGAGGCTAATCGAAGTTGTAAAGGTAAAACTATCGCCGAGTTCCAGCTTTGCAGCGGTTGCAGTCAGTAGTTTCTGGGTGCTTGCGGGAGGAAACAGGGTTTCGGCTGGCATGCCTTGGCTGAAAATTGCGGCTTGTGGATTAGCCAACGAATAAATTGCCGTCGTAAATCGGGTTGGTGTGGCGAGAGGAGACAAAGCGCCAGCATTGGCTGTACTGACGATAATGCACAGTAAAAATAGAGTTTGGCTAAGATATTTAATTAGTTGAAAAATTTTCGTCACAGAACTGGGATCTTCAGCTTGATTGAATTGTTCCAGTATAGCGATAAAAAAGACGCCTGCCATCAGGCAAGCGTCAAAATTAGAAATGCAGTCGACATTACTTAGAATGAATACAGCAGGCCTAGTACCGCATCATCTTCAGCATCTGCTTTGCTACCTGCTTCATTTTCATCAAGCAGATTGAAGTTATATGAGATATAGCCCTTGAAGTTCGGTTTGAAGTTATAGGCTGCTTCTACTGCCAGATCTTCCGCTGAAGGATTAGCTGCGTCATCAAGTTCACCGTAACCATAAGTGGTAGTAAATGAAGCTTTATCTAGTGTATAGCGAGCCGCTAATTCATAACCCTGGTAATCATTTGATGTATGGTCCAGATCTTTAGCAGTGTAAAGGCCTGCCAGATATACGTTGTCCAAAGTATAAGATGCAGTCAGGATGTACTGATTGCCACCGTCAGTTGCAGTTGATGTTGTGCTATCTTGATCTGCATAACCGGCACCAAGGGTAACGCCAGTGTCTGCGACAGTATAGATTACCGACGCATTGTACCCAGAATTATTCAGTGAATCATATTCAGCAGCAGTTCCTGTACCTGTCGTAGTACGATCTGCAAAACGGTAAGCGGCTTTTACTGCAACATCGCCAAATGACCCCGCATAAGTCAGCATGTTGTCTTC
This sequence comes from uncultured Vibrio sp., assembly GCA_963666615.1. Lineage (GTDB taxonomy): Bacteria > Pseudomonadota > Gammaproteobacteria > Enterobacterales > Vibrionaceae > Vibrio. The sequence goes on from OY762906.1 coordinate 399,280, forward strand.
ACGGTCTGCTGAAGTGAATTTATCTGATGCAACGGCTCCGTGATATTCCATGATATCGGTAAAATCAGTTAGTACACCGATAGCCGCATCGTTTTTACCGTAAGTGACTAAACCTGCTTCGCTGCCAATACCGGCGTATACGTAACGAGTGTCACGAGAATCACCAGTACCGTTATCATCAGTTTCATATTCTGCTTCATAGAAACCAACACCGTACAGGCCTTCAGCCAGTTCTTGCGTGCCTTTAATATTCAGACGCGCACGGCTTTGATCTTCAGCATTGCCATCGGCAATAGATAAGCGAGCTTCAGCGCGGCCGCCAACAGAAAGCGTGGTACCATCTTGGTTATATACTTCACCGGCATTTGCACCAGCGGCCACTGCAGTGCTTGCTACTGCTAGAGCAATCAGAGTTTTGTTCATCTTTATAATCCTACGTTTACTGTCCATTTAGACTATCCATTAAGGTACTGAAAGAAACCGTTACTTATTCGGAACTTGGGTCACCCGAACTTAGTGTCGATTTCGTTACTTAGTTGTAACTGCAAAGAATTGCGTCTGGTTAGTAAAATTATCTAAATCAAAATAATGAACACTGTTTTATTTTTTGTAAATAAAAATCAATACTTTGATTTTAATAAATAAATTTTCAAATTTTATAATTTTGTTTGCCGGATTTGTTATGGGGAGTTTTAGCTTTTTTTAGCCCTAAAAGAGATGTTTTATGCCTTTTGAATCGAATCACCTTTTGACCCGGGCGCAAAAGTACCTACAATACAGGCTGCTGAATTAAGGGTAAAAATGTAGTCAGGAGCGATAAAATTGTTTAAGCGAATTTTAGTGATTTGTACCGGAAATATTTGCCGTTCACCCTACGGTGAAGCGAAGCTTAAACAACTGTTACCTGATCTGTTTATTGATTCAGCCGGAGTGGCGACCGAGAAAAGTCGCCTGCAGGATGCCCCAGCCGATCCTTCAGCAATTAAAGTGGCTCAGCAGTTGGGGATGGATATCTCTGCTCACCGCGCCAAACAGGTTACTCAGGCGATGGTCGATGATGTGGAACTGATTCTGGCAATGGAACGCAATCAGATTGAAGTGTTATGTGAACTGATACCCACCGCTCGCTCAAAAGCTTTTCTATTTGGTCACTGGGTCGGACTCAGTACGATTGATGACCCTTATCAGCAGGAAGAATCCGCATTTAAGCAGGCATTCGCCAATATCGATAAAGCGGCCGAGGCTTGGGTGCGCAAGTTATCGTAATATTTACGTCACTAAAGCCTAATTTTTCTGTCATTTAACCAGCCCATCATTTTGATTCATAAATCTAACTATCGGAATGGAATCAAAATGATAAAGGCTCAGTTCAAACGCTCTTTAGTTGCTGTCGCTCTGGCAGCGATATCAACCACGACTTATGCAGCTTCTTTTAATCGCATTGCCTCTTTCCCAGTTGCGGAAAACATTCCCCATGGAATGAACAAAACGTCGGTGACTTCTTCGGAAATTATCACTGCAAGCGGCGACGGTAATTTCCTTATCTATTCTGATAGTCCTCTCGGCGGTGTTGGTTTTGTTGATATTAAAGATCCTCTGCATCCTCAGGCCGCTGGTTTTATCTCTCTGGCAGGTGAGCCGACCTCTGTTGCTGCTCACGCAAATTGGTTTGTTGCCGGAGTGAACACCTCTGAAAGCTATGCTAAACCCTCCGGTTATCTGATGCTGGCAAATGTTGGCAGCCGTAAAATTACCGATAAGTGCGAATTGGGTGGTCAACCTGACTCTGTGGCGATCTCAAAAGATGGACGGTATGTTGCAGTTGCGATTGAAAATGAACGTGATGAAGAGCTGAACGATGGCGAAATTCCACAGTTACCGGCGGGTTATCTGGCGATTGTCCCGACTAAAAATAATAAACTCGATTGCGCTAATCTGAAAAAAGTGGATTTAACGGGAATACCGGATATTGCCCCAAGCGATCCGGAACCTGAATTTGTTGCATTTAACGATAACAACGAAATTGCCCTGACATTTCAGGAAAATAACCATATTGCCATTATAGAAGCGCAGACAGGTAAAATTATTAATCATTTTTCTGCGGGCACGGTTGATCTGACTGATATTGATGTGAAAAAAGATGGCAAACTCGATTTTACTGATTCGCTGCAGAACGTTGCGCGTGAACCGGATGCGGTAAAGTGGCTGGATAACGATCGTTTTGTAATAGCCAATGAGGGTGATTATAAAGGCGGTGCACGCGGATTTACTATTTTCAATAAAAAAGGAGAGCTCCTGTTTGAAAGTGGTTCCAGCTTTGAGCAACAAGTGGTTAAAGTCGGTCATTATCCAGAAAAGCGATCAGGTAAAAAAGGCGCTGAGCCAGAAGGTTTAGAAGTCGCCACATTTAACGGAAAAACTTATATTTTCGTTCTTTCAGAGCGAGGTTCAGTGGTCGCTGTTTACCGAGATACCAAAGCCGCCCCTGTTTTTGTTCAAATGTTACCATCAGGCATTGCCCCTGAATCCTTAATTGCGATTCCTCAGCGCGGGTTGATAGCTTCAGCGAATGAAGCTGACTTGGTTGAAGATGGCGGTTTGCGTTCACATGTGATGCTTTACCAACTGCAGGATACTGCGCCAACCTACCCACAAATCTCCTCAAAACAGGATGCTCAAGGGCATTATATTGGTTGGGGAGCCTTATCTGGCTTAACTGCTGATGTTCAGCAGGCGGGTAAACTTTATGCCATTAGCGATAGTTTTTATAGTAGCCAGCCACGTATTTTTACCATTGATGCATCCGTTCAGCCTGCACAAATTACGTCAGCAATGACGGTGACCCGCAATGGTCAGCCAGCTGAGAAACTGGATCTTGAAGGTATTACCACTGACGGTCAGGGTGGTTACTGGCTTGCTTCTGAAGGGAATGAGAAAAAAGAAGTTCCTCATGCGCTTTACCATGTAAATGATAATGGTGAGATTGATCAGACTGTAGATTTTCCTGCTGAATTATTAAAATATCAGGAAAGATTTGGTGCGGAAGGCATTGCTCTGCATGGTGATACTCTGTGGGTTGCGATTCAGCGCCCATGGAAAGATGACGCAGAGAATCAGGTTAAATTGTTGGCTTATAATTTGAAGTCAAAAACCTGGGGGGCGGTGGCTTATCCGTTAGATAGTGCTAATAACGGTTGGGTCGGTCTTTCTGAAATTACTATTGATGGTGATGCTGCCTATATTGTTGAGCGCGACAACCAAATGGGCAAAGAAGCGAAAATTAAACGCTTATATAAAGTGGCATTAAGTGAGCTAAAACCAACTAAGTTGGGCAGTACGCTTCCTGTTGTAAATAAAACATTAGTCCATAACTTCTTGCCTGATTTGGCAATAACACATGGCCCGATTGTTGATAAGCTGGAAGGATTTACGATTGATGCTGCAGGCAATGCGTATGCGGTAACCGATAATGACGGGGTCGATGACAGCAGCGGTGAAACTTACTTCTTCCAGGTTAAAGGTTTTTAATTCCTCCCAGTGAGGAGTAGGAGTCTGAACCGAAACTCACCTTAATACGCCGGCCGCAATGGCCGGCTTTATCTACTCTACAATTTTGAATTGTTTCCCCATGCAAGATCAGCGAGAATAGGCACCTTATTTTTTCCCGACACTTTAGATTGGATACCCAATAGTTAAGTATTGGGTATCGGATCTGCCTTTAACGAAAGAAGACGAAATACAATGTCAAACGCTGAGTTTTTGCAAGAAGTGGCTACGCGCAGAACGTTCGCGATCATTTCTCACCCGGATGCGGGTAAAACGACCATTACCGAAAAAGTGTTGCTGTTCGGACACGCGATTCAACAAGCGGGAACAGTAAAAGGCCGCGGCTCTAACCAACATGCAAAATCTGACTGGATGGAAATGGAGAAAGAGCGTGGTATTTCGATTACCACCTCTGTGATGCAGTTTCCTTACAATGACTGTCTGGTTAACCTGCTTGATACCCCGGGGCACGAAGACTTCTCTGAAGATACTTACCGGACTTTAACCGCCGTTGACTCCTGCCTGATGGTGATCGATGCAGCGAAAGGTGTTGAGGATCGTACCCGTAAACTGATGGAAGTTACCCGTCTGCGTGATACACCGATCATCACCTTTATGAACAAACTCGACCGTGATATCCGTGATCCTATGGAGCTGCTCGATGAAGTGGAAAATGAGCTGAAGATCCTGTGTGCACCGATTACTTGGCCGATTGGCTGTGGTAAAGAGTTTAAAGGGGTTTACCATATTCACCGTGATGAAACGATCCTTTACGCTACCGGTCAGGGTTCTACCATTCAGGAAGTGCGGATTGTTAAAGGTTTGAACAACCCCGAGCTGGATGCTGCCGTTGGTGCTGAGCTGGCTGAGCAGTTGCGTGAAGAACTTGAGTTGGTACTTGGTGCATCAAATGAATTTGATCACGAGTTGTTCCTCGAAGGGGAACTGACACCGGTTTATTTTGGTACGGCGTTAGGTAACTTTGGCGTGGATCATATGTTGGATGGTCTGACTCAGTGGGCACCAACGCCTATGCCGCGTAAAGCGAATGAGCGTGAAGTTGTTGCAACGGAAGAAAACTTCTCAGGTTTCGTGTTTAAGATTCAGGCCAACATGGATCCTAAACACCGAGATCGGATTGCCTTTATGCGCATCGTTTCAGGTACTTATACTCAGGGCATGAAGATGAATCACGTCCGTATCGGTAAACAGGTGAATATTTCTGATGCAGTAACCTTTATGGCCGGCGATCGTGAGCGAGCGCAACACGCTTATGCTGGTGATATTATCGGTTTGCATAACCACGGTACGATTCAGATTGGTGATACTTTCACGCAAGGTGAAACACTTAAGTTTGCCGGTATTCCTAACTTTGCCCCTGAACTGTTCCGCAGGATTCGTCTGCGTGATCCACTGAAGCAGAAACAGCTCTTAAAGGGTCTGATTCAGCTTTCAGAAGAAGGGGCCGTGCAGGTATTCCGTCCGCTGCAGAATAACGATCTGATCGTTGGCGCAGTCGGTGTGCTGCAGTTTGAAGTGGTGGTTGCGCGTCTGAAATCGGAATATAACGTTGAAGCGATTTACGAAGCGGTCAACGTGGCGACAGCGCGTTGGGTTGAGTGTGCTGATAACAAAAAGTTCGAAGAGTTCAAACGTAAGAGTGAGGCGAACCTGGCTCTGGATGGCGGTGATAACCTGACTTACATTGCTCCGACTATGGTTAACCTGAATCTGGCTAAAGAACGTTTCCCTGATGTGGACTTCCGTGCTACTCGCGAGCACTAATTAAAATCCAGGATGTTTTACATCTCAGATAAACTAAGGGCCAGAGTAAGTTGTTACTCTGGCCCTTAGCTTTTTGGTCATTAGTGACGATTACTTTTTCTTTTTCACTTTTTTCTTGGTGTCTTTTTTAGCATCTGCCGGTTTTTTCTTTTTCTTTTTAAACTCAGCCTTTTTGTGCTTAGGACGCAGACCATCAATAAAACGCTCTTTGATATCTTCCTTGGTGTAACGACAGACGCGATCCATCATTGGCTGATCATGCATTTCAACTAGTGAAATCGCAGTACCTTTTTTACCTGCACGGGCGGTACGGCCAATACGGTGTAAAAATACATCTGCTGTACGTGGCATATCGTAGTTAATTACATGACTGATATCGGGAATATCGATACCACGTGCCGCTACATCAGTTGCCAATAAAATGTTGACGCTGCCGTCACGAAAACGGGAAATTGCATTATTACGCCGATCCTGTGGCATTTCGCCTTGGATCCATGCGCAAGGGATATTGCTGCGTTCCAGTTCGGCACGTAGATCCGCTAAACGTTCACGGGTTTTGATAAACACAATCGCACGTTCTGCCTGTTCGGTCAGAATATGTTTAAGTAGTGCCAGCTTGTGTGGCATATCGTCACAGCGGTGATACCACTGAGAAATCTTCTTCCGTTCACGGCGAGGCGGCTCAACAGTCACTTCTACCGGCTCTTTTAGCAGTTCGCTGGTAAAACCTTCGACGCCACGTCCTTCTAACGTTGCCGAGAACAGCAGTGTCTGTTTACGCCAGCGGCACTCTGCGGAAAGGCGATCAACCACCGGACCAAAGCCCATATCTAACATGCGATCCGCTTCATCCAGAATCAGCCACTCGATTGCGCGGCAGTCGAAACGTTCTGCTTCAATATATTCCATTAAACGGCCTGGAGTCGCGACAACAATATCCTGAGTCGTGGCAAGAATATCTGCGTGTTCTTGATACTGAACGCCACCGGTGATGGTAAAGATATTCAGATGAGTATCCTTAGCTAAGGCGCGAGCCTGATCTGCAACCTGCATAGCCAATTCACGGGTCGGCGTCAGAATTAGAATTCGAGCCGGGCCGGGCTGGCGGCGTGGGAAATCCTGCAAAAATTGCAAGGCAGGAAGAACGAATGCGGCAGTTTTACCGGTTCCGGTTGGCGCGGAAGCTAGAATATCCCGTCCATCCAATGCATGGGGAATTACTTGTTCCTGAATAGCAGTAGGGCGAGAATAACCCATTGCTTCAATGGCTTGCAGCAAATTTTGGTCTAGCTCTAAGTCGGCAAACGATTTAATCACTCTCTGTTCTCCAGGTGACAATAGTATTGAAAAATAAGGTTTTTAAGTATTTTTACGAAAAAACGGGTCGGATATTATAGTGATTTCCCCACCGATTCACATCATTAATTTACCCTACATTTTAAGGTAAAAAGCACGTGTGAGTCGGATAAATTCTGCGCTGTAGTGCCCATTTTGTTGGATGATCAACGATTCTTGCTCGAATTGTGCTGCTTGTGCTGCTTGTGCTGCTTGTGCTGCGTGGGGGCAGGCTAATTCAAACAGAATACGGGAAACCGGCTTCGTTGGCGTCGGCTGAACCTGACAATAACGAGTCAGGTACCAGCCCTGAGACTGAGCATAGCTGATCATCGTTTCCGCTTCATTAAGCGGCAGGATAAAACTGGCGCGTCCGTCTGCTGTCAGTAAATGGACACAGCGGTCTATCAGGTTTTCATGGGACAGGCTCAGAGTATGCCGAGCTGTGGCTCTTGATTGACTACGCGCTGTTTCTCCGCTGGTGAAATAGGGTGGATTGCAGACGATACTATCGAATTGGTTTTTAAACTCAGGCTGCAAAATATCCTGCTGAATAAGGGTAATTCTTTCACTCCAGGCAGAGTGTTGGATATTGTTCTGAGCAACCTGAATAGCGTGCGGATCAATGTCGATGGCGGTAATCTTAGCCTGCTGAAAGCGCTGTGCGGCCATCATACTCAGTAAACCTGTACCACAACCGATATCCAGAATTCGGCTGCCGGGTTGAGCTGCAAACCAAGCGCCAAGCATCACTCCATCGGTACTTACCGGCATTCCACAGCCACTCTGAACAATAGAAAATTGTTTAAAATTAAAGACTTTTTTTATGGCAGGCTGATTCATGATTTAAGCGGACAGTGAAGATTGTAGTAGCGGTATGGTACTTGTTTTTAGCTGCAAAGCAGAAGGAAATTTGTCCATGAAATCGTTAATGCTTATTTTCTAATTTTTCCTGTATCTTCCTCACATTTTTCAGTAGAATTCTCCGGTTAAATTCTACGCGAAAATTATGTGCCAAGATGTTTGAAATCAATCCTATTAAAAACCGCCTGCAGGATGTATCTGAACGTACAGATATCCTGAGGGGGTATCTTTGACTACGACGCTAAAAAAGAGCGTCTTGAAGAAGTAAATGCCGAACTAGAACAACCTGATGTGTGGAACGAACCGGAGCGTGCGCAAGCGCTGGGTAAAGAGCGTTCTGCACTGGAAGCAGTGGTGGAAACCATTGATCAGCTTGATCAAGGCGTTGATGATGTGGAAGGTCTGCTTGAATTAGCGATCGAAGCGGAAGATCAAGAAACGTTTGATGAAATCGATCCTGAACTGAGAGAGCTGGAAGCCAAACTTGGGCAGCTTGAGTTCCGTCGCATGTTCTCTGGTGATCACGATCAGTCAGACTGCTACATTGACCTTCAGGCAGGCTCCGGTGGTACTGAAGCTCAGGACTGGACATCCATGTTACTGCGGATGTATCTGCGCTGGGCTGAAGCCAAAGGTTTTAAAACCGAAGTCATTGAAGTGTCAGAAGGCGAAGTCGCAGGTCTGAAATCTGTGACCGTCCGTATCGTTGGCGATTATGCTTACGGCTGGCTACGCACAGAAACGGGTGTGCACCGCTTAGTGCGTAAATCCCCATTCGATTCAGGTGGTCGTCGTCATACTTCGTTTGCTTCGGCTTTCGTTTATCCGGAAATCGACGAGAATATCGCAATCGATATCAACCCTGCTGATTTACGTATTGATGTTTATCGTGCATCGGGTGCCGGTGGTCAGCATGTTAACACCACCGAATCAGCGGTACGTATTACTCACTTACCAACCAATACGGTTGTGCAGTGCCAGAATGATCGTTCGCAGCATAAGAACAAAGATCAGGCGATGAAACAGTTGCGCGCTAAGTTGTTTGAATTGGAATTGCATAAACAGAATGCAGAGAAACAAGCCAACGAAGATGCGAAATCTGACATTGGCTGGGGCAGCCAAATCCGTTCATACGTGCTGGATGATTCTCGGATCAAAGACTTGCGTACCGGCGTTGAAAATCGCAACACCCAAGCTGTGCTTGATGGTGACTTAGACAAATTTATTGAGGCCAGCCTGAAGTCAGGACTCTAGGCTTTTAATAACCACTTTTTACCGAACACTCTTTATTGAACACTCTTTACCGAGAAGAATAGGGCAAATTCAAAAATGACTGAAGTTACTCAAAACGACCATTTACAAGAAGAAAACAAACTGATTGCTGAACGCCGCTCTAAACTGGATTTTATCCGTAAGACCTGCAAGGCAAATGGTCACCCTAACGATTTTCGTCGTGACAGCTTGGCTGGTGATCTACAGAAGCAGTTCGGCGAAAAGAGCAAGGAAGAGCTGGAAGAACTGAATCATGTTGTTGCAATTGCCGGTCGTGTTATGGCTAAACGTGGTCCTTTCTTGGTTATTCAGGAAACGTCTGGTCGTATTCAGGCTTATGCCGCTAAAGATGTACAAAAAGTTCTTAAAGAGAAATATCAGGGCCTTGATATCGGTGACATCATCGGTGTTAAAGGTGCGCTGCACAAATCGGGTAAAGGCGATCTTTATGTCAATATGGAAGAGTACGAACTGCTGACTAAAGCGCTACGTCCTCTGCCAGAAAAATTCCACGGTTTAACTGACCAGGAGCAGCGTTATCGTCAACGCTATGTGGATCTGATTGTGAATGAAGACTCACGTACTGCGTTTATTATCCGTTCAAAACTGGTTGCGGCAATCCGTAACTTTATGACCAAAAAAGGTTTCCTTGAAGTAGAAACCCCAATGATGCAAACCATCCCAGGTGGTGCGGCAGCTCGTCCGTTTGTGACTCACCATAATGCGTTGGATATTGATATGTATCTGCGTATTGCTCCTGAGTTATACCTGAAGCGCTTGGTAGTAGGTGGTTTTGACCGCGTATTTGAAGTTAACCGTAACTTCCGTAACGAAGGTTTGTCTCCACGTCATAACCCAGAATTCACCATGATGGAATTCTATATGGCGTATGCAGATTATCGCGATCTGATGGATCTGACTGAAGAGATGCTAAGCACCGTCGCGATGGAAGTATTGGGTTCGACTTCTATGCCATATGGTGATGAAACGGTTGAGTTCGGTGGTACTTATCCACGTATGAGTATGCTGGAAGCGATCAAGTATTATAATCCAGATCATGCGGATATTCAGGCATTGGATTATGCTAAGGTACAGGATCGTGAGCATATGGTTACGATCGCAAAATCCCTGCATATTGATGTGGAAAGTTTCTGGACTTGTGGTCAACTGTTGGAAGAGATCTTTGGTGAAACCTCTGAGCCTAAACTGATGCAGCCGACCTTTATTACTGGCTATCCGGCGGATATTTCTCCTCTGGCGCGTCGAAATGATGAAAACCCGTTTATCACTGACCGCTTCGAATTCTTTATCGGTGGCCGTGAAGTAGGTAATGGTTTCTCAGAATTGAATGATGCGGAAGATCAGGATGCGCGCTTTAAGTCTCAGGTTGAAGCAAAAGAGTCGGGCGATGATGAAGCAATGTTCTATGATGCGGACTACATTGTCGCTCTGGAGCATGGTTTGCCGCCAACAGCAGGTCAGGGTATCGGTATCGATCGTTTGTCTATGCTGTTCAGTAATTCACATACCATTCGTGATGTGATCTTGTTCCCGGCAATGAGACCACAAGTAAAATAAGTCTGACTTATTTCTTCTATTGCTTCTAAATAGTTAAAGCTTCTTCATTATGGTGGAGAAGCTTTTTTATTTATTTTTATTTGCCATGTGCGTAATAATATCTATTATCAACAAATAGTTGACCATTTGGTGGTTTTTTAATTTGTTAGAATAATTACTCTATTAATATCCTTACTATTATGCTCAATTGTTAATTGACTCTCAAAAATGAGACAGAAATTTTGCTAAACAAACGGTATTGTTACACCTTAATAAATAGTTAATTTACTAAATAAAATAATATACGGTTTGTTGTAAGGAAAGTTCATGAGTAATCAATTCCGAATGGACTCTGTTCCTGGATCATTGGTGGTGGTTGGCGGTACCTATGAGCCATGGTTGTCTGTATTGGAACAGGTTGGCTGGCGTTGTTCGCAGGTTGCAGATTTACGTAAAGCAGATGCGCTATTTTCATCGACCGGTCCTTGTATCGGTATTGTCGATCTAAGTGAAGATGAGTTCAGTTTAAATGGTATTGCGACTCTGGTGAGTTCTCATCGCCAGGTGCGCTGGATTGCATTTATTCGCGAGTCTCAACTAAGTTCAGACACGATCTGCCAGTTTATCGTTAACTTCTGCATCGATTTCTTTACCGCCCCGATTCCAGATGCACAGTTACTTAGTACTATCGGTCACCAGTTGGGCATGTTAAAGCTGGAGAAGAAAGTCTGGCCGCACTATGGCGCTTCCGGCGATATGGGATTAATTGGCGATTCGGTGCCGATCAAACGTCTGCGCGATCAGATCAAGCGGATCGGTCCTACCGACGTTAGTATTCTGATCCATGGTGAAAATGGCTCCGGCAAAGAGATGGTGGCTAAAGCGATTCACGCCACTTCCGGTCGTGCTCAGCGTCCGTTTATTTCGGTTAACTGTCGTGCTATGTCGGAACGCCGTTTTGAGAAAGAACTGTTTGGTATCGGTCACGATGATGACGACGAGTTTAGTTCTCTGCTTGAGCAGGCTGATGGTGGTACGATTCTGCTCAATGACATTTTGTCCATTACTCCAGAGCAACAGCTAAACTTATTGCGTTTCTTCCAGGAAGGGACTGTTGAAACGGCCAACGGCTTTAAAAAAGTTAATGTCAGATTACTTGCGGCCAACTCCACTGATTTGGAGAAGGCTCTGATTGATGGTGACTTTAATGATGAACTTTACCATTATATTAATGTATTACGTATTAACGTTCCAAGCCTGAAGGAGCGTTTAACTGATATTTCTTTACTGGCTCGTCACTATCTGCAGCAATTTTCTAAAGAGTATAATGCTCAGGCTCGTGGCTTGACTGATGATGCACTGAAAGAGTTATCTCGCTACCATTGGCCGGGTAACGTACGTGAACTGATCAACCAGATTAAGCGTATGGTACTGATGTCTGATAGCGTAATGTTAACGGCGGAAAGCCTAGATTTACCGAAACGTACCGAAGGTAAAATGAGCCTGAAATGCATTCGTGAGCGTTCGGAAAAAGATGCATTGGTGCAGGTATTGGAATCGAATGGTGGTCAGGTGTCGCTGGCTGCTAAAGAATTGGATATCTCACGTGCAACCATGTACCGCTTACTGAACAAACATGGTCTGTTAACTGATGATGTTATCTGATTGGTAGGCGCTGAGCTTATTGTTAGTAAATTCAATGCCGTAGCGACTTAATAGCTACGGCATTGTTGTTTTTATCTCTGGCTTTATGGGCAAGGATTCGAGTAGGTATTCGCTATCTCATCAATTTTTGCCAGAACATCAGCAGAAAGCGTGATGTCGATGCTATCAATATTGCTTTTTAGCTGCTCCATTGTGGTCGCACCAATAATATTGGCACCGACAAACGGACGCTGGTTAACAAAGGCCAGTGCCATTTGTGCCGGATCCAGTCCGGCATCCTGAGCCAGTTTAACGTAGGCTTCCGTGGCTTTGAGCCCTTGTGGGGTAAAGTAGCGCTGGAAACGATCAAACAAACTGCATCTTGCTCCGTCTGGTCTGGCACCGTTAAGGTATTTACCGCTCAAGGCGCCAAATGCCAGTGGAGAGTATGCCAGCAACTGAACCCCTTCAAAATGGCTGATTTCCGACAGACCAACTTCAAAACTGCGGTTGAGCAGGCTGTAAGGGTTCTGAATGGTAACCATACGTGGTAAGTCGTGTTTTTCCGCCAGGCGTAAATAAGTCATCAGACCCCAGGGGGTTTCATTAGAAACGCCGATATAGCGGACTTTGCCAGCTTTTACCAGATCGCTCATCGCCTCTAATGTCTCTATTAGTGGAATATCATCGTGGCTATCCGCTTCTTCATAATTGAGCTTGCCAAAATAATTCGCCTGACGCTGTGGCCAGTGGAGCTGGTAAAGATCAATATAATCAGTTTTCAGTCGAGCCAGACTGTCATCAATGGCCTGATGAATATTACGGTGATCGAGTGCCATATGTGGGCGGATATGATTGACCCGGCTTGGGCCGGCAACTTTAGTTGCCAGAACTATTTTTTCTCGCTTGCCTGATTTTTCCAGCCAGTTGCCGATGTATTGTTCGGTCAGTCCCTGAGTCTTACCATTAGGCGGGACGGGATACATTTCTGCGGTATCGATAAAGTTAATCCCGCGTTCCAGCGCATAATCAAGCTGGCTGGAGGCGTCAGACTGACTATTCTGTTCACCAAAGGTCATGGTGCCCAAACAAATTTTACTGACTTCTAATGTAGAGTGGGGGAGCTTGGTATATTGCATATCGCTTCCTTGTTATTGGCTTATACTCTTTGTTTCACCAATATATGCTAAATCGGCGTTTAATGGGAAGCGTTAAGGAAAATCTGTTAAGTTATCTGTGGTTAACAGATTTAGCTGGCAAAATAATTTTTAAGAATATAGTCAGTAAACTGGGTTCTCAGGTAGAAGCCTCTGGGAAGGGTTTTGATCGGCTTTCCTGTCGCACTATAGGCTTCCGTCTTTACTTTGCCATGGGCCGCTTTTGGTCGAAGTTGAAGTACTTCACCATGACGGGCGGTGATTTTATCGAATTGGCCGAGAGTAATAAATTCCATCAATTCTTCCCAGTCCGCTTTTAGCATGGCTTCTTCTTCAGCGCTAGGCGACCAGATCAGCGGAGAGCCGACGCGGCGTTGCTGCAGTGGGATCTCACGTTCGCCTTCCACCGGGATCCAGAGTACGCGCGATAGTTTATTTCGTACATGGCTGGTTTCCCAGGTTAGCCCGTGTACTCCAACCAGAGGGGCGACACAGACAAAGGTTGTTTCCAGCGGTCTGCCGTTATAACCGATCGGAATGCTTTTCAGCTCAATGCCGAGCTTTTCAAAATCCTGTTGAGGCCGGCTACCTGCCATTGCTCCTAAATGCCATTCCAATAGTTGGCCGACCCATCCTTTATCCCGGGTAAGATCATTGGGAACCGGGATGTTCGCTTCTGCGGCCAGTTCAGCAAAGCTCAGCCCGGCGATTTGTTTAGCGCGTTCGAGTAGTTCGTGTTCTGAGGTGGGTTCAGGCTTCATAAATGATCAAATTGGCAGAAAACTTCCGCAAGTGTATAACGTTTATTGGAAAATTTAAAATACGGGCTTTGGAGTTACTAGTTAATCACGAGAGAGCTATGATCTTTAGATCTTTTATAGCGATGGTTTTTGACAACTTATCCACAGATTTTGTCTGTAATTTGCGTTCAATCACACTATTGGATCGATATACAGGGGTATTTAGCTCAGTTTTGTACATAATTAATGCGACTTTTTTGCCTGGATGATGATCTGATGTGGATAATCTTAGGGTTGGTTGATCTTTAGGCAGTTTAAGTACAAAAAAGATCCTAAAGGATCTTTTGTTTGGGTTGATGAGGTTTGGTTAATAATAATTAGTTGATTATTAATGATTAAAATGCATTTCTCTAAGAAATTCAGTACAATTGTCCTATACATATTTCCACCATCCCCCAGTGGTTTGTGGGTTTCTTCACAAACTTATACACAGAAATCGTGAATAAAGCCGCTAAGTTTAGCGCTTCTGTGTTGATAAGTTCGAATATTGAACGAAATGGTCAAATTTTGGTTTCAGCGCATAAATTTTACTTTGCGCTATCAGGTAAATTTGCTCCGATTGGGGATATGTGGAAAAATCAGGACAACTTAAATTTTATTAGAGGTTTGCCAGTGATCGATGGCGATGGTTACCGACTTAATGTCGGTATAGTGATTTGCAACCACCATGGTCAGGTATTCTGGGCGAAACGATACGGACAACACTCTTGGCAATTTCCTCAGGGTGGCATCGATGAAGGTGAAACACCTGAGCAGGCCATGTTTCGAGAGTTGTATGAAGAAGTTGGATTAACTCAAAAGGATGTAAAGATCTTAGCGACGAGTCGTCATTGGCTGAAGTATAAACTTCCCAAACGTCTGGTTCGCTGGGATTCACAACCCGTCTGTATTGGACAAAAACAGAAATGGTTTCTTCTGCGTTTAGAGGCAAGTGAGTCTAAAATTAACATGCAGCGTGGAAAGACCCCTGAATTTGATGGTTGGCGCTGGGTAAGTTATTGGTACCCGGTTAGGCAGGTCGTTTCATTTAAGCGAGATGTGTATCGTCGGGCGATGAAAGAATTTGCATCAATTGCGATGCCCTTCAAGGAACTCAAAGCTCCTGCTCCCAGACATAAACGCAAATTTCGAAGAGGATAAACATGCTTTCTCAGCTAAGGGAAATCGTTGAGCAGGTTTCTAAAGTAGAAAATGTTCATCAGGCACTGGAATTGCTTGTAAAGCAGACTTGTCATGCAATGGAGACGGAGTGCTGCACGGTTTACTTAGCGAATGAAGATAAAGCTCGCCTTGAGTTAATGGCAACTCAAGGCCTGAAATTTAAAGGCAACAAAATTCATATCGGATTTGATGAAGGCCTGGTCGGAAGAGTGAAACGTTCGGCTGAGCCAATCAACATCGCAGAAGCATCAAAACATCCTGATTTTAAATATTTCAAGCAGTTAGGTGAAGAGGTTTACCACAGTTTCCTCGGAACACCGATTATCTACCGTAAGCAGGTGTTGGGTGTTCTGGTCGTGCAGCAGCGTTCTCCACGCCAGTTTAGTGAAGTAGAAGAGTCATTTCTGGTGACACTGGCCGCTCAGTTGGCGGTGTTGGTTGCTCATGCCCAGACACAGGGTTTATGGTTACTCTCCAAAAAACAACATGCCATAACTGGCGTAGGGGCTTCGTCTGGTGTGGCTATTGGTCAGTTCTGGAGTGACAGCTCGCAACCTCAGTTAGACGATGTTTCTCCCGCTTCCAGTTTAAATTCTGATAAAGAATATGACTGGTTGATTGTTGCTGTGGATAAGGCTCTGGAAGATTTTCGCCGGTTACGCAAAAAATTAGCCAGCGATATTAATAAAGACGCCTTAGCCATTTTCGATCTGTTCACCCACTTGCTTAATGATCCGATGCTGAGAAAGGATCTTAAAGCTCAAATCCAGACCGGAGACCGGGCTGACTGGGCATTGCGCCAGGTTATTGAAACCTATTCGGCGCGCTTTGCCAGTATGTCGGATCCCTACATTCGAGAACGGGCTCAGGATATCAGAGAACTGGGTCAGCGGGTGCTGTTCTTCCTTTATAATAGTGAGAATGAAATTCAGAATATTGATCAGCCGATTATTCTGGTGGTTCAGGAGCTGACGGCGTCGATCCTGGCCAGCATTCCGAAAGATAAATTGCTCGCTGTGGTTTCCGTTGAAGGTGCTGCTAACTCGCACGCGGCGATTTTATCCCGCGCACTGGGGATTCCAGCGGTGATGGGCGCAACGCTCAATCTAGACAATATCAGTGGCAAATACGGTATTGTCGACGGTTATGCCGGATTAATTTATATCGACCCCGACAGGCAATTACTGGCAGAGTATCACGAGCTGGCGGTAGAAGAGGGTGAACTCTCAGCGATGGTCCATCAAGAGCTGGCGTTGCCGGCAGTGACTCAGGATGGACAGTCGGTTCAAGTGTTACTTAATGCGGGGTTAAGTACCGACAGTAATCCAGCCGTTAACCGTGGTGTTGATGGTGTGGGCCTGTACCGTACCGAAATCTCGTTTTTGCTCAGTCATCGTTTTCCTTCAGAAGAGGAACAGACACAGCTTTATCGTAGTGTGCTAAAAAGTTATCCACATAAGCGGGTGGTGATGCGTACCCTTGATATTGGTGGCGATAAGCCGTTGCCTTATCTGCCAATTGTTGAGGATAACCCGTTTCTTGGCTGGCGAGGGGTGCGGTTTACCCTTGATCATCCGGATATCTTCCTTATTCAGCTGCGTGCGATGATGCGTGCCAGTCTGCAGTCAGATAACTTAAGTATTCTGTTACCCATGGTTTCTGGCGCTAAGGAATTGGATGATGCACTGGCGTTAGTCAATCAGGCTTACGAAGAAGTATCGCAACTGGATGCTTCACTTGCCCGGCCGAAAATCGGCATCATGATTGAAGTGCCGTCTATGCTTTATCTGTTGCCTTTGATCAGCGATAAAATTGATTTTGTTTCTGTCGGGACAAATGACTTAACTCAATACCTTCTGGCGGTTGATCGCAACAACGCCCGCGTTGCCGATATGTACGAATCGTTACATCCTTCGGTGCTATTGGCGTTAAAACATATTTATGACACATGTAATCAGCATGATATTGAGTTGTGTGTCTGTGGTGAACTGGCTGGTGATCCTATCGGTGCCCTGTTACTGATTGGAATGGGCTACCGCGAGTTGAGCATGAACACTTCTAACGTCGCTAAAGTTAAATATTTGATTCGCCATACCGATTTGGCTACCCTGCAGCAACTTGCTGACAAAGCTCTGATACAGCCTTATGGTCATCAGATTTATACTATGATGCGTGATTATTTAGAGCAGAATGGATTTGCCGGTTTTATTCGCCCTGGCAAAAAATAAGGTCTAACAGGTTTATTTCATGACAATAGAGTTCATCGCCCTACTGCTTGCCTTAGGCGCATTCGTTGGGGTTGCGGCAGGTTTGCTTGGTATTGGTGGTGGACTGATCGTCGTTCCTTCTTTGCTTATGCTCTTTCCCATGGTGGGAATTAGTGAACAGCAGGCGATGCCTTTTGCTATCGGTACTTCTCTGGCGACAATTATCCTAACTTCAGGTTCTTCCGCTTTTAGCCACTTTCGCCTGGGGAATGTGGATATGTTTGCGGTGAAGTGGTTAATTCCTGGAGTAATAGCCGGAGGCTTTCTCGGCTCAACCCTGGTGGAGCTGATTCCCAATCAATATTTGCCTAAAGTGTTTGGCGTGATCGTTTCTTTGCTTGCACTACAAATGTTTTTATCAATTAAGGTAAAAAGTGCCAGACCGATGCCTGGTCCGCTATTTACCATTAGTAGCGGAACATTTATCGGTGCTATTGCCAGCCTAGCAGGGATTGGTGGCGGAGCACTAACAGTTCCTTATCTTAATCGTTATGGCGTAACCATGCGTCGAGCGGTGGGTTCCTCTTCTGCCTGTGGGTTTATGATTGCAGTTTCTGGTATGCTTGGCTTTATCTGGCACGGTTCGCAGATCCAGTCGCTACCACAATACAGTCTCGGCTACGTTTATCTGCCGGCACTATTATTTGTTTCATCAACATCGATTTTTACCACTCGGCTAGGCGCCCGCTGGGCCTCAGAATTACCGACTGCTAAGCTGAAAAAAATATTTTCGCTGTTTTTGATGTTTGTCGCGGTCAATATGCTAATGCGTTAGCCATCCGAATTATTCTAAGAGTAAGTAGCAAAGTTATGTCGCAAAATTATTTACAGTTTCCAACCATTGACCCAGTGGCTATATCAATTGGTCCGCTTGATATCCGCTGGTATGGATTAATGTATCTGTTCGGTTTTCTGTTTGCTAACTGGCTGGCGAATCGCAGAGCGGCACAGACCAACAATTTGTGGAGTAAAGAGCAAGTATCCGATCTGCTGTTTGCCGGTTTTGTCGGTGTGGTGGTTGGAGGCCGGGTCGGCTATGTTATCTTTTATAATTTCGACTATTTTATGCAGGATCCGCTTTATCTGTTTAAAGTCTGGACTGGCGGGATGTCATTCCATGGCGGTCTTATCGGAGTGATCAGTGCGATGCTATGGTATGCACGGAAAAATCAGCGCCGCTTTTTTGCCGTGGCTGATTTTATCGCCCCTCTGGTACCGTTTGGTTTAGGGTTAGGCCGTCTGGGTAATTTTATGAACGGTGAATTATGGGGGCGCGTGACCGATGTGCCTTGGGCAATGATCTTCCCTGGCGCTGGTAATGTGCCACGTCATCCATCTCAGCTGTATGAGTTTGTGTTAGAAGGCGTGGTATTATTCTTCATTCTAAACTGGTTTATTCGTAAGCCACGACCATTAGGTTCAGTATCGGGGCTGTTTCTAGTCGGTTATGGAAGTTTTCGCTTTATTATCGAATACTTCCGTGAACCTGATGTGCAGTTGGGATTATTTGCCGATATTATTTCCATGGGGCAGATTCTTTCTTTACCGATGATCATCCCGGGTATTTTATTGCTGATTTGGGCTTATAAGCGCCCAGGCCACCCTGTTCAATAGTTAAATGTATAAGGATTGATTGTGAAGCAGTATTTAGAATTAAGCCAACGTATCGTTGATGAAGGTGTATGGATTGCCAATGAACGCACCGGAAAACGTTGTCTGACCGTGATCAATGCCGATTTAACTTATGATGTGGCTAATCAGCAGTTCCCGTTGGTTACTACGCGTAAGAGTTTCTGGAAAGCCGCTGTGGCTGAGCTACTGGGTTATATCCGGGGTTATGATAATGCGGCTGATTTTCGTGCACTAGGCACGAAAACCTGGGATGCTAATGCCAACGAGAATGAAGTCTGGCTAAATAATCCTTATCGTAAAGGTGAAGATGACATGGGCCGGGTTTACGGCGTTCAGGGTCGCTCCTGGGCGAAACCGGATGGTGGTCATATTGATCAGTTGCGTAAGATTATTGATGATTTGACTCGCAGTGTGGATGACCGTGGTGAGATATTAAATTTCTACAACCCGGGTGAATTTCATATGGGCTGTCTGCGCCCGTGTATGTACAGTCACCATTTCTCTCTCCTGGGCGATACGCTATATCTCAATAGTACGCAACGCTCCTGCGATGTCCCGCTGGGCCTTAACTTTAACATGGTTCAGGTGTATGCATTTTTGGCAATAATGGCACAGATTACCGGCAAGAAACCGGGCAAGGCGTATCATAAAATTGTTAACGCGCACATCTACGAGGATCAGTTAGAACTGATGCGTGATGTCCAACTGAAACGTGAGCCACTGGCTGCTCCAATCTTTAAAATCAATCCAGAGATTAAATCTTTGCAAGACCTAGAAACCTGGGTAACGATGGATGACTTTGAGGTTGAAGGATACCAGTGCCACGAGGCAATTCGTTATCCGTTTTCTGTTTAGTTTTCTACTTGATCAAAACAAAAAACGCCGGACTTTTCAGCCCGGCGTTTTTATAACTGCTGTATTTCTGGTTACATTGTGATAGCCAGAATAGCTCCCGGAAGCAGAATAAATACTGAGGCCAGATAAGCTGCCACAACGGCTTTGTTTTTAATCGCCAGTTCTGCCAGAGCATCTGCACCTTTCAATGGTAATTCGCGTAGGAAAGGAACTCCGTAAATTAATAGTGTAGCCAGTATATTGAATGACAAGTGAACTAATGCAATCTGTAGAGCAAACACAGCAAACTCACCCGATACCGCAGTAGCGGCCAGTAGTGCTGTAATGCAGGTACCAATGTTCGCACCTAAAGTAAACGGATACACTTCGCGAACTTTCAGTACACCAGAGCCGACTAGCGGAACCATCAGACTGGTTGTGGTTGAAGATGATTGAACCAGTACCGTCACCACAGTGCCAGAGGCAATACCATGTAGAGGACCGCGACCAATTGCGTTCTTCAGCATCTCTTTTGCGCGGCCAACCATTAAACTTTTCATCAGCTTGCCCATAAAGGTAATTGCGATAAAAATGGTCACGATACCTAGCAGGATTAGCATTACGCCGCCAGCAGTATCACCAAAGGTAGATAGCGGCCCCTTAAGGGTTGAAATAATTGGCTTGGTAATTGGTTTGATAAAATCGAAACCTTTCAGGCTCATATCACCGGTTGCCATCAGTGGTGAAACTAGCCAGTGGGAAACTTTTTCCAGAATACCAAATGTCAGTTCCAAGGGTAGGAAGATAGCAACGGCTAATAGGTTAAAAAAGTCATGGATGGTAGCGCTGGCAAAAGCGCGACGAAATTCTATGTTACAGCGAACATGGCCGAGGCTGACTAGAGTATTGGTTACGGTGGTGCCAATATTTGCCCCCATTACCATTGGAATAGCCATTTCGACCGGTAATCCGCCAGCAACCAGGCCTACAATAATCGAAGTCACCGTGCTGGAAGATTGGATAAGAGCTGTTGCGATTAAGCCGATCATCAGTCCGGCGATGGGGTGAGAAGCAAATTCAAACAGCACCTTAGCCTGATCGCCAGTTGCCCATTTAAAACCGCTACCTACCATACCTACTGCAAGCAGCAGCAGATAAAGCATGAATGCCAAGTTAGCCCAGCGAAGCCAGTGTGTTGTAGTTGATACCGGCTGTACAGTTGTGGTTGCTTGGTTCATTGTTATTTCTCCATGGCCGTTTTATGACCGATCATTGAATCAGCGCGGATAATAGAATGGTAATGTTTCATTAATATTACAGTTAGATGTCAATTGACTATATGGCAAATAGGAAGGAGGATTTCTGTGTTAACTTAGAATTTATTTTTTATTAATTATTTGAAATTTATAGTTTTTATTTTTATTTTTGTAGGTGGTTAAGAAGTGTGCTTGATTCACGTTTTTGCTAAATTCTGAATTTTTCATTGTCATAATGTCATATTTAATTTCGTTAATAATGACTAATTGTGTTATTTTTATCGGAAATTTCGATATGTTTATTGTCATCTAACCTTTTGGTAAACGGCTATGTCGCATTTAAACTATAACCATCTCTATTATTTCTGGATGGTGTGTAAACAGGGATCGGTCACCAAAGCAGCTGACGCTTTGTTTTTAACCCCCCAAACGGTGACCGGGCAGATAAAAGCGTTTGAAGAGCGGATGGGAGGCAAGCTAACCCGGCGTAATGGAAGAAACATCGAGCCGAGCGAGCTCGGGCAGCTAGTGTATAAATATGCTGATCGTATGTTTGGCCTGAGCTATGAAATGCTTGATATCGTTAATTACAGTCAGCGTTCCAACCTGTTGTTTGATGTCGGCGTTGCCGATGCATTATCCAAACGTCTAGTCAGTAAGATTCTGCTGCATACCATTCCTGAGGATGAAAAAATCCACTTACGCTGTTTTGAATCGACGCATGAATTGCTTCTGGAGCAACTCTCTCAGCATAAGTTAGATATGATCATTTCCGACTGCCCGGTAGACTCGGCTCAGAGTCCTGGGCTATTCAGCAGCAAACTGGGTGAAAGCCAGATGAGTTTCTTCACTTTTGGGCAGTTTGATACAACGGGAGACCTCTGTACACTGCTTGAAATGAGCAAACTGTTGGTGCCAGGTAGCCGAACAGCAATGGGGCGTAATGTACAGCGTTGGTTTGATCAGCAAGGGATAACACCGGATATCTTAGGTGAATTTGATGATGTTGCTTTGATGCAGGCATTTGCCCGTTATCATAAAGACGCCTTGTTTCTGGCTCCGAACCTTTATCGTAATGAAGTGAAGGAAGATCAGTCGATGACCTTTGTTGCGACGATCGAAGCATTAAAAGAGGAGTATTATGTAATTTTTGCTGAGCGAATGATTCAACATCCTTCCGTGCAACGGATTTGCGAAGCTGATTTTACCCAGCTATTTGTGTGAGTTGATTCACTAAGCGTAACAAATATACGACTAGTTGCCTTATGCCATTTTAATAATCTGGCACATATTTTAGCTTTTAGTTATGCTAAACAGTTACAGTGATATACCCTTTCGTTTTGAGTGGGTATTATTGGCACTAATAATAATCAGTATATACTCTTAACTTATAAGAGTGTGTTGTTCATTTTTACCGTGGATGACGGTAAACCCGAACCTTTTCGAGGAAACATTTTATGAATCTTCATGAGATGGAAAAAAATTCAGCAAATGCTGTTGTATTATTGAAAGCGATGGCAAACGAACGTCGCTTACAGATTTTGTGTATTCTATTAGGTAATGAGCTTTCTGTTGGTGAATTGTGTGCCAAGCTGGAATTGAGCCAATCAGCACTTTCTCAGCACTTGGCCTGGTTGCGTCGTGATAATTTAGTATCAACCCGTAAAGAAGCTCAGACTGTCTATTACTCACTAAAAAGTGATGAAGTGAAAGCTATGATCGATTTGCTACATCGTCTTTACTGTAGTTCGGAATGTTAAATATTGTACTTCAGTAGAATTAAGATATAAAAAAACCGGCCTTGGCCGGTTTTTATTTTTTGTACTGTTGTACAAATCAAAGCAAAAATTAAAGAGCTTTGATTGCCGCAGCGAAGCGAGCCTTATGACGTGCAGTTTTGTTCTTATGAACAAGACCTTTAGTTGCCATACGGTCTAGAATCGGAGTAACAGCTGCGAATGCAGCAGTTGCAGCTTCTTTGTCGCCAGCTTCAATAGCAGCAACAGTTTTCTTCATGTAAGTACGCATCATTGAACGACGGCTAGCGTTGTGCTGACGACGTTTCTCAGCTTGGATTGCGCGCTTCTTAGCAGATTTACTATTTGCCAAGGGTCTAACTCCCAAAAACTTAGTTCGGTTACATTTTAAGGGCATGGAATATGCCTGATATGTGCCCGAATGTCAAATGATTTGTGCAAAGTTCCGGCTATACCAAACAAACTTTTGGTATAGAAAGCGCTTCGCGGTTAAGATGGCAGGGATTCTAACAGTATTTTTTTTTGAAAGCTAATACTTATCTGCTCCTGCTCTTAGATATTTATTATCTTAGCGGCCGGGCGCGTTACAAAGTAGTAGCGAGATGCTTTAATTTGAGGTGCAGGTGAGTAAACGACTTTTAAAGTCAGGCATGATTGTCAGTGCTATGACGCTGGTTTCGCGTGTTTTAGGTTTGGTTCGGGATATTGTCGTGGCCAATTTAATGGGAGCCGGGACTAGTGCAGATGTGTTTTTCTTTGCCAATAAAATCCCCAATTTTTTGCGTCGTCTGTTTGCTGAAGGCGCATTTTCACAGGCTTTTGTGCCGGTACTGACTGAGTATCATGCCCAGGATGATATGGATAAGACCCGTGATTTGATCGCTAAAGCCTCAGGGACGTTGGGGGGGATTGTTACGGTAGTGACTCTGCTTGGCGTGCTGTTTTCTGGTGTGGTCACGGCTTTATTTGGTGCCGGTTGGTTTATGGACTGGCTGAATGGCGGGCCGGGCGCTGAAAAATTTGAACTAGCCAGCCTGCTGCTGAAAATCACTTTCCCTTATCTCTGGTTTATTACTTTTGTTGCCCTGTCGGGCGCAATCCTCAACACCATGGGGCAGTTTGCAGTTTCTTCCTTTACGCCGGTTTTTCTCAATGTAATGATTATCGGCTGTGCCTGGTTCATTTCTCCGCAATTGGCCCAGCCAGAAATTGGCCTGGCACTAGGCGTTTTTCTCGGTGGTCTGGTGCAATTTCTGTTTCAACTGCCATTTTTGTATAAACAGGGTGTTTTGGTTAAACCTAAGTGGGGATGGCGTGATCCGGGTATTGTTAAGATCCGCACCCTGATGATTCCGGCACTGTTTGGTGTGTCGGTCAGTCAAATCAACTTGTTGTTTGATACTTTTATTGCCAGTTTTCTGCAAACTGGTTCGATTAGTTGGCTCTATTATTCTGACCGTTTATTGGAATTTCCTCTGGGAATCTTTGGTATTGCGATTGCTACTGTGATTCTGCCGGCGTTATCGCGCAAGCATGTTGACGCTGAAAGTGATGCTTTCTCTCACACGATGGATTGGGGCGTGCGTATGGTGTGCCTGCTGGGCATTCCTGCAATGTTCGGCTTAATGGTCTTAGCCAAACCGATGATTATGGTGTTGTTTATGCGCGGCGAATTTGGCCTGGCCGATGTAGAGCAGTCGTCACTTTCGTTACTCGCTTATGGAGCTGGTCTGATTAACTTTATGTTAATCAAGGTACTCGCTCCGGGCTATTACTCGCGCCAGGACACTAAAACTCCGGTGAAGTACGGCATTATTGCTATGGTGTCTAATATGGTGTTTAACGCAATTTTTGCCTGGTTCTACGGTTATATCGGTTTAGCAATGGCAACCTCATTATCCGCCTTTATTAATATGGCGTTGCTCTATCGGGGATTGCATCGAGATGGTGTGTACCGAATCAATCGCGAGTCGGTGCTGTTTATTGCACGTATCTTTGCTGCTGCGGGAATGATGGTGGCCGCTTTACTCTACCTTTTGCAAGATATCTCTGTCTGGGCTGAATGGGGGCAGATGCTGCGTACCGGTAACCTTTCGATATTACTTGCCGTTGGTGGCGTTTCTTATTTGCTCTCCTTGTTTGTTTTAGGCATTCGACCAAAACATCTAAAGACAGAGTGATCGTGATTAGTATATAATCCGTCGGTTTCACCTTTTGAGAAATAGAACAGCAGGTTGCAAGCGTAGTTGATGGAATTAATTCGCGGTATTCACAATATTCGGCCCCAGCATAAAGGTTGTGTGCTGACGATAGGTAATTTTGACGGCGTACACTTAGGTCATCAAAAGGTTCTTGAGCAGGTCTCGGCACAGGCTAAGCAGCTCGGTTTACCGTCGGTTGTGATGACTTTTGAACCTCAGCCAATGGAGCTTTTTGCCAAAGAGAAGTCTCCGGCACGCTTGACCCGATTGCGCGACAAGTTCGTTCAGTTGAGTAAATTGCACATCGATCGTTTGTTGTGTGTCAATTTTAATCATCAATTTGCCAATATCGAAGCCGATGTCTTTATCCGAGACTTGTTGGTCGACCGATTGGGTGTTAAGTTTCTGGTGATTGGTGATGACTTCTGTTTTGGCCGTGGCCGGATCGGTGATTTTGCTATGTTGCAGCAAGCAGGACAGGAACTTGGTTTTGCAGTGGTCAATACTCACAGTTTTTGTCTTGAGTCATCAAGAGTAAGTAGCACGGCAATTCGGGTAGCATTAGCCAGTGATGATTTAGCCTTAGCTCAACAGATGTTGGGGCGTGATTATAGTATCGCAGGGCGCGTTTCTCATGGGAGAAAACTGGGCAGAACAATAGGTTTTCCGACCGCTAATATCCCGCTGAAACGTTGTGTTTCGCCGGTGTCCGGTGTTTATGTTGTTGAGGCGATAGGATTAGGAAATACGCCTGTTGGCGGAGTGGCTAATATAGGTCAGAGGCCGACAGTGAATGGTGTTCGCCAGCAGTTAGAAGTACATTTGTTCGGATTTAACGGCAATTTGTATGGAAAACAGCTTGAAGTGTCACTGCTGCACAAGCTGCGAGATGAACGAAAATTCGAATCATTCGACGCTTTAAAACAACAAATCGAATCAGACGCTGAGGCAGCAAGGGTGTGGCTGCGTCAGCGTAATAATGTCTAACTCCGCCCACATGAACGGAATTAAGAATCAATGAGTGAGTATAAAGATACCCTGAACCTACCGGAAACAGGGTTTCCCATGCGCGGCAATCTGGCGCAACGCGAACCAGATATGCTTAAACGTTGGTATGACCAAGATTTGTACGGTGCAATCCGTGCTGCAAAAAAAGGCAAAAAGTCTTTTATTTTGCATGATGGTCCTCCATACGCAAACGGTGACATTCATATTGGTCACGCGCTGAACAAGATTCTTAAAGACATTATTATCAAATCAAAAACTTTAGCTGGTTTTGACTCACCTTATGTTCCAGGTTGGGACTGCCACGGTCTGCCAATCGAACTGATGGTAGAAAAGAAGGTAGGTAAGCCTGGTCAGAAAGTGACCGCTGCCGAGTTCCGTGAAAAATGCCGTGAATATGCGCAGAGCCAGGTTGACGGTCAGCGCGAGAGCTTCAAACGCCTGGGTATTTTAGGTGAGTGGGATAAGCCTTATCGCACCATGGATTTTGCTACTGAAGCCAATATCATCCGTGCATTGGGTAAAATTGCCGACAACGGCCACCTGTTAAAAGGTTTTAAACCGGTTCACTGGTGTACTGACTGTGGTTCAGCACTGGCGGAAGCGGAAGTTGAATATAAAGATAAAGCGTCACCATCCATTGATGTTCGTTTTAAAGCGGCAGACGTTGCTGGCCTGCTGTCCAAGTTCTCATTTGAAGGGGAACAGGGCGAAGGTGATGTTTCTATCGTTATCTGGACTACCACGCCATGGACACTGCCGGCTAACCGTGCGGTGTGTCTACGCGAAGATCTGGAGTATGTATTACTTCAGGTTGAGGGTGAGAATCCAGAGCGTATTATCGTTGCTACTGAACTCGCTCAGGACGTAGTGAAGCGTGCGGGTATTGAAGCGTATAAAGAGCTGGGTTATGCCAAAGGTGCTGACCTTGAACTGCTTCAGTTCCAACACCCGTTCTATGATTTTACTGTTCCTGCTGTACTGGGTGATCACGTAACCACAGATTCAGGTACCGGTGTGGTTCACACTGCACCTGGCCACGGTCAGGAAGACTTTGTGGTTGGTCAGAAATACGGTCTGGAAGTGGCTAACCCGGTGGGTTCCAACGGTGTCTATTTGTCAGATACAGAAATCTTTGCCGGTCAGCATGTATTTAAAGCCAACGCGAATGTGGTTGAGCTGCTTAAAGAAAAAGGTGCATTGCTGCATCACTTCGAATATACCCACAGCTACCCACACTGTTGGCGTCATAAGAGCCCGATCATTTTCCGTGCAACGCCACAATGGTTTGTTTCTATGGATCAGGCTGGCTTACGAGCAAAAGCACTGGAATCTATCAAAAGCGTACAGTGGATGCCGGAATGGGGTCAAAGCCGTATCGAAGGTATGATCGAAGGTCGTCCTGAATGGTGTATCTCTCGTCAGCGCACCTGGGGTGTGCCAATTGCATTGTTTGTGCATAAAGAGACCGCAGAACTTCACCCGAACACTCTGGAACTGATTGAGCAAGTGGCTAAATTGGTTGAAGAGAAAGGGATTCAAGCATGGTGGGATGTTGAACCACAAGCTCTGCTTGGTGCAGAAGATGCTGATAAATATGAAAAAGTCCTGGATACTCTCGATGTGTGGTTCGATTCAGGTGTAACTCACTATGCCGTTGTCGATAATCGTCAAGAGTTTAACGGTCATTCGGCTGATATGTATCTGGAAGGTTCGGATCAGCACCGTGGTTGGTTCCAGTCTTCGCTGATCTCATCTATTGCTATGAAGGGCAAGGCGCCTTACAACCAGGTATTGACACACGGTTTCGTGGTTGATGGCCAGGGTCGCAAGATGTCTAAGTCAATTGGTAACGTAGTATCGCCAAAAGACGTAACCAATAAGCTGGGTGCGGATATCCTTCGTTTATGGGTCGCTTCTACCGACTATACTGGTGAAGTCGCTGTATCGGATGAAATCTTGAAACGCAGCGCCGATGCCTACCGTCGTATCCGTAATACCGCACGTTTCTTCCTGGCGAACCTGAATGGCTTTAATCCGGCAACCGATATGGTTCCGGTTGAAGAGATGGTTGCTCTGGATCGTTGGGCTGTTGGTCAGGCATTAGCGACACAGCAAGAGATCGTGAAAGCCTACGACCAGTACAACACGCACACTGTTGTTCAATCTCTGATGCAGTTCTGCTCGGTTGAAATGGGCTCGTTCTACCTGGATGTTATTAAAGATCGCCAGTACACCGCAAAACGTGGCGGACACGCACAACGTAGTTGTCAGACAGCACTTTATTACATTGTCGAAGCATTAGTTCGCTGGATGGCACCGATCATGTCATTTACTGCTGATGAGATCTGGAATGAGATGCCAGCACAATTGCCATCGGGTGAAAAACGTGACCAGTTCGTGTTTACTAGCGAATGGTACCAAGAGCTATTTGCTCTGCCAGAAAGTGAAGCGATGAACAACGAGTTCTGGGAAGAGATTCAGGATATTCGTGATTCAGTTAACAAGCTATTGGAAGTTGCTCGTGCAGAAAAAACCATTGGTGGCTCGCTTCAGGCAGAAGTAACTTTGTATGCTGATGATGCGATTGCCGCTAAGCTAAGCAAGCTTGATGATGAATTACGTTTTGTTCTGCTGACTTCAAAGGCTCGGGTTAAACCATTGGCCGAGAAGAACGCTTCCGCGCAGGCAACCGACAAAGCAGGTCTGTTTGTTGAAGTGGCTGCAACTGAAGCGGCCAAGTGTGAGCGTTGCTGGCACCATACTGAAGATGTTGGCACTATTGCCGGACACGAGCATATCTGTGGCCGTTGCGTGACCAACGTTGAAGGTGATGGCGAAGTTCGTCAGTTCGCTTAATTTCGTATGAATTCAATCGACCTTAAACAATCAGGAGTGCGTTGGCTTTGGCTGGCACTTCTGGTGTTTGTTGCTGATATTGGCATCAAATTCGCCATCATGGCTAATATGAATTATGGCTGGGAGCACCGCATTGAGGTTCTGCCATTTTTCAATTTGCTGTATGTACATAATTACGGTGCGGCATTTAGCTTTTTAAGTGGCCAGAGCGGTTGGCAGCGTTGGTTATTTACCGCGATTGCTTTCATTGTTGTACTGGCATTGATTTATTGGATGCGTAAACTTCCTGCCTCGGACAAGTGGAACAACAGTGCTTACGCGATGATTATTGGTGGTGCAGTTGGCAACGTGTTTGACCGACTGGTACATGGCTTTGTGGTCGATTATCTGGATTTTTACTGGGGTGATTATCACTTTGCTGCCTTTAATCTGGCTGACAGTGCTATATGTGTTGGGGCGGCAATGCTGATTCTGGATAGTCTGCGTAGTAAACCAAGCAACAAACAAGAGTGAATCGAGTTCACTAATATTAATACCCACAAGCGCTGTCTGTTGATTCAGACAGCGCTTTTTGTCATATATAGAGATAGAAAAGTTGCTAAACAAATGGAATGTGTTCGATGGAGCAAACTTCAATTGGCATGGATGCCAATTGCTAGCGAACCATGGATGGCTTGAGCGGTTTGCGGAATCGAATTCATTTCATTTTTATACTATTGCCCTTGGAGTACATTTGTGACTATCGCCGAAAATTCCACCGTAACCTTGCATTTCACTATTAAGCTAAAAGATGGTTCAATTGCCGATTCAACCCTGAATATGGGCAAGCCTGCTCGCTTTGTTATTGGTGATGGCAGCCTGAGCCCGAACTTTGAGCAGTGTCTGTTCGGCTTAAACGAGGGTGAAAAGAAATCTATAGAATTGAGCGCTGCTGATGCCTTTGGCCAGCCTAACCCGGACAATATCCACCATATGGATAAAGCTAAATTTGTCGGTGATGCACAGGTCGAAGTTGGTACTATTATGGCGTTCAGTGGCCCGGATGGTATGGAAATACCCGGCATTATTACCGCCATTGAAGGCGAGTCAGTCACGGTCGATTTTAATCATCCACTGGCTGGCCAGGATGTGATCTTTGATGTTGAGATTTTATCTGTACAATAGCGCTAGTTGTAAGGGGCTAAATCCCTGGTCATTAAAAAACTGTCATGAGCAATAACATGAAAATATTACTCGCAAACCCTCGTGGATTTTGTGCCGGTGTTGATCGTGCGATCAGTATCGTAGAAAGAGCTTTAGAGTTGTATCAGCCACCTATCTATGTACGACATGAAGTGGTACATAACCGTTTTGTTGTTGAAGGACTCAAGCAACGCGGTGCCATTTTCGTGGAAGAAATTGCAGAAGTGCCGGATGATAATATTGTGATCTTTTCCGCTCACGGTGTATCACAGCAGGTACGCACTGAAGCCAAACAACGTGACCTTACCGTCTTTGATGCGACCTGCCCATTGGTAACCAAGGTACATATGGAAGTCGCACGAGCCAGTCGTCGTCATATGGAAGTGGTGCTTATTGGCCATGCGGGGCATCCGGAAGTTGAAGGAACCATGGGGCAGTACGACAGTAAAAAAGGCGGTATGTATCTGGTCGAAAAACCGGAAGATGTGGTTGGCTTGGTTGAAAAAGTGAAACAGCCGGGAAATCTGCACTACGTTAGCCAGACAACTTTATCGGTTGATGAAACCTCGGATGTGATCGATGAATTACGCCGGGTTTTTCCTCAGATTCAGGGGCCACGGAAAGATGATATCTGTTACGCAACGCAGAACCGGCAGGATGCGGTTCGGCTCTTGGCTGAGCAGGTTGACGTGATGATTGTTGTGGGGTCTCAGAATTCTTCCAACTCCACCCGCTTAAAAGAGTTGGCGGAGAAACTGGGAACCGAAAGTTATCTGACGGATTGCCCGGAATGTATTGAAGCTGAGTGGTTTGAAAATAAATCTCTGGTCGGAGTGACCGCAGGAGCATCGGCACCGGAGGAGTTGGTTAATCAAATATTGGATAGGATTCGTCAGCTTGGCGCAAATTCGGTTGAAGAAGTTCTAGGCCGGGAAGAGAATATGTTTTTTGAAGTGCCGAAAGAGTTGCAGATAAAGCAGCTTGATTAAGCGGCCTTAGAGTGAGTTAAATTAACCAAGCCAGTCCTATTTTGACTGGCTTGGTTATTGAGCGGTAAGAGGTTATTTCTTCAGAAATGTCATGGTCTGAATATAACGATTTCCGGTTAAATGACTCATGATTACCACGGCTGAAATGTGGATGCATACGCAGAGGAATGTCGCATTTGCTGCTAGTTCATGTATTTCAAGAACCCAGTCTTCTCCCCAGAATGCGTCGGTTTCCATCATCCAACCTGATATGCCGGTGGCAAGTAAGCCTAGCCACATACACCAGACCATCACAGAACCGGCTGGATTATGACCCACATGATCATCCTTTTTGGTTTCCAGGACCTCTTTCAAGTGTTCAATCGCCGCTTTAGGCGATGGTTTGATCTTAGTTAATCTTGCTGGTGAACTTGTGATCAGCCCCCATACCAGGCGCAGTACAACTAAACCAATGACGGTATAGCCGATTAGAACATGAGGATCATCCCCTGGCTCATTCAGCGCATAGTTTGAAATAAACAGTATCGCTACGCTCCAGTGAATAATTTTTACCAGCCAGTCCCATTGAAAGTCCTTAGTCATCGATTTCCTCTTTTACTTTATCCAGATTGATGGGGTTGAAGTAAATCTCAACACGTTTACCTTCGCTATCATAACCATAAAGTTCATAACAGTTTGTTTTGGTTTTTTTAAATTTTTTAATTTTGTAGCCCATATCGACAACTTGTTGTTTTGCCTGATCGAAGTCCATCCATTCGCTTTTATCTTGTTGGGTGCAGGTCGGATCGGCAAATGCTTGTGCTGAAGTGGTTGCAGTAGCAATGAGTGCGCTTGTAAGAAGTAGTTTTTTTATAGGCATCGTGTTGTTCCTCAGTCGTTAATAATTAAGTTCATGACTAAGTTAATCGACAAAACTTAAGCTCAACTTAAGAAACCAACAATAAAAAATGGGCTCTGAACAGAGCCCGAATGGAGAAACGAACAGTGAGGGGGTATTAGGCCGTTTCTGTATTGCTTTGTGGAGCATCTTCGACATCTGAAAGATCCACACCTTTGGTTCCTTTTGCTGCTTTAATCACGTAGGCAAATACCGCAATGGCACCGAGGAAGCCAAGAATTGTGGAGATTTGAATTGGCAGACCAAAGCCTAATGTACTGCTGTTAAGAATAAAGCTGATACATACAGTGGTCATAAACAGTGCTGGTACGGTACTGATCCAATGGAATTTATTGTGGCGCAGTAGATAGGCACTAGCCGTCCACAGCATCACCACTGCAGTGCTTTGGTTGGCAAAGCCGAAGTAACGCCAGATAATACCGAAATCAACCTGAGTCAAAATGGCACCGAGAACAAACAGAGGTGCAGCCATCATTAGGCGACTGGTTAAGGTTTTTTGTGGCATATTAAAATATTCAGCCAGAATCAGACGGCTTGAGCGGAAAGCAGTATCACCTGAAGTGATTGGTAGAATTACTACACCAAGGAAAGCCAGGATGCCACCGAATACGCCCAGCAGACCAAATGATGCGGTATATACGACATTACCTGGGCCACCTGCTTTGATCGCTTCTGACAATCCTTCCAGAGAGCCGAAGAATGAGAGCGCAATGGTACACCAGATCAGTGCAATCATGCCTTCACCAATCATCGCGCCGTAGAAGACGAAACGGCCATTTTTTTCATTTTCCATACAGCGCGCCATTAGCGGAGACTGAGTGGCGTGGAAGCCTGAGATTGCACCACAGGCGATGGTGATAAACAGGGCTGGCCATAAAGGCATGTTGTTTGGATTTAGGTTACTGAACATATCGGATATGACGAAGCCACCAAGCACCGTATGTTCATCTGACATTGCAATGGCAGTCATCAGGCCTACTGACATGAAGATCAACAAAGCACCGAATAGAGGGTATAAACGGCCGATGATTTTATCTACCGGGACGATAGTCGCGATAATGTAGTAAGCAAAGATCGCCAGTACCATAACCAATGAACCAATACCAAGATGCAGTTGATCATTGGCAAGTTTAGTTAACATGCCTGCAGGTGCTGATACGAATACCACGCCAACTAACAGCAGCAGCACAATGGCAAAAATATTCATAAAGTGTTTTGCGCCATTGCCTAAATAGCGGCCGGTAATAGCGGGAACTGAAGCACCTTTATTGCGCACCGAGAGCATACCGGAAAAATAGTCGTGTACCGCACCGGCAAAAATACAACCGAGAACAATCCACAGCATCGCCGCCGGTCCGTATAATGCTCCCATGATTGGACCGAAAATAGGACCCACACCGGCGATATTCAGTAACTGAACTAAATAAACTTTTGGCGTCGACATGGGTACGTAATCGACACCGTCCTGCATACTGTGTGCTGGTGTGGCACGTTTTTCGTTAATACCAAAGATTTTTTCTACGATAGTACCGTAGATGAAGTAGCCGCCGAGGAGCACAGCCATACAGGTTAAAAACCACAACATAGGATATTCCTTCTGTTTCGCGCCCTGAATATTTTTATAATGGGCAAAATGTAGGGATGACTAAAAAGGTTAGATTGCACAATAGCTAGTCTGAGCGACAATAGCAGCCGCTTCTTTAGTCAGCGGCAGAATAGCGAGATAAGCGGTAGCTAAGCAGAGTAAGTGGTTTTTATGCCGCTTAAATGGAACAACGAGTGGTTAAGCGGCATAAATTGGGAAATCAGTGGAGATAATTAGTGTTGATCTTTGTCTGTTGGTAAAACAGCTTTACGTAAAAAACCGTCACTTTTAGCCAGGCGTTCAACGGCTTGTTGATGGTCAATGCCAGCCAGTTGCATCAGAATCGCCACTTTGGCATTGTTATCACTCAGGCGTAGCAAATGCTCTGCGGTGGCTTTATCACAGTCAGTCGCCTGCATAACGATCCGCACCGCACGGGCAACCAGTTTTTTGTTGGTCGCTTTTACGTCCACCATCAAATTTTGATAGCTTTTCCCTAGTCTGATCATACTGGCGGTGGTCAGCATATTCAGCACCAGTTTTTGTGCGGTTCCGGATTTCAGGCGGGTAGAGCCAGTAAGCGCTTCCGGGCCGACAACCGGAGAAATGGCAATATCGGCCATAGCGGCGATAGGTGACTCCGGATTACAGGAAACTGCCACGGTAGTTGCACCTAGTGATTTTGCATAATTTAGCGCACCAATCACATAGGGGGTTCTGCCACTGGCGGCGATACCAACCACAATATCTTGTGGCTGGAAGCTGATCGCTTTGAGGTCTTGTTCTCCAAGTTCAGATGAATCCTCCGCTCCTTCCTGTGCAGTAAACATGGCTTCCTTCCCCCCGGCGATCAAACCGATCACCATCTGATCATTGACGCCAAAAGTCGGCGGGCACTCAGATGCATCGAGCACGCCTAAGCGGCCACTGGTTCCTGCTCCGACATAGATCAGACGGCCTTTACTCTGAAATGCTTCGGTTATGGCATCTACCGCGAGGGCAATTTCTGGAAGAACTTTTTCTACCACGTAAGGAACCAGCTTATCCTGTTGATTAAGCCGCTGGACGATCTCTTTTGACGACAGCAGATCGATATCCATGGTTTCGGGATTACGTCCTTCTGACACTAAATGTGATAGCGCGCTTAGTAGTGCATCATTGGTCATTGTAATTCTCAAATTTCCTTTAAGGTCAACAGATCCTAGAGATCGGCTGGATAGATAACGCCCAGGCTCACCGAACGGCTTGCGCCGGTTACTTGCGGCAGATTGCTAGGAAGATTATGTATACGCCGTTGTGCCAGCCAGGCAAAAGCGATAGCTTCCATAAAGTCACCATCAATGCCATATTGATCGGTTGTTGCTACCTGCCAATCGGTAAGATTAACGGTGAGCTGATGCATAATCAATGGATTATTTGCACCACCGCCACAGACCAAAATTTGCGGGCGATTGCCTTGTCGGTGTTGCTTAATCTGATTGATGATGCTGGTGGTGGTCAGTTCGGTCAGTGTGTGTTGAATATCTTCCGGGGTTAATGAATGCGGATACTGCTGCAGTTGTTGATCGAGCCAGTCGAGATTGAAATATTCTCTGCCGGTACTTTTGGGCGCTGATCGGGAAAAATAGGGATCACGATTAAACTGATCGAGTAATGCGACTTCAGTTTTACCCTGTAGTGCAAAGCGAGCCTCTTTATCGTATGCCTGTTGGCAGTGGCGTAAGCACCAACCATCAAGCAGTACATTGCCTGGGCCGGTATCATATCCCAGCGCTGGTATGCCTGGATTGAGCACTGAAATATTGGCAATACCACCAATATTGAGTACCACAATTGTCGAATCGTGATGGTCGAATAACGTCTGATGAAATGCCGGAACCAGAGGGGCTCCCTGTCCGCCATACGCCATATCTTTACGTCGGAAATCGGCGATGGTATCAATCCGGGTGCGCGCAGCGATAATATTGGCATCGCCCAATTGCAGGGTGAACGGGTGTTCACCATCGGGTTGATGAAAGACCGTCTGGCCGTGATTGCCAATGGCGCGGATTTGCTCCGGCCGGATTGGGCAATCTTTATCATTAAGTAAAGCTAGTACTGCATCGGCAAACAGATGGCCGAGCTGGTGATCCAGTTCACCGATAAACTTCAGACTGGTTGGTTGTCCGTTGCATACCGTGAGCACCTTGAGTTTAATCGCTTCCGGCATCGGATAGGTGTAACTTTGAATCAGTTGGCACCGCAGTGTTGAGATTGCCACCAAGGCGACATCAATGCCATCTAAACTGGTTCCCGACATAACGCCGATATAGTACTCTTGCTCAGTCGCTTCACTCATATTGGTTTATTATTCAATCTCTAACGTGGAAGTTCGATAAAATTATACGCTGCTTCACTGAGTTGGCTATAGGCAAGTTTAGGTATAAACAGGAGAAATTATGGGTCCGTTATGGTTGGATGTTGCAGGATGTGAACTGACTGCTGAAGAGAGAGAGATTATTGCTCATCCTACGGTTGGTGGTGTGATCCTCTTTGCCCGTAATTATCACGATAACCGTCAGTTATTGGCGTTAAACCACTCTATTCGTCAGGCAGGTAAACGGCCGATTTTAATCGGTGTTGATCAAGAAGGTGGACGAGTCCAGCGTTTTCGTCACGGATTTAGTCGAATTCCAGCCGCTCAGAGCTATGCCAACCAGAAGAATGGCAAGCAACTCGCTGAGCAAGCGGGATGGCTGATGGCCGCTGAGCTGATGGCCCATGATATCGATCTGAGCTTTGCTCCGGTGCTGGATATGGGATTTGAGTGCAAGGCGATTGGTAGCCGTGCTTTTGGCCAGGATATTGATACTGTTCTGCATTATAGCTCGGCCTTTTTGCGTGGAATGAAGTCCGTGGGAATGGCAACCACAGGTAAACACTTTCCCGGCCATGGCGCTGTGATTGCTGACTCACATAAGGAAACGCCAGTGGACGAGCGTAATACTCTGTTTGAGCAGGATATGGCGATCTTTAAGGAGCAGATTGAGGCGGGTTTATTGGATGCGATTATGCCCGCCCATGTGGTGTATCCTCACTATGATTCTCAGCCAGCCAGCGGCTCTGAATACTGGCTGAAACAAATTTTACGTCAGCAGCTTGGGTTTGACGGAATTATTTTTTCCGATGATTTAAGTATGGAAGGCGCATCGATAATGGGCGATGTCGTCCAACGTTCTCATCAGTCTCTGGCTGCCGGGTGTGACATGATTCTGGTATGTAACGCGCCGGAAAAAGCGATTCAGGTACTGGATAACCTACCTATCATGGAGGTTCCGGCCGCCACCAACATGCTAAAACGTAGCACTTTCACTCTGCGCGAATTGCACAGCAGTCAGGAGTGGAACGCCGCTAGTGAAGCGCTAAAGCCTTTATCAGAATAAGCCTAACGCTTCTTTTAGTGGCTTTAGGTAACGTCGGCTGACCGGGACTATCTGTTCGTTGCAGGTAATCACTTCGGCCAGCCCGTTTTCCAGCAATTTAATCTCACGAATGGCTTTCGGGTTGATCAGATATTGGCGGTGACATCGGATCAGGGGCGTTTTTTCTTCCAGTTGCTTAAGGCTTAATTGGCTGCTGGCTTTTTGTTGTTTGGTCTGCACCTGCACACCGGACACTTCACTACAGGCAAACTCTACCTCGTTAGTCGGTAATAGAATAATACGGTTGAGCCCGCTACAGGGAATTTGTTCTAACATCGTTGGAACTATTCCTGAAAGATCTTGTTCTCGGTGTTCGTTGCGAATAATGCGGCTAATGGTCTTTTCCAGTCTTTGTTGATCGATCGGTTTGAGCAGATAATCAAAGGCATTTTCTTCAAAGGCCTGGATGGCGTATTGATCATAAGCAGTGACAAACACCACGTAAGGCATGGTTTCCTGATCCAGCATACCTAACAGTTCAATACCGGTAATTTGTGGCATTTGAATATCGAGAAACAGGACATCTGGTTTGAGACGATGGATCAGTTTTAATCCTTCGATCGCATTACCCGCCTGACCAATCACTTCGATTTGTGGATTCTCTGCCAGTTGTACCATCAGTTCTTCACGGGCTAACATTTCATCGTCAATAATTAATGCTGTTAACATTGGTCTACCTCATTTTCAGCAGTCTGATGGGGAAGAGTAAATATCATTCGGGTGGAAATATGGGGATCAATTTCGATCTGTAATCCGGATTGCTCACCGAACAGGTTATGCAGTCGTTTATCGACAATTTGCAGACCCAAACCATCATGGTTACCCGCGGGTGGAGTATAAAGGCCTGCGTTATCTTCGACCACTATCTGATCGCCATTGGCATGCTTACGATTGAAGATTCTGACCTGTCCGTCACTCAGCAGCTGCGAAATGCCATGCTTAATTGCATTTTCCACCAGTGGTTGCAGGGTAAAGCTGGGTAATTGACGACTTAAAAGTTTTGGTTCGATATCTATACAGACGGTTAGTCGATCACTAAAACGCGCCTGTTCAATTTTTAAATAGGCATTAACATGCGCCAGTTCTTCTTCCAGCGTGACATTTTCGATATTCTGTTTGAGGTTACTGCGAAAAAACTGCGAAAGATGCTGAATCAGTTCGCGAGCCATCTCCGGATCCCGCCGGGTAATGGCACTGATGGTATTCAGCGCATTAAACAGAAAATGCGGGTTGATCTGTGCCTGCAATAGCTTATGTTCCGCAGTCGATAACAGATGCTGTTTCTGCTGATATTCACCATATAAAATCTGACTAGAGAGTAACTGGGCAATGCCTTGTGCCATCGACATATTGATGGAGGAGAACAATTTTCGTTTTCTTTCATACAATTTTATGGTTCCAACCACCCGATCGCCAGCTCTTAAAGGAATGATCAGTGCTGATCCCAGTTTACATTCGGGATCGATAGAGCATTGGTAGAGATGCTCAATACCATCAAGATAGATGATGCTATTGTCCTCAATCGCTTGCTTGGTACTCGCTGAAGAAATTGGGGTATTGGGTTTATGATGATCATCACCGATGCCGATAAAGGCGAGGATCTTTTCCCGATCGGTGATTGAAACGGCACCAACGTTGGTCTCTTCATAAACAATGCGCGCTACTTTTTCTGCCATATCGGAGCCAAAATCATCGGACAACAGGCCAACGGAACGCTCGGCAATGCGTAATGCCCGGCGGGAAAATGTGGCTGAATACTGTTCAAAAATGGTTTTCTTATCCAACAGAATACTCATAAACAGTGCAGCACCAACCGAGTTGGCCACCAGCATCGGTGCAACAATAGTCGATACTAGGCTCAGCGCTTTATCATACGGCTCGGCGACTAGCAGAATGATGACCATCTGTACTAATTCGGCAAACAGCGTCACAGTGAAGACGATAGCCGGATTAAACAGTTTTTCTTTGTTATTGGTTTTCAGCAAATAACTGTGCAGCAAGCCGCCAACTAATCCCTCGGTTGTCGTTGAGATTGCGCAGGCCAAATCAGTGAAACCACCCAATGAATAACGGTGTAATCCACCAGTTAAACCGACAGCAAAGCCGACTACCGGCCCGCCGAATAGCCCGCCCATCACGGCGCCGATCGCTCTGGTATTAGCAATCGCATCATCAATTTGCAGGCCGAAGTAGGTACCGAGAATGCAAAACAGCGAAAATAACACATAGGTAGCCAGTTTATGATCCAGCCGCGATGAAACATTTAGCAGTGGCAATACCAAAGGTGTCTTACTCAACAGATAAGCCAGCACCAGATAGACACACATCTGCTGCAACAGGGAGAGAATCAGATCCATAAGCCATTGGATTTTATTAGTAACGATTCACCATTCTATGCATGCTGAAAAAAATTAACCGGATTAATTTCGAAAATCAGTAAAAATTAAATTGTAAAAAATAATTTACATTAATTGTTTTTTAAACTTTACACTTGCAATGTCATTAAGAGTTGATAATGTATGCGCAACGGGAAATAAAGTCCCATATGAATTTTTGTAAAAAATTTTGTACAAGGTGTTAAAGATGAATAAAAGTGAATTGAATGACATCAATATTGTCGATGAACAGATTTTGATTACTCCAGACCAGCTTAAAGAAAAACTGCCTTTAAGCGATAATGCCAAAGCATTTATCAAGCAGTCACGCCAAACCATCGCTGATATTATTCACAAACGTGATCATCGTTTATTAGTGGTTTGTGGCCCTTGTTCAATTCACGATCTGGATGCAGCGAAAAATTACGCACAGCGCTTTAAAAAGCTGGCTGAAGAAGTGAGTGATCAGCTTTACCTGGTAATGCGGGTTTACTTTGAAAAACCTCGTACCACCGTTGGCTGGAAAGGTCTGATCAACGACCCGCATCTGGACGGCACCTTCGATATCGAGCATGGTCTGCATGTCGGACGTCAACTGCTGGTTGAGCTGGCAGAAATGGAAATACCACTGGCCACCGAAGCACTGGATCCAATCAGCCCTCAATACCTGGCGGATACCTTTAGCTGGGCTGCGATTGGTGCACGTACCACCGAATCACAGACTCACCGTGAAATGGCCAGTGGTCTTTCTATGCCGATCGGCTTTAAAAATGGCACGGACGGCAGTTTATCAACCGCGATTAATGCGATGCAGGCTGCATCTTCCAGCCACCGCTTTATGGGCATCAGTTCGGATGGTCAGGTGGCACTGCTAACCACACAAGGTAACCAGAATGGCCACGTTATCCTACGTGGTGGTAAGCAGACTAACTATGATTCAGTTTCTGTTGCAGAATGTGAACAAGAAATGGCGAACTCTAACCTCGATGCTTCGCTTATGGTAGACTGTAGCCACGCAAACTCTCGTAAAGATTACCGTCGTCAGCCTTTGGTTGCTGAGGATGTGATCCACCAGATTCGCCAGGGTAATAAATCGATTATCGGTCTGATGATTGAGAGTCATATCAATGCTGGTAATCAATCTTCAGATCTGCCGCTTAATGAGATGGCTTATGGTGTATCTATTACAGATGCGTGCATTGATTGGGAGACAACGGAAACCCTATTACGCCGTTGTCAGAAAGAATTGATTCCATTTTTAGAAAATCGCCTGAAAGGTTAAAGAGGTCGGAATAGATGGCTGTTGAACTCAACGAGTTACGTGATCAAATTGATGAAGTCGATAAACAGATGGTGGAGCTGTTAGCTCGTCGTTTGGCTCTAGTTGAGAAAGTCGGGGAAGTAAAAAGCCAGCATGGCTTGCCTATCTATGCCCCTGACCGTGAGGCAGCCATGCTAGCTTCACGCCGTGAAGAGGCTGCGCGCCAGGGTGTTCCGCCGCAGTTAATTGAAGATATTTTACGCCGGACCATGCGCGAGTCTTATGCCAGTGAAAAAGATGCAG
The DNA here is from genome assembly GCA_963666615.1 of uncultured Vibrio sp. Lineage (GTDB taxonomy): Bacteria > Pseudomonadota > Gammaproteobacteria > Enterobacterales > Vibrionaceae > Vibrio. The sequence continues at coordinate 440,266 of OY762906.1, forward strand.
GTTTTAAGTGCCTGAATCCGGATTTGCGTTCGATTGTGATTGTTGGTGGTAAGGGGCAGCTTGGTCGTCTGTTCGCCCGTATGTTTACCCTTTCTGGCTATGATGTGAAAATTCTCGGCAGTAAAGACTGGGATCAAGCGGATGAAATGCTCAGTGATGCCGGTATGGTAGTGGTTACAGTACCGATCCACTTAACGGTCGGAGTGATTGAAAAACTTCATAACCTGCCGAAAGACTGCATTTTGTGCGATCTTACTTCGATCAAGAGTAAGCCACTGAAAGCCATGATGGACGTTCATCAGGGCCCGGTTGTGGGACTGCACCCAATGTTCGGCCCGGATGTACCGAGCCTAGCGAAGCAAGTGATCGTCTACTGTGATGGTCGCGGCGAAGAGCACTACCAGTGGTTACTGCAGCAGTTTGTTATCTGGGGAGCGTCATTATGCCAGATTAATGCACAATCACATGATCATGCGATGAGTCTAATTCAGGCCCTGCGTCACTTTACCTCTTTCGCCTATGGTTACCACCTGTCGCAGGAAAATCCTGATCTGGCAACTCTGCTGAAACTGAGTTCACCGATATACCGCTTGGAATTGGCGATGGTAGGGCGGTTGTTCTGTCAGGATCCTAACTTGTACGGTGATATTATTCTTTCTTCGGAAGAAAATATCGAGATGGTAAAACGCTTCCATCAGCGTTTTACTCAGGCTATGGGCTTTATTGAAAATCATGATAAAGCGGGTTTTGTTGCCAGCTTTAATCAGGTCAGTGAGTGGTTCGGAGATTATTCACAGCAGTTTATGCTGGAAAGTCAGAATCTGCTTAAACAGGCGAATGACGCTATTCAGCGTAGCTAGATTTAACCGACCCTAGGACTATTGGCCATTTACTTTTGTCAGTTATAAAAAATGTGCTCAATTGAGCACATTTTTTTAGCCTTACGATTACTCTTTGTCCAGCGGACCGGCCAAGTCGGCAAGATGCTCAATTTCTCTGTGTAACAGAGAATCATCCCCCACATTTAATTCAACCAGACGGCGTAGATGGGCAATGCTGTCAATATCAATATTGATGATACGCAGACGCAGGCTTGAGCCTTCGATACTGACGACTTGAGCAAACAGATGGATTATCACTTCACTGTCAGGTAACGGAATGTCGACTTCCAACTCTTCACCTGGCATAAAACGTTCATTATCAATGACAGAAAGTAGTACGCCATGCAGTGATAAATCTTGCACAGTCGTTGCCACTGAATGACCATCGCGAGTGATTAGTGCGGGTGCTTGATAAATAATCCGGGAAAAACGTCGTCTTTCATTCATAGGCGTCCCTCATCTCGATTTGTTAGTAGATAAAAGGCTGCGAAATGCAGCCTTTTAGATCAAATGACACTATCACAAAGAGTTCGGTTACTTCGCGATACGTTTGTACTTGATACGATGCGGCTCTGCGGCTTGGGCACCAAGTGTCTGTTTCAACCAGTCGGTGTACTCAGTATAGTTACCTTCGTAGAAGTTGACCTGACCTTCATCACGATAATCAAGAATATGTGTCGCGATACGGTCTAAGAACCAACGGTCGTGTGAGATAACCATGGCGCAGCCTGGGAATTCGAGTAAGGCTTCTTCCAGCGCACGTAGTGTTTCGACGTCCAGATCGTTAGTCGGTTCATCGAGTAGCAATACGTTACCGCCTGCTTTTAGCAGTTTAGCTAAGTGAACGCGGTTGCGCTCACCACCGGAAAGTTCACCGATACGTTTTTGCTGATCAACACCTTTGAAGTTAAAGCGTGAACAGTAGGCGCGTGCTGGAATCTCAAAGTTATTGATACGGATAATATCGTTACCTTCAGAGATCTCCTGGAATACGGTGTTGTTATTATTCATGCTGTCACGGAACTGATCTACTGAGGCCAGTTTCACGGTTTCACCCAGTTCGATTTCGCCTGAATCCGGTTGTTCCGTACCACTTAGCATCTTGAATAGGGTAGATTTTCCCGCGCCGTTGGCACCGATGATACCGACGATCGCGCCTTTCGGCATCGAGAATGAAAGGTTATCGATCAGAACGCGATCACCGAACGATTTGGTCAGATTACGTACTTCGAGTACTTTATCACCCAAGCGTTCACCTGGCGGAATAAAGAGTTCATTGGTTTCGTTACGTTTCTGGTGATCGGTAGTATTCAGCTCTTCAAAGCGAGCCATACGTGCCTTTGATTTTGCCTGACGACCTTTCGGGTTCTTACGTACCCATTCCAGCTCTTTCTCAATGGTTTTCTGACGGGCACTTTCCTGAGAGGATTCTTGTTTCAGACGAGCATCTTTCTGCTCAAGCCATGAGGTATAGTTACCCTGCCATGGAATACCTTCACCACGGTCGAGCTCCAGAATCCAACCAGCCGCGTTATCTAAGAAGTAACGGTCGTGGGTGATCGCCACTACGGTACCAGTGTAGTCAACCAGGAAGTGTTCCAGCCAGGCTACCGATTCAGCGTCCAGGTGGTTAGTTGGTTCGTCGAGTAGCAGCATATCTGGCTTTTCAAGTAGCAAACGGCAGATAGCGACACGGCGACGTTCACCACCAGAAAGTACGCCAATTTTGGCATCCCATTCTGGCAGACGTAGAGCATTCGCTGCACGTTCCAAAGTGTTTTCCAGATTATGCCCGTCTTTGGCCTGAATTAAGGCTTCCAGCTCACCTTGTTCTTTTGCCAGAGCATCAAAGTCAGCGTCTTCTTCGGCATAGGCAGCATAAACTGCATCAATACGTTTTAGCGCATCAACCACATCGGCAACGGCTTCTTCAATCACTTCACGTACGGTTTTTGATTCATCCAGCACGGGTTCTTGTGGCAGGTAGCCTACATTCAGACCTGGTTGTGGACGCGCTTCACCGTCAATATCTTTATCGATACCCGCCATGATGCGTAGCAGAGTCGATTTACCGGAACCGTTCAGGCCAAGTACACCGATTTTCGCACCAGGGAAGAAGCTTAAGGAGATATCTTTCAGAATTTGTCTTTTCGGCGGAACAATTTTGCTCACCCGAGACATGGTATATACGTATTCAGCCATTGCCGATCGTTCCTAATTATCGCTTAGAATCAAAAGCCCTATTTTATACTATTCAAATGGTTTTTGTTACTCTGTGTTGGCTTTTTAACCCCGACAGTTGTTGTTAACTGGAGCAAAATTTGACATAACTTTTCACATTTGAGATCAAATGTATAACCGGAAGTAGGCTACAATCGTACTCAATATCTCAAAGATAATCGGTTTTAGCTTTAAGGGTAGGCAGCAGGATGAAAGTGAAGATAAGCAAGCTTGCTCGTGGAGTCATGGGGGCTGTTTTAGTTAGTTTTATTGCAGGCGTGGGTAGTAATTATGCGTATGCGCAGTTGAATCTGGAGCAACAGAGAGAACTGTATGATCAAGCTCAGGGCTGGTTAGATGACAAAGATGTCGAGCAATATCAGTCGATTCGTTCACAACTACTGACGTATCCTTTAACCCCTTATCTGGATTATCGCACCTTTCTGTTGAATTTATCGGATAAATCGCCGCAGCAGGTGAATGAGTTTATACAACAGTATCAGAACCTACCGTTTTCGGGGCGTATTCAACAACCCTATTTTCGCACTTTGGCACAAGACAAGCAGTGGCAGAAGTTACTGGCATTTTCATCCCAAGCGCCGAGCAGCGAGGTAGATCGCTGCTATTTTTACACTGCACACTGGCATCAGGGTGATAAAAAGTTAGCCATATCCGGCGCAACAGAGTTGTGGTTGCAGGGCAGAAGTGTGGCAGCACAGTGTGATGAGCTGTTTACTCAGCTCGAGCAGCATAAGTCGTTTAATGATTCCTTGATCCTTAAAAGGATTCAATTAGCCTTCCAGGTGGGTAACCCTTCTTTGATGAGTTACCTGAGTAAGAAACTGAACGCGGCAAAAAGTCAACGTCAGGCAAAACTGCTCAGTAAGCTTTATGTTGATCCCGGATCAGTCAGTTTTTATTTAAATAAAGATAAAGTTAATCAAGCTGACTGGCCAGTGGTTAAGTTAGGGTTGGAACGACTATCAAAGATAGCGCCGGAAAAGGCGCAATCCTTGTTGGTACAAATCGATCCTGCTTCTATTCCGACTAACGAGAAAGTGGCTATTCATCGGATAAGTGAACGAATCGCAGCGCGCTTTATGGATACTCAAGAGCGTGATTTAGCCTTATGGCGTGATAAAGTGTTGCGTACTTCTGGTTCGGAATACTACTTGGAACAACGAATACGCGCCGCTATTGAGCAAAATGACTGGCAGGATATACACCGTTGGATATCCTTACTCCCTCCCGAATTGCAGAAACAGGCTGAATGGCAATACTGGCTTGGCCGGGCCGAAATAGAACTGGGCAAAACGCAGTACGGTGGTCAGCGACTATTTCAGCTGTTGGGACAACGCAATTTTTATAGTGTTTCCGCTGCTAATGTTTTAAACAAACCTATTACCTATCCGGTTGAGCAACTAAATTATGAATCGGCGTTGCTGGACGATTTTTCGGTTGCATTGGTACGGATTAAAGAACTGCTTGCCAGAGACAAAAATGTTGCAGCCAGGAGTGAATGGTATTGGTTATTACGCCGTTCTTCTCAGCAGCAAAAGGCCATGCTGGCTCATTATGCACTGCAGCAGGATTGGCCTCATTTTAGTGTTGCTGCTGCGATCCAAGCAAAATTATGGGGTAATCTGACCTTACGTTTTCCAATTGCTCATTTAGCCAGTTTTAAGCAGTTTGCTGCTGATTATCAGTTGGATCCTGTGACGTTAATGTCGTTAGCCCGACAGGAGAGTGCTCTGGATAACATGGCTCAATCCCATGTAGGAGCAAGGGGGTTGATGCAACTGATGCCCAAAACCGCGCGTTATACGGCAAAAAAATATCAGCTTAGCCTGCGTAACGATGCCGATCTTTATCGACCTGAAAAAAATATAGAGATTGGCAGTCGTTACTTTGCTGAACTGATGGAGCGTTACTCAAATAATAGGGTGCTGGCATTGGCGGCATATAATGCAGGGCCGAATCGTGTCGATCGCTGGCTGGAAGAACGTGGTGGCCGGTTAGATGTATTCCAGTTTATTGAATCGATTCCTTTTAAGGAAACCCGTAATTATGTGCAAAATATTCTGATGTTTGAAACCTATTACCGTGAACAGTTGGGTCTGCAGAGCTCGTTTTTTGAAGAAATTGAAATTAATTCAAAATATTAATTCCATTGGAGCGATTAGGCTTTAGAATAGACCAGTGTATCACTTAATGAGTACGTTTATGAGCCAGCAGCCTCAGTTTAATGATTGGTCTTCATTTGTTGAACTCGTCAGAGAAGCGGTAAATAAAGGTCAGGATGAAATGTTACTGACCATATTACTGACTTCCGATGAGAAAGAAGCATTAGTTTCACGGGCAAATATTGTGCTAGAACTGTTGCAGGGCGATTTATCTCAGCGCCAGATTAGCCAGTTATTGGGCGTCGGAATCGCTACTATTACCCGTGGTTCAAACGAGTTAAAAAGCTTAGATGAGCAGCAAAAGCATCAAATATTAAGCTTGCTCCAGGAGAGCATTACGCATAAGCCTTAAAGCTAAAACAGTTCGGGATTGATGAAAGGAACCAGAGCTAAGATCAGTGCTTGATGATAGACCGAACTGCGCGTTAGCTGTTGAGCAGTGAACAGCCCTATGGCCCCACCTTGCTGCTTGATGTTTTTAGTACCAAACACTTCATCCATCACATCACCCAATTCGTTATTCTCGCTGAGTTTGTTCAGCACATTAGGCGGCAGTTGCAGGCTGGCTGAGCGTGATTCACCACGCTGGGTAGCTGACTCAATCACCATCCAGGCGAAGGTGATATTTTTCTCGATTCCCGCTTCTAAGCCGACATAAAAATCATGTTTAGGATAGCTTTGCTGCGCATTGGCAACCCGGTTTCTCGCCCCTTGGTAAGTTTGTTTGTCGCTTACTGGCTGAGCCGGCACGCCACTGGGAACACTTACCCCGATAAATTCAAATGCCTGCTCGGGGAAAGTGCTGGCAAAGGCACTCTTGACCGCATTAATTTTCGCTGGGTTAAGCGATGTGATGATGACGGTTTTCATTTTTTTCTGCTACAACCTCTAAACTGTTGCTCCACTCAGTTAACTCTGCCATATCCATCGGATGATCAAAATAGTAGCCTTGTAGATAATCGCAACGATAGTCAGCCAGCCAGCGGTACATCTCTTCGGTTTCGATACCTTCCGCAGTAACTTTCATATTTTGTGAGTGGCATAATTCGATCAATGGTTTTACTACGTTCTGTTTTTTACTGGCAATTAAGGTATCGAGGAACAGGCGATCCAATTTAATTTTTTGTACTGGATACTGGACCAGTTGAGTTATGGAGGTGTAACCCGAGCCAAAGTCATCAATCGTCAGACCAAAACCAAGTCGGGAGAGTTCATGCAAGAGCGGAAAACTTTGCGATTCGGCGGCAAAGGTTTCGGTAATCTCAAACTCAATCAAAGGTGGAATGACATTATAATTTTTTGCCTGCTGTTCGATAAATTCTGCTAAATGCAGCGAATCCAGTTCTGCTGAAGAGAGATTTATCGCAATTTTTTGCGGTTGATCGAATAAGGCCTGGATCGTATTAAATTGCGCAAACGCTTGTTTGACAACCCAGCGATCGATTGAGCCAAATAGTCCGGTTTGTTCTGCAATCGGAATAAATTCATCCGGGGATATATCACCAAGTTTTTCCGATTGCCAGCGTAGTAGCACTTCGAAGCCAGCGAATTCTCCTTCCTTGCAGGTAAAGTAAGGTTGGTAAACTAAATGGAATTCGTTATCAAATTCCCCTTCGCGTAGTGCCCGTTCAATGCTACCACGGCGTTGGACGATGCTGTCTAATTCGACTGAATAGTGCGCAATCTGGTTTTTGCCGGCATTTTTCGCCTGGTACATAGCGGTGTCCGCATTGGACAGTAGCTTCTCAATATGAATGCCATCATCTGGATAGGTAGCAATCCCAACGCTCGCGGTAATCGGGAAGTTGCCCAGAGGAGAATTATTCCGGTGCTGAATTGGCTGAAGAAGTTTTAGGGCAAAATCATCGGCGCAATCAGGTTGCAAGAAAGGAGAGTGGAGCAAAATAGCAAACTCATCGCCGGAAAGCCGGGATGCCAGACCATAGACCTGATGGCTACGATTAAACTCAAGGCAGAGATTCTGTACATGTTTGGCGAAATTAATCAGCAAAGAATCACCGATCTGGTGACCATATTTATCGTTAACATATTTAAAATTATCTAAATCGATGTACAGCACCCATACATGAACGTGGTCCTGCGACAGGATTAATTCTGCGTGGCGCTGGAACTGATGGCGGTTGGCCAGTTTGGTCAGGTGATCGTTTTCTGCCAATACCTTGGTGCGTCGGTAGGTGTCTTCCAATTCGGTGTACATGGCATAAAACCGCGATGAGAGGCGACCAATTTCGTCATTGGAATTGAGCACATCAATATTGCGTCGTTTATTGCTTTCGACTTCCTGGAGTTGGTTATCTAAACGAGAAATGGGGTTAATCACGTGCTTATACAGTAATAACAGCAACAGTATAACCGTCAGTAACGCCGATACACTAAAAGCAATGAACAACTCTTTCTGAATACTGTGCAGTTGATTAGCTAATAAATAAGGCGCGGGATCTAGGTTCGCGTAAAAGCCGGGCTGTAGCTCAACGGTTTGGTGTAAACCTTGTTTATCCGGTGCTTTATTAGTGAAATAAATCAGGCTTTTATTATTTTCTTCAAGTTGTTTACGTAACTGGTTAAAACGTTCCAGAGTAGCCGATACGGTGATAAAGAACACTTCATCCTGATTATAACTGAGAGGGGTTTCCAGTGTTTTTGTGTCAAGCACGTCGTAGCGTATCAGTACACCTTCAGAAGCACTATTTTCACTATAGCCAACGTAAGAAGTATCGTGGGTGGTATCGTAAACTTCGGTGATTCGGTGCAAAATCCGCGCATCCATCTTTGCGAAAGGGTCTTCGCTGCGTTCGGCGTAGTAGAGCTGATTTTTTTCGCCATTGAGTATCGACAGGGCAACAAACTGTTTCTCTTTTGGCTGTAGGGCCTGAATCGTCTGATGCAGGTTATCCACCAGTTCCAGCTCACGAAACGGGTTTTTCTGATGGAAAAAGTAGTGATGGATAATATCACTTTTTGCCAACGTATAAGCGTAGCTGCTGAGTAAGGAGTTGGTCTGCCGATAATGCCCGGCCAGTTTCTCCATATTGAGCTGCAGGTAGCTGTCGGTTCTTTTAATTAGCGCATCTTTTTGCGTTACATAAATGATGTAACTTGATGCTGCTGCACTAAATAAGACAACCGGTGCAATAAGTAGCAATATTCTATGGTTTAGCTTCATGTTGGTTATACAAACTATTAATTATTTTAGCTCTGACGTTTAAGTTATCCGGAGTCAGTTCCTGATCGATGATTGCATCGGCCAGGCGATCAGTACTCACGAAAATCGAGTTATCGTTTTTGTAATTATCGGGTAGCAGCTTTAATGCGGCTTTGTTCGGTGTTGCGATACCAATGTCTATCGCATTTTTCGCAGCAACTTCTGGTTGCATCAAATAGTTAAGGAAAGCTTTAGCTTGCTGCTTGCTATCGGAATTGCTGTTGATTGCCATGCAATCTACCCATACGTAAGGGCGACCCTCTGGGGTGACAAATGACCATTCATCATTATGAAAATAGCGATTTAGCGAATACTGATCACCGCTGTACCCCAGTGACATATAGAGTTCATTGCTATTATTATGGCTACGAACATAACTTAAGGTGTACTCGTAAGTCAGAATATGCTGGTTCAGGTTTGTCATCACCTGATAGGCATTTTTAAGTTGGGTTAAATCGTCAGTCACCGGTGATTGGTTCTGAGTATAAAGAATGGGTAATAAGGTCTCGATGCTATCTTCGATAAAACCTATATGGCCTTTGTACTTTTCTTCGGGGAGAACGATATCGCTCCATTTTGTTGGTGGCTGTTCAAATTGGCTTTTTCGATAAACAATCCCCACACTCCCCCAAAAATACGGGATGGCATTATTACCACAAATTTTGTTCCAATAAGGGTCGAGGTATTTGCGGTTAGGTAAGTCTGATAGATCTTCAAAGGTATTCTGGCGGGAAAAAATATTCGCTGAAACGTTATCTAATACAATGATATCAAAGGGGAGCTGAACACTTTTCAGCATTAATAAGCTACGTTCGTCATCGTTGTCAAAGTGAAATAAGTGGATATCATCCTGGCTCAGTTCTTCCCAATCGGCAATCACTCTGAGTGACATCGTATCTTCCCAGAGATAAATATTGAGATCATTCGATTTAGCCAATAGAGTTGGTGTGAAAATGATCAGTAGTAATCCGTAAATTAAGTGTTTCATCTTGATAACACAGCTTCTCTATGAGAATGAGCGGTACTTCATACCCCGCGCGTTAATAATAAAACTGACAATTGTTTATTATAATTAAGCCTTGCATTTTAGGGGCAAGGCTTAACAGTGTCAGTGACGAAAGTAAGTAAATAACGGCAATGTCTTAAATATGAAGCATATTTACTTATTATACTTTTTAGTTATGCAGTACTTCGGTCGGTTTGACATTTTCAATCGGGTAACAGCCCAACACTTTCAAATGTTTTGTTAATTGGGTTAATTCGGCGATGGCCTGTTGCATTTCATCCGAATCAAGATGAGCTTCCAAATCGACATAGAACATTTCTTCCCATGGATTACCTAAAATTGGGCGAGATTCCAGTTTAGTCATGTTGATGCCGTAGCGCTGTAGCACCAACAGTGCAGAAACTAGCGAACCAGCTTGTTGTGAGGTTGACATGATCAACGTAGTTTTTGCCGGAATCTGTTTCGATACGGCAACAGGTTTGCGCGCAACAACGATAAAACGGGTATGGTTTTCTGTCTGATTGGCAATGTTACCCAGAATTGGCTGCAGACCGTACAGCTTGCCACTTGAAGCATTCCCGATCGCAGCGATATCCGGGCGATTCAGTTCGGCGACTTTTTTCATTGAATCGGCGGTGCTTACACAAGATTCCAGTTTTACTCCGTCCAAATGACTTAAAAATTCACTGCACTGTTGATGAGGTTGTGGGTGGGAATAAAGCACCTTGATATCCTCGACATTGATTTCACTGGTGGCGAGTAAGCAATGTTCAATCGGTAACGTCAGTTCGCCCACAATATAAAGCGTGGTATGTTGCAGCAGATCGTAAACTTCATTGATTGAGCCTGAACTGGTATTTTCAATCGGTAATACACCGTAGTCGGCATGGCCTGATTCTACCTCTTTGATGACACCTTTGAACTGTTCGCAGTTTAGCTCAATTAAATCAAAATTCTTGCGGCTGAAGTATTCGCGTGTAGCCAGATGTGAGTATGAGCCTGGCGAACCGAGATAAGCAACGCGAGCATGTGGTTTTCTGCTCTGTGGATTGGCCAGATTCTGCAGATAGGATTGCTGCAGCAGTACCGAGTCTTCGATGATAGTGTGAAAAATTTTGGTGATGTATTGCGCGTCAAGTTGATATTTTTCTTTGCCATTATCGATCAGCTTGACCAATAGCTGCTGCTCTCGACCAGCATCGCGTACCGGTTTGGTGGTTTCAATTTTACTTTTGGCGACTTCAATACTGAGTTTTCGGCGTTCGGAGAGGAGACTGAGCAGTTGATCGTCTAATTCATTGAGTCTGACGCGAATTTGTTCGAGAGAGTATTTCTGAGCAGTCATAGCAATATCCGTAGCTTGAAGTGCAAGTAATGTGCGTGGAAAAGAACAGGCTCGATAATAGTCGGAATTTGAGGTTTTTTAAACAATTAACCACAGAGATAAAGAAAAAGTGAGTAAAAAAAATAGCGCCTTACGGCGCTATTCCTCGAATTTGTTATTCTTCTTCATCGAGTACGACGGCTTTTTCAGCTCGGCGTGCTTCCGGTTTGTGGCGTAGTTTATTGAGCTGGCGTTCTAGCTTTTGCTCGACCTCATTGATGGCCACGTAGAGGTCTTCATTATGTGCTGATGCGACAAGTTGTCCTTTTGGTATTGAAATTATCGCTTCAAATTTTTTCTGTTTATTTGGCTCTTCACTAAAGCTGGCCTGGCAGCCAATAATGTCTACTTGCCATTTTTCTAGTTTTTTAAATTTCCCTTCTATATGGTCGCGGATTGCAGAGGTGACTTCGATGTTTTTACCAGTAACGTTTACTTTCATATAGCTTTTCCTCTGTTGCTACCCCTCATGGGTTAACTTCAGATTACCTATCTGATAATAAAAATTTGTGACATGTATCACATTAATGATTAGCTTTTAACTTGATAGAGATAAACGTGATCATTTTCTGCAACATCGTTATTTTTTACCAAAAAATGCTTGAGTTTCATTTTGAAATCGGTAAATTGGTGTGAAGGGTTTGCTGAAAAATTTCTTGTTTTTTAGTGATTTAATTCGACCTTAACTTTTCTTTTTGCCCCACTTCACATTAATTCTTGCCATCGACGCCATTCTGACGATTTCCAATATTTTGACTCATTAACAAAACGCCCCATACGGATGATGAGGCGTTGTAATAAATTTAGATGCTGGTTTAAATCGGGTTCAGTTTCATCAATTGTTTGGTATGGGCAATCGCATCAGTTAAGCCGAGTTGCTCATACGCTTTGAGCTGAATACTTAGTGAATCACGTGCAGCTACGGTATCTGGATAGGATTTTTGCAACTCCTGACAACGGTTGATTGCAGAGATCCACGCTTCACGGCGCAGATAATAATCAGCAGCGGCTAAGTCGTAATTTGCCAGACGATTTTTCAGTGCCAGCATACGTAGCTCTGCATCTTTGGCATACAGGCTTTGTGGGTAACGCTGGAGTAGTTTTTTGAAATCTTTAAATGCGGATTTTGCTGGCTCTGGATCCCGATCACTGCGGTCGATGTTAAAGATGTCGTGCATCATGCTGGAGTCTTGTGCCATATAGGTTAAACCGCGCATGTACAGTACCCAATCCATTTTTTCGTGAGTTGGATTGAGGCGTATAAAACGGTTAATCGAAGCTAACGAAAGCGCCCAGTCATCATTTTTGTAATAGGAAAAAATCAGATCGAGTTGAACTTGTTGCGAGTACGCACCAAACGGATAACGCGAGTCTATCGTTTCCAGTTTTTCAATCGCATTGGTCCAGCGCCCTTGTTCTAGAGAGAGCTGCGCTTCTGCATAGAGTTCAGAGGCTGGGATATCAGGAATAATTTCTTTTTTGCTTGAGCAGCCAGCCAGCAAAGTAAGCGTCAGTAACCCAGTGATTGCGCTGTATTTCATGTCAGAAGTGATTTCCTAGTTGTTCAAATAATTGTTGTTGCAAAAAGGTTTCGTTACTTTCTGCGTGGTAACAGATAGAATAAGCCAATATTTTATCCATACTAGAGGCTGTTAGTCTCTTAGTTTTTGAAAAAGTTCGATATGGCTCAGCAGATTGAATTAAAGAATACAGTAAAAGATAGTCAACTAGGTCAGCGTTTGGATCAAGCGATCGCTGAGATTTTTCCTGATTTTTCTCGTTCACGATTAAAAGAGTGGTTACTTGACGGCAAAGTTCAGCTTAATGGTGAAGTGATTGTTAAACCGAGAATCAAGGTTTTTGGTGGCGAAGAAATCATCCTCCAGGCTGAACTGGAAGATGAAGAACGCTGGGAAGCACAGGATATCTTTCTGAATATCGTCTATGAAGATGACGATATTATTGTGATTAATAAACCACGTGATTTTGTGGTTCACCCAGGCGCAGGCACACCTGATGGCACAGTGCTTAATGCGCTTTTATTCCATTATCCGCCGATAGCCGAAGTGCCTCGTGCTGGTATTGTGCACCGTCTGGACAAAGATACGACCGGATTGATGGTGGTGGCGAAAACTGTTCCTGCACAGACACAATTGGTGCGCGAACTGCAAAAACGTAATATCACTCGTGAATATGAAGCGATTGCGATTGGTACTATGACCGCTGGTGGTGTAGTGGATAAACCGATTGGGCGTCATTCGACCAAACGTACGTTAATGGCAGTCAGCCCGATGGGTAAGCCTGCAGTTACGCATTACCGAGTGGCGGAACATTTCCGCGAGCACACTCGAATTCGTTTGCGTCTGGAAACCGGACGTACCCACCAGATACGTGTGCATATGTCGTATATTCAGCATCCTTTGCTTGGTGATACAGCCTATGGTGGCCGGGCCCGAATTCCTAAAGGTGCTTCTGAGGAACTGACAGATATGATTCGTAATTTTGATCGTCAGGCTCTGCATGCGGCAATGCTTCGTTTTGCACATCCAATCTCAGGTGAGATGCTGGAGTTCCATGCTCCGATTCCAGATGATATGGTTGAGCTAACGGAAGCTCTACGCGAAGATACTCAGCTTCACGGCAAAGACGAGTTATTAGATTAATGATTTTTCCAAACTGGAATGTACCTCAGAATGTCAAAGCGGTCTCTTCAACGCGTATTGGCGGTTATTCTTCAGGCTCTTATCAGAGTCTGAACCTTGGGATGCACGTAGGTGATTCTCCTGAACTTGTTCAGCGTAACCGACAGGTATTTGCCGAACGAGCGGGAATGCCTTCTGATCCAGTTTGGCTTAATCAGACCCACTCGACGCAAATTGTGCAGCTTAATGAACCGACACGGCAGGTTTTGGATGCTGATGGTTCATTTACTTCTCACTCGAAAGTGATTTGCACTGTGATGACGGCAGACTGCTTGCCTGTTTTATTGTGTAATCGCCAGGGTACTCAGGTTGCTGCTGTTCATGCCGGATGGCGCGGATTGGCTGGTGGTATTTTGGAAAATGCCGTAAAACAGTTTAATGGTGAAGTCATCGCTTGGCTCGGCCCGGCTATTGGCCCGACGGCATTTGAAGTCGGAGATGATGTGGTTGATGCCTTTTGTGCGGTTGATAGTGCTGCGGAAATGGCATTTCAGCCCTTAAAAGCAGTGGGAAAATGGCTTGCCAATATGGATATGTTAGCTATCCAGCGGCTTAACCACTCGGGTGTCGCTGATATTTCTTCTAGCGGTTTGTGTACATACTGCGATTCTGAACATTTTTACTCCTACCGCCGTGATGGCATCACTGGCCGTCAGGCCAGCTTTATCTGGCTAGAATAATTCCTTTCCCCTTTTTTATATAAGTATATTTACAGCTCTCCCCTTGAAAACTGCTCAATCTGTATCCATTTTTTATGCAGATAGTTTTTTACTGACAGACAAGATGAGGTGAGCAGTATGCGTCTTGACAGATTCACTAGCAAATTCCAATTAGCGATTTCGGATGCGCAATCATTGGCGCTTGGGCGTGACCATCAATACATTGAGCCGGTACACCTGATGGTGGCGTTACTCGATCAGACTGGAAGCCCGATTCGTCCGCTGATTACCATGTTGAACATTGATGTTATGCATCTGCGTTCTAAGTTGGGTGAGATTCTCGATCGTCTGCCAAAGGTGAGCGGTATTGGTGGTGATGTTCAGCTATCTAACAGTCTGGGTACATTATTTAATTTATGCGATAAAGTTGCCCAGAAGCGCCAGGATGCTTATATATCTTCCGAAATCTTTTTATTAGTAGCGTTAGAAGATAAAGGACCACTTGGGCAGTTACTTAAACAACTTGGTCTCGATGAGAAAAAAGTCGCCGAAGCGATTGAAAAAATTCGTGGCGGCCAGAAGGTGAATGATCAAAATGCAGAAGAGCTGAGACAGGCACTGGAGAAATACACCATCGATCTGACTGAGCGTGCAGAGCAGGGCAAACTAGATCCTGTTATTGGTCGTGATGATGAAATTCGTCGAACTATCCAGGTGTTACAGCGTCGTACAAAAAACAATCCAGTACTGATTGGTGAACCGGGTGTTGGTAAAACGGCGATTGTTGAAGGTCTGGCCCAACGGATCATTAATAACGAAGTTCCCGAAGGCCTACGTGGCCGCCGAGTCTTGTCTCTGGATATGGGTGCATTGGTTGCAGGTGCTAAATATCGTGGGGAATTCGAAGAACGTTTGAAATCGGTTTTAAATGAATTATCCAAAGAAGAAGGCAACATAATTCTTTTTATTGATGAGCTGCATACCATGGTCGGTGCCGGTAAAGGTGAAGGCTCTATGGATGCGGGTAATATGCTGAAACCGGCATTAGCTCGTGGAGAGCTTCACTGTGTCGGAGCAACAACCCTGGATGAATATCGCCAATATGTAGAAAAAGATCCTGCTCTAGAACGTCGATTCCAGAAAGTGCTGGTAGAAGAACCAAGCGTCGAAGATACCGTTGCGATCTTACGTGGTTTAAAAGAGCGCTATGAGCTTCACCATCATGTGGAAATTACGGATCCGGCTATCGTTGCGGCAGCCTCATTGTCCCATCGATATGTATCGGATCGTCAACTGCCGGATAAAGCGATCGATTTGATCGATGAGGCAGCTTCAAGTATCCGTTTGCAAATCGATTCAAAACCTGAATCGTTAGATAAATTGGACCGCCGTATTATTCAGCTGAAAATAGAGCAACAGGCATTGTCTAACGAACATGATGAAGCGAGCGGAAAAAGGTTAAGCATCTTAAATGAAGAGCTGGCGGAAAAAGAACGTGAATACGCAGAGCTTGAAGAGGTGTGGAAAGCTGAAAAAGCGGCGTTGTCTGGCACTCAGCATATTAAATCTGAGCTAGAACAGGCGCGTCTGGATATGGACGTTGCTCGTCGGGCTGGTGATCTAAACCGGATGTCCGAACTTCAGTATGGGCGTATTCCTGAACTTGAACGGCAGCTTGACCTTGCTGCTCAGGCTGAAATGCAGGAAATGACTTTGTTACGTAACAAAGTAACAGATGCAGAAATTGCAGAAGTGCTTTCGAAGCAAACTGGTATTCCGGTATCGAAGATGTTGGAAGCGGAAAAAGAAAAACTGCTACGAATGGAAGATGTGTTGCATAAACGTGTAATTGGTCAGGCGGAAGCGGTAGAAGTAGTATCCAATGCCATTCGCCGCAGTCGTGCTGGTTTGTCCGATCCGAATCGTCCGATAGGTTCTTTCTTATTCCTTGGGCCGACTGGTGTGGGGAAAACAGAGTTGTGCAAGACTCTGGCTAATTTTATGTTCGATAGCGAAGATGCGATGGTTCGTATCGATATGTCCGAATTCATGGAAAAACACTCCGTTGCGCGATTAGTTGGTGCGCCTCCGGGCTATGTTGGTTATGAAGAGGGCGGTTACCTGACGGAAGCGGTACGCAGAAAGCCTTATTCCGTCATATTGCTCGATGAAGTAGAAAAAGCACATCCTGATGTATTCAATATATTGTTACAGGTGCTTGATGATGGCCGTTTAACCGATGGCCAGGGGCGTACGGTTGATTTCCGTAATACAGTGGTAATCATGACATCAAACTTAGGTTCATCTCATATTCAGGAGCATTTCGTGGCCATGAATTATGACGAGATGAAAGAGCTGGTAATGGATGTGGTGAGTAAACATTTCCGACCAGAGTTTTTAAACCGTGTTGATGAAAGTGTGGTGTTCCATCCTCTGGGCAAAGAACACATTACTTCTATTGCTTCAATTCAACTTGAGCGCTTACGCAAACGCATGCTTGAAAAAGAGTATGAACTCAATGTAGCGGATAATGCGCTGGAACTGATCGCGAAAGTTGGATTTGATCCGGTATATGGTGCTCGTCCGTTAAAACGAGCAATTCAGCAAATAGTTGAGAACCCCTTAGCGAAACGTATCTTGAGTGGGGAAATGTTACCGGGAAAACCGATCTATTTAACTGCAAAAGATGGTCAGATTGAAATGAGTCAGTAATTGTACTGATAGTCTGTTACTGAAATTAATCAATAAAGGCGGACGAAAGTTCTCCTTTATTGGCCTGTGATGCAGATAAAATACCCAGGTCGATTAATAACTGAGCTGTTAAATCGTAAACTAAAAAAATAATTAAAATATCTGTTGCCAACAATTCGAAACTCCCTATAATGCGCCAACACCAGCTGAGCACAACGATGTCTTACTGGTAAAGGCGGTAGCGGTTAATAAACAATTTTAAAAAAGTGTTTGACACTTAAAATTGAATCGCTAAAATGACCGTCCGCTTCGAGATGAAGTAAAGCTCTTTAACAATTTAAACCTATCAATCTGTGTGGGCACTCGTTGATGATAATCGAAAAGATTTATCAGTGAACTGAGTGACCAATCAAGATTTCTTTTGGCAACAAAAGAAGACTTGGCACAGTCAATTCATTCCAACTTCGGTTGGAATAACAGTAATCACTGAGTCGAAGCTTAGGCTTCAAAAAAACTTTAATTGAAGAGTTTGATCATGGCTCAGATTGAACGCTGGCGGCAGGCTTAACACATGCAAGTCGAGCGGTAACAGGAATTAGCTTGCTAATTTGCTGACGAGCGGCGGACGGGTGAGTAATGCCTGGGAAATTGCCCTGATGTGGGGGATAACCATTGGAAACGATGGCTAATACCGCATGATGTCTACGGACCAAAGAGGGGGACCTTCGGGCCTCTCGCGTCAGGATATGCCCAGGTGGGATTAGCTAGTTGGTGAGGTAAGGGCTCACCAAGGCGACGATCCCTAGCTGGTCTGAGAGGATGATCAGCCACACTGGAACTGAGACACGGTCCAGACTCCTACGGGAGGCAGCAGTGGGGAATATTGCACAATGGGCGCAAGCCTGATGCAGCCATGCCGCGTGTATGAAGAAGGCCTTCGGGTTGTAAAGTACTTTCAGTTGTGAGGAAGGCAGTTGCGTTAATAGCGTAATTGTTTGACGTTAGCAACAGAAGAAGCACCGGCTAACTCCGTGCCAGCAGCCGCGGTAATACGGAGGGTGCGAGCGTTAATCGGAATTACTGGGCGTAAAGCGCATGCAGGTGGTCTGTTAAGTCAGATGTGAAAGCCCCGGGCTTAACCCGGGATGGTCATTTGAAACTGGCAGGCTAGAGTACTGTAGAGGGGGGTAGAATTTCAGGTGTAGCGGTGAAATGCGTAGAGATCTGAAGGAATACCGGTGGCGAAGGCGGCCCCCTGGACAGATACTGACACTCAGATGCGAAAGCGTGGGGAGCAAACAGGATTAGATACCCTGGTAGTCCACGCTGTAAACGATGTCTACTTGGAGGTTGTGGCCTTGAGCCGTGGCTTTCGGAGCTAACGCGTTAAGTAGACCGCCTGGGGAGTACGGTCGCAAGATTAAAACTCAAATGAATTGACGGGGGCCCGCACAAGCGGTGGAGCATGTGGTTTAATTCGATGCAACGCGAAGAACCTTACCTACTCTTGACATCCAGAGAAGTCGACGGAGACGTTGATGTGCCTTCGGGAACTCTGAGACAGGTGCTGCATGGCTGTCGTCAGCTCGTGTTGTGAAATGTTGGGTTAAGTCCCGCAACGAGCGCAACCCTTATCCTTGTTTGCCAGCACGTAATGGTGGGAACTCCAGGGAGACTGCCGGTGATAAACCGGAGGAAGGTGGGGACGACGTCAAGTCATCATGGCCCTTACGAGTAGGGCTACACACGTGCTACAATGGCGCATACAGAGGGCGGCCAACTTGCGAAAGTGAGCGAATCCCAAAAAGTGCGTCGTAGTCCGGATTGGAGTCTGCAACTCGACTCCATGAAGTCGGAATCGCTAGTAATCGTGGATCAGAATGCCACGGTGAATACGTTCCCGGGCCTTGTACACACCGCCCGTCACACCATGGGAGTGGGCTGCAAAAGAAGTAGGTAGTTTAACCTTCGGGGGGACGCTTACCACTTTGTGGTTCATGACTGGGGTGAAGTCGTAACAAGGTAGCGCTAGGGGAACCTGGCGCTGGATCACCTCCTTAAACGATGATTGTGCATTGATGAGTGTTCACACAGATTGATATGGTTTAAGTAAAGAAGAGACGTAAGATAATGTGTCCCGTTCGTCTAGAGGCCTAGGACACCGCCCTTTCACGGCGGTAACAGGGGTTCGACTCCCCTACGGGATACCACTTCTTCACGAAGTAGAGGGTCGTTAGCTCAGTTGGTAGAGCAGTTGACTTTTAATCAATTGGTCGCAGGTTCGAATCCTGCACGACCCACCATTTATTTCAAGATATGGGGCTATAGCTCAGCTGGGAGAGCGCCTGCCTTGCACGCAGGAGGTCTGCGGTTCGATCCCGCATAGCTCCACCATAATCTTGAATAAAATGGGCGATTAGCTCAGTTGGGAGAGCACCTGCCTTACAAGCAGGGGGTCACTGGTTCGAACCCGGTATCGCCCACCACTCTTTAAGTATTTTTACTTTTTATTAAAAGGAAATGGATTCCAAACCACGCAAGTTTTTCGAGTGGTTCGGTTTTGTCCGTGAAAGTCCTTAAAAAGTGGATTCCTTCGGGAAACACAGCTCTTTAACAATTTGGAAAGCTGACAAAACAATGTTTATTGA
The DNA here is from genome assembly GCA_963666615.1 of uncultured Vibrio sp. GTDB lineage: Bacteria > Pseudomonadota > Gammaproteobacteria > Enterobacterales > Vibrionaceae > Vibrio. Next base: position 459,863 of record OY762906.1, read on the forward strand.
TTCGTTCAATGAAGATTGTTTGTAAAAAGTTCTCAATGTTTATCTTTAGGATAAACACCAACACACAATCAAGTGTTCTTGGGAATCTTACTTTTAAAGTAAGTATTCAAAAATTGAGTCCGGCAAATATCATCTCTCTCGCTTATTCAAACAATGAGAGAGAACGAAAAACCTTGGTGATTTGTCATCCAATCCGAAACTTCTTCGGGTTGTATGGTTAAGTGACTAAGCGTACACGGTGGATGCCTTGGCAGTCAGAGGCGATGAAGGACGTATTAACTTGCGATAAGCGTAGATTAGGCAGTAAAAGCCACTTGAGTCTACGATTTCCGAATGGGGAAACCCACTTACATAAGTAAGTATCATTAAGTGAATACATAGCTTAATGAAGCGAACCGGGAGAACTGAAACATCTAAGTACCCCGAGGAAGAGAAATCAATTGAGATTCCGAAAGTAGCGGCGAGCGAAATTGGATTAGCCCTTAAGCTGTTACTGTGTTAGACGAAGTCTCTGGAAAGGGACGCAATAAAGGGTGATAGCCCCGTAGTCGACGACACAGTTTGAGTGAAAACGAGTAAGGCGGGACACGTGATATCCTGTCTGAACATGGGGGGACCATCCTCCAAGGCTAAATACTCCTGACTGACCGATAGTGAACCAGTACCGTGAGGGAAAGGCGAAAAGAACCCCTGTGAGGGGAGTGAAATAGAACCTGAAACCGTGTACGTACAAGCAGTAGGAGCCTCCTTAGTGGGGTGACTGCGTACCTTTTGTATAATGGGTCAGCGACTTATATTCAGTGGCAAGGTTAACCGTTTAGGGGAGCCGTAGGGAAACCGAGTCTTAACTGGGCGCACAGTCTCTGGATATAGACCCGAAACCGAGTGATCTAGCCATGGGCAGGTTGAAGGTTGAGTAACATCAACTGGAGGACCGAACCGACTAATGTTGAAAAATTAGCGGATGACTTGTGGCTAGGGGTGAAAGGCCAATCAAACTCGGAGATAGCTGGTTCTCCCCGAAAGCTATTTAGGTAGCGCCTCGGACGAATACTACTGGGGGTAGAGCACTGTTAAGGCTAGGGGGTCATCCCGACTTACCAACCCTTTGCAAACTCCGAATACCAGTAAGTACTATCCGGGAGACACACGGCGGGTGCTAACGTCCGTCGTGGAGAGGGAAACAACCCAGACCGCCAGCTAAGGTCCCAAATTACAGCTAAGTGGGAAACGATGTGGGAAGGCTCAGACAGCTAGGATGTTGGCTTAGAAGCAGCCATCATTTAAAGAAAGCGTAATAGCTCACTAGTCGAGTCGGCCTGCGCGGAAGATGTAACGGGGCTAAGTTGTAAACCGAAGCTGCGGCAATGTGATTTATCACATTGGGTAGGGGAGCGTTCTGTAAGCCGTTGAAGGTGTGTTGTAAAGCATGCTGGAGGTATCAGAAGTGCGAATGCTGACATAAGTAACGATAATGGGGGTGAAAAACCTCCACGCCGGAAGACCAAGGGTTCCTGTCCAACGTTAATCGGGGCAGGGTAAGTCGACCCCTAAGGCGAGGCTGAAGAGCGTAGTCGATGGGAAACGGGTTAATATTCCCGTACTTTTTGTGAATGCGATGGGGGGACGGAGAAGGCTAGATGGGCCTGGCGACGGTTGTCCAGGTTCAAGTGCGTAGGCTTAAGAGTTAGGAAAATCCGGCTCTTTTTAAGGCTGAGACACGATGTCGAGCTGCTACGGCAGTGAAGTCATTGATGCCCTGCTTCCAGGAAAAGCCTCTAAGCTTCAGTTCACAAGAAATCGTACCCCAAACCGACACAGGTGGTCGGGTAGAGAATACCAAGGCGCTTGAGAGAACTCGGGTGAAGGAACTAGGCAAAATGGTACCGTAACTTCGGGAGAAGGTACGCTCTTGGCGGTGAAGTCCCTTGCGGATGGAGCTACTGAGAGTCGCAGATACCAGGTGGCTGCAACTGTTTATTAAAAACACAGCACTGTGCAAAATCGAAAGATGACGTATACGGTGTGACGCCTGCCCGGTGCCGGAAGGTTAATTGATGGGGTTAGCGGTAACGCGAAGCTCTTGATCGAAGCCCCGGTAAACGGCGGCCGTAACTATAACGGTCCTAAGGTAGCGAAATTCCTTGTCGGGTAAGTTCCGACCTGCACGAATGGCGTAATGATGGCCACGCTGTCTCCACCCGAGACTCAGTGAAATTGAAATCGCTGTGAAGATGCAGTGTACCCGCGGCTAGACGGAAAGACCCCGTGAACCTTTACTACAGCTTGGCACTGAACATTGACCCTACATGTGTAGGATAGGTGGGAGGCTTTGAAGACATGACGCTAGTTGTGTTGGAGCCGTCCTTGAAATACCACCCTTGTATGTTTGATGTTCTAACTTAGCCCCATTATCTGGGGTGAGGACAGTGCCTGGTGGGTAGTTTGACTGGGGCGGTCTCCTCCCAAAGAGTAACGGAGGAGCACGAAGGTGGGCTAATCACGGTTGGACATCGTGAGGTTAGTGTAATGGCACAAGCCCGCTTGACTGCGAGAATGACGGTTCGAGCAGGTGCGAAAGCAGGTCATAGTGATCCGGTGGTTCTGAATGGAAGGGCCATCGCTCAACGGATAAAAGGTACTCCGGGGATAACAGGCTGATACCGCCCAAGAGTTCATATCGACGGCGGTGTTTGGCACCTCGATGTCGGCTCATCACATCCTGGGGCTGAAGTCGGTCCCAAGGGTATGGCTGTTCGCCATTTAAAGTGGTACGCGAGCTGGGTTTAGAACGTCGTGAGACAGTTCGGTCCCTATCTGCCGTGGGCGTTGGAAGATTGAAGGGGGCTGCTCCTAGTACGAGAGGACCGGAGTGGACGAACCTCTGGTGTTCGGGTTGTGATGCCAATCGCATTGCCCGGTAGCTAAGTTCGGAATCGATAACCGCTGAAAGCATCTAAGCGGGAAGCGAGCCCTAAGATGAGTCTTCCCTGGCGCTTTAAGCGTCCTAAAGGGTTGTTCGAGACTAGAACGTTGATAGGCAGGGTGTGTAAGCGTTGTGAGGCGTTGAGCTAACCTGTACTAATTGCCCGTGAGGCTTAACCATACAACACCGAAGAGGTTTTGTGGGACTTGATTGAAAGAGCAGAATTGATTGTGTAAGAGAACCTACTTTTTATAAAGAAAGAACAGCTTTCCGAATTAACATATTTGCTTGGCGACCATAGCATTTTGGACCCACCTGATTCCATTCCGAACTCAGAAGTGAAACAAAATAGCGCCGATGGTAGTGTGGGGTCTCCCCATGTGAGAGTAGGACATCGCCAGGCTTTAACTTCTAGTTTTCAGATTTTCGATAAAATCTGAAGGCAAAAGGCAAGTGGAGCGGTAGTTCAGTTGGTTAGAATACCGGCCTGTCACGCCGGGGGTCGCGGGTTCGAGTCCCGTCCGCTCCGCCACTGTTTAGAGTGTCGACTCGTTAAATACGAACTGCAGGGGTGTAGCTCCAATTGGCAGAGCAGCGGATTCCAAATCCGCGTGTTGGGAGTTCGAATCTCTCCACCCCTGCCATCTTCATTTGCATAATTATGCAAAAAGAAAGGCCGCTAGAAATAGCGGCCTTTTGTCTTTTATTATATCTGAATTTCTTTAAATAATTTTCTATAAGCAATAGATTTAATATTTATTGTTCTTTATGATTCAATATGATTGAAAACTATAAGGAATTATACCAATCTGGAAAATTAACTGGTCAGCTCTATCCACTTTCTTGAACACATATTTTTGACCCTTTCACCACATTCCAGAAATTGATTCCATGCCATACAAATTTTAGAGACAATGTCGTCATAATCAGCAAATGATTGATTGGCCAGGTAGTGTTGTCTCAGCCAACTCCATACTTGCTCTATAGGGTTCAGTTCCGGGGAATAGGGAGGAAGTTTAATGACACTGACGTTCTCAAATTCTTTGGCAATATCATCAGTATGCCATCCTGCACCATCCATAATCACTACAGAATGACGATCTTTCTCTGTGATCATGGAGATTTGCCTTAAATGTTCAATCATGATCTCTTTATTGACCCAAGGTACAACCATGGCTTCACCAATACCTCTATTGGGACAGACTGAGCCAAACAGATAGGCATATTCAAACTGTTGTTGCTTTATTGCTCTGGGGCGCGTTCCCCTTTCTGCCCATAAACGTGTGGTTGTATTTTGTTGTCCAAATCTCGCTTCATCCTGAAACCAAACGTCGACCTGCTCTAAAGGCATATGTCCAGGGATCTTAAGGATCGTTTCGATTTTGAATTTTTTTAAAATCTTCCTGGATTTGTTGAGACTGCTTAGGGTGTTTAGAGCGGGAAGTTATCCACGAGAAGCCCATGTGGTCGAGCAGATAATAGATAGAGTCAGGATGATAGTGTTTACCAAATTCTTTCACGATATAGGTGTGGATATCGGCTCCGGTAAGTCGTCCACCTTGAGCATGATGCGCTTTATCTTTGATGTATCGACTTAATTGTTCTCTTTGCTCTGGAGTTAAGAATGGTGGTCTACCGGTTCTTGGTTTCTCCTGTAATCCATCTAAACCTTCTTCAAGAAAAGTCTGAACCCATTTGTTAACACTGGTTCTGCTGACTTTGAGAAATTTGGCAATTTGGGTACGAGAGTGTCCATCCTTGAAATGAGCAAGGGCGAGTAATCGCATTTTCATCTGGATGGATTTTTGTTGGCTTGCAAGTTTTTTGAAATCGATATTGTTGATGCTATCCATGGCAAATAAGTCCGATTAGGGAATAGTCTCAATTAGATCATATTTTTACTTAGAATGGTATAATACCAATCTGGAAAATTAACTGGTCAGCTCTATCCACTTTCTTGAACACATATTTTTGACCCTTTCACCACATTCCAGAAATTGATTCCATGCCATACAAATTTTAGAGACAATGTCGTCATAATCAGCAAATGATTGATTGGCCAGGTAGTGTTGTCTCAGCCAACTCCATACTTGCTCTATAGGGTTCAGTTCCGGGGAATAGGGAGGAAGTTTAATGACACTGACGTTCTCAAATTCTTTGGCAATATCATCAGTATGCCATCCTGCACCATCCATAATCACTACAGAATGACGATCTTTCTCTGTGATCATGGAGATTTGCCTTAAATGTTCAATCATGATCTCTTTATTGACCCAAGGTACAACCATGGCTTCACCAATACCTCTATTGGGACAGACTGAGCCAAACAGATAGGCATATTCAAACTGTTGTTGCTTTATTGCTCTGGGGCGCGTTCCCCTTTCTGCCCATAAACGTGTGGTTGTATTTTGTTGTCCAAATCTCGCTTCATCCTGAAACCAAACGTCGACCTGCTCTAAAGGCATATGTCCAGGGATCTTAAGGATCGTTTCGATTTTGAATTTTTTTAAAATCTTCCTGGATTTGTTGAGACTGCTTAGGGTGTTTAGAGCGGGATGTTATCCACGAGAAGCCCATGTGGTCGAGCAGATAATAGATAGAGTCAGGATGATAGTGTTTACCAAATTCTTTCACGATATAGGTGTGGATATCGGCTCCGGTAAGTCGTCCACCTTGAGCATGATGCGCTTTATCTTTGATGTATCGACTTAATTGTTCTCTTTGCTCTGGAGTTAAGAATGGTGGTCTACCGGTTCTTGGTTTCTCCTGTAATCCATCTAAACCTTCTTCAAGAAAAGTCTGAACCCATTTGTTAACACTGGTTCTGCTGACTTTGAGAAATTTGGCAATTTGGGTACGAGAGTGTCCATCCTTGAAATGAGCAAGGGCGAGTAATCGCATTTTCATCTGGATGGATTTTTGTTGGCTTGCAAGTTTTTTGAAATCGATATTGTTGAGGCTATCCATGGCAAATAAGTCCGATTAGGGAATAGTCTCAATTAGATCATATTTTTACTTAGAATGGTATAACCAAGAAAATTATTAAGTATGGGATCAAAGGTAGTGTTGCCTATTACCATTATGGCCTTCACCAAAGTAGCGAAGTAAGTTAGCTATATGCTAAATCAAGCAAGTAAGAAGTTGTTGGAACCTTAATAGCGTAAACTAAACCAGCAACTTTCTCTGAGAATTATCATAGTATGCCGTACTCCTTAAAACCTGGGGTGCTGCTATTGAACTTGTGAGCACGGTCATGAGTGTTATCTGTATTCTCCGCCCTTAATGGTTTTTTTATCAATGTAGCCTACTATTAATTTTTATAGTTATTGTGAGAGTAGGTAGTAGAGGATTAGATATGAATAAGTATTATCATCTGGCGTTAGGTATCAATACTGTATCTATAGTAGTAGCCTTACTATTTGGGATAGAAAATACAAACTTACTAATTTTGGTTGTACTAATGATGGGTTTGTTAGGTTGTCTGATAAAAATGAATCATATGGCAAAAGAGCGATTCAACTTTTATGAACAAATTCTCGATGCGATCCCAAACCCACTCTCTGTCACTGATATGGATATGAAGTGGACGTTTGTCAATCGAGCTGCGACCGATCCACTTGGAGTAAAACGAGAAGATATACTTGGACAGCATTGTTCAAATTGGGGAGCAGGCATCTGTAACACCGAAGGTTGTGGTGTGAGCTGTTTAAGAAAAGGCAAACCGATTTCTTTCTTTAACCAGTGGGGGAAAGATTTTCGTGTAGACACTTGTTACATAAATGGATTAGATGGCGACAAGATAGGTCATGTTGAATATGTACAGGAAGTATCAGAAAAGGTTGCGCTGAAAGCCGTGTACAAAGATGTGGATGCCATCAGTGAAAACCTCACAACCGGGGCAAACAACCTAAATGATGCCAGTCATGCTCTTACTGTGGGCTCAACTCAGCAAGCGGCTTCTATTACTCAAATAGGTAGTTCACTTCAAGAGATTCTAACTCAGGCGAATGACAATGCCGAGCGAGCATCAAGAGCAAGTGAGGTATCTTCCGAGGCACAGAGAGCTGCGACTATGGCTTCTGATGAAATAAAAGAGCTTGAGCAAGCAATGTTGGAAATTAATCGCTCAAGCGATGCGATAAGTAAAATTATTACTGTTATTAATGATATAGCCTCTCAGACTAATTTACTTGCACTTAATGCGTCCATTGAAGCTGCAAGGGCGGGCGAAATGGGGCGAGGCTTTGCAGTTGTAGCAGATGAAGTAAGAAAACTTGCGGAACGAAGTACGACTGCTGCTAGTGAGTCGGCACAGTATATTCAGACATCGGTAGAAAATGTTGAAAAAGGAAACGCAATATCACAAAAATGTGTGAGTGCATTGAGCGAAATTGTTAAGCATGTGGTAACTATTTCCAACACTATTGAAGAAATAGATAATGCATCGCAGAGTCAAGCAGCGGGATTGAGTCAGGTAAATCAGGGTATGTCAGAAATTGATGAGGTGGTTCATTCGACTGCAGCGTCTGCGGAAGAGACTTCCCTTTCTGCCTCGGAGTTGAGTGAGCTTTCATTGAAACTTCAGGCCCAGCTTGAAAACATGAGAAAAATTGATGGATTTATTGATGATATTGCCCAGACAGGCGGTACTCTGATAGAGGTTAAAAATGTGTCATAACGTAAAGTAACAGGTCTAATATGGGCACCTCCTTAATATTTATAAGTATGTTTTGGAGGCACCCGATGACAACACAGATTAGAATAAACTACCGTGACCAGTTCAAGAAACTAAATAAGGAGAGTTTTACTATGCCACATTTTCGTATGCGAGCCGTTGAACCGAAAACAGTACAGTCACTGTCTAAAACTTTGATTGATGATCTGGAATTACTGATGAAGTCACCGCGTGCTGATTTTACTTTCGAGCACGTGTACACCACCTTTTTTCATGAGGGGGGCGAGGATGCTTCTTATCCATTTGTTGAAATTGTTTGGTTTAATCGTGGGCAGGAAGTTCAGGATCAGGTTGCTCGAATAGTAACGGATCGGATGAAAGAGATCATGGGCACTGAAATTAATGTGGCAGTTATTTTTACATCGGTAGAGCCTAGTGGCTATTATGATAATGCCGAGCATTACTGAAGAAAATACGATTCAGGGAAATAATATTGATGACTTCAACTATTGAAACGATGCTGAGTCATTGTTCTATCCGGCAGTTTCTCGATCAACCTATCACATCTGAACAACTAGAACAAATTATCGCTGCGGGGATCTCAGCCTCTTCATCAAGCCTGTTGCAGGTGATTAGCATCATTCGCATTACTGATCCGGTTAAACGGGATAAATTAGCTGAATTGGCGGGCAATCAGCAATATGTAAGTAGCGCTGCAGAGTTTCTGGTATTTTGCATCGATTATCAGCGTCATTATAGTATTAATCCGAATGTTAAACTGGAATACACTGAGCTTACGTTAATTGGTGCGGTTGATGCAGGGATTATGGCACAGAACTGTTTATTGGCGGCTGAGTCTTTAGGGCTTGGTGGCGTGTATATTGGTGGGCTCCGTAATCAGGCGCAGAAAGTTGACGAGCTATTAGAACTACCACCATATTGTGCGGTACTGTTTGGCATGTGTCTGGGGCATCCGGATCAGGCCCCTAAGCTTAAACCGCGTTTGCCTGCCGATGTGATTGTTCATGAGAACAGCTATCAGCGATTGGATTTGGCGAAGATAGCGGATTATGATGCAACGATGAATGAGTATTATCGTTCCCGCTCCAGCAACAATAAGCAGCAGGCCTGGTCAGGACCGACAACAGAGAAATTGTCTCAGGAATCGCGCCCTCATATGCAGAGTTATCTGCACAGTAAAGGTTTAGCGACCAAATAATAACAAGGCCAATCGAGAAGATTGGCCTTGTTTGCTTTAGTTAGCCAGTCCCTGAATAATGACGAATTTTTCCAGAAGCTGCTCTTCGCTTTCAACATTATTCGGATCAGTAATGATGCAGTTGGTAATCGGACACACAGACTGACAGGTCGGAACGTCATAATGCCCTTTGCATTCGGTACATAAGTTTGGATCAATCTCGTAGATTTTCTCTCCAAACGAAATTGCGTTGTTCGGGCATTCCGGTTCACACATATCACAGTTAGTGCATTTACTGGTTATGAATAACGACATGCTACTTACCGGTTGGGTTACGGGTATCTTGTCCGGCATTCAGATTACGCATCAGTAGCGCGTAATTAAGATCCATATCCTGTGGTACCGGAATGAAAACAAAGTGGCCGTTACCTTTAGCATCGTCAATCTGTTCGCCTTTGCGGTTTTCCATGACTTCCAGGTTAAAGATGACGTTACCTTGCGGTGTCATGAGTTCCAGACTGTCACCGACACAGAATTTATTTTTTACTTCCACTTCCACCAAATCGCCACGGCGTTTACCGGTGAATTCACCGACAAATTGCTGGCTGTCTGACACAGAATAACCGTAGTCGTAGTTTTGATAAGCATCGTGAGTGTGGCGGCGTAAGAAACCTTCGGTATAACCACGATGCGCCAAGCTTTCCAGAGTGCTCATCAACGATGGATCAAAAGGTTTACCGGCAACAGCATCGTCGATGGCTTTACGATAAACTTGAGCAGTACGTGCGCAGTAATAGAAAGATTTGGTACGACCTTCAATTTTAAGTGAATGAACACCCATCTGAGTCAAACGCTCTACGTGCTGAATGGCGCGCAGGTCTTTTGAGTTCATGATGTAGGTGCCGTGCTCATCTTCAAATGCGGCCATTTTTTCTTCCGGGCGATGGCTTTCGGAAAGCAGTACCACTTCATCAGTCGGTTTGCCTAAACCAATCGTATTTTCCGGGCGCTCTTCTTTTACTTCTATGGTTTGCGCCGCATTAGGATCAAATTGTTCTACAATCTGACCAGCATCATCTTCTTTGCCTTGTTCGACTTTGTATTCCCAGCGGCAGGCATTAGTACAGGTTCCCTGGTTCGGATCGCGTTTATTGATGTAGCCGGAAAGCAGGCAGCGACCGGAGTAAGCCATACATAATGCGCCGTGGACAAATACTTCAATTTCAGTTTCCGGGCAGTGCTGACGAATTTCTTCAATCTCTTCCAGAGATAGCTCACGTGAAACGATAACTCGCTCGACCCCATTGGCTGCCCAGAATTTTACTGTCGCCCAGTTAACGGCATTCGCCTGAACCGACAGATGGATTGTCATATCAGGAAAAGCTTCACGAACCATCATGATCAAGCCTGGGTCGGACATAATCAGGGCATCAGGGCCCATATCTACCACTGGTTTTAAATCGCGAATGAAGGTCTTTAACTTTGAGTTATGTGGCTGAATATTACAAACCACGTAGAATTTTTTACCCTGAGCGTGGGCTTCATTAATCCCGATTTCAAGATTTTCGTGGTTAAATTCGTTATTACGTACGCGCAGGCTATAACGTGGCTGTCCGGCATAAACGGCATCTGCGCCATACGCAAAAGCATAACGCATGTTTTTCAGGCTACCCGCTGGGGATAGAAGTTCGGGAACAAATGGGGTTGTCATTGCTAATTTTTCCTAGTCTGATATCAAGTCAGGCCGATACCACCTGATGGTATCGGAGGGGCGCAAATTTTACGTTAATTTGCTCTTGATGCCTAGCTAAGAATAGCGAGTGAGGGAAATTTAAACCGGAGAGTATTTCGCTCTCCGGCTGATATTGGTCTGTTATTGCTGATTAGGTAAACCACCCAGAGCATCAAATACATTGGGTAGGAACAGGGTCAATTCACCACATAGCAAAGATAGATCTGCATCGAAACGCGCGGCACGATCTTCGCGAGGGATATCATCATTTTCTTCTTTTAAGCTGTCGCTATACGTCATACGTTTAATCGAAGCATCTTCAGCGATAATAAATGAGATACGCTCTTGCCAGTCGAGAGCTAATTTGGTCACGACTTTGTTGGCTTCGATATGACTCATGATCTCATCACTGCTCAGATCTTGCTTCTTGCAACGGAGAATCGCACCATCATCCAGTACCGATTTAAATTCAGCCTCTTCAAGCATGGTAAAACCGCGTGGCAGATTTCCCTCTTTGACCCAGGTAGTCAGTGAGGTTTCAATTGCCAGTTCAGGAATGGCGGGCACAACTGGAAGGCTACCCATGGTTTTACGTAGCAGGGCAATGACTTCTTCTGCTTTTTTATAGCTGGCCGCATTAACAATGATCATGTTGAGTTTTGGCATGATCAGAGCGTAGGTATGTTGGCTTTTGCTGAATGCGCGAGGAAGAAGATCAATCACGATATCGTCTTTCAGATTGTCTTTTTCTTTTTTCTTCAGCGGGCGGCCTTCTTCCGCTTCTATGGCTGCCACTTTGCTGTTGAGTGATTCTTTGATCACTGAAGCGGGTAGGATTTTCTCTTCTTTTCTGGCACAGACTAAAATGCACTCCTGAGCAACATGAGTCATCATGTCACCGCTATTACCCATTACGCTTACCCAGCCAAATTTTTGCCTGTCCTGGCTACCACAAGGAGTGAAGCGGAATTCCTGAAGTTGTTTTTCTAATTGGTCGGCATTGAATTGCACATCGCGATTAACGCGATAAACCATACAGTTTTTAAACCACATTGTCTGTCTCTGTCTTTTCTGTTTAGCTGCTCATCATAGAGCAAAGGGCATTATTTGTCTTATCGCATTTTCAGAATAAAACAATGAATTTGGTACGAAAGTTATATTAAAATTTGTTTGCAAAGGTCACAAAAGTGTCATAATTATCTTTAATAATGCCTAGCGTCGATAAAAAACAAAGGTTAATGATCTTATGTCTAGAAGGATACTAGTGGTTGAGGATGAAGCTCCGATTCGTGAGATGCTCAGCTTTGTTCTTGAGCAGAAAGGCTACCACGTCGTTGAAGCGGAAGATTATGATTCAGCCATCAACAAGTTGTGTGAACCGTTTCCTGACCTAGTATTGCTTGACTGGATGTTACCAGGCGGCAGTGGTATCAACTTCATCAAGCACATGAAACGTGAAGATCTGACACGTAATATCCCGGTGGTTATGCTGACAGCCCGTGGAGAAGAAGAAGATAAAGTTCGTGGTTTAGAAGTCGGGGCGGATGACTACATTACCAAACCCTTTTCCCCTAAAGAACTGGTTGCGCGTTTAAAAGCGGTCATTCGCCGTGTAACGCCAACGGCTCTGGAAGATGTCATTGATGTCCAGGGGCTTAAGCTTGATCCGGTTTCTCATCGTGTTACTGCTAATGATGGCGCCGTGGATATGGGGCCGACCGAGTTTAAATTGCTGCACTTTTTTATGACTCACCAAGAGCGGGTATACAGCCGTGAGCAGTTGCTCAACAATGTTTGGGGAACTAACGTGTATGTGGAAGATCGTACCGTCGACGTGCATATCCGCCGCTTAAGAAAAGCGTTGGAAGAGGCTGGACACGATAAACTGATTCAGACCGTTCGTGGCGCAGGCTACCGTTTTTCAATCAAAGATTAGTTGAGCCAACAATTGAGGCTATAGATGGTTGAACGAATAACATGGAGAAAGCTAGCTTGGGGGCTGGCTTTTTTTTACTCCCCTTGGGTCATTGCCGGTTGGATTTTTGGCTATATGCCGTGGCTACTGCTGGTTGCTACGGTGTTACAGCTATTGTGGAGCTTAAAAAATCAGGTGCGTTTATCGGCTTGGTTATGGGATGAAAAGCGTCTCAGTCCACCGTCCGGAAGTGGCAACTGGGAATCTCTGTTTAACGGTATCTATCGTTTGCAGCAACATCAGCGTTATAAACGTAAAGAGCTGACTAATCTGATTCGTCGCTTTAAAAATGGTGCAGAGTCTCTGCCTGATGCGGTGGTGGTTTTTCGTGATGAAGGCAATATTGTCTGGTGTAACCGCCTTGCGCAACATCTACTTGGCTTTAAATGGCCGGATGATGAAGGTCAGCCGATCACCAATCTGCTGCGCGCACCGGATTTTATCAAATACCTGAGTAAAGGTGATTTTACTGAGCCACTGGAGATCCACTCTCCGCTTAATGTTGAGCGTATGCTGGAAATCCGGGTTGTGCCTTATACCAAAGGTGAACATCTGCTGGTGGTGCGTGATGTGACTCAGCTTAAGCAACTCGAAGGAATGCGGCGTAACTTCTTTGCCAACGTGTCTCATGAGTTGCGCACCCCGATGACCGTGCTTCAGGGCTATCTGGAAATGACCGAAGATCCGGATGTGCTGGTTGGGCCGATGTGGACCAAAGCGCATACGGTAATGAGTGAGCAGCTTAATCGGATGAACAGCCTAGTGAATCAGTTGCTGACATTATCGAAGATTGAAGCGGCTCCGATGCATGAGCTGGAAGATATTATCGATGTTCCGTCCATGCTGGCAATTCTGGAAAAAGAGGCGATTAGCCTTAGTGGTGACAATAAACACAATTTTCATTTTGAAGTGGATAAAAATCTGCATGTTTACGCCGACGAGGATCAGTTGCGCAGTGCTATCTCCAATCTGGTGTACAATGCGGTGAAATACACTCCGCCCGGTGCCGATATTTATGTGCGTTGGTTCAGTAATTATCAGGGAGCCTGGCTGGAAGTTGAAGACACTGGTAACGGGATTGAACCGCAGCACTTACATCGCTTGACCGAGCGTTTTTATCGGGTTGATAAAGCACGTTCTCGAGATACCGGCGGAAGTGGTTTAGGCCTGGCGATTGTTAAACATGCCCTATCACATCATGACTCACATTTGGAAATTGCCAGTGAGGTTGGCGTTGGCAGTAAGTTCTCGTTTGTTCTGCCACCGCGTTTAGTGGTAAAGCTATGTTAAGGGCATTGCTGGTTATCTGCTGCCTGATTCCCTGGTTTAGTGTTGCTGATTCTGCTAAGCCAAACCAATTACATAACTATCATAAAACCAGTGATATCGGTGGTAGCCTGTTGTCAGTAGGTTCTGACACCTTGGCTGGGATGACCACGCTATGGGCGGAAGAGTTTAAAGGCTACTATCCGAACATTAATGCCCAGGTTCAGGCTTCAGGTTCTTCTACTGCTCCACCAGCTCTGATTGAAGGCACTGCACAGCTGGGACCAATGAGCCGCGCAATGCGCAATCGTGAAATTGAATCGTTCGAACAGATCTATGGCTACAAGCCGACTCAGTTACGGGTTGCGATTGATGCGATTGGGATTTTTGTTCACAAGGATAACCCGATAGCCGGGCTGAACTTCGTTCAGTTGGATCAAATATTCTCAGCCACGCTACGTTGTGGTGGCTTGAGCCCTATTTCCAATTGGGGGCAGTTAGGTGTTCAGGCCAAATGGGCACAGCGTTCAGTGCAGATGTTTGGCCGTAATTCGGTATCAGGAACCTATGGTTACTTTAAGCAGAATGTACTGTGTGATGGTGACTTTAAGAAAAACGTTAATGAGCAGCCAGGATCGGCTTCGGTGGTGCAGTCTGTCGCTTCTTCGGTGAATTCTATCGGTTATTCGGGAGTCGGGTATTCAGTTTCCGGAGTGCGTTTGTTACCGATAGCCAGAACTGGCCACCAGTTTGTTTTACCAACCGGGGAAAATATTCTTTCAGGTCATTATCCGCTGTCACGTTATTTATATATCTACGTCAATAAACACCCTAACCAGCCTTTGGCGCCAACGGTGAGAGAGTTTATCCGCTTTATTTTTTCCGAACAGGGCCAAGCACTGGTGGAAAAAGAGGGCTATGTTGCGATTTCTGCAGACATAGCCCGGCAAGAGTTAGCGAAGGTTGGGATTACAGATTAGAACTTCAGTTCCCAATTAACACTTGCCCAGTATTCTTGTTCAGTTAACAGATCTGCGTACAGGAGTTTATTCTCTTCCAACCAGTTTGGATTATCAGTGGATAAACTCCAGCAATCACCATTAACATTCAGTTTGAATGAAAGGGTAATTTCATCATTTCTTTGCCCGTTAAGTACCACGGCTAAGCGAAGAACCTGGATAAGCTCGGTGATTTGCTTTTTCTTATACAGGGAAAAAGAGGGCATCTCCTGTAACTTTAGTGCTTTACGATGAAAACGGGCTAATGTTGCCAGAACCAACTGCTGCTCGGTGTTAAAACCTGGCATATTGGTGTAAGTCAGAATATAAGCAGAGTGCTTATGGAAGCCCTGGAAGCTAATGCTTTGACCTACTTCGTGAAGCAGTGCTCCCCATTCAAGCAGCTCAGCTAGTTGCTGCTGCTTTTTACCCAGCGTCTTATCGGTTATTTGTTCGAAAAACTCTTTGGCCAGTCCTTTAACGTGAGCGGCATGTTCGAGATCTACGCTATGCTTTTTAGCGAGTGTTTCGGTGGTTCTCAGGCGGATATCATCAAATTGCAGGCGATCTTCCATTTCATACAGTAGCCCTTCGCGCAAGGCACCATCTGAGAAATCCAGCGCCTTGATCTTTAAGCTGTTGAAGATCGCTTTTAAGATCGCAACACCGGCCACAAATACCGGTTTGCGCTCATCTGTTAGCCCTTTGATATCCAGTTCCTCGATGGTTTTAAACGTGGATATCTTGCCGATCAGCTCATCAAGGCGTTCTGGGGTGATAATACCATCGGAGTGATCTAAACCGATAAGTGCATCGCGTACAGCTTTGATGGTGCCGGATGAGCCGAAACCTGCCTGCCAACCCTTATAACGGTATATGGCACTGACTCGTTCCAGTTTTTGTTCTGCGGCTAGAATCGCTTTATGGATTTGTTTGTCCGAAATCTTACCTTGTTCAAAGAAGCGGTTGGTGTAACTGACGCAGCCCATTTGCAGGCTGTTGACCACTTCAGCATTAAAGCCACTGCCGATGATCATTTCGGTACTGCCACCTCCGATATCAATAACCAGCATTGAATCGGACTGAGGCTGAGTATGGGCAACGCCTAGGTAGATCAGGCGAGCTTCTTCCGTGCCGGGAATCACTTCGATGGGATAAGGTAAGATCTCTTCGGCGCGGCGTAGAAACTCGGGGGTATTCACCGCTTGACGCAGGGTGTGGGTTGCGGCGATACGCACATTTTCCGGATCAAAGCCTTGCACACGTTCGGCAAACATAGCCAGGCATTCCAGCCCACGTTGCATGGCATCTTCATCCAGCATGCGATTTTCATCCAAGCCTGCCGCCATACGAACTCGTTGTTTATGGCGGCTTTCTATTTGTAGGTCGTGGCCAACCACTTTAGCTACAACCATATGAAAACTGTTCGAACCGAGATCGACAGCGGCGATTAAACGAGGGGGAGTATTATTGCTGTTCATTATTCTCCAACTGCTGTTCATTCTGTTTACGTGTACGACGTTCAATATTTTTTATGTAGTCGTAAATCGCGACCTGCGAACGGATTTTTTTCCGGTTACCACGAGCTACATAGGCATTGGACATCTCTTTATCTATCCAGCGAGCTTTTACTGTATCGGTAAAATGGATATTAATGATGTCTATAATACGCTGTTTGAGTCGTTCGTCACGTATCGGTGCCCCAACTTCGATTCGATGGTCGATATTGCGTGTCATCCAGTCGGCGGAAGAGATATACACCTGCGGGTTGCCGTCATTATGGGTAATGATCACACGAGGATGTTCAAGGAAGCGGTCAATAATGCTGATGATTTGAATATTTTCGCTCATCCCGCTCACCCCTGGAACCAGAGAGCACATACCACGAATAATCATTTTGATCCGAACACCGGCATTGTTGGCGTCGTACAGTTTATTAACTAAGCCTTTATCCACCAGGTTATTTACTTTTAAAATAATTTCCGCCTTCTTACCCTGTTGCGCAAATGCCATTTCTCGGTCGATAAGTTCGTAGAGACGTTCACGGGAATTTCTTGGGGAAACAATCAAATGCTTGAATTTGACCGGGCGATACGGATTTTCAATGTAGCCAAAAACATTCCGCACTTCGCCGGTGATTTCCGGATCACAGGTAAGCAGGGTAAAGTCAGTATAAATTCGGGCGGTTTTTTCATGGAAGTTACCGGTACCGATATGAGCGTAACGCACAACGGCATCGTCCTCTTTACGGCTGATTAACAGTAGCTTGGAGTGAATTTTTAGCCCGGGAACACCAAAGATAACGTGTACACCCGCTTCAGTGAGGATGCGCGACCATTCAATATTGGCTTCTTCATCAAATCGTGCCTGCAGCTCAACAATAACAATCACTTTTTTGCCATTGTGTACCGCATGGATCAGTGAGTGCATTAAGCGAGAATCTTTCGCGACCCGGTAAACGTTGATTTTGATCCCCAGCACTTTCGGGTCAAATGATGCCTGACGCACCAGTTCGCTAATATGATCAAAGGTGTGGTAAGGGTAGTAGAGCAGAATATCTTTGGCTTTGATCGCATCAAAATGGTTGGCATAGCCTTCGAAATCAGCACTCTTCATTGGTGGAAGAGGCCTGTTTTCCAGGTAATCGCGGCCCACGTTCGGAAACGCAATAAAGTCTTTAAAGTTATGATAACGCCCGCCAGGTAACAGACTATCGTAATTGGAGATTTTGAGTTTGTCGCACAGGAAATGGAGCATCTGTTGCGGCATTTCCTTTTCATAGACAAAGCGTACCGGCATAGCGGTCAGACGTTGGCTCAGGCCTTCAGACATCTGTTCTAACAGACTGTGCTCAACTTCGTGGCTTAAGTCGTATTCGGCATCCCGTGTCATTTTCATCGCGTAACCATTCAGCTCATCATAATCAAAGAAGCCGCGGAAAATATCATTCAGGCAGTAACGGATAATATTGTCGAGCAGGATAATGGTTTTACGGCGCTTTCCCTTTTGCTCCGGCAACATGATAAAACGGGGCAGTTGATCGGTAGGAATTTCAACTAATACATATTTTGATTGATCGTCTTTCTTAAGCTCAACCGCGATATAGGCATACTCGTCTTTTAAAAACTGCAGAACGTCTGCTTCATCGGAAACCAGCCATGGCGTAATATGAGGAAGCACCTCTTTATTAAAGTACTTAATCACCCATTTTTGCTGGTTTTCATCAAGCTGATTTTCATTGACCAGAAAGATACGGCGACGAGCCATCTCTTTAATTAAGTCACTATACAGCGCTTCAAAATCTTCGTTGAGTTTGAATGCTTTACTCTGCATACGCGTTAGCAGATGCTTATAGCTGCTGTTACCACCTCGCTCACGGTCAATCAGGATGCGGCGTTTTACTTCAGAAAATCGTACTTTATAGAATTCATCCAAATTGCTGGAAAATATGCCTAAAAAACGGATTCTTTCGATAAGTGGGACAGTTTTGTCGGCTGCTTCCTGTAGTACCCGTTCATTGAATGAAAGCCAGCTTAACTCTTTGTCTATGTATAATTTTTCTGAACTCATGAAATAACCTTATGACGATAAAAGCAAAATATGCCAATGGGTGTGACTCGAAAGCGATTGGCCGAGTTATAACTATAGTTGAACCATGATGAACAATATGCGTTTTTTATTACACTTTTATGTCATCTCTTTCATAAACAGAGTTGTTTTATTTTCAGTTGCTTAAAGAGAGTTGTAATATTAGTGTCATGCAAACGACATACTATGACTGTGGATTAATCTAACGCGAATTTATGATGCCTCAAGCCGAATTTTCTCTGAACACGACCGATAAGATTCGCCTGTTAAAAGACAGGCTGTTTCGCTTGTCTGTCAGTTTTGGTGGGATGAGCGTGCTGGGGGCGCTGGTATTGATTTTCGTCTATTTGTTGTGGGTGGTGATCCCGTTATTCAGTGATGCAGAGTTAGACCTGCAGCAGGTGGAGACGGAAATAAGTGAAACAGCGGCGCAAAGCTTTGTGCTTGATGATCACGGACGTTATGCTTTTTCTACTTCGCAGCAGGGGGATATGGCATTCTGGAATACGCAGATCAGTCAGCCGCAACCGACGTGGCAGCGCTCTCTAGGCTTCAAGGTCAGTCAAGTAATATTCAGCAGCGATCAGCAATGGCAGTTATTGATAGGTGAGCATAATCAACTGGCTTTAATTAAACCCAAGTTTACCTATTCAAGTGATGGAAAGAATCAGTTTCAGCCGCAGATTGAGTCGATTGTCATTGGTACTAAACTTCAGGAGAAATTCGCCGACTGGGGGGCGATCGATTTTGCCTCCGTTAGTGTGAGCGAGGATGCTTTTACGATTGCTGCTATTCACGATCATGGGCAACTGGATATTATCAGCCAACCCATTGGCACTGATGCCGATTTGCAGGATGTTCGCCAGTTTCGTTTTCCTGCTCAGGTTGATGCTCAGCAGCTAGTGCTGTCGCCTGAAGCGCAATCGTTGTATTTACGCAGCGGAAATGAGTTGGTGGTCATTAAGAAAAGCTTGCAGGGATTTCATGCTAGGGAAGTGATTGATTTGTCTCAGGGCGTTGCTGAACGGAAAGCTGCCGATATGGTACTGTTAGCGGGGGGCTATTCACTTCTTGTTACTTATACCGACGGTACGGTTTCTCAGTGGTTTGATGTATTGAGTGATGAGCAGCGCCGTTTAACCCATATCCGTGATTTCCATTTAAGTGCCGATATTACTTCGGTATTTCCTAACCGTTACAGCAAAGGATTTTTTGTTTTGCACAACAACGGGATGCTGCATAATTTCTATACCACCAGTGAGAAACTGGTGTTGTTTGATCGGGTGGCGAGTAAGGCTCCGCAACTGGCAGCCTTGTCTGCGAATGAAAAACATCTGCTTCTCTACAGGAAGGATGGTGAGAAGGGATATCTGAAATCGGTCGGTGTCGATATGGGGCATCCGGAAATCTCGTTTTCATCCTTGTGGCAAAAGGTATGGTATGAAGGTTATTCCGAGCCGGATTATGTATGGCAGTCCACTTCGGCATCTGACAGTTTTGAAGCCAAATTCAGCCTGGTTCCTATTGCATTCGGTACGTTAAAAGCCGCCTTTTATTCACTACTTTTTGCCATTCCGGTAGCGGTGTTCGCCGCTATTTACACGGCCTATTTTATGTCGCCTAAAATGCGCCGGGTCGTTAAGCCTACCATTGAATTGATGGAAGCGTTACCGACGGTAATTATCGGTTTTCTGGCAGGACTGTGGTTTGCCCCGATTGTCGAACAGCACCTTATTTCGGTGCTATTGATGATCTTTTTACTACCTATTTCGACCATTATCGCCGGTTTTATCTGGTCATTTCTGCCAAAATGCTGGGATCGCTCGGTGGGGAGAGGATGGCATGCTGTGGCGTTAATTCCGGTACTGGCAATCGCTATCGCATTGATTTTTCCACTTAGTTTCGATATAGAAACCTGGTTATTTGATGGTGATGTAAGGACATTTTTGGCTCAGCATGGTATGGATTTCGATCAGCGAAACGCACTGGTGGTCGGATTAGCAATGGGGTTTGCTGTTATCCCGACGATTTTTACTATTGCTGAAGATGCAGTTTTTTCGGTCCCCAAACATCTTTCGGATGGTTCATTAGCTTTGGGTGCTACCGCCTGGCAGACGCTGATTTATGTTGTTCTTCTGACCGCCAGTCCGGGAATTTTTTCTGCCATTATGATGGGAATTGGCCGTGCGGTAGGCGAAACCATGATCGTATTAATGGCAACCGGTAATACACCGGTAATGGATTTTGATCTGCTGGAGGGAATGAGGACGCTGGCGGCTAATATAGCGGTCGAGTTGCCCGAATCGGAAGTGGGTAGCTCCCATTACCGGATTCTGTTTTTGGCTGCGTTGATTCTGTTTGTGTTTACTTTTCTGGTCAACTCGGTTGCAGAGTGGGTGCGTTTACGCTTAAGGGAGAAGTATCGTGCGCTGTAGTTCGGGGGATTGTTTATGCTGAACTGGATTCGCTCTGGTGCTCCTTGGGTATGGTTAACCGGAGGTGCGGTCAGCTTTAGCCTGCTTTCGGTATTAGGCCTGTTATTGCTGATCGGCTGGAAAGGGTTGACCTATTTCTGGCCCGCACCGGTTTATCAGTGGACTGATAACCAACAACAAAAAGTGGTCGGCCTGCTCTATAGTCAGGATTCCGTTCCCCGCAGCCAGTTAGCTAATCTCAATGAACTAACAGAGCTGTATGGTACTTTGGGCGATTCAGTAACTCGCTATTCAATAAAAATAGCCAACCGGGATATTTTTCCGGCAGATTTTATCTCTTTATTCGGTTTTCAGCTGTCGGCAGCCACAACTCCGTCTGGCTGGGCGGTTATTGATCGGGAAAAAGACGGACAATTCATCGGTAAACCGCTGGCTTATCAATTGGCGGATGGCAGCCAGGCGTTTGATATTCAGATAGCTACTCAGGTTGGCCTCGAGCAGGCCAAAGCGTTACGTTTGCAAATGGATAGTTTAGTGGCGACGAAAATCCAAGTGATCGGACGCCAACTTGAGAGTTTGCGCTTAGATAAACGTAAAAAGGAATTCAACCAGAAAATTGATGAGCAATATTTAGCTCAGTATAACCAGCGTAAAACGCAACTCGATGAAGAGTTTGATCAGGCTGAAAAGCAGTTGGACGAACTCAAAAATCAGTTAAACGGACAAGCTTTGCTGGTGGAAGATATGACCGGGGGGAAAAGTTCTATTCCCATCAGTAATGTGCTGAATATCTGGTACCCGAATGATATGCACTTTGGGCAAAAGCTCGTGCACTGGCTTGAGCAGGTATGGCTATTCGTAAGTGAAAACCCAAGAGAATCAAATTCTGAAGGTGGTGTATTCCCGGCTATTTTCGGTACCATGCTACTGGTTCTGATCATGTCGGTGATTGTTATGCCGCTGGGGGTGGTGGCTGCGGTTTATCTGCATGAATATGCCAAAGATAACGGTGTAACCCGGCTAATCAGGGTTGCGGTGATCAACCTGGCTGGGGTTCCTTCGATTGTTTACGGGGTATTTGGCCTGGGCTTTTTTGTTTATAGTATCGGATCTTCGATTGATGCGCTGTTTTATGCTGAACGTGCTCCGGCTCCGACCTTTGGTACACCGGGGCTCTTATGGTCGGCATTAACCTTAGCGGTATTGACGTTACCGGTGGTGATTGTGGCAACCGAAGAAGGTTTGTCCCGTATTCCCAATTCAGTCCGGCACGGTTCACTGGCGCTGGGCGCCACTCAGTTTGAAACGATTTGGCGAATCGTGCTGCCAATGGCCAGCCCGGCAATCATTACCGGCCTTATTCTGGCTATTGCCAGAGCCGCGGGCGAGGTAGCCCCGCTGATGTTGGTCGGAGTGGTAAAACTGGCCTCAAGCCTGCCGGTTGATAGCAGTTTCCCATTTATTCATCTTGAAAGAAAATTTATGCACTTGGGTTTTCATATCTATGATGTCGGTTTTCAGACCAGTAATATCGAAGCGGCCAGACCCTTGGTTTATGCGACATCCTTTTTGCTGGTCACAGTGATTGTTGCTTTGAATCTGACTGCAATTAGTATCCGTAATAATTTACGGGAAAAGTATCGAACAATGGGACAGGATTAGCATGGGATTATTTGATCAACCACTTGGCTATCGACCACCGTTGGATGTCAAAAATCTAACCGATAAGCAGACATCAATTGAAATCGATAATCTTAGTCTGTTCTATGGCGTGAATCCGGCGCTCAGCAATATCTCGATGCGTATTCCTAAAGGGCAGGTAACGGCGTTTATCGGCCCTTCCGGCTGTGGTAAATCCACCCTGTTACGTTGTATGAACCGGATGAATGATTTGGTTGATGGATGTCGGATTGAAGGGCAGGTACGTCTGCACGGTAAAGATATTTACCAGTCCAGTGTGGATGTTGCTACTCTGCGCCGTCGGGTTGGAATGGTATTTCAGCGACCGAACCCTTTTCCTAAATCTATTTACGAAAATGTGGTTTACGGCTTGCGTCTGCAAGGCGTGAAAAACAGCCGTACACTGGATGATTCTGTGGAACGCTCGTTACGTTCTGCAGCATTGTGGGATGAAGTTAAAGATCGCTTACATGAAAGTGCTTTTGTTCTTTCCGGCGGTCAGCAGCAACGCCTGGTCATTGCACGTGCGATTGCCATCGAACCGGAAATCCTTTTATTGGATGAACCGACCTCTGCTCTGGATCCGATCTCGACCTTAACTATTGAAGAGTTGATGAATGACCTGAAAACCAAATATACGGTCGTGATCGTCACGCATAATATGCAGCAGGCGGCGCGAGTTAGTGATCACACCGCCTTTATTCATATGGGAAAGTTGATTGAGTATGCAGATACTGACACGATATTCACTTCTCCAGTCAAAAAACAGACAGAAGATTACATTACAGGTCGATACGGTTAATTAAGGTTAAACATCAGCATGCAACTTGGGCGTCATATATCCGGTAAATTTAACGTTGAACTTGAAACGATTCGAACTAACGTGCTTACGATGGGCGGTTTGGTTGAACAGCAACTCTCTTATGCTATGCAAGCTTTGAACAAGCAGGATTTAGAGCTTGCCCGTAAGGTGGTACGCGATGATCATAAGGTCAATTCGATGGAAGTCTCAATTGATGAGGCTTGTACACGCATTATTGCCAAGCGTCAGCCGACCGCAAAAGATTTGCGCCTGATTATTGCAATTATCAAAACCATTACCGATCTGGAACGAATCGGAGATGTGGCGACAAAAATTGCTTATGTAGCGATAGAAACACCGATTGAAAAGGACAAAAAATTTCAGGTATCGCTGGAGCCTCTCTGCCGTCAGGCAATTGCAATGCTGCATCAGGTTCTGGATGCATTCGCCCGCATGGACATCACGGCTGCTGCAGCGATCCATAAATCCGATGATAAATTGGATGGTGAGTATGAGGCGGTGATTCGCCAACTGATGACCTATATGATGGAAGATCCGAAAAATATCCCACATATTTTGCAGGTGATGTGGTCGGCTCGGGCTATCGAACGGGTTGGTGACCGTTGTCAGAATATTTGTGAATATATTATCTATTTTGTTAAAGGTAAGGATGTACGTCATTTGGACGAGAAGTCCATCGATGATGCATTACGTTCAGAATAGGATAATAAAAAAGAACCGAAGCATGGGCTTCGGTTCTTGATTTTCGACTTTACTTACCTGATTGGCACTATTATTTAGCTTTATTTTTCCAACCATATCACCCGTTGAGCGGGGGGAGTGTGGTCAATTTTATTTTTTATCTAGGTCAGCTGTGTGCTCAGACAGGTAAGCAGCAACACCTTCTGGTGAGTCTTTCATACCTGACTTGCCTGCTTCCCACTGAGCTGGACAAACTTCGCCATGAGTTTCATGAAACTCAAGAGCATCGACCATACGTAGCATTTCATCGATGTTACGGCCTAGTGGCAGATCGTTAACAACTTGGTGGCGAACAGTACCAGCAGTATCGATAAGGAATGAACCACGGAAAGCAACGCCAGCTTCTGGGTGCTCTACGTCGTAGGCTTTACAAATTTCGTGTTTAACGTCAGCGACCAGTGGGTAACGAACCGCACCGATACCGCCGTCATTGATAGCAGTATTACGCCATGCGTTGTGAGTGAATTGTGAATCAATAGATACACCAATTACTTCAACACCTTTGGCTTGGAAATCTTCAAAACGCTTGTCAAAAGCGATTAGTTCAGATGGGCAAACAAAAGTGAAGTCTAGCGGGTAGAAAAAGACAACCGCTTTCTTACCTTTTGTGAATTCAGCGAAATTGAAGTTATCTACGATTTCACCGTTGCCCAGTACGGCTGAAGCAGTAAAATCAGGGGCTTGACGACCAACTAGTACCATTGTTTTTTGCTCCTACAGATTAGGTTTTATGCCAAATATCGCTGATATGATATTTGTTCCTTGTTAATGCGAGACAAACTATAGACTAGAACGTAGTATGAAAAAAAGCGAAATAAATAGATTAAGTTTATCGATAAAATCGATAAAACAATGAATAAAAAGGAAAGACGTTCAGCATTATGAGTAGATGGCCCAGTTTAAAACAAATTCATTACTTGGTAACTCTGCATGAGACTCGCCACTTTAGTGATGCAGCCGAACGTTGTTGTGTCAGTCAATCCACTCTGAGTAAAGGGATTCAGAACTTGGAAGAGCTGGTTGGTTGCTCTTTATATGAAAAAAAAGATAAGAAAAGCCCGTTAGTGTTTACTTATGCTGGTGAACAGGTGGTTGAACAAGGGCGTGATCTACTGGCGAAAGGGCAGGACTTGGTTGAATTAGGCCGTTTATGTAACGGCAATTTAATGGAAGGGCAGCTTCGTCTGGGCTGCATTCCGACGATTGCCCCGTTTTTACTCGGTGACTTAGTCCAGCAAGTGAATCACCGTTACCCCAATCTTACTTTGCTGCTACGCGAAGATACCACCACTCATCTACTTCAGGCGTTGCGTCAGGGGGAGCTGGATGTGCTGATCCTGGCTCTTCCGGTCAACATCAGTGGGATGGAAAGTCGGATTGTTGGCGATGATCCATTTCGGATGATCATCAGTAGTAGTGAAGCGCATCGTCTTAAAGTGCCGATTCGTTATGACGACCTGCCTGATGAATCGGTTTTTTTGTTGGAAAACGTTCACTGCCTGACCGAGCACGCCGTCTCCGCTTGTAAGTTAACGGCGAAAGAGAAGATTAACCCATTTTCAGCTACCAGTTTGCATACATTAGTACAAATGGTTGCCAATGGTTTGGGAACTACGTTTATACCGCAAATGGCGATTGACCATGGTTTATTGGATAACCAGAATCTGGTGGTTATTGATACCCCGGAAAAATCGGCGTCGCGCCAAATCGGTTTGGTATGGCGGCCAAGTTCATCACGCCGAGAAGTTTTTTATCAGTTATCTGATCTGGTTTCTGAACTGCTTTAGAAAATAGTCTAACGACTTAGTCCGGCTTCAGCGTTGGTCGGGCTAAGCTTGCCTGATTTTGTCTGTAAAAAATTTCCTGATCAGTAAAATTGGCGGTTTCATAAAATTGCCAAATTTCACACTGTCAATTTTACAAAATACCTGGTTGTGAAATAAGTTGAGCATTCAGCTAATCGGCTGAAATTTCTTAATAAAAGTGAACCATCTTCGCTAACCGAGCAAATAACTTGATTTTTTGTTGTGAAATTATTGGTAATTAATTTACGTAATTTAAATTCTTAATAATTTAAACATCATCCAGACACCTTTTTCTCCATTTCAGTAAAAATTCATTGGGTAACTACAAAATATCGCCGATATTTATTGGTTTGTATGAGTTTTGTTCGACTTATGTCTAGTGGAATTTCCACCGATAATCCCGCAGTCTAATCCCATCGCAGTGAAATTAAACAAAACCTAATGTCGTTGTTTGGTTACATATGAAAGATTTGTGGATGAAAAAACGCAGTGAGGCAAGGAGCTATGATGATGGAACAAGATATTCTAGAACGCCGGTTAACTCAGGAACAGAACCAGTTATTAAC
Source organism: uncultured Vibrio sp. (assembly GCA_963666615.1). GTDB lineage: Bacteria > Pseudomonadota > Gammaproteobacteria > Enterobacterales > Vibrionaceae > Vibrio. The sequence continues at coordinate 486,271 of OY762906.1, forward strand.
TCGCTTGCATGTCAGTGGTGAGGTGTCATCAGCGCATGCTGAAGTATTTAACAGTGAAGCACATTGTTTTCTTGCCGCGCTATGCGAGCGATTCGCTTCGCAGATACCGACTCTGCTTGAGACTCGAGCTGAACGGCAGTTACTTATCGATCAAGGACAATTGCCGGATTTTTTGTCTGATACTCAGGATATCCGTGAGGGAAGCTGGAAGATTCTGGGGATTCCTCAGGACTTACAGGATCGCCGGGTTGAAATTACCGGGCCGACCGACCGCAAAATGGTAATCAACGCGCTGAATGCCAACGTGAAAGTGTTTATGGCGGATTTCGAGGATTCAATGTCACCGCAGTGGGGAAAACTGCTGGATGGCCAGATCAACCTGCGCGATGCCGTGCGTGGCACCATCGACTATATCAATCCAGATAATGATAAACGCTACCAGCTTTCGGATGATCCTGCGGTACTGATTTGTCGGGTTCGTGGTCTGCATCTGCAGGAAAAACACGTTCAGTTTGATGGAATCAATATTCCCGGAGCGCTGTTTGATTTCGCGCTTTATTTTGTTAACAACTATCGAGAACTACTAGCGAAAGGTTCCGGGCCTTATTTCTATCTGCCTAAACTGCAGGCTTATCAGGAAGCAAAATGGTGGAGCGAGGTTTTCCATTTTGCAGAAGACTATTTTGCACTGGATACCGGCACCATTAAAGCGACTGTACTGATTGAAACTTTGCCTGCAGTGTTTGAAATGGACGAGATTCTGTTCTCGCTCAAAGAACATATCGTCGGGCTGAACTGTGGCCGTTGGGATTATATCTTCAGCTATATCAAAACATTGAAGAATCATGCTGATCGAGTGCTGCCTGATCGTCAGGTGGTAACCATGGATACGCCGTTCTTAAATGCTTATTCCCGGCTGTTGATTAAGACCTGTCATCGCCGTGGCGCATTTGCTATGGGGGGAATGGCCGCATTTATTCCGGCTAAAGATCCACAGGAAAATCAGAAAGTACTGGAGAAAATACTTAACGATAAATTGCTTGAGGCAACCAATGGTCATGATGGTACCTGGGTCGCGCATCCCGGTCTGGCAGATACCGCAATGGCGGTGTTCGATCAAGTGCTAGGTCAGCGCAGTAATCAATTGGATGTCAGCCGGGAAAATGATCGTCCGATCAAAGCGGAGGAGCTGTTGGTCCCTTGCAGCGGTCAGCGCACTGAGCAGGGAATGCGCCACAACATTCGGGTCGCATTGCAGTACATCGAAGCGTGGATATCCGGCAATGGTTGCGTGCCTATCTATGGATTGATGGAGGATGCGGCGACCGCGGAAATCTCCCGGGCTTCGATCTGGCAATGGATTCAGCATGAGAAATCGTTGGATAACGGTGAACTGGTCACTAACGCACTGTTCGAGCGTTATCTGGATGAGGAGATAGAAGTCGTACGTGGAGAGGTGGGAGAAGAACGCTTTAATCAGGGTTGCTTTACTCAAGCTGCGCAATTGATGCGCTCTCTGACGACCAGTGATCAATTGTGTGACTTCTTAACCGTACCTGGCTATGACTATTTAGCGTAGCCCGGGTGGAAGCAAATAATAAATAAATGTTAGCCAATCAATGTGAAACAGGAAGAGGGACAGACCTATGACATTAACTCGCCGTCAACAAATCGAAGCTTTACAACAAGACTGGGCAACGAATCCGCGCTGGAAAAACGTTAAACGTACTTATACGGCTGAAGAGGTGGTGGATCTGCGTGGCTCAGTTATGCCAGCGCAGACCATTGCCCAGCGTGGAGCCGACAAATTATGGGCATTGGTTAACGGAGAAGCGAAAAAAGGTTACGTTAATTGCCTTGGTGCTTTAACCGGAGGCCAGGCTGTACAGCAGGCCAAAGCGGGAATTGAAGCCATTTACCTTTCCGGCTGGCAGGTGGCGGCGGATAACAATACCGCATCCAGTATGTATCCCGATCAGTCTCTTTATCCTGTGGATTCTGTTCCGGCGGTAGTTAAGCGGATTAATAATTCATTCCGCCGTGCCGATCAGATTCAGTGGCAGAACGGTCGTTCTCCTGAAGAAGGTGGAATTGATTACTTCCTGCCGATTGTTGCTGATGCGGAAGCAGGATTCGGCGGGGTTTTGAATGCTTATGAACTGATGAAATCAATGATTGAAGCGGGTGCAGCAGGGGTACACTTTGAGGACCAGCTAGCATCAGTGAAAAAATGTGGCCATATGGGCGGTAAAGTGCTGGTGCCGACTCAGGAAGCAGTACAAAAGCTGATTGCGGCGCGTCTGGCGGCTGATGTGGCAGGAACAACGACCTTAGTCATTGCGCGTACTGATGCTAATGCGGCGGATTTGCTGACCTCGGACTGTGATCCTTACGATCAGGATTTTATTCAGGGTGAACGAACTCAGGAAGGTTTCTACCGGGTACGTGCAGGTATTGATCAGGCGATTGCCCGTGGCCTGGCCTATGCACCTTATGCCGATTTGGTATGGTGTGAAACGGCGAAACCAGATCTGGATGAAGCGCGTAAATTTGCTGAGGCCATCCTGGCGGAGTATCCGGATCAGTTACTGGCGTACAACTGTTCGCCATCGTTTAACTGGGAGAAAAACCTCGATGCCGATACCATCGCCCGCTTCCAGCAGGAGCTGTCTGATATGGGCTACAAGTACCAGTTCATCACTTTAGCCGGTATTCATAACATGTGGTACAACATGTTTGATTTAGCCCACGCGTACGCGCAGGGTGAAGGGATGCGTCATTATGTTGAGAAAGTTCAGCGTCCTGAGTTTGAAGCTGCAGAACGGGGTTACACCTTCGTGGCGCATCAACAGGAAGTGGGAACTGGTTACTTTGACCGTATGACCAATATTATTCAGGGAGGCAACTCGTCGGTTACCGCCTTAACCGGTTCAACGGAAGAAGATCAGTTCTAAGAAAAAACAGAGGTCAGCCCGCCAGTTATAGCCGGGTTGGCCTCTGATCATTTTTCATTCTTCATCTTCATAGGGTTCAGGCTCAATATCCTCCTCAAGTTCCAACAGATTAATCGCAATACCGACAAAATCGCTGTCGGTAATAATGCCGACCAGGCAGCCTTGTTCAACGATAGGCAGGCAGCCTACTTTGTGCTTTTGCATGTATACCGCACTTTCTTTCAACCCGGCCTGAGGTGAGACGCTCATTACATTCGGACTCATCAGTTTCGCAATCGGAGCAATCAGTAGTTCATCACTGTGTTCTGTGGTGATCAGGGTTGAATCCTGCGCACGCAGAATATCGCGCTGAGAAATGATTCCTACCAGGTGATGCTCCTGATCTACGATCGGTACATGGCGAATTTCATACTTATGCATCAGAGCCTGCGCTTCTTGCAGGGTATTAGAAGCCATTAATGTATGAGGATGCCGGGTCATCATATCTTCTATTTTTATCATGGCGTGCTCCTTGACTAACAATGTAGAGCGTCACTATGGTGCTGGCTTTTGGCTCTAGTGGTCTTAACTATTTTGAGTATAGGAAGTAGAACAGCTCAGAAGTGCGAGCTGGCTTAAAGTTTGGCGGTGATGTTTGTAAACTGTTGCAGTTATCCCTTGAGGTATAACGACCTCAAGGGATTGAAGAGTGAGGGGGTTAAGCGGTATAAGGCTGATTTTCTGATGCGCTTCTGCTTTTGGATATCCAGGAGAATAATCCGCAGACCAGTGCAAAAGCGGCTGATGCGCTTACCAGTGCCAGGGCTATCGATAACGTCATTCCTAACACGATAAAGCCAATACAAGAAACCAGAGCTACTGATAAGGCGTAGGGTAATTGGGTTGCAACGTGGTCGATGTGATTACAGCGAGCACCAGTGGAAGACAGAATCGTTGTATCTGAAATCGGTGAACAGTGATCGCCGAATACCGATCCCGCCAGTACGGCACCAAGCATTGGCAGCATCAGTGCAATGTCGGTCGCTCCGGCCATATCCCCGGCTATCGGTAACATGATACCGAATGTACCCCACGAGGTTCCGGTTGAGAAAGCCATTACCCCTGAAAGCAGGAACAGAATAACCGGCAACCATTGCGCTGCAATATTACCCTGAGCCAGCGTCGAGAGGTAGGTACCGGTTTTCATATCACCAATCACTGAGCCAATGGTCCAGGCAAACAGCAAAATTAAAATGGCACCAAACATCGAACGGGCACCAATCCAAAGTGTGCGGGCAATTTCACTCAGAGAAAGTGGCTGTTTGAGGACGGTAAATAAGGCAAGTGCCAGCCCAGCCAGGCCACCATAAATCAGAGACATGCCTACATCGGTATTTTCAAATGCGCCGAGGACAGAAAAAGGTTTACCATCATTAGCCAGAGCACTGGCTCCGGTGTAGAGCATAGATACTACTGTCGCAATTATTAACCCGATAATCGGCAAAATCAGATCAGCAACCTGTCCTTTTTCACTCTCGCGGATATCCAGTTCTTCATCAATGGTATGAGCCTGCTTTAAATCAGTCTCCTGATCATTGGCCTCTCCAGCTCCCTGTGAGGCTGCTAATTCCAGATCCTGCATTTTGCCGATATCTAAATTAAACCAGGTCACGGCAAATACCATAAGTAGGGCAAAAATGGCATAAAAGTTCATAGGAACCAAACGCAAATAAGCACCTAACGCTGAGTATTCGGTGATTCCGTGGGAAAGCAGAATGCCACCGATAATCGTCATGATGTACGCCCCCCAGCTTGATGCTGGCATGATGACACACATTGGTGCAGCGGTTGAATCGAGTATGTAGGCCAATTTTGCCCGGGAAACGCAAAAGCGATCCGTGACCGGGCGGGAGATGGCACCAACCGCCAGGCTGTTGAAATAGTCATCGATAAAGATAAATACACCCAAAAAGGCAGCCAGCAGTTTTGAACCGCGCTGACTTTTGACCCGATGTTGAGCCCATTCGGCAAAGGCCCGGGTTCCGCCTGAAAGTGTCAGTAGTGCCGTCATCATTCCCAGTAGCAGCAGAAATCCGACGATACTCATATTCCAGCTATTGAGGCTGCCATCATCAATGAAGACTGCAAAAACTTTTTCACCAATGTAAGAAACGCTGCCGACTGGGGAATAGTGATTGAGTAATATTGCCCCAAGAACAATACCGACCCCCAGTGAAACCAGAACCTTACGAGTTAATATCGCCAAGGCTAAGGCAACCAATGGTGGCAGCAAAGAGAGTGCGGATGTTGAAAAATCTAATGCATTCATGATGTTAAAAAACCAGTTTGGTTAAAAGAGGACTGTTGGATTTGTCACCAGATATTATTCTGAAGTTTTTGTGAATTTTAGCGACAGGAAGTGAGTTCTATCACCTAGGCCAACAGTTGTGCTGTAAAAAGTGAAAGTATTGTACATGTGCTCTCTGTTATTGCAATACGGGCCGGGTGTCAGTCTAATGAAACAAGCCCACCATCATTTAATTGCACTGATGACCTGACGTTAACCCGCTTTGCGGGTATACTAGCCCGCTGCAAAAGATTATCGTTGAATTCATAATTAAGACCGAATAGATGCAAGTTTCTGATTTCCATTTTGAGCTACCCGACGAGCTGATAGCCCGTTATCCCAAAGCTGAACGCACAGCCAGCCGTTTACTTAAACTAAACGGAAATAGCGGTGAGTTATCCGATCATACTTTTAAATCGGTACTCGATTTTGTCGAACCGGGCGACCTGCTGGTGTTCAATAATACTCGGGTTATTCCGGCGCGAATGTTTGGCCGTAAGGCTTCTGGCGGTAAGCTGGAAGTTCTGGTCGAGCGGATGCTGGATGAACATCGCATTCTGGCGCATGTTCGTTCTTCTAAGCCACCGAAACCCGGTGCTGAACTTTTCCTCGGGGAAAATGATCAGTATCAGGCGCTGATGCTGGCACGCCATGATGCTCTGTTCGAAATCGAGATCGTTGGTGACCAACCGGTGCTCACGGTTCTGGAAGAGATTGGCCATATGCCTTTACCTCCGTATATCGATCGTCCTGATGAGGATGCGGATAAAGAGCGTTATCAGACCGTGTATAACCAAAAGCCCGGAGCGGTAGCTGCACCAACTGCCGGGTTACATTTTGATACCGATTTGCTGGAACAAATTAAGCAGAAAGGCGTCGAAATGGCTTATGTTACTCTGCATGTGGGCGCCGGGACCTTTCAGCCGGTCCGGGTTGAAAATATCCATGATCACCATATGCATGCCGAATATGTTGAGGTTTCGCAAGAGGTTGTGGACGCGGTTGAAGCGACCAAAGCCAGAGGTGGCCGAGTGATTGCTGTCGGTACGACTTCGGTGCGTTCGCTGGAAAGTGCGGCTCAGGCGGCAAAAGCAAACGGTCAGTTGATTGCGCCGTTTTTTGACGATACTTCAATCTTTATTTTTCCCGGCTATGAGTACCGGGTGGTGGATTGCCTAATCACCAACTTCCACTTGCCGGAATCGACCCTGATTATGTTGGTCAGCGCATTTGCTGGCTATGATCATGTCATGGCGGCGTATCAGCACGCCGTACAGCAACAATATCGCTTCTTCAGCTATGGTGATGCGATGTTTATTGAAAAGCAGACGGAAAAATAGCCGTCTGCGTTAAACCGTCAGATTGTATCTCTGGCATTTGGAGGTTTTGTGAAGTTAAAGTTTGATTTAAAAAAGACCAATGGTAACGCCCGCCGTGGGCAGATTACTTTTGAACGTGGTACGGTACAGACTCCGGCATTTATGCCAGTGGGAACCTACGGTACGGTTAAAGGGATGACTCCGGAAGAAGTAAAAGAGACCGGAGCAGAAATCCTGCTCGGCAATACTTTCCACTTATGGCTGCGTCCTGGGCAGGAAGTGATGAAAATGCACGGTGATCTGCATGATTTTATGAACTGGCAGGGGCCAATCCTGACCGATTCAGGCGGTTTTCAGGTATTCAGCCTGGGTGATATTCGTAAGATTACCGAAGAGGGCGTGCATTTCCGTAATCCGGTCAGTGGTGAAAAGATTTTCATGGATGCCGAAAAGTCGATGGAAATTCAGCACGACCTTGGTTCTGATATCGTAATGATTTTCGACGAATGTACGCCGTACCCAGCGACCCATGATGAAGCAAAAAAATCGATGGAAATGTCTTTACGTTGGGCACAGCGCTCGCGTGACCATTTCGATGAACTGAACAATCAAAACTCGCTGTTCGGTATTGTGCAGGGTGGGGTGTTTGAAGATTTACGCGATGTATCGGTAAAAGGTCTTACAGCGATTGGCTTTGACGGCTACGCGGTTGGCGGACTGGCTGTGGGTGAGCCGAAAGAGGATATGCACCGTATTCTGGAACATACCTGCCCGCAATTACCGCAAGACAAACCGCGTTATCTGATGGGCGTCGGCAAACCGGAAGACTTAGTCGAAGGTGTTCGCCGCGGTATCGATATGTTCGATTGCGTGATGCCAACCCGAAATGCACGTAACGGTCATCTTTTTGTTACCGGTGGCGTGATAAAAATTCGTAACGCTAAACATAAAACAGATACAACACCATTAGATCCAGAGTGTGACTGCTATACCTGTAAGAACTATTCCAAGTCTTACCTGCATCATCTGGATCGTTGTAATGAGATTTTGGGGGCACGTCTGAACACGATTCACAACCTGCGTTATTACCAGCGTTTGATGGCCAGTATCCGTTTGGCGATCGAGGAAGACCGTTTTGAACAGTTTGTAACAGAGTTCTACGCACGCCGAGATCGTGAAGTACCGCCAATTGGCGAAAAATAATCGTGATGTCAGGCGTAAACTTCGTGCAGAGAAAAGAAAAATGCTTGAAAATCGCCTGACTCAACCCAATACAGGGTTTCATGTACATCTATTTTTCTAAACAACAATAAATCAGAGGACGTTTCTCAATGAGTTTAATTTCAGTTGCCCACGCTGCGGGTGAAGGTGCTCCACAAGGTGGTGGTTTCGAAATGCTAATCATGCTGGCGGTATTTGCCGTTATCTTCTACTTCATGATTTATCGTCCGCAAGCTAAACGTACCAAAGAGCATAAAAACCTGATGTCTTCAATGTCAAAAGGTGATGAAGTGCTGACCAATGGTGGTCTGATCGGCAAAATCGTTAAAATCTCTGAAGATAACGATTTTATCTCAATCGAACTTAATCCAAACAACGCGGTTGTGATTAAGAAAGATTACGTAACAGCAGTGCTTCCAAAAGGTACGCTTAAATCTCTATAAAAACAGCTAGAGGATCCTCGCTGTGCTAAACCGTTACCCATTATGGAAGTACCTGATGGTGGTGTTGCTTATTGCCATTACCGCCCTTTATGCTCTTCCAAATATCTACGGTGAAGATCCGGCAATTCAAGTTACAGGGGCGCGTGGCGCCTCTGTAGATATGGCGACGCTGGATACTATCACTCAGGCTCTTGATAAAGAGCAAATTTCTTATAAATCAGCTGCTTTCGAAAATGGTTCGATTTTAGTCCGTTTTAACGATACGGATACTCAGCTTAACGCTCGTGAAGTGGTCAATAGTGCATTGGACCAATCGGCGATCGTTGCATTAAACCTTGCAGCTTCAACACCTGACTGGCTTGAGTCCATCGGCGGCGCACCGATGAAGCTTGGACTTGACTTGCGTGGTGGTGTGCACTTCCTGATGGAAGTGGATATGAACGCTGCAATGGAAAAGCTGTTTGCTCAGGAAGAAGATGCATTCCGTACCGAACTGCGTGAAGGTAAAGTTCGCTATAGCGCAATTCGTAATATCGATAATCAAAAAATTGAAGTTGCTTTACGGTCTGAAGAGTTAGCCAATGAAACACTGACGATTCTCAAAGCCAAACATGCGGATATGAGCTTTACTGCGGAAGAAGCCAATGGCCGTTTTAATGTGATTGCTCAATATTCAGAAGCTCGCCTGCAAGAAATTCGTAACTACGCTGTTGAGCAGAATATTACTATCCTACGTAACCGGGTGAATGAACTTGGGGTTGCTGAACCGTTAGTCCAGCGTCAGGGAGCTAGCCGCATTGTGGTTGAGCTGCCGGGGGTTCAGGACACGGCGCGTGCGAAAGAGATTCTTGGCGCAACCGCTACGCTTGAGTTCCGTGAAGTCGATACGACGGTTGATTCCATTGCTGCGGCGGCGGGAAGAGTTCCAGCCGGACGTGAGGTGAAAATGGATCGTCAGGGTCGCCCTGTTGTGCTGATGAAGCGCGTTATCTTAGGTGGTTCAAGTATTACTGACGCCAGTTCCAGTGCTGATGAGTACGGCCGCCCTCAGGTGAACATCTCGCTGGACAGCGAAGGTGGTAACAAGATGTCGGCTTTCTCGAAAAACAATATCGGTAAGCTGATGGCGACGGTATTTGCTGAATATAAAGATAGCGGACGCAAAACCGAAGACGGTAAAGTTATCCTGACCAAGCATGAGGAAGTGATTAACCAGGCGACGATTCAGTCGGCATTGGGACGTAACTTCCGCATTACTGGTATTGATTCTACAGCTGAAGCCCATAACCTGGCGCTGCTATTGCGTGCTGGTGCGCTAATTGCGCCAATTTCGATTGTTGAAGAGCGTACTATTGGTCCATCAATGGGGCAGCAGAATATCGACCAGGGTATCCAGGCTTGTATCTGGGGCATGGTCGCGGTAATGCTGTTTACTCTGGTTTACTATCGTAAGTTTGGTCTGATTGCTAACGTAGCCTTGTTTGCTAACCTGATTTGTATCGTGGGTATTATGTCGATGATACCAGGGGCGACCATGACCTTACCGGGTATTGCCGGTATCGTTCTGACTGTAGGTATGGCGGTGGATGCCAACGTGCTGATCTTTGAACGTATTCGCGAAGAATTGCGTGACGGTCGGAACCCGCAACAGGCGATTCACCAGGGTTATGCTAACGCATTCAGTACTATTGCCGATGCCAACATCACGACTTTAATTACGGCAATTATTTTGTTTGCTGTGGGTACTGGAGCGATTAAAGGCTTTGCGGTGACGCTGTCGATCGGTATTTTAACCTCAATGTTTACGGCGATTGTCGGTACACGTTGCATCGTGAACCTGGCTTACGGCGGTAAGCGCATTAAGAAATTGTCGATCTAAGAGGTTAAGCAAAGATATGTTTCAATTATTAAAAACTGAAAATACGATCAACTTTATGCGTTGGTCGAAGTTTGCCTTTATTCTCTCGATCGCAATGATAGTGGGCTCGGTTGCTGCCTTGGCTACTAAAGGGCTGAACTGGGGGCTGGATTTTACCGGCGGCACCTTAATCGAAGTAGGCTTCGAACAACCAGCCAATCTGGAGCAGGTGCGTAGTGCACTGGTGGCAAAAGATTTTGCTGATGCCACGGTACAGAACTTTGGTTCTTCCCGCGAAGTAATGGTACGGCTGCGTCCACGCGAAGGCATTTCCGGCGAGACTCTGGGTAACCAGATTATTGATGCGATTAAACAGGGAACCGGTGAACAGGTTGAAATGCGCCGTATCGAATTTGTTGGCCCTAATGTGGGTGATGAACTGACCGAAGCTGGTGGTCTGGCAATTATTGTTTCGCTGCTGTGTATTCTGCTGTATGTCACATTCCGCTTTGAATGGCGTTTATCTGCTGGTGCCGTTCTGGCATTGGCGCACGATGTCACCATTACACTGGGGATTTTTTCTCTATCACAAATTGAAGTGGACTTAACGATTGTAGCGGCATTGCTGACAGTGGTTGGTTACTCACTTAACGATACTATCGTGGTATTTGACCGGATTCGGGAAAACTTCCGCAAGATGCGTAAAGGGGATTCATCGGAAGTGATGAATAACTCAATTACCCAGACTTTAAGCCGTACGCTGATCACTTCAGCCACGACTTTATTTGTGGTGGTTGCGCTGTTTGTCAAAGGCGGGGCAATGATTCACGGTTTTGCTTTGGCGTTGCTGTTGGGTATTACCGTGGGTACTTACTCTTCAATCTATGTCGCTTCGGCGCTGGCATTGAAATTAGGTATTACCCGTGAGCACTTGATGCCGACTCAGATCGAGAAAGAAGGCGAAGATCTGGATGAATTGCCATAAGCTTCATCTGTGAATTTTCATTAAAAAAGGCCGCTGAATCAAAGATTCAGCGGCCTTTTTATTAATGACAAGAATAAGATTACTTAATCAACGCTTCATTCGCATTTTCGCGAATATGTTTGATAATCGCTTTTACTACGCGTGGGCTGGCTGCAACGATATTACCAGACTTCATATAGTCAGTGCCGCCAGCGAAGTCAGTCACAATCGCACCGGCTTCACGAGCAATCAGTTCACCAGCAGCGATGTCCCATGGTTTCAGGCCAATTTCAAAGTAACCGTCAACACGGCCAGCGGCAAAGTAGCACAGATCAAGAGCTGCAGAACCAGTACGACGGAAGTCTGCCACTTCAGTAAACAGTGAGCCTAAAATCTTCATATAAGGTTCAGCGTGTTGTTTGTGTTTGTATGGGAAACCTGTTGCCAGAATAGTGCCGTTTAGCTCTTTAGTCAGCGCGACGCGCAGACGGGTATTGTTTAGCTGAGCGCCAGAACCACGGCGTGCTGAGAACAGTTCGTTACGGATAGGATCGTAAACACAGCCGACTTCGGTTTTGCCTTTAATGCGTACCGCGATAGAAACAGAAAAATGAGGGAAGCCATTGATAAAGTTGGTCGTTCCATCCAGTGGGTCGATGATCCATTGTACTTCTTTATCTTTACCTTCGATGGTGCCATTTTCTTCTGCCACGATACAGTGTTCAGGATAGGCCGCTTGAATTACATCGATGATGATGGTTTCAGCTTCTTTGTCGACGTTAGTAACAAAGTCATTGTTACCTTTTTGTGATGCTTTAACTGCGTCACTATTTTCTAGTGATTTGACAATATGATTACCGGCTTTTCGCGCTGCGCGAATAGCAATGTTTAGCATAGGATGCATACGTATTTCCCAGAGGATGTTAAAGAACGATAAAAGCGGCGAAGAGTATAACAAAGAAAATGGAAAAGGGAAGTGGTTAAATTCTGCTCTATTGAAACTAATCGCGGATCATGCAAGGTTATTTCGTGGAGGACTATGTTATATTTCGCTTCTAACTGTTTTTAACTACAGGTTTAACTAGGGAATTTATCTGCATGCTCAATCAAGTTAAGGTTGTCTTAGTCGGAACCTCGCACTCCGGAAATATTGGTTCTGCCGCTCGGGCGATGAAAGTGATGGGCTTAAGCCAGATGGTTCTGGTTGATCCTCAGTGTGAAGTTGATGCTCAGGCGATCGCTTTGGCGGCAGGTGCCAGCGACATCGCTCTCGCCGCACAGGTTGTTCCTACAATGCAAGACGCCGTTGCCGAATGTGGGTTAGTGGTCGGAACCAGCGCCCGTTCGAGAACGCTTGACTGGCCGATGCTTAACCCGCGTGAATGTGGTGAGTTGTTTGTGGCGCAAGCCAAACAGCATCCTGTGGCGTTAGTATTTGGTCGTGAACGTACCGGTTTAACTAATGATGAACTACAACTGTGCCATTATCATGTGGCGATTCCGGCGAATCCAGAATACAGCTCACTCAATCTGGCAATGGCGGTGCAGACCTTAAGCTATGAAGTTAGAATGGCTTATTTGGCTGATCTGGAGAAAAACTTTGCTGAGCCAGTCGAGCAAGTCTACCCACGTCACAAAGAACTGGAAATGTTCTATCAACACCTTGAAACCGTACTAATGAATACCCAGTTTATCAGTCAGGATCAACCAAACCAGGTGATGAACAAATTACGTCGTCTGTTTAGCCGGGCCCGCCCTGAGTCACAGGAACTCAATATCTTACGTGGCATACTCACCGCAGTTGAAAAGAGTGGTGTGAAGAAAAAATAACCACTTTATGACTAGGGATGAATACTTGACTAAATTAGTCAATTTAATACTTGACCAAAATTGTCAAGTATGAAAAAATTCTAACCACATAAACGATGTGGATAGAATTATTATGAGATTAACATCAAAAGGAAGATACGCAGTTACTGCGATGCTCGACGTAGCGCTGCACTCACAAGAGAACCCGGTTCCTCTGGCGGATATTTCAGAGCGCCAGGGTATTTCTCTTTCGTATTTAGAACAGCTGTTTGCCAAACTACGCAAAGCTGGCTTGGTTGCCAGTGTGCGTGGTCCGGGCGGCGGCTATCGCTTAGGCGAAGACGCGTTTGCCATTTCGGTTGGCCGCGTGATTGATGCGGTTGATGAGTCAGTTGATGCAACAAAGTGTTCTGGAAAAGGCGATTGCCAAGGTGGTGTTCGCTGCCTGACCCACACATTATGGTGTGATCTAAGCTCGCGTATCAGTAGCTTCCTCAATAATATTACACTTGGCCAACTGATGAATGATAACGATATATTAGAAATATCAGGTCGCCAGGAAATTGGATTAGCTGTGAAAAATGGACATGTTTCAGCCGGAATTTCATCAACGGTTTCTGTTCGTTCATAGCCACCACGTTTTACATTGGAGTAAATAATGAAACTGCCTATATATTTTGACTATTCAGCAACCTGCCCTGTTGATCAGCGCGTGGCTGAAAAGATGGTTCAGTACATGACGATGGATGGCACTTTCGGCAATCCAGCCTCGCGTTCACATCGTTATGGTTGGCAGGCAGAAGAAGCGGTTGATACCGCGCGTGAGCAAATTGCTGATCTGCTTAATGCAGACCCTCGTGAAATCGTCTTTACCTCTGGCGCAACAGAATCAGATAACCTGGCGATTAAAGGTGCTGCACATTTTTATGGTAAGCAAGGCAAGCATATCATCACCTGTAAAACCGAGCATAAAGCGGTACTCGATACCTGTCGCCAGCTAGAGCGTGAAGGGTTTGAAGTGACTTACCTGGCACCGGAAAGTAATGGCCTGATTGATCTGGCTAAGCTGGAAGCGGCCATGCGTGAAGATACTATCCTGGTTTCTATCATGCATGTGAATAACGAAATCGGTGTGATTCAGGATATCAGCGCGATCGGTGAAATGTGCCGTTCACGTAAAATTGTATTCCATGTCGATGCAGCGCAATCTGCGGGTAAATTGCCGATTGATGTACAAGCGATGAAAGTGGATCTGATTTCTCTTTCTGCACACAAAATTTATGGCCCGAAAGGCATCGGCGCTCTGTATGTTCGTCGTAAACCTCGTATCCGCCTTGAAGCCCAGATGCATGGTGGTGGTCATGAACGTGGTTTCCGTTCCGGTACTCTGCCGACTCATCAAATTGTAGGTATGGGTGAAGCGTTCCGTATTGCAAAAGAAGAGATGCAACAGGACTATGATCACGCACTGAAACTGCGTAATCGCATGCTTGATGGTTTGAAAGATATGGAAGCGGTGACGGTTAATGGTGACCTGGAACAGCGCTTACCACATAACTTAAACATCAGCTTTGCTTTTGTTGAAGGTGAATCCTTACTGATGTCCCTGAAAGACTTGGCGGTATCATCAGGCAGTGCCTGTACTTCTGCCAGCTTAGAGCCTTCTTACGTTCTGCGTGCTCTTGGTCTGGATGATGAGCTGGCTCATAGCTCGATTCGTTTTTCATTTGGCCGTTTGACTACCGAAGAAGAGGTAGACTACGCGGTTAAACAGATTCGTGTAGCAGTGGATAAATTACGCGACATGTCACCTTTGTGGGATATGTATCAAGAAGGGATTGATTTAAGCTCCGTTGAGTGGGCTCATCACTAATCAGGAAGTTGAGGAGTTGAGGTAAAGATTATGGCTTATAGCGAAAAAGTAATTGATCACTACGAAAACCCACGTAATGTAGGCTCTTTCGATAAAGAAGACCCGAGTGTTGGTAGCGGCATGGTTGGTGCACCAGCGTGTGGTGACGTAATGAAACTGCAGATCAAAGTGTCGGCAGACGGCATTATTGAAGATGCGAAATTTAAAACTTACGGTTGTGGTAGTGCGATCGCTTCCAGCTCACTGGTAACCGAGTGGGTGAAAGGCAAATCCATTGATGAAGCCGCAGCACTGAAAAACTCACAAATTGCTGAAGAGCTAGAGCTTCCGCCAGTAAAAGTACACTGCTCAATTCTGGCCGAAGATGCAATTAAAGCCGCTGTAGCGGATTATAAGAAGAAACATCAACAGTAATTTAATTATTAACAATATTTAGGGTTAAGTAGTATGGCCATCACGTTAACAGAATCTGCAGCAACACGAGTGCGTACCTTTTTGGAAAACCGGGGCAAAGGCGTTGGCTTACGTCTTGGGGTAAGGACCACTGGCTGTTCTGGTATGGCTTACGTTCTTGAATTTGTTGATGACCTGAATGAAGAAGATCAAATCTTTGAAGACCACGGCGTAAAAGTCGTGGTCGATCCCAAAAGTCTGGTCTATTTAGACGGCACTCAGTTGGATTACGTCAAGCAAGGCCTGAATGAAGGCTTTGAATTTAACAACCCGAACGTGAAAGGCGAGTGCGGGTGTGGTGAAAGCTTCAACGTATAAACTCGAATTAGTCGGGAATCAGGACTCATTTCCAGATGAACTATTTTGAACTATTTGGGCTACCACAACAGTTTGCGCTGGATGGTGGCCTTCTTTCTTCTCAATTCCGTGAATTACAAAAACGTTTTCACCCGGATAATGCGGCTACGGCCAGCGAAAGTGAAAAGCTTGCCGCCGTACAAAAAGCATCACAGATCAACGATGCTTACCAAGTGTTAAAAAGCCCCATTTCTCGTGCTGAATATCTGCTGTCGTTACACAGTATGGATATCCGTTCTGAACAACAAACCATGCAGGATCCTGAATTCCTGATGGAGCAGATGATGTTGCGTGAAGAGCTGGAAGAAATTGAATCTGGCTCAGATATTGAAAACGCATTGTTTGAATTTGATGCAAAAGTAACCAAGTTGTACAAAACTCATATGGTCAACGTTGAAACTGAGCTGAATCAGGCTCAGTGGACTCAGGCGGCGAATTCAGTACGAAAACTTAAATTTATTGCCAAATTAAAAAATGAAGTAGAACGAGTGGAAGAGAATCTGCTCGGCTAACTTCACACAAAAGGGACAGATAAATGGCATTACTTCAGATTGCAGAGCCGGGCCAGAGCTCTGCACCGCACCAGCATAAGCTCGCGGTCGGAATCGATCTTGGTACCACTAACTCACTGGTGACCTCAGTCCGAAGTGGCGTGGCTGAAGCCTTACCCGATCACCAGAATCGAGTGATTATGCCTTCAGTGGTACATTACAGCTCAGAGCAGACATTAGTCGGTTATCAGGCCCGCAATCAGGCTCAGCAAGATCCAGCCAATACCATTATTTCAGCCAAACGTTTGATTGGCCGATCATTACAGGATATCCAACTGCGTTATCCTGATCTGCCTTACTCTTTTATCAGTAGCGAAAATGGCTTACCGATTATTCAGACTGCCGCGGGCAATAAGAACCCGGTGCAGGTATCTGCCGATATTCTGAAAACTCTGGCGGAACGTGCAGAAACGACCTTAGGCGGTGAACTCGCCGGTGCTGTGATTACCGTTCCGGCTTATTTCGATGATGCACAGCGCGCCAGCACAAAAGATGCGGCCAAACTGGCTGGGCTGCATGTTTTGCGTCTGCTCAATGAACCGACCGCGGCGGCAATTGCTTATGGCTTGGATTCCGGTCAGGAAGGGGTAATTGCGGTTTACGATTTAGGTGGCGGTACCTTTGATATTTCTATCCTTCGTCTGTCGAAAGGGGTATTTGAGGTGCTCTCGACCGGGGGGGATTCTGCGCTAGGTGGCGATGATTTTGATCAGCTGATCGCGCAGCATATCAAACAACAGGCGGGTCTTAGCGACAAGCTGAGTGCAGAAGAGTATCGCGTACTGCTGGATGCGGCGAATATCGCCAAAGAAATTTTATCTGAACAGGACGTCGTGCCGATTTGTGTATTGGGCTGGGAAGGGGAATTGACCCGTGAACAGTTTGAACAGCTGATCGAGCCGTTAGTGAAAAAGACTCTGCTCTCTTGCCGCCGGGCCCTCAAAGATGCTGAGGTCACTGCTGATGAAGTGCTAGAAGTGGTTATGGTGGGTGGTTCAACCCGAACGCTGTTGGTGCGTGAAATGGTGGGTGAATTTTTCGGTCGGGAACCGTTAACTACCATTGACCCGGATGAAGTTGTCGCGATTGGTGCCGGTATTCAAGCGGACATTTTGGTGGGTAATAAACCTGATGCCGAAATGTTGCTACTGGATGTAATTCCACTCTCTTTGGGTATTGAAACCATGGGTGGCTTGGTGGAAAAAATTATTCCACGTAACACCACCATTCCTGTAGCTCGAGCTCAGGAATTTACCACTTTTAAAGATGGTCAGACTGCGATGTCGATTCATACCGTTCAGGGTGAACGTGAAATGGTTGATGACTGTCGTTCATTAGCGCGTTTTTCGCTTAAAGGCATTCCACCGATGGCCGCCGGTGCTGCGCATGTGCGGGTTACCTATCAGGTTGATGCAGATGGTTTGTTATCTGTGACGGCAATGGAAAAAAGTACCGGAGTACAGGCTGAAATTCAGGTGAAACCTTCCTACGGTCTTAGTGACGATGAAGTGGCAAAAATGCTCACTGATTCGATGGCTTATGCTGAACATGATATGCAGGCGCGCGCTTTAGCTGAACAACAGGTCGAAGCAGATCGGGTGATTGAAGGCCTGATTGCAGCGATGCAGATGGATGGCGATGAACTGCTGTCTGATCCAGAGCGTCAACAATTATTGGACGTAATAGAATCATTAATAAAACTACGCAATGGCGAAGATGCTGCTGCCATAGAGCAGGGTATCAAAGATACCGATAAAGCCAGCCAGGATTTTGCGTCACGTCGGATGGATAAATCCATTCGTGCTGCATTGGCGGGCCATTCCGTGAATGAGATTGAATAGAGAAAGTAAAAATGCCGAAGATTATCGTTTTACCCCATGAAGAGCTTTGCCCGGAAGGCGCTGTATTAGAAGCGAAACCTGGTGAGAGCGTACTGGATGTCGCATTGAACAACGGCATTGCGATTGAGCATGCCTGTGAGAAATCTTGTGCCTGTACGACTTGCCACGTCATCATTCGCGAAGGTTTTGACTCACTGGATGAAAGTGACGAGCTGGAAGATGACATGCTGGATAAGGCGTGGGGACTGGAGCCAGAATCACGCCTCAGTTGCCAGGCGAAAGTGGCTGATGAGGATTTAGTGGTAGAAATTCCTAAGTACACCCTAAATCACGCGGCAGAAGATCATTAATTGCAGATTACTGAGCAGGAGTTGACTATGAAGTGGACAGATTCACGTGATATCGCCATCGAACTGAGTGAGCAGTTCCCGGATATCGATCCGAAGAATGTACGTTTTACTGATCTCCATCAGTGGATTATGGATCTGGAAGAGTTTGATGATGATCCGAACCATTCTAATGAAAAGATCTTAGAAGCGGTTATCCTCTGCTGGATGGAAGAACTCGATTAATCGGATTCTTACCAGGGGGCAAAGGCCCTAACAGTTCGACACCTCACAATTTGGTAAAAAAAGTAAAAAAAGCGGACATTTGTTCGCTTTTTTTATCCGCTTGACATATTTATCTCTGATACTCCACTATGGATTAACTGGATGAATGAAGTGGCGAAGATGACGCCATATATAGGCAGGAGAAACCATGTCTCAAGTAACATCTACAACTATTGCTGAACAAATGTGTGTAACTTTATCGGGTAATGCCGCTTCGGCTCCATGGGGAGCGAGCGCCATTCTTTCCTTCAATGAGAAAGGTGCAACTATCCATGTTGCCAGTGGGGCAAACCAATTAGTCACGGTGCAAAAAGCCGCGCGTAAACTGGACTCTCAGGGATTGCGTAAAGTTGCTCTAACCGGTGCGGGTTGGGATCTGGAGAGTATCTGGGCGTTTTATCAGGGCTACCGCGAAGCGAAACAACTCAACCAATTGAGTTGGCCTGCACTGCAAGATGCGGAAAGCGCGGAGCTGGATGCGCGTATTAAAGCGGCCAACTGGACGCGCGATATCATCAATAAGAGCGCCGAAGAAGTGGCTCCACGTCAGTTAGCCACTATGGCCGGTGAATTTATCAAAGGACTGGCTCCAGACCAGGTGTCTTATCGCATTGTAAAAGACAAAGATTTGCTAACCGAAGGATGGGAAGGGATCTTTGCGGTTGGCCGTGGTTCTGAGCGTACCTCTGCGATGCTGCAACTCGACTACAACCCGACTGGTGACGAAAATGCTCCGGTGGCGGTGTGTCTGGTGGGTAAAGGAATTACCTTTGATTCCGGTGGTTACAGCCTGAAACCATCGAATATGATGACGGCGATGAAAGCAGATATGGGCGGCGCGGCCATGGTGACCGGTGGTTTGGGACTGGCGATCATGCGCGGTTTAAATCAGCGGGTGAAACTGATTCTGTGCTGCGCAGAAAATATGGTCTCAGGTCGTGCGCTTAAGCTGGGCGACATCATTACTTATAAAAACGGTAAAACCGTTGAGATAATGAATACCGATGCGGAAGGTCGTCTGGTCCTGGCTGATGGGTTGATCTATGCGAGCGAACAGCAGCCGCAGATGATTATCGACTGTGCGACACTGACCGGCGCAGCGAAAAATGCACTGGGCAATGATTATCACGCATTGCTGAGCTTTGATGAAGCGCTGTCGCGTCAGGCGCTCGACATTGCCAAACAGGAGAATGAAGGTTTATGGCCATTGCCACTGGAATCATTCCACCGCGATATGCTGCCATCTAGCTTTGCCGATTTGTCTAACATCGGATCGGGTGATTATTTGCCCGGAGCCACAACCGCGGCCGCATTTTTGTCATACTTTGTGGACAACTATCAAAAAGGTTGGTTACATATTGATTGTGCAGCAACTTATCGTAAATCGGCGAGTGATCGCTGGGCGGCAGGTGCCACCGGCACAGGTATCCGTACTCTGGCCGGATTACTCGCTTCAGTTGCTAAATAAATCATCATATACCCGGAAACAAACGGGATAAGTCAGCGGTAGGGTTAACGGCATTTATGCTCGCTTGACCCTACAAACATAACTATAAAAGGATAAATCCTATGGCTCTAGAAAGAACATTTTCCATTGTTAAGCCTGATGCAGTACAACGTAATCTGATCGGTGAAATTTATCATCGTATCGAACAGGCGGGTCTGCGTATTATCGCCGCGAAAATGGTGCACCTGAATGATGAACAGGCGAGTGGTTTTTACGCCGAACATGAAGGTAAAGAATTTTTCAACGACCTGAAAGCGTTTATGACCTCGGGCCCGATTATGGTTCAGGTGTTGGAAGGGGAAGATGCGATTCACCGCTATCGTGAATTGATGGGCAAAACCAATCCTGCTGAGGCTAATTGCGGTACTATTCGTGCCGATTATGCGCTAAGTATGCGTCACAACTCGGTACACGGTAGTGACAGCCCAGAGTCTGCTGAACGTGAAATAGCTTTCTTTTTCCCAGAGTCTGAAATTTGTCCCCGCTAAACTTCCTCTCGTTTGTTTTTTGATTAAAAATTAATCTATCTGGCTTTCATTTACTTATCTGAATGGAAGCCTTAATTTACCCGCTGAATACCGTTATAGCACTTGTTGCGGGTGTTTAAAGGCTGTACAATTCGCGCCCTGATTTTTAACTGTTTGGTTTGTGAGGTTACATGACTACAAGTAAAGTCAATCTGCTTGATTTTGATCGCCCGGGATTGCGTGAATTCTTCTCTACGGAATTAGGAGAAAAAGCATTTCGTGCCGATCAGGTGATGAAGTGGATTTACCATTTTGGTTGTGATGACTTTCACAAGATGACCAATCTGAATAAAAACCTGCGCGAAAAGCTGATCAACAAGTGTGAAATTAAAGCGCCAACGGTATCGGAAGCGCAGTACTCTTCTGACGGTACGATTAAATGGGCGATGCGAGTTGGCGATCAGGACGTTGAAACGGTTTATATCCCGGATGATGATCGTGCCACGTTGTGCGTTTCTTCTCAGGTCGGCTGTGCGCTGGAATGTAAATTCTGCTCAACCGCGCAACAGGGCTTTAACCGTAACCTGCGTGTATCGGAAATTATCGGCCAGGTTTGGCGTGCTGCGCGTGAAGTCGGCTTAGAAAAAGAGACCGGACGTCGCCCGATTACCAACGTAGTTATGATGGGCATGGGTGAGCCGCTACTGAACATGAAGAATCTGATTCCGGCACTGGAAATTATGCTGGATGACTTAGGTTTTGGTTTGTCGAAGCGCCGTGTGACCGTCTCTACTTCTGGTGTGGTTTCCGGCCTTGATCAGATGACCGGCAAAATTGATGTCGCCTTAGCGATTTCTCTACATGCACCAAACGATACTTTACGTAGCCAAATTATGCCGCTGAATGATCGCTGGAATATTCAGATGTTCCTCGAATCTGTGCGCCGCTATATCGCATCGTCTAATGCTAACCGTGGCAAAGTAACGGTAGAGTACGTGTTACTGGACCATGTTAATGACGGAACAGAACATGCTCACGAACTGGCTGAGCTGATGAAAGATACGCCGTGTAAGATTAACCTGATTCCGTTTAACCCATATCCCGGGTCGCCGTACAAAAAGCCAAGTAACTCACGAATCGACCGTTTTATGAAAGCACTCATGAGCCATGACTACACAGTAACGGTACGTAAAACCCGCGGTGACGATATTGATGCGGCCTGTGGCCAGTTGGTCGGTGACGTGATTGACCGGACTAAACGGACCAAAGCATTGACTACAGCAGAGCAAATTCCGGTTAAGGCTGTGAATTAACTAAAAAATCCAGACTCAGGTCTGGATTTTTTATTGGTTAGCGCGTAGCTTAATGTCAATTTAATGAAAAACCTGTGATTAGTCTCTACCCATGCGGGCTACTGAGGTTGTGTAACGACCATTATTCTTTAGAATGATGTACACCTTTTGTATTTGAGATTACTTTGGGTACTCTTGCTTTACGTCGTTTGTGTCTTTAAAGGCGTATTGATAATTTTAATGGTATTGTAAATTTTTAGGTTTAACTCATTTTTGCTAACTGTGAATAAAGAAAATAAATAATCCGAGCAGTCAGTGAGACCAATGATGTTAAATGAATAATGAGAAAGACATCGCGAATGAATAATCAAACAGAATCCATGCAACACGCGGATGTATCGTCAGAAGTTGTGGCTAAGCCCGGTACATTATTACGTCAAAAACGAGAATCACTCCAGCTAAGTCAACAGCAAATCGCCGATAAACTGCGTCTGCGAGTCACGCTGGTCCAGTCAATTGAAGAGAACAATTTCAATATAGATAAAGTTAAAACCTTTACCCGTGGTTATGTGCGTTCTTACGCGCGCGTGGTAGGAATTGAAGAATCGGTAATTCTTGCATCCTACGATACGCATTATGGTAGCGCGGGACCCGATGTTGAGATGGTCAGTTTTTCGAAACGAACCAAGCGCGAACAGCACAACAGCCGTATCAATTACCTGACCTTTGGTATTATTTTGATCGTTATCGGTATTTCTTCGGTCTGGTGGTATCAGAATCAGGAAAAAGATACTTTAGCTACCGAATCTGCGTTGATGGAAACCAGTTCGGCGCAGGCCGAAACCGAGGGTGATGGTTTTGCCACGGTAAGCGATTTGCTCGGTGACGAAAGCACTCAGCAAACTGAAACCACACCGAGCGATGAAATCTCTGCCGATGAGAGCACAACTGATGGAGTGTTTGAAGAGGATAGTGCAGCAATTCAGACAGAAGAAGATCAGGCTGTGGTTGAAGCGAGCGATACTGTCGCTATAGCAGAAGAAGTACAAGCGGTTGTATCTGAACCGCAAGTGGTACAAGAACAGTCAGCGTCTTCATCCATCATCAGCATGAATTTTCAAGCTGACTGTTGGATTCAGGTTAAAGACGCGACCGGCAAAACCCTCTCAGTCGGCCTGAAAAAAGCCGGTCAGAGTTTGAGTCTCGATGGAACCGCGCCATTTCGTGTTATATTAGGCGCTCCGGAAAACGTATCTATTACATTTGCGAGTGAACCTGTCGACCTTTCTCGGTATACTTCGGGCAAAGTAGCCAGATTCACCTTATCCAGATAAAAAGTATGCAACACGAATCCCCAATTAAGCGTCGTAAATCGACGCGAATTTATGTAGGCAATGTTCCTATCGGTGATGGTGCGCCTATCGCCGTACAATCAATGACCAATACGCGCACCACAGACGTTGAAGCGACGGTGGCGCAAATTCGCTCAATGGAAAAAGTTGGTGCGGATATTGTGCGTGTATCAGTACCGACCATGGATGCGGCCGAAGCCTTTAAGCTGATCAAACAGCAGGTTTCAGTCCCGCTTATTGCAGATATTCATTTTGACTACCGTATAGCACTAAAAGTTGCCGAATATGGCGTTGACTGCTTGCGGATCAACCCTGGCAATATCGGTAATGAAGATCGTATCCGCTCGGTGGTAGATTGCGCTCGTGATAAAGGCATTCCCATTCGTATCGGGGTGAATGGCGGTTCTCTGGAAAAAGATATCCAGGAAAAATATGGCGAGCCGACACCACAGGCGTTGGTTGAATCCGCGATGCGTCATGTCGATATTCTTGACCGACTTAACTTTGACCAGTTTAAAGTGAGCGTAAAAGCATCGGATGTATTTTTAGCCGTAGATTCATACCGTTTATTGGCACAGAAAATCGATCAGCCACTGCATTTGGGTATTACTGAAGCCGGTGGTGCACGTGCCGGTTCGGTGAAATCTGCGGTGGGACTGGGTATGCTGCTGGCGGAAGGGATTGGCGATACATTACGTGTATCTCTTGCGGCTGATCCAGTGGAAGAGATCAAAGTCGGTTTCGATATTCTT
This sequence comes from uncultured Vibrio sp., assembly GCA_963666615.1. Classification (GTDB taxonomy): domain Bacteria; phylum Pseudomonadota; class Gammaproteobacteria; order Enterobacterales; family Vibrionaceae; genus Vibrio. Next base: position 510,221 of record OY762906.1, read on the forward strand.
AAGTCTCTGCGTATTCGTTCGCGCGGGATCAACTTTATCGCTTGCCCGACCTGCTCACGTCAGGAATTTGATGTCATCAGCACGGTCAATCAGCTAGAACAGCGCCTGGAAGATATTATCACCCCAATGGATGTTTCTATTATTGGCTGTGTGGTGAATGGTCCGGGCGAAGCTGAAGCATCGCACCTCGGTTTGGCTGGCGGCAATAAGAAAAGTGCTTTTTATAGTGACGGTGTCCGTCAGAAAGAGCGTTTTGATAACGATGATCTTGTGAATCAACTGGAAGCAAAAATTCGTGCCAAAGCGGCACTGATGGATGAAGCAAATCGCATTCAGATCCAAGAAATCGACAACTAATTTAATAGTACAGAATTTACGGTAACTCTAGTGGCAAAAATTATCCAAGCAATCCGAGGCATGAATGACTGCCTCCCATCTCAGTCTCCGCTTTGGCAAAAAGTCGAAGGCGTGGTTAAAAACGTGATCGCATCTTACGGCTATAGCGAAGTGCGTATGCCGATCGTTGAGATGACCAATCTGTTCAGTCGCGCCATCGGTGAAGTGACCGATGTGGTAGAAAAAGAGATGTACACTTTCGAAGACCGCAATGGTGATAGTCTGTCACTGCGTCCTGAAGGTACTGCTGGCTGTGTGCGTTCTGGTATCGAAAACGGTTTGCTGTACAACCAGGAACAGCGTTTATGGTACATGGGACCCATGTTCCGTCATGAACGTCCGCAGAAAGGGCGTTATCGCCAATTTCACCAATGTGGTGTTGAAGTATTTGGCCTACAGGGGCCGGATATTGATGCTGAACTGATCATGATGACCGCGCGTATGTGGCGTGAAATGGGGATCGATCAGCATGTTCGCCTGGAACTGAACTCTATTGGCTCACTGGAAGCTCGCGTTGAATATCGTGCGGCACTGGTTGCTTACCTAGAGCAACATATGGAAGTGCTGGATGAAGATTGTAAGCGCCGTATGTACACCAACCCGCTCCGTGTTCTGGATAGTAAAAATCCGGATGTGCAGGCCATTCTGGGTGATGCGCCGAAATTATCTGAATACCTGGATGCCGATTCTCGCGAACATTTTGCTGGTTTGTGTGAACTTCTTAGCGCGGCAGGTATCGAATACACGGTTAATCAACGTTTGGTTCGAGGCCTGGATTACTACAACCGTACCGTATTTGAGTGGATCACCGAAAGTCTGGGTGCTCAGGGTACTGTATGTGGTGGTGGTCGTTACGACGGCTTAGTTGAACAACTGGGCGGTAAAGCAACACCTGCGGTAGGTTTTGCTATGGGACTTGAGCGTTTAGTGCTGATGATGGAAACCCTGGGGCAGACTGAAGTCCGTCGCGAGGTTGACGTTTATATGGTTACTGCCGGTGAAGGCACCAATATCGCAGGTTTCAAACTGGCAGAAGCGCTACGTACTCAAATACCGCAACTGCGAGTCATGAGTCACTGCGGTGGTGGTAACTTTAAAAAACAATTTAAACGTGCAGACAAAGTGGGTGCCGTAGTTGCACTGGTTCTTGGTGAAAATGAAGTCGCTGAAAACACAGTGGTATTTAAAGACCTGACCGGTGGCGAACAAGAGACGATTGCTCAGGCTGACGTTATTGCCAAATTACAGGCACTGATTTAATTCCAAAGAGGACATCAAGTGGAACTCTACGATACAGAAGAACAACAAGTAGAAGCGATTAAAGGCTGGTGGCAGGAAAACGGCAAAGCCGTAATCATCGGTACTCTTATCGGTTTAAGTGCAATTGGTGGTTGGAACTACTACCAGTCATCGGTTCAGCAAGCGGAAGAAACGGCATCAGCCAGTTATGAACAGGCATTGGCAATACTAACCAAAAGTGGATTAGAGGCTCAGGAGCAGGTGCAGTCATTCATCGATGCCAATGCTGATTCCGATTACGCTTCTTTAGCTGCTCTACAACTGGCTAAAGTGGAAGTGGAAGCGAAAAACCTGGATGAAGGATTGGCGCAGCTCGAGTGGGTTAAAGCCCACACAGGCGATGAAGCACTGAAAACCGTTGCGAGTTATCGCGTGGCACGTATCGAAACTGAACAGGGAGATTACGATGCTGCTTTAGCGGAATTAAAGTTGATTACCAATCAGGGATGGCAAGGTCGAGTTGCTGAACTGAAAGGCGATATCAACCTGGCTAAAGGTGATAAAGACGCTGCGTATATCGCATATACTGAAGCTCAGCAAGCAAACGATGCAAGTCAGTTACTGCAGTTGAAACTGAATGATTTGGTGAAGTAAGGGCTGATGTGCATGACTAGATGGCTGAAAAGCATACTTCTGGCTACGGCAGTAGCGGGGGGGATCGTCGGTTGTTCCAGTGAGACTGACACGGTGATCATGGCACCACTGCCTATGGTGAAAAGCCAGTTTACCCCGGAAAAATTGTGGAGCAGCGACATTGGCGATGGTGTTGGCCACTATTTTTCCAAGCTAAAGCCTGTTTTTGCTTATGATGCAATATATCTGGCCAGCCGTGATGGTGAAGTGAAAGCACTGTCACCGGAAACGGGTAAAAAAATATGGGATGTTGAGCTGGATAGTAACCAGCCGCTACGTTTGTCCGGCGGCTTAAGTGCAGCAGGCAACCAATTGTTTGTTGGTAGCGAAAATGGCGTTATTTATGCGCTAAATGCCCAGTCAGGTGAAACTGTCTGGAGTAGCAAGGTGGAAGGTGAAGTACTTTCTACTCCTGTTACTGACGGCGGTCTGGTGATGGTCAATACCAGTGAAGGTCACCTGATTGCCCTTGAACAGGCAAGCGGTGAGCAACAGTGGACCATCAGTTCGGAAGTGCCAAATTTGACATTGCGTGGTGACAGTTCACCCGTTGCTCTTTCGGGAGGTGTATTCTGGGGGACTCCTAGCGGCCGTCTGGCGGCAGCGATTTCTTCCCGTGGACAGATGATTTGGCAACAAACTATCGGTACACCCAAAGGGGCAACCGAGATTGAGCGCCTGGTGGATGTGGATTCGGCGCCAGTCGTGATTGGCGGAATGCTTTACTCAATCGGTTATAACGGTGAACTGGTAGCAATTGATCTGCGTACTGCCAAAGCCGCGTGGAAGCGTCCATATTCCTCTTCATCCGATATGGCAACCGATGGCGGCCGGTTATTTATTGTAGCCGATCACGATCATTTGGTCGCTGTCGATGCTCGCAGCGGCACCGAACTGTGGACTAACAATCAGTTGGAAAATCGCCTGTTAACCAGCCCGGTTGTGATTAACGGTTATCTGGTTGTCGGTGACAGCGAAGGCTATCTGCACTGGATTGATCGCAGTACGGGCCAGTTTGTGGCTCAACAATTTATTGATGAAAGCGGCTTTGCGGTAGCTCCTCTTGCGCTGAGTGACGGCTACCTGGTCGTGACCCGTAATGGTGATGTGAAGAAACTGACGATCAATTAAACTTTCGTGATATACTCCGCGCTCGGCTCCTGGCTGTTTTCAGTTAGGAGCCGTTTTATTGAGTATAATGTGGTTACAGGTAAAGATTACCCGTAGAGTATTTACCTATACCCACGGATGACCACCTTACTCACAGCTTGGCTGTGGGTAGTGTCAGGTATAACAGATTTATAGAATTTCCAGAGGTTATTATGGTTCCTGTTGTTGCACTCGTTGGCCGACCAAATGTTGGTAAATCAACGCTTTTTAACCGATTAACTCGGACGCGAGATGCGCTGGTAGCAGACTTTCCCGGTTTAACCCGCGATCGTAAGTATGGCCAGGCCAAGCTGGGTGAACAGGAGTTCATCGTGATCGATACCGGTGGTATCGATGGCAGCGAAGAGGGTGTTGAAACCAAGATGGCGCAACAGTCGTTGGCAGCGATTGATGAAGCTGATGTGGTACTGTTCATGGTAGACGGCCGTGCCGGGCTAACTGTGGCTGACGAAGCGATTGCTCAGCACTTGCGTAAGATCGAAAAGCCAGCTTTTCTGGTGGTAAACAAAGTCGATGGTATTGATGCAGAACAGGCGGGTGCAGAATTCTGGCAACTGGGTATGGATAAAATGTACCACATTGCTGCTGCGCATGGTCGTGGTGTTGCTGCGCTGATTGATCGTGCACTGAATCCGTTTGCCGAAGCGCTACAGGCTCAGGCAGAAGAGATTGAAGATCTGACGGGCATTGAAGACAGCCAGTATGAAGACGAACATGATCTGACAGAAGAAGAAGCGGAAGCAGAACATAAGCGCCTGCAGGACCAGCCGATTAAACTGGCAATTATCGGTCGCCCGAATGTGGGTAAATCGACATTGACCAACCGTATTCTTGGTGAAGAAAGGGTGGTGGTATATGACATGCCGGGAACCACACGTGATTCTATCTATATTCCGATGCAGCGCAATGAACGGGAATATGTGTTGATTGACACTGCGGGTGTTCGTCGCCGCGGTCGGATTAATGAAACGGTGGAAAAGTTCTCAGTCGTTAAAACCTTAAAAGCGATTGAAGATGCCAACGTAGTTTTACTGGTCGTTGATGCCCGCGAGAATATTTCAGATCAGGATCTCAGCCTACTTGGCTTTGCATTGAATGCTGGACGTTCCATTGTATTAGCGGTAAATAAATGGGATGGACTGGATATCGACGTCAAAGAACGGGTGAAGAAAGAGTTGGACCGCCGTCTTGGCTTTGTCGATTTTGCTCGTATTCACTTTATCTCTGCATTGCATGGCACTGGCGTTGGTCACCTGTTTGAATCGGTTGAAGAAGCTTATAAGTCTGCAACGACTCGTGTCAGCACTTCTATCCTGACCCGTATCTTAAAAATGGCGACTGAAGATCACCAGCCACCAATGGTGCGCGGTCGCCGGGTTAAACTGAAATATGCACACGCTGGTGGTTACAATCCACCGATCATTGTTATCCACGGTAACCTGGTAAACGAATTACCGGATGCGTATAAACGTTATTTGATGAACTATTACCGTAAGTCACTGGAAATCATGGGAACACCGATTCAGATTCGCTTCCAGAGTAGTGAAAACCCATTCGAAGAGAAAACCGGCAAGATGACATTATCGCAGGAACGTAAGCGTAAGAAGCTGATGACGATGATGAAGAATCGTAAAAAATAGCCTTGGTTATTTTTAGTCAATCAAAGACCCAGACCACAAGGCCTGGGTTTTTTCGTCTTGAATGGTCTGATTTCTTTTTACAATAGCGGAACAATGAAAAACAGTTCAAGTTACATGGATATGTTTTTCGATAATGATCAATTTATAAAAATCTAATAAAAGTTCATTATTGCAATAATTTAGATTTTTACTCTGCTATAAATGCATAAACAGCACATGTAACTTATGCTTTCGGGATGTGGTTATATAAATGTTCTTTTCGTGGTAGATCGCTGATCAATGACTAAAGAGCAGAAGATCAGCGAATGATCCTAAAGCTGGATAATAGGATCATTTTGGCTAAAATAACAGCGTAAGCATGGGTATTCTGATAGAGATCAAAACTAATTATTTGCATATGCAATAATTTATGAGCAGTTATCAATTTTAAAAAGGAAAACGATATGAGCGAGAATCTTTGCCCGGTATGTGAGAAAGAGCTTGAGTGGGATGGTCAGTATCACTGCACGGCGTGCGATGCACATTATAAAAAAGTTGGTTTTTGTCCGGAATGTAGTGCTGAACTGGAAAAACTTCAGGCCTGTGGTGCGGCAAACTACTTTTGTAATACCTGTAATGAACTGAAATCAAAGTCAAAAATTAACTTCAAGTTTAACAAGATCGATTGATTTATTATTTTTCGTCTGAGGTTGAAACAACGGTAGAGCGAATCTCACCACTACCAAGACGAGTAACAATCGAATCTCCCTGACTAACTTGGCCAGCTTGTGTGATCAGCTGGCCTTGTTGATTCTGAGTTATTGAATAGCCGCGTTTTAAGGTGGCTAGCGGGCTAACAGCATCGAGTGTTTCCACGCTGAGAGCCAGCTGATGTTTGGCGTTCACCAGTTTACGCTGCATGGCATCAATCAGGCGCTGTTGCTGTTTGGCTACCAGGTGATGTTCGTGATTAATCAGCCGTAGTGGTGACTGGATCTTTAACCGATAGTTGAAACGATCTAACTGTTGAGAATGTCGCTGCAGTGTTCGTTCTACGGCCCGGCGCAGGCGCATTTCCAGTTCGTCGACCTGCTGAATCTGCCGTTGTAGACGATGTTTCGGGTGCTGCCGTTCTAGTGCCTGTTGTAACCGCTCGCCCTGGCGATAGCGATCAGCAAGCAAGTAACGCATCGCCGATGTTAATTTCTGTTGATAATGGCTAAATGCCGTTTTCTTATGGCTGTTATCCCGACTGACCAGCTCTGCCGCCGCCGATGGGGTTGGTGCACGGACATCCGCAACAAAATCGGCGATCGTAATATCCACTTCATGACCGACAGCACTAACGATTGGGATCTGGCTGGCTGCGATGGTACGCGCGACGATTTCGTGGTTAAAACACCATAAATCTTCCAATGAACCACCGCCTCGACCGACAATCAGCACATCGCATTCATTGCGCGCATTCGCCCGGCCAATTGCCTGAGCGATCTGAATGGCTGCCTGTTCGCCCTGAACCATGGTCGGATAGATAATAATCGGCAATGACGGATCACGACGTTTTAATACATCAAGAATATCAAACAGGGCTGCGCCAGTTTTAGAGGTAATGATCCCTACGCAATTCGGATGCTCAGGAAGCGGACGCTTGCTGGCCTGAGCAAACAAGCCTTCGGCCGCTAATTTGGCTTTAAGCGCGTCAAATTCCTGCTGTAGCTTGCCATCACCTTCCGGTTGCATGCTCTCAATAATGATCTGGTAATCACCGCGCGGTTCATACAGAGAAAGGCGGGCACGGACTAAAACCTGCTGACCATTTTGTGGTTTGAATTGCACAAAACGATTATTGCCACGAAACATGGCGGCTTTAACCTGAGCTCGAGAGTCTTTCAGAGTCAGATACCAATGGCCGGAAACCGGCGCGGAAAAATTGGAAATTTCACCAACTAACCAGACAATACCCATTTCATTTTCAAGCAGTAAGCGAACCTCGGCATTGAGGCGGGAAACGGTAAAGATATTTTGGTTCGGTGAAGAGAGCACAGAAAACCTGTTGGCCGAAAGGATGGAAAGTAGCGGCAATATAATACATATCAAGGGGGTAATTGCAAATAAAATCTTAAAATAATTGTAGTAAAAGTGACATCGCAAATGTATAATCCATCCGCAATATCAAATCCAAAACGTATTGTTGTTCGCAACGGTGCTGGTTGGATTTTATTTCTTTTTAACCCCTTGGTTGTGAGATATTGCAAATGCTACGAATCGCAAAAGAAGCACTAACTTTTGACGACGTTCTACTCGTCCCCGCTCATTCAACGGTTTTACCAAACACCGCTGATCTTCGTACTCAGTTAACGAAAGAGATCACGCTTAATATCCCTATGATTTCTGCTTCCATGGATACGGTGACAGAAGCGCGTTTAGCAATTGCACTGGCGCAAGAAGGTGGTATCGGCTTTATTCACAAAAACATGTCTATCGAAGAGCAGGCAAATCAGGTTCACCAGGTTAAAATCTTTGAAGCTGGCGTGGTGGCTTCTCCGATTACTGTTAGCCCTGATGCAACCATTGCTGATGTTATGGCGATGACTGAGCAACACGGTTTTGGCGGTTTCCCAGTCGTTGATGACAGCCAGGAACTGGTTGGTATTATCACTGGCCGTGACGTGCGTTTTGTAACCAACTTAGAGAAGAAAGTGTCAGTGGTTATGACACCAAAAGCTGAACTGGTAACGGTTAAAGAGGGTGCATCTCGTGAAGAAGTTCAGGAAAAAATGCACGATGCACGTATTGAAAAAGTACTGGTTGTGAATGATGACTTCAAACTGACCGGTATGATCACCGCAAAAGACTTCCACAAAGCAGAACGCAAACCAAATGCATGTAAAGATGCTCAGGGTCGTCTGCGTGTCGGTGCTGCTGTTGGTGCGGCGGCTGGTAACGAAGAGCGTGTTAAAGCTCTGGTTGAAGCAGGTGTTGACGTGCTGCTAATCGACTCATCTCATGGTCACTCAGAAGGTGTTCTACAACGTATCCGTGAAACTCGTGCTGCATTCCCGAATCTGCCGATTATCGGTGGTAACGTAGCAACAGGTGAAGGCGCGCGTGCTCTTATTGAAGCGGGTGTAAGTGCGGTTAAAGTGGGTATTGGCCCTGGTTCTATTTGTACTACCCGTATCGTAACGGGTGTAGGTGTACCGCAAATTACGGCTATTTCTGATGCTGCGGCTGCGGCGGCTGAGTACGGTATTCCTGTTATTGCTGATGGTGGTATCCGTTTCTCTGGTGATATCAGTAAAGCGATTGCAGCTGGTGCATCATGCGTAATGGTTGGTTCTATGTTCGCCGGTACTGAAGAAGCACCGGGTGAAGTGATTTTGTATCAGGGCCGTTCATACAAAGCTTACCGTGGTATGGGGTCACTGGGTGCGATGTCAAAAGGCTCTTCTGACCGTTACTTCCAGTCAGACAATGCGGCAGATAAATTGGTACCAGAAGGTATCGAAGGTCGTATCGCTTATAAAGGCCGCCTGAAAGAGATCATTCACCAGCAAATGGGTGGTCTGCGTTCATGTATGGGCCTGACCGGCTCTGCAACGATTGAAGATCTGCGTACTAAAGCTGAATTTGTTCGCATCTCTGGTGCGGGTATTCAGGAATCTCACGTACACGACGTGCAGATCACTAAAGAAGCTCCAAACTACCAGCGTAGTTAAGTTAGGCTTTTTGCTTGATGAACGAATGTGAGGCGGGTAAACTCGCCTCCGTTTTTTATCACTTTTCTCTACCACTATATAAAGACGGCTCAAAATGACTAAGAACATTCATGACCAACGAATTCTGATCCTGGATTTCGGTTCGCAATATACACAGCTTGTTGCTCGCCGCGTGCGTGAAATCGGCGTGTACTGTGAACTGTGGAGCTGGGACGTTGAAGAAGCGGATATCCGTGAATTCAACCCGGACGGTATCATTCTTTCTGGTGGCCCTGAAAGTGTGACTGCTGAGAACTCACCTCGTGCACCTCAATATGTATTTGATTCTGGCGTACCGGTATTCGGTGTATGTTACGGAATGCAAACCATGGCTGAGCAGCTAGGTGGTAAAGTTTCTGGATCAGATGAACGTGAATTTGGTTATGCTCAGGTTCAGGTGATTGAAGAGTGTGCTCTGTTTGATGGTCTGCACGATGCGCACAACCCTGCTGGCGATGCAATGCTCGATGTGTGGATGAGCCATGGCGATAAAGTTATCGCGATTCCGGAAGATTTCAAAACCGTAGGTAAAACTGACACTTGCCCATACGCAATTATGGCCAATGAAGAGAAAAAATATTACGGTGTTCAGTTCCATCCGGAAGTAACTCACACTAAACAAGGTTTGAAAATGCTGGAAAACTTTGTTCTGGGTGTGTGTGGTTGTGAAAGATTATGGACTTCAGCGTCGATCATCGAAGATGCTGTTGCACGTATTAAAGAGCAGGTGGGGGATGACGAAGTTATTCTTGGCCTGTCTGGTGGTGTGGATTCATCGGTTGTTGCGATGCTGGTTAACCGTGCGATTGGCGACAAACTGACTTGTGTCTTCGTGGACAACGGTCTGCTGCGTTTGAATGAAGGCCAGCAGGTTATGGATATGTTCGGTGACAAGTTCGGTCTAAACATCATCAAAGTTGATGCGGAACAGCGTTTCTTAGATGCGCTGGAAGGTATCGATGAGCCAGAAGCTAAGCGTAAAACCATCGGTCGTGTCTTCGTTGAAGTGTTCGATGAAGAGTCGAAAAAACTGAAAAATGCTAAATGGCTAGCACAGGGTACAATCTATCCGGATGTTATCGAATCTGCGGCATCTAAGACAGGTAAAGCACATGTGATCAAATCTCACCATAACGTCGGCGGCTTGCCTGACGATATGGCAATGGGCTTGGTTGAACCATTACGTGAACTGTTTAAAGATGAAGTACGTAAGATCGGCCTAGAACTGGGCTTACCTTACAACATGCTTTACCGCCACCCATTCCCTGGGCCTGGTTTAGGTGTGCGTGTTCTGGGTGAAGTGAAGAAAGAGTATTGTGACCTGCTACGCCGCGCCGATGCGATCTTTATCGAAGAGCTGCACGCGGCTGATCTGTACAACAAAGTTTCTCAGGCATTTACCGTGTTCCTGCCAGTACGCTCTGTGGGCGTAATGGGTGATGGCCGTAAATACGATTGGGTTGTATCACTACGCGCAGTAGAAACCATCGACTTTATGACCGCGCACTGGGCACACCTGCCATACGATTTCTTAGGTAAGGTTTCTAACCGTATCATCAATGAAATCGACGGCATTTCACGCGTGGTGTACGACATTTCCGGTAAGCCACCAGCGACGATTGAGTGGGAATAATTTTCCGTTCAACAAGCACTGAATTCAAGGCCTCTCGTTTGAGAGGCTTTTTAGTTCATAAAGGCAATTTTGAGCAAAAAAAGTACTAGCAGACCGCTGAGAATCTCTTTATAATCCCGCCGCTTTCAACAAATCTTTATATTTTTAAACTTTTTTTGGCTTATGCGTTGCATAAACCAATTCACTGACACATTAATTGTTAAGGGTAACTTACGATGTCGACTAAACTAGCCAATCCTGCACCTCTAGGTCTTTTGGGTTTCGGTATGACTACTATTCTGCTGAATATTCATAACGCAGGATTTTTTCCACTTGATTCAATGATCCTGGCCATGGGTATCTTCTACGGTGGTTTGGGTCAGGTTATCGTTGGCATCATGTGTTACAAACGTGGTGATACTTTTGGCACCACAGCATTCACTTCTTACGGTTTGTTCTGGCTGACGCTGGTTGGTTTGATTGTTATGCCTAAAATGGGCTTAGCGGCAAGCCCGGCTGGCTTTATGGGCTGGTATCTGACGTTATGGGGTATTTTCACTGGCTTTATGTTTATTGGTTCACTACGTTACCCATTTGCTAAACAGGTAGTATTTGGTTCTCTGACCATTCTGTTTGCACTACTGGCGATTCGTGATTTCACTGGTAGCGAAGCGATTGGCATGATTGCTGGTTTCGAAGGCATCTTCTGTGGCGCAAGTGCAATGTACTTCGGTCTGGCACAGGTACTTAATGCTGAATATGGCCGTACTATTCTGCCAATCGGTGAGAAGAAGAAAGCAAGTGCAGCGGAAGCCGTAACTGCATAATATTATCGGTGTGCAACTGCATTACCGGATTGAATAATAAAAGGGGTTAGCTGAATGGCTAACCCCTTTTTTCTTAGGGTAAACGGCGATTAATGATGTTTATGTTTTGTATGATGATGCGGTTTATGGTGTTGTCTTTCCATTTTTCTTTTATAGCGTTTTTCCCAGTAGGTCGCGCCTTTAATGCCTAGTTTAGTCGGGTTAAACACATATTCGGTGACTCCCTGAGCCTGCTGCTCTTCATAATCTTTCAGTGCGGCCATGGCTGGCTTGTTGAGCAGGAATATAATAAGAATACCGATAATGTTCAGCCATGCCATTAAGCCAACACCGACATCACCCATCGCCCAAGCCAGGTTCGCGGTTTTCACCGTGCCGTAGAAAACGGCAACCAGCAGCACGACTTTTAGAATAAAGGTCATGCCATCAATTTTGAAAGTACGGCGGATATAGGCAATATTGGTTTCGGCAATATAGTAATAAGCCAGAATGGTGGTGAATGAGAAGAAGAACAGTGCCAGTGCAACGAAGGTTTTGCCGATGCCAGGCAGTGCGCTTTCAATTGCAAACTGGGTGAAGATCGGACTGTTAGCTGCCAGATCAGCCGGCAGATTCTGCACCAAAAATACGCCTTCGGCGGCACCGTGTACGTTATAAGAGCCAGTGATCAGAATCATAAACGCGGTGGCTGAACAAACCAGCAGCGTATCGATGTAGATTGAAAATGCTTGTACCAAGCCTTGTTGCGCCGGGTGATCAACTTGTGCGGCCGCTGCGGCGTGAGGTCCGGTACCCTGACCAGCTTCATTTGAATAAACACCCCGTTTTACACCCCAGCCGATGGCAGCACCAAAGCCAGCCATTGGTGTAAAGGCATCACCGATGATCATCGCAAACACCGCAGGTACCTGACCAATGTTCAGCAGAATGATAACAAAGGCGGTAATAATGTAAGCCAGCGCCATAAATGGCACGATAATCTGGGTGAAGCTTGCGATACGCTTTACGCCACCAAAAATGATAAATGCCAGTAGGATAGAGATGACGGTACCCGTGAAAATTTTAGCAAAGCTAAAAGTACCGATGGCGGTTTCAACCATATCACCAGTGCCAAATGCCTGTTCTACCGCATTCCCAATGCTGTTGGACTGCACACCTGGTAGTAACACGCCACAAGCGAGAATTGTTGCCAGGGCAAATAGCCAGGCATACCATTTCTGTCCCATTGCTTTTTCAATATAGTAAGCCGGGCCACCACGGTATTCACCTTCATCTTCTTCTTTATAGATTTGCGCCAGAGTTGATTCGGCATACGCGGTTGCAGCACCTAAAAAGGCCACTACCCACATCCAGAATACGGCACCCGGGCCACCAAAACCGATTGCGGCGGCTACACCCGCAATATTACCGGTACCAACACGGCCAGAGAGAGAAACGGCAAGAGCTTGAAAAGAGGAGATGCCTTTCTCTGATTTTTTACCGACGAACAGCAGGCGCACCATTTCTCCAATATGGCGAACCTGAACAAAACGAGTGAGGATTGAGTAGAATAAGCCAGCGCCCAGGCAGAGATAGATCAATGCCGGACTCCATATTATTCCGTTTAGAAAATCAACAAGTGATTGCATGATGAATGATTCCTGTAACTATGAAACGTGATATAAGTTTTTATTCTATTGACATGAGGCGATATTTTAATCTTCATGTAGCACAAATGTTAATATAATTGTTCTAATAACGCTAGATGTTTTTAAAATGTTACATAATTTTAATTGAGTGAGTTTTTGTGGCGTTTGATACTGGCATTTACTCATTATTTTAGATGGATATAGTGAATTAGTGGTTATATTTGACGGATATAACCACTGATTTATTGAGGGTTGGGCTATTTAATCAGCTTAATATACTAGCAATTGCCATTTATTTAACTATTCTGTGAGGCCTATCGGCTCCTGTTTATGCACAACGATAGCGCAACACATCCAATTGCTGGCGATCGAAGTGACTGTGCCCTTGGGTGATCACCTGAGCCAGAATATCGGCTGAACCGCAAGCCATAGTCCAGCCTAATGTGCCATGTCCGGTATTGGTGAACAGGTTACTGTAGCGAGTTTTGCCGATGATCGGTGTGCCATCCGGTGTCATCGGGCGGAAGCCAGTCCAGAACTCAGCTTGAGCCATATCGCCGCCATGAGGGAACAAATCTTCCAACACCATCTTAATCGTCTCCTGGCGAGCGCGCGGAATGGCGGGATCAAATCCAGCCAGTTCTGCAGTGCCGGCCACCCTGATACGCTGATCAAAGCGGGTTAATGCGACTTTATAAGTCTCATCCATTACCGTTGATTGAGGGGCCAGGGTTTCATCGATAATCGGTACTGTCAGCGAATAGCCTTTGACCGGGTATACCGGAATATCGATACCTAGTGGAGCCAGCATTTTGCGTGAATAGCTACCGAGCGCCACCACATAAGCATCGGCGGTTAAACGGCCCTGAGAGGTATGCACGGCAGAGATATCATCGCCTTTACGTTCTATTGAGTGTATCTGTGTATCGAACAGGAAATTGACCCCGTTCGCTTTTGCCAGTTCGGTTAACTGTTGGCAGAATTTATAGCAGTCGCCGGTTTCATCATCTGGCAGGTAGAGCCCGCCAACCAGCTTTTCTTGTACAGGAATCAGCCCCGGCTCTTGCTTAATGCATTGTTCAACATTAAGCAGTTCAAAGCGAGTACCGCTCTGCTCAAGAAGCTTCATATCCTTTTCTACCGCAACCAGCTGTTTTTCATCGCGGAAAACTTGCAGTGTCCCTTTTTGTCGCCCCTCATACTGAATGTCAAACTGATCGCGCAGCTCAATCAGGCATTCGCGACTGTGATTGGCGACTGCCAACATGCGGGCTTTATTGACCTGATAGCGATCGAGGCGGCAGTTATTGAGCATTTTCAGCATCCAACTGATCAGTTCAGGATCGGCCGATGGCTGTACTTTCAACGGCGCATGTTTTTCAAACAGCCATTTAACCGCTTTAGTCGGAATACCGGGGGCTGCCCAGGGTGAAGAATAGCCATAAGAAATTTGCCCGGCATTGGCAAAACTGGTTTCTTCGGCCGCGCGAGGCTGACGATCGACCACTGTTACACTGTGGCCCTGCTGTGATAGGTACCAGGCGCTGGTCAACCCGACAACGCCGCTCCCCAATACGATAACTTCCATAACTTTCTCCGTAATGCATCTGTTTATTGTTATAGAGTTAGTTTTGTTGATTTACTTTTTATTAACAATCGATATTATTTAACATGTGTGTTTAGTAAAACTATAAGCTAATTATGATCAAAAATTCGATGGTATCAGCATTAGTTACCTTTGTTCAGGTGGCTCAATACCCAAGTTTTAGTGCTGCAGCGAAGAAAATGCACCTTACTACCGGTGCAATCAGCCAACAACTCCTGCAATTAGAAGAACAGTTAGGTTTTAGTCTTTTTGAACGTCATTCACGCGGGGTGCGTTTAACGGTTCAGGGGCAAATGCTGAAGAAGGTCGCTCAACATTCGTTTGATGAGTTAGAACAGGCGATCATCAGCTTGAAAGCACAATCGGAGCGCAAAGAGATTCGCTTAAAACTGACACCTTCGTTTGCCTTTAAATGGTTGGTGCCACGGTTGGAAAATTTTTACCGTCTGCATCCGGATATTCAGATACAGACTTTTGCTGAAGGCGCGCTGGTCGATAGTGATCAGCGGGACTATGATCTGGCGATTGATTATGGCGCAATCCCTTATCCGAGAAGTAATGCTCAGTTATTGGTTGAAGAGTTTCTGATTCCGGTCATGAGTCCGGCGTATTTAGAGGCGCATCCCTGGCTGGCGGATAGCCGCAAAGTGCAGCGCTGGGATGAGGTGGTTCTGCTGCACGATGCCATGCCGTGGGCTAATGCGCCGCGTGATTATGAGTGGCAATACTGGGCAAAGCAGATGGGATTTACCATGCAAGCGGACCAAGGACACTTTTTTAACCGCACCGATATGGCGATGTCGGCGGCTGAGGCTGGGCTTGGCATCGCGATGGCCCGTAGGGCGTTATTGGGTAATGAACTGACTACTCACCGTCTGGTTGCTCCATTGGGCGAGATCCCGGCCAACGCCGGTTATTTTCTGATTGCGCATACGCAAAATGAAACGGTCAATACGTTGATTAGCTGGTTAAAACAGCAATTATGAACATTTTTGGTGCATTGTCGGTAAACCGCTGAGTCGATAATAAAGGCATACAAAAAATAATACTTTATAAAATAAGGTGTTAGTTCTGCCGATTGCAAATTTAAATTATATTTGCATAAGCCAGTTAAACGGTGTGTAACTTGCATATATAATATGCAAGTCCTGTTAATTGAGCAGGGTAGGTGTGTTGTTATGGTTGTAAGAGGCAGTGCAGTATGTGTCGTTGGTTAGCCTATCAGGGGCGATCCATTTATATGGATGAAGTGATTTACAAACCGGAGCATTCATTAATTCATCAAAGTCTTGAGGCAAGAAAAGCGGTGACTAGAGTGAATGCGGATGGATTTGGCCTCGGATGGTATACTGAGCGCAGTACGCCAGGGCAGTTTCATGAAGTCTTACCGGCCTGGGGCGATGAAAATCTTCGTTCCCTTTCCCACCATATTCATTCACACCGTTTTATGGCGCATATTCGTTCTTCTACCGGCACCCAGGTTTCCCGGGCTAACTGCCACCCGTTTATTATCGATCAGTGGATGTTCCTGCATAATGGGCAAATTGGTCAGTTCGATAAGGTGAAATTTACCCTGGAACGTCTGTTGCCGGAACATTTATACATTAAAAAACGTGGCAATACTGACAGTGAACTGATCTTTCTGCTGATGATTAAAAATGGGTTATACCAGACGCCGGTTAAAGCCATTCGTATTACGATAGAGGAAATTGAAGCCGCTTGTCAGGAGAAAGGCATCCGTGAGCCATTTAAGGCATCGATGTGCATTTCGGATGGTCATCTGTTCTGGGTCGTGCGTTATTCTAGCGACGGCCATCCGCCGACGGTATTTATCCGTTGTGAGAATGGCGATATGACTCTGGCTTCTGAACCATTGGATGCTCAATGCTGTTGGCAGGCCGTTGCTGCGCAAACCATCACCCGTATTGACGGATGTCACTGTGATGTTGAGATGATGGATCGCGTAGTTTTGTCATAACCGCCTATAAGTGGGTTAGGGCTTAGCTTTGATTAGCTCGCGGTATCCGCCGCCATTATGTAGCTTTTTGAAGCCCGTTGCAGTCATGATCTTGAAAGCCTGTTCGGAACGGCTACCTGAGCGGCAGTAGAGTACATAGTTTTGCGATTTATCCAGTCCGGCAAGATACTGATTGAGCGACTGTAACGGCAGATTTTGAGCATTATCCAGATGGCCGGATGCAAACTCTCCCGGAGTACGAACATCAATAACCGTTGCGCCCTGTTCGATCCACTGCCAGGCAGTTTGAGCGCGTTCACTGGCTGCATTAGCGGAAAAGGCTGTCGCCAGTAGTGCTGCAACTTGGGCTGCTTTCTTCAATAGTGACATTATTAGCATCTCCTTATATTCAAGCTCAGTCTAATCTTTATACAGATATTAAACAAGCTCAGTTTTAGTTTTGCCATAAAGTGCCGATATAGGTATTATCGAAATATTAAATATATCAATATCCTTGATAGTGGAGCTGTTACTATGGCAGAAGTAGACGCTAGCCAACGTCGCCAATACTACCGCTTAAAATATCCGAAGAAAGCACGTCCATTGATGTGTATTGAGGATCAGTTTTTTCAGGTGAGTGAAAGTTCAGAAAAGGGCATTCGTCTTTTGATGAATAACCTTGCTCATCTTTACTACGGTTTTAAATTATCCGGCACAGTGCGTTTACATGATAATCACGAAGTGCAGGTAGAAGGTTCAATTCTGCGTTTTGATCAAGAGGAAGTGATTATTAAGCTGGATAAAGGGTTGAGTTTTCGCGATATGGTGGCAGAACAGCGCCATATCCGACAAAAATATCCGACCTTTTTTGCCAGTCAGGCGCGATTGGCTTCCTGAATATTTTCAGCGTAGAATGCTATATGTTTTCAAATCAGTGCCTTGTTTAGAAGCCAATAAATTCTCGCTGAAAATGCATCTTGAGGTCACTTCGGTATATGTGCGATGGGGAGATAGACGGTAAAACGAGTCCCTTTCCCTACCGTGCTTTGTAACTGAATCTGTCCATTATGCTCTTCTACAATCCCATAGGCGATGGAAAGCCCGAGTCCGGTTCCTTTGCCTACGGGTTTGGTGGTAAAGAAGGGATCAAAAATTTGTTTTTGAGTCTCTTCGTCAATTCCGCAACCATTATCCGTGACTGAAACAAACACATATTGTTCAGTCTGCCCGCTGCGAATTTTAATTTTACCGTTGCTATTTTCTTCAATAGCCTGCCCGGCATTGATCATCAGATTAAACAGCACTTGTTGCATCTGACCTGCGTGGCACATGACGAGAGGCGTTTCATGCAAATCAGTAATTACTTCAGAATGTTGTACCAGTTTACGGTTCACCAGTTTTAAGGTCTGGTTAATGATGCTGTTCAAATCACACAGTTGGTAATTCTTTTCCCGGTCATTACTGGAAAAATTACGCAGCCCGGAGACAATCTCACGTATCCGATCCGAGCCTTCCATCGTATCGTTAATCAACTCGCTAATGTCCTGCTGAACAAAAGCAATATCCTGTTGTTCTAGCCAATGCTTTAATTTTTCTAACTCAGCATTCTGCATACTCGGATCGGTTTCATGAATTAGTTGCTGAATCTGTTCAATCGCCTGATCATAGATTTCCGCATAATGTTTGAGAGTATGGATATTGCTGATGATAAAACCGACCGGATTATTGATTTCATGGGCGACACCTGCCGCCATAGTACCGAGTGAAGCGAGCTTTTCGGTTTGGATCAGACGTTCCTGAGCGTTACGTAACGACTGATTAGCCTGACGCAATTGTTCGACATTTTCACTTAACTGGGACGTGCGTCGTTGTACCCGACTTTCCAGAGAACGATTCAGTTCCAGTAATTCCTGTTCGTAAAGATCACGCCGAGCGGCCGCATTCTGCAGCCTTTCTGACATTTGATTAAATGCCACCGCCACCTGAGCGACTTCGTCTTTGCCTCTCACATCAATCATGACATTATTCTGCCCATTGGAAATTGCGATTGCCGCCTGCCGTAGCTTACTGAGTTGGCTAATCAAATAGCTACCGAGTAAAAACGAAAATAGAGCTACTAAACTCATTTCCCCAAGTGCAATCGATAGACTCCATTGTTGAACTTGGTCTATTTGTCTGTTTAATTCAGCGGTATTCAATCCCAGTTCAATTCGTCCGTAGGTCTCTCCTCCCTCACGAATGAGAGCATCGGTATCGAAAATTCCATCGTTGACCATTTCTACGTTATGATCCGCAACGTATGGTTCTGCCAGTAATTGGCTATTCCCCGCTGAAGCCAATAGCTGATTATCGTAAGAGAATATCCGCACATATTCGATATCCGGATTGGTGAGCAGTTCACTGGCAAAAGCATCCAGAGAAGCGAGATCGTAAGAGAGAACCGCATCTTTAGTGGTTGAAGCAAACAGATTGACTGTGGTGCGCGCACGTTTTTCCAGACCATCATAGTTGGTGGATTTTAGATAGTTAATCGTCAGGGTGACCAGTACCGCAAGTAAAATTGCTTCGATAAAGGCGACACCCAGAATGGTCTTGAGTTTTAGTGACATAGCAACCTTTGTTTTGCACCCAAGCCGCGAACTACTGCAGCAGTTTATCCAGCAGATCGATATTTAACGCCCGTACATCATCCCACTGTTTATCTTCGGCCGCTTCCAGCCCGTTAAAATTCAACTTGGCTAATAGTGCCTTTCCTTGCGGAGCCTGGCTCATTGCGAGCATTGCCTGAACAATTTTTTGCCGGGTAGTCTGAGTGACTCTTGGATGGGCAGCAATCGCATGTGATGTATAACCGGGAGTCGTCCACAGTACCCTTAATTCATTTCTAACTGCGGGGGCTGTGTTATTTAGTGTCCGCATTATCCCACCGCCGGCCGGGAAAAATCCTCGCTGCACATTCAGATAAACCGAATCGTGAGAAGAGACATATTTCGGTGTGAATTCAATACCGGACTGTCTGAGCTTAGCCCGGGTAATAATACTGGCAGCAAACGCGGCCGGAGATGGGAAGGCAATGGTTGCACCATTCAGCTGTTCTAATGAAGTAATAGGACTATCTTTACCGACCACAAAAATTCCTTTGATTACCTTATCCGCTTCTTTGGCGATCGCCTGATAACCGGGAGTCTGGCAGAACACCGTGTAATGATAGGGATTCATATAGGCAATATCATATTCTCCTGCCAGGACGCGCGTTTCAAATTCCGGAATATCTTTAGCCGTAGTAAAGCGTAAATCAAGTCCGGTTTGATGACTGAGATATTGCAGTACCGGCGTCCATAACGCGGCCAGCTTTTGGGCGGATTGCTGTGGAACAACGCCAAAGCTAATGGTTTCGGCCAGTGAGTTGAATGAGAACAAGGTAATCATAAAGAAAATCATCCATTTCACCCGGTACATAGCTTCCCCTAATGTGTTGCAGATATTCTCTTTACTATAGAAGTGGATTGTTACTCAGCCTAGTTGACCGTGGATAAATCTATTCAGAGTTTGAACTAACACCAATTGCAAAGCCTATCTAGGGTCTGTTGACCTTTTGTGTTCATTTTTGCAGCGAGTTATTTGAACTTTATACAAGGCAGGGGCTGTGTAGTGTAGCCATCTACATAAACAGCCACTAACGCAGTAGAAAGTTCAAATAAACGCTGCCCTTCGGGTTCATCTAAAAACAATTTCTGCTGCGTTATTCGTCGTTCACTTAGAATAACTAAGCTTCTCTCCTCATGCCTTGCCCAAATCGTTTTTAGATTGAACAAAATTTGTACTCAAAAGATCAACAGACCCTAGTTACATTGAGATGAAATTACGCTGACTATTTTGCAAAACTCCCGGGACTATCACAAAGATAGAGTTTAACCTGATGCTTTATTGAGCAAACGCTTGTTTCAGTGGTCTTTAATTCATAGGATACTTTTTTGCTTATTTTGGGAGAGAAATTATGTTGGAAAAAGTAATTATGGCACCGCAGGGGCTGGAGATGTCTGAACTGGTTCAGGGTTACTGGCGTTTGGCTGAATGGGGCATGAACCCGCAACAGCGCTTAACTTTTCTGAAGCAACATCTGGAGCTGGGAATCACAACGGTCGATCACGCTGATATTTATGGTGGCTATGTATGTGAACAGCTGTTTGGTGAAGCGCTACGTCTTGACCCATCTATCCGCTCACAACTGCAGATCGTCACCAAATGCGATATTAAACTGGCATTTGATAAACGCCCTGAAAACAAGATCAACCATTACGACACCAGTGCTGAACATATTTATCAGTCGGTGAATAACTCGCTGCAGAATTTAGGTGTCGATGAGTTGGATGTGCTGCTGATTCACCGCCCTGACGCGTTAATGAATGCTGATGAAGTGGCTGAAGCTTTTGAACAACTGCATAAAGTGGGTAAGGTGAAGCACTTTGGTGTATCCAATTTTACGCCGCGTCAGTTTGAACTGCTGCAATCGCGCTTGTCAAAACCGCTACTGACCAACCAGGTAGAAATCAACCCACTGAACTTTGATGTTGTCCATGACGGTACTTTAGATCAGCTACAGATGTTGCGTACTCGGCCGATGGCATGGTCATGTCTGGCGGGTGGTGGTCTATTCTCTTCCGATCACGCTGCGGCGATTCGTGTTCGTCATGAATTGGAAGCGATTGCTCAGGAAATTGGTGCTGAAACCATTGAACAGGTGGTTTATGCCTGGGTACGCAAATTGCCTTCACGTCCTGTGCCTATTATCGGTAGTGGTAAAATCGAACGTGTTGAACAGGCGGTTGCGGCGCTGGATATGTCACTGACCCGTGAACAGTGGTACCGAGTCTGGACGGCATCGAAAGGACACGCAGTGCCATAATCTAACACTGGCATAACATCACTCCAGCTTGCAGCGCTGTTTTGTGCTGCAATTTTTTTCCGCACTAACCCAATTAGTTCCCACGGTCCCCGTGGGAATTCATACTGATGTAACAGAAGTCCCAATCATTTATCGGATTTATCAATGTCATATTTATAATTACTAAATAGTTTGTCTATTTATCATTTTATCTGTGAGTAATAAATTATCTCTTAAGCCAGACGGCAAATTGATAACTTAAGGAAACTCACTATGAACAATCAACTTTTCAAATTTCTGCTTTCTTCAAATCTCGGATTATCTTCGCTGGTGTTACGTGTGCCGGTAGGTTTGACTCTGGCAGCTCACGGTTCACAAAAGTTATTTGCTTGGTTTGGTGGCTATGGTCTTGAAGGTACCGGTCAGTGGATGGCAAGTATTGGTTTTGAACCGGGTTACCTGATGGCTTTTCTTGCCGGTAGTGGTGAATTCTTTGGCGGACTGGCACTGGTGCTTGGCTTATTGACTCGCCCAGCCGCAGCTCTAACGGCATTTACTATGGCTGTCGCGATGACTGTTCATATTGGTAACGGCTTGTTCTTAGCTAATAACGGTTATGAATATGCGCTTACCTTACTGGTGATCTCAATTGCTCTGATGCTTCAGGGTGGTGGGCGTTATTCGGTAGACCAACTGATTCTGAATCGACTTGCAAGCCAGCCAAATGGCAAATTTGCTAAAGCGTAATTGATTTATCAGTTATTACCAATTAAGAACGGGAGTTTGATATGTTAGTCGAAGGTGTTTGGACAAAAGATTGGCAACCGGTACAAGCGAAAGATGAAAAAGGGCGATTTGTCCGGCAAACTTCCAGTTTTCGTCACTGGATCACTCCAGATGGCGCGGCGGGGCCAACCGGAGAAAGTGGCTTTAAAGCGGAAAAGGATCGCTATCACCTTTATGTCGCCTACATTTGCCCCTGGGCGAGCCGAACGTTAATGGTTCGTCATCTAAAACAGCTGGAAGAGTATATTTCGGTTACCGTTGTCAGTCCGAAAATGACCGATCAGGGATGGGAGTTTGGTGGCTTTGAAGGGGCGGATGAAGATGTGTTAAATGGTTTTCAGTATATGCATCAACTGTATACAGATGCCGATGCCTTATTTACTGGCCGAGCTACTGTGCCGGTTTTGTGGGACAAACAGCGTCGAATGATTGTTAACAATGAATCCGCTGATATCGTCAGAATGCTCAATACGGCTTTTGATCACCTGACCGGGTCAACACTGGATTTATATCCGCACTCATTGGCAGAACAGATTGAGCAAGAAAATGAAATTATTTATCACCAGTTAAATAATGGCGTTTATAAAGCCGGCTTTGCCAGTACCCAGGAAGCTTATCAGGAAGCTTATCATCAAGTGTTCACCCAGTTAGATCGCCTGGAAGATAAATTAAGTGACGGGCGTTCTTATTTGTTTGGTGATCAACTAACCGAAACTGATATTCGGTTGTTTGTTACTCTGATTCGCTTTGATGCTGCTTATCATGGATTATTTAAATGTAACCGCAATATGTTGGCCGATATGGAATATCTTTCCCGTTATATGGAACGAATTTACCGTCTGGATAATATCGCTTCAACGGTAAATATCGAGCATATCAAACAGGGCTATTATTCAATAAAAGCACTGAATCCAACCTTAGTTATGCCAGTGGGACCCGAATTACCCTGGCTGCAGTGAGATTAAAATTCGCCGCCTTTCTCTGGTAAGGGAAGGGCGGTTTTATAGCGTACCTGCTTTAAGGCAAAACTGGAGCGAATCTTGGAAACTCCGGGTATTTTGGTTAAATGAGTCAGGATAAATTGTTCTAGGGCCTGAATATCGGGGACTAACACCCGCAGTAAATAATCTTCATCACCGGTCATCAGATAGCATTCCATTACTTCCGGACGATCCGCTATCGCATCTTCAAATTTCTGTAATAGCTCTTCTATCTGCTTTTCCAGGCTGACATGAATAAATACGTTAACGTGTAGTCCGAGTTTCTGTGCTGGTACCAGTACTACTTTGGCCTGAAATAATCCCATTTCTTCCAGACGTTTGACCCGGTTAAAACAGGGAGTAGCCGATAAATTAATCTTTTTCGCCAGTTCAGCATTGGTAATGTTGGTGTCTTCCTGCAGATGGTTCAAAATGGCAATATCTGTCTTATCCAGCTTAATCATGTAAATATTCCCAATATTTAAATTATTAGAGATAAATTATACTGCTATATCATGAACTGCAATAAAGATAAGAAACTTTCTCTCTTCAGACTTGCATAGAATGGAATGACCATCAATTGTACGTAAAGGATATACGTCATGGCCCATCACATTCTGACCTCAAACGATACGCACGACCGATTTGGCTGGCACTTGTCACCGACCACCAAAGGATTGGTGATGTTGTTCGCGGCGATTATTGTCTGGGGAGCCAACTGGCCGATTATGAAATCCGGTCTGGCACACATTACACCCTTATGGTTTTCTACCATACGTTTTGCTATGGGCGGGTTGACACTATTTATTCTGCAGATGGTGACCCGCACCCTGTATCGGCCGACCCGTCAGGATTTACCGTTGATTTTAAGTGTTGGCTTACTGCAAATGCTGGCTTTTACTGCTTTGGGTGCGATGGCAATGACACAGATTGATGCCGGACGTTCAGCGATTCTGGCTTACACCACTCCGTTGTGGGTCGTTCCGGCTTCGTTACTTATTTTCCGCGAATCGATTGGCCGTAATCAGTGGATCGGCACCTTATGTGGCATGTTGGGAGTGGCAGTGTTATTTAATCCATTTGCCCTTGACTGGAGTGATAGCATACAACTTAAAGCTAATTTGATGCTACTAACCGGTTCATTGTGCTGGGGAATTTGTATTCTGCATATTCGCCATAGCAAAGGTAACGGGAATGCTTACCAGCTTGCTCCGTGGCAGATGCTTACTGCGACCGTACCGTTAACGCTGATTTCTTATTGGTATGAGGGGGCATTTACTGGCGATGGTTCGATGGAACTGTGGCAAATCGCACTGTTTATGGGGCCATTAGCCACCGCGTTCTGCTTTTGTGCAGTGAATAGCGCCAGCCAGAAATTGTCGAGCACCAGTATGTCCTCTTCCATGTTGGGCGTGCCGGTTGTCGGCTTACTGATGTCGGTTGTTTTCCTAGGTGAAGTGTTATCTATAAGTCTATTGATCGGAACAGTATTGATTGGTAGCGGTATTATTATGGGATCCATCAAGCGCTGAATTGCGTACTATTGGGCGGGCGTATGCGCCCGCTGCAATGACTGATTGGTTGCCGTTTATCAATTCTGTGGATTGTTATAAACCAATTTTCCATCCACATAAGTCTGGCTGATATTACGGTCATCGCCCTGCATCATTAAGGCGAATAATTTATCTTCCAGCGTAGTGGAATATTGCTGGCGCAGTTGCTGCAATTCGGTGGATGCCCAGCTTAACACCACAAAATCGGCTTCTTTTCTCTGCTCAAAATTACCCACTTTATCATCAATACTGAGCGCTTTTGCACCACCAAGCGTTGCCAGGTACAGCCCTTTAAAGGCCGACATTTTCTGCTGCTGTAACTGCAAAACTTTATACGCTTCGTTCAGCGTTTGTAGCTGGTTAAAGCTGGTTCCGGCACCGATATCAGTGCCTAATCCAACCCGCACTTTTTCCTGCTCTGCTCGTTGCAAGTCAAACAGACCACTGCCGAGAAACAGATTGGAAGTCGGGCAGAAAGCGATCACTGAATCGGTGTCACTAAAAGCCTGCCATTCGCGCTCACTCAGGTGAATGGAATGGGCGAATACCGATTTTTTGCCGGTCAGACCATAATGCTGATAGACGTCAAAATAGTCTTTTCGTTGCGGAAACAGCACTTTTACCCGCGCAATTTCTGCATGGTTTTCGCACAAGTGAGTGTGGACGTAAACATCCGGGTATTCCGCTTTCAGTTTACCCGCCAGTTGCAGTTGTTCAGGTGATGAGGTCGGTGCAAAGCGCGGGGTGATCGCATACTGTAATCGGCCACGATTGTGCCATTTTTCAATCAGTTGTTTGGATTGGTCATAGCTGCTTTGTGGAGTGTCGAGCAGGTAATCCGGCGCATTACGATCCATCATTACTTTACCGGCGATAAGGCGCATATTGATTTTTTGTGCAGCCTCAAACAGTGCGTCTACCGACTGAGGATGTACGGTGCCGAATACCAGAGCGCTGGTAGTACCGTTCTTTAACAGCTCATTGATAAAGAAGTAGGAAATTTTATCCGCATGATCTTTATCGGCAAATTGCTGTTCAGTGGGAAAGGTGTAAGTTTCCAGCCATTCCAGTAGTTGTTCGCCATAGGCGGCAACCATCTGGGTTTGTGGGTAGTGAATATGGGTATCGATAAAGCCGGGAACAATTAACTGGCCGCGTTTGTCTTCGATTTCACTGGAATCATCAATGTTTGCCTGGTCAAAAGGTTGTAAAGATTTGATCTTACCATCTTCGATATGCAGTAGGCCGTCTTCAATATATTGATAGCAGTGCGCGGGGTCAGAGTCAGCGCCGCTGACTCTGACCCCTGGCAAGTTTGCCGATACTGCCGCATCAGGATTATGCAGGAAATGCAGAAAACTCGATCGTATTAACTTTGTTTTTATATGCTTTGATTTTGTATCCATACTATCGGCCACTCCTTAGCCTGATTAATGACTCACCTCCGGCAGGGCTTTTGCCATCATGACACCAATAAAGGTGATAAGCGAGAAAAGTGCGACCAAACCGGTAATCCCTAACAGAGAAACCAGTGCACCGAGCAGGCTAACCACCAATAGCATCAGGCCGATCACGGTATTACTTACCGCTACATAACTGGTGCGTTTGTTGCCATCAGCTAAATCAATCAGATAGGTTTTGCGTCCAACGCGAACGCCATCGTGGGCAATGCACACCACAAAATAGAGCAGCGGCAGCCAGAAGAAACTGCTAAGCAAAGTTGGAAACAGAAGATGGGAGATAAATAAAATCACCCCGACAAGCGCACTCAATGAAGAGCCGATCATCATTACCTGGCGGCTGGAGCGATCAGAAAAACGGCCCCAGAAAGGCCCAGAAATAAAAGAGGCCAGACCGCTGGCAAACATAAATAGCGCCAACAGCCAGATATCACCACCTTGCTGACTTTGCGACAGTACCACATAGTAAGGTGCGCTTAATGCGGTGCAGAGAAATAGCGTGCGGGTCACAACAAAGTGACGAAATGCGCTATCGGTTTTGAGTAATGAAAGTTGTTTCAAGGCTTCAAGTAAACCATTTTTCCCACCGTCAACTTCACCCGGAAATTCATTGATCCGGGCAAAAACTGCTGCAGCTAGCAACCAGATCACTCCGGCAGCCGCTAAGCTTAGCGCATAAAAACTGCTATCCGCCTGCCAGTTATAGTTGGCAGAAACAGCCATTATCACAGCTAATCCCAAAGTGATCAGTCCGGCTACGCTGGTGGATAAGCCATTTACCCGACCGCGCTGATTTTTCGGAATGGTTTTACCCAGTACATCTTTTGCTGCAACCGAGGTTAAACCTCGAGCAAAGCTGAACAGGGTTAAAAAGCCGATAATCACCCACCCGGCACGATTGCCCTGCAGATTAAAAGCCGCCCAGGCAATGGCAAACATCGCCACAGCTTGTAATACGCTACCGATAATCCAGCTCCATTTACGGATGGGTAATCGGCGAATATAGCTGGCAATCGCCAGTTGCGGCAGCAGTGATCCCGCTTCACGAATGGGTACCAGCCAGCCGATAAAAAAGGCCGGAGCCCCGAGGCTGGTTAAGATCCACGGCAGGGTCACTTTCGGGTTAATCAATGCATCGCCGAGTTTGGTTAGAAACTGGGCAATAATCATTTTGATAAAGTTCCCGGGCACAACTCTACACGCCGAATCGGGAATCGCTTTACAGGCTCGCGCATCGTCGTCGTTGATGATTTTGTCGTAAATGGCATTAATCATAGGGTGTTGTTATCCTGAGGAAATGTAATTTGCATATGCTTATAATAAATAAGTTATTAATAAGGGCAAGATTAATTCTTGGGAATATAGTAATCAGGATGGTGGGTATTAGGAAGGGGGGATAAAGTAGCAGGGGGTCGGAGTCAGGTGTCCTGACTCCGACCCCCAATACGCTGCCTAACGAGCAAAAAACAAAAAACCACCCATATAGCTATGGGTGGAAAAAAAGGCAGTATTACTTGTTACGTCAAATTAGAACAAGTATTTAACACGTAGACGTACGCTTGTATCTTTGTTGTCGCTATCTTTAACTTCTGAAGTAGAAGCACCTAGGTATAGAGCCAGGTCTTCAACATCCATGATGTTTGCGAATTTGTATGAAGCGTAGAAAGTATTAACTTCAGGATCAGTTGCACCACCGTTATCATTCACTGCGTTTACATAACCGATAAATGCATTACCGTATTGTGCGTTTACGCCCATAGAAGTTTCAGTCTGAGTGCCAGTTACATCGTAATCACGAGTTGCATAGTTTACGTTCACACTCAGCATATCTGCGCTATAGTTCAGAGTTGCGCCGTAACCAGTAAAGTCATTTGATGGTGCTTTATCGTCAGCAGTAGCGTTGATTTCAGCGCCTGCAGCTAAGCGGAATGCATCACCCAAGCCAACAGAAAGAACTGGACGTAGGAACACAGCATTGGTATCAGCTACACCATCAGCAACACTATCTTTATTATCATCGTTGGTATCTGCACCCATAAAGTTGGTGCTAACTTCGAAATAAGTTGAACCTACAGTTTTAGATAGGTTAATTTGACCATTACCACTACGGCCACGCGCATAGCTAGTTGTATAAACTTCCACACCTGAAGCATGGTTTAGAACAGTATCTTGGCCAGCAGGGAATAGGTTATAAGCTTCAAAACGACCTAGTTTTACTTCCCAGTCATTTTCTGCGCCCATCGCAATCCAAGCATCATCCGCAGCTACAGTACCATCCATTTTTAGAAGAATTTGAGCGTTAGTTTTGATGTAGTTTGCATCACCAACTTGACGAGCACCAGAAACACCAACTAATAGACGACCACTTTGGTCAATTTGAGTTTTATCAACTACGGTATCAGTATCGGCGTCATATTTATCAGTTGCTTGATAGTTGTTATCAAATTCAACATCACCAGAAATAGCAAATGTGCCTTGAGCTGTATCAGCAGAGATACCTGCTTGTGCGCCCATTGCAGCTGTAGTTAAAAGAGCTAGAGTAGAGAGTTTAAAAATACCACTTGCTTTCATGTTCATTCTCCGTTTTAGGATATTTGTCTTACATGTTTAATAAAAATTGTTTTTATTGTTCAGGTTGTTAAATGCTCAAAAACATTCACAAAGCCGATGGGATAGAAATTTACATGTTTCATTTAAATGTAACTTTCGATTGGATCACACTTTCGGGAGCGTTCCCGTTTTAATGGTTTAAATCCGCGAATGATCACACTAATAGAAATTACAGATAGTATTTTCTTGAGGAATTACCCAGTTCTATGGTTGGAATTGTTGGCTTTATGTTGAATTTTAGCTATGAAACCGATCTTTATGCTGTGTTTTTTCTTCGATTACTAAAATAATTTAGTAAATTTTCAATAAAAAGTATGTTTTCAACATAAATAGAAAACAAGGAAAACCCTAAATTCAGCAGAGAAACTGAACTTAGGGAGAAATTATTTGACTAACTTTCTTGTCATTGAGGTTGAAGTGCTCGGCTAAATTGATTCTGTCGTCGTACTTCGACTTGATTTTTTGGTGGAAAAATCATCAATAATCAGCAAAACACACGGTACGACAATCGAAGCTAACAGTGTGGCACTGATCAAGCCAAAGGCGATACTGGCGATCATTGGAATTAAAAATTGTGCCTGAGTACTAGTTTCGGTTAGTAGTGGCAGCAGCCCGGCGAAGGTGGTCAGTGAGGTGATCATAATCGCCCTAAAGCGTTCATGAATCGCTAAACGGCACGCTTCGGTTAAGGCTAAACCCTGAGCTAGCTTCTCCTTGATAAAGGTGACCAGCAAAATATTATCGTTGACTACAATCCCGGCCAGGGTAGCAAAACCGACCAGACTGGGAATCGAGATATCAATCCCCAGGCCGAGATGACCCCAGATCACTCCAATCCAGCCCATCGGAATCGCCAGCAGTACAGCCACAGGCTGAATAAAGCTTTCAAACAGGAAGGCTAAGATCAGGTACACACCAATAATACCGATAATAAAGTAGTGCAGCAGCGATGAGCCGGTATCGGCACTCTCTTTATCCTGGCCTTGTGAGACAAAGCTTACGTCAGGAAATTTTTCTGCCATTTGCGGTACAAATTCGCGGTAAAACTGCTGCATAATTTCCCGCGCATTGGCGACCTGGGTATTGATATTGCCCTGCACGGTGACGGTGTTCTGGCCATTGACCCGATTTAAGCGGGAAAATGTCTGCTGCTCGCTAAAACTGGCGACTGCAGAGAGCGGGACTAAGCGGCCATTGTTAGCGGTAATCACTAAATCATTCAGATTCTGCTCGGTGGCCTGAAACATAAAGTCGCTCTGGCGGATACGGATATCAACAATATCGCCTTGTTGGAATACCGTCAGATCATTATTGCCCTTGACTGCATTGCGCAGCGTTTGCGCTACTTGTGCGGCAGTCACACCCATCATGCTCGCTTGCGGTTTGAGTTGTACCTGAATTTCTTTGCGTCCGTAACGCAGATCTGAGGAGAGGTTAAATACGCCGTCAAACTGTTTAAACCACTTCACCAGACTCAGGCTTACTTTATATAACTGCTCTGGCTGATTGCCCTGAATGCGGATATCAATGCCGTTACCTGCCACACCGCGTTCTTTATCGGTAAATTTCAGCGCCAGCACATCAGCAGTCGGGCCGACTTTACTTTTCCACTGCTGAATCAGGGTTTTTATTTCCTCCTGACGGAATTGAGCGGCCAGTAGATCGGCGCTGACAGTGGCAATATGCGGGCCGGATTCATAAGCATCGACGTTGGTGTTGTACATCACGGTGGTGCTTTTGACCAATGGTTCACCGTATTTGTTTTGATATTCCTGATTGATCTCTGCCAGTGCGGTGGTGACTTTGCTGACGACTGTCTCGGTAGAGGAAAGCAGGCTGCCTTGTGGCAGCAGAATCCGCGCCTGCAGGGTATCGCTTTCTAGATTGGGCATAGTACGGAATTTCAGCCAGCCGGCAGAAAAGGTTGCGCTGGAAAGCATTACTACCATTAGCAGAATTCCCAGGCTCAGATAAGGCGAACGCATTGCTAGATTAGCCAGAGGAATAAATCCTTTGTCGCGTATCGCTTCAAAGCCGTACATGATTTTATTGCGTAGTGGGTTAGGCACGGCAGTCAGGCGGCTGTGCGCTAAGTGTGAAGGTAGAATAAACAGCGCTTCGATCAGGCTGACCAATAAGGTTAATAACAGAATAATCGGAATATAACGCAGAATATCGCCCAGTTTTCCGGTTAAAAACATCAGCGGCCCGACCACCATTAAGGTCGTGGCAAACGAAGCGAGCACACCGGGTAATACCTGACGAGTTCCTTCTACTGCTGCCTGCAGCGGTGGCATGCCGCTTTCGCGTTTGGCGGCAATATTCTCGGCAATAATCAGCGAGTCATCCATGAGCAAGCCGATAGCAACGATTAAGCCGACCATGGTCATCATATTGATGGTGTAGCCGAGAGCCTGCATAACAAACACCGCGCCAAGGAAAGAAACGGGCAGGCCCATGGTAACCCAAAAGCTAAAACGCAGATTAAAGAACGCCCATAGTGCAAGAAAAGCCAGCACTAAACCCTGTACACCATTACTGGAAAGAATGCGTAAGCGTTCCTGAATATTGACGCTGACATCCTGAGTCAGGGTAAGTTCAACCCCTTGCGGCGCGAGTTGCTGCTCTTTCTCGATTAACTGTTCTACCACCTGTTTGACTTTTAAGGTGTCCTGATACTGGTTCTTGGCAATCTGCAACAAGGCTGCGCGTTGGCCGTTAAACAGCAGTTTGTCTTCTTCCAGCGAAAAACGCTGATCGACCTGAGCAATATCACTGAGATGCAGTTGCGACGAGCCATTGATCACCAGATCTCGTAATTGCTCCGCCTGGTTGGCTTGCTGATCGAAGCGGACACTGAATTGCTCCAGATCGTTGCTCACTACCCCCACCGGCATGCTAAGATTTTCCTGTTGAATCCGGTTGCTTAGGTCGGAAATACTTAAACCGTATTGCTTCAATTTCCAGTCGGACACCTGAACTTCGATTTCCTGAGCAGAAAAACCGCTCAGAGAGACCTGCGCAATCATAGGATTGGCTTTCAAGCGCTGTTTCAGTTGTTCGGTATAGCGGTAGAGATCGCGATCCGACATCGGCCCGGTAACGGCCACACTGACCACCGAGGCAATGCGATCCAGTTTTTTCACTGTGGCGCGTTCGGCGCGATCGGGAAAATCGCTGATGGCATTCACCTGCTGTTGAACATCGTTGGTCATCAAATCGATATTCTGCCCGGGCTGAATCTCTATATTTCCCAGCGCGATATTCTCTTTCGCATCGCAGGAAAACTCCTGCACGCCATCTAGCCTATCGATGGCATTTTCCAGCGGAATACAAATCTCTTCCGCCACTTCCTGAGGCGACGCACCGGGGTAGTTAACCCGAACTTCGATATCACGGGTTGGGGTGAGTGGGAAAGTATCTTTTTGCAACTGCGGCAGGGCAAAAGCACCCAGCAGCAAAATCGCCAGCATCAACACATTGGCAACGGTTTTGTGGCGAATGAAATAATTGAGCATCATTTCGCCTCCGCTTGTTTGCTAATCCACTGGTTAAGGTTTTTATCTGGCTGAGGTTTGAGTGTCATGCCTTCTACCGCCGGTTGCAACTGGCTAACCACGACCATATCACCCGCTTGCAGGCCGGACTGAATGACGGCTAACTGATTCTGAATAAAGTCAACTTTTACTGGTTGAATGGTCAGTTTACCGTCTTTCAGCAGATAGACTTTATCGCCATGCAGCGCATTTAACGGCAGCAAAATTTGCTGAGTTAAAGCCGGCGCTTTGAGGATCACTTTGACAAAAGTATCGCGGATCAGTGGTGGTTTATTACCGGGAGATGCTTGTAGGTAAGGTTGATCGACCTGAACCACGATGGTCTGGCTCTGGGTTTGCGCATCTATGGTACCACCGGCTCGATCGACTCTGGCGGGCCAGCGAATCACTCTATCAGCCGCTTCCAGTTCCACCGTAGCCATTAAATCCTTATGTAACTGGCCTGCTAGCGGCTGTTCACCCGAATTACGGCGCAACGGGCGCATTTTGCCCAGTGGAAATTGAGCCAGAACTTCGGTGCTGGCAATGCCGTCACCTTCTAACAGTGCTTCACCTTTACTGACGTAAGAAGCGAAATCGACATGTTTAGCGGTGATGCGCAAATCAAATGGTGCTCTTATTTCACAGTGGGCTAAATCGCGCTGTGCCATCGCCAGTTCGGTCTGCAGCACTTTCTGCTCGGCCTGATTGATCGCCTGTTCGTTCTTCAGGCTCTGTACCTGCTGCTGGCTATTAAGCAGATCACGCATTGCTCGATCTTTCTCGGTTTGCGAAAGGTGACCGGCTTTGAGCAGTTTGGCACTACGCTCAAATTCCTCTTTCTGCAGCGCATAGTTTTTTTCAGCTATCGATAAGGATTCAGCCAGGGTCTGATCTTTGAGTTTGGCGACATTCAGTTCGGCATTGAGCTTGGTAATGGAAAGCTGATAAGAGGAGGGATCAAGCTTGAGCAGTAACTGATCTTGTTTAACAATATCTCCGGCTTTGAATTGATCCGATATCCAGGTGACACGCCCTTCAACTTCAGCCTGTGCCAGCCATTCCATTGCTGGTTGAGTTAAACCGTAGCCAACAGCCATCGGCTGAATATCGCGAGGGGTGACTTTGATCACCCGAACTATTTTTTTTCCACCGACATCTGCGGCCTTGGGGGGCTCGGCTTTCATGCCTGGCGCAAGTAGTAGTAATACCGCACCGAGTGCCAGTGGTGGAATAATCAGTAATCTTTGTCTCCAGCTAAAATGGCTCATCGCTTAATCCGTCTATCAGAATGGTTTGTTATAAGGATAAGCTAATTTAGTGATTTTTAAATGTTATCGGCGCCACATAGCGCGTAAATGGGCACCAAACAGATTAATAAATGCGCCTGAGACGATCAGTGCACCACCAATATAAGTCCAGTGACCTGGAATTTCGTTAAATATAATCACGCCAATGATGGTGGTTAAAATAATCTGTATATAACCATAAGCCGAAGCCTGTCCGGCGGTGAGGGTTCTCATCGCATTGGTGAGTCCGAGCTGGCCGACCTGAGTAAAAATGCCGACCAATACCAGCAGGAAAGTCAGATAGATATCCGGCTTAACAAAATCGTCGCCGATCAGCATGAGTGAAGCAGGTAGTGCAACCAGAGGGAAGTAGAATATGATCACCGAACTGTCTTCGGTCTGGCTTAATTTGCGCACAATAACATAGGCAAATGAGCTGCCAAGTGCACCGAGCAAGGCGATAAAGACACTAAACAGTGGTAATGAACTGTCACTGTGTGAACCCAGCGTCGGTTGCACCATGCAGATCAAACCGCCAATCGACAGAGCGATACAGAGGAAAGTGGTCATTTGGATCCGTTCTTTTAAAAACAGCACCGCCAGTACCGAGGTAAACACCGGGTAGGTATATTGCAGTATGGTGGCTTCTGCCAAAGGTATGGTGGTGACCGAATAGTAAACACACATCAGCGATGCCGTGCCGACTGCTCCACGCACAAAGAGTAATGGCTTATTGTTGCCCCATACTGAAAGGCGCTTACGTTTGACATCCAGATAACTGATGATCAGTGAAACCAGTGCGCGCGCGGCAACAATTTCGACCACTGGAATACCGTAGTTGCTGGTCAGTTTTACGCAGGCAGACATTAGTGCAAAACCGAGTGCAGAGAATAGCACAAAGCGCACGCCAATAGGGAAAAGGGCAGAGGAGTCAGAATTCATACAGAGCGTCGTGAGAAGTTATCATAGTCAGGTGGCTACTTTAACTGAGTTACTCATTTGTTGATACCCTTCACACTTAAACAATTTTTTGCCTCAGACTACGCCATGTTTACCGGCTTTTTTTGCCTGATACATATGTTCATCGGCAACTTTAATCAGGCTGTCTATATCGTTGGCGTGATAAGGGTAGAGACTGATGCCGATACTTGCACCGATATATTGATCTTCCAGCCGGGTGCGTTCGGTCATGGTTGCACAGATCCGGCAAACTTTATCCACCAGTTTGTGAGCCGCATAGCGGCTGCTGTCTAGGGTGTCGATATCCGGCAGAATGGCAATAAACTCATCGCCACCGACCCGCGCCAGAATATCTCCGGCACGCAAAATATCAGACATCCCGTTCGCCAGATTGCGCAGTAGGGTATCTCCAACGGCGTGGCCAAGTTCATCATTAACCTTTTTGAAGTTATCCAGATCAATAAATAGCACCCCGACACTGCTGTTGTTGCGTTTTGCTCGCGCTAGGATCTGAGCCCCCTGCTCATACAATAGCTTACGGTTGGGGAGCTGAGTTAATTCATCATGCATGGCCAGTTGTTCAAGCTTTAATTCTACCTGTTTACGCGAGGTGATATCCGCATTACTTGCCCGGCGTCCCCAGAAATCGCCGTTATCATGGTAAACCGGCTGGCTGGTGTGGCCGATCCAGATCTCCTCGCCATCGGTGCTAAAAATACGAAAATCCACATGGCAGATTCTGTCGTTCAAATGGCTGACATCAAAATGTTCGGCCACGCGCGGTAAGTCATCGGGGTGAATGATTTCAATCAGCAGCTCCGGCTTTTGTTTGAACTGTTCAACGCTGTAACCGGAAATTCGCTGGCAGGAAGGGGATATATAGATAAAGCAGCCATTTTGATCAATCCAGTATTCCCAGTCATAGGTGAAGTCAGCTACGGTGCGGAATTTTTCCCGTTCTTGGCTAATGATATTTTCTGCCTGACGTCGCTGATAGACCGCATCAGCAATAAACCAGCAGATAATGGCGAGAATGATCAGCACTACTCCATTGCTAAGCAGGTAAATTGATAAGCTTGGATATTGAATCTTATACAGGATGTGTGCCGGAACAAAAGTAACCGATTTCCAGAAATAGTCGTGTGTCTGCTGAGAAGGCTGTCCTGAGAAAGAGTGGCTGCTGACATAGTTTTTCCTGGAAAACGGATGCAGAGTCAGATAATTAAATAGCCCTTGTTCATTTTCTATCTGCCCCTGTGCGTTATTCATAATCTCACTGGCAACCAAAGGATATTGCTGAGTCAGAGTCATATGCAGGCCGTTAGCGTAAGAGTACTGCCACTCGCCTTTCGCTTCTCTAAACACAATATAACTGCCGTTATGATCAGTAATCAGATGGATCCCATGGCTATAGCTATCAAGAAAGGCAAGTTTGGCCAATATCTTACTCATCTCTACTGCAACCACAATTACGCCACTTTTCTGGCCGCTGCGGTTAAACACCGGGGTGGAAAAATAGGTGAGCGGCACGCTGTGTTCTCCTTCATCACTAGCAACGGTTGTTAATCGTATGGGAGAAATAAACAGCTGTGCTTTATTGAGGTTAATCGAGTTTCTGAAATCAGTCGGCAGCCCAGTCGGCGTATTGCGGTTTTTGGTGATGATAATAGGAAAGCCTAAATCGCTCAGATACCCCTGAGTTAAATCTTTCCCTGATTCACTAATATATTGAATACTAAGATATTTATTTCGATTACTTAAAATATTTAAGAAGATGTTCTTTACCCCCGTCATATCAAAGTGGTAAGTCTCATCTTTAGCCAGTGGATAGAATGCGGTAGTGAGTGAGATGAGATCGGAAATGATCGATTGCACTTCATGTTCAATCACCGACTGTTGCAGGCTGATGCTTAGTTGCTCCTGCTGCTTAAGAGCGGAAAGTTTAAGTCGGCTATCACTCAGATAATAGGATACCGACAGCAGCAGAATAATCCCCGCCAAGCTGGAATATAAGGTAAGAAATGACCATAAACGACCCGGTAATGCGCTGCTCAAAATCAGATTTTCCTACATGCAATAGTCACCACTCTTGTGAGTATAGAATAGCGCATTGACTAAAAATGCCTAGCAGTCAGGATTTCTTCCGGCTAGCGCTCATCCTTGGTGGATTCCATCACCACCATAGTGGTAATCGCCCGTACCTGGGGGAATTCGCCCAACACATCGGAGTGGAAACGTTTGAATGTCAGCAGATCTTTGGTTTCCACCCGCAGTAAATATTCGTTCATCCCGGTTATGTTGTGGCACTCTACCACTTGAGGGATAAACTGTACGTGCCGTTCAAAGGCTTTTTGTGATTTCTTACTGTGATCTGCCAGCCCAATCGAGACATAAGCGATAAAGCCAATTTCCAGCTTCTGTTTATCAATCACAGCCCGGTAACCCTGGATCACTCCGCTACGTTCTAACTCCTGGACCCGGCGTAACGTTGCCGATGGCGATAAGCCGATGCGTTCTGCCAGTTCAACATTGGTTAAGCGGCCATTTAGTTGCAGTTCGTGCAATATTCTTTCGTTGAATTTGTCCATAACGACTATTTATTGTTTAAATAATTCAGATGCACAACATATAAACACAAAATTGCTCTCGATCCCAAGTATTCTTTTACTCATTGAGTTTACTAATAACTGAGGATTTGCACCGATGGCCGATCAACTTTTTGCCCTGATTTTATTTGCTTTCGTTTCTACTTTTACGCCTGGGCCAAACAATATGATGTTGATGACTTCGGGAGCCAATATCGGCCTGCGCCGTACTTTGCCGCATATCATGGGGGTTGCGTTAGGTTTTGGTTTGATGCTGTTTCTGGTCGGAGTCGGCGCTAAAGAGCTGTTTGCTGCTTTTCCTCATTTACATCAGATTCTGAACATAGGCTGCATTATTTTTCTGTTCTATCTGGCGCTGAAAATCGCCCGCAGCCAACCGCCAACGGCA
Source organism: uncultured Vibrio sp. (assembly GCA_963666615.1). Classification (GTDB taxonomy): domain Bacteria; phylum Pseudomonadota; class Gammaproteobacteria; order Enterobacterales; family Vibrionaceae; genus Vibrio. The sequence continues at coordinate 547,779 of OY762906.1, forward strand.
AGCAACAGTAGTGACTATCGACCAATGACCTTTTTGTCTGCTGTATTGTTTCAATGGCTCAACCCAAAAGGCTGGTCAATGGCGCTGACCGCCGTCAGTGTATACAACCCGGAAGCAACGTTAGTTGGCCTGCTCATTATTACTGGAATCTTTATTGTGGTGAACATTCCGTCTTGTACGACTTGGGTCTTTGCCGGGCAGAAGATCAGCCTGATCTTGAAAAATGCTTCACACGTTCGTGTATTTAACTGGCTAATGTCCGGGTTGTTGGTGGTTTCAACTTTACCAATGCTGGTTTGAGGCTGAAGACTGAGTGTTATGGATAATTGCGATTAGTGAGCAATATGTTGCCGTTCTTTATCGATACGCTTGGCTGAAATACCTTTGCTGAGTCTGACCGCGACTTCATATACATGCTGGCGTAGTGCGATACCTTCAATCGGAATATCTTCATCGTCATCAAAATGCACAACTCCGGAGAAGGTAACCCCGAGAGAAAACGGGCTGGTACTTTTGAACAATAGCCTCATTCCTTCTTCGGAAATTTCGCAAACCGGATATTCATGCCCGAATAATTCAACAGTAGGACGTTGATCTTGATGGTAGCGTAATCGGAAAAATTTTCTTTTTTCGTGGAATTGTTGTGCCATATATCGAACACCTTATAACGCCATATAGGATGATGCGAATTATAAGTATAGCTGTTAATCAACTTTGCGCATTCTGGTTGTTAGGGGCATGCTCTCTTAATAGTTCGTTTAACATCTGTGGTGAGGATGGGATCAGTCCGACTTTTAAGCCAAATGGTTTGAATACCTTGTTGAGAATCTCTGTATTGTAGCTACCCCGGTCATTCTCTATATCGGAGAGCGTTTTTCTTGAGACATCGACAAGTTTTGCGAACACATCCTGTTTGAGCCCCAGTATATTAATGCGTAAACTTTTCAACGCTTGACCTTGTGTTAGCAAACCAAGTAATAGTTGCTTGATGATTTTGTTCGCTTCGGTTTTGCGTTCCGCTGCACTGACTGCTTTGGCGTTTTTTGAGGCTTTCGATCTCGTTGGAGTATCGAGTTGTGTTTGCTCTTTGATCGAATTAGTTACATTTTTCCCAATCTTGGGCTGCTGTTGATTTCGGTTTGCTCTTAGGCGAGCCACCGTATCTTGTACGGACTCTTTATTGCTTGGCTTATTCATAGTAGCCCCCATTTAGTAAGCCTTTCTGATATATGATTAAGTCCAACGGCTGGCATCTCCAAGATTTGTTCTGGTACTCCTCTTAATGCTAGTCTCTGCTATCGACAATACCCTTCTTTACTTATGAGTAAAACTTTACTCGTAAACTCATTTTCATTCAAGCTATGAGTAATTAACTACTCATAATCTGTAAGTCAAAATTGTTGATGAGAAGAAAGACCGTGAATCGCTACTGGTAAAAACTAGCCAAAGTACACAATATTGATTAATCTGATCTCATAATCGTTAGTTTTTGAGATGAAAGTGATGTCAGGTAAGTATTTGTCCCCACCAGTATGCCCATTTAGCACAATCGGTGACGTTTTGTTCGAGATTGACAATCAGGGGCTTGATCCCAATGACTATAAAGATTATGTCGTCCCATTTACTGACGAGTACCACTCATTCAACGAGTTTAGGCGCAGAGTTAAGTCGGGCTTAGAAGTCAAATATTGCTGGTGGCTAACTCGCCTGTCTCGGGACAGTACCTTAATCGATCTTACGCCCTTAGAAGATAAACCTTTGCCTCCAGACTTGCCTGAGCAAATCATCCAAGCTCTGTTGAACTCTCCTGATTATACACAACATTGCAGATTCAATAACTTGCATGAATTTGGTCATGTGCTGTCGCAAATCGATCGCTACACCACGCACAGTGCCATGCTGGGTATATTAGAGCAAATTGGTGAACGGGCGCATTTTGAGCACTTAGCAAATAACCTAGTGGATGATGAGGCGATATCGAGTAGTCAATTAGAAGGAGCTGCTACGACGACCATCCTTGCGAAAGAGATGATCCGAAAAAAAAGAAAGCCTCGCACTGACGATGAGCGAATGATTTTTGGTAATTTCGATTTAATGAAAAGTGCCTGGGATCTTAGGGATGAGCCGTTTAGCATTGAACTAATCAGAAACTTGCATAGCACCGGTACGAAAACATTAGAGCAAGAAAAATACACGTCAGGCGCATTCAGAACGACGGATGATGTTGCGGTTGTCGATGCAGAAGGTGAGGTTGTTCATCAACCACCGAAACACGATAGCATTGAGAGACTACTTACTCGCGTCGTTAAGTGGCTTAATTCCAATGACAGTGGTGTTCATCCGGTTATCCAAGCTATTACACTTCATTTTGTTATTGGTTATGTGCACCCGTTTCAAGATGGTAACGGGAGGGTCGCTAGGGCCCTATTCTACTGGTATATGTTTAAGTCCGGCTATACCGGCTTCAGATATATTGCGATATCAGCATTGCTCAAGAAATCGCCAGTTCAATATGGTATTAGCTATTTAGATACGGAGCACGATAACTTAGATCTGACTTACTTCATTAAATATCAGCTAAAGGTGATCAGTCGCGCTATCGATGAATTTGTTGCAGTTTATCAACGAGCGGCACAACGAATGTTGGAGCTAGAAGAGCGTTATTCAGGCTTAGAAGATATCGAGAGAAAGATCATTGGATTTGTCTCTGGTGAACCTCGTTACCGTAAAAAGCCAACGGTTACAGCTCGCGAGGTTGAGAGTCTTTTAGGTATTAGTTATAACAGTGCGAAGCAAAAATTGGATGGGATGGTCACGGCAAGAATATTAGTATCTGAGAAGATTGGTAAATCTACTGAATATTTTTTAGCGGGGGAATACGCAAATGGTTAACCATTCTTGAAGTTTGAACCCAAGCATGAGTCTGATGACAGGCTCTTTCTTTCTCTGCCATTCAACCTCACCTCACACTCACTTCCCCCCACGCTTTCTTAAAGCACTCATTTTCATATATAATCGACGGCAATTATCGTACGGCTTCGCGTACGCCTCATTGAAAAAAGAATGCACACTCATGGCAAAAGCACCAGCAAAGAAAAAGGCTTCAAAAGGCTTTGAAGAAACCCTATGGGATACCGCGAACCAACTGCGCGGTAGCGTTGAATCCTCCGAATACAAACACGTAGTATTGAGTTTAGTGTTCCTTAAATTTATCAGCGATAAATTTGAAACCAAGCGCGAACAATTGCAAAACACCGGGATGGAAGCCTTTGTCGATATGCCGGAGTTTTACCAGCAAGACAACATCTTCTTTCTGCCGGAAGTGGCGCGTTGGTCGTATGTGAAAGTGCGAGCCAAACAAGACGACATCGCCGTGGTGATTGATACCGCATTGGCGACCATCGAAAAGAGCAACGCGAGCCTGAAAGGTGCGTTGCCAGATAACTACTTCTCGCGCATGAACCTTGAAGTGAAACGCCTTGCCTCCTTGATTGATACCGTGGAAAACATCAACACACTGGCGGATGAGTGCGGCGAACACTTGAGTTCTGAAGACTTAATTGGTCGCGTGTACGAATACTTCCTGGGGCGCTTTGCGGCGAACGAAGGCAAAGGCGGCGGCGAATTCTACACGCCAAAATCCGTGGTGACCTTGCTGGCAGACATGCTCGAACCGTATCAAGGCAAAGTGTACGACCCATGCTGTGGTTCTGGCGGTATGTTTGTCCAGAGTTTGAAATTTGTTGAAAGCCACCAAGGCAAAAGTAAAGACATCGCGATTTACGGCCAAGAGCTCACCAGCACCACCTACAAGCTGGCGAAAATGAACTTAGCCATTCGCGGTTTAACCGGTAACTTAGGCGAACGCCCGGCGGATACCTTCCACGATGATCAGCACCCAGATTTAAAAGCCGATTACATCATGGCAAACCCACCGTTTAACCTGAAAAACTGGCGTAACGATGCCGAGCTCACCGATGATGCGCGCTTTGCGGGCTTTACCACGCCACCGACTGGTAACGCCAACTATGCGTGGATTTTGCACATGCTGTCGAAGCTGGGCGAAGCGGGCACCGCTGGTTTTGTGTTGGCGAACGGCTCGATGAGTTCCAACACCAGTGGCGAAGGCGACATTCGCGCCAAGCTGGTGAACGACGATCGCATTGAATGTATGATTGCGCTGCCGGGGCAACTGTTCTTTACCACGCAAATTCCGGTGTGTTTGTGGTTTATGTCGAAGAGCAAAGCCGCCAACCCGAAATTTGGCTATCGCGACCGCACGGGTGAAACCCTGTTTATCGATGCCCGTGACATGGGCACCATGGTCAGCCGTGTTAATAAAGAGCTGACGGCGGAAGACATTGCCAAAATCGCCGACACCTTCCACGCTTGGCGCAGTGATGAAGCCGAAATTCAACGTCGCCTCGAAGCCAAAGAAATCAGCGTCGCGCAATACGAAGACCAAGCGGGCTTCTGCAAAGTGGCCACCATTGACGAGATCAAAGCCAACGACTTTGTGCTTACGCCGGGACGCTATGTGGGCGCAGCGGACTTAGAAGATGACGGCATTCCGTTTGAAACCAAGATGACCGAACTGACCCAAACTTTATATCGCCAATTGGATGAAGCCGACGCGCTGGATAAAGCGATTCGTGCCAATATGGAGGTATTGGGTTATGGGGAGTAATACAGTTTGCTGCAAACTCAGTGATGTGGCTACTTTTCGTAATGGTGCAGGAGTAAAACAAGACTTTTTCACGACGTCTAATGATGGCGTCAATTTGGCAAAGGTTTCAAACTTCACCAGTGATTCCATAGACCTTACAGACGCGACTAAAGTAGACCGAGAACACGCTCAAAAATGGGCTAGCCACTTACTGAAAAGTGATGATGTACTAATTGCGACTGTGGGTTCTTGGCCTCCAAACTGGTCGTCTGTAGTCGGTAAAGTAGTAAGAGCGCCGAAAGGTTCTGAAGGAGCGATACAAAATCAGAATACTTGCTGTGTAATTCCTAATGAGGCTATCGATCAGTCATATTTGTATTACCTGCTAAAGACTAGGCAGTTTTCTGAATGGATTGTAAATGTTGCTCAAGGCAGCGCAAACCAAGCGCGAGTACCAGTTAAGAAGATTGGTGACTTTGAATTTGAACTTCCACCTATTGATATACAGAGGGGAGTAGCTTCAACATTACGTAACCTCGACAACAAAATCACCCTTAACCGCCAAATCAACCAAACCCTAGAACAAATGGCGCAGACGCTATTTAAATCGTGGTTTGTGGATTTCGATCCGGTGATTGATAACGCACTGGATGCGGGCAATGTGATTCCGGATGAACTGCAAGCGCGCGCCGAGCAGCGCCAAGCTCTGCGCAATGCAGCAAATGCGGCAAATAAGGCAAATGCAGCAAGCCAACCGCATAGCACTCGCACCAACCCCGCTGCTGGCGAGGCGTTAGCGTCACCTTATAAGCCGCTACCGGATGACATCCGCCAACTGTTCCCCAGTGAATTTGAGGAAAGTGAGTTAGGCTGGGTGCCGAAGGGGTGGAAATGCTTAATGCTTGGCGATTTTTGTAATGAATTGCGCCGTGGTATTTCTCCTAAATACACCGAAGAAGGTGGTGTTCTGGTTATTAACCAAAAGTGCATCAGAAACCACGAAGTTAACTATGACTTGGCTCGTCGAAATGATCCTGAATTGAGGAAAATAGATGGACGAGAAATTTTAATAGGTGATGTACTTATAAATTCAACCGGTGTGGGGACATTAGGTCGGATGGCACTGGTTAGTCATATAGACGAAAAATCTGTAGTTGATTCGCATGTGACAATAGCTCGTGTTGATACTGAGAAATGCCCTATTTTTACATTTGGTCAACTAATGTTGTCGATTGAAGGAAGAGTTGAACGGTTAGGTGAAGGGAGCACAGGGCAAACAGAATTAAGTCGTAAAGTTTTATCAGAACAGTTGGTTGTGTTCCCACCGTTTGAGATAAGCAGTCAGATTGAAGAGACTTTTAAATCTATTGCTGATAAGAAGGTATCAAATTCCAAGCAAGCGCAAATATTGGAAAGACTTCGCGATACCTTGCTACCGAAACTGATCTCCGGCGAATTACGCCTTGATGAGGTGGAATCGACCATCGCAGCAACCACCGCATAACCCATCGGCAGCCTTAGCCTTTTCGGCTGCCTTTTTGTTTTGCACTGTGCTAAACCCAAGAAGAACAATAAGAACAGGATGTTATGACGACCACGTTTAATGAAGCTAGGTTAGAACAAGCCATCATCGCCATGCTAGGGCAGCATCAACGCGTCTCTGGCATGAGCGTGTATCCGCACGTTATTGGCAGCGAGATCCCACGCGCGAGTAAAGAAGAGGTGTTAATCCTCGATGATGTGCGTGCTTATCTCGCCAAGCGCTATCACACCGATGGCATTACCGATGCGGAAATCGACGCCATTATTCGCCAACTGCACACCCTGCCTGCCAGTGATTTGTATCAAAGCAATAAAACCTTCTGCCAGTGGTTAAGTAACGGCTTCCTGTTTAAGCGCGACGATCGCAAGCAAAAAGATCTCTATATCGAACTGTTTGATACCCAAGGGTTAGCGCAGCAGCTGGGTGACATGTTTGTGGCAGGCGATGCCACCATCGCCGATGACCGCAACCAGTACCGATTGGTGAATCAGCTGGAAATTGTGGGCACCGACAATCAAACCCGCATTCCGGATGTTATTTTGTACGTCAACGGCTTGCCGCTGGTGGTGTTTGAATTGAAATCGGCCGTGCGTGAAGAAGCGGCAACCATCCACGATGCGTGGGTGCAACTGACCACCCGTTATCGCCGCGATATTCCCAAACTGTTTGTTTATAACGCCTTGTGCATGATTAGCGATGGCGTGAATAACAAAATGGGCAACCTGTTCGCCCCGTATGAGTTCTTCTATTCATGGCGCAAAATCACGGGTAACGAATCCAACGAGAAGCAGGGCATCGACTCGCTGGATGCCATGGTGCAGGGGCTGTTTCATCCCACCCGTTTATTGGATGTGATCAAAAACTTCATCTTCTTCCCCGATACCAGTAAAAAGGAGCAAAAGGTTTGCTGCCGTTACCCCCAGTATTACGCTGCACGTAAGCTCTATTACAACATCAAAAAAGAACGCAAAATACTGGATGGTGAAGGGAACGTCGTGCCGAGTGAGAAGGGCGGCAGCGGTAAAGGCGGCACCTACTTTGGCGCAACGGGTTGTGGTAAAAGTTTTACCATGCAGTTTTTGGCTCGCTTGTTGATGAAAAGCGTCGATTTTGAAAGCCCTACGATTGTGTTGATCACCGACCGTACCGATCTCGATGATCAGTTGTCGAAACAGTTTTGCAATGCCACCACCTATATTGGCGACGAACTGATTGAACCGGTTACCAGCCGTCAGGATTTGCGCGACAAACTCGCCGGGCGTGCCAGTGGCGGCGTGTTCCTCACCACCATTCATAAGTTTACGGAAGACATTCAGCTTTTGACCAACCGCAGCAACGTGGTGTGTATTTCCGATGAAGCGCACCGCAGCCAAATCAATCTGGATCTGAAAATCACCATTGACCAAGACAGCGGCAAAGTGAAAAAGACCTATGGCTTTGCTAAGTATCTGCATGACTCCCTGCCGAACGCGACTTATGTGGGTTTTACTGGCACGCCGATTGATGCCACGCTGGATGTGTTTGGTGACCCGGTGGATAGCTACACCATGAAAGAATCGGTGAATGATGAAATCACGGTGAAGATTGTTTACGAAGGGCGCGCAGCCAAGGTGATGTTGGATAACAGCAAGCTGGAAGAGATTGAAAAATACTATCAAGAGTGTGAGCGCTTAGGTGCCAGCGAACATCAGATTGAAGAGAGCAAAAAAGCCACGGCAAATATGAATTCGATTTTGGGCGACCCAGACCGAATTCAACGGCTGGCTGAAGATTTTGTCGCCCATTATGAAAAGCGGGTGGAAGAAGGCTCGACCATTAAAGGCAAAGCGATGTTTGTCTGTGCCAGCCGTGAAATTGCCTACGCTTTCTATCAAGATGTGCGCACACTGCGTCCTGAGTGGTTTGAAGCAAAGCTCGCCATTGATGGCGTGGCACTCACCGATAAAGACAAAGATGAACTGCTGCCATTGCCGATGGTGAACATGGTGATGACCCGTGGCAAAGATGACGCGGCAGAAATGTACTCGCTGCTTGGCACCAAAGAGTATCGCAAAGAGCTGGATAAGCAGTTCAAAAATCCGAAGTCGAATTTCAAAACCGCCATTGTGGTGGATATGTGGCTGACTGGCTTTGATGTGCCGGAGCTCGATACCATCTACATCGATAAGCCATTGCAAAAGCACAACCTGATTCAAACCATCTCGCGCGTGAACCGTAAGTTTGAAGGCAAAGACAAAGGTTTGGTGGTGGATTATATCGGCATTAAATCGCGCATGAATCAGGCGCTGGCGATGTATTCCAAAGCGGATGAATCGAATATTGAGGATATTCGTCAATCGTTGGTGGAAGTGCGTAACCATTTGCACCTGTTGGAGCAGATGTTCCACAACTTTGATAGTCGCGATTATTTTGCAGAGAACCCAGTCAATCAGCTGGCTTGTTTGAATCGCGCCGCGGAATTTGTGCTGCAAACCAAAAAGCTCGAACTGCGCTTTATGGGCTTGGTAAAACGCCTAAAAGCCGCCTATGACGTGTGTGTGGGCAGTGAAGAGATTAAACAAACCGAACGTGAGCAGATTCATTTCTATATCGCCGTTCGTTCCATTGTGTACAAGCTGACCAAAGGCGATGCCCCGGATACAGCGCAAATGAATGCGCGGGTGCGTGAAATGATTGCCGAAGCGATTCGTGCCGATGGCGTTGAGGAAATCTTTGCTCTTGGGGAAGACAAGGCGGACACCATCGATATCTTCGATGATGAGTACATGGACCGTATCAGCAAAATCAAACTGCCCAACACCAAAATGCAGTTGCTGCAAAAGATGCTGCAAAAAGCCATCAGTGAGTTTAAAAAGGTTAACCAACTCAAAGGTATCGATTTCTCCAAACGCTTCCAAGCGCTGGTGGAAATGTACAACGAGCGCAAAGAAAACGATGCGTTGAACGGCGAAGAGTTCGATACCTTTACTCAAGAGGTAGCGGATATGATCTACGACATCCGCAGTGAAATGATGTCGTTTGAAGAGATCGGCATCGATATGGAAGAGAAAGCCTTCCTCGATATTCTTGAGTACATGTGTGTGAAATACCACTTTACCTACGACCAAGACAAGATGTTGGATCTCGCGAAACAGATGAAAGTGGTGGTGGACGACACCGCTCAGTATCCAGACTGGAGCAATCGCGACGACATCAAAGCCAAACTCAAAGTGGATTTGATTTTGCTACTGCATAAATTCGGCTTCCCACCGATTGCGAATGATGATGTGTATAAGAACGTGTTGGAGCAGGCGGAGAATTTTAAGAAGTATTCAGGAGCAAGCAGTAATACTTCCCCTGCAAGCTTAAAGCGGCGGTCGAAACAGCCATTTATTATCATTGGTGACAGAAAGGTATATGTATCAGAACGTGTAGCTGATATGGAAGGTTCTTACGCTATCGGGAAGGTCCAGATAAAATTTGATGTGCCCTACGAAGTAAATCTTGCCCTGATCAGCTTACAGAGCGATGCTCAGTCGCTTATTAATATGGGGATTAAGTCTCCAACTACACTTGACTTGGTGATAAGTTGTCTGGCTCAGGCGGAAGTCTCGTTAAGACCAGAGCAGACAACAGCAGAAGAGCATGGCTTACAGATAATTGCTGCAGTCGAAGAGGTCAGGGAAGGATGTACAGAGGTTCTGATTAATTTCTTTCTTGCTGCAGGCAGCTTTGCTGTGGCTACAATGCCTGTTTTAAAGTTTCTGGAAAACTATCCTAAATATTCTGATGGGGTTAAGCGTATAGTAGCTGACTTTAAAGCGCTTAAATCTCTTCGGAGCCAGAAAGATGAACCGGTTGTTGCAATCGATGTCTCTTTTAAAGAGGCTCTTGAGGAGCATCGACGTAAGCATTGATGATATTCACTATTTTTCTTCATTAGTGGATGAAGTACTATCGAAATGAAACTTAATGTTTGAGAAGGATGAAAATGCTCATACCCTCACAGCCGAAAATCTATCATATTGTCCATGTTGATAGGCTTGCCTCTATTCTTGGTTCTGGTGGTCTGCTGTGTGATGCCCAGATTATTGCGCAACATGCACCAGGAACCACGATAGGTATGAACACGATTAAACAACGCCGGCTCACTCAGTTAACGCTGGATAGTCATCCCGATTTACATGTTGGTCAATGTGTACCGTTTTATTTTTGTCCACGCTCTATTATGTTGTATGTGATTTATCGAGCTGATAGTGAGGAACTTGCCTACAAAGGTGGGCAGGGGCCTATTTTCACCTTCAGGCAGACCTTAACGCAACGGTGCAATGGGCACTGCAGCAGGGGCATCGATGGGCATTTACTCTTTCAAATGCAGGATCTTACTTTTTTGAAGATAGAAGTAACTTGTCTCAATTGCATGAGCTGGATTGGCACGCAATAGATGCAAGACAATGGCAAAAATGTAAGGAAGGAAAGCAAGCTGAGTTTCTTATTGAGCATAGTTTTCCCTGGCATTTAGTTGAGAGTATCGTCGTTCAATCTCAACAAATTCAACAGCAGGTAGTCAACACGTTGCAAATGGCAGTTCATCAACCACCTGTTACAATTAACACAAATTGGTATTACTAAGGAGGCCGTAGATATGATCAAAATGACTCGTGGTGATATTCTGCGCGCTGACGTAGAAGCAATCGTAAATACAGTCAACTGCGTTGGTGTCATGGGACGTGGTATTGCTCTGCAATTTAAAAAGGCATGGCCTGAAAACTTCAAAGCCTACGAGGCTGCTTGTAAGAGTAAAAACGTACAGCCGGGAGAAATGTTTATTTTTGAAACCGGGCAATTGGCTAATCCGCGTTTTATCATTAACTTTCCGACAAAACGGCATTGGCGAGGCGCTAGTCGAATTGAGGATATCGAGTCTGGTTTATCAGCTCTTGTTAACGACATTCAACGATTAGGTATTACATCTATCGCTATCCCGCCGTTGGGTGCTGGATTAGGTGGTCTAGATTGGCTGGTGGTCAGAGAAAAAATCGAAGCTGCAATGAAGCCTTTGAGTGACGTTGAAGTATTTATTTATGAACCATCAGGCGCTCCACAAAACGATAGAATGGTAAAGCAAAAAGAAGTGCCAAAGATGACGCCGGGTAGGGCTGTATTGATCGAGTTGATGCAGCGTTATTTGAAAGGGCTGCTAGATCCTTCAGTGTCATTGCTTGAGGTACACAAGCTTTTGTATTTCATGCAAGAAGCTGGGGAACCGTTACGCTTGAAATATCAAAAAGCACACTATGGTCCATATGCGCAAAATTTGCGTCATGTACTAAACGCTATTGAAGGGCATTTTGTTTCTGGTTATTCAGATGGTGGTGATGCACCGGATAAAGTACTTCAATTGGTACCAGGAGCAGTAAAAGAGGCGCAAGAGTTTTTAGACCAGCATCCTGATACGAGAGAGAGATTTGAGAAGGTATCTCGATTAGTTGAAGGCTTTGAATCACCACAGGGCTTGGAGCTCCTTGCAACCGTTCACTGGCTTAATCGGTATGAACAAGCAAAAAGTATAGAACAAGTTATTGAAGGTGTTCATTCTTGGAACGCGAGAAAACAACAGTTTACAGCAAGGCAAATCACTATTGCTGAAAAGGTACTTGATAGTCAGCGCTGGTTGACTGTGTAAAGCCTACCGCAATAAATAAAAATGGGCATATTCAAAGTGCCCATTTTTTATACTTAGAAAACGAGTTTTTTGTCCCCATCCCCTTTGCCGTACCCAGTTGAGTTTTTTACATTTTAAATATAGGAAAAATCGATTATTTAATGCGCTCCAACAACCTCCTAGTTTCCATCTAATGGGTAACATAAGTGGAAGTTATACGCTAAACCACTTTTAATTGTTTAGTTCCTGTAACCGAAAGGCCGCCTTTGGCGGATTCTTCAATGTAACCACTCCACCAGCTCATCATTGGCTTCCTGCGTTCTAGGTAATCAGTTCTATTGTAAGCGCTACGAACTTGGTTATCATCAACGTGGCCCAATGCTGCTTCAATCAAGTCTCTATCAAATCCTTGCTCATTTAGCGTGGTGCTAGCCAGTGACCGCAGACCGTGGCTGACCAAACGCCCAGCAAAGCCCATACGTTTAAGCGCCATATTTGCAGTTTGGCTGTTACAGGGCTTTTTAGGATCGCGGTCAGAAGGGAATATGAATTCACGATGACCACTAATTGGTTTGATAACCTCAAGTAATTCAAGCATCTGATCAGTGAGTGGTATACGGTGTTCCCATTCGTTCAGCTGGGATTGTCCAAGCCTCTTCATCTCAATTAATTTCTTCCCATTTCGCGCCAGAGGCTTCGCTAGGACGAGTCATGGTATGAAGCTGCCATTCTATTAAGCAACGTGTAGTACGTTTAATATTGGCGTTAGCTATAGCTCCCATAAGTTCAGGCAGTTCTGCTGGTTTCAGAGCCGCCATATTCTCTTTCTTTGGTTTCTTGAAAGCTGCTTTAATACCAGTAAGTGGGTTCGCTTGAATCAGCCCGCAGTTAGTTGCAAAGTTCATTACTTCATTCAGGCGTTGTGATAAACGTTTAACCGTTTCTAAGCTACCCTTTGCTAGGAGTTCGATAACTTGGGGGACCGTGATTTCTCTAACTGGTACACTGGCTAGATTGGGGAATATATGTAAATCCAGAGAGCGCCAAATATCGACAGCATAATCAGGCGTAATATCGTCTTTCTTAATATCCAACCATTCTTTTGCTACATTCTGAAAAGTGTGCTGGTGGACAGCTTTGTGCTCTTGTTGCTGCTTTCGGCGTTGTTCTTGGGGATCAATTCCTTGTGCAAGTAATTCGTTGGCTTCAAGCGTCATTTTACGAGCATTTGCAAGAGATAGGTCAGGATACTTGCCTAGGTTGAGGTTAGCTCTTTTACGGCTGGTTGGCCTGTAGTAGTTAGTCTATCTGTTATTTCTGCCATAATGGGTACACCAAATTAACGAACTTTTTGTAGTGTACCTAATGGTGTACCCAAAAATCAAAGAAGTTATAGGAAGCCAATAAACGTTAAAATACTCTAAGTTATTGATTTTATTTTGTGATAGATAAGAAAAAAGACGCCATAGGACGTCTTTAAACTTTGAATTGGTGGAGCTGGGGGGAGTTGAACCCCCGTCCGAAAACCATTCATCTTTGGTACTACATGCTTAGTCGATCTCTAATTTCACTACCACCTGCGAACCGACACGCGAATGAATAGCTAACCTGAATTAAATCTCACGCTTCATCCCTCAGGTGGGGGAATCCACGCCAGCTTGATTGTTTTTGACCTCTCGTTATCCCCGTCTTACAAGCGGAAGCTGAGGCGAGAGGGCTCTGAGCAGGTTATTAAGCTGCTAGTGCGTAGTTTTCGTCGTTTGCGACTATTTTTTTGCGGTTTGTTAACGAGGCCTACCGCACCTCGGCATGCACCTTAGACTGCAAAATTCCCGTCGAATCCTAGATCAGCCCCAGGTAGAACGTGCATAGTAACAGAATTAAGCACTCTGTCTAGCTCTGCACAATCAAGTGGTTAAGTTTAACGCAGCGAACCTTTCATTACGCGTGCTTTCTCGCGTTGCCAGTCGCGTTCTTTTGAATCTTCGCGTTTGTCGTGCATCTTTTTACCTTTCGCCACGCCAATCTTGATCTTCACCCAAGAGCGTGACCAATATAAAGCAAGCGCGGCCAAGGTCATCCCTTCGCGGTTAATACGTCCGACTAGGTTATCCAGTTCACGACGCGAAAGGAGCAGTTTACGCACGCGAGTCGGGTTAGCGACAATGTGAGTAGAAGCTTGTTGCAAAGGTGTGATGGTCATACCTGAGATAAACGCTTCTCCGTCACGCATGAAGACATAACTCTCCGCGATGTTGACTTTTCCCTGGCGAAGTGACTTAACTTCCCAGCCCTGAAGCTCTAGCCCCGCTTCTAATTCATCATCGATGAAATATTCGTGGCGAGCTTTTTTATTTAAGGCAATCGTATTGCTGCCTGGTTTCTGTTTTTTCTTTGCCATAGTCGGGCCATTATACGGGGTGCAATCACGTTAGGAAATCCTTTTATTTTGCGTCAGTTAAAAATATACGTACAATTGTCACCGCCTGATGCTAAAGGTGTGATTGAGGAGTGGTTATGAAGCAGGTGACTCGTTCTGCGTTGGTGGCGTTTAGTGCTGAACAAATGTTCAATTTGGTGAATGATGTTTCACGCTATCCGGAATTTCTGCCTGGTTGTTCAGGTAGTACAGTGCTGGAAGCGTCGCAGGATAAAATGGTTGCTTCTGTTGCTGTGTCGAAAGCAGGTATCAGTAAAACCTTTACTACCTCTAATCTGCTCAAAGCCGGAGAGTCAATTCTGATGGAATTGGTTGATGGGCCATTTAAAACGTTGCGTGGTGGTTGGTACTTTACTGCGCTGGATGAACAGGCGTGTAAAGTAGAATTAAAGTTGGAATTTGAATTTTCCAGCAAGATGATTGAAATGGCGTTCGGTAAGGTTTTTAATGAATTAACCAGTAACATGGTCAATGCATTTACTACCCGAGCGAAGCAGGTTTATTAAACGTATGAGCAGCGATCCACAAATGATCAGTGTTGAAGTGGTTTATGCCCTTCCTCATGAACAGCGAGTTCTTTCTTTGATGGTAGATAGCCAGTCAACGGTGGAAGACATTATCAGGCAATCTGGCGTTTTAGCGCTCTATCCGGAAATCGATTTGACCCAAAATAAAGTCGGTGTTTTTAGCCGTAACGTTAAGCTTGACGCACGAGTGCGCGATCATGATCGAATCGAAATTTATCGCCCGCTACTGGCTGATCCGAAAGAGATTCGGCGCAAACGCGCTGAGCAGGCAAAGCTGAAAAACGAACAATAATTGAAGCATAAAAAAGCAACCGTGATGGTTGCTTTTTTGAACTGCACCAGAAAATGAATTACTGTAAACGGTCGTTAAAACTGCTGCTGGCAGTAAAATCGCCATCAATAGAAGCCAGAGTGCCATTGTTGTCAAACTGCACAATCAGATTTTTCTGCTCTGATTCCTGATGACCAGGCGTGTGATGATAGATGTAATACCAAGTATTCGGGTAACCACTTTCTACCAACATAGGCGAACCAAGTACATAACGTACCTGATCCTGTGACATGCCGACTCTTAGCTGGTCGACAGCAGGTTGTTCAACATAGTTGCCCTGATTGATATCAATCCGGTAAACCAAACGTTCTGCAATGGAGCAGCCACTTAGTAGTGTTACGGTTAGTGGCGCGAGGATAAGCCATTTCTTTAACTGCATAATTGGATGTCTAATAAATAAAGTGAACTGGGCTGATAATAAACAAGCTCAGACCAGAAGTAAAAGCACTCTTCTTATCTGAGCTTATTCAGACCACAAATTTTGTTGTTTGTTGCAAAGTTAAATGCAAATTATAAGATAAACACGCCCTAATGGTTATGCAGCCAATTGTAACAACTCTTTGGCATTCGCCAGTGTGGTTGAGGTGATTTCACTACCTCCGAGCAGACGCGCCAGTTCTTCAATCCGTTGTGTATCATCCAGTTTAAGCATTTTAGTTTCGGTTTTCCCAGCTTTGCTCTGTTTACTGACAAACAACTGCTGATGACCACAACCGGCAACCTGCGGCAGGTGAGTGACACAGATAACCTGAGTCGACTCTCCCAGTTTGCGCAACATGCGGCCGACAACAGCTGCCGTCGGTCCACTGATACCAACATCCACTTCATCAAAAATCAAACTCGGAGTATCTACTTTTTGCGCGGTGATCACTTGAATCGCCAGCGAAATCCGCGATAGCTCACCACCGGAAACCACTTTTGACAGAGCCTCTAATGGTTGCCCCGGGTTAGTAGAAACCTGGAATGCAATTGAATCACAACCTAATGGTGAACTGTGTTGAGGATCGAATTGCAGTTCGATATGGAACTTCGCCTTTTCCATACTCAGTTCATGCATACTTTGTGAAATCAGCTTGTCCAGTTCTTTGCTGTAGCGGTTACGTGATTGGTGAAGTTTTTCTGCCTGCTGAATAAAACAGGCGTGTTTGGCATCAACATCCAGTGCGAGTGCGGCCAGTTTTTCATCTGAGCAGTCGAGTTTTTCCACTTCGGCTAATAGGCTCTGATGATGTGGATAAAGCTCTTCTGGGGCGATATGGTGCTTACGAGCTAATGACATAACTTTGCTATAGCGCTGCTCGATATAGGCCATCTGTTCCGGATCAACATCGATATTATCCAGATATGCCCGCAGTTCATGATTGGTCTCTTCCAGCTGAATCATCGCTTCACTGAGCATATTTGGCAATTCGGCCAGTTTACTGTCCAGTTCAGCCAGAGAAATCAGAGCATGGTTAACCGATTGCAGGAGGTTGAGCGCGTTAACTTCATTATTTTCATACAGCAGGTCGATTGCCTGTTGGCAATGTTCAACCAGCTCGCCGCTATTGGACAGGCGTTTATGTTCCTGTTCCAGATCGGCAAATTCTTCTTCACCAATCGCCAGCTCATTTAATTCTTTGATCTGGTATTCAAGTAACTGTAACTGAGCCTGATTGGCCTGACTATTTTCTTCAAGCTGCTTAAGCTCGTTGCGCGCAAGGCGCCATTGCTGGTAGGCATGGCGGGTGGCGACAAGCAGATCCTGATGGCCGGCATACTGATCGAGCATTAACATCTGGTGATCGGCTTTCATTAATTGCTGGTGGGCGTGTTGACCATGGATATTGATCAGCAACTGGCCGATCGCTTTTAACTGGGCAAGGGGGACTGGACTGCCGTTAATAAAGGCGCGGGAACGGCCTTCCTTGGTGATGATTCGGCGTAAAATGCACTCGTTGCCTTCAAGTAACTCATTGTCTTCCAACCAGCGAGTGGCGTGCAGGTTATTATCGAGTAAAAACGCCGCGCAAACTTCGGTTTTCTCTTCACCCTGACGAACCATGTTCGATTCAGCACGGCCGCCAAGGCATAAGCCAAGCGCATCAATGGCGATCGATTTACCCGCACCGGTTTCACCGGTAATGGTTGTCATTCCCTGCGACAGTTCTAACTGCAAAGATTTTACAATAGCAAAATTGTTTACACTTAAATGAGCCAGCATGTTCACACCCTGTATAGTTAACCAATACTGTATAGTTAAACAGTATATACTGTTAATCCATACAGTAAATAGGGTGTGTACATTTTTTATCGAAAAATTGATTAAAAAAGTTTGCTCGACCAGCCGAGTTTATTTCTTAACACATGGTAATAACTGTAATCCTGTGGATGAATCAGATGCAGGATATTCGGGCTCTGATAGATGAGCACTTCATCACCGGGCGAAACAGGCAGAGAGACCTGGCCATCGCAGCTGATCTCCTGAGTGCCTCGATTATCCGGCGAAACAATCAGCTTGATCTTCTTGGTTCCATCAACCACCAACGGGCGTGAAGAGAGCGTGTGCGGAAACATTGGCACCAAAGATATAGCGTTGAGGCTCGGTGACATAATCGGGCCACCACCGGAAAGTGAATAAGCAGTTGAGCCAGTTGGTGTAGAAACGATTAAGCCATCTGAACGCTGGGAAAAAGCAAATACATCATCAATATAGACTTCAAATTCAATCATTCGAGCAATTTGACCCGGGTGAAGTACCGCTTCATTGAGTGCTGCATTATGGCTTTTGACCTGCCCATGGCGATGAACTTCAGCTTCCAGGAGAAAACGCTGCTCATCAATATAATTGCCTTCCAGCACTTGCTGTAACGCGTGATGAAAATCTTCCGGGTTGAGATCGGTCAGGAAGCCGAGATTGCCGCGGTTCACCCCAATAACCCGGATATCAAAACGCGATAGCACCCGAGCCGCGCCGAGCATATTACCGTCGCCACCGACCACAATCGCCAGATCTGCCTTTTCACCTAATTTTAATAGTGATGCAAATTGATGTGCCGGGATATTGTGTAAAATTCCCTGTAATCTATCATCAATAAATACGGTGTAGCCGCGTTCAGTCAGCCAGTCAAATAGCTCGCTGTGGGTCTGAATGGCGACTTGATCGCGGGGCTTGCCAATGATGGCAATCACGTTGAAGGCTTTTTTCATAGTTTTTCCAAACAAATCGGCTTGAATCGGAACTCATCGTCCCCATAATAAAGGCAAGTTAGGCATTAAAGCGAATTTTTATGTTTTGAGTGTAGCCTGAAAACTGAGCACTCGATACAAAAGAACAGGAAACTCTGGAGATATCATGAGCAACGAAGAGAACAAAATGAAACAGGAAGATCTGCAGCAAGAAGCCGTGGAGCAGGAACAAGCGGAAGCTGATGTTGTAGGTAGCGATGCCGATATCGATTGGAATGAAGAGCAGGTTGAGCAGGAACTGGATGAGTTTGATGCGAAAATTGCTCAGTTAGAAGCGGCGCTGCTGACTAGCGAAGCGAAAATCAAAGAGCAGCAGGATAGCGTGCTGCGCGCTAAGGCTGAGGTAGAAAATATGCGTCGCCGTAGTGAGCAGGAAGTGGATAAAGCGCGTAAGTTTGCTTTAGGCCGTTTTGCTGAAGGGTTACTACCAGTTATCGATAACCTGGAACGTGCAATGCTGGCTGCTGATGCAGAAAATGATCTGATCAAGCCGCTGCTGGAAGGGATTGAACTGACGCACAAAACCTTTGTTGATACTATCGATAAATTCGGCCTTAAAGTGATTAACCCGGAAGGTGAAGCCTTTAACCCTGAATTCCACCAGGCGATGTCGATTCAGGAAAGCCCGGATCATGAATCTAATACGGTCATGTTCGTGATGCAGAAAGGCTATGAGCTGAACGGTCGTGTGATTCGCCCTGCGATGGTAATGGTTGCCAAATAAGGCTTTTAAAAAGCTTAAAAAAATAAAGGGGTTGGTAATCTGGGTTACCAACCCCTTTTTCGATCACGAAAGTCAGGCTAAGGCGATATTTTTCACCCGGCGGTATTCTATCAATGTCAGCGCCGCAATCAGTGCGATAGCAATCAATCGATATGGATTTGGCAGTAGCAAGGTTGCTAGTGCGAGTGCCAGAAACAATAAGCGTTGTGCTGCCGCCAGTTTCTGTATCAGATAACCTTCAATTGCAGCAGCAAACGAAATGATTAACGCACAACAAGCAATAATCGATTCGAGAAATTCGAAGGATGATTCGTTCTGCGTCCAGATCAGTCCGGAGAAGGCCATCATTGCCGGGATAAGGAAGAATCCCTGAGCGAGCTTAAAGGCTTGCACAGAGGATTTCATTGGTGAAGCTCCTGCGATACCTGCTCCTGCAAATGCTGCTAAGGCTATCGGTGGTGTCACGTTTGACGTTTGCGACAGCCAGAACACGATCATGTGCGCGGTAAGCATTGGAATACCTAAATCCATCAGTGCCGGCACGGCCATGACTGATAGTACGATATACGAAGCGGTTACTGGCAGACCCATACCGAGAATGACTGCTGCCAGGGCGATAAACATCAGCGCAGACCATAAATGACCACCGGAAAGGGTGGTTAAAAATTGGGTGAATTGCAGGCCGATACCAGTTTGGCCAACTACACCAACCACAATCCCCGCAGTAGCACAGGCAATAGAAATCGGTAGGGCAAGAATGGCCCCCTCTTTCATCCCTTCGAGCACCAACTTAATGCTGATATGAGTATGTTTACGTGATAATGCCGCAACTAAAATGGCCGCACAGCCAGCAATCCCGACCAGAATCGGTGAATATGCCATAACCAGCAAAACGGTGATCAATACTAATGGTAGTAGGAAGTGCCAGCCTTGCTTGAGTATTTTGCCGATTTTCTCGGTTTCGCTCATCCCTTGCAAATTGAGTTTGCACGCCATCAGATGGACGTAAAGTAGAGTACAGGCAAAATAGAGAATAGCCGGAGCAATAGAAACCAGAATAATTTCACTATAAGGAATACCGGTGAACTGAGCCATAACGAATGCCCCGGCGCCCATAACCGGTGGCATAATTTGCCCTCCTGTAGATGCCGCCGCTTCAATACCAGCAGCCTGTTCCGGCTTATAGCCGAGTTTTTTCATCATCGGAATAGTTAGTGACCCGGTGGTTACTGTGTTGGCAATGGCGGAGCCAGAAATAGAGCCTAACGCAGCAGAAGCAAGCACGCTCGCTTTAGCCGGACCACCGCGAGATTTACCGGCAATCGCAAATGCACTGTCGATAAAAAACTGACCAGCACCGGTAACTTGTAAAAAAGCGCCAAACAGGACGAAGATGAAAACTACCCCTGCCGCAATCGCCAGTGGTGCGCCAAATACCCCGTTAGTTGAATAGATATGAAAGCGAATCATCTCTTCAACAGAGAAGCCTTTGCTGGCAACTGAATCAGGGAGAACGTCGCCGAACAGCGCGTAGATTATAAAAATCAGCGCTACAGCAACCATGATCATCCCCACTGAACGACGAGTCGCTTCCAGCAGCACTACCATCAGAATCAGACCTGCGTAGAGATCTTTATCCTGTAAGCCATCGAGTAAAAAGCCAATATCATCATAGTCAAAATGGATCACCTGATTGGCGGCCCAGCAGGTGGCGAGAACCAGAGCAATATCAATCGTACGAGCCGTAAAATAGATGGCGGTGCTATGGCGGTGTGGATGAACCAGAGGAAAAGCAAGGAAGATTAACACCAGTACCCAGCTTAAGTGAGTCGGACGAAACACCGTTGCCGACATATCAGCGGTAATCCCTTGCCATATCTGAAATACGGTTAAAGCCACGGCGACAAAACTAACCGTCCAGGTGATTAGGTTGGTTAATTTTTCCTGGCTGTGAGAAATTTGAGTCATAGTAAACTCCGTTTTACTTACAAATAAAACTTAGCTTCCATTTACTAAAGCAAGAATTGAGGTGGAACTAAGTTGAAAACAGCGTTTACCGAGAGTAAACGCTGAAAATAGCGAGCTGGATTTAAATTAACGCTTTGAAAATTCGCGCTTATTTTTTATGCTCATCGAAGTATTTCTGAGCGCCCGGATGAAGTGGAACACCGGCTAGCTTATCCATGTTTTCCACGGTAGTGAAACGGGCTACGCCGACCGCCTGACGCACTTTATCGATATTATCGAAGGCGATCTTAGTCAGGTTGTACGCCATTTCATCACTCATGTTTTGGTTGGCAACCAGTACGTTCCATACGGCCGGAGCGTTGAACGCTGGCACATTTTTATAGCTTTCTGCCGGAGCTTCGAGTTTTTGGTACGCGGGTGTTGACGCCGCAATCTGGGCAAATTCTTCATCTGAGAAAGAGAGAATACGAATATTACGGGTTAGGGCCAGTTCAGTAATCGCACCGACTCCCAGGCTGCCTACGATAACCCCAGCATCAATCTGACCATTGGCAATTGCGCTGGTGGTTGCTGTGTAGTTAAGTGACTGAGCAGTAATGTCATCTTCTGAAATATTCAGTGCATTCAGGATGGTTTGCGCACTAACGCGGGTACCAGAGCCCGGTGCGCCGAGTGATACTTTTTTGCCTTTCAACTGGCTTATAGAGTGAATGTCTGAATCAGCTGATACGATAAACTGCACTACGTTCGGGTAAAGTGCAAACAGGACGTTGGCTGGCATCTGGCGTGGGAAAGGTTTTTCACCTTTATTGGCTTTTTGGACTACGTTACCCATCGCAATACCGACCAGCTGTTTGTCGGTTGATACCTTAATGATGTTTTCCACTGATGCGGCGGTAACTTCAGCGCGCATATTAAAATCGGGGATATTTTCACTCCAGATCTTCGCCAGTGTACCGCCGAACGGATAGTAAGTACCGCTTTGGCTACCTGTACCTATGGTGTAGTTTTCAGCCATGGCTGTGGCAGGAAGGGTTAAGCCTAAACTCAGCACGATTAGTGCTTTTTTTACAACCTTGTACATAGTCGAACTCCGTTTGATTTAAATAGAATAGCGTAGGCACAGAACTGAGCCTTTATGATGTTTATTGAGTGTGCTATCAGTTGTTGTACCATGCATTACATATGTTGCAGAAGTGCCTTGTTCGCAAATTTGCAATTTTCTGTTATCACCGCGGGTGAAGAGAGCACAGTAGAAAGAAGATTAACTGATATAAATTTAATTTATCATTATTTAAGGTTTTGATTATAGCTCTAAAATTAGAAGTTAACTATTTTTGTAACTTTATTTCCCTGTTTGAAGATTTACGGCACAACATACAGTTATGATTTTGCTTGTTTAGCTAATAACAAGCTGGCAATAGAAAAATCTCAGAATAAAAATGGATTTTTTTCATTTTCCCCCTTGAAAAGGGGTTTTACGCCCTTATCTATGTGGCATAGAGAAGCAAACAGTGTTTGCGAATCCATGAGAAGAGGGCTTGAATCCTCTGACTCATGCCCCCAAATAGGGGATATGCAAAACGAACATAGAATTTATTCGGAGATAGCCTGATGGGTAGAATCATTGGTATTGACTTAGGTACTACAAACTCTTGCGTAGCTGTACTGGACGGCGACAAACCTCGCGTAATCGAAAACGCTGAAGGTGAACGTACAACTCCTTCAATCATTGCGTACACAGACGGTGAGACTTTGGTCGGTCAACCAGCAAAACGTCAAGCTGTAACTAACCCTGAGAACACATTATTCGCGATCAAGCGTTTAATTGGTCGTCGTTTTGAAGATGAAGAAGTGCAGCGTGATATTTCAATCATGCCGTTCAAAATCGTAAAAGCTGACAACGGTGATGCTTGGGTTGAAGCGAAAGGCCAAAAAATGGCAGCACCGCAGATTTCTGCTGAAGTTCTGAAAAAGATGAAGAAAACAGCGGAAGACTTTCTTGGTGAAGAAGTAACAGCTGCGGTTATTACCGTTCCTGCTTACTTTAACGATGCTCAGCGTCAGGCAACAAAAGATGCCGGCCGTATCGCAGGTCTTGAAGTTAAACGTATCATCAACGAACCGACTGCAGCAGCACTAGCTTACGGTCTGGACAAGAAAGGTGGCGATCGCACTATCGCAGTTTATGACCTTGGTGGTGGTACATTCGATATTTCAATCATCGAGATCGATGAAGTTGATGGCGAAAAAACCTTCGAAGTTCTTTCAACTAACGGTGATACTCACTTAGGTGGTGAAGACTTTGATAACCGTCTGATCAACTACTTAGTTGAAGAATTTAAGAAAGAACAAGGTATCAACCTTAAAACTGATCCACTGGCAATGCAGCGTCTGAAAGAAGCGGCAGAGAAAGCGAAAATCGAACTTTCTTCTACTCAGTCAACCGACGTTAACCTGCCATACGTGACAGCGGATGCAACTGGTCCTAAGCACATGAACATCAAAGTGTCTCGTGCGAAACTGGAATCACTGGTTGAAGATTTGGTGCAACGTTCACTAGAGCCAATGAAAGTTGCTCTGGCTGATGCGGATCTTTCTGTAGGCGAAATTACCGACGTTATCTTGGTTGGTGGTCAGACTCGTATGCCGATGGTTCAGGCTAAAGTGGCTGAATTCTTTGGTAAAGAAGCGCGTAAAGACGTGAACCCGGATGAAGCGGTAGCGGTTGGTGCTGCAGTTCAGGGTGGTGTTCTTGCGGGTGAAGTGAAAGACGTTCTGTTGCTAGACGTTACTCCACTATCTCTTGGTATTGAAACCATGGGTGGTGTGATGACTAAACTGATTGAGAAAAACACCACGATTCCGACTAAAGCGAACCAAGTGTTCTCTACAGCGGAAGATAACCAGAGTGCAGTAACTATTCACGTTCTGCAAGGTGAACGTAAACAAGCGTCTTATAACAAGTCTCTTGGTCAGTTCAACCTGGAAGGTATTAACCCTGCACCACGTGGTATGCCTCAGATTGAAGTTATCTTTGACCTGGATGCGGATGGTATCTTGCACGTTTCTGCAAAAGATAAGCAGACTGGTAAAGAGCAGAAGATCACAATCCAGGCTTCTGGTGGTCTGAGTGATGATGAAATCGAGAAAATGGTTCAGGAAGCAGAAGCTAACAAAGAAGCGGACAAAAAGTTCGAAGAGTTAGCAACGGCTCGTAACCAGGCTGACCAGATGGTTCACGGTACTCGTAAACAGATGGAAGAAGCGGGTGACGCGCTGGCTGCTGACGATAAAGAGAAAATCGAAGCAGCAATTACTGCTCTGGAAACTGCTCGTAAAGGCGACGACAAAGCAGAAATCGATGCGAAAGTACAAGCGTTGATGGAAGCATCTCAAAAACTGATGGAAATTGCTCAGCAAAAAGCTCAGGCAGAGCAAGCTGGTGCTGAACAGCCTCAATCTGCTGATGACGACGTCGTTGATGCTGAATTCGAAGAGGTTAAAGACGACAAAAAATAATCTTTGAAGTGATTTCTTAGATTGATTTGTTGAACCTTTTTAAGTGTTTACGGGCGTTTGAGGCAACTCGAACGCCCGTTCATTTGTAAATTGGGTGTCCGTTTAGACAAGTGGTTTAATGCCATATGGTTTGTAGACGCTTTCTCTAAATCGATACATTTTTCAAACGATATAAAATCGTTTGGCAGTAGTAATAAATTGGTGACGAACAACATGTCAAAACGTGATTTTTACGAAGTATTAGGCGTAGCTAAAGACGCCTCTGAGCGTGATATCAAAAAGGCGTATAAGCGTCTTGCGATGAAATTCCACCCAGACCGTAATCCAGATGATGCTTCTGCTGCGGAAAAATTCAAAGAAGTGAAAGAAGCGTATGAGATTCTGACCGATCCGCAGAAAAAAGCAGCCTATGATCAGTATGGCCATTCAGCCTTTGAACAGGGTGCAGGTGGCTTTGGTGGCGGCGGCTTTGGTGGTGGCGGTGCCGATTTCGGTGATATTTTTGGTGATGTGTTTGGTGACATTTTTGGTGGCGGCCGGCGTGGCGGCGGTCAGGCGCGAGC
Organism: uncultured Vibrio sp.; assembly: GCA_963666615.1. Lineage (GTDB taxonomy): Bacteria > Pseudomonadota > Gammaproteobacteria > Enterobacterales > Vibrionaceae > Vibrio. The sequence continues at coordinate 572,935 of OY762906.1, forward strand.
ACAGCGCGGTGCGGATCTTCGCTACAATATGGAACTCACTTTAGAAGAAGCCGTCCGTGGTTGCACCAAAGAGATCGAAGTACCGACACTGGTTCAGTGTGATGTGTGCGACGGATCAGGAGCGAAAAAAGGCTCAGCCGTTGAAACCTGTGGTACTTGTCACGGTCATGGTCAGGTACAGATGCGTCAGGGCTTTTTCGCAGTTCAGCAAACCTGTCCGACCTGTCATGGTAAAGGCAAAATTATTAAAGAGCCTTGCGAAGCGTGCCATGGTCAGGGTCGTAAACAAAAACGCAAGACACTTAATGTTAAGATCCCTGCTGGTGTAGATACCGGCGATCGCATCCGTTTAGCGGGTGAAGGTGAAGCGGGAGAAATGGGTGCACCAGCCGGTGATCTGTATGTACAGGTTCACGTGAAAGAGCACCATATTTTCGAGCGTGATGGCAGCAATCTATATTGTGAAGTGCCTGTCAGCTTTACTCTGGCCGCATTAGGTGGCGAAGTTGAAGTCCCAACTCTGGATGGTCGAGTGAGCCTGAAAGTGCCGGAAGAAACGCAAACCGGACGCATGTTCCGTATGCGCGGTAAAGGTGTGAAGAGTGTTCGCGGCGGCGCGCAGGGCGACCTGTTGGTGAAACTTGTGGTAGAAACTCCGGTTAAACTCAGCTCTCGTCAGAAAGAATTACTACGTGAATTTGAAGAATCTTGTGGCGGCGAAGCGGCTGGTAAACACAGCCCGAAATCGGAAGGTTTCTTTAGCGGCGTGAAGAAGTTCTTTGATGATCTCACCAGCTAATTAGCGTTGATTCAATAAAATCTAATGTGATAGGGAAAGGGTTACCTTTCCCTTTTTTGTGATATTCATCACGTAAACTTGTAACATTATGACTCCATGTACATATTGTGCGTATGTCTCTGTTTTGATTCTAAATTAACACTTGATTAAGCAACAAAATTGCTATTATTCGCTCGCTATCAACCGCTAAGCCGAGCCTATATTGCCTAATACTCCTCTAAATTTTTCTCGCTGTGGATTCACTTTAATTGAGTCGGTGACGACTTTGTGTATTTTGTCTTTGATGGTCGCAACTGCTTTGCCGCGGATGAGTACTTCACTGGCTCAAGAGAAAGCTAAATCCACCGCGACCAGTCTTGCTCATTTTATTAGCGAAGCGAAATCGATCGCCATTATTCGCAATCAGAAGCTGTGGATTAAAATATCCCTCGGCGATATATCACAAGGCATTCCTTGGAGCCTGGCATTGGCAAGTTCGGTTGAGCAGGCCAGTCAGCCTGCTCATCAGCTACTTTTTTATCAGGGTAGTGACAACATACAGCTGGAATCAGGCTACCTCTACGATCAAATTATGCTCGATGGTATTAAGGGCAAAATTTCCAATGGCCATTTATTGTTAAACAGTGCCGAAACAAGGGTGCCGGATTTGAAAGTAATCAGTTCATATGATGCGGCAAGAATTCGGGTTTGCGCAGTTGAGGAGGCTATTGATGGTTTCCCGCAGTGTTAAACCAATAACAAAACGCAGTACGCAGATTGGATTAACTCTGCTGGAATTGGTGATTGCTCTTTCGCTGGGCTGTTTGATTATTCTGGGAGCTTCGCAGGTGTTGGTCTCTGTGGTGACTTCGTCATCAGTGGTCCAGCGGCGTATTCTGGTGGAGGAGAAATTACTCGAACTGCAACTCCTGTTGAGTAAAGAATTACGCCGAGCTGGTTATCATTCCCGGCCTAATCAGACTGCCACATTTTCGGATCAGAATTCTCTGGTTTATGTAAACGCAGCACACAATGATGTCGGGCTGGTTTATCAGGTTAAATCGAGCGGAGCAGAAGCGTTTCGTAATCTCTATTTCAACTACTCACCTGCGGGTAAGCAATTAAAGCTGTGCGATAAGTATTCAGCCACGCCACTTAGCACGTCTCAGGCCGCTATATCAACAACGGGTTCTTCTTGCTATTCCCTGTTTGATTCTAATCAGTTCCGCCTGACCCATTTTCAGGTCACCCAGAGAAGTGTCGCTTCGGCGGCACATCATAGCGCGATGGTTACGGTGGATATGGCACTGGCCCTGTCTGGAGAGCCACAAATCCAACACGCGATTCGTTTTAAAGTGATGCAGAGGAACTAGCTGTGAAACCTCAAAGAGGCTATTCGACGCTGCTGATGACTTCGATGATTCTGCTACTGGTTCTGGTGGTTTCACTGGCATCTTATCGGACGATTTTTCAGTATTACCGGATCGCACAACATCGCCTAGTTAGTCTGCAAGATCAATGGCAGGCAGAAGGTGCGATTGAATGTGTGTTTGCCAAATCTAAAATCGGTAGTCTGTTCCCGCTGGATATTGATGAATGTACTCAAGGAGTAGATCAACTAGATATTAGCGGGCATCTGATTAAGCGGGTTTATGCTCTGCGCGGTTTTTCTGCCCTGAGTAAAGAGTTTGTCCTGCCGACAGCAGGGAGCAGTGGGGTGATCAAAACCAGTGCCAATCTGGTACTTGGTTATAGTGCAAAGTTTGAACCGGACCCGGGTGAGATCAATCAGGATTCGGATTGGCAGTGTGTGGCGATTCGCTATAAGCATCGGTTATTGGCTTCTTCGTTAACTACTTATCACCCCTACCAGATGGCTCAATTACCATATAACGGTTTCCCTGAAAGTGGGGAGTATTTACAGCGTTGTGCCATGACTCATTTTAGTGATCATCTCAGTGCGAGTTATGCGAATGGTGATTATCTGTATGATGCTGATCTCGATCCATTTAGCGATCTGTTTGGAGTTGATGAATCGCAGTGGTTTTCTCTGATAGGGCTTTCGTCAGTCGGCCGAGTACCTGCATCTTTGGATAGTAATGGCGTATTTACCTATTCCGCGCGCGAGCAGATGCCAGAAGCGCAATTTGTCAGTAATTGTGCAGAACAGATTGCCACTCGGGTGAATCAGGGTAAAGATTTGGTTTGGGTTTATGGCGGTTGTGAACTGAATGACAGAGATATCTCGCAGATCAACCAGGCGATAAGCCTGCATTTCCCTAGCTCGGGTATTATCTTGGTGGTGCATAATGGATTGCTCGCTGTGCAAAGCCAGCAGCTATTCCGTGGCATGGTGATGCAGTTTACCAGTAGTGATGCCGGGATTTTGCCTTTAGATGATTGGGATCAAACCACTTTCTCGGCCCAAGTTGATCAATTTATTAGCCAGTTAGCTGATCCGCATTTAACCGATTCGGCACAGATTAATTATTACCAGCTTGGCCGTTTTAATCCGTTGGGTGGATTACTGCTAAGTTCCGATGACTCTTATGCGGTGATTCAGGGCCAGCTAGATTTCCACTTTCAGCGTGATTTAATTGCGCCGGCATTAAGTCATGTACGGCCGACGCACTGGGTGATGGCAAGCTGGAGTGATGGAGTAAAAGATGAAGAATAAGCGAGCTTTTTATAGGCAAGGTGGGATTGCTTTGCTTGAAGTCATGCTTTCTGTTTCACTCCTCAGCGTATCGCTGATGGGCATTATGGCAATGGAAAATAGCGTGGATGAGACTATGTATCAAACCGAGAAAAAGCTCAGTGCGATTAATCACCTGGATGATTATTTTAATCAGTTACGTAGCCGGGGGGCTGACAGCGATTTATCCCAAGCCACTATCACCGATTTTGATTCGGGCATTACCACCCAAACCATCAGTTTTGCTGATGGGATCAACTTAAAAGCCGAAGTGGTCGGGTTCATGATGGACGGTAATCTGAAACAGATCCGAGTCGAAGCTTCCTGGGTTGGTAAAAACGGCGAGACAGATTCGATATCCGCGATGACGATGCTTTCACGATACAGCGAATTTGATTGCTCACAGCCACTTGATGTTATGTGTGAGCAATAAATGGCATAGTTAATCATCTACAAAATATGACTAATCAACAACAAGGGTTCCTAGCGTTGGTGAGATATTGCTTGTGGCCGCATCACTTGTTTCGTATTTAATAGCTGAGGCAGCAATGAAGTTATTACCATTGCTGTCATTAATGCGTATTGTGTGGTGCTATACGATTCATTCATTAGCATTACACCACATGTAATTCCCGCAATCGGATTACCAAATCCGCCAAAGGTGAAATCAACAATCGACATACGTTGAATTAGCCAGACATACAAACCATAACCCACTGCGGTATTCAATCCACTGATCCATAAAAATCCGACGATATTATTCGTTGAGACAGATTGAATTGCCTGCAGATAAGAGGATGGATCGGTACTCGCGTGAATAAGCATAACCGGAATTAATGTAAGACCACCAAAGATCAGTTGCCAGGTCACTAACGCCCACCAATGAAGAGTTTGGCCTAAATTTTGGGTGAGCATTGAACCGGTTAAAATGCAGATCATTGCAGCCGCCATTGCAACTAAGCCGAGGCTGCTGAGTTGTAATGAACCGGGATTAAATAATATCCAGGCAATGACAACTAATGTTATCGCGCACACTACCTTTAAAGGTGTTGGTTTTCTGCGATAGATGATCCATTGCATGATCATTGCGACAACGGGGATGCCCATCATTCCCACGCTGGATAGTGCCGATGGTAATGTCTGCGCCATGATAAAAATCAAACAGAAGAAAACTCCAATATTAATGAATCCAATCAATAATAGGTGTTTCCATGTTGAAGCGGTAGGTAACGTGGGTTTGATGAGCAGTAAAAGTAGGCCAGCAGGCAGCGCCCGTAATACACCGAGCAACAGTGGAGGCCATTCTACGAGAGTAAGCTGAGTCGCAGAGTAAGTTGTGCCCCATAAAAAGGCAGGTATCATTGCGAGGATTATGTCCACATTAAGTATCTTAACATTAAGTTATTTTGGTCGTACTATAAAGGGATAAATAATGGATGTAAAGTATCTTTATGTTAAGATACTTTACATCCAGGTCAAAAATAACGAGTGAATAATGGATTCAGTGACGCTTATTCGTGAACAGTGGGCGAGTGAACGCCCAGATTTAAACACTATGCCGATGGGGATTCTGGGGCGCTTATTGCGTATTAGCAAACAATTAGAAGCAAACATCAGTGATTGGCTAAAAGAGCGTGGCTTATTAATCGGAGAGTTTGATGTACTGATGACTTTACGTCGTCATGGTGTTCCTTACCGCCTGACCCCCTCCGCCATTTTGAACTCGATGATGCTGACTTCTGGGGCAATGACCAACCGTTTAGACAAGCTTGAAAGCAAAGGATTGATAGCTCGTGAACACAGCCAGGAAGATCGCCGAAGTGTTGAAGTGGTACTGACGGCTGAGGGCTTGGCATGTGTCAACCGTATTTTAGATGAGTATGTCGCACAACAGGAATCTTTGCTCGCCGGGTTAAACGAAGGTGAGCAAGCTCACCTTTCTGAGTTGCTGAGTCAATGGCTAGTATCGATTGAATGATCGATAGAGGAATAGAGCCTAATGCTACAGCAGATATTGGGCATGAAACAGTAAATGCTGCTCAATAAACGACTGGATAAAGAAATAACTATGATCGTAACCGGGATGGTAGTTTAGGGTTAGAGCAACGTTTTTCTCTTGTGCGACTGCTTCTAGTGTCTCTGGCATCAACTGTTCGGTGAGAAAGTTATCCGCTTCGCCCTGATCGACTAAAATTGCTTTGTCGTAGCCGTACTGTTTGAGTAGTTCAACCGAATCGTAGTTAAGCCATTCCTGCTGGTTATCGCCTAAATACGCCTGAAATGCTTTCTTGCCCCACGGGCATTGAGTTGGGTGGAAAATTGGTGCGAAAGCAGAAATTGAGCTGTAACGCTGCGGATTCTTTATGCCGATAGTTAACGCACCGTGGCCGCCCATGCTGTGGCCAGCAATCGCACGCTTACTATTAACCGGGAAAAAGGATTCAATCAGTTGCGGCAATTCTTGAACAACATAGTCGTACATCCGGTAATGCTGATTCCAAGGTTGTTGGGTGGCATTAAGATAAAAGCCAGCACCTAAACCAAGGTCATAAGCACCTTGCGGATCATCGGCCACACCGTCGCCGCGCGGACTGGTATCTGGAGCGACAATTGCTATGCCCAGCTGTGCGGCCTGTTTGAAGGCCGCAGCTTTCTGCATGAAATTTTCGTCTGTGCAGGTCAGCCCGGATAACCAGTACAGTACCGGAACGGGTTGATCGGCGGTGGCTTGTGGAGGTAAGTAAACCGCAAAGCGCATCTCACAATTGAGCGTAGACGAATGGTGGCGATACTGCTTATGCCATCCGTCGAACACCTTTGCCTGACTTAGATTCTCTAACATATCAATACCTGACTGTAAGTTATGACGATTACTGTTCTGCCTGATCTTTTCCTAGCTGAAAGTGAATCACTGAGCGAATCGATTCACCGGAATGCATCAGATCAAATGCGGTATTGATATCATCCAGTGGCATTGTATGGGTGATAAATTCCTGTAAACCAAATTCACCATTGAGATACTGTTCTACAATACCCGGCAACTGTGAACGGCCTTTAACACCACCAAAAGCACTGCCGCGCCATACTCGTCCGGTAACTAACTGGAATGGGCGGGTAGAGATTTCTTGCCCTGCACCGGCGACACCAATGATCACCGATTCGCCCCAGCCCTTGTGACAACATTCCAGCGCCTGACGCATCACATTGACGTTACCGATACACTCAAACGAGAAATCTACCCCGCCATCAGTCAGTTCGACGATGTATTCCTGAATTGGCTTATCGACTTTCTGTGGATTAATACAGTCGGTTGCCCCCAGTTGTTTCGCTAGGTCGAATTTCTTCTCATTAATATCAACACCGATAATGCGGCTGGCACCAGCCATTCGAGCACCGATAATGGCTGATAGGCCGATGCCACCTAAGCCAAAAATCGCAACGGTATCGCCTTCTTTCACCTTAGCGGTATTAAGTACTGCGCCCATACCGGTGGTCACGCCACAACCGAGCAGGCACACTTCTTCCAGTGGCGCAGTTTTGTTGACTTTAGCCAGGGAGATCTCTGGTAGTACCGTGTATTCGGAGAAGGTTGAGCAGCCCATATAGTGGAAAATCGGTTCGCCGTCTTTATAGAAGCGCGTTGTCCCATCCGGCATAAGGCCTTTACCCTGAGTTTCACGTACCGCACTACACAGGTTGGTTTTACCGGATTTACAGAATTTGCACTCGCCACATTCAGCGGTATAAAGAGGAATGACATGATCGCCGACTTCAACACTGGTGACTCCTTCACCAACCATTTCAACGATGCCGCCACCTTCATGACCTAAGATGGCAGGAAATACGCCTTCCGGATCCTCACCCGAAAGAGTAAACGCGTCGGTATGACAAACCCCTGAAGCCACTACACGAACCAGCACTTCTCCTGCCTTTGGTAGCATTACATCGACTTCTTCGATTTTGAGTGGCTGTTTTGGCCCCCAGGCAACGGCGGCGCGGGATTTAATAAATTTGGCTTCTGACATTGGTGCTCTTCCTTTTCATGCAGATGATTACAGATACTCGTTGAGTATATTTATTTTTCATATCGTGATAATCATGCTAAAAAGAGAATTACTTTTACTTATTTGTAATAATGGTAATGAATCATTGGGAAGGAGTTAACGAGTTTGTTGCGGTTGCTGATTGCGGTAGTTTTACTGCGGCAGCAGAAAAACTGGCGACATCGGTGGCGAATATCAGCCGTCGGGTAGCTCAACTTGAGCAGCGTATGGCGGTTAAACTGCTGCTGCGTACCACGCGCAAAGTTTCGCTGACAGAAGCAGGTTATCTTTATTATCAGCAATGTAAACAACTGGTTGAAGGATTGGAGCAGGCGGAACTGCTGGTTACGCAGATGCAGCAAATCCCGAGTGGCAAAATTAAACTTACCGCACCGGTTACTTATGGCGAACGGGTTGTTGCGCCTCATCTGCATGACTTCCTGCGGCAATATCCCGATTTGGAATTGGAGCTGAATCTCACCAACCAGCGTCTGGATATGATTGAACAGGGGATTGATCTGGCGATTCGTCTCGGTCAGTTGAGTGATTCGTCATTTGTGGCCAAAAAGTTAGCATCACGTACATTGCATGTTTGTGCCAGCCCGGATTATCTGGCGGCAAATGGTACGCCTTATACTTTATCGGAATTGACCCATCATAAGTGCTTGGTCGGTACCAATGATCACTGGCGCTTTAAAGATAATCAGCATGCCCGTTCACTGGGCATTCATGGTCGGGTGCGTTGCAATAGTGGAGTGGTATTGCTCGATGCTACATTAAAAGGAATGGGACTGGCTCAGCTTCCCGATTATTATGTGCAGGATTATCTGGCGGATGGTCGGTTGGTCGAAGTGCTTAGCCATTATCGAGATGACCGAGAAGGAGTATGGGCGCTTTATCCGCACAGTCGTTATCTTTCGCCCAAGGTGCGTCTGTTGGTGGATTATCTCACCCAAGCGTTAAGTTAATCTTATGGGTTCTGAAGGAAAGACTAGTTGTGACTGTTGAATTTGATCAAAGTGACATTGATTTTATGCACCGGGCTATTGAGCTGGCAGCCGAGGCTGAAGCTCAGGGAGAAGTGCCCGTTGGTGCGTTGTTGGTCAAGGATGGTCAGATTATTGCGCAGGGATGGAACCAGTCGATCACTGCGCACGATGCTTCAGCGCATGCTGAAATCGATGTAATGCGTAAAGCAGGGCAGGTATTGCAAAACTATCGTCTTACTGACACGACTTTATATGTCACCCTAGAACCTTGTCCGATGTGTGCCGGTGCTTTGTTACATAGCCGGGTAAAACGGATTGTATATGGTGCTCCGGATTTAAAAGCTGGCGCAGCGGGGACAGTACTTAATCTGTTTACAAGCCAGGCTGCTTATCACTACGCTCAGGTAGAAGGTGGTTTATTAGAAGAAGAGTGCAGGGCGCAGTTACAACGGTTTTTTAAACGACGTCGTGATGAAATTAAACAGCAAAAACTTCAGGCGCGGTTAAACGAACCAGACAAGGATTGAATACGAGATCTTTGTCGTCCCGAAATAGGCACTATTTGGCTTATTTCGGTTCCAACCCATCATTGGTTTCTATTGGAATAGTGTGACGGACTGGAGGACGACGTGTTTTAGATATGAAGTGGAAATGGATACAGGGTCAAATTAATCGAGAAGTTGTGCATAAGCGCGGTGACGGTGAAATACTTTCTGTTTATTCAGTACCTGCTTGCGCCTTCTTCGGTTCGCCGCTGTTGTTTTCCAAAGGTGTTTTGATTGCCTGCGTTTTCTCAGCATAAAACAACCTCCTACGACCAAATTGTTATTATGAATCCTTAATTTCTGTGATTAAGGTACCTCACCTATATCTCCGATACCTCAGGCCAAGGCTTCGTTACCAGAGATAGTGATCACTAAATAAAATTTCTTAATGTCTGAAATATAGATAGTGATCAACAACTCACTATTATGTATGATTTTTGCGACAAAAAATCAAGCGTTATATATCGCTCAGAAATTTACTTTATCCTGCTCTATTTGGTTGGGCTTGATTCTGCTGGCTCAGATTGCTCAGTGACATTATCCTCAGCAACCTCTTCTGCCTCAGTTGGTTCTTCTTTGGCACCATTTACTTCATCCGTAGTCTCGCGGGCGGATAGCAGTTCTTCATCCACTGGGATAACAGCAAGATCATCGGTATTGTTATCATTACTCTGCGCCAACTGCTCTGCTACATGGCCGATAATGCTTTGATAGTAGCGACGGATATTTTCTACATAAGAAAGGGCTTCATTCCCTCGTGCATAGCCATAACGGGTCTGACTAAAATATTTCTTCTGTTGCAGCATCGGCAGGCGATCTTTTACATCATTCCAGGCATCCGGGTCGCCACCTTGTTTTTTGGTTAAGCGGCGAGCATCCATCACATGGCCGTAACCCATGTTGTACGAAGCAAGGGCAAACCAGGTTTTTTCATGCTCAGGGACTGAATCTGGAATCCGGTTCATCATGCGGCGGAAATATTCAACGCCACCACGAATAGACTGCTCAGGATTGAGGCGATCTTTTACCCCAACACTTTTCGCCGTAGGCAGGGTGAGCATCATTAGACCGCGCACCCCGGTCGGAGATTTTGCTTTTGGATTCCAGTGTGACTCTTGATAAGAAAGCGCGGCAATCAGACGCCAGTCAAACTCATCAGAATATTTTTGGAACAGCTCCTGCCATTTATCTAGTTTAGAATCCAGTGCGCGGATAAAGGCGCGGGTATCAACGTAATCAAACGAGCCGATATGGCCGAGGTATTTTTCTTCTAATGAGGCCAGTGAACCGGACTGTTTTTTTGTGCCAAAAAATTCAATCATCAGTGCATACAGGCTTTCATCATCGGAACGACGGATAAACCAGGAAATTGGCTGGTCTTCGGTTAATTCGAATGCCGAGGCAATATCCGGATAGATACGTTGTGCCAGAGAAATTTCAACCGAGTCCGCCACCGTATAAGCAAGTGCTCCTTCTGATACTTGCTTGAGCAGATCATTGACATCAGAATTGCTGTCCAAACTGTAGTCGAAATCAGTTTTCTCTTCAGCAATCGCTTCTAAAGTGTGCTGAAAATGACTGTCGCTGACGATGCGCAGTATGTCGTTGATATCCGAGCTATCATCGGCCAATAGCTCATTCTGTTGTTTGATCAGGCGGGTCAGGCTGCTGGGCTTATATTCGCCTTTTTTATACACCAGCTGTTGGCTGACGTAATAATAGGCCGGGCCCGGGCGAAACTGCTTTAGCCGTTCCGGAGTCTGAATCTGGCCGCCGGCGACAATATCTATTTCGCCATTTTTTAATGCCGGAAACAGAGCGGAAGCGCGGTAGATGGTTTTAACTTCCAGTTTAACGCCCAACTGGGTAGCAAATTCCTGAGCAAGTTCGTAATCGAGGCCGGATGGGCCGTCAGGACCGATAAAATAAGAAAGCTGATTATTGAGAGTGCCGATTCTTAAAATGCCGCGTTCACGAATTTTATCCAGTTCACTTTGCGGTTTAGAGTCGATTTGGCAGCCGGATAACAGGGCTATCAGGCCGAGCAGGGCAACAATTTTACTGGCGTATCGTCGGAAAATAGTCGTCATTAATCGCTTATCTCATATTTAAGGGTTAGTCGCATTCTAATCGCAACTATTTGATTGGGCAAATATCCCCTTCCTGAACGGGGATTCTGACTGGTGATTTAGATTCTTTAGGCTATATTGAGGTTGGCTGGCTACTGGAGGGATTCCTGTACGCGTTGCCTGACGGCAACTCCAATTACTTTCTGTATAGCATTGCAAAAAAATGACGCAAACGGTTGCGTTGGGTGTTACATCACAACCGCAATTCCTTTATAATGCGCCCCCATAATGAGGTGAGATTGGTATAAGTTTGTTACCTGATGGTCATTAACGGGTAAATTTATTCCAATATCACCTTAATCAACAGCCAATAGAGACCTAAGCACATGAGAATTTTGCGTGGCTCCCCAGCTCTTTCTGAGTTTCGTGTTAACAAACTTCTTGAACTTTGTCGTGAGCAAAGCCTGCCAGTTACTGGCATCTATGCTGAGTTTATGCATTTTGCTGATCTAACCGCAGAGCTTGATGCTCCAGAGTTAGAGAAGCTCGAAAAATTGCTGACTTACGGACCAAAGATTGAAGGGCACCAGCCGGAAGGTTTGCTGCTTCTGGTTACTCCTCGTCCGGGTACTATCTCACCTTGGTCTTCTAAGTCATCCGATATTGCCCACAACTGTGGTTTAAGCCAGGTTAAGCGTTTAGAGCGTGGTACCGCTTATTATATCGAATCCTCTGTAGCGCTAAATGAAGAGCAGGTTGCTGCGGTTAAAGCTCTGATCCATGACCGTATGATGGAAACTGTTTTCACTGAAATGGAAGCCGCACAGGCGCTGTTTGCTGTTGCTCAGCCTGCACCGATGACTCCGGTTGATGTTTTAGCTGGTGGCCGTAAAGCTCTGGAACAAGCGAACGTTTCTTTAGGCTTAGCATTGGCTGAAGATGAAATTGATTATCTGGTGGATAGCTTTACTAAGTTGGGTCGTAATCCTAACGATATCGAGCTGATGATGTTTGCGCAGGCGAACTCCGAGCACTGCCGTCATAAAATCTTTAACGCAGACTGGACTATCGATGGTGTTGCACAGGAAAAATCCCTGTTCAAGATGATCAAAAACACCTTCGAAACTACACCTGATTATGTACTGTCAGCTTATAAAGATAACGCTGCGGTAATGACTGGTTCTGAAGTCGGCCGTTTCTTCGCTGACCCTGATACTCGCCAGTACACTTACCACAAAGAACCAGCGCACATTCTGATGAAGGTGGAAACTCACAACCACCCAACCGCGATTTCTCCATGGCCAGGTGCTTCAACCGGTAGTGGTGGTGAAATCCGTGACGAAGGCGCGACCGGTATCGGTGGTAAGCCTAAAGCAGGTCTGGTTGGTTTTACCGTTTCTAACTTACGCATTCCTGGTTTTGAACAGCCATGGGAAACTGACTTCGGTAAGCCGGGTCGTATCGTTAATGCGTTAGATATTATGATTGAAGGCCCTCTGGGTGGCGCAGCGTTTAACAACGAATTTGGCCGTCCTAACCTGTTGGGTTATTTCCGTACTTATGAAGAGAAAGTCACTTCTCACGCGGGTGAAGAGATCCGTGGTTACCACAAGCCAATCATGATTGCTGGTGGTATGGGTAACATTCGTGAAGAGCACGTTGAGAAGAAAGAAATTCCGGTGGGTGCTAGCCTGATCGTATTGGGTGGCCCGGCGATGAATATCGGTCTTGGTGGCGGCGCAGCGTCTTCTATGGCGTCTGGTCAGTCTGCAGAAGATCTTGATTTTGCTTCAGTACAACGCGAAAACCCAGAGATGGAACGTCGTTGTCAGGAAGTGATCGATCGCTGCTGGCAGCTGGGCGATGCTAACCCAATCGCGTTTATCCACGATGTGGGCGCGGGCGGTATCTCAAACGCACTGCCAGAATTAGTGAATGATGGCGACCGTGGCGGTATCTTCCAGCTACGTGATGTACCAAATGATGAACCGGGAATGAGCCCACTTGAAATCTGGTGTAACGAATCTCAGGAACGTTACGTTATGGCGGTTGCACCAGAAAATATGGCAACGTTTGATGCAATCTGTAAGCGTGAACGCGCACCATATGCGGTAGTGGGAATTGCGACGGAAGAAAAGCACCTGACATTAGAAGATGCGCATTTCGACAATAAACCTATCGATATGCCAATGGATATCCTGCTTGGTAAGCCGCCGAAGATGTCTCGCGATGTGAAGACGCAGAAAGCACAGGGCGTTGCTCTGGATCGTTCTGGTATTGAGCTGAACGATGCGATTGATCGCGTACTGCGTCTTCCTGCTGTTGCAGAGAAAACCTTCCTTATCACCATCGGTGACCGTAGTGTAACCGGTCTGGTTGCCCGTGATCAGATGGTTGGCCCTTGGCAGGTTCCTGTGGCGAACTGTGCTGTTACTGCAGCAAGTTTCGATACTTACCACGGTGAAGCTATGTCGATGGGTGAACGTACTCCGGTTGCACTGCTGGACTTCGCAGCTTCTGCCCGTTTAGCGGTAGCGGAATCGCTGACTAACATTGCGGCAACAGAAATCGGCGATATCAAACACATTAAATTGTCAGCAAACTGGATGTCTCCAGCCGGTCACCCGGGTGAAGATGCCGGCCTGTATGAAGCGGTTAAAGCGGTAGGTGAAGAGCTGTGTCCTGCTCTGGGTCTGACTATCCCTGTGGGCAAAGACTCAATGTCAATGAAGACTAAGTGGGAAGAGAATGGCGAGCAGAAAGAAGTGACTTCTCCGCTGTCTCTGATCATTACTGCCTTTGCTCGTGTTGAAGATGTGCGCAAGACGGTAACGCCTCAGCTTCGTACTGATAAAGGCGAAACCAGCCTGATCGCTATCGATCTGGGTAATGGTCAGAACCGTATGGGTGCAACTGCACTGGCACAGGTTTACAAACAGTTAGGTGACAAACCGGCTGACGTGGATAGCGCAGAGCAGCTAAAAGGCTTCTACGATGCGATTCAGGCATTGGTAGCTCAGGATAAACTGATTGCTTACCACGACAAAGGCGATGGCGGTCTGTTTATCACTTTGGCTGAAATGGCATTTGCTGGTCACTGTGGCGTGAACGTAGCGATCGATGCACTGGGTGAAGATGCACTTGCGGTACTGTTTAACGAAGAACTGGGTGCGGTAGTACAAGTTGCGAACGCCGATGTTGATGCTGTTCTGGCGGTATTAGCAGATAACGGTCTGGCGGCATGTTCACACGTAATCGGTTCGGTTGCTGATTCTGACAGCATTGTTGTGACTCAGGCTGGTCAGACTATCGTTGAGCGTTCACGTACCGAATTGCGTACTATCTGGGCGGAAATGACGCATAAGATGCAAGCGCTACGTGATAACCCAGCGTGTGCTAATCAGGAATTTGCTGCGAAGAAAGATAACTCAGACCCGGGTCTGAACGTTAACCTGAGCTTCGATGTGAATGAAGATGTCGCAGCGCCGTATATTGCAACGGGTGCTAAGCCTAAGATGGCGATTCTGCGTGAGCAGGGTGTTAACTCACACGTTGAAATGGCTGCTGCCTTTGACCGTGCCGGTTTTGAAGCGGTCGATATCCACATGAGTGATATTCTGACTGGTCAGGCGGTACTGGATGAGTACAACGGTCTGGTTGCTTGTGGTGGCTTCTCTTACGGTGACGTACTGGGTGCCGGTGAAGGTTGGGCGAAATCCGTTCTGTTCAACGCGCAGGCGCGTGATCAGTTCGAAGCCTTCTTCAACCGTCAGGATACCTTCTCGCTAGGTGTTTGTAACGGTTGTCAGATGCTTTCCAACTTGAAAGAGCTGATTCCGGGTGCTGACCTGTGGCCGCGTTTCGTACGTAACGAATCTGAGCGTTTTGAGGCGCGTTTTGCTTTAGTGGAAGTGCAGAAGTCTGATTCTGTCTTCTTCGACGGTATGGCCGGTTCACGTATGCCAATCGCAGTTTCTCACGGTGAAGGCCGTGTGGAAGTTCGTGATGATGCACACCTGACGGCGATTGAACAGTCTGGTACTGTGGCGGTTCGTTATGTTGATAACCTGGGCAATCCGACTCAGCAATATCCAAACAACCCGAACGGTTCACCAAACGCAATCTCCGGCTTAACGACTGCTGATGGCCGCGTAACTATCATGATGCCGCACCCTGAGCGTGTATTCCGCACAGTAGCGAACTCATGGCACCCAGATAACTGGGGCGAAAACGGCGCGTGGATGCGTATGTTCCAGAATGCGCGTAAGAATGTGGGTTAATTAACCTTTTTACTTAGAGTAAAGTAAATGGCCTGGCTTTTTAGCCAGGCCATTTTTTGTTCATCCCCTTGTAGGTTTGTTCCATCGATCACATTTTGCTCGTATATATGCAATCGGAACTATTTACTCAAACCCATTATCCTTCGAAACCCGCGCAAACCACTCACCGCTTTTCTTAATGGTGCGTTTCTGGGTAGCTAAATCTAACTGAACAAATCCGTAACGGTTTTTATAGGCATTCATCCATGACCAGTTATCGATGAAAGTCCACATATGATAGCCGATACAGTTAGCCCCTTCGCTGATCCCTTGGTGCAGCCATTGCAGGTGACCTTTGACAAATTCGATCCTGTACTGATCGTTGATCTGACCATCCTCGACAAACTTCTCTTCACCTTCGACACCCATGCCGTTTTCAGAAATGTAGCAAGGGATATTGCCGTAGTTATCGCGCAGATTGATCAGAATGTCGTAGATACCTTTTTCGTAAATTTCCCAACCACGGTGTGGGTTCATTTTCCGTCCTGGCATCTCGTAATTATCGAAGAACCATTCTGGGAAGAATGGGCTTTCGATATTGACCGCATTCATCCGCGCTTTAACCCGGCGTGGCTGATAGTAGTTAATCCCCAGCAGATCAATTTTACCTTCCTCCAGCAGTGCTTTATCGGCAAAGTCACAGCGTGGTAACTGTTCATAGCTGCGCAGCAGCTCAACCAGCTCTTCCGGGTATTCGCCTTTAATCGCCGGATCAAGGAAACTGCGGTTAAAGAACAGATCAGCGATCTGTGCGGCCTTAACATCAGCCGGATTTTCTGAGCGAGGATAAGAAGGTGTAAGATTTAATACAATACCGATTTTTCCGGCCTGATTGAGTTCCCGGTAAGCTTTAACGGCTTTAGCATGCGCCAGCATCGTATGATAGGCCACGGTAGCTGCGCGTTTGAAATCAACCACATTCGGGTAATGGAAGTCATACAGATAACCACCTTCGACTGGGACAATGGGTTCGTTAAAGGTAAACCAGAAGTTGACTCGGTCGCCAAACAGTTCAAAACAGGTTTTTGCATACTCAGCAAAAGCATCGGTGACTTCCCGGCTTTCCCAGCCTCCTTTTTCCTGCATGGCAAATGGCATGTCAAAATGCATCAGAGTAATAAAGGGTTCAATTCCGTTAGCTTTCAGTTCATCAATGACTGAATTATAAAACTCAACTGCTTTCGGGTTTGGTTGTCCGGTGCCGTCAGGAATCAAACGAGCCCATGAGATGGAGGTGCGGAAACTGTTATGACCTACCTGTTTGAGTAGTTGAATATCCTGCTTATAGTTATCGTAGAAAGTGGAAGTTTGCTGTGGGCCAACTTGGTTGAAAAAACGGTTAGGCTGCTGGCTGAACCAGTGATCCCAGTTGCTCGGTGCTTTGCCATCGCGGTCGGCAGCTCCTTCGGTTTGCGCGGCAGATGAGGCACTGCCCCACCAGAAGTTTTGCGGAAATTGGTAGTTCATAGCGGTTTCCTATACAGGCTTGTTAGGTCAAGCTCATATCATGTTATCGGTATAATTAGATGTTATACCATAATACATAATGATAATTATGTAAGTGAAACCGGTCTCATTCTGAGAAAATGGTGCTAATTGTATTGATTTTTGGATAAGTGGTAAAAGTTTTAGCGAGAGTCTGGGGTCAGAGTCAGCATCGCAGACTCTGACCCCTTTAAGCATAATTTTCCGTCGATTAGCGGAATTGCCCCACTTCCGGAAGAAAATCAAAACCGGCACTGGCCAGGCGGGCAATCAGTTTTTCTTTATCGATATCGAAAAAAGAAACCAGGCGGTCGAGATCGCCATCAAAATCATCACGTAGCTTGGTATTGACCAGACTAAACAGCAGGATTGGATCCATGCTTTCGTAGTTGGATAAATTCATCCTTAGTCCTCAAAATCTGAAATCAGCAGGTTAGCTGCCGCAAACGCCGCACGTTCACGGGTTTCTTTTGGTAGACTTTCATCTGCAGCAATATCGTTCAGGGTTTTTAGCACGCAGGTAATCGCCTTGGGAATATAGCCTTGATCGCCACTGCCGATTTGTGAGTAAAGTTCGCGGATGAGATCGCAACAGTCATAAACTTTCATAGTTAGGTTCCGTCAGTATTGCTTAAAAAAGGTGTTGGGCTAAATATACCTGTGATAGCCGGGAAAAACAAAAGGACAGCCATTGGCTGCCCTTCAATTCATCATTAGTTAAAACCGAAATTAGCTTAATTGAGCCTTAACAAACTCAACCACTTCATCCATTTTGACGGCAGACTTCTCGCCAGAACGACGGTTCTTATATTCGAAGTTGCCTTCGTCCATACTACGATCACCGATGATGATAGTATGCGGGACGCCGATCAGTTCCATATCAGAGAACATCACACCTGGACGCTCTTTACGGTCATCAAACAGAACATCCACACCCAATGCTTTTAGTTCGGTGTAAAGCTGCTCTGCTGCTTGCTGAACGCGCTCAGACTTGTGCATGTTCATCGGTACAATCGCTACCTGGAATGGAGCAATTGCATCAGGCCAGATGATGCCGTATTTATCGTTGTTTTGCTCAATAGCTGCAGCAACCACACGAGAAACACCGATACCGTAGCAACCCATCTCAAGAATCGAGTTTTTGCCGTTTGAATCCAGTACACCACAGTTCATTTTTTCTGAGTAATTAGTGCCTAGCTGGAAGATATGGCCCACTTCGATACCACGTTTCAGCATCAGGGTACCTTTACCGCATGGGCTTGGATCACCTTCTACCACGTTACGCAGATCTTCAACCTGACCTAATTCAACATCACGGCCCCAGTTGATACCAAAGTAGTGTTTATCATCGATATTCGCGCCTGCGCCGAAATCGCTCATTACTGCAACGGTACGGTCAACGATAAATGGCAGTTTCAGACCGACAGGACCAAGTGAGCCAGGGCCTGCGCCAACTAGTGCACGGATTTCTTCTTCCGTTGCCATTTCCAGTGGTGCTGCCACTTGTTTTAAGTTTTCTGCTTTCACTTCATTAAGTTCGTGGTCACCACGGATGATTAATGCAATGATGTCGGCGTCCACTTCATCAGATGCTTTAAAAAACAGAGTCTTAACGGTTTTTTCGATTGGCAGACCGTGTTGCTCAACCAGTTCTGCAATGGTTTTTGCGTTTGGTGTATCAACCAGGGTCATTTCCTGAGTTGGTGCATCAGCTTCTGCCTGAAGCGCAACCGCTTCTGCTTTTTCGATGTTCGCTGCGTAGTCAGACTCAGTAGAGAACGCGATCAAATCTTCACCGCTTTCCGCCAGTACGTGGAATTCCTGTGAACCGCTACCACCGATAGCGCCGCTATCAGCCAGTACCGGACGGTAATCCAGACCCATACGGTCAAACGCTTTACAGTAAGCATCGTGCATCGCGTCATAGGATTTTTGCAGACCTTCTTTGTCGATGTCGAAGCTATACGCATCCATCATCGAGAATTCGCGTGCGCGCATTACACCAAAGCGTGGACGGCGTTCATCACGGAATTTAGTCTGAATTTGATACAGGTTAATCGGCAGTTGTTTGTAAGAACTGACTTCATTGCGTACCAATGCCGTGATCACTTCTTCTGCGGTCGGGCTTAGAACAAACGGACGCGTATGGCGGTCAGTAAAGCGAAGCAGTTCAGGGCCCATCTTCTCAGAACGACCTGTCTCTTCCCATAGTTCAAACGGCTGTACAACGGGCATTAAGGTTTCAATTGCCCCTGCATTGTCGATTTCCTGACGAACGATAGTTTCGACTTTACGCAGTACGCGCAGACCGGTAGGCAGCCAGGTGTAAAGACCTGAAGCCAGCTTACGGATCATACCCGCACGAAGCATGAGTTGATGGCTCACGATTTCTGCGTCGTTTGGAGTCTCCTTCAGAGTGGAAAGAAGATAGTTACTGGTACGCATTTATGGTATCCGTTGATTAAGTTGAAAAGTAACCCCGTTAACCGCACTTGGGTTGGGGAATAGTAATTAGCCGCTAATGATATCAGCCAATTGAGTTTGTCAAAAGTCTTGTATCGCAGTGACGGTAACGATTCGCTCATTTACTTTAAATTTCACATTAAAATCGAATAAATTCACCGCATATTCTTTGTTGTCCGCTCGGTTTTTTTTATACGCCGGACGTGGATCCTGAGCTAAAACCTGCTCAATCACCAAGCGGATATATTGGCCGTTACTGAGCGGTGATAGTTTATTTAGCGCTGATGGTGAAAATTCTACCTGAGCTAAATCCGGCTCCTGGTGAGCGTAACCGCCATGTGCTTGTTCAACATTGTCGCTGTAGCTGATATAGGGTTTGATATCGATAATCGGTGTTCCATCAACCAGATCAACGCCACCTAAATCCAGATAATATTGCCCATCTTGCTGACTGATGCTGAGCAGTTCTACCGCTGACATACCGATTCCGTTAGGGCGGAAGGTAGAGCGCGAAGCAAATACACCAACCCGTTCATTACCGCCAAGTCGAGGCGGGCGTACGGTCGGTTTCCAGCCTGCTTGTAGATTCTGATCGAATATAAACAGCAGCCAGATATGGCTGAATTGTTCGATACCGCGAATCGCTTCGGCGCAATTGGCATCACCGAGCAGTTTAATCCGTGATCGGGCTGCTGGAACCAGGCGTGGCTGACGGGGTACGGCAAATTTTTCTTTATAAGGGGATTCGATCACCGCGACCGGGCTAATGGAATAGTGCTGCATAACTTATCGCTGTTTGGCCAGTATACGATCCAGATGATTGGCAAATTCGCGCCGATCCGTTTGTGACAGCGAAGCCGGGCCGCCAGTCTGGATACCACTGGAACGCATGGTTTCCATAAAATCACGGATATTAAGCCGTGCTTTAATGTTTTCCTTGGTAAAGAGTTCTCCGCGTGAGCTCAATGCCATCACATCTTTACTCAACAGCTCGTCGGCCAAAGGGATATCGGAAGTGATCACTAAGTCACCCGCTTCAGTGCGCTGGACGATTTCATTATCGGCAATATCAAAACCGCTCTGAACCTGGAGGAAGCGGATGTTGTCGCGTTTTGGCAGAGGAATAATATGGTTAGCCACGAAAATACAGTCAATTCCGGTGCGCTCAGCCGCGCGGATAATGACTTCTCGAATGACTTTAGGACAGGCGTCGGCATCAACCCAGAGTTTCATAGATTATCTCTCGCTTCTTTATCTTTATAGCTGGCTTTCAAGTCGGGCAACGCGCTGTAAAAGCGCTGATACCTGCTGTTCTAACTGTTCAATCCTTTGTTCAGCAGACAGGCTTGCCGCTGTAGTTACTTCGACTTTCGGCACTCGTTTACTCGCTTTCCAGCTCTTGATGGTAGAAATAATCGCTGGCATGGGTACGGGCTGGCTCAAGCGTGCTTTAACTAATGCAACAGAGGGGTCTTTACCCTCTTCGACCAATTGAGCAATGATGGCTTTTAGTTCCTGAGTGATGTCTGTTGTCTGCATTTTGATCCCTTAAATCTGTTGCAGCGAGTTTACGCTGAATCCGCCAATAACAAAAGTGCTGCTTGGTTTGTGAGAGATTGCTCACGCAGTTGTGAGAAATGAGTAATATTTCAAATTTTTTTAAAAACTCTTTTTATTCAACTTGCTGTTATTTATGGTGAAAATTTGTTTGTTAAGGGGGTGTTATAAAAATAGTTAAGCACAAATATTGCGTAAAAATATAAGCGTAGTACATTGATAAGCATCTTGGTGATTAATCAAATTGCCGGAATTCAGGGAACGCTTAGTTGGCTAACCATTTGGTTATTTAATCAATAAGCACAGGAGTACATCAGGATGATGTCAGGGAAACCGCTCAGGGATTAAGTGATGAGAGCAGGGCGGGACGTTCTGTGTCATGGATGAATAGGCGATTGGATTGCTGAAACTATTAAGCCCTTGGTGATTTTGTCACCAAGGGCTTAAGTTTTTAGGCATCATTGAGGTAAAGCGTTAGAAAACATCGTCGTTATATCTGTGCGGTGGCAGATTAAACTGACTCACATAAAACCCAACCATAATCAGCTCTCCCTGATAGCAGTCATCACCCATAGATGAAAATTCAAAATGGTAGACGGTATGCCAGCGCCACTGCTTCTGTTTAGTGAGTAATTTGTGTCCAGCAAAAGAGACACTGACCAGTTGTAGATTTAACTGAGCACATTTGCGTTTAATTGCGGCTTTGGCTAGCTCTGATTGCTTACGTTGTTGCCAGAAAGCAAAACAGGTAAAGGCAACCAGCAAAATGGCCAGCAGATCCTGAATCATTGCTTCTGCCCTAAGGTTTGATTGTGCAGATTAGTCAGCGCTTCAACCAGTTGTGGCGATGGGGTTGAATGCAGCAGGGGCAATAGCACCATCCGTAATTGTGGGATCATCACCAAATCCGCGAATAACTGGTTAAACAGCGTCTGGTTGTGGGTTTGTGCCAGGCGAATTAAAAATAGTTCGGCTTTCGATCGTTCGGCTAATACTGGCCAACAGCGCCCAGCAAGGCCAATCAATACTTCCTGATGACACAGTGTTTCGCGGGCCAGTAACTGCGAACTGACTTGTTGCAGTTGTTCACCACTGGCTCCCGACAGGGCGCGGATCAGTGCAGAAAGCAGAAACAGATCCGGCTCGGCTTTATCCATTTCATCGCGGGTCATTTGCGCGATTTTATCACTCAGCTTATCGGTTAAATCTACATGTTCCAGCGCACCGAGCAGAGCGTACAAAGGCTGCATTGGCAGATGACGTAGAGCTTTAATCAGATGGGCGTGATTCTGCTCTTTCGCCAAGCGGGTACAGATATCGGTGATGCCCTGTAATCCTACGGTTTGCCAATTTTCCCAGCCTAAGCCACCCTGAAAATAGAGCTGTGCGTGTTCGTAATACTGGCTGGCAGGTAGTGCTAAATCGGCGCGAATTAAACTGTGCAACATCGCCATTTTTTCTTCACCCGGTTTAAAGGTAAATGGGTTATTCGCCAGTTTCTGTTGCTGCTGCTCATCAAGTTGGTGAGTCAGCCGGGTACCCATGGCTTCTAATACATAGCGAATAAACTGCCCCACATCGGCTGGCTTGAGTAACCCACGCTCATCTAATGTAAAACAGAGCAACCATATCCACGGCTGGCGGCTTTCATTCCAGTAAACAATCGCCATTTTAGCCTGACGTTGCAGTGGATAAGGGTAGGGCTGTTGCCCCTGTTCTACCTTAGCGAATTCCTGGTTATCGATCGGTAGAATCCGTCGTCCGAGATCGAATACCTGATAGTGGCAGTTGCTTTGGTTAATCAGTTGGGTAAGCGTATGTATGCTGTCCATATAGTGCGGGTTCCAATTACTTTGGGCATTGCTCAATAGATGGTACTCTATAGCATGTTTTCAAGTCCGACAAAAAAATTAAGCCCCTTTGATGACTATAATTGCCCGATTAATCCCGCTTTTAGATCAACTTGAGCGCGAAATGCGCATACAACAACTGTGGCAGAGTACGCCTCCTGAGGCTCAAGCATTGACCAGTTCATTGCCGTTTGCGGTTGATACTCTTGATCCGCATGAATGGCTGCAATGGATCTTTATCCCTCGTATTTCTCTGGCTATTGAACAGGGAAATGTGCCACGTGGTTTTTCATTGGAACCTTATTTTTCAGAAGCATGGAAGTTGCGTGATGATTATCTGCAGCTACTGACTATTTTGCAGCAGATTGATGAGGTGTGCCGCTAATGTTGGAAATTATCTATCAGGATGAATATCTGGTTGCCGTGAACAAACCTGCCGGTATGTTGGTACACCGCTCCTGGTTGGATCGGCATGAAACTCAGTTTGTGATGCAGACGTTGCGCGATCAGATTGGTCAGCATGTGTTTCCTCTGCATCGATTGGATCGTCCGACTTCCGGGGTATTGGTGTTTGCTTTATCGAGTGAAATTGCCGCTCAGGTGATGCCGATGTTTGCTGAGCATCAGATGGAAAAAACTTACTATGCTGTGGTGCGTGGCTGGATTGAAGAGGAAGCGACACTTGATTATGCGCTAACTCAGGACCTGGATAAAATCGCCGATAAGTTCGCCAATAAGGATAAAGAACCGCAACCTGCGGTGACTTATTATCGTCCGGCGGCGAAAGTCGAAGTGCCTTATTCGACTGGACGTTTTGCTACCAGTCGTTATTCCATGGTGCAAATGAAGCCCAAGACCGGGCGTAAGCATCAGCTACGCCGTCATATGCACCATCTAAGTCATCCGATTATTGGTGATACCACCCATGGTGATGGAAAACATAACCGTCTGTTTCGCGATCACTATGATACGCACCGCTTGTTACTGCATGCCGCGAAGCTGAGTTTTATTCATCCTTATACTGGTGAGATGCTGGAGCTTAAAGCGGGGTTTGATAAGGTGTGGTTGAACCTGTTTGAACAGTTTGGGTGGGAAAATCCTTTAATCCCGGTTTGTTAGAATTAGCGACTTTGTTGGATTGGGTATGAGTTCCCACGGGGGGCCGTGGGAACTTGCAAAAGGTAGATATATGGAGTAGCGGCTATTTGGCTAAATAGTCGCTGATTGCCTGGATAATTCCGGCGCTATCGAGCCCAAGTTCCTGATAAAGCTCTTCCTGGGTACCCTGATGGATAAAGTGATCCGGCAGGCCAAGGTTTAGTGTCGGTTTCAGACATTTCTCTTTCATCATTAGCTCTACCACTCCTGAACCGGCACCACCTGCGATGGCGTTCTCTTCCAGTGTCACGATTAGGTCGTGGCTTTGAGTCATCTGCTTAATCAACTCTTCATCCAGCGGTTTCACAAAGCGCATATCAACCACAGTAGCATCAATTTCTTCAGCCGCTTTTAGTGCATTGTGCAGCAGGGTGCCAAAGCAGAGAATCGCAGTTTGCTTACCTTGGCGTACAACCCTACCTTTACCGATCTCAATTTTGCTGAATTCAGCTTCTGGTGCAGTGCCGTTACCGGAACCTCGAGGGTAACGTACCGCGCTTGGCCCCTGATACAAATGACCGGTGTAAAGCATTTGGCGACACTCATTCTCATCACTCGGCGCCATAATCACCAGATTCGGAATACAACGCATAAAGCTAAGATCAAACGCGCCCTGATGGGTCTGACCATCCGCCCCGACTAAACCTGCACGGTCAATGGCAAACATCACCGGCAGATTCATGATGGCTACATCGTGGATTAACTGATCATAACCGCGTTGCAGGAAGGTAGAATAAATCGCAACAATAGGGTGATAACCGCCGATTGCCATACCGGTTGCTAGAGTAACAGCATGCTGCTCGGCAATCGCGACGTCAAAGTACTGGTTTGGGTATTCACGGGAAAAACGCACCATACCAGAACCTTCGCGCATTGCCGGGGTGATAGCCATTAGTTTTGCATCCTGAGCGGCCATGTCACACAGGAAGTCGCCAAAGATATTGGAAAACGAAGGCTTGCCATTTTTATTTTGCGGCAGGCAGGAATCGCTTGGATTAAATTTCGGCACACCGTGATAACCGATCGGATCCTTTTCTGCCGGTTCATAGCCTTTGCCTTTTTTGGTCATAATATGCAGAAATTGCGGTCCTTTCAGATCTCGCATATTTTTCAGCGTTTTGACCAGCTCCAGCACATCGTGACCATCCACCGGGCCGATATAGTTAAAACCGAGTTCTTCAAACAGGGTTCCCGGTACGACCATGCCTTTAATATGTTCTTCTGTTTTCTTCACCAGTTCTTTAATTGGCGGAATACCAGAAAGGACTTTCTTGCCCCCTTCGCGGATGGAGGTATACAAATTACCGGAAAGCAGTTGAGCGAGATGATTATTCAGTGCGCCAACGTTCTCTGAAATCGACATCTCGTTATCGTTTAGGATTACCAGCATATTGGGGTGGATATCACCGGCATGGTTCATCGCTTCGAATGCCATACCGGCGGTAATAGCACCATCACCGATCACGCTGACTACGCGCGGAGATTTCTCTTGTTTGCCGGCACAGATGGCCAAACCCAGAGCCGCGCTGATCGATGTGGATGAGTGACCGACAGAAAGGGTGTCGTATTCACTCTCTTCACGCCACGGGAACGGATGGAGACCGCCTTTCTGACGAATACTCGGTAATTGTTCACGCCGTCCGGTCAGAATTTTGTGCGGGTATGCCTGATGACCCACATCCCAGATAAGCTTATCAAACGGTGTGTTATAGACATAGTGAAGAGCAACGGTCAGTTCTACTGTCCCCAAACCGGATGCAAGGTGCCCACTCGACTGGCTTACACTATTGAGCAGATAGGTTCTTAGTTCATCGCAAAGCTTAGGCAGCATCTCTTTGGGTAAGGTGCGTAGTTCATCTGGGGTATTAGCCAGTGCCAGCGTTGGATACTTAGAAATATCAAGAGTCATAAATTAGGCGCTTATTATCTTATTAATTGCTGCGCTCGATGACATATCGGGCGAATTGTTCAAGTTTAGTGGTATCAAAAGGAATTGCTTGTAATGCAGCTAACGCTTCTTCAAATAAAGCGTTCGCTTTTTGCTGTGCTCCTTCTAACCCAAGAATAGCAGGATACGTGCTTTTGTTGAGTCTGGTATCCGAACCTTGTGGTTTACCCAGCGTTTTCGTATCGCTGATAATGTCCAAAATATCATCCTGAACCTGGAAGGCAAGACCAACCGCATCGGCATAACGATCCAATTGCGGCATGACCTGTAACCCTTGCGCACCGGCAGCGAGTGCGCCCAAACGAATCGCACAGCGCATCAGGGCTCCGGTTTTATTGCGATGAATCAGCTCTAACTCTGCCAAGTCCACTGCACGGTTTTCCGCTTTAAGATCGAGAGACTGACCCAAACACATGCCATTCGCACCGGAAGCCTCTGCTAATGCCTGAACCATTTTTATCCGGTTACTTTCACCTGCAGTACTGAGCGAACCTTCCGCAAGAATAGTAAAAGCTAAGGTTTGTAGAGCGTCACCAGTTAAAATCGCCGTTGCTTCATTAAATTTGATATGGCAGGTTGGTTGACTACGGCGCAGTTCATCATCGTCCATTGCTGGTAAATCGTCATGGATCAATGAATAGGCATGCACACACTCAATCGCTGATGCCGGTGTATCCAGTTCTTCGAGCGAGCAGCCTAACATCTGCCCGGTAATATAGACCAGATAAGGGCGAGCCCGCTTGCCGCCAAGCAGCAGACCATAACGCATGGCATGGATCAATGAATCCTGCTGCTGTGGCAGATTATCCAACCAGTGGTTTAGCTGCTGATTGTTTCTCTCCTGGTAAGCGCGTAAATCTTCAATCATAGACTATTTATTCACTCTGATCCGACGCTTCAGCATTAAAGTCGCTCAATGGCGCTTCGTCGCTGGCACTGAGCAGGATTTGCACTCGTTGCTCTGCATCACTCAGTTTAGCCTGTCCGGCACGAGCCAAAGAAATACCTCGTTCAAAGGTCTTCAGTGCATCATCGAGGGGTAAATCGCCATTTTCCAGTTGACTGACCAGCTTATCCAGCTCCTCAATTGTCGCTTCATACGACATGTTTTCCGGTTTTTTAATTGCCATAATCTTTACATCATTATCAGAATGGGAGGAAAGTTACCTTAGGGCGCTATTTTGGTCAAATTTATGCGTAAGAATTTCGCCGCCAGCCACTGATTTTGCTAATCAGAGCATTAAAAAAGGCGAGGGAAAAGAAATTTATTGTCATTCGCCCCGCTTTGTAAAATGAATTGGGTTAATATACCTTGTATAGGTTGCGTTTCACTGTGGTTACTCTGTTGATTTGTGATGTGAACCAATAATTTAACTAAAGCTTTTTTTATCTGGCCGATACAATTAAATGTGGTCGACTCTTGAAAATGATAGATAGCATGAGGAGTGCTTCGTGGATTTAGCAACACTACTTGGTCTTTTAGGCGGCATGGGGTTCGTAGTCATGGCTATGATCCTTGGTGGCAGCCTAATGATGTTCTTCGACGTGGTATCCATTCTGATTGTGATCGGTGGTTCGGTCTTTGTTGTAATGATGAAGTTCACCATGGGGCAGTTTTTTGGATCGGCTAAAATTGCTGCCAAAGCCTTTATGTTTAAAGCTGATGACCCGGAAGAGCTGATCGCGAAGGTTGTTGAAATGGCTGACGCGGCTCGTAAAGGTGGCTTCTTGGCGCTGGAAGAGATGGAAATTACCAACTCATTTATGCAAAAAGGCATTGATATGTTAGTTGATGGCCATGATGCTGAAGTGGTACGTGCCGCATTGCAGAAAGATATTGCTTTGACTGATGAGCGACACGAAGCCGGTACGGCGGTTTTTCGTGCCTTTGGCGATGTGGCTCCGGCAATGGGGATGATCGGTACCTTGGTTGGCTTGGTGGCAATGTTATCTAACATGGACGACCCAAAATCAATCGGTCCTGCGATGGCGGTTGCCTTGTTGACCACTCTTTATGGGGCTATATTGTCCAACATGATTTTCTTCCCAATTGCCGACAAACTTTCTTTACGCCGAGGGCAGGAAACGCTCAATCGTCGTTTGATTATGGACGGCGTGCTGGCGATTCAGGATGGGCAGAACCCTCGGGTGATCGACGGTTATCTGAAAAACTACCTCAATGAAGGTAAGCGAGCTCTTGATGTTGATAACCAATAGCAAAGCGAGACTGTGACCAATGGATGATGAAGAAAAGTGTAAATGTCCTCCTCCCGGGCTTCCTGCATGGCTGGGGACTTTCGCAGATTTGATGTCTCTTCTGATGTGCTTTTTCGTGTTGCTGCTGTCATTTTCCGAAATGGACGTGCTCAAGTTTAAGCAGATTGCGGGTTCGATGAAATTTGCTTTTGGTGTGCAAAACCGCCTAGAAGTAAAAGATATCCCTAAAGGGACTAGCGTGATTGCTCAAGAGTTCCGGCCTGGTCGCCCTGAGCCAACGCCGATTGATGTGATCATGCAGCAAACCATCGATATTACTCAACAAACGCTGGAGTTCCAGGAAGGGGACTCCGATCGTGCTGGTGGTAAGCAGCGTGAAGAAGGCGAACAGCAGGGTGGCCAGTCACCCAGTGATTCCATCGAGCAGAATTTGAATAGTGAAGCCGAGCAGCAACAGCAGCAGATGTCGGACACTATTACCGAAGAGATGCAAAATGTGATGGAAAGCATCAAAAAGGCGCTGGAGCAGGAAATCGATCAGGGTGCTATTGAAGTCGAAAACCTTGGTCAGCAGATTATTATCCGGATTCGCGAGAAAGGTGCTTTTCCTGAAGGATCAGCATTTTTACAACCTAAATTCCGCCCGTTGGTACGGCAGATCGCCGATTTAGTCAAAGAAGTACCGGGGATTATTATGGTCTCCGGCCATACCGATAACTTACCAGTCGAATCAGAGTTGTATCGTTCGAACTGGGATCTTTCAGCTCAGCGTGCCGTTTCGGTGGCGCAGGAGATGGAGCGAGTTCCTGGTTTTGATCATAGTCGCCTGCGGGTACGTGGTATGGCCGATACTGAGCCAGTTGAAAGTAATGATACGCCGTTGGGGCGTGCGTTTAACCGCCGGGTAGAGATTAATGTTATGCAGGGCGAGCCACTGTATAGCGAAGAAGTTCCTTCGGTTACTCAATAAATTAACCCGTTGATGAATCCCGAACTGAGCCTATTTTCAGTTCGGGAGCTTGCTGTTCTCTTTCCCTCATCTTTTAAACTCGTGTATAATCTCGCGCCTTTAAACCTTGTTTATTTATCCGGCTAACCTAAAGTTGCGAATTGTCCTATGAAGTTTATCGTTAAACCCCATCCAGAAATTTTTATTAAAAGTGAATCGGTTCGTAAGCGTTTTACCAAGATTTTAGAAGGTAATATTCGCAACATTATCAAGCGCAGAACCCGTGGTGTTGCGGTTCTTAACCGTCGTGACCATATAGAAGTGACTTCAGAAAGTGATGAATTCTATACAGAAACTCTGGATGTTTTGACGACAACACCAGGTATTCGTCAGGTTCTGGAAGTGCTGCAGTCTGGATTTACCGATCTGCATAATATTTATGAGCAGGTCTTAGACAACAGCCGCGATAAAATTGAGAACAAAACCTTTGTCGTTCGAGCGAAGCGTCGTGGTCAGCATGATTTTACCTCTATTGAACTAGAACGCTATGTTGGTGGTGGCCTTAACCAAGCGGTAGAGAGCGCAAAAGTTAAGCTAAAAAATCCGGATGTGACGGTTAACGTTGAAGTTGATGGCGATAAGCTGAATCAAATCATTGCTCGCTATAAAGGCTTAGGTGGTTTCCCGCTCGGTACTCAGGAAGATGTATTGAGCCTGATTTCTGGTGGTTTTGACTCTGGTGTATCGAGCTATCTGCACATCAAACGTGGTTCAAAGGTTCATTACTGTTTCTTTAACCTTGGTGGTCCGGCACACGAAATTGGTGTTAAGCAGGTGGCTTACTATCTGTGGAACAAATATGGTTCATCGGCCAAAGTACGTTTTATTTCGGTGGATTTTGAACCGGTTGTGGCTGAGATTCTGGAAAAAATCGATGATGGTCAGATGGGCGTGGTGCTGAAACGTATGTTTATGCGTGCAGCAGGACAAATTGCTGAGAAATTTGGCATTGAAGCACTGGTAACCGGTGAAGCATTAGGCCAGGTATCAAGCCAGACACTGACTAACTTGCGTTTGATCGATAACGTGACTGATACGCTGATCCTGCGCCCACTGATCAACTGGGATAAAGAGGATATCATTAATCTGGCGCGTGAAATTGGTACCGAAGATTTTGCGAAAACCATGCCGGAATATTGTGGTGTGATTTCTAAGAGTCCGACCGTTAAAGCCGTTAAAGCCAAGATTGAAGCAGAAGAAGCGAATTTTGATTTCTCGATACTGGAAGATGTGGTCTATAACGCCCGTCAGATGGATATTCGTAAGATTGCTGAAGAGAGTCAGCAAGAAGTCGCAGACGTTGAATCTGTTGAACAGGTTGAAGCCAATGCTGTAGTTCTGGATATTCGCAGCCCGGATGAAGAAGATGATAATCCACTAGAGATTGAAGGTGTTGAAGTTAAGCATCTGCCTTTCTACAAGCTGAGCACTCAGTTTGGCGATCTTGATCAGTCAAAAACTTATCTGCTGTATTGCGCCCGTGGGGTAATGAGTCGTTTACAGGCGCTGTATCTGAAAGAGCAGGGCTTTAATAACGTTAAAGTTTATCGGCCGTAATCAATAGGCTAGTTTATTTTTCAGAGTCAGCGTTGCTGACTCTGATTGTTTCGGCTGATCAGATATTCAGAGCAAAAAAAAAGCACCGCATTTTAGCGGTGCTAACTATTTGACAGACAGGTCAAAACTAGAATACAGGAAGTATTTGTAATGCATTCATGCATATCTGCATTACTTCAGGCAGAGATCTACCTGACTCAAATCCGAGTATAAAAACACAACATCGCAAGACAAAGCTTATTGATTCAAAGGAGAATCAAGCCGTTACAGCTTGTTTGCGCGAGCAATATAGTTTTTTTCTCGCTTCTGCTCAATGGACAAATTATAATGTTTCGCATGAGAAAAACTAATCCGAATGTGAGCGGTTATGATTGCCAAACGCCTTCCTCCCTTAAAAGCGCTGCGAGTGTTTGAAGCTTCAGCCCGTAGCCTCAGTTTTACTAAAGCTGCCGAAGAATTATTTGTGACCCAAGCAGCAGTTAGCCATCAGATCAAAGCACTAGAAGAATTTTTAGGTATTAAACTATTTCGTCGGCGCAATCGGGCTTTACTGCTTACCGAAGAGGGACAGAGCTACTTTGCCGATATTAAAGATATCTTTGCTGCGCTGCAGGATGCGACCGATAAGTTGCTGTCACGTAGTGAAAAAGGGGCTTTGACCATCAGTTTGCCGCCAAGTTTTGCTATTCAATGGTTAGTACCACGCCTGGCAGATTTCAATCGTCATGAACCGGATATCGATGTGCGGATCAAGGCGGTGGATCGGGATGAAGGTTCGCTGGTTGATGATGTTGATGTGGCTATCTATTACGGTAAAGGCCATTGGCCCGATTTACGTGCGGATAAACTGTACCAGGAGTTCTTAATCCCCCTTTGTTCACCGGCTCTGTTAAAGGGAAGTAAGCCACTGGCAAAATTAGAAGATTTACAGTTTCATACATTGTTACATGATTCTTCTCGTAAAGACTGGAAGCAGTATCTGAAAGAAAACCAGGTAGAAAGTGTTAAAGTGAATCAGGGGCCGATATTCAGCCACTCAACTATGGTGCTGCAGGCCGCGGCTTTAGGGCAAGGGGTTGCCTTAGGTAATAACGTGCTGGCACAGCCAGAGCTGGATGCCGGGCGTTTAGTGGCTCCTTTTGATAAAGTGCTGATGACGCAGCAGGCATTTTACCTGGTCTGCCATGACAATCAGGCAGAGGTGGGGCGGATTGCTCGATTCCGCGAGTGGATGCTGGCCCTAGCGAAGAAAGAGCAAGAGGAAATGTTAGATAATGATTACCACGATGAGTAAGGTGTTCTGATGAAAAGTAAGTACATACTCACTTCTGCTTCGATACTAGGAGCAATAGCAGTGGCGTTAGGCGCTTTTGCTGCACATAGTTTAAAAAGTCAGTTACCACCTTATCTGGTGGAAGTGTTTAACACCGGCGTGCACTATCAGTTTATTCACGTCCTGGCTCTGCTGACCTGCGGTATTCTGATTCGTCACACCCGTGCGATAGTGGCACAAAAATATTTCTATCGGGCGGCCGTTTGCTTTATCATCGGCATCCTTTGTTTTAGTGGTAGCCTTTATGCGCTGGCGCTGACAGGTATTAAATGGTTTGGCCCGATTACGCCTTTTGGTGGTTTGCTGTTTATTTTCGGTTGGGGAATATTAGCAGTTGGGACGACGAAACTAGATGAGGTAAATTCGTGAAACAGTTGATGCTCTATTGCCGGGCTGGATTTGAAAATGATTGTGCTAATGAAATCCAGGAAAAAGCAACGCAATTAGAAGTTTATGGTTTTCCTCGCGTGGTAAAAAACAGCGGTTATGTTTTGTTTGAATGTTATCAGTCCGGCGATGCAGAAAAACTGGTCAAGGACATTGATTTCTCCGCCCTGATATTTGCCCGGCAGATGTTTGCTGTTGCTGGCGAATGCAGCGAATTGCCGAAAGATGACCGTATCTCACCAATTCTGGATAGTCTGGCCGAGAATGAAGCATTTCCTTGCTGTGGCGATCTGCGGGTAGAAACCCCGGATAACCAGGAAGCGAAAGAGCTGCTTAAGTTCTGTCGTAAATTTACTGTGCCACTGCGCCAGGCCATGCGTGGCAAAGGGCTGCTGTTTAAGCAGGAAAATAGCAGAAAGCCGGTATTGCATGTTTGTTTTATCAAACCGGGCCACTGTTATATCGGCTATTCACTGAGTAACAATAACTCGCCTTTCTACATGGGGATTCCGCGTTTGAAATTCCCCGCCGATGCGCCAAGTCGTTCAACCCTGAAACTGGAAGAAGCTTTTCATGTGTTTATTCCTAAACAAGAGTGGGATGAACGGTTAGCTTCTGGAATGTGGGCGGTGGATTTAGGTGCCTGCCCTGGCGGTTGGACTTATCAGCTGGTTAAACGTTCTATGTTTGTTCATGCGATTGATAACGGTATGATGGCAGATAGCCTGATGGAGACCGGACAGGTGAAACATCATCAGGTCGATGGTTTTAAATTTGAGCCACCGCGTAAGAATGTTACATGGTTAGTGTGTGACATGATTGAAAAACCGGCACGGGTTGCTCAGTTGATGGGTGAATGGCTGATTGCCGGATGGGCCAAAGAAGCGATCTTCAATCTTAAGTTACCGATGAAGGGGCGTTTTGAAGAAGTGTGGCAGGATATTGAAAACCTCAAACTGTTTCTTAAACAACATCATGTGAAATTTAAGCTGCAGGCTAAGCACCTGTACCATGATCGGGAAGAGATTACCGTCCACGTTCAGGTACTGTCGAATATCTCACCGCATTAATCGGTGCTCAACTAGCTGGTGGCTTGCTGAAAGCGGATATCTTGTAGATTGAAGCCCAGTTCAATATCGGTTTTTAATTGCGCGACCTGGCGGCAGAGTCGCGCTGTTTCTATATGCTCATCCAGTTTCTTCCGGTACTTGTCTGCCAGTTGAACGCTGGTATAAGCTTCTTCTATGGTGGTGAACTGATTCAATATCTCTTTAGCGGCTTTCGGCCCAATTCCCGGAACACCAGTGACCTGACTGGAGCTTATCCCGGTCAGTCCCCAATAATCAGCCAGCTGTTGTGGCTGAACGCCAAATTCTTTAGCGACAAACGGTGCATCTAACCAGCGATGTTGGAAATAATCACGGATTTGCAGAGTAGGAGACAGCAACTGACAGTAGCCTTTATCGGTGGAAATAATCGTAACTTTCTCATTGTGTGAAGCCACTTTTACCGCTAGTGTTGCGACCAAATCATCCGCTTCATCTCCTTCGGATAGCAGTGAATCAATCCCCAGTTCCCACCAAGCCTGCTGAATATTATCCAGATTCTCGCGTAGAACTTCCGGCATCGGTTTACGGCCTTGTTTGTAAGTGGGGAGTATTTTGGCGCGCCAGCCCCGGTCATCGAGATGATGATCAAACACCGCAATAATGTGAGTGGGTTGAGCTTCCTGAATAACCCTATGCAGTGTCTTGGTTGTTGTTTCTATCGTGCGCTGAATATCGTTGATGTCAGGTTGGGCGGAATGAACGCGGCGAATCAGATTAAGGGCATCAATAATAACAAGATGGATAGAAGACATAGCAATTACAATAAGGGAACTGTGCCCTTATTGTAATCAATTCAACTAGATTTAACATCCCTTAGTTGTGTTTAACCTCTTGACCTTCGCTTATCCGGTAGCAAGGTACATACTCTTGACCGCCCGGTAGCTTCATTCGGTGTTGCGCGACAAAGTCATTGAGGAGTTTGTCCATTTTTTCCATCAGAGATTTATCGCCATCGAGAATAAACGGGCCATGTTTTTCAATTTCCTGAATACCTTCCGCTTTGACGTTACCGGCCACAATCCCGGAAAAGGCGCGGCGCAGATTGGAAGCCAGGGCTTCGACCGGTTGATTATGGTGCAGATCGAGTGAGGCCATATTTTGATGATTCGGTTCAAATGGCATCTGGAACTGCTTATCAATTTTCAATAGCCAGTTAAAGCTATAAGCATCACCTTCTTGTTTGCGATATTCGCGAATTAGCGGCATCGCTTCCGACATAAGTCGCGCTACGGCTGCCGGATTATCAATAATGATCTTATAGAATTTACGCGCTTTCTCACCCAGCGTGTCACAGATAAAGCGATCAATCGAGATGAAGTAATCCTCACTCTGTTTGGGGCCTGTAAGCACAATTGGAATCGGTTGATTAGCATTGTCCGGATGCATCATGATACCGAGAATATAGAGCAGCTCTTCTGCCGTTCCTGGCCCACCTGGGAAAATAACAAAGCCGTGGCCAAGGCGGAGAAATGCCTCCAGACGCTTTTCAATGTCCGGCATAATGATCAGTTCGTTGACGATTGGGTTTGGTGGCTCAGCGGCAATAATCGAAGGTTCAGTTAAACCAACGTAGCGTGCCGACTTTGAGCGCTGCTTGGCATGACCAATCGCGGCGCCTTTCATCGGCCCTTCCATGGCTCCCGGCCCGCAACCGGTACACACGTTGAGTTCTCTGAGCCCCAGTTCATGGCCTACTTCTCGGGTATACTGGTATTCGACCGGATTAATTGAGTGACCGCCCCAGCACACCACCAAATTTGGCGTTTGCCCCGGAATCAGTACCCCTGAGTTCCGCAGAATAGAAAAGACCAGGTTGGTGATATGCGCCGAATCAGTCAGATTAAGGCGCTGATTATCCGCAATATGCATGTTGACGTAAACAATGTCACGCAACACGGAAGAAAGCAGTTCCTGAATGCCTTTAATGATTTCACCATCAACAAAAGCATCTTCCGGCGGGTTAGTCAGTTCGAGTTTTATGCCGCGTTCTTTACGCAGTACGTTGACGTCAAAGCTTTTGTACTTATCCAACAGCTCTTTTGAGTTATCGGTATGAGCCCCCGAGTTAAGTACTGCTAACGTACAATTTCGGTATAACTGATAGAGATCACCGCTGGAGGCGGTTTTAGTCAGGCGTTCAACTTCAAGTTGAGACAGAAGATTCATACTTCCGGTCGGACTGATAATAGAGTGCATGGGTTCCTCCTCATCCAGAGGTTATTGTGTTTATTGTTCTTAACCAAATTAACATACTGATTTTATTGTAGCAATTTGCTTTTATTCGGAAGGGATGTGTTGCGATATTAACACTCGGCTGAAGTTACGCTTTAGAGGTGGCGTAACTTGAAAGTGAAATATTATTGAGAATGGTGCG
This sequence comes from uncultured Vibrio sp., assembly GCA_963666615.1. Classification (GTDB taxonomy): domain Bacteria; phylum Pseudomonadota; class Gammaproteobacteria; order Enterobacterales; family Vibrionaceae; genus Vibrio. The sequence goes on from OY762906.1 coordinate 608,820, forward strand.
GTTATTTCCAGTTGATGGTATTAACGCCTTGCTTTTTGGTTTCTGACATTGCCCGGTAGATACGATCCATAATCTCTTCCGGTGTGTCATTTTCTCTGAAAGCGACACTGGCAGCACTTAGGGTAATGGTCAGGCTTTCCTGCTTAAATTTAAATGGCAGACTCTTGATAGTGTACTGTACCCGCTGAATCTGCTTATAAATTTCTTCAGAATTATGCTCTGGCATAATTACAATAAACTCCTCTCCAGCAAAACGAGCAATCGTTTCGTTACCTGACATCTCCTTATTCAGAGTGCGGGCGATGATTTTCAGGGCTTTATCACCAGCTGAATAGCCAAATTTTTCATTGATATTCCGGAAGTTATCGATATCAAATAAGATAATACGCAATTCATGCTGTGATTTAATCCAGCGATGATACTCAAGTTCCAGACGTTCATGAAAAGCTGCACGGTTATAAACACCAGTTAGTGGATCCTGATGCATTCGTTCCGTTTGTTCATCCAGGCGCCGGCGATAATCTAAGGCCGTTTCCTGCAGTGCTTCCATCTGGTTATGGGTAAATTCCATATGCTCGATTAACGCTTGTTCACGCTTTTCTGCATGCATTAAACGTTCAGTTAATGATTGTAATTGGCTGAGCATCGGGTTAAGTGAGCTACGGACCTGATTAATGTCCTGAGCGTCACGTAATCCTGCCTGACTTTTGCCTACCAACTGGTTAAGCTCAAGATTCATCTCTTGGCGGTGAATAAAGTAATTGTGGCTCTGTTCGACATTTTGCGCGGTACTTTTTAAGTGTGTCGCAAGCGAGGTATTCAGCTGTTCAAGAAATTTTTCGGAGGCTTTACGTTCATGTTTAGTGCCATCAATCACCAGGCGTAATACGTCTAAAGTGAGTTCCAGCAGATGATTATTGGTAACACCGACCAATAGTTTTGCCCGTATATCGAGTAGTCGGTCTCCGGCTTCACCGTCAAAATCCAACTCAGAAATCAGTACCTGCAGTTCTTCGCAAAGGCGCAATAACAGCTCTTTTTCGGCTGCACGTTCAATATCGTTAACTGCGAGATCGGGATTGCTGGTAATGATTTTTACCGAGCGCTCATAGAGATCCAGCAGTTTCAGTGCTTGCTCTGCTTTAGGTTGGGTTGTTGCTCCGGAATAACTGAGCAGATCGCGTAGCTCGCGTTTAAGTTTGCTCGGTAACCCGGGAACACGCAATAGTGTTTCCCCACCATGTCGGATCTGGTGGTCAAGGTTTGTATTTTGTTTTTCCATAGTCAACGTCTGTTGTTTTAATTCTCGCTCCATAAGAGCAAGTTTTGGTATCAACTCGCTAATTATTGTATTGTTTTCCAACGCTTTTCTCAGTTCTATAAGTTTTTTATTCAAACTGAGGTTTTCCGTTTGGCAAGCTGATGTTAGTGAACTTACAAGCCGCTTGAGGATTCGTTGTTCTCTGGTAAATCTGAACGATGAATCCCTTTGTGTCAAATTCAGCTTCTCGAGCTGAACCTTCAGCGCAAGCAATTCACCATCAATATTATGTTCAGATACGCCCATATACAACCAGATGATTACGATTATGGAAAAGAAATAACCTTATTTATTAGTTTATCGATAATAACAAATAAAATGCTGACGTCACGTGGTAACTTTATTTTTAATCATCTTTTAGCAATTCTTTGATGTTCTCCTCATTCTGACAAGAAGAATGAACCTTAACAATTCCCTGATTGATCGCCTGACGACAAGCTTTACGCACGTTGTTGGATACAAAACTGGCCGCTGGCGCGTTGTCTATCGCTTTGAGGTATACCCAGTGACTGTCACGTTCGTTAATGCTCAGCTCACGAGAAGTTTCAGTGGCCATCAGCAGAATATCCAGTAGCTCTTTCTCATTAATTGCCGTATATGCCCGTGGCAAGAAAGGGTAGTCGGCAATACCCATGCGAATGATGCGATTTAAATCGCGTGAAGGCTGAAATTCATCAATCCAGCTTTTGATTTGATCAAATAGTTCTTGTGGTGGTGCATCGCGATCCTGGTTTTTTTCCACATAAAGGAGATTGGCATCGGTAAAGTGAAACAGTCGCGTGTTTTCCCCCAGCTTCTCTTTTAAGAAGTTGCCAAAAGCACGTTCCAGCTCCAACCCTGCAGTGTAACCGTATTGCAGATACATATTACGCAGGAATGGTACATCGATCATGGCAAAGCGCAGACGATCGCTTAGTGGTTCATGGATCAGTTCTCCAATATGCCACTGCTCATACGTGCGGCTACTTTTGCGCAATGAGGAGGGGAGGTTGGCATTCAGCATCCTGAGATTACTTAAATTGGAGCGCGAGTGAGTAAACAATCGGCCATTAATCTGGTCAATTTCCTCTTCCTGACGGTGAATGATTAGCCCACGGCGCAGCACGACCAGAAAGAACAGAAAAGCGATAATAAATAAGCCAAAAGCGATTTTTTCCAGTGCTGAGTAGTTAGTCTCTAAGTTTTTAAGTTTTTGTTCTTGGCCCACCAAATGCAGAGTTTGTTCGACAAACTCTTTTTGCTGGCGGAAAGCATCTTCGCTGATTTGGTTCAGTTTTACCTGATTAAGTTGACTGAGATGGTCATATTGTCTGGCGTAGCTTAATGCCTGAAGAATATTTCCTTGGCGCTCGCTGATCTGTGACAGCAGTTTGAAGGTAGCCAGCTCAAGATCCAGTTGCTTAGTGGCCTGGGCGAGTGCCAAAGTAGCCAGACCGAGTTTTTTGGCTAATGAAAGGCTGCCTTGCTGATAGGCTAAGCCGGTTTCCAATAAACTGGCCTGGGCACGTAATGGGGCGATATCCTGCTGATCCAGTAAGTTGATCGCACTTTGCAGATATTGTTGTGCCAGTGGGTAGTTATCGAGCTGGTAGTAGGTTTCCGCCAATTTAATGCGAATATCTATGTACTGGCTGATCAAGTGGTTGGTTTTTTCGTGATCAAGTACATTCAGGTAGTGCACCAGAGCCAGATTAAAGCGACCTTGCTGGTAATAGGTGTCGCCCATTAATTTTAGCACCTGGGCCAGTACCGGCACATCCTGGTAATTCCCGTAAAAATCAGCCGCCTGACCTAAATAAATTAAGGCCCGGTCGTAAACTTTACGCTCATAAAATACCTGAGCCAGCAACGTGTTGGCTTTCGCCAGTTGCGCGCTGGCATTACGATCCACCGCGCTCCAGTAGGCAATTAGTAGCTCCGATAGCGCGAGGTTGTATCGTTCGTGGTTAAGGAAATGCTGTCCAACGGCAATATGGTAATCGATCAGGCGGCGATCAGAGCTTTGTAGTTCAGCGTAATTTTTCGCCTGTGCGAAAAAGTCCTGAGCCTGATTCATCCGATTGGCACTGGAAGCAATTTCGCCCTGCATCATGGTCGCCTGGTAGCTGATGCGTTCGGTAATCACTTTGGCGTGCTCAGTCTTATCAATCAGTGCTTTCAGATGGGCTAAGCGCTCGATTGCCCGTTTGGCATCATGGGAGTCAAGCCATTGAAAATGAATGTCCAACAGCCTTAGTTCCAGCTCCTTATAAGGAAGCTGGTATTCACGACTAATGGTTTTTGCCTGTTCCAGATTAAGCCGGGCGGCTTCTTGCTGACCGAGTTTCCAGGCAGCCTGTGCCAGCACGGTATAGGCTTCTATGCTGGAGCTGGGTGTGCGAATCTGATTTTCGTTTGCATCACCATTCAGTGCAGAAGGGCTTTTCTTTACTGTGCCGACAATTTGCCGTTTTTGCAGATACTCGCTGGCCAGCACTTGCGCCTGCTTGGGTGAAATATCCAGCAGTATCTGTGCTTCGTTCAACGTCGGTGAACTGGACTCCTGCGCATTTACTATGCTGGTCACCGCGAACAGTAACAGTACAAGAAACGTCAATAATCGGTTTAACCAGCGTGGGTTCATTATGCTCGAATTCATCTTTTAGGTTACTGGCGGGCCATTCGTGCCAGATTGGCCGGTGATGAGCCTTCAGAAGAACGGTAAGGGTTAATATCCAGGCCGCCGCGACGGGTATAACGAGCGTAAACTGAAAGGCTGTCTGGGTGACAGTAGCGCTGAATATCGATAAAAATCCGTTCCACACACTGTTCGTGGAATTCATTATGTTCGCGGAATGAAACGATATAGCGTAGCAGTGCCTCATGGCTGATTTTGTTACCGCGATAGTGAATTTCGACACTGCCCCAGTCTGGCTGGTTGGTGATCAGACAGTTCGATTTCAGTAAGTGGCTGTGCACGGTTTCTTCCACTTCTTCATCTGAAGTGGCGTTTTTGAGCAGACTTGGGTCAAACTGGTAATTGTCGACTTCAATATCCTGATCGTCGATGCAGATACCTTCCATCGCACCAATGCGCTGATGGGCGAAGCTGTCGACCGGTTTCAGATCGACCTGAACCGATTCTCCGGCACAGTTCGATAAATCTTCAACCAAGCGGGCTTGTACTTCATCCCAAGTGGTAAACTTCGACTGATTAAAGCTGTTGAGATAGAGCTTAAACGATTTTGACTCGATTAAATTCGGGCTGGTAGCGGGAATGGTGGCGTAGCCGATCGCTACCTGTGGCAGCCCTTTGCTGTTCAACCAGGATAGTTCATACAGAGTCCACACGTCACAACCTTTAAATGGTAAGCTGTTGCCTAGTGCAAGATCATCTCGGTTCAGACTTCTGGGGACCCGCTGCAGCAGGCTGGCATCATATTGAGAGGAGTAGCTGACTTCTTTACCCAGAGTCAGGCCCGCAAGTTCTTTGGCGTCGGAATAATTGCTCATAATCGTGATTGATTTCGTTTAGAATAGCGGAATTTTACGCAATCCCATTGCTCGTGTCATTAACGGGACGACTATTTTGGAGTATTCATGGAACCATCGGTACAGTTTTCACTGCAGCAGCTTAATCAGCGTTATTGTGCAGCTCACCAACAGGCTTTTCAGCGCCTTCCTGTCAGCGAAGAACTGGCTGAGCTGGATTCGCCTTGTATTCAGTCTCACCGTGATATTGGCGTTGAATGGCAGATGGTGGAACGGGAGCAACCTGCGGATTTTTCTAATGTAGAACAGGCTATTGAGTTGGTATTGCATGAAGATATCAAAGCGTTTTATGGTAGCCATTATAGTGCGGATATGGATTTAAGTTGGCAGGGCAATTCGCTGACGTTGCTTCAGGTGTGGAATGATGAGGACTTCAAGCGTCTACAGGAGAATATTCTCGGTCATCTGGTCACTCAGCGCCGTTTAAAGCTCAAGCCAACGGTGTTTATTGCTGCAACCGATGCGGAATTGGATGTTATTTCGATCTGTAATATAACCGGGCAGGTGATTCTTGAGCGTTTAGGCACCGATAAACGGGATATTCTGGCGAACAGCCTGACTGATTTTCTTGATGCGCTTGAGGTTGAAATATAAGCCATGTATCTGGTCGAATTACAATTTGAATGTTTTGACAACACCACGCTCACTGCTGTGGACAAAGCGATTAACGGGCTGATTGAAGCGCTACGTTATAACGGTCAGATTCTGGGGCGTGAGTTCCCGATTATTATGGGTGATGCGGAGTTTTTTGTTCGTGCAGTATGCGCGGAAAAAGACAGCCTGCATCCTAAATATCACTCGGACTATGTGAAGGCCTGTTTAAACCGTTTAAGTGATGCCTCGTTGGTGGGGCCAAAAGTGAAGCTGTTGGGCCGCGATCTTAATTCAGAAGAGACGGCGCAGGATTGTCAGCCATCATGGCAGATTCTGTATACCACTTATGTGCATAGCTGTTCGCCATTGCGTAGTGGCGATACTTTCCAGCCAATCCCTTTGTATCGTAATCCACCAACTTTAAACGGTGATCATAAAGCGTTGATTAAGTGGCAGACCGAGTGGCAGGCCTGCGATGAACTGCAAATGGCAGGTGCCTGTAAAGCTGAGTTTGCGGCGCTGCATGAAATCACCGATGCACATAGCGACCTATTCCGCCGTGGTTGGGATTTGCGTGGCCGTCTGGAATATATCACTAAGATACCCACCTACTACTATCAGTACCGGGTTGGCGGGCATAGCTTGGATGAAGAGCAAGCGCGTTTATGCCCCAGATGTGGTGGTGAATGGCGGCTCGACCAACCGGAGCATGATATTTTCCATTTTAAATGCGACCACTGCCGGATTGTGTCGAATATCTCCTGGGATCATCTTAAGTAGGAGTTTAGTCGTCAATCCAGACGCTACTTCTTTTTACCTTGTTTAAGCAGTTCTTCATGCCACGCTGTATTGCCGTCTCTTTTACTTACGCCATATTCTGAACAGAACTGGGATATGGTCATATTGTTATCACCAGTGGCCAATTTCAACGCCAGTTGAACTTGCTGAAGTTTACTTTGTAGGCGCAGAATTTGGCCCGCGTTCGGGCTCTTTTCTTTTGCATACTTTAAGGCGGCATGTTTGCGTTCTGCCGCTCCGGCTCTGCGATCGGCTTCGCCCAGCAGATGTTTTAGCTGAGCGATGCTTTTTCCCTTTTGAAAAGCAGGCTCAATCAACTCGGCACATTCATCAAATGATGGATCTTCAATGTATGGATCAATTTTACGAGCGCGCTGGCGCATCCACTCGAGTGCTAGTTCTTCATCTGACATAATGAGATCTTTATGAGTAAAAGGGGCTCTATATTATCGCTTTAAGGCAAACGGATGCAAAAAACATTAAATAAACAGTGAGAAGAGGGAAGGCTTATATGGAATTAAAACAAAAACGCACACTCTAGAGTGTGCGCTTAATTGGTGAATGCTAAGGATTGATTACCAACCCTTAACGACGCCACCTTTAAAGATCTCTTGTGCTTTCTCGTAAACCGCTTCGGTTTGATAGGCTTTTACGAAATTCTGTACGTTTTCGCTGTTCACGTTATTTTCACGCGCCACAATCAGGTTCACGTATGGCGATTCTTTATCTTCAACAAAGATACCGTCTTTTTGTGGAGTTAAATCCAGTTGAGAAGCAAAAGTGTTATTGATGATAGCCAGAGTTACGTCATCTAGAGAGCGTGGCAGTTGTGCAGCTTCCAGTTCCACAATGTCGATATTTTTCGGATTAGCTACAACATCACGTACGGTTGCTTGCAGGCCGACATTCTCTTTCAGAGTAATAATGCCTTGCGCTTCGAGTAGCAACAGAGAACGGCCCAGGTTAGTTGGATCGTTTGGTACAGCAATACGATCACCTTCAGCTAACTCATCAACTGATTTGATCTTGTTTGAGTAAGCTGCAATCGGATAGACAAAAGTATTGCCTGCGATAGCCAGTTTGTACTGACGATCAGCAATCTGCTGATCCAGATAAGGTTTGTGCTGGAATGCGTTGATATCAACGGAACCATCATCCAGAGCTGCGTTTGGTGTTACGTAGTCAGTAAAGGTTACCAGTTCAACATCTAGGTTGTACTTCTCTTTAGCGACTTGTTTAGCGACTTCCGCTACCTGAGCTTCAGCACCTGCCATTACGCCAAGTTTGATGCTGTTGGTTTTTGCCGTATCTTCACCGCAACCGGCCAGAATTAGGGTGGTTGCCGCTGTTGCCACAGCAAGTAATTGTTTCAAATTAAATTTCATTCTCTCTTCTCCAAAAAATTATTATTGTGTTATCTGTGATCGACGCGGCGAACAATAAAATCGCCGACGCTTTGTATAATCTGAACCAGGATGATTAGCATGATGACGGTGACGATCATTACGTTCATATCATAGCGATAGAAGCCGTAGCGAATCGCTACATCACCTAAACCGCCACCACCTACCGTTCCGGCCATCGCTGAATAGCTCACTAGCGTAACCAAGGTGATAGTGACTGAATTCAAGATGGTCGGCAATGCTTCAGGAAGCAGTACTTTTAGGATTATCTGTCGTGGTTTGGCGCCCATCGCTAGTGCTGCTTCAACCAGTCCTGCCGGTACTTCCAGTAGGGCACCTTCAATTAAACGAGCGACAAACGGAATCGCGCCGATAGTCAGCGGAACGATGGCCGCAGTGGTGCCGATAAAAGTGCCAACCACTAACTTAGTCAGAGGAATAATTGCCACCATTAGAACCAAGAAAGGTACTGAACGGCCAACGTTAATCACTGCGCCTAAAATTTGATTCAGGCGAGGGTTAGCCAGTAGGCCGCCTTCTTTACTAGTGTGCAGGACAACCCCAAGCGGAATGCCGATAGCAAAGCCGACTAGCCCTGAGACCGCCACCATATACAGCGTTTGCCAGGTTGCCCCGGCGATCAGTGCGCCGTTTTGGTTAATCCAGGCAAAAATGGTATCAATTGACATAACCGAGCACCTCTACATTGACCTGATGTTGGCGAAGATAATCGATCGCCTGCTCTGTTTGACTGCTATCGCCAATCAGTTCTGCGGTCAACATGCCGAACTTAACCCCGCCTGCGTAATCAATGTCGGAGCTGAGAATATTGACATCAACTGTAAAATGGCGAGAAATCTGTGAAACCAGCGGCGCATCAACAGTTGCACCGGTAAATTCCAGGCGAATCAATGGGAAATGATTCGATTGTGGCGCGGAAACCAAACGTTGAGCGATATCATCCGGGATCGACAAATCAACCGTTGAGCGGATAAACTTATGCGCCAGTTCCGTTTTCGGATGGGCAAAGATCTCACCCACGGTACCCTGTTCAACCAGCTCACCACCGCCGATGATAGCAACTTTGTCACAGATGCTTTTCACCACATCCATCTCATGAGTGATCAGCAAAATAGTCAGGCCCAGTTCGCGGTTAATCGATTTAAGTAACGCCAGAATAGAGTGGGTGGTGGCCGGATCGAGTGCGCTGGTAGCTTCATCACAAAGCAGCACTTTCGGGTCGCAAGCCAGAGCACGGGCAATCGCAACACGCTGCTTCTGGCCGCCACTCAGATTGGCCGGGTAGGCCTGAGTTTTGTCACTTAAACCAACCAGTTCCAGTAACTGTGTCACTTTAGCTCTAATTGCGTTTTTTTCTTTGCCGGCAAATTCCAGTGGCAGCGCAACATTATCAAATACGGTACGTGACGCGAGCAGATTAAAATGCTGGAAAATCATGCCAATATTTTGTCGTGCTTTGGTCAGTTGTTGTGAACTTAGTTGAGTTAAGTCCACACCATCGACAATTACTGCGCCAGTGGTAGGCGCTTCAAGCATGTTTACACACCGGATCAGGGTACTTTTCCCTGCGCCGGATGAGCCGATTACACCAAAAATAGTCCCTTGTTCGATGCTTAAATCGATGTTTTTCAGCGCAATGATTTCCTTATTGCCCTGCTGAAACACTTTATTGATCTGTTTAAGCTTAATCATGTAAAACCTATACGAAGGAGGTATTTCGTCGACAGAGGAATATTTTATTAATCTGTCTCTATTGCAGAGGATGCTATTGTTAAATTGATTTTGAGTCAATAGAAATATAAACGTCTAGACGTCTAAAGTTGCTTTTTGACTGTAACCTTTTGTAATTAGATAGTGATGAAAGAAATAAAGCCTGTATACTTTGGTGTCTGAAACGGCAGTATTGCTGTCTGAATTCAATATGATAAGGGAGCTTAAACCGTGAAACCTGCCGTATTTCTAGACCGCGACGGCGTGATTAATGTTGATCACGGATACGTCCATGACGAGCATGATTTTGAGTTTATCGATGGGGTCTTTGAAGCCGCCCGAGAATTGCAAAAAATGGGCTATCTGTTGGTTTTAGTCACCAATCAGTCCGGTATTGCCCGTGGAATGTTCAGCGAAGACCGCTTTCTCAGTCTGACCCAGTGGATGGACTGGAACTTCGAAGATAATGGCGTTGAGTTTGACGGCTTCTATTATTGTCCGCATCACCCCGAAGCTAGCGTGGCAGAATATAAGCAAAATTGTGACTGCCGTAAGCCGCAGCCTGGAATGTTTATCTCTGCCCGCGATTTTCTCAAAATCGATATGGAGAAATCGGTGATGGTTGGTGATAAAGCCGAAGATATGATGGCCGCTCAGGCAGCCAATGTCGGTACGAAAATTTTAGTCCGCACTGGCAAGCCTGTGACCGAACAGGGCGAGGCTTTGGCCGATGTGGTGTTGGATAGTATTGCCGATGTTCCGGCATTTCTGGCTCAACGTTAAGCGGTTTATTACATCAATATGAGCAAGAAACTCACTATTCTGGATATTGCACGACTGGCAGGTGTGGGTAAGTCTACCGTTTCACGGGTTCTGACCAATCATCCAAAAGTGAAGCCTGAAACACGAGCTAAAGTGGAGCAGGTGATCAGCGATAACGACTATGTACCGTCTAAATCGGCGCAGTCGATGCGTGGCGGTAGCCAGAAAGTGATCGGGGTGATCCTTTCCCGTCTTGACTCTCCCTCCGAAAGTCGCGCCGTTGGCAGTATGCTGCAAACCCTGTATCAACAGGGTTATGATGCGGTGATCATGGAAAGCCAGTTTGATCGGCAAAAAACCAACGAGCATCTTGAAGTGTTGTATAAACGCAATGTGGATGGGGTGATTGTATTCGGTTTTACCGAGCTGGATCTTGAGCCTTTGGCACAGTGGGGATCACGCGCGGTCGTCATTGCTATGGATACTGAATCTATTTCTTCCATCAATTACGATAACCATGGTGTGATTCAGAAAGCACTCGCTTATCTGTCTGCTCAGAAGCTGCAGAATATCGCCTATATTGGCGTGGATCGCAGCGATAAAACCACCGGGAGCCTACGTTTAGACTCCTATCTGGAGTGGTGTGAGAAACAAGGTTGCCAGGCTAATTATCGGACTGGCCGTTTGCATCACGACAGCGCTTATCGGTTGGTCGATGAAGTGCTTGCCGATGACACTCAGGCGATCGTCTGTGCCAGTGATACCTTAGCGCTTGGCGTGATTAAGCGGCTGCAGGAACGCTCGCGTGACGATATTGTGGTCACCGGGGTCGGAGGCAGCGAGATGTTATCTTTTCTGTTTCCCAAGGTATACAGCATTGATCCCGGTTACGTACAAGCGGGGCAGAAAGCCGCTAACCTACTGATTTGTCAGCTTAATGGTGATGAAAGTTGCGTTCATCTTACCCAGTCGCCATTGTAAAAATAACCATTTGATTTTCCTCAATAATTTTAAAATGCGTGTGATCTTATTCAATTAATGGGACTGTTCCCATTTTTATTTTAAGCTCGTTGTGTCACCATTTTGCTTGTTGGTGGGAATGTTCCCACTGTGTAAAATAAACAATAGTCCAAGCAAAGGTATAAAATATGGCCAAAATTGTCAGACAAGATGTGGCTCGTCTTATCGAACTGGTAGGTGGTAAAGAGAATATCGCCAGTGTGTCGCATTGCTTAACCCGTCTGCGCTTCGTATTGAACGAAACCGAAAAAGCGGATGTTAAAGCTCTGGAAGCATTAGCAATGGTAAAAGGGTGTTTTACCAACGCCGGGCAGTTCCAGGTAGTGATCGGCACCGAAGTTGACGAAGTGTATGCCGTGTTAATTGAGCTTTCCGGCAAAGATGCGGCAAGTAAAGATGATGCCAAAGTGGCGGCACGCCAGAACATGAATATTCTAGAGCGGGGGATTTCCCATCTTGCTGAAATCTTTGTCCCTCTGCTGCCTGCCATTATTACCGGTGGTTTGATTCTGGGGTTCCGTAATGTGATCGGCGATATTCGCATGTTCGACGGCAAGACGTTGGTCGAAATCAGCCAGTTCTGGGCAACGGTTCATTCCTTTCTATGGCTGATTGGTGAAGCGATTTTCTTCTTCCTGCCTGTGGGAGTGTGCTGGTCGACGGTGAAAAAACTCGGCGGCACTCCGATTCTCGGGATTACCCTGGGGGTTACCTTGGTTTCACCTCAGTTGATGAACGCTTATCTGATTGGTAAAGAAATTCCTCAGGTGTGGGATTTTGGTCTGTTTGTGATTGAAAAAGTGGGTTATCAGGCTCAGGTGATCCCGGCTATGTTAGCGGGTGTGGCACTGGCGCTGATTGAAACCAATCTTAAACGTATTGTTCCGTCATATCTTTATCTGGTGGTAGTGCCTTTTGTTTCGATTATTCTGTCGGTGATTCTGGCTCACGCCTTTATCGGCCCATTTGGTCGCACCCTGGGTAATGGTGTTGCGTTTGCTGCTAAGGCCGCAATGACTGGCGACTTTGCTATCGTTGGTGCGATGATTTTCGGCTTCCTATATGCGCCATTGGTGATTACCGGTATTCATCACACTACCAACGCGGTGGATTTACAGCTGATGCAGGAACTGGGTGGAACGCCAATCTGGCCTCTCATTGCTTTATCCAACATCGCTCAGGCTTCAGCGGTAGTTGGTATCATTATCATTAGCAGAAAACATGGCGAACGTGATATTTCTGTTCCGGCTGCTATTTCGGCTTATCTAGGCGTTACCGAACCGGCCATGTACGGTATCAACCTGAAATATAAATTCCCGATGCTGAGTGCGATGGCGGGTAGTGCGATTGCTGCGGCTATCTGTGGTAGCGCTGGTGTGATGGCTAACGGTATCGGTGTTGGTGGTTTGCCAGGGATTCTTTCGATTCAGCCTCAGTTCTGGGGAATCTATGCGGTCGCAATGCTGGCAGCGATTGCGATTCCGGTAGCATTAACTTTGTTCTTCTATAAACGTGCGCAAGCAAAAAATGAGTTGGAACCCGTCAGTGCATAACTGATTCGGTGACAGTGGTGCTGCGGCGCCACTGATTTTAATTTTGGTAAGTGAGTTTATAGTAATGCAAAACAACAACAACGATGGTCAGTGGTGGAAGAGTGCCGCCATCTATCAGATTTATCCGAAAAGTTTCTGTGACAGTGGTGCGAAGGGAAGTGGTGATTTAAAAGGAATTATATCTAAACTGGATTACCTACAAACCCTTGGCATTGATGCTATTTGGTTAACCCCGATCTACCCGTCGCCGATGGTCGATAATGGTTACGATATTGCCGATTACTACGGGGTCAATCCGGATTTTGGCACCATGCAGGATTTTGAGCAGTTACTGAGTGAAGCGCACCAAAGAAATATCCGGATTATTATGGATATTGTGGTGAATCACACTTCTACCGAGCATGCCTGGTTCCAGTCGGCACTAGGGAATAAAGAAAGTCCTTATCGCGACTACTATATTTGGAAAGATCCGGTGGATGATGAAGTGCCGAATAACTGGCAGTCTAAGTTTGGTGGCAGTGCCTGGGAGTTTGATCCGGTCACCAACCAATATTACTTGCACCTGTTTGCTAAGCAGCAGGCGGATCTTAACTGGGAAAACCCACAGGTTCGCCTGGCGGTTAAAGAGATTATTGGATTCTGGGCGGAAAAAGGAGTCGATGGTTTCCGCCTAGATGTGATTAATCTGATCTCCAAACAACAAGATTTCGCTAATGATGAGCAAGGGGATGGTCGTCGCTTTTATACTGACGGCCCACGGGTTCATGAATATCTGCAAGAAATCAGCCGCGATGTGTTCCAGCAATACGGTTCGGTAACCGTGGGCGAAATGTCTTCAACCACTCTGGAACATTGTCAGCAATATTCCCGCCTGGATGGTAAGGAACTGTCGATGGTGTTTAACTTTCATCATTTGAAAGTTGATTACCCGGACGGAGAAAAATGGACTAAGGCATCGTTTGATTTTCTTCAGTTAAAGCATATTTTTAATCACTGGCAAACCGGATTAAATGGCAAAGGATGGGGGGCGCTATTTTGGTGTAACCATGATCAGCCAAGAATTGTTAGCAGGTTAGGCTGTGATGGAGAGTATCGTGTTGAATCAGCAAAAATGCTCGCGGCGGCGCTGCATATGATGCAGGGAACTCCGTATATTTATCAGGGAGAAGAGATCGGCATGACCAATCCGGGCTTTCATTCCATCTCTCAGTACCGGGATGTCGAAAGTACCAACATGTATCAGATTATGTTGCAGCAACAGAAAGCCGACCACGACCAGATGATGGCTATTCTGGCGCAGAAATCACGGGATAATTCACGCACGCCAATGCAGTGGAACAGTGCAGAATTTGCTGGTTTTAGTCAGCAACAGCCGTGGATTGATATCGCACCGAACTATCAGAAGGTGAATGCCGAGCAGGCGTTAGATGATAAGGATTCAGTGTTCTATTTCTATCAGCGCCTGATTGAACTGCGCAAAAACGTACCAGTGATCACGGATGGTGATTATGTCGATCTGTTGCCTGAGCATCCGTCGGTTTTCGCCTATCAACGACAGAATGATCAGCAAACTCTTATCTGTATCAGCAACTTTTATCCACAATGGGTGAATATTGAATTACCGGATGAGTTACAACTGGAGTCGGGACACTACCTGATTGGTAACTACAGAGATTGCCAACAGCAGTCGGTAAGTGCCAATCAACTACTTCGTCCCTATGAAACCAAAGTGATTCTATTGAATTAACGTTTGTCAGAGCCCTTTTATCTGGGGCTCTTCATTCGGGGATATTATTTCTGGTTAGATACAAAAAAGCCTGCTCAATGAGCAGGCTTTTTTATATGGTGGAGGGGGACGGATTCGAACCATCGAAGGCGGAGCCGGCAGATTTACAGTCTGCTCCCTTTAGCCACTCGGGAACCCCTCCAGGGGTGTTTATACTCGAATGAGTATCTTAACTGATGTTTTCCCAACGCAATCAATCAAGTGTTGCCTTTACTAAGGCAGAAAATGGTGGAGGGGGACGGATTCGAACCATCGAAGGCGGAGCCGGCAGATTTACAGTCTGCTCCCTTTAGCCACTCGGGAACCCCTCCAGGGGTTTTATACTCTAGTGAGTATCTTAACTGATGTTTTCCCAACGCAATCAATCAAGTGTTGCCTTTACTAAGGCAGAAAATGGTGGAGGGGGACGGATTCGAACCATCGAAGGCGGAGCCGGCAGATTTACAGTCTGCTCCCTTTAGCCACTCGGGAACCCCTCCAGGGGTTTTATACTCTAGTGAGTATCTTAATCGATGTTTTCCCAACACATCAACAAAGTGCGGGTCGAATCATAACAAACTCGAACCGGGTGTAAAGTGTTTTTCTTACTATTTTAGCGTGAATGGTGTCTTTTTCAGCAAAGCGGTCAGTAATTGATAATCTAATGGCTCGATTAAGGAGAGATCAAGGCAGTTAATTGAAAAAGCGCCTAATAAATAGACGCTTTTTAGCCCGTAATAACGATGCTAACTTAGTTGTAACGTACCGTATAACGAGTCGGTTTATGGTTCATTGCTAGGACAATATTTAAGATCACAGCACCAAACACTGAAATAATTACCGCTTTAACTGGCATATAAATCAGCGAGGTCATAATGATAGCTGAATCCAGTACCATTTGAGTTTTACCCACCGAAATGCCCCATTTATCCTGAATGAACAGGCACAAAACGTTAAATCCTCCTAGGCTGGCACGGTGACGGAAGAGGATTAACATGCCGATTCCCATCAGTACACCGCCAGCCACACTACTATATAGCTGGTTAATATGGCCTAGTTCGATAAAACGAGGCAGGTTATCGCTGAATAGCGAAACGCTCAGGCAGGCTACTGCGGTATTGAGTGCAAACGTCCGGCCAAAGCGGTGCCATGCCATAAAGTAGAACGGTAAATTGACAAAGAAGTAAAGCCAGCCAAAGGAAACCGGAAAAATTTTATTAAGCAGCAGGGCTAGGCCAGCAGTACCACCCGTAATTAAATGAGCCTGGTGGAGGAATAACACGCCTTGAGACACAAGAAAAGTACCGGTGAGCAGGGCAATAAAATCTTCTTTAAGTGAATGCTTTTCCATTTTGTTTTCAACACCGTTAAAAGAACCAATTACGATAGTAAAGAAAACTGTTTTTGTGAGATAGATCTATTACGCAATTGGTTTGATTTGGCTGTATTAATCCCTGTACATAGTGTAAAGCGGGATAATTGACAGTTGGTCTGTGGCACTAAACTGCTATAATCATCCAATTCATAGTGATTATGAAAAAACTGCATGTTTATTTACGTAAATTAGTCTTTATGATGAAGATCAATTTATGTAGAATACGCGCCATTAAGGTGACGAAAACGTTTGCGTTGTCGTCATGACAGGGTTTTAACCACAATTCAGTTATATCTGAAGCAGGAGATACTGATGCTTAAGCGTGATATGAATATCGCTGATTACGATGCGGAACTGTTCGCAGCTATCCAGGAAGAAACTCTTCGTCAAGAAGAGCACATTGAACTTATCGCTTCTGAAAACTACACCAGTCCACGTGTAATGGAAGCGCAGGGTTCTCAGCTAACTAACAAGTACGCAGAAGGTTACCCAGGCAAACGCTATTATGGCGGTTGTGAGTACGTTGATAAAGCCGAATCTCTTGCGATTGAACGCGCTTGTAAACTATTTGGTTGCGAATACGCGAACGTTCAGCCTCACTCTGGTTCTCAGGCAAACAGCGCTGTGTATATGGCACTGCTTAACCCTGGCGATACTGTACTTGGTATGAGTCTGGCTCACGGTGGTCACCTGACTCACGGTTCACCAGTAAACTTCTCTGGTAAACACTACAATGTGATTCCTTACGGTATCGATGAATCTGGTCAAATCAACTATGACGAGATGGAAGCGCTAGCGGTTGAACACAAACCTAAGATGATCATTGGTGGTTTCTCTGCTTATTCACAAATCGTTGACTGGGCTCGTATGCGCGAAATCGCGGACAAAGTAGGTGCGTACCTGTTTGTTGATATGGCACACGTTGCCGGTCTGGTTGCTGCGGGTGTTTATCCGACTCCGGTACCGTACGCGCACGTTGTAACTACCACTACGCACAAAACTCTTGCTGGTCCTCGCGGCGGTCTGATTCTGTCAAACGCTGGCGAAGATATGTACAAGAAATTGAACTCAGCGGTATTCCCTGGTGGTCAGGGCGGCCCTCTGATGCATGTTATCGCTGCTAAGGCTGTTGCGTTTAAAGAAGCAATGGAACCTGAATTCAAAGCTTATCAGGCTCGTGTTGTTGAAAACGCGAAAGCGATGGCTGCTCAGTTCCAGGCTCGCGGTTATAAAATCGTTTCTAACGGTACTGAAAACCACCTGTTCCTGGTTGATCTGATCGACAAAGGTATCACTGGTAAAGAAGCGGATGCCGCTCTTGGCGCAGCGAACATCACCGTTAACAAAAACTCGGTACCAAACGATCCACAAAGCCCATTCGTGACTTCAGGTATCCGTGTAGGTACTCCGGCAATTACTCGTCGCGGCTTCACTGTTGAAGATGCGAAAGAGCTGGCAAACTGGATGTGCGATGTGCTTGATAACACCAAAGATGAAGCGGTTATCAACGCAACTAAAGCGAAAGTGCTGGAAATCTGTAAACGTCTACCTGTTTACGCTTAATCGCATTTTGTTTTGATTGATTAGAAAAATCCCACTTTTCTAGCATAGATTAGAAAGTGGGATCTTTTTTAAGTAAATTTCTACTATTTAGCCAGATTAATAGCCGTTCCTGATTTGCATTTAAACAGGTAGTAATTGTCGCTTTCTGAGAACTTACCTAATCCTTCACCATCACAGTAATCCAGATTGATGGTGCGCATCACTTCTAACGTCTCTTCGGACTCTAGCGCAAACTTAGATCCATCCGCACAAACGATTCCCACTCGACCATCATTGCTTAGCGAGTAGATTTTAACTTCAGTGTTGCACAGTTCAAATGAAGCCTCACGATAGTTATCCTGCTTGGTATTGGAAGAACAGGCGCTCAGCGTCAGGAGCAGGGCAGCAAACAGTGGAGCGGTATTGAGCCAAGGTTTCATCTTATTGGATTCCTTATTGAAAATAGCCATTCAGTTACCTATAACTGTAGACCTAAACTGGCTGGCAGGACAAGACAAAAAAGCCGATGGGGTGATCCATCGGCTTAGTTTCTCATCTTTGGCGGATTATTTGACTTCGATCCCTTTCGCCTGAAGATCCGCATGGTAAGAGGAGCGGACGAACGGGCCACAGGCGGCATGAGTAAACCCAAGTTCCAGTGCGATGTCACGCAGTTCGTCGAACTCTTCTGGCGGAACATAGCGTTCTACCGGTAGGTGGTGGCGACTCGGTGCCAGATACTGACCCAGAGTGAGCATGGTAACGCCGTGTTCACGTAGATCCTTAAGCACTTCAACGATCTCTTCTTTGGTTTCACCTAAACCCATCATCAGGCCCGACTTGGTCGGAACATCCGGATGTTGCTCTTTGAATTTTTTCAGCAGGTTAAGTGACCATTTGTAGTTTGCCCCTGGACGTGCCTTACGGTACAGGCGTGGAGCGGTTTCCAGGTTATGGTTAAATACATCCGGCGGATTGGTATTCAGCAGTTCCAGTGCGGTTTCCATGCGACCACGGAAATCCGGTACTAGAGTCTCAATGCGAATCTCCGGATTGAGAGCGCGAATTTCGCGGTTACAGTCGGCAAAGTGCTGGGCACCACCGTCACGCAGATCATCGCGATCCACAGAGGTTATCACCACATATTTGAGCTTCATGTCACGAATTGTCTGTGCCAGTTTCTGCGGCTCTTCTGCGTCCGGCGTTAACGGGCGACCATGAGCCACATCGCAGAACGGGCAACGGCGGGTACAGATAGCGCCAAGAATCATAAAGGTTGCCGTACCGTGGTTAAAACACTCGGCCAGGTTCGGGCAGGAGGCTTCTTCACATACCGAGTGTAGGTTATTCTTACGCATTGCCCCTTTGATCTCTTGGATACGGTGGCTGTCGGATGGCAATTTGATTTTCATCCATTCCGGCTTACGTAGCACTTCGGTTTGTTCGCTTGGCATATTCTTAACAGGAATTAATGCCATTTTTTCAGCGTCACGATATTTGACGCCTTTTTCCATTTCAATAGGTTTACTCATGATCGATTGCTTCTGTATGGAATATGACTTGCTGGTAGTCCAGTAATGTCACCAGCTCTTCTACTAGTTGTTTGGCTACTTGGCTGACTTCATCAGGCCCGCCAAGCTGACTGACCTGAACCATTTCCATGCCCTGATAACCGCAGGGATTGATACGTAGGAAAGGGGAAAGGTCCATATTGATGTTTAATGCTAAGCCGTGAAAGGAGCAGCCTTTGCGAATCCGCAAGCCCAGTGAACATATTTTTTTATTATCGACGTAGACACCGGGTGCATCCGGGCGGGCTGCTGATTCAATCTGATAATGTTTCAGGGTGTTGATCACCATATTCTCTATATGGGTGACCAGCTCGCGAACGCCGAGTTTTTTACGTCGCAGGTCAATCAAGAAATAGGCAACCAACTGGCCGGGTCCGTGGTAAGTGACCTGACCGCCGCGGTCGCTCTGTACCACCGGAATATCGCCCTGATTGAGAATGTGTTCTGCTTTGCCTGCCTGTCCTTGAGTAAACACCGGATTGTGTTCGACTAACCAGACTTCGTCCTGAGTCGTTTCATCGCGTGAGTCAGTAAAATCATGCATTGCCTGCCATACCGGGAGATAATCACGTTGGCCGAGCTGTTTAACAACAAGGGTTTGGGGCATCGTTTAACTCATCTGGATTGTAAAGTTTTTTGATTATAAACCCTTTTTAGGTCAACGAACTATAACCTGAATGGAAAAAATTGTTACTCATTTGATAATAGTAAGAGTAACTGGTTGTTATAAAAAGAAAAGCAGCCGAAGCTGCTTATCAAAATTTTTTTAATATTTAAAATATTTTTGTGACGTAAGTATGAATTGCGTCAGTTCTGTTACAGAACCATACGTACAATTTCGATATCACCCAGCTCTTTATACAGGGTTTCCACCTGCTCAATCGAGGTTGCTGTAATGCGAATCGACACTGAATGGTAATTGCCTTTCGCGCTTGGTTTGATCACCGGGCTGTAATCGCCGGGAGCATGGCGCTGAATCACTTCCAGAACCAGTTCAGGTAATTCTGGCTTAGCGTGTCCCATAACCTTGTAGGTAAAAGGGCAAGGAAATTCGAGAAGATCTTTTAACTTCGCGTCTGAGTTGATGGTTAACATGGAAAAACTCCTCATGGGACGAACGACATGGGACGGAATACTACTGATTTCTGCGATCGAGTTCAAGATAAACAAAAAAAGCCACAACTGTGGCTTTTTTCAACAAGTCAGAAAAGATTAAAAAAGACCTTTAAACAGAAGTAGTAGATAATCCCATAATTGGCTGAAAATACTGCCTTTTTCTACATCTTCCAGTGCCAGAAGCGGGTATTCAGCCACATCCTGACCTTCCAGTTGATAATATAATTTACCGACAACTGTCCCTTTAGCAATCGGCGCTTCCAGTGATTTTTCCAGTACGAAACTGGCTTTCAGACTTTTCGCCTGGCCACGTGGTAGGGTGACATAGGTATCGGTATCTACGCCAAGAGCGACACTATCTTTGTTCCCCATCCAGACTCGTTCACTGATAAAGGTTTCACCAGCTTTATGTGGAGAGACAGTTTCGAAGAAACGGAACCCATACCCAAGCAGCTTTTTGCTTTCAGCTTTACGGGCATTTTCATCTTTGGTGCCCATAACCACGGCAACCAGACGCATGTTGCCTTCGGTCGCTGAGCTAACTAGGCTGTAGCCTGCATTGCTGGTATGGCCGGTTTTGATACCATCTACGTTCATACTCTTATCCCATAACAGGCCGTTACGGTTGTACTGAGTAATACCGTTATAGGTGAATTTTTGCTGTGAGTAGATTTTATATTCGTTGGGTACGTCGCGAATCAGCGCTTTACCAAGCAGAGCCATATCGTATGGTGTTGAATAAAGGCTTGGATTATCCAGACCGTGAACGTTGGCAAAATGGGTGTTACTCATGCCAATGCTGTTTGCCCAGGCGTTCATCAGATCAACAAATGCATCTTCAGAACCAGCAACATGTTCGGCCATCGCAACACAGGCGTCATTGCCTGACTGCACGATAATGCCCTGGTTCAGATCACGAACTTTCACCGTTGTGCCGACTTCGATAAACATTTTCGATGATTCAGGGAAATTCTTCGCCCAAGCATTTTCACTGATTACGACATCGTCATCTAGCGAGATATTACCCCGAGCAAGCTCCTGACCAATGACGTAGCTGGTCATCATTTTGGTTAAACTTGCCGGAGAAAGGCGAGTATTCATCTCATTTTCTGCCAGCACTTTTCCTGAATGGAAATCCATCAGTACATAGCCTTTAGCGGCAATCTGTGGTGCATCAGGGACAACGACAGGAGCTGCAGATACCGAATAAGAAACTGAAGCAGAAAGAGCAACAGACGAAATAATTAGCGGTGTAAATAGTTTATTTTTTTTCATAATTACTGCGTTTTTTACAATAAGTTGGGTATATCTTATCAGAAACTAATAACGAAAGTAGCGTTGAATCCATTCTGTGTGAACAAGGCTATTGAGTCGCCGAATATTTTCTAATAAAAGCGGAGTCGTAGCCGAGAAGCTTTACCTGCTCAAGCGTTTTTTCGGTCTGTTGATAGCCATTAAAAGGCCCAAGCAATAGTTTGTGGTTATCACTCTGACTATCAACAAAGCTGGTTACCGATAATTTTTGACTTAAAGAGTCGGATAAAGTTCGCGTGCGGTCGAGATATTTTGATGCTGAAACCTGAATCACATAGCTTTCATCACTAATGATATCGGTTGTAGATTTTTCTGGATTAATAGCGTTAATTCGAACTCTGGCAGTGCCGGTTTTTACTACACCAAGCTTGTAGGCTGCGGCATAGCTTAAATCGATGATTCGCCCCGGATGAAATGGGCCTCGGTCATTGACCCGCACCACTGCGGTTTTACCATTATCCAGGTTGGTGACTTTCACATAACTTGGTAGTGGTAAGGTCTTGTGAGCCGCACTCATTGAGTACATATCGTAGATTTCACCATTCGAAGTCATATGACCATGAAATTTTTTACCATACCAGGAGGCGATGCCTTCTTCACTGAACTCATTGGTCTGCTTAACAATCTGGTAGTGGTTGCCGCGTAGCGTGTAGTCTTTATTTCCGCCCCGGCTGTAAGGTTCGTATTTTGGCTGGGCATCTTCAATATGATCCACCGTCAGAGGTTTGTCCGGTGCTACATCGTCTTTCAGATCGTAACGACCTTTTTCGGCACATCCGCCGAGCAAAAGTGCAGTAACAGAAAAAGTGACAGTAAGAAAGTGACTCGTGTTCATCGAAGTTAGTTTGCCTTTGAAAATGCTTTTCTGTGAGTATGAATAGACATCAGAATGCCAAATCCGGCCATCAGCGTCACCATAGATGTACCACCATAACTGATTAACGGCAACGGTACGCCAACAACAGGTAAAATTCCACTTACCATACCAATATTCACGAATACGTAAACAAAGAAACTGAGTACGATACTACCGGCCATCATCTTACCAAAGGCTGTTTGTGCATTGCTGGCCAGGTAGAGTCCGCGACCGACAATAAACAGATAGAGCGATAATAGGGCAATGATGCCAATCAGGCCCCACTCTTCTGCGATAACGGCAAAAATAAAATCGGTATGTCGCTCTGGAAGGAATTCCAGCTGCGACTGGGTTCCGTGTAGCCAGCCTTTGCCGGAAATACCGCCGGAACCAATCGCGATTTTACTCTGAATAATGTGGTAACCCGCCCCGAGCGGATCCGATTCCGGGTTGAACAGCGTTCGAACCCGGGTTTTTTGATACTCGTGCATCAGGAAAAACCATAGCACGGGAATAAATCCTCCCAGTGCACATCCGGCAGCGATAATAATTCGCCAACTAATGCCAGCAAGAAAAATGACAAATATCCCCGATGCAGCAATCAGAATTGAAGTGCCGAGATCGGGTTGTTTAGCGATTAAAATGGTGGGGGTGATCACCATAACCAATGCAACGCACAGCGTCTTAAACGAAGGCGGTAGCGGGTGTTTACCGATATAGCGGGCCACCATCAGAGGCACGGCCAGTTTTAACAGTTCTGATGGCTGAAAACGGACGAAGCCAAGATCGAGCCAGCGTTGTGCGCCTTTGGAGGTTGAACCGAAAAGTAGAACTCCGACCAGTAATACTACGCCACAGAAAAACAGAAACGGGGCCAGCGTTTCGTACGTCCGTGGGGAAAGCTGCGCGAGAAAGAGCATCACACCAAGAGAGAGCAACATACGCATTCCCTGACGATCCATCATCGCCAAATTTTGCCCACTTGCGCTGTACATCACGACTAAGCCAAATGCCATCACCAACAAAACGCCTATCAGCAGTGGTAAATCGATATGCAGGCGCTCAAACATCGCCCGATTTCGGCCGGTTGAGGGATCGAGTTCCATTATTTTTCTGCCTCTTCTGTTGCGGGCTGCTTACCTAAAATGACCCGGGAGAAAATTTCTTTAACTACGGGAGCCCCGTGACTTGAACCACCGCCAGCATTTTCCAGTACCACAGATACTATCACCTGTGGATCTTTGATTGGCGCGAACCCGGTAAATAATGCATGGTCATGCAGGTGCTCAGCTAGCTCGTCAGCGTTGTATTCTTCATCTTCTGCGAGGCCAAAAACCTGCGCGCTGCCTGATTTGCCAGCACTGTCAAACGGCTGATCTTTAAATACGTTTCTCGCTGTACCGCGCGTACCGTGGTTAACCAAATGCATACCGTTAATCGCGATATCCCAGTATTTATCGGGAACACCAGTGATTGGTGGGTAGGTCTCTACTTCCGCCAAAGCCTGATTTTCAAACTGGTCGCCGTTGTCGATGGTTGCGCGCAACAGATGTGGCGCAAGCACTTGACCACGATGAACCAATACCGAAACGGCTTTAGCAATCTGCATCGGTGTGGCGGTCCAGTAGCCCTGGCCGATACCGACCGGGATGGTGTCACCCTGATACCAAGGGGTTTTATGCCGGGCCATTTTCCAGTCACGGGTTGGCATATTGGCTTTGCTCTCTTCAAATATGTCGATGCCGGTATATTCACCATAACCAAACTTCTGCATCCAGCTTGAAAGGCGGTCAATACCCAGATCATAAGCAACCTGATAGAAGAAAGTATCGACAGACTCTTCTATTGCTTTGGTGATGTTGACTTTGCCGTGCCCCCAGCGCAACCAGTCACGGAATGGGCGGGTTTTCGAATTAGGAATCTGCCAGTAACCCGGATCGCTACGTGTGGTATTTGGCGTGATTACGCCTTCTTGCAGTGCGGCAACGGCGATCAGTGGTTTTACGGTAGAAGCGGGCGGATAGATGCCGAGTGTGGCACGGTTAACCAGAGGACGATTTTTGTCGTTCAGCAAAGCACGGTAATCTTTTCCCGAAATCCCGCGAACGAAAGCGTTAGGATCGTAGCTAGGACTTGATACCATAGCTAACACCCCATTGTCTTTGGGATCGAGCACGACAGCCGACCCTCTTCGACCATCTAATAATTGGGTAACATATTTCTGAAGCTCAATATCGAGGTTTAAAACAATATCTTTCCCCGGCACCGGAGGAATATATTTCAGGGTGCGGATAACCCGGCCGCGACTGTTGACCTCAACTTCCTGATAGCCAGGAACGCCGTGCAGAATATCTTCGTAATAACGTTCGATGCCCAGTTTGCCGATATCCCGTGTTGCCTGATAGAGTGCTTCTTTACCTTCGCGTTGCAGGCGAGCCAGATCGCGATCATTAATGCGTGATACGTAGCCAATCACATGGGTCAGTACTTCGTTGTATGGATAATGGCGTTTTAAACTGGCACTGACGGAAACACCAGGGAACTTATGTTGGTTAACCGAAAAAACCGCGACCTCTTCTTCTGTTAATTGAGTTAACAGTGGTACCGCATTAAAACGGCGAGTCTGGCGGCGTTCTTTCTCAAACGCATCGATTTCTTCCTGGCTAATAGGAAGGATTTTCTGCAGGCGGGTAATGGTGTCATCCATATTGCCAACCTGTTCCGGTACGATATCGAGGCTAAAAATAGGGCGGTTTTCTGCCAGAAGTACGCCGTTTCGGTCGTAAATCAAGCCTCGGTTCGGCGCGATGGGAACAATCTTGATCCGGTTGTCGTTGGAGCGGGTTTTATAATCCTGAAATTGGTTGACCTGAATGTTGTATAAGTTGGCGATCAGCAGCCCTACCATCAGCATAATGGCCAGAAAAGAGACTGCTGCCCGGTTACGGAATAACCGAGATTCAGCCTGATAGTCACGAATAGGGGTGCGTTTACCTAACATCCTTGACTATTCCCGATGATACGGATGGTTAGTGGTGATGCTCCAGGCCCGATAGAGGCTTTCCGCCATCACGATACGAACCAATGGGTGTGGTAACGTTAGCGGTGACAGTGACCAGCTCTGCTCGGCGGCCTGTTTACAAGCGGGAGCTAGCCCTTCGGGTCCGCCAATCAGGATGGCAACGTCTCGGCCATCCAGTTTCCAGCTTTCAAGTTGCTGAGCTAATTGATGACTGTCCCACGGCTTACCCGGAATATCCAGTGTGACAATCCGTGAACCTTTAGCTATCGCGGCCAGCATCGCTTCGCCTTCTTTATCCAGAATGCGTGCGATATCGGCATTTTTACCCCGTTTCCCGGCTGAGATTTCAATTAGTTCAAGCGGCATATCAAACGGGAAGCGGCGTTGGTACTCTTTGAATCCTTCTTCAACCCATTTGGGCATTTTTGTGCCGACTGCAACTAGCTGAATTTTCACCCGCTTAACTCCAGAGTTTTTCTAACTGGTAGGTATTGCGTGGTTCTTCCTGCATCACATGCAGCATGCTCGAACCCATATCCAGCACGACCCATTCGCCGTCGGCTTCACCTTCGATTCCCAGTGGTGGAATACCCAGTTTTTTGGCTTCCATTGCCACATGCGTTGCAATCGAGGCAACGTGACGTTTCGAGGTCCCAGTACAGATGATCAAATAGTCGGTCAGGCTTGATTTGCCGGTGACATCAAGAGTAATGATATTTTCGGCCTTCATATCATCGGCTTTATCGGCAAGAAACAGTTTTAGATCTTCGTGTTGCAAAGTATAACCTCGGTTGGTGTGTAAATGATAAATCGTGGCCAGTATACCACGCTTTTTTTATCTCTGACTCAGGCCCGGCTGACTCAGTTGTGCACTGATTTGTTCCAGTGATAGCCAGGGCGCGTCACTATACTGGGTCTTGACCAGCTTTTCCACATAAGTAAGTTGCTGAATCAGAGATTGAATTTTATCTAAATCCAATCGGTTGAGGGCGGCGGAATAGAGCGGGCGTTTGCTACTCCAAACGCGCTGGCGATCCATTTCTGCACTTAATTGCCCCTGCTGCTGTTTTACTTTGAGTGCCCAAAGCAGCAAGAGTTCCTTTTGCAGGCTGCGCAACAAAATGGTTGGCTCGGTTGCTTCGGCTTTTAGCTGGCGCAGAATACGCTGACCACGGTTGGGCTTGCCTTCCAGCAGTGAGTCTGTCCAGTTGAATACCGTATAGTGATTATGCCGGGTCAGTGACTCTTCAATGCGTACTAAGGTGAGTTGGCCATCAGGAAACAGCAGTGCCAGCTTTTCCAGACTTTGTGCCAGTGCCATTAAATTGCCTTCGTGCCATTGCGCCAGCATTTGTACGGCTTCTTTGTCCGGATTCAGACCAAGCCGGGCGCAGCGCTGAGCGACAAACTGGGGCAGGCGGTTCATATCTGGTGACAGGCAGTTAACCCAGGTCCCATTGGCGGAAAGGGTTTTAAACCATTTGCTGCTTTCCTGAGCCTTTGTCAGTTTTGGGCCAATGATAACCAGCAATATATCCGGGTTGATCAATTGGCTGATTTCAACCAGTTGAGTGGCAATTTGCGCATTCGCTCCGGCTTCTGGCAAGGTGATTTCGATAATCTGGCGTGAGGCGAATAGGCTCATTGCCTGGCACTGATCGTAGACGATATCCCAATCTATGGTGTTATCGGCCTGATGACGGTGAATCTCTTCAAATCCCTGAGATTTGGCGCTTTGCTCAATAGTATTGATCGACTCCTGAAGTAGCAGTGGTTCATTGCCAAACAGCAGATATAGTGGTGCCAGTCCCTTGGATAACTGTTCTGTCAGTCGGTCAGCAAAAATACGCATTGGTTTATTCCGGCTGAGATTGGTCGTCGATGTCGTCGAAATCCGTTTTCAACCGTGCAAGCTGGCGGATAATTTGTGACACGCACAAACGGCGCATTTCATCGAGAATCATCGCTTTCTCAACAGATTTAGCCAATGCAGTCAACGGGTTATCCAGGTAGCTTCGGGTTACACTAGTGGTTAGCCGTTTAGTACCGATATCGGGAATCGTGACCTGATAGGCGACGGTAAGCGTAATCGACAATTCCGCTGCACGTGTATTCTGGTAAATCGACAGGGTGCGGCTCGATTCGGTTTCGCTCAGTAATTTTAGATTCGGCACTGAAGAAGATGGTTCAACCAGCGTCACTTCGTTCATGCGTAACTGGCTTTGCATCATCCGTGTTAGAGTACTGTATTGGTCGTAGCTGCTCAGCGACAGCGTATTTAACTGTTCCGGCACACTGTAATCGCTACGCAGGTGAAAGCCACAGGCGGATAGCAGCATAGCCAGCAGGGAGATAACAACGATTCTGAAACGAAAAGTGCCAGTAAAATTCATGGAGTTCCTATTTATATATAGGTCAACAGACCCTAGTCACAGATATTTATCTTAATGTTCTTGATAAGAGCACTAGGATAAATAAACAGGGCCATTTGGCCCTGTTTATAGACCGGTAAGTCAGCGATTAGTTCGCAACAATATTCAGTAGCTTGCCTGGAACATAAATCACTTTACGGATAGTCAGTCCGTCAGTGAATTTCAGTACGTTTTCATCAGCAAGACCTAATTGCTCAACCTGTCCTTTGGTGGCATCTGCAGCAACGGTCAGTTTGCCACGCAATTTGCCGTTAACCTGCAGGATGATTAGTTTTTCATCTTCAACCAATGCATCTTCGTCGTAGGTTGGCCAGGTAGTATGGTCAATATCACTCAGACCTAATGTTTGTGCCATCTCAAAGCAGATGTGTGGAGTGATAGGGAACAGCATAACTACAATAGAGCGTACGGCTTCATCAAGAATTGCGCGATCCTGATCTGAATCCTGAGCTGCTTTGGTCAGTTTATTCATCAGTTCCATAATCGCTGCAATCGCAGTGTTGAAGGTTTGACGGCGGGCAATATCGTCGGTCACTTTGGCGATGGTTTTATGTACATCGCGACGTAGAGCTTTTTGATCGGCGCTCAGGCTTGCACTATCCAGTGCAGCAACTTCGCCTGTTGCAACATGTTCATGAACCAGTTTCCATACGCGTTTCAGGAAGCGGTTAGCGCCTTCTACGCCAGATTCTTGCCATTCAAGAGTCATGTCCGCCGGTGAGGCAAACATCATAAATAGGCGAACCGTGTCGGCACCGTATTTGTCTACCATCTCTTGCGGGTCGATACCGTTGTTTTTTGACTTAGACATTTTGATCATGCCTGAGTGTTCAACATTGCGGCCTTGATTGTCGATCGCAGAGGTGATATGGCCTTTACCGTCACGCTCAACTTTAACGTCCGTTGGAGCGATCCACTCTTTAGTGCCTTTCTCATTGGTATAGAAGAACGCGTCAGCCAATACCATGCCTTGGCAAAGTAGCTGTTTGAATGGTTCGCCAGATTTTACATAGCCGGCATCACGCAGCAGTTTGTGGAAGAAACGCGAGTACAGCAGGTGCATACAGGCGTGTTCGATGCCACCGACATATTGATCGACTGGCAGCCAGTAGTTGGCTTTTTCCGGATCAAGAATGTCATCAGCTTGTGGTGAACAGTAACGCGCGTAGTACCATGATGATTCCATAAAGGTATCAAAGGTATCGGTTTCACGTAGTGCTGGCTCGCCATTAAAGGTCGTTTCTGCCCAGGTTTTATCCGCTTTAATTGGGCTAGTTACACCATCCATCACCACATCTTCAGGCAGAATCACCGGAAGTTGGTCAGCCGGAACCGGATGTACTACACCGTCTTCAGTCGTTACCATTGGAATTGGAGCACCCCAGTAACGCTGACGGGAAACACCCCAGTCACGCAGACGGAAGTTAACGGTTTTATTGCCTTTGCCTTCGCTTTCCAGCTTGGCAGAAATCGCATCAAATGCTGCCTGGAACTCTAAACCGTCAAATTCGCCTGAGTTAAACAGTACGCCTTTTTCGGTATAGGCTGCTTCGCTGATATCCAGTTCGCTGCCATCAGCAGGCTGAATAACAGGCATAATATCTAGGCCATATTTAGTGGCAAATTCGTAGTCACGTTGATCGTGCGCCGGAACGGCCATTACCGCACCAGTACCGTAGTCCATTAATACGAAGTTAGCCACATAGATTGGCACTTCACGGCCATTTAATGGATGAACAGCGGTCAGGCCAGTAGCCATGCCTTTTTTCTCCATCGTAGCCAGTTCCGCTTCGGCTACTTTGGTGTTTTTGCACTCATCGATGAATTTGGCTAATTCAGGATTGTTTTGTGCCGCAAAGGTTGCCAGAGGGTGACCAGCTGCAATACCCACGTAAGTTACACCCATCAGGGTATCCGGACGGGTAGTGTACACTTCCAGCTCACCGTGATCTTTCACGTCGAACTTCAGTTCTACACCTTCAGAACGGCCAATCCAGTTTCGCTGCATGGTTTTAACCATTTCTGGCCAGCCGTTAAGATTGTCCAGATCGTCCAGCAGCTCTTGAGCGTAGGCGGTGATCTTAATAAACCATTGTGGAATTTCTTTTTGCTCTACCGGAGTATCACAACGCCAGCAGCAGCCGTCTTCAACCTGTTCGTTGGCCAGAACGGTCTGGTCATTCGGGCACCAGTTAACCGAAGAAGTCTTCTTATACACTAAGCCTTTTTCGTACAGCTTAGTGAAAAACTCCTGTTCCCAGCGGTAGTATTCAGGACGGCAAGTGGCAAATTCACGATTCCAGTCGTAACCAAAACCCAGCAGCTTGAGCTGGTTTTTCATATATTCGATGTTTTCGTAGGTCCATGGAGCCGGTGCGGTTTTGTTTTTAACCGCAGCGTTTTCTGCTGGCAGGCCGAAAGCATCCCAACCGATAGGCTGCAGAACGTTTTTACCTTGCAGGCGTTGGAAACGGGCAATTACATCACCAATGGTGTAGTTGCGCACGTGGCCCATGTGTAAACGACCACTTGGGTACGGAAACATAGATAGACAGTAGAATTTTTCTTTATTTGGGTCTTCACTTACTACGAAGGTTTTATTTTCGTCCCAATGCTTTTGAACTTTTTGTTCAATTTCTTGAGGATTGTATTGGTCTTGCATCGACGATATCCGGTTATCTTGGAATTTGTGAGTTCAATTAGAACAGCGACTAATAGATCCGCATAGAATACCTAAAGGAGCTGTGCACAACAATAGCCAATCGAGAATGATGGAGGTAAGTTATGCCAAAACGCAAAGCAAGATACGTTTCTTTACTAGAGGCGGTCATTAATAAACTCAAAATTGATAAAGATGACCTATCTGATGTGGTGGAAACATCTGAAAAAGTGGCGCAAGCAGCTTCAGATATGACCAAAGATGAGTTATCTCTTATCTCCACTTATGTTCAGGCTGATCTGAATGAGTTCGCGCATAGCTATGAGGAGAGCAAAAGCGGGCCATTTTATCTGATGATCGAGAATTCGATTTGGCAGGGGTTAGCGGATATTTCCGATAAAACATTCATCGAACAGGCGGAGTTTTTCCATGAGCTGCAAACTCAGGGAACCTACCATACCGGTGACATTATCGGCCTGGGAACGTTAAGTTGCGAAAAATGCGGTCACCGGGTGGAATATAATCACCCGACAGAGATCATTAATTGTACCGAATGTGGCCACAACGAGTTTCGCCGTCTGCCGATTAAGCCTTAGTTTTTTCAGCCCTGAGCTTGTTGGATTTTCTTCTCCAGCTTAACAGCATGGCCAGCAAGCTCAGGATATAAACCGGCCAACTTCCCCATTGAGCATAGGGCGTTTTTCCTTGGGTCGGATATACCGTTGCTCTGAGTACGGCGGTTTCAAACTGCGGAATTTGCGCGGTGATGGTGCCTTTTTCATCGGTGACCGCAGTAACGCCGTTATTGGTCGAACGAATTACTGGCTTGCCGGTTTCCAATGCGCGCATCCGGGCGATTTCCATATGTTGTAACGGCCCGACCGAGGTGCCGAACCAGGCATCGTTAGACAAAGTGAGAATAAAGTCGGTGTCATCAGTCAGGTTATCCCGTACCTGTTTACCAAAGACGATTTCATAGCAGATTGCAGCCAGCAGATGACGCTGCTTAGCCAGTACGTTGTTTTGAATATAATCGCCGCGGGAAAAGGCCGAGTTGGGTAGATTAAAGATCGGTGCCAAGGGTCTTAGCCATTCTTCAAACGGGACATATTCGCCAAATGGCAGTAAGTGGTACTTATGATAAAGCGAATCGATATCCTGCTGATACTCGGCTTTCCCATTTTCTCCCAGAACTAATACGCTGTTGTAGAACGTGGTACGATTCACTTGGTTGAGTACACCGGTAATCAGTGCGGCGTGATGTGCTTTGGCTTCGCGATCCATAATCGAGAAGAACTGAGGCAGTTCATATTCGAATGCTGGAACGGCCGCTTCCGGCCAGATGATGATATCCGCATCAACGTTTTTACCAGTGAGGCGGGCGTATTTTTCCAGAGTCGGCCAGCGCTCGCTCGGCAGCCATTTCTTTTCCTGGGCAATATTGCCCTGAATAAGTGCCAGTTTAGTCGGAGAGTCTGTCTGTGGCGTAACCCAGTGGACGTTTTCGAGCAAATAACCGGCAACAAAAACAGCACAAAGCGGAAAAATTAGTACGACTTTTCTGCTTATCCACAGCGCAGCGAATAGTGCAGCAAGCAGTGCAATCACGCCATTGAGCATTTCCACCCCGCCAATCGGAGCGAAGCTCGCTAGCGGTGAATCAATCTGACTGTAACCGAGCCATAGCCAGGGGAATCCGGTAAACAGCCAGCCGCGCAACCATTCAGTCGCCATCCATAAAAATGGGGTAATTGCGATTAGCTGGATTACTGATTGATGTTTACCGCCGCGTCTCATCAATGCTGAAAATATAGCCGAAAATGTGGCCGGGAACAGGGCCAAATAGGATGAGAGCAGGAAAAGTAAAAATACAGTGACCGCCGGCGGTACACCACCAAAGGTATCAATAGTGACGTGTACCCAGCTTAAGCCGAGGCCAAACAGCCCCAGGCCCCATAACCAGCCCAATAAAAAGGCCTGTTTAGTGCTTTGCTGGTGGACCAGTACTAAGAGTAGTGCCAGAGATAAGATCGCTAATGGCCAGAGTGCATAAGGTGCAAACGCAAATGACGTGCTGGCACCCGCTAATAAGGCCAGAATCAGTCTGGCCCCATATTGATTGACTATCTTTGGCATTAATCCGTTACTCTGGCTCTCATTCAGGGGAAGAAATGTAATGGCTATTCAGCAGAATTGTCAATCGCGCTACTGTTTTCCGGAACGGTAACCTGGAGTTGAATAATCCGGCGGTTATCCGAGTTGGTCACCTTAAATTGCAGCTCATCGACCATAACGACTTCGCCACGCTCTGGCAGATGGCTGAACGCCGTCATGACCAGTCCTCCGACCGTATCGATCTCTTCATCACTGAATTTAGTGCCAAACTTTTCATTGAAGTCTTCAATTGTTGTCAGTGCGCTTAATGAAAAAGTATGTTTGCTCAACTGACGAATATGATGTTCTTCATCTTCATCTGTCTCGTCTTCGATATCGCCAACGATTTCTTCAAGAATATCTTCAATGGTTACCAAGCCGGAAACACCACCAAATTCATCAATAACGATCGCCATATGGTAGCGTTCTTCGCGGAACTCTTTAAGAAGTCGGTCTACCCGTTTACTTTCCGGCACTACAACCGCTGGGCGGGCCACTTCAGCCATATCAAACGAACTGCTTTGTGATCCGAGATACTTAAGCAGATCTTTAGCCAACAACATACCTTCTACGTGATCTTTATCGTCACTGATAATCGGGTAGCGGGAGTGTTGGGCATCAATAATCAGGGCAATGATTTTGTCCAGATTATCGCTTTTATTGATGGTAACCATCTGCGAACGGGGGATCATAATGTCCCGTACGCGCAGGTCTGCAATTTGGATAACCCCCTCGAGCATATCACGTGTATCGTGATCGATCAGGTCATTCACTTCCGAGTCCCTAATAACATCAACCAGTTCCTGTTTGTCTTTAGGGTCGCCCTGAAATAGTTGTCCGATACGCTCAAAGAAGGTCTTTCGACTCGGACCGTCTGAAGTCTGAGAATTGTCGTCGTTCATTTTTACTCTGTTTCATTAAACTATCAAATGTGTGATAGCGCACATGGTAACGGCTAAAGGGCTCTCGCTGAGCAACGACTTCAGCCATTACAGTTATTGCTTCTCTTCTAAATATGGGTCAGCAAAACCCATTTCAACCATGATTTCGGTTTCCAGAGCTTCCATCTCTTCCGCTTCATCATCGTCGATATGGTCATAACCTAGCAGATGCAGCGAGCCATGTACAACCATATGCGCCCAATGTGCAGCCAGAGGCTTATTTTGTTCCGCAGCTTCCTGTTCGACCACCTGACGGCAAATCACCAGATCGCCCAACAGCGGCAGCTCGATTCCCGGTGGACATTCAAACGGAAAAGAGAGTACGTTGGTCGGCTTGTCTTTACCGCGGTACTGCAAATTCAGCTGGTGACTTTCATGTTCATCTACGATGCGGACAGTAACTTCTGCTTCAGCCTGAAAGGGGCTCACCGCTTGGGCCAGCCAATGAGCAAAGTCCGCTTGTTCCGGTAGTCCTTCTTCGCTGGAAGTTGCGATTTGTAAATCGAGTTCAATACTCATGATGCCTAGTTATCCGTTTGAGTTGCGGTTGAAGTAGTGACTACCAGCGCCGCTTTGGCGATGGCTTCAGCCTGTTGTGCTTCGCGTTCTTCACGGCGTTTGCGTTCAAGCTCTTTACGATCTTTCTGATCCTGAGCTTCCCATTTTTCGTAGGCATTTACGATACGGGCAACTACCGGGTGACGCACGACGTCATCGGCAATAAAGAAGTTAAAGCTGATTTCTTCGACTTCGCTCAATACTTCGATGGCATGGCGTAAACCTGATCGGGCTCCGCGAGGCAGGTCAATCTGAGTCACGTCACCGGTAATGACCGCACGCGAGTTAAAACCAATTCGGGTTAAGAACATTTTCATTTGTTCTACCGTGGTGTTCTGGCTTTCATCGAGAATAATAAAGGCGTCATTGAGGGTTCGGCCGCGCATATAAGCCAGCGGAGCCACTTCAATCACATTACGTTCAATCAGCTTTTCTACTCGTTCAAAACCGAGCATTTCAAACAGAGCATCATACAACGGTCGCAGGTAAGGGTCGACTTTCTGGCTTAGGTCGCCCGGTAGGAAGCCGAGTTTTTCACCGGCTTCGACCGCAGGACGGGTTAACAGAATACGGCGAATCTCCTGACGCTCCAGAGCATCAACTGCCGCTGCAACCGCCAGATAAGTTTTACCAGTACCCGCAGGGCCAATACCAAAGGTGATGTCATGCGTAACCATATTCATCAGGTACTGAGCCTGATTTGGTGTGCGCGGTTTGATCACCCCTTTTTTGGTTTTGATAAAGACTTCTTTGCCGTGCGGAATACTCGATTCGGTATCCTGCTCTAGGACGCCGGATTCTTTAATTGCCAGGTGAACCTGTTCTGGTTCTAGATCCGGGATATGGCCACGAACTGGTGCCGTATCGACATACAAGGTGCGCAGAATATCGATGGCGGCGGAGACGGTATGCTCTTTGCCGACGACTGTAAACAGATCGCTGCGATGGTTGATTTCAACGCCTAAACGGCGTTCAAGGTGCTTGATGTTGTCGTCAAAAGGGCCACACAGGCTGGCAAGACGACGATTATCGGATGGTTCGAGATTGATTTCTAATGTAACTATTTTAGTGCTCAATGTTGCCTCTCATTTTGTCATAGGTTGGTACCCGATTGCGACCGGGTACCTTATGACTAGTTATACGAGATTATGGAGTAAAAGTCGCTACTCCAAGTTCATCTTCTTTACGGGTTTTTTCAATCATCGCAGCTGGTGATACTGCGATACGTAAGCTCATTTCGCTTTCGGTTCTGAGCAGTTCGCCACGCAGTGAGTTCGGGAAAACGTCAACAATTTTTACGTCAACGAACTGACCGATTAGTTCTGCCGGACCTTGGAAGTTGACGACACGGTTGTTTTCAGTACGTCCGCGCAGTTCCATCAGGTCTTTCTTCGACGGGCCTTCAACCAGAATACGTTGCTCAGTATCCAGCATCTGGCGTGAGTAACGCATAGCCTGAGCGTTGATCTGCTGTTGCAGTTCATACAGGCGCTGCTTTTTGGTCTCTTCACTTAAATCACACGGATAATCCGCCGCAGGCGTTCCCGGGCGAGGAGAGAAGATAAAGCTAAAGCTCATATCGAAATCAACGTCACGAATCAGCTTCATAGTATCTGCGAAGTCCTGATCCGATTCACCCGGGAAGCCGACAATAAAGTCTGAGCTAATCTGGATATCCGGACGGGCTTTACGCAGCTTACGAATGATTGATTTATATTCGATGGCTGTATGTGGACGTTTCATCATAGTCAGAATTCGGTCTGAACCACTTTGCACCGGCAGGTGTAGGAAGCTAACCAGTTCAGGGGTATCTTCATACACCGCGATAATGTCATCGGTAAATTCCAGCGGATGGCTGGTGGTAAAGCGCAGGCGGTCAATACCATCGATGGACGCCACTAAGCGCAGCAGTTCGGCAAACGAGCAGATTTCACCATCGTGGGTCAGTCCACGGTAAGCGTTCACGTTTTGGCCGAGCAGGTTGACTTCGCGAACCCCTTGTTCTGCCAGTTGAGCAATTTCGAACAGTACGTCATCCATCGGGCGACTGACTTCTTCACCACGGGTATAAGGTACAACGCAGTAAGTACAGTATTTTGAGCAGCCTTCCATAATCGAAACGAAAGCGGTCGGCCCTTCTGCTCGAGGTTCTGGTAGGCGGTCGAACTTTTCAATTTCCGGGAAAGAGATATCCATCACTGGCGCATGATCTGATCTAGACTGCTTGATCATTTCAGGCAAGCGGTGCAACGTTTGTGGGCCGAAAATGACGTCCACGAACGGTGCGCGTTCGCGGATATGGTCGCCTTCCTGAGTTGCAACACAGCCACCGACACCAATCACCACATCTGGATTTTTGTCTTTCAGGGTTTTCCAGCGACCAAGCTGGTGGAATACTTTTTCCTGCGCTTTTTCACGGATAGAACAGGTATTTAATAGTAGTACGTCTGCTTCCTCTGGCTCTTCGGTCAACTCATAGCCGTTTGTTGCATTGAGCAGATCGGCCATTTTTGATGAATCGTATTCGTTCATCTGGCAGCCCCAGGTTTTAATTAGCAGTTTCTTACTCATCTCACTTTCGCTCGTATTATTTGTCTGTAATTTGTTTAACTGACCGCATTACGGTAAGCGGCGTATTGTACTGCTTTAAAAAGTAGCTGACTAGCGAAAGCGGGGAATTTTGGTTCCCAAAATATAGCGCCATATATTGTTGCAACTGTGCGCAGCGATGTTTGTTAAAGGTTAACGGTTCATTAGCTTAAGCTTGCTCGAACATCCGCAATGGTAATGAAGAGTTTGTTTTCAGCATCTTGAAATGCCTGAAAGCCATAGCGCTCATAGAAATGTTTTGCACCATCTTTTGCATCAACTATAACAACAGGGAACGCAACGCTCTCACTAGCAGCTAATAGTTTTCGGAGCGCGTCGATGAGCAGCCACTCACCAAAACCTTTCCCTTTGTATCGGTCATCGACAGCAAGACGAGCAATGAGACCACCTGAAGTCGATGATTGGTGTTTTTTCTGTAACTTATCGGGTAATGCCTTTAAGTCAATTGGTGTCATTGTTAACGTGAAAAAGCCTATGATATGTGAGTTGACGTTATCATCTTCCAAAACAAACGTTCTGGTGTTGTCTTTCTTTGCTTGTTGGCTCGCCATTACTTTTAAGTAATTGTTGAGAGCTTCGGTACCACAGTTGAATCGGTTTCTATCGTGTTTAGATTTATCTAGAAGTACCGTATTCATTATTGAATTTTACTCTCGTATCGTGCAGAGGCAGCTTTCAGTTTAGAGTTCAGTGTTGCAGGGCGGTCTAAAGCATCCATTAACAGCATAGCGTCGGCTTGACTTAGTTTTAAAGCCTGCTCACGTTCTATTACTTGTTTAGCTTTTTCAATTGCAGCACTTAGTACAAATGAGTTAATGCTAGACATGCCAGCAATTGCAGCAGCCTTAGTAAGTAAATCTTGTGTATCGACATCAACTCTAGCTGTGATGCGAGGCAAATTAGTAGCCATAATGCTATCTCCTTTTGTGTCAAAATGTCACATGTGTATTATGGTCTTAAAGTGTGTAATAAGCAATCTTTGTGTCACTTTGGCACACAAACTAACAAACAAGGATAAGTGTCGCGCAGCCGACACTTTATCTGGGTGTTGAACAAGCCCGAGCTGTGCACCTCCTATCTATAAGTGCGAAGTGCGGCCATTATCCTTATTCGGGTTGCCTTTCGGCTAGCTCGGTCGGCTCACTACACACTGTCAGATTTTCGTGAAGTTCAGGGGGTTCGTATTCCCTTTCATGTGGAAGTAGGCAATATGTTTGGCACAGACGAGTATTGTGTCTTTTTCAAAGCAAAACTCGTAAGTGTACGTGTTATGGCCCCATATTTTGAGCGTTCTGGTTATTGGGCTACAGGCTGTTTGGGCAATCAAATGTAGAGGATAAAATGGAATATAAAGTAGTAATCTATCAAGAAGGAATGCTGGGGTCATTACTTTTGGGTGGTTCTAAAGTCAACCCTGTCAAATTCTCCGAGTTTTTAAACAAAAATTCTGAGGAAGGGTGGCGTGTTCAAACAATGGAAAAAGATATCCGTCGTATGCTGCTTTTCTGGAAAAGGGAAGCTTATGTTGTCATATTAGGACGAGAAAGATGAAATACGGTTCGATTCTTTGCACTTTAATCTTTGCAGCTTCTTTAATTTTGGCTGTTATTCAAATGTGGTTCAACTCTTTAGATGCTGAGATTTTTTGGAAAATAGAATTAACGCTAGGTGCATTTTTCATTCTTGCGCTGGGTGTTACTCTCGTTTTCAAAGAATATCTTAGTGAGAAAGAGATGAAGAAAAAAGGGTACATAGATTGACCCGCAATATATTCAATTCATTCTGTAGCTCATTCCCTGCAGCAACCCATGTCGTTCAATGGGGGAATTCGGATGTTTGGAAAGTAGGGGGCAAAGTGTTTGCGATTGGAACTCAAAGCAAAAGTGGTGATCCGGCGTTTACCTTCAAAACATCGGAACTGAATTTTGAATTTTTGCGTGATTCTGAGGGTTATATACCGGCGCCATACTTTGCCAGCCGTGGCATGAAGTGGATTCAACAAGTCGAAACATCCGGTCGGCTGGATGACGAACTAAAATATTATTTATCAGAATCGTATCGCATTGTGTTACAGGGGTTAAGCCAGCGAAAACAAAAACAGCTGGGCATTATCGGCTAATGAGCCAACAGTTAGTGCCCGCAATATTTATGTTTTAGCCAGAATGGCCGTTAGTTATTTTTCGTATTTACAGGACTCCCAATTGGAAAAGGTTCTAATTAGCTCTTGTTTGGTCGGAAGTAAAGTTCGATATAATGGCAGTTGTTTATCTGTACCGGCAGCTGACCTTGAGTGGCTTAATGTAAACGTAGAGCTAGTGGCCTTTTGCCCAGAAGTCTCTTCGGGTTTGCCTACTCCCCGGGTTCCGGCTGAAATTGTTAATGGCAACGGAATTGATGTTATCCAAGGTGCTGCTTATGTTTTAGGAAACGATGGTACTGATATAACCGATCAATTTGTTGCAGGGGCACGTGACGCTTTAAAAATATGCCTAGAACAGGGCATTAAATACGCAGTGATGGCTGAAGGTAGTCCATCGTGCGGAAGTTCAAAAATCTATGATGGTACTTTTAGTGGCGTAAAAGTGGATGGCTCAGGAGTAACGGTTGCTCTTTTAGAGCAAGAAGGCATTAAAGTGTTCAGTCAGCATACGATAGCGATGCTCAAGGCGGAATTGGATTCACGAATTCAGTAGGAATATGTCGTAGGCAAATATAATGAATATGAAAGACTTCTCAGTTATTGTTGAATTATCATCCTATACACTTCGCTACTACGAAAAAATTGGCCTGCTTAAACATATTCAGAGAAATAGTAGTGGTCATCGTGTTTACTCAAATAAAGATATTGAGTGGGTTAACTTCATTAAACGGCTAAAAGAAACTGGAATGCCATTAGAAGAAATTCAACAATATGCTTTATTAAGAGATTTGGGAAATCAGACAGTATTAGATCGCCAAAAATTATTGGAAAAACACCGTGAACAGTTAATGGATCATATCAAGAAGCAACATGAGCATTTGAAAGCACTGGAAGAGAAAATTTATTTGTATAAAAGCGGGAAAGTAAGTTGACTTAGAGTGAACTCTAACATGTAAGGTGTGCTGGTATTCATTAATAGGAGCACACAAAATGGTAAATACACGATTCGACACAGGATTAGCACAGCTATCTAAAATTGATGGTGAAGCTGGGCAAAACGTTATCGACAGCTTGCAAGATATTTGTCCCGACTTGGCTCGATTAACTATTGAATTTCCGTTTGGCGATATTTATTCTCGGCAAGGGCTAGACTTGAAATCGAGAGAGATAGCAACTGTTTCAGCATTAACAGCCATGGGAAACTGTTCTCCTCAATTGAAAGTACATCTACATGCCGCGCTCAATGTCGGTTGTACAGAAGAAGAGCTGAAAGAGGTTATTTTACAAATGTCAGTCTATGCTGGCTTTCCTGCTGCTTTAAATGGGATGTTTGCCTTGAAAGATGTCCTTGCTGAACGACGGTTATAACGGAAGTCCTTTTAAGAATGAGAAAACCAGCATTTCTGCTGGTTTTCTCATTCTTACTGCGCGGCTTTAACTCGAATCTTACTTTTTGCAACAGTAGCCAGATTGAGTGCGGCAATGGCTGCTTTCGCTTCTGCATCGTCGGGCATTTCGGCAAAAGCAAAGCCTTTAGATAAGCCGGTTTCTTGATCTAAAACGAGTGTACAATTAGCGACAGTGCCGTGTTCCGATAATAGTTGGCGCACTTCGTGTTCAGTGGTAGAGCGTGCTAAGTTACGAACTAAGAGTTTCATGATTATCCGTTGGAATAGAAATGACGGTAAAGATTCTCTCAGTAAAGGAGTCTGCGACCAAGCGATAGTTTACTTTTATTGAAAAATAGTTGAAGTTATGGAGCTACGGCTTCCATTGCCTACAGGAGTGGCGAGATGAATCAGCACGAAAAGCTTAATTATGTTGAATTTGCAGCAAAAGATTTACCAGCAACGAAATCTTTTTTCTCTTCGGTGTTTGGCTGGGAGTTTGTCGATTATGGCCCTGAGTATACAGCGTTTTCGAATCAAGGCTTAGATGGTGGATTCTTTAAAGCTGAGTTGAGTTGCCACACCGCCAATGGTGGTGCACTGCTTATTTTTTATAGCGCAAACATTGAAGCAACACTGGATAAAGTCGTTGCCAATGGCGGTGAGATCATCCGCCCTATATTCGAATTTCCTGGTGGTTGTCGTTTTCACTTTATCGAACCCAGTGGCAATGAATTTGCGGTCTGGTCAGAAGCACGCGTATAATTATTTAATTCATAATTAACGTCATAAATTTCAATGAAAAAATATCAATTTACTGTTGTTGGTGGCGGTATGGTTGGCGCAGCTATTGCGTTAGGTTTTGCCAAGCAGGGCCGTAGAGTAGCGCTGATTGAACAGCGTCAGCCAATTGCTTTTGACGCTTCCCAACCGATGGATCTGCGTATTTCTGCGATTTCTATGGCTTCAGTACAGTTACTTGATGAGTTGGGAGCCTGGAATGCGATTGCTGCAATGCGTACCTGTGCTTATAAAGGTTTGGAAACCTGGGAACATCCGAGCTGTATTACCTCATTCGATGCGCAGGAGCTGAATCTGCCACAATTGGGCTATATGGTGGAAAACCGTTTGATTCAGTTGGGCTTGTGGCAACAGTTTGAACAGTACCCTAATCTGGAGCTGTTTACGCCGGAATCCATTTCGGATATTGAATTTGGTGATGGTGGCCATTTAATCAACCTCGACTCGGGTAAGCAACTGGTCACTGATTGGCTCGTTGGTGCTGATGGGGCGAACTCCCGAATTCGCCAGTGGGCGAAAATCGGGATTACTGCGTGGGATTACCGTCAGGACTGTATGTTGATCAATGTAGAAACTGAGCAGGTACAGAATGAAGTGACCTGGCAGCAATTCTTCCCCAGCGGCCCGCGCTCTTATCTACCTCTGGAAGGTCATCATGCCTCTTTAGTCTGGTATGACTCGCCACAGCGAATCCGCCAACTGTCACGGATGAGTGATGAACAGTTAGGCGCAGAAATCGAAGCTCATTTCCCTGAGCGCCTGGGTAAAATCAAAGTACTCGATCGTGGCAGTTTCCCATTGGTTCGCCGTCATGCCCAGCAGTATGTTAAACAGCGTTGTATTCTGGCCGGCGATTCGGCACACACCATCAATCCGCTGGCCGGGCAGGGGGTTAATCTCGGTTTTAAAGATGTCAAAGAGCTGCTGAAGCAAACTGAACAGATGAGTGAGTTAAATGACGCAGTGTTCGAGCGCTATCAACGTGTCAGAACACTGGATAACCTAGTAATGCAAAGCGGTATGGATCTGTTCTATAAAGCGTTCAGTAACGATATTCTGCCGCTAAAACTGGCGCGCAATGTTGGGCTTAAACTGGCGCAGAATGCCGGGCT
This sequence comes from uncultured Vibrio sp., assembly GCA_963666615.1. Lineage (GTDB taxonomy): Bacteria > Pseudomonadota > Gammaproteobacteria > Enterobacterales > Vibrionaceae > Vibrio. The sequence continues at coordinate 650,889 of OY762906.1, forward strand.
GCTGAAACAGCAGGCGCTGAAATATGCGCTGGGATTGTGATTTAAGTTGATTGATTATAGCTGGGGAATAGATTCGGTGGAGCAAACTTCAATAGGCATGGATGCCTATTGCTAGCGCCCCAAGGATGGCTTGAGCGGTTTGCGGAATCGATTCTATTTCTCTGTGGGAAGAAGTCAATTATTACGGCCATAAAAAAACGCTGCATTAAGCAGCGTCTTTTTAGACCTAACTAAACAAATAATTATTTAGTTACGCGTAGTACTGGAGTTTCACCAACTACAACAGAACCAGAAAGCTTGTTCAGCTCTTTGATTTCGTCCATGTTAGAGATAACAACTGGAGTCAGAGTTGATTTTGCTTTCTCTTGTAGGAATGCAAGATCGAATTCGATAACAGTGTCACCAGCTTTAACTACTTGACCTTCTTCAGCGATACGAGTGAAGCCTTCGCCTTTTAGTTCAACAGTATCGATACCGAAGTGAACAAACAGCTCAACACCTTCGTCTGATTCGATAGAGAATGCATGGTTAGTTTCGAAGATCTTACCGATTGTACCATTTACAGGTGCAACGATTTTGTCGCCGTTTGGCTTGATCGCGATACCGTCACCAACGATTTTCTCTGCGAAAACCACATCTGGCACGTCTTCGATATTTACGATCTCACCTGAAAGAGGTGCGATTACTTCGATTGCGCCAGCTGCTGGTGCTTCATCAGATACTAGCTTCTTAAGTTTGTCAAACAGACCCATGTGTCATGCTCCTAAGATTAATTATTCTATCAGCGTTATATTATACCAAGCATAGGCAATAGACGAAATTTTTTCACCTATTGCCCATAAGTTTCTTACTATTACTGAGTTTTTTCAGCAACAAACTTATCAACACATGCTTGAATTTCTGCAGCAGTTGCCATAGAAAGTGCTTCTTCTGCCATCGCTTTAACTTCAGCGAAGTTAGAATTACGAATAACTTTCTTAACTACTGGAATAGAGATGCCGCTCATTGAGAACTCATCCAGACCCATACCCAGTAGAAGCAGAGTTGCACGTTCGTCACCTGCCAACTCGCCACACATACCAGTCCATTTGCCTTCAGCGTGTGATGCATCGATCACTTGCTTGATAACAGTCAGAACTGCAGGTGAAAGTGGGTTGTATAGGTGTGAAATCATTTCGTTACCACGGTCAACAGCCAGTGTGTACTGGGTTAAGTCGTTAGTACCGATAGAGAAGAACGAAACTTCTTTAGCCAGGTGATGAGCAATAGCTGCTGCTGCCGGAGTCTCAACCATTACACCGATCTCGATGTTTTCGTCGAATGCATAACCTTCAGAGCGCAGTTCTACTTTGTACTCTTCAATAGCTTTTTTCAGTTCACGAATTTCTTCAACAGAGATGATCATCGGGAACATGATACGTAGTTTACCGTGTGCTGATGCACGTAGAATACCACGTAGCTGGTCGCGAAGAATTTCACGGCGATCCAAGCTGATACGTACTGCACGCCAGCCTAGGAACGGGTTCATCTCTTGTGGCAGATCCATGTATGGCAGGTCTTTATCGCCGCCGATATCCATAGTACGGATAATCACAGCCTGACCTTCCATTGCTTCTGCAACTTCTTTATAAGCTTCGTACTGTTCTTGTTCAGTTGGTAGCGCAGAGCGGTCCATGAACAGGAATTCAGTACGGTACAGACCTACACCTTCACCACCGTTACGCAGGATACCGTCACAGTCTTTTAGTGAACCGATGTTACCGCAAACTTCAACACGGTGTCCGTCCAGAGTTTCTGCGTGTAGATCTTTTAATTTTGCCAGTTCCGCTTTTTCAGCCAGAACGTCTGATTTAATTTTCTGAGCTTCAGCAATTTCAGCTTCAGAAGGGTTAATAGTGATTTTGTTGTTGATCGCATCAACGATCAGCATGTCACCATTTTTCACTTGTTTAGTGATGTCGTTAGTACCCACAATCGCTGGAAGTTCCAGAGAACGAGCCATGATTGAAGTATGAGATGTACGACCACCGATATCAGTTACAAAACCAAGAACATAGTTCAGATTGATTTGTGCTGTTTCAGATGGGGTTAGGTCGTATGCAGTCAGAATCACTTCTTCGTTGATAGCACTCAGGTTAACGATGGTGATACCCAGTGCGTTTTTCACGAAACGAGAACCGATATCGCGGATATCTGTTGCACGTTCTTTAAGGTATTCGTCATCCAGAGATTCAAGCGCACCAGCCTGCTCTTCGATTACAGTATGAATCGCATTGTCTGCGTAAAGTTTTTCATCTTTGATCAGAGTCAGAATTTCTTCTTCTAGCTCTTCATCTTCAAGCAACATAATGTGGCCTTCAAAGATGGCTTCTTTTTCTTCGCCGAAAGTTTCTAAAGCTTTTTGCTTGATAACTTCAAGTTGCTCTTTAGATTTGTTACGCGCAGTGTAGAAAATTTCTACCTGAGCTTCTACTTGGTCGTCGGAAATCGTATTTGTGTTTAGGACAATTTCATCTTCTTGAAGTAGTAGTGCTTTACCAATAGCAATACCTGGAGATGCTAGGATGCCTGAAATCATAGCCTTACCTTAAACTGGTCAACTGTAAACGGGATTGTGGATAACTGCTCTCGATATGAGTAGCGTAGAACAAAAGCTTCATTTCGAACAGAGCCGTGCCTGAAAACAGACACGGCTCTGTAAGAAAGTCTTGATTACTCTAGGTGGTCCATTAGGCCAACTAGGTGATCAACAGCTTGTTTTTCTTGTGCGCCTGTAGCAGAGATAGTGATAACAGTACCTTTTACCAGGCCAAGAGTCTGAAGTTTGAACAAGCTTTTTGCACTTGCGCTTTTACCAGCAGAAGTAACAGTGATTTCTGCGTCAAAAGTTTTCGCTTCTTTTACGAATTGTGCAGCTGGTCGAGTGTGTAGACCGTTTTCAGCAGTGATTTCAACTTGCTTCTCGTACATTTTGTATACCCCAATTAAATATATTATTTTTTAGTTTAGTTGCTGGTTAGCCGTAAGCTTAACGGTTCCCGACACACAACGCCAGTTATCTGTCATAAAACCTTAGCCCAAGATGACCAGTCAATCTGGAGTTAGAATGGTATTCATATCTAACTCGTCAAATCCATATGAATCTTTATTTTGAAGCTTAAAATAAAGTACGCCCGATATTACCAAAGGTGCGGCAAGGATCAACAAAAAAGCCCCTAAAAGGGGCTTTTTTCAGAGAAAATTTGATTTAACCACGTATTACTGTTGGTTCTCTTTTTCAGTAAATACACCAGCAAACAGCGCAGTGCTCAGATAACGTTCAGCAGAGCTTGGTAGAATCACAACAATGTTTTTACCTGCAAATTCAGGTAGTTCCGCAATTCGGTTGGCGGCAACAACTGCAGCGCCTGAAGAAATACCCGCCAGGATACCTTCTTCTTTCATCAGGCGTTGCGCCATCTCGATAGCATCATCTGAGCTAACGGCTTCTACACGGTCAATCAGCGATAAATCCAGGTTACCTGGGATGAAACCGGCGCCGATACCTTGAATTTTGTGTGGGCCAGGCTTTAGTTCTTCACCGGCAAGCGCCTGAGCAATTACTGGTGATTCAGTTGGTTCTACCGCCACGGACGTGATCGCTTTACCCTGAGTGTTTTTCAGGTAACGGCTGGTACCGCTGATGGTACCGCCAGTACCTACACCAGCAACCAGTACATCAACCTGACCATCGGTAGCTTCCCAGATTTCAGGGCCGGTGGTTTTTTCGTGAATAGCCGGGTTAGCCGGGTTGTCAAATTGTTGTAGCAGCAGATATTTTGCTGGATCGCTGGCAACGATTTCTTCAGCTTTTGCGATAGCGCCTTTCATGCCTTTAGCGGCTTCGGTCAGTTCCAGGTTTGCACCTAGTGCTTTTAGTAGTTTACGGCGCTCAAGGCTCATAGATTCTGGCATAGTCAGCGTTAGTTTGTAGCCGCGTGCAGCTGCAACGAAAGCCAGAGCAATACCTGTGTTACCACTGGTTGGTTCAACCAGCTCTACACCAGGTTTTAATTTGCCTGATTTTTCCGCGTCCCAAATCATGTTCGCGCCAATACGGCATTTTACACTGAAGCTAGGGTTACGAGCTTCGACTTTAGCCAGCACATTACCTTTGCTAACTTTATTTAGGCGAACTAAAGGAGTGTTCCCGATAGTAAGAGAGTTATCTTCGTAAATTTTGCTCATAGTGATTATGTCCTTGACTACGCATTATTCTGTTGATGTGTTAGAAGAATAGATCTTAGTCTGCAAAGGTGAAAGGATTAAAAAGTTATAAGATATTATGCACGGTGAGCTCAGATACTGTTGTGCGTTGAGCTCACCGGCAAGCTGGTTATTTTAGTGCATCCTGACGGAACTCTCTGACCCACATGGCGGTTGCACCACACACCGCAACTGGCATAACAAACATATTCACCAGTGGTACCGAGGTGAAAATAGTCACCAGGAAACCAAAGCTGTAGGCACAGCCTTGTTTGCGTTTGAGCAGCGTGCGCATGGTATGAAAATCGACCTTATTATTATCGAATGGATAATCGCAGTACTGGATAGAGAACATCCAGGCGGTGAAGATAAACCAGGCAAACGGGCCAATGGTCTGACCCAATGCGGGGATCAGCAGCAGAATAAACAGGCCGATCATTTTTGGTAAGGTGTAAAGCAGCTTACGCCACTCGCGGGCAAAAATCCGCGGCATATCCTTAATGAACGCGGTCATACTCTCTTCTTTGGCTTCTATACCCAATAATTTCTGTTCAACTTTCTCTGCCAGCAGTCCACTGAATGGTGAGGCGATAATATTGGCGAGAGTACTGAAATAGTACATGGCAACCACAACGACTAACAGGCTAATTAGCGGCCAGAGCAAGTAGCTGAGCCAGTCAAGAAAGTCGGGTAATGCTCCCACCATACTATTGATCCAATCACCCATCTGATTGAAGAGCAGAATTAATGCGCCGCCAATCAGAACAAAGTTAATTAAGAGCGGGAAAATTACGTAGCGGCGCAGTCCCGGAGTCATCGCTAAACTGGCACCGTACATAAAATAGCCAAAACCGGTGCGTTTCTGTGTTGTCATGCAATTTTTCCTAATGTTAAAACAAGGTCAACAGACCCTAGGTATTTGATAATTTCGGCTATTCTAACGCAGCTAGATTAGAGAATTGTGAGAAAAAGTTGAAGTTTATTGATAAGTTCTCACATTATCCTGTTCAAATATGGCCTAATTGTTTGGTAAAGTGATCCACTAACAATAGAAATAGCGTAGCCAGGCCTAAAACGTCGGGTAACTGAGAGTTTAAAATGCAAGAACTGCGATTCGTACTCATAATTGTTGGCGCACTAGCTATAGCTGCGCTGTTATTTCATGGCCTTTGGACCAGCCGTAAAGACGGAAAAGCCAAATTTGGCAATAAGCCCCTATCTAAGCTGGAAAAGGGTAAGAAAGGGAAACGCAGTTCATCAGCCCGTGCATTTTTGAATGAAGGTGCCGATGTTGAAGCTGAACCTGCCGCCGAGCCTAAGTTACGCAAAGAACCGGCTTTTTCTTTTGATACACCTGCCGATTCTACCCTTGACCCGCTCGACCCATTAACCGCTGATCCGTTGATTGACAGTTACGATCGCACGATTGATGAACTCGACAATATTCCGGATTTTAGGGCGGTGGAAGAGGAGTCTTCCTATCGTGCTTTCGAGCCTCAGCCTACCGCCGAGCCACAAGTTGCGCTACAGGAAACGATCCCCCAAGCCGTGGCTGAAGAACCACAGCTGGCAGATGACGAGCCTGAGCTGGAAGTGATCGTGCTCAACGTGCATTGCGCCGGAAAAGAACCGTTTGTCGGCACTAAGTTATTCGACAGTATGAAGCAGAATGGCTTACTCTATGGCGAAATGGATATTTTCCATCGTCATGCAGATTTGTCCGGGACGGGGAAAGTGCTGTTCAGTGTGGCTAATATGATGCATCCGGGAACCTTGGTTCATAATGATCCTGCTGAGTTCACCACCAAAGGGATTTCATTTTTTATGACCTTGCCAGGTTTTGGTGATCCGGAGCAGAATTTTAAAGTGATGCTACGTACGGCTCAGCAGATTGCCGATGAACTGGGTGGCAATGTTCTGGATGAAAAACGTAATCTGATGACTCCGGATCGTCTGGCGCAGTATCGCCAGCAAATTAAAGAATTTAAAGCCAGAACCGCTTAACTGACCAGAATCACTGAAATTAACTGTGTAAAAGGCTCCCGGCGGAGCCTTTTTCGTTTTGCTCTGAGGTAGAGATGAATAATTTACAACAACAGCTCCAGCAACTAAGAGAGACGCTCCATCACCACTCGATTCTCTACTATGTGGAAGACAATCCATCCATTCCGGATGCTGAATATGACCGTTTGATGCGCGAATTAATCGAGTTGGAGCAGCAACATCCGGAGCTCATCACCGCCGATTCACCAAGTCAGCGTGTTGGTGGTGCACCACTGAGTGGTTTTACCCCGGTGGCCCATGAAGTACCGATGCTTTCGTTGGACAATGCGTTCAGCGATGAAGAGCTGGACGCATTTCACCGGCGGATGAATGATCGTTTGCTGAGTCAGTCGGTTGAACAGTTCTGCTGTGAACCTAAGCTGGACGGACTGGCGGTCAGTTTACTGTATGAAAATGGCATTCTGGTTCGTGCAGCGACCCGTGGTGATGGTTCAACGGGTGAAAATATTACCGAGAACGTCCGTACAATTAAAGCGATTCCGCTAAAACTGCGCGGTGAAGGTTATCCGCAACGGTTGGAAGTGCGCGGTGAAGTCTTTATGCCAAAAGCGGGCTTTGAAGCATTAAATGAACTGGCAGTTAAACGTGGCGAAAAGACCTTTGTTAACCCGCGCAACGCGGCAGCGGGTAGTCTGAGACAGCTTGATTCGCGAATTACCGCTAAACGACCGCTCAACTTTTATGCCTATAGTGTGGGTATTGTTGAACAGGGTGAGCTGGCGGCAACCCATTATCAGCGCTTGGTTGAGCTGAAAAGCTGGGGGTTACCGATGTGTCCGGAGACCCGCTTGGTCAACGGACTGGATGAAGTGAAAGCCTACTATCAATCGATACTTGAGCGACGTGCGCAGTTAGCTTATGAAATAGACGGCGTGGTGATCAAAGTAAACGATATCCAGCTACAGGAACAATTGGGTTTTGTTTCACGGGCGCCACGTTGGGCGATTGCCTTTAAGTTCCCTGCTCAGGAAGAGATGACGACTCTGAATGATGTGGAATTCCAGGTCGGCCGTACCGGAGCAATTACGCCAGTGGCGAAACTAGAGCCGGTGTTTGTTGGTGGGGTGACGGTGAGTAACGCCACGCTGCACAATGCAGACGAAATTGCCCGCCTTGGTGTGATGGTTGGTGATAAAGTGGTGATCCGCCGCGCAGGTGACGTCATTCCACAAATCGTTTCCGTAGTGTTAGAACCGCGCCCTGCGGATGCTCGTGTAATTGAGTTTCCTTCCGCTTGCCCAGTCTGTAATTCTGACGTAGAACGGGTTGAAGGTGAAGCTGTTGCCCGCTGTACCGGTGGTTTGGTGTGCCAGGCGCAGCGTAAAGAAGCGTTGAAGCATTTTGTTTCGCGTAAGGCAATGGATGTTGACGGTCTTGGCGAAAAAGTGATTGAGCAGTTGGTGGATAAGGAGATGGTAGCTACTCCGGCTGATTTGTATCGTCTATCTGCCGGCCAATTGACTATTCTGGAACGGATGGGGCCCAAATCGGCACAAAATGTAGTTGCGGCATTGGATAAATCCAAGGCGACCACTTTAGCCCGCTTTATTTATTCCCTTGGTATTCGTGAAGTGGGTGAGGCGACCGCTGCCAACCTGGCACAGCATTTCCGTGAACTGGCGTTGATTGAGCGTGCCACTCATGAACAGCTTATCGAAGTGCAGGATATTGGTAACGTCGTGGCGAGCCATATTGTGGCTTTCTTCGCTCAGGAACGTAACCAGAAGGTGGTGAGTGAGTTGCTTGAACTGGGGGTAGAGTGGCCAGAGATAGAACAGAAAAACGAAAATGTTGAACTGCCACTGGCGGGTAAAACCGTGGTTTTAACTGGTTCACTCTCGCAACTGTCGCGTACCGATGCTAAAGCGGCATTGCAGCAACTCGGGGCCAAGGTCGCCGGGAGTATTTCGAAAAAGACCGATATCTTGTTTGCGGGTGAAAATGCCGGATCTAAATTAGCCAAAGCACAAGAACTGGGCATTGAAGTGAAGAGCGAACAGGATCTGATGGATTTGTTGAATTAAGCCAAGGGTGGCTCTTAAACAGAAGGAGCGTAAGGATGAATATTAGTGATGTTGCAAAACTGACCGGGCTCACTTCCAAATCAATCCGCCTGTATGAAGAGAAGGGGTTGATTCAACCTCCTGGGCGTGGTGAAAACAGTTATCGGATATATTCGCAGCAGCATGTTAACGATCTGTTGTTGATAGCCCGGGCAAAACGGGTTGGTTTCAGTTTGGAAGAGTGTAAGTCTTTGGTCTCCATGGCGCATGACCCACAGCGCAAGAGTCTGGTGGTAAAAGAAAAAGCTCAGGAGAAACTGGAGCAGGTCAGTAAGAAGCTGGCTGAGCTGGAGTTAATTCGTGATCAACTGGTACGTTGGATTAACGAATGTCCCGGTGATGATAATAGTGACTGCCCAATTATCGATGAGCTTAGCGGGAAGTGCTGCCATTAAATGTTGCGGAGAGAACTCACTTATTGGCCAGGACAGCTATAATTAACTACTGAGATATGCCCTTAAGTGATGAGGGCATAAACGGTCAGAGGGCTTATTATGAAAAAGTTAATACCCTTGATGGTTCTTATCGTTTCTTTTGGTGTGCTGGCGGAAAAATCGGCAGGAGCTGGTTCAGGTAAAGCTTCTGCTGAAAAAATGCAAACCAATAAAGGCCTGATGGTAGGCACTGAGTGCCCACAGGGCGATGATGTTTGCAAAGCAAAGCTGCAAAGGATGAAAGAACTCGAAAAGGAAAAAGCTAAGGCTCGTAGAGAGCAGAAAAAAGAACTCGGTGTTGTTGAGAGAGACAGAGACCGAGATCAGGAGCAGGATAAGTTGTTGCTCAGGCAGCGTGATCTTGACAAAGAACAACTCAAACTTCAGCTAAAACAGGATAAGCAGTAATAAAATGACCACCGTAAAGATAACGGTGGTCATTTTGTTTTAATAAACCTAATAAAGTAGTGAATATAGCTGGCGGCGGAAGCGGCTTGCTAGTGGGTTACCTTGGCCCAAGGCATTGAGAATATCCATAAAACTCTTCTTCATATCGCCATCAAGTACGTTCAGATCGGCTTTGATAAAAGTCCACAGTAGTTCCAGCGCTTCTTCATCACGGTTAACTTCATGATACTGGCTAGCAAGTTCAAGGGCTAGTTTTGCCTGAGTTGGATCTTCGGCAAATGCGGCTTCGAGTGCCGCAATCTCAGGGCTATCTGCAGCCTGGAGATGCAGCGCCAGTTTTGCTTGTAAACTGGTGTAATAGCTGTCCTGATACTGCATGGTGACTTTACCCAGTAAAGGTTCCACCAAATCAAACTGGCGGGTTTCCAGATAACAGTCGGCCAGTGCCAGGCAAACATCGCCACGTGAGGCGAACGGTTCAGCCAGATTGGTCAGTATAGGCAGAGCCTGAATATGCTGGCCTTGTTCGATTAGGCTTTGTGCCTGAGCTAAATTACGTTCATCTTGACTTGGCAGATGGCGCTCCAGCATGGCCGAAATAGCTTCTAATGGTTGTGGGCCGCCAAGCCCATCGATTGCTTGTCCCTGATTAAACAGAGCAAAGGTCGGTAGAACCTGTACGCCGAATTGAGCTGCTACCGCCTGTTCTTGTTGGCAGTTGAGCAGAGCGAGAGTAAACGCCCCTTGATATTGATTGGTCAGTTGTGAAATTGCCTCGATCAGCTGAGTACTTTGTGGTTCAGCCGGAGCCCAGAAGTAGACCAGAACCGGAACATTGAATGAACTCTCAATGACTTCGCGTAGGTTATTTTGGCTGATTTCGACAATATTTTGATTTTGCGTTTGCATAACAATCTCTTGGTTCGCCGCTTTTAATTAACCGGCTTAGAATTAGTTGCTTTAAGCAACATAAGGACTGATGACTTGAAAATCAAGCCACTTAGTCGAAAGCAAGCGCGCCTATGAAGAGCGGCTCATGATGTTATCCATTATTTTGCCCGGCAGCAGGCGTTTTAAAATTGCAGCGATCTGAGTTGGCCGGGTGATTCGATAGCGTAATTTGGGTGATTTGGCTTCCAACGCATGAATGATGTAGGGCACACACGCTTCTGCCGGGAGCGTGTGGCGGTTAGCTGACTTTTCATTACTTAGTCGGTTAATCTGTTGCTGATAGCTTACTAAGTGGCGGCTTTGGTTCATATCAATCCAGCGATAAAAAGCGGCCAGCGCATTGGACCTGAATTGAGTTTCAATAGGGCCCGGCTCAAGCAAGACGATTTTGATATTCGTATCGCGCAGTTCCAGACGTAGCGTGTCGGTCCAGCCTTCAATGGCAAATTTGGAGGCATTATACGCACCACGGTAAGCCGCGGCAGCAAAACCGAGTACTGAACTATTTTGAATAATCCGGGCTTGTGGTTGCTGAAGTAAATGTGGTAGCAGTTGGCGGGTCAGTTCATGCCAACCAAAAAAGTTACTTTCAAACTGAGTACGCAGGCCATCGGTGGGCAGGTCTTCCAATGCGCCCGGTTGGCCGTAAGCTCCATTGTTGAACAGCGCGTCCAGCTTGCCTTCGGTCAGTTGCAGAGTTAATGCAACGGCTGAATCAATACTTTGTTGATCGGCAAGATCAAGCTGAATAGCGGTCAAACCTTCAGCCTGTAAGCGTTCTACATCCTTGGACTGACGGCAGGAAGCTATAACGTTATAGCCTCGTTGATGTAAAGCGTGAGCGGCCGTATAGCCGATGCCGGATGAGCAGCCGGTGATAAGTATGGAACGAGTCATCTGCCAACCTAAATTAACATGGGGTTTCGAGTAGCTGTTTTAAGGCCTGATCCAAACGGGGGAACTGAAACTCAAACCCTGCGCGAGTCAGTTTAGACGGTTTGACCCGCATACTGTCGAGCAGTAGTGCAGATGATTCGCCCATTAATAACCGGATTAACCAGGCTGGTGTAGAGAATAGATGGGGGCGATGGAGCGAATTTGCAAGGGTTTCGCTGAATGTCTGGTTGGTGATTGGATGCGGAGCGCATAAGTTAACCGCTCCGGTTAGCTTTGGATTATCGAGAATAAATAGAATAGCGTTTACCATATCAAGAATATGAATCCAGGGCATAAATTGGTCACCGCGCCCAATAGGACCACCCAGCCCGAGTTTATACGGCGCAAGCATTTTTTTCAGTGCGCCTCCGCAGGGAGAGAGAACCACGCCAGTACGCAGCAGGCAGACCCGGGTTTTACTCGATTGTGCTTTCAGTGCAATCTGTTCCCACAGATAGCAGATTTGGTGAGTAAAAGCCTGACTATCTACGCGCAGCTCTTCATCAACGGTAAACTGACCCTGATCACCATAAAATCCAACCGCAGAGCCACTAATAAAGGTGTGCGGAGGAGTGGTACTGTGTTCAATAAGTTCGACTAATTGCTCAGTGATTTGCCAGCGACTATCGCAGATAATCTGCTTTTGTTGGGTGCTCCAGCGTTTATCGGCGATCGGCTCTCCGGCCAGATTGATGACGGCGTCAATATCATCCAGATGGGTAAGGCTATGCAGATCATCAATAAAAGTAATGGTTCCGGGTGGCATATGAAGCAGCTTTTTTTCGGCGTTGGGGATATCGCGAGTGAGCAAAACAATCTGGTGATGTGCGAGGTGTTTGATCAGCTCCGAACCGATAAGTCCCGTTCCGCCGGTAAATAAGATCTTCATTGTCATGTCCCATAGCTACAGATGTTAATTAAGTGTAAACGAGAGCGTTAAAATGTCTAACCATAGATGCACATCAAGCGGATAAATTCGTAATCAATATCAAGTTCTATACAGTGTAAAACACCATTTGCTTATGCAGGTGATACACTTTACCCATAATGATTAAAGAGGAGAAGTAATGGAAGCACTATATGCTTTAGTCCATTCGTTGCTCAACAGTTTTAAAGATCTTCTCCCGATTGTGGCTGTGATCGCCTTTTTTCAATTGGTTGTCTTGCAGCAGCCGATTCCTGATTTGCTTTCTATTTCTGCGGGTCTGCTCATGGTGGTGATGGGACTGACCTTTTTTATTTTTGGTCTGGAAATGGGGCTGTTTCCTATCGGTGAGTCGATGGCGCAATGTTTCGCGCGTAAAGGTAGCGTGATGTGGCTGCTGCTGTTTGCTTTTTGTCTCGGTTTTGGTACGACGATTGCGGAACCGGCGTTAACCGCTATTGCTGCTGAAGCCGCCAACGTCGCTGCCAATGGGGGGGTTATTGCACAATCACAAAGCGCGATGGACAGTTATGCGATGGGGCTGAGATTGACCGTGGCCGTTTCCGTTGGTATAGCCATCATGCTTGGCGTTATACGCATCCTTAAGGGCTGGCCGATTCATTATATGATCATTGGCGGTTATCTTGCTGTAGTTGTGCTGACCCTGTTCGCGCCTGATTCGATTATCGGCATTGCTTACGACAGCGGTGGCGTAACGACTTCGACAATTACCGTTCCGCTGGTTACCGCGCTGGGGGTTGGATTAGCTTCTTCAATTAAGGGTAGAAACCCAATGACCGATGGCTTTGGCTTGATCGCTTTTGCTTCATTACTACCGATGATGTTTGTGATGGTTTTTGGCATGGTGGCTACATGAGCGAACTGGGTCACTTTTTTTCGACACTGATTGCAACAATTCGCGATGTGCTCCCCATCGCCACGATACTTTTTGTGTTTCAATTTATGGTATTACGCCGCCCGGTGGCTAATTTAAAAAAAGTGATATTCGGTTTTGGCTACGTCATTTTAGGTCTGTCTCTGTTTTTAATGGGGTTAGAACTGGCGTTGTTCCCGTTGGGCGAAATGATGGCCTCGCAACTAACAGCCCCCGATTTTATCGGTGCAGGTCATTCACCGGATCAAGCGGTGATGTGGAGCGACTATTACTGGATTTACCTATTTGCTTTTTGTATCGGTTTTAGCACGACGATTGCTGAGCCATCATTAATTGCGGTTGCGCTGAAAGCCAATCAGGTATCCGGTGGTGCTATCGGTGTTACTGGTTTACGCGTTTCGGTTGCCTTGGGGGTTGCGATTGGTATTGCGCTGGGTTGCTACCGGATTGTGGTGGGTGACCCTATTCATTATTACATTGTGGCGGGTTATACCGTGGTGGTGATTCAGACTTTTTATGCACCAAAACTGATTGTGCCTCTGGCCTACGATTCTGGTGGTGTGACTACTTCCACTGTAACTGTGCCGATTGTTGCGGCATTAGGACTGGGACTGGCAACCACAGTTCCTGGGCGTAGCGCCTTGATTGATGGATTTGGTTTGATTGCCTTTGCCAGTTTATTTCCCATGATCTCAGTAATGGGCTATGCACAAATTGTAGAATGGCTGAACAAAAAGAGCCGCTCTACAGCAGAAGATGTATTAGAGAAGGTCTCGGACAAAGCAGCGGAGAAAGATAATGCGCTTTAAGTTGATCATTGCTTTTGTAGAAGATAGCAAAACAGATAAAGTTGTCGATGCGGCTCGCGAAGCGGGTGCAACCGGGGCAACGGTAATTAACAATGCACGGGGAGAAGGTCTTAACCAGAAAAAGACATTTATGGGGTTGACGCTGGAAGTGCAAAAGGATGTGATTTTTTTCGTAGTGGAAGAACACCGGGCTCGTCATATTTTAGAAACCGTTAATCGTGTGGGTGGGTTTGATACAGAATCCGGGCAGGGCATTGCTTTGCAAATCGATATTGAAGATGTAGTGGGTATCTCTCATCAGGTAGCAACATTAACCAAATTGGTCGAGGAAGAGCTATGAATCAACAAGCGAATATGCGCGTTCGTGATGTTATGGCTAATACATACGAAATTGTTGACGGGCTGACTACCGTCTATGAAGCGATCATGCTTGCTAAAGAGCGTCAAGTTAAAGCGCTGATAGTGGCAAAGCGACATGAAGATGATGAATTCGGTATTGTTTTAATGAACGATATCGCGAAAAAAGTATTAGCTAAAGATCGCTCGCCGAGACGCGTTAATATTTATGAAATTATGACCAAACCGGCCTTGTCGGTCGAGCCGGAAATGAAGGTGAAATATTGTGCTCGATTATTTGAGCGTTTTGGTATCAGTCGTGCACCAGTTATTGAGAACGGTGAAGTGATCGGCATGGTCAGTTATAACAATATGGTAATGAACTCTATTTATGATGACGATGATGTGAAATTTTAGTACAGATTTGTTTTCGGTCATTGCCAGTCAATACCCAAGTGATTAAGGTCCTAGGCTAAAGTCAACTTGGGTATTTTTATGAAACTTTTTTTTGCCTCTGATATTCATGGTTCCGAACCAGCAACAATTGAGTTAATCAAGGCGTATTCAGCATCCGGCGCAAACCAATTAATTTTGCTGGGGGATATTCTCAATCACGGGCCAAGAAACCCGATTCCTCAAGGGTATAATCCCCCTAAGGTCGCAGAGCTTCTCAATTCGCTGGCAAATCAGATTATTGCGGTGCGTGGCAATTGTGACAGTGAAGTCGATCAGATGCTGCTTAACTTTCCGATAATGAGTGATCTTGCTTGGGTATTGCTTGAAAATGGGCGGCGGCTTATTTTAACTCATGGCCATCAATATAATGCGCAGCAGTTGCCACCAGTTCAGCCAGCGGATGTTCTTGTCCATGGACATACTCATATCCCTGTTGCCAACCATATTGGCCAGTGCCATCTGTTTAACCCCGGCTCAGTGACATTTCCGCGAGACGGCTTTGTCCCTTCTTACGGTTTACTTGATGGTAACCAGCTCCGTGTGATCAGCTTTACCGGTGAAACTCTGCTTACACTGGAGCTGGATTAAAACAGTAGCTTTATTCCGACAGCAAAGGTGAGGATTTCAAAGGCAATTTTAATGCTGTTATTACTCAGGCGCTTCATCAGATAAGCGCCTAAACTGCCGCCGAGAAAAGAGCCAGCCAGCAGAATCGGTAACCATGGCCAGTAAATATCGGCTCCGGCAATCGTTATGGCTACAGCGCCAATGCCATTCCAGAACAGGCCAACGCTAATCATCGTGAGCGCAATTGCCTGTTTGTAGCTGCAGCCGAACCAGCGCACCAGAAAAATGGTCACCAGCAAACCTGAACCTGCGGCGATCGATCCGTTAATAATCCCAATCAGAATTAATACAATCGCTCCAATGGTCATCCCCGAGGCATCTCGGCGCATTGGTTCGTCGCTCTGGCCAAGTTGCTTCTTAAAGCGTGAGTAGATGCCGAGAGCAAGAATTGTAAGACCCAATCCTTTTTCTGCAATATCTCCCGGCACCAGAAGAACCAGGTGGGCGCCGAGAATGACACCGATACTGCCCACCAAAACCAGGTAAGTGATAAACGAATAGGAAAGGCCGCCACGTTTAAGATGGGTAACGGTTGCGCCTAAACCGAGTGCAACACTGGCGAGTTTGTGAGTGGCCAGTGCTATTGAAAATGGCAATCCCATAAAAATCAGCAGCGGAAACTGCAGCAGTCCGGCACCACCGCCAGAAAGTGATGCCATGGTATTGGAAATTAAAGAGCCTAAGAATAGGGCAAAACTGTCAAACCAGCTCATTGATGAAAAGTTCCTTAAGGAAGAGGACGGGCATACAGAGTCACTGAATCATGGTTCAGACTGACCAATAGCAGTGTATTTGAATTGACCACGTCAATGCGTCGGCTCTGTTGCGCTTCCATCTTAAAGAACTGTTTCACAATGTCGAGTTGTTCATGAGTAAAACTATTATTTTGATTGGTTGAGAGATCTTTAAACTCGGTGGGTGATATCAACAGATAGCCGTCACTCAATGACCAGTTGCCACTTTCTGAGATATTAATATTCAGTTCCGGCTGTTGCTGAGCGTAAACTTTGATGGCTGAAACCCGGATATAGGTCTGATTAGGCAAGTATTTGACGTTGGAATTCACGTCAACCCGGCGTACTTGATCGGCGGGTGCATCCGGGCTCATGTCATGTTCGATCAGAGTTACAATTCGGGACTGCCATTCTCGCGAGGTTAACAGCTGCTGAACCTTAAAGTCACTACCCCAGTAAACCCATAGGCTAAACAGCGTAGAAACCACAGCTGCGATCGCAGCCGTTTTAAACGAAGCGGAACGTATTATTGACATACTTTAGTTAAATTCTGTTGGTTAGCTAATAGGATCAACGTGGTATTGTGTTCAAGGTTTTCCAGGTCATAAACATAGTTGAGTACCAGCTTATTCTCTTGGCCATCGGTAGCAATCAGCCGAACTGGCTGTGGCTCGCCATAATGTACTTGATTATATTTATCGATACATTGCTCAATAACCGGTATCCATTTATCGATATTCGGATTCGATAAGGGCGATTCCACAGGAATGCTTCCTACTTTAGTAACTGGCTTTAATGGTGTAGGAGAAACACCAAGCATAAACATGATGGTAAACGGCACTAATAATGCGGCGATCAACGCCAGCTTCGATAATGTACCGGAATGACGTTTGTTATTGGCCCGTTCCTGATTTTCTACCGTCAGAGTTTCCGAGGGTTTGGTGAGGACGGGCTCAGATACGGCTTCAATAAGTGGCAAGTCAACCGACTGGGCGCTAAATTCTGCTTGATTTTCCCCTAACGCCATTTCTGATATCTGTGCTTCATTTTTTTTGGCATGACGGGCTGAGACCACTTCAGCAATCCACTGATAGCCTTGTTTCGGCACTGTTTTTATAAACTGTGGGGATTTGGTTGAATCATCAAGGTTTTTTCTTAACGTAGAGATAGCCTGGGTCAGACTTGAATCATCCACTTCAACCCCTTGTTGGCGCCAGACGAAATCATGCAATTCATTGCGTTTGACTACTTTATGGGCGTTTTGCACCAAAAATTGCAAAATACGGCTTTCATTGCTGCCAAGGCGTTGAATGTCATTAGGGTTTTGTTCATCCGTCAGGGAATTGCTGTTGGGATCAAAAGTGTAGCGATCCGCTAAGATGAATTTTAAGCCTGGTGTATTCATCAGTATCTACTATTTATCTCATGAACGATTGCTGGGTTAATTATCACAAAAACTCAGTTAAGAATGAGTTAAGAGGAGAGTAAATCCTTTTTCTCAACGTCAATTTACGGTTAATCGGGCTGGAGGGTAACGCAAAAAGTTCAAAAAAACCTAGTTTTTTATAAACAAGCACTTGAATTAGAACCCAGCACCCACATTTTACTAGCAAAGCAACATGGTTTGCATAAGCCTGATGTTAAGGCGAGGTCAAAACGTACTTATGGAGCTAGTATGAGCGAAACAACCGCTAATCAAAAAGAAACTCGTGGTTTTCAATCTGAAGTTAAACAATTATTAAACCTGATGATCCATTCTCTTTACTCGAATAAAGAGATTTTCCTGCGCGAGCTGATCTCCAACGCTTCTGATGCGGCAGATAAACTGCGCTTTAAAGCGTTAACTGATTCCGCTCTTTATGAGGGTGATGCTGATCTGAGTGTGAAACTGTCGTTTGACTCTGAACACAAGACAATTACGATTTCCGATAATGGTATCGGTATGACTCGTGATGATGTTATTAGTCACTTAGGCACGATTGCCAAATCCGGAACCAAAGAATTCTTTGCTAATCTGTCACAGGATCAGGCAAAAAATTCTCAGCTTATCGGTCAGTTTGGGGTTGGTTTCTATTCATCGTTTATCGTTGCTGAATCGGTAACGGTACGTACTCGCGCTGCCGGTCAGCCAGTTGACCAAGCGGTTCAGTGGTATTCACAAGGCGAAGGTGAATATACCATTGAAGAGATCAGCAAAGAGACACACGGTACCGATATTATTCTGCATCTGCGTGAAGATGAAACTGAGTTTTTATCCGAATGGCGTTTGAAAGAGTTGGTGACCAAATATTCTGACCATATTGGTATCCCGGTTTATATTCAGACCCATAAGCGTGATGAAGAAGGGAAAGAGATCGGCGAAACCGAATGGGAAAAAATCAATAAAGCGGAAGCGTTGTGGACTCGTTCTAAATCAGAACTGACCGATGAAGAGTACAAAGAGTTCTATTCTCATGTTTCTCATGATTTCGCCGAACCATTGGTGTGGAGCCACAACAAGGTTGAAGGTAAGAACGATTACACCAGCTTACTGTATATCCCGTCCAAAGCGCCTTGGGATATGATGAATCGCGATCATAAGAGCGGCCTGAAACTCTATGTTCAGCGAGTGTTCATTATGGATGATGCTGAGCAGTTTATGCCGTCTTACCTGCGTTTTGTGCGTGGTCTGATTGATTCAAACGATCTGCCGCTCAACGTATCGCGAGAGATCCTGCAGGATAATAAAGTGACTCAGTCACTGCGCAGTGCCTGTACCAAACGTGTCTTGACTATGCTTGAGCGCATGGCAAGTAAAGATGAGGAACAGTACCAAACATTCTGGAAAGAGTTTGGTCTGGTGATGAAAGAAGGACCGGCTGAGGACTTTTCCAACAAAGAAAAGATCGCTGGTTTACTACGTTTTGCTTCAACTCATGTTGAATCTGCTGAACAGACTGTGGGTCTGGCCGGTTATATTGAACGGATGAAACAAGATCAGGATAGAATCTACTATCTGACCGCAGATAGTTATGCCGCAGCTAAGAATAGCCCGCACTTAGAGCAGTTCAAAGCGAAAGGTATTGAAGTGATTCTGATGTTCGACCGCATTGATGAGTGGCTGATGAACTATCTGACCGAGTTTGATGGTAAACAGTTCCAGTCAATCACCAAAGCTGGCTTAGATCTGAGCAAATTCGAAGACGAGCAGGAAAAAGAAAAGCATAAAGAAACCGAAGAAGAGTTTAAGTCGGTAGTTGAACGTACTAAAGCTTATCTTGGCGATCGGGTAAAAGAAGTTCGTACCACCTTTAAACTGGCAACTACTCCTGCCGTTGTTGTTACTGATGATTTTGAAATTGGTACCCAAATGGCCAAGCTGCTTGAAGCGGCAGGTCAGGCGGCTCCAGAAGTGAAATATATTCTAGAGTTGAACCCAGAACACAGTCTGGTTAAACGCATGGCGGATGAGCCGGATGAAGAGTTGTTTGGCCGCTGGGTTGAGATACTACTTGGCCAGGCAATGCTGGCAGAACGTGGTGCAATGGAAGATCCATCGCAGTTTTTATCGGCAGTCAATCAGCTTCTGACTAAGGTACAATAAGCGTTAACTTAGTAAAGACTCGCTACGGCGGGTCTTTCTTTTTTCGAATAAAAATATGTTTATTCAATAAGTTGGTTGTTCTGGCTTCTGTAATATTGTCGTTGGATGATTATCTTTAGTCGTAGAAACCCATTACCCGCCTATTTTTATGCTAGACTGCCACTCTTGAATATCCCTACAAAGGCGTGTATTTTGCTCGCCTTCAAATTACTGAATTTATACCGAAACTTATCGCGGTAAACGCCAGTTGTTGTGAGCTTCGGTATAACAGATTATTTTCTTAAAGAGGATTAAACATGCGCATCATTCTTCTGGGTGCTCCAGGTGCAGGTAAAGGAACACAAGCTCAGTTCATTATGGAAAAGTATGGTATTCCACAAATTTCGACCGGCGACATGCTGCGTGCGGCGATTAAAGCGGGTACTGAACTAGGCAAAAAAGCAAAATCTGTTATCGATGCGGGTCAACTGGTATCGGACGATATCATTCTTGGTCTGATCAAAGAGCGTATCGCTCAGGATGATTGTGAAAAAGGCTTCCTGCTAGACGGATTCCCACGCACTATTCCTCAGGCTGATGGTCTGAAAGCAATGGGCGTTGATGTTGATTATGTTATTGAATTTGACGTTGCTGATGATGTAATTGTTGAGCGTATGGCGGGCCGTCGTGCTCACCTGGCTTCAGGTCGTACTTACCACGTAGTTTACAATCCGCCAAAAGTGGAAGGTAAAGATGACGTGACTGGTGAAGATCTAGTGGTTCGCGATGACGACAAAGAAGAAACCGTTCGTGCTCGTCTTGGTGTATACCATGATCAAACGGCGCCACTGATCGAATACTACGGTAAACTTGCGCAAGCGGGTGCAACTCAGTATCTGAAGTTTGACGGTACTAAGCAAGTTGCTGAAGTGAGCGCTGATATCGAAAAAGCACTTAGCTAATCAGAAATAAGATTGTTTCTAATTGTTATGAGCGGCCTTTTGGCCGCTCTTTTTGTTTCTGTTGCATGCTAGTATTAGTACAGATAAAGTCGATTCGATACATAAATATAATAATCATAGGGGTGTTATGAATCCTGATAAAAAAACGGGTGTCCTACTGGTCAATTTAGGTACACCGGACGAGCCTTCTGCTTCGGCGGTAAAGCGTTTTCTCGGTCAGTTTTTACATGATAAACGTGTGGTCGATACCAGTCGCTGGATCTGGTGTCCTATACTGCATGGCATCATTCTGCCTCTTCGCTCGCCTAAAGTAGCCAAAGTTTATCAACATATCTGGATGGATGACGGCTCGCCGCTCATGGTCTATTCCCAACGCCAGCAACAGGCGCTGCAACAAGCGCTAAATATGCCAGTTGAGCTGGGAATGACTTATGGTAATCCGAGCCTGCAAAGCGGTGTTGAACGGCTTCAGCAGCAGGGTGTTGAGTCGATTATTGTTCTGCCGTTATATCCTCAATATTCTGCCACGACAACGGCGGCAGTTTATGATGGAATCAGTCAACTGCTGGCAAGTTATCGGGTTATTCCTGAAATTACTTTTATCCGGGACTATTTTCAGCATCCGTTATATATCAAAGCATTGGCTCAGTCGGTACGTGACTCCTGGCAGGAAAAAGGTCAGGGTGATTATCTGCTCTGCTCTTATCATGGTATTCCTCAACGTTATGCCGATTTGGGCGATGTTTATCCTCAGCACTGTATGCTGACCACCGAGTTGTTACGCGAAGAGTTGGGATTAAACACTGAGCAGATTGGCACCACGTTTCAGTCGCGTTTCGGCCGAGAGGAGTGGTTACAGCCCTACACAGATAAGGAGCTGACTAAACTTCCGGGTAAAGGGGTTAAACGGTTAGATGTTATCTCGCCAGCTTTTGCTGTCGACTGTATCGAAACTGTGGAAGAGCTTGGTGAAGAAGGACAGGAGCTGTTCTTGGCCGCTGGTGGCGAGCAGTTTAATTTAGTCGCATGCCTGAATGATTCCGAAATGCACATTCAAATGATGGTTGATTTGATTAAATCTAAATCAGGTAAGCCCAATTGATGATGTTACGACTATACCCGTAGTGAATTACTTGCTAGGGTTAGTGCAGAAAAAATGACAAGAGATGGCTAGTCAATATGAAACAGTGGTACTTGCTTTATTGTAAGCGGGGTGAACAGCCCAGAGCGAAAATGCATCTGGAGAATCAGGGCGTGGAGTGCTTTTATCCAGAAATTGAGCTGGAAAAGATTCTGCGCGGGAAAAAACAGATGGTCTCTGAACCGTTATTCCCTTCCTACATTTTTGTTTATTTCGATTTTGAGCAGGGTCCAACCTTTACCACAATTCGTTCTACGCGTGGTGTGAGTGACTTTATCCGTTTTGGCTTACATCCTAAAGTCATTGATCCGACTCTGATTGAAGAGTTGCGTTTGTTTGAGCCAAATGAATTTGCCACCCAGACTAACTTACCGAAAAAGGGCACTAAGATTAAAATTAAGTCCGGTCAGTTTGCTGGTATTGAAGCAATTTATCAGGAATCTGATGGTGAAAAACGTTCAATTATGTTGGTCAACATGATTAACAAGCCAGTGCCGATGAGTATTGATAATCGCGATTTGCAGTTAGATGAATAGTGGTTGATTCAGCTGAAATGAAAAAAGAAAGAGGCGTTAATCGCCTCTTTCTTATTGGGTTCGCATCATTTTCACCGCACGAAAAGTTATGCGGTGAAAATGTGGATTAGTATGCTTCTTTATGCACGTTCGCTACTGCACGGCCAGATGGATCGACGCAGTTTTTGAATGACTCATCCCATTCAATCGCTTTCGCTGAAGAACAAGCTACTGACGGGCCGCCAGGAACACATTCTGCCGCTGATGGAAGTGGGAACAGTTCTTCAAAGATTTCACGGTACACATAACCTTCTTTGGTGGTCGGTGTGTTGTACGGGAAACGGAATTTCGCTGATTCCATTTGTTGATCCGTTACTTTCTCTGCCGCAGTTGCTTTCAGTGTATCAATCCAGTTATAGCCTACGCCATCAGAGAACTGCTCTTTCTGACGCCATGCGATAGAGTCTGGTAGGTAGTGTTCAAAACATTCACGCAGGATGTGTTTTTCCATTTTACCGTTGCCACACATCTTATCTTTTGGATTCAGGCGCATTGCTACGTCGATAAATTCTTTATCCAGGAACGGAACACGGCCTTCAACACCCCAGGCTGCCAGAGATTTGTTGGCACGGGCACAGTCGAACATGTTCAGAGCCAGCAGTTTACGTACCGTTTCTTCGTGGAACTCTTGTGCATTAGGCGCTTTATGGAAGTACAGGTAGCCACCGAAGATTTCATCTGCACCTTCACCTGAGAGTACCATTTTAATGCCCATCGCTTTGATCTTACGGCCCAGCAGGAACATAGGGGTCGATGCACGGATGGTGGTCACATCGTAAGTTTCGATGTGGTAGATTACGTCACGAATTGCATCCAGACCTTCCTGAATGGTGTACGTCATTTCATGGTGAACAGTACCAATTTTGTCTGCTACTTCACGTGCGGCTTTAAGATCCGGCGCACCTTCCAAACCAATCGCGAATGAGTGCAGTTGTGGCCACCATGCCTGTGATTTTTCATCATCTTCAATACGCATCGCAGCATAACGTTTAGCGACTGCTGAAGTGATTGAAGAGTCCAGACCACCAGAAAGAAGAACACCGTAAGGTACGTCAGTCATTAACTGGCGTTTTACTGCCGCTTCCAGTGCTGCGGTCAGTTCTTCTTTGCTTGATTCATTGTCTTTTACCGCAGCGAATTCGTTCCAGTCACGAGTGTAGTAACGAACGGGTTCTGCATCAGCAGAGCCATAGTAACTGCCTGGAGGGAATTCACTCAGAGTTTTACACACCGGAACCAATGCCTTCATTTCAGAAGCAACATAGTAGTTCCCGTGTTCATCGTAACCCTGATACAAAGGAATAATACCGATATGGTCACGACCGACCAGATATTGATCTTTTTCTTCATCGTACAGAACAAAGGCAAAAATACCGTTCAGTTCTTCCAATAGATCGCTGCCCATTTCCTGGTAAAGAGCCAGAATAACTTCACAGTCGGAATCGGTTTGGAATTCATATTTGTCTTTGTAACGTTCACGAATCTCTTTGTGGTTATAGATTTCGCCGTTAACCGCAAGAATGTGTTTTTTATTTGGGCTATACAGTGGCTGAGCACCGCTATTCAAACCAACGATAGACAGACGTTCGTGTGCCAGAATCGCTCGTTCAGATGCGTAAATACCAGACCAGTCCGGACCACGGTGACGAAGCTTTTTAGACATTTCAAGTGCCAGCGGGCGTAGCGTCGCTGCGTCAGTCTTAATGTCTAAGATGCCAAAAATTGAACACATACTCATTCCTTTTTAGTTGTTCTCTAACGATTTGAGTTAAATTTGCCATTTTGATTAAAAAAAGCAACCCAAAAGTGTGTTTTTTATTAAACAATAGATATTGTATTAAATATTATTTAATAAATGGCCTTTTTGAGTAAATAGGATCTGACAAATGCCTGTTTACTCACCGGCAACGTGGTCAATACTATTTCAATCAAGTAATTTTTGCAGCAATACACCGTTGAGCATGGCACGTTTAATCATGGCAAAAGCTGCAATGGTTGGCTGGCGGTAGACCTGTGAAGCAACAATTGGTAAATCTTTATGAAATGCTTTAAGCGATTGATTGTGCACGTTGTGTTCGATGGCTGGGAAAATCAGCTCTTGTGCAGTGGTAATTTGACCAGCGATAACGATTTTTTGCGGATTGAATAAGTTAACTGTAATTGCCACTGCTTTGCCCAACTGGTTGCCGACTTTAATCAACGTCTGACGGGCAAGCTCGTCGCCCATATTGGCGTGCAGGCAGATATCTTCAATCGAGATGGTGTCGAGATCGGTCAGAGAAGAGGAATAGCCTTGTTGCAGAAGTTGATTCACCCGGCGCACGATGGCCGGGTTGGAAGCCACTGTTTCCAGGCAGCCAAAGTTGCCACACTGGCACTGAGCTCCAAGTGGGTCGATTTGAATATGGCCGATTTCACCGACGTTACGGTTGTAACCAAGGAAAATCTCACCATTGACGATCATCCCGGCACCTGTACCGCGTCCGACGCTGATTAAAATCGAATCCTGACAATCTTTGCTTGCGCCGAAATAGTGTTCAGCCAGCGCCAAACCACGAATATCGTTACCGATAAAACATTCAACGCCGAAATGGTCACTAATGATATCGCCCAGAGCCAAGGCATCCACCTCGGCGTTGTGCATATATTCAACTACACCGGTCTCTGGGTTTACTAAACCCGGCAGGACGATACCAATAGCGATTAACTGGTCGATGAGATGATCGGCATCGGCAATAAATTGTTCAATATAATGGCGCAGGCCATCGGTAAGTTCATCCTGATATAGGTAATGAAATTCATGGTAGGCCGACGTCAACTCTTTACCGCCGAGGTCATACAGACTGATTTGCACATAATCCCGGCCTAAGCGAACGGCTACCGAGTGAAAGGGGGCGACTTCAGTTTCCATCGAGATTGCACGTCGTCCACCAGTTGAAGCCTGTTGTGCTACCTCTTTAATTAAGCCGCGTTCGAGTAACTGACGAGTAATTTTAGTCACACTGGCAGGGGCAAGCTGGCTGATGTCCGCAACCTGAATACGCGAAATCGGACCGTGTTGGTCGATTAAACGATAAACTGCGGCGCCATTTAATTGCTTAACTAAATCTACATTGCCTTTTTGGGTGGTTGTACCATTCATTATTAATTTTGCTCGTGTGCCTGTGTTTACTGACGTTAGGGGGATTTTAATACCCGGGTAATATACGTTTTTGTTCACAAAAATAAAGTGCTAGATACCCAGGGCTACGTGAGCTGTGGTGTCTGTCACTATTATCTTGATTGAACGACAAATTGTTGCTCAATTCTATGCTGATTCTGCTGGATATCATTATATTTGCATAGCGCTTATCGGTGTGGCAATCGGAATTAATGACTTTTATTGCTGAGAGGTATAGGGCCGTTATCTGGCTGCATCACCCCCGTAATTAGCACAGTGCGTGAAATAATTTCAATTTATCCAGAGATTATGTTGAGAATTAATAGATAATTGTGGATCATAGCCGGATATTAACGGATTCTGACCACCAGTTTATGTGGTTGAGCAGAAGACCACTGAGAATACTAGCAAATATTGAGGTGTTATAGATGAGTGAAGCTGAGGCTCGTCCATCGAATTTTATTCGCCAAATCATTGATAAAGATTTAGCGGAAGGCAAACATACTAGCGTGCATACACGTTTCCCGCCAGAGCCGAACGGCTATCTGCATATTGGACATGCTAAGTCGATTTGTTTAAATTTTGGTATTGCTCAGGATTATCAGGGTCAGTGTAACCTACGTTTTGATGATACCAACCCTGAGAAAGAAGATATCGAATATGTTGAATCGATCAAGCAGGATGTGCAGTGGCTTGGATTCCAGTGGGCTGGCGATATCTGCTATTCATCTGATTATTTTGACCAGTTACACGCTTACGCGGTTGAATTGATCGAAAAAGGGTTAGCCTATGTGGAAGAACTGACACCAGAAGAAATCCGTGAATATCGTGGTACTCTGACTCAGCCAGGTAAACCTAGCCCTTATCGTGACCGTTCAGTAGAAGAGAACCTGGCGCTATTTGAAAAGATGCGTACCGGCGGATTCGCCGAAGGTCAGGCGTGTTTACGTGCCAAAATCGATATGGCCTCTTCATTTATGGTAATGCGCGATCCTGTGCTATACCGCGTTCGCTTTGCCAGCCACCACCAAACTGGTGATAAATGGTGCATCTACCCGATGTACGATTTTACCCACTGCATTTCCGATGCGTTGGAAGGGATTACTCACTCATTATGTACTCTGGAATTCCAGGATAACCGCCGTCTGTACGACTGGGTTCTGGATAATATCAGTATTGAGTGTCACCCACGTCAGTATGAATTCAGTCGCCTGAATCTCGAATATACCGTGATGTCTAAGCGCAAGCTAAATCAGTTGGTGAAAGAGAAACTGGTTGATGGTTGGGATGACCCACGTATGCCGACTGTATCTGGTTTACGTCGCCGCGGCTTTACTCCGGCATCGATTCGCGAGTTCTGCAAGCGCATTGGCGTGACCAAGCAAGACAACATGATCGAATACGGTTCTCTGGAATCTTGTATTCGTGACGATCTCAACGACAGCGCACCACGTGCGATGGCAGTGCTTGATCCGGTCAAGATCGTGATTGAAAACTACGAGCAGGGTAAAGTCGAGTCGCTGACCGTTGCAAACCATCCGAATATTCCGGAGATGGGCGAACGTGAAGTTCCGTTTACCCGTGAAATTTGGATTGAACGCGATGATTTCCGCGAAGAAGCCAACAAGAAGTACAAACGTTTGGTTTTAGGCAAAGAAGTCCGTTTACGTGGCGCTTATGTGATTCAGGCAAATCGTATTGAGAAAGACGAGCAGGGTAATATTACCACTATCTTCTGTAGCTACGATGCCGACACGCTGGGCAAAAACCCGGCTGACGGACGTAAAGTTAAAGGTGTTATTCACTGGGTATCGGCAACAGAGTCGCTACCTGCAGAAATCCGCCTTTATGATCGTCTGTTCACCGTGCCAAACCCTGGTTCACAGGAGTTTTCAGAAACACTGAACCCGCAATCACTGATCAAAGTGAGTGGTTTTGTTGAGAAAAGCCTGGCCGATGCAGTGGCTGAAAAAGGTTATCAGTTTGAACGTATCGGCTATTTCTGTGCTGATAATAAAGACTCGGCGGCTGACCACCTGGTGTTTAACCGCACGGTTGGGCTGCGTGATACCTGGGCGAAAATTAGCGACGAATAATTAGTATCGTCTGACTGATTCTAATTTAAGCAAAATGCCAGCGTTCACTTAGTGTCGCTGGCATTTTTGTCTCAAATAGTGTGAGCTTGACTCGATAATTGTTGGTTAGCGTGTTTTTTTCCATTAACTCTATAGTTTTGCTCTATTATTCCGATATAGTTACAAGATTATAGTTTTTTCATTAAGCACAATAGCTGAGTCTTTTATGCGTCATAGTTTTAAACGTCTGTTGTTGCCTTTAGCATTACTGGTTATCGCGCAAATCTCACCGTTAAACGCTGAAGTTCGTTTAACAGGAGCCGCTGGTAACACGGTCGCAACCAATAGTGATATTCCCGCCGAGCCTTCTAGATTTTACGGTCCTACTAACGCTAACGAGACACTGTGGTCAATCGCTTCTCAGCTGCGCCCTTCTGATCAATTTACCGTCCAACAGATGTTGTTGGCGATTTTTCAGATTAACCCACAAGCCTTTGAAGGGCAGAATATCCATAAACTGATCCCTGGTAGTACCATTCGGGTTCCTTCAGTCGCACAAATCTCTCGTGTATCAACCGCTAGTGCGGTTGAAGTCATGCGAGCACACCAGGCAAAGCTTAATCAGGCGACTCCAGCAAAACCCGCAGCGCAAGTAATCGCTAAACCAGCGCCAACCGTGGTTGAAACCAAAGTTATCACTCAACCCGCGACTACTTCGGTTACTGAGCCTGTAACGTCTTCTGTCCCACCTGTGCTGAAACCAATTATTATTCCGGACGTAGCTTCTGATACGCCAAAACTGGCGCTAGATAAAACGCCGGATATGTCAGAGATCGAGCAAAAACTGGATGTTTCCGAAGAAGAGCTGGCGGCACTGGAAGAAAAAAATCACCGCTTGCTGCTGATGCTGACTAAGGTGCAGAGTGAGGTTGAAGAACTCAAAACAGCGTTAGAAGATGAAGGGCGTATTCGTGAAGAAGTTGAACGTCAACTGACACTTGATCGGTTACAGCGCGAAGAAGCTCAACGAGTTGGCCCGTCTAGTCTGGATTTATTGCTGCAAAATTGGTGGCTGGTTGGTGGACTGGCGATTGGGCCGGGCGCGCTGTTGGCATTGCTTGTAACATTGCTATTAGGCCGCCGCCGCAATAAAGAACAGACCGAAGAAACCAGCCAAGATAGTACCGTTGCAAATGTTGCCGAGCAGGCAGCTGTTGCGGTTGGTGCAAGCGAAGCGTTTACCGATAATGACGATTTAGATGATCTGAATCTGGATGATGATCTGTTTGCGGCAGCAAGTGATGAATCAGAGGTCGAAGGGGACGACAACGGTCAGGAAGACGATGTATTCGCTTCGCTGGATGATGCCGATCTCGATCTGAACCTGGAGGGTGATGACGATCTCTTCAGTGGCATAGATGATGATGGTGAACTTGATACCGATGGACTGTTTGATAATGAACTGACGGAAAGTTCAAACGGCATCAGCGTTAAGGGTGATGATAAAGCGCTGGGCCTGGAAGAGATGGAAAAAGCGCTGGAAACTGCATCGGTAAATAGCCAGGTTGATCAAGAGGTTGATGAATCACTGTTTGACCTGTTTGATGAAGACGAAGAAGCAGATAGTGCAATCGCGGAACCGGACGACATTGATGCGTTGCTGGCGGATAATCAGCCGCAATCGGAGGATTTGTCGCAGGGTATTGATCAGTCAATGCTTGATGAGTTGCTTTCCGGTGCCGGACTAGATGATGATGAATTTTCGTTAGATGATGAGCTTGATTTAAGTGATGTGGCCGAAGATCATCAGGCTCAGGATGATGAGTTTGATCCTGACGAGTTGCTGAAGCAATTTGGTATGGGTAGTGCGCGTGAAGAAACCGCTGAGCAGGCAGACACGACTCCGGAAGCAGAAGAGAGCTTTGACTGGGATAACGAACTTGATTCAATTGATGTCATTGACTTAGCCGATGATGAGGACTCTGTGCCGGAAGTCACTGGTACCAATCTACTTGATGAAGTGTTAGATGCTGAGGATGTCGAAACTCAGGCTAACCAAGCGCAACTAGGCGAGGATGATTTTGGCTTTAATTTGTTTGATGAAGAGGATGAAGTTGGTTCAGACCTTGAACCAGAAGAAACTCAAGCCGAATCAGAGATCGCTTTGCTTGACGAGTTGTTTGGCGATGAAGATCTTAGCGAAGTTGACCAGCCGATAGACCTTGCACTTGACGATGAAGACGACGAAGCCACCGCTTTATTTGACGAACTCGAAGAAATCAGCAATCTGGATCTACCAGAACCAGAACCAGAACCAGAACCAGAACCAGAACCAGAACCAGAACCAGAACCAGAACCAGAACCAGAACCAGAACCAGAACCAGAACCAGAACCAGAACCAGAACCAGAACCAGAACCAGAAGTTAGCGAGTTTAATCGCGATACTTTTGTTGAGGATCTGGAAAGTAGTGCACCGGAAAAAGATCCGCTGCTGGATGAGCTTGACTTTGAGCAGGAACTGGCAGAACTGACTCAGACCGAGGAAGATACGAATAAAAATGTTGCTCTTCAAGATGAGAGTGACATCATGCCTGTAGAGCCAGAGCCAGAGCCAGAGCCAGAGCCAGAGCCAGAGCCAGAGCCAGAGCCAGAGCCAGAGCCAGAGCCAGAGCCAGAGCCAGAGCCAGAGCCAGAGCCAGAGCCAGAGCCAGAGCCAGAGCCAGAGCCAGAGCCAGAGCCAGAGCCAGAGCCAGA
Organism: uncultured Vibrio sp.; assembly: GCA_963666615.1. Lineage (GTDB taxonomy): Bacteria > Pseudomonadota > Gammaproteobacteria > Enterobacterales > Vibrionaceae > Vibrio. The sequence continues at coordinate 681,001 of OY762906.1, forward strand.
GCCAGAGCCAGAGCCAGAGCCAGAGCCAGAGCCAGAGCCAGAGCCAGAGCCAGAGCCAGAGCCAGAGCCAGAGCCAGAGCCAGAGCCAGAGCCAGAGCCAGAGCCAGAGCCAGAGCCAGAGCCAGAGCCAGAGCCAGAGCCAGAGCCAGAGCCAGAGCCAGAGCCAGAGCCAGAGCCAGAGCCAGAGCCAGAGCCAGAGCCAGAGCCAGAGCCAGAGCCAGAGCCCAAAGCTGAAGCTACGGCGAATGAATTCGGTGTTCCTCAGGATGAAGACTGGGATCTCGGTGATGAAGATCTGCTGGATGACTCGGAACTGGAACAGCTTGATGTCGTTGATCATCAGCTTGAACAACTGGAATCGGATTTAAATGCCGAGCAATCAGTTGATGATGAACTCGACTTTATCGATGATGAAGAGCTGCCGGAGTTCAGTGAAGAGGACGCACTGGAATCAACAGATCTTGACGAATTCCCGGATGCAGAACAACAGATTGACGATGTTGAACTGCAGTTGGATGACGAAAGTGATGAACCTCAGTTTATCAGCGATGATGATTTACCCGAATTTGATGAAGATGAAGCGATTTCATCGTTTGATGAAGCACAAATCAGTAACTTGCTTGATGAAGAAGCTGAGCATCGGCCAATGTCGAAAATGGGGGCATCGCTGGATGATGACTTTATTGCCAGCAGCGGACTGGATATGGAAGCCATGCTGGATGATTTCGATGATCTTGATGGTGAAGACTGGAATGGCTTCAAGTTATCCGAAGAACAGCAGCAGGCTATTGAAGCGGATGTCCCTGATGAAGAAGAAGCTGTTTGGGGCAGTGAACAAAATCTTGATCCTGAAGTCGAACAGGAGAACTGGGGCGAGCAGGATGATATTGTTGATGCCAATGAGCTGACACAGTACAAATCCATTAGTGAGCTGATGTCCCATCTGGATGATAGTGAAGATGCCTTTGTTGATGAAGAGCTTAAGCTAGATGTGGGTCTGCACGAATTTCCGGATGTGATTGGCGAAATTCATGATATCGATGTGGATAGTAATGCCGAAGCGGCCGGGAAGTTGGATTTAGCAAAAATCTACATCGAAATGAATGACGAACAGGGCGCAATTAAGCTGTTGGAAGAAGCGATTGTTGATGGCGATGATGATATTCGCCAGGAAGCCAAACGGCTGATTGATGTGCTTAACAGTGGCCAGGGTTAATAAGACCTATAAACCAATGATTGCAGGAATTAGAAATTTGGTTCGGAAGCGTTTATACTTCCGGGCCAAATTTTTAACAAGAAATCGATAATGAGAGTCGCATTAGGTATTGAATATAACGGTGCTGCCTACTTTGGTTGGCAGCGTCAGCGTGAAGTCAATAGCGTTCAGCAAGAGCTGGAACAAGCGTTATCCGTTGTGGCGAATCGCCCGATTGAAGTTTTGTGCGCTGGGCGTACCGATGCCGGAGTCCATGGTACCGGACAGGTTGTTCACTTTGATACCGATATTGAACGGAAAATGGTGGCGTGGACCATGGGCGTGAACGCCAATCTACCCAGTGATATCGCTGTACGTTGGGCATGTGAAGTACCGGATTCGTTTCATGCGCGCTTTTCTGCGACAGCACGCCGTTATCGCTACATTATTTATAATCATAAGCTGCGTCCGGGGATTTTATCGGCAGGAATCAGTCACTATCACGTTGAACTGGATGCTGAGAAAATGCATCGCGCCGGGCAGTTTTTATTGGGCGAGAATGATTTCAGCTCTTTCCGTGCCGCACATTGCCAGTCGAATACACCCTGGCGGAATGTCATGCATTTAAATGTGACTCGCCATGGCCATTATATTGTGGTGGATATCAAAGCGAATGCATTTGTGCACCATATGGTACGGAATATTGTTGGTAGCCTGATTTTAGTTGGTCAGGGCGAACAGCCTGAAGCCTGGATTGATCAACTGTTAAAAGTGAAAGATCGTAATCTGGCGGGTGCTACGGCCAAGGCGGAAGGGCTCTATCTGGTTGAGGTGGATTATCCGCAAGAATTTTCGTTGCCTTCACAACCAGTCGGGCCACTATTTTTGGCCGATACGCTCTAGAGAGCAAAAGGCCGCTGGTAAATAGAGAAAGATTATCAGGTAAGAAAACGGTTAATTGTTATAGGTACAACCAGTTTTTTATCTACAGATTGAGGTTTATGTGGTTTAATCCACAGCGAATCATTTCCGAAATATCCGCTCTCGTATAGTAACGGGAGCACTTAAAGAAAAAGGTCTTCCATGAGTTGGCTCGAAAAGATTTTAGAGAAAAGTAACATTGTCAGTTCACGCAAAGCTTCTATCCCGGAAGGGGTGTGGACAAAGTGTACCTCGTGTGAACAGGTTCTGTATTACGCAGAATTGGCGCGTAATTTAGAAGTCTGTCCTAAATGTGGCCATCACATGCGGATGAAAGCACGCCGTCGTCTTGAAGCTTTTTTAGATGAACAGAATCGTGTGGAAATTGGTGACGAGTTTGAACCACAGGATAAACTGAAGTTCAAAGATTCAAAACGCTATAAAGATCGTATTTCTGCTGCGCAAAAAGCCAGTGGTGAGAAAGACGCATTAGTGGTCATCAAAGGTGAAATTCATGGTATGCCAATTGTTGCGGCAGCGTTTGAATTTTCATTTATGGGTGGCTCAATGGGTTCAGTGGTTGGTGCTCGTTTTGTGAAAGCAGTGGAAGCTGCAATGGAAGCGAACTGTGGCCTGATCTGTTTCTCTGCCAGTGGTGGTGCACGTATGCAGGAGGCACTAATGTCTCTGATGCAAATGGCAAAAACCAGCGCTGCTCTGGAGCGTTTATCGCAAAAAGGGTTGCCGTTTGTCTCGGTGATGACTGACCCAACCATGGGTGGTGTATCGGCAAGTCTGGCGATGTTGGGTGATATCAATATCGGTGAGCCAAAAGCTTTGATCGGTTTTGCTGGTCGTCGTGTAATCGAACAGACAGTACGAGAAGATTTACCGGAAGGTTTCCAGCGTAGTGAATTCCTGCTGGAGCATGGCGCAATCGATATGATCGTTGATCGTCGCGAGATGAAAGATCGTGTTGCAGCGATTGTCGCAAAACTGACCAACCACACATTGGCCGTTGAAGAAACGCCTGTGCATGACGCTGATGCGGTATCAGAAAGCGAAGAAAAAGAGTAAAGTAGGCGCTAACAAAAACCATCAATTTATGGCTCACGTTAGATGACTGCAAACGCTATTCCACAAGCCACATCTCCACTTACGGTGTGGCTTGATTATCTGTCTACTATTCATACCTCCGCTATTGATCTCGGTTTAGATCGGGTTTCCAAAGTTGCTCAACACGCTCAATTAACCAAACCAGCGCCTACTGTTATTACGGTAGCCGGAACTAACGGCAAAGGCTCAACTTGTGCCATGCTGGAAGCTATTTTACTGGATGCGGGTTACCGTGTTGGAGTTTACAGTTCACCACATCTTATCCGTTATACCGAGCGAGTGCGTATTGATGGTCAAGAATTGGATGAGCAACTGCATAGTCAGGCGTTTTCGGCAATAGAGCAATTGCGTGGTGAAACCAGCCTGAGCTTTTTTGAATTTGGTACATTGGCTGCTTTGTGGCTGTTTCAGCAACAAGCAGTGGATGTTGTGGTGCTGGAAGTGGGCTTAGGTGGCCGACTGGATGCAACAAACGTGGTGGATCATGATGTTTCCATCATTACCAGCCTTGCGGTTGATCATGTTGACTGGTTGGGCGATGACATTAATGTTATCGGCTATGAAAAGGCCGGCATATTCCGCGCCCACCGCCCGGCTATCTGTGGCCAGCCAACCCCGCCTGCAACGGTCGCTGCTTATGCAGATGAGATACAGGCAGAGTTTTATCAGGTTGGTATTCAGTTTAGTTATCAGGATCAAGGCTCAAGTTGGGACTGGCAATCCGGCCCGTTCGATCTTGAAAATTTGCCCAAACCAGGTTTACCCCTAGCTAACGCTGCAACCGCACTTATGGCTCTCGGGGTGAGTGGCCTGGACATTTCTGATGTTAATATTGTTAATGGCCTGAGCAACGTTACATTAGCTGGCAGAATGCAGCTGCTGTCTGCGGATCCGGTGATTATTCTCGATGTGGCGCATAATCCCCACTCAGCCCAATATCTAGCACGGCAGCTAAAAGAAAAATATGTCGGTAAAACAATTCATGCGGTTATCGGTATGCTGCATGATAAGGATATTAAGCAGACTATTCATGAACTCATCGATGTGATTAGTGACTGGTATCCTGCCGATTTACATGGCCCTCGCGCAGCAAAGGCAAGTGAGATTGCACAGTATCTTGACAGGGTTCCCACACAATATTCTCAACCGGTCGATGCATTTAAAGCCGCTATGACGAATGCAACGGCTGAAGATGTCATTGTTGTGGTTGGATCTTTCCACACAGTTGGTGAGGTATTGGAATACTGGCAAAACCAAGGAGAAAGCAAATAAATGGCAAGCCGATTTCAAAGTCGATTAGTAGGCACCATTATTCTGGTCGCTCTTGGCGTGATTATTCTTCCGGATCTACTTGACGGAAAAAAATCCCATTATCAGGATGATATTGCCGCAATTCCGCTGAAACCTGAGTCGCAGATCGACATTCAGGCGCTGGAGGTTCCTGAGCCGAAAGTTGATAACAGCGAACTTCCTCAAGCTCCGGTAAGCGCAGTGATTGAAGAGCCTTCAGCACCAGTCGATGTTCAAACTGAAGAACGACAAACCGCACAAAATTGGGATGTGATCCCGACTAAAGTTGAACCGGCTCAGCCCAGTAATGATTATCAGCAGAGTGCCTGGATCATTCAGCTAATGGCATTGAAAAATGCCGATAACGCCAGTCGACTGGTTGCGGATTTGAGAAAACGCGGTTTCACTGCTTCGACAAAAAAAGAGAATGGTTTTACCCGGGTATTAATTGGGCCGGATGTTTCGCGCGAAAAATTGGAAAAACAACTGCTTGAGTTAGAAGAAATTACTGGCGCTAAAGGTCAGTTGATTAAATTTGCACCACTAAATCCATAAGAAAACGTTTGCGTCAGCTTTTTTTCTGCTAAAATGCGCGCCAACTAAGGATACGAAAACGCTTATGAACTGGTTAGACTTTACAATATTAGGTGTTATTGGCCTCTCGGCCCTGATTAGTTTGATTCGGGGATTCGCTAAGGAAGCCCTATCGCTGGTAACCTGGGTTGGTGCTTTTATCATCGCCAGTCAGTATTACGAAAAACTAGCGGTCTATTTTACTAATATTCAGGATGACCTGTTTCGTAAAGGCGCAGCGATTGCCGCGTTGTTCGTAGCCACATTAATTGTTGGTGCAATCGTAAACTACGTGATTGGCCAGTTGGTGCAGAAAACCGGATTGTCGGGTACTGACCGTTTGCTCGGCGTGGTATTTGGTGGTCTGCGTGGTGTGCTGCTCGTTGCAGCGCTGCTGTTTTTTTTGGACGCCTTTACAGCATTTTCAAGCTCAGATTGGTGGAAAGAGTCGCAACTTGTCCCTCAGTTCCGATGGATAATTGCTTTCTTCTTTGAGCACCTTAAAGCTTCTTCAAGTTTTCTTTCTGACACGATTTAACGTGTCAGTATTTGTCGCAAATCGAGGATTAACACATGTGTGGTATTGTTGGAATCGTTGGCTCAACGCTTGTAAACCAGTCTATCTATGATGCTTTGACGGTATTACAACACCGTGGCCAGGATGCCGCTGGTATTTGTACCATAGATAGCAATCGTTTTCGTCTGAGAAAGGCGAACGGTTTAGTGAAAGATGTATTTGCTGCTAAGCATATGCAACGTCTTCAGGGAACCGTTGGGATTGGTCACGTTCGTTATCCGACCGCTGGTAGCTCAAGCGCCTCAGAAGCTCAGCCTTTCTATGTAAACTCACCTTTTGGTATCACACTGGCTCACAACGGTAACCTGACCAACGCTCACGAAATCCGCGAAAAGTTGTTCGAAAAAGATCGCCGTCATGTTAATACCACCTCAGATTCAGAAGTGCTGCTTAACGTGCTGGCACATGAAATTGATATGGTTAAAGGCAACGTTACGGAAGATGATGTTTTCCGCGCTGTAACCAATGTTCACCGTGCAATAAAAGGCGCTTATGCGGTTGTGGCAATGATCATCGGCCACGGTATGATGGCTTTCCGTGACCCGCATGGTATCCGTCCTTTATGTATCGGCAAGCGCATTGATAGCACCGGTAATGTTGAATACATGGTGGCGTCAGAATCGGTAGCTCTGGATTCAGTTGGTTTCGAATTTATGCGTGATATCGCTCCGGGTGAAGCCGTTTATATTACTTTCGATGGTCAGCTGTTCACTAAGCAGTGTGCAGACAATCCAGCTCTTCACCCATGTATTTTCGAATTTGTCTACTTTGCTCGTCCTGATTCATTTATCGATGAAATTTCGGTTTACAGCGCGCGCGTTGAAATGGGTAAAAAACTGGGTGAACGTATCAAAGCGGATTATTCTGAGCTGGATATCGATGTGGTTATTCCAATTCCTGAAACCTCAAACGATATTGCGCTGCAAATTGCTCAGATCCTGAATAAACCTTATCGCCAGGGCTTCGTTAAAAACCGTTATGTTGGCCGTACCTTCATCATGCCTGGCCAGGAACAGCGGGTTAAATCAGTTCGTCGTAAACTGAATGCGATTCGTTCTGAATTCAAAGATAAGAACGTGCTGTTGGTTGATGACTCAATCGTACGTGGTACGACTTCTCAGCAAATCGTGGAAATGGCACGTGATTCTGGTGCAGCTAAGGTGTACATGGTTTCTGCCGCACCTGAGATTCGTTTCCCGAACGTCTATGGTATCGATATGCCAAGTGCCAATGAGCTGATTGCTCATGGCCGTGACAACGATGCGATTTGTAAGCAAATTGGTGCTGATGCGTTAATCTTCCAGACACTGGGAGATCTGGTTGATGCAGTTGGTATGGGTAATCGTACTATTGAGCGTTTTGAAACCTCAGTATTTAACGGTGAGTACATCACTGGCGATATCGATCAGGCTTATCTGGAACTGATCGAAGAGATGCGTAATGATGATTCAAAAACCATACGCGAGATTCAGCAGGATTTAGCGAATCTGGAGTTATATAACGAAGGCGCATAAGCCCTTAAGCTAATATCTCTGATTAGAATTAAAAGCCCGACCAGGAGCAAATCTGGTCGGGCTTTTTTATACATCCGTGTGTCGGTTTCTTTTTACCAATTCACCATAATAAAATTGAATTAAGGAGCGTAGTGCCTATCGAGCATAAATCGGTTTTGGACAATTTCGTGTCAGTAACTTGACTAAACTAGTAAAGTGCGAATAACTTCGAGTATAGAAAATTCGTGACACTCAGTTGTTATAATTGCTGGTGTGATTTAGCATAGTACTTTTATCACGGACAGTGCAGCAAACAAGGATGGAGATGAAACCGCTATGTTGATTACTAAAGTAATTAGGCTGTTTAGTCGCGTTCAATTCCCTCTTCACCATGCTTGGTTGAAACTTGTATCTGATGCTATAGGTGGCCCAGTTATCGATAAACCATTACTTGATGAAGCTAACTGTATTTCCAGTGCAATGGGTTTAGAGTATGTGGCTATCTTGAATTCATTGCTTGCAGATAACCCTGATGTGTTTAAAGAGTTCTTGAGCCTGAAGATTTGTGTGAAAAAACGTAAAGCAGTTGAAGGTGCAGAGTTTTCAACGAATATCGACTTTATCGAGTCAAAACTCGCTAAATATAACACGATAAAAACGCCCCAAGAGCAAAGGGTCGAGCAACAAAAGGCTCAGGAAGAGAAGCTAAAACAACGGCAAATAGTTTCTGAGAAAATGTTTGCAGACCTCAGGGCTAAGTATGATAAGCAATTCATCGACTTCCCCTCTCTCGATATTAGTTCGATACGCAGGAACTCAAAAGCAGCTTATATTCTCACAACTCTCACCAAGGGTATGATTACTGATGCCGATTACCTGTGGCTTAAGCAGAAGGGCTTTGAGAATGATCAGGTGAATATCATGTATTACCTTCATCGTGCAGAGAACTCCAACCGATTATGGCATACGACCAATAAGCCGTGGAACTTGGTTAATGCCCTCGCTGATTATCGTAAAGCAGATAAAGCAAAAACTGCCCTAGCTATAGTGGAGAAGCACTTACCATTCAAATTTGCTAATGGAAATAATAAGTTAAAATCTGCTTTGCTTACTACGGCAGCTGGTGTTAAGCGTGATTTAAATATGCTAGAACAAGCCATCGGATTGGGTATACAGGCTCATGAATTGACTCTACAGGACTACCGCCCATGCACTTTGATTGGTGCGTGCAAAATGTTGAGTGGAGATATATCCCAAGGACATGAGTGGTATCAAAAAGCAATTGACCGTGGTTTTGAATCTGATTCTTATGAGCAAGAAATACGATCTATATATATGCGAGCTAAAGCTAACGACAGAGCAAAAATCAAGAAATTACTCATTAGTGATGGATGGTGCTACAAGTGGCTCGATTAGTAACTATGGCGCTTCAAATTAGGTATACAACTAATAAGGCATGCATAGCCTCTGGATAACTTTGGGGCATTTTTAATTTAGAACTGGCAGGTCATACATCGAACGCTACCAGTTTGATATTGCACTTAATTCCTTTGCTGCATTTCACCCGATTTCGTTAATAAAAAAATTCCGCAACAAGTGCGGAATTTTACTATTAGCCAGGAAAGAGAACCTTACAGCGTCATAGCTGCAATCCAGCCAAATATTACTAATGGAATATTATAGTGCAGGAAGGTCGGAACAACCGTTTCCCACATATGGTCGTGCTGACCATCCGCATTCAAGCCGGAAGTCGGGCCTAATGTTGAATCAGAGGCTGGTGAGCCAGCATCGCCTAGTGCGGCAGCAGTACCCACTAACGCCACAGTTGCCAGTGGTGAGAAACCGAAAGCAACACAAAGTGGAACGTAGATGGTCGCGATAATTGGGATGGTCGAAAATGAAGAGCCGATCCCCATTGTTACCAGAAGGCCGACAACTAGCATCAGAAACGCGGCCAGACCCTGACTGTCACCGATGCTGTCACGGATCGCAGCAACCAGCGTTTCCACTCCACCCGTAGATTTCATCACAGCAGCAAAGCCGGAAGCGGCAATCATAATAAAGCCGATCATAGCCATCATATGCACACCTTGAGTAAACACATCGGTGGTCTCTTTCCAGCGGAGCACACCACCTAAAGTGAGCACGATAAAGCCACTTAGTGCGCCGATAATCATCGAACCGGTATACAGCTGGATAGAAAGGGTGGCTGCAATACCAATTAATGAAACCCAGATCTTGTTCATTGAAATCCGCTTCTGAGCTTTTTCTTCGGTCTGCATATCCATACCGGTATATTCTCTTGGCTTACGGTAGGTAACAAACACCGCCAGTAGCAGGCCGAACACCATACCAGCACCAGGAAGTAACATAGCCGCTGGAACCTGGCTGGCCGTTACGCTGGTCAGGCCGTTGGAATGCAGGTTAGCCAGCAGAATATCGTTAAGGAATATGCCGCCGAAACCGATAGGCAGCACCATATAAGGGGTGATTAAGCCAAAAGTCAGGATACAGGCGATCAAACGGCGGTCGAGTTTAAGCTTAGCAAACGCTCCTAATAGTGGCGGAATCAAAATAGGGATAAAGGCGATATGCACCGGCACTACGTTTTGTGACGACATGGTTACTAATATCAGCGCAATTAAGATCAGGTACTTAAGTCCGGCACGGCTGGCCGAGCTGTCTTTGGCATTGATGCGGCGGATAACGCTGGAGGCGATCAAATCTGTGATACCCGAACGTGATACCGCTGCGGCAAAAGCGCCCAACATGGCATAACTTAGCGCGATGGTCGCACCGCCGCCTAAGCCACCTTCAAAAGCTGAAACAGTTTCGTTTAAGCTCATGCCGGCAGTAAGCCCGCCAACTAAGGTACTTAAGGTGAGAGCAACAACAACGTTAACCCGCATTAATGCGAGTAACAGCATAATACATACTGAAATGACTACAGGATTCATAACATTCTCAAAGGAAAAATAATAAAGATAGTAAAAAGTAACTGGCTTGCGGCGTTATTCTTCGCCTTGTAGTGGCCAGCCACCCAGTTGTTTCCATTTATTTACAATGCCACAGAACAGTTCAGCGGTTTTTTGAGTATCGTACAGTGCAGAGTGAGCTTGTTTATTGTCAAACTCCATACCGGCCGATTTGCACGCCTTGGCCAGTACGGTTTGTCCGTAAGCCAGGCCACTGAGTGTTGCTGTGTCAAAGGTTGCAAATGGATGGAAAGGGACGCGCTTTAGTTTGGTCCGCTCGCTGGCGGCCATAACAAAGCTATGATCAAATTGTGCATTATGAGCGACAATAATTGCACGGCTGCAATTGTGGTCTTTTTGCTCTTTGCGAATCTGGCGGTAAATATCTTTTAAAGCCTCGGCTTCACTGACTGCACCACGTAGCGGGCTGAATGGGTCTCGCATACCGATAAAATCCAGCGCATCCTGTTCAATATTTGCCCCTTCAAACGGTTCGATATGAAAGTGCATGGTAGTGGCGGGTTGCAGGTTGCCTTGCTCATCCATCGTCAAGGTAATGGCGCATATCTCTAATAGTGCATCGGTTTTTGCATTAAAACCGGCAGTTTCGACGTCAATAACAACGGGGAAATAGCCGCGAAAGCGCTCTTTTAAACGAAATGGTTGAGTTGAGTCAGTCATGATGGCCTTAGGTTGTGAAAAAGAAGCGGCATTATTGCAGATTCTTACGCTGATCTAAACCGCACATTACCATAGAAAAACGGTTCTTTTTGCTAAAAGATAACCATAATTGACTGAATCGAGCTGTTGTCAGGAATTTTATTATATTGCAGATACTGATTATGGCGGGGAATTTGCATTATTAGGCTAAAACGAAGCGTTAAAACTGTGGTATGGCAAGCTTTTGCCGTCTGTTGCCGAACGAAAGAGTAGTAACTGAATATGAAAAAATGGCTTGTGAGTCTCTCTGGCGTATTAAGTCTGTTACCCGCATTACAGGTGAATGCGGTAGAGATGCGTTATGTTGCAACGCCAACTCAGTCCAAGTGGGAACTGATTAAGGATACGCCGCTTGAGTGCCGGTTGATTCACGATATTCCTAATTTCGGTGATGCTGAATTCAGTTCTAGAGCGAGTAAAAAAATCAATCTCGATTTTGAACTCAAGATGTTACGCCCGATGGGTGAGACGCGGGATGTTTCGTTAGTGTCGATGCCACCGTTGTGGCGTCCGGGGGAAGCGGCTGATTCGATCAGTAAACTGGAATTTTTCCAGCAGTTTGATGGTTATGTCGGTGGTCAGACTGCATGGACGATTTTAAGTGAACTGGAGAAAGGGCGTTACCCGACCTTCAGTTATTATGAGTGGCAACGCCGTAATCAACGTATTGAAGTGGCGTTGTCATCAGTGCTGTTTCAGCCTTCATACCTGGCTTTCAGTCAGTGTATCAGCCGATTGTTACCTTATAGTTTTGAAGACATTTCGTTTACCATTCTTCATTATGACCGCGATAGCGTACAGGTGAATAAAGCCTCGCTGAAGCGTTTGGCGCAGATTGCCGAATATATTCGTTATAACCAGGATATCGATTTGGTATTGGTTTCTACTTATACGGCGAATGACGTGGATGTGAGTAAAAGTGAAAGCCAGACTCTGTCGGATCGTCGGGCTGAGGTATTACGAGAATACTTTAAGTCACTCGGCTTAGCCGAAGATCGCATTGAAGTGCAGGGATACGGCCAACGCCGAGCGATTGCCGATGACGGAACGCCGATTGGCCGGGATAAAAACCGCCGCGTAGTGATTTCTCTCGGACGGACTCAGGTATAATTGCGTTTGAGGATAAAAATAGGGCCAGGTTATCCTGGCCCTATTCAATGGAATCATTTAAATTGCTTAGCCTTCCAGGCCAGAACCGGCTTGTTTATTCTGAATCAGTTCAATCATATAGCCGTCAGGATCCTTAACAAAGGCGATTTCTGTTGTGCCGCCTTTTACCGGGCCAGGTTCGCGGGTTACATTACCACCAGCTGCTTTAATTGCATCACAAGCGGCATAAATATCATCAAAACCCAGTGCGATATGGCCATACGCATTGCCTAGGTCGTATTCTTCCACGCCCCAGTTATACGTTAGTTCGATGACCGAGTTTTCAGATTCATCGCCATAACCTAAAAAGGCGAGTGTATATTTGTATTCGGTATTTTCGTTTTTTCGCAACAGTTTCATACCCATGATGTCGCGGTAGAATGCGATAGAACGATCAAGGTCACCAACGCGTAGCATGGTGTGTAAAATTCGGTTATTTGACATGTAACTCTCTCCTAGCTTTCCGGATAAATCTTATCTTTATAGTGTTTTTATATTTACCAAAAACCTTTTAAGTAAGTAAGAGAATGAGCATTTAACCAATAAAAACGGAGTTCGTATGGTACCTACGCAGTCAAAATACACTACAAAAAAAGTAATTTTTGTAAACATAAGCAATGAATAACTTCAAAACATGGAGAATGATGCCAGAAATCCTTTACAAAAAGAAAGCAATAAACCACGAAATTCTGATTAATTAACGCCGTTTTTTATCATCCACGGTACGTCTAACTAAACCGATTTTCGAAGGACTACTGAAGTTTGAGTACTTTTGAAGTCGAGTTCTTCCCAACTCATTTTTGGACAGAAACATACTAGTACTAATGCTCTAGAACGCTTCCGTCTGATTAGGAAAAGTATGTTGATACTTGATCGTTTTTAGCTGCGTATTTTAGCTTCTACCAAAGCAATTACTTCACTATTGTCCTTAACTTGAAGAATTTCTTCTCTTAAATTTTCTAGGTTTTCTAGATCTGACAATCTTTTACTAAATGCATCTATCAATTTAATTCTGTTACTATTTTTGGTATATTGAGGAACCTTCGTTGATATTTTTTTAATATTATGATTATAGTTTTCTGTTTCTAAATTGAATCTTTTGAAAAAATGAACCACATCAAGAGCAGAGTTAAATCGTCGATCATATTTAACTATACCGTCCAAATCAAATACATTATAAGACTCATCCAGTAAATAAAGAGCATATACTGAATTGCTCATATCTAGATGATTTATTCCTTCATCATCAACAGTACTTTTAACTAATAGTTGTTCATATATGGCTGTTATCTGCCCCCTAAGGCTTATAATTTTACTAATAATTACAGTGTCCTTTGAAAAACTTTCTTTATACTTAAAAAATGAAACAAGTATATATATAAAAAGAACATTCACGTAAGCAGAAAGAGAGCCTAAAAATAAATTAATATCTAATGATTCTACTTCTTCAATATTCAGTTCTTGGATGTAATTCCTTATTCTATTTTCAAAAACAGCAGATACTTGCAAAGATTCAGTTAACAGCTCGGACAAATGATTTTCATGGTTTATATAAGAATAAAAGAAGTCTAGTATAATATTATAACGCTCCTCCATATCTCTAAAGCACTGTAACTCTCTACTATTTTTTATTTTTTCATATACAGGTGTTAGATCTGCTTGATATATAACAGTCTTGTTTACTTGAAGAAATGTTGTTGGGAAGGTATTGGAAACAGCTGTTTTACTTGATTTTACTTTTACCGTTTCACCATTAGATGCATTCCTAATTAGTGTTCCTTCTTCTCGAAACTCGCCACTATTGATTTTTTCGTCAATTTGATAATCTGTTAAATGTTGATACTTTCCCATGACACAAACCTTAAATTCCATTAAACCAGAATACAATATAGTGCTAATTAGCTACTTAAACCTGTTTAAGTGATGAGCAACACTAGTGCTTATCTAAACCACCATATCATAGATACAAAAGCCAACCCTAACAAAAACCGCCAAGTGTTATGAATCCATCTCGAAGCATCTGTTATGCAGATTCCAAGGTGTTTTCTATTTGCTTAAATATAACTGCTTTATCTAATTCTAAACCGAAATAATCAATTAAGCAGCGTCTGACTTTACGGCTAATAGGATTCACAGCCCCAGCGATATTAGGGTTCCGCTCTATGATTACTTTCAACATATAATCAATCAATTCCTTCTCACTTAATGTAGAGGATATAGCTTCATCTATCTCCTCTAGACACACTCGTAGTAATTTCATGCATGAATAAGTTTCATTGACGGAAAAGTTATAAATATCTTTCGACGCAAAGTCTAAGCTTGCTAAGTTAGTACGACGATTCCAAAAAGTATTCAAACCTTTACCCTCTATACGTATTAACCTTTCAAATTCATCTGATAGGTCATTACGTGCGTGAACTATATGATTTCTTCTCAATCGCAGATATTTGACCGTCTTAAATACTTGCGATAGCTTTTTGCTGCTACCCCATATTTTAAGGTTAGCCTCTATCTCATCTTCAACCGCATTAGAGTTAATTTCAGCTAACGTTACTGAAGGGCTAACCTCTCTCTTGAGTGCTATAATATCCTCAAAATAGTAAATTAAATGCTCAACTCCAAAAGATAAACTCATTCCTGCAGCCGTATTGTTCGCAGAATTCCGAAAATCTAACAGCTCTTCATATTTTACTTGAATCCGAGGAGAAAACTCATTGTCCAGAAAAAGTTCACTTGCAAGTTTCCCAGATTTATTCCCTGTTAGAGACTCAATATTTCTACCAGCTTCGAAGTCAGCAAACTGGAAATAACACAATAGGTCATTAACACTAGCTAACTTATCAAAATAAGTACTTTTTAAACTTGTTTTTCTCATAATTCACTCCCTTTGCAAACAATTGTATGGCAGATAATTTCCATATAAAATACTATGCTTAACTCTTTTAATCTGTTCTTTGACAAGCAAATCCGTAAAATCCCGACAGATTCTACCTAATACACCAAGTTAAATTGAGTGCATAATATTTTACCATTCGATGAAGTAAGTTAACTCATGGCAACAATAACAAGTCAAGGTTGTTGATCTAAGCATCTTTGGGGGATAACTGTGCCAGTTGAGATCTAGCTGACTGATGGATAAAAGCGTGTCAGTGTGTAGTGGCTTTGCGAATTTAGCTAAAGCTTTAACTCGTATCTATCTCTCTGGTAAAGGTGGTTTTTCCCTGCCAATCTTTAACTTAAAATTGTCAGCGTCACTCTTCAAGTCCTTAAGCTCATTGCGCTCAGAGAATCCAATAACTCCATCTACAAACCTTTCCAAATTCATCGAGTTAGTCCAACGCTCATGCTTCAGTATAATACCAAACAACAGGTCACAGTCTAAAGGAAGATACATATCACTGGCGTAATCATGATAGTCAATATATCTAGCGTTGATTCTTTGCCTATGTGCGAACTGAATTCTGCAATAGTCTCTTAGTATAAGACCCACAGCAGTGGACAGTAGCTCTTTATTCCCATCTTCGAAACGCTCTGCTGTTTCTAGTATTGCTTCAATATGCTCTGACAAAGATGTGAAGTCTTCGTTATTAAAATAGTGTAGTGATTCTACTATCAGTTTTTTGAAGTTAGGTTCTTGATCTTCAACAATAGTATTCAGAAGTGCGTTTAGATCATCATTATTGAAATTTAGAGTATAGGTTTCCCCCAGTGCCTCTTTTAAGACCTCAATAAAATCATCAAAGTCCAATTTCAGCTCCAATGAAGGATTTTTAACACACAGCAGTTCATCGGGGAAATCACTTAAAGGAAGTAATGTTTTAAGCTTTTTCTTAATTAATGAGTCTAAATTATACTCAATATATGCTTCTCTTCTAACTGGTGATTGAGCAAGTCCCAATATAAATTTATACGATAATTCAGGAAATTTAGCGGCTACAACCACGTTTATTATAGTTGACAGAATTCTTTTTTTAGACATTAAATCGAAAAGAGTATGAGAGACCATATTAGCCAACAAGAACTCAATTGTTGTCACTAGTCGGTCATTTTGCTCTGTGACATATAAGTAATGTAGGCCATCGATTATATTCTGAACAACCTGAAAGCTATTATAGAATGATGTATCGGATTCCATCATTTCCCATGCATGGGTGTAAGCACCAGATATTATTTCTGGGTAATATTTAACCAAAGAAAAATCATTTAAGTAATTGTAAACTAAATCATTTTGCTCACCATCCAAGTCGCATTTCTTTAACTCGCTTCTCCTAGACTTTTTCCAATCCGACAAAGACTGACCAAGTCTTGGGTTATTACGAGCTCTAAATAACATCGGAGTGTACAAATGTAGCTTCTCTATCTCAAAGCTTTTCCCCGTAAAGTTAAAACAACATGACTGATTTACTTTATCCCTATCGTTAAAATACTCTGTTGATTGCGCAATCACGAAGCCGATGTTTTCGTAATGGCTATAAGGCTTTCCATTGTTACCTGTATTTGGTTGAGTCCAAGCAGGAAAAACAGACTTTATTTCCTTACCATGATGTTGAATAACTACCTTCATCATAGAGAGAGGATCATCTTTGTTGATGTAACCAACGATTTGACCTTTCTTCCTTTGTGCTGCATCTTCATTCGCTAAAGCTTCTTCTACAACCTTTATAATTTTTTCGCGATCATAGCCTACAGGAAATAGGGTCTTCCACAGGTACCCTGATTTATAGTAGTCATCAGGGTACATGGTTATCTTTGCTGCTTTCCCAGAAAACAATTCTCTTGGAAGTCTTAAGGTTACTACTCCATTCCCTAACTCTCTCGCATAGTACCAAAACGTATGTTGCTTACTATTGTAGAAATGAAGGTGTTCTAACTCATCTTTATAGCAATTTCTAAAATCAATCCATGCTTCACATGTATGGAGCCCACCACTAAGAACTTTCATATCTTCTCTATCTTTCATAGGGCGAACAACGAAATTGCCTTTTAAGACATGCTCAAACGCGTGCTCTGTAAGTTCTAGTTTTTTGCCATCTTCTTGTATGAACTCTAATAACATCATCTTTCCTTGGGGGTTACCTGCGAGTATACAAAATAACAGAGTTACCCCAGAGACTCAGATAACTCACCATCAAATATATAAAATGTGACTATTCAACGGCTGAAAAAACTTCACTCATATCAATTGTGATCAGGCAATCCTGAGGATGATTGCGGGGTCTGGTTGATTCTACTTCTTCATCATAAATTTCTATCTTCGAGATGAAATTTTGGCTCTGAAATTCATTAATTATAGATGTTTCGATCTCAATAGCGGCTTCTCTGTTGCCATCAGGAAGGTATGACGCAAGCAATGGACAATCAGCCTCCAAATATCTAACAAAAAATTCGTGTTTACCACTAGATAAATCAATAAGATACCTTTCGTCTGGATCTTTCCCGAAAAATAAATAGAGATGGTCATCAGTTAATATTAGCTGATCTGTTGTTCCTTTAAATTCTGTGACGACTGATTGCATAATTTAACCAATCCTTGATACGAAAAAATTGTATGTAATACATTTTAGACGGTGGAACAGCTTGTGTTTGTGAAATTGCTAATATTTTTAATGACTTGAGTTTAGAAAAATCTTTTAGTAATTGTTGGGAACAATATACGAATGAGCTTGCATCTTTGCGTTATTCATCACTTTGTTCCAATGATTTGATAAAGTTGAGTACTTGATTTCTTTGATCTTCAGATAATCTCGAAATTGCCGTCGCTAACTCAGCAGACGCTTCATCCTCACAAAAAAAGTAATTTAACGGAACGCCAAGAGCATCAGCCATTTTTTTTAATGTGCTGATATCCGGTGTATGTCGCCCCTTTTCGTAATGGTTCATTCGACCGCTTGCAGAGCTCTCATCCATACCAATCATTATCCCCAAGTTTTTCTGGGTGATTTTGGCATGTTTACGAGCTTGTTTAAGCCGTGTAGGTATCGGGTTGTCTTCCACAGACGATTCATTTCTCTTAAATCCTTCGATAACTTAGATTGTCTAAGTTTTACTTATTTTTGTATACTTAGCAATCCTAAGTTTTTGGTGTTTTGGAGTTGTATGTGAAACGTTCTCAAAAAATAAATGAATATATTTATAAGTTGTTGATAGAAAAAAGGATGGATGGGTTTTCCGTTGTTGAGGCTCGGGATGTTGCCCGTTTGTTCCCCGAAAGCCCCAAAGATATCAATGAACTTCGAAAGATTGTTTATCGACAATTATTAAAGTGCATAGAATGCGGATGGTTGCGCTGTGAAGGTTCTGGTAGAGAAAAACGATACTTCAAAACGGACGAGTTTAACTCACTCTCTTTTGAGCCTCGGAAACCTAAATCACGTGTAAGAAAGAGTCGCCCAACAGTATCAGTTACAAATCAAGATAGTAACGATTACTCAGAATTAACGGTTGAGCGCAACAGATTAAAGGGAGAACTGGAAGTTACGCTGGGTGAGATAGATAAGTACAAAACGTTAAAAGAACAATATCCCGAGCAACTCCAGCTTCTTGAACGTCTGAATATTGCCGCTAACGAAAAAGCAGCTTTGTTTATGGGCAATATTAATGCAATTACAAATATGTTGAATTCGTTGTTACATGAGAGAGCATAGTATGTTAAGGAAATGGCAAGCAGAATGTGTTGCTCAGGCGTTGGAAAAATACGAATCTGGTTCTAACCATTTCTTCTGTCAGGCAACACCAGGAGCCGGTAAAAGCATCATGTCAGCTACTCTGGCTAAGACATTACTCGATAAAGGTATGATTGACCTCATTCTTTGCTTTTCACCTTCTGTTGCTGTAGCTGATGGCATGAGGGCTACGTTTTCGATATCCATCAATTGTCCATTCAACGGAAGTCTAGGTTCAATTGGTCAGTCACTTACTTATCAGTCAATCCAGTATTTAGGCGATGACTTTTGGCGAACCATTGAAAAATATAGAGTTCTTGTGGTGTTTGATGAGATTCACCATTGTTCCGGCGATGAACCAGACAGAGCCAATATTTGGGGGCAACAAATATTGGCTCGTATACAAGGTGTTGCTACCTATACGTTAGCTCTGTCGGGAACGCCCTGGCGTTCAGATAAATTTCCGATTGTGTTGGCTGAATATAGTGATCCGGAAGGCAAGCTATTTTGTGATTATCAGTATGGTTTAGCCCAAGCTATAGCAGACAATGTCTGTCGCAAGCCTAAAATAGTGTTGGTTGATAATGAACATTTAACGATTTCAGAAGGTTCTGAGAAAAAATCATTTGCTTCTATTCTTGAGCTCCTTAAGCAATCAAAAACGTCATATCAGGATGTGATTCATAATACTCAAGCAATGGAGTATATCCTCGGCTTAGGGTGCCAGAAACTTAGTGAAATCCGGAAAGAGTCTTTTAATGCCGGAGGCCTTGTTGTTGCCTCATCGGTGAAGCATGCAAAACAAGTACAAAAAATATTAACTGAGAAATTTGGTCAATCGACAACATTAGTGACTTATCATCATGACGACCCACAGTCTGAGATTAAGGCTTATCAAACAGGAACAACCCAATGGATTGTGAGTGTAGGCATGATAAGCGAAGGTACCGATATTCCCCGCTTACAGGTGTGTTGTCATATCAGCTCTATAAAAACAGAACTTTACTTTAGACAAGTGCTTGGCCGGATATTGCGAGTCAACGATAGTCCAAATCAGGAAGCCTGGCTTTATACGTTTGCAGAGCAGAATTTAATTGAATATGCGGAGCGTATAGAGCATGACATTCCTGAAACTTGTCTCTTTGTCAAAATAGGTAAAGAAGAGTACGCCCCAGGGTTACAAGCAACAAATCAATGCGGTGAAGTTGAATCTGTGCCCGCAAAAATTATCAAAGGATATAGCCAGTTAGATTGGGGAATTCAATCCAAACATTCCTCATTAGGTCGTGGGGCTGACGATATTTTTGATGAAATCTGGTTGGGACGATTTCGTGAACGTGTAGTTTCAGCATTTTTATAATCGGCGATGATATTTCATCAAACAATATGCTTCTAAGGAGTTGATATGTTCTACATCGGTGTTAGCCATTATTATGCGACGGGTGAAGGCGTCACGATTTATGTTGCTAGCGGTAGCGAAGAATCAATACGTGCAGCGATTCCTGAATATTTTCATCAAGGGCTCACTATTTTAACCCCTTCAGAGTGGCTAAAAGCTGCAGATGGAGATTGTGAGGATGAATACCACCAATCTGATGCAGAGGTTCTTAAAACCTATTTACCGGTGTTATGGAAGCAGATTGAGGAAAGAGCATTAGAAAGGGGATGCTATCTAGATTTTTTCATGAAGCACCATTTTAACTATGCCTAAGACGGACTAGGTGGTTTCAGTGAAGGTTTTATATTTCGACGTGCTTAGTTTGTTCTATTCGAATGAATATTTTTATCGTAATGCAAGTGTACATGCCAGGTATAAAGAATGGTTCAATACTCGCACAAAGACACTTTTAGAAATGGTGGAACCGGATTATCAGGCTATCGAAAAACTAAGAAATGCAGCGTCAGAAGTAGGGTTACTACTTTATCCTTTAGGAACTTTTTACAATCGCTCATACCTTATTGAACATGGTGTGTTTTCCAATAATGAATTAGCCCCTGAGACAAAATTGTCCTTCAGAGCGCATATGGACGACAACAATTCAGTACGTCAGATGTTAGCCCATGCTCACAGTCTGAAAGCCCAATGGTACGTCTGTGGTGATGTCGGTTCTGAAGAGCTATTACAACATTATCCGGATTGTTACTTACGTTCAGAGTTTGGAAAGGGTGTCACTAGTGAACTGATCTCTAAAATACGCGGCTTGAAATCAGCGGATTATTAAATTGACTTACTGGAATAATGCCGATGCTTCTGAGAAAGAGACGAACTGTAGACCAGATATCTGCTTCTATCAGAAGCAGATATCACATTGATGATTTCCCTTCTGTTGAAAGACTGAAATTTTATGACCAGTGGAAATCAGGAACGGCGTCAAAAATATTTGATGGCATATTTTTACATCAAGAAAAGCGCACAAAGATTGAACTACACGAACTTGAGCAAGCGATTTATCGTACATACAAAAGACAATTGATATTGTTTTCGGTAAAAGCAACAGCAATTTTCGTTGTAACCGCCGCTGTATATGTAATTCAAATCACATAGAGAAATAGAGCTGCTACCTTTGTATTAAATGGATAGCTAGCGTCATCTTTTTAGTTACGGTTATGTGTTTAACTCCAGTATCTTATCAACAATAGTAATCTTGGAAGCTATGTTACATCTTAGATGCCTGTAGTGCGGATAAGTAGTATGATTTGTAATAGTTTTTGTGGCTATATTGGTGACATAAATGTCAGTATCATTGCAAAGCATTACAAAAGATGGAAATGTATACCAAAGACGCTCTGAGATAGAAGAGTTGATTTACGAGCTTGAAGCTCTACCTATTGAAAGGTTGGTAGAGCGTTGTGTGTGTTCAGAGCATTTGATACCGATGGAGGTGCTGCTTTACTTCTTAAGGAATCAGTTATGCTCATTCACAAAGATACAGTACAAGGAACTTTTTCTTGCTTTAGCCAAAAGATTGGAAGGGAACTTACAGCGAACGATCCACGAATGGCAGTTTGAAAAGGCTGAACAAGCAGAAGATCTTCGGCAGGAAGTGCTAGATAGATTTGTTGAACTACTAGTAAAGGATCGTAATGAGGGTGGAAAAAGGCTTGATTACTTTGAGGTAAACTTTAATTCCGCTTTCTCGACTCTTCGTATAGATGTACTGCGCCAAATAGGACCGTTTAGCAAGAAAGGTGCTATAGCATATGCTAGCTCTATAGAAAATGACAGCAACTCAGAGATAAGAAGTGAGATTGAAATTAGTGCTTTAGAAATAAGTGATCTGAAAAAGTCAATTTTTCACGATTCCTCTTTCCGGATTCAATTTCAGAAAGCGATTAATGGACTACCAGATGATGAACGAAGAGTCATTGGACTTTACTTGCAAGGGATACCCATAGAGTCCAAGGATGATGATAAAATAACCATTTCAAGTTTATTAGGGTGTACGGATAGAACCGTGAGAAATCGACTGAAAAGAGCACATGTAGCACTTAAGGATAAATTGCTTCTGGAGGTAGAACTATGAAATGCAAACCTGATGAAACAAAAGATAATGTTTTGTATGCATTTTCTGTTGAACCAAACAGAGATACGGCAACGCTAGAAGAATATCTTCAGAAATATCCGCAGTATCGAGATGAGCTAATTGATATTTCTATAGCACTGATTAGCTCATCAGATCAAGATTTTATACCTGTAAGTAACAGTAAAAGTGCCGACTTAGCGTGGGATAAATATCAATCTTCTCTTTTGTCATCCGATCCAATTTTTAGACCAAATAAGATCGAAAACCCTTTATTAAATCTTGATAGAAAGAGCTTTAAGGCATTAGCAAAAAATCTAGGTATTAACACTTTATTTTTAGCAATGCTTCGAGACAAAACAATAAAACTTTCAACCATACCTACTAAGTTTATAAGGATCTTAGCAAAAGAATTGGATATTAGTAGTGATGTGATGAGAAGTTCTTTGGAGGGAGAGCCGACAGTTTCTTCTACCGTTCGATTTAAGGCTGATGGTAAACCAACTGCAACGGAACAGGTGTCTTTTGATGAAGCTATGGATAGTTGTAGTTTATCTGAATCTCAAAAAGAAAAATTAACAGAGATGAAGGATTAAGTAATGGACGGAATCGAAATAGCTCGGCAAATAGCAGAACAACTACATCAAAACCTTATTGATTCAGGTTTAGATGTTATTAACCCCTTGGCTCTTGTTTTAACAGAACTTGAAGACAATCGGGATCTTGAAGTTATTTCAGTTGAAAAAGGAAGTGCCCAGTTAAAAGGTGGTCGAGCTATTTTTGATAGCCAAGCCGGAATGATTCTGTATGAAAATTGTGGGAGCGATTTTGAGAAGGCTTTTTTGCTAGCTCACGAATTAGGTCATATCGTTTTAGAAGGAACTAGTGAAGATTTTATTGCTGAAAATGATGATTTCACAGTAAATAAAGAAACTGCTTCCACCGCTTTAGATAAGGTTCTGGATTATGGTAGTCGTGAGCGAAAAGAAGTCACAATGGATCAATTCGCCCGTGAATTTCTTCTACCTCGTTCGTTAGTTCGTAAGTGGTATATCGATGAAGATATGACATCAGAGTCAATAGCTCTGAAAGTGGGGGCATCTATCTCTATTGTTCAACAGCAACTGCTTGATGCTTTGCTATTACCATCGATTCCTGAAAGCGAAGAGCAACATGAGAAAAAAAACTATGAGCCGGACATATCTCAGACAAAGGCCGCTAAACATACAGGTTGTCCTTATCAACTTCAAGCTGGTCCAGGAACGGGAAAAACTAGCACGTTAGTCGGGCGAGTTCTTCATCTATTAGACAGTGGAGTAGATCCATCAGAAATTTTAGTTCTAACTTTTTCAAATAAGGCTGCAGGTGAACTGCGAGATCGTATAGCAGAAAAAGCTTCAGATTCAGTAGCTACATTATGGATAGGAACATTTCATGCCTTTGGTTTGGACATTGTTCATCGGTTTCATCAACTTCTTGGTCTTTCAGAAAATCCTAAAGTTATAAGTCGCTTTGAAGCGATTGAGTGGCTTGAAGGAGAATTGGCTAGGTTGGATTTGAAGCATTATCGTAATTACTATGATCCTACATTAACGCTCAGTGATATGTTGGCTGCAATATCTAGAGCTAAAGATGAAGTAGTTAATGCGACATCCTACACGATATTATCAGAACAAATGCTAGTAAAGGCCCAAGATGAAGATGCTAGAACTCAGGCTGAGAAGTGTCTCGAAGTGTCCACTGTTTATAGGATTTACGAACGTTTACTTAAAGAGAAAGATGCGGTCGATTTTGGTGATTTGGTAAAATTGCCTGTTGAGCTAGTGGAATCGAGTGAAGAAGTTCGAACTGCTTTATCCAAAAGACACAAACATATATTGGTTGATGAGTATCAGGATGTAAACCGAGCATCTGTGCGCTTAATTAAGGCTATTGCGGGGGCTGGTGAGAATTTGTGGGTTGTCGGGGATTCTCGTCAGTCAATTTATCGCTTTAGAGGTGCTTCTTCTACTAACATGAAACGCTTCTCTGTTGATTTCCCTGGAGCACAATCTGAGCCATTGTCAGTAAATTATCGTTCAGCCAGTGAAGTTGTTAGCTTATTTTCTACTTTTGCAAAGACAATGAAGGCATCAGATGGTGTGTTGCCATTAAATCTTGACGCCCGAAAAGGTCAAATAGGATCAAAGCCTGTTTTTACTGTCGCTGGCAAACCGGATGATGAGTTGGCTGCGATAGCTTCGGGGATCGCTGAAATGAAGAAGCAAGGATTCTCATATAACCAGCAAACAGTTCTTTGTACGTCAAATGCCCGACTAGATGATATTGCCACATACTTAGAAGCACAGGGTGTCCCGTCACTATACCTTGGAAGCCTTTTTGAACGCTCAGAAATTAGAGATTTACTCTCAGTTTTGTCGTTGTTAACTGAAAATAAAGCGCAAGGGTTATTAAGAGCAGCGAACTTGTCCGGATCACCATTATCAACTTGTGATGTTAAGTTAGTATCTCAATATATTAATGATCATAGCCTGAAATCATTAGAATGGATTGAGCACATAGACAATATTGAAGGGTTATCTGCCGAGGGGAAAAGTTCTTTATATTTTGTGACGGATCTGCTCGTTGGATTTACCCCCCAAGACTATCCTTGGTCTGTTTTAGTAACAATCGTATTGGATCGGCTGAAGGTTGGTAAGGAAATTTACAAGTCGACTCATATAAGTGAGCAGCTCAAAGGTATTGCAATATGGCAATTTTTAAACTTCAGTAGAGATGTGATTCAAGGAAAAGGGTTGCCTGTAGAAAGGTTACTTAAAAGAATTCGTCGAGTCGTACAATTGTCTGAAGATAGAGACGTCCGTCAATTACCCTTAGCTGCCAGCCGTCTTGATGGGGTAAGACTTCTGACTATCCATGCGAGCAAAGGGTTAGAGTTTGATGTTGTACACCTGCCAGGTATGATCTCCACTGGTTTACCAAGTTCCAATCGGTCGCCAAACTGCATACCACCGGATTCTCTCATTGAAGGGCTGTCAGGGAAAGAAGTTGTAAAGTTAGGGCATGATGAAGAAGAAGAGTGTAAATTTTTCGTGGCGACGTCAAGAGCTAAGAAACGACTTTTCTTATATGCCTCGTTACTACAAAACAATGGTAAAAGACGTAGCCCATCGAAATTTATAGAAAAAATCAAGACTCATATCACACATAGTCAGTATAGTGAAATCGCTGATACTGCTGTCTTTTCCGGTACCATAATGAGTAACTCTTCCGAACAGTTATTGTTGACTGATCGGGAACTAGACCTCTATGAACGTTGCCCTCGCAGGTATTTTTATACTCATAGCTTGAATTTGGGTGCCAAACAAGTAGATAGTGCTTTCAAACAAATGCATAACGTAGTTTATGATGTTTTGAAGTGGCTTAAGTCTGATTTTGGGGACTCTACGCCTAGTAGAACTGAATTATCTGATAGATACGATAAGATTTGGACTCTAAGTGGTCCAGTAGATAACGGCTATGCAGAAGATTATAAGCGAATCGGCAAGCGCTTTATTGAGTACTTATGGGAAACTAGGCAAGGAAAGACCCTAATAACTCCCAAAGAAATAAAGGTTGCGATTGCGGGAGGAGTGATATCTGTTACTCCAGATGAAGTAGCCGTAGATGAGAGTGGAATTCATACTATCAGGAAGATTAAATCAGGTAAGAAGCTATCAGATGAATTTGATAAAACAGGCTATACGCTATTAATTCAGGCAGCAGAGCAGCAGTACGGGAAAGGCTCTAAAGTAGAAGCGATTCATCTAACGAGTGAAACTCATGAGATCGTATCTGTTACAGATAAGAAGAAGGAAAACCGATTAGATAGATGCCAGCATGCGATATCTTCTATATCTCACGGTGATTTCCCAGCCTTGCCTAGTCAGCGAAATTGCCCTACATGTCCAAGCTTTTTCCTATGTGGAAGCATGCCATCAGAAAAAATTTAAAAAATTTTCATCCAACCTTTCCGGTTTTGAAAGTTTCAAACGATTAACAGTGTGAAAGGGCAGGAATTGCATGTCGTGATTCCCCCTAGATCTAGTAAGAGGTTAATTGTAATGAAACCAGAGAATACACAACCAAAGCTTTCAGTAGAAGACATCACCGAGTGCCTAATGGAGAACAGAGAGCCTCGGTTAGCGAAACAATATCAAATTAATGTCGCTGATAAGAATCTTGAACCAAGTCAGGTTCTCGTTTCAGACCCTATGCCTACGGGGCAACAAATATTGGAAGCCGCAAACTATTTTCCAACAAGCGATTACATTCTGTTAATGAAGCAGAGTACAGGTATGCTTGAGGAAGTAAACTTGTCAGAAGGTGTCGACATCTATCATAGAGGCGTTGAGCAGTTCATTGCGTTTAAAAGTGATCGCATCTTCTATTTTGAACTGAATGACAGGCGCTATCCATGGGGGGCTTCCGATATCAGCGAGAAAGCACTGAGATCTGTGGGCAATATTTCGAGTAAGCAGGCGCTTTGGTTGGAACAAAAACAATCGGCAGATTTACTACTAGGTGCTGAGAGCAACCTTGATCTATCTGCATCTGGCTTGGAGAAAGTGTATTCTGCCAAGTGTAGTTGGAAGCTAAATGTCCAAGGTGTATTAATTGAATCGAATGAACCAACTATAGTTGCTTCCGATGCGATGGTTGCTGCAGGTTTTAATCCAGCAGATGATTGGATGCTTTTCCTCAAGGTAAAAGGAGAACCTAAGAGGTCTATAGATGTAAATGATGTTATTGATTTAACGACACCGGGCATTGAAAAGCTAAGAATGACTCCTGCTGAAATAAGGAACGGTGAGCAAGCCATTTGTCTAAAATCAGATTTTTCTTTATTGGATAAGGATGCTGATTATTTGAATAAGCTTGGTTTCGAGTGGGAAACTATCATGGATGGTAGTAGACGTTGGCTCATTGTGCGAAATTACTCCCTTCCGACAGGCTACAACCTTAAACAGGTAAACATAGCAATAGATATACCTGCGGCTTATCCAGGAGCCGCTCTTGATATGTTTTACTGTTTCCCATCTCTGCGTCTGGAGTCAGGCGCAGCAATTGCACAAACGTCTTGTCATATGTCCATTGCTGGTCACAGCTATCAGAGATGGAGTAGACATCTAAATGGTAAAACCAGATGGAATCCTCTGACAGACAGTGTCATGACTCAGATGGCAGTGATTGAAGAAAGTATTTTACGGGAGGTGGCAAAATGAGTGGCAATCAATATAGGCTTGTTATTTCCCATGCGCACCATAAACAGTTGCATGCGCATTTGTTTCCCGGTGATGGATTAGAATCTGCCGCCATTCTTCTCTGCTCTAGGAGTAGTAAAAACCGCTTACTTGTAAAAAAGCTGATGGTTGTTGACCATCAAGACTGCACAGTGAGACTCGCTGATAGGATTTGCTGGCCTGGTAGATGTGTCGAAAATGCAATTGATATAGCAGAAGTAGAAAAGCTCTCGGTTGTTCTTATTCATTCTCATCCTGGGGGGGTATTAGCCTTTTCAGAATGTGATGACAATAGTGATCGGTTGGTAATCCCAAGTTTATTTGAGGGCATATCTTCATTAAATGTGTGTCATGGTTCCGCAATTATGACTCCAGATGGAGCTGTAAAGGCGAGACTTTACACAAAAGATTTAGATTTTGTGTATGTAGAGGCGGTAAGTTGCGCATCAGAGAATTTATCTATTTGGCGAAGGGATGAGAAATTGCCGACATACCCTTTGGCATTCTCTTCACATATGGGAAAAGATCTGAGCTTTTTAACAGCTTGTGTAGTCGGCGTCTCAGGTACCGGTTCGATCATTGCTGAACAGTTGGCTCGAATGGGAATTGGAGGCTTAGTTTTGATTGACTTTGATCGCACAGAGAAGAGAAATCTCAATCGAATTATTAACTCCACTACGGAAGACGCTATCAATAATCGCTATAAGACAAGAATGTTCGCAGATAGGGTGAAGCTCTACCGAGGGGATATTCATATTGAGTGTGTAGAAAGTAGCATTAATAGCCGGGAGGCAGTTGAGGCTGCAGGTCGAGCTGATTTGTTATTTTGTTGCGTTGATAGCTCGGAAGGACGATATATATGTGACATGATATCGTCCGCATTCTTAATGCCATTATTTGATGTCGGTGTGACTATTCCTACTCGCAAGACTCCAGATGGAGGTACTGCAATTGCAGATGTTTATGGTCGCTTAGACTACGTTTTTCCAGGTGCACCTTCCTTATATGATCGCCAAGTATATACATCGGAATCTTTACGTAAAGAGTACCTAAATGCTGTAGATCCAGATGATTATAATCATCAAGTATCTGAAGGATATTTAAAAGGCGTAGTGGAGGAAGCTCCGGACGTAATTGCTTTGAATATGCGTGCTGCTAGCGCATGTGTGATGGAGTTTATTATGAGGCGCTATCCGCTTAGACATGAACCTAACTCCATGTACAGTAGAACTGTTTTTTCGTTGGCTTCATGCGAAGAAGAATATGAAGATGATGGCTCTTTCGACTGTTCTCAGAACCCTAATATGGGGATTGGATTAGAAGAACCGCTCTTAGGAATTCCAGGACTAGCCGAGAATAAATCAAGCTTAAGGAGGAGTGCATGAGAAAACCAATGTGGTTGTTAAGGCTAATAGAGTATGTTTTGCCTGCACGTAAAGTTCGTGTCATCGAAGGTGATACACCTCCGGAAGATTTGCCAATGCGTAATATTATCCTTGCTCAGGAAGATGATGAGGAGTGGGCTGTGGGATTTATGTGCCCATGTGGATGTGGGAGGCGGTTGGAGCTTTTATTGATAAAGGAAGCGAAACCTAATTGGAAGCTAACAATTGATGAAAAGGGCCTTCCTACGTTATATCCATCTGTTTGGCTTAAAAAAGGTTGTTGCTCTCATTTTTGGTTAAGAAAAGGGAAGGTTGTTTGGTGTTAAATTGTATAAGTAATCAATGTAATTGGTTTGATAAAATTTCGAAAAAAGTAAAACTGACGTTATTAATAATCATCTCTGGACTCTTGGTATTCTGCGTTCAAACGTATACTTGGGTTGATGCTGGAAAATCAGTCGAGGATAAATCGTACGCTTATTCATTCCAAATGAATTTTTGGAATGAGAAGGTTCGGGAAAAATTTGACCTTCTAGCAAAGAGTGGTGTTGCCCCAAGAGTTATGCTGTCAAAAGAGAAGAAGACGGTTAATGGTCACTTTTTACGTGATTTGGTGGAGTATCGCTATCATTTGCAGGAAATATTGAGAGTATTAAAGTTTAATAACAATGTTTCTTTTCAGGTGCTTGGTGAGATAACTCGGTTGAGTGATAAGGGGGTAGGCCATGTTGATGATATGGCAGGAATAGTTAAAGATGTTGAAAAATTCCAGAGCATGTTAGAGGTATACGATAAGAAGGCCGACAGAATTCAGACGTTTCTTCCAGAGCTAGCTGCGACATTTGAATATAATGATGACATGACCGATTCAGAACGTGTCAACTTGACTGTAAAACAAGTTAAGTTATTGAAAGAGCTATATTCCAGTGATGATCTTTTTTTGAAGCGTAATAAAGATCCCTTTGAGTTCGTTCGAGATATGGGGGATAGTGCTTATACGATGCTTGCAAACTATGAAAAGGTGTTAGCTGGCTATAATCTTCAAGTATCAAGGGAGGAAACTTATAAAAAAATCATTCTTCTTTTATTGACGATTATCTCTGTGTATCTATCTATTCGGGTAGCACTTATCCCTGATGAACAAAGTCAAATCTGATGTATCGTATTTGGTGTGGTCAGGGAGTTGCTTTGTATCTGAAGCTAGATATGTTTAAGAATTGATAGAAGGTGCTGGAGGTCTCGATATAAAGTTAAAAATAAAATATATGAAATGCATTATGTCGGGTTACAGCCAGCAGTGAACTCAATTCCAATAGGGGTTTTAATTCTTGTATCTCTTGCATGATGTAGACGCTCTATCTCAGGTTCATTAGAAACTTTCTTGAAAATTACCGGGAAGGCCTGCGGTCTTCCTCACGGGAATCAACCCCTGACATCCAAACAGCAATGTGCGGGGGACAAACTGTTATCACTGGGAGAGTTATGTCCCCGACCAACGAACAGCTTCAATTATTACGCGATTTGAAGTTTAGTGCGTTATATACTGTTTGATTTTTACTTATTGCTGCGCTTAACGTCTTGTAAGGTCTTTTGAAACACATCCATCACACTTGGGTTAGTTTTACCAATACTGGATAATTTTTGGATGAAAGCCTGAAGTTTACCAATCTCTGACTGTGCTACCGCAAGCTGCGCTTCCAGTTGAATCACCTTCTCAGCTAAATCCACATCTTTTTGTAAGTAAGAAATCAGTTCCTTATTTTCAGGTGAAAGAGGCTTGCCCCTTAAAACCTGCTTTTTTTGCTTGTATTCGTGCTTGATGTTGGCATATTTATCAAGCGTCTGTCTCGTGGTTGTAATGCCTAAGCTGGATTCTATTTTTGTGACTAATAAATCCCAGGTTAACTTGCCTTTCCAGCTCCGAATAAGGGCTTGGACGGAGATTTGTTGTTCAGTTTCTAGTGATTTAAGTGCCATATTGTATCCCTAGAGTGAGTCTAAGAAACCTAAGAAGTTATTTGTGGCCTCGTCTTTGCTACTGTCGCTTTTTGCCTCAATAGCAGCTTGAAGGGCTTGCCCTACATCAGGCAGCGCTAACTTTCGCTCTTCTACGGTTTGTGTATCTAAATTAGTAATTCTTATGCTGTTTGAGCGAGTGAGTAATCGCACCATACGACCAGCCTCTATGGCATCATCGGATAAAACTTCAATGAGCATTTTCAACATACAAGTGTTGCTATAATGGGTTTTATACCACTTATGCTTTCCTTCACTGGTTTCAAAGTCGATGGACTTTTGAATCTTTTCCAAATTATGCGTTTGTATTTTCAAGTCCTTCTGGAGTAAGTCTATTGCCTCACTATCATGGGTTATATGACAAGAAGATGAGCATAACGCACATTGCGTTTCAAACTCCGACATATACGTACAGGGTGAGAGGGCTAGGTTTTGCGTGCAAAACCCTGTCTCATGAACAAACGTCGGAGTTTCATTGTCGATTGCCTCATTGTATTGGTTCATGGTTCTAATACGAAGGCTGACATTTTCTTTAACGTCGTCTTCTAGTTCATTAGAGTAACAGATATCCCCAATCACCGAGGCGTTCTCGGCGTCCGTGGTATGGATATAAGTCAGGGTTTGCTCGGCGCTCTTTCGACCTGACAACATAGAAATAAGGTGGTGAGGCAGTCCTTTTTTTGCCAGAAAATCATTTTGCCAATGGCGCAGTTGGTGCGGCTTGATCAAAAAGCTGGATGAGAAGCCGTGTCGTTCGAAGATGGTAAGCCTCGTTTTATTACCTTTGATTAGGTCGTCAGCAAAGAGGCCACTTAGCGAGCTGATAGGCACTAAAAGAAAAGGATGTGCCACTCGACCGCTTAATTGTTTTTCCGTATAGGCAAATAATGCGTTCTCAAAATCAACATGCTTAGTTTTAGTTCTATTGTAACCTTTTAGTTGAGATTGATTCATCTCAATGGTGTGATTCTGAAACTCTGCCAAGGTGAGTTCTTGCCTACCTGATGTGTACTTATCGTATTGATACTTGGTTGTGCACAGACACCCTGTCAGCGTTTGAGCGTAAGGGCAGTTAGACTTAAACACCAGAGTGTCGAACGGCTCAAGCTGAGAGATGGGTTTGATGAACTTTGGGTGATGCGGTTTATGAGTTTTGTCGATTGCCCCTTTTGTGTCAGGTTTGACACGCACACATTTGTCACTACCGTCAAAAAAGCCAAGCAGCAAACCAAGATGTAACAGGTTGGTTGGTTTGCTCATAGAAGGCTTAAGCAGGGTAATATTCTCATCGCTGGGCTTAAATTCACCTAGCACTTCTTTTAGAGGGCGATTCGGCTTTCGATAGAACCGAGCTAGCGCTCTTGCAGGCTCTGTAGCAAGAGTAGTGTAGTGCAAGGCTCTCTTTAAGCTATCGACCATTTCTGCATTAATGTGTTTTGGATTATCTTTGTATCCCTTCGAGCCTCGCCAGTTGAGGTAATACACCGTTTTACTCTCCTCATCGACAACTTCTTTGTGAGAATTAATGCGTTGCACTGTTAGAAGTACTTGCTCTGCGCCGATTCGATTGGGCGAAGCCATGCCAAGCGCTGCCATTGTGCAACTAAAGGTGTCTCGCTGCTTTTGCGTCGAAGATAAAAGGGGTTGCCAAGCCTCAACATTTCCCTTGTCACCATCTTGATAACCTGGAATAACATCATAGAAGATAGCGCCGAGCGCCAGTAATGCGTTTTCTGAAGGAAGCTTGTTTTGTTCCGCTTGCAACGCATCATCGCCACTTTTAGAGCGAACTGTTTCAGTTGTAGTATTGATGTAGGGCTGACAGCTTTTGGCGAGCATTTTATGTTGATGCAGCCAGTTGATAAAAAATGTTAAGTTAGTGCTGTATGTCATCAGGTTGATGGCAGATTGAATCCTTTCAAGGGTGGCGGTCGCGATATTCTCATTTAGGTGGCAAAGGAAGGTTCTTGCGGCTGTGATCTTTTGTCTTTTATTGTCTATAGATATATTTTCTTTTAATATATCAAGCGCATAAGTAAACAATAAGTCATGAATCTCAGGTGCTAATCGGTCCTCGTCCGTGAAGCGCATACCCATTTGGGGCAGCTTTCTATTTAAATTACAAAAAAAAATACTTTGGGTTCTGTTGTCACTGTCGGTAAACGTTACAGCAATATCCTCCCATAATGCAGCGTCACCTTGAGCGTTGGTAAATCCAATCAGAGGCTGTGCTTTCTTTTTGGCAACGTAAGCACGTTGATTATCAATATAGCGATTAATCTGACTCATTTTTGCTCTCCCACTTTCATGGTTTTTCGTTCTTCACACAGCATAATTGTCACTCTAATATACAGAACAATGGATTGCAGTCGTTTAATCGTGGCTGAATGGCCTGATTGACTATTAATCGCCAGCTTACGCTCTGCCTTATCTAAATATTGCTGATGGTTTGCGGTTTCCAAAGGTCGAAAGTTATCACAGGGATAACATCCCATTGGGGCGGCTCCCTTTGATTGACAACTTGAGCAGCTGGCCGGGTTAAGTTTGTGTCCCATCTCTTCATCAAAAAGGCTTTTAACTATAAAGTCAGGGTGTTGCTGTAATTGTTTCGAAGATACGCTATCAAAGCGTTGTATTATGCTGTTACCCGCAAATGCTTCGTCAATTTTGACGCGTTCAGGCGCTTTTAAATCAAGGTAATGTTGGATTGCCCCTACGGTGACACCTGTAATGGCGGCAACTTGCGCTGGGCTTAATCCCATCCAAGCGGCTAGGGTTAATTGGGTATGACGCCAGCGAGTATTTTTAAATATAAGGGGCTTATTGGCTATACGGTCACTTTTGATGTTTAATTTTTTATTGAAGAGGTAAGTAATGCAACTTGCAAGACTATCCGAAGATAGGTGAAACGCCTCGGATGTCTCACTTACGGATTGAAAGAGAGTCTCTTTTGTTTCAAATTTTGCTGAAAATAGACTTTGGTCTGGAAACAATGGTAGTCGTTGCATCAATTCTTTTGTTTTACTTTCAGACAGTACAATGTCGTACTGGCTCAATAATGCACAAAGATAGGTCTCATACACTTGATAATATTGGAGCAACAGTTCAGACAGGTTTGGCTCCAAGCGATGTGAGCGTGATTCGGTATTACCCCTAAATACTCCGTCCTTCCCCTTGAAGGTTCGCAGGTGTAATTGTTCCACATCAGAAAAGTGATGTTGTGTTAAAGGTATCCAATCTTGGTCGCTTTCCTTGTGCGATTTAAACGCCTGACCAACCCTCAAGAGGTCACACCACTTAATTTTAACCAATTGCGTGGGTCTTCTTACGATGGCGACCATCAACTGACAAGCCAGAACATTTCTAAGGCGAGTAAAGGGCTTTGTCGCTGCAAATTCGTTATCGAGCGCATTGAGAGTTTCAATTCTTAGTGCTTCAAGGAGATTGTCACGCTCGGTTTCACTGTAAGCGCCCGTTGTTTCATCAAGTATGCTTTTCGAACCATTCCTTCTGCCTAAATTTTCATCTTTAACGATGTTATAGAGTGGAGTGAGGATATGACTCTTGTACTCATGACTTCGTTTGCAAAGTGCGTATAGTGTAGCTTTTACCCTCTTTTTATAGTTCGTGAGCGTTAGCCACCATGCTTCAAAAATCGCTGGTTCTAGGTATTGGCAAATAGTTTTTAATGTGCTTACATGGGTATTTAGTGAGCCATAAGCATAATGTTTAGCTGCGTGAGCAATAGCAAGTCGCAAACCTAGAAAAACGTCACTGTCTAGCGTGTTCATCCAGTCAAGGTAAAGCGTCTTCTTATAGCCAAGTAACCATTCATCAGAAAAGAGATCGAATTCGTAACCCGTTTCTTTTGATTGAAAGGTTCGTTTACCTTCATAGCTTTTTTTTAAGCTTTTAACTTCAGTGCTGTTCATTTGCTTCCTTTCAGGTTAGGTATGGATTGGCTCTGGTTCTTGGATGAAATTTCAGCTACCGTCATGGCTAACTGAAACTCGTTGTAGACTGATGCCATTTTTGAATCTTCTACCCAACCCATAGCATATTTGCGAAGGTCTTCGATTTTATCTGGTGAGAACCCTTTCGCTTTGGCTTTGTTTTCAAAGATTTCATTCCACTTATGACGAAGTAGATGTGGGTGTAGTGCTATCCCGACACAATCTCCAATCGTCTTAATGACCTTGTGAATTGCGTTGTAAGACATTGGCTTTCCGATAGTTCTTCCTTTTTCTGAGATGAAAACAAAATCATGTTCATGAGAGTTTGGTGTACTTTTGCGCACTGTTTCGATGTAGAGCTTAATCAGCTTCATTAAATCGTGTGAGATTGAAACAGATAATGCTTTTGTTTTGTTTGCAGCGGGAAGACGCCTTGTGTCCGTTGGGTCATCGGGGGTTCGGGTGAGTAGGAATCTAGGATTGTCCCAATCGTCCACTAAATCACTCACTTTCAATTTCAAGACAGCCCCAACACGAACACCTGTATCAATCAATATTTGGGTGATAATTTGATTTCGAAGCTTGCTCGACTTAAAGGGGTTGTTTGAAGATCGCTCTTGAATAACCTCTAACAAATAAAAAAACTTATTGGATGGAATGACCGATTCAAGGGGATCTTTTGTGATGGTATTGTCTTTTCGGGAGCTAGAGATTGCTGTACTGATGTAGAGTTTGAATTTATTAAATTGGTTATCCGTGGAGATTTGTTGCTCGGTCTCAGTTTTATCGTAGTGATGGCACACATATAAAAATTCAATGTAGGCTTTCAAGCGAATGAGGCGTTGATTAAAAGTATGCGCTGACACTTCTGGCTGACTGTTTGATGTTGCATGTATCGCATCCCTAATTCGTTTATCTGTAAGGCTAACGACTGTGCTGTCTTTGCTCTCATCTCCTGTGTCAACATAGAATTTACAAGCACGAATATAACTGTCAATTTCCGTAATAGACAGAAACGTGCCACTCGCTACACGCTCAACAAGATCAATACCCTTATCCATGAAAAAGCAATATAAAAACTTCAACTCATAGGCATATTTTTTTCGGGTATAGAATGAGGGGGACTGTTTTGATTTGCGTGATTTCGCTGTAGAAAGTGGGGAATTGTGATTGCCGTTTAGATAAGCATTCAGGTACAAGCAACACGGGAGACAATTGTCCTCAACTACTACTGGAAAAGAAGAACCATTTATATCTTTATATATCCTAACTTGAATATTCTCACCTGAATAATTCATTACGAAATTAACTATTGGTTATGCATAAACTTACCTTACTTGGTGTTTTTGATTCTGTAAAGATAAAAAAAGACTCAATTAAGAGCCTTCAATAAGTAAGGTAAGTTTCTTACTTTTTTTTCTTTACACTTTCTTTTGGTGGAGAGTATTCACACAAATCTTCAATAATACAGCTGCCACAGCGTGGCTTACGAGCTATACAGGTGTATCGGCCATGTAAGATAAGCCAGTGGTGAACGTCCAGTTTGAACTCTTTTGGTACGACTTTCAGTAGTTTTTCTTCTACTTCATCAACATTTTTGCCAACGGCAAATTTGGTACGATTAGAGACGCGAAAAATATGGGTATCGACGGCAATGGTCGGCCAGCCGAAGGCGGTATTAAGTACCACATTGGCGGTTTTGCGGCCCACGCCCGGTAAGGCTTCCAGTGCTGTGCGGTCTTCCGGTACTTCACCATCGTGTTTATCAAGCAGAATACGGCAGGTTTTAATCACATTCTCGGCTTTGGAATTAAACAGACCGATGGTTTTGATATATTGCTTCAGGCCTTCAACCCCGAGATCAAAGATCGCTTGTGGGGTATTAGCTACCGGATAAAGTTTATCAGTTGCTTTATTGACGCTGACATCGGTGGCCTGGGCAGAAAGCAGCACTGCGATCAGCAGCTCAAAAGGCGATTGCCAGTTAAGCTCGGTTTGTGGATGAGGGTTGTCTTCCCTCAATCGTTGCAGTATTTCAATACGCTTGGTTTTATTCATGGCTGTGTTGTTACTTTCTCTTCCTGGGTACGAGAATTATTGCGTTATATTGGTCACTCGTGCGCGTTCTATGGCCGGTTTAGCCTGTTTGGGTTTACGTGCTTCTAATCGGCTATCAATAACATTTTTCGCCGCGATGAGCAGGCCGACAAAAATAAAGGCTCCCGGTGGTAGCATGGCAAGCAGGAAGTGGCTGTCGAAGTGGAATACTTCAATTCTCAGTATCTTGGCCCACTCACCAAGCAGCAAGTCGGCACCATCGAACAGGGTACCGTTGCCGAGAACTTCACGGATAGCGCCAAGTACTGTAAGAACCGTGGTCATGCCAAGTCCCATCCAGAAACCGTCGAGCGCTGAAGCGGTGACACTATTTTTTGAAGCGAAGGCTTCTGCCCGGCCGATAATAATGCAGTTGGTTACAATCAGTGGAATAAAAATGCCCAACGACAGATAGAGTCCGTAGGCATAGGCATTCATTAATAGCTGAACACAGGTTACCAGTGCGGCGATAATCATCACATAGACCGGAATTCTCACTTCTTTGGGAACGTAATCTCGTACCAGAGAGACGACAACGTTGGAACCGACCAATACCAGTAATGTGGCAAACCCTAGGCCTAGGGCATTGGTTATGGTTGCGGAGACGGCAAGCAGCGGGCATAACCCCAGAAGCTGGACTAAGGCAGGGTTGTTTTTCCACATCCCGTTGTTCATGATTTCCCTGTTTTGAGCATTCATGGTTACTTTTCCTCACAACCCATCGGCTGACTGTAGAGTTCATCCCGATGCTGATTGACGTATTCCAGAACATTGCGTACCGCTTTGACTACTGCACGCGGAGTAATGGTGGCCCCGGTAAACTGATCAAACTGGCCGCCATCTTTGCGTACCGCCCAGCTTGACTGGTTGTCAGTGGTAAGCTGCTTGCCGCTAAAGGACAAAATCCAGTCGGTTACCCGCAGATCGATTTTGTCACCTAGGCCAGGTGTTTCCTGCTGGGATAACACACGGGTGCCGGTGACCACGCCCTGATTATCAATCCCGACGATCAATTTAATCGCACCGTTATAGCCATCGGGAGCGAT
Organism: uncultured Vibrio sp.; assembly: GCA_963666615.1. Classification (GTDB taxonomy): domain Bacteria; phylum Pseudomonadota; class Gammaproteobacteria; order Enterobacterales; family Vibrionaceae; genus Vibrio. The sequence continues at coordinate 718,972 of OY762906.1, forward strand.
AGTTTCAATTGCCATCCCGACCGGCTCCTGCTGCTGCTGTGCGATATAGGCGTACAGTGGTTCACTGGTTTTCAGATAAGGCAGCGAAACAGCAATACAGGATTTTGACAGGTCATTGTCGTGGTTTGCCACCGGGATCACCTGATCGAGAACCGATAATAACTGTGCCTTTTGCTGCTGAGCGATTTGTTGCTCAGTGAGCGCGTGGGTGACTGCAACCAACCCCGTTGTTGCACAGGCGAACAGGGCTAACGTCAGGCCATTTTTTTTAATTGCCGCTAACATGATGCTCCTTAATGTCCGTAAGTTCGGGGTTTGGTGTAGTAGTCAATCAGAGGTACACACATATTGGCCAGCACGACCGCAAACGCAACGCCATCCGGAAATCCGCCCCAGCTGCGTATAATAAACACCATGATACCGATAAATGCACCGTAGATCAGTCGCCCTTTTACTGTGGTCGAAGCGGTCACCGGATCGGTGGCGATAAAGAACGCACCGAGCATAGTTGCGCCGGAGAACAACTGGATCACTGGTGATGCTGTGGTTCCCGGTGCGATTAAAAAGGCGAGACCACTGATCAGTAGCAAGCCGCATAGCATGGCAACCGGAATATACCATTGGATGACTTTGGCCCGGATTAAGGCGATGCCTCCCACCAGATACGCTAAGTTGACCCACTGCCAGCCGATACCAGCCACTGAGGAGAATTGGCTTTTATCCAGCGTTTCAGACATGGTTAATCCAGCTTTCAATGAGGTTTTTATCGCATCAAGAGGGGTCGCCATGGTAACGCCATCGACGGCGACCCTTAGCTGCTGAACGGAGAGGCCACTGGTGTTATAACCACTGAAGATCAGTGAGAAAGCATCACCAATTGATACTGACTCGCTGGCTAACTCATGAGGAGGCAGCCAACTGGTCATCTGCACCGGAAATGAGATGAGCAGAACCACATAACCGATCATCGCCGGGTTAAACGGGTTTTGACCTAATCCGCCGTAAAGCTGCTTCGCAACCACAATGGCAAAGAGTAACCCAATCACAAGTATCCACCATGGAGCCAGTGGCGGGATGGCAACCGCCAGTAACCACGCGGTAACGAATGCGCTGTAATCATTGAGAGTGCGTTTTGCCGGGCGGCGGCGTATACGCATTATCCCGCCTTCAAGCAGTGCTGCCGTAGATAAACCGAGTAATAGTTGAACTAAGGTTCCCCAGCCAAAAAAGTAGATTTGGGCGATCAGGCCCGGCAGAGCGGCCAACAGTACCCATTTCATTAAGTCATGGGTGCTGCGGCGGGTGTGAGCATGTGGTGAACTGGCGATAAAAAAGGCCACTACTCTTTCTCCTCAATATTTTGTTGGGCTTGCTGTGCTGCTTTGCGCGCTTTGGCGCGGGCAATTGCGGCGGCTACAGCGGCCTTTTTCGGATCTTCATTACTATCAGCTGTTACTGGGGCCGATGTCGGTTCAGTTGGTACTTCTGGTTTCGCTGATTGCTGTGCTGCCTTGCGCGCTTTGGCGCGGGCAATTGCGGCGGCTACAGCGGCCTTTTTCGGCTCTTCATTACTATCCGTTGTTACTGGGGCCGATGTCGGTTCAGTTGGTGCTTCTGGTTCCGCTGATTGCTGTGCTGCCTTGCGCGCTTTGGCGCGGGCAATTGCGGCGGCTACAGCGGCCTTTTTCGGATCTTCATTACTATCAGCTGTCACTGGGGCCGATGTTGGTTCAGTTGGTTCTTCTGATTCTGCCGGTTGCTGTGCATTTTTGCGTGCTTTGGCGCGAGCGATTGCTGCAGCTACAGCTGCTTTCTTCGGATCGCCAGTCTCTTCAGTTGTGCTTTGTGGTGGCTCTACTTCTAGGGAAGCTTCTGCCTGTTGTGCTTGCTTTCGCTCTCTGGCCACGCGCTTGCGCTCCTCACGTAAGCGAATCATCTCTTGGTTATCCGGCTCTGTCGCCCCGGCTTTTAATGCCGCTTCCTGCTTCGCTTTCGCCTTGGCAATGGCTGCGGCTACCGCTGGTTTCACCTGTGGGATAGCGGCTGGCTGTTCGCCAGCTTCGGCTTGGGTTTTCTGCGCTTTTACCCGAGCAATGGCTGCTGCGATGGCATCTTGACCACCGCTCTGCTGTTTCATCTCTGCACGTCGGTTATCTGCGGCCTGTTTAAAGCGGCTTTCACGTTCTTGTTTGTCACGTTCGAGACGCATCTTTTTCTCTTCAAAACGCTGCTTAGCGCGTTCGGCTGCTTCAGCTTCGATACGACGTGTGCGTATTTCCGCTTTCGCCTGGCGATAATATTGTACCAGTGGGATCTCACTTGGGCAGACATAAGCGCACGCACCGCACTCGATACAATCTTTAAGGTTCAGTTCTTCGCACTTGTCGAACTCTTCAGCTTTGGCGTGCCAATGTAATTGCTGGGGTAGCAGCGAGGCAGGGCAGACTTCCGCGCACTGGCCACAACGAATGCAGGCCATTTCATCTACAACGGGTGTCAACTCTTTACTTTGCGGAGCAAGAATGCAGTTGCTGGTTTTGGTGATCGGCACATTTGCATGAGGCAGGGTAAAACCCATCATCGGGCCACCCATGATCAGACGAGGATAATTATTATCGGCCTGATAGCCATATTGGTCGAGCAATGCAGCTACCGATGTACCAAGACGAACCCAGACATTACGTGGCTGAGCGAAACAGTTTCCGCTGAGTGTGAGCAAACGTTGAATCAATGGTTCGTTATCGACGACCGCACGTTTGATGGCGTACAGCGAGCCAACGTTCTGCACCACAATTCCGATATCCGCCGGGAGTTTGCCACTGGGCACTTCCTGATTGGTCAGAATTTTGATCAGCTGCTTTTCTCCACCAGACGGATACTTGGTCGGGACAACCCGAATAACGTAACTTTTGTCTTTTGCTGCCTGATTAAGCGCCTCGACTGCTTCAGGTTTATTATCTTCAACGCCAATGACCACCAGTTTGGGTTGCAGAATATGCTCGGCGATTTCAATTCCGGTGATGATTTCCTGTGCATAATGGCGCATCAATACGTCGTCGGCGGTGATGTAAGGTTCACATTCAGCCGCATTGACAATCAGAATTTCAGTTCGGGCTAAGCCGGACTGAATTTTTTTCGCGGTTGGAAAGCCTGCACCACCGAGCCCGGAAATTCCGGCCTGGCGAATGATTTCAATCAGTGCTTCAGGGCTTTGTTCCTGGAAGACTAACGGGGTTTCACGTTCGATCCACTGGTCAGCAAAATCTGGGGTAAGGACAATACAGATATCGCTTAAACCGGACGGATGAGCGATGGTTCGTGGTTCTATTGCGCTAATCGTACCGGATGTCGGGGCGTGAATCGGCAGCATAAAGGTCGAAGTGTACTGAGTTAACGGCTGTCCTTTGCTAACTTTATCACCAACCTTTACCAATAGATCGCCTGGGCGTCCGATATGTTGTTTGAGTGGCAGCACCAATTCGGCCGGAAGTTCAGCTTCAACGGGAGCTAATTGATTAGACTGGAATTTGTTTTCAGGCGGATGGATCCCACCGGGGAAGTCCCAAAGATGTCCTGCTTTAATTTGATCGATTAGAGACAACATTTCTCGCCTTTATTTATCTTCTGCTGCGGAAGGAGCGGCTGAATCGCTCACATTGATGACTGGAATTGCATTTAACTGCCACTTCCAGGTTTCCGGAGTACTTTCCACTGGAATCATTTCAATACAATCGGTTGGGCAGGGGGCCACACACAGATCACAGCCGGTACACTCATCTTTAATCACGGTATGTAGTGCTTTGGTGCCTCCGACAATCGCATCAACCGGGCAGGCCTGAATGCATTTGGTACAGCCAATACACATATCTTCATGGATGAATGCGACCGATTTTACTTTTTCTTCCAGATTATGTGCGGATTCTGGTACATCTACGCCCATTAAGTCGGCCAGTTTTTCTATGGTAGCCTGACCGCCTGGAGGACATTTATTTATCATATCGCCGTTGGCAATCGCTTCGGCATAGGGGCGGCAGCCAGGGTAACCGCATTGACCACATTGGGTTTGCGGCAATATGGCATCGATTTGGTCAACAATCGGGTCGCTTTCCACTTTAAATTTTATCGAAGCAAATCCCAGTATTGCACCAAAGATGGCGGATAAAACAGCAAGGGCGATGATGGCAATTAGTATGGTATTCATTACAGTTTCACCAATCCGGTAAAGCCCATAAATGCCAGTGACATTAAGCCCGCTGTGATCATTGCGATCGATGCGCCTTTAAATGGAGCCGGAACGTCGGCAACCTGGATACGCTCGCGCAGGGAAGCAAACAGAATTAATACCAATGAAAAGCCAAGAGCAGCACCAAATCCATAAATCACCGATTGCACAAAATTGTGGTTCTCATTGATATTAAGCAATGCGACTCCGAGAACCGCACAGTTGGTGGTAATCAGCGGCAGAAAGATACCGAGCAGCCGGTAAAGGGTCGGGCTGGTTTTATGCACCACCATCTCGGTGAACTGAACCACCACGGCGATGACCAGAATAAAACTCATGGTGCGCAGATATTCAATAGCGAACGGCTTGAGAATATAGCTTTCGACCAGATAAGAACAGATCGATGCAAGAGTCAGGACGAAGGTCGTCGCCAGACCCATACCAATCGCGGTTTCCAGTTTCTTTGAAACGCCCATAAATGGGCACAACCCGAGGAATTTAACCAGTACGAAATTGTTGACCAGTACCGTACCAATCAACAACAGAAGATATTCGGCCATAATATACGCATTGCTTTTGTAGTGATCTGGCTATTATCCTGTTTTGCTTAGCGAATAACAACCAGTGAAAGGTAAGGTTTTATCCCATTTCAAACGAAAAAAGCCATGTCGAATGACATGGCTTCTCAGGAATTTGGCTCCCCCTGCAAGACTTGAACTTGCGACATACGGATTAACAGTCCGCCGTTCTACCGACTGAACTAAGGGGGAATTGCTTTTTCGCCGCGAATATTACCGATCCCTCACCTGAGTGTCAACGGTGAAAGACCGAAAAAAATCATAAAATTTCCTTTACTTTCTTGTATCCCTTATCAGTCCTTGGCTTGCTTTACTTATCCACTAAAATTGTGGATAAGTATGTTGGTAAAAGTTGATTAAGTTTAGTGCTGAAATATTATTCAGATGAATTGCCAATTTATCTGGAGTTAAAATTCAATTAACTAATTGAATTTTAACTATTAACTTTGAATATTCACAAAGTGGATAAAAATGGCTGAAATAATAAAATTAATCAGAAATTAACAAAAAGGCTTCAAGCTGGGGAAAAGTGGTGGATTAAAAATACGAAATTTTTCAGACTGGAACGATTCAGGGGCAGAGATGATAACAGAATAGCAGTGTGAATACTAGCAATGCTTTGTGCCAGAATTGACATAATTATTAACTGTATATTTGAACAGGTTAGCGACTTGGTTTATTGTAGGTTGGTATGATTAACATGATGAGAAAGTGTATGAGTAAAGAGTATGAACTGGTCTCTTCCTATCAGCCTTCCGGCGATCAACCTGCGGCTATTGAACAATTACTTGATGGTTTAGAAGCCGGCTTGGCACATCAAACTTTGCTTGGCGTGACGGGATCAGGCAAGACCTTTACTCTGGCCAACGTAATCGCAAAATCAAAGCGACCTGCGATTGTGCTGGCACCGAATAAGACGCTGGCAGCTCAGTTGTATGGAGAGATGAAAGCCTTTTTCCCCAACAATGCGGTGGAATATTTTGTCTCCTATTACGACTATTATCAGCCGGAAGCTTATGTGCCAACGACTGACACCTTCATTGAAAAGGATTCGTCGGTGAATGCGCATATTGAACAGATGCGCCTTTCAGCCACTAAGGCATTGCTGGAACGAAAAGACGCAATCATTGTGGCTTCTGTTTCGGCTATCTATGGTTTGGGCGATCCGGACTCTTACCTGAAAATGATGCTCCATCTACGTCGTGGTGACATTACCGACCAACGGGCAATGGTGCGTCGTCTCGCCGAATTGCAATATACCCGCAATGATATGGCGTTTGAGCGTGGTCAGTTTCGCGTTCGTGGCGAAGTGATCGATATTTTCCCGGCGGAATCGGACAGCGAAGCGGTACGGGTAGAAATGTTTGATGATGAGATTGAAAACATCAGCCTGTTTGATCCGTTAACCGGAGCAATTATCCAGCGGGATCTCGCCCGTTTCACCGTTTACCCTAAAACTCACTATGTGACACCGCGCGAGCGTATTCTTGATGCGATTGAGAATATTAAGGCTGAGTTGGCTGTGCGTCGGCAATATTTTCTTGATAACAATAAACTGTTGGAAGAACAGCGTATTTCTCAGCGCACTCAGTTCGATATCGAGATGATGAACGAACTGGGATTCTGCTCTGGTGTGGAAAACTATTCCCGCTTTCTCAGTGGCCGTTTAGAAGGTGAGCCACCACCGACACTGTTTGATTACTTGCCGCATGACGGTATTCTTATCATTGACGAATCGCATGTTACAGTCCCACAAATTGGCGCGATGTATAAAGGTGACCGTTCGCGCAAAGAGACGCTGGTGGAATTTGGTTTTCGCCTGCCATCGGCACTGGATAACCGCCCGCTTAAATTCGAAGAATTTGAATCTTTAGCACCGCAGACGATATTTGTTTCGGCCACACCAGGTAATTATGAGCTGGAAAAATCGGACAATGAGATTGCCGAACAGGTGGTGCGTCCGACCGGTTTGCTTGATCCGGAACTGGAAGTGCGCCCTGTAGCGACTCAGGTTGATGACCTGTTGTCTGAAATCCGCATACGTGCCGCGAAAGATGAGCGGGTACTTGTAACTACACTGACCAAACGTATGGCTGAAGATTTAACCGAATACCTGCATGAACATGAGGTTAAAGTCCGTTATCTGCACTCTGACATCGATACCGTTGAGCGGGTGGAAATTATTCGCGATTTGCGTTTGGGCGAATTTGATGTCCTGGTCGGAATCAACCTGTTGCGAGAAGGGTTGGATATGCCGGAAGTATCGCTGGTGGCGATTCTCGATGCTGATAAAGAAGGCTTCTTGCGCTCTGAGCGTTCACTGATCCAGACGATTGGTCGAGCAGCGCGTAATATCCAGGGTAAAGCCATTTTGTACGCCGATCGGATCACCGGATCAATGAAGCGCGCAATGGATGAGACTAACCGCCGCCGTGAGAAACAACAAGCGTATAACGAACGAATGGGCATTACTCCACAGGCGTTACGTCGTGATGTCCGCGATATTATGGAACTGGGTGAAGCCACAATCGGCAAAGGTAAGAAGTCTCAGCCAAGTCGGGTTCGTCAATTATCGAAAGTGGCGGAACCGGAGGCAGATTACCATGTATTAACACCGCAGCAATTGGAAAAAGCAATCAGTAAGCTAGAAAGCGAGATGTATCAACATGCTCAGAACTTAGAATTTGAACTTGCGGCACAGGTGCGGGATCAGATAGAAGTGATGCGTAAGCAGTTTATTGAAAATAGTTAACTGAATTTGGTGGCCGAAATGGCTGGCTGCCAATATACTAATTTCCGTTATGCAGATAAAAAAATAGCCAATAGAAATCGCTCTATTGGCTTTAATCTTGTGAATATAGTATTCACTAACAACGTCAGTTGGCTAGGTGACCCTTGCGGGTCATATTTATATAAGCAACCATCGTGCCAACTTTTTTGGGGTGAAAACCGTAAAAATTGTCACAAAATTAGGCGTTTCTAATAAATGTTTTGCAATTTGCGAATCGAAATGCGAAAATTCGTTTCAAATTGCGATTGCACGGCTAGGTTATGCAAGTAGAACAAGTTCAACAAAAGAAAAAATACCTGTTAATGGTAGAAGACACTGCTTCGGTGGCGGTATTGTATCGTTCTTATCTCACTCCGCTTGATATTGATATCAATATTGTGAGTACTGGGCGGGATGCAATTGAAAGTCTTAAACAGCGCGAGCCAGATCTGATTTTGCTCGATTTGCGTCTACCTGATATGACCGGGATGGATGTATTAAGTCAGGTAAAGCTGACTAACCCGGATGTGCCGGTTATCTTCATGACCGCGCATGGTTCGATTGATACCGCCGTTCAGGCGATGCGTTATGGTGCCCAGGATTTTCTGATCAAGCCTTGTGAAGCGGATCGTCTACGTGTGACGGTCAACAATGCGATTCGCAAAGCAAACAAGATCAAAAGCACCGATGATGATCCGCTCAATCAGAATTACCAGGGGTTTATCGGTAGTAGCCAGACCATGCAGGCGGTCTATCGTACCATTGACTCAGCGGCCAGTAGTAAGGCGAGTATCTTTATTACCGGCGAAAGCGGTACGGGTAAAGAGGTGTGTGCCGAAGCAATCCATGCGGCTAGTCGGCGTGGTGATAAGCCATTTATCGCCATCAATTGTGCCGCCATTCCCAAGGATCTGATCGAAAGTGAGTTGTTTGGTCATGTAAAAGGTGCGTTTACCGGTGCGGCGACGGATCGTCAGGGCGCTGCCGAACTGGCTGATGGCGGAACACTGTTTCTTGATGAATTGTGTGAAATGGATCTGGATCTGCAGACCAAATTGTTGCGTTTTATTCAGACGGGTACGTTCCAGAAGGTTGGTTCATCGCGGATGAAAAGTGTCGATGTGCGTTTTGTTTGCGCGACTAACCGTGATCCCTGGAAAGAGGTAGAAGAGGGGCGTTTCCGTGAAGATCTCTACTATCGCTTGTATGTTATTCCTCTACATCTGCCGCCGCTGCGTGAACGCGGGGATGATGTTATAGAAATTGCCTATTCTCTGCTCGGGTACATGGCAAAAGAGGAAGAGAAAGAATTTGTACGTTTATCACCGGAAGTGGTGGAACGATTTACCCAGTATGAGTGGCCGGGTAATGTGCGCCAGCTGCAAAACGTTTTGCGTAATGTGGTGGTGCTGAATCACGGTAAAGAGATCGGACTGGATATGCTGCCTCCACCGTTAAACCGCCCGGTAACGGTAATTCGTCAGCAAGCTGACTTATCTTCAACAGATAATGGGTTGGCGGGCTCAGTTAAAGATATTTATCCACTTTGGTTGACGGAAAAAATGGCGATTGAGCGCGCGATTGAAGCTTGTGAAGGAAATATTCCCAAGGCAGCATCAAAGCTTGAAGTGAGCCCTTCAACCCTGTATCGCAAACTGCAATCCTGGAATAGCAAAGAGAATGCTTAAATGGATATTCTGAATCAAGAAAAAATAGAATTACTCGGTAAAGAGATCGGAGCGGAAAATATTCCGATGCTGCTGGAGATTTTTGTTAGCGAGCTGGCCAGCTATGCTGAAACGTTAACCAACTGTTCTATTGATCAACGAAGTGATCAGTTAAGTGAAATTAGCCACGCACTGAAAAGCAGTGCTGCCAGTTTTGGGGCAGATCAACTCTGTGCTCTGGCTATCGATGTTGATTCTCAGGTAAAAGCGGGCAAGCTGGTTGGTGATGATGAACAATTGCAAACCTTTGTCCATTTGCTGAATCAGACTCGTACGGTCTATCAACAGTTAATTAATCCTTAAGCACTATTCATCAAGGCGAGTAGCAACTTACCTTGGTGGTATTGGCCTTACTACTTTTGGGTAGATTTCGTTTCCTGCTGTTCAATATCCGTATTTGGGCTAGATTCGTCGACTAAAGTCGCGTAATTTTAACAGCATATAAACGAGGAATTATTCTATGAGTGGATTTACCCATGTTAATGCGTCTGGTGAAGCTAATATGGTTGATGTATCGGCCAAACAGGAAACGGTGCGTGAAGCCCGTGCCGAAGCTATTATCCAGGTTTCACAACAAACATTAGATTTAATTGTTTCCGGTAAACACCATAAAGGCGATGTGTTTGCTACTGCGCGAATTGCTGGTATCCAGGCGGCAAAAAAAACTTGGGATCTGATCCCACTCTGCCATCCTCTTCTGTTATCCAAGGTGGAAGTTAAGTTAGAAGTTAACCGTGAAGAATTGCAGATTCGCATTGAATCGCTATGTAAATTAAGCGGGAAGACCGGTGTCGAGATGGAAGCATTAACGGCGGCTTCTGTTGCTGCCCTTACCGTATACGATATGTGTAAGGCTGTTCAAAAAGATATGATTATCAAAGAGATACGCCTACTGGAGAAGCTTGGTGGTAAATCTGGTCATTTCACAGCGGAATAATTTTTTATTTGATTGATCTCAACTATGGATGAAATAGATCCATCCGAATTAGTAATCTCAGAATTTTGGTTCACAATTACCCTATAAGCCTCATTGATGAGGGAGCAAGGAGATAATTATGCAATCACAAAAAGTTAGAGATTATATGACCAAACAGCCCGTTACTTTTACAGCCGATATGTCGCTCTCTGCTGCGCTGGAAAAAGTGATTAAATCCGAATTTCTTGGCGGCCCGGTGCTGGATGAGCGCAGAAAAGTGATTGGCTTTTTATCCGAACAGGATTTGCTCGATAAGCTGGTTAAAGTCAGCTACTACTGCCAGGACAGTTACCAGGTAAAAGATTGTATGACCACAGAAGTGTTGTCGGTGGATTCAGATATGCCAATCATCGAATTAGCAGAGAAAATGATTATTGGCAAGCCGAAAGCGTATCCGGTGATTGATGAAGGGAAACTGGTTGGTCTGATTACCCGACGTGCCGTATTGCAAGCGGTTGATCAGAGCTTGCGTAGTTGCTTTGAGCATCAGGTATAGAGCCGCTTAGCTCTATACCTTTAGCCTAGTCGATTAATCTGATCGATCGTTGTTTAGGCAATCAGTAACTTTGGGAGTGGAATGTACAGGCTCTCTGTCATTTCACTCAACATCTGATCGTAGACATGCGCAACCGTCAGTGAAATATCAGCAGTAATTTGGTACATCTCCTCGCCAGAGATCGAATAGCTGTTTTTTTCATGGATCTCTTCCAGTGTCTGCATCGCTTGCATACAGGCGGGGGAAGAAATGCTCAATGGGTGAATCAGGCTCAGTTGGTTGAGTTTACGTCGTACCACATCAGAGTAATGTTGCACTCGAGAACGCCCTTCGTGGCTATCCATGTCTTCTATGCAGATGCGTAATTGAGTTAGCGCATCCATGGTGTCAATGATCTGTTGCCAGTTCATATGGTATTCGTCGCTGAGATCTTCCCGATTCACCTCAACTAACCAGGCAAGCATTACTTCGTCCATTAAAAACATACAGTGACGAATGGCCTTACCGTGCATCATTTGGTTGCGGGCGATGGTTCTCTGATCCCACTCTTTCATTAACGCATTTAATTTTAGTTGCAGAACCCGATACATCGGCTTGTTATCGAAGTGAGATATGGCAATCAGGTGATTGGTTTTTTCGTGCATCAAATCGTGCAGATGACTTAGCTCAGCATCACGATGCTCACCAAACATTAATGCATGATGAGTTGCGCTGCGATGTTGACGGCATAGGTACAACACCTGACGCAGATTGACTAATAGCTCATATTTACGCTGGAGAGTAGATTCGCGCTGTTTGGCAAAATAGAACATAAACCCTAATATGCTTAATGAGATCAATATTGAAATAATGACAAACATAACCCACTCCTTGCGCGTTGCCTTTTACCTACAAAGTAGTATAAGCAACTATAGTGCCATTTAAAATTGACATAAAAATCAATATATTATTTATTGTCGCATAATCCTGGTGCATGGTTTTGGTGCGATAAATGTCGTGATGGGGATTTGGGGCTTAGCGGAGAGAAAAAAAAGCCCCTGTTGAGTGATTCATACAGGGGCTGGTATTTTTAGTTTAAAACCGATAACGAGCTGTTACATGACTCGCATACCAGGCTGGGCACCTTCATGTGGTTCGAGAATCCATAACTCACTACCGCCAGGGCCAGCCGCCAGAATCATCCCTTCTGACATACCGAATTTCATCTTACGTGGTTTTAGGTTCGCGACCATCACAGTGTATTTGCCTACCAGTTCTTCCGGTTCATAAGCCGCCTTAATTCCAGAGAATACCTGGCGAATTTCACCACCGATATCTAATTGGAATTTCAGAAGCTTGTCGGCCTTTGGTACTGACTCGCAAGCGATGATTTTGGCGATACGCATATCGACTTTAGCAAAATCATCGAACTCGATTTCAGCGGCGATCGGATCTTTACTCAGTTCCGTTTCTTGAGGTGCAGCTGCTTGATTGGCTGCAACTTCCTGAGCAGCGACTTCTTTTGAAGCTTCGATCATTGCTTCAATATTTTTCGCATCAATACGGCTGAACAGTGCTTTAAACGGCGCAATTTCATGGTTAGTTAACGGAGACTGAACACCATCCCAGCTTAGTTCCTGATTAAGGAAAGCTTCACTACGAGCGGCCAGCTCAGGCATCACTGGTTTCAGATAAGTCATCAATACACGGAACAGGTTAAGACCGACAGAACAGATATCCTGCAGTTGTTGATCCTGACCTTCTTGCTTAGCCACAACCCAAGGGGCTTTTTCGTCCACATATTGGTTAGCTTTATCTGCCAGTGCGGTAATTTCACGAATTGCACGAGAAAATTCGCGGGTTTCGTAGAATTCTGCAATGCGCTCAGCGGCATCAGCAAATTCCTGATAAAGCTCAGGTTCTGCAAAGTTGGTAGCCAACTGGCCAGCAAAACGTTTGCTGATGAAACCAGCATTACGTGATGCCAGGTTAACAATCTTGTTCACCACATCGGAGTTAACCCGCTGAGAGAAATCTTCCAGGTTAAGATCCAGATCATCGATACGGCTGTTTAATTTGGCCGCGTAATAATAACGGAGACATTCCGGATCAAGATGCTCTAAGTAAGTGCTCGCTTTAATGAATGTCCCTTTCGATTTGGACATTTTGGCACCGTTAACGGTGACATAGCCGTGGACAAATACGTTGTTTGGTTTACGGAAACCAGAACCGTCCAGCATTGCAGGCCAGAACAGGCTGTGGAAATAGACGATATCTTTGCCAATAAAGTGATACAGTTCAGTTTGGCTATCTTTGTTCCAGTATTCGTCGAAATCAAGGTCATCGCGTTTGTTACACAGGTTTTTAAATGAACCCATGTAGCCGATAGGGGCATCAAGCCAAACGTAGAAGAATTTGTTTTTCTCACCCGGGATTTCAAAACCAAAGTAAGGCGCATCGCGTGAGATATCCCACTGGTGCAGGCCGGATTCGAACCACTCCTGCATTTTGTTGGCGGTTTCGGTTTGTAGTGAGCCAGAGCGGGTCCACTCTTTCAACATGCTTTCAAACTGAGGCAGATCGAAGAAGAAGTGCTCAGAATCTTTCATGACAGGCGTTGCGCCGGATACCGCTGATTTTGGATTGATCAGATCGGTCGGGCTGTAAGTTTCTCCACAGGCATCGCAGTTGTCGCCGTACTGGTCTTCAGACTTACATTTCGGGCAGGTGCCTTTAACAAAGCGATCCGGCAGGAACATTTCTTTTTCCGGGTCGTACAGCTGAGAAATGGTTTTGCTGGAAATAAAACCGTTCGCTTTCAGTTGATTGTAGATGTAAGCAGACAGTTCGCGGTTCTCTTCACTATGGGTGCTGTGATAATTATCAAAGCTAATATCGAAACCGGCGAAATCTTTTTGGTGCTCTTCGCTAACGGCGGCAATCATCTCTTCCGGGGTCATTCCCATCTGCTGGGCTTTCAGCATAATTGGTGTGCCGTGCGCATCGTCAGCACAGATGAAATTGATGGTGTTGCCACGCAGGCGTTGATAACGCACCCAAATGTCCGCTTGGATATGCTCGAGCATGTGGCCCAGATGGATAGAACCGTTCGCGTACGGAAGGGCACAAGTTACCAAAATTTTTCTTGGTTCAGTTGCCATACTTAATCTTTCGCTTTGTTTATCAGGTATAAAATAAGAGCGACAATAGTACCTGATGCGGCTCACAACGCCAAGGAAGAGAAGTGGGAAACCCTTAATTTTTTCAGGCTTCTTATACTAATCATCCGGTGGTAGCATGGTGTAAAGCGGAGGATGACTATGCCAATTATGACTACACTTGAACAGAGCCGAATAAAGCTTAACCAATTCCAACATCCGGGTTTGATTTCGGACTGGGCCAATGACCCGGTTATTGTTTCGGTTAAGCAGGATATGCTGGTAATTAACCTGCCGTTTGCTGCCGGAACGTTGAAAAATGATTTGCAGCAATGGATTGAAAACAGTGAGTTATTTGAGCAGGAATATATTCAACTGACTCAGCAGATCAAGCCGCTGAAAACTCACTTACAACAGCGGGTACGGGGCGTTAAGAATATTATTGCCATCACTTCTGCTAAAGGTGGAGTGGGTAAATCAACGACTGCGGCGAACTGTGCGTTGGCTCTGGCTACCAGCGGAGCAAAAGTTGGCCTGCTGGATGCCGATATTTATGGGCCCTCAGTGCCGCTGATGTTTGGTGCGCAAGGTGCGGAACTGGAAGTGCGTGATGGTAAGTGGATGCAGCCATTTATGGTGCACGGGATTGCCACTCATTCGATTGGTTATCTGGTGGATGAAAGTGAGGCTGCGATTTGGCGCGGGCCAATGGCTTCAAAGGCTCTTGGTCAGTTACTCAATGAAACCGAATGGCCGGATCTGGATTATCTGGTGATCGATATGCCGCCGGGTACCGGTGATATTCAGTTGACGCTGGCTCAGCAGATCCCAGTAACCGGAGCGGTGATTGTCACCACACCACAGGATATGGCACTGGCGGATGCGAAAAAAGGTATCACCATGTTCAATAAAGTCGACGTTCCTGTGGTCGGCATTATCGAAAATATGAGTTATCACATCTGTAGCCAGTGTGGGCACCAAGACGATATTTTTGGCACCGGAGGTGCGGTGGCGATGGCTAAGCAACAGGGATTGCCATTGTTGGGGCAAATTCCGCTGCATCGTGACTTACGTGCTGACATTGATGCTGGTGTTCCAACGGTTGCAGCAAGGCCGGATAACGAATTCAGTCAGATTTATGTCGATATCGCCGAGCAGATTGCCAGTCGTATGTACTGGTCTGGCAGTGTTGATATTGAAATTATTCCAACTACAATCATCTAAATGCAGCTGGTTCAGCTCTGCTATAAGTGCGATATGGCTCGAAATGTTGACGTTCATATCGCATTTTTTCCACGATTAATTGTGATTCACCACTATAGTTGTCTGGATAAACTAAACTCAGATCACTATAATTCCGCGGCTTAAAACTGAACTTACCATCGAGCTGGATAACAACATGTCTGAAAATAATCAATGTGTCATCATTGCAATTGCTGGTGCTTCCGCATCGGGTAAAAGCCTTATCGCCAGTACCATATATCGTGAACTTCTGGCCAAAGTGGGTGATGAGCATATCGGAGTGATTACGGAAGATTGCTACTATAAAGATCAAAGTCATCTGAGCATGGAACAGAGGGTGAAAACTAATTATGACCACCCTAATGCACTTGACCACGATCTATTGTGTGACCATTTGGAAGCGCTAATCCGTGGTGAGTCGGTCGAAGTGCCGGAATACAGTTATGCAGAGCATACCCGGACCGACAGTACCACCTTAATGACTCCTAAGCGCGTTATTATCCTGGAAGGTATTCTATTGCTGACCGATCCTCGACTGCGTGAAATTATGCACGCTTCAATATTTATGGATACGCCACTGGATATCTGCTTACTGCGCCGAATCAAGCGTGATGTACAGGAGCGTGGCCGGACACTGGATTCGGTGCTGACCCAATATAAAGAGACAGTACGCCCGATGTTCCTGCAGTTTATCGAGCCGTCGAAACAGCACGCTGACATCATCGTGCCGCGTGGTGGTAAAAACCGCATCGCCATTGATGTGCTAAAGGCGCACATTTCTCGCTTATTAAAAAAATCTTAACCATAAAAAGACATCGAATGATTCAAATATTGGTTAAACTGAAATGGCACCCTGTGGTGCCGTTTTCGTCTCTGAGACTAGGCTAGGAAAATACAATGAAGAAACTGTTGATCGTGGTTGCGATAGGTATCGTGACACTGTTTGCCGGATTAGCGGCATTGGTTTTGCTGATTAATCCCAATCAATTTAAGCCATTAATTGTTGAACAAACCAAGCTGGCGACCGGGCTGGATTTGGTGATTGAAGGTGATATTCGCTGGCAGTTTTTCCCATCGCTGGGTTTTGCTGTGGGAAAAACCGAAATGCGCAATCCACAGGGATTTGCTGAGCCCAATCTGTTTCAGGTCAATACGGTTGATGTTTCGATTGAAATTATGCCGCTGCTGAGTCAACAACTTAAAGTCGGTAATATCAATCTGGCCGGAGCCAATATTCAGTTGGAAACCTTAAAGGATGGTCGAACCAATCTGGATAGTTTAACCGCATCGGATTCTGCAGCCGAGGAACAAAGCCCAACGAGCACAACCACGTCAGTGAGTGTCAGCAGTGGTAGCGCTTCTGCAGAAGATAGCCAGACACAACAGAATTGGACCATCAATATTGCAGGTGTATCGGTCAGTGATTCGAATCTCGAGATCCTTGATCGCCAGACCGCTAGTTCAACCTCGTTACAGGTCAATAAACTGAGTGTTTCTGAGTTTTCCCCAGGTGCGTGGAGTCAGTTAGCGTTTGATCTGCAAGGTAACAGTAATGCGCAGAACTTTGCTGCCCAAGGTAGTGCCGAATTTAATGTGGCAAAAGATCTACAGAGCGGTTCATTGCGCAAAGTAGAATTGGATGCGTCGTTTAAGGATGCCACTAATACTATTGATAGTGCCAAACTGACAATCGACCAATTTGAGCTAGGTAAAGCCGCAGCGGTGTCATTCAGTGTTGATGGCGTAGTGGCCGAGATGAACCTGGCGCTAAGCGGGAAAACCCAATTCACACTAGATTCAGCATTTAAATCCTTAACCGCGAAAGCGCTGGAGATTAACGCGGATGTTAAAGGTGATGCGTTACCATCATCGCCGATGAAAGTAGTTCTGGCATCAGATATCGAATTTGATCTGGAGAAAAATCTGCTGAGTACCAAACTGAACAAGCTTGCGGCGAATGAGATGGTATTTGATGGTAATGCTACTGTTGCCTTGGCTGATATTCCGCAAATTCGTTTCAATCTGCATAGCGCCGATGTGGATTTAGATCGCTTTCTTGGTTTGAATCAGACCAGTGGTTCCGAAAGTGTTGCCAGTGGCGAATCGTCATCTTCCAACCCGTTAGCTACGCCAGTGGCTGCTGAGGCAGAACCCGATCTTTCGGCATTAAAAACGTTGGATCTTGCCGGTACATTGACCTTGGATAAATTCAAAGCCAGCAATTCAGAAATGAACAATGTTGCGGCTAAGATTGCGGTAAACCGTGGAGTTGCACAGTTGGAATCTTTCAGCGCTAATCTTTATCAGGGTAGTATTGCGGCCAGCGCCAAATTGGATGCGCGCAAATCACCGGCCACTTATAGCGTGAAAAATAACGTAAAAGGGGTGCAAATTGAGCCGTTATTAGTAGCCGTCGCCGATATGGATAAGGTTGAAGGCACCGGTAATATTGTGGCCAGCTTAACGGGTAAAAGCCTGATGCCAACCGCACTGATGAAAAATCTTGCGGGTACTGTGGAGATTAATTTCGCGGATGGTGCGGTGAAAGGGGCGAATATTGCGCAAATGATTCGGACTGGTTATGCCAAAATTAAAGGCCAGACCATTTCAGATGAAGATCAGCAGCAAAAGCAAACTGACTTTAGCGCCTTAACTGCCACTCTGGCTTTGAAAAATGGTGAAGTCTCTACACAGAATCTGGCAATGCAGTCACCATTGTTACGTATCCATGGAAAAGGTAAAGCGGATTATATTGCGCAAACCGTCAACTTCTGGCTCGATACTTCAGTGGTTGGCTCACTCGAAGGTCAGGGCGGTAAAGATGTCGATGACCTGAAAGATTTGACCATTCCGGTTGAAATTAAAGGCCCTTGGGCAGAACCGAATATTGATATTGCTCTGGATGTGGTGTTGAAACAGCGCGCGCAGAAGCAGATCGATAAAGAAGTGTCTAAGTTGCAGGACAAATTAGAAAGTAAGTTGAATGATGATAAAACCAAAGAGGCGGTAAATAAATTGTTCAAAAAGCTGTTTTAATTATCTAGGCCTGCCCGGACAATAAAAACCCCAATTGTTGTTTTCAATAATTGGGGATTTTTCTACCAGTCGATCCCTTTACGTGCCTTGATGCCATTGTCAAATGCATGTTTCACATTTCGTACTTCGGAAACCGTATCAGCTAATTCGATTAGACTGCGGTGTGCACCGCGTCCGGTAATAATCACCGATTGCATGGCTGGGCGCTGACTGAGTGCTTCAAGCACTTCATCCAGATCGATATAACCATAGCTGACCATATAAGTGAGCTCATCAAACAGAATTACATCAATGGAGTCGTCCTTGAGCATCCGTTTGCACTCTTGCCAGACGGTTTGTGCAGCTGCCGTGTCGGCTTGTTTGTTTTGCGTATCCCAGGTAAATCCGGTGGCCATGACCTGAAACTCTACGCCAAGCTTTTCCAGCAGATTTTTTTCGCCGTTTTCCCAGGTACCTTTAATAAACTGCGCAACGGCACATTTCTGGCCGTGACCCACCGCGCGGGTAACCATGCCAAAACCGGAGGTTGATTTACCTTTACCATTGCCGGTGATTACCAGTAGTAGCCCTTTTTCTTCCTGAGCGGCCGCAACCCGAGCATCGACCTGTTCTTTTAGCTTTTGCTGCCGTTGTTGGTGGCGACTTTGTGATGAGGCTTCATTTGCCATTGGTAAATCCTGTGCTAGTGTCATATTAAACCCATCATAACGGATCATGGCTAGGACAAAAACCATTGAATTTGTTTGGGTATTATAAAAAATATGAGGCCTATGATGCTTAATCAAATTAAACAGTATGCGTTACAAGAATGGCAGTTGGACCTTGACCGGGCTAATCAGCTTAGTGCAGTTCAACTGAGCAACATATCACAGCAGTTTGATTTAACTCAGCAGCAGTGTCTGTTTGAACTGTTGCCACTAGCGGCTCAATTCGCCCTGGTTCCTATTTCTAACTTTCATGTTGGAGCGATTGCTGTTGGTGTTTCCGGAACGGCCTATTTCGGTGCCAATATGGAGTTTGCTGGTGCACCACTCGGGCAAACGGTTCATGCTGAGCAGGCGGCAATTAACGCTGCCTGGCTGGCCGAAGAGAAAGGCATTACGGATATCTATGTTAACGAAAGCCCATGTGGCCACTGTCGCCAGTTTATGAACGAACTGGTGACGGCAGATTCACTCCAGGTTCATGTTCAGTCGAAACAGAAGCTGTCGCTGCATCAGCTATTACCTCATGCTTTTGGCCCGAATGATCTGGGCATTGTACATAAATTGATGGCCGTACAGGCGCACCAGCAGCCGGGAGATCAATTTTCAGCAGACTGTGAAGCAATCTGGCAATTAAGCTACGCGCCCTACAGTCAAAGCCCGGCAGTTTGCATCATTACTTTGGATAACGGCGAACGTTATTGTGGTGCGTATGCGGAAAATGCCGCGTTTAACCCCAGCCTGGCCCCGCTTCAGTCCGCGCTTATTCAGTTACGTATGGCGGGAAAAACCTTTGAACAGATAGAGCAGGTTGAATTATATGAAGCGCAAGATGGCAAAATTTCCCAGTGTGAAATCAGCTATGCGCTATTGCAGGTGGTTGCGCCTCATGCGGAATGGTTGTACGCAACGGTGTGATAAAACGAAGAGAGAGCCGGGCGGCTCTCTCTTGTTCAAAGTACAAACTAAAGACGAAAAATTAGAATGTACGGCTATATTGTAAGCCAAGCATCAGCGCATCGGCATGGGTGGTGCCGGTTAGGCTAGATAAATATTGGGGGCCGGAAGTACCATAATTTGGGTTATTTGTTTGCTCAGTTACGTCAACATCTTTACCAAATAAGTAGGTAGCACCAAAATCGATGGTCGCTTTTTCACTTAACTTATAACCGAAACCAGCTGATAGCCATTGACGATCTGAATCTGGCACTGAAATTGAAGTTAGCTTATCCTGCGCACTTTCGTCATACATATAACCCGCACGCAGTGTCCAGATATCGTTCAGATAGTAAGTGCCACCGATAGAGTAGTGGAATGCATCTTTCCATTGATATTGATTAATATCACCGCTGGTTTCTGCTTCTAACTTATCGAATTCAGACCATTGAATCCATTGAATACTATAGTGTATTGCATAGTTGTTGTTGATGCGGTGATAACCGGAAAACTCAGCCATATCCGGTAAAGGCATAATTAAGGTGTCAGATATGGAACCCGCTGCGCCGGTATAACCAGCGTATTCAATATCCCCGTCTGCTTTTAGATCTGGGCTGTAGTGATAATCAAGACCAAAGCGGTTGTTCTCGTCTTTCTCATAAACAGTACCCAGATTGAAGCCAAAAGCCCAACCCGCAGCATCAACATCTAGTGCTGTTGATGTACCTAAAGTTGCAGCAATTGTTGCATCGAATTCACGCTGAAGTTTACCTTGACCATAAATAACATCTAAGCCAGCACCGATACTCCAATTTGGGTCGATACGGTACGACCCAACCAGTCCAAAATTAATACTTTTTACATCGGTAAGGCCGCCGTAGGCTTCTCCTGCATAATCGTCTGGAAACTCGGTTTTGGTGCCAAAATTACTGTATAAGCTAGCACCCCACGCGAATTTTTCATCGATAGGCATGATAAAGTATAGGTTTGGTGCTATGGAAGTATCGCCAGCATTATTTTCATTTGCATCTACAGAACCGGTGGAGGTTATTTGGCAGACTGTTCCACAATACGTCGCATCCGACACTTCAATCATCGTCGTGATCGATTCAAACCCCAACGATATCGCTTGTTCATCAAATAACGCCGCCGCAGCCGGGTTGCGGGCGATCACTGATGCGTTATCGGCAATAACAGCATCACCAGCGAAAGCGCGGCCTAAACCGGTTGCTGACTGTGCATTTAGTTGGAATCCCGCAGCAAAGGCCTGCTGGGTGGTGAGGGTGATAGCCACTGCAATCACTGACTTTTTAAATAAAGCTGCTTTGCTCATTTATATTAATCCTGTTGTTTTTATCTGGTCTCTGGCGGACGCTTAAATGCATATAGATATACGCAAAATACTTTATGCATCTGATTGTTTATCAATTTAAATATATTGAGATAACGCTCAGTATGGCGGCAAATAGTAGGCATTCGCATAGTCAATAGAAATCCGACCATTGACCATTTGGTAGAGAAAATTGCAGAACTGATAGGAAACTGACAGGAAATGCAGCGAAAAGTGTTGATTTTAGAGTTTATACTCTATTTGAGGTGGGGGTCGACAACGAGTGACGTCATTTTTCAGGTTGGTTAAATCAATATTTATTCTTAGCGTGAAAGCCCAGTTTATGATCAAATATCAATAATGTGGTAATTTTTTAACGAAACCTGCATTTATTGGTTATAACAGTAGAATAATTTCAATATTGAAGGGTAAATCCACACAAAATTGATCTAATTCAAAATTTAACCGACGAAAGTCATTATATTAAGACTTGTCATCTGGCCAGTTTTCGGACTGGCATGTTGAGCAAGATGACACTTCCTTTTGAAGGCTGACTTTACTTTCTCCTAATCAGGAAACTGATTATTTCAATTGGCGTAAGTTAATTGCTTTATACATTCCAACCACACAGTCCTGTGTGGTTTTTTTTTGCCAGAAAAAGCTGAAAAGATGAGGGCTCCTATATACAACCAGGTGCGCGGCTGATTTCACTATCGCTGTGATGAGGGGTTACTATGTCGGGACTAGTTAGCGCTGTAGGAAATAACAAAATCGATAAACAGGCGGACTTTTTCCGGTAGATGATCTTTGTGGTTATAAAGCATGTAAATATCGCGTGAGTTGGCACTCCATTCATTCAGGACTCGCACCAGACTACCATCATCAAGATACTCTTTGAGCATTACGTTTGGCATTAGCGTGATGCCTAACCCTTCTGAACATGCCATACGCACAACATCAAGCGTGTTGGCGTGAAACTGGCCTTTGTCGTTATTAATCACGTATTCGCCATTGTTATTGGTCAGCTGCCATTTTATCAGCGGGTAACCTTTAAGCAGAGAGTGATTGACCAGTTCTTCTGCATGGTTCGGAACCCCATGCTGTTTTAAATAACCTGGACTGGCGACCAGAATATCTTTCACTTCACTAATTTTGCGCGCAATTAAAGAGGAATCTCTTTGCGGGCCAACGCGGAAAATGACGTCCCATTCGGTTGGGTCAAGTTGATCCGCCAGATGGCTGGTGGTTAATTCCAGTGAAATATCCGGGTATTGGCGCATAAATTCGATGAACATTGGCATCATCATACGTTTGGTCAGATTAGCCGGTGAGGAAATTTTAATCTTCCCTTTTGCTCCTCGGCACTCATCGCTAATCTCATCGGCGGTGCTGGATAGCTTTTCTAATAGCGGGGAGCACTCTTTAAAAAAACGTTCTCCGGCTTCGGTCAGGGATAGTTTCCGCGCATGGCGGTTTAATAAGCGCAGATTAAGTGAATCTTCCAATGCCTGAATGCGTCGGGTGATGGTGGCCACCGGAATCATTGTCTTACGTGAGGTTGCTGTATAGCTTCCATTTTCGACAACCAGGCGAAAAAGGTTGAGATCATCTAATTTCATAATACCGGACACATTATTTTACAATTCTGTTTAATTTATACGTAATTTAATTACAAAAAATTGCGATTCGTCAATTATGTGAAATAAAAGTATGTTTTTTGCAATCTCATTTTTCAGGCATATAGAGTGTGTGGTTACATAACTGTCATCAATAACAAAAATTAAATGTCCGGTGTAGGTCAGAATTAGGGAGATTATTTGTACATTAATGGGCTAGCCACTATCTTAACTAAAGGCAGTATCAATTATATCAATAGCCAATGTTGTTAATATAAAATTTTGCTCATATGGTTTTTGTTTTAGCACTCTTGCTCAGCATAGTCGTTCTAGTGAGGCTTCGTTTATGGCTGAATCAGGTATTTCTGCACTCGGGCAGTTCCCTTTTCAGGAAACTCTGAAAGGGAAATCAATTCTTATCGTCGATGACGACCCTATCTTTCGCCGCATCATCGGGGCTTTTCTTGAATCTCAGGGATGTTCTGTGGTGGAAGCTGAAAATGGCCTGGAAGGGCTGCAACAGTTAAAAAATGAGAATCTCGATCTGGTGATGTGCGATCTCTCGATGCCAATCCTTAATGGTATCGAATTTGTTGAAGAGATAAGCCAGTCATATCCATCGCTGCCTATGGTGGTGATCTCTGCGACAGAAGAGATGTCGGATGTGGCTAAAGCGTTAAAATACGGTATCAAGGATTTTATCGCAAAACCTGTTGATGATTATCCTGGCTTGGCTTCATCCTTAGCTAATATTCTTGATGATTCATCAAACTATATGGCAGAACAACGTGATTTTGCCAGTCAGTGGTTCCGTGTTGATGGTGGCGAAGTTCCGGAAGAACGTGAGTTACACTGGCATCTCGATTATCTGCAAAACAATTCGTCAGCAGCACGTGAGGTTCTGCAGGCATTAATGCCGGATAATGATACCAGCCAGGGAGATTGGCGTTTTAGTTATCGCTTATTGCAGTCGGCTGAATTGATGCCTTTGGTGTTTGATTATGCCTGGTTGATGGAAGGTCAGTTTGTCTTCTATCTGGTCGATTCAGGTTCGAATTCTGTCGATGGTGTGGGTACGTCATTGTTAGTGAGGGCACTGTTTCATGATTACGTCAGAAACCTGCCCCATTCTTATGCTGATTTAAAAGATCTGATTGAAGTTATAGAGCAAGGCATTAGTTGTACGGAAAGTGCCGGTGCGGTGAAAGCGCTGTTTGGTTTAGTGGATACTGCCAACGGAACTTTGTCGATCTTACCGACGGGGTTAGACAGCCAGTGGCGTCAGGAACAAAATAGCCTCTCAGTCAAAGGAGGAATTTGTCTGGGTGAAAAATCGACCGGTAACTTTATCACTAAAGGAATCAAGCTGAAGGGGGCTTCACAGTTAGTAGTAAATAACTATGGGGTATGCTCATTTACCCTAGATATAATGAAACGGGTCACAACTTGAACGATTTTTGACGATTTTCTCCAGAAAAAAGGGTATAACGCCTGTTCTAAAAATAAGTGAGAATCACTCACATTTAGTTTTACTGAGGAGAAAGTCAATATGTCTGAGCATAAAGTTACTGAGCCGTTTAATTTCTTGTATTTTCTTGGCGTTGTGTTGGCACTGCTGCTGCCGACGCTTCCGGCAACCTTAACCTGGCTGCGGGTGGTTAATGGTTACGCACCGTTTTAATCATTGTGCGCAGAATCGCTAACCTCTGGTTGCGAAGTGGCAAGAAAATCACTAGCATTAGTGCGAAGTGTGCCCACTCTTCGAGTGGGCTTTGTTTTTTGCAGCGTTAACGATTATTCGCTGCCTAATTTTCCGCTGAGTTATCGACCATTAAAGTGATAGCGGTGTGGAGAGTCCGAACTAATAAGTTACTATTGCTATGACCACAGATACCATCACACTAATCAAATCCAGTATTAAAAGCATTCCGAATTATCCGAAAGAAGGCATCTTATTCCGCGATGTCACCAGTTTACTTGAAGACGCACAAGCGTACCGTGAGACCATTTCTCTGTTACTTGATAAATATAAAGATCTGGGCTTTACCAAAGTTGTTGGTACTGAAGCGCGTGGTTTTCTGTTCGGTGCGCCATTGGCACTGGAACTGGGTGTCGGTTTTGTGCCGGTACGTAAACCGGGTAAATTACCGCGTGAAACGGTCGCTCAATCTTATGAATTAGAATATGGCATGGATACGTTAGAAATCCATGTTGATGCTATCCAACCCGGTGATAAAGTGCTGGTTATTGATGATCTGCTGGCAACCGGTGGTACTATCGAAGCAACCACCAAACTGATTCGTCAATTGGGTGGTATTGTGGAACACGCTGCTTTTGTGATTAATCTGCCTGAAATTGGCGGTGAACAACGTTTAGCCGGTCTTGGCCTGAATGTGTATAGCATCTGCGAGTTCGACGGCCACTAATTAACAACGGAATATCTATGAGTTATCTAGCTTTAGCACGCAAGTGGCGGCCAAGCAAATTTAGTCAGGTGGTGGGTCAGGCACATGTGTTGACCGCACTTGAAAATGCATTGCAACAGAACCGCCTTCATCATGCTTACCTATTTAGCGGTACTCGTGGAGTAGGTAAAACGACCATTGGTCGTCTGTTTGCTAAAGGTCTTAACTGCGAAACCGGGATCACCGCTACGCCATGTGGTAAGTGTGCTGCGTGTCAGGAGATCGATCAGGGGCGTTTTGTCGACCTGCTGGAAATCGATGCGGCATCGCGTACTAAAGTGGAAGATACCCGCGAGTTATTGGATAACGTTCAGTACAAACCAGCACGGGGTCGTTTTAAGGTCTACCTTATCGATGAAGTGCACATGCTTTCGCGCCACAGTTTTAATGCCTTGCTTAAAACGCTCGAAGAGCCGCCAGAGTATGTGAAGTTTTTGCTGGCAACCACCGATCCACAAAAACTGCCTGTGACCATTTTATCTCGTTGCCTGCAGTTCCATCTTAAACCGATTACCATTGAAGGCATCGAGCAGCAGCTTGAACATGTCCTGAATGCCGAACAGATGAGCTATGAACAGCGCGCTCTTGCGCTGATCGCTCATGCGGCCGACGGCAGTATGCGTGATGCGCTGAGTCTGGCTGATCAGGCGATCGCATTGGGAAACAATCAGGTTTCTACCGATGTCGTTGCTCATATGTTGGGAACTATCGATACCGATCAGGCATTACACCTGATTCAGGCAATCAGCAGTAAACAGGCCCAAACAGTGGTGGAGTGTGTTGCCGGGCTGGCGGCCAATGGTGTTGAATGGGATGTACTGTTACAGACACTGGCCAGTCAGCTGCATCGGATTGCGCTTTATCAGATGTTGCCAGCAACCCTCGATAAGTCGCAACCGGATGCTGAAAAAATTCAGCTACTCAGTAAAGTGCTTGCCGCAGAAGATGTACAACTCTTCTATCAGATTGCAATAAAAGGTCGTGAAGAACTGCCATTAGCGCCCACTCCGCGTATCGGTCTGGAGATGACGTTGTTGCGCATGGTGGCTTTTCGCCCGCAGCAGGTGTCGGTGTTCAGCGAGCTTTCTACACAGGCTCAGGTTGCACCAGTTGCAGTGGCACATAGTACGCCACGTGCTGAACCAGTCTCTGCGGTGCCACCACAGCAAAAGCCAGCGCGCCAACCTGCACCACAGGCTGAAGTCGTTCGCCCGGTTAACCCCGATGCTGAGCAAGCGTCTTACAATGAATTGGCGGATGAATATGCTTCAATGGCGGCGAGCTATGAATCCGAATATGCTCAATCAGAACAGCCTGTGCCTGCTAAATCGCCGGCTCCGGCCGCTGCTACAGCTAATCCAGGATTGGTGGGACTGCGCCATCAACTGCGCTCGCAACGGCAGAACCTCGATAAGGGCAATAACAGTGGCGGAAAAAAGCCTGAAGCGGCATCAAGAAAGCCTGAATCTGTATTCGAGCGGTTAGCTCAACGTACAGAAGGGATCTCGGTGCCGCAATCACAGTCGGTTGAGGACACGTTACCTGCTCAGGATGAACCCTATCAATGGCGGGCAACCAACACTGAAACTCCGGATGAACAAAGTGCTATCACACCCACGGAAGTGAAGCAGGCATTAGAACATGAAAAAACACCAGAGATGGTGCTTAAGCTGACGGATGAAGTTATCGCTGAAGATGAATGGGCGGCGCTGATCAAGCAATTGTCGATTGCTAAACTGGTTGAACAGTTAGCGCTTAATTCCTCCTGTCAGCGACAAGGCAGTTCAATGCAGTTAACCTTGCGTAGCAACCAGGTTCACCTTAACAACGAAAGATCTGTCAGTGAGTTGAGCTCAGCGATTTCAGAGGTTTTGGGTGAATCAGTTGAATTGACAATTACTATTGGCGAAGCGGGTATGACACCGCTTGAGTTGCGCGAAGAAAAGTATCAACAGAAACTGGCGGTGGCACGAAACAGCCTGGAGACCGACGCCAATGTTCGTTTTATACAGCAGAGATTCGCGGCAGAACTGGATCTGGATAGCATCCGGCCAATCTAATCGTAATACGGGGTTGAATCTAAGCCGGGTCGGCCCCACAGTATGGTGAAATACCTAAATACAGAGAGACAAACATGTTTGGTAAAGGTGGTATGGGCAACTTGATGAAGCAAGCCCAGCAAATGCAAGAACGCATGCAAAAGCTTCAGGAAGAAATCGCACAGATGGAAGTCACTGGTGAATCAGGTGCTGGTCTGGTTAAAGTGACCATTACCGGTAGCCACAGTGTGCGCCGCGTAGATATCGATGATAGCCTGATGGAAGATGACAAAGAGATGCTGGAAGATTTGATCGCTGCTGCTTTCAATGATGCCGCTCGTCGCGTTGAAGAAACTCAGAAAGAAAAAATGGCAGCAGTTACTGGTGGTATGCAACTTCCACCAGGCATGAAAATGCCATTCTAACTGAGCGATTCTAGCCGAGAGAGAAAAATGCGTACCAGTCAAATGCTGGAACAATTGATGGAAGCCTTACGTTGTCTGCCGGGGGTTGGCCCTAAGTCCGCACAGCGTATGGCTTTTCAATTATTACAGCGAGATAGAAAAGGTGGCCTGCAGCTCGCAGATGCCCTGCAAAAGGCGATGACCGAGATTGGTCACTGCCAGGAGTGCCGTACCTTTACTGAAGAAGAAGTGTGCCATATTTGCCGCAGTCCTAAGCGCCAGGAAAATGGTTTGTTGTGTGTGGTGGAAAGTCCGGGGGATATTGCAGCTGTTGAGGCAACCGGCCAGTATTCAGGGCGTTATTTTGTTCTGATGGGACATTTGTCACCGCTCGATGGGATTGGTCCCAGCGATATTGGTCTGGATGTGCTCGATTATCGCTTGCAGCGTGGTGGGATCAGTGAGGTGATTTTGGCGACCAACCCAACGGTTGAGGGGGAAGCGACCGCGCACTATATTGCGGAACTTTGCCGTGAACATAATGTACCAGCCAGCCGAATCGCCCATGGTGTTCCAGTTGGGGGAGAGTTAGAACTGGTAGATGGGACTACACTTTCTCATTCACTTATTGGCCGACAAAAACTCAATTATTGAGTGTGATAGATTCCAGTTCGATGAGGTTCGTCAGAGCTTCGTCGTTACTTGCACCACAGACACTTGTACACGCTTTAAATTCTAAACACACCTTTGGCCGCTCAGGTTTACCGAACAGCTTACACAAATTATTATCGTCTAATTGAATGCAGCGCACACCTGCGGGTTTGCCCTGTTTCATCCCGGGAATGGATGACGTTATACTCGGAGCAATACAACATGCACCACAACCTAGCCTGCAGTTCATAAACACTTTCCTCTTTTTATTCGCGCCTGGATGGTAGCAGATTTATCGCCTATTGGCATATTCTAAACCGGATGAAGCGCTTGAAGTTTACCCATTACAAGGGTATAAACCCTCCAAACTGAAATGACAATAAGTGACTGACAATGACAACACCCTTCTGGCAAAGCAAATCTCTGGATCAAATGAGCGAAGATGAGTGGGAATCTCTCTGTGATGGTTGTGGTAAATGTTGTCTGCATAAATTGATGGATGATGATACCGAAGAGGTATATTACACCAATGTTGCCTGCAGCTGGCTCAACAGTAATACTTGCTCGTGTAAAGATTACCCGAACCGTTTTACTTCAGGAGAAGAGTGCCTCAAGTTAACTCGTGACAATGTTGATGAATTTCATTGGCTACCGGATACCTGCGCCTATCGCCTGCTTGCTGAAGGCCAACCATTACCTGAGTGGCATCCGTTAATTACTGGTTCTAAGTCTGCAATGCATGCCGCTGGCGAAAGTGTCAGAAACAAAGTGGTGTATGAGATTGATGTGGTGGATTGGGAGGAGCATATTTTAAATCACCCGAATAGAAGCTAGGCGAAGCTAAGCATATCAAGGGGCTGCTGTCTGACAATATCCAGAACAGTTAAAACTGAAAATATGTTCTACACTAGTTCTAGAATGTCACAGTCATAATTAGATGCGAATATGGATAAACCTTCAGATTATAGAGAGCTTTCATGCAAACAATGCGTCGAAAGTGTTGATCTTGGCTTCGATTTTACAATGGCATTCCAACCCATTGTTCGGTGTTCATCTAAGCAAATATATGGTTATGAGGCTTTGGTGAGGGGCTTACAAAATGAATCAGCATTCACTATCATTTCTCGCCTGAATGATAATAACCGATATCGTTTTGACCAGCTTTGCCGCATAAAAGCTATTTCGTTGGCTGCGAAGTTGAATGTAACCACGATGCTCAGTATTAATTTTTTACCAAATGCAGTTTATCGCCCTGAACGTTGTATACGTACAACTTTAGAAGCGGCTCGCGAATACGATTTCCCGATAAGTCAGATTATGTTTGAATTTACGGAAGTCGAAAAGGTTAAAGATAACCAACACATAAGAAATATTGTTGAGCACTATAGAAGTTTGGGATTTAAAACTGCTATAGATGATTTCGGTTCTGGTTATTCAGGATTAAATCTGCTGGCAGATTTTCAGACCGATATTGCAAAGTTAGATATGGATTTGATCCGTAATATTGATAAAGATCCTGCTCGTCAATCTATTGTTAAGAACTGCATAGCGATGTTTCGTGAGCTGGATATCTCTCCATTGGCAGAAGGTATCGAAACTCGAGAAGAGATGTTATTTTTACGCGGTATTGGGATTGATCTAATGCAAGGTTATTATTTTGCAAAACCGGGTTTTGAGTCACTACCTGAAGTTGATTTCAGCCTTTTATAAGAAATGCGAAACGAATGTCATTTGATATTCTAAAAAAATACACGCATGGCGCTAAACCCATCCCCCTGCAATTTAACGCCATACGTGAAAGCTAAACCTAACCCCTTTACTACAATAACCAATTAACTGTCTGTACTTAATTCAACGTTAATTTGTGGCTCGCCGAATTCTGGCTCGCCGTTGCTGTTCCAGCTAAATGGCTGAATACAGGCGTGGCGGTTTGGATCCCACAGCGGATCGCCTTCAATTTCTGTATAGTTACGGGCGTGATAAATCAGATAATCAACACTGCCGTCGTGACTGGTGGTGAAACTGTTATGGCCCGGACCAAATATCTTCAGTCCTGTATTGGTTTTAAACACTGGGTTGGCCGATTTCTGCCACTGACTGGCATCCAATATATCGGCATTTTCATCAATCGAAAGCAGCCCCATACAGTAACGTTCATCGGTGGCACTGGCGGAGTAAGTGACGAAAATTTTCCCATTGCGCTTAATCACTGCCGGGCCTTCATTTACCAGGAAGCCCTGAATTTCCCAGTCAAACTCTGGTTTGCTCAGTAACACTGGCTTAGTTGCCAGGGTAGTCGCATTCGCTAGTTTGGCCAGATAGAGACAAGAGTTACCAGGAATGACCGGATCTTTCTGTGCCCATAAATAGTAGTGCTTACCCTGGTGTTCAAAGCTGGTGGCATCCAGGCAGAAGCTGGAGATACCGGAATCCACCTGAACCGGCTCGCTCCAATGATGATTGATCGGATTGGCCTGATCATTGGTGATAGCGTACATCCTGTGCTGGAAAGCGTTGTCTCGTATTTCACGGTTTGGTGCTGCCGCAAAATAGATCACCCATTGCCCTTGGATGTAATGAACTTCCGGTGCCCAAATCAGATCGGAATAGGGGCCATGGTTGGGCTTAATCCAGGCATCAACAATTTCTGATGTGGTTGCCAGTTCTGCCAGATGGCGTGAACGGCGTAGTTCTATCCGGTCATAGGCCGGTACCGAAGCAGTAAAATAATAGTACCCGTCATCATGTAAATAGACGAACGGATCCGCTCGTTGCTCAACGAGTGGGTTGCGAATTTGCATATGGGCTCCTTGCTTATTCAAGCAGACACAATGGAAGTTAAACTTTTGTCTTACGTCGATTCTCGTGGGTAAAGGTCCCCTTCGATTTTCATTAACAGCAATTCCGGAGGGGTAGGAGAGAGTGCTGTTTCGACGGCAATTTTCCCCATTTCGTCATAAGGTAAATCAATAGACGAAAGGGTAGGTGTAAGCTGTGCGGCCAGTAACTGATTATCGTATCCCATGACGGCAATATCCTTGGGGATCTCTAAATGGTGATGGGCTATTGCCTGATATACTCCGAGCGCCATTAAATCACTGGCGCAGAAGATGGCGCGCGGACGATTAGGTAATGAAAGCAGATGCTCGGTCTGCAAATAACTTTGTTTTACTGACCAGTTCCCCTCAACAATCCACTCTTCATTGAGCAGAATATCGGAGTTAGTCATTGCCTGGCGAAAGCCTCGTTCACGTTGCTGTGAGGATTCTGACCAGGTCTCACCCGTTACCATAGCAATATCGCGGTAGCCGTGATTAAGCAGATGGCGGGTGGCCTTATAGCCGCCGAGAAAATCTGATGTGACAATTGCCGGATGAGTCGGCAGATATGGCTCATTGGTACAATTGAGAAAGATAATCGGCAGTGTTACATCCAGTTTTTCATCAATGGTTTTTGGAGTGTTAGCCGCATAGATCAGTGCTTGGTAATTGTTGGATTCAATTTCCTTAAGCAGTGATGCTTTGAGATCTTCATTATCTTCGTAGTCATAGACAACCAGTACTGCATCCATCTCCCAGGCGCGAACTTTGGCGCTGGTAATGGCATTGATAAACGGGTCATGCATGTTCAGGCTGTTGACTAAAAAAGCTATGCGCTTGTGTGTCGAAGCGTGCTGGACATTGGTTTTCATTTTATAGCCCAGTTCCTGAGCTTTTTTCAAAACCTTGTCTCTGGTGTCATTCGACACTTTAATACTATCGGAACCGTTTAAAATCACCGATACCGTCGGCTGGGAAACCCCTACCGCGTTGGCAATATCCGACATAGTAATTTTTTTCTTGCGCATAGCTTTTACTTCTTATTGTTATTTATAGATTGCTTAACAGATCATTGACGCGTTGTTCTGCATCGGCCAGTGCTTCATCAATCGATTTCGCGCCTGTAATACCGGCGGCCAGTTCTTCACCAATAATGTCCTGGATAGCGAATTGGCGTTTAACTCCGGATGGCAGGCCGTGACCGGTTTTGGTCAGCGACAGGATTTCAGAACGATGTGGCAGAGCCAAAAATTCAGGTTTATCCAGTACCGCTTTTACGCTTGGCAAGTGGCCGGTGCGAGCCCATTCATAGTCATTGTCGACAAAGAATTTAAAGAATTTGGCAATTGCTGCGTCTTTTGCAGCATTACGTTTTTTATTCGGCACAACCCAGGAGTGACCGTCAACATAGTGTTCATTCGCCGCATACAGTTGTGGATACGGTGCCACTTTATACGACTGATAAATCTCGGTTCCTGCCGTTTCGGATTCCTGAGTATAACTGCCTAATAACCAGTTGCCGTTCAATAGAATACCACCACTTGCACTGGTAAAGGCAGAAACGGTAGCCGGATAATCCATATTTTTAGTGGTTAAATCTTCATCGTAGATGGTTTTAAACAACGTCAGAATTTTTTTCGCTTCCGCAGTTTGTAGTGAAATCTTGTCTGGGTTGGCGAAGAAATCACTGCCTTGCTGGAATAGATAGGTGTAGAACAGACGCGTATAAGCAGCAGTTTCATTGGACAGAATCTGGATCAGGTAAGGCTTACCAGTTTTTTCTCTGAACTGTCGTGCCTGAGCCAATAATTCGTCTGGAGAACCTGGTAAAACGGCATTGCCATCCGCATCAACCAAGCCAGCTTTGTTCATCAGTTTCATGTTCATATGATAAAGCATTGACCAGGTGTCCATCGGCAGGCCGAAGAATTCACCTTCACGCGTTACACCGGCGGTTGCTGTCGGTGTAAACAACGACTTATCTACTTTTTCCATATCAAGGAATTGGTCAACCGGAACAATCAGATTACGAGACTGATAATCTGAAATCACCGAATAGTGCATGGTCACGATATCGGGTGGCGTACGCGATGCCATCTGTGCGGTTAATTGGTCGTATCCCGGCCATTCTACGGTAGTCACTTTGACATCAATATCCGGGTTTTCCTGATTAAATTTGTTAATCAGTGTGGTCATGATGCCGCATTCGCCACTGGAGGCCGCAACATCGGTAGACTGACCGAATTCTGCATCGCAGGCGCCAAATACGCGCTGGATTTGTAGTTCCGTTTTTGCCATCGCGAGGCTGGTTGTTAAAGTGCCACTCAATGCGACAGCGATTGCTATTTTGTTTAGTTTCATATTCCGTGCCTTGTTTTATTTATGTTTTAGCGTGTGTAGGGTCCCGATGATTACAGTAACATGGGGGTGGTTCCTGTTATTGTTTGACTGCACCTCCTGCAACAGCGGTTACGATATGTTTCTGGAAAAAGACATAAACAACAATAATTGGAATGGCAGAGAAAATGGCCTGAGATGACAGGAAGCCAAGCCCTTCACTTTGCGCGAAATTGGTTTGTGATGAGGCGATACCTACGGTTAGAGTGAACATCTCTTTCTGGGTAGCCGAAATCAAAGGCCAGAAGTAGTCGTTCCATGATTGTAGGAAAGTCAGGATAGCCAGCGTTGCCTGTGCTGGTAGAGTCAGTGGCAGAAGAACCTTCCAGAATATTTTAAATTTAGATGCGTTATCTAAGGTTGCTGCCTCATCAATCTCTTTTGGAATTGCTTTAAAGAACTGAGTCATAACGAACACGCCGAACGGTGCTGACAGGCCCGGCAAAATCAGCCCAAGATAAGTGTTGTGCAATGATAAATCACTAAAGATTTGGTGGCGTGCAATGATCACCGCCTGCTCAGGAACAGCCAATCCCATCAGAATGACCACAAATAGTACTTTCTTGAACGGAAACTCGAGTCGAGCGAAGGCGTATCCGGCTAGAGAGGAAAGTACCAAAATGCCGACCGTCATCGAACAGGAAACGATAAGGCTGTTGATTAACCACTGGAACACCGATGAATTTTCAAAAATATCCAGATAGTTCTGCAGTGTATAAGGGAATTCAAATACCGCCCCGGTGCCGCGCATTAATTCGCCGTTATCTTTTAAACTCAGACCTACCGCCCACATAAACGGAGCCAGCATCAGCAGCGATAACACCATGGTTAATCCCATTAGAGCGCGTGGTGTTTTATGCGTGGTAGGCTGGTATGTCTGTTGCTTGCTAGCGTTATTGGTTGTAGCTGATTTCGACATGGTTGTCATACTCATCTGATTCATGATTCTCATCCTTTATTTCGGCTGACAGCAAACTGAGCCAATGCGGCAACAAGGATAATGGCAAAGAGAATTTGTGATGCGGCAGCGGCCATACCGATATCCCAACGGCGGAAGCCGGCATCGTAAATAAACATCACGATTGATCTTGAGGTGTTATTCGGGCCGCCATTGGTCATCAGCAACGCTTGACCGAATAACTGGAACTGCATAACAATTTCAATAATGGTGACCAGAATAATGGTGCGGGTAATCGAAGGGAGAGTGATCCTTCTGAACACCGTCCATTTTGAAGCATTATCCAGCTCTGCAGCTTCATACAGATCCTGCGGAATTTGTTGCAGCGCCGCCGTAAACAAGATCATCGGCAAACCGATACACCACCAGATGGTTGCTATAGCGACTGAAATCAACGCCCAGTTAGGATCGGAAAGAAAAGCGACCGGTTCAAGTCCTAACCAGGTAAACACCATGGCCATAAAGCCGTCGTTAGGAATAAAAATGATGCGCCAGATCAGGGTGACAACGGTTACCGATAAAATGGTTGAAGCAAAAAAGATCGCGCGCAGAATATTCGCGGTACGGGTGGGCTTATTGAGCGCTAAAGCGAGAAATAGCCCGATAGCCAGTAATACCGGAACCGTCAACAGCACAAAGTACAGGGTATTCCATACTGTTTGAAGAAAGATTTTATTGCTGAATAGTCGCTCATAGTTTGCCCAACCGACATATTTTCCGGGACCGAATAGATCGACTTTTTCAAAACTCAGATTGATACCCCAGAACAGCGGAATCACGATCATTCCGATAAATACGGCAAGATAGGGGAGGACAAACAGCAGATTGCTCCACTCTTTGCTTTTAATCGCAGCGGTTCTCATAATGCGCCCCCGTGATAGGCTTTTTCATTGCAGTCAAACAGATGAACCGCATCGGCATCGAAGCTCAGATTCACCACGGTATCGATTTCAATCTCATGGCGGCTGCTCGCTTCGGCAATCATGAGTTTACCGTTGGTCAGGGTGATATAAGCCAGAGTGCGATCGCCCAAGCGTTCAATAAAGGCAACCACACCTTTAGTATGAGCCTGAGTTTCATCTTCAACGATATGAACATCTTCAGCACGAATACCCAGTTCATAAGGTTTGTCGGTGTGAGCAAGCTGGGGGTAGTTAACCGTGGACATAATTGGCGCTACTGCATCAATTTCAACAATGACTTTGCCGTTCTGTTCGGTCAGTTCAATCACATCAAGGAAGTTCATTGCTGGAGAGCCGACGAAACCAGCAACAAATTTGGTGGCTGGGCGTTGGTAAATTTCTATTGGGGTACCGATTTGTTCAATATGGCTTTTATTTAACACTACGATGCGGTGAGCAAGTGTCATCGCTTCCACCTGATCGTGCGTGACGAAAATCATTGTCGCATTGACCCGCTTATGCAGTTGAGCCAGTTCGATACGGGTACGGCTGCGTAGAGCTGCGTCAAGATTAGACAAAGGCTCATCAAACAGGAATGCTTTTGGTTCGCGTACAATCGCACGGCCAATAGCAACCCGTTGACGCTGACCGCCAGAAAGCTCGGCAGGCTTGCGTTGTAATAGGTGGCTGATTTCCAGAATACGGGCCGCTTCTTCAAGGCGTTGACTGATGACATCCGGCGCGGTACCGATATTTTTCAGGCCGAAGGTCATGTTATCTTCAACCGTCATATGCGGATAAAGAGCATAGCTCTGGAAGACCATGGAAATATCGCGTTGGCCTGGTGGTAAGATATCAAGGCGCTCGCCATCCATGCAGATTTCACCGTCGCTTAAACTTTCTAAACCAGCAATCATGCGCAGTAGCGTGGACTTGCCACAACCTGACGGACCAAGAAACACGATGAATTCATTATTGTTGATATCAAATGAGATATTGTCTAACACTTTCAAGCCATCAAATTCTTTGGTGAGATTTCTGATTTCAATTGATGAAGCCATTGGGGTGTCCTTTTGTTCTCGTTACGGTATGTAGTAGTTGATAACCTCGTGCTCATTCACCTATTCGCGTTTGATACCGAAGCTGTAATTTATGAAATCATAATATAACTAATATTATTACTTATAAATGTTAAAAATTAGTATCCGTGTAATCGGTCACAAATTGAACGTGTATTTGCAGAATTGTGTGATGAACGATCAATTTTTTAATGAGATAAATAAGTGGTTACTTACTATTGTTTGATCGTGTTAAATGTTATGGAAGTGCTGAGCAGAAAACTATTCAGTTTAATCAAAAGGTTACAATGTAGACTTCTGTTTATTTATTAGACATATAAGTAAACGATGAACTATAATTTATATACAATAACCCTAAAATCAGTAGCAGTGTGTCTTATGAATATATCCTCCAGGCAGAAACAGCGAAAGAAGCGACTGACCCGTTACGGGCCGGTGTTGGTTCTGGCTATGCTTTCCGAGCCCTCTTTAGCCCAACACTCTGATGCGTTAACGATTTCTGGGTTTGGCCGCATCACGGCGGGTTACCTCGATACCGATCAGGCTAATTTTAAAGGTTATTCGGATAGAGTAACCGCCAAGCCGGAAAGTTTGGTGGGCCTCCAGGCGTCTTATGAGTTCACTCCAGCTGTTAGTCTTACAGTGCAGGGTATATTGCATGCCGATGACTCAGAAAATGATTCAATGATTAACTGGGCCTATCTGACCTGGCAGCCGGACGATAACCTAGTGGCTAAATTTGGTCGTCTGCGTACGCCATTTTTTGCGTTGAGTGATGTAGTGGATGTTGGTTATTCTTACCCTTGGATCACGGCTCCGCAGCAGGTGTATAACGCTTATCTGTTCCCAACTTTTGATGGTGTTGATCTTTCTTGGGGGTATCCGATTGGTGATATGGATACTTCATTAGAAGGGTATATCGGGCGTTATGACGGCGAGATTAATCTAAATAATCGAAGTACCGATTATACCGTAGATGTCTTTGGTGGTGTGGTCGCTAAAGCACACTATAACAACTTTGAGCTGCGTGCTTCGACCCATCACGGTAAGGTTGAGATTGGCCTTGATGATTTAGATACACTCAAGTCTGGTTTGGAATTAGCCGGTTATACAGATAGTGCGGATGCTATTTCTCGTCGAGGTTGGGTCGATGTCCATCAGTTATCCATCAATTATGATAACCTAGAATATTTTGCCCGAGGTGAATGGGTTTCGATTAATCCTGATATTTCTATTGCACCGGAAATCGAGAGTTACTATCTGACTGGTGGCTATAATTTCTTTCCATTTACGATGCATTTAACCTATGCGCAGAGTTTGGTTGATTATCAACAATTCCCTAATGAGATACCTAGTTCGCTTACGGCACTTTATGGTGCTTGGCAAGGCTTGATTAGCCAACTAAGTAACGACAGTTTACGCTCCTGGACTCTGGGCGCTCGTTGGGATGTTGTCCCTAAAGTCGCTTTAAAAGCAGAAGTCACACTCCTGGATGGTGATAGCGATAAAAACTCATTCTTTGATTCGATTCAGAGTGGGTTTAATCGCGACGCCAGCTTATATAAACTTAGCGTGGAGTGGGTATTCTGATGATGAAAATAATTAGCCTGCTATCCCGAATGTGTTTATTCCTGATGCTTTCACTCTCAGTGAGTTATGCTTCGGTAGCGCAAAGTCTGGATGTTATCGTTGTGGCCAGCACTTCTTCTGATTTGTCGACTCTATCGCGTAGTGAAGTCAGGCAGATCTTTATGGGGGGAACGTTGAGCCGTAAATATGATGCCGCTACTTTCCCGGTTGGTGACGCAACACGCATTCAGTTCAATACTAAAGTCATTGGCCTGACGGAAAGCCGGATTCAGTCCTATTGGGCGCAGTTACTATTTACCGGGCGGAGTAAACCCCCTAGAGAGTTTACTGATGTAAGTTCATTGCTGGATTATATCGTCAATACCGAAAATGCGGTGGGGTATGTTCCTGCCGATACGCTACTCCCTGATAACGTTGTAGTGGTTTACCAACGTTAGTACGAATGGGCTGAATCCTCATGATTCAGCCTGTTTGACTCTGGATACTGATATATGCTGTTTGGAATTCGAAGCAAATTTATAATTATCAGCACCGTGTCGATTGTCATGTGTGCGGTTGCTGTATTCTGGGTTTCCTTGGAAGAACATCAAAATATCTATTCAGAATCGGTAGAAGATAATTTGGAGGCACTTTCGGCTAACGTGGCTGATGATCTGTTGTTGATTATTGCTGATGGCGGAGATTCGTTTGAGCTCAAAAATCAGCTGCTGATTTTTGAGAAATACAGCCATATCCTTTACGCCTTTATCTATGATGCTCAGTGGAAACTGATGGAGCAGTATATCTACCCCAGCAGCAGTGGAGGCGTTGATATTTCGGATGTGAATGCGTTGGTCGTTGGCGAACATATGCCGAATAAACTGGCTAAAGGCGTTTTGCGTTATCGGGATGTGCTGGTCAGTTTTGTCCCTATCGGTGATCCGGCATCTCCGGTTGGCTACCTGCAGGTGGTGAATGATTTGACTATGCCGATTGTGCGTAGTCGGGATGCTTTATTTGCGAAAGGTTTGCCTGTCGTTATCGCTATCTTACTGACTTCTCTGCTACTGATTTGGTTCCTGTTCCAGCGTATGTTGACGCCTTTAATTTCCTTATCGGAATTTACCCGCCTTATTAGCCGTACCCGCGACTATACATTAAGAGTCAAGGCAAAAGGTAACGATGAAGTTTTTACGCTCAGTTCAGACATCAACTCGATGTTGGAAATTATTAATAAAGAAAACCAGTTAAATCGAGAGCAAAATGAAAAATTGCGCTACCAACAGGAGTCGATGTATCAGTTAGCCAATTACGATCAACTGACCAATCTGCCGAACCGGCGTAATGTGATAGAGTTTCTCGATCAGCATCTTGGAGAGATGAAGAGGAAGGAGCGGGAAGCATCGATTCTTTATTTTGATGTGGACAGTTTCAAATCGGTTAATGATCGGATGGGCCATGAAACCGGGGATAAATTATTAATTAAGATCAGTGAAGAGGTGCAGGCATGTTTGCGCCCTAATGATGTATTAGCTCGGTTGGCTGGTGATGAATTTTTGGTGGTATTGACTGACTGTGTTGATATTAATTGTGGTATTACAATCGCGAAAAAGATTATCAGCCAGTTTCAGAGCCCGGTGATGATCGGCAAGTGGGAAATTCATACCGGTGTTAGTATCGGTATTGCGCTAGCCAGTCAGGCCTCATATAACGCAGATACCTTAATCTCCAACGCTGATATTGCCATGTATGTGTCGAAAACCACCGGACGAGGCCTGTATACGGTGTTTGAGTTAGATATGCTGAGTGATAAACGACGCAAATTGCAGTTGGTGGATAGTATTCCAGCGGCACTGGAAAATGAAGAATTCAGCTTGGTCTATCAACCTAAGATATCCAGCACAGGTCAGGTGAATGGTTTAGAAGCTTTGATTCGTTGGAATAGTCCGGATCTTGGTTTTGTCTCTCCGGGTGAGTTTATCCCTATTGCTGAAAGCGGTGGTCGGATTGGCGATATTACGAAGTGGCTGGTTAAAAAGGCGATCAGTGATTTAGGCCGGATTCGGCAGATTTGTGGTGATGACACCGTGGTTTCTATTAATGTCTCTTCTAAAGATTTAATGACGCCATTTTTAGAGGAACACATTGTGACCTGTCTGAATGAGCATAATCAGAGTATTCGTTCTTTACAGCTTGAAATTATTGAGTCCAGTTATCTGGAAGAGTTTAAAATTGCCAATGAGTTCTTTGCCCGAATCCGTCAACGCGGAGGTACGATTGCGTTAGATGACTTTGGTACGGGCTATTCTTCACTGAGCTATCTGACCCGAATTGAAATTGATGTACTAAAAATTGATCGGCAATTTGTGTTTAACTCATTGAATAGTGAACGCGATGCTTCTGTATTGAATTCGATTATTGATCTTTCAAGCCGAGTTGGCTTGTATAGCTGTTGCGAAGGGATAGAAACGGCTGAACATGCCCGATATCTGATTGAAATTGGCTGTGACAGTTTGCAGGGGTTTTATTTCTCGTATCCGGTACCGGTAGAAAAACTGCAAGCCGCAGTTGATTCAGCCAAAGTAAAGTTTGCTGGTCTGTACGTTAAGTAAATTAGAAAAAACCAGGCGAGGAAGATTCCAGGCCTGGTTTTTGATTAGGCTAGAGCGAGTAGAATTGCCCCTAAGGTTGCCGCACCGGAAAAATATTGCCCGGCTGAATAAGAGCCATCTTTCTCTTCTTTCAATTTTTCCGGGTGTTCCATTCCCAGTGCGCCATAGGTGAATGACTCTACCTTATCGCCAACAGATTTATCTTTAGCCTCTTTACCTTCAGTAAGTTGAGCATCCGCTTCCATCTGCTGTAAAGTGGCAAGTAACTGCTTGCCTTCTTCTGACAGCGTAACTTTGTTCTGCTCGACTTGCGTTACCGAATTTAATAGTTGTGATTGCTTTGGCGTATCAACAGGAGCTTGGGGTTTGGCTGCGGCTATTGGCGCATAAGCCCCGCTATTACCTGTTTTTATTGGCTCCATAACACTCTCCTACCTGTCTACTCGGCTAT
Organism: uncultured Vibrio sp.; assembly: GCA_963666615.1. Taxonomy (GTDB): domain Bacteria; phylum Pseudomonadota; class Gammaproteobacteria; order Enterobacterales; family Vibrionaceae; genus Vibrio. Next base: position 760,088 of record OY762906.1, read on the forward strand.
TGTATCGGCCACCAACACTAAAAGTTGAGCAATTTATTGCCATAAGTGGCGAAGTTTTGCCCGAAAACTTTTAGTATGACTAGATAAGCAATTACTATGCCGAGATGGAGTTGAGTTCTCAATAGGCGGATTTTTGATAAACACGAATCATAAAGTCAGCTTCGCAGTGGAATTCTGATTGCTCAAGTAGCTGTTGTCTTACCTGCTCTGAAGCACGCCAGGCAAATGGGGTCATCTGCAGTAAATCAAAGGCTGACTGACCGGAAAGTGTCATCGGGTAGCTGACTTTTTGCTGCTGGCTAAGTGTAAACCCGGCAATCTCTTCTGCTGCTTCATCATGCAGCATAACTTCACGATAAATCAGTTCTTTTAACTGATAGAGATGACGGGCTGCGGGAGTGACGGTAATTACGACACCTTCGTCAGTTAGCACTCGAAATAGCTCTTCGTCTTTACAGGGTGCATAGATGCGCACAATCGCTTCTAAGCTATGATCGGCAAATGGCAGACGGTGGCTGGATGCTACACAAAATTGGCAGTTAGGGTAGCGCTTAGCTGCATAGCGAATAGCAATTTTTGAAATATCCAGGCCGTAAACCTGTATATTTTCATTCTGTTTGGCGAGTTTCTGGTAGAACTCTTGTGTGTAATAGCCTTCACCACAGCCGATATCAAGAAGATGAGAGGGCTGATAAGCAGTAAGCAACTGGCAGACGGCTTTGCGCATTGGTTGATAATGTCCCTCATCGAGAAAGCGGCGGCGTGCCTGCATCATCTCTTTATTATCACCGGGATCTTTCGAGCGCTTATGCTGGACGGGCATTAAATTAACGTAACCTTCTTTAGCCATATCGAACTGATGGTGGTTTGAACAGTGATAACTACGCTGATCAAGTTGCAGAGGCGTATGGCATAAAGGGCATAAGTAGGTCATGTTAAGCTCAGGCAATAAATTGAGGGGCAAGTTTATACCAGAATGGCGGCAATTAAAAAGGGTGGAATATATCCACCCTTGTAACTTGAGATATTAGCTTACAGAGACTGAGAAGAAATTGTTGTCTCAACAACATGGCTTTCACCAGGCTGAAGTGTAATACCTTCTTCCAGGCTTGCAGCATTGACCACTGACTCAACACATAGCATGGTTAAGTACGCATCGTCCTGCATGTCGCCCATACTCTTTGAGCCAGCTTGCCACGGGTTCCATAGAACAGCAGAGTTATGACCACTGTTTTCTACTACCAACCTGCGGGAGAGTTTCGGGTCGTTTACCACGATGTGTGCTTCTGGCTGAGTATAGACACGGTCGATAGTATCGGTCAGTTGCAGTACATCGCCGCCCTGACAGATTTTGCTGTCTTGCAATTTATCGATATATTCAGCACCCATACCGGTTGTTTGTACCTGGTGGATATCACCGACGGTCAGGTAGGTGTGTAGTGCACCGGAGAATGTCCACGGCTTGTCATCGGTATTGTTCACCGCTAGTTTGACATTCAATGTGTCTGATACAGCAACGTGTAGCATCAGTGAGAATTCATTTGGCCACATCGCACGGGTTTCATCATTGGCTTCAAGTCCAAGAGTAACCACTACACCTTCTTCGCTTTCACGGTGTTCAACCAGCTTCCATTCCTGAATACGGGCGAAGCCGTGCCCGGGGTTGGCTACTTTACCAAACCAAGGCCAGCAGACAGGAATACCACCACGAATGGCAGCTTTAGCGTTATAGGCCGTTTCCTGACTCATCCAAATCAGATCTTCTTGCCCTGCAGGTTTGAAAGAAACTACGTGTCCGCCAAACAGAGAAATGGCAGCGGTAGCTTTATCATGAATAACACGAACCAGTTTGATTTGTTCATGTTCAACGATAGTAACATTGTCAGAAAGAACAGTTAGGGCAGGTAAAGATGATAAATTCATGACATCGATTCCTTATTGAATCTAGGCAGAATCCTTACCCTTGGTATAAAAAGAGTATCGGGTAAGCGAGTGTGCCAATGTTATAATGAAAGATTAAAAATTGGATATTAAAAAGGCGACACTAGGTCGCCTTTTTTAACAAGTTTTGCTAAACGCTGCTCTTATTTAGAGATGTGTGCGATTAGGTCAAGAACTTTGTTTGAGTAACCGATTTCGTTGTCGTACCAAGATACAACTTTAACGAATTTGTCAGTTAGAGCGATACCAGCTGCAGCATCGAATACTGAAGTGCATTTTTCGCCGATGAAGTCTTGAGATACTACTGCATCTTCAGTGTAGCCAAGAACGCCAGCCATTGGGCCTTCAGATGCTGCTTTCATAGCTGCACAGATAGCTTCGTAAGAAGCACCAGTTTTCAGGTTAACAGTCAGGTCAACAACAGAAACGTTTGCAGTTGGAACGCGGAAAGCCATACCAGTCAGAAGACCTTTAACTTCTGGAAGTACAACGCCTACAGCTTTAGCAGCACCAGTTGAAGATGGGATGATGTTCTGAGAAGCACCACGACCACCGCGCCAGTCTTTAGCAGAAGGACCGTCAACAGTTTTCTGAGTAGCAGTAGTAGCGTGAACTGTAGTCATCAGACCAGACTCGATACCGAAGTTGTCGTTAAGAACTTTAGCAATAGGTGCTAGACAGTTAGTAGTACAAGAAGCGTTAGAAACGATGTCTTGACCAGCGTAAGAATCGAAGTTTACGCCGTTAACGAACATTGGAGTTGCGTCTTTAGAAGGACCAGTCATTACAACTTTCTTCGCGCCAGCAGTGATGTGCTTACGTGCAGTTGCGTCGTCCAGGAACAGACCAGTTGCTTCAGCAACAACATCAACACCGATTGCATCCCATTTCAGGTCTTCTGGGTTACGCTCAGCAGTTACGCGAACAGTTTTACCGTTAACGATTAGGTTACCGTCTTGAACTTCAACAGTACCGTTGAAACGACCGTGAGTTGAGTCATACTTCAGCATGTATGCCATGTAATCTACGTCGATCAGGTCGTTAATACCTACAACTTCGATGTCTGCACGTTCTTGTGCTGCACGGAATACGAAACGGCCGATACGACCAAAACCATTGATACCTACTTTGATAGTCATTGTTAGTTGCTCCACAACTTAAATTTCTGATTAAAGATAACTGGTAGTAAAATTACAGAACCCAGCAAACGTTCGCAACAGATAATCAGACTTAACTTGTTTAAAGTCAAAAAAAAGCGCTGCTTTTTTATCTTATCCGGCGCGAGTGGCTAAAATTTGGACTTGCCGAGTCTCTGCATACTGACAGTTTGACTAAAATACCTAAATATTCCTTGGTATTTTAAATTCTCAACGTACAGTGTTAAGGCTAAGAAGTATGTGCTACAACGCAAGGCGTATGCAAGTTTTTCATAAAAAAAATCATAATCAGCCATAAATAATCGAGAAGGAAGTTGCTCCGTGGTTAATAAGAAGCAAATACTCAACAAGCCAGATGAATACTGGCGTCAACAGCTAAACGAAGAAGAGTATCGTGTGTGCCGGGAACAGGGTACAGAGGCCCCTTTTACGGGTAAGTTACTGCATAATAAGCAAACTGGACTTTATCACTGTACTTGTTGCCAGGCTGCACTTTTTAGCTCTGAACATAAATATGACTCCGGGTGCGGTTGGCCGAGTTTCGATGCGCCAGTCAGTAAAGAAGCGATTCGGTTTTTAGTTGATCGCAGTCACGGAATGGTACGAACAGAAATACGTTGTGCGGTATGTGATAGTCATCTGGGGCATGTTTTTGATGATGGGCCGAAGACGACTGGCGAGCGTTATTGTGTTAACTCTGTGTCGTTAATTTTCAACAAAAATGAGCATGAATGATCAAATTGAGCCTTATCGAGATAAGGCTCTTAAATTATTTGATGTAGTTTGGAATTAAGTTTGCTCTATATTGCCCGCTATTGATGCTATCGGTCACTTGCTCACTGATTTGATTCAGCTGGTCTAACTTTTCCTCATTAAACGGGTAAAGGCGGGCAAAAGCGCCTTCTTCGATGATCGGAATATCAAACGATTTAGCCACCATTGCCCAGATATAGGCCCGTTCTTTATTGTGTAGAAACTGATTGACGCTAGCCAGAGACTGGATAATTTCCAGGTTGAGGGTTTTGGGATCGTGACTCAGTTCCAGTGCATGATTCAGCAGTGTGAGTGTCTTATTATGATCGCGGTCGATGTAAAAGGTCGCCAGAGCATATTGTAAACGGGTGGTTTCAAGTTGAGATGACCCTTCCATTTGCAGGAATTCGCGGCGTGCATTGGCATCATTGTTTTGACTCCACAAAAAATAGAGCGCTTCCGGGGTGTGGTAATCGGCCAGTTCAGTGGAAAGTCGTTCTAAGTTTTTTCCTGCATTGACTAGGGCGTTAAAACGCCGCTGTTTTAATTCAGTTTGATCAATCGCCTGAATTTGTGCCGCGACTTCTAGGCAGAGCTGGTATTTTTGGGTCAGATGATATTCAGTAATTTTATTGAGATCTGTCGGGCTTTTTAACACTTCCTGACGGTGCCAAATCAAATCAGTGCGGGTAATTTTGCATTGACCATCATCAGTGTTCAGCTCTTCGCATTTCAGGCTGGGGTTATTGGCACATAACTTATCCGTATCTCGCCTATTTTCGAAACAGCCTGAAAGTAGTAGTGAGCTGCTAAGGAGCAGTAATAGTGTTTTTTGTTGCTGTCTGTTCATGGGCTTGTGATCTGCTACACCGATTTATTTTTGACCTCTTGACGTTATCATTGTAGCGGTTATTTTGGTAAAAAACCTAAGAGAATTAAAAATATGAATGCTCAACAATTAGTCGAAGCCATCACTCCGGAAGCCTATCAACGCTTGGTTTATGCGGTTGAAACGGGTAAATGGCCAGAAGGAGCTGTATTATCAGAACAACAAAGAGAGTCCTGTATTCAAGCGATGATGCTCTATCAGTCTAAGCATAATCAGCAGCCGGAACATATGACGGTTGCTGCCGGAGGTGAACTGCATATTAAGTCAAAGCATGAGTTTAAAAGGGAATTTTCTTCTGCTCAGGATGATAAGTCGGTGGGTGAAGAAATTTTTCGGGTCAATCCGAACGCTGAATAAAGCACTTTCAATAAATCAGGGCTCTATTGAGCCCTGATTCGTATTTGAATTAACGGAAAGATCTAAAGACTCATTTCGCCACGCAAGACGACCTGCATCTGCTGTTTTACTTCTTCATAGCTTAAGCCTTTGCTGAGCAGATAATGAAGTTTTGCCAGCGCGGCTTCCGGTGTCATGTCAAAGCCGCTGATCACACCAGCATCCGCTAAGGCACAACCAGTGGCATATCCACCCATATTCACTTTACCTGCCAGGCATTGAGTTAAGTTAACTACAATAACGCCGCGTTCAGAAGCATCCTTCAACTGAGCTAATAGCGCAGCATTTTGCGGAGCATTACCCACACCGAATGTCAGCAGGATCATCGCATTCACTGGTTGGAGTAGGGTGTTACGTATTACCTCATGGGAAATTCCCGGGTACATAGTAATCACGCCGACTGGCTGCGGAGTGATATCACTAACGTGAAATTCACCCTGTGGCCGCTTATTGATCTCTACCCCATTACCAAGATTGATGTTAATCCCGGCTTCAAGCAACGGTGGTAAGTTTGGTGAAGTAAATGCGTTGAATCCATCGGCATGAGACTTGGTGCTGCGGTTACCGCGCATCAACTGATTGTTGAAGAACAGGGTCACTTCGTTAATTGGATAGTTTGCGGCAATGTGCAGTGCATTAAGCAGGTTTGCCTGACCATCTGAACGAAGCTGAGCGATAGGAATCTGTGAGCCAGTGACGATAACCGGTTTGCCGAGATTCTCTAGCATAAATGACAAAGCTGAAGCGGTATAAGCCATGGTATCCGTGCCATGGAGAATCACAAACCCGTCGTATTTGTCGTAATTGTCGCGAATATCATTCGCAATCTGTTGCCAATCCTTTGGAGTCATATCAGATGAGTCGATCAGTGGATCATACTCATGAATGGTATACAGCGGCATTTCCGGGCGATGGAACTCCGGCATACTTGCCAGTTGTTTTTCCATATAGCCAGCAACAGGAACAAAGCCGTTCTCTGATTTCTGCATGCCGATGGTGCCACCCGTATAAGCGATATAAATATGTTTTCTAGCCATTGCGAGTAGTTACTCATAAAAGGAACAGGGTGGGGATTATAACCAATTAATCGCAGTTAAAAGAAGAGGAGCCATTAAATCAGCGAGATCTAATGGCTCTGAAGTGCGGTTTTACTCAACCTGGCAGTTGAGACAGAATGCATATTCACCTTTCGGATCATTGAACTGGCTGAGCAAGCTCATATCGGCCTGCATTTGTACACTCATCTTCCTGATGGGTTCCGGTAGCAGAGTAGAAACATCCCAGCCCGTTGTAGCATGAGCTTCAGACAGCAACTGTTCCAGAACTTGCTCGAACATTGGTAGTGGCTCTTCAAGCCATTGCAGCTGATAGTCATCCAATTCGGCCAGTGAAGCGGCCTGTTCAATCGCATTATCAAAATCGCCCAGTTGATCAACCAGACCATTGGCCAGTGCATCACTGCCGGTCCAAACCCGCCCTTGGGCGATTTTATCGACATCCAGCAGGCTCATGCTGCGGTTTTCTGCCACCAAAGAAATAAAGGTTTTATAACCGTTATTAATCCCCATTTGCATCGCCTGTTGCGCCTGTTGTGACAAGCCGCTGGCAATACCATCGGTTGCAAATGGTGCGGTTCCGACACCATCGGTGGAAATCCCCAGTTTATCAATCGCTTTTTCAAACGTCGGAATAACCGAAAAAATACCGATTGATCCGGTTAACGTAGTCGGTGTCGCAATAATTTTACTACCGCTCATTGCAATCCAGTAGCCGCCCGATGCTGCGAGGCTGGACATTGAAATCACCACCGGTTTATTGACAGCTTTGAGTGCTTCGATTTCATTACGGATGACTTCCGAAGCAAAAGCGCTGCCTCCCGGGCTGTCAACACGTAATACCACCGCACGGATATTTCTGTCGGTTCTTGCCTGGCGTAACTGGGCGGCAATATCATCACCTCCAACCCGATTGGCTGGTTGGTGACCATCCATAATCGCACCGCTGGCAACAATCACCGCAATTTCATTGGTGGATGATTGAGGCTGGGCTGGTATTTGCGCTAGATAATCGTGGTAACGAATGTGCTTGTAGCTACCCTGGTGATCATTACCGAAAATATTAGCCAGTTCTTCGCGAATCGCCGGGCGGGAAGCCAGTTTATCGACCAAGCCCAGTTGAGACGCCAAGGTCGCCAGATTGCCATCTGCCTGTGCAAACCGTTGCAAAAATTCAGTCTCATTAATTCGCAGAGAATTAGGATCGATCTCCCGATTGCTGCTGATATCTTCGAGGTAAGTATCCCACAATTGGTTTAGCCAGCTGAGATTGGCTTGCTTGGTCTGCGGTGACATATCATCACGTAAAAATGGTTCAACTGCTGATTTATAAGTTCCTACCCGGAACACATGGGTGGTGATATCTAACTTATCCAGTAAACGACGGTAATAAAGTGGTTGCGCACTATAGCCTTTCAGCAGTACACCACCTTGCGGTGAAAGAAAAATCTTGTCGGCATAGCTGGCCAGATAATATTGGCTCTGGCTGTAGAAGTCGCTGACAGCAAAAACAGGTTTGCCGGTGGTTTTAAACTCGTTCAGCGCTTTGGCGATATAACGCAATTTGTTCAGGCCCGTTTCCGACATATTTCCCAGTGCCAGAACAATGCCGGTGACACTATCATCATTCTTGGCATACCGGATGGTATCGACAATATCAAACAGTAGGTTTTCCTGTGGCAGATCCTGATCCAGCAGTGAACTTCCGACCGAGTCCAGCGCGCCAACACGAGTGGTTTTCTCGACAATAGGTCCGGAGAGATCCAACACCAACGCCGATGGTTCAATCGTTCGTTCAGTAACTTCATCTGTCTTATTCAGTGAAAATAGGATCAACGCGATAAAACCCAGAAAGATCAGGTTGGTCAGAGTCAGGCGGATAAAAGTAATCAGTTTCCAGATCCCTTTTAGCACTAAGCCGATATATTTAAAAATTGTTTTCATCCTTTCTCCAACATCTTTTGTTTTCCGATAAAGCGCTTTCCGATATCGCATTGATACGGATTATGTGTGGTGATGTTTATGCCGCTAATCCTACGTTATCTGACCGGGGAGAACAATCTTTACCCGGTTGTGTTTCGTCTCAGGCATGTGATTGGCCAATAAAAAAAGCGAGATAGCCGGAGCTATCTCGCTTACAAAATAAACTATTCGCTGTGATTTACAGGATAACGGTTTTGTTGCCGTAGACAAATACATGATCATTCAACACTTTATTCAGTGCACGACTTAACACATTTTTCTCTACATCGCGACCGGCCTGAGCCATGTCCTGTGCACTGAAGTTATGATCGACCGGAATAACATCCTGCTTGATAATTGGCCCTTCATCCAAATCATTGGTGACAAAGTGAGCTGTAGCTCCAATGATTTTTACCCCGCGCTGAAACGCCTGCAGGTAAGGTTTTGCACCGATAAAAGCAGGCAGGAAGCTATGATGAATATTGATAATCCGGTGGTGGTATTTATCGACAAACTCAGGAGTCAGTACGCGCATATATTTCGCCAGAACCAGATAGTCTGGTTCGTACTGCTGGATCACTTCCAAAAGTTTTTCTTCGTGTTCTGGACGGTTTAGTCCTTCATGAGAAACAAAGTGGTAAGGAATATCGAAACGTTCGGTTAACTGCTGCAGGTTATCATAGTTACCAACAACGGCTGCAATTTCAACATCCAAGCTACCATCATAGCTCTTCATCAGAATATCACCCAAGCAGTGTGCTTCTTTGGTTACAAGAATGACAATACGCTTACGGCCTGAGCTGATGAGTTTGTTTTGTGCGCCTTCTGGCAGTGCGTGGCTCAGATCGGCCAGAAGCGTCCGATCATTAAAGAAGCCTTCCAACTCGGTGCGCATAAAAAAGTGGCCGCTGGTGTTATCCACAAATTCATTGTTATGAGTAATGTTTAGTTCATGCTTGTAACAGATATTAGTAACTTTTGAGATAAGTCCCGGCGCGTCTTTACAATGCGTGAGGAGTGTTTTCTTTTCCATGGGTAACAATCCGGCGATTTATTCGGTTTAAATGTAAATAGCCCCAAAGTGATTTTGATTCCTTTGGAGTAAAGAGTGATACGTTCCACACTATAGGGGCTATGTTTAATCTATTCTTAAGTGAGTTTCAACAAAATAAACAACTAATTCACCTCGGCTTAATCTAATCGGTCTTTTTATCCAGATCTTTTCATGTGGTATATGGTGAGGTAGAAAACATGGACAAAGAATCGCTAGCGCACAAACTGTATGTTGAGCGTGTTAATGAGTTGATGGGTGACCATCAGATCGATGAAACGATTTTAGAACAAATGTGGGAAAGTAAAGCAACCCCGGCACAAGCCGCAAAAGCCATGTGCCCGGAATCGGTTGACCCGCTCAATAGCCCCGGATGGGTTCAACGTTATCTTAAACGTTAATTCATCTGTTCAGTGCGAGCCTGATCGCGGTGATTGGGTTCGCGCTCGTTGTTTAAACCTGCCATAATCCCGCCATTAATAACTTTCTTACAGCGGTTATGATCTCCAAGGTATTTTCAGCTACGGGTGCTTTAGGTAAAGCGATCCCCGGTTTTCAACCTCGCCAGGCTCAGTTGGACATGGCGCATGCGGTTGCGTCTGCGATCAAACAGCAGCAGCAGTTAGTGGTCGAAGCGGGAACAGGAACCGGTAAAACGTTCGCCTATTTGATTCCCAGTTTGCTTAGCGGGAAGAAGGTCATTATCAGCACCGGTTCAAAGAATCTGCAAGAGCAATTGTTCCATCGTGATTTGCCATTGATCAAGCAGGCGCTGGGATTTACCGGTAAGGTGGCGCTATTAAAAGGGCGATCTAACTATCTTTGTCTCGATCGTCTCAGCCGTCAGATTGTTGAAACTCATCAACCGGATGTTGACTCTCAGGCATTAGGTCAATTGATTAAGGTCAGAAGCTGGTCTTCTGAGACACGCAGCGGCGATTTGGGTGAATGCGACGCGATTGCCGAAGATAGCCCGATCATCCCGACTATCACGTCCACCAACGATAACTGCCTAGGTAAAGAGTGCCCGAGCTTTGCCGATTGTTTTGTCTCTAAAGCGCGGAAGAAAGCGATGGATGCTGACGTTGTAGTGGTCAACCATCACCTGTTTTTAGCTGACTTAGCGATTAAAGAGACCGGCTTTGGTGAGCTGATTCCGGAAGCGGAAGTGTTTATTTTTGATGAAGCCCATCAACTGCCGGACATCGCAAGCCAATATTTTGGTCAGACGCTGTCGACCCGCCAGATTCAGGATCTGGCCAAAGATATCGAGATTGGTTATCGCACCGAAGCGCGAGATATGCGTCAGTTGCAAAAAGTGAGTGAGAAAGTCGCGCAAACCGCGATGGATCTGCGCATTGTCTTGGGTGAACCAGGCTTTCGCGGTAACTGGCGTGATGCGATTCAACAAAGCAACGTGCAGCAGGCGGTGGATCGCCTCGATGAAAGCTTAACCTTTGCCATTGACGTATTGAAATTGGCACTGGGCCGTAGCCAGTTACTGGATGCGGCGTTTGAGCGAGCTTCATTGTTGCAGGGGCGTTTAACGCGGGTGTGTGATGTTTCCATCCCCGGCTATTCCTATTGGTTTGATACCACACCGAAACATCTGTCACTGCATATTACACCGTTGTCGGTGGCCGATAAATTTCATGAGCAGATGGCGCTGCAGCAGGGAGCATGGATTTTTACATCGGCAACACTGGCGGTGGATAACGATTTTGCTCACTTTTCTAATCGCCTCGGATTAACGCCTCAGCAGCAGTTTTCGTTACCTAGTCCGTTTGATTATCAGAATCAGGCGCGCTTGTGCGTGCCTCGTTATCTGCCGGAGCCGAACAGCCCTAATATGGCGGAAAAACTGGTTGAATACCTTGCTCCGATCATTGAACACAATCAGGGGCGTTGTTTTTTCCTCTGCACTTCGCACAGCATGATGCGGGAGCTGGGTGAGCGCTTTCGTGCAACCTTGAGTTTGCCGGTATTGCTGCAGGGAGAAACCAGTAAACAGAAAACCTTGTCGGAATTTATGCAGTTGGGCAATGCGCTGCTGGTCGCGACCGGGGCATTCTGGGAGGGGATTGATGTTAGAGGTGACGCATTAAGCTGTGTTATTATCGACAAATTGCCGTTTACCGCCCCGGATGATCCTTTGTTAAAAGCGCGGATTGAAGATTGCCGCTTGCAGGGTGGCGATCCGTTTGCTCAGGTTCAGTTACCTGATGCGGTGATCACCTTAAAGCAGGGAGTGGGGCGTTTAATTCGTGATACCCAGGATCGTGGAGCCTTGATTATCTGCGATAACCGCCTGGTTACTCGTGATTATGGTGCGCTATTCCTGAAAAGTTTGCCACCGATCCCGCGTACACGTGATTTGAATAATATTAAGCAGTTTTTACAACAACAGAGAACAGAATGAGTACTAAAATTCTTGCAATTGATACTGCCACGGAAAATTGCTCTGTGGCTTTGGTGATAGATGACACCTATTTTGTGCGTCGTGAAGTTGCACCACGTGATCACACCAAAAAGATTTTGCCAATGGTGGATGAAGTACTTAAAGAAGCGGGTATTGGTTTAAGCGATCTGGATGCGTTGGCTTTTGGCCGTGGCCCGGGTAGCTTCACTGGCGTCAGAATCGGTATCGGTATTGCACAGGGTCTGGCTTATGGTGCCGATTTGCCGATGATTCCGGTTTCAACCTTAGCTGCGATGGCGCAGGGCAGTTATCGTCTTCACCAGGCAACTCATGTAGCGACAGCGATTGATGCGCGCATGTCTGAAGTCTATTGGGCGCGTTATGTTCGTCAGGACAATGGTGACTGGCAACTGAATGATAATGAAATGGTAATAGCACCTGAACTGCTGGCAGAACAGTCAGTCATCGACGGTCATCAATGGTGTCAGGCCGGAACGGGCTGGGCTGCGTATGCCGAGCCACTATCCGGGCTTAAATTTGCTACTCAGTCGGGAGAAATGCTTTATCCCGATGCCGAAGATATTGCTTTTCTGGCTAAATTCGCCTTTGCTAAAGGGGAAATGGTTAGTGTTGAAAATTCCAGCCCGGTGTATCTGCGCGATACGGTAGCCTGGAAAAAACTGCCTGGTCGTGAATAGCTTTAGTTAGAAGATCGGAGAAGAGGATCGATATGGTTTCGATTAATGGCTCAACCAGTCCACTGTTACCGAATGGTGGGAGTTCATCTAAGGTTTCGTCAAATTCGGCTAAATCTGAGTCTCGCGCGGTCGCAACGGTACCATCCTCTCCAAACGCGGTCGCCAGCGCGGTCGCGTTATCGGTTAAAGCGCAGAAAAGTGCCGATTTTCAACAGAGTCAGATTCAGTATGACTTGCCGGAAGGAAAAGCGCGCAAAGCGCTGGATGAATATTTTTCCGTAATGTCTCAGGCCCAGCGCGATGAAATTTCGCAAATGCTGGGTGTTGATATGTATGTGTAATGCGGACTAAGGAAACTGAGATGCAGCCGCAATGAATAAGCGAATCTCTGAGCTTCGCGTTGATTGTCATTTTGGCGAGTTGGCGGCGATTGAATATAACGGCCTTCATGAGCAACAACCGAGTATTATTTATATCCATGGCTGGCTCGATAATGCTGCTAGTTTTCAGCCGATCATGGAACAAATCGCAAACTTAATTCCCAATGCACATCAGGTTGCATTTGATCTGGCGGGGCATGGGAATTCCAGCCATAAAGCGGCTGACAATTTTTATTCCTTTCACGATTACATCGATGACCTGCACCAACTTTTCGTTAATTTATCTCTCAAAAAGTGCATTTTAGTCGGCCATTCACTTGGTGGATTAATCGCGAGTTGCTATAGTGCCGCCTTTCCTGAACAGGTGGTCGGATTGATTCAGATTGATGGTGTTGGGCCATTAGGTGAAAGCGCTGAAAATGCGGTTCACAGGTTGCGCCAGGGGATCGTTAGCCGCGAGCGAGTCAGACGTAAACCAAGAAAAGGTTATGCCAGCTTTGAGCAGGCTCTGGCCCATAAGGCGAAGACAACCCAGCTAAATCATGACGCCGTGTTGCCGATGGTTGAGCGCGGTGTCGAGCAGCAGGGAGATACCTGGTACTGGCGGGCCGATAGCCGTTTGAGTGCACAGGCGCTATATCGAATGTCGGTTGAACAGGTCGTGACTTACTTGCAACATATTCGCTGTCGGTTTGATATTGTGGCGGCGCAGAATGGGTTGATCACCCAACGCAATGATCTACAACGTTGGCGTCCATCACACGCTGTCGTGCATCATTTTCTAGGGGGCCATCATTGTCATCTGGAAAATCCAACGGCACTGGCTGAGCTAATTCAGTCTCAGTGGCAACAATTATAAATAGAATGATCAGATGAACCTAAACTGAAACATCAAATTGATAAGGTGAATCTGATCGGATGGGTATCCATCCATTGAACAAGAATGCCAGGCTTTATGCCTGTAATTAGGAGTATCGATGTGGATAAGCCATGGCTAAAACGTTATCCGGATAACGTGCCAGTGACGATTAATCCCGATCACTATTCATCTTTGGTTGAACTGTTTGAGAATGCGGTAAATACCTACTCAGCTCAAACGGCTTTTATCAACATGGGCACAGAGATGAGTTATCAGAAGCTCGAAGAGCGCAGCCGCGCTTTTGCTGCTTATCTGCAACACGAGCTTAAATTGAAAAAAGGTGACCGAGTTGCCTTAATGATGCCAAACCTGCTGCAGTATCCGGTAGCTCTGTTTGGTATTTTGCGTGCCGGGATGATAGCGGTAAATGTGAATCCGCTCTATACCCCGCGTGAATTGGAGCATCAACTGAATGATGCGCAGGCCAGCGCGATTGTCATCGTTTCCAATTTTGCCGCTTCATTGCAAAAAGTTATTAAGCGCACTCCGGTAAAACACGTGGTGATCACCAGCCTGGGGCAAATGTTGCCACGGGCAAAAGGAACTCTGGTCGACTTTGTTGTTAAATACGTTAAGCGATTGGTGCCGAAGTACTATATTCCTGGCGCAATTTCGATGCGCAAGACGATTCGCGTCGGGAAAAAACTCCATTATGTTCGCCCTGAAGTCAGTGGTGATGATATTGCCTTTTTACAATACACCGGTGGTACTACTGGTGCGGCAAAAGGCGCGATTTTAAGCCACCGTAATATGGTGGCAAACGTGATGCAGACTAAGGGGGCTTATGGTTCTCTGCTCACTGACGGCAAAGAGCTGGTGGTTACCGCATTGCCGATGTATCACGTTTTTGCGCTGAGCGTGAATTGCCTGTTGTTTGTCGAGTTGGGTGGCAGAAATCTGCTGATTACTAACCCGCGAGATATCCCTGCTTTTGTCAAAGAGTTACAGAAAAATGCGGTGACTGCTATCACTGGGGTGAATACGCTATTTAATGCGCTGGTAAATAACGAGGAGTTTAAAAAGTTGGACTTCTCGCATATGCATTTATCGGTTGGCGGCGGTATGTCAGTACAACGTGCAGTGGCTGATAAGTGGAAAAAAATTACCGGATTGCATCTGCTCGAAGGATATGGCTTGACAGAATGTTCGCCGCTGGTGGCGGGTAATCCATACGATACTAAAGATTACACCGGAGCGATTGGTGTGCCGGTGCCGTCTACCGATGTTCGTTTTGTCGATGAAATGGGGCAAGTAGTCGGTTTCGATCAGGTGGGTGAACTACAGGTACGTGGACCACAGGTGATGTCAGGCTATTGGCAACGCCCGGAAGATACGGCTGAAGTGCTTGATAGCGAAGGTTGGATTTCCACCGGTGATATTGTACGAATGGATGAAGATGGTTTGATCTATATCGTCGATCGTAAAAAAGATATGATCCTGGTTTCGGGCTTTAACGTCTACCCTAACGAAGTGGAAGAAGTTGTCGCGATGCATAAAAAAGTGCTGGAAGTGGCTGCGGTTGGTCAGCCTCACGATCTTACTGGCGAGGCGGTGAAAATCTTTGTGGTACGCAAAGACCAATCGCTGACCGAAGATCAATTGATTGCACACTGCCGTAAACATCTGACCGGATATAAAGTGCCTAAATTGGTGGAATTTCGAGATGAATTACCCAAGACCAATGTCGGTAAGATATTGCGTCGCGTGTTACGGGATGAAAACAATGCTAAGCTGAAATCAGACAACGCCGCGTAAACCCATATATAAAAACATTCAGATAAAGAGAAGCAACGAGTTGAACTATCAGATAATTTCAAACTACAGTGATTTAGTGAGCGTATGCCAGCAGGCAATGCAGGTTGATACTGTAATGCTGGATACAGAATTTGTCCGGGTACGCTCTTTCTACCCCAAACTGGGTTTGATTCAGTTATTTGATGGCACTAATGCTTGTTTGATTGACCCGCTGGCGATTGATGATTTAACGCCATTGGCGGAGTTAATGACTAATCCTGCCGTTATCAAGGTATTGCACGCTTGCGGTGAAGATCTGGAAGTGTTTCAGCATTCCCTGGGTTGTGTACCTCAGCCAATGATTGATACCCAAATCCTGGCTGCTTTCGTTGGTTATGGGGTTTCTACCGGTTTTGCTGCTCTGGTTAAAGAGTATATTGGTGTTGAGTTGGATAAAAGTGAATCCCGCACCGACTGGTTAGCTCGGCCATTAAGCCAAAGCCAGCTTGATTATGCCGCGGCGGATGTCATTTATCTTGCTCCGATGTATCAGGCGTTGCGTGAGGCGGTTCAGGAAAAAGGTTGGTGGGATTGTGCCGTACAAGAATCGGCTTTGCAGATCACTAAACGCCTGAAAGAAACCAATCCGGAAAAAGCGTATCTGGATATTAAAGGTGCTTGGCAGCTTAAGCCTAAGTCACTCGCTATATTGCAGAAACTCGCACAATGGCGTGTAGAAGAAGCGAAACGCCGGGATCTGGCATTAAACTTCATCATTCGTGAAAATGATTTGTTGCAGATTGCCAAGCTGGGATTAATCAGCGCGCAGCGTATGGAACAGGAAGGGATTGACCCGATGGCACTAAAACGTCATAGCCGTCGTATTTCTGAATTGGTCAAACGAGGCTATGAGGTTGCAGAGCGCGATTATCCGGCGGCGATTATTCCGCTTAACGATTATCCCGGTTATAAACAGCTGTTTAAAAGCCTAAAAGATAAGGTGAAAAAAGTCGCTGAGGAAAACGGGCTTTCTCCGGAGTTTCTTGCTTCACGTAAGCAACTGAATCAGTTGATCAGCCACCAGTGGAAAATCGATCTGGATAGCGATACGCTGCCCGATCTTTTGCAGGGCTGGCGTCTTCCACTGCTCGGCGAAGAGCTACAAGCGCTAGTTCCACCGTCACCACTTGGTTAATTGCTGATGTCTGATTCCGAGCTGATTAGCATTTTCGATCAATCCGGGGTCAGGCTTGGCGTTAAGACTCGCGCCGAGGCACATCAGCATCGTGACTGGCACCAACTGGTGTTTGTGATGAGTGTTCATCTCGATCCACATTATGAACCGGTGGGGTTATTTCAGCTTCGTTCATTACCCGGAGATCCCTTTCATGGTCAAATTGATCTGCTGGCAGCAGGACATGTACTGGCAGAGGAAAGCACAGAGCAGGCCGCAATTCGTGAATGTGCGGAAGAGGCGGGCGTTGAACTGGCTATTGATGATCTAACCTTTCTCAAGCGCTGTTTTCTCTCTCTTGATTTCGGTATCTGCCGCAATATCATCGAATATTTTTATTTATCGACTCGCCCATTGACGCTGAATGAGCTGATTTTTTCGCAAGAAGCTCAGACATTTATGCAATTAAAACTGAGTGATTTCGCTGATCTGCTCGATGGCAAACAGAGAGTGATCCCTGCCTTGCTAAGAACGGCTCAAGCACCTGAGCAACTAGTAGAGGGGAAACTTGATCGCGAATGTCTGGCTATTTACGCACCGGAAATAATCGATAATTTCCGTTATTGTGTGCGAGCTGGCAGCGAATTACTAATCAATAACAAGTATTGATTAGTAATAGAAAGGGAGCCAATCGACTCCCATCACTGATTATTTCAGCTCATCCGGTAAGCGGATATTCAACTCCAGTACCGAAATATCATCGTCTTTCTGATCAAATGACAGGTCAACCATGCTCGGGTCAACTTCGACATATTTAGCAATCACCGCCAAAATATCTTCTTTTAATTGAGGAAGATAAGTTGGAGCCGGATCATCCTGGCTGCGGCGTTCGGCAACAATGATCTGTAAACGTTCTTTGGCAACACTCGCCGAACTTTTTTTGTTAGGGCGAAAGAACTGCAGTAATGACATGTCGCTTAACCTCCGAATAGTCGTTTAAAGATGCCTTTTTTCTGTTCTGTCAGAAAACGGAACTCAACTTCACTACCCAGCAGGCGCGCTACTGCATCATCATAAGCCTGACCAGCATCTGATTGGTCATCAAAGATTACCGGTACGCCACTGTTCGAGGCATTTAATACTGCCTGGCTTTCCGGGATCACGCCTAGCAAAGGAATATGCAGAATATCTTCCACATCCTGAACACTGAGCATTTCGCCGTTGTTTACTCGGGTCGGGTTGTAACGAGTTAACAGCAGGTGTTGTTTGATCGGTTGTGAGCCTTGTTCGGCACGCAATGATTTAGAATCCAGGATGCCCAGAATACGGTCTGAATCGCGAACTGAAGACACTTCTGGGTTTGTGGTGATAATCGCTTCATCGGCGTAGTACAGCGCCATTAAGGCACCTTGTTCGATACCTGCTGGTGAATCACAGATAATGAAGTCAAACCCCATTTCACCCAGTTGATTAAGCACACCTTGTACGCCATCTTTGGTCAGGGCATCTTTATCTCGGGTTTGTGAAGCGGGCAGAACAAACAGGTTTTCGCAACGCTTATCTTTGATTAACGCCTGATTCAGAGTTGCTTCGCCATTGATTACGTTGACGAAGTCATAAACTACGCGGCGTTCGCAGCCCATGATTAAATCTAAGTTACGCAGACCGATATCGAAATCAATCACTGCGGTTTTCTTGCCTTTCAGCGCCAATCCAGATGCAATCGCTGCACTAGACGTGGTTTTACCAACCCCGCCTTTGCCCGAAGTAACAACAATAATGCGTGCCATGTGTTTTCCTTAAGTTTGTTCTTATAATACGAGTTGCTCAATTTGTAGTGCATCGCTGCTGCTGGTGATCACTACTCTTTTTTGCCAGAACTCGCTAGTAATTTGATCGCTCAGCCAGTAGTTTCCAGCAATGGACACCAGCTCAGCTTGTAAATCGTGACAGATAATAGTGGCGTCTTTCTGCCCTTTTGCCCCGGCAATGGCCCGGCCGCGCAGAGAACCGTAAATATGGATAGAACCATCGGCAATTACTTCTGCACCAGCACTGACATGGTTAAGGATGACTAAATCACCATCTTGTGCGTATATCTGCTGTCCGGAACGAACAGGGGTGCGGATAATTTTGGTTGGTGCAACCTTTGCGCTAACAACGGGTGTCTCTTTAACTTGTTCTGTGGGTTCTTCTTTGAACGACGTGGTGGCTTTACTCGCTGTCATTACCGCCAACCCGGCCTCGCTGGCTAATTTAGCCACTTGTTTGTCTTTACTGCCAGTGACACCGACCGGAACTAAACCTGCGGCATAAATGCCCTGTTTCAGTGCCTGATAATCGATCTCTGCTTCAACTTGAGATACGTTAATCACTATCGGAGCGGATGAGAAAAATGCAGGTGCCTGAGCCACTTTTTGTTTGAGGAAGTCGATGGCGCTTTCAACTTCATTATTCGCAAGATGCAACACAGATAAAGTGAAGCTACTGCCTTTCAGGTCAGGAGATGTAGACATTAAAAATAAAGACCTCAACCGGTTAAACTATACCAAAGGGCATTGCCAGAAATCAGGCTAGCCATGTTATATTCACGGTATCAATTCAGCAAGTTATCTGACTTTTAATTGACTTAAATTGACGCAAAATCGTGCATCGTTCCCGTTTTGCGACACAACTTGCAGTAAACTAACCCTTGTTTATGAAAGGACACTCATGCTTTGTACAATTTATAAAGGCTCTAAAAAAGAAGGCGCTTACCTTTACATTGAGAAAAAAGATGATTTTTCCAAAGTTCCGGAAGCGTTGATGAATGTTTTTGGCCGGCCAACACTGGTGATGACGATGTTGCTTGACGGTAAGCAGTTAGCCAGAGTCGATGTGGAAAAGGTCAGACAGGGCTTAAAAGAGCAGGGCTTCTTTTTGCAAATGCCGCCACCACCAGAAAATGTATTGGAAGAGTTTAAAGCTGCACGTAAAGCAGAACAAGAGTAGTCGTGCCTTACTGTTTCAATCCTTTCTGTTTTTAAAGGATAGAGGAGAAGCTATGAAGTTAGCTAAGTCAGTCGGTTTAGGGATATTGCTCAGTATCCCGGTTTATGCCAATGAAGTACCGTTTACCACTTATGTGGAAGGTTTAAAGCAGCAAGCGTTAGATGAGGGAATCAGTCAGTCCACGATCAACGAAGCATTTGCTGATGTTACTTACCGGCCACGAGCGGTAAAAGCCGATAAAAGTCAGCCTGAGAAGAAACTGACACTGGATCAGTATATTCCGCGTGCCGTTCCACAGTGGAAAATTGATAAAGCACGCCAGCTCTACGACCAGAACCATGATGTGTTGTTTCGTATTGGCAAAGAGTATGGCGTCCACCCGCGTTTTATTGTCGCGCTATGGGGAATTGAGAGCAATTTCGGCAGCCTGACGGGTGGTTATAATGTCATCGATGCGTTAACTACCATGTCTTATGAAGGGCGTCGTGAGGCATTTTTTCGTAAAGAAACCATGGCTGCGCTTAAAATTCTCGACCAAGGGCATATTTCTGCTAAAAATATGAATGGCTCCTGGGCTGGGGCAATGGGGCAATGCCAGTTTATGCCCAGCTCTTTTCTTTCTTTTGCGGTTGACGGGAATGGTGATGGGAAGAAAGATATCTGGGGAACGGAAGCGGATGTGTTTGCTTCTGCAGCCAATTATTTACGCCAGTCCGGCTGGCAGGATAATTACACCTGGGGGCGTCAGGTTATGGTACCAAAAGGTGTAAGCCCTGAGGTAGAAGGGCTGGGGAAAGATAAGGCCCGTTATTTGCAGCAGTGGAAAGCATTAGGTATTACACGGATGAATGGTCGCCCGTTGCCTAAACTGGATGAAGATATTCATGCTTGGTTGATTCGCCCTGACGATGAAAATGGCCGCGCTTATCTGGTCTACAATAATTACAATGTATTGATGAAATGGAACCGTTCATACTACTTTGGTGTCGCGGTCAGCTACCTTGCCGATAAGATTACTCATCGATAACTTGGGTAAATGACATATTTCAGATATAAAAAAGGCTCATTTAAGAGCCTTTTTCTTTGAACGAAACAAAATTGTTATTTCGTGTGGTACTGCTCACAAGCGAGTAAGGTATTTTCGATCAGGCTAGCAACCGTCATCGGGCCAACACCGCCAGGAACCGGAGTGATATAACTGGCGTTCTGTTTGGCGACATCATACTCAACGTCACCGACCAGTTTGCCGTTATCTAAGCGGTTGATACCGACATCGACCACTACGGCGCCCTGTTTAATCCATTCACCAGGAATAAAGTGAGGCTTACCAACGGCAACTACGACTAAATCAGCCTGGCGTACATGTGCTTCCAAATCTTTGGTGAAACGATGACAAGTTGTCGTGGTGCAGCCAGCTAGAAGCAATTCCAGTGTCATTGGACGGCCAACGATATTTGAAGCGCCAACGATGACTGCATGTTTGCCACGCAACTGAATATTGTAACGTTCAAGCAGGGTCATAATACCTTTTGGGGTGCATGAACGAAGAGTTGGGATACGTTGTGCCAAGCGGCCTACGTTATAAGGGTGGAAACCATCAACGTCTTTTTCTGGCAGAATTCGTTCAAGTACCTGAGTAGACTCAAGTCCGGCAGGCAGTGGTAGCTGAACCAGAATACCATCGATCTCTGGATCGTTGTTCAGTTGGTCGACCAGATCAAGTAACTGCTCTTGAGTGGTGGTTAGCGGTAAATCATAAGATTTAGAGATAAAGCCCACTTCTTCGCAAGCGCGGCGTTTGCTACCGACATACACTTGAGAGGCTGGATCTTCACCCACTAATACGACAGCGAGTCCCGGAGCACGCAGGCCAGCCTCTACGCGAGCCGCTACACGAGCAGCAACTTCAGAGCGGACTGTTTTAGAAATCAGTGTTCCATCGATGTTTTGAGCAGTCATGGTTTTCCTTTCACATTTTTTCGCAAAAAAATTTTGCGCGCATTGTCGCAGATTCCAGCCGGATATTCCACAAGCAAACGTTTGCTTAATTGCACTATTTATTTCGACTTGGATGGATTTGCTAACTTTTTATGCACTTAGCACCGATTATCAGATAAAGCGATTGATTTACTGTCTGTACCTCGTATAATCCCAACCCATCAGCGCGCCCTTAGCTCAGCTGGATAGAGCACCTGCCTTCTAAGCAGGTGGTCACAGGTTCGAATCCTGTAGGGCGTGCCATATATTCCAAAAAGCCCTGATAGCTCAATGAGTTATCGGGGCTTTGTCATTTCGGTGACGCCTCCGTGACGCCGTTAAGCTTAATTATTTTCAACGAGATATTCATTTCGAATGACTGATTGAAAAGAACTGCTCCTTTTCGTCTACTTTGGGTTGAAGACGGAACAAAACGTACTCGGGTATTAGATATCTCGTCCCCAGAAGTCTTAATGGTTAGTACAACAGATGGAGAGCTTGTTTAAGCATGTCATTACGTTTTGCTTATTGTTAATGTCAACGTAGGGAGCTTTTCGGTACATTAGCGCCAGAAACGGTACTATTCGCCGATGTTAGGGATTCGACGTTTAAACATGTCATTACGATTTAAGTCATAGCTAATGACAAACGAAAGAGACTTTCGGTGCATTAAAGCCCAAGACGTACACGCTATGCCAATTCACAAGCCTAGTTTAAGCATGTCATTACGATGATCTCAATTCCAGACTGTTCGGGTAATGACAAGGTGACTCCGCTTTGGGTGCATTCAGTTGAAGTTGGTGCGGGGAGAGTTCATTAACTGAGCTCATTCTGTTGATTGCGAATTCTGGATATTGCCGTCAGTAAATCACTACCTAGTTCATAGCTAGTTAAATTGGGGTTGCGAAGCCGCTCATTTTCTAACAAACAAACCAATAACGGGATTTCACTGAGAATTGTTAGGCTAATCGATTCTGACTCGATATTCGAATAACCAATACCAAGCATTTCTGCCAGATTCGTATAGACCTCACCTTCGAGATCTATTACATCAGTTAGCTGATGTGTTATTGCATAGTCATGAAGTTCTTCTGCCACTTTTATGCAAGATATTTCGCTTTTGTGTAAACGTGTCATCTGTGATTCCTTTTATCGTTTAGGTAATGGGAATCTCTCATGTTTATTTGCGCCGACAAGATGGAACAACCGGTTACTTAGTAAGTTAAGTGTTACGGCGCAGTTAGGCGATGGTTTAGATACATTCAATCTGTTTACAAAAAGGCGAAAAATTGAAATAAAATAAATTTGCGCTCATACCCCCCCGATTATTCAAAAATTGAATCAGGCATGATGGCTTTACTCCAGCAAGAACGCTGATAACTAACAGAGGAAACTATTATGTCTGGCTTTAAATCAGGTTATGAACCGACCCAAGACGATTTAGATAATCATGCAAATCAAATGAATCCGAATAACGATGAGTATTGGAATTCTCGTGGCTATGATGATGAAGAAGAAACGGAGGAATAAGTATGTCTAATAATCCACTTTGGCCAACTAAAAACTGAAGCAATAACCCATCTGGCGGTGGCCGTGGTAACAACCCCCCAAGAAAATAATTTACACCTGAAAGCAGCTAGAATCCTAGCTGCTTTTTATAATGGTCGTAATAAATATTGTAGTGTTCCGGAGTATAGAGCTGTTCTGCCATCATGTTTTGCTCATGTTGCGATCTTTTCGGTAAATCTCTGTCAATCGCTTGGCAAATGATTCCGTAAATGGCAAGGTCAAAGCTGTCAACGCAGCCTAGGTTTTCGAGAAACTGACAGATCCTATCAAATGACGGTTTTGTTTGGCCTTTTCTCCATTCATCAAGCCTAGTTCGTTGTGCCGATTCTAATTGAGCTTGTTTATCTCGCTCTTGTTGTTCCAAAGATACAGAGCTATTTGCCTGATATTTGATATCAACTGGTATACATTTCGCCAACTTATAAAAACTTAAACCTGTTATTTGATGAATATATGTTAAATACAAATCGAAGCAGCACTTACCTTCACATTTAAGTATTCCGCTAAGATATCCAGTGTCGTAATTGGGGTGATTAAGCGGGCAGTTGTGTCGTTTCGCAAGCCTAATTCTTTTGTCTGTGATGAGAAGATCGATCACCGCAAATAGCGATATATAGAAATCGTAGATGAAGAACATGAGAGCCTGGTATTCATTCTGTGAAGCTTGGTGGTTAAGATTGCGAGCTTTATTTTTAAATAAATTCAGGCAGTCATTCTGTTCTTGCTCAGTCAGTCGAGTGTGCTCGATGACAAGACTGTAAAACTCTTTAGTGATCTCAAAAAGTTCAGATCCTTCTGGCGAACGATTCTTAACTTCAGATTGTGTTATGAAATCCAGCAAAGGCTGGTAGTGTTTACATCGCTGATGAATGAATTCAAATAACTTGTCCAATCGAAACTCTTGGTAAACTTCGGGACAGGTAGCCTGCAAGGCTTTATCATTAATCAACCATACAATACCTAAATCAAACATGGAAAATTGCTCACTGGGCAATATATGATTGTGATTAAATCGATTGTCAACTTCAGTTTCAATTTGGGTCATCACTTTATTGGCCAAATTCCGAGAGATCCCTGTTGTACCAAAGTTATCCAAACTTCTATCACTGATTGGCAGTGTAATATTGAGATATTTACTCATCATTTTTAATAACTCCCGTGCTGAAGATGGGTAACCAAGAAAAGCTTGAACTTCGTTAGGGCTCGGAAGAAATGGATTTTTAATATCGAATGATGGGAAAGTAACTTTGTTCGAGCTCATTGGAATATGCAACAGAGAATTTTTGCATAATATAGTGAATTGAACTAGTGATAGCAACCTGTCCTAAAAGGTGTAACTTCCTGAACGGTCTATCCTTGTCGGCGACAATTGTCCATTTACTCTGATATTTGATTAAAGAGCATGTTCGCTATTGAGCGATGAACATTGTGAGCAAGATATGAGGGTAATATTGTGAAAATTGGATATGCACGGGTTAGTACGGCTGATCAGACTCTAGGAGTTCAACTTGAGCAATTGCGAGAGGTTGGCTGCGAAAAAATCTTTCACGAAAAAGCTAGTGGTAAATCGGCAGATATCAGATCTGAATTAAATAACTTAATTGCATATGCTAGAGAACATGACGTGGTCTACGTTACCAAAGTGGATCGAATTGCTCGTAACACGATAGACGCATTAAAGATTGCAGATACATTAAACGACAAACATGCGGGGCTAATATTTTTGGATCTGGGTGAGATCGATATAAACAGTGATGTTGGTCGAGTTATTTATACGACTATATCTGCATTTGCTGAAATGGAACGTAAACGAATTTTACAACGTTGTAATGAGGGGCGGGATCGTGCTAGAGCCGAGGGGAGGCATTTGGGGCGGTTTCCCGACACCGAATTGCATAAGAAAATTCTCGAATTATCGCTACAGGGCAAAAACAAACACGCAATTAGCAAGGAACTTCATTGCTCAAGGACGACAGTTTACAAAATTTTAAAGGCAAAAGATTCGTAAAAAACTTAGCACTTATCTTATAGTGGCTTTCTAGGCAAGATGAGGCAGAAAGGTAACTACCCCATCAAAGTGATTGTCATTTTTAACTTTTAAATTAGATGATTGGCGAAATATTACCTACTTTATACTCAATCATATTAATTTTATCGTTAACATCATTCTCATAGTTTCTATCAGCTGGGTATTTTCTTGCTTCCAAGTACCATTTACCTGCCTTATCATATTCTTTTTTTGCGAGATATTTTTCTGCAGTTTCATAAGTGATAATAAACTTAATATTTCCATTAATATTATTGTCACTTGATAGTTCTCGATAATATTCTTGCATCTTATTTTCACGAGGGTTGCAATTACCAAAAACCTTTTTCATTATTACATCTTCAGGCTTGTCATCAGAAAATTCATATGAATTTTCAGTGCAGCCGTGATAATAATGGTTAATAAGTTGTCCAAATGCAAAAGCGCGCATAGCTGGGTCACTATCATTTCTCGCGACCCACTCAGTCGCTGGGATAATTGTTCTTAGCTCGTAAAATGTCTGCGGGTGAGCTCTCTTGCGTTGTCCGATCAAAGCTCCCCAATAAGTAGTTAAATAGGGTTTGAATTCGCCTGATATTAGCAATGTTCTCAATGCATTTTGTCTTAGGAAAAATGTATGTTTATCTAACGAATTTGAAGTTTTCTCAATAAAGAATTTTGCGGCTTCAGGATTTGTTCTAAGTACAGGTGTTAATGCTCTCGAATCTAATTTTCTTGTTCTTTCATATTCAGATTTTACCATAGTGAAAATTGCTCTATCTTCATTTGATACATTAAATTTTCTTACTGAAAATGGTTGATAAGTATCTGGGTTTTCAGGTTGGCTAGCACATGCTGATAGCATCAATAGACAGAGGACCCCTATTTTAGATTTCATTAATAATTCCTTGTAGTAGACAAATTTAAATATGTTTATCAATTAAGTATTTATTAGATCATAATCTGAGAATGAAAATAAGTGGTTGGTGGATTTTTACTTTCACAATCTAACAAGTGAGACGGCGTGCATATCATGTATTGTAAATTCTTGGCAGAGTATCTCAGGCCTGAATTTTGATTTCACTAGCTGTGAATCTGAGGTATATCGTTGATTTTCGGATGATGGATAAATCCACCAAACTACCAATAAAGCGCTAGTGTGAGCTTCTCAATATTGCTCGATCTACAGTTTACTGTCAGCCCATTGGACTCTCTGCTGAGGAGATTGAATTGCGCCATATGATTGACGAAATTCACCTTCAGTATCCGTTTATGGGCAGTAGGCGTATTCGAACCGAGCTGGCACCGAGGTGTTCAAATAAAACCGGATAGCAATATTTCCTAAAAGGTGTGACTAACTAACCGAAAAGGTTAAGTCACACCTGTAGACGGCACTGCTGCCAAACCAAAAAAGCCAATTGTCTACAGATCTTTGATCATCATTAAATTGTTAGCAATTAGAGTGTACGCAAGTACATGTTCAGAAAGATTTTACCTACCAAATGCACACAAATTATGGTTTTATATGAGATCTATAACATAGAAGTCTTACCAGACTCATGAATCAGTTGTGTACATAGGTTGAAAATGGAATTTATCAAGGCTTTAAGTCTGCTCTCGAAGTCCTCTCCGTTTGCGGTGAGCACTGAAAATGCGGAGCACGATAGTGCTTTGGTTGGGTATAAAGATTACCTGTATATCAAGACAGATATCGAAACCGATTTTGAAAAAGCACTACTAAAATGCCGTGGTGGAGAAATCATTTTCTTGTGCGGTAGTAGCGGTGACGGAAAATCGGAAATATTGACACGCTACAGCAAAAAGCACCGTGCAACAACGGATTTTCATCTTGATGCGACACACTCTTTTAGCCCTAGCCAAACGGCTATCAATGCATTGGATGATAGATTCACAGCGTTTAAGTCCAACCATCACCCCTTAGTTATTGGTATTAACACAGGTATGCTTGGCAATTATGCTGAAGAAGGGGCTGATGAGCATAATGATATCAAATCATCGATAAAGCGGTTTTTGGCGGGAGAGCCAACACCGCAACATCATACCTATCTGGATTTTGAATCTTATCCCAAATTTCACTTTTCTGATGGAATGAGTCATTCTGATTTCACTGAAAAATTCATGCAGCAATTAACGCATGCTGATTTAAGTAATCCATTTTATGCCTTATATGAAGCAGAGAAATCGCGTTCAGGCTGGACCAAATTATGTACTAATTTTGCATTGCTCGGTAATGCATCGGTTCAGCGTACGATCGTTGAATTACTATTGAAGTCTCGGCTGATGAAGGATCAATTCCTTACAGCCAGGTCGTTGCTCGATTTTGTTTATCAAATATTAACTATGAAAGGCTATTTGTTCGACAACCTTTTTACTGCAATTGATAACGAAATTCTGGAACAACTGAGAAGCTTTGACCCAAGTGCTACTCACACAAGAGACATAGACGAATTCATTTTGCAGTTTGGTTTAGGTATTGAGAACACCGGATATGTTGAATTAAAAGGTAAGCTTTCTGCCCTGGGAATTACCGATTTCGAATCGCCCCGATCATTTTTGAGAGCAATTTATCTGCTCAAGCATGATGAAAGTTTCGTAAATCACTATTCGCAGCAGTTAGTGAATAGTTTTGATAATCGATTAGTTGATCGGTATGCAAACATATGGTTACTGCATCGGGACTATGATGGGACACCTGAGCTTCGTAACGAGCTGAATAAATTCTACCGGGAATCGTTGATACCGGCAGTACACAACTACTGCAATAGAAATGCTCCGACTTTAGAAAAAGGCACATTCTTTGTAAGTGAGTACAATGGATATAGCCTTGCAACGGAGTTAGACATTAAGCCTGACTTCTCCGCAATTCAAACTCAACCAATTTCGAGAATTAGTGGTTTTGATGCCAGGTTAAAAATTGGTGATGACACATTGAAGGCCATACCTATCAATATTAACCTTTTCCAACTTTTGGAAGGGATTAATCACGGTTACCGACCAAACAAACACGATAAAAACTCGATCTTGCAACTCGATGACGTTATAGACCAGATCATCAGTGCGGCCAACAACAATAATGTTCTGCATGTTTTCTCTAATCAGGCCAAGTTTAAAGTCGTCAAACAAGATAGCGACTATTTTGAAGTCAGTGGGATTTAGATATGGATGATTTTGCTTTACCGTTTAAATCGGATCTGGCGGTGACCAGTCAAGATGTTGCAAACAAAAATACGTTAAATAGCTTTTTATCGATTCGTACCAAGGGAAATGATTTTGAATCGGATATTGTGGTCGGAATGGTCCTCAGTGCGTTACTACGGAAAAAGATCGAAGGCTACAGCTACGATGATTTCAGAAATGACTGCAAAGATCGGTTTGATATGAAATTAGACGACGCTCGCTTTTGGTCTGTGTTGGATAAGATGTATTTTGAAACAGAGGCATTGTTTAATATCAGCCCCGAAACTTTACTGTTCAAAGGGCAAAAATCTCATAGTAACAACAAAACCAATGACCGTTTCGCATCGCTATATATTAGTTTGCTACAAGAGCTACGGATCAAAGAATTTGATACCAAGCTTAATTTTTTAGAGCATGAAATCTTATCCACGCTGAATGAAAAAATGAGGGAAGCAAAAGAGGCAGCGTACACTGCGAAAGAAAAGCCTTACCTGCCATTTTTATCTCAGGCTTTCAGACAAGATTTGCAGTTTCTTTCGCAGCACCCTAAATATTTGCTCTCTCAGATAAAGCCATTTCTCAATATTTATGGTTTCGTGTACGTTTCTCAACTTGCACTTTCATTAACAGATTGGCGCCGTTGTGACGAACCCACTCATAAGCCCCTTTACTTCATCATGGATCACGAAAAAGCCAGCCAAGAAAGGGCCCATGTAAGAAATCATGGTTACAAGCTATTTGAAAGAAGCTGCTATCGATTATTTCCTTACTTATCCATGTTAGAGATGCTGCAACCAGATGCCAATTCCCTTGAAAAAGGGAAGAAAATACCGCTGTGGGAATTAGCATCAAGAATCGAACGTAATAAAAACCAAACAACCAGAGAGCGGTTAGAGTTGTTTGCCAAAGCTTTTAAATCAAATCGTAATCTACCAAACACTCTCCCTGACAGTGGAGATGCCTTGGATTGGCTGGAACAAATATTAGGTCTAGCTACCGCCCAATTCGAAGATACTTCAACCGAGCGTCCGGCCATTAATAAAAAGTATGTTGGTGAAGTTGAAAAGTATTTAGCGGGTGATTTCGTTCAAAGACGTGGTCGTGCTGGCCGGGTGTTAGTCCTAAACCAAGACCATCTGCTGCTTTTAGCCAATATTGCAATTGGTGACCGGGACAAACTGCGTTTTCAAGAGCTCATCGCCGAATTCCGTAAGCGCGGTATTTACCTTGATAAACAAACTGAAATTGAATTGATAAAGTTTTTTGAGCGAATTGGTAACGTTGAAAAAATGAGTGATAGTGGAGATGCAGTCTATGTCCGAAAAACAATTTGAACGTTTCCTAGCCAAACAATTTAGTCTTTGGGCTCAACAGGGCATTCCTGCAGGATTTCGTTATCACTTTAAGTCACCAGACGGTGCGAACAGCCAACGTTTGTACAACGCCATGATTGAGTTGGCCAACGGACGTTTAGCAACAGAACAAGGTATTGAACTCGCATTTATTGAAACCCCGCTGAGTAACGTTATTCCGGTTCTGCATGGAGAGGGTGAGAACGGCACGTTTACGGAAAACTACATTTCACATCTACGAGATGCTATTGCCGGACAAGAGGGCGTATTTCGCGGTTGTTCACTACTCGTTATCCATAATAGCTTATTGGATACACTGATTAATTCAGCTGATAATTTGGCGAGCAAAGGTCAAGTTTGGAGCCCCGGTCGAATTTGTGATGCACTCAAGCAACTCGTCGACAAAGATGATAAAAACCGAGATGTTTCGGAATGTTTGCTTGAAAATCAATTTGAAAATATTTTAGAAGATGGTGCGACCATGTTCGGTTTTGAAGCTCTGTTCAATGCCGTTGAAGATGGGGATTTGTTGTTCCACGAACTGGATATGTTCGATGACCCACTCATTACTAAAATGGGCCAAAATAAAAAGCAGATTCAAGGTCGACTAGAGACTAACCGTCAGTTGTATCAAGAGATCGCCTTTGAAGTGGAAAACTTTAGTGATGATCTGGTTGAGCACTTAAAGGCGTTTAGCGAAAAATTCGTACGAAAACACTTCATCGATGCTGAGCCCGACGCGTGGCGTTCATTAGAACTAGAAACCCTGCTACAAGAAAAGAAAAGCAATACCAAAGCACAATTGGTTTTGAAAAAAGAAGAGTTATCGGGTGGCGAGTTGACCGCAAGAAACCGCGCAGAGTCAAAAGCCGGTATGCGTGATAGGCACATCATTGTAGAGCTCGAGCCAGAGCAAAGTGAATTTGAGCTAAAACTATCCTTCGAAGGCACCAGTGATTTAGACAAGCAACAACTAAAAATTCAACCCGCCAAAGTCTTTAACCAAAAAGAAGAATGGGCGGTTCGCAATTCGTTCAAAAGCGCATTTGCAACATTAAAAGCCACATTCACCGGCGAACCAATCTATTTTTCAATAGCATTGAAACGTGACAATACGGCTGAAAGCTACAAGTTCAGTTGCCTACTTGTGCCAAAGGGAATGTTCTATCTGGAGCCACTAAAAAACATTTTCACACTCGAGCCGAAAAAGGCACGTATAAAACTCAACATGGATGAGAACGTGCTGCGAATCAATCCTGATATCCAACACTCTTATCATTTACAAGATACTAAATCAGTTATTGATAGGGCTGCATTTGGAGTTGTGGATTTTGATGCGTTAGCAGGAGAGTCCGATGAGATAGAGTTCTCTATTTCATCAGGCGAACATCAACTCGATATTCGTGTTGAGGGAAGCTTAGCGGTAGACTCCTTACCATTGCCGCTTCTATTGAATAGAGGTCGATACTACAAGCTGTTTGATGACGAATACAACGGCGAGTTTCTATCGGGCAAAGGCAAAGTTGCTCTGGATAATAGTGAATTTACCATCACAGCGACTCGTTTGCAGTTACTCAAGATTGAACATCAGATGGCTAGCGAATCACTGTTGTTTATCGACAGCGACCAGGCGTTGAAGCTCGATGATATTCGTGAATATGCGCCAGCGATTTGGCAAGCGTATAGCGAGTTATTTGAATACCTAAATAGCAATAGAACGACTCCTTCACTTGTCTCTTGGGGCGAAGATGTTTCGGCTATTGTTGATCGCATTATAGGCGCCTGCATTCAATACTACGAAAACATATCACCTGATGGACCTCTTTCTGATGAACAGAAAAGGATTATCAACATAGGGCGTGTGTGTTTGGAGGGTGATGAATTTTATTCGCCTTATCACCCGTTAGTTCTAGCGTATTTCTCTAACCTGAAAGCCCAGATTAAGTCAGATGAACAAGACACGTTTACCAACATTCCGTTAGTGACGTTGGATCGCTTATCTCCAGCCGGATTGTTACCGTTTAGCTATCACCCCAATTTTGATTATGCCTACAACCAACAGGTAAAAGAAAATGCCTTTTGGATTCGCAGTGTTCCTCAAGAAAAAAGCACCTATGGCTTTATCCGTAAACTTGTGAATGAAAAAATTGATGAGTTTCAAGCGGCATTTAGTCAGCTATTTGAAGATGAAAATAATAGCTTGATTGTGAATGCCGTTAACCTCGAGAAAAGCGAAGAGCTTTTCTTGGGTATCGTTGATTATATGAAGGCTAACTTGGATGATGCATCATCTATCCACGTCAATTTGTACGACCAAGAATTGCAGTTTAATGCGTTTGACCAGTTCGCAGAGACCGTTAACTATGACGTTCTCAAGCAGTGGTTGGGTTTGGACAAGGGAAAAGTTCGCGAGATAGCGGATACGGTCATTGACCTTCTTCGGTCACGCTTAACTTACAGTAAGTTTACTAATAAGCAAATCGAACAATCGGGCCAAGCTTATTCACATCTCACGTTTTTCCGTAACAATAGTAAAGTGGATTGTACTGAGGTCGACATAGATACCATGGAATCCGGTGTCGCCGCTGATGGAATTTTATCTGGTGAAGCTTCTCAAAGTAAGCAAGGCTCTTATTACACCGGCTTTGGCTTAAAGAATGTCGAATATGGTGATAAGCCTCATCTTAGAGTTGCAAAATTAATTGGCTCCTTGATCAAGCCTGCTCTCGGTAAAAACGTCCAATATCACGGGAAAAATTCCGTTTCCTTAGCGGTTAGTGAAGATTTCAGAACACTACTAAAACATTCGTACGACAGCTCGATCTGGACCACAATCATTGATCCTAAAGTGACGCTTGATTTCTTCCACAGCAATGAAGATGTGGTGTTAATTCACTATTCCGATCAGTACACCACTTCATCGAGTTACGATGCGATAACTGTTACGGCACAACGTCACCTGTTTGAAAAAGTGTTGTCTCAGCAAAACGGGGGTTTTGTCGATGAGTTCAATGCGTTTAATGGTGACTGGCTACTTAAAATGATCAGCGCACCAACGAATGGTCATAAATCTGCTGAGCAATTTGATAAGCTGAGAAAAGAGCGCCGAGGAATCATCGGGGCTTATAAATTTGTCACCAGTATGCTGAGCCAATCGGATATCACCTGGGTACCGCTTTCTGTTGCTGAAATGATCCGAGTTTCTGGGAATCTGG
Organism: uncultured Vibrio sp.; assembly: GCA_963666615.1. GTDB lineage: Bacteria > Pseudomonadota > Gammaproteobacteria > Enterobacterales > Vibrionaceae > Vibrio. The sequence goes on from OY762906.1 coordinate 792,944, forward strand.
GTCTGAAAATGTCTGACAGCGAATTTTCACGCAATGTTAATGGCTATCGACAAGGTGCGATTTCAGATGACGTACTTATGGTTGGTTTAAAAGACCAAACCATGTACCTACTGCCTTTAGAGGTTAAAACCGGAGCGGTACCTAATTACGCCAAAGCAATTGAGCAAGCAAAAGAGTTAGGTCGCTATCTACGAGAAGACATTCTAGGTGGTTCGGGGGTTGTTCCTCAAATCTTCCGTAGCCTGTTTATTCGCCAGATCCTAATGCAAGTTGATAAGTACCGCCTATACAACGTATTTAACGAAGGCTACTTTGATCATCTGCTGGCAGAAAAAGAGCAATGGTTAGCTGGCCATTTTGAATTGGGAGAATTAGCCAATTATCCAGAAGGCTTCGTGGTCAGTCATTTAGATTCTGCTACGTGTTTGGATACTAACTATACAATGCAGGATGACATTCTTAGGATCGAGTTGCCAATATCATTGCTCGATGATCTAGTCACAACACCGCTTCAGCAGTTGCTACAAGGTCAATCAATTAGTCAAATTTGCAAAGTGCCAGAACAGTATTTGTTAAATGCCATTGAAGATGTCGCTATACCCACAAACGAAGTTGTGGCTGGTAGTGAAGTGCCTGAATCTGACGGTAAACCTCAAGAGGAAGATGAACTTTCTCAAGTCGCTGAGCTGACAGTGAACGGTCCTTATATACCAAAAGTAACAAGCTCGGATAACCTTAAAGTATTGTTTGGGCATAATGCGTTAAATGATCAGCCTTTGATCTGGGAGCCTACCAATACGGCCAAATTTATGAATACCAACACCGGTATTATTGGCACCATGGGAACCGGGAAAACGCAGTTTACTAAATCTGCGATTACACAGTTATATCGTAATCAGACAAACAACGTGGATGGGCAACCAATTGGTATGCTGATTTTTGACTACAAGTCAGATTACGTGGATGACGAGTTCCAACAAGCTGCGGGTGCGAAGAAGTTTAAGTTATTCCACTTGCCATACAATCCGCTTAGCCTATTTGGTGATACACCGATGCTGCCTGTCCATACTGCCCGTGGTTTCTCTGAAACGGTTGGTAGGGCCTTTAACTTAGGCCAGAAGCAGCAACTCAAGCTGCGTCAGTTAATTAGTGATGCCTATGAACTGGCTGGCATTCACAAAGCTGATCCAACAACTTGGTCAAAGCCAGCTCCAACGATAGAAGATGTATGGCAACTTTTCTTGAGTAGTGAGCCCGAGCTTGATTCTCTCTACGCTGCGTTGGAAAGCCTCTGTGAATTAGAAGTATTTGAGACTGATCATCAGCAATGCCAGAGCTTATATGACCTAATTGATGGCATAACGGTGATTGAACTTGCTGGTTACCCTGGTGAGATTCAAAGTCTTGTCGTTGCGTTAACCTTAGATCTGTTTTATATGCAGATGCAGAAGAAGGGTAAACCTCAAGTGCAAGGTGATTTCCGCCAAATCACCAAGATGATTCTAGTCGATGAAGCGGATAACTTTATGTCACAGAACTTCCCGAGTTTACGCAAGATCTTGAAAGAAGGGCGCGAATACGGGGTAGGTGTGATTCTATCAACCCAGGATATTACTCATTTCCAAACCGGAGAGAATGACTACTCAAGTTATATCCTCACCTGGGTAATTCACCGTGTGGCGAAGATTAAGCCGCAAGATATCAAGGCTATGTTTAGCGTTAATGATAAGGCTGAACAGGACCGGTTGATGGATACGATTCAAAAATTAGATAAGCACTACAGCCTCTATATTGATGGGGCGAAGAATATTGTGAAGATGCGTGATAGAGCATTTTGGGAGCTTGCTTTTTAAGTTTTTGTTGCAGGATGTCATTCTTATAGTTTTTAACTATTCACATATTTCGCAACACATTAAATAATATATATGGAGTCTTTCATGAGAATTATTGATGCGATTACAAAAGTTCTTAAAGAATCTAAAGAACCGCTAGGTCATATAGAAATTTATAAAAGGATCGTTTTGAACTCTTACTTTGAATTTGGAGCCAAAGATCCTCAGTCTCTTGTTCGAAATAAAATTAGAACGCATTGTTTTGGTATTGATTTCCCCAGTGCCAGTCCGATGAAACTTTTCGTTCAGACTAATGCCAAAGAAAACTCAAAAAATGCTTTATATCAAGTGTGGGATGGTAAAGCGAAAGAAGTTTTATCCGAAGCTAAAGTAAAAAGAGATGAGTTACCTGAAGAAAAAATTCACAGTGCTCATAAGGAGCACATAAAGTCAGTTAGTGAACAATTGTTGGAATATATTAAGCTGTCTGAACCAGAATTTTTCGAATCTCTTGTCGTAAAGTTGTTATTAAAAATGGGGTATGGATGGGATCAATCAAGTTCAGGAAATGTTGTGGGTGGAAAGGGCGATGAAGGTATAGATGGAATAATTAATGAAGACAAACTTGGTTTGGAAAAAATCTATATCCAAGCTAAACGCTACACTGAAAATAAGGTACCTCCATCGGACATTAGAGATTTTATAGGTGCTATGGTAATACAAGGAGCTAGAAAAGGCGTATTTTTTACATCGTCAAAATTTACGGAGCAAGCTTGTAAGCATGCACACGATGCTCAGAATATGACGATAACATTAATTGATGGCGAGTCTTTAACTGAATTGTTAGTGCAATATGGGCTGGGGGTAGCTGTTGCTAATAGTTATCAAGTATTTGAAGTAGACAAAAACTTCTTTTCGATAGATTAAGTTTTTAAAATTGTGAGTATGATTAATATAGCGGAAAATTATGTCTGATTCTGAATGTAAAAATGAAGAAAATGTTTATTCTTCAACTCTAAATGAATTTTTTTGGATGTGGTTAGCATCTATCTCACCTGTCCTATTGGCTGTTTTGTTTCTCTTTATTGATGGAAAAGGTCCAAGTGTAAATTTCGTGCTGAAAGATATATTTCTTTCCGGTCCTATATTTGCCTATGTTGCGACTCTAGTAGCTCCTTTTATATTTTCTGCAGTTCAGATTCTGAAAGGAAAACAAAAGAAGAAAGTTGATTTTGCAGGTACATCTATATTGATAGCTTTTGTTGTCGCTATATTATCAACTGGATTATTTTTTAAAACTCAAAGTTTATTAATTGATAAACAAAAAGAAAATGTTACTAGGCAGCAATTATTGGATATTATTCCTGTCGATGTTATTAATGTTGCCAAGGTTAAGCTAAAAAATAGTATCGAAAGTAATAAGGTTACTGATCAAAGTTTTAGTGTTGTTGAGATTTTATCATTTATTTGCTATCTGCTATCTTTATTTATTTATATTTATTCTATATATCTGAATAAGAAGCCTCCAGTGGATCCTAATTCAGAGACAAGAAAGACTACTCAAAATATGACTAATGTTATATCTAAACTAACTAGTACAGGTAAATAGTAATGATAATTCCAGTCAAAGCGCTACAAGTTTCACAACAGATCGGGGATTTTTACATTGCTAAGATCTCTGCAGAGGATTTGGTTAAGATAAGTTATTCAGATATTCGAGAATTGGAAAGAGAAAGAGAAGTCGAAACTTATTTAGGTATCCAAAGACCATTAAATAAGAGTAGGGCCAAAGAAATTAAAGACTATGTAAAGAACTATGATGCAACTTTTCCAACGAGTATAATATTAAGTATTAATGAAGAAAATACTAACTGGGTTGAGGAAACTGGATTATTAGAAATTTCTTTAGATGAAAATGAAAGTCCAGCTAAAATTTTGGATGGTCAGCATAGAATTGCTGGTTTTATGGATATAGGGACACTTAAGCCAATACATGATTTATGTTATTTTGAAAGAAATGGTGAGTTTAAGCCTTTTGAATTAATGGTGACTATTTTTGTTGGACTTGACTTACCTGAACAGGCAAATATTTTTGCGACAGTAAACTTAAAACAAACGAAAGTTAGTAAAAGCTTAGCTTATGATTTAGAAGCATACACTAAAACGAGAAGTCCTCAAAAGACAGCTCACGATATCGTTGTTGCCTTAGATCAACATGATAAAAGTCCATTTTATCAAAGAATAAAGAGATTAGGTTTTAAAAATGGAGATTATGAAAACTTAACTCAAGCGATGTTGGTTGAAGAGTTAGTCCAGTTGATTTCGAAGAATCCAATGGAAGATAGGGATATTTTATTGCGTGAAAGTAAGCAAAGTTTTTCTAAATTACGCGCTACAAAATTAGAAAGATATCCATTAGAAAGATCAACCCAAGTATTTAGAGATTATTTTATAGATGATGATGATGATATAATAATGACTATTGTATTTTCATTTTTTTCTATGGTTGAGAAAAAATGGCCATTAGCTTGGGACAAGAAAAATAAAAAATCAGTCCTTAACAGAACGATAGGTGTGAAAGCTTTATTTCGACTACTAAGAGATGCATTAAAATCTAAAAAATTTAGAGGTGAAATATTAAAAGATCCTCAGAAAGGATTTAGTGGACTTTTATCTGAAATAAGTGTTGTTGACGATTTCTTTGTAAACCTGGATGCAACTTCAGCAAATATAGTTATATTAGAAAAGGCACTAAAAGATAACTTAGATTTAACGGTTTAAATAGAATCGCCACCAGTTATAAAATTAACTGGTGGCGATATAAAGACGGTATTTAATATTTGGTAAATTTAGATGTTTACAGCTTCATAGTGTCTTTGAATTGAGATATACTATCAAAACATTGATCTTTTAACTTGTCTAATTCATTTCTTTTTTTTGAAAGATTATCTATGAAATTTCTTAATTCATTCTCATTATAATTGTTTTCAAAGTCGTATATATAGGCTCTAATTTCAACAGCCTTAGTCTTATATATATCAATTAGATTTTCTGTGTTTTTATCTCCTATTGAGCGCAGAATGTGTGAAGCAAGTGTGTATTCTTTGAATGATGTGTATACAGCTTCAGTGGATATACTATCTTTTTCTGAAAATGATGCTTCTAAATTTTCTTTTTTTGAAAGTTTATAATATTTTCTGTTTTTATTTGATATATATAAACTTACAGTATCAGAGAAATTATGAAAATGTTCGAAAGCACGATATAACAGTTCAATTTCTTTCTCTTGTATTTTTATTATTTTATTTTGCTTGGGAGTGTCAATAAATATTTTCCATGTGATAAATCCAATAGCTACAGTAGCTAAAATATTTGAAATCTGAACTACATAGTCTAGTAAATCTTTTTCTGTTGCTGCTAGTACCAATTGCTGAATTTTATCGTAATCAATATTCATCTTATAGTTTTCTAGTTAAATTGAGTATATCTTTGTGATTTCTTATCGATGCTATTCCATCTTCAACATGAGCAGCCCAAGCCTGTTGGTGCTGCCTACTGTCTAAATCAGGATAATACAGCTTCAACATCATTTCAGTCACATCAGAAGTTTCACCAAGCCAAGTAAATTTATCCAATATTAATGGACCGTCTAGCTTGGCTTCTTCGCTCGAGTATCTAAAATCACTCTCAATCGAGCGGAAGAATGCGATACGGGCAGATACGTTTGGCGTAATCCCTGTATAGCCTTTTAGCTTTTTAAGTTGCTCTTCAGTCGAACGGGTTAGGTTCATGCGGTTTGGTAGCATTACACTGCCTCCTGTACGGCATTTTTCCAGAAATAGCCTTGCTCTAAATGAGATGACTTGGTTTTACCATCAAAACAGATTTCGTAAGTCTTGGCGATATCATCTTGGATCAGGTTGATATAATCTTTATCAATTTCGGTATCGGTTGATAAAATCACTACTTGATGGCTAGCTGTTGGAAAGTAGTTTTCAACTAACTTATCGCGGTGATGCGAATCTAAGCGGCCTAACGGCGTATCAATGATTATTGGTAGTTTACGCCCTGATGTCTTGCCAAGAGCTTCAAGAATAGAGATCGCATAGATCTGTTTTTCACCGGCAGACATTGCTTTACGGTTAATCTTGTTACCATTCTCATCGATAAGCTCAACATCAAAGGTCTTCGGATTGATAGCCGCCGTAAGCTGTAGATCTTCCTTACGTGCTAACTTCTTGTACGATTCAACAAAATGCTGCTCTAACGATTTTACGCGTGCTTTAGTTAGTTGCTCAGCAAACTTATCCATTAATAAAATGGTATTTTGTGCGTTCTCGACACTAGCGTTCCTGTTGGCATTGTCACGATGTTTATCGTGCAGCTTTTGTATCTGCCGAGCAGTTTCAAGTGCCAGTCGAAGTTCTTTCTTAGCTTCTTCCAGCAAAATGCGGTAATCGTTAGATAATTCCTGTTTCTTTTTATCTTTCTCGCGGATTTTATCTAACGTGACTTGTAGTTGTTCTTTTTCCGGTGCACGTGCAACGTTTTGCGAGATGTTGTCGAGTTGATCTTCGACTTCCGTTAGTCGTTGACGCGCTTCATCAAACCGTTGGAATGATTGGTTGCCGCTTTGATTGATTTGATAGTCAATGGCGTTTGCTTGGCGTTTTGAGATATCTAATAGCAGTTGTTGGTTGTCATGCTTAACGTAATCATTAAAGCAGTCTGTAACGGCTTCCATGGCGACAGACGAATCGGCTAAACGAAAGCCGAGGTCTTTGCGTAGGGTATCGAGAAACCCATCCAATTCTTTAGCAAAGGATTGGCGCTGTTTAACCGTTTGCTCTTTTTCAATCTGCAACAATAGAGCTTTCATCGCATTTGGTGCTAAGGCAAAGGGGAGGCTAGTCTCCATCTCCATGCGGATCTGTTTTTCCAACTCTACTTTTTCTTTGAGCAGTTGGTCGATCTTCTCCTGTTCTTGCTCGCGTGTTTGCGCCCAAGCTCCGCCGTTACTTGAAAGTTCGGCTTCCAGTTTTTGTATCTGCTGCGATTCATGTTCAATTTGAATCAATACCTGATTGGCTTCATAACGTAGTTTCTCAGAATTACGTTCGTGCTGAATACGTTTTACATCCAAGCTATCGAGGTGTTGCTTGATCGATTGTTCAAGCAATGAAGCACCTTGCTTTTTGAGGTATATATTCAGATCACTCTTTAGTTTGGCGATCACATCCAGACCCAACAAGCGTTTTACGGCTGTATTGAGGACCGTGCCCGATTCATCTTCAGCAAGTTCTGCAATTTTTTCCCCATCAAAGAAGAACAAGTCTGCGATGCCGTTTGGAATTAGCTCATTTAAAAAGCCTTGGCATTGATCGTAGCTTAATTCAGAGAGAGTTTGACCATCTTGCTCCAAGGTTAAGTTGTCCGATTTACCGCGTTTCCAGCTACGAGTTACTTTGTATAAGTTTTCGCTTCCAGCTTGATTGTGGGTAAATTCTAGCTCTACATAGGCTGCGTCAGGGGCATTGACACTATTACCCTTGTGGATCAATTGAGATAGCTCTTCAACATACTCATTGTTATGTAGAGGCTTACCAAAAGATTGTCGGCCATAAAGCGCAAGGCGAACAGCAGTTAGAATGGACGTTTTTCCTGCACCGTTTAGACCGCCAAATAAAATAATTGGGCGTTCTGTACCTTCTATCGCTTCACCGTGCTTGTTGTGAGCCGGGCCAGAAGGGGTTAGGTCAATTTCATGTAGTCCACAAAAGACGCGAAAGTTATTAAGACTTAGTTTAGTAATTAGCATCGTGTGGCCTAAAATTCTTTTTTCATAGCTAGTTCAATTTCTTCTAACTGCTGATTGTAGCGGTCGATTTCTTTTTGGTGCACATCATATTCTGAGCGGCTCTGCAGTACGGAGTGTTTTTCTTTAATCGATTCTAGGCTGCCCCAATCCTGCTTTAGCAAAGCGGCAATTTTATCACTGATACCACTACGGCGACTCAAGCCTTCCATTGATACTTCGAGTTCAATAAGTTTCATCACCATTTCTGGTTCAATATCGAAATCTTCGCTTAGCTCAGATAGCAGTTCTGCTTCATCTTTGCCAAAACTAGCGCCATCATCGTAGACCCAATCTAAGTCAAAACCATAGATCACTTTAAAAAGAGCAGGTAGTGAATCATTCCAATCTGGCTCATTTGGATCGTGTAGCCATTCCTGGCGAATGGCATGTAATTCAGGTGCAGTGATCAGCTCAATTTCACGTTGCTCATCTTTGAATTGTTTATCCAGTTTGAGTAACTCGGTTAGCCACTGCTTACGATATTTCAGCCAATATGGACCCGGTACGTGTTTGCGCTCGGCGGTGATGTCTTCACCATCTTTCGCGTATTGATAAGTAACCTTACCAGTACGGCGTTTGAAATTACGAAACTCATCTTTATTGGCGGGATCCGTAGTAAAGGCCAACTTGTTCCGAAACTCTAACAAAGGACTCATCCACTCTTCACCATTTTCGATGAGGCTTTCCATCGCTCTATCTTTGGTCACTACGGTACAAGTCCAGCAGCCAAAGCGTGAGTTGCCACATGAAGGTGTCGTTTCGTCAATGACCATAGGGCATTCACCTTGGCCTGATGAATCCTTGTAAAGGTTCCATAAGGTTAGGTTTTTTCCGCCCCAAGGGTTTTCCCACTCGAGTTCGTAAATGTCTTTCCAGATGTTTTTAATGCCATATGGTGTATCTTGGGTGTCGAGATGACATAGTCGTAAAATTTTCCAAACATCATCAACTGACCAGGTATCAATCGGCGTAAAGATAAATGCGTTAGCAAGCGTAGTATGACGAGCTAGACGGGAACCTTCGATTTTATGTTTGGCAATCACCTGAGCACGTGACGCACTCTCTTGGCTTCTTGAACCGAGTACGACGATCACTTCATCATATTTTGAGACTGTTGATTTAATGAAGTCACTGACCGGATCAATTTTCATCCGCTCTGTACACCAACGAAAAGAGCGTGTTGGTGCTGGGTAGCCTTTACCTAATAGGTTTGCCCAAAAAGTATCATTACTTTTCGGTACTACTTTATGCGTGGTGATTGGCAAACCGTCTCTTTTGGCACCACGTTCAATAGCGGCCAGTGAGTCTTTGATGTGATTCACCACCACAGGCGTCTCAACCAGTGTGTCCGATGAGACGACAAATATAGGTTTGTGGCGTTCTTCCTCTGGTAACCCTAGAAGCGCCATATAGACGAGCGACATCACAGCAGATGAATCTTTACCACCACTGTATCCAATAACCCATGGGCGTTTATCTGCGCAATAGACGCGCTGAACATCGGCAATATAATGGCTCAGCTTATTTCCAGCGAAATTCTCGTTATTTATGAAATCAACGTAATCGTCGAGATCTTCGGCAAGTAGTAGTTGTTCTGACATTATAATTGCTTCTCTAATTCTTTTTCTTCTGGCGTCAACCCGAGTCCAAGGGCTGCCTTCAAGGCGTTACTAGTTAGGGTTATATTGGTGGTGGACTTGGATACACGACCATGATTCATCGTTCGTTTAACCCACTCTGGATTGGCTTTGCGCCAATCGACGGATTGTAATGCAACTAAGCGAGATTCCCAGTCATTTGGGTGTTCACTGAGTAATTGTTTGCCCACAATGCCTAAGGCTTGTAAGCCAACGCCATGCGCATGAATGAACTCCTGGCGTAACTGACTTGGTGACACTTCTTTATTGAGCATCATTTGCCAATCGGGAATGTGATTGGTCACAGCTTCCCAATATTGAATAGATAGTTGTTGTTCAGCTTCATTAAAGCCATCTCTTGGACCTTTGCTTAGTAGAGCTTTTGTCGCTTGTTTGATCGCACTAAGAGTAAACAACTTATTCGATTTAGGGCTGACATTGGATTTTTCCATCTCGGTAAAGCCGATAAATGGTTTCGTCTCCATAGCCAGGTAACGTGCTAGCTCAGAGCTCTCATCCCTGTGATCGTAGAGGGTTCCCAATGAGGTGCTTGGTTTGACCGCATATTTGTTTAAGTCAGCGAACATCTGTTGACTACGTTCGAGCCCCTCGTCGACGAAGAACAGCACTGGTAGATTGTCTTGACCTAGATCTGGGTTTTCCTTCAAGGCTTCTTCGATCGCCTTTCTACGGTGTTGCCCATCATTGATAAGGATTTGAGCATCCATAGGAATTTTCAGCACACCAAGGTTCGGTGCTTCACCCGTCTCCTCAAATGAAATTGACGTACCAACCGATGCAGTAAGGGCAGAAAAAACGTAATCCTTAGGATTCTCCAGTAGGTATTTCACCATGTCAGGAATACGTGTTTTATTTAGCGTTCGCTGCGCTCGAAGCTCTGGCGGTACGTCATCTTCGTTGTAACTGAAGATCTTTGGCACGATGCGCAGAGGACAGGTCGCAATGTAAAATGGTCGACCAGCTTGTATCCCTCGAACGGCAGGAAATGAGTAGCAATATCCAGAATCGTTGTTATGCATAAATATAACTTTGGTACGTTATTTTATAATGGATAGTATGTCATTTTTGACAAAACCGTAAGACTTAAAAAGTGATAATTTTACTTAATTAGAAGATATTTCACTGTTTGCACAATCTGTATCCAGTTACACGTTTACTGTGTTTAGCGAGCAATGTTTCGTATTCGATTCGTGTGTACATAAGCTCTGCTGAGGGAGTGTCGTCAAAGAGTTTTGCTAGTCGTTTATCAAAACTCAATTGCTTCTGATAATTAGGGTCGCTGTTTGGGATGTAAAGGTGGCGATTGAGTAGTGGAGGACGTCTGCGCTCATTCATATAGTCAAAAAAGTCGATATCTTGCTCTGCCATTTTGATTTTGATGCGCTCAACTAGAAATGGAACAGCCGTCTCGAAGTCATCATATGAAGTTAGCGTTAGTTTTCCGGAAGTAATATGGATTTTAATTAAATCGATATCGTCTGTCAGTTCGCCGTACATTTGCAATCCTGCACCAACGTAGACTCTGAGCAGAAGAGGAAGATCATCAATATAATTGCGATGAAAAATTAGTGAATGCCCATCGTTTAACACGCTAGCCGGAAGGCATTTGTGCGCTTTTAGGCATTGCTTATTGATTAAATCCGTATCTGCGATAGCAAAGAGTAATTCAGTTGCGAGTGTTAAGGCGGCTTGGTAATCATCAAAAAGAGCTTTGATATCTCGTTTGAATGATTCTGGTTGTTGAGTGTAAGGTTTTCTTTTTTCAAATAGCCCCATTGATAGGTAAAGCAATAAATCCTCTTTACGAAGTTTCTGGGCCTTATCAAAATCCGTAACGTCAAAGAGTTCGGTTAGTAGGCCAAACACTTTCTTGTGAGAGCCGATTAACTCCCTGATTTGTTCTGAATGCTGAAATTCGTCATTTGAAGGAATTCGTCCATGTTCTAGGCATGCTTGCCAAAACTCGTCGAATAGCTCTTGATGTTGGGTAATTAGAAGTTTTGCCTTCTCTTTTGAATCGACAGAAATAGGGGAGGTAAGCTGTTTCCATGTATTGTGACGTTTGTACCGATTTTGCAGATATCTCTGTTCTTCCAGCTTGTCTTTGAAAAGGTAAAAAATACCCGGTGCAACAGCAATCGCAATTTCTTCAACATTTCTTTCCAAATAGGCTTTGATTTCGGATTGGGCATAATATTTTTGAAAGGTATTACGAGATGTAATTACACCATCTTTGTACGGTGTAAACTGAGAAATAACGCTTTCATTCGCGAGCATAACCGATACGACGAGAAGTTGGCTGGTCGTTTCCCAAGCACGCAAAAGAGCTTCTAAACGCTCGTCGGGATCCTCAATCACGTTAAGCACAAAGCCAAGATTAACAATATCTGATTGGATAATCTCATTATCAGGGCAAAACGTTGGGTCCCAACCCAAAGCATCCAATCCATGCGCTTGTAACTCTCGTAAGTCATCTTGTAAGCCACAACCGTAATCGAAAATGGAGTAATTACCATTTAGGTAAGAATGCTTTGCTAACGTTTTCATAGGGGCAGATAACGCGTGTCTTACTATTGCTGTCTTGTGACGCTCAATTACTTTTGTTTTATTGTTGCTTGCAGATGTGCGATTGGTTTTGAATAGCCGCCCGTCTTGAAGTTCATAACCTCTATCTGCAATTAAATTTAACCAAGATTGCTTAAATCCGATAACTCGGGTGTTTTCATAAAGGCCAGCGATTTCTCCCTCTTGTGTGATCTCTTTAAACTGAGAATAGTGTGCATTATCTGGAAGAATCATGGTTTCTTTACGGTGTAAGATTGGCGGATTCTCTGAGCTATCATATCGAGTGATCTTGTGTGTGAGCTTTGATAGATCGACATTAAGACTTTGCTCTAAGGCAGGATACGACTCCACATAAAAATCAGGATAGAGCAACAGCGATAACCGGAACTCATTTTTAAACAGTTTAATCAGATTCCATTGTTGATCGGGCAATCCCACTGCTTTTGCTACAGCTGGTATGAAATGCTGGAGTTCTTTAGGTAATGCTGTGAGCGCATCACGGTGCAAGTAGATGGCTGTTGGGAGATGTTTACCTACCTCAACCTGATTAACTAGTACCTGGAATAGCCAAAAATCCATGCTAAATGACCTCTAGGATTGAGTTGAAAGTAGTTCGGACTTAAGCCATTTTTTCCAATTTTTGAACGTATGTTTTGCTTGATGACCAATATTGTATAGAATTTTGTAGATTAAATCGATTTGTTGCATGTCATCAACGCCAAGCTTTTTTACCAAAGTTTTGTTAGGCAGAGATTTTAGATAAATCAGTAGCTCTATGGCAGAATATGTCGCACTTGGATCTTTATCTTTACCTTGATCTTTATTATTAGTTACTTTAGTGGCCGGATTATGACATGCAGTAACCTCACTTTTACCTTTATTAATGTCAATTTTAGACTCCTGATTTTCATTTTTATCTTTTGAATTTAAGGCCGCTTCAACACTAATCGCTAACGAGTCAAATCTGGTATTTTGCTCTGATGAATCGAGTAATAAAATAGCAAATCCATCAGGGTCAATTATATTATGCGTTTTACCTCTTTTCCCTAATCTGTGAGAAGTGATTAGCCCTAAATTTTGTAATTCCTTTATAGCTACGCGTGCCATTCCTTTGCCTATGCATAGATTATTTACTACCCAATCAAACTGGATAAAATTACCTTCTGCTTTGAAAACGTTATCATGCCAATAGACCAAATTCGATAAAATAAGTGCGGCGGAATGTTTCATCCCAAATCTTACAAATTCTGGATAAAACGGTACTTTAACCTCAGATAACTGAAAAAATCGACGAGCGATATCACGCGGCGCTAGTAAGGCGTTCAGTTCAGTATCATCAATTTCTAAAGCATTAATTAAATTCTCAAATTCGACACGAACCGGAATTGAACCATCATCATTTGGATTTTGATGCAGTGATATGAATTCACGTTTGAGTAGGTTTTTTTTCAGGTATTTGATTTGAGAGTTAGTTAGAGCAAGATCTTTTCTGACCACATCTTGTGAAAAATAGATATAACCGTCGTTATCTGCCTTGTACTGGGTCAACCAGATGGCTCGGGATAAGAACAGTAGTTCGTTTACTGAGATTTTTAGCGTTGCCAGTATACATAGAACAGACGTGTAAGTGGGGCAGCTTTGGGTAATGAGGTCTCGCAATTTAGTCATCTTAGGGTATCCATATAGTAGCAATACCCTAAATAGCGAACAGGTTTTTAGTGGCTCTGGCTGGTTTATTGCGGTCGATCTTGTGGGTTGCTAGCTCTTCTAGCTAAGTTAATAGTCCTCATCACTAACAGTGAAAACGCGTTCGCTATTTAATGCCCTTCAAATTTCGTGACCGCTCAATTTAATCATGTTTTAAGCTTGAGCTTGCAATTCAATAAATCCATTTATCACCCAAAAAATGAAAGTTTTAACGCTCTAAAATCGAATAAATATGCAATTTGGGTTCCTGTTTTGGCATGAAATTCAGGTCATTTATAACTTCTAATTTCATCTGATTCGATATCAAACCGAGCTCGAACCTGCCCATGTCTTTCTGATTATGATATAGCGTTCAATCTACTCCTATCTGCAGGTTATTTGGACTCGGATCAAGCTTGGATTATCAGAAACATTGGGAAATCGTCAAACCGGCGCAAAATTCACTATTTCCTGAACTGTTACTTGGTAACCCTTGCTACGCTTGGCTTTCCCAAAGAACTCTTACCGGAGATTTTATTTTCTCCGGTAAGAAATTTCTAAACCGGAGAAAGTAAAATCTCCGGAAAAAAATAATTTTGAAACTCGGGCTTATAAGGGCTGAATGTATTTAAAACATGAAAAAATCAGAACTGCTCCGGTTTTTAAATCTGACAAATCTCGCAAATGCTCCGGACAGACAGGTAATAATATGTCCGGAGAAATTAAAATCTCCGGAAAAAATTTGAACACGGTTATATTGTAACTCGATACTTAGTGTGTTGTCTGAGAACGGTATAGGATACGAACGGCCAGAAAGATGCAAATCCGTAGTCGTCGTTTCGCTGTATTCAGAACTCATTTCGAATGATTAGATTGTGTTGATAATCAGAAAAAAACGTGAGACAGAATTCAAAACTAGTTTGTGATATATATCGACTGAGTATGCATAATGGCCAAAGCGATAATTATTTTTCAATCGAACATTTTTAGTGAATAAAATTTATAGATATAAAAAGTATTGAAATTTTTATTTATTGATGTAATTTAATAATCACCAGGTTGAATTAAACCTACTACCCGCCACTTGGCCGCTATGACAATCGGAATAACAATTGTTATTCCCTCCTGCAGAAAGCTAACAAACGAGGATTTAAATCCGTTCCGCATTTTTCGGTACTGATACCCGGTCACCTCGAACAATTTGCTGATTTGAAAATGGTTGTGAATCGTCGTTTCACTCTCATCGTACGTGTGCTGTTTTTTAGTGAACCTCTGGTTTGGCTCATGGTTTTTTGATGATTTTCCACGTCCATTCTCTTGTCGGCAAAAATTTCACTTATACGATTTAGCTGAACTTTGTCAGGAGACTGCCGTCATGAATAATATGAAATCACCGCTACTCACTCGCGATCAGGCCGCTGCATATCTATGTATCTCGGCATCAACACTAGCTGTTTGGGCAACAACGAAACGCTATGATCTTTCCTATGTCAAAATTGGGGGGCGGGTTTTTTATACCCAGTCAGCTCTGGATGATTTTATTGAACGCTCAACTATTAAATAATTAGTGGGCTAGTAAGATGAAATTTATTAAAAAGGAGCTAGAAAAATTAGCTCCAACTGATCGGCGTATTCAATACCGTGATTTGGGCGCCCGTGACTCAGTGCTGGGCCTACTATTGGAGGTTCAGCCCAATGGTAAAAAGATCTTCCGATTCCGGCGAAAATTGCGTGGAAAAAACCATAATATCAAAATTGGTGAATTTCCGGTGTGTAGTATTGAAAATGCTCGAAAGATCGCAAAAAACCTGTCATTAGAATTAGAGCAAGGTAATGATCCGAATAACGATAAACGTTTGCAGCGAGAGTCGTTGACTATTAATGATGTATTTGATGTTTATTATGAGAGTTTTCGGGACGATATATTGAAAGGCAAAAGGCGCGAATCCAGCCTGTCTGGTTCTGCTTCTACATATCGACTGCACCTAAAACCTAAGATTGGAAATGTTCGCGTTGCTAATTTTACACATCACTTAGTCAAACGAATGTTATCGAAATTGCTAGCAAAACATGGTCATAGCATTCACAACCATTCTTTGACGTTACTAAAATCGATGTTTCGGCGTGCCGAACTTGATTGTGCCATTTTTTCTGGTTTGACCAAAATCGATGAATCGCAATTTCGACGTGAACGTGTTTTGAGCCGTTCTGAATTGGCTATATTCATGCGTAGTTTAGAGCAAGAACCACAGATCTATCAGGATTGTGTGGTGATGTTATTAGTAACTGGCCAGCGTAAGGCGGCGGTTCTTTCCATGCGCTGGCGAGATATCGATATTGAAAATGGTTATTGGAATATCAGTGGAAAGACCGCAAAAAACAAAAAACGTGCGACAGTCCCTCTAGCGAGACCAGCGATAGAGATCCTTTTGCGTCGTTCCTCAGAGGCATTGTTGGGCGATGAATTTGTATTCCCGTCTACTCGAAGTAAAAGTGGACATATCACAGATAAATCGGGAATTGGAGGCTTTTGGCACCGTATCACGTCACGAGCCGGATTTTATTGCCCTGGAAATGATGAGATCCACCTGACTATCCATGATCTCCGTCGTACCCTAGCTACGTATAATGTGCGACGAGGCGGGTCACTGCAGGCAACGAGCAAATTGCTCGGGCATTCTGACCTGTCAATAACTGATCAGGTCTACGCGCATCTTGATGTTGATAACGTACGAGCAGAACTTGAAAAAACGGTAGAGTTAATCATACAGCCGAAATTATCAATTGGGCTGGTTGTCCCTAATTTGGTTGATGAGGCAAAAAATATTTTAGAACAACTTACGCCAGAGCAAAGGGCTGTGGTGATCGCATCGATGATTAAATAACCAATTTAGCTCGGCTAGGTGGAATGTACCGATCAATATTCTCCTGTTTGTTATAGCTACTTTCTGTTGATCTGTGACTGTAGTTTAAATTCTCTAATTGGCTCTCCAACCAAGCGTCGTCGCTATTTAATAATATTAGCGTATATGATATTTCATTTTTTCTGCCTCTCGTCCGCGCCAATTCGCCGGAGATAATTAAGCTAGTAGTGACAACTACCTTGAAAAACGCCGTTACAGTGAATACCAAATTGATCTGTGATGCTCAATCCAGCAATCGGTAGGAAATCTCTTCATTTCGTCTTAGTAATAAGAGACGACCAAAAAAGTCAGAATGGCAACTTATATGCACATGAATAATGTGCCTAAATACAGCCATTACAAATTTAAAGGATATATAAATGAAACTATCGTCAGTTAAAAAGCGGCTTCTTTCTGTCGTGTTCATCGGCGTGATGAACCTTACCGGTTGTGCTTCCACACCAATGACTCTGGCAGAGCAAGAAAACCGTTATGAAGAAGCCGACTACACCAACTGGAAAGGCAGCGAGAAGAAACAAGAACGTATCCAAGCTTGGCTAAAAGGGGAAATTATGTCCAACTTGGCAACGGAGTATGACAAAGAGGGCTTAATTGCATTCCAGCAACGCCTGAAAAAGTCCGGTATCCAAGCTCATAGTTTGGTTTACTTCGGCAGCTCTGTTATCACTGATTGGTCACCGACTAATGTTATTGGCAGCTTACTTGGAGCAACCAGTAATGGGCCGTCTTTTGGTTCTATGGAATACTCAACTCAGATTGCTAGCAATGGTGACATGATATCAATGACTTTAAATACAGCCGTACTTTCGCAGAACTCACATGTTGTTCCAGAGTTGTTAGAGAATAACGGGTTATCAAGCGATCATAAGGTTCACATTTATTCTAAGCAAAGACTCATAGAGCAAAGAGATGTATCTGAGTTTTTAAAAACTAATGGTTATAATTGTAGACATATTGGATGGAATAAAAAAACTAATAGTTTCGGAGGTGCTCGAATACTTATTTTCCCTTTAGCGCAGTATGAAGAAGCTATGAGTTGCCAACAGGAAGCTAATCAGATAAGTATTGTATCTTATGTTTTCCCAGTAAAAGAACCTGATGGAACCTATACCGTAAGATCTATAACTCAACTTACTGAAACTACAGCGTCTCCAATGCCATCTACAGAGCTATTCAGTAGTCTGAACGCATATTTCGACAAATCGAATCTATGGGATACGCTATTCACGACTGCTCGTGACTTACCTAATTTAGATCGTAAGGTAGTCATTAAGAGCAAACACCAAAATGAACCTTGGGTTGAGCAATATGCGAAGCACTCCATTTATCGATAACCGTAGCGAAATCTCGTGACGCCCCGGTGACGCCTGCTACATGAAAAATGCTATATTTCGAGCTAATTTTATAAAACTACCTAAAATCATTTATTTGTAAGCGCGTCATAAACCCCACATTCTAATCAATCTCGGTACGCCCTAAGATCAAACCTCATACTACAAGGAGATCTGAAATGGCAAAACGGCGTACCGACCAAGAATGGCAAACCCTGTTCGAGCAATACGAATCCAGTCAACTGTCACAGCGTGTTTTCTGTGAGCGACATGGTCTAAGTCCTTCGACCTTCTACGCAAAGCGTCAACAATTGCAGTGCTCAGGGCAATCTCAAACTGGTGGTTTTATCAAAGCGGAAGTCGTTGAAAAAACGACACGCTACCAGGTGGCTCAAACTCCCGTTGCCAATATGACATTATTTATTAATGACGCTGAACTCAGTATTCCCCAGGGAACACCTGCGGCCTACTTAGCCGAATTAATCGGAGCACTGTCATGAAACGCATGCTCAGCGCTCCAGAGATTTATCTGTATCGTGATAGTGTCGATTTTAGAAAGTCCATCAACGGCCTTGCCGCGATTATCGAAAGTGACACCAATTTACCGTTAGTCAGTGGCGCACTGTTCCTGTTCACCAACAAACAACGCGACAAAGTCAAAGCGTTGTACTGGGATAAAACGGGCTTTGCTCTTTGGTACAAACGCCTTGAAAAAGCGAAGTACAAGTGGCCATCAAAAGAGAAAAATGAAGTGTTTACCCTGACTCCATTCGAGCTTGATAGACTGCTTTCAGGCTTCACAATTATCGGCCATAAACCCGTTCCAATCCGCGATTTTACAATGACTTAATCGATAATAAAGCGTTATCTACCAAGCGTTAACGGCAAGATTTTAGTATAATAAATGCCATGAAAAAGACGCCAAATATCAACCCAGAAAGCCAAGATGTTGCCGAGCTACAAGCGATGGTGAAAGCGCTGATGGCGTCGCAACAACAGAAAGAATCTGAGTGGAAACAAGAGCGTCAATCGCTACTTGAACAACTCAAGCTTGCCTTCGACCGTCAGTTCGCTAAACGCTCGGAGGCGTTAAAGCCTTACGATGAATCTCAAGGTGACCTCTTCAATGAAGTAGAATGTGAAGCCGCTAAAGAAGAAGAGGTTGAGGTCACGACGACCACCACAACGAAGAAACGCGGTAAACGCAAACCACTTCCAAAGACCTTGCCGCGTGAGGTTATAGAACTCGATTTAGACAACCATGAAAAACAGTGCACTTGCTGCCAGCATAGTCTGCATAAAATCGGTGAAGACCGCAGTGAAAAGCTGGAGTTCACACCAGCCGTACTCAAAGTGCTGGAATATGTTCGTCCTAAATATGCTTGCCGCCAGTGCGAGCAAACTGAAGACAAAAATCGCATCGTTCAAAAGCCAGCGCCGCAAAGCATTATCCCTAAAAGCTTCGCGACAGAAAGCTTACTTGCCAATATCATCCTTGGCAAATACCAATACGCGATGCCACTTTATCGTCAAGAGTCGCTGTTTACGCAATCGGGTATCGAACTATCACGAACCACCATGGCAAGGTGGATTATCCAAGTCAGTGAGAAGTTCGCTCCACTTTACTCGGCCTTGAAAGCGCACCTACTAGAGCAAGTGGTGGTTCAGGCGGATGAAACGCCACTCAATGTGCTCAAGGAAGACAAACAGTGTTATATGTGGCTTTACTGCTCGGGCGCAGACTCGCCGGATGCTGCGCTACCGAATGTGAAAAATATCGCCTTGTACGACTATCAAAACAGTCGTGCGAGGTCGTGCCCTGTTGCCTTCTTGGGGGAATATAGTGGTTATCTGCAAACCGATGGTTATGGTGCGTATGATGGTCTTCACCAAGTGACCAATGTCGGTTGCTTGGCCCATGCTCGACGCAAGTTCATGGAGGCGAAGAAGCTGCAAGGCAAAGGAAAGTCGGGTAAAGCGGATAAAGCGCTGGCCAAAATCCAGAAGCTCTATGGAATAGAATCACGCTTAAAAGGTGAGTCTGCTGAAAGACGAAAAGTAGAACGTCAAAAATATGCTAAACCGATACTGGATGAGTTGTACGAGTGGATGATGACTCAACAAGTGATAGAGTCTAGCCCGCTGGGTAAAGCGATAAAATACACGCTCGGCCAATGGCCGAAGCTCATCCGCTATATCGATGACGGTCACTTATCGATAGACAATAACCGAGCTGAGCGCGCAATAAAACCGCTGGTCATTGGTAGGAAGAACTGGTTGTTCTCGACCAATCCTAACGGGGCTGAAGCGAGCGCAATGATTTACAGTATCGTCGAGACTGCGAAAGCTAATGGGCTTATCCTCTACGACTATATGGTCAAATGCATGAAAGAGCTGGCGAAAGCTGAGCCAGATATCGATGCACTCTTACCTTGGAACTTCAAACACTAACAATATCGCCCGTGGGTTCATGGGGCGCATACATTTATTTTCGTAACGTACTAAAAAATAAAAAGATATATAGCTTGATAAAGCTGGATGTAACTACATGAATTCCCTAGTTTTATACCTGTAGGGAGTGCCACTTCTCGTTTCGGTAACGCCATAAAGCCTAACTATTTTCTGCGAGATATTCTTTCGTATGAGTGATTAAAAGGAACGGCTCCTTTTCGTCTACTTTGGATTGAAGACGGCCTCCAAGATAAGTCTATGGCTGAAGGCCGCCTATTGGCTTAATTAGTGCAAATAAAGTTACTGTATATTTTTTTACAGTAACTTTATTTACACTAAATGTATCGTGCTCTATTCTATTGCTAATACATGAAAGCTAAAGTAGAAAGCAATGAAAAAATTTTACAACCGTCAGAAGGAATTAAAAGCTCTACAAACTGTTTCTGAGCAGATAGTAGAAACAAAGGGGCAACTTAGCGTAATGGTTGGGAGAAGACGCGTAGGTAAAACCCGTCTTTTAAACGAAGCTTTTCACCGAGAAAATACCAAATTCCTTTACCTTTTCATAAGTCGAAAGAGTGAAAGCTCCTTAGTGGCTGAATTCTCAGAAATCATCAATAGTGAGCTCAGTGTTAAGTTTTTCCAGCCCCAATCATTGCGAGATATCATTGAGTTCTTGTTGGATTATACAAAGCAAAAACCTCTGACAATCATCATTGACGAGTTTCAAGATATCGACATCGTCAACCCTGCTCTATTCTCCGATATTCAGAATTTATGGGATGCAAACAAAAGAGACTCGATGCTGCATCTAGTGTGCTGTGGCTCCCTCTACAGCATGATGACGAAGATTTTCAAAGGCAAAGACGAACCTCTATTCAATCGTGATGATAGATTCTTTAAAATTCAACCACTTCAGCCCTCTTATCTTGCCGAGGTAATGAAAGATCACGATAAATTTGATGCTGAAAACATGCTTCGATGGTGGTGTCTATCTGGCGGGATACCAAAATACCTTGAATGGTTAACCCGATTCTCTGCTGAGAACGATGACCTATTTGGGGCGGTAATCTCCGAGTTTTCACCACTAATAAAAGAAGGAACTCATCGACTCGTTGAAGATTTTGGCTCAGAACATCGAATTTACTTCGATATTCTTGGTGCGATATCAAAAGGAAATACAAGCCGTGCTCGAATTGAAAACTTCTTAGATATGAGTGTCGGTGTTCATCTGGAAAAGCTTGATGGAGTTTTTGATGTTATTACCAAAAAGCGCCCGATTAGCTCTAAAGAGAACTCACGAGATATTCGTTACTCCATTTCCGATCCGTTTCTAAACTTCTGGTTTCGATTCATTCATGCCAACAAAAGTGCTGTTGAGATGGAGAACTACGAATACATCCGAAGATATATTGAACGAGATTTCACCGTCTACTCTGGTCTGCAATTAGAGAGTCTGTTCGTCGCGATATTGGTTGAATCAAAGCAATTCGGAAAGATTGGTGGGTACTGGGATGCAAAAGGTCACAATGAGATCGATATAGTGGCAATTAATGACTTGGATAAGAAAATACTCATTGCCGAAGTAAAGAGACAGCAAAAACGTTACAGTGAGGCCAAATTAATAGAGAAATCCCACTGCCTTTTGAAAAAGTTAAATCTAAAAGGTTATGACATTGAATATCGTGGATTTTCATTGGATAACTTAGTTGAAACAATGCAAGAGTATCAACCGTAATCAATATCATAAAACCTAACCATGGTCAGCGCGACCTTTATATTGTCAACTGGTCTATAGATTCGATTTGTGACGCATAATCGAATATTGGTGTATGAACCGGTGAAAACGTGAACCAAACAACGTTTTATTACAATGTGAATTGAACCGATTCCATTTTGGGCCTTATCCTAATTAAACAAATTGCTTAAGGGCATGTAACTGGTAATGCAGGCAGGACCCAGAGAACCAGACTTTATTCAGAGTCTGGTTCTCTGGGTCTTTTTTTTTGGCAAAAAACAAAAAGGTATTCAGTTATGGACTACAAACATACGGCTGAAGAAATACTTCGTTTAGTTGGCGGAAAAGATAATATTTCTCATATTACCCATTGTTCAACTCGCTTAAGGTTGACGTTGGTGGATGATAAATCACCAGACTACAAAGCGATTGAAAGCGTAGCGGGAGTGATTGGTTTAAGGCTTAACGCTCAGTGCCAGATCATCATTGGTAATGAAGTGATCGAGGTATACGACGAGTTAATGAAGCTGGTCGGTGAACCAACCGGCCAGGCTAGTGAAAGTAGTAACCAGAAATGGACGGCTAAGTTGCTTGATTTTGTCGTTAGTGTATTTCAGCCATTAATTCCTGCAGTGGCTGGCGGCGGGATGCTGAAGTCACTGTTAATGCTATTTGTTACCCTGGGATGGATGACCAAGGGCTCAACAATCCATTCTATTCTGGATGCAATAGGTAGTGCGCCACTTTATTTTTTACCGATATTAGTCGCCATCACCACGGCAAATAAACTGAAAGTCAATACTTTGGTTGCGGTCTCTGCTGTGGGTGCGTTGCTTATTCCGGGCATGACTAAAATGCTGGCAGATGGCGCTGTAGTTCTGACTTTTTCTTTGCAGAATATACCTTATGCTTATCAGGTTTTCCCGGCCATTTTGACCGTGCTGTTCTATGCGCAGATGGAACGCAGAATTACTGCGATTGCGCCTAAATCGATCCGTATTTTCTTTGTTCCTCTAGTGTCGTTAGCGGTAACTGTCCCGGTAACATTATTGTTGCTCGGTCCATTGGGCTACACGCTTGGCACTGTGATGTCGACGATTATTCTGGCGATTTTTGACAAATTGGGTTTTGTCGCAATGGGATTACTGGCGGCTATCCTGCCATTTATGATTGCTATGGGGATGCATAAAGCTTTAATTCCTTACGCCGTGAACTCAATGACTATGTTTGGCAAAGAAGTGCTGTATCTGCCTGCATCACTAGCACATAACATTGCTGAGTCCGGAGCAAGTTTTGCGGTTGCATTTAAAACTAAAGATACTGCGTTACGTTCAACCGCGATTTCCGCTGGTATTTCAGCTTTCTTCGGTATTACCGAACCTGCTATTTATGGTGTTACTTTAATTCATAAGCCTGTGCTGTATAGCGTAATGATCGGCGGTGCGATTGGCGGGGTATTTATTGGTCTATTTTCAATTGAAGCATTTGCTTTAGTGGGGCCGGGTATCGCCAGTATCAGTATGTTTACCTCTCCAACTGATTCGATGAATCTGATTTATGCACTAGTTGCGGTTCCTGTTTCATTTTTCGCTTCATTTCTTAGCGTAATGGTACTTTGGAAAGAAAATACCACAGAAGTGAAAGCAACGGATTCAGTAATTACTGCGCCGCAGCAACCAGGCTCTGCATTTCCATTTACATCTCCTGCATCCGGTAAAATTATTGCGCTGAGCGATGTGAATGATGATGTTTTTTCATCCAAATTGATTGGTGACGGTATAGCGGTGGTTCCCGATAGCGATACTCTCTATGCGATGGCAGACGGTACTATCAGCAGTGTTTATCAGACCAATCATGCGATCAATATGGTGACAGCGGACGGAATTGAACTGATCTACCACATTGGTATCGATACGGTGCGTTTGGAAGGTATGTTTTTCACACCTTTAGTATCAGAGGGGCAATTTGTTACTGAAGGGCAGGCGTTGATCCGATTCGAGCGAGAAAAAATTGAGCAGGCGGGTTACGACAGTGTTGTCATGTGTGTGGTTGCGAATTCAAATAAATTTCAGGTAAGTCCAGTCGCTGAAAAAGTTCAGGTGGACAAAAATGACATAATTATGATGGTTGAGGAGAATGCATAATGGAGAAACAAACCGTATTTAAAAAGGATTTTTTATGGGGTGGGGCGATTGCTGCCAATCAGGTAGAAGGTGCCTGGAATGTTGGAGGTAAAGGACTCTCCGTGGCTGATATGGCTGTCTATAAAAAAGATCTGGATGTGAAAAATTATGCCGGGCATATGTCGATCAGCACCGAGTTTATCCATCAAGCGATGTTTGATACCAGTGATAAAGATTATCCGAAACGCCGTGGTATCGATTTTTACCATCACTACAAAGAAGATATAGCTTTGTTCGCTGAAATGGGTTTTAAAGCTTTGCGTTTGTCGATTGCCTGGTCTCGTTTATTTCCAACCGGCGAAGAGACCGGAGCGAATGAAGAAGGGGTGCAATACTATATTGACCTGCTTGCGGAACTGAAAAAGTATAATATTGAACCGATCGTGACGCTTTCACACTATGAAATGCCATTAGCATTAGCGCTGAAGAATAATGGTTGGTATGACCGGGCCGTGGTCGATCACTTTGTTCGCTTCAGCCGGGTCTGTTTTGAACGCTTCAAACCTTACGTAAAATATTGGCTAACTTTCAATGAGATAGATAGTATCTTCCGTCATCCGTTTACTACCGCAGGTATTATTCCTGATCAGTGTAAAGATGGTGATGAGCAGGCGGTGATTTATCAGGCGTTGCACCATCAGCTTGTCGCATCGGCACTGGCTACTTGTGATTGCCACGAAATTATTCCGGGCAGCCAAATGGGCTGTATGTTGACTAAGCTAACCACTTATCCGAATACTTGCCGTCCGGAAGATGTTGAGAAAACCTTATTGAAAAATCTGGAAAATCTCTCCTACGGTGATGTGCAGGTATTTGGTGAATATCCGAGCTTAATTATGAATCGCTGGAAAAAAGCCGGTATTCATATTGAAATGCAGCCAAATGATCTGGAGTGGATTAAGCAATACACGGTCGATTTTGTCTCATTCAGCTATTATATGTCGCTAACTGAATCCGCTAGTGATGATGCTGAAAAGACCGCAGGGAATACCGTTCTTGGTGTTAAAAATCCCTATTTACCATCAACAGACTGGGGATGGCAGATTGACCCGATTGGTTTGAAGATTTCATTAATTGAGCTGTATGATCGTTATAAAAAGCCGTTAATGATTGTCGAAAACGGCATGGGTGCGGTTGATACTTTGGTTGATGGTAAAATCGATGACCCATATCGAATTGACTATTTTAAAGCGCACTTCGAACAGATGAAGCAAGCAGTTGAGATGGGGGTGGATCTGATTGGTTACATCAGTTGGGGACCGATTGATTTGGTGAGTGCAGGCACATCACAAATGTCTAAGCGCTATGGATTTATCTATGTTGATCAGGATGATGATGGTAACGGAACGTTAAACCGTTATAAAAAAGCATCATTTTACTGGTATAAAGAGGTTATCTCGTCAAATGGTGAAACACTTTAGTAAGTAAGGTAGAGAATCGGTGCTGATTGTCAAAAAGTCGTTGAATTCAAGTGTTGTCCTGGTTGAACAAAATGGGCACGAAGTTATTTTGTTTGGCAAAGGGATTGGATATGGTAAAAAACCAGGCGAACAAATCAAATCAGATGATGTAAGCCAAGTTTTCATGCCAGTTGACAGCTTATTCACTAAGCAGTTGATAGACAACATCGATTCTATAGATGAAGTGTATTTTGAACTCACTCAGCAAATCGTTCAGTTTGCCCAGAGTCGTTTGGGGCAGAAGCTTAATCAGACCGTATACCTGGCGTTGAGTGATCACCTTAGTTTTGCAGTAGAACGGCATAAAAACGGGATTGCAATTTCAAACCGGGTATTCTGGGAGATTAAAAATTTTTATCCGCTGGAATTTTCCATTGGTATGTACGCATTAGAGCGGCTTGAGCATGATCTTGGCTATAAACTGCCAGAACAAGAAGCGGCCAATATCGCTTTTCATCTGATTAATGCACAACGTGACGGCGAAGAGCCTGATGCGAATGGGATCAAATGTGCTCAGCTCATTGGCAAGGTCGTTAATATTGTGAGGCATACCGTAGGGAATCGTATGCCGCTGGAAGGGGTGCATTATTCTCGATTCATCACCCATGTTAAGTTTTTTGCGGAACGTTTTTTCAGTGACGCAATGCTTAAAGATGATGACCCGTTGTTTGAACATTTGAGGGTGCAATACCCTCAGGCAATGGATGGTGCATTTAAAATAAAAGAATACATCGAGCAGGCCTATTCTAAGTCTGTTTCTAATGAAGAATTAACCTACCTGGCGGTGCACATTCATCGCTTATTAAATGCGACTACCAATAACTTTTGAGTAGCTACTCGGTATCTACCGTGAGCCAAAAGTCCCAATTTTGTCACAAGCAAGCAAGGAAGCTCAATGAACATAGGCATTTATATTTACGATGACGCAGAGGTGCTCGATTTTTCGGGGCCGTTCGAAGTATTTAGTACCGCAAAGCGACTGGGTGCTGAAGACTGGAATGTTTTTCTTGTTTCAGTAAGTCAGCAACCCGTTACCGCTCGCGGTGGTTTTACGGTGTTACCCGATTATTCATTTCACAATCATCCGGATATCGATTTATTAGTGGTTGTTGGTGGTGTTCATACACAAGAGATGAACAAGCCAAACGTGCTTAACTGGCTCCGTTCTGTTGATAACAATGCGCAACGTGTGGCCTCGGTTTGTACGGGTGTTTTTTTGTTGGCCAATGCAGGGTTGTTAACTGGCTTATCTGTAACAACTCATTGGGAAGATATTCCTGATTTGATCAATGCTTTTCCTGATTTAAAAGTGGTCAGTGACCAGCGATGGGTGACTTGTGGAAAGTACACCACATCGGGAGGGATTTCGGCCGGTATTGATATGAGTTTGTATCTGGTTTCACAATTGCAAGGGTTAGATTTTGCTAAAACAGTAGCCCGGCAGATGGAGTATAACTGGCAAGAATCCATCTAATCAGACTCTGGGATTTTTAGTTTGAAGTTAGCTCAATCTGTTCAATCTTAGTGTGGGTCTTCGGTATAAGCTGCTACAATGATCCGTCATTTCACCTCATAAAAATATTTGGACATTGGATCGTATGAATCGCAAAAAGAAAATCAATGAAACGCTGAAAAAGAAAGTTAAAAAGATGAACTCACGTTTGCATAAGAGTAATAAACCGAAATATATCTCTAAAGCGGATAGGGCTAAAATGGAACAAGAGCTGCAGAGTGAAGAGGCTGAAGTTTAAAACGATATTTATACCAATCTGGAAAATTAACTGGTCAGCTCTGTCCACTTTCTTGAACACATATTTTTGACCCTTTCACCACATTCCAGAAATTGATTCTATGCCATACAAATTTTAGAGACAATGTCGTCATAATTAGCAAATGACTGATTGGCCAGGTAGTGTTGTCTCAGCCAACTCCATACTTGCTCTATAGGGTTCAGTTCCGGGGAATAGGGAGGAAGTTTAATGACACTGACGTTCTCAAATTCTTTGGCAATATCATCAGTATGCTATCCTGCACCATCCATAATCACTACAGAATGACGATCTTTCTCTGTGATCATGGATATTTGCCTTAAATGTTCAATCATGATCTCTTTATTGACCCAAGGTACAACCATGGCTTCACCAATACCTCTATTGGGACAGACTGAGCCAAACAGATAGGCATATTCAAACTGTTGTTGCTTTATTGCTCTGGGGCGCGTTCCCCTTTCTGCCCATAAACGTGTGGTTGTATTTTGTTGTCCAAATCTCGCTTCATCCTGAAACCAAACGTCGACCTGCTCTAAAGGCATATGTCCAGGGATCTTAAGGATCGTTTCGATTTTGAATTTTTTTAAAATCTTCCTGGATTTGTTGAGACTGCTTAGGGTGTTTAGAGCGGGAAGTTATCCACGAGAAGCCCATATGGTCGAGCAGATAATAGATAGAGTCAGGATGATAGTGTTTACCAAATTCTTTCACGATATAGGTGTGGATATCGGCTCCGGTAAGTCGTCCACCTTGAGCATGATGCGCTTTATCTTTGATGTATCGACTTAATTGTTCTCTTTGCTCTGGAGTTAAGAATGGTGGTCTACCGGTTCTTGGTTTCTCCTGTAATCCATCTAAACCTTCTTCAAGAAAAGTCTGAACCCATTTGTTAACACTGGTTCTGCTGACTTTGAGAAATTTGGCAATTTGGGTACGAGAGTGTCCATCCTTGAAATGAGCAAGGGCGAGTAATCGCATTTTCATCTGGATGGATTTTTGTTGGCTTGCAAGCTTTTTGAAGTCGATATTGTTGAGGCTATCCATGGCAAATAAGTCCGATTAGGGAATAGTCTCAATTAGATCATATTTTTACTTAGAATTGTATTATACCGTATTGAATCCCTTCACATTTTTTTCATTTCTTAATAACATGCAGTCTATTAACAAAAATAACCAGGTAAACTGCGTGCCAAATACAAACCTATAACAATCAAAACACAATAGTCACAAGGAAGCTCATCCATGTTTGGTAAAAAGTTGCGGGGTTAAAACCTACAACAGCGTAAAGAATTAGATGAATTGCGCGCACAACATCAAGAAAGTACAGCACAACTTAAAGCTGAATTAGCCAATCGGGATGCGGACATTGCTCAGATGAAACAGCAGTGTCACAACGATAAAAAACTGGCTAATCGTTTCGTTGAAAGTAGTCAGAAGCTTGACCTGATTAGAAGCAGCGTTGCGGAAAATGCGCAAGCACTGCTCAATGAGCAAGGTACGTTCACTCATTTTGGTCATATGTTTATACAGACCAACGATGCGGTAACCCGGCTTAAAATTCGCTCAGAAAATATCTGGGCTCAGGTAGAGTCCAGCCAGGAAAACGTCGATGTACTCAATGAAACAACTTCTTCAATTAGTGCTCTGGTTGGCACTATTCAGGAAATTTCCGAACAGACCAATCTATTTGCCTTAAATGCGGCGATTGAAGAGGCTCGTGCCGATGACGCCGGGCGTGGTTTTGCTGTGGTTGCCGATGAAGTTCGTAATCTGGCCAGCAAAGCACATGATGCCAGTGATCGCATCGAGCGGTTGATCAGTCAGGTTCTTTCACAGTCGGCCGCCATTACCAAATCGATTTCCAGCAATCTTGGTAGTGCGCTGGAAGTGTCGAGTTCATCTGAGCAAATTAGCCAGGTGGTGGGTGACGTACTTTCTAGCTCGCAGCAGATGAACAAAGTAATAAAGCTGGATCATTCACTTTCGGCACTGTTTGATGATGTGCAGAATGAGGTTAGCAAGTTCAACAATTAGCTGATAAAAAATATGCTCTAGTTAAAACAATTAACATAAATGTAAGAAATATCTAATTAAGTATTTACTTATGTTTGTTGTGTAGGCAATCTGTGATCCTTACAAATAGTTTGTGGTATAAGCTTATAATTTTTCATTTTTATTGCTACTTTTAAATAGTAGCAAAATGAAATAAGCGATTGTTCCGCTTAGTAACTTGTGTCTGCCTTTGTTAAAGGATCTCTTTATGCCTATTACACGTAGAACATTATTAAAATCCGGCCTTGCTCTCGGTGCACTGGGTGCTGTTGGTGTCGGGTATACTGAAATTAGTAAAATCGACAGTAAAGCTAACATCGTTATCGTTGGTGGTGGAGCCGGAGGAATCGGCATTGCTAACATGTTATTACGTAAGCTTAATGGCGCGCAGATTACCGTTATTGAGCCACGTGATTTTCATTGGTATCAGCCCGGACAGACGTTGCTTCTGGCTGGATCATATGATAATAAAAAGGATGTGGTCGCTCCCTTAGATCGTTACGTAGATAGTCAGATAGACTGGAAACGCGGTACGGTAGTTGAGTTTCAGCCTGATGTGAATACAGTGGTTACCGATAGTGGTGAAAAAGTAGCCTATGATTATCTGATCGTTTCTACGGGCATTGAGTTGCGCTATGATCTCATAGAAGGGATGGATACTGGGTTAATCGGGAAAGGTGGGATTGCCAGTATCTATTTTAGTCCGGAAGCCGGTCTGGCGAGTTACACTCAGGCTCAGCAGTTTGTTCGCAACCAAGGCAATGGTCAGGCGGTATTCACCCGGCCTGTCGGTGCGATGAAATGTGCTGGTGCACCAATGAAAGCCACAAATCTGGTTGAATATTTTGCTGCTCAGAGTGGTCGCAGAAACGAATTTTCTTTTAACTACTATACGGCAGAAAATAAGTTATTTGCTGTTAAGGCGTTTAATGACAAGTTAAAAGAGATTTGGCAACAACGACAGGTCACGCCGAATTATGAGCAAGTGCTTACTGCTATTGATAGCAGTAATAAAACAGCGACCTTTGCTCAACCTGATGGTTCAATCCAACGTGTTGATTGGGACTTTATTCATGTAGTACCACCGATGACTCCTCCTAAGGTTATCCGTGAATCTGCGTTAGCCGACAATAAAGATTTTATCGGTTATCTGGATGTGGATAATTTCACCATGCAGCATAACCGATACCCGAATGTTTTTGGTCTTGGAGACTGTGTAGGTACGCCGATTGGCAAGACAGCAGCGTCGGTGAAGTCACAGCTTCCAGTTGTTGCAGCTAACTTATGTAGTTTAATTGAAGGACGAGAATTGCAGTCGAAGTGGGATGGGTATACATCCTGCCCGATGATTTTGGATGTAGGCCACGCTATGTTGTGGGAATTCAATTATACCTTGCAACCGGTGACGGCTCTGCCTTTTGCAGTCGTTGATCCACTGGATGAAAGTGCAATTGCCTGGCGTTTTGAAGAAACACTTCTGCGGCCGGTTTATGATGTGATGTTGAAAGGTTATACACCAATTTAACCAGTTAACAATAAGAGAAAGGCGACGGTTAACGGAGATTGCGCTAAAACGCTTCTTTAGCATTGGTAACGGTAAATAATTCAACTTTTATTGAATTTTGCCAATAATTTCCGGGCCAGCTCCCTTTAATTTTTAAATGATAAAGAAATTGTTCTGCTTGTGGTAATTGCTCCCATACCTGAGGCAAAAATACCGCACGGCGTGGGCCTTCACTCAAAATAACGCCAACCGGATGTTGATTAAGGTAGTCAATTAACATTTGCTCACTGCTTACTGGTAATTCTACCGGTTGAGAAAGTACCGAGACTTCAATGGTCAGTTGTTCGAGCTGTGATTTTTCCAGTGGTGGAAAGCGGTGATCCTGATAACAGGCTGAGTGAGCTTTGTTATACACTTCCTCAACTAACGGAATGTACGCTACAAGTGAGCCAAGACAACCTTGCAACTGATGATTCACTTCTAGCGTGACAAAGCAGGTACCGTTAGCCTGAAGTTTGCGATCATAGTCGCTTAATGGCGGAGTATGGCGAGTGCCGGAAAAGTAGTCTTTGATCGCTTGCCGTGCTACCGCAATCAATTGGCTCATTTGTTCTTGGCTAAAGGTCGGTGATGATGTAACTGGCATAACCTACCACTCTTGATTTATCTCCGGCGGTATCGCCGGAATTCAGTTGCTTGAGTTGATGAAGCTGATAGCCTCGCTGTTGTGCAAGCAGTAATAGCGCATTGATGCCGGTGGAACCGCATGCTTGCTCAGGTTTAATCGATGGCTGAAAATCTTCAATTTGATCGCAGGTATCCCGGTCAATCTTCTTTGCCTCGTTATATTGATGAAAATGGCTTAGATCACTGCTAATGACTAATAAGGTATTTTTCTGCCATAGAGGCTCAATGATTGAAGCTAAATCCTGACTAGAAATATGGCTGGTTACGATAGGTGTCAATTGAAAACCGGGGAGCAGGCAGCTTTGCAAAAAGGGCAGTTGCACTTCCAGGCTGTGCTCGGTTCGGTGTGCCTGGTCGGAAAAAATAACCAACGGATGATTTTCTAGTGCTTGCCGATCCTCAGCGCAAACTGTGACGCTACCTAGTGGTGAACTAAATTGATCACTTTCTGGAAATGCACATCCATCAAAATAATAGTGATGTGACGGGCCAATAAGAATTACCTTGTTGAAGGCGTGCTGTTGTAGCCTGATGAGCGCGTAAGCTTTTGCTGCTGTTTCTCCGGAGTAGATATAACCGGCATGAGGGACAATTACCGCCCGGATAGCGCCCACGGCTTGGTTCTCTACAGAGGGGGGTGTGGTTGAGAGCCAAGATTCAAGCTGATTTCTCAGTCGGATTGGATCATCGGAGTAAAACTGGCCGGCGACCGCGGGTGGGCGAATAGTCATAAATCAACCTTGTTTCATATTTGCACTATTATTGAGTATAGAGCTTGAAATTTGTTGGCGATGAAAAATGAGTAGATTAGGCGATAAATTTCCTACCGATTATTGGCATCTTCTTGATGATGGAAGAGTGGTCTGTGATGTTTGCCCACGGCAATGTGCGTTGCGAGATGGCAAGAAAGGGGCTTGTTATATCCGCGAAGCTTATGAGGGAAAAATTGTTCTGACCAGCTATGGGCGAGTCAGTGGTTTTGCGGTAGACCCAATCGAAAAAAAGCCACTCAACCATTTTTACCCGGCGAGTACAGTGCTGTCGTTTGGCACTGAGGGATGTAACCTCGGTTGTAAATTTTGCCAGAACTGGAACATTAGCAAATCCCGCGAGCGTGACATTCTTAATGTACAAGCGACACCAGAATTTATTGCCCGATTGGCGGTACAGCATCAGTGTCGCAGTGTGGCCTTTACCTATAACGACCCGGTAATCTTCTTTGAATATGCTCGCGATACTGCTATTGCCTGCCATGAACTGGGGATTAAAACTGTTGCGGTCAGTGCTGGTTATATGTGCCCACAACCTCGGGCGGAGTTCTACCAGCACATTGATGCGGCGAATATCGACTTTAAAGCGATGAGCGATAGTTTTTATCGTAAAGTATGCAGCGGTTCTCTGGCTCCGGTTCTGGATACTTTGCTCTATTTAAAGCACGAAACGGATGTATGGCTGGAAATTACCACCTTGATTATCCCCGGGTACAACGATTCACCTCTGGAATTGGAACAGTTATCGCGCTGGATTGTGGAGAATCTGGGCGCGGAGGTTCCGTTACATTTTAGTGCCTTTCACCCAGACTTTAAGATGTTGGACACTCCTCGTACTTCGCTGGAATCTTTACTGCAGGCACGCCATATTGCGCGTGATCAGGGACTGCAGTTTGTCTATACCGGCAATCTGGTGAGTGACGATACGGAAAGCACCTATTGCCCGCATTGTCATCAGGTGGTGATTCGGCGCCATCGCTATCAGATTCTACAATACAGACTCAATGAGCAGGGTGAGTGCCGTTATTGTCAGATGCCGATTCCCGGGCATTTTTAAGCCTCTGCTTTCAATTGAATTCTTATATTGCATTTTTGCACACTTAAAACACAACCACATGTTGTGGTGGTAAATTTAAATAAAAAACATGTAGCTAAGTCAATTCTTACGATACTTTTTTCACTAAGAGATCGTTTGCAGTACACTTTGTTTCAGTGATATGCTTCACAAAATGAAGTGTTAGTTTCTTCAGTTGAGTATCATGACTGAAATATTCTGATTCAGGTGCACTCATCGTTGCCTGTACATTCAAAAATGCCAACACGGTTTTAGAATGAAAATAAAATAAAATTAGGATCTGCTATGATGAAAACGTAGTTAACGTCAAGCAGATCGCAGAAGAAAACTCAGTGGCGGCAAACCAGATGCGAAGTACCAGTGCTGAAATAGCTCGTTTAGCAGAAAAGCTTAACCAACTGGTTACAGAATTCAGAGTTTGATTACAGGGCTTAAGGCCTGTGAATTAAGGTGCCGCCAATTTATAAAAATACAAGAACGGCATTGTGTTGACTAACAATATAAGGGGTTTGTATGAAAATCTCTGACGATAAAAATGTATCTTTTAAGTCACGGCTTTTGGACGTTGTCCGAGGAAAAATAGAGCTCATTCCCTCGTTGCAGACCTCATTTATTCGGCATTGCAATATTGCGGGAATGACTTTAGAAGAAAAGTATTTGTTGTATTTTTCTATCGTCAATCAGAGCGCTAATTCTGTGGTTATTACTGACGATAATAAGCGAATTATTTATGTAAATAAGAAGTTTGAGCAGGTAAGTGGGTATCAATCCAGCGAAGTGCTGGGCAAAGACCCGAAAATTTTAGGTTCCAATAAAACACCGCGGGAAGTGTATCGGGATATGTTCTGTACCTTAAAGTCCAAAGCGATATGGAAGGGACGATTCGTAAATGTACGTCCTGATGGTATTGAATATATTGAGGACGTAACGATTACACCGATCACCAATATTAAGGGTGATATCATCTGTTATCTTGGTGAAAAGCAAGATATCACTGCTCAGATCGAGGCAGAAGAGGCGGTTCAGAAACTGAGTTATTTTGATAGTTTGACCGGGGTTCATAGCCGATCTTATTTTGTGGAACGAGCTCGTCGTATGGCGAACGAAGTAGCTAGAGATGACAACGGATTTGCGATTTTGTTTGTGGATCTGAATCGATTTAAGAAAATTAATGATATCTATGGTCATCCGGTTGGCGATAAAGCGTTAAAGATAGTAGCCCAACGTTTGAACAAAATCGTTTATCCGGGTGATTTTGTCGCAAGAGTTGGCGGTGATGAATTCGTTGTGGTGCACTGTGGGGTGAGCAAATGTAGCACGGAGTATCTCGCAAAAAAAATAGTTAACTCTTTTGATACACCGCTCATGATTGATGGTAAAGAACATTTCCTTAGTGCCAGCATTGGCTCCGCTATTTGGCCAACCGATGGCACAACGCTGACCGAACTACTATCAAGAGCGGATCTGGCGATGTATAACGGTAAAAACCTTGGTCTCTATTATAGCCCTTATACCAGTGATATCGGGTCTAAATATATCCGTGAATTTGAATTGAGCAGAAAACTCAACTTAGCTATAACTGAGCACCAACTCTCTTTGGTATATCAGCCTAAGATCTCCCTAAAAACAGGGCATATGGATGGTATGGAAGCCCTACTTCGATGGAATGATCCGGAGCTGGGTCTCGTCAGTCCGGCTGAATTTATTCCGGTTGCTGAAAAGTATAAAATGATGAATGAAATAGGTAATTGGTTGATAAAAGCGGTTTGTGCGCAGTTAAATCTTTGGAAAAGAAGCCGGAAGTCATTTAACGGGCGGATTGCGATTAATATATCGGTACAACAAATCGAAACCAGTAACTTTTATAACCATATAATCGCCATTCTTGAAAGCGAAAATATTTCACCAAATCAAATTGAGCTCGAAGTTACTGAATCCTTGTTAATCAGTGATCCAGATAAAATTATTGAGCTTTTTGCCAGATTGAAAGCGGTCGGATTCAGCATCGCGATTGATGACTTCGGCACAGGTTATTCATCGCTCTCTTACCTGAATAGACTCAGAGCCAATAGTCTGAAAATTGACCGCTCTTTTATAAAAGAAATTACGGTCGATACTCATGAACAAGCAATTGTTAAATCGATTGTCGAGCTTGGGCATAATCTGGGGTTGTCAGTTGTTGCTGAAGGTGTTGAAACCAAGGAACAGGTAAATTATCTATTATCCCTCGGCTGTGATGTCGCTCAAGGCTATTTTTTCCACATGCCAGTTCCTGGTAATCAGGTGTTCCCATTGTGTGATTTTGCTAATTTATATCCGGAGCAACATAAAATGCTGGCTTGATACTTTTGCCATGTATTAATCCGAAGTATACATGGCAATACAGTCACGGCCACTATTTTTAGCCTGGTAAAGTGCCCTATCTGCATGATGCAAAAGGGTATCCAACTGATGGGTATCATCCGAGAGCACACATCCAACGCTCACCGTCACGGATACACCTTGAAACGGAAAAGCATAGTTAGCGATTGCCGAGCGTAGCCGGTTGGCAAAGTGCTCTAATGCTATATTATCGGAGACGAAAGAGAGCACTAGAAACTCATCACCTCCCCAACGGGCGGCTAAATCATAGGACCGGATAGTATCTTTTATCATTCGTGCCACGATTTTCAGTGCCTCATCCCCGGTGGCATGGCCAAGGGTATCATTGATCTCTTTGAAGTGATCGACGTCGATCCATAATATCCCAATGGTAGTGTGTTCCCGTTGTGCTCGATTCAGATTGGCTTCGAGTTGTTCTGTCATGCCTCTGCGGTTATACAGCTCTGTCAAAGGGTCGATTTTTGCCAAACGCTCCAGATCAACAGTACGTTCATGTACTTTTTGCTCCAAATCGCGTTTCGATTCGTGAACACTCTCTGCCATTTGCATAAAGTGGTTTGCAAGACGGTGAAGCTCCCCATGTCCGGTGAGGTTCATTTCTGTTGCTGGATTTTTTCCTTGTTCAAACAGAACCATAGCTGTATCTAATTGAGCAATTGGTTTTAGAATCAAACGATTTAAGATTAGATTAAGCAATGCTAATGCGATCAATAATGCACCAACAAACATGATGATCATTTTAGAAAAATGAGAAAGAGGAAGAAGCGAACCCAGTTCGATGACGGTAATTTCGTACCAGTCAATTTCCGGCAAATAGACAATACCAACTAGATGTCGCTCACCATGATTAGTAATAAATACCGTACTGATCTGTTTATCGCCTCTTTCCAACTCTTTCATTGCACGATAAATCTTTTGTTGGGTATCTTTTTGTTCAAAGACCAGATCGATAGTTTTATGGTTATCGGCCAACTTTGACACTGAACCAAAATCGATAAGAGCTTCATCGCGATGGAGTTGAATCGCTCCCGCGTGATCAACAAATAGGCTGCCAATTCCCGGATCGGATTCCTGAATGACATGGCCTAAGAATTTCGTCAAGTCCAGGCCGGTACCGACTATACCCAGTATCTGGTCGCCATCTCTGATTAACACATCTATCCACAGTTTTGTAATGCCTAGGGTAACATCGGGATTGACATTGATATGAATATCACGTCGTTGCTCGATAAGGTTATAAAACCAACTGTCTTCGGGCTTACTTGGGTCAAGTGTATAGCGGTACTCATTACCTAAAAATTCGTTGTTCGCATTGTTATGAAAGTAATGCCCGTTATCGAGCAAAGCAACAAAGTAGCTTTTGTCCTGGAAATTCTGTCGATAGCTTTCCAGTTCTTCAAATGCAAGGGCTTTAAGGGTTGGATTATTTGGATCATGTGCCCAGGCTTTGATTGCCCCAGAACTTGCTAATTGTTTTGATAGTGCTAATTCACGCAGGATGGGTTGTAACGTGCGGCTTTTGTCATACAGTGCTTGTTTAATAATAAAACGGGGGGCCCATTGCTCGATAATGGCTTCGGCCAGAGGTCGGAATGTCCAAGAAACCGCGATGGCGGTGACAATAAATACAGTCGCTGTTAATAACATCAGTCGCGGCTTTAAATTCATGCATATCTCCCTGTACTGCAATCGAATTCATTATAGTGGTTAACTAACGGGAAAACCTCTCATTTTCTAAGTTATTATCTAAAAAGTTAGGTGGACTTTGGCTACAGTTAAAGTAATTAACTATTCGCTTTCATTAAGGAAGCATCATGAAATTACAATTTGTAGCGTTGTTGCTGATTCTTCTGCTTCCCACATATTTCGTTAAGGCCGAAACGGCCAGTGAAATTGTCACAAAATCCGACCAACAGATGCGTGGTGAATCCAGTTATTCTGTGGCGACGATGAATATTATTCGCCCGGAATGGACCCGGAGTATGAGCATGAAAAGCTGGACCAAGCAGCGCGATTTTTCGCTGGTGCTGGTAACGGATCCGGCCAAAGACCGAGGTATGGTATCGCTCAAGCGTTACCGGGAAATGTGGAACTGGGTTCCGGCGATCGAGCGGGTGATTAAAATCGCGCCGTCTATGCTTAGCCAGTCGTGGATGGGGTCTGACTTTACCAATGACGATTTAATTAATCAGTCCTCTATCGTGGTCGACTATAGGCATAAAATGGTGCATGACGAGATTTTTGATGGTGAAGCGACCTATGTGATTGATGCGATTGCTAAGCCGGATGCACCCGTTGTCTGGAGCCGGGTTCGTTTATGGATATCTAAAAAAAACTACCTGCAACGTAAGGTTGAGTTTTACGATGAATTCGAAGAGCTGATCAACACCATGCAAACCTTTGATGTACGCAAAATGGGCGGGCGCTTGCTGGCGACCCGGATGGAGATGATCCCTGCCGATAAACCCGGCTATAAAACCGAATTTATTACCCATGATGCACAGTTCGATTTTGCGATTGATGAAGAATTTTTCTCTCTGGATCAGATGAAACAGCTGAGGGATTGATCGATGTTGCTGACACTGGCGTGGCGAAATATCTGGCGACAAAAACGGCGTACTTTTCTCACCGCAGGGGCGCTGGCGTTGGCGCTGTTTCTCTCAGTATTGACCCGTTCGATGCAGGAAGGCAGTTATTCCATCAGTATCGATCATGCGGCGCGTTTTTATTCGGGCCTCATCCAGCTACAGCATCCAGATTATGCCGAAAGCCTGAGTATTAATGATTTGCTGCCGATGAGTGAAGCATTTATTCGCCCGGTCATACAACAGCCCGAAATTTCTCATCATCTTCCTCGTCTTGAGTCGTTTGCTCTGGCTTCGGCGGGGGAACGTTCCAAGGGGGTGATGGTGATTGGTGCAGAGCCAGAGCTGGAGCAGGATTACTCGGGTTTAGCCAATAAAATTATTGCCGGTGAATTTCTCGCGCAAGATGACCAGCAGGTATTGATCGGTGAGCGCCTAGCGCACTATTTGCAGTTATCCGTTGGAGATGAAATCGTACTCTATGGCCAAGGCTACCGTGGCCAGACCGCAGCGGGGCTCTATCCGGTAAAAGGCATCTTACATTTTCCTGTACCTCAGTTAGATAGCCAACTGGTTTATTTGCCACTCAAGTTGGCACAGAACCTTTATTCAACTGGAGAACAGGTGACCGCCTGGGTATTGCATACCCGGCAACTGAGCAGCGTTGCTGAGGTTGAAGTAGCGCTGCAAGCAAGTTACGGCCAAAGCGTTAATGTGCGGGGCTGGGAAGATCTGGCACCGGAGATGTCTCAGCAAATCACGATGGATAAGATCAGTGGCATGTTTATGCTTTATATACTTTACGGCGTGGTTGGTTTCGGTCTGTTTGCCACGATTACCATGATGACGCTTGAACGGCAGCGAGAGTTCTCGGTAATGCTCGCAACCGGTATGTTGCGTATCCGGCTGTTACAGATGGTGGCGATTGAGTCGCTGTTTATCGCTGCGCTAGGTATTCTTCTCGGGCTCACCATTGCAGCACCTGTGCTGACTTATCTCTATTTCAACCCTATTGAAATGACCGGTGATGCAGCGCAAATGATGATTGAATCCGGTTTTGATCCGGTTCTTCCGGTCCTGATTCTCCCGTCCATTTTCGTTAACCAAATTATGGTAGTGTTGATCTTGCTGGTGCTCAGTCTGATTTACCCGCTAATCCGCATTTTCCACTTCAATCTCGCGGATGGCCTCAAAGGAGGTGCACATGCTGGTTAAGTTGGCCTGGAGAAATCTGTGGCGCAATAAGCTACGCACTGGAATCATGCTCGGGGCCATGGTGTTTGGTCTTATGGGCATTGTTGCGATGCTCGGCTTTATGTCAGGTATGGTCGACAACATGGTGCACAATGCGATTGCCTGGCAAATCAGTCATGTTCAGATACATAACCAGCGTTATCTGGATAATCCGGATATTAACGACACCATCGTGAATGCCCCGCAGCTTCTACAACAGCTCAATTCCGATCCGCATATTCAGGCGTTATCGGCGCGTTTTTTAGTTGATGGCATGATAGGTTCGGCTCACAGCAGCCGAGGAGTTAGAATCAATGGTATTGATCTTGACGCGGAAGCCAGATTGACGCCGTTATCGACACACATTATCGAGGGTGAGTGGTTATCTGTCGAACACAAACGACCGATATTGATTTCAGCAAAAATGGCCCACCGGCTAAAACTCAGAGTAGGCTCTAAAGCAGTGCTGACGTTTACTGATGGGGCGGGTGACGTCACCGGAGCTGCTTTCCGAGTCAGAGGTATTTTTAAATCACCTTCCACCAGTTTTGATGATGGCAATGTTTATGTGCGAATTGACGATTTGCGCAAAATAGCCGGGATGAGTGGCGTGCATGAAATTGCGATTCTGATGGCGGGCAAGCAGAATGCCGATGATCGTCAGCCGGTGATCCAGTTACGCGATAAAATTGCCGGTTACACTACAACTGAAAATCGAGTCAGAGACTGGACCCAGGTGCAACCGTTGCTTGCCTCGATGCTGGCTACGATGGGGGTTAGCAGTGCAATAATGTTGGGTATTTTTTTGCTGGCAATGGGGTTTGGCATTATCAATGTGATGCTGATGTCGGTCTTTGAACGAACTCAGGAATTTGGTGTGTTGATGGCGGTCGGAATGCAGAAACATAAGATTTTACAGCTTATCCTGCTGGAAAGTGCCTGGCTGGGAATCTGCGGTGCAACGCTGGGCCTGCTCAGTTGTATGGTCATGATGGCGCTGTTGCAGCTAACCGGATTACCGCTCGGTTCGATGGCAGAAGGTCTGGGGGCTTATGGGCTGGATACCGTGTTGTATCCCAGAGTTTCAGTAACGGAATATGTGTCGATTTTTATTACCGTCACGCTGACTGCGGTGATCGCCGCACTCTATCCGGCGCGGCAGATTCTTAAACAGCACCCGGCACAGGCGATGGCGGAGAAACATTGATGGGTATAGGAAGATGAGTATTGAAATTCGTAATCTGTCTAAAATCTACAATCCTGATTCCGACTTCCCGGTTCATGCAGTACGTGAACTTAACCTGACTATTGAACAGGGTGAATTTGTCGCCATTATGGGGCCGTCGGGTTCCGGCAAAACCACTTTGCTCAATATGCTGGGGGGAATTGATAATCCGACTTCCGGTGAAGTGTATATCGATGGTTGTGATATCTGCTCGCTGCCGGAAAAGCAGCGGATAGCTTTTCGCCGCGATCATATCGGCTTTATCTTTCAGGACTACAGCCTACTGCCGGTTCTCACTGCATTAGAGAATGTTGAATTTGTTATGCAGTTGCAGGGTATCAGTGAACAGGAATGCCGCGATCGGTCTCAACAGCTACTGGAACGGGTTGGTTTGAGTGAACAGCAACATAAGCGGCCGAATAAATTATCTGGCGGGCAACAGCAACGGGTGGCGGTTGCACGTGCTCTGGCATCGCGGCCACGCTTTGTGATGGCAGACGAACCGACCGCCAATCTGGATGCTAAAAGTACCGCTGAACTGCTCAATATTATGCAACAGCTCAATGAAACTGAAGGTACCACGTTTATTTTTTCTACTCATGATCCGCGGGTAATTAAGCGCGCCAGACGTGTCATTGTCTTCGAAGATGGTCGTCTGGCGGCCGATCGCAGTGGTGAGGATATGGCGCAGGATAATGATTAAACGATCCGTCTCGGTTGCCGGACTCCTGCTGGGGTTGAGTTATGGTGTTCAGGCCGAAATTCCTGGCCTGGCAGCACAAAGCCGTTCGGATCTGGATGGCTATATTACCTATCGTCTTAACGGCTATCTGCTTGAAAATCAGAGTGACTCGCTTGATCAGGTGCTGCAGCAAAGAGTGAATTACGAATACCGCTTTAATTCTGAATGGCGTTTTAATACTGGATTACGTAATCGGATTCTTCAGGGCCGGAGTGTAGAAACGGCTGGTTATGCGGATTGGTTCGGGCGTGATAGTGGCTTTGTCAATCTCTCAACCAACTGGATGGAAGAGGATACGGCGATCGCCAACAGCCAGATTGATCGGTTGTATCTCACCTGGCAACAACAGGAGTGGCTGATTAGGGCCGGGCGTTCGCGGATTAACTGGGGAATGACCACCATCTGGAATCCTAACGATATCTTTAATACTTATTCGATATACGAAACGGATTATGCAGAGCGGCCCGGTACGGATGCGCTTTTAGTCAGTCATACATTGGATTACGCCAGTGGAATCGAAGGGGTATTCAGCCCGGCACAAGAGGAAGATTTAAGTCGCTATGCGTTGCGTTATTATTTCAACCATAACGCCTGGGATGTGCAGCTTATTGGTGGAAAATCCGCTTATGATCAGGTGGCCGGGGTAGGCTTTGCCGGATCGCTGTTTGATGCCGGAGTGCGCGGTGAGATTAGTTATTTTGATCCTCTGGAAAACACCCAGCGGGTAACAGATAAGACGACGGCATCCAGTCTGGAAGTAGACTATCTGCTCGATAGTGCACGTAACTGGAATTTCAGATCCGGACTGCTCCATATATCAAAACCCTATGCCGCCAGTAGCTCGGTAGGATACTTAACTCAGCCATTAAGTGCCCGCACTTTAAGCTTTACTCAATTTACTCTGTATGCCGAAGTGGGAGTTGATCTAACAGAATTAAACCGAGCCAGTCTGGCGCTGATTTATTATCAGGATGATTCTTTTTATCTGAGTGTTACTGACAGTTATTCTCTGGCTGAAAACTGGCAACTGAGCACCAGCCTTCAGCATTTTGATGGTTCTTCTGCCAGCCTGTTTGGCCAGATGCCGACCACTTCGCTTTTTGCTATGATTCGCTGGGACTGGTGAACTTATATGCACAGCCTGGTGGCATCATTTTAAATCTTCATAATCCAGCCCAACGTACTGTTCTGCGATGGTCTTTTGCCCGTTTGAAGTTGAGACAAAGTAATCCAGCTCAGAGGCCATCAGCTTGGCAAAAATAGTGGTATCGGTGTTATCGATTTTCACTTCATCGAAGTTATGTAGCATATTGGTCATCCACCAGGAGAAGCGCTCACCGTGCCATACCCGACGCAGGCAGATGTCTGAATATTGCTGAGTACACTCCATGTCATCCTGTTTATAAACCCGGGTCATAATTTTATACAGGGTAGCAACGTCTGAAGCGGCCAGGTTAAGTCCTTTTGCTCCGGTTGGCGGTACGATATGCGCGGCATCACCGACCAGAAACAGACGACCATATTGCATCGGTTCACAGACAAATGAACGTAGCGGCACGATGCTTTTCTCGATGCTTGGGCCTGTTACCAGTGCGTCAGCACACTCTTGTGGTAAACGCAGTTTTAATTCATCCCAGAAGCGCTGGTCATCCCACTCTTCCACTGTATCGGTCAATGGGACCTGAAGGTAATAGCGTGA
This sequence comes from uncultured Vibrio sp., assembly GCA_963666615.1. GTDB lineage: Bacteria > Pseudomonadota > Gammaproteobacteria > Enterobacterales > Vibrionaceae > Vibrio. The sequence continues at coordinate 836,352 of OY762906.1, forward strand.
ACGGGTCGCTGAGCGCTGACTGGCTAAGGCAAAACCACGCGGGTTTTTACAGTAGATCAATTCATCGCTGACCGGCGGGGTATCGCTCATTAAGCCTAACCAGCCAAATGGATAAATTCGTTCATACTCTTTGCGTACGCTGGTGGGAATGGTCGGGCGGGAAACACCATGGAAACCGTCACAGCCGGCCACAAAATCACAACTTAGCTGATATTCTTTACCTTCATGTGAAAAATTAATCGTCGGTGAATCTCCATCAACACCTTCAATTGCTGCTACCGGAGAATTGTAAAAAGTGGTCAGGCCGGAGTGCTCACGGGCTTCCATCAGATCGCGGGTAATTTCTGTCTGTCCATAACAGGTCACCGCCTTACCGCCAGTCAGTGCGGCCATATCAATCCGATGCATTCTGCCGCCTTCGCTGATAGCAAACCCTTCATGTATATGACCTTCGGCAACCATACGTGCTGCACAGCCAGCTTCTTCAACTAAATCCACAAAGCCTTGCTCAAGAATTCCGGCACGGATGCGAGACAAAACATGTTCGGCGCTGGTGCGTTCAACAATAATATTATCAATTCCCTGCTTGGCTAATAACTGACCCAGCAGTAGTCCTGATGGGCCTGCGCCGATGATTGCTACCTGAGTTTTGATATGTTGCATGATTTGACCTCTCTACTTTCTCCGCTGCTGAAGTCATAACTTCAGTGACGATGAGCATTCGTTATTGGAATAGTTACCCATGCCGGGTATGTCCTTATAGTCTATGATTAGTAGTGAATTCCGAATTCACTTCCTGAGCGTATTCTTGTACTTTTTCGTCAAATAAGGCGTTTTATGATGGATGACCAACACAACTCGATTCCTAAATTTAATCTCTATGGAGAGGCTAGCGGCGATATTGATTCCGAATTTGTTCATATCGAATCCATTGCTAAACGCAGTGCCAAGGAGGCGTGGAGGATACGTTCTCATCGACACGGGAAATTGTTCCAGATGGTGTTTATTCGCCAGGGTGGGGCGCGGGTTCTTCTGGATAATCAGCAGTTGTCGGTGGCTTCACATAGTGCGGTTATCGTGGCGGCTAACGTGGTGCACGGTTTTGAATTTACGCCGGGGGCTGAAGGGTTTGTATTAACCGTTGCAGAACCTTTGATTAATCAGTCGATGCAGTCGCGAGCGATGGAATACTTACTGAAAGTGACCAGTCAGGCCCATGTGGTCACTTTTGTTCCGGATTCGGTTTTTGATGTGCAGTTGCTACGCCAGTTGCAGGATATCTATGGTGAGTTTTGTGCATATCGTCCCGGAAAACATTTTGTTATCGAGTGGTTGGTCAAAATGGTGTTAATGACCCTGTACCGGGAAATTGAGCGTCAAGGGCAGTTAGAGAAAGCCGGAAGTCAGGACTCAAAATTTGCTAAATTCTGCCAGTTGATTGAGCAGCATTTTCGTCAGCAGTGGCATGTTGAACAGTATGCGGAGGCGATGGGGCTATCGGTTTCTACCCTTAATCGCTTGTGCCAACAACATAAAGAGATGTCGGCCAAGCGCTTTATCAATGATCGGGTGTTTATCGAAGCGAAACGCAAGTTACTCTATACCCAGGCCAATATTGATCAGATTGCTTACCAGCTTGGCTTTGAAGACCCGGCTTATTTTTCGCGTTTCTTTAAGCGCAATGCACAAATGAGTCCTAAGGCGTATCGGGAAATTAACCCCTTTGATACTTATACACTTGGTCATTGACGCCTGACTCGGCAACTTAACCCATTATGGTTCAGATTTTAAAGCGATTGGTCAGTTCACTCAGGAAGTTGGCCGATTTCGCCACATCCTGGCTGGCATCCGAAAGTTTTTGTGAATTAGTGCTCGATTTCACCGATACCTGATTGATACTCCAGATTTTGTTGTTGATATCTTCACTGACCTGACTCTGTTCTTCCGATGAGGTGGAGATCTGCGCCATCATCATATCGATTTTCTCTATTGCGCTGGAAATACCGTCGAAGACTCCCTGAGTCTTTTCCGACAGTTCTCCGGTGGCTTCTGCTTTGTTGGCACTGATTCGAATATGTTCGTTGACGGAAGTTGCCGCATCCTGAATTGCTGAAATCATACTCTGGATTTCTGAGGCTGAATTTTGTACCCGGTGTGCTAGTCCGCGCACTTCATCGGCTACGACAGCAAAGCCTCGCCCTGCTTCACCGGCTCGCGCGGCTTCGATTGCGGCATTGAGCGCGAGCAGATTGGTTTGTTCGGTAATATCCCAGATGACCGTTAATACGCCATCGATCTCATTACTTTTTTCCCGCAGGATCTGCACATCTTTGGTAGTGTCATTGACGGCCGTGATCAGCTCTCTGATAGAAGAGATGTTTTGCTGCAAAATCACGATGCCATCGGCTTCTTTTTGCATCACCTCATCCGACGCCAAGGCCACATGAGTGGTATTTTGCGCGACATCAGCGGTGGTGGCTGACATTTGATTAATAGCGGTCGCTATTTGTTCAATATCGATTTGTTGCGACTGAACATGCGCATTGGTTTCGTTACTTAGTGATGAAAGTTGATTTGCCTCGTTCTTCAGTGTGCCTACCGCTGCATTAATCTGCTGCACCATACGTTGTAGTTCGGTACGCATTTTTTCCAGGTGTTGATACAACTGACCAATTTCTCCTGTTTTATTGGTCTTAATCTGTTGGGTTAAGTTGCCGCGTGCGATCTCTTCAACTGCACTGGCAATATCGGAAAGGGATTTAACCGCACCGGACATGATCAGATACAAACCGATCACCACCAGAAATACCACAACAAAAACGGCAATAGAAAGCGTGAGGATAGATGTCGTTGAACGATCCAGTACCGTGAGAGCCCGGTTAGTTTCCTGCTCGATATTGTCGAGGAACAGATTAACACTATCGGCCATCTTGGCGGCAACAGTATCAAATTCTTTCATGGTTTGGTTACCAGCAGCCGGGCCGTCGGCAATGTAAGCCTGTGCCATCTCTTTTCCTGCCTGATAGTAGGCTTCAAAGGTTGGCAACATTGCTTTATAGCGAACGGTATGATCAGGATCTAAAGAGGAGAGTTCGCTAATCAGCTTTCTGAATTTCTGTGCATTTTCCTCTGCCTCGGCAAAACCGTCATCTAACCCATCCTGAGCTCGGGTAGCACTGATATCTGTTAGCCATTGCTGTACCTGGACGACAGCCAGTTTCAGTTCATGTGCCCGGTTTAGAATTGGAATCGAATTGTTTTCCAGAGTACGGGCTTCGGCCAGTATTTCCTGATTCTGTATTGTGATCATGCTACCACCAATGCCCAGCACAGAAACCAGGAGCAGTATGATTAATAAAAAGGTTTTTTTAATCGTCATAGTGATACCAAATGAACGTTGTAGTAGTGAGCATTATGAACTGCAAATAACTAAAAATTTGGGTCACATCGCCAGAAATTGCAAGTTATCTATGGCTATTTTTTGAAAGGAAAGAGATAGTTACTTCACTAATAAATTATTTAAGGTTGAGAGCTTCAGATGAACATCAATGATCATGCCCCGTTTTCCCCTTATGTTGCCGACGAGCAGCGTTATCAGTCGATGCCATACCGTTATTGTGGTAACAGTGGTTTACGTTTACCGGCATTATCGTTGGGGTTGTGGCATAACTTCGGCCAGTACGATTCGCACGCTAATGCTCGGAATATTGTGCGTGAAGCCTTTGATCTCGGAATCACTCATTTTGACTTAGCCAACAACTACGGCCCTCCGTATGGTGCTGCAGAAGAGACGTTTGGCCGTATTCTGACCCAGGATTTCACTCGCTATCGTGATGAAATGATTATCTCAAGCAAAGCCGGATACGATATGTGGCCTGGACCTTATGGCGTTGGCGGCAGCCGCAAATATCTGGTTTCCAGCCTCAATCAGTCGTTAAAACGAATGAATCTCGATTATGTAGATATCTTTTATCACCATAAACCTGACCCGGATACGCCAATGGAAGAGACAATGTCTACGCTCGATCTACTGGTACGGCAGGGTAAGGCCCTCTATATCGGACTTTCTAATTATTCTCCGCAGCAGACCAAACAGGCTCTGGCAATTCTCAATGACCTTGGTACGCCGTGTTTAATTCATCAGGCGCGTTATTCGATGTTTGACCGTACGGTAGAAGAGGGGCTATTGGATACTCTGGGAAATGCCGGAGTTGGCATGATCGCCTTTTCTCCGTTGGCTCAGGGATTGTTGACCGAAAAATATCTCAATGGTGTTCCGGATGGCTCCCGGGCCAGCAATCCACGTTCCTACCTTAATCCTCAGTTGGTAGAACAGTATCAGGACAAAATTGAGGCCTTAGCCGATATTGCCAATCAACGTGGCCAGTCGCTGTCGCAAATGGCATTAGCCTGGCTACTAGACGACGAACGAGTCAGTTCGGTTTTGATTGGCGCCAGTTCACCTCAGCAGCTAAGGGAGAATGTGGCTGCTGCAGACTACCTGGCATTTTCTGGCGGAGAGATTGAAGAAATTTTGGATATTCTTGAACAAGATCAGAGCTGAATCATTTCAGCATGAGGTTCGGCACAGTTTTTCACTGCTAAGTTATGCACAATCGACATTGCTAACAAGAATAATTCAGGAGTAATACATGCGTATAGGCATTGATTTAGGTGGTACCAAAATTGAGGTAATTGCACTGTCCGATAGCGGTGAAGAGCTGTTTCGTAAGCGAGTAGCCACTCCGCGTGGTTCATACCAAGAAACGTTAAAAGCGATTAAAGGGCTGGTGGATGATGCGGAGCAGGCGACCGGTGAGACGGGAACCGTGGGGATGGGGATTCCCGGCACTATTTCACCTTTCAGCGGTTTGGTAAAAAATGCCAACTCAGTTTGGTTAAATGGTCAGCCTTTAGATAAAGATATTTCTGAATTGTTGGGTCGTGAAGTGCGTATTGCGAATGACGCCAACTGTATGGCGGTTTCAGAAGCGACCGATGGTGCCGGTGCGGGTAAACACGTCGTTGTTGCGCTAATTTTAGGTACTGGTGCCGGTTCTGGCGTGGTGATCGGTGGTGTGCCGCATGCCGGAGGCAATGGGATTGGTGGCGAATGGGGGCATAATTTTATGCCGTGGCCGGACGCTGAAGAGCGACATTTTGCTGAACAGAACCCATGCTATTGCGGAAAAAACGGTTGTATCGAACAGTTTGTTTCCGGCACAGGGTTATGTGGTGACTACACGCGCAGGACTGGAAATCGCCTGACCGGTAAAGAGATTGCAGAGCTCGCTGAGAAGGGAGATGCAACGGCTACCGCAAGTATTGAAGCCTATGAGCGGCGTCTGGCTAAATCACTGGCGGGCTATATCAATGTGCTTGATCCTGACGTGGTGGTTTTTGCTGGTGGTGTGTGTAACATCGAGCGTCTCTACACTAATGTACCTAAACTCTTGCCAGAATATGTGTTTGGTAATGAGTGCCATACCCCGATTCGCAAAGCAGTACATGGCGATTCCAGCGGTGTACGTGGTGCCGCCTGGTTATGGCCGGCAGAAAAGTAATGTGTTTTTACCCTGACATTCAAGGATAAATCGGTTAGGGTGTTCAACTAATTGAGTATCTAAGCATCATTGCAATGGGGAGCCGCTTTAGGAGACTCCCCTTTTTCATGGAGTACTAGTATGGCCCTGGATTTAAACAAAGATACGACCTTATGCATTTCACTCGCAGCAAAGCCGAGTAACTTTGGTACCCGTTTTCATAATTATCTCTATCACCTACTTGATTTAAATTACGCTTACAAAGCTTTCACCACTACCGATATTGAAGCGGCAGTGAAAGGCATCCGTGCCTTGGGAATTCGTGGCTGTGGGGTTTCTATGCCATTTAAAGAAACCTGCATCCCGTTTGTAGATGAACTGGATGAATCGGCTAAAGCGATCGATTCAGTGAATACCATTGTAAATACCGATGGGTACTTAAAAGCCTACAATACTGATTACATCGCTATCTATGAACTGATTCAAAACAATCAGATTGATCCATCAACCCCATTTGCTCTTCTGGGTAGTGGCGGTATGGCGAAAGCGGTCGCTTGTGCTTTGCGAGACTTGGGTTTTAAACAGGGTTATATCGTGGCGCGGAATCAGCAAAAAGGGAAGCAATTAGCTCAGTTGTGTGGTTTTGAATGGGTTGCAGAGTTGGGTGATAAGCCAGCTAAATTATTAATCAATGCCACACCGCAAGGTATGGCGGGAGTTGATACAAAGGATCTGCTTTCGTTCAGTGAGGCACAGGTCGATGTTGCAGACGTGATTTTTGAAGTGGTCGCCCTGCCAGCACAAACGCCATTGGTGAAGCTGGCTCAGCAAAAAAACAAGCAAGTTATCCTTGGGAGTGACGTTTTCGCGATTCAGGCTGTGGAACAGTTTGTCATGTACACAGGCGTACGGCCGAGTGATGAACAATTCCGTCAGGCGGCAGAATATTCTCGTCAGGGTTAATCATTAGCCTTTTTTTATGGCGCTTTTTGTTTATTAGCATTTGATCTGTATTCAAAGGCTATGATGTAACTATGAGAATTGTTGCAAGTTTAAGATAGTCTCCTATTGTTTAATAAACAGACGTTCGTTCTGATCAGGTTGGCTATGATTCAAAAAATAAAGCACGCCACATTCAGCATGAAGCTGACGGTTATCTCACTGTTTGCCGTATTATCTCTGCTGATCATCTCCGTAGCTCTGTCGCTGCAATATTATTTTAGTCAGTCACTGGCTAAGCAATCGGCGAGCCTGTTGTTTGAATCAACGGCACGACGAGTGAGTGAGCAGATTCAGTCCCTCGATATCGAAAGTAGTGATTTAGCCAAGCTGCTGGCGTTAGCCTCCGATGATTTAAGTATCGATAACCAACAGGTGATCCGGCCAATAACCAGGTTGATGGCACAGGCAATGCGGCAAAAGCCGTATTTGTATGCCATCTATATTGGTTACCAGAACGGCAACTTCTACGAACTGATTAATCTGGACAGTAGCGATAAAGTCCGGGTCACATTGAATGCTAAACCCATTGACCGCTGGCTTGTCGTTCACATCCACGATACCGATTCGGGACGTCAGCGCCAATTCTATTATTTTGATCAGGAGTTTGAATTGACCGGGCAACACAGCGAGCCCAGTCAGTATTTTGCTAATGTCCGTCCTTGGTATCGTGATGCAATGAACAGCGATACCACGATCAAGACTGAACCCTATATTTTTCATAACACTCAGTCACCTGGAACGACTTACGCGCAAAGAATCGATAATAGTGACAGTGTCATGGCTGTGGATATTTCACTGGAAACCCTGTCATCGTATCTACAGAAGAGTCGTATCTCATCGGCGAGCAATATTGTTATCTTTAATCGCAGCGGCAAAGTTTTCGCTCATTCTTACGGGACAAATATTCAGGATAATATTGAGTTGGAGCAGGTCGTTCCTCTCAGCCAACAGGAACAGCAATATGTTGATCAACTGGGTGTTTTACGGGTCTCCAACGAACGTAACTGGCCGCCGTTTGATTTTTCCTACAGTGGTCAGCCACAAGGATATTCGATCGATTTAGTTAATCTATTGAGCAAAAAGCTGGGCTTAAGTCTGGAATACAGCAATGGCTATAACTGGGATGAGCTAGTGACTCTTTTTCATCAGCAGCGGCTGGATATTATCCATAGTGTTTTTTATACCACGCCGAGGAAAGAGTGGGGGCTGTTTACGGATTCTTACCTTACTTTGATTCCATCACTTGCGGTATTAAATTCATCCCCGAAAAATGCCAGCCTCGCACAATTGAATCTGCAGCGAGGTAGCGTGGCCATTCCTGCCGGTTGGGCAATGGAAGATTTGGTAAAAACACATTTTCCTGAGATTAAAATCTATTCTGTAGGTGACACGCTTCAGGCGTTACAAGCGGTACAGAATGGTCAGGCTGACGCCGCGCTTGATAACTATCGGGTCATTCAATATTTCATCGAACGCTATAAGCTTACGAGTCTGACACAGTACGCCCAGAATCAATTGACTGATATTCAGTTTGATCAGCAATTGCGTCTTCTGGTGCATGATGATCAGCCACAGTTACATGCGTTACTTAACCGGGCTATCCAGTCAATTACCACGGATGAATTGGCACAGATCGAGCAGAAGTGGCTAGGCAACGCGATTCACAATAAGGCGGAACAGGCGATTAATGCCGGAGTGGTGCCGGATCCTGTATTTGTTGAACTGGCGAAACAAAGCGAGCGAGGGGATGCAATAACCCACAGTGTGATGATTGGTGATATTGATTACACTCTATTTGTTCACCAGATTGATTCTTTAATGGGTAGTAGCAGTTATCTGGGGATTATTATTCCCAGAGCCGTAATTGAAGGGCCTTACATGGAGAGGGTTCATCTTTCGATATGGCTTACCGTTGCGGTAATTATTTTACTCGTACCGGTGCTGGTCCTGTTTTCCAATATGATTATTACGCCAGTTAAGCAGTTGGCGGACGAGAATCAGAAAATTATTCAGCGCCGTTTTAAAGAAGTTCGCTATATCCCAAGTCAGATTCGAGAAATTAAAGATCTCTCTAACTCTATCTATTCGATGGCTGAATCAATAGAAGACTACCAACAGCGGCAGCGGGAGTTGATGGATGGTTTCATTAAACTGGTGGCCAGAGCTATCGATGAAAAGTCGCCTTATACTGGTGGCCACTGTGCCAGAGTCCCTGAACTGGCGATTATGTTGGCACAATCGGCGGAAAATAGTGATTTGCCCGCATTCAAACAGTTTACATTTGCAGATGATGATCAGCGGCGTGAATTCCAGGTCGCCGCTTGGTTACATGACTGCGGTAAGGTGACCACGCCAGAACATATTATTGATAAGGGAACCAAACTGGAAACGATTTATAACCGAATTCATGAAGTACGATTACGTTTTGAAATTTTATGGCGTGATGCTGAACTGCTTTATTGGCAGGCCGTTGCCAACGGGGAGAATAGAGAAGAACTGCTTCACCAATTGGAACAACGTAAGCAGGAGATTGAAGGCGACTTTTCCTTTATCGCACAATGTAATGTCGGGTCTGAATTCCTGGATGAAGATAAAATGGCTCGTATTGAGCAAATTGCCCAGCGAACCTGGACTCGTCATTTGGATAATCGTTTAGGTCTATCTCCCCAAGAAAGTAAACGCTTGCAGTCTATACCGTCTGTATCTTTACCCGCAGAAGAGCGGCTACTGGCTGACTTGCCTGAACACATTATTGAGTGGCCTCAGCCTCCAGAGCAACGATTTAGTATCGATATTAAAATGGATATCCCCGGTTATCAGAGTAATCTTGGTGAAATCCATAATCTCAAAATTCAGCGCGGAACTTTGTGTGAGGAAGATCGTTTTCGGATTAATGAACATATCATCGCGACGATTCAAATGCTTGAAGCTCTGCCATTCCCGCCGGAACTGGCTCGTGTTCCTGAAATTGCCGGCGGTCATCATGAAACATTGGATGGTAACGGCTACCCGAAAAAATTGACTAAGGATCAGCTTTCAATCGAAGCACGGATTCTTGCTATTGCTGATGTTTTTGAAGCATTAACCGCCGCTGACCGCCCTTATAAAGAGGCCAAAACTCTGAGTCAGGCGATTGAAATACTGGCTACAATGGTGAAAGAGCAGCACTTAGATGAAGACTTGTTTAAGCTATTTCTTTCCAGTGGCGTATACCGCCAATACGCTTCTTATTACCTTACTGAGCAACAGATTGATGAGGTGGATCTGAATCTGTACTTGTGATCTCCTGTACTTTATTTTTCTTCTGTAGCGATAACTGGATTGCTGTTGTTCAATGTAAAAATCAAGGTATATAGGGAGTTTTACTGCAACGTCAGATCTAAATACAGCCATATCCCACGAATGCCATTGGAAGGATGACTTTTGGCTGGAGAGGATTCTGCCGAGATGGAATCACAATCTTAGTTTTGCTACAGGATTTGATGATTTGTATCTATGCCGTTGATATTTTTACGGTACAATTTCAAATTATTAAAGCAAACGGAACAACGCCCCACTTATCGTTCAATTAAGCTAGGGCACAACAGGGTTATTGGATAGGAATGGTTAAATATGGGTCTTAAAACACCAGCTTTTATTGGTCTTTCGCTGCTTGCAGCACAAGTGAATGCCTTTACGGTGGATAAATCGGCAATCGATACTGCTGCAACGTTAACTATTCCGACGTTAAATAGCCTAGAACTCAACCAAAATGGTTGGATTGAACCGCAGAAACTCAATATTTGTATCGCAGAAGGCCAGTTAAGAATTGAACGCTATTTGCCATTGGTTGTAGATAACAAAAAACGTAAATCGCTGTTGGAAGTTAGCCGGGTGGAGAATGGTATCAATATCGATTTTAGTGTAGATAGTAGCAAGGAAAATCAGCAGTTATATCAGCAAACCGCTTATCAGATAGCGACAGCGCCAAATTGTATCAGTCCGGGTGATGTGGCTTTACCGATTGTGAAAGTGTTTGGTGCCCAGTCACAAAGTGAATTGCTTTCCATGGCTGATAAGTATATGCCGTTAATCCCGACAAAAGATAAGACGCAAAATGGGCCAGAAGCAAAATCGGTATCGAACTGGTTTACGGCAGTAGAAAATGATGACAGTGGTACTCCATTATCGGTGACCTTCAGCCAGGCTGACAGCCAGCAACATACATTATTAGAAGTAACCTGTTCCGGGTTAAATATTGCAGTTTCTATGGCGGTTAATGATTTTCTGGGCAATAGTAGCCAGAACGCTTTGATCCGTTTCGATCAGGAAAAATTTAAACCGATCCGACTTGGTCTGACGGAAAATAGCCGCGGTTTTGTGTTCGGCCAAACAAATACCCTACTGCCGAATTTGCGTCAGAATCAGGAAATGGCGCTGCGTTACACCAATTATAATGGTGCCACCAAAACCTTGGTTTACCCATTAGCGGAATTAGACGAAAAGCTAACAGCTTATCCAGCTTTGTGCGGCGTGGAATGATTTCGTGAGTCATTAAGATTCGCCCTGACGGTTACTCTGCCAGGGCGTAGTTATCTTTAACGTTTTGTTTTAGGTTGAGTAAAAGCACCGTATAGGTCCATGCGGCGATGACGTAAATTGGTTACTGATCCTTCTGTATTCAGTTGTTTTAGTTTGTCTAAATCAACATCGGCAAAAATGATCATTTCAGTATTCGGGCTGGCTTCTGTAATGGTCGCATCATGAGGAAAGAAGATATCTGAAGGTGAAAATACTGCCGATTGAGCATATTGAATATCGACGTTATCGACTCTGGGCAAGTTACCCACACTTCCCCCAATCGCAACATAACACTCATTTTCAATCGCACGAGCCTGAGAACAGAGACGTACTCGCTGGTAACCGTTTTTGGTATCGGTCCAGAAGGGGACAAATATAATCTGTACATCTTTTTCTGACATCATACGGCCCAGTTCTGGAAATTCACTGTCATAGCAAATCAAAATACCAACTCGCCCTGCATCGGTATCGATCACCTTGATACTGTTACCACCATCAATAACCCAATCTTTTTTCTCATGCGGAGTTATATGAATTTTTTTCTGCTCATCTATATCACCATCACGATGCAGCAGGTAAGAGATATTAAATAGGCGGTCACCTCGAACTTCGGGCATACTGCCAGCGATGATATTGATATTGTAGGTAATCGCCAGTTCACTGAACCGCTGCTTGATTGCATCGGTAAAAGAGGCAAGAAAACGAATCGCTTCAACCGAGTTCTGATCATTCTGTAAACCCATAAGCGGAGCATTAAAGAATTCAGGGAACAGCGCAAAATCCGCTTTATAGTTAGATAGTGAAGAGACAAAGAATTCAGCCTGATCAAGTAAATCGTCCAGACTGGTCACCGCACGCATCTGCCACTGTACAATCCCGATACGTACCAGCGTTTTATCTATCTCGTGAATAGAGTCGAACTCTTCTTCATAAAAGAAATTGTCCCATTCGAGTAGCGTGGCATAGCCGTGGGAGCTGTCATCTTCTGGCAGGTAATGGCGCATGATGCGTTTCACATCGAAGTCGTTAGATAGTTGGAAAGAGAGAATATGGTCGTAAATCTCACGTCGTTTTACCTTGTCGATGTATTCGGTTACTTTTAATTCATCGGCGTATTTTGCGTAGCCGGGTATGCGGCCACCAGCAAGAATTGCTTTAAGATTATCGCTACGGCACAACTCTTTACGTGCTTCATATAAGCGGCGGCCCAAACGTAAACCACGATATTCAGGATGGACAAAAACATCGAGGCCATACAGCGCATCGCCGTTTTGCACATGCTGAATAACGTTGTTTTCGTTGACGATATCAGTATAAAAATGGGGGAGTGAATAGCGGTTATAGTCAACTTTTATGGTTAATGCGGCTGCAATGATTTGGCCATTATCTTCGATGCAGATTTGACCGTCCGGATATTGGTGGATCAAATCCATTATGGTCATTCGTGGCCAGGCTCCGCCAACATCGGGAAAAACTAAATCCATCAATTCAGCCAGTTCCGGATAATCGCTTTTCTCTATCACACGTAGGGTAAGACGGGGTGGGGCGGTTCTCATCTGGTATCTCCTGAGCTGTTTTTATATAACTTAACGCGAGATAAGTGTGATCGGCCAGGCTTTTTTTAGTCAATATTTAGCAATTTCAATAAAAAATGCAGTACAACATCGGCTAAAATAGGCGGCTTAAGCCAATTATATGACTCAGAAGATGAAAGGACCGCTGATGCTAATTGAAGCTCGCATACTGGTTGTTGACGATGATCCGGAAATTTGTGAACTACTGGATGAGTATCTGACCAAAACCGGGTTTACCGTAGACACGGTTGGAAATGGAGTGGAACTGGAACACTACATAGAAAAGAATGGTTATCCGGATTTGATTCTGCTCGATGTGATGATGCCTGGAGACGATGGTTTTACTCTTTGTCAGAAAATGCGCGAAGACTCAAATGTACCGATTATCATGCTGACCGCCGTTTCAGATGAAACTGATCAGATCATTGGTCTGGAAATCGGGGCGGATGACTACATCGCAAAACCTTTCAGTCCACGTCAGTTAGTGGCTCGGATTAAGGCAGTACTGCGTCGAATTCAGGCGCTAAAAGCGGATGAGCAGCCTGAGTTACCGGCGAAATTCCATTTTGGTGACTGGACGTTAGATACCGTATCTCAACGTATTACCCACCACATAACCGGAGAAGAGCAAGAGCTTTCCGGCAGCGATTACGCATTATTGGTGTTATTCCTTACTCACCCGAAAGATTTACTGGATAAAGATACGATTTCCTATGAAATTAAAGGACGTGAAGCGTTGCCAAATGAACGGGCGATTGATGTTCAGCTAAGCCGTTTACGTCAGCGGCTGGGCAAAAGTGAAGCACATCCGACCTATATCAAAACCATGCGTGGTAACGGTTATATCCTGGCGGTATCGGTCGAGTCTGAGTCCTAAGCCATGCGTAAACCTCATTGGCTTTCATGGCTGAATCCTAATAGCTTGGTTAACCGTACACTATTGCTGACGCTGCTGGCGATTGTTATCGCACAGGGGATGGCAATGACATTATGGTTTACCGAATCGAAACGTCAGGAAATCGCAGGGGTGGAGTCGGTCTCATCCAGTATGGCCGGGATGTTCGCGTCCACTGTGACCTTTTTCCAGTCTCTGCCGGTAAAATACCGCCATATTATTCTTGATCAGGTGCGTAATATGGGGGGGACTCGCTTCTTTGTTTCACTCAACAAAGAGCTGTTGATTGTCGAACCGATTGAAGACAGTGCGTTGAAAACCCTTTCTGTCACCACGGTGAAACAAGTTCTGCACGACAGGCTCAATCGGGTGCAGAGTATCCATGTGGATTTTGCCAGCCCGGAGCGGCTGCGTTTGATTAAAAATGATATTTTTCTCGATGACTTACCCCGCTCATGGGCACATCAGACGCTAACGCTCGCCCCGCTTAATCCTCCTATTCTGGTGGTGCAGATTGAACTGAGTGAACATGAATGGATCTATATCGCAGGCTTGCTGCCCTCGCCATATATGACCCTGGATACCCAGTTTTTCGATCGTGAGCAGTGGGTATTTCTGGTTTTGTCTACCGCGATTATTATGGTGTTAACCTTCTTCCTGATGCGCCGCCAAGTGCGGCCACTGCGTAATCTGGCCAAAGCGGCTAATGATATGAGTATGGCGGAAGACCCCCGCTCACTGGTTGAGGAAGGGGCAGAAGAGTTGGTGACGGCAACACGGGCATTTAACCGGATGCAGTTAAGAATTCGCCGTTACGTCGCGGATCGCGAACAGCTTTTTTCGTCTATTTCTCATGACTTAAAAACACCGATTACCCGTTTGCGTCTGCGTACCGAGTTACTTGATGACGATGTAAAATATGAAAAATTTAACCGTGATCTGGATGATCTTGAGATGATGGTGAAAGGGGCGCTGCAGTGTGTACGCGATACTGACCTGCATGAAAATAATGCTTCTATTGATATCGAAGGGTTAATCGCAGGAATTGCGGAAAGCTACAATATGCAAGAGATTCGGGTTGAGTTTACCCCCAACCAGATAGCACCGATTATTGGTAAGCCGCTGGCGATTAAACGGGTGCTGGCTAATTTGATCGATAACGGGGTGAAATATGGTCAACGTGTTGAAGTTAAAATTCATGAAGATAAAGATTGGCTGGTTGTGACTTTGAATGATAGCGGCCCAGGGATTCCTGTCGATTTGCTGGAAAAGGTGTTTGAACCATACTATCGTTTGCCTTCTTCCAAAGAGGGGCATGGCTTGGGATTAGGGATCTGCCGCAGTATTCTACACGGTCACGGTGGTGATCTGACGTTACGCAATGCCGCTCACGGTGGGCTGGAAGTGAAAGTCTTTATCCCGCTTGATGTGGAGTTGTAATATGAACCCAACCAAAAGGCAGCCAATGAAACGCCTCGCCCGACTACTCTCATTTCTGATTGCAGCGAGTGCTTCGTCAGGCTACGCCGGTAATGTGGAAGTGCTTCACTGGTGGACCTCCGGTGGTGAAGCTAAGTCAATTGCGCCCCTTAAGAAGATGCTGGAAACCCAGCATCACCATTGGAATGATTTTGCCATCGAAGGTGGCGGTGGTGACAGTGCCATGATGGTGCTGGCGACTCGTGCGATTTCCGGTAATCCTCCTTCAGCGGCGCAGATCAAAGGCGATGCGATTCGTGAGTGGGCCAGTTTAGGTTTGCTGGCCAATCTGAATGATGTCGCTGAAGAAGGACGCTGGCATACACTTATTCCTCCGGTGATCGATGACGTTATGTCCTGGCAAGGGGAAACAGTCGCGGTTCCTTTTAACATTCACCGAGTCAACTGGTTGTGGGTGAATAAGAAAATATTTGATCAGCTTAATCTGCCGGTACCGGGTTCTCTGGACGAATTTTTTGTTGTCGCCGACAAGTTGCGAGCCGCAGGAGTTCTTCCACTTGCCCATGGGGGGGATCCGTGGCAGGACGCCACTCTGTTTGAAGATGTTGCTCTCTCCGTATTGGGCGCCGATCTCTATCGTAAAGCTTTTGTTGAGTTGGATATGGAAGTATTGGCCGGGGCTCAGATGGAGCAGGTCTTTACTCAGTTCAAGCGTTTTCATCAATACATAGATGAAAATTCGCCTGGCCGGGATTGGTATCATACTACCGCCATGGTGATCGAAGGCAAAGCTGCGATGCAGATTATGGGGGATTGGGCCAAAGGTGAGTTTCTCGATAATGGGAAAAAAGTCGGCGTTGATTTTGACTGTGTGCCAGTGTTTGGTACCGATAACTTATTCAGTTACAACGTGGATAGTTTTGTTTTTTTTCAGCTAGAAAACGAGCAGGATATCCAGGCGCAGAAAGCACTGGCACAAACGATTCTGACGCCTGAATTCCAACGGGCATTTAACCTGAACAAAGGTTCGATACCAGTGCGTAAGGATGTCGATATCAGCGATTTTGATCGTTGTGCGATTGATTCGCGTCGTGATTTTGAATATTCCTCAGCCAATAATGGCTTAGTGCCGAGTATGACCCAAGGGATGTCAACCACTAGCTATGTTCAGGGGGCGATTTTCGATGTTGTCAGCAGCTTCTTTAATGATCCTAATTCAGACCCCAAAACCGCAGTACGTCGCTTAGCGCAGGCGGTCAAAGCGGCGATGTAAGTCAGGCGGGATCTGACACAAAAGGGCAAAAGTCATGGGTGGTTTTCCACCCATTTTTTATAACTAATTTTCAGAGAAGGAGAACAAGATCAAGGGATGTGTGCTTTAAGTTATTGTTGTAATTGAAATGTTAATGATATGTATCATTTTGGCCCGCTCCTTGCTCTATAGGGAATAAGGATACCCGTTTGAAGGTATCCATGCCCCTTACTCAGGAGAATGATAATGATCAAGCCTTTAACCCTACTTGCAACTTCAATTCTAGCAGTAACCTCATTTAATGCGGCAGCGAACTGCGATCCCGGTGAA
The DNA here is from genome assembly GCA_963666615.1 of uncultured Vibrio sp. Taxonomy (GTDB): domain Bacteria; phylum Pseudomonadota; class Gammaproteobacteria; order Enterobacterales; family Vibrionaceae; genus Vibrio. The sequence continues at coordinate 852,948 of OY762906.1, forward strand.
ATGGTGATTAAATTCAGCCATGTAACCAATGCAGACAAACACCCGAAAGGCATTGCAGCCTCTTTACTCGAAAAACGAGTTAATGAAGAGATGAATGGCGTCGCCTGTATGCAAGTATTCCCTAACTCAACCTTATATGATGATGACAAAGTTCTCGAAGCATTGCTGAACGGTGATGTGCAGTTGGCGGCACCATCACTGTCTAAATTCGAAAAATTCACCAAAAAATATCGTATTTTCGATTTGCCGTTCCTGTTTGATGATGTAGCGGCAGTGGACCGTTTCCAGAACTCTGAAGCGGGCGATAAACTGAAAAATTCAATGCGCCGCCGTGGGCTACAGGGGCTGGCATTCTGGCATAACGGGATGAAACAACTTTCTGCCAATAAACCTTTGATTCATCCTGCCGATGCGAAAGGTCTTAAATTCCGTGTTCAGGCTTCCGATGTTTTGGTTGCACAGTTTGAACAGTTAGATGCCAATCCACAAAAAATGGCCTTTAAAGAAGTGTATGGTGGCCTGCAGACCAAAGTTATCGATGGTCAGGAAAATACCTGGTCCAATATCTACGGTAAAAAGTTCTTTGAAGTTCAGGATGGCACTACAGAAACCAACCACGGTATTCTGGACTACATGGTTGTGACCTCAAACGATTTTTGGAAAGGATTACCTGATGATGTGCGCAATCAGTTAGCGACGATTATCCAAGAAGTGACGGAGACTCGTAATGCCGAAGCAACCAAAGTTGATCTGGCTAACCGTCAGAACATTCTGGATGCGAGCGGTGTAATTCGTACATTGACTTCTGAACAGCGTCAAGAATGGGTGACCGCAATGAAGCCGATGTGGGCCAAGTTTGAAAAAGATATCGGTGCGGATCTGATTGAAGCCGCTCTGGCATCGAATAATAAATGATAGTTTATTCCCCCTGTCAATTAGCAGGGGGACTTTTCCGGAATTGATTGAAGCGATAACTTTTATGGACAACTCCCTTTTCTCTAAGATCGGTCGGGTGACAGACTCTATTGAAGAGTTTCTGATAGCTTTCTTCCTTGGTTCAATGACGTTACTCACCTTTGCTAACGTAGTGCTGCGCTACCTGTTTAATGACAATATTCTCTGGGCACTCGAGCTAACGGTATTTATGTTCGCCTGGATGGCATTGGTTGGGGCCTCTTATGGGGTAAAAAAACATTTTCACATTGGTGTGGATGTGGTGATAAATGCAGCGCCAGCGGGAATGCGTAAACTGTATGCCATTATCTCTGTGCTCTGCTGCCTGACTTTTTCTATTCTGCTGCTGATTGGTTCGTGGAATTACTGGTATCCGTTTATTACCGACCGTGCCTGGTATGAAGTGGATGATATACCGATGCCTGATCTATTTCAGTTTTTAGCTGACTGGTTTAATGAAGGTGAACGTTACGAAAAGATTCCTCGCTTTATTCCTTACATGGCTCTGCCTATCGGGATGGCTCTGCTCACTCTGCGCTTTTTACAGGCGGCTTACCAAATTATCACCGGTAAACTGGATACTTTAATCGCTGGACATGAAGCGGAAGAGGATTTGGCCGCGTTAAAAGATGACGTCTCGGCAGAATTTGACAGTAAGGAGCGTTAAGCTATGAGCATTGTAATTCTATTTTTGATGGTCATCGGCTTTATGCTGGTTGGTGTGCCGATTGCGATTTCACTGGGTTTATCCAGCGTCCTGTTTTTGCTGGTGCATTCCGATGCTTCTTTAGCTTCTGTTGCCCAGACTCTGTTTAATGCGTTTGCCGGTCACTTTACCCTATTGGCGATTCCCTTCTTTATTCTGGCATCAAGCTTTATGTCTACTGGCGGTGTGGCAAAACGTATCATTCGCTTTGCGATTGCTATGGTTGGCTGGTTCCGTGGCGGTCTAGCTATCGCATCGGTGGTGGCGTGTATGATGTTTGCCGCTTTATCGGGTTCCTCACCGGCAACCGTGGTGGCGATTGGTAGTATTGTTATTGCTGGTATGGTGAAAAATGGCTACAGCAAAGAGTTCGCAGCCGGGGTTATTTGTAATGCGGGCACACTTGGTATTCTGATTCCTCCTTCTATTGTTATGGTGGTGTATGCTGCCGCGACAGATGTCTCAGTGGGACGGATGTTTTTGGCCGGAGTAATTCCGGGACTTCTGGCTGGCTTTATGTTGATTGTCGCTATCTATATCGCCGCACGAGTCAAAGGTTTACCTAAGCAACCTTTTGTCGGCTGGAGTGAAGCGATTAAAGCCGCGAAAGAGGCCAGCTGGGGCTTGTTATTGGTCGTCATTATCCTTGGCGGTATCTATGGTGGGATCTTTACCCCAACCGAAGCGGCGGCTGTGGCGGCGATGTATTCCTTTTTTATTGCCAACTTTATTTATAAAGATATGGGACCGTTCGCGGATAAACAGAATACCCGGCCAATACTGGTTAAAGTACTGGAAACCTTTGTCCATAAGGATACCAAAGCAACGCTGTTTGAAGCGGGTAAGCTAACCATTATGCTGCTGTTTATCATTGCTAATGCGCTGATACTTAAGCATGTGCTTACCGAAGAGCGCATTCCGCAAATGATTACTGAATCGATGTTATCGATGGGATTGGGACCAATTACCTTCCTTATTGTGGTTAACTTATTGCTGCTGATCGGCGGTCAGTTTATGGAACCATCGGGTTTGCTGATTATAGTCGCTCCTCTGGTGTTCCCGATAGCGATGGAATTGGGTATCGATCCGATTCACCTAGGTATCATTATGGTGGTGAATATGGAAATTGGCATGATCACACCGCCAGTCGGGCTGAATCTGTTTGTGACTGCCGGGGTGGCGAGAATGTCGATGTTGGGCGTGGTGAAGGCCGCACTGCCTTGGGTGGCGATTATGTTCCTATTCCTGATTATTGTTACTTACGTGCCTTGGGTATCAACCTGGCTCCCTACCTCATTAATGGGGCCGGAGATTATCACCAAATAAAAATTAATAATAAGGGGAAGCCACATGGCTTCCCTGTTTGAAGATTATTTTTTATAAATCTCTTTATCTAACTGATATTTCTGCATTTTGTCATACAGAGTTTTGCGCGGGAGATTCAGCTTCTCCATCGTCTCTTTAATACTGCCCCCACAGTCAATCAGTGCCTGTTCTAACGCCGCTTTCTCAAATTCAGCAACCTGATCGGCCAGGCTGGCAGAAATAGCTTTATCATCAGCAGGATGGTTATCGCTCAACTGCATTAGCTTACCAAGCAGCACATAGCGTTCGGCGGCATTACGTAATTCACGCACATTGCCCGGCCAGTCATGACTGATCAGTGTTTGTAAATCCTGGCTGGAAATCGCGTTGGCAGCTTTGCCATATCTTGCGGCAGCAACCAGAAGAAAGTGATGAAAAAGACCGGGAATATCCTCTTTTCGTTCGCGCAGTGGTGGAAGATCCAAAGTAACGACATTCAGTCGATAGTAGAGATCCTGACGGAAAGTACCTTCCAGAGCCGCTTGTTTAAGATCGACTTTGGTCGCGGCAATCACTCGGATATCCAGTGGCGTCAGTTCATTGGAGCCCACTCGTTCGATGACTCGCTCCTGTAATACTCGTAGCAGGCGAATTTGCGCCTGCATTGGCATCGATTCGATTTCATCGAGAAATAGAGTTCCTCCCTGAGCATGCTCAAATTTACCTACGCGCTTGCTGTCAGCACCAGTGAATGCACCTTTTTCATGACCATATAGCTCGCTTTCAATCAGATTTTCCGGTACCGCACCACAGTTCACCGCGACGAAGTTGTTCGCTCTACGTGAACTTTGTTCGTGTAATGAACGAGCCACCAGTTCTTTACCGGTGCCCGTTTCACCGAACAGAAGAATATCGGCGTTGGTATCAGCAATATGGCTAATGGTTTCTTTCAGCGTCTGCATACAGGGTGTATCACCAACAATTCTTGGGCCAAGCGTCTGACTTGCTTTAAGTGAACGTTTTAGCTGTTCATTTTCCAAAGTGAGTTGGCGGCGTTCTATTGCGCGATGTACGGTATCGATTAAGCGCTCAGGAGAGAACGGCTTTTCGATAAAGTCGTAGGCCCCATCTTGCATTGCCTGAACAGCCATTGAAATATCACCATGGCCGGTAATCAGAATAACTGGCAGATCAGCATCTTGGCGCAATACGGAATGGAGCAGATTTTGCCCACTGAGTCCAGGTAGGCAAATATCGGTGACAACCACTAATGGCCGCTCTGCAGATTTCATGGCTAGCAAAGCTTCTTCTGCGGAGGCAAAAAATCGCGCGCTGATGTTGGCGAGTTCGAAACTCTGTTCGATGGCAATACGAATATCGGGTTCGTCATCGATAAAAAATACATCACACATTGCTCTTCCTTTTAAGCGGTAAGGTTATAGTAAAACGCGCTCCGCCCAAGGAGGATTGGCCAGCGCCAATTTTACCATTCATATTTTCTATGATCTGTTGAGAGATCGAGAGCCCTAAACCCAGGCCATTCTTCTTAGTGGTAAAAAAGGGTTCAAAGAGTGTTTGTAGCTGAGAATCATTAATCCCCGAACCGTTATCCTCAACATGGATATTAACCTGATCCAACTGCTTTTCTACACTGAGTCTTATTTGCCGTGTGCCATTCTCTGCCGTGGCCTGCATGGCATTGGTCATTAAGTTAATTAATACCTGCTCAAGCTGAATGGGGTTGACCAGAATATGAATTGGCTGCGGCGAAAGGTCAAAGTCGAAATCGATAAGTTGTGATTTAAATTGTCCGGACATCAACTCCTTTGCAGATAGAATCAGCGGATTAAGCTGAACCAGGCTCAGGTTATCGTCATCGGATCGACGGGCAAAAGATTTAAGCTGAGTACTGATTTGCGCCATGCGCTCGGTTAATGATGAAATTCTGGCCAGGTTTTCATCGACACGTTCAATTTTACCAGTACTAAGAAAACGGCGTCCGTTATCGGCGAAGCTGCGGATAGCGGCAAGAGGATTATTTAGTTCGTGACTGATACTGGCAGACATTTGACCCAGTACTGCGAGCTTGGCAGCCTGAATCAGCTCACCCTGAGTTTTGCGCAGTTGTTGTTCGGTTTTGCTCCGTTGGTGAATCTCGGCGTGCAACTCGGAAGTTCGTTCCATAACCAGATATTCCAGTTTCTGCTTCGCTTCTGCCTGAAGCTGAGCGAATTGTCGCTGTTTAAGTTGGCGGTGTTGGTAAAGTAGCGTGATCAGATAAGCGATACTAAATCCCATGGAGGAGAGGATGACGAAGGCAAAACTATCCCAGAACACCTCAATTTTTGGAGTAAGCACGCGGATATTGAGTGATACATCAGTCAGCATCCGACTGGTAACAATATAGTCGCCTCTGATCCAGCCTCGACGTTTATTTTCCCATTCGGCCTGGGGTGAATTCAGGTCACCTGATAGATTCAGCGATGGTATTGGTTGGTTCAGATACTGGCGCGATGCAAGGATGGATTTTAAGGTAGATTCGCTCAGTGGTGAAATGCTATTAAACAACCACTCCGGCTTACTGGACATAAACACAATGTTATTGGGGTCGGTGGCGACAAAATAGCTGTTATCACTTTGCCAGTTTTCTTCAATTGCCGACAAATCCATTTTCACCACCACAACGCCCAATGTCTCGGCAGCATAAATTATTGGCGCAGAGTAGTAATAACCTCGCTGGCCGGACGTTGATCCTAGTGCATAATATTGGCTGTTATTGCCTTTAATCGCATTAGCGAAATAAGGTCGCCACAGGAAATTTCGCCCGACAAACGAGTGATCGCTGTTCCAGTTACTGGCGGCAATCGTATTGGCTCCCGCATCAAGCAGATAGGTATCGGATGCGCCAATAGTGTCATTGATCTGTTGTAGGTAACGATTGGTCAGATCGATTTGCGCCGGATTACTGTGATTCTGCAGCGCTTCGATCAGTTTTCGATCCCGGGCCAGCAAACGGGGTAGGTGAGCGTATTTATCCAGTCGGGTTGCAATATGGCTGGAAAAACGCTCCAGCTCCAAATGATGTTGATTGAGTAATTGTTGGTAGCTGAAATTCCACACTAAGTGACTTCCTATGATGCTGAACAGAGCAAAAGCAAGAGTAAATATCAGGCTGATACGGCGGGTTGGCATCATTCACAGACTCCGTTAGAGCGAACGGAAATTTTACAGTGAAGTCATACTAACCTTGTTTCGCTTAGGACTTGAATCCGGGGTGGTTTTCGCCATCAAAAACAAGAGCGGGATCTCTTTTTACCCATTCCATGAAAAAAAACAGCCGTGGCTCTTGAAATAACAACTATTACCCCCATTTGAATGCAATATGGGTTTATATCCATCGACCATTTTGGATATACATAATTATTGGGATTCGTCACCTTTTAACGATTATTTCACCGAAGAGCCTCATTCCTATAAAGCGTTTAGCTCGACAGTTGGAAATATGGTCGTTAGAATGTCGCGTCTATTTGTATGCTCAGAGAAGCTGAGCCAGTTTTGAGGTTTATATACAATGCAAGTTACTGTTGAAACACTAGAAGGCTTAGAACGCGTTCTTAATATTACTGTTCCTGCTGCTAACATCGAAGATGCTGTAGCTGCAGAACTACGCAACATCGCTAAGAACCGTCGCTTTGATGGTTTCCGCAAAGGCAAAGTTCCAATGAAGATGGTTGCACAGATGTACGGTAAAGCAGTACGCCAGGATGTGCTTGGTGAAGTAATGCAACGCCATTTCATTGAAGCAATTGTAAAAGAAAAAATTAACCCAGCTGGCGCTCCAACATTTACCCCTGTTGAGAACGAAGCGGGCAAAGACCTTGTATTTAAAGCATCGTTTGAAGTTTACCCAGAGATTGAACTGAAAGGTCTGGAAAACATCGAAGTTGAGAAACCAGCAGTAACTGTTAAAGAAGAAGACGTAGCAGAGATGATCGAAACGCTGCGTAAACAGCAATCTGAGTGGAGTGAAGTTGACGCAGCAGCAGAAGCTGGCAAGCGTGTAACTATCGATTTCGTTGGTTATATTGACGGTGAAGCTTTCGAAGGCGGTAAAGCCGATGCATTCCCACTAGAAATGGGTCAGGGCCGTATGATTCCTGGTTTTGAAGACGGTATCGAAGGTAAGACCAAGGGTATGGAATTCGAAATCGACGTTAACTTCCCTGAAGATTACCACGCTGAAAATCTGAAAGGTAAAGCAGCGAAATTTGCAATCAAAGTAATCAAAGTTGAAGAACGTCAGCTTCCAGAAGTGAACGACGAATTCGTTGCGAAATTTGGTGTGACTGAAGGTGGTATCGATGCACTGAAAGCTGAAGTTCAGAAAAACATGGAACGTGAGCTTAAGCAAGCGATCAAACAACGCGTTAAGCAACAGGCTCTTGATGGTCTGGTGAAAGAAAACGCGATTGACGTTCCTTCTGCTTTGGTTGATCAAGAGATCGATGTTCTGCGTCAACAGGCAGCGCAACGTTTCGGCGGCAACCCAGAAGCGGCTGCTCAACTTCCTCGCGAACTGTTTGAAGAGCAAGCAAAACAACGCGTTGTAGTTGGTCTGCTTCTAGGTGAAGTGATCAAGACTGAAGAGCTGAAAGCTGACGAAGACAAAGTGAAAGCGATCATCGAAGAGATGGCATCAGCATACGAAGATCCAGCAGAAGTAGTGTCTTACTACGAGCAAAATGCACAGATGATGGATAGCATGCGCAATGTCGCACTAGAAGAGCAAGCGGTTGACGCTATCCTAGCAAAAGCGAAAGTAGCTGAAAAAGAGATGGCTTTCAACGAGCTAATGAATCCTCAACAAGCTGCAGCGTAAGCGGAATAATACGCAATATGGCGCGTAGGTAGTTGACTTAAGGCCAACTATTCTGCTAACAATGGTCCGTATGATTCCCATCATCCGGACCATTTATTTTAGGGACAAAGAATTATGAACTACCAAGAAAAAAATCCAATGTCGCCAATTATTGACGCACTTGTGCCAATGGTGGTGGAGCAAACCTCTCGCGGTGAACGTTCTTATGACATTTATTCTCGTCTGTTAAAAGAGCGCGTTATTTTTCTGACCGGTCAGGTTGAAGACCATATGGCAAACCTCGTTTGCGCTCAATTGTTATTTCTTGAGTCAGAAAACCCGGATAAAGATATCTACCTGTATATCAACTCACCGGGTGGCAGTGTAACGGCGGGCATGTCTATCTATGACACGATGCAGTTTATCAAGCCAAACGTAAGCACGGTATGTATGGGTCAGGCTTGTTCAATGGGAGCGTTCTTATTGGCAGGTGGTGCGGCGGGTAAGCGTTTTGTTCTGCCAAACTCACGCGTGATGATTCACCAGCCGCTAGGTGGATTCCAAGGTCAGGCTTCTGATATTCAGATTCATGCACAAGAGATTCTTACCATTAAGAATAAGCTGAATAAATTGCTTGCAGAACACACCGGGCAACCGTTGGAAATTATTGAGCGTGATACTGATCGTGATAACTTTATGTCTGCGCAGCAGTCAGTGGATTACGGATTAGTGGATGCTGTCCTGACTCATCGTGGTGAGTAACCTGTTGACCCGGTTTGGGACAGGTTTAATGCAATAAATTGAATAACGCAATTTAAATTAAATTGTTATACACTCAAATTAATGAGTAATTAGGTGAAGAGGTTAGCGAATGACAGATAAAAGCAAAGAGAGTGGTAGTAATAAGCTGCTGTACTGCTCTTTCTGTGGCAAAAGCCAGCACGAAGTTCGCAAACTAATTGCAGGTCCTTCTGTTTATATTTGTGATGAATGTGTTGATTTATGTAACGACATCATCCGCGAAGAAATTAAAGATGTTTTGCCGAAGAATAGCGCAACTGCGCTTCCTACGCCGCGTGAGATCCGTGAACATCTTGACGACTATGTAATTGGTCAAGAGCACGCCAAAAAAGTATTAGCGGTAGCGGTATATAACCACTATAAGCGCTTGCGCAATGGCGATAAAACTGAAGATGGCGTTGAACTGGGCAAGAGTAACATTCTGCTGATCGGCCCGACCGGTAGCGGTAAAACGTTGTTAGCGGAAACGTTGGCGCGTTTCCTTGATGTTCCGTTTACTATGGCAGATGCGACAACACTTACCGAAGCGGGTTACGTGGGTGAAGATGTTGAAAACATCATCCAGAAATTGCTGCAGAAATGTGATTACGATGTAGCGAAAGCGGAACGCGGTATCGTATATATCGATGAAATTGATAAAATTTCCCGCAAGTCAGAGAATCCGTCGATTACCCGTGATGTGTCTGGAGAAGGTGTACAGCAAGCGCTGTTGAAACTAATTGAAGGCACGGTTGCATCGGTTCCGCCTCAAGGTGGCCGTAAGCACCCGCAGCAAGAGTTTTTACAGGTTGATACGTCTAAGATCCTGTTTATCTGTGGTGGAGCATTTGCCGGCTTGGATAAAGTGATCGAGCAACGTGTTGAAACAGGTACTGGTATTGGTTTTGGTGCAGAAGTGCGTTCGAAGAAAGAAGAGAAAACCATCGGTGAACTCTTTACTCAGGTAGAACCGCAGGATTTGGTGAAATATGGTCTGATTCCAGAATTCATTGGTCGTTTGCCGGTGACGGCAACACTAACTGAATTGGATGAAGCGGCACTAATCCAGATTTTGTGTGAACCGAAAAATGCATTGACCAAGCAGTACGCGGCGTTGTTCGCGCTGGAAGATGCAGAGCTTGAGTTCCGTGAAGATGCGTTACACGCGATTGCAGCGAAAGCGATGAGCCGTAAAACCGGCGCACGTGGCTTACGTTCAATCCTGGAAGGTGTGTTACTGGAAACCATGTACGACCTGCCATCGCAAACCGATGTGAGCAAAGTGGTTATCGATGAATCTGTTATTAATGGAGAGTCAGAACCCTTGCTGATCTATTCTGGTTCTGAGACTCAGGCTGCGAGTGGCGAATAAGCCAGTAAAATAGTTAAGAAGGAGGATTTAATTGCCTCCTTTTTTTTCGTTCTGTTGTTGAATCCCATCTGTTAGCCCCCATATACTGCAATATAATTGAGAAGCGGAAGAGAGAAAAATATGAACTTGGAACGTTCCGAGCGTATAGAAATTCCAGTGTTACCACTGCGCGATGTAGTGGTGTACCCTCACATGGTCATTCCGTTGTTTGTTGGTCGCGAAAAATCTATTCAATGTCTTGACGCGGCAATGGATAACAATAAACAAGTTATGCTTGTGGCGCAAAAACAAGCTGATACCGAAGAGCCGGGAGTGGAAGACCTGTACCAGGTTGGTACGATAGCCACTATCCTGCAATTACTGAAACTTCCTGACGGTACGGTCAAAGTCTTGGTCGAAGGCCAGCAACGCGCCAAAATCAACGCCTTTATTGAGGATGATTATTTCTTGGCACAAGCCGAGTACCTGCTTACGCCTGAACTGGATGAAAAAGAGCAGGAAGTGGTGGTTCGTAGTGCGATCAACCAATTTGAAGGCTTTATCAAACTCAATAAAAAGATTCCGCCGGAAGTATTGACCTCATTAAATGGTATTGATGAGGCTGCACGCCTCGCCGATACCATTGCAGCACATATGCCACTCAAATTGGTCGACAAACAGAAAGTGCTTGAACTGCTTGATGTGACCGAACGATTAGAATTTCTGATGGGGCAGATGGAATCAGAAATCGATCTGCTGCAGGTTGAAAAACGAATTCGTAATCGCGTGAAAAAACAGATGGAAAAATCGCAGCGCGAATACTATCTGAACGAGCAGATGAAAGCGATTCAGAAAGAGTTAGGTGATATGGATGATGCACCTGACGAGTTTGAAGTGCTGCAGAAAAAAATTGCTGATGCCAAAATGCCGAAAGAGGCAAAAGAAAAGACAGAACAAGAGCTGCATAAGCTGAAAATGATGTCGCCTATGTCGGCAGAAGCGACCGTGGTGCGTAGCTACATCGACTGGATGGTTAGTGTACCGTGGACGAAACGTTCTAAGGTTAAAAAAGATTTGGCAAAAGCCGAAGAAATTCTTAATGCTGACCACTACGGCCTTGAGCGGGTTAAAGAACGCATTCTTGAATACCTCGCGGTGCAGAGTCGGATCAATAAACTCAAAGGGCCGATTCTGTGCCTGGTTGGTCCTCCGGGTGTAGGTAAAACCTCATTAGGCCGTTCTATCGCAGCGGCAACCGGCCGTCAGTATACTCGTATGGCACTAGGTGGCGTACGTGATGAAGCTGAAATTCGTGGCCACCGCCGTACTTATATTGGTTCGCTACCAGGCAAACTGATTCAGAAAATGGCGAAAGTCGGAGTGAGAAACCCGCTGTTCCTGTTGGATGAAATTGACAAAATGTCGTCGGATATGCGTGGCGATCCTTCATCTGCGCTGTTGGAAGTGCTGGATCCGGAACAGAACAACTCGTTTAACGACCACTACCTGGAAGTTGACTACGATCTGTCCGATGTAATGTTTGTTGCAACATCGAATTCGATGAACATTCCAGGCCCGCTATTGGACCGTATGGAAGTGATTCGTCTGTCGGGCTATACCGAAGACGAAAAACTCAACATTGCGAAAAATCATCTGGTTTCTAAGCAGATCGAACGTAATGGTCTGAAGAAAAATGAGATTGTTATCGAAGACTCGGCGATTATCGGCGTGATTCGCTACTATACCCGAGAAGCGGGTGTCCGTGGTCTAGAACGTGAAATTTCAAAAATCTGCCGTAAAGCAGTGAAGAAAATTCTGCTCGATAAAGAGATCAAAACCGTGGTGGTGAATCAGGATAATCTCAAAGAGTATCTTGGGGTGCAACGTTTTGATTACGGTAAAGCCGAAGACAGCAATCGCATCGGCCAAGTGACCGGTTTAGCCTGGACAGAAGTGGGTGGTGATCTGCTTACCATTGAAACACAGGCCATGCCAGGCAAAGGCAAGTTGACTCAAACGGGTTCACTGGGCGAAGTGATGCAGGAGTCGATTCAGGCGGCAATGACCGTGGTGCGTTCTCGCGCCGAGAAATTAGGCATTAATTCTGATTTCTACGAAAAACGCGATCTGCACGTGCATGTTCCGGAAGGTGCAACACCAAAAGATGGGCCAAGTGCGGGTATTGCCATGTGTACGGCTTTGGTTTCCAGCCTGACAGGGAATCCGGTAAAAGCCGAAGTGGCGATGACCGGGGAAATCACTCTGCGTGGTGAAGTTCTGCCTATCGGTGGCCTTAAAGAAAAACTGCTGGCTGCGCATCGTGGTGGCATTAAAACCGTATTGATTCCTAAAGATAATGAACGTGATCTGGAAGAGATTCCAGATAATGTGATTAGTGACCTGCAAGTGATTCCTGTGCAATGGATTGATGATGTTCTAAAAATAGCGCTGGAGCGAGACCCTTCAGGGGTTGAGCTGGCGTCTTAAAAAAGTGATGAACAGCAAAAATAACTAAAAGTTTACGCTGATAGGTCTAAAAAGACTTGTCAGCGTTTTTTTTGCCAGATAACTTAGTCGGCTTAGGCCTGAACCCTGATTCTTCAAGGTGTTAGGTTAAATAAAAAGCATAATTTATTGGAACGAAAGCCATAATCATAATTACGACGATTGGCACAAGGGGAATAACAAGTGAATAAAACACAATTAGTAGAACAAATCGCAGCAAATGCAGATCTATCTAAAGCTTCAGCTGGCCGTGCTCTTGACGCTTTTATTGAAGCCGTCGGCGGTGCTCTTCAGTCTGGTGACCAGGTTGCATTAGTTGGTTTCGGTACTTTCCAAGTACGTACTCGTGCAGCACGTACTGGCCGTAACCCAAAAACTGGTGAAGAAATCCAAATCGCAGAAGCAAAAGTACCTGCATTTAAAGCGGGTAAAGCGCTAAAAGATGCGTGCAATTAAGAATAGATTGATTAATTAATCGTCTGTCAGTCGAATCTGATTCGAACCTTTTGAAAATATGCGCATCAAACTGATGCGCATTTATTTTTTCTGATATCATACGGCGTAACTAAATTGAGTCTATGCTGCTTTTTTAAGTCGGGCATGGTTCAGGTCAACTAAGAAATTTGAAGTATCCAGCTTCGTTTCCGGAGAAGAATAAAATTATGATGGATCGGTTGCGTGAGGGTGCGAACAGCATCGTCATAAAGATTATTTTGAGCTTAATTATGCTTTCTTTCGTGTTTGCGGGTGTTAGCAGTTACTTGGTCGGTGGTAGTAACAACTCTGCCGCTAAGGTCGATGGAGTTAAAATCTCATTAGCTTCCTTTGAACAAGCGTACCAGAACGAACGTAATCGTATGCAGTCTCAACTGGGTGAGTATTTTTCTAACCTGCTGGCTGACCCGAGCTATGTAGCTTCTTTCCGCCGTTCGGTACTTGATCGCATGGTCAATGACGTTCTGCTGGAAGAACATGCTAAGTCTTTAGGCATGCGCATCAGTGATGAGCAGGTTCGTGCACAGATTTTTGCCATGCCACAATTCCAGTCTGACGGCAAATTTGACCAGGAAATTTATCAGTCTGCATTACGTCGAGCTGGTTATAGCGCCGACTCTTTCGCTGCTTATATGCGCAGTGATTTATTACGCCAGCAACTGGTTAACGCTGTGCAAGAGAGTGAATTTTCTCTGAACGGTGAAGTGAATGCGCAAGGCCTGCTGTTGGGGCAGACTCGTACGGTCAAAACCATTGAGCTGAATCCGAGCGATTTTTCTGCGTCGGTAGAAGTTACTGACCAGGAGATTGAACAGTATTATCAAGCTCATCAGGATCAATTCACCCGCCCGGAGCAGTTTCAGTTAGCTTATCTACAACTGTCTGCGGATGGATTAAAAAATGGACTAGAAATCGACGATGCAACGGTAGAGCAATACTATCAGGAACATCTGGACCAATATTCGACCAAAGCACAGCGTCGTTTGAGCCATATTCTGCTGCCAGTTGCTGACCGTGCTGCCGCTGAAGATATTCTGACCCGAGTTAACAATGGCGAAGATTTTGCTGAACTGGCGAAATCAGTATCAAAAGATCCGGGTAGTGCAGAGCAAGGTGGTGATTTAGGTTGGGTAGAAAGAGGGGTAATGGTACCTGAATTCGAAGAAGCTGCTTTTGCACTGGAAAACGTGGGCGATGTTTCTGCAATCGTTGAAACCAGCTTTGGTTTGCACATCATTAAACTGACTGCGGAAAAACCAGCTCAGGCAAAACCGTTTGATAGTGTTAAAGAACAGGTGGTTGCTGAACTGAGAGATCAGAAAGCCGCAGAGCGTTTCTATGAACTGCAAACTGAACTGGAGCGGGTTGCGTTCGAGTATCCTGATTCGCTGAATGAATCGGCTAAAGTAACAGGCCAACCGATTGAAACGACCGATTTTGTTTCTGTTGAACAACTACCTGCCGTGCTGCAGTCGGCTAACGTCATTGATGCGATTAACCATCCTGAAGTGAAAGAAGATGGCCTCAATTCCAGCGTAATTCAATTAGCCGCAGAAAATGTGGTTGTAGTGCGCGTAAATAAAGCTCGTCCTGAAGCGGTATTACCGCTGGAAGACGTAACCGTTTCTGTTCGTGAACAGCTAGTAGCTGAAAAGGCGCAGCAAGCAGCTAGTGAATTGGCACAGCAGGTGCTGGCGAAACTCAACCAGGGCGATGAGTCGATCCTGCAAGAGAAAGGTTTAAGCTTCTCAGAAGAGCAGATCATTGACCGTAACTCTCCGCTGGCCGATGCGATTTTCTCGATGAAGAAACCGGCTGAGGGTGAAGTGGTTTATTCTCAGACTCAGGATCTGAGCGGCAATGTCATTGTTGCGGCTTTAAGCAAAATATCGGCCGAAAGCAACGAACAGCTTAACCAGCAGCTTGATGCTCAGTTGGAGCGTTTGAATCGTCAACAGGATATTGCTGGCCTGATTAGCGTATTGCGCGATAACGCCGATATTGAATATTATCTTGCGACTCAGTAATGGTTAAAATGTAATTGATATGTCTATCGAAAAGGATCACGTTTGTGGTCCTTTTTAATTTTGGGTGTGCTTGCTGGCGGGCAAATTCAGGCAATTTATGATGATGGCTCCAAATAACAGGAGTCACAACATGAAGATTTTATCATCACTATGTACCATTATTGTTTCGTTACTACTTATTTCCATACCAGTCTCCGCAGCGTATAGTGCGGAACACCCTAGCTCAGACTCAGTTACCGATGTGCTCGATTTTAAGGTGAATATCAATACGGCTAGTGCAGAAGAAATGGCGACGTTGCTTAAAGGTATCGGGGCTAAGAAAGCACAAGCGATTGTTGAATTCAGAGAACAGCAGGGCCTGTTTGCTACGGTGAATGACATCGTGAAAGTAAAAGGCATCGGGCCAAGCTTTCTGGCTAAAAATCAATCGCACATTACGGTGGAGTAACAGGATTACTTACCCATTAGCGCAGTGGTTGGGTGATATGCTCAACCATTTGTGATGACCCAGATCTTACTTTGTCTTATCTTTGACAATCGCTGGTAGCCCAGCCCGTCAATTCCTCTTATAATCCTCGCTCAACAAAGCGGACTCCCGCAAACTAAAGATAAAAATTGGAGTAAAAAATGTCCTCTAATCCACCGGTGATAACCGTTGATGGACCAAGTGGTGCTGGAAAAGGCACGCTTTGCATGCTGTTGGCGAAAAAATTAGGCTATAACTTATTGGATTCTGGAGCACTGTATCGGGTGTTGGCTCTGGCAGCGATTCACCATGGCTTCGATCCTGAATCAGAAGAAGCGCTGGTACCGCTGGCAGCGCATCTGGATGTTGAATTTGTCGCCGAAGGTGACTTGGTTAAAGTCATCCTCGAAGGTGAGGATGTTTCTCAGGAACTGCGTAAAGAAGAGACCGGGATGGCGGCTTCCAAAGTGGCTGCGTTGCCGCGTGTGCGTGAGGCTCTGCTCAGACGCCAGCGTGCTTTCGCCGAAGGTCCTGGATTGGTAGCTGACGGCCGGGATATGGGAACCGTGGTCTTTACCGAAGCTGATGCGAAAATTTTCCTTGATGCTAGCGCCGAAGAACGGGCAAGAAGAAGACAGAATCAGTTGCAACTCAAGGGACTAGATGTTAAATTTGACGACCTTTTGAGCGAGATACAAGAGCGTGATCACCGCGATCGCAACCGGGCAGTGGCTCCGTTACGACCTGCTGATGATGCATTAGTGCTTGATTCTACTAGCTTAACTATTGAGCAGGTAGTCGAGGAATCGCTTGAATATATCAAATCTAAACTAGCGGAACGCAATCGTTAACCGCTAGTCGGACGTCGATCGCAAGGATGATGATTGGCGAATTTAATAACCCCACGCGGTAGGATACCCGTGGCAGTTTAATTAATTGAAGATTAAATAAATGACTGAATCTTTTGCTCAACTCTTTGAAGAGTTTCTAAACGAGACTGAATTCCAAGCTGGTACTATCGTTAAAGGTACTGTAGTTGCTATCGAGAACGGTTTCGTTCTTGTTGACGCTGGTCTTAAGTCTGAATCTGCTATCCCTGCTGAACAATTCAAAAACGCTGCTGGCGAACTTGAAGTTGAAGTAGGTTCTGAAGTTGATGTTGCGCTAGACGCAGTAGAAGACGGTTTCGGTGAAACTCAACTTTCTCGTGAGAAAGCAAAACGTCACGAAGCATGGATCGTTCTGGAAAAAGCTTACGAAGAAGCTGAAACTGTTATCGGTATTATCAACGGTAAAGTTAAAGGCGGTTTCACTGTTGAACTTAACGGTATCCGCGCGTTCCTTCCAGGCTCTCTGGTAGACGTACGTCCTATCCGTGACACTGCTCACCTAGAAAACAAAGAGCTAGAGTTCAAAGTTATCAAGCTTGACCAGAAGCGCAACAACGTTGTTGTTTCTCGTCGTGCAGTTATCGAATCTGAAAACAGTGTTGAACGTGAAGAGTTGCTTGAGACTCTTGCAGAAGGTACTGAAGTTAAAGGTATCGTTAAGAACCTTACTGATTACGGTGCATTCGTTGATCTTGGCGGTGTTGATGGTCTGCTACACATCACTGACATGGCTTGGAAACGTGTTAAACACCCATCAGAAATCGTTAACGTTGGTGACGAAATCCTAGTTAAAGTTCTTAAGTTCGACCGTGACCGCACTCGCGTATCACTAGGTCTGAAACAGCTTGGCGAAGATCCATGGGTAGCAATCGCTAAACGTTACCCAGAAGGTCACAAACTGACTGGTCGTGTAACTAACCTAACTGACTACGGTTGCTTCGTTGAAATCGAAGAAGGCGTTGAAGGTCTGGTACACGTTTCTGAAATGGATTGGACTAACAAGAACATCCACCCATCTAAAGTTGTTAATGTTGGCGACGAAGTTGAGGTTATGGTTCTTGATATCGACGAAGAACGTCGTCGTATCTCTCTAGGTCTGAAACAGTGTAAAGCAAACCCATGGCAATCATTTGCAGAAATGCAAGCTAAGGGCGACAAAGTTACTGGTAAGATCAAGTCTATTACTGACTTCGGTATCTTCATCGGTCTTGACGGTGGTATCGATGGTCTTGTTCACCTGTCTGACATCTCTTGGAACGTTCCTGGAGAAGAAGCAGTACGTGAATACAAAAAAGGCGACGAAATCTCTGCAGTTGTACTTGCAGTAGATGCAGAACGTGAGCGTATTTCTCTTGGCGTTAAGCAAATGGAAAACGACCCGTTCAATGCTTATGTAGCTGACAACAAAAAAGGTGTACTAGTTAACGGTACTGTTACTGCAGTTGATGCAAAAGGTGCTACAATTGAACTAGAAGATGGCGTTGAAGGTTACATTCGTGCTTCAGAAGTATCACGTGACCGCGTTGAAGACGCATCTCTAATTCTGAGCGTTGGCGATAGCGTTGAAGCGAAATTTACTGGTGTAGACCGTAAGAACCGCGTAATCAACCTGTCTATCAAAGCGAAAGATGAAGCTGATGAGCAAGAAGCAATGGCAACTCTGAACAAAGCTGATGAAGGCGCGTTCGGTAATGCTATGGCAGACGCATTCAAGGCTGCTAAAGGCGAATAATCAAACTCGCTGAAAGGAGCCGAAAGGCTCCTTTTTTCGGTTTGGCTCTCTGGAATATTGCTTAATATGAGGGAAACTATGACTAAATCTGAGTTGATAGAAAGATTGTGCGCTGAACAGACACACCTTTCAGCAAAAGAAATTGAAGACGCGGTAAAAGATATTCTTGAATCAATGGCGACAACTTTAGAAAGTGGTGACCGTATTGAGATCCGCGGATTCGGGAGTTTTTCTCTGCATTTTCGTGAGCCACGCGTTGGGCGTAATCCTAAAACCGGTGAAAAAGTGGAATTGGAAGGTAAATACGTTCCTCACTTTAAACCAGGCAAAGAGTTGCGTGAACGCGTAAATGCTAGTTTATAGTTTGACTTAATCGATTGATAAAAGGCGGTATCTCTATGAGATGTACCGCCTTTTTTGTATTGAAGTTCAACAATAGGCGTGGTTTGTGCGTGGATTTTCCTGCATAATCTAGCAAGCCAATAGTGAAAAAGGTTATTCATATTATGAACGTGATAAAAATTATTTTAATTCTTCTGCTGTTTTTCATCGCCCTGGCGCTTGGTGCGCAAAACCAGGAAATGGTTTCCTTTAACTACCTTGTTGCTAAAGGTGAATTTCATCTCTCATGGTTACTTGGTCTTGTATTTGTTAGTGGCTTTGTTCTTTCCTGGTTGGTGTTTGGTAGCCTCCACTTACGTGCTAAATTGAAAGTACGCCGTTTGACCAAACAAATCGAAAAGCAGTCTGCACAGCAGTTAGCCGATAAAAAGCGTTCACCTAAAGAAAATCTGAATATCGGATAATCGATTAAATGTTAGAGGTTCTCTTCTTGTTGTTACCCTTGGCTGCCGTTTATGGCTGGTACATGGGGTACAGAAGTGCTCAACAAGATAAACAGAAGCAATCCCTGCAAATTTCCCGTCAGTATGTGGCGGGTCTGAACCTATTGCTCACTGATCAATCAGACAAAGCAGTTGACCACTTTATCGAGCTGCTGCAAGTTGATGATGATACCATTGATACCCATCTGGCACTGGGCAATCTGTTTCGGTCTCGTGGTGAAGTCGACCGCGCCATTCGTATCCATCAGAAT
The DNA here is from genome assembly GCA_963666615.1 of uncultured Vibrio sp. Classification (GTDB taxonomy): domain Bacteria; phylum Pseudomonadota; class Gammaproteobacteria; order Enterobacterales; family Vibrionaceae; genus Vibrio. The sequence goes on from OY762906.1 coordinate 872,113, forward strand.
TTGATTACCCGCTCAGGCCTTACCCTAGATCAAAAGAATCTGGCTCTTCAACAGTTGGGCAAAGACTACATGGTTTCCGGCTTCCTCGATCGGGCGGAGCGGATTTTTGAGCAGCTTCTGGATGAACCGGACCACCGTGAGTTAGCATTAACTCAGCTTACTTCTATCTATCAGCAAACCAAAGAATGGAAAAAGGCGATAGATACCGCCCATGGGCTGGTCAAACTTGGGCGTAAACGGATTAAGGCGAGTATCGCTCATTTCTATTGTGAATTGGCAGCGGAAGAGCTCTCGGATAAAGCTGCCAATACTGCTATTCAGTTGTATAAAAAGGCCCTTAGCGAAGATAGTAAGTGCGTGCGCGCGAATATTGAGCTGGGGAAACTTTACTTAAGGCAGCAGGAATACCGTAAAACCGTCTCTTACTTAGAAGCCGTTTTAGAACAGGATATTGATTTTATTGGTGAAGTTTTACCTACTTTAGCTGAGTGTTATCATCAGCTCGATAACGAAGCTCAACTGGTTGAATTTTTGCGCCAATGCCTGGAGCGCAATGCCGGAGCTTCGTCGGAATTGATGCTGGCGAATCTGGTCGCTCGCCTGGAAGGAACACCCGCAGCACTTGATCTTCTCACCCGTCAGTTGATTAAAAACCCGACCATGAAGGGCTTCTATCGACTGATTGGTTACCATCTGGATGAAGCCGAAGAAGGCCGAGCAAAACAAAGTTTATCCGCTTTACAGGGTATGGTGGGTGAACAGCTTAAAGTGAAGCCACATTATCGCTGCCAGAAGTGCGGCTTTTCGCCACATTCACTGTATTGGCAGTGTCCGTCCTGTAAAAGCTGGGGTAAAATCAAGCCGATTCGCGGCCTGGATGGCGAATAGTATTAAATTTATCGGATAGAGTTTGTTTAGGAGTAAAAATGAACGATCAAAAAGTCATCGTTGCGTTAGATTATGATAATCAGGCAGATGCTCTGGCATTTGTTGATAGAATCGACCCGATGAGTTGTCGGTTAAAAGTGGGCAAAGAGATGTTTACTCTGTTTGGACCTGATTTCGTTCGTGAACTTCATAAACGTGGTTTTTCCGTATTTCTCGATCTCAAATTTCATGACATTCCAAATACCTGCTCAAAAGCGGTCAGAGCGGCAGCTGAATTGGGGGTCTGGATGGTGAATGTTCACGCCAGTGGCGGCGAGCGGATGATGACTGCATCACGAGAAATTCTTGAACCGTATGGCGCGGATCGACCATTACTCATTGGTGTTACTGTGTTGACCAGTATGGAACAGTCTGATCTGGCTGGTATTGGCTTGGATATCGCACCGAATGAACAGGTAGTGCGTCTGGCTACCCTGACCCAAAATGCGGGTCTGGATGGTGTGGTCTGTTCCGCTCAGGAAGCGAGTATGCTAAAAGCGAAGCTGGGCAAAGAGTTTAAATTGGTCACTCCGGGAATTCGTCCTGCGGGCAGTGATGCGGGTGATCAGCGCCGTATTATGACCCCAGCAGAAGCGATTGCAGCTGGCTCGGATTATTTGGTGATCGGCCGGCCTATTACTCAGGCTCAGGATCCAGCAGCGGTATTGGCGGCAATTAATCAGTCATTGGTATAACCGATAGCAGATAGATTTAAAAAATGGGAACTTATGCGGTTCCCATTTTTTATGGGCCTATTTATATGAAGGCCGATTTCATGCGGCTTATTTTTATGAAGGTACGCCACTGTGGAATTTAAAGTCGTTATCTGGAGTGGAAATCAGTTCGGCTTCTATCTGGGCAAAGTAGGCGACTCTTGCGCTGATATCGGAGGCGCTGATTTGCTGAGCTAACGTCAGATAATCCTGATAATGGCGCGCTTCGGAACGCAGCAGAGAAATATAAAATTTCCCGATCCGCTCTTCCATATACGGAGCTAGGCGGGCGAAACGCTCACAAGAGCGAGCTTCGATAAAAGCTCCGATGATCAGTTTGTCAATCAGCGTCTCCGGTTCATAAGTGCGCATATTGCTCAACATGCCTTTAGCGTAGCGGCTGGCAGGGATTGGGTGATATGGGATATCCAACTCCTGCATTAGCTCAAGAACCTGATAAAAGTGATGCAGCTCTTCTTTGATCAGTAATACCATTTTATCAATCAAATCCTGGCTGTAAGGGGAATTGCTGCGTGCGGCAATGGCTTTGCTTATCTGGCTCTTGCCTTTTAAGCTTTCTAGCGACCCTTCTCTACGATAGGCAAAGGTTTCATAAGGCGCAAACCACTCCAGCAGAGTATCTGCTCCTTCGCTATCTGCCGCATATTTGCGAATCAGATACATTGCAGACTGGCCAGCCTTCAGCTCACACAACAGATGATCAATCAGCAGAATAGGCAGATTTTCCGGCTTAACTGCCTGATCTAACCAGGCTTGTGGAGTCGGACAACTGAGAAAAGTATTGATTGGGCTAAGCAGATCCGCAAACTTTGCTGACGCTACCATTTCTTCTTATCACCGAACAGTGCAGCAAGATCGTCATCACGTTCTTTTTCTTCCTGTTCAACTTCAGCAGAGCGTTTATTACGTCGATTATTTTCCAGATCGTCGTACATAGCCTGGAGTTTTTCGCGTGCCTGAATCGAGTAGATATCATTTTTCTGATTCAGTACGTCTATACCTTTTTTCAAGAGTTGGATTGCGGTGCCGATCTGGCCACGAATTATCGCATCATTAGTTCGCTTAACCAGATTTTCGATATTAATTCGCAGTTGAATGGTTTCCAGACGACCATTTTCAGAGACAAAAGCGTGAGTTTCTAAACGACCTTTATTGTGCTCACTACGAATCGTTTCACGTAGCCGCTTAACCAGTTTAAGTAATGCAATGGCTTGCTTATCGTTGCTTGGAACTTTAAATGATGGAGTGTCGCCACTTTCCTGTGGCATTTCCCGTAATTTATTAATCTGAGCAGTGACGTCAGCAACTCGCTGCTTAAGATGTTTATTGGTCGGGTCGAGCTCGAGCATACTTTCAAGTGCATCGAGAATACGGGTATTAAGACATAGCAGCAGATCACGGCTAAACGGAACATGATGCGCGTGGCTGATCAACTGTTCAGTGGCATCAATGATCGCCAGATAACGGGCTGTTTCCTGTTTTTTTGCTGCGCTAACTCGTATTTTATACTGCAGCATGATGTTGTAACCCAACACCAGAATTAGCAGGATACCTACCAGTGATATTATCAGTCCAATACTCATATTCAGTAAAATTAACGTTTTCAATTTGATGCTTAAGCATACACGATTCTAACCATGGCTTTAATGATTTGTTGATGATTTTGCTAATTAATTGAGAACACTCTAATTATTATTTATCAGTTGACGATGTTTTATACCGATTTATTCAATATTCTGTGAAGTGTAAATAGCGAAATAGTGACACCTTATAACTAAATCTTATATACTCTAGGTAATTACGCTAGACGGGAAAAGTACGCAGATGAAGCTACAGCAGCTCAGATATATCGTTGAAGTGGTCAACCATAATCTCAATGTATCGGCAACGGCAGAGAATTTATACACCTCGCAACCTGGGATTAGTAAGCAGATTCGTTTGCTTGAAGATGAGCTGGGTATTCAGATTTTTGAGCGCAGCGGTAAACATCTGACTCAGGTGACTCCCGCAGGTGAGAATATTGTGCGTATTTCCCAGGAAATTTTAGCTCGTGTCGAAAGTATTAAATCGGTTGCTGGTGAGCATACTCATCCGGAAATGGGCACGCTGAATATTTCGACAACCCATACCCAGGCTCGTTATGCACTTCCTTCGGTTATTGGTGGTTTTACTAAACGTTATCCGAAGGTTTCATTGCATATGCATCAGGGGACGCCAACCCAAATGGCGGAATCACTGGCAAAAGGTACTGCTAATTTTGTTATTGCAACGGAAGCTTTGCATGTGTATCAGGATGCGGTGATGTTGCCTTGTTACCACTGGAACCGATCTATTGTGGTTCCCAAAGATCATCCGCTAGCTAAAAAAGAATCGTTAACAATCCAGGATTTGGCGGCTTATCCGTTAGTGACTTATGTATTTGGCTTCACTGGTCGTTCTGAGTTGGATGCGGCATTTAATCGTGTAGGTCTACAACCGAAAGTGGTCTTTACCGCTACTGATACCGATGTCATCAAAACTTACGTAAGGATGGGTATCGGTGTTGGCGTTATCGCCAGCATGGCGGTTGATAAGCAGCAGGATACCGACTTGGTGGCGATTGATGCCCGCCATATCTTCGGTTCGAGTACTACCTGCATCGGTTTCCGCCGCGGTACATTTCTACGTAATTATATGTATGATTTTATGGAACGGTTTGCCCCGCATTTAACCAAACCGGTGGTCGAGCAGGCAATATCTTTAAAATCGAATCACGAAATTGAAGAGATGTTTAAAGATATCGAATTACCGATTCGGTGAAGCCGATTGTCGATGTCCGCCTACCATCAACTGTTTGTCGAATTGGATCGATTTCTGTTTAACCATCAGGAGTACTGGCGTTATCAGCCGTTTCAGTTGGTTACTCACCACCATTCAGGCGACTTTCCCTGGCACAATACAAATCGGTTATTGTGCCAGCTTCTTGAGCAATTGAGTGACGTTGATGTGGAGCAAATGCGTCTGCATAGTGACCAGCTTGAACAGTGGATTTCACCCAATATTCAGTCATTAGCTTCCTGGTTACAACAGGCCAGTTTTCCATGCTCTGCGGCCGAAGACCAAATACTGCAATCATTAAACGCTTCTATCTATAACGGAATACCCGGACGAAAAGTGGCTCAGTTGAATGCCATGGCTAGTACGGTGCTAGAGCAGCATAAGGGAAAACGCTGGCTTGAATGGTGTGCAGGTAAGGGTTATTTAGGCCGGATTATAGCAGCCGCTAGCGGGCAAGATGTGATTAGTTTTGAGTATCAGCCACAGCTCTGTGACGAAGGGCAGGCGATCGCCAGACAAAAACGTTTGCCGATGACCTTTGTTCAGGGCGATGCTTTTCTTCCTGCGGCAAAATCGGTATTCAATTCCGATATGCACGCTCTGGCGCTGCATGCGTGTGGTGATCTGCATGTTCGCTTACTTGAGTACGGCAGCGAGAAACATTTGCCTGCCATTACTATAGCTCCTTGTTGCTATCATCTGATTCAGTCAGATGCCTACCAGCCTCTTTCGGCTGCCTACTGCAATGCTTTGCTGCGCCTGAGTCGCGAAGAATTACGTATTCCATTACAAGAGACGGTCACGGGAGGTGAACGGGTTAAACGGCATCGTCAGCTCGAAATGACTTATCGATTGGGATTCGATCTGATAGTGAAGAATGAGCTGAATCAGGAGGAATACCTGCCAGTTCCCAGCATAAAAAAATCTTTTTTAGCTGATGGGTTTGTTGCTTTTTGTCATTGGGCGGCTGAACAGAAAGGCTATGCGCTTGCGCATATCGATTTTGATAATTATCTGCTATTAGCGCAGAATAAATTTATCCAGATGGAAAAACTGGCCATGGTCCAACAAGCCTTTTTTCCACTGATAGAAGCCTGGATTGTTCTGGATAAAGTCATGTACTTAGAAGAGCGGGGCTATCGGGTTGCAGTAACGCGCTTTTGTGATAAATCCATCACGCCAAGAAATATCCTTATTCATGCTGAGTTGGCTGAAAAATAGCCCAATAGGTGTTCTTCGCGATGATGACCAAAGGAAATTGGTATATTCGGTTGGATTTACTGGACGAATAACTAACATTCCGAGTATTTAACTAGTATAGTGTAGGTTAATTGATTGGTTGTACTAACTCTGACCAAGCAGAGTTAGTCAGTGTGATTCAAATATTGTAATTGAGTTTGCAAGGAAGTAATAAAGGTGGAAAACATGTCAGATTATAAGAAGCCGTCAAAGGATTTGGACCGTATCGATCGCAATATTCTTAACGAGCTACAAAAAGATGGCCGCATTTCAAACGTTGAATTGTCCAAACGCGTTGGCTTGTCGCCAACCCCGTGTCTTGAACGCGTTCGTCGTCTGGAGCGTCAGAACTACATTATAGGTTATACCGCGCTGCTTAACCCGCAGTACTTAGATGCGTCACTGTTGGTGTTTGTTGAAATCACCCTAAACCGCGGCGCACCAGATGTCTTTGAACAATTTAATACCGCAGTACAAAAGCTAGATGATATCCAGGAGTGCCATCTGGTCTCCGGTGATTTTGACTATCTGTTAAAAACCCGTGTATCGGATATGGGGGCGTATCGTAAGCTGTTGGGCGATACGTTACTTCGCTTACCGGGCGTTAACGATACCCGTACCTATGTGGTAATGGAAGAAGTGAAACAGAGTAACCAGTTGGTGATTAAAACTCGTTAATAGTCGGCACTCAGCAGGGCGCGTAGCGGAATTTGTCATAAAATAAAGACTTCTTTCGGTATTCTGACTTAAACGGATTGGGTTTTATTGATCGATATGATTAAATCTCTGTAATCCAAGTGATGATCGAGCGGCGTATGCCGCTCGATCTGTTCTTGCTTTGTCCTGTTATTCTAAATGCGTTAAATAAGACGCTAAAGTAAAAAATAGTCGGTTATGCTCAAAGAGAACGAAAGTAAAGTTGAAACCATTATCAAGACCAAAGCTGAGCCTGAACAGCAGGCTAAATTTCGGCTGAATGGCCTGCAACGATTACGAGAGAGTGCGCTGATCGTAGCAGTATTGGTCGCGATTTTTTGTTCCATATCATTACTGACCTACAGCCCTGCTGACCCATCATGGTCACAGACGGCCTGGGGTACTCAGCTTAATAATGCGGGTGGCTATATCGGAGCTTGGGTTGCCGACACACTCTTCTTTGTTTTTGGATCGCTGGCTTATACCATCCCGGTGATTATTATTTTTGCTACCTGGCTTATTTTTATTCGTCGTACCGATGAGCAATCTCTCGATTTTACTCTGTGGGCAACGCGTTTGCTCGGCATTGTGATTTTGCTGTTAACCAGTTGTGGGTTGGCGGATATTAACTTTGATGATTTATGGTACTTTTCATCCGGCGGGGTCGTCGGTGATGTTTTGTCCAGTCTCGCATTGCCTACTTTTAACGTACTGGGTGCTACGTTAACTTTCCTGTTTTTCTGGGGGGCCGGTTTTACTTTGTTGACCGGTATTTCCTGGTTAACCATCGTTGAATTTCTCGGCGATATGGCGATTCAAGGCTTACAGGCTATGATTAATCGGTTACGTGGAGGCAACAGCGAAGAGTTAATTGTTGCCGATACTAGTGGTCAGGCTCTGGCCATTACCGATGATGTGATGCCAGTTGCAGAGCCAGACGAGATCTCACCACCTTCTGTTGCTCAGTGTCAAACAGATTCTGACTCGGCAGTTGAACAACAAGTCGTTGAACAACCGGATGTTGAGCCGACGCCGCGTCGTTTTAATATCCATATTCCTCAGAGTCAGCAACCGCAGCATGAACCGACAACGGAATATGTGGATTCCGAACGCTCTAAGCGTTTGGCCGCCACAATTGAAGAGCTTGATGACGAAGCCCTTCAACAGGATGATTTCGCCTCTCCTCAGGAAATGGTCTCGGCAGTTGGTACAACATCGGCAGTTACCGTAGGTGAACATCTGACTGAAGACGAACCATTCGGGGTAGTGGATATTGATATTGAGGATGACCAACCTAAGCCGATGATCTCTGATTTTTCGGTTGCTGATGATGAGTCCGAGTCCATGGCCGATGTGCCTGCTTGTGAACAGCCCAATGCTGAGGAATTCCTGGCAGAGGAACTGGAAGACGAAGTGCAGGATGAAGATGCACAGGACGACGATGTCGAAGCTTTCCAACAGATTGTCGCGGCTGCTCAAGCTAAGCAGCACGCTTCTCTTAATCCATTTTTAGCTCAGCCGAATGTGAATTTGCCTAAGCCTACCGAGCCAATGCCAACTCTTGAACTGTTATATCAGCCAGAAAAACGCGCCAACTTCATTGATCAGGCGGCGTTAGAACAGATTGCGCGTTTGGTCGAATCAAAACTGGCTGATTATAAAATTACGGCTGAAGTGGTGGGGATTTTTCCCGGCCCGGTTATTACCCGCTTTGAACTGGATTTGGCTCCAGGGGTGAAAGTCAGCCGTATTTCCAGTTTGTCGATGGATTTGGCGCGTTCGCTTTCTGCTCCTGCGGTTCGTGTGGTCGAAGTTATTCCAGGTAAGCCGTACGTTGGGATTGAGTTGCCTAACCTGACTCGTGAGACGGTGTTTCTTTCTGATGTGATCAACAGCGAACAGTTTAAAAACTCGAAATCGCCAACCACCGTGGTTCTGGGGCAGGATATCGCTGGTGAAGCGGTAGTCGCCGATCTGGCAAAAATGCCTCACGTACTGGTCGCCGGTACGACAGGTTCAGGTAAATCGGTTGGGGTGAACGTGATGATCCTCAGCATGTTGTATAAATCTACTCCGGAAGATGTACGCTTTATCATGATTGACCCGAAAATGCTCGAATTGTCGATCTATGAAGGTATTCCTCATCTATTGTCTGAAGTCGTTACCGATATGAAAGATGCATCTAATGCTCTGCGTTGGTGTGTCGCGGAAATGGAGCGTCGTTATAAGTTAATGTCGGTGCTCGGTGTACGTAATATCAAAGGCTTTAACGATAAGCTGAAAATGGCGGCAGAAGCGGGTCATCCAATCCATGATCCACTCTGGCAGGATGGTGACAGTATGGATGAAATGCCGCCATTGCTGGAAAAACTGCCGTATATCGTGGTGGTTGTGGATGAGTTTGCCGACCTGATGATGGTGGTGGGGAAAAAGGTTGAAGAACTGATTGCCCGCCTGGCGCAGAAAGCCCGTGCGGCCGGTATCCACCTGATTTTAGCGACTCAGCGTCCTTCTGTAGATGTTATTACCGGCTTGATCAAGGCTAACATTCCGACCCGTGTCGCCTTTACCGTGTCGACTAAAACGGACTCGCGTACCATTTTAGATCAGGGGGGAGCAGAATCGCTGTTGGGTATGGGGGATATGCTTTATCTACCGCCAGGTTCAAGTCATACCATCCGAGTTCACGGTGCATTTGCTTCGGATGATGATGTGCATGCGGTGGTCAATAACTGGAAAGCACGCGGTAAGCCGAATTACATTTCCGAAATTACCCACGGTGATCAGGGGCCGGAAGGTTTGTTACCTGGTGAAAAAATGGAATCGGACGAAGAGTTGGACCCATTATTTGATCAGGTGGTCGAGCATGTTGTGGAGAGTCGCCGAGGCTCGGTATCGGGAGTTCAACGTCGTTTTAAAATCGGTTATAACCGAGCAGCACGAATTGTTGAGCAACTGGAAGCGCAGGGAATTGTCAGTGCCCCGGGACATAACGGTAACCGAGAAGTGTTAGCGCCAGCTCCACATCGAGATTAATGTAAAAATCCCCTGAGATATACAATCTAGGGGATTTTTGTATCTTATTTATATGGATTACTTTTCGCCAGCTGGCAACCAATGAACAGTAAGCTAACAGCGATATTGGCTGCGTAAATAATGACCAGCCACTGAGGCATGGAAAGCGTCAGCCACTGCCAGACAATTTCGGAACAATCCCCATAAGCTTCAAATACGGAAGGTAACCATTGGTTAAGTGGCGCCCAGGAAGGAAATTGTACATAGATATCACAGGTAGCAAACGGTGAAGGGTTGAGCTGATAGTCAACATGCTGCGTAGCCAACAGATAACCTTTTATCGATGCTGCCAGCCAGCCGAGCAATCCGATAAATCGGATCGGACAGTATTGCGGGCCAATTAAACCAACCAGTGCAGCGGCCCCGATACCAAACATTGCCACCCGTTCATAAATACACATGACACAGGGTGCAAGATGCATGATGTGCTGAAAAAAGAGTGCGCACAGTTCAAAGAAAATAACGAATACAAATAGCAGTGCCCAGGAGAGTCGATGCTGGGAAAATGACTTAAGTTGACTAAACACGTTGTGTCCTTACCAATAAAAAAGCTCTGATTACTCAGAGCTTTTTAGCGTGGAATAGTTCCTTGTTCAAGGATTAATTAATGTCCGGCTACCGAAACTGCTGTTTCAACGATTTCTTTCGCTGAATGGTGTGTCAGCATATGCCAGTCATAAAAGAACGTTGTCATTGGATCGAGCAGGAAAACAATACCAAACAGACCAACCAGAGCCAGAACTAACGTGTACGGTAGAGCCATCAAAACCATCCGACCATAAGATAAACGGATTAATGGAGCCAACGCAGAGGTTAACAGGAACAAGAATGCCGCCTGACCGTTAGGTGTTGCTACCGATGGAAGGTTGGTACCGGTATTAATAGCAACCGCTAGCAAGTCAAATTGATCGCGGGTGATGGTACCATCCATTAACGCGGCTTTAACTTCGTTGATGTAGACTGTACCTACAAAAACGTTATCCGATACCATGGATAGTAACCCGTTGGCAATATAGAACATGGCGAGCTGCATATCCGCATTCTCGATATGTAATACCGCATCAATCACAGGTTTGAACAGGTGCTGATCGATGATAACGGCTACGATAGAGAAGAACACCGCCAGCAGTGCGGTAAACGGCAGCGCTTCTTCAAACGCTTTACCCAGTGCATGTTCTTCGGTTACACCGCAGAAAGCCGTGGCAAAGATAATGACTGACAAACCAATCAGGCCCACTGCCGCCAAATGCAGAGCCAGGCCGACAATCAGCCATACAGCAATGGCTCCCTGAATCCATAGCTTTGCAACATCGGCGTTAGTTCTGTTTTTCAGTTCTTCTTCATCAAAATCTAGTAAGATCTGGCGCACGGTGTGTGGTAGTTCCGCACCATAACCAAATACTTTAAATTTTTCGACCGCAATACAGGTCAACATGCCACAGATAAACACCGGTAAAGTCACTGGTAGCATGCGCACGATAAACTCACCAAAATGCCAGTGGGCCTGGTCAGCAATAATCAGGTTTTGCGGTTCGCCCACCATGGTCATTACACCACCTAGCGCGGTACCGACACCAGCATGCATCAATAGTGAGCGAAGGAAGGCCCGGTAGTTGTCCAGGTCAGCTCGGGTTGGTTCATTAAAATGGTCATCCTGAGTATGATCGTGACTGGCATGGCTGCCTTTACCTGATGCGACTTTGTGGTAGATCGCATAGAAACCTACTGCGACACTGATGATTACGGCTATAACAGTCAAGGCATCAAGGAATGCGGATAAAAACGCTGCAGCGATACAGAATGCGAGAGATAACTTAATTTTAGAACGAATATTAAGCAGTATCTTTGTGAAGATAAATAACAACAGGTTCTTCATAAAGTAGATACCTGCAACCATAAACACCAGTAATAGCAGCACTTCAATATTAGCCACTAGCTCATGCTTTACATGCTCAGGAGATGTCATGCCAATGGCAATCGCTTCGATAGCCAGTAAACCGCCTGGCTGTAGTGGATAACACTTTAGCGCCATTGCAAGAGTAAAAATAAACTCTGCAACTAACATCCACCCGGCAACAAATGGGCTAATGGCAAAAAAGACGATGGGGTTAATGATCAAAAAAGCAATGATCAGAACCTTGTACCAGTCGGGCGTATGGCCCAGGAAGTTTTTGATAAATGCGGAACCCAGAGATAAAGGCATGGTCGCTTCTCTTGTTTTTCCGAATCTCACTTTTATATCCATTTCACAAAAATGGGTAAAAGAGTCATCGATGTCCTAAAATTACACAACAGTTATTAACTTACTGACGTTACTGCGTGCTCCCTAAAAGTATTCATTTGGTGACATAGCCATTTTCAAACCCACTATGACATAGCTGAAAAGGCAGTTGTACGTTTCTTGGGTCTTTCCTGTAATAATTTCAGTCAGAACTGTACCTTAGCGAGGAAACTACTCCAAAAAATATCGCTCAGGTTGTGACGTTACACATGAGTTTTGTGCACCGACCTAAAACTTAAGCGATAGAAGCCAGTTTAGGTGACTATGGTTTTTATGAACTTAAGCTAAATCAAAACAGGTGGTCAAAAGTAATATAATTACGCAATTAGTGACATAGCTTGCTAACTCATTATTTCATCATTAGTTTAAGGTTTCCGTCCTAACCTAACTAGTGGTATGATGAGTGCTTTGTAACGATACTTTTCAAGTATTTGGCACATACGACAGAACAATAAAAACTGGATAAATTATTTAATGGTCATCAAGGCAAAGAGCCCGGCAGGATTTGCAGAGAAATATATTATTGAGAGTATCTGGAAAGGGCGTTTTCCTCCTGGTTCAATTCTGCCAGCGGAACGTGAATTGTCCGAGTTAATCGGAGTTACCCGAACAACACTACGTGAAGTGCTGCAACGCTTAGCTCGAGATGGCTGGCTGACGATTCAGCACGGCAAACCGACCAAGGTCAATCAGTTTATGCAAACTTCCGGTTTGCATATTCTGGACACGTTAATGACTCTCGATGCCGAAAATGCGACCAGTATCGTCGAAGACCTGCTAGCGGCGCGCAGTAATATAAGCCCTATCTTCATGAGTGCAGCATTTAAGCACAATCCACAGGATGCTGAAAAGACGCTGAACCGGGTATTGGAATCTTGTGAATTATTACTTGAAAGCGAAAACTGGGATGCATTTATTCACAGTTCGGCTCACGGCGATAAAATTCAGGCGGCGATTAAAGAATGTGCGGACTTAGATAGCGAGCAACGAAATAGTGATTTGATTGCTAAAACTTTCAACTACTACGATTATATGTTGTTTCAGCGACTGGCCTTCCATTCGGGAAACCAAATTTATGGTTTGATTTTCAACGGGCTGAAGAAGTTGTACGACCGGGTCGGTAGCTATTATTTTTCCAGTCCGGAAGCAAGAACCCTGGCTTTATCTTTTTATCGAAATCTGCTTGAGATCTGCCAATCGGGTAGAAGAGAAGCGTTGCCTGTGCTGATTCGCCAGTATGGTAAAGAGAGTGGTCAAATCTGGAATCAGATGAAACTCAGTCTACCTACTAATTTCACCGAAGATGATGTCTAGGGTCTGTTGATCTTTTGAGTGCAAAAATGAACACAAAAGGTCAACAGACCCTAGGTTTGAATAAACAACCCGGTTTTATCTCCTGAGCAAAGCAGAATTAATAACAAAGGGGCGATTTCGCCCCTTTGTTTATTCGTTCTTTTCTTTATTCGCTACCGCCAGCATCGCTAAACCAGTTCGTCAGATATGTAGTTAACTGTTTTAATTCATCCGGTCCGATTAGGGCTAAGCCCAAATCTTGTGCACGGGTGATATCGTTATGGCGTAGCGGCCGGAAGCTGACCAGCATCGCACGAGCCTGCAGCCCTCCGAGTAAATCTCGCAATGACTCGAGTTTATACAGGGTGTCATCACCATCATCACGCATCCCTTTGGTCTTGCACTCGATGATATGTAATTTATTGTTGACCACGGTGGCCACATCCAGTTCATTGCGTACTTCTTTATCGCCTAACTGGCGATAAACCTGCACATTAACCGACAGATCCTGGATGGTAGGCATTTCCTGCTGAATATTACGGATTACTGAGTGAACCAGAGTTTCTAGCCATTCGCCATTGGAAAAACGGCGTGCATCTTCGCTGGCAAAAGTGAGTACTCCGTTTTTATATTGGGCAATATTCGCATCGACTAAATCGTCAATCAAAATGGCGAGTTCACGGTATCCTTGCTGTTTTTCGCTAAGTTCTACATCCAGGCGCTGTTCTTTACGGCAGGTGGTGGCCAGATAATTTAAGGTAGCCAGACCGGGGCCTAACTCCAAGGCATTACTTGCCCAGCGTTCTCCGATACGGAAGAGTTTCTGTTCCAGATCATCGGAAATTTCGTTATCGGAAAACTCGCAACGCGCACCAAAAATAGTCAGATAGTCTGAGATAGTAATATTGTCTTCAACCTGGCTGTAGCCCAGCTCATCCGGGAATAACCAGCATAAGCGGTCAGAATTGGGTTCAACGACAAAAATCGGCCAGTTGTAGCTGCGGAATACCTCATATACAGAGAGCAGGCGATGGCGTAAACCACAGCTGGCATTGAGGCGGATTTCCTGGTTGCGTTGCTTGAGGTCCTCAGCCAGCTGTTTAATCGACTGTTTGATGGCTGAGATTCGGGTGCCGGCGGGGATAGAGTAGAATTCAGCACTGATATCGCGGGTTCTGAGTACCTGTTGCAAGCGTGAAAACAGAGTGAGTTGTGATTCGTCACCGAGTAGCACAATATGTTTGCCGCTACACCTGTGATCAAACAACGGGGTGACTAAGCGGATCGGGTCTTGATCAAGAATGCCAACATGAATGGCCATAAATAATCCTCATGCTTAGCTTGCAAAAGGGAAGATAAAATGTGGCAAGCTATTTATTCATATAATGTTATTGACTGAAAAAAACAAGAGGAGCTTATCAATTAAGCTCCTCTTCTACTGAAAAATGACAATTCCAATACAATTTATGGATTATTGAGTGAATCAGTCCCTTAAAGTTTAAACTGATGCACTAACACACTTTGGTCATTGGCCAACTTGGTTAAATCAGAGCTGGTAGCGGCGATTTCAGTCATTGCCTGATGGCTTTGATCGGCAATCAGATTGATTTCTTCGACACTGCGTGCAATATCGGCTGTGGTTTCACTCTGTTCGGCTGCAGCCTGAGAAATATAAGTACTCATTTGGCTGATTTCATTGATGATAGCCTGAATTTCTTCCATAGAGCTGTTAGCGTCCGAAGCCTGCTGTACCGAAGTTTCCATATCTACCATACAGCTTTCAATGACTTTATTGGCTGTTGATGAACTGCTTTGTAGATTACTGATCATAGTTTCGATCTCTTCGGTTGATTCGGTTGTGCGTTGAGCTAATACTCGCACTTCGTCGGCAACCACCGCAAATCCACGTCCTTGATCACCGGCCCGTGCCGCTTCAATCGCCGCATTCAGTGCCAGTAAATTGGTTTGTTCCGCAATATTGCGAATGACATCAAGGATGGAGCCGATCTGTCCACTCATCTGCTGAAGATCATTGACCGCATTGACCGATTCACGTAGGCGATTTTCTAACTGATGAATGGTGGTGATATTATTATTCATCGTCTTACGCCCAGTATCTGAGGCGGTTTCGACCTGTTGAACTCGTTGTAACGAGGTTTGTGCACTTTGCGCAACTTCATGTACCGAATGAGACATTTCGGTCATCGCCGTTGCCACATTGGCTGTTTGTGCACGCTGGACATTGAGTTGGCTCTGCGCCGCCTGAGATGTACTTTGGTTGGCATGTGCCGTTTGAGTCAAATTGTCGGACGCCTGGTTGAGCTTAATTAGAATATTCTGCAGATTATCGGCTAATGAATTGATATGGTTAGCAACCCGGCTGAATTCATTATTATAACGAATTTCGATGCGCTGTGTCATATCCCCCTTAGTCAGAGATTCCAAAGCTGCCAAAATGCGTGTGAGTGGTTCACGTACGCTATGGGCAACATGATAACCGATAAAGGCAGCCGCCAGAGAAACACCGACACCAATAATAATCGCTTTTATCAGATCCGACTGGTATACCTCGGCGGACTTTTCTAACGATTGATTGAGTTTGGCGCTGGCCACTTTGCTGAATGAATTTAACAGAGCCATAGCGTTATCGATATCCATCGCCAGATTGGCGATGTTGCTATACAGGGCATTTCTTGCATTCAGATAACTGTTGTGCTGATCTAGCACCCCACCTTCCTGGCCGATGTCCTGAGTAAACTGTTGCACAGAAGCATCAAATTCACTTTTCAGTTCCGGCAGCCGAACCGTTAAGCCACGGTAAGCCTGATTCAAATGTTCTACCGCTTTGCGATTGTCTTCAAATGCCTTGGAAACAAACGCTATATCGTTGCTGGCCAAGGCATCCGAAGTAATCTGTTCAGCCTGTTTCAGCTTATTAAAATACCCCTTGGACATCAGCTTAATTGCCATATTATTCTGGTCCTGGACGTATTTACCCATCCCGGCCTGTAATTCCGATTGTAGCCGTTGGAAACGGCGGTAGGAATTTTGTACCTGCTCCTGAGCGGAGAACATCGACTGATAGTTGCTCATCGCCACATCAGCTTCAGCAAAATATTTGCTTTGCAGCGCTTCCAGCTGTGCTATTTTTTGCACTAACTCTGGTGCTGATTGACTGATCTGCTTTAGATTTTTCAGCGTGCTGTTAAAAGCCTGTTCCGTATCACCAAAGGCAACTTTGGCTTTTTCCATACGTACAGTACTTTGCGTGGTCAGGAAGTTTTTAAATTCCTTATCGGCAGTCAGCAGGGCAATGCTGGTCTTGCTCGCCATTTCCGTCAGCGGTAGTGATTCGCTGGTGACCGTTTCAAAATTAGAGTGAATCTGCTTCATACCCTGTAACATGATATAAACAGTAAGAGCGAACATAACGATGAGTAATAAAAACCCAGCGTACATTCGCTTAATCACGGAACCTGTCATACATTCTCCCCGAGAGTATCCGTTAAGCTATTCAGTTATTTGTATTATTAGCGACAGCCTAGCCCTAATCTTTAGTCAGTTAGGGCATGACTATCAATAAGATTAGCCAATAGCCATCATTTCTTCCTGCTATTTACCTTAAAATCGTCCGCATGTGGAATTGCGTGATGAATTCTGTTAACCCGGCAGGGTTTTCATTGAGATTTTGCGCATCATAAAGCATACTCAGTGAAGATATTAATGCCGAATATTCAATGGAGTAGACCATGGCGGAAGAAACCATATTCAGTAAAATCATCAGAAAGGAAATTCCAGCAGATATTCTTTATCAGGACGACTTGGTGACTGCATTTCGTGATATTAATCCCCGTGCCCCAAGTCATATCTTAATCATTCCTAACAAGTTTATTGCGACAGTCAATGATATCGAGGAAGCTGATGAGCTTGCTCTGGGGCGTCTGTTTACCGTGGCCAAAAAATTAGCCGCAGCTGAAGGGATTGCCGAAGATGGCTACCGCCTGATCATGAACTGTAACTCTCATGGTGGGCAGGAAGTGTATCATATCCATATGCACCTTTTAGGCGGTAAGCCGTTAGGACCATTGTTGATGGCTTAAGCACACTGACTAGGAGTGGGTTAAGTGTCTGTAAAACGATTGATGATAGTGCTGGGGACAGCTTTGGGCGTGTCTGCCTGTAGCAATTTTTCGGCAACAAATCTGTTTAGCCACTACAGCCAGCAAGCTTACCCACTCTATGCCGATGTCTATTCTGGTCATTATCAGCCGGCGATGCAGACAGTGGATTCTCTTGGTTTCGGTCAGTATGGTGATATTCTCGATAACTTGGAACGTGGGCGGATTGCGCTGCTCAATGACGATGCCGAAAAAAGCCTTGAGTGGTTGACGGAAAGTGATCGAAGTATTAAGGCCCTACAGGATAAGGCCGTTATTTCGCTATCCGAGAATGCACAAAGTCTCGGTGGGCTGATATTTAACGATAATTTAAAGGATTTCTTTCCTGCTGATTATGAACTTGGTTTTTTACACCTGTATCTTGCTCTAGCCTATATTCGTTCGAATCAGTTTGAAGATGCTTTGGTGGAATTCCGGCGAGCAAACAAAGTGCAGGAACAGGCGAAAAAAATTCGTCAGGCGGTACTGGAGCACGAAGCTGATGAATTGAATCAGCAGGGAATTTCAGCCGATGTCGGTTCGGTATTGGCCCAATATCCTCAGGCCAGTGATAAATTAAGCGCGGTACAAAATGGTTATCTATTTTTCCTTTCGGCACTGATGTTTGAAGCTGGAGGTGATCTTAATAACGCCTACATCGATTATAAACGGGCGTTGGCGGTGAATCCGGATAACCAAATGGTGGCCGAGAGTACCATCCGCTGTGCAAAAAAATTGGCAATGAAACAGGATATTGTTGAACTGACCAAGCGTTATGGTGAAGTCGATACGCTTCAGGCCGGGCAGAGTCAGGTTATTATTATTCAGGAACAGAGCCTGGTTGATTATATGCGTGGCTGGCATCAGGGGTTGATGGTCTTTGACGCCAGTCGGCAAAGTGTGTTGTTGTCGTTGGCACTACCCTATTACGAGCCACAGCGACCTTTAGATTTCTCGCCGTTGCAACTTAATCAGCAGAGTGTATCGGCTAACTTGTTAACCGATGTCAACATCATGGCGCGGAATCAATTGCAGGAACAGATTTCAGTTATTGTGTTTCGTCAGATACTGCGCATGATAGTGAAAGAGCAGCTTCGGCAGGAGGTCTCTCAGGGCGAGCCGATTTCCAGTGTGTTGGTCAATGTATGGAATACCATGACTGATCAACCGGATACTCGTAGTTGGCTAATGTTGCCCGCACAGGTGTACGGCAGTCGTCAGGTGGTCAGATCCGGGCCTCAATCACTGATGATTGGAGATAAACAATATCAGTTTGAAACGAAAGATCAGGGGACCACGATGGTCTGGATTAGCCGGCAAGGGGAGAACTCCGTTGTTTGGCATAAACAATTAGGAAAACTATGATGAATAAGTGGATGACAGCTTTGCTGGCTAGTGTCGTGCTGGCCGGATGCTCCAACTCTCAGTCGGTTGGCCTGACAGTAGATGGTGAGTTTCATCGGGTAATTATGGGCGATAGCCGGTTAGCCGATGTGATTTCTGTGGAAGATATTTCCAGTGTACTGGTGAACGAGCATACCCGTGGAGTAGTGCGGGTGAAGAATAACGATGGTTCTGACTACGATATTCAATATCGCTTCTACTGGTACGATGAAAATGGGTTAGAAGTGAATCGTCAGCCTGGTGCATGGAAACATGTGTTGATTCACGGTGGCGATGAAATTTCATTATCAGAGGTGTCTCTCTCTCCCAATGGTAGCGAGTTCCGCGTTCAGATTCGTGAATACTCAAATTGAGCCGATAATTGATTAAAGGATTGATAAAATGAAAAAAACAGCACTTTGCATTTTGAGCCTTGCTGCACTGTTGGGCGGCTGTTCGAATACGGTCAGTTACGGAGATGCTCAGGCAGTAGAAACGAAAAGTATTGAATTTGGTTCTACAGATTTGCAAAAGATTGCCGCTGATATGGTGGATAGCATGATGATGTCGGGTTCAATTGCCTCGATCACCCGCAGTAGCCGTCCGATCGTGTTTGTTGATGGGGTGAAAAACAAAACCAATGAGCATATTGATACTGAATCGATTACCGATACCATCAGCACCAAAATGCTTAACTCGGGTAAATTCCGCTTTGTAGATATGGAACGGGTTGAATCGGTACGTAAGCAACTGCAGTTCCAGAATAATGACGAGTTAGTGGATACCAGTAGCTCAATTCAATTCGGCAAAATGGTTGGTGCTCAGTATATGCTGTATGGCAATCTGTCGAGTATCGTGAAAAGTGGCGATAGTGAGCAGGATGTCTACTACAAGATGACGATGCGTCTGATGGATTTGAGTTCCGGCTTGATTGAGTGGGCCGATGAAACTGAAATTCGTAAAGAGCAGAGTAAGAGCTTTTTAGGCCTGTAATCGGTATTAAGGGCCATGCTCGTTAACCACTGTTGAGGTTTGTATGGCACAGATGTCTTGGAATGAAGCGTGTCAGCTTGATCCCACGTTGTTGTCGTTATCCTCAGATATTTCTGAGCCCATAAGAGCAGAAACTCTGAGCGGGCTGAGTAACGTCAACTGGAAGCTTAGTTTTGCGAGCGAGCCGCCCTTGGTTTGGCGCCCGGCCTCCGCAATGAGTGAGGCATTTTCTGTTTCGCGGATTCAGGAATATCAGATCCTCAAGTTGCTTGAGCATCAGAGCGGGTTATTGACGCCGAAAGCTCGTCTGGTGAATCATTATGGCTTATTGGTTGAGTGGCTGGAGGGTGATGAGATTGATGCGATCAGTGATGAAACACTGTTGCGTCTTGCAGTAGAGATCCACCAGATAGATTTGTCTAAAACACCGATTTTGCCTTTTTCTTATACCGCCCGGGTCGATCATTACTGGCTTAAATTACACGATTCGCCGCATATTACGCAGCAGGTTACTCAATTGTATAAGCAGCTACGTAGTCTGCCGTTTGCCGATCTTGTACCTGCGACGTTATGTCATTTTGATCTCGGTTGCCATAATCTGATCCGTAGCGGTGCCGGATATCAGGTTATCGATTGGGAATACGCCTCTTTGGCCGATCCACGTATTGAGCTGGCCATGTTAGTCGAAACTCAGCAGACAGAACTGGCAACATTTGTTGCCCGCTACTGTACCCAGCGTAATATCGCTGAGATTGATGGTTGGATTGCAGCAGTAAAAGCCTGGATACCCAGAGTCAGACTAATGGCGATGCTATGGTATTACCTGGCTCACCAGTATTGGCAGACTGAACAATACTTGAACAATGCCAATCAATTGTTAGCGCAATTGTGCAGTGGAGATCACTGTTTACTTAATCCAGAGAAGCAATAAAAATCAAAGCACTTTAAATACTCTGCATTCATGCTAGATTGATTTTATTGCTGTTTGAGGGACCTATTATGATTATTTATTTACACGGATTCGATTCTACCAGCCCGGGTAACCACGAGAAAGTATTACAGCTTCAGTTTATCGATGATGATGTGCGCTTTATTAATTACAGCACACTGCATCCGAAACATGACATGCAACACCTGTTAAAGGAAGTTCATAAGGTGCTGGAGCACACCGATGATGCAAGCCCGTTAATTTGCGGGGTTGGTCTGGGCGGCTACTGGTCGGAACGGATTGGTTTTTTGTGTGGAATTAAGCAGGTTATTTTTAACCCGAATCTTCACCCGGAAGAAAATATGGATGGCAAAATCGACCGTCCTGAAGAGTATGAAGACATCGCTACCAAGTGCGTGTCTGAATATCGTTTAAAGAATAAGCAGCGTTGTCTGGTGGTGTTATCTGAGCAGGATGAGATTCTGGATAATCACCGCACGGCTGAAGAACTTGCGCCTTACTATGAGATTATCTGGGATGAGACACAGGGGCACAAATTCAAAAAAATTTCGCAACATCTCCAGGCAATGAAGGCGTTTAAACAGGCCTAACTTTTCTTTTGCCAGATATAGCAGAGGAACCTGTGTTTAATCTGCTATATCTGTTATAAAGTCCATTCAATTCATAGTGTTTTTCTGCAATCTTCTATTGCGCCGCATAATTTGCCCGATATAATGAGCCTAATTCAAAAAAATTTGATTAATGTCAAAAAATGTAGAGTGAGCGTTAACTCACCGAGTTGATTTCAATACGTGAAAAGTGGTGTTTTCCATTCGTACTTCTGCCGTACTCTGACCAAATTCTGTTGCCTGGACGTTTTCCGGGCGCGATAAATTTTGTTTAATTTTGAGGAATGTATTGTGACACGAATTATTGTTGTAGGTGGTGGTGCTGGTGGTTTAGAGCTTGCAACCAAATTAGGCCAGACGTTAGGCCGTAAAAAGCGGGCCAGTATTACACTGGTTGACCGTAAAGCTAGCCACTTGTGGAAACCTTTATTGCACGAAGTGGCGACAGGTTCGCTGGATGAAGGTGTGGATGCGTTAAGCTATCGTGCCCACGCGAAAAATCACCATTTTGATTTCCAGATGGGTAGCCTGGCGGATATCGATCGCGAACGTAAAGTGATCACGCTATCAGAATTGCATGATGAAAAAGGCGAGTTACTGATCCCACAGCGTGAGCTGGAATATGATTTGTTGGTGTTGGCAATAGGTTCAACTTCTAACGATTTTAATACTCCGGGTGTTCGGGAAAACTGTATTTTCCTCGATAGCCCAGAGCAGGCACACCGTTTCCGTACACAGATGAACAATGAGTTCCTGAAGTTGCACGCGAAAAATGGCCAAGGCACCGTTGATATCGCTATCGTTGGTGCTGGAGCAACCGGTGTTGAGTTGAGTGCGGAGTTGCATAATGCGGTAAAAGAACTGCGCTCTTATGGATTTGGTGATTTGGATTCAAGCAAGCTGAACGTGAACCTGGTTGAAGCCGGCGAACGTATCCTGCCCGCATTGCCTCCACGCATTTCCAGTGCGGCTCACTCTGAATTGACGAAGCTGGGAGTTACCGTACGTACCGCGACCATGATTACTCAGGCGGATGAAAGCGGCCTGACAACCAAAGATGGGGAAAAAATTCCAGCAACCATCATGGTTTGGGCAGCGGGCATTAAAGCGCCTGATTTTATGAAAGATATCGCGGGTCTGGAAACTAACCGTATCAATCAGTTAGTGGTGAAAGAAACGTTACAGACGACTCGTGACGATGCAATTTTTGTTATTGGTGATTTAGCACAGTGCACTCAACCTGACGGTAAATTTGTTCCGCCGCGTGCGCAGGCTGCCCACCAGATGGCAAGTTTAGCGTTTAGAAATATCGTGGCACTGATGAACGGTCGCGATCTGAAAGGTTATATCTATAAAGATCACGGTTCATTAGTTTCACTAAGCAACTTCTCTACCGTGGGTAGCCTGATGGGTAACTTAACCAAAGGCTCGATGATGGTGGAAGGTCGTATTGCGCGAGTGGTGTATATTTCACTGTATCGTATGCACCAGATGGCGTTGCATGGCATGTTTAAAACGGGTTTGATGATGTTGGTTGGCCGGATTAACCGGGTACTGCGCCCGAATCTGAAACTGCACTAATCGTCTGTATTACGCACAAGTCACAAAAAAACGCTCCTTAATCGGAGCGTTTTCTCGTTCAGCGTGGCTTAATCGACCTTACGTACCTGAACTACCATGCCCATCAATGGGTGATCAAAGTAATGAATCTCTTCGCTCTTCATCTTACGTTTCTGATCTAAACGATAGCTTTTCAGAAAACGTTCCGTTTCCGAGGTGCTCTGAATGGCACGCAAATTACCGAGCTGAGTGGTAGCGGTATTGTCATTTGCCGCATTATAGGCCGCAATAGTTTCTTCCAGTTCCACTTTGCGGGTTGATGGTTCTTTCAGGTCAAATTCTGCGTTAGCAAACAGGTAGTGCTGAACATAAATTTGTAGCTTGCCTTCGAACTCCATCAACGGCTGTGATGAAGCGATGCTGCTGGAGGTTAATTCTCGACCGTCCGGCCCATAAAGGGTAGAAAAGTCTTTACCGGCTAACAGATGAAAGCTTGGAGCCGTCGATGGGCCATTATCACCCTGACGCCATGCCGTATGCAGTAGAACCTGGAAACCGGCATGATTGCGCAGATGTTGTTCTTGACTGTTTAGCTGATACATGGAGTGAGGTAACAGACTAACGCCATTGGCACTCAGATATCCGTCAGAACTCAGCGTACCGGTATTACGGTATGAAATCGGAGTTAAAGATTCGGGCCAGGATTCATCCAGTCGTTCAGCATTAACATTGCGCTTAAATATGATCACTTCGACATCGAACTGTCTTTGTGCCCAACTTGGCAGGGCAACCAGTAACATCAATAGCGGGACCAGTCTCTTCATTGTAACTCCATCTTTATGAGCATTATTTGTTATTTGGGTATTGGTTTGTCCTTAACGGACTAGTTTGTATTAGCCAAACGGTGTTGTCCAAACTCACCCAGCATATTGACGATAAATTCAATTCGTTCACGTCGATCAATCAGAGGAAGAGTGAACTTAAATTTGGTCGGTCCTTCCATCGCAAACTGCTTGGGCTGAGTTTGCAATAGTTTAACCAAAAATGTCGGGTCAATGTCAGTGTTTGGATCGAACTCTATGTGCCCACCTTTATCATGTGCCTCTATTTTCTTAATCCTGAGACGATTCGCACTGATTTTTATCCGTGCAATCTCAAGTAAATTGAGTGTGGCATCGGGGATTTTGCCAAAGCGGTCAATCAGTTCGACTTTCAGCTCACCGACTTCATCGAATTCATTGACGCTGGCAATCTGTTTATACAGTGATAAACGGGTATTGATATCCGGGATATAGTCTTCAGGAATCAGTGCCGGAATTCTTAGTTCCACTTCGGTTTGCTCACGCAGCAGATCATCCAGCGCTGGCTCTTTACCGGATTTAAGTGCTTCAACCGCCTGGTCAAGCATTTCCATATACAGCGTAAAGCCGATCGACTGAATCTGGCCGCTCTGTTCATCGCCCAGTAGCTCCCCGGCACCGCGGATTTCTAAGTCATGCGTTGCCAGAGTAAATCCGGCACCGAGATCCTCCAGCGAGGCGAGCGCTTCTAAACGTTTTACCGCATCTTTGGTCAGTGCTTTTGGTGGTGGCGTCATCAGGTAGGCGTAAGCCTGGTGATGAGAGCGACCGACTCGGCCACGCAATTGATGCAACTGTGCCAGGCCAAATTTGTCTGCTCGGTTGATCAGAATGGTGTTCGCAGTTGGGATATCGATGCCGGTTTCAATAATGGTCGTACAAACCAATAGATTAAAGCGCTGGTGATAGAAATCGTTCATGATTCTTTCCAGCTCACGTTCGCGCATCTGACCATGCGCAACCACAACTCGTGCTTCCGGGATCAGTTTTTCCAAATCGGCTGCGGCCTTATCGATGGTTTCGACCTGATTGTGTAAGTAGTAAGCCTGGCCGCCACGCATGATCTCACGCAATACCGCTTCCCGTGTGGTTGCATCATCCTGCTGGCGTACAAAGGTTTTCACTGCCAGACGGCGAGCTGGTGGGGTCGCGATAATAGATAGATCGCGCATACCACTCATCGCCATGTTCAGGGTACGTGGAATAGGTGTTGCCGTCAGCGTCAGAATATCCACATCGGCGCGCATCGCTTTAACTTTTTCTTTCTGCCGTACACCAAAGCGGTGCTCTTCATCGACGATTAACAGGCCAAGATCCTGGTAGACGATATCACTCGACAGGAGTTTGTGCGTACCGACCAGAATATCTATTTTTCCATCGGCAACATCCTGAATGATTACCTTTTGCTCTTTGGCGGTCTTGAAGCGCGAAAGCACCTCGACCCGAATCGGCAGATTGGCAAAGCGGTCACGGAAGTTTTCAAAGTGCTGTTGCGCCAGCAATGTAGTGGGTACCAATACCGACACTTGCTTGCCATTATCAGTAGCAACGAATGCAGCACGCATCGCAACTTCAGTTTTACCAAAGCCAACATCTCCGCATACCAGGCGATCCATCGCTTTGTTCTGACACATATCGGAGAGCACGGCGTTAATCGCCATCGCCTGATCATCGGTTTCTTCAAACGGAAAGCTGGATTTAAAGCTAGCATACTGTTCGCGATCCAGCTTAAACACAAAGCCGGGTTTCAGCTCGCGTTTGGCGTACACATCCAGTAGCTCGGCCGCCACATCACGGACTTTTTCTGCCGCTTTGCGCCTTGCTTTACTCCAAGCTTCGCCACCCAGTTTATGCAGCGGTGCGTTCTCTTCTGCCCCACCGGAATAACGGCTGATTAGATTGAGCGATGAAACCGGAACATAGAGTTTGGCATCATTCTGATATTCTAGTGTGACATATTCGGTTGCAATACCACCAGCTTCGATAATCTGCAGGCCTATATAACGGCCGATACCGTGGTCGATATGTACCACTGGCTGGCCGGGCTTGAGCTCAGCCAGATTGCGAATCATCGAATCGCTGCTGCTAACATGCTTGGATTTTTTACGTCGCTGCGCTACCCGATCGCCGAGCAGATCACTCTCACAGATTAGCGCGGTATTGCTATCACTAAAAATACAACCATGTTCGACTGCACCGATAATCAGGCAGAACTTGTCTTTGGCCGAAATGGCGGATTCGAGCTGTTCATAACTTTGCGGACGTAGTTTAATCGGCTGCAGCAATTCCAGTAGCGCTTCCCGGCGGCCTTCTGATTCCACCGAAAAGATCACTTTGCCGCTAAATTGTTCGCAGAACTTGCGTAACTCGCCAAGCGGTTCTTTGTGCTGATGTTGAGCTTTAATATTGGGCAGGGCGGCGATCTGAGCATTACTGCGTCCCGCTTTTTCAGCAATCGATTCACTGTTTAATTGGGTTTGCGGATAATGCTTAAGCTGGCTATACAGCTCGTCTTTATGTAACCACAACTGATGAGGTTCAAGTAATGGGCGTAATGGATCAACTTTACGCTGCTCGTAACGGTAAGCAACATCATTAAGGAAATAATCGATGGCAGGCTGGATATCCCCCAAGATCAGCAACTGGCTATCGCTGGGCAAATAATCAAACAGCGTTTCTGTCTGGTCGAAGAACAGTGGCTGCCAGTATTCGATTCCTGCTGGCCAGATACCTTTTGAAACCTGCATATACACCGATTCCGGTTCACGGCGGGTTTCAAACTGCTGACGCCAGCGGTTACGGAAACTTTCTATTGCTTCACCAGTGGTTGGAAATTCATGTGCCGGCAACAGGCGGATCTCGGGCACGACTTCAATCGAACGCTGGTTTTCCGGGTCGAAAGTTCGAATGGAATCAATATCATCATCGAGAAAATCAATTCGATAGGGTAGATTGCTCCCGGTGGGGAACAGGTCAAGAATCGATCCGCGACTGGCGTATTCACCCGGGCCGAATACCTGATCAGTATGGCGGTAACCCGAGTTTTCCAGCTGTTCCCGTAGCTTGGTGATCGAATACTGATCGCCGACTTTGACCATCAGCGTATGCTGCAGCAGAAATTCCCGCGGTGACTGGCGTTGTAATAACGTGCTGACCGGGGCGATGGTCACGCCCTGCTTTTGTGCGGGTAATTGATACAGGCGCAGAATCCGGTCTGAAATAATCTCCTGATGAGGAGAAAAACTGTCGTAAGGCAGGGTTTCCCAATCCGGGAACAGGGCAACCGGATGGTAACAAAACTGCTCCAACTCTTGTTGAAGTTTCAGCGCACTTTGAGGATCGGGTGTGATCAGCAAAGTGTGAGAAGAGTGTAAGTTGGCTAATTGAGCGGCAGTATAGGCGAGGCTGGCTCCGCTCAGATTGCCGATGGATTTTTTGTCTCCCGCACCAGTGGGTAACTGAATGGGCAGTAGAAGCTGATTTTTCATGGATGAGTTACTTTGTTTCTCTGGCTAACGAACGCTGACGGAGTAATTTTTGCTGTTGGTGCAGCGCTGCTTTAATAATTAGATCCTGATCGATATCGCGAATCTGCAAATATTTAACCGTGATAAGGTTGTGTTCTTCGGCTGTTTCACACTGCTCAATTCTACCATAGCAGTAGATGGCGGCGGCCGGACTTTCTAGAAACATTTTTATCCGGACGATGCGATTTTCTGCCTGGGGTTGGTCACTGACATACTGCACCTGACTGGCTCCAAAGGCCTGAGTTTTATAATGATACTCGGGGTTGTCCTGTTGCGAGAGCATATAGGTCAGTAGCAGATTGAGTTTACTATTCTGGGTGTCAAGTAACTGAATTACCTGTTTAAAATCGCTGTTTTTCAACTCAGCACGGGCTGTTTCACCCAGGTGGTCCAACTGACTGAATTCATTCGCCACGATAAATGGTGCCGGAATCTCTCGTTCAAAAGTGTCCTCAGAGGGTAGGGTAAAATCCTCTGCCATCGGCTCAACGTTAATTGAAATGGCATGGTGAACCGTGAAGTATTCTTGATCGATCATAGTCAATTCCTTATCAGGCTGATTCTTGATTATCGTCATACCGGGCAACTTATCAAGATATTCAATCCGCATTTGTATGAATTAACAGGGATTTGGCAAATAAGTACTACAACCTTGTGCGGTTTCTCGTTAAAGTACAGCCAGTCTTCTTATTATGGTTGAGTGTATGTTTCATCCAGTTTCGGTTTATATTGGCCTTAGGTATTTGAAAGGACGCTCTGGAGATCGGTTCAGCCGTTTTGTTTCTTACCTTTCGACCGCTGGCATTACTATCGGAGTGATGTCGTTAGTGACCGTGCTGTCGGTGATGAATGGTTTCGAGTTTCAGCTTAAATCGCGTATTCTTGGCGTTCTGCCACAGGCGGTCGTTTCTCAGTCTTCCGCGAATACTTCATGGCAGCAAGCCCCGGAATTTCTTGCTGCGTTTCCTCAACAAAGTCCTGCTCAGCCGCTAGTGCGTAGTGAAGCGGTGATTCAAAGTGCCAGTGAATTAAGTGCCGGAATGCTGCTCGGCATTGTGCCGGATGCCGCTGATCCGGTGGCTCAGTATATGATGGCCGGCTCTTTTTCTTATCTGGCTACCGATAGCTATCAGGTATTGCTTGGTCAGCGTCTGGCTCAAACGTTAAACGTCACTATTGGTGATAAAGTGCGTTTGATGGTAACTCAGGCCAGTGTATTCACTCCATTAGGCCGAATTCCCAGCCAGCGTAATTTTACTGTGGCTGGCATTTTTAACACCGGTTCTGATGTG
This sequence comes from uncultured Vibrio sp., assembly GCA_963666615.1. GTDB lineage: Bacteria > Pseudomonadota > Gammaproteobacteria > Enterobacterales > Vibrionaceae > Vibrio. Next base: position 900,504 of record OY762906.1, read on the forward strand.
GATGCACAACTGGTGATCACCAATATTAGTGATGCTCAGAAGTTGCTGCGTTATTCACCTGACACGATCTCAGGCTGGCGGTTGTTTTTTGCTGATCCTTTTGTTGTGTCTGAACTGGCACACCACCCGTTACCGCAAGGATGGCAGTGGAGTGACTGGCGCGAGCAGCGCGGTGAGTTGTTTCAGGCGGTGCGCATGGAGAAAAATATGATGGGCCTGATGCTGGGTCTGATCGTGGCTATTGCGGCGTTTAATATTATTTCTGCCCTGATCATGGTAGTGATGGAGAAGCAGGCTGAGGTTGCGATTCTGAAAACCCAGGGGCTTTCCAATTACGCTACGATGTTGGTATTCATGGTTCAGGGCGCAAGTAGCGGTGTGATTGGTGCGATTATTGGCGGTATTACCGGTGTCGGAATTGCCAGCAATCTCAATATCATTCTTGCCTTGCTTGGTGTTGATCTTCTGGCCGCTGGCGGTGAACTACCGGTGGTGATTTCCGGCGGGCAAATTATTCTGGTTGTGCTGCTGACGGTGCTGCTCAGCATTGGCGCAACGCTTTATCCATCCTGGCGAGCGGCCGCCGTAAAACCTGCTGAGGCTTTAAGATATGAGTGATCTACTTTCCTGCAACAATGTCACGAAAATTTATCGTGAAGGGGCTTTGTCCACTCAGGTGTTAAAGGGGGTAAATTTATCGATTGCCCCTAATCAGCTTTTTGCGATTGTTGGCTCGTCTGGTTCGGGTAAAAGTACCTTGCTCCATATGTTGGGAGCGCTAGACACTCCCTCATCCGGTGACGTTGAAGTGCTTGGTCAGTCATTAACTAAAATGAGCCATAATCAGCAAGCTAAATTCCGCAATCAGCATATTGGATTTATCTATCAGTTCCATCATCTGTTAGCGGATTTTTCTGCGTTGGAAAATGTAGCGATGCCGCTGCTTATCGGCAAAACTAAAGTAGCCGAGGCCAAAGTACAGGCACAGAATATGTTAGACAGGGTCGGTCTCTCACATCGAAGTGAACATCGGCCAAGCGAGCTTTCCGGTGGTGAGCGTCAGCGTGTGGCGATTGCCCGGGCTTTGATTAACCGCCCCGCGTTAGTGTTAGCTGATGAGCCGACCGGGAATCTCGATCATCAGACAGCACTGGCTATCTACGATTTGATGCGTGAGCTTAATCAGGAGTCACAAACCACTTTTTTAGTGGTGACTCATGATCGCGAACTGGCGAATAAGATGGATCGCCAGTTTACTATGCAAGATGGGGTGTTGGTGTAGCGTATGCGGGGTTCTCTGTCACTGTTTATCGGCCAGCGGTTTAGCCGTTCTAAGAAATGCAATAAACTGGTCTCGTTTATTTCGCTGTCATCCACGTTGGGTATTGCCTTTGGTGTGGCGGTGATCATCATTGGCTTGTCGGCAATGAACGGCTTTGAGCATGAATTGCAAAAAAGGGTGCTATCGGTGATTCCACATGGTGAGTTTGAAGCGGTGGAGCAACCGATAGAAAACTGGCAGGCGGTGGCGACAACCTTAACCAGTGATCCTCGTATTCAGGCTGCAGCACCTTATGTTCGTTTTACTGCTTTGGCTGAAAAGGGGACCAAACTTAAAGCTGTGATGGTCAAAGGGGTTGATTTTACTCAGGAAAAAAAGGTTTCTGCACTACTTAATTTTATCTCTCAGGGCAAATTAGAAGATATTAGTAGTGGAGAGAATCAGATCATTCTCGGTCAGGGTGTGGCCAATTATCTTGGCGTAAAAAATGGGGAATACCTGACTTTATTGGTGCCGCCAGAAAGTGAATCGAAGTCTCTCAAATCACCACAACGTATCCGCTTAAAAGTGGTGGCACTGTTCTCTCTGGAGGGGCAGATTGATCATAACCTGGCGATTATTCCGCTTAGTGATGCACAAACCTATCTTGGTTTAGGTTCAGGGGTACATGGCGTTTCAATTAAAGTGGATGATGTATTTAACGCGATCAATATTGTGCGTGAAGTGGGTAATCGGCTCAATGTTTTTGTCTATCTGCGTAGTTGGGAATATCAGTACGGGTATCTATATCGTGATATTCAGATGGTACGGACGATTCTGTATCTGGTGATGGTTTTGGTGATTGGTGTGGCCAGCTTTAATATTGTTTCAACCCTAATGATGGCGGTCAAAGACCGGGCCGGGGATATTGCGATTTTGCGCACCATGGGGGCTAGTGACGGGCTGATTAAACGAATCTTTATCTGGCAGGGGATTTGGTCAGGTGTAAGTGGCAGTTTGTTAGGCGGGGTTCTCGGTGGAATTATCGCGACCAATCTGACCGGGTTGATTAAAACTCTTGAAAAATTAACCGGGCACCAGTTCTTATCCGGCGATATCTACTTTGTTAATTTTTTACCTTCACTGTTTGACTGGCGAGATCTGTTGCTGGTTTCTTCTACCGCGATCATATTGAGTCTATTAGCGACCTGGTATCCGGCTCGACGAGCCAGTCAGGTCGACCCGGCTAGCGTACTGTCGGGCAAGTAATCTTTCATTATTCTTGCGAGCTATTACACGTTTTGTTGTGTAACAGATAGAAAAATAGGCGCATAATTTGCGCCTATCCTTCCTGTATTTTCATTCCAGGCTTGGTTAATGCACTAAGTAGTTCTAACGTGAACGACGTTTCTGCCAGCTTCTGACCACTGAATAACGCCATAGCCAGTGAATACCAAAATAGCCGGCGGTCGCACCAACGACACCACAGATTATACATCCCACAATCAGCGGTGGTGCGATAGTCGACATCTGTTCAGATAGAAATGTCCAGGTCAGTTCAAAGTGAAAGTGCTGTGGCGGAATGTGTAGCACCCAAGCCCCCAGCTTATAAGCACAATAAAACATCACTGGCATAGTGATGGGATTAGTAACCCATACTAAGGCTATCGAAAGGGGAAGATTAACACCAACAGCAATGGCAAAGCCTGCCGCAATCAGCATTTGTGTCGGCAATGGAATAAACGCGGTAAAAAGACCTATCGCAAAAGCGCCAGAAGCAGAGCGACGATTTAAATACCATAAGTTGGGGTTATACAGCACGCTACCAAAGATGCGTAACGCCTTTTGGCGTTGAATAACCTCACGGTTAGGCATCCAGCGTTTAATCAACTTTTTAGGCATAAGTAATATGACTCTCTTAATGAACTATTGGCAACTTGGTTCGTTCTGCCTGACCCTGCTAACGCTGCCATACTGGCCTAAAATCCCTGGTGTAATCTGGTGTGGCCCAATAGTCATTTACTATTTAACAATAATTATAACTTCGTCCGGACGATTTGCCCGAAAATGGTTCGGGGTGGTAACAGCACTGTTGGTCATTATTATTTTTAGCAACGGCATGCTGTTGCAGTCGGAGAAACTGTATCAGTTCGGCCAGAATATTATCATAAACGTCAAAGTTAACAGCTCTTTTCAACAAAATAGTTTCGGATTTAGTGGGGTCGCTCAGGTTACGCACATCAATCACGCCAAAATGCCCATTTATTTGCGACCCACCATTAAATTATATACCCCAGTTTTATTGCAATCTGGCGACACCGCACAGTTTCAGGTTCGGTTGAAGCCGATTTATGGCCAACTCAACGAAGCCGGAATGGATAGCGAAAGTTACTATTTTAGCCAGGGCGTGATTGGTAAAGCATTCGTTCAATCCGGCTCCAGCTTCTACATCATTCATCAGCCAGGATGGCGCGAATGGCTCCAGAGGGAGGTAAATAACAGCCTGCAGGGAAAAAGTAACCAAGGTATCATTCTTGCCCTGACATTTGCGGATCGGAGTGAGATTTCTGATCAGCAATGGCAATGGTTTAAATCCAGTGGCCTTTCACATCTGATGGCCATTTCCGGTCTGCATATCTCGATGGCTTTTACTTTCGGCGCCTTATTGGCGGCGTTGTTTATCCGACTTATTCCGGGCTGTTATCTGTTTAATCTATATTGGTTACCTGGAATAGCCGGCCTATTGATTGCCAGTGGTTACAGTTGGCTAGCCGATTTTACATTGCCGACACAGCGGGCATTAACCATGTTGGTAGTCAGCTATGTGTTACAGCTCACTCATGTTCGTCTTAGTTTTGTCCAGCGAATGCTGTTTGTTCTGCTGGTGGTGCTGGTACTGAATCCGAATGGTTCAATAAGTAGCAGTTTCTGGCTCTCTTTTGTTGCTGTGGTTTGTGTGAGTTACGTGATGTTCAACCAACATCATGCTTATTCTGGTACAGGTAAGATGCTGAACTGGTTGATGAGTCATATTTTATTGTCTGTGTTGATGATTCCCTTACTGGCGTTACTGTTTGGTGGAATCAGTCTGGTTTCGCCTTTGTACAATATGTTGTTTATTCCCTGGTTCAGCTTAATCGTGATCCCGTCACTTTTTCTTGCACTGTTTGTTACCCTGGGGGTATTCCCTCTCGCAGAACAGATTTGGCAGTGGGTTGATTTAACTCTGGAGCCGATTGGTTGGCTCACCCCATTTTCCAGCCAATGGTGGTTAGTGGTTCCGACTGATTGGACGCTATTCACCTGCCTTGGGATTGTTGTTTATCTATTACGGCAGTGGGTGTCGCTTTCATGGATATCATTGGTGATGGTTTTGGGCTCAATCAGCTTATTGGTACCCGCCGATAAGCGTTGGCGCATAGATATTCTGGATATAGGTCAGGGGTTGGCGGTATTGATTGAAAAAAATGGGCATTACCTTCTGTATGATACCGGGCCGGGCTGGTCAACAGGGTCATCGGCTGAATTTGTCATTACACCTGTACTGGAAAAGCGCGGTGCCAGGCAATTAGATACTCTGATTCTCAGCCATTTAGATAGTGACCATGCAGGTGGGCGTAAAATAATCGAACAGCGCTGGCAACCTCAAGCCAAGTTTAGCGGCCAGTCTTTGGCCGGATACCATTCATGTTCGTCAGGAGATGCATGGAAGTGGCAGGGGCTGACTTTCAGTGTATTGTGGCCACCGCAAAGCTCGAATCTCAAAGATTTTAGTGTAAAAAGTAATCAACACTCCTGTGTAATTAAGGTAACCGACTCTCAGTCTAAATATTCATTGTTGCTGCCGGGGGATATAGAAGCTCAGGCCGAGTTATTGATGATTAATCGCGGGACGAATCTTAAAGCGGATATTGTTATTGCGCCGCATCATGGTAGCCGCAGTTCGTCGAGTCAGAGCTTTATTGATGCTGTGGCACCACAATATGTGGTGGCCTCTTTAGCTAAAGGCAACCGTTGGCATTTCCCTGATTCTCAGGTTCAGTCGCGTTATCATGCCGTTGGCGCTCGGTGGTTGGATACGGGCGAACTTGGGCAAATATCTTTTCATTTCAACCAGCAACAGATGCAAATAACCACCATGCGCTGGGTAGATTCTCCTATTCACTATGTTCCCTGGTATAGGCAGATGCTGCGTAAACAGGTAGAATGACGCCAGATTTTACGAATAGATTGCAAATGGTTTTATATGTCGAACGATAAAGATCAAACAACCTGGACAACTTTTAAGCGGTTATGGACCTATATCCGCGATTATAAAATTGGCCTGGTTGTCGCTAGCATTGCGCTCGTACTGAATGCCGTTTCCGATACCTATATGATTTCCTTGCTGAAGCCACTGCTTGATGAAGGGTTTGGTTCGGCAGAATCCGATTTTCTGCGTAAGTTACCTTTTATTATTTTGGGGGTGATGCTGGTACGTAGTCTGAGTGGCTTTATTTCCACCTACTGCTTAAGCTGGGTCTCCGGCAATGTGGTAATGACCATGCGCCGTAAAGTGTTTAACCAGTTCATGCATATGCCGGTGAGTTTTTTTGATCAGCAATCGTCCGGTAAGCTGCTTTCCCGAATTACTTATGATTCAGAACAGATTGCAACCGCAACTAGCCAGGCATTAGTCAATATCGTACGTGAAACAGCAAGTATTACCGGTTTATTAGTGCTGATGTTCTGGAATAGCTGGCAGCTTTCTCTGGTTTTGATTGTGATTGTACCGATTGTCGCCTTAGCTGTTTCTATCGTATCTAAACGGTTTCGCAAAATCTCTAAAAGTATGCAGACGACCATGGGTGAGGTTACCGCTTCCGCTGAGCAGATGCTGAAAGGGCATAAGATTGTTTTAAGTTATGGTGGCCAGGAGGTTGAGCGAGAACGCTTTGATAAAGTGAGTAACCGTATGCGTCAGCAATCGATGAAGCTGGCCAGTGCTCAGGCGATTGCTAACCCGGTTATTCAGTTGATCGCTTCTATCGCTCTGTTTGTGGTGCTGTTTCTTGCTAGCATGGATAGCTTCCGCGAACAATTAACACCGGGCACTTTTACTGTGGTGTTTTCTGCGATGTTCTCTCTGCGTCGTCCTATCAATGGTCTAACCAATGTAATGTCACCGTTCCAACGAGGGATGGCCGCCAGCCAGACCCTATTCGGTATCATTGATTCAGAGCGTGAAAAAGATGAAGGTACTTTTGAAGTCGCTCGAGCAGCGGGTGATATTGAAGTGAAAGACGTCAGTTTTACTTATGAAGGTAAAGAAAGTGCAGCGTTATCGTCGCTATCTTTTTCGTTGCCGAAAGGAAAAACCTTGGCTTTGGTTGGCCGATCGGGTTCCGGGAAAAGTACCATCGCGAATCTAATGACGCGTTTTTATGATACCGATTCCGGTCAAATCCTGCTCGACGGGCGTGATATCTGTGATTATAAGCTGGCCAATTTGCGTTCTCAGTTTGCCATCGTATCGCAAAATGTTCACTTATTTAACGATACGATTGCCAACAATATCGCTTATGCGGCAACCGAAAAATATACCCGCGAACAGATAGAGCATGCGGCAGAGCAGGCCTACTGTATGGAATTTGTACAAAATCTGCCGGAAGGATTAGATACGGTTATCGGTGAAAACGGCACTATGCTTTCCGGTGGACAGCGCCAGCGTCTGGCGATTGCCAGGGCTCTGCTGCGAGATACTCCGGTGCTGATTCTGGATGAAGCGACTTCAGCGTTGGATACCGAATCTGAGCGTGCGATTCAGTCGGCACTAGATAATCTGCAGCAGAACAAAACCGTACTGGTTATTGCACACCGATTATCGACCATTGAAGATGCGGATGAAATCTTAGTGATCGATCAGGGTAAAGTGGTTGAGCGGGGTAATCACTCCAGTCTGTTGGCACAAAATGGCGCTTATGCTCAGTTGCATCGTGTACAGGTGAGTGAATAACTGTGGTTGATAAACTGTGGTTTTCCCGTCACTGGCTCTCTTATCTGCTATGGCCGATGTTATGGCCGCTGAGTCTGCTGTTTAAGCGGATTAGCACCCGGCGCAAGAAAGACTATCTTAGTGGTAACAAAAACCGTTACCGAGCACCAGTTCCTGTGATTGTGGTCGGTAATATCACCGCCGGAGGCAATGGCAAGACGCCGCTGGTTATCTGGTTGGTGGAAACTCTCCAGAAGTTGGGTTATCGGCCGGGTGTAGTGTCACGAGGTTATGGTGGTTCGGCTCCTGCTTATCCGCTTTTGGTCAATGGGCAGACTCCGGCAGTGCACAGCGGCGATGAGCCGAAGCTGATTGCTCAGCGCACCGGAGCGCCAGTTGCTGTCAGCCCGGTACGTAGTGAAGCAGTGCAGATGCTGTTGCCATTAGATATTGACGTGGTGATTGCCGATGATGGCTTGCAACATTACGCTCTGGAGCGAGACATCGAGTTTATCGTTGTTGATGGTAAACGGCGTTTTGGTAATGAAAAGCTGATTCCCCTAGGGCCATTGCGTGAACCGATTTCCCGTTGTCGGGAGGTTGATTTCGTCATCAACAATGGTGGCCAGACTCAGGATGGTGAAATTGCGATGAGTTTATCGCCGAGCCTAGCGATAAATTTAAAAACCCAACAACAACTACCGGTTTCGGCGTTGGGTGATTTAGTTGCTTTTGCTGGCATCGGCCATCCGCCGCGTTTTTTCAACACTTTGGCGCAGCTAGGTGCCCACTTGGTTAAGACCAAGGGCTTTACCGATCATAAAGCCTATGCTCTAGCCGATATTCTGGAGCTGCAGCATGGGGTTGATAACGTCATTATGACCGAGAAAGATGCGGTTAAATGTCATGGATTTGCTCTGGATAATTGGTGGTATCTTCCCGTTTCCGCTACATTCGAAGCTACTCAAGAGCAACAAATAGTTCAACATATTCAAGAGGTCATAAAAGCGTATGGATCACCGTCTGCTTGAAATTGTCGCTTGCCCGGTGTGTAAGGGTAAGCTGATTTATGATAAATCTAATCAAGAACTGATCTGCAAACTGGATCGTCTTGCTTATCCGATTAAAGAGGGAATTCCGGTTTTACTTGAGCCGGAAGCACGCACCATGAGCATGGATGAGGGACGCTAATGTCATTCACGGTCATTATCCCTGCCCGTTATCAATCGAGCCGTTTACCCGGAAAGCCTTTAGCCGACATCGGTGGCAAGCCGATGATTCAGTGGGTGTATGAGCAGGCATTAAAATCCGGTGCCGATCAGGTGGTGGTAGCGACTGACGATCAACGTATTGCTGATGTAGTGGAACAATTTGGTGGTACGGTGTGTATGACCCGAAACGACCATGAGTCCGGAACGGAGCGTTTAGCCGAAGTGATCGAAAAGCTCGCTATTCCGAGTGACCACATTATTGTTAACGTCCAGGGTGATGAACCTTTGATTCCGCCTGCAGTTATCACTCAGGTGGCGAATAATCTCGCGCAGAGTAGTCAGGCACCGATGGCAACATTAGCGGTTGAAATCGATGATGAAGCCGAAGCATTTAACCCAAATGCGGTAAAAGTGCTGACCGATAAAGATGGTTATGCATTGTATTTTAGTCGTGCAACTATTCCTTGGGATCGCGATGGATTTGCGCAGGGTAAGACGCTGCGTTTCCCACTGCTCAGACATATCGGTATCTATGCCTATCGGGCAGGATTTATTAACACCTACATTAACTGGCAGCCGAGCGAGCTAGAGAAAATTGAAAGTCTCGAACAGCTGCGAGTACTGTGGTATGGCGAGAAAATTCATGTTGCCGTCGCGCAGGAAAAGCCCCCAGCCGGAGTGGATACGGCAGAAGATTTAGAGTTAGTGAGAAAAGTGGTTTCTCAACGAAATTAGTCGTTAATTTATATAATTCGGGGTCAGAGTCAGCAACGCTGACTCTGACCCCGATCTCTCTACCGATCACTTAATCCGCAGCTTTTTCTCCTTTGATCGAACAAACGGCTAACCGTTCACGCCTGCCAGTTTCTTTCAACTCTTCCAGTATCACATCGAAGCCCCACAGGCGATGCAGATGCTTCATTACTTCATGGTAACTCGGGTCGAGCGGAATCCGGTTTTGTGGAATATATTGCAGAGTCAGAGAACGATCGCCACGTACATCGACATTAAATACCTGAATATTTGGTTCCAGATTACTTAAGTTGTATTGAGCTGCCAGTTTTTCGCGGATTTTGCGATAACCGGGATCATCATGAATCGCACTGACCTCAATATGGCTTTTATGATCATCGTCACTGATGGCGAATAACTTGAAATCGCGAATCAGTTTAGGTGACAGATACTGGCTGATAAAGCTTTCATCTTTAAAATTCTCCATGGCGAAGTGCACAGCATCCAGCCAATCACTGCCGGCAAGATCCGGGAACCATTCGCGGTCTTCATCGGTGGGCTCTTCACAGATCCGCCTGATGTCACGGAACATCGCAAAACCTAATGCATAAGGATTAATCCCGCTGTAATAGGGACTGTTATACGAGGGTTGAGCCACAACACTGGTATGGCTATGCAGGAACTCTAGGATAAATTTGTCAGAAACGATGCCTTCATCATACAGTTGATTAAGAATCGTATAGTGCCAGAATGTTGCCCAACCTTCATTCATTACCTGGGTCTGCTTCTGTGGGTAAAAATACTGGCTGATTTTACGCACAATACGCACCACTTCTCGTTGCCAGGGTTCAAGTAATGGGGCATTTTTTTCGATAAAATAGAGGATATTTTCTTGCGGTTCCGAAGGGAAACGACTGAGTTGGTCTTCCTCACGTACTTTGGATTTAGGCACAGTACGCCACAGTTCATTCACTTGTGACTGCAGATACGCTTCTCGCTGTTCCTGACGAGCTTTTTCTTCCGCAATGGAGATCTTTTCTGGTCGTTTATAGCGGTCAACGCCATAGTTCATTAGTGCGTGGCAGGAATCGAGAATCTCTTCCACTTCACTGATACCATATTTTTCTTCACAGGTAGCCAGGTAATTTTTGGCAAACAGCAGATAATCAATAATGGAACTGGCATCGGTCCAGGAACGGAACAGGTAGTTGCCTTTGAAGAACGAGTTATGCCCGTAGCAGGCATGAGCAATCACCAGTGCTTGCATAGTGACGGTGTTTTCTTCCATCAGATAGGCGATACAGGGGTCGGAGTTAATCACGATCTCATAGGCGAGTCCCATCTGACCGTGTTTGTAGTTCTGCTCAGTCTGAATAAACTTTTTGCCGAATGACCAGTGGTTGTAGTTAATCGGCATACCAATGCTGGAGTAAGCATCCATCATCTGTTCTGAAGTAATCACTTCAATCTGGTTTTCATAGGTATCTAAACGAAAACTCTCCGCCACGCGTTTAATTTCAGTGTGGTAGCGTTCAAGCAGTTCAAACGTCCAGTCTGGCCCATCCGGCAACCGCTTGTCATTTTGCTTAGCTTTAGTTTCGCTTTTGGTTGGCATAGGCGTTCCTCACTAGGCGGTCTCTTTTTTGAACAGTTCACGGAATACCGGGAAAATGTCATCGACCGACTGAATATTTTTCATGGCAAAGTTGCCAAATTCATTTTCCAGTTTTTCGTATTCATGCCACAACGTCTGGTGTGAACGTCGAGTGATTTCGATGTATGCATAGTACTGACAAACTGGCAGCAGTTTATCGTTCATCAGAGAACGACAACGTGGTGAGTCATCCGCCCAGTTATCACCGTCAGAGGCCTGAGCAGCATAGATATTCCACTGAGCTAACGGATAACGATCTTTGATAATTTCATCCATCAGCTTCAGAGCACTGGATACAATAGTTCCACCGGTTTCTTGCGAATAGAAAAACTCTTGCTCATCCACCTCTTTGGCTTGGGTATGGTGGCGGATGAATACCACTTCGACACTTTTATAGGTGCGGGTCAGGAACAGGTAGAGCAAAACATAAAACCGTTTAGCAATATCTTTAGTTGCCTGATCCATTGAACCGGATACATCCATCAGACAGAACATCACCGCCTGACTGGAAGGAATTGGGCGTTTTTCATAGTTTTTGTAGCGCAGATCGAATGTATCGATAAACGGTACGCTTTCTATTTTCTTCCGCAGCTCTTCAATTTCCTGTTTAAGTCGGTTTTCCTCCAGAAGTTGAGCGGGTTCACTGTGTTGGATGCGTTCGAGTTCTTCCTCTAGCTCATGCATCAGACGACGTTTGCTAGCGGTCATAGCGGTACGGCGTGCTAACGACTGCTGCAGAGAGCGCACCACGGCAATATTGGAAGGAACTCCGGCGGTATTATAACCGGCTCGGTGGGTTTCCCATTCGGTGATTTTCTTCACCTGCTGTTTTTTCAGATTAGGTAGTGCGAGATCTTCAAACAAAATATCCAGATATTCATCTTTGGAGATTTGAAATACAAAGTCGTCGTTACCTTCGCCATCCTGGCTGGCATCACCTTCACCGGAACCACCGCCACCTTCGCCACTCGGTGGGCGATCAATTTTATCACCAGTAATAAACTGGTCATTACCGGGATGTACGCGCTCTTTGTGTCCTCCTTTCCCCTGATGGAAAATAGGCTCACTGATATCGCGATTTGGAATAGTTACGTCTTCACCACTTTCGGTATTGGTGATTGAACGGCGGTTGACGGCATCCGCCACCGATTCTTTAATCTGCTGTTTATGACGACGAATAAAGCGCTGGCGATTGACCGCGCTCTTATTCTTGCCATTTAGCCTTCTATCAATAAATTGCGCCATAACATTTCCTCACTGACTGCTACGGAATAGCGGTTAAGGAACAGGTCTCCCCATCCCTTAACCGGATACTGATTACTCAGTTATTCCTTCTCTGCTAGGAAGATTTACGTACGCGTAAATACCATTCAGCCAGCAAGCGTACCTGTTTCTCGGTATAGCCTTTCTCCATCATTCGTGCCACGAAGTCATCGTGTTTGCGCTGCTCTTCAGAAGAGGTTTTGGTGTTGAAAGAGATCACCGGAAGCAGTTCTTCCGTATTGGAGAACATTTTCTTCTCAATTACAGTACGCAGTTTTTCGTAACTGGTCCAGACTGGATTTTGCCCGTTATTATTGGCGCGCGCCCGCAGGACAAAGTTCACGATCTCGTTGCGAAAATCTTTAGGGTTACTGATGCCCGCGGTTTTTTCGATTTTCTCCAGTTCGTTATTCAGTGCTGAACGGTCAAATAGCTGGCCGGTTTCCGGATCGCGATATTCCTGATCCTGAATCCAGAAGTCCGCATAGGTGACATAACGGTCAAAGATATTCTGACCATACTCAGAGTAAGATTCTAAGTAAGCGGTCTGGATCTCTTTGCCGATAAACTCAACATAGCGAGGAACCAGATAGCCTTTAACAAATTCCAGATAACGTTCGGCGATTTCTGCCGGGAACTGCTCGCGCTCAATCTGCTGTTCAATCACGTAGAACAAGTGAACCGGGTTAGCGGCAACTTCAGCTTGGTCGAAGTTAAATACCCGCGACAGGATCTTAAACGCAAAACGGGTAGACAGACCGGACATGCCTTCATCCACACCGGCATAATCCCGGTATTCCTGATAGCTTTTCGCTTTTGGGTCGGTATCTTTCAATGTTTCGCCGTCATACACGCGCATTTTGGAGAAAATTGACGAGTTTTCTGGTGCTTTTAAACGTGACAGAATACTGAATTGGGCCAATGTTTCAAGAGTACTTGGTGAACATGGCGCCTGGGATAGCTCACTATGATCAAGCAGCTTCTGGTAGATTTTTACTTCTTCGGAAACACGTAGGCAGTAAGGCACTTTGACAATATATACCCGGTCTAAGAACGCTTCGTTATTCTTGTTGTTGCGGAAAGTCTGCCATTCGGATTCGTTAGAGTGAGCGAGAATCATCCCTTCATACGGTAGCGCAGATAGGCCTTCGGTGCCGTTGTAGTTACCTTCCTGAGTTGCGGTCAGTAATGGATGTAGCACTTTAATCGGTGCTTTGAACATCTCAACAAATTCCATCAGACCCTGGTTAGCGCGGCATAATGCACCGGAATAACTGTATGCATCCGGATCGTCCTGCGAGAAGTGTTCCAGCTTACGGATATCCACTTTGCCCACCAGCGATGAAATATCTTGGTTATTTTCATCGCCGGGTTCGGTTTTGGCGATAGCCAGTTGGTCGAGAATTGATGGCCGGACTTTTACTACTCTGAATTTGGTAATGTCACCGCCAAATTCGTGTAATCGTTTTGCAGCCCAGGGTGACATAATGGTGCGCAAATAGCGTTGGTCGATACCGTAATCTGATTTTAACAATGTGCCATCTTCATTAGCATCAAACAGGCAGAATGGGTGATCATTAACCGGGCTGCGAACACCATCTGCCGTAAGTACATAAATCGGCATTTGTTGCATGAGTGCTTTCAGTTTTTCTGCCAGGGATGATTTACCGCCACCCACCGGGCCAAGCAGATACAGGATCTGTTTGCGTTCTTCCAGCCCTTGAGCCGCATGTTTTAGATAAGAGACGATTTGCTCAATCGCTTCTTCCATGCCATAAAAATCTTTAAAGGTATCGTAACGGGAAATGACTCGGTTAGAGAAAATACGGCTTAAGCGCGAGTCTTTTGCGGTATCGATAAGTTTTGGTTCGCCAATCGCCATCAGAAGTCTTTCAGCTGCATTTGCGTAAGCACTTTTATCGTCCTTACACAGGTTCAAAAACTCCTGTAATGTTAGCTCTTCTTCCTTGGCCGCTTCATATCGAGCTTGATAATGGTCAAAAATACTCATAGTGAATCCCCTCTGAATGGTCGCGATATATGCAACTGTGTAGGTGCAAACCGCTACCATTTAAGGTTAGTCGCTAATCGACAATTGTGCTTAAAAAATATGTGTTTATTTACATTTTGTAAGACAATTATTTAGTCTCGGAGTTGGGAGTATAAAAGCGGAAACCGTGAGTAGTAGGCAAAAAAGGCGGATTTCTCCGCCTGTTCAAGTCAAGTTATGTAATAAAACTTAAGCATTAAGAATCTGGCGCAGCTCAGCTGGTGACAAGTGGTAGTTACGCGGGCAGTTCTGCCAGGTTTTCAGCATGCGACGGTATTTATCGCTCATTGGTACCTGGCTGTTGAAGTGATGATCACCTTTATCGAATTGAGGATATAGTCCTTCAGAATCGACCAGAAAGCGGACATAGTTAACTAACTGCGCTTCTTTGGCTAAATCAAACCCCAGGAATTGCAGACGGCGTGGTTCAACTTCAGCCTGAGCATTCGTGTCTAAAATTTTATAAGATTCCTGCATCGCATGGTGCATTTCCATGATATCGATAATCTCGCGGCAGGCGTCTTCTTTAAGACAACCGAACTCTTTATTCAGTTCGCGCATATTCAGCTCATAGCCACGCTCTACTATAGTTTGCAGGCGTTTATATTTTTTAGAATTTTCTGGATCCAGCTGGGACATCAATGTGTATTGATTGGATAGAATCAGACGTTGAGCATTAGTCATTTCCATAATAAGAGTCTCGTTTAGATTGAATGCAATTTATGTATAAAGAGTAACGATATTTTCGTGCCTGAAACATGATCTCAACACAGATTTAATACAATTAACAGACTATTTATGGTGTGGGTGGTAGAGGTAAGCGCGATCAGAAAAAACGCGCACCCACTCTGGCTTGAATACCACCATTAAGGCTAGGGCCATTCCGTTAAGCAGCCCTTCCGGGAACGCTATTAAAGGGGTTAGTGCCAAATAATTATCATACAGGGTTATCCAGTCGTACTGGCCGTTGATCCCCAGATAGCCACTGGTTAAGACAAAGTGAATTACTGCGTTGAGAGCGCTATTAAAAAAGCCGGCGATAAAGATAAAAACAAAAATATTGCGTGGCAGATAGTGGTAGGAGAGGGCGAAGACCGAATAACTGCACAGTATCGGCAAAGTGCAGGTGATCAGTAGTATCATTGGCAGAGTAGTGAGCTGAATCGAACCAGTGATCAGCAATAATAGGGCGACCAATACAGCCATCAGGTGGCTGAAGCGCCAGCCATACATCATGGTGAGGGTAGTTAAGCCCAGAAAATGAATATCGAGATGATCTTTAATGCCAGCTTTCACCGACCAGAGCAGATAAATGATGAAAATGGAGGCAAAAGTGAGATGTTGAAAGCCATGATCGCGAATTAGCCTGGCCGTTGCCTCACGTTTTAATTCCACCAGGCTGTAGCGTAGTGTAGTCAGTACCAGCAGAGACGCAATGATATCAATGACCGACATAGGCGATTCTAACCCTAGGATTAACCTGCTTAAAACGGACGTTATTCAGCAGGTTGATCGGCTCTAGTAATGGCAAATTAGTATTTAACGTTGGGATGATATTTTTCGAGAATACTCACAATCGATTCCATGGTTTCTTTCGATGGAGGATTAACACCATCAAGCGGGTATTCAAGGCCCATCGCTTCCCATTTATGGGCTCCCAGTTTATGGTATGGAAGCAGTTCGATTTTCTCGATATTGTCCATGTCTTTAATAAACTCACCCAGTAGATGTGCAGATTCTGCATCATCGGTATAGCCGGGGACGATCACATAACGAATCCAGGTTTTCTGGCCGATTTTGTTTAGGTAGCGAGCGAAATCAAGAGTTCGGCGGTTAGATACGCCGACCAGATCCTGGTGAATATCATCTTTCATCTGCTTGATATCCAGCATCACCAAATCGGTAACTTGCAGAACTTCATCCACCACATCGGTATGTTTACGAATATAACCGTTGGTATCCAGACAGGTGTGCATCCCTTCTGCTTGTGCGGCACGGAAAAAATCGCGGACAAATTCGGGCTGCAGCATGGCTTCGCCACCAGAACAGGTTACACCGCCACCCGAAGCCTTCATAAAGTGACGATAGGATTTCGCTTCTTTGATAATTTCATCAACAGAAACTTCCCGCCCGTCATGCAGATCCCATGTGTCGCGGTTATGACAATATTTACAGCGCATTAAACAGCCCTGCAAAAATACGATAAAGCGGATTCCCGGGCCATCAACGGTACCGCAGGATTCAAAAGAGTGGATTCGACCCATGGTTGACATATAACGATCTCTGTAGACTATTTTGCTGATTATTTTATTACATTTTATCGCTTTTATACAGGAAGATGGCATGTGTCGAGAGTGGTTTGCACGATTGGTGCTAAATAAATATCGAATTTGGCCCTATGATGTAATAGATTTGTTATTGATAATTTAAAAAATAAAAACACAACATTTTGGCAATTATTGCCGTTTGCAAGGGAAAACGTTATGGATGCATTACAACTATCACAGAAGAGCAAAATGCTGCTCTTTATCGCTTTACTCTGTTTAGGGTTTATTTCCGTTGGTTTGTTTACCGCCCAGCGTTTGTCCGGCATGGTTGAACAGTATCAGCAGAGCACACATGTGACTCAGGGAGCGAAAACTATTTATGCGACACAAGCCCAGTTGTTGTCTCTGGCTGCTGCCCGCTCAGCGGTGACGATTGATCAGGTCTCTGGTGTACAACAGCAACTGGATTCTTTGAATCAGAAAGTTAAACATGATGCCGAGTTTCTTAAAACGATGGGACTCAATCAGCAGGCCAGCACATTATTGCAGGCTAATACTCAGTTTGATCAGGCTATGCGCCCGTGGCTGGACATAATGTCAGAACTCGGTTTTTCAGTCGATGAAGGTAAGCTAGGTTTGCTCAAATCGTTAGCCACAACCATTGAAAGCAAAATTGAAGAAACCGGGATGGTGACGATTAACTCGGATTTTCAGGCAATGATTAAGGCGCAACAAAACTATTTGCTGGCGCCAAATGAGAACAACCTCAAGCTGTTTAATCGCGCGATGGCGGGTTTTGTCAATATGTCCAAATCTTACTCGATGCTCAGCTTATATGAGCAGGAAGTCGAGCAGTTTAAAAAGGCCTTTATCCGGGTTGGCGAACTGTCGCAGCAGGCCACCCAGTTGGATGATAGTTTAAGGAGCGCTGAAGCCCAGGCTCAGGAAAGTATCCAGACTATTTCGGCACAGTTAACCTCGATCAGTGATAAGTATCAGGTGAGTGCAGCTCAGGATGCATCAAACACAACCTGGTCACTGTTGGTAGCTTTTGTGGTGTTGGCCGTGATCACTATTTCGCTTGCTGCAACGATCAGTCTGTCAATGAACCGCTCATTGCGTCAGACTAAAAGGGTATTGGAAAGTCTTTCGGCTGGTGATTTATCGCAGCGGCTCAAAGTGAGCGGCAATAAGAAGGATGAATTCAATCAACTTGCAGTAGCCATCAACCAAAGTTGTGAGCACTTGGGTGCACTGGTGCAGGCAGTGCAGAAAAATAGTGAGGCACTTTCTGGCGATACCACTGATCTTGATCAGGGTTTGGATGCGCTGGTTAAAGCTCAGCTCGAGGTTATCCATCAGACAGATTTATTAGCGTCTGCAACCGAAGAGGTCAGCACGACCACGGTTGAAGTATCGAACTCATTGGAGCTGGTGGCACAGATCAGTCATGATGCTACCCGATCTTCTCAAGAGGGCGCTGAAGTGATTGAAGCGGCTATTCAATCACTAGAGCAGGTTGGGGGAATATTGTCTTCTGCGGCGAGCCATATTCAGCTGTTAGAAGAAGCGTCTGAAAAAGTGGATTCAGTAATGGATATTATCAATGGCATTGCTGAGCAAACCAACTTGTTGGCACTGAATGCGGCCATTGAGGCCGCTCGCGCGGGTGAACAGGGCCGCGGTTTTGCCGTAGTAGCTGATGAAGTCCGTAATCTGGCGGTCAGAACGGTGAGTGCGGTTGGTGATATTTCCGGCACCATCGAAACAATGAAGAAAGAGAGCGCAGAAGTCATTCAATATATAGGGCAGTCGGAGCAAACGATGCAGCAAGGCCAGCAACGTGGAATGCAGGCAATGCAGGCTCTGTCCGTAATTACCGATAAAGCATCTGAAACCGCACAACAGACCAGTGTTATTTCTCATTCAATCAAAGAGCTGGCCTCAACCAGCCAGTCGATGGCTGAAAATATGGTGCAGATCTCTCAGTCGCTTAAGCAGCTTGAGATGAATAACGAAAAATTGCGCGAAACCAGCCATGTGGTGGATTCCCGTTCTACCGCGCTCACTCAGGACTGTTTGCGATTTACGATTTAACTTAGTTCAATTGGAGGAAATGGATTCGATGGAGCAAAAAACAAAGCCCCCGCAAATGCGAGGGCTTAATTCTTTTAACTACACTCTAAGAATTATAGAGATTCAGTGAAAGTACGAGAGATAACGTCAGCTTGCTGCTCTGGAGTCAGAGAGTTGAAACGTACCGCATAACCAGATACACGGATAGTTAGCTGAGGGTATTTCTCTGGGTGCTTAACTGCGTCTTCCAGAGTGTCACGGTTAAGAACGTTCACGTTCAGGTGTTGACCACCTTCAATGCCAGTTTCGTGGTGGAAGTAACCATCCATCAGACCAGCAAGGTTAGAACGTTGTGCATCAGTATCTTTACCTAGCGCATTTGGTACGATAGAGAAGGTATAAGAGATACCGTCTTTCGCGTCAGCAAATGGTAGTTTACCTACTGAAGTCAGAGAGGCTACCGCACCTTTCTCGTCACGACCGTGCATTGGGTTTGCACCTGGAGCAAATGGAGCGCCAGCTTTACGGCCATCTGGAGTCGTACCCGTTTTCTTACCGTACACAACGTTAGAAGTGATAGTAAGGATTGACTGAGTAGGAATCGCATCACGGTAAGTTTTCAGTGCGCGAATCTTGTTCATGAATGTAGTTACAATTTCACAAGCGATATCATCTACGCGAGAATCGTTGTTACCGAATTTCGGATAGTCGCCTTCGATCTTGAAGTCTACAGCAATGCCGTCTTCATCACGGATAGGAGTAACTTTTGCGTATTTGATTGCAGACAGTGAGTCAGCAACAATAGAAAGACCAGCGATACCACATGCCATAGTACGTTTGACGTTCAGATCATGCAGAGCCATCAGAGACGCTTCGTAGCTGTACTTGTCGTGTGAGTAGTGAATAGAGTTCAATGCTGTCACATACTGTTTTGCCAACCAATCCATGAAGTGGTCCATTTTTTCCCACAGTTCATCGAAATCAAGCACTTCAGAAGTGATCTTAGGCATCTTAGGACCAACTTGTGCTTTAGATTTCTCATCCACACCACCGTTGATGGTGTAAAGCATAGTTTTAGCCAGGTTAGCACGAGCACCGAAGAACTGCATTTGCTTACCAACAACCATTGGTGATACACAACATGCGATTGCGTAATCATCAGAATCCATGTCTGGACGCATCAGGTCATCGTTTTCGTACTGGATAGAAGAAGTATCGATAGATACTTTAGCACAGAAACGTTTGAAGCCTTCAGGTAGCTGCTCAGACCAAAGAACAGTGATGTTTGGCTCTGGAGAAGGCCCCATGGTGTATAGGCTGTTTAGGAAACGGAAGTTTGTACGAGTAACCAGTGTACGTCCGTCAAGGCCCATACCACCCATTGATTCGGTTGCCCAGATTGGGTCGCCAGAGAACAGTTCATCGTACTCAGGAGTACGTAGGAAACGAACCATACGTAGTTTCATTACGAAATGGTCAATCATTTCCTGAGCTTCAACTTCAGTGATCTTACCTGCCGCGATATCGCGTTCGATATACACGTCTAGGAAAGTTGAAGTACGGCCCAGAGACATTGCCGCGCCGTTTTGAGATTTAACAGCAGCAAGGTAACCGAAGTAAGTCCACTGGATAGCTTCTTGAGCAGTTTGAGCAGGGCCAGAGATATCACAGCCGTATTTAGCTGCCATCTCTTTGATTTGACCTAGAGCGCGGTGTTGCTCAGCAACTTCTTCACGAAGCTGCATAGTCATTTGCAGATCTTCGCCGTTTTCAAATTTCTCTTGTAGAGATTTGAACTGAGCGAATTTGTCTTTCATCAGGAAGTCGATACCGTACAGTGCAACACGACGGTAGTCACCGATAATACGACCACGGCCGTAAGCATCTGGAAGACCAGTCAGTACGCCTGATTTACGACAAGCAAGAATTGATGGTGTGTAGATATCGAAAACTGCTTGGTTGTGAGTTTTACGATATTCAGAATAGATTTTCTTAACCGTTGGATCCAGTTCACGACCGTAAGTGTGGCATGAACCTTCGATCATACGGATACCACCGTTAGGGATGATAGCGCGTTTCAGAGGAGCTTCAGTCTGAAGACCTACGATTTTTTCAAGGTCTTGCTCGATATAACCAGCGTCGTGAGAAGTAATGGTAGAAATTACAGATGTGTCGAAGTCAACAGGAGCGTGAGTAGAGTTCTCTTGCTTGATTCCTTCCATAACCTTAGCCCAAAGCTTGTTAGTTGCTTCAGTACCTTCAGTAACCAGGAATGCTTCATCACCTTCATATGGCGCATAGTTTTTCTGAATGAAATCACGAACGTTTACTTCGTTTTGCCACTCACCTGCAACAAAACCTTCCCAAGCTTTAGCAAATTGCTCTGCCATGACATACCTACCTTTTTAGTAGAAAAAACCCGTACTGACGTAGCCGTTGAGCCAGCTATCTTCTTTATACTTATAGGTTATATAAAGAAGAGCAGTACACTCTTTAAATAACGATACAACTATTCAAAGTCAGACGTTGAATACTGGTATCACCATTTGGGTATCCGCCAACTGCTGAGCCAGTCTAGGCTAAAAAAAACATGCAAACCTTAAACTAAATCAATAAATCTTAAAAATTCGCTATAAATCTTGGCTGATATTTGTTCTATTTCGCACCAATCAAACGATGATGGCGGTTATTCTACTCAAGAGTAGAGGGATCTGCTAACGCTTATTAATTATTCCCTACATTTTTTATGGACGCATTTTGCTGCTTTAACTGCATCGATCACTACTTTGAACTTGCTCCGATCAATAAACTTGTCTGCTAAGTCAATATTGGGTACTTTTAGTACAGTACTTTTTGTTGGTTACTACAGTTTAGCACAGCAAGGTTGCTGCTTTGTGAATAGTAAGGTATGAATAAGCAAATAGAATTATCAGCTATATTATGCCTATATATGCATTTTATATGACTAATTACTCGTAGTGCTAAAGTTGATAATAAGTTGCATCGTAAGGGATAGAGTGATAGCTTTTGCGCGTTTTTTTGCTTGCCGCTTTAAGCAAACCCAATTTTGAGGAGTCACCGCGCATGAATCAGCCCGCGCTAGATATAAAAGAATTACACAAAAGCTTTGGCCATAATCATGTATTAAAAGGCATTTCTTTACAGGCGCATAAAGGCGACGTTATCTCTATCATCGGTTCGTCAGGTTCGGGCAAAAGTACCTTCCTACGCTGCATTAATTTGCTTGAAACACCAACAGCGGGAGAAATCCATGTCAATGGTGAGCAGATCGAAATGAAAGTCAACCGTCAGGGCATCTTAATGCCGAGCAACGAGAAGCAGGTGCAACGGATTCGTTCACGTTTGGCGATGGTTTTTCAGGGATTCAACCTATGGTCGCATATGACGGTACTGGAAAACGTGATTGAAGCACCCGTCCATGTTTTGGGTGTTCCTCGTGTTGAAGCGATAGAAAATGCCGAACGTTTGCTAAAAAAAGTCGGCTTGTATGATCGTAAAGATTACTACCCGAATCATCTTTCTGGCGGTCAGCAGCAGCGAGCTGCCATTGCTCGCGCATTGGCGGTTGACCCGGAAGTGATGCTGTTTGACGAACCGACTTCAGCCCTTGACCCGGAACTGGTTGGTGAAGTGCTGGGGGTAATGCGCGATCTGGCTGAAGAAGGGCGCACAATGCTGGTGGTGACGCACGAGATGGCGTTTGCCCGTGATGTTTCTAACCATGTGATGTTTTTACATGAAGGTCTGGTTGAAGAACAGGGCCACCCGGAACAGCTATTTAGTAATCCGAGTTCAGAACGCCTGAAGCAGTTTATCTCTTCAGTGTATTGATCATTGGTGTAGTGAAGAATCTGCTCGGATGGGAAAAAATCTCTCATTTCTGCATTTATCGATAATAATAAAGTGATACAAAAATCAAATTACAGGAGTTACAAGATGAAAAAGTGGTTACTCGTTGCAGCGATGGCGGTGACAGCCGCATCTGGTGTGGTTCAGGCGAAAGAGTGGAAAGTGGTACGTTTCGGTATCGAAGGTGCGTACCCTCCGTTCAGCTGGACAGAAGCTGATGGTTCATTAGCCGGCTTTGATGTGGATATGGCTAATGCGCTTTGTACTGAAATGGATGTGAAGTGCAAGATCGTTCCTCAGGATTGGGATGGTATCATTCCTTCACTGCTGGCACGTAAATACGATGCGATTATTGCGGCGATGTCGATCACTGAAGAGCGCAAGCAAAAAGTCGATTTCACCAATAAATATGCTCTAATTCCAAACAAATTTATTGCTAAAAAGGGTGCTAATCTTGATTTCGCTGAAGGTGGCCTGAAAGGCGTTAAAATCGGCGTACAACGTGCAACGACTCACGATACCTATCTGACCGATAATTACGGTGATGCGGTTGATATCGTGCGTTACGGCTCATTTGATGAAGCGTACCTTGACCTAGCGAACGGCCGTATTGCTGCCGTGCTGGGTGATGCGTCTGCATTGGAAGAAGGCGTGCTAAATAAAGACGGTGGTGATGCTTATGAATTTGTTGGCCCATCGTTAACCGATCCAAAATGGTTTGGTGACGGTTTCGGTATTGCAACCCGCAAACAGGATAAAGATCTGACGGCTAAGCTCAATGATGCGATTAAATCTCTGCGTGCCAAAGGCGAATACCAGAAGATTCAGGCAAAATACTTTAATTACGATGTGTATGGCGACGAATAAATTTCTCTGTTGCTGAATCACTGATAGTCGGGAGAGGCATTCCTCTCCCGTCTTTGTTTTATATCTATTCGTTCAAACTATTCGTTAAAAAAGACGGTCATTGATCCTTATATGTTGGATTTACAAGGTTACGAAAGTTCCATTTTTAGCGGAGCCATCCTTACCATTGAGGTTGCTCTGTTATCTCTTTTACTGGCGATGTTGCTTGGGATGGCTGGCGCACTGGCGAAACTGGCTCCCTATCGCTGGGCACGATTTATCGCCACGTTATACACTACCGTTATCCGTGGTATCCCAGATTTAGTTCTGATGATGTTGATCTTCTTTGGCGGTCAGATTCTGCTAAACAACTCTCTTTATGCCATTAATGAGTGGATTAACAACTGGATGATGGGGTCAAACCCGGCCCATGAATGGACAGAATATGTCCCGGATTATATTGACGTTAGCCCGTTTATTGCTGGCGTTCTGACCATAGGTTTTATCTTTGGTGCCTATATGGCTGAGACTTTCCGTGGTGCAATTCTGGCGGTGGATCGCGGAGAACTTGAAGCCGCAAAAGCCTATGGGATGAACTCTTGGTTGTCGTTCCGCCGCATCTTGTTCCCGCAAATGATTCGTCATGCCTTACCTGGTTTCGGTAATAACTGGTTGGTACTGCTGAAAACCACCGCATTGGTGTCGATTATCGGCCTGGATGATATGGTTCGGGTTAGCTCACTCGCGGCCGGATCAACCAAGATGCCATTTACATTTTATATGGCGGTTGCCATTATTTTCTTACTGTTTACTTCTGTGTCGACTGGACTGTTAAAGCTGGTTGAGCGCAAATACAGTGCACACATGAGGTAATATGGACTTTTCATTAATTATTGATAGCTTACCAATTTATTTTAGTGGCCTGTGGACCACCATTTGGTTGGTTGCTCTAGCCCTGATTAGTGGCCTGATGATTGCGATTCCACTGGCGGTTGCGCGTAACACTAAAAACCCGCTCATTTACCTGCCAGCCTGGGGGTATATCTATTTCTTCCGCGGTACTCCATTACTGGTTCAGCTGTACCTGATTTATTACGGAATGGATCAGTTTTTCCCGGTAAAAGATACGTTGTGGGAGTATGCCTGGTTTTGCGCTCTGATCTCGTTTATGTTGAATACCTCGGCTTATACCGCCGAAATTATTCGTGGCGCGATAAACGGATTGCCGAAAGGGGAAGTGGAAGCGGCGCGAGCTTATGGTATGAGTAAATGGCAGGCGTTTAAGCGTATTATTCTACCGAGTGCTTTGCGCCGCGCTTTACCGGCTTACAGTAACGAAGTGATCTTTATGATTCATGGAAGTGCAGTGGCGGGTATTGTCACCATTATGGATTTAACTGGTGCTGCACGTTTGGTCAATTCTCGTTATTACGCTCCGTTCGAATCCTTCCTGACCGCCGGTTTGTTTTATATGAGCCTGACTTTTACCGTGATTTGGTTGTTTAAGCGCGCCGAGCATAAGTTGTTGGCATTTATGCGGCCAAGAAGTTGATTTTAAAATATATTATTGTCATCCCGGATAATTACTCGAGTAATTTCCGGGACAACTAGGGGGAGTGTGATTCGATTAAATCTCCGAAAACTCTGCCCAAATCGGCGCGTGATCAGAAGGTTTTTCAATGCCGCGTAATTCGTAATCGATACCCACATCCACGCATTGCTCGGTCAGTGACGGTGTTGCCATAATCACATCGATACGAAGGCCGCGGTTATCGTCGAATCCTTTAGAGCGGTAATCAAACCACGAGTATTGTTCGGTCACGTCAGGGTTAAGGTGGCGGAAAGTATCAACCAGTCCCCAGTTTTCTAATCGCGCATACCATTCACGCTCTTCCGGCTGGAATGAACATTTGCCGGTTTTTAACCAGCGTACACGATTCGGCTCGCCAATTCCGATATCCAGATCAGTCGGGCTGATATTGATATCACCCATGACAATCAAATTTTCTTCTGCGGTGTGTGATTCCACTAAATAGTCATTTAAATCACTGTAGAACTGGCGTTTATAGGGGAACTTCGTTTCGTGAGCAATATTGTCGCCCTGCGGAAAATACCCGTTCATTACTGTGAAAGGCTGACCATTTTTGCCAGCGAAAGTGCCGATAATCATCCGCTTCTGATGCTCTTCTGTATCCGACGGAAAACCTTTCTGTAACTTAATTGGTTCCTGTTTACTCAACAGTGCTACACCGTAGTGCGCTTTCTGCCCATGGAAGTAAACCTTATATCCCATCGCTTCAACGTCAGCGATTGGGAACGCATCATCGTGAACTTTTATTTCCTGCAAGCCGATAATATCGGGTTGATGTTTATCGATAATGGCCTGTAACTGATGAAGACGGGCACGCAGGCCGTTAATATTGAAGCTGATTATTTTCATATGCTGTTCTTTCCCCTTTGAAAGCTTGCTATCCCTTGATATACAAAGGATTGTAATTTTTATTAATTCCGTTATGAACCGATTTGTTACGCGAGATTACAACCTGTGTCGCCACTTTGTCGCCATTTTTATGCCTATAAATTAAGGTCGGCGATTGGGTTTAATCTGACGACAGAGGACAAATGATTTGGCGAAAAATGGACATAACTCATCGTCTGTTCAATTTTAGAATGCTCAAGAGTTTCTTTTAAGTCGAGAATGTTACCACCTTTTCGCATAAAATCTGTAGCGAATGTATGGCGCAGAACGTGCGTTGCCTGGCCGTTCGTCCTGATGGCAGTAATACCATCCAGCGGGTTAGGGTATTTCCATTCTTTTAACGCAATCAGCTTAGTGAAAATGGATTCAGGGCTTATCTTCGGTTTCCCTCATGATGAACTTTTCAAATGCGGCTGCTTCGCCTTTGGTGGAAAAACGCTTATGCACGTGCTTACCGCTGCGCCCGTTTGGGTAGCATTCGCAGAGCCAAGGTTTTTTGCTGTTGTCTTTTAAGTTGCGGATAGACATTGATAAACTACAATTAACTGTGCTTATATACAGTACAAGCGTAAGCATACGCTAAACAATGTTTAATATCGCATTTAAAGCACATGCCGCTAGTTTGGGATTTATGATTATATTTGACAGGTATTTTGATAAATACATTGTGTGAAATGTTATGTATCCATATGATTTGCATAGGAATACATGCATAATGTTCTCGATGTGAGTTATATAAATTTATTCATTTGATGAACTACATAGGTTAATATCCTATTTAAGAAATCTTATAAGTTGACCACTTTGATGAGCGAGTACATAAACTAATGCTTAACCCACATTCTTTAACTAAAAAAAGAGAGCTGGGTGCTTATTACACACCACCTGAACTTAGCCAAGTTTTAACCGACTGGGCTATTATGCATGCTGACGAAGATATTCTGGAACCTAGTTTTGGGGGGTGTGGGTTCTTTGTTACCAGTATAAACACTTTAAGAAAGCTTGGCTGTGATTCACCTGAAACGCAGTTATATGGTGTTGATATCGATGAACATGCATTTGATATCTTATCTAAGAAATTTAATAAGTTAGTTGAAACTCAAAACCGCTTTATCTTAAAAGACTTTATCACTGTTCAACCAAGAGATTTTTCTGTTCAAGAGTTTGATGTTGTATTAGGTAATCCTCCATATGTATCTATGCATAACATGACAGAGAATCAGAGAGAAACGTGTGAGAAGGTTCTACGCGACTCTCCATTCTCTGGTGTCACTATGGGGCGCAATGCGAGTCTTTGGGCGTTCTTTCTTCTGCATTCGTTAAGCTTTTTGAAAGAAGGCGGACGAGTTGCGTGGGTTTTACCAAGTAGCTTGCTACACGCGGACTATGCCAAGAAATTGTTGGAAATCCATCAGTTACATTTTCAGAATGTTAAAGTGTTAAAACTTGCGGAACGCTTTTTTAAAGAAGAAGGCGCTAAAGAAACATCCGTCATTCTAATTGCTGATGGATTTAGTTCAGAGCCTTTAGTTGATACTAATTTTTCTGTAGCCGCAGTAGATAATGTTGAAGATCTGAAGCTAGCAATTGAAGGTGATTTAAAAACTACAGAAGCTGGAATTGATGGCTACAAGTTAGATCTAGTCAGCAAAGATGCTAAAAACGCTTATTTGCAGCTATTGGAATCCGAGCATTCCAAACCAATTGGCTATTATGCTGATATCAAAATAGGCATGGTAACCGGCGCAAATAAGTACTTTGTTGTTAATCAGGCAACGGTAAATGAACATAACTTACCAGGGGATGTGCTACAGCCAGTTATTGGACGCTTTTCATCTCTGACTGGTGTGACGCACGACATCAGAAAACAAAGACGTATTCAGCGAGAAGGGCACAGAGCCTATTTAGTTTGTCCTTCAGAAGAGCAAATGCAAGATCCAAATAATCCTGTCAGTGCTTATTTAAACCAAATTACGTTAGAAGAAAGGACAAAAAATAGAACTTTCGAGAAACGTCCACATTGGTTTGCACCGGGATATGGTATTGATGGGATAGTAGCCGATTGCTTTCTATCTTATATGATTCATTTGGGGCCAAGGATGGTAGTAAACAAGGCTAAGTTGAATTGTACTAATTCCATTCATAAAGTTATTTTTCGAGAAAATACGCCTGCAAAAGTAAAGCTGGCATTTTCTTTAACCTTGCTTTCAACTTATTCGCAGTTTTCGGCGGAAGTAGAAGGTCGAGCATATAGTTCAGGTGTGCTTAAAATAGAACCATCAGCTGGTAGAAATATAAAGGTATTATTTACTCCTGGCTGTGTTGAAGACTTTTTAGGCATTAAAGCTGATGTTGAAAAGGAAATTAAACGCGAAAACTATATTAAGGTCGCGGAATTAGTAGATGGTGTTCTTATCCAGCATGGACTGATTTCAAATAAACAACGTACTTACTTATTAGATGGTGTTAATGCCTTAAGAAGAGAGCGCTATAAAGGTGTTAGGAGTTTTAATGAACAATAAATCTCAACTAAAGAAAGAACTTCTTGATTTAATAAATAATAACGATGATACAAAATTAGAATATGGGAAAATTCTAGAAGTTGCCGCAGAACTATCGACATATGATGAAGAAAATGCAAGGTTTTCGGTTGATGGTAATTTAGTTAAACGCTTAGGGGAGCAATTAGTAGCAAAAAAAACAACAGCTTTAAGCGAACTAATTAAAAACTGTTATGACGCTGAGGCTAGTAAAGTTGAAGTAATATTTGAAAATACTGATCAACCTGGTGGAACCATTACTATTGCAGATAATGGTCATGGTATGACAAGAGAAGCATTAATCAATGGCTTTATGAAAATAAGCACTTCAGACAAAGAAGATAACCCTGTTTCTCCAAATTACGAAAGAGCAAGAGCTGGACGAAAGGGTATTGGTAGATTTGCGGCGCAGAAAATAGGGAACTATTTAACAATCATTACTCGTGCAAGTGCTGATGAACCTTTCTTAGTTGTAGATTTTGATTGGCAAGATTATAAATCAAAGTCGAATTTATTAAGTATTGGAAATAAGGTAAGTATAAGTGAAGATGATTATGGGTTTGAAAAGGGTACTAAACTAGTTATTTCAGGAACAAAGGAAGTTTGGAGTGAGGCTAATCAGTCGACAGCATTCAAATATACGAGTTCCGTAATAAAAAACACACCTACGAAATTGAAAAATGGTCTGGTTGACCCGGGTTTTTCGCCTACATTTTATACTAAATTACCAATTTCAGATGAATTATTACCAATAGCTTCCGATAATGCGGAATTTTTAAATAAAGCAACAGCACATATTAAAGCCTCTATTACAGAAAATGGTAATGTGAAAGTAAATATAAAGGGTATTGAAGACGCTAGTTTAGACGATGAATATGCAATAAATGAAATAAAATCTGATGTTTTAAAATCGGCAGGTTTTAACTTTAATGCTCACTATTTTAATTTTGGTATAGGTACTTCAAGGTATTTATTTACATACATGGATGAAAATAGTGGAATTAAATTATATAGAAATGGGTTCTATGTCGCACCATACGGTAATAAGTATAACGATTGGTTGGGTTTAGATGATTCAGTGCGTAGAAGAAAGATATTACCTCCACACGCAAATGCTAACTTTATCGGTGGTATAGATATTACCGATATAAATGGTGCCTTATTTGATGAAACATCAGGTCGAGAAGGTTTGATTGAAAATAACTATTTTGAAGAGTTGAGACATATTGCGTATGAGTTGATAACAAGTGCTGTTAGAAGAATTGCCTCAGCACAAGGGAAAAAGGTTACGGCTAGTCAAAAAACGGGCTTTAGAAAGAAAGAACCAACAATAGAAGAAAAAATTGAACTGTCGCAATCGAAGCTTAGGGCAACAGCTGCACAAATTGTAAATACAGCTAAAGTTGAAAAAAATAGGGATTTATTTACAAGTGATATTGAGCAAAATGACGATAGACTGGCGGTTGATCCTGAAATAACAGTAGCACTTCAGGAGGGACTTAATGAGCAAGAAGCTTATATTAAAGAGCTTATTGATGAAAAAAATATGTACCGAGTTCTTTCATCCTCTGGATTGGCTATTGGTGAGTTTACTCATGAAATTCAACTATATTTAAATGCATTAACACTGAATGGTAAACAGCTTCGACGAGCCGTGTCAGATAATGAAGAGGCTTTAAAGTCAGCACATAAGATAGAATCTAATATCGAAATGCTTGTTTCGTATACAGACTTTTTTACCGATACAATAAGAAATAACTCTCAAAGAGCCAAAGAAGTATTGGAAATACGAGAAGTATCTAAAATGTTTTTTGATGCGATGCAACCTACTTTAACTCGCAGAGCCTATGAACTTATAACAGATTTTGATGGGGATGATTTTTGGACAAGTCCAATGCATATTTCTGAACTTTCTTCAGTATTTATTAATTTGTTTACAAATGCTTGTAAAGCAATAGTTCGTGCTAATCAACCAAATGGCAAAATCAAAGTCGCGGTAAAAACAATTGATGATTCTCATATCATTCGTTTTGAAGACAATGGAGATGGGATACCAAAAGAGAATTGGGGTAAGGTTTTTAGTGCTTTGTTTACAACGGAACTTTCCAAAGGAGCTTATGCTACTGAAGGGTACCAGATGCGTGGAATGGGTCTTGGTCTGACCATTACACAAAGTATTGTCGATGGGTTTGATGGTGATATAGCGGTAGTGGAACCGTCAGAAGGTTTTAATACTTGCGTACAAGTAATTATTCCTAAAGCAAGAGAAGAAGAGATACCAGAAAATGTCTACTAAGTATTTGTATGTTGATGATGATGAAACTCAAAAATTAGAAGAGTTAATCGCCGAACTAGAATTTCATGCAGGCGGTCAACTAAAAATCACGCACACGCAAACTCGTCCAATGAAAGAAATTCAAAGGATGTTTTCCGAAGGCGGTTATGATGGCTTAATGATTGATCAAAAACTGGATGCAGCTAATGAGAAGGGAGATGTCGCTGGTTACTGGGGGACATCTTTAGCACAAGATTGTAGAACGGAAATGATTGGAAACCAAATGGAAGTAGCTCCGATCGTTTTGTTCTCTAATGAAGATGTATATGTCAAATATTTTGATAAAGACCAAAGTGCTCACAATTTATTTGATTATACAGTTGGAAAAACAAAAGTATCGAAAAGCGAAAGCTATGCATATCAAGCTAGTCATATACTAATTGGGTTAGCGACTTCCTATAAGATAGCTAAAGAGAATGTGATCCCTAAAATAGGTTCAAGTGCAAAAATTCAAGAAATACTAGGACCTCTTTTGAATTGGAATGACAATGTATACAAATATTGCGATAAACGATTTGTAGAGTACGCTGAATCCAAGTTGGAAGATGTTCATACGCTCATTTCTTTAATCTTACATAACTTAGTAAGAAGTGCTGGAATGTTAGTCACTGAGTCAATGTTGGCAACGCGGCTCGGTGTAGATATTCAACGCTCAAAAGGATGGGACGAATTTAAAATGCTACTAGAAGACTCCAAATATAGAGGTGTATTTTCTTCTTTAAAGGATCGTTGGTGGTTCTCTGCGATAGAGGATTGGTGGTATGACAATGAACTAAACGATCAGCCATTAAGAGGTTTGACTGCTATTGAAAGAGTTGAATCAATCAAAGAAGTCACTGGATGTGAAGGTTTAGTTCCTCTGGTACCAAAATACACCAATGGAACTCAAAGTGAGAAGTATTGGGTAAACTGTATTGTTTCTGATACGCCACTAGACATATGTGATGCTATCTTGGTTAGTAAACCTGATCTAATGTCTTGGGAACAGCCTATTTACTTGGATCCTCAGGTTACTCATGACAGGGAATATGATAGGGATAAATACCCAGTTCACAAAGATTACCAAGATAAAGTTAAACCTCTATATGAAAGGTTGACTAAAGATGGCGACTAAAGAAGAAACAATAAAAGGTGTTAAAAAATTGATATCAATTATTGATTCATCTAGCAGTCAAATTGTTGAAAGTACGGCACCTCTATATCAATTAATTAATGCTCTAGAACGAACAAAGCCGAGCAGAGGACTTCGCTATACCCTTGATAGCTTGAAGTTTGTAAATGTTTCTGAGCAGCAATTTATATGCTCTGATACTTGGAAATCAGGTTCTTTAGATGTGAGACTTCATTTAAACGTTCGTTTACAACCGAATTTAGATTTTGAGTTTGGAAATGTAGAGGAGTCAGTCATCGAAATCACTTATGAAGCAGTCAATAACTCAAATAAAATTGCTCGTGGAGCATGGCATTTAGATTGTCATAGTAACCATACAGGTGTACCTGACTTTATGCATCCCAGTAACCATATTCATCATGGAGGACGTAAGGTCAAAGATTATACGCAAGACTATGGTGAATTAGTGTTATTGGATGCTCCAAGGTTAATGCATCCACCTCTGGATATATTTCTTGCCTTTGATTTTCTTCTAACGAACTTTATTGAAAGAAGGGTATGGCTGAGTTTTCGTGAAGACAGTCGATATAAAGAACTAATCAAGTTAGCTCAAGTAAAATGGTGGCAAAAATACTACCAGCAAATTGCCGATTATTGGAATCATCCAACTAATGGAATAGGAGATGTCATAAAACGACAAACAGCACAACTCGCTATCCCTTACTTGTATGTCAATTAATTGTTTCTCTAGGGAGATTATTTGCCCTCAATCTCCCAGACCCCTCTAGGAGACTCATCGACAGGTTTAAGAGCTTTATCTTTTCTCAACTGTGTCGCGGCCCATCTCATGTAGTACTGCCATGTATAGAAAAGGTCGCCAGATGATCTAAGTTCGGCTTCGTGATTGTTCCAGATGAACTTAGCCACTTGAATGAGTCTAGCGCTACCACCATGATATCTAATAGCATCACATACCCATCCTTTTAAGTCGCTTTTAGTCGCCATATCAAACCCTCTCTATCACAACCCATCCATATCAACCAGATAGGTCCCGCTAACCGCTTGACGAACTTCTTTATCGATGATGTATGTAGTGCAGTCTTGTTCCACCGCCATTACGTTTAAAACCCCAATTTTAAACAACCATGAACTTGAAAGGATAACACCATGCTTTCATATCAAGTAGTCCTAAATACGCCTTTTATGACCTATAAGCAGTATTGTCTCTAAAGTGACCATCATTGGAGCATCGTCAACGTTCCAACATCACTCATACCGTAGAGGATTGTTCTAGTTTACACCGCAAATCCCGCTCAACCACTTTAATCGCCTCTAACGCCACTTCTGGAGCAATTTCATTACTTTCCAGTAGATAAATTAAATCGACGGCGAGCTGGATATGTTGCGGAGCTTCGGTTAATGGTTGGGCTGGCGTGGTCATCGGCGGTTTTTCCTTTCCAGGCGGGTAATTGCTTTTTCAATCTTCTGTTTAGCACTTTGGCAACGGCTTAAACGCTGTTCCAGAGTGAGGATGGCGTGTTGTAGTGGTTGCCGCTGATATTCAGCCATGGTTTCCATCTGACGATTTTTATCCATCAACATTTCCTCCAGTCGGCGTTCCCACTCCTGATGTTGCGACAGATCCTGATAAAGCTGACTGACTGAGCGGTGAGGGCGTTCTGTATGCGAGACTTCGCGTGAGCGCAGCGTCGTTGTAGCCAGCTCGCGCTGAATGGCACTTAACTGATTGATCAGGCGACCACATAAATACTCAACGTGCTGTGCTTGATCGGCGTGACTGCCAACCTGATATTTTTTTAGCTCAGTAAGCGTCTGTTCAAGCTCAAGCACACAAGGTTCTAACAGATGTGACTTGCAGTGAAACAGGCTTTGATCAAACAGATAACCATAATGTTCACCTTTGGCTTTGTCTCGCCGACGAGCCTGGAGTTTTAATTCATTGATTGCAACGCTCAGAGCTTCAACATTCATAAATGAGTAAACCACGCATCGTAAGCCAGTTTTAAGGCGATAATTGTGACCACACTGATAAACACTGGGCGAATAAAGGCGGCACCGAAGCGGATAGCCGAATGAGCTCCAACATAAGCACCGGCCATCAGGCAAACGCCCATGGTTAGGCCAATCACCCAGTTGATATGGCCTAGTAAAGCAAAGGTAACCAAAGAGGTAAAGTTACTGGTGAAATTCATTGCTTTCGCCAAACCGGAGGCACGCAGAATATCCAACTTATATAAAGCCATTGAACTTACAGTCCAGAAAGCCCCGGTTCCTGGGCCGGCAACTCCGTCATACGCACCAAGAACGATCCCCTGGCTGACTTGTTTTCGATGGAAGTGAAGCACATTAGTTGGTGATTCAATAGAAGTAGCGGCTGGTGACTTATGTACGATGGTGTAAAACGCGGCAAACAGAATCACAATCGGCAGCGCTTTTTCCAACCATTCAGTAGAAATAAAATCGACCAGAAAAGTACCGCAGATCGCACCAAGCAGAGTCGCAGCAAAACAGCGCAACCATAATGAAGGCTCAAACATACGCTTTTTATAGTAAGTGAAAGCGGCGGTCGAAGAGGCAAATGTTGCTGCCAGCTTATTGGTTCCCAGTGCCAGATGTGGCGGTAGGCCAATCGAAAGCAGGGCTGGTACCGTGAGCATACCGCCACCACCGGCAACGGCATCAATAAATCCGGCGATAAAGGCGACACCGGCCAGTATAACCAACATCGTCGGCTCAAGTAATTCCATAAGTAATTGGTCTTATTATCGTTATCTATTTATTCGTTTTAATGGTTCGTTTAAACGGAGGAAGTGCATCTAATAAAGCCTTGCCGTAACGGCGCGTCACTACCCGACGGTCAAGTATAACGACTCTACCAGAATCTTGCTCTTTACGCAGCAAACGTCCGGCACTTTGAATCAGTTTCTTGTTCGCTTCCGGCACACTGATTTGCATAAATGGATTACCGCCTTTGGATTCAATATATTCCGCCAAAGCCTGTTCAACCGGGGAAGTCGGTACGGCGAACGGAATTTTGGTAATGACTACGTTTTCTAACAGTTTCCCCGGCAGATCGAGCCCTTCTGATAAACTTCCGGTACCAAACAGCACCGATGTTCCTTTATGGCTAATGGTGAACTGATGATTAGCCAGCATCTCTTTGCGTGATTTGCTCCCCTGAACCTGCAGCAACCAGCCTCGTTTAGTCAGTGGTTTGTGCAAGGCTTTAGCAACTTCATTCATCTGCCAGTAAGAAGCGAACAACACCAGGTTGGCCTTCTTTTCTTGCAGGTAGTCAGGGAGTACTTCAATTAAACGTTGGGTGAAATTATCTGCCTGTGGATCTAGGCCAATGTCGGCAATCAGCAATTCACCTTGTTCGGCATAGTCAAACGGAGAAGCAAGCGCGAGAAAACGAACGCCATCTTCTTCTTTTTGACTGATCCCTGCCTGGTGGCAAAAATAGCTAAATGAATTGAGTGCGCGCATCGTGGCTGAAAGTAGCACTGCACCGACACAGCGGCTCCATAGTGCGCGGTCTAACTGCCAGCCGATTTCGATAGGGGAGACATGAACTGAGATATCGTGATCTCGTTCATCACTGATTTCTAACCAGCGTGCCAGTGGAGCACCGGTTTTGCTCAGCGGTTCTGCCATTAGCGACCAGACCTGATAGAGGTTATCCAGCCGCTGTTGATAGATACCAAGCTCACTTAACGCTGGTTGCGCGATTCGTCCAGCCAGTTGCCCTTCTTTAGCCTTTTCGCTGATTAAGTCTGCAATCTTACCTAGTGCCTGACAGGCTTTTTTCGCAGCCTTTTTTAGCTCTGTAGCTTCATTTTCCAGCCATGCTGGCAGTTCACCGTGTTCAAAACGAAGTCGCCCCTCCTTTACCGAGTTTGAAAATAAGAGGTCAGAGTCAGTTCCGATGTTTTCGAATGCAGGCTGTAACTGCTTGGCTAAAGATGACAGTGACGGGATCAGAATCTGAATCGCATCAGCCAGTTCATTGCTAAAACGGTGAACGCGCTGTGCTTCTGCCAGAGAGGTAAATTTACTTATTGATTGATTAAGCCGTTCCAGCCAAGTGACTGAGGCTTTTAATCCGGCAAAAGCAGCCGAGTGTTCACGGGCGATATGTGGCAGATGGTGGGCTTCATCAAAGATATAGATGCTGTTTTCCGGTTCGGGCAGAATCACACCACCGCCCAGTTCCGCATCAGAAAGCACTAATGCGTGATTGGCAACGATGACATCGGCTGCTTCAAGTTCCATACGTGCTTTGTGATAGGGACAGTCGCGGTGAATCGGGAAGGTAGGGCTACAGCTGTGTTTGTCACTGGCAATTCTGGCCCAGGTTTGGTCGCTAATCGCGTTCGGCCAGCTATCCCGCTCGCCATCCCACTTGCCTTTGCTCAGTTGTTGGTACATCTCTCCAAGCAAGGCTATTTCATTTTCTTCGGGCTTGGTATCAAACAATACGCCCTGACTTGTGCTGTCAGTTTGAGCAAATGCGGCTAACTTTTCCGCACAACAG
Organism: uncultured Vibrio sp.; assembly: GCA_963666615.1. Taxonomy (GTDB): domain Bacteria; phylum Pseudomonadota; class Gammaproteobacteria; order Enterobacterales; family Vibrionaceae; genus Vibrio. Next base: position 936,731 of record OY762906.1, read on the forward strand.
TAGCGCTGGCGTCCTTTGGCGATGCGGAATTCGAAATTGACGTCACTAATACGCCGATACAGCGGCAGATCTTTATGAATCAGCTGTTCCTGGAGGGCGACCGTGGCCGTAGAAATAATCAGTTTACGGTTATTCAGCACTGCGACCGGAATCGCGGCCATTAAATAGGAGAGAGATTTACCAATACCGGTTCCCGCTTCGGCGACCATCATCCGTTTGGTTGGGTGATAGCTGCCGGTTAATGTTTTGGCAATTTCCGCGACCAGATAATTTTGCGCCCGCCGCGGAATAAAATTATCCAATTGATAAGTGAGGTTTTGATAGCTTGTACGTATCAATTTTTGCAGTTTAGTGGTCAGCATAATGGGCCCTGAATTAACGTCACACAATGGTAACACGAGTGTGCATCTGCCCTGAAACAGTTTTACAACGTAACTTTTCTACTAAATTCGGATCTTTCTCACAAAAAAAATCGCCTCATCAGGGACTTAAAAATTTAACGGCAAATAAAAAATATAAATCTCTAATTTCGATGATAAATTTTTATAAATGGCTGCCATTTATAAAAAACAGTGTTTTAAACAGGATATTATGTTGTCTCAAAACTAAAAATGGCAGAATTTTTTTTTGTTGTTTTTGTCCGATATTTGTACGAATAATGTCATGATTTTGTCTATTTTGTTGATTTTAAACAATTTATTATTTTTTACTTTCTGATTTGATAACATTTGACACGCAGCATAATCTTTTGCAATCTAGATTTCGAATTTAGTGGCGACGAATTGGGATGGTCCCGAATCGTCATCAACAAAACAAAGGGAACCAATTTAGGATTCCCATCATAAAAAAGAAAAGGCAGTGGATTAATATGAAAAAGACTCTAGTAGCTCTAGCTGTTCTTGCAGCAGCAGGTTCAGTAAACGCAGCAGAAATCTATAGCAACGACGGCGTTACTACTTCTCTATCTGGTGTGGCTGAAGTTCAGTTCATCGATAATGAAGGTTTTGCTGATAAAGATATGGCTGTTCGTTCTGATGACTTTGACCTGACTGCAGCAACTTCAGTAGCTCTTTCTGAAGACCTTTCTGCAGTTGGTGCTGTAAGCATTGGTCAAGATCGTAACACAAGTGCTGTATCAGCTGACCGTGTTTATGTAGGTTTCGCTTCAGCTGAAATGGGTACTCTGACTGTAGGTCAACAAACTCTAATTTCTGATGATTCAGGCATCGGTGCAGATTACGAATTCGGTGGTTCTCAGTACGGTACTACTACTGCTGATTCTACAGACGTGGTTAAATATGTATACGACAATGGTCAATTCTACTTCGGGCTTAGCTCAGACCTGCAAGAGTCAACTGGTGAACAAACTTCACTTGACGGTCGTATCGGTGTTCGCGCAGATGCTCTAGATGTGTCTCTATATGCTTATAACAGCGACAACCTAGATGAAGATGCATACAACCTACAAGTTACCTATGCAATGGATGCGCTTGCTTTCGCTGCTTCTGTAGGTTCTGATGATGTTGCTGGTACAGAAACTAAATTTGCTGAAGCAAACGTAGCTTACACCATTGATGCAAACACTTATGCTCTAGGTTTCTCTACTGCTGATACTGACGGCGCTGCTGATTCAGTTGATACAGTATATGCAAACGTAACTTCTAAACTAGCTTCAAGCGTTAAAGTATACGCAGAAGTTGGTTACCAAGCTGACGCTGTAGAAGAATTCGGTTATGTAGCTGGTATGGAAGTTAAATTCTAATCTAACGATTAGCTAAAACTTTCTAAAAAAGGTCGCCCTAGTGGCGGCCTTTTGCATTCTTAGACGATTGAAATGCAAAGTATTGCAAGTACAATAAAGCTCTCAGTTTGGTTTAACTAGGTAGTAATATGAAAAATAGATGGTTCTTGGTTGCAGGTGGGTTGTTGGCTTCGCTTTCTCTACAAGCGGCAACGTTGGATGCGGATTCGAGCATTGAGTTAATGGCACTGGATGGTAAAGCGATCACTAAGCAGGACTTAGCTCAGGGCAAGTTGGTTGATATCAGTGCGGGCGAGCACCAGGTGGTATATCGTTTTAATACGTCACTGCGTGATGGTAGTTCTAATCGTATGATGTCAGTTACTCCTAACGTTTCCATGATTAATTTTAAAGCTGATGATGAACTAACCATCACTTTACCAAGATTCAGTGCTTACGCCCAGGCACAGGCGTATTTTCGCCGTGGCGCTGAGTGGAAGCTGGAAGATGCTCAGGGTAACGAACGCGAACTAAGCTACGAAGAGTTACCAGGGCAGGGCTTTATGCCGTATTCAGATATCGAGAAGCCTCTGGCGGTTTATAACATGGGCAAAGCCAACCAATATGCGCCACAAGGTGCGGCTAAGGTGCTGGCAGATGAAGTGGTGTTGGGTGGTAATGACTTGGCTCTTCTGAATACCTTTAAGTTAATGTATAACAATGCGACCGCTGAGCAGAAGAAGCAGATTCGTGATTGGTTAGCGACGCAGAATTGATTCTTATCTTAAATCTGTATGGTAGTTTGATGCGCTAACAGTTTCTTCGATATCTCAACCGATAACGTTAGCGCACCAGTTCCTTTGGCCCAGCAAAAGAATTATGCGCTTGTGAAATTGCTTATTTGATCGGTAGCGTTATTAAGCGCATACATAACTGAGGTTAATCAAGAGGAAAAACTAAACAAACTCCCCATCCACATAAAACCACAATCCATTGACTTTCAAAAAGCGTGAACGCTCTTCAAGGCTCTGGCTTTGACCATCTTCAATAAAGAAGGCTTTAAAGTGTACATAGCCTTCTGTATTGTTGGCTAAAGAACACTCTTTTACTGCGAGTTTAGTCCAGTTAAGTTCGCACCCGGCCACAATGCCGGCGCGATCTTCTGCTGCATTGCAATTCGGATGATAAGTGGCAATGATAAAATCTGCTAAATCAAGCACATAAGCGCTATAACGGGCGCGCATCAGTTGCTCGGGCTTTTTCGCAATAGCGTGATCGATATGAACGGGCTGGCAGCAGTTTTTATATTGTTTACCGCTACCGCAGGGGCATTTTTTCATAACGGAGAAATTACTCATCAAAATTATGGAAAAGCTCGGAGGTCCAGGCTATGGCTGCATCGTAGCTACAAGCAATTTGTGCCATATTTAAATCCAGCAGCACAGCACAATCTTCTACATTGAGCCAATGAGCCTGCTCATAGCTTTTTGCCAGCTTAACTAACAAACCTAACTGCCCTTCCTCATTGAGCAAGGCTTCTTTTACCATCTTTTCAATTGGAATACTGTTAAGAATTTCTTCCAGTGGCTGGTCAAGCAAGCTATCGATATAACAGAACAAGCCGGTAAGGAAAGCCGCCTCAGGGTTAATCGGTGATTTAGCCTGTTTGGCGACTAACTGGCAAAAGTGTGCGGTTTGCAACGACAGACCATACAAATAAGAGGGTTTATCTTCAGCGGTTGCCGCGATCGCCAATAACGAAATAAACTTGCGCAATTGCTGTTCTCCCAGGTAAACAATCGCCTGCTTAAATGAAAAAATTTCTGTCAGCACATTGGGTGAGTTATTGACTATGGTTAGCAGTTTAAGCGACAGACTGATATCTCTTGAAATCAGTGTTTCCACGGCATTGTAATCCAGAGCGGGTTTGGCAATCTCTTTACATAACTGGATAACGTTCAGTACGCCCGGATCTATCTTCTTGGCGCGCATCAATTCCGGTTTACTAAAAAAATAGCCCTGGAATAAAGTGAATCCGGCTTCAACAGCATGTTCAAATTCACCATGGGTTTCCACTTTCTCTGCAAGAAACTTAATTGGAGTTTTCTTTAACCGATCGATCAAAATTTTTGCTTTAGCAATGGGTACCAAGTGAATGTCAAATTTAATGATGGAAATATACGGGAGAAACGGCTTCCATGTGGCTGAAGGGATAAAATCATCCAAGGCCAGAGTATATCCTTTACTGTGCAGAATTTTTACCGCGTTCAGTAAAGCGGCATCGGGTTCGCAATCTTCTAAGATTTCAATAACCAGGTTGTTTTTGGGCAGCAGAGTTGGAACCAGATTAACAATACTTTGGTAGGGAAAATTAACAAAAGTACGAACTTTACCGGCATCACTATTATGTACGGTGAAAAAGTGTTCAGATAACAGGCGGCTGGTGGCTTGCTCCGGTTCGACATCTGGAAATTTGTTATCAGGGCCATCACGAAATAGCAATTCGTACGCAACCAGTTTTTTATTGGCGTTGAGTATCGGTTGGCGCGCTATATATGAATATTGCAATGGATTTCCTTGTACATATCTGGCCAGTCGCTTAAGCCCTACTTTTTACCATAAATAAAAGTATCAATAGTGAGAGTGTTGGAGAATTTATTGTATCTCCAGTGAAATAAGTTGATAACCGTCAGGTTTCACCTCTAAATAACTTAAATTTTTGCCCCAATCACCCAAAACCACTCTGGTGCACTGTTGCTGTTGTGCCTCAAATGAATGAATATTTGGTCGATGCGTATGTCCATGAATCATCAGGTTTACTTGATTTTCGGTCATGACTCTGACCACTTCCTGCTGGGTGACGTCCATTATATCGTAAGATTTGGTGGATTTTTCATTTTTTGCACTAATCTGGACTCGGGCCACAATTTTTCTGCGCCAGGCAAAAGGAAGGTAGTTAAATAGCCACTGTAACCAAGGCTGGCGAACTTTGGCTCGAAACGCCAAATAGCCAATGTCTTCTAGGCACAAGGTGTCACCATGCAGGATCACTGTGGGTGTGCCATAGAGATCGATTTTAGACACTTCATCTAATAGTTCGAAGCCAGTGCGGCGGGCGAAGCCCCTTCCGGCCAGGAAGTCCCGGTTACCGCTGACAAAGCAGCATTTTACACCGCTATCAGCGACGGCTTTAAGCGCACTAAGGATCTGGGTCGCGAATTCGCTTTGGTCATCATCGCCAATCCAAAAGTCAAATAGATCGCCAAGAATATACAGGGCATCGGCATTCATCGCCTGCTGTTCAAGAAAATCGAACAGAGCATGAGTCAGTTGCGGGCGAGTTGGTGATAAATGAATATCAGAAATAAATAGGGTTCGCATGGGTGTGTGAGTACCATTTACTTTGGCTTTAGCTTCGGTGCGTTCCCACGTGGACCCGTGGGAACGTAGAATCCAGGAAAGGAATTACTCTTCGATGGTTGTACCGATAATGATCACTTCATCCAGTGGAACATCCTGATGCATACCGTAAGAACCAGTGCTAACTCCCTTGATCTTGTTGACTACATCCATGCCGTCAACCACTTCGGCAAATACGCAGTAGCCCCAGCCATCCATAGATTCTGAACGGAAATCAAGGAAGGTATTGTCATTCACGTTAATGAAGAATTGTGAGCTGGCAGAATGTGGGTCCATGGTGCGAGCCATCGCCAGAGTACCGACTTTGTTGCTCAGGCCGTTGTTGGCTTCGTTTTTGATTGGCGCGCGGGATGGTTTGTCACGCAAACCTGAAGTCATACCGCCTCCCTGGATCATAAAGCCGTCAATAACACGGTGGAACAAGGTGTTATCGTAAAAGCCGTCTTTGCAATATTGCAGGAAGTTGGCACTGGTTTGTGGTGCTTTCTCGGTGTTGAGCTCAACTTTGATGTCGCCGAAATTGGTATGAAGGATGATCATCAATCTTTACCTTAGTTTTAACAAACAGTCTGTTTTATAGGATGGTCGATTTTATCCTACTTAACCCAACATGCAAAATACTCAAAGCAAAGATTATAGATGACCTGACCAGTTGAGAATGGTTATAATCGGGGACAATTTATAGTTTCACCCAATTCAGAAAGCGATCATGTTAAAAATATACAACTCACTGACACGTAAAAAAGAGCAATTTAAACCCATCACTGACGGTAAAGTTGGTATGTATGTGTGTGGGGTAACCATTTATGACCTCTGTCATATTGGTCATGGTCGAACTTTTGTTTCCTTTGATGTGGTGAGCCGTTATCTGCGTTATCTGGATTATGATTTAACCTTTGTGCGCAATATTACCGATATCGATGACAAAATCATTAAGCGTGCGGCAGAAAATCAGGAGCCGTGTGAAGTGCTAACTGAACGTCTGATAGGCGAAATGTACGCCGATTTTGACGCTCTGAATATCAAACGTCCGGATCACGAGCCACGTGCGACCGCCTATATCGATGAAATTATCGCGCTGGTTGAAACCCTGATCGAAAAAGGTTTCGCCTATGTTGCTTCAAACGGCGATGTGATGTTTGAAGTGGCGAAATTTAGTGAGTACGGAAAGTTATCGCGTCAGGATCTGGATCAACTTCAGGCTGGTGCCCGCGTTGATGTGGAAAAAGCTAAACGTAGCCCACTTGATTTTGTAGTGTGGAAAATGTCAAAACCAGGTGAACCAACCTGGGAATCGCCTTGGGGCCCAGGTCGCCCAGGCTGGCATATCGAATGTTCAGCAATGAACTCATCATTGCTGGGGAATCATTTCGATATTCACGGGGGCGGTTCAGATCTGCAGTTCCCACACCATGAAAACGAAATTGCTCAGTCCTGCTGCGCCCACGGTTCAGAATATGTTAATACCTGGATGCACAGCGGTATGGTGATGGTCGATAAAGAGAAGATGTCTAAATCATTAGGTAACTTCTTTACCATTCGTGATGTACTGAAACACTACGATGCTGAGACGATTCGTTATTTCCTAATGTCCGGCCATTACCGCAGCCAGCTTAACTACAGCGAAGAAAACCTTAATCAGGCTCGTGCGTCACTCGAGCGTTTATACACCGCAATGCGCGGCCTGAATTTAACCGTTGCCGCACAGGGCGGAGAGGAATTTGTCGAACGCTTTAAACAGGCGATGGATGATGACTTTAATACACCGGAAGCTTACTCAGTGCTGTTTGATATGGCACGTGAAGTGAACCGTCTCAAAGGGCAGGATCACGCAGCGGCAAGCGCTCTGGCAGTACAGATGCGTGAGCTGGCGGATGTGATAGGCATTCTTTACCAAGAACCGGATACATTCTTGCAGGGTGATGAAAGTGACGACGAAGTGGCTGAGATTGAAGCGTTGATCAAGATGCGTAATGATGCGCGTGCAGCTAAAGACTGGGCGAATGCCGATATTGCACGTGACCGCCTGAATGAAATGGGTATCGTATTGGAAGATGGCCCTTCGGGCACTACCTGGCGTAAGAAATAATGAGGCTGTTAAAGCATCACCGATTTGTCGGTTAATTATGTCGATTATTCTTGGCATTGACCCGGGTTCGCGCGTAACCGGTTATGGCGTGATTCGTCAGCAGGGTAAGCAATTGATCTATCTTGGCAGCGGTTGTATTCGCACCAGTGAAGGCGCTCTGCCGGGAAGATTAAAGCAGATCTACGCGGGTGTTAGTGAAATCATCACCCAGTTTCATCCTGATGTCTTTGCTATCGAGCAGGTATTTATGGCCAAGAATGCGGATTCTGCGCTTAAACTTGGCCAGGCTCGTGGCAGTGCTATTGTCGCAGCGGTGAATGCTGAACTGCCAGTGTATGAATATGCCGCTCGTTTAATTAAGCAGGCGGTGGTTGGTACTGGCGCAGCCGAAAAATCTCAGGTGCAGCATATGGTACAACAAATGCTTAAATTACCAGCCAAACCTCAGGCTGACGCTGCCGATGCACTGGGTGTCGCAATCTGTCATGCCAACACCAATAAAACCCTGTTAGCCTTATCCGGCAAAGCCACCAGTGCCCGGCGTGGCCGTTACCGTTAAGGTTTTTTCTTGTTATGCTACTGGCTATTTATCCAGTAATTTATTATTCTGCACTCAATATACTTAATAAACAGAATTGGATTAAATTGTGATCGGACGACTAAGAGGCATCATTATCGAAAAGCAGCCACCAGTAACTTTACTTGAGGTCGGTGGCGTAGGTTATGAAGTGCAAATGCCGATGAGCTGTTTCTACGAACTTCCGGAAGTCGGTGAAGAAGCGATTGTCTATACCCACTTTGTCGTGCGTGAAGATGCGCAACTTCTGTATGGTTTTAATACCACCACTGAACGGGCGTTGTTTCGTGAAGTGATTAAAGCAAATGGCGTTGGTCCTAAACTGGGACTGGGCATTCTTTCTGGAATGACTGCAGACCAATTTGTTGATTGTGTGGAACGAGAAGATATTTCAACGTTGGTGAAATTACCCGGGGTGGGTAAAAAAACCGCAGAACGCTTAGTGGTTGAAATGAAAGATCGCCTTAAAGGCTGGGCATCGGTTGATCTGTTTAGCGAGAAAAGTGTTTCAGCTAAACGTCTTGAGCCTGTTAGTGCAGGGGATGCTGTTAGCGAGGCTGTTAGTGCCTTGGTCGCTCTGGGCTACAAAGACGTACAGGCACAAAAAGTGGTTAAGCAGGTGAGTGAGCCTGATATGAGCAGTGAAGCACTGATCCGTGCAGCATTGAGAGCCATGGTATGATTGAAGCTGATCGTCTAATTGCTGCGGATAGTCCACTGTTTCGTGAAGAAGAGGCTTTTGATCGTGCCATTCGGCCGAAAAAGCTGGAAGATTATCAGGGGCAGGATCACGTCCGCACTCAGATGGAAATTTTTATCCAGGCGGCACAAAATCGCGCCGAAGCTCTCGATCATCTATTAATCTTTGGCCCGCCCGGATTAGGTAAAACCACTTTAGCCAATATTGTCGCCAATGAAATGGGTGTGAGTATTCGTACCACGTCCGGCCCGGTTCTGGAAAAAGCCGGCGATTTAGCTGCCCTGCTGACCAATCTTGAAGAAAATGACGTGCTGTTTATTGATGAGATCCACCGTTTGAGCCCAATGGTTGAAGAGGTGCTCTATCCGGCAATGGAAGATTACCAGCTCGATATTATGATAGGTGAGGGGCCGGCTGCACGTTCAATTAAAATCGATCTGCCACCTTTTACTCTGATAGGTGCAACGACCCGGGCCGGATCACTGACATCGCCACTAAGGGATCGCTTCGGTATCGTGCAACGGCTGGAATACTATCAGGTCGGTGATCTGCAAAATATCGTTAAGCGTAGTGCGGATTGTCTGGGGCTGTCGATGGATATGGAAGGAGCGCTGGAAGTCGCCAGACGCTCGCGTGGAACGCCGCGTATTGCCAACCGTCTGTTACGTAGAGTGCGTGATTATGCAGAAGTCAAAGGTAATGGTCATATCTGTACAGAAACTGCCGATCTTGCTTTGAATATGCTGGATGTTGATAGTAAAGGTTTTGATTATATGGATAGGAAGCTTCTGTTGGCAATTATTGAGAAATTCTCGGGTGGGCCAGTCGGGCTGGATAACCTAGCGGCAGCGATCGGTGAAGAGAAGGACACAATTGAAGACGTGATTGAACCTTATCTGATCCAACAGGGCTTTTTACAGCGAACGCCGCGTGGCAGGATTGCGACTGAGCGTGCCTATCTTCATTTCGGATATGAAAAATAAAATTTCGTTTATTAAATGACCGCTCGATGGAATGGTTTGTGTGATATAGATCACAAATAAAGAATAATATTCACAAATGGGTATATAGATTAATTATTAATAATGTTAACCGATTGTGCCAAAAATCTAGCCTTAAGCGGCTTTGTTCACGCTGATGTAACATGAAACCGCTTATTTAATTGATATGGGTCAGTTTGTTGTATCAATCATAATTTTTCGACACGAAAACCTGACCTAGATCAATACCAAATCCAAATATAAAATCTTTGAAACATGTCATCTTTGCCAGTAATATTTTTAGCTAATATATTAGGTGATGCTTAATAATTAAGTAATTTGATGTTTACATAAAATTAACCCAATCAATAAATTATTAACATAAAAATTTTCATTTCTATGATTCGTGCAGCTTAGGCTGTTTTATTTGAAGCAGTGTCATTCAGCCGACACAAAGGAGTTAATATGATTGACATAGTTGATCTATCGCGGTTGCAGTTCGCGCTCACAGCGATGTATCACTTCTTGTTTGTACCACTAACTTTAGGGATGACCTTTTTATTGGCCATCATGGAGTCGCTCTATGTAATGACGGATAAGCAGATCTACAAGGACATGACCAAGTTCTGGGGTAAGCTGTTCGGGATTAACTTTGCATTGGGTGTTGCTACCGGTCTGACTATGGAGTTCCAGTTCGGGACTAACTGGTCTTACTATTCGCATTATGTCGGAGATATCTTTGGTGCTCCGCTGGCTATCGAAGCTCTTGTCGCCTTCTTCCTTGAATCTACTTTTGTCGGCTTGTTCTTCTTCGGTTGGGATCGTCTGAGTAAGCGTCAGCACTTGATTACAACCTGGCTGGTGGCAATTGGTTCAAACTTCTCTGCGCTATGGATTCTTATTGCCAACGGCTGGATGCAAAATCCGGTTGGTTCTGAATTCAACTTCGAAAGTATGCGCATGGAGATGGTAAGCTTTGCCGACTTGGTACTTAACCCGGTTGCTCAGGTGAAATTTGTTCACACAGTTGCGGCAGGTTATACAACTGGTGCAATGTTTGTCCTCGGTGTGAGTTCATACTATCTGCTGAAAGGCCGCGATTTACCGTTCGCACGTCGTTCATTTGCTGTTGCTTCGTCATTTGGTATTGCAGCAGTACTTTCCGTTATTGTACTAGGTGATGAATCCGGTTATGAGCTGGGTGAAGTGCAGAAAGTGAAATTGGCAGCAATTGAAGCCGAATGGCATACTGAAGAAGCGCCTGCATCATTTACTTTGTTTGGTTTCCCGAACCAGGAAACTATGCATACTGACTTCGCGATCAAAATTCCTTATCTGATGGGCATTATTGCAACCCGTTCTCTTGATGAAGAAGTGACCGGACTGAGTGATTTGCGAGAGCACCACGTAGAGCGTATCCGTAATGGTATGTACGCTTATGAGTTGCTGACTAAGCTACGCTCAGGCGATAAATCTCAGCAAAATATTGATGAGTTTGATGAGGTTAAAGGTGACTTGGGTTACGGTTTATTGTTGAAGCAATATACAGATAAAGTAACCGATGCGACGGAAGAGCAAATCCAGGCTGCGGCCGATGATTCTATTCCAAAAGTATGGCCGCTATTCTGGTCATTCCGCATCATGGTGGCTTGTGGTTTCGCTATGCTGCTAGTGTTTGGCCTTTCATTCATCCAAACCTGCCGTCAGAAAATCACCCAGAAACGCTGGTTGCTTAAAGCTGCGCTATTCAGTATTCCACTGCCTTGGATCGCTGTAGAAACTGGTTGGTTTGTGGCGGAGTATGGTCGTCAACCATGGGCAGTAGGTGAGATTCTACCTGTGAATGTCGCCAGCTCTGCGCTATCGTTCAGTGAGTTAATTATCTCACTGCTGGCAATTCTTGCTCTATATACCGTATTTCTTATCGCTGAAGTGTATCTGATGGTTAAATTTGCTCGTATGGGGCCGAGCAGCCTGAAAACAGGTCGCTACCATTTTGAACAAGACGCACAAACGGCCGCTGATCGTGTTAGCCGTTCAGTAGATGCTTAAGAGTAGGGAGAAGTAAATATGTTTGATTACGAAATCTTGCGGTTCGTTTGGTGGCTTCTCATCGGCGTACTACTGGTTGGCTTTACTATAGCTGACGGTTTTGATATCGGTGTCTGTGCACTCGTGCCGGTTATCGGCAAAAATGATGTGCAGCGCCGGGTTATGATTAACTCGATTGCTCCACACTGGGACGGTAACCAAGTTTGGCTTATCACGGCTGGTGGTGCGTTATTCGCTGCCTGGCCACAAGTGTATGCGACTTCATTCTCCGGCTTCTATCTGGCAATGATTGTCACTCTGGCCGCTTTGTGGTTGCGCCCGGTTGGTTTGGATTACCGCTCAAAGCTAACTGATCCTCAATGGCGTAACGCTTGGGATATTGCTATCTCTGTGAGTGGCTTTATTCCTGCGGTTATCTTTGGTGTGGCTTTTGGTAACCTGCTACAGGGTGTTCCATTCCACATGACTGAATTTATGATGCCAATTTATGAAGGTTCATTCTTTGGTTTGCTGAATCCGTTTGCACTGCTATGTGGTATTGTTAGCCTGTCGATGTTCCTACTACAGGGGTCGAGCTATTTAATCATGAAGACCTCGGATGATGTTTTAGTTCGAGCAAAAAATATCGCTCAGCTAACAGGGCTGTTACTAACCGCTACTTTTGTTCTGGCTGGTGTTTTCATTCAGAATATGGATGGCTATCTGGTGACGAGTGTGATCGATACACTGGCAGACTCTGATCCATTAAATAAAGAAGTGGCTGTTCAGGCTGGTGCCTGGATGACTAACTTCGATAAGTATCCATTACTTTGGATTGCTCCGGGCCTTGGCGTGGTATTACCTATCTTGGCCGTGTTATCCGCACGCTTCAGTAAAGGTGGTTTTGCCTTCTTGTTTGCAAGTCTGGCGAATGGTGGTGTTATTTTTACTGCAGGCTTTGCGATGTTCCCATTCGTTATGCCTTCAAGCATTATGCCTAGTCATAGCCTGACTATGTGGGATTCAACTTCCAGCGAACTGACGCTAGTGATCATGACGGTTATTGCTGTAGTGATGGTGCCAATCATTCTGGGCTATACAGCATGGTGTTACTACAAAATGTTCGGCCGTCTTAACGACAAATTTATTGAAGACAACAATAGCTCACTTTACTAAGGAGACAGCGCAGTATGTGGTATTTTGCTTGGATTTTAGGTGTATTACTCGCGTGTTCTTTTGGCATCATCAATGCGTTATGGCTTGAGCATAGCGAAATGATGGATAAGGATAGTGAGTAACCTGGCTAACAGCCTGATGTTCAGGCTGTTAATTATGGGGCTGGGATTTCTTCATGTAGGCTTACTCATGTGGGAACCCGCTGATTATGCTGAGATGATTGGTGGATTTAATTTCATCAAGGCAATGTTGCTGATATGGGCAATGTGCAGCAGCATGGTGGTAGGGATTGGATTTATACCCTATAAAACGGTGTTTAAACTATTGTTTAACCCTTATATCTCATTAGTGATATTAGCGGTGTATACCGTGCTGATTATCGTTACCCGGTGATACAGCTCAATATTTGCTAATGAAATAGCGTGACTTGTTTGAAGTCACGCTATTTTTTTGTCTAAGATTTGGGAATTTATGTATTGTCCCTCATACGAAGCCGTTTGATATAGGGTATAGTATGGCTCTTTATGATTGATAGATATTGGATTTTTAATGTCTATACAGAATGTTAATTTTAACTGGCCAGTGACGGTTTACTATGAAGACACTGATGCCGGTGGTGTGGTTTACCATGCCAATTATTTGAAATTTTTTGAACGCGCCCGTACCGAGATGTTGCGTTGGTGGGGTGTTTCACAACAGACCCTTCTGGAGCAGGAGATTGGTTTTGTTGTGACATCAATGCAGATCGACTTTATCAAAGGTGCGACTCTGGATGAACAGTTAACGGTGGTCAGCCACATTAACGAGCAAAAGAAAGCTTCTTTGCAATTTTGTCAGGAACTAGTCAATGCAGAGCAGCAGATCTTGTGTCGCGCAACAGTTAAGGTAGCATGTATCAATAACAAGAAAATGCGCCCGATTGCGATCCCACTTTCTATTTTTTCGAAGGAGTTACAGTGAACGCTGAGCTTTCCATTCTTGATCTGTTTTTACAGGCCAGCCTACTAGTTAAATTTGTCATGTTAGTCCTTCTCGGTATGTCGATTACTTCCTGGGCGATGATCATCAAGCGGATAAAAGCACTGAATCTGGCAACCAGGCAGTCGCAGTCATTTGAAGACAAATTCTGGTCTGGTGCAGATCTGGCTTCACTGTACCAGGAAGTTAAAACCCGTAAAGATGAACTGGATGGGTGCGAAGAAATTTTCTATTCCGGTTTTACCGAGTTTGCCCGTCTGCGCAAATCAAATCATAGCGATGCTAACTTTGTGATGGATGGTACCGCACGGGCAATGCGTGTTGCAGTCTCCCGTGAAGTTGAATCATTAGAAACGCATTTGCCATTTTTAGCGACCGTGGGTTCTATCAGTCCTTATATCGGCTTGTTTGGTACAGTATGGGGGATCATGAATGCGTTTATCGCTTTAGGTGCTGTCAAGCAAGCGACACTTTCTATGGTTGCCCCTGGTATTGCTGAGGCACTGGTGGCGACCGCTATGGGGCTGTTCGCTGCAATTCCTGCGGTTATGGCATACAACCGTCTGAGTGATATGGTAGGTAAACTGGAGCACAGTTACGCGACATTCTCGGAAGAGTTTCATAGCATTCTTCATCGTCAGGCTGTGGTTCGGGAGTCTTAAGTCATGGCGGGATATCAACGCAAAAAGCGTAAGATAACCGCAGAGATAAATGTGGTTCCTTACATCGATGTGATGTTGGTGCTGCTGATTATCTTTATGGTGACTTCGCCATTTGTTACTCAGGGTGTCGATGTTGAGCTGCCGAAAACTGCCAGCGCCAAACCTGCTTCGGAACTGGCGGGGGATGATAATGCCAGCTTTATTATTGTTGAAATTACCCGAGACGGCGATCTGGGCGTTAGTGTGAATAACGATAATTTTAAACGTGGTTTGTCATTACAGGATGCCCTGGTATTAGTTAAAGCCGAGTTATCTATTCATCCGAATTCACCAGTTGCGGTTGGGGGGGATGCACAAACGCCCTATGCCCAGGTTGTGTTGGTTCTGGATGAGTTAAGTCAGGCAGGTATCCCTAAAGTGGGGCTGCTGACGGATATTCGCGGAGAGTAGTATAAATATTGATGAAAGCACATAAGAATAATAAATCAGGTTTAGGTAAGCCGTTGGTGATTTCTCTGCTCTTGCACGTTGCATTAGTCGGAGGATTACTGCTTGGCACCGATTTCGTTGATCTGAAACCGCAGCCGGTCGGTACTATGGTTGAAGCGGTGGTGATTGACCCGAATCTGGTTCATCAGCAGGCTGAAAAAATTCGCGAGCAGCGTAATAAAGCCGCTCGTCAGGAGCAGGAACGGATTGATAAACTGCGCAGAGAAAGCGAGCTATTAGAAAAGAATCGTAAAGCTGAAGAAGAACGAATTCGTAAGCTAAAAGAACAGCAAACCAAAGAAGCCAAAGCGGCACGTGAAGCAGAACAGCAGCGTATCGAGCAAGAGCGTCAACGCAAAGAAGCAGAGGCTCAGGCAAAACGTGCTGAAGCGGAACGCCAAGCCAAGCAGGCCGCGTTAGAAAAAGCGGAAAGTGAGCGCGTTGCTCGTGAGAAGGCGGCGCAAAAAGCTCAGGCGGAAGCCAAAGCAGCAGCGGAAAAAGCGCGTTTAGAGAAAGAAGCCGCCGAAAAAGCCGAACGCGAACGTTTAGCTAAAGAAAAAGCCGCTCAAGAGGCAGCAGAAAAGGCACGTCAGGAAAAATTGCGTTTAGAAAAACTTGAGCAGGAGCGTCTGGCTAAGGAAAAACGGGAGCAGGATGCCGCTCTGAGCAATATTTTCTCTGATCTGGAAAGCGAAGCGCAACTTAATAACAGTGCTAGGGCACGATTCATTACCAATGAACTGGATAAGTATGGCGCGATTTATAAGCAGTTGATCTCGGACCAATTACTCACAGATGACAGTTTTTCTGGCAAATCCTGTAAGGTAAATTTACGTCTGGCTCCGGCAGGCAGTTCAGCGATGCTGAGTCGAATAACCGTGCTGGAAGGGGATAGCGCCGTTTGTGCTGCTACCCAGGCGGCGGTAGCTAAAGTGACCGCATATCCATTGCCGGACGATGCTGAAATCGCCGACCAATTGCGAAACATTAATTTAACGGTAGTACCTAATTAATAATCTCTAACTAAAAGTATCTAACGAAAAGGAAAAGCTTGTGTTACAGCGTATATTGATCAGTTTGGCGCTTATTGCTTTTAGTAGCATTCAAGTTGCTAACGCCGCTCTTGATCTGGTGATTACCGAAGGGATTAACTCGGCGCGCCCGATCGCTATCGTGCCTTTCGAATGGAAAGGTGCGCAGCCATTGCCAGTAAATATATCCAATGTGATCGCTTCGGATCTGCAACGAAGTGGTAAATTCAGCCCGATTCCGACCAGCAAAATGCCACAAACACCTTATATGGATACGGATGTTGATTTCAGCGCCTGGACGCAAGTTGGTGTGGATTCGCTGCTAACCGGTTCGATTACGGTGAATGAAGCGGGTGACTACGTTATTCGCTATCAGTTAATCGATGTGATCAGCGGTCAGCTAAGCCAGAGTGAGACTAAGGCACTAAGTCAGAATGGCCAGTTGGTGGTATCCAAAGAGTATTTGTTGCTCAATAACGTTGCAGCCTATCCGGCAAGTCGCTTACGCGAATATGCACACCGTATTTCAGATCTGGTTTATGAAAAATTAACCGGTGAAAAAGGCGCCTTCTTAACTCGTATCGCTTATGTGGTGGTTCAGGATAATCAAACTTATCCGTATCAGTTGCGTATTTCTGACTATGACGGCTATAACGAGCGTTTGGTTCTGAGTTCCAAGCAACCGCTGATGTCACCGACATGGTCACCAGATGGTCGCAAACTGGCGTATGTTTCGTTTGAAAATGGTCAGTCTGAAATTTATCTGATGGATATCTACAGTGGCCAGCGTGAGAAGCTTTCATCATTCCCACGTCATAATGGTGCACCAAGATTTTCTCCGGATGGTAAGTCATTAGCGTTGGTATTATCGAAAACCGGTAACCTGCATGTTTATATTATGGACTTGGCGACCAAGAAATTACGTCAGGTTACCCAAGGCAGTTCGAACAATACGGAACCATTCTGGCATCCAAATGGTAAATCTTTGATCTTTACCTCGGATCGTGGTGGTAAACCACAGATTTATCAAGTAGATTTATACACCAATGCGACTAAGCGTATAACCTGGCAGGGCAGCCAGAACCTGGGAGGACAAATCACTCCGGATGGCCGCTACCTGGTTATGGTCAATCGCAATCAGAACGGTTTCAATCTTGCGAAGCAAGACTTAGAATCGGGAATTATGCAAATTCTGACAAAGACTTTGCTTGATGAATCTCCAAGTATCGCTCCAAATGGTGGTATGGTTATCTATAGCTCCATTTATAATAAAACCAATGTGTTATCGATGGTTTCCATTGATGGACGATTTAAAGCTAGGTTACCGGAAACTAATGGTCGTGTAAGATCACCTGCCTGGTCGCCGTTTTTATAACAAATGATTATTAATTTAAGGAAATAACAAGATGCAACTGAACAAAGTTCTAAAAGGGCTAATGATCGCGATCCCTGTACTAGCAATGACTGCATGTAGTTCAAGCGATGAAGCGGTAAATGCGTCAGGTACCGGCAGCGAAACTAATCAATCAATGACCAATGATTCAACAATGGTTTCAACCGTTGCAGACAATGGTCAGTTAACTGAGCAGCAATTAAAAGAGCAGGCTCTACAGCAGCAGACAGTTTACTTCGCATTTGATAATGCAACTATTTCAGCAGACTACGAAGATATGCTAGCAACTCACGCAGCTTACCTAAGCTCTAACTCAATGGCTAAAGTAACTATCGAAGGTCATGCGGATGAGCGTGGTACTCCAGAGTACAACATCGCACTGGGTGAGCGTCGTGCTGAAGCAGTAGCAAAATACCTACAAGCTTTAGGCGCACAAGCTGGTCAAATCTCTATCGTAAGCTATGGTGAAGAAAAGCCACTAGTACGTGAGCACACTGATGCGGCTTACGCACAAAACCGTCGTGCGGTACTGGTTTACTAATAGAAAGAGAAAACATATATGTTCAGTAACTTACAGCGAGTATTAGTGCTTACGTTACTGGCGAGTGCAGCGAGCAGTCCGTTCGCTGCACCAGCTCCAGTATCTGATTTGAGCGGTAGCAACTCGACATCTTCATCTGCTGTTGGCTCTGATGCAAGTCAGTCACGCCTGGAGCGTTTGATTGAAAGCCGCAACCAAATGCAGTTGCAGATGCAACAGCAGTTGGATCAAATGGCGGCTGATATCCAGAATTTACGTGGTCTGGTTGAACGTAATAGTTACGATATCGATCAGGCGGTTCAGCGCCAGCGTGAGTTGTTTATTGAGGTGGACAATTTAAGGTCGTCACTCAATGGCAAAACAGCGGCTCCGGCTGCAACAGCTGCTCCTGTGGAAGAGAATGCTGCGCAAGGCACCTACAGTGAGAATGCTGACGAGCAAACGGCTTATCAGAACGCGGTGGATCTGATTCTGAAGAAACGTGATTATACAGGCGCGATTGATGCCTTTAATCAGTTTCGTAAGCAGTTTCCTGATTCTTCATTTACACCCAATGCACATTACTGGTTAGGCCAGCTCTATTTTGCGAAAAAGCAATACGGTGATGCTAAAACCAGTTTCGAGTCTGTGGTTGCGTTTAAAGACTCCAATAAACGCGCAGATGCATTAGTGAAGTTAGGTGATATTGCCAAGCGCGATCAAAAAACCACTGAGGCGAACCAATATTATCAGCAGGTTATTGACCAATATCCTTCCAGTTCTTCAGCCAAGGAAGCGAAGCAGAGTATGGTTAAATAACGGTTTGGTTATAGATCGGAAGAGGGTGCAGCTAGCGCCCTTTTTCTTTATCTGCAGCTTTACTTTTTTGACTCTGCCCGGTTAGGGTGTAAAATGCTCGGACTAAAGAAAATTGCGTAGAGCAAGAGCAATGAGCCATATCTTAGATACTATACAAACCGACTATCCATTCCCTCCTAAACCCGTTCCACTTTCACCTGATGAGCAGCAGGTCTATATCGCTGAGATAAAGCAGTTACTGATCGATCGTGATGCGGTATTAATTGCCCACTATTACACTGACCCGATTATTCAGGCGTTGGCTGAAGAGACTGGTGGTTTTGTCGGTGATTCTCTGGAAATGGCTAAGTTCGGCAACAAACATCCGGCGAAAACGTTAGTGATTGCTGGTGTACGTTTTATGGGGGAAAGTGCGAAGATTCTGACTCCGGAAAAACGTATTCTGATGCCAACTTTAAAAGCAGAATGTTCGCTGGATCTGGGTTGCCCGATCGATACCTTCTCCCAATTTTGCGACGAACACCCAGACCATACGGTTGTGGTGTATGCGAATACTTCGGCAGTAGTAAAAGCGCGTGCGGATTGGGTTGTTACCTCTTCGATTGCACTGGAAATTGTTGAGCACCTCGATGAGCAAGGCAAGTCAATTATCTGGGGGCCGGATCGCCATCTGGGCTCGTATATCGCGAACCAGACCGGTGCAGACATGTTATTGTGGCAGGGTGAATGTGTCGTACACGACGAATTCTCTGCTGATGCACTACGTAAGATGAAAGCCCTGTACCCTGATGCTGCAGTATTGGTTCACCCTGAATCTCCGGCCAGCGTTGTTGAACTAGCTGATGCTGTCGGCTCAACCAGTCAATTGATCAAAGCTGCTAAAGCGCTGCCGAATAAGCAGATGATTGTGGCGACTGATAAAGGCATTTTCTTCAAGATGCAGCAAATGGTACCGGAGAAAGAGCTGATTGAAGCGCCAACTGCCGGAGCCGGTGCGACATGCCGCAGTTGTGCACATTGCCCGTGGATGGCTATGAACGGGTTGCAAGCGATTAAATCGGCTCTAACTGAATCTGGCAGTGAGCACGAAATTTTTGTTGATGAAGCGATTCGGGTTAAATCACTAGTGCCACTTAATCGCATGTTGGATTTTGCCCAGAGCTTAAATATCAAGGTGAAAGGTAACGCATAAGAAGTTAAGGCTCCATTACGGAGCCTTAATTGTTTGAGTCACTGGGTATGAAGTACCGGGTGAGCTAGTTAAGCATTCTGTTCTAACTCCAGCCCTTTGAGTGTCAGGCCGTTTAACATATTAGGAATCGCCTGATAGATCTCTTCAAACTGGCTTAATTCTGCCGCACCGGATTGTTCCAGAGTGGCTAGTGCAGTTTCTGGGTCATACAGTAATGAAATCGTCAGCAACACGCCACCAAGCAGTGCATTGTCTTCGCTCTCTTCGGCAATCAAGTTCTGCCAGTCATCCTGAACTAGTTGCCAGCCCTGCAGAAATCCCCCACAAAAATCTTGCGTTGCCTGATTTACCAGTAACTCTTCATCAAGCTGACAACTTTCCGGCCAGCTCCAGCTTTCTTGCAGTAGCTGCCGACGAGTGTTATTCCACAGCTGCACAATTAATTCACAGTAGTGCTCAAATTCAGCCGCATCTGTGAATGGCGCTGATTCCAGCCCCCCCCATAAATAGGGTAGCCATTCTTCGGCCGGAAGCAGGTTTGGCGCACAGGTAATTGCAGTAACGAAACCACATGTTGAGGCTTCATTGAGCAGGTGTTCAGAAGGGGGCATCTGGGAAAAAAATTCGTTAAGGGTCATGACAATCCTGAGATTCGATTTAATTTGCCTCAGTGTACCCAATTCCAATCAGTGATTCTATGTGAGCTGTGTTTGAGCTAGCGATTAACCACGGTTCAGTCGCTTATATAAGAAGCAAACGAGCGATATTCGGCAGCTTTAATGAAACACTTGTTTTTCATTTGTAACACTTCATTATCCAGGTAGAGAAAAGTGCTACTTTGGTCACATAAAGTAGTGGGTAATTCACCCTTGCATTTAAAATACAGTAAGTAAATCTAAAAATCTTATGATTTAATGCGCACAAAATCCAGATGTAAAAATAAACCTGGATAATATAACTATATTGCGTTTTATATGAAGTCATATCTTTTGAGGATGTAAATGAAAAGTCGAGCTCCGTTCTGTGTTCGTCATGCTGCTGCCGATACGTTTGCTATGGTGGTTTTCTGCTTTGTTACCGGGATGATGATTGAGATCCTGTTATCAGGAATGTCTTTCGAGCAGTCTCTTGCATCACGGATTGTTTCTATTCCGGTGAATATTGCGATTGCCTGGCCTTACGGCATGTATCGTGATTTTGTATTGCGTACCACTGAGACTTGGTCTCAGCACAAGTCAGTACGCACTGTTAGTGATATTTTTGCCTACGTTTCATTCCAGACGCCGGTTTATATTGCGATTTTGCTTTCTGTTGGTGCGTCGTATGAGCAAATTGTAATGGCAGCAACAACCAATGCGGTGGTTTCTTGTGCGATGGGCGTGATTTATGGCCGCTTCCTGGATCTCTGCCGCCGCTGGTTCCGCGTTCCTGGCTATTTTCAGGGGCCAACCTTACAGGGCTGAGCATAGAATAGGCAAACAAGCGCTTTTTTTATGATTGTGCTTGACCAACACTAAGATAATCATTAAATTAGCCCCCCGTTAACCACAGTTGTTAACAGCAAAATACGGTGAGTTGTCCGAGTGGCTTAAGGAGCACGCCTGGAAAGTGTGTATACGGCAACGTATCGAGAGTTCGAATCTCTTGCTCACCGCCACATTCAAAACCCTAGCAGAAATGCTGGGGTTTTCTCGTTTTAGCTTTTATTGATATTAACATCAATAAAAGCTCCCAATAATTTGAACAAGAATCAAATTAACCCAATGTTCGTCTTGAAAGTGATACGGAGCTTAAGCAACAATCGTTGCAACGTCGGAAAGAGATCACAGCCTGGAAACTATCGATTATCCGAATATACTAGTAGTAGCAGGCTCACTGAATGGCCAGTCAGGCTGCGTTTTTTGTTATTCAAGTTTTGTATTAACCCTAACTTACTTAAATGCAGATGATTTCATATAAAAGTAAAACCAGTTCCGCATTAAGAATTACCGCGATTTACACCTTTGTAGCGATACTTTGGATTCTATTTTCTGACTTGATAGTCAATTTTATCTTTGATGATGCCTCAGCTCGTGAGAAAGTTCAGACCTACAAGGGTATTACTTTTGTTGTTGTTACTGCATCCTTACTAATGCTGCTAATTACCCGCAGTAATAAAGCCTTATTAAAGTCGAATGATATTGATTTTATAACTGGTTTGCCTAGGTTAGGTTTGTTTTTAAAAATGATTGATCGACTGATCACGAATTTGTCTCCGGCAGACAGATATGCCATGTATTACATCGACATTGATCATTTTCATGAATTGAAAGAAACCTTGGGTGAAGAGCAGGCCGAATCGTTTTTGGTGTCGTTGGCGATGGATTTTGAACAACATATCTATCCGGGGGCTATTGTGTCGCATGTTCATGCCGATGAGTTTTCGGTTGGTATTAAAGTTGAACCCAATACGGATATCGAGAATGTTGCGAAAAAAATCCAGCATCTGGTTCGCTTACAATCCAATTTTTACGGCATAAATGCTACCTGTTGTTTGGGGGTTGCGTTATTTCCGGATGATGGAATGAATGCCCGACAATTATTATCTTCTGCCACCAGTGCGGTCGAGACGGCCAAAAAAAAAGGCAACTATATCCAGTTTCATGATTTGTCTCTCACGCAAAGAGCCAAACAACGTCACCAACAGTTTCTTGAATTGCGTGATGCAATTCATCAAGAAAAGCTTTCAGTCGTGTATCAACCTAAATATAGCCTTAGCGACAATTCCGTTTGTGGGGTGGAAGTGTTGGTTCGGTGGAATCACCCGGATAAAGGGTTTATTCCACCGGATATTTTTGTCCCGATAGCTGAAGATTACGATCTGATTCATCAGCTTTCAAAACTGGTGGTAAAATTAGCGGTGAATGAACTGATCAGCTCGGGTTTGGTCGGTTCCTGTCTTGAACATATTTCGATTAATATATCGGCCAGTGAATTTAATAATCCTCATGAAATGACCGAGCTGATAGGGCTTATCAAACAGACGCCGGATATTGCACAGCACATCAGAATAGAGATTACCGAGAGGGCGGCACTCGATGAAATTAAGCGCAGTAGTGAATTGATTTCCGTTTTTCAAAGAGATGGTGTTTCATTTTCGATTGATGATTTTGGAAAGGGCTATACCTCTCTGGCGATGATCAAGGATTTGGCGATTAATGAAATTAAAATCGACCGCAGTTTTGTTTCTGAACTGACATCTGATAGCCGATCAAGAACGATTGTTAGTGCGATTATCGGTATGGCACAGAGCTTTGATATTGATGTAGTAGCTGAAGGTGTGGAAACTGGTGAGCAGCTTGCCATTCTGAAAGAGTTGGGTTGCCAGCAGGCTCAGGGGTATTACTTTGCTCCTCCCATGCCGTTAACTGAATTACAGACCCATCTGAGTTTAAATCAAGGGTAACTATTTGGACCGGTTATGCAGCATGGGTCTTTAGTGGCGATCATTATCACCAGTATTTTGGGCTTTTTGCTCGGGATTTATGATTCTATCGGCCTATTGATTTTAGTTATACTTTACCTCTCCGCCTATATAGCAAATAACGCATCTTCGAATGTGATGGGCGTTGTTTGCCACATGAGTTTTGTTTTATGTTCAGTTAGTCTGGCTCGACATGCTCTGCCTGGGTTTAATAATCTCGAACTAATCGCGACTACTCAAACTTCGGAAAATGCACTTCCGATGGCGCTGTATCTGAATTTCGACAAAATACATATCGGTTTGGCAATCGTGCTTTATCTCTATAAGCCTATAGAACGAGTCCCAAAGGGGTTAAGGGGTGTTGTTGCAATTATCGTTAGCCTCGCTTTGGTTCAGCTTCTCTCCGTGCCACTAGGTTAATGACAATCGCTCTGTTAATGCCAATATTTTCCCGGTTGTAATGATGGCGCTAAATACAATAAACACGATGCCATCGGCAATTTTTTGACACTCGCCCGATCCAATAAAAGGTAGATGTACTACCCTTATATCAATATGTCTTCTATCTCTACAAACGCTTAAATCGGCTTGCCACCTTAAGGAACGATTATGAAGATCCGAAACTTACCAGTTATGTTAAGCCTGTTACTATCCCTAGCACCAGTTGCGGTTCAGGCTGCGGAGAATTGTATTGTCGTTATTGCATCAGGAGGGATTACTCGACCGTTCTGGGCTCAGGTCATTAATGGGGCCTATAAAGCAGGGGAAGAGCTCGCTATTCCGCTTTATGTGCGTGGAACGGTCAATGACAAAGATTCGGCGGCCCAAAAAGAGATTATTGAAACCGCGATAGAGAAGAAACATTGCAATGCAGTGGTGATTGCACCTTCTGATTCCAGCCTTAATGAGGTTGTAGCTAACTTAAAACAGCGTGATATCCCAACCATTTATGTCGATCGGGATACCGGTGGTGAGCGAGTGGCTTATGTGGCGACTGATAACTATGCAGCCGGTGTGCTTGCAGCCGAGAAAATGGCTCAGGCATTGAGTAATAAAGGTAATGTAGTTTTGTTTCGCCTGAAACAGGGAGTGGCATCAACTGATGCTCGTGAGCAGGGCTTTATCGATAAAGCCCTGCAGATGAATCTGAAAATTGTGGCTGATCCTTATGTAGGAACACGAGTGGGTGAATCACGAAATATCATCAAAGACACGTTGGAGCAGCAAGTGGATGTAGCGGGAATATTTACCCCAAATGACACCACAACCATTGGTACGATTCTGGTGCGGCAAACCTTAAATCAGCATAAAGCGGCGCTGCACATTGGTTTTGATAAAACTCAGTTTATTGAAGAGAGCCTGAAAAAACAGGAATTGCACGGTTATATTACCCAGAATCCTTATGAGATGGGTTATCAAGGCGTATATATGGCGTTCAAAGTGCTTCAGGGTGAATCAGTTATGGATACCAATACCGAAGTAAATTATTTTGAATAATATTCCGTTGGCTCTATATCAGACTGTTCACTATGGAATTTGAGAGGTTGTAATTCGACTGCTCGCACAACAGACGGTGGAATTTTAACCGTTTTCAGTAGTGGCCATTGGTAATTGGCATTGAGTGTACGGCAAAGTTGCTCTGATTCGGATTTGACCGCTTCAATATCCGCTTCTCGATGAATAATGTGTAAACCACGAATCATGCTTTTGGCATAGGTTTCAATCAACACAATGGCAAATTCATTGGTTCTGAAGCCTTTTTTTACGTTATTTTTCTGCTGTTGTGTGAATTGTTGTAAAGCCGCTAAGAGATCGTTGCGCATAATCTGGCTCCTGAATATAATAACTTTGTGCTCAAAAAGTAAGCAAGTTATGTTCCATCGATTAGCGGAGAATTATTGCCGTCCTTTTGACAGGTATTGGTTGGCCAGCTTTCTTTCATAACGTCTGGTCATGCTCTTGTTGCCAAGTAGTCCACCCTGATGAATATAGATGAGGGTGTTATGTGGGTGTTTTTTCAGCCATGGAAGCAGACTATGCCACATCAAAGGATCATAGAGCAGATCAAATTCAATACCGGTTTCTATCTTGAGCTGTTGCCAGATTTCATAGTCCTGAAGATAGAGATTGCCGAAATGATGTTTTTCCCGCGAGGGAAGAATGGTCGGATAGTCGCTGCCGTGCAGCTCTTCAAACTGTTTTATAAGATAGGATTTGCCACCAACGCACGCGCAGGTGAGTACTTCAATGTTATAAGGTTTAAAAAATTGCTGTAAATATAAGGCGGTAGTACCAGTGCCAGAGGGCAGCGCGATAACCGGTGCAATAACAGCGTTTTCATTAATCCATTCGAGCAGCTCATGACCAAGTTGTTCAATTCCTTCGCGGGCGATAGGTGATCGCCCACCTTCAGGGATACACAAGGTATTAGCATGTGGCTGGCAATACTGCTCGATATATTGCTGTGGGTGGAGTGATTGCGGATTAATCTGCGGGTTTGAAAGATCAATCACATCTGCACCCAAGTCTAGAGCAGCTCGATAATTACCAATCGGATTTTGTTTCAGCCAGGCAGGGATATGCTGAACGTAAAATTCTAAAGGTACTTGTTTTAAATAGGCAAGGGCTGCAAGCGAATAAAGCGAGTTTGCCTGAGCTGAGCCATAACCAACCAATGTATCTATCTTAGAAAAATCTTGAGTTAGCAGGGAACTAAATTTACGTGCTTTATTACCGGAAAATAGAGGGTGCAGCAAATCATCACGTTTTAGGAAAAACGTTTGCCCAAGGAATTGATGTTCAGTGACCGGACTATGATCAAGTTGACGTAGCATGACAGTATAGTTTTAAGGGTGTTGAGTATATTTTAGTCGCTTGTTGGTATGGATGAAATAAAAAAAGCCCGAAAACAACAAGTTCTCGGGCATATAACAAGGTTAACAAGAAAAAGCAGCATAAACAGGGATATTGTCACTCTCACTAACAACAACGGCAATATTAACTGTTTCAGATAAGTAGACTGTGCAAAATCCAATCGGTTCCGAACTTTTAAAAAATTTTTTCGCTAAATTTTGTAAATAGTATAAGGTGGACGGCAACAACCGGATAACAAGAGATCCAACCACTTGCTATTTGGTTCATTTTTTTAAGAAAGAAGGTGAGATTTGCTAGTGAAACTTTTATCCTAGCCGAGATTTTTTAAGGAAGTTGAATATGATCATCAAACCTAAGATTCGTGGATTTATTTGTACAACTACCCATCCGGTCGGTTGTGAAGCGAATGTAAAAGAGCAAATTGAATATACTAAGGCACAGGGCGAGATTACCAACTCTCCAAAACGTGTATTAGTGGTTGGGTCATCCAGTGGTTATGGCCTCTCTTCACGCATTGCTGCTGCATTTGGTGGCGGTGCAGCGACTATCGGTGTTTTCTTCGAAAAAGCCGGCACCGAGAAAAAACCAGGCACTGCCGGTTTTTATAACTCTGCAGCGTTTGATAAATTTGCTAAAGCGGAAGGCCTGTACTCAAAAAGTATCAATGGCGATGCTTTCTCTAACGAAGCTAAACAGCAGACCATCGATCTGATCAAGCAAGACCTTGGTCAGATTGATATGGTGGTTTACTCACTGGCTTCTCCAGTGCGTAAGATGCCGGAAACTGGTGAAGTTATCCGTTCTGCACTAAAACCAATCGGTGAAACTTACACCTCAACTGCCGTTGATACTAACCGAGACGAAATTATTACTGCTAGCGTAGAGCCAGCAACTGAGCAGGAAATCGAAGATACCATTACGGTAATGGGTGGTCAGGACTGGGAACTGTGGATTAATGCGTTGGATGAAGCTGGTGTATTAGCTGACGGTTGTAAAACAGTTGCGTATAGCTACATTGGTACCGAGCTAACCTGGCCAATTTACTGGGATGGTGCGCTTGGCCGTGCCAAGATGGATTTGGATCGTGCTGCTGCCGAGCTAAATAGCAAACTATCAGCTACTGGTGGTTCTGCTAACGTTGCGGTTCTGAAATCAGTGGTTACTCAGGCAAGTTCTGCAATTCCGGTTATGCCGTTGTATATCGCAATGGTATTTAAGAAAATGCGTGAACAGGGCGTTCATGAAGGTTGTATCGAACAGATTTACCGTATGTTTAGTCAGCGCCTGTACAAAGCCGATGGCTCTGCAGCCGAAGTGGACGAGAAAAATCGTTTACGTCTGGATGACTGGGAACTGCGCGATGATATACAACAACACTGCCGTGACCTGTGGCCACAAATTACCACCGAAAATATCAAAGAGTTGACAGATTACGCTTCTTATAAAGAAGAATTCCTGAAACTGTTCGGCTTTGGTATTGAAGGCGTTGATTATGATGCTGATGTGAATCCGTTAGTTGAATTTGATGTGATCGATCTGTAATCACTCGCGTGCCGTATTGATATTAGAAAGGCCCCATATTTCAATCGAATATGGGGCCTTTAATCATAACTGAAAAGTAAACTACATTTAGTTCACTTTAAAATGGTCAACACTTGCTTTTAGTTCCGTAGATAGCCGATTTGCCGTATTTGCGACTTCTTGGACATGATTCGCCAGTTCCAGGTTGCGTATATTTTGATCGTTAAGCGTGACCAGATTATTGCTGATTTCTTCGGAGACATTGGTTTGTTCTTCAGTGGCAGCAGCAATCTGAACTGCACGATCATTTATCTCGGCGGTGAGTGATTGTATGCTGTCAAACATCGCTTGCGTCTTCTCTGCAAGTTCAACGTTTTTCTCTACCTTGCTCGCGCCGTTTTGCACAGAAATTACGGCAGCTTTGACTCCTTGCTGAAGTTTATCAATCATATGCTGAATTTCTTCAGTTGATGCCTGTGTTTTACTCGCTAATGCCCGGACCTCATCGGCTACTACCGCAAATCCTCTCCCTTGCTCTCCAGCCCGTGCCGCCTCAATCGCCGCATTCAGTGCGAGTAAATTGGTTTGGTCAGCGATGTTTCGGATTACATCAAGAACGGTTGCGATACTGTTGGAGTTATCTTCCAGACTGGCAATTGTCGCATTAGCTTCTTGCATCGCAACTGACAATTCTCGGGTCTGGTTGACGGAACTAGCGATGATCTCGACTCCATCATGAGCCAATTCGACAGTTTGCTCTGTTGCTGAAGAAACCCCTTGAGCGCTGTCTGCCACTTCTTTGATCGACACTGAAAATTCGTTAACTGCTGTTGCAACTAATTCAATTCCTCTTGAGTGCTCTTGATTGAGGCTTTGGTTACTTTGGTAGGAATGGCTTAGTTGATGCGCATTGTCGTTAATATCCTGGGTGTTATCGCTAATATCTTTCACTAGGCTCTGTAGCTTGTTTACAAATCCATCAAAGGAATTAGCTAATTCGCCTAATTCATCCTTACGCTTTGAATTGATGCGTAGCGTTAAATCGCCATCTCCATGACTGATTTCCGCAATTCGCCCTGATAATTCGGTGATACCATGAACAAACATTTTAGGAACTAAAAAGATTAATCCACCTACCACAATGATAACTATGATGATTATGGTTGAAATCCAGGCGTCAAACCTTTCACTAACAGATTGAAGTGTTTCAGTTTTATTTTTAGATTTTTCATCGAGAAGTTCACCGGCCAGATTATAGATATCTCTGAGCGAAGAGAACGTCCGACTAACTTGGATCTCTAACTGTTTTGCTGCTTCTGTGGTTTTGCCATTATCGATTAACTCAAAATAGCGTTCAGATTCTGCTTTCCAGATCGAGTAGCTTGAATCAAATGCATTTAATTTATCGCGGATTTCTGGATAGGCCTGCATTTTGTCCTGATAACTACGCATCCGGTCGTACGCTTGTTGAGCATTTTCTACGAAATCATTTTTGATTTCTGGCTTGGGAACCTCCAGATATTGCAGTTGGGCAGTATAAGCTTGGTACAGATCTCTGTCGGCGTTCAAAATAGCAGAAAGCGCGGGTAGGTAGTTTTCACCGAAAGTATCCACACCTTGATTTAACTTTCGGATCAAAGAATCATTTGCAAAATAGACCAAGATTAAACAGAGCGCCGCAATGCCCATCGAAATAGATAGCTTCACTCGAATGCTCTTGCTGATAAAATTCATGATATTCCCTCACAATACATAGGCTAGACTGATTTTTTATAATTATTTTTTAGAATAGTTGAACCGACGATTACCTAGATAATTATAGACTATCCGGTTGGTTGTCTATGATAGTTTAGTGAAAAAATGCAGGGCGTGTGAAGTAAGTTCAAAACTCATTGAAATGATATTGAAAGGCCTGAAATAGTTCAATTATTCAAGCCTTTAAGCATAGCGATGTTCAGGGCTTAATCAAAAAGACCCAGATTCTCTTTTGCGTACGCTTCAAATTCGGTACAGCCGCCAATATGCTCTTGATCAATAAAGATTTGTGGAACGGTATGAACCGGTTTACCAACGGTTTTTTCCAGATCGGCTTTGCTGATACCTTCTGCCTGAATATCAACATAACGGTAGTTAAAATCATCGCGTTTTTCTTTCAGTGTGTCAGCGTGCTCTTTTGCACGAACACAGAACGGACAGCCCGGGCGACCAAAAATTACAACAAACATAGCTTTCTCCTTATATTCTAATTGGGAATAACTATGCCTTATCTTTATGCGTAAATAAAGCGAGATTTACCTTTCAATATGATAGCCAAATCCAATCATCAACCGGTGGCACTTTAGTTATGCAATTACGTGACTGACCTTTCATATTTATCAATAGTGGCCAAAATTTGTTCGCAATTTGCTATATATCAAACTATTGCTTTAATAAGCCGGGCAATCTATCGGATAACTACTTTTACCACGTAAGGAATTGTTATGTTTCAGTTTATGACTTCAGCACGTATCATTTTTGGTGAAGGCGTATTAGAGCGATCAATGTCTATCATTCCTCAACTGGGCTACAGTGTATTACTGGTCAGCGGTACTGATACTTCCCGAACGTTACCAGTGGTAAATTTCCTTAAAGCACAGAATATGCGCTATCAGCATGTGTCAATTAGTGGTGAACCCTATCTTAAAGTGGTTGAAGAAATCGCTCAGCAGGCGCGTAAATTTCAGCCAGATTTGGTGGTGGCGATGGGTGGTGGCAGTGTTATTGATACGGGCAAAGCACTCTCCGCGATTGTACCGAATAAAGGCAGCCTTTATGACTATGTAGAAGTGGTGGGTCGTAGTGTACCGCTAAAAACCAAACCGTTGCCCTTCATCGCGATTACCACTACCGCCGGCTCAGGTGCTGAAGTTACCCGTAATGCAGTACTCAAATCGGCTCAGGATAGGATTAAAGTCAGTCTGCGAAATCCGGACTTGATTCCAGATGTTGCAATTGTCGATCCGGCACTAACTTATGGCAGCGATCCCGCTACATCCGGGCGTGGTGCGATGGATGCATTTACACATCTGATGGAGGCATATGTCTGCAGTACGCCAAATCCACTGGTTGATATGATTTGTGAAGAAGGGCTGAAAAGAATCAGTCGTTCAATTCTGGCCGCTTGTCTGGATGATAATCATAAGGCACGAGAAGATATTTCCTTTGCTGCGTTATTAGGTGGGATGGCGGCCAATAATGCCAATCTTGGGGCTGCACATGGGTTGGCAGCGGCGATAGGAGGCAAACTGGATGCTCCACACGGTGTGATTACTGCAAGGCTGGCTCCTTTTGTGATGAAAGAGAATCTGGTTGCGGCGTCGTTAAGCCAGCGTAATGATATTATTCAGCGCTATCTGAAGGTGTCTGAGTTATTAACCGGGAAAAAGAACGCCAGTGCGAATGAAGCGATTGAATGGGTAGAGACGATGCTGGAAAAACTGCATATCCCACAACTGGCGGAATATGGTGTCTGCCTGACTTCATTTGAAGAGGTGGCTCGTGATTCTTTAAAATCCAATTCGATAAAAGGAAATCCGATTCCCCTGACTCAGGAGCGCTTAGTATTTATCTTAAATCAAGTGTGTCGTTGTCAGGCGAACGTACCGATTACGCTTCCGCCAATTCATTACAATGATGTCTATTATCTGACAGAAACCGAAATGGATAAGGGAAGAGAAACAACATAGGGAGCCATTGGCTCCCTATTAAGTAATTCTGATTAGTATTGGGTTAATTTATCGTAGCGTGAATCTTTCAGTGCGTCTTTCACCCGTTTCAGATTCTCTCTGAAGCCGCTGCCACGGCGTAAGGTAAATCCGGTGGCTAATACATCAATCACCGTCATCTGTACCACACGGCTGGCCATCGGCATATAAACATCGGTGTCTTCTGGCACATCTAGGCAGATGGATAAAGAACTGGCTTTGTCTAGTGGTGAATCTTTGGCAGTAATCGCAATTACTGTTGCACCATTTTCACGGGCAAAATGAGCGATTTCTACCAGGCTCTTAGTCCGACCGGTGTGTGAAATAAGCACCACAACATCATTATCGCTGCTATTAATACAGCTCATGCGTTGCATTACTATGTCTTCAAAGCAAGAGATGGGAATGTTAAAGCGGATAAATTTGTTTTGCGCATCACGGGCAACGGCTGATGAGGCTCCCAAGCCAAAGAAAGAGATCCGTTTTGCTTGAGTCAACAGATCGACCGCACGGTTGACCTGACTGTGATCTAGGCTATTTTTAGCCACATCAAGGCAAGCCATGGTTGATTCAAAAATCTTTTGCGTGTAAGCATCCGGACCATCGTCTTCTTCAACGTTACGGTTTACATAAGGAGTGCCGTTCGCCAGGCTTTGCGCTAGGTGAAGTTTAAAGTCAGGGAAACCTTTGGTATCTAACCGGCGACAAAAGCGATTTACGGTAGGTTCACTGACATCCGCCATTTTTGCAAGCGTTGCAATACTGGAATGAATGGCTGTCTGTGGAGAAGCCATAATCACTTCAGCGACTTTGCGCTCGGACTTGCTAAAATTTTCTAAGTTTTTCTGAATCTTTTCTAATGTATTCATAGTGTTCACACGGATGCAGTGTTTGTAACCAGCCCCTTAGAGCTGAAGAGAAACAAATAGTTCGGAAATATTATCTGGTTCGCTATGATGCCCGACCAGTATAAACCTAAGTCTCTCAATTTCTGTAGTATTTAGAAATATCAAATGATAAGAATATGACAGTCATCAAACAAAATTTCAGAATAAATAACAAGTTTATTCTGAATCAGCCAATAACTACAGCTTTTCTGCTGGAGGACTGAACTTTTCCTTACACAAAGACGAAATTTATTTTCAGATTACCCATGATTAATTTCATCTGCCAGACGATGAATGCTGGACAGGAGATTGGGTGCCTGCTCAACTATGGTGCGTTGCTCATCAAGAATGGAATGTAGTACCTGATGAGTCGTTAGTGGGTTGGCTAAAACCACCCGCAGTACGACCGTATCCAGTTTTGACCAGCGTAGTGGATTCAATCGGGTACGTGAGACAAACGATTTTCCACATTCGCGTTGACGCTTCTGGATAAATTTGGTCAGTTCATTGAGCAGATTATTGAGCTTCTGGCGTTGATTGGCATCAGCAATTTCTAAAGCGTGACGTACCTTTTCTGGCAGATAGCGATAAGTCAGAATACACAGTTCAGGCTCAGAGACCAATTCAAAATCTGCTTGCTTATCAAGCAACTGAGCAAAATATTTTGCTTTTTCAATACTTTCATCAATCAGTAACTGATAGCCACGCCGACTGATAATATGCATGCTGGCGTAAACCAGCATGGCCATCCCGGAACGCGAACCTTCCAGAGTACGGCTACCGAGGTCTTTTGAACCTTCACGCAGAATATATTGAGCATGATGTTCAATAACATCCATCGCGTTGGGATTTTTAAATAGCACCATACCGGCACCCATTGGAATATAGAGCTGTTTATGCGCATCAAGAGTTACCGAATCCGCCAGTTCAATTCCATCTAGTAACTGCCGATATTGATCGGACATTAGGGTTGCTCCGCCCCAAGCTGCATCTACATGGAAATGGCACTGGTATTCTCGGCAGATTTGGGCGATTTCGCGTAATGGGTCTACAGTACCGGTTTCAGTGGTACCTGCCACGCCGACCACGGCAAATGGCTTAATATTCTGTTGCTGAAGTTGATCTAAAGCTGCGCGTAATGACTGAGGTATAATACGGTTATGATCATCGGTTTCGATGGACACAATTCCTTGCTGACCAATACCTAATAAATCAGCTGCTTTTTTCAGAGAATAGTGGCCGCGTTCAGAAACTAGAATCGCTAGCCCCTGGTAGCCGTAATGGCTCATGGCGCGGAACAGTCCCTCTTTTTCGACACCTTTAAACTCACCATCAGCACGTAACGCATTATTCCGTGCAACCCAAAGCGCGGTAATATTGGCGATGGTACCACCAGAGCAGAAAGCCCCGAGAGAGTGGTTGGCACTGTGCATCCAGTTAGCGTAAAACGCATCATCCTGGCTGTAAATCAGCCGATGGATCATGCCGAGCACCTGGCGCTCTAATGGGGTAAAGGCTTTGGAAGTCTCTATTTTTACCAAGTTTTGGTTAAGAGCGATCATGATCTTCGATAATGGCATCAGAAAGTAAGGCAGTGCTGACGTCATATGGCCGATAAAACTGGGTGAAGAAGTATGAACGGAATGAGCAACCAGCTTTTCTAACAGATGCTGGGTATGCTCAGACACAAATTCCGGCAGTTCCGGGATATGGGCATCCGAGAAATCTTGTTCGATTTCTGAAAGAGGTTTCTCTTCAGCCACGATATGTTCTCGCAGGAAATCATTCAGATTTCGCGATATCTCATCTTCAATTCTAGTTAGGGTGGAGTCTGGGCCTTCAGGAACTG
The DNA here is from genome assembly GCA_963666615.1 of uncultured Vibrio sp. Lineage (GTDB taxonomy): Bacteria > Pseudomonadota > Gammaproteobacteria > Enterobacterales > Vibrionaceae > Vibrio. The sequence goes on from OY762906.1 coordinate 970,866, forward strand.
TAAATATCCGAAGGAGACTCTGGAAATTTGCTTCCGCCGTTCTATTATCTGAAACCATAGAGCTCGTTACGGTGTCGTTTTCTTAGTAGCGGGACAATCTAAACGAAAACGGGACGAAAGTCCCGTATTAATTAAAAAAGCTCTGATTAGACATTAAGAGTTATCGGACTACTGGCATTGGCTTTGCTCAATCTGCTCGATTTGTGCGTTGTACTTACTTAATGCAGCATCGATTTTTTGCGGGTGACTGAGCAAGTCAGCAAAGGCAGAACGCAGTTCGTAATTTTTCTCATGGGGTTTAGTCTGGCGATCATGGAAGGTCACTTTGGCTAATTTACCCAATTCATCATCACGATCGGTTAGCGCTTTGACATCAGTTTGTTCAAGCTGTAACCAGGCTTCAATCGAGCGGTTAGTCGCGACTTTGTTGGGCTCAGTGCGGAGATAATCGTGTACCACCGCTCGGCTTAATTCAAAGTGGTGTTTGCGCCCTTCCAGGAACCAGTCCGCAACTTCTTTCAGCTCGGGATAATCAGTGACTGTAAGTTGAGTAAGATCCTGATACCACTGCAAAGAAGCGTCAATATAGGTGTCATATTGTTTAATCTGGCAATCAACAATGTCTTGCGCTTGGGCGGTAGACAGTAAAGAGCAAGAGAGCAGGGCTGCGAAAAAAACAGGTTTCATGATCCGACCTTTGTTAGCTAATATTAGAATTTGGTTAATTATGCTAAATAGTATGGCGCTAACGCCAACAATTTCATAACTTAATTTGCAATCTTGGGATCTATACCTAAGTAACCTCAAGATGCAGTATTCAGAGCTGAAAATGCATCTTGAGGTCACTTCGGTATAAGCAGCAACCTCTTGCTCATCTACTGCAGTTAAAAACCGGTATTGTTTAAAATATCGCGGATTGATGCATTAAATTCAGCGTTAGATATATTGCTAAATGCATATAATACTTCTGCACCATGGGTGTTGAACTCAATCTCATGTTGTTCTAACTGCTCATCCTGTTTGCGAAATAGCAACAGGTAATAGGCGATACGCGCGATATCCAGATAAGACACCGGCCGCTTTTTGCTACTGCGTTCGGTATTGGTAGCGACTGAAAGAAAGTCTTCATCAAAACCCCACTTTTTCAATACCTGATAGCTGGCTTTCGGACACAGGGATTCAAATAGAGGATGGGTTAAGTCCTGATTAATATAGTTACCCTGTTCAATAAACAGATGATATTCACTCAGAATGCAGAACAGGCCGATATCGGCCAATAATCCAACCAATAGTGCTTTATCTTGCTCTAGATAGGTATATTTGGTGCTGTCAATTGCATGGAACTGGCGGCATACCAATACCATCGTTGCGCCGAGTTCGCGAGAATGGGTCGCACTGTCGCGTAGCAATTTGCTGCCATTGTTATCTAAAGAGACACAGTACTTTAGTTGCTCGATGGATTGGGCTGTGACAATGTCACGTACGCGAAAGATACCGAGGCGCGAAATGGCGGTGTGAATATCGGTAAAAGAGACGCCACGGCGATTAAAAATCGCCGTGTTAGCAATGCGCAATACTACCGCTGTCAGGCTGGGATCATCAATCAGACAGTCAGCAACATCTTTACTGGTTGTCTGCTCCATGGTGCAGAGTGTTTGAATATCTAATACAACGGCTGGAATCGGTGGAAGTAAAAACTTGCCGTTGTTAATCGAAGCATCTAAAAACTGAGTAAATTCGTTTTCAATACTTTGAAAAAGGGCTTGTTTATTTTGTGGAAGCCAGAAAAAAGAGACGTGGTTCATAGGAATTTCTTTTATTTTTCGATGCCAACAGTTTATCAACCTCACTAGTAGGCGAGCAACGATTTTATATAATACGAAGTTCGGAATAATCTTTAAAATTTTTCTATTGAATATAATGCAATCGCGCTATTTGCATTTAGTTGAATATCCTAATTGTGATATTTGTTCAAATAACGCCCATATTTTGAGATGGCAGCCGCAATTAATTAAATATTAAACCTGGATTTTGACCTGCGTAAAACTTATCTCATTGTTAAGACTAAATATTTTAATTTTCAATGATATATATCTAAAGCATTGCTATGGCTAATTATTAAATGAGGTGCTTATGATATTGAATAAATTCTTAACATTAATTGACGCTAAATCAGAATGTTCCACTAAATCGGTATTTGGCAACACCGGAGTATTTTACCGGGGAGCAATGTTTGCTCAGGTTAATAAGCAACAATTGTTACTGCGAGGCTGTAGCCATTTAACCCCACTACTTAAACAGATTGGCTGTAAGCCTTATGTACATCAGAAAAAGAACTCGGCGCCAACAATGGATTATTATGATGTGAGTGAGTTGTTCCATGGAGAGGATAACCGGATTCGTGAATTCGCGGTCAGTTCTTATCGGGCTGCTTTGCAGGACAAACATTGTAATCAGGTTAATGTGATGTCCAAGTTACGTGACTTACCCAATATGAGTCATCGGTTAGAAAGAATGCTGTCACGCTGTCAAGTCACTACTATCGAACAGTTCAGAGCTAAGGGGGCAGTTGTGTGTTTTATTGAGACCCGTAATTTTCATGGATTCAAAACCGTCCCTCAGGATGTTCTGTATAAATTTTATGGTGCTATTCATCATATTCACTGGCAGGTAGTCAGTGAAGAAGATAAACAGCGTCTACAGGAAGAGTGCCGCAGGGTCGAGTGGGAATTGGGGCTGCGGCGATTTGATCATTAACGGTAAATCGTGGCGGTCAATCAGATTGGCCAAACTGTTTCATAGCATGGGCAACGCGCTGTTCCGGGGTCGGTGGAATAAAAGGCTTACCCAGGCTTTCAATATGCCGCAGGCGAGGTAATAAGCCCGCCCCGTTTGCTACCTGAATGGACAGTCCCGGGCGCGCGTTGAGTTCCAGGATCAGCGGCCCCTTGGTTCGGTCAATAACAATATCGGCGCCCAAATAACCTAATCCGGTCATCTCCCAGGCTCGCGAGGCCAGAACCAGCAGTTCTTGCCAATGGGGAACGGTTAATGTTTTTAGTGGAGTATTGGTGTCTGGATGATGGTTAACAGGGAGTCCGAACTGCACCGCGTGTAACGCCTTACCTGTACTAATGTCTAATCCGACGCCTACTGCACCCTGATGGAGGTTGGCTTTGCCATCCGAGGCAGCCGTCGAAAGCCGCATCATCGCCATCACCGGGTAACCTTTAAAAACGATCACCCGTACATCAGGTACACCTTCGTAGCTATAGGGGGCAAAGCAATCATCGAAATAGATCAGGTCTTCGATGATTGCAACGTCATTTTTTCCACCAAGCGAGAATAATCCGGCTAGCGCATTGCTGATATGGCGCTCTAACCCTTGTTTATCGATCATCGCACCGGAAGGTTTGGTATAGACACCATTGCTATGGTGGGTAATCACCAAAATGCCTTTGCCACCGCTTCCATGAGCCGGCTTTATGACAAATCCCTGCTTATCGGCAATCAGTTGATGGATTGAACTCACCTCATGCTGGCTACCGATCACGCCGATGAGATCGGGAACCGTACATCCCGCTTGTTGCGCTATAATTTTAGTTTTGAGTTTGTCATCCACCAGAGGGAATCGGGAGCGGTCATTGTAGCGGCCGATATAGCTATGGTTGCGCTTGTTCATCCCCATAATTCCGCTATGGCGAAGTTTTAAATAGGTTTTACAGGCTTCAAGTAACATGATTAGGACACCATACTCTTAAAGCGCTTAAGTTCACTGATTCGATACCCGGTGTAGGTACCAAGTAGCAAGATCATCGCCAGAATAATCAGCTGAATACCAATAAAGTTAAAGGTTAAGTGCTGTACATAGCTGTTGGTCATAGCGATATAGACCAGAATTGCAGTCAGTAATGAGCCACCACCCTGAACGATTACCTCTTTAGCGCCTTCTTCTTCCCATAAAATCGACATTCGTTCGATGGTCCAGGAAAGGATGATCATCGGGAAGAAGGTAATACTTAATCCTTCGGTGATGCTCAGCTTAAAGGCGAGAATAGCAAATATAGCAATGATCAGAATGACCGAGATAATCACCGCTGAAATTCGTGCCACCAATAACAGGTTTAGCCGGGATAAATAGCTGCGGATAATCAATCCGGTGCCGACAATTAACAGGAACCCGGTGATGCCAGGTAGAAGTTGCGTCTGCACAAAAGCAACGGCAATCAACACTGGCATAAATGTCCCTGATGTTTTCAGTCCGACCAGAATGCGCAGGATCACCACAATAAGTGCTCCGATTGGAACCAGCATAATGGTTTTAAACATCGCCTGTTCTTCAAGGGGCAGACTATGAATTGATAAATTCAGCAGGCCGTCGGCTTCGACTTTTTGTAAGGTCGCGCTTTGTGGCGTCACTTCACGACTGATCATGCTGAATAATACTCGGCTATTACTGCCGCCGACTACATCAAGCAGTGAGACATTAGATTGATCCCAAATCAGTCGATTGCTGTGATTAAGTTGTTTACCATTGGCCGGATCAAACAGTACCCATTCAGCTCCGTTCCAGACCATATTTGTTAGTTCGATGTATTGCCGACGACGACCATCTTCCAGGTTGAGTACGCCAACCACTTTATTCGCAATACCAGCGATCGAAAGTAAGTTTTGCGCAGCTTCTAATTTTGACATGTGGCTGAGCAGCATTTGTGAGTGCGGGTTTTCTACATCGGCCAGCACTTTAAACATTTCTCGCGCATAACTTACCTGGTCGGCAGAACGCTCACGAGCCAGGGCGTTAATCGCATTGGCCGCGATTTGTTCTGGTCCGTTGAAGGTGACACTGGGTTTACTGTTATCCGGAGCAAGCAGCGTCGATTTTGCCTGAGAGTCGACTAAAAACTGGGTTTTGTAATAAATCGTTTGTGTACCATTAGCATTCCGGATTGACCATTCGGCTCGGCGGCCGTTGTCCGTATCAATATAAGAAACGCCATAACCTGGCGATGTACTCGATTCATTAAGTAAAGTGAATCCTCGCTGGGTCTCTGGTGCCGCTAATGACACTTTGGCTGCTTTGCCTTGTGCACTGAACTGAATTTGCGCCTCGACTTCCCATACCTGTCGTGTTTCTCCCGGTGTTAATGGCACACCATAAACAGTATGACGGAGAATAATTAAGTACATTCCTATGCTAATCAATAGGATAATTGAAACATAAAACGGAACACGCGAGGTCATGGTGGTGGTTACCTATATAGGTTGGGTTTGTTAATTTATTTTTTACTCTGCAGATAAGCTTTGCTGACATCGACCAGCGCGATATCGCGAATAAATTCACGACCGAGCAGGATCGGATTACTCATCATCGAACGATCCGCTAGAGTAAATTCAGCTTTTTCATGGATGGATCCCAGTTCAATCCATAAATCTACGACAGCCCGGCGTTCAGTATCATCATTGCTTGCCTGACGAATGCGGACATAGCGAACCACTTTGGCTTCAATCCATTGTGACGTTTCTTTGGCACCTTCACCTTCATCGAGTTGGAATCGTACCCAGTTGCGACCATTACGCTCAAACTCTTCGATGTTAATGGCGTTGAGAGAGGAGGTTGCCGCCCCGGTATCGACCCGCGCGTCAAAGCTTTGATGCACGGAATCTATCGTGACACGTTCCACTTCGCCTAACACCAGTTGATTGGTTGATATTGTCGCTTGAGTAATCTGTACTGACCGACTTTTTTTCTTTGGACTCGCAGGGGGCGTTAATTTTTTCTGCGTCAGTTCGGTCAGGTTGTTAAGTGAATTTTCCAGGCTGGTTAACTGGGTTTGTAGTAATGATATCTGCTCATTCTGCTGCTGAATCAGTTGGGTGTTAGCCTCAAACCGTTCATTACTGTGTTGTTGAGTTTGTTCGATAACATCAAGGGTTTCTTGATGATATTGCTTAATGTTCTGCATTTCACAGCCACTGAGCACGGCCAGCGAACTCCAAATTACCAGATGTTTAAACATGTACTGCCTTTTATTCACTATCAAAATTCACTATGCGTATGTCGCCCCCTCCGCAAGATGGGGCGTACAATAGCGCGCGTATGTATGAACGGGGTTAACGTTGTGTCAATTATGGCTTTTTGGCGATAAGAATCGCACGTTTAGGAGCAGGATACCCTTCTACAGTTTTACTCGGATCATTAGGATCCAAATAATCAGGCAGAGAATTATGAGTCATCCAATTAGTTGAACGTTGCTCATCGGTGCTGGTAACGGACTCATCGGCAATAACAACATCAACAAAACCACATTTTTCCAGCCATACTTTCAGTGCAGCGGCAGAAGGGAAAAAGTAAACGTTGCGCATCTGCGCGTAGCGATCAACGGGCACCAATACGGCATTTTCATCACCATCAATCACCAATGTTTCTAATATCAGCTCACCACCGGAAACCAACTGGTTTTTGAGTTGTAGCAGGTGATCAAGCGGTGAACGGCGATGATACAATACCCCCATGCTGAAAACGGTGTCAAAGGCCTCTAACTCTGGTAGCTGTTCAATGCCTAAAGGTAGCAGGTGAGCGCGCTGGTCATTGCCCAACAGTTTACGTACTGCTTCGAACTGAACCAGAAACAGATGTGAAGGGTCTATACCAACGCACAGGCGAGCACCTTCACCCACCATACGCCACATGTGATAACCGTTCCCACAGCCGACATCGAGCACACTGCGATTTTTCAGGGGAGTGATATGCGGTAAAACGCGATCCCATTTCCAGTCCGAGCGCCATTCAGTATCAATAAAAACGCCATGTAGATCATAAGGCCCTTTGCGCCATGGATGCAGGGTGCGCAGAATACTTTCTAGCTTTTTACTTTCACCAAGGTTAAGTGGTTCATTATTGTAAACTTTGACTGAACTGGTCAGATCGATATGATCCGGTTGATCATCTGGCAGTTTTTTCAGTGCGCGCAACCAGCGTTCAAAATCACCATGTTCCGCTTGCTGCCAGTCAGTTAACTGCTGTGGCAGAATATTCAGCCATGGCTGAAGTAGCGTATCGTTAGCGAGCAGTTGATAAAAGTTGGCAAAGTTAAACATGGTGAATTCAGTTCCCACAAAAAGTAAAAATTTAAAACAAAGCGTTGATACTGGGTTTATTTAATCGCAAACATCGAACCAAAGTTAAAACACTGGAACCACACTTCATAGTTGGAAAATCCAATCTCAGCGAAGCGTTGTTTGTGCTGTTCGATGGAGTCAGGTAGTAATACATTTTCAATTGCGCTGCGTTTCTGGCTGATTTCCAGTTCACTGTAGCCATTAGCGCCCTTAAAAGCATGGTGCAAGTCAATCAGTAACTGATTTGAGGTTTCATCCGGGAACACGTATTTTTCCGACAGGATCAAAATGCCGCCTTTATTGAGTCCTTGGTAAATTTTGCTTAACAGGGTAAAACGGTCATCGGGTGAGAGAAATTGCAGGGTGAAATTGAGTACCACAACAGAGGCATTACTGATTTCTACATCACGGATGTCGGCTTCAATAATCTCTACAGGTGTATCGGAACGGTACGCTTGAATATGCAATTTACAGCGCTCAACCATGGCATGAGAGTTGTCGACTCCAATAATCTGACAGCCCGGCTGATTTATGTGACGGCGCATTGAAAGTGTTGCGGCTCCAAGTGAGCACCCTAGGTCATACAGATTCGAATTTGCGGTGACAAAGCGTTCCGTCATCATGCCAATGGCCGAAATAATATTGCTATAACCGGGTACTGAGCGTTGAATCATGTCCGGAAAAACTTCCGCTACGCGCTCATCAAAAGTGAAATCACCGATTTTATTGATGGGGGCAGAAAAGATGGTGTCTTTTGGGTTCATAACGACCTCGATATCACGGCGTAATCAGATCAGGCTTGGTTGCCTGCAACACTTTAACAAAGCGGCGTATTCTATGAAATTTTGTGATAAATGTCATTATGCGCTAGGGGTGGAAAATGGCAGATTTAGCGGTATTTTTCTCAGTGAAGCATCAAATTCAAATCAAGATACGATAGTGCTTTGAAGAAAGGGGCTTTTTAAGGCTATAATCAGCCCCAATTTTTTAAATATTCATTTATTGGGATAGTAACTATGCGTAGCCATTATTGTGGTCACCTGAACAAGTCTCTCGTAGGAGAAACGGTAGAACTGTGTGGATGGGTTAATCGTCGCCGTGATTTAGGCGGTCTTATCTTTATCGATATGCGAGATCGTGAAGGTATTGTCCAGGTCGTGGTTGATCCCGATATGGCAGAAGTTTTCGCTGTTGCTAACCAACTACGTAACGAGTTCTGTATCCGCTTAGGTGGTGAAGTTCGTGCACGTCCTGATAGCCAGATTAATAAAGATATGGCAACAGGTGAAGTGGAAATCCTGGCCACATCATTAGAGATCATTAACCGTTCTGACGTTTTGCCGTTAGATTTCAACCAGAAGAATTCTGAAGAACAGCGTCTGAAATACCGTTATCTGGATCTACGTCGTCCGGAAATGAGTGACCGCATTAAATTACGTGCCAAAGCATCCAGCTTTGTGCGTCGTTTCCTTGATGAAAATGGTTTCCTGGATATCGAAACTCCGGTACTGACTAAAGCAACGCCAGAAGGCGCGCGTGACTATCTGGTTCCGAGCAGAGTACATAAAGGTAATTTCTACGCATTGCCACAGTCTCCTCAGCTATTTAAACAGCTGCTGATGATGTCTGGTTTTGACCGCTACTACCAAATCGTAAAATGTTTCCGTGATGAAGATTTACGTGCTGACCGCCAGCCTGAATTTACTCAGATCGATATCGAAACTTCATTTATGAGCGCTGATCAAGTTCGTGAAGTAACCGAAAAAATGATTCGCGAAATGTGGCTTGAGCTGCTTAACGTTGATCTTGGTGAATTCCCGGTAATGCCGTTCAGTGAAGCGATGCGTCGTTTCGGTAGCGACAAACCAGATCTGCGTAACCCGCTTGAACTGGTTGATATTGCTGACCTGCTTAAAGATGTTGAATTCAAAGTGTTTGCTGGTCCGGCTAACGATGCGAAAGGCCGTGTGGCGGTAATCCGTGTTCCTGGTGGCGCAGCGCTGACTCGTAAACAGATTGATGGCTATGCTGAATTTGTTTCTATCTACGGCGCGAAGGGTCTGGCGTGGATGAAAGTGAATGATAAAGCAGCGGGTCTGGAAGGTATTCAGTCTCCGGTGGCTAAATTCCTGACCGAAGAGATTATTAACGCGATTGTTGAGCGTTCTGGTGCTGAATCAGGTGATATCATTCTGTTTGGCGCTGACCGTGCGAATGTAGTTTCTGAAGCTCTGGGAGCATTACGTCTGAAACTGGGTAAAGACCTGGAACTGACCAATGAGAATAGCTGGGCACCGTTGTGGGTTGTTGATTTCCCAATGTTTGAGGAAGATGACGAAGGTAATCTACACGCGATGCACCACCCATTTACGTCTCCGCTTGGTCTAACGGCGGAAGAGCTGAAAGCTAACCCTGCTGTAGCAAACTCCAACGCTTACGACATGGTTCTTAACGGTTATGAAGTTGGTGGTGGTTCTGTTCGTATCCATAATGCAGATATGCAGGCCGCGGTGTTTGATATCCTTGGTATCAGCGAAGAAGAGCAACGTATTAAGTTCGGCTTCTTGCTGGATGCGCTGAAATTCGGTACGCCTCCGCACGCTGGCCTGGCGTTTGGCCTAGACCGTTTAGTGATGCTGCTATGTGGTACAGAAAACATCCGCGATGTGATTGCTTTCCCTAAAACGACCGCAGCAGCGTGTTTGTTAACTGATGCTCCAAGCGAAGCGAATGCGGCAGCGCTTCAGGAACTGGCATTAGCGGTAACTGTAGCAAAAGAAAAGCTGTAATCTTTCCCGGTTTCGGTGAACGTAAAAATTTATGATAGGGCGGCAATAGCCGCCCTTTTTCAATGAAGTGGTATTATTTTGGCCCAACTTTATTTTTATTATTCGGCAATGAATGCTGGAAAATCGACAACTCTTCTGCAATCTGCTTTTAACTATCAGGAACGGGGAATGAACCCGCTGATATTTAATGCTGCGATTGATGATCGCTTTGGAATTGGTAAAGTCAGTTCGCGTATCGGTCTTGAACAACAAGCGCATCTGTTTGATAGTGTGACGGATATGCAGCAGTTAATCGAGCTGCAACATACTGAAAATGGTGTCCATTGTGTGATGGTCGATGAAGCTCAGTTTCTTTCTAAACAGCAGGTTTGGCAGTTGAGCAATGTGGTTGATCAACTGAAAATTCCTGTTCTTTGTTATGGGTTAAGAACCGACTTTCAGGGAAATCTGTTTCCCGGAAGTGAGGCATTATTAGCTTGGGCAGATAAACTGGTGGAACTGAAAACTATTTGCCACTGCGGCAAAAAGGCGACCATGGTCGTACGCCTGAATCAGAATGGTGAACCGATTGGTGAAGGTTCTCAGGTCGATATCGGCGGCAATGATCGCTACGTGTCTATGTGCCGTAACCACTTTAAGCAGGCACTTGGACGCTAATTCAAGATAGCCGATTCAGCAATAAGGTAAGGCGTCAATGGGCGAGGGGAAGCGGAAAGTATAGCCCAAGCCGATTAACTTACTGGCGCTGATGCCTTTATCGGTATGGTCAACGATAGGCGGAAGTTCATTACCCCTGCCAGTTTGTTCAAGCGCAGCCCGATAAAATTCGGCTTTGCTTGGCCTTTGCGGCGCCACTGCGTTGACCACCTGATGGCTTAATGAATGCTGGGCAAAGGTTACGATACCAATCACATCATCGAGATGAATCATATTGGCTGGTGCATCATGACTAACACTACTCAGTTTGGCAGCAAATCGTGCGGGGTTTCGATTTGGGCCAAACAAACCGCCACATCGGATAATCACGTAATTCAGCCCGGAATCAATCACGGCTTGTTCTGCTTCAAGCAGGATGCGACTTTTTTCTGAAAAATCGCTTTGGTTTCGTGTTAATTCAAGCGATGCTTCATCTTCTTTCATTATCTGTGGTCGATCCGGATAGACTCCCGTGGTACTAATCATAATTAGTTTATTCACATTGGCAGATCGGCAAGCATCGGCCAGGCGCTGCCAATAATGAATATAGTCGTTACTTTGCCCACGGCGAAATCCCGGAGGAAAACAGCCGATAATAGTTTCAGGATGTTGAATGAGTAATTGTTTTTCGAGCGGTGAATCAGGATCGGCAAGATCAACAATAAAACCATTGACTGCGCTATTGGTAAATTGAGCTAATCCGCCTGCGCTGGTTTTGCTGGCATAAACGGTATGTGACTGGGAAAAACAATGGGCCAGCGGGCTACCCAGCCAGCCAGCACCAATAATAGTAATTACTGACATACTCACTAAGCCATGGCGTTAGCGTGCAACACGCGTAACACAGTTTCGGCACTTTGTGTAATTTCGATGCCTTCATCAGTGAGATAGCCACCGTCAGGTTGAGTACATAACCCTTTGTCATACAGACGAGCTACCGCTTGTTGTACCGTTTCACTCGCGTCTTTGTGTACCTTAATTCCGGTTGCACGGCTACTTAAATCAAATTGCAGCAACAGGTTTAGTTCTTCGATAAGATCAGGTGTAAATTTCATGGGCTAACCCTCAGATTTCTATGTTATTGGTTTTAATCTAGCAGACTAATTGCCTCGAAAGTTTGAATTACCAAGGGTTTTGTCACTTAATTCAGCAATTTGCTATTGATTGGATGCAAAATAGCCAAACGAACACAAAAGTTTAAAATAGTTGTTGACTGAAATTACCGATTCCGTAGAATGCACCCCGTACCAGAGAGGATGAGTCCTCAATGGTTGAGGGCGTGTTGGCAGAGTGGCCATGCAGCGGATTGCAAATCCGTGAACCTCGGTTCGACTCCGGGACGCGCCTCCATTTGCGACACTAGCTCAGTTGGTAGAGCGCAACCTTGCCAAGGTTGAGGTCACGAGTTCGAACCTCGTGTGTCGCTCCAAATTTTGAAGATATGGCCGAAAGGCGGTATCAAAGATGGTGTTAACTCGTTCAGTTAAGGCACATCAATACAAGTTATTGCGTGCCCTGGTGGTGAAATTGGTAGACACAAGGGATTTAAAATCCCTCGGCGTTCGCGCTGTGCCGGTTCAAGTCCGGCCCGGGGCACCATCTTGCGACACTAGCTCAGTTGGTAGAGCGCAACCTTGCCAAGGTTGAGGTCACGAGTTCGAACCTCGTGTGTCGCTCCAAATTAAAAGCCTCGGATCAAAAGTCCGGGGCTTTTTACTATCTGGAATGCCGAATGCGACACTAGCTCAGTAGGTAGAGCACAACCTTGCCAAGGTTGAGGTCACGCTTTTAGTTCAAAAGAAAGCGAACCTCGTGTGTCGCTCCAAATTAAAAGCCTCGGATCAAAAGTCCGGGGCTTTTTACTATCTGGAATACCGAATGCGCCACTAGCTCAGTTGGTAGAGCGCAACCTTGCCAAGGTTGAGGTTACGCTTTTATTGGATTCCATTTATCTTTTTAATTAAATCCCAGAAAATCTTCTGACCAATTCCCAATAGCTGATCCGGAAAATCATAATCCGGATGGTGTAGTTGCGGGGTTGATTCGCCACTACCAAGGACAAACAGCGCGCCGTACTGAGCTACTTCGGTAAAACGGCCAAAATCTTCTGACCAGCGCATCGGTTCGTCGAGCTGGTGGCAGGGTATTGTATTTGAATTGCACGCGGCACTGACCAGTTGTGCGGCCTTCTCATCATTAATCGTAGCGCGAAACTCATCTTCAAAACTGATCTGGTAAGTCAGGTTCATTGTGCTGGTGAGTTGTTGAACCTGTTCTACCAGTTCAGACTCAAGCTTAGCCATCGTTTCATTGGTTTCACTGCGCAGCGTCATCATCACTACGGCTTCTCCGGGGCTAGTACCAAAGGCAACTTCGCCCAATTTGGCATGAACCACAGTACACCAACAGACTTCTTCCTGTTTGGCTGGTAATTCAGTTGCCAACTTGATTAGCTCACACATTGCTAGTGCGGGGCTGTTACCGTGTTCAGGATATGCCGCATGTGAAGTTGCGCCTTGTAATGTCACAATCATCCCCTTAGAGGCACAATTAAAGGTCCCAGATTTGATGCCGACTTCACCTAATGCCATTCCGGGGTAATTATGTAGTGCAAAGGCAAAATCGGGTCGAAACGACGAGAATTGAGGATCTTTAACCATGGCTGCAGCACCTTCACCCGTCTCTTCGGCTGACTGAAATGCCAGAATAACCCGCCCGGTCAGCGGTGGCTGTTGGTTTAGCTGTTCAGCCAGGGAAATAACGATGGTCATATGACCATCATGGCCACATTTATGTGCACATCCTTGATGTTGAGAGTGATAACCTAACTGCTGATTTTCTACAATGGGTAATGCATCCAGTTCAGCTCGGATCAGAGTGGTTGAGCCGGGTTTGTGGCTATCATAAACCGCCAGAATGCCATGACCACCTACATCGGAGATAATCTTATCTGGCTTAAACTGGGAAAGGATCGCCGCGACTTTCTGCGCGGTGACTTTTTCCTGATTGGACAGTTCGGCAATTTGATGAAGTTGATGGCGTAACTCTGCCCAGTTTAACGATTCCATATTTTGCTCCATCAAAGTTGTTTTAACATCCACACGTCACAGCCATTATGCTCAGTTCCTGCCATCGGTCGGTCCAAATGTTCAAAACCGAATTTTTCATACAAGGCTATCGCGGCTTGCATATTTGCCAGTGTATCTAGATAACATTGTGCATATCCAAACTCTCGGGCCGTATCGAGGGCTATGTTCATCAGTTGTTTACCAATGCCAAAACCTCTAGCTTCGGGAAGAATAAACAGTTTACGTAATTCACAACAGCAATCAGAGAGGGCGAAAGGGGCGATACCGCCACAGCCGATAATTTTACCATCTAAGGATGCTATCCAGTACTGGCTCTTCTGTTCAGGGTTGTAATGTTGGCTCATTGCCAAAACTTCGGCGTCGGATGGGCCGAAACCCTCGCCGATAGCACCAAATTCTCTTCCGACCGACTGAATGATATTTGCGATTTCAAAATCATCATCGGATAGAATTGGGCGAATCACTATATTCATGCTTACCTCGTGCTTTCATTGGCTTAGCCGCGTTTTTGTTACTTTAATGTAAACCATTATTTGTCTGCAATACCAATTAGTTTGGATATAAGATCCTTCTGCTTTAACTACGGAAAAGTGTTATAATTCACCCTCATCCAACCTGTACGGAATTCATGGTCATAATTTTACGTTTTGGCCGTTTCAAACCATTTTTCAATTTGGCATCAAAGCCAGCATTGGTTACTATGTACAGCTATTTGATATTACCCAAGAAACTTTGTCGGAATATTCTGATTCCGATGTCGAAACTACCCTCATGGTAGGCGAGGAAACGATGCAACATCTACAAGAGATTATTGCTAATGCGGCCGCTGCAATCGAGGCAGCTCCATCACTGGTCGCACTAGACGAAGTCCGGGTTCAATACCTAGGTAAAAAAGGTGAACTCACTACGCAACTGCAAAATTTAGGCAAACTACCGCCTGAAGAGCGCCGTGAAGCTGGTCAGGAAATCAACAAAGCGAAAGCTGCGGTACAGCAGGCGATTGCAGCCCGTAAAGACGCACTGCAAGCAGCGGAATTAGAGCAGAAGCTGGCAGCAGAAACCATCGATGTAACACTTCCTGGACGTCGTATTGAAAATGGCGGTCTGCATCCGGTAACTCGTACTATCGAACGTATCGAAAGTTTCTTTGGTGAATTAGGTTTTACTGTTCAGTCAGGTCCAGAAATTGAAGATGATTTCCATAACTTTGACGCACTGAATATCGCAGAAGATCACCCGGCTCGTACCGATCACGATACCTTTTTCTTTAATCCAAAACTGATGTTACGTACCCACACTTCAGGCGTACAAATTCGTACTCTGGAAGAGAAACAGCCACCGCTGCGCTTTATTGCACCTGGCCGTGTATACCGTAACGATTATGACCAGACTCATACTCCGATGTTCCACCAGGTGGAAGGTATGTTAGTCGATGAAAACGTTAATTTCGCTCAGTTGAAAGGTATCCTGAACGACTTCCTGTGTAACTTCTTTGAAGAAGATCTGGAAGTGCGCTTCCGTCCGTCGTACTTCCCATTTACTGAACCTTCTGCGGAAGTGGATGTGAAAGGCAAAAATGGTAAATGGCTGGAAGTATTAGGCTGCGGCATGGTACACCCTAATGTACTGCGTAGCGTTGGTATTGACCCTGAGAAATACAGCGGCTTTGCATTTGGTATGGGTGTTGAACGTTTAACCATGCTTCGTTATGGCGTAAACGACCTACGTGCATTTTTCGAAAACGATCTTCGTTTCCTTAAACAGTTTAAGTAATTCAGGGGCAGTACAGAATGAAATTTAGCGAAACATGGCTTCGTGAGTGGGTAAACCCTGCGGTTACTACTGACGAACTAACACACCAAATCACCATGGCTGGCCTGGAAGTTGACGACGTTATTCCGGCAGCGGGTTCTTTTACTGGTGTAAAAGTGGGTCACGTTGTTGAATGTGGCCAACATCCTGATGCGGATAAATTGCGTGTAACTAAAGTTGATGTCGGTGCCGAAGAGTTACTTGATATCGTCTGTGGCGCACCAAACTGCCGTCAGGGTCTTAAAGTTGCGGTAGCAACGGTTGGCGCCGTATTGCCGGGTGACTTTAAAATAAAGAAAGCGAAACTACGTGGTCAGCCTTCGCACGGTATGCTGTGTTCATTTACTGAACTGGGTATCGATGTTGAAGCAGAAGGCATTATCGAGTTGAATACTGATGCCGCAATCGGCACTGATATTCGTGATTTCCTTGCACTGAACGATGTGACTATCGATGTTGATTTAACCTCAAACCGTGCTGACTGCTTTAGCCTGCGTGGTATGGCGCGTGAAGTCGGTGTATTAAATCGCATGGATGTAAAACAGCCAGAGTGTGATGCTGTTGCCGACACTATTGCAGATGTGGCTTCTATTGAAGTTAAAGCTCCGGCTGCTTGCCCTCGTTATTTAGGACGTGTAGTTAAAAATATAAATGTTAGCGCTGAAACTCCACTATGGATGCAAGAAAAACTGCGTCGCTGTGGTATTCGTTCAATCGATCCTGTGGTCGATGTGACTAACTATGTATTACTGGAACAAGGCCAACCAATGCACGCGTTCGATTTGGCAAAAATCGACGGTGGCATTGTGGTTCGTATGGCGGAGCAAGGCGAGAAGCTGACGCTGCTGGACGGCAGCGAAGCCGAACTGAATGCAGATACTCTGGTTGTTGCTGATCACAATAAAGCACTGGCGATTGCCGGTATCTTTGGTGGTGAAGGTTCAGGCGTAAACAGCGAAACTAAAGATGTGTTACTAGAGTGTGCGTTCTTTGCTCCGGATGCTATCCGTGGTCGCGCTCGTAGTTACGGTCTACATACAGATTCATCCATGCGTTATGAGCGTGGTGTCGATTATGCACTCCAGGTTAGCGCCATGGAGCGTGCAACTGCGCTGCTTACCTCTATTTGTGGTGGCGAAGCAGGCCCGGTTGTTGCGGTAGAGTCTGTTGCAGATTTACCTAAGCCAAACCGTGTTTCCTTGCGTCGTACGAAATTGGACAAGCTACTGGGTCATGAGATTGCTTCAAATGACGTGGTGGAAATCCTGGAACGTCTGGGCATGAGCGTAGAAACCACCGATGAAGGTTGGGTTGCTCAGGCTCCAACCTGGCGTTTTGATATCGCTATCGAGCAGGATCTGATTGAAGAAGTGGGCCGTATCTACGGTTACGACAATATTCCGAATCAGGCACCAGTTGCAGCATTGTCGATGAATGATCATCGCGAAGCGGATCAGCCTCTATCTCGCGTACGCAACCTGTTGGTTGACCGTGGTTATCATGAAGCAATCACTTACAGCTTTGTAGAGCCTGAACAGCAGAAATTGGTTGTACCTGGTATCGAGCCGTTAGTTTTGCCAAATCCGATTTCAGCAGACATGTCTGCGATGCGTTTAGGTTTGATTCAGGGACTGCTGAATACCGTTGTTCGTAACCAGAAACGTCAGCAACCTCGGGTTCGTTTATTTGAATATGGTCTGCGCTTTATCCCGGATACAAGTGCTGAAAACGGTATGGCTCAAGAGCCGATGTTGGCAGGTGTTATTGCAGGTCCACGTTCTGAAGAGCATTGGAATCAGGAATCAGCAACGGTTGATTTCTTTGATATGAAAGGCGACGTTGAAGCTGTACTTGAACTGACAGCCAACGATAAAGCGTTTACTTTCGCAGCGACCAAACATCCGGCACTTCATCCAGGACAAGCAGCTGCGATTCTGTTTGAAGGTAAACCAGTGGGTGTGATTGGTACTGTTCACCCAGAGCTAGAGCGTAAGTTTGGCCTTAACGGTCGCACTATCGTATTTGAACTGGAATGGTCTGCTATCAGCAGCAAAGTGATCCCTGAAGCTGCGTCAGTCTCTAAATTCCCGTCTAACCGCCGTGATATTGCTGTGGTTGTTGATGATGCTGTCGCTTCTGGTGATGTTATTCAGACATGTTTGGCTGCTGGTGGCGAGTTATTAACTGATGCTTCTCTGTTCGACGTATACGTTGGCAAAGGTGTTGAAGATGGTAAGAAGAGTCTGGCGATTGCTTTAACGCTGCAGTCAGCTGAACGTACTCTCGAAGAAGCAGAAATTGCTGCCAGCGTGGCGGCAGTGGTTGAAGCACTGGCAATAGCGCATGCTGCGATGCTACGTGAGTAATCTTCAGTCAATCGATTGCTGAACGAAAGATTTAGGCCGACTTGTTCGGCCTATTTTTTTACCTGTTTAAGGTGACGGATATCTGAACCAACTCCCTGAAAATAAAAAGAATATCAAATTTAAAACAAATTCAAAAAATAGTCTGAAAATTGAAATTCAAGAAATATTTCTGATATATGAGTTAATGCTAACATTTAATACTGTTTATCTATAAAAATCAGATAATTAATTTGAAAAATGGGTCAAATTGCACCATAAGCTATTGAGTAAATTATGAGCTAGGTATCAATCGTGTAAGAAAAAAGTTGGCGTAAATCAGAAGGTTGGCATACACTTCAACAATAGAGCCGATATGTTGTTGATTGGCTGAATAAAATTTGCTTTGGTGCTGCCTTGCGGCAGTAAAGTTAAACCTAGCTTTGAGGGAAGTTTTATGGCGCTGACAAAGGCCGAATTGGCTGAGAACCTGTTCGAAAAACTTGGTTTTAGTAAACGGGATGCCAAAGAAACGGTTGAAGTGTTTTTCGAAGAAATCCGAAAGGCGTTGGAGAACGGTGAACAGGTAAAATTATCGGGTTTTGGTAATTTTGACTTACGTGATAAAAATCAGCGCCCGGGTCGAAATCCTAAAACGGGTGAAGATATTCCTATTTCTGCTCGACGTGTTGTGACATTTCGTCCGGGGCAAAAGTTAAAAGCCCGTGTAGAAAGTATCGAACTGGATAAATAATCTTTATCCGATAAGGCCACGAAAGAATTCGTGGTCTTCTACCTTCTGTATGGCGTCACGAATATTATCGTGACGCACATATTTCTTTTTCTTAATAAATAATTTTGATTGCAGAGGCAGATTGCAGTGCTAACGCTTTTGCCTGCTCAGTATCTTCTGCTGTAGCAAGCGTGACTCCTAAGCGGCGGCGACCATCGATATCCGGTTTACCAAACAGACGGATTTGAGTATTTGGAATAGTTAATGCCTCTGCTAATCCATCAAACCTAATATTGTTTGAAGTTCCTTGACCTAATACAGCGACTGAAGCGGCGGGAGCAATCTGGTCGATCTGATTAATTGGCAGGCCGGTAAAGGCACGGACATGCAGGGCAAATTCAGAAAGATATTGTGAAGCCAGTGTTACTAAGCCGGTATCGTGTGGGCGAGGTGATACTTCATTGAAAATAACAGTATCGCCTTTAATGAACAATTCTACGCCGAAAATGCCGTACCCACCTAATGCCTCAACCACTTTGCCAGCCGCTTGTTGCGCAGCTGCTAACGCGGTTTCTGACATCACCTGCGGTTGCCACGATTCACGATAATCACCATCTTCCTGGCGATGACCGATTGGGGCACAGAAATGGATACCATCCACAGCGCGTACGGTTAGTTGGGTAATTTCGTAATCAAAATCGATAAACCCTTCGACAATCACGCGGCCTGCACCAGTGCGGCCACCTTGTTGGGCATAATCCCAGGCTTTTTGTACATCTGCTGTGGACTTAATGACGCTTTGCCCTTTACCCGATGAACTCATTACTGGCTTAACAACACAAGGGATACCAACGGCATCAACAGCCGCAGAAAATTCTGCAAAACTGTCGGCAAAATGGTATGGCGAGGTGGTGAGTTCCAGCTCTTCAGCGGCCAGACGGCGAATCCCTTCTCGGTTCATGGTCAGGCGGGTGGCATTGGCGGTAGGAACTACGTTCAGGCCAGCTTTTTCCAATTCAACTAGTTTAGCGGTTGCGATGGCTTCAACTTCAGGAACCACATAATCGGGTTTTTCCAGGTCAATAATACGGGCCAATTCATCGCCATCGAGCATGTTGAAAACATGGCTACGATGAGCAACCTGCATAGCGGGTGCATTAGCATAACGATCGCAGGCGATCACTTCCAGACCGAGTCTCTGACATTCAATCGCTACTTCTTTACCAAGCTCACCCGAACCCAGTAACAGGACTCGAGAGGCATTTTTACTTGTCGCCGTACCTAACATTGGTGCTTCCTCGCTGACTAATTTTGTGTGATTTAGACGCGGCCAATCATACTGAAATTAAGCATAAAAGCAAACGTTTGCGCTGGCCGGATTCCGACAATCAACAACCCGGCCAATCTGAGGCGATTAACGCATTTTAAAGCGTTCTGCATGGAATGCATTCTCGTTAAGGCCAAAGCTCAGCAGGTCACTTTTTAGTTGTTCGGCAAATCTCACCGGGCCACAGAAGCTTACTGATGCCTGAGATAAATCCAGCTGCTCAGCCACTTGTTTGGATGATAACCGCTGACCATGTTCTGACGTATAGACGTGTAGTTGGATGAAGGGTAGGCGGGCCACTAATTTATTCACCATATTGAGGAAGTAAGTCTCTTTTCCCCCATGGCGGCAATAGAATAGATGAATAGTTTTGTCCTGATCTATACCGCTTTTGGCTAACTGGTTCAGCCAGGCAATAAACGGCACAATACCAATGCCTGCGCCCACCCACGCTTGTTGTTTATGATTGGGGATTTGAAAGCGGCCATAGCCACCTTCTATCTCAACCGCTTGTTCGACTTGTAACTGCGACATCAATTTTTGTGTGTAATCGCCTAGGCTTTTAACGCCGAACTCAATCAAGCCAGAGTCTTTGTCATAGTTGAGCACAGAAAATGGATGTGAAGGTTCACCATCTTTAAAATCAACAAAGGTGAACTGCCCTTCACGGTAGTCCAATTTTTTATCTAACTGAATAGTGAAGTGCAGGATATTAGATTGCTGAGACTCGTTGTTGGCCATTTCTACCATGATGACTTTACCCGATACGCGCTTGTTGTTGCCTATTTTTCCCAGCAGGGAAATTACCGCACATACAGAGCCAATCACACACATCAGCACGATAAAACTATCGGTAGATATCGCAGTCCATTTCAGATCCATCAGCATAATGCTGTGGAATGCACCAGCCAGGTAAATGGCACCGGCAATATTGTGTGTCCACTTGAACTGACGGTAACGAACCAGTTGGATCAGACTGATAGCGGCAAAGATCAGGAAGATGTAGAAAGAGTAGTTACCCACTTCTTTAGCAAAATGAGTCCAGTCAAAAGCGGTTTCTGCCGTTTCTGGTCGTGGCCCTCGATTTGGCGCATCGATCCAACCTAATGGAATAAGCCATTTAGGGAGTTGCACCATTAACCAGTGCAGGCAGAGAAAAACCAACGCGCCAATGCCCATTTGTTTATGGATCGCATACCCTTTGTCCAAACCATTAACTAGATTTTCAACCCAGGTCAAACGCATGGCAAGCAGCATAGAAACCGTCATGCAAGCCATGGCAATAACACCGCTTAAGATAGTGAGCTGATGACGCCAATAAAAGAAATTACTTTCTGGTGTCCAGGTGAATAAAATGCTGGGAACCCAGAGCAGTGAACAAAGGATAACAAGTTTTTTCATGGTGGTTTGCCTGACTGACATACATAAAAGATAGGGTTATCTTATGTCGAATCAGGCAAGACAATAATCGACTTTAACGGTTTTTACATTCGCTTTGCACTTCTTTACATTCGGCCTCAATTTTGGGTAACCATAAAGAAATAACCGTAGTGAGCAGTAAGAAGATGAATGAAAACCAAAGGCAGGCGGCTAGGCCCCAGAGTTGGAAAATCCACCCTGAAAGTACCGTACCGATTAGGCGGCCCATTGCGTTGGCCATATAGTAAAAGCCGACATCTAGCGATACGCCATCACCTTTTGCGTAGCTAACAATCAAGTATGAATGCAGGGATGAGTTTACCGCAAATACCGCGCCGAATATCATCAGTCCGCCTACAATTGCTATTTCTGGTTGCCAGCCAATCTGGACGGCATAAGCAATTGCTCCGGTTACAATAGATAGCAGTGCGACCCATAATGTAGCGGCGTGACCATCTGGTGTCTTTCCAGAGGCTTTGCCGGTAATGCGTGGTGCAATACCCTGAATAACGCCATAACCTATCACCCAAAGCGCGAGGAATCCTCCAACGGCACTGTGATCCCAGCCAAATACAGAACCGAGGTAGACAGGAAGGGCAACCACAAACCAGACATCACGGGCACCAAACAGAAACATTCGCGCGGCTGAAAGTATATTAATACTGCGTGATTTGGAAAAAATCTCGGAGAACTTAGGTTTGGCCTTAGCTTTACCCATATCGGATTTGAGGTTAAGCAGACTGAGGATAAAGACCAGGCAAAGTACACCCGCCATCACGGCCACAGCGTATTGGAAGCCAATCCAGGTGAGTAGGGCACCACCAAGGAAAAAACCAGCACCTTTCAGGGCATTTTTTGAACCGGTGAGAATCGCAATCCATTTATACAACGCACCCTGAGCATTTTCCGGAACCAGAGTTTTAATTGCACTTTTGGCACTCATTTTATTCAGGTCTTTGGCAATACCCGATAATGCCTGAGCGGCCATTACCCAGGGAATCGTTAGCCAGCTCGCCGGTACGGCCAGCATCAACAGAGCAATAATCTGCATTGCCAAGCCGATATTCATGGTGCGATTCAAACCAAGTCTGGCTCCCAGCCAGCCGCCAATTAAATTGGTGACCACACCAAAGAATTCATAGAACAAAAACAGTGAGGCTATCGCCAGTGTTGAGTAGCCCAAATCATAGAAATAGAGCACTACCAACATACGCAACGCGCCATCTGTGACGGTAAAATTCCAATAGTTAAATGTGACCAGCATGTACTGACGCACATTGTGATTTAACTGAGATAGCATGGTGACGTTCTCTTGATTGGTTTGGATTGATCTCCCGAGTGAAGAATAAAAGAGCGGTGTTACCGCCCTTTTATTCCAAAACGAGATTATTGGTTAGCGAAGTTCTGGATATACTCTATCTGTACCGGCTTACTGAATGCACCGGGGCGCAGTGCTTTCACTTGCGGAATAATATCGTCAAGTTGCCAACCACGACCAAGCAATGCATGTGCAGCCAGCAGGCCGGTACGACCTGAGCCACCCATGCAGTGCAGTGCCACTTTTTCGCCGGAGTTCAAAGCGTTTTGTATCGCAACTTCACATTGTGACCAGTAAGCGTGAAATTCTTCATCAGGTGCACAATCATCTTCGATCGGCGCATAGAACCACTGTAGTCCGGCATTCTCTACCTGTTGAGGAAGATCGGCTACGTTCTTATCAGCCATCTCTTGACGGTTAATTGCACTAACCACAATAGTGACTCCTTGTGATTTTAATTGCTCGATACTGTCAGCCAATGAAGCCTCTTTTGTACCTGGGCATGGCGTTAAAATCAGGCCAGCGTTGCCTTCTAGCGGTAATTCCCATGTTGGATGTGTCATTTAATTATTTCCTTATACTAAACCGACTTTACGTACTAGCTCGGCGGTACGGGTTGCGTAACCCATTTCGTTATCGTACCAGGCGTAAATTTTAACCATACGTTTGCCAACGACCATGGTAGATAGTGCATCAACGATAGTTGAGCGTTGATCGCCTTTGTAGTCGACAGAAACCAGAGGACGTTCTTCGAAACCAAGAATGCCTTTTAGTTCGTTTTCAGAAGCTGCTTTTAGCAGCGCATTCACTTCCTCTGCTGTGGTATCGCGCTTCACATCAAAAATAATGTCAGTCAGAGAAGCATTTGCCAGAGGAACACGTACCGCGTGGCCGTTAATTTTATCTTTCAGATCCGGGAATATTTCTACGATAGCGGTAGCAGAGCCAGTTGTGGTCGGGATTAAACTGCTACCACAGGCACGCGCACGGCGAAGATCTTTATGCGGTGCATCCAGAATAGTTTGAGTATTGGTTAGATCATGAATGGTGGTAAATGATGACTGTTCAATCCCCAGTTTTTCATAAATCACTTTAACTACCGGAGCGATACAGTTAGTTGTGCACGAAGCGGCAGTGACAATGCGGTGTTTTTCCGGTTCAAAGATATGATCGTTTACTCCGACAACAATATTCGCGATCCCTTCTTCTTTAACCGGAGCGGATACGACAACACGCTTGACACCCTGTTCCAGATACTGATTAAGGAACGAACTTTTACGGTGTACGCCGGTAGATTCGATTACTACATCACACTGTGACCAGTCAACGGCATCAATCGCTTTTTCTTGAGTGGTTTTAATCGCTTTACCATTAATGAAAATTTGATTGCCTTCAGCGGTGACTTCGTGATGCCAGCGGCCTTGTATTGAATCGAATTCCAACAGGTGTGCGAGAGTTGCAGCATCGCCAGCTACATCGTTAATCTGGACAAATTCCAGCTCTGGCCAGTCAAAGGCTGCACGCAATGCCAGACGACCGATACGACCAAATCCATTAATTCCGATTTTGATAGACATAATTTATTCCTCGTTAAATACAGCATTCCGGGCGAGATTTCATCTTCGCCAGGTTTTGCATATCTTGTTGGTATTCTTGTTTGAGACAGTTGGAGTCAACTAGCCCCTGAATCTGCTTTTTCATCCAACCGGGTAGCTGATCGGATAGTTGGTAAAAAACCCATTGCCCCTGGCGTATATCAATCACAATGCCACTAGAGCGCAATAGTGCGAGATGACGTGATACTTTCGGTTGACTCTGTTGTAGCGCCTCGGTCAGTTCACCGACGCAGAGCTTTCCTTCACGCGCAATCATCATCAGGCATCTGACCCGTGTTTCATCGGAAAGCAATTTGAAAAACTGATGTGGCAGCATAATAATCACCAAATATGTATATATGAATATCCATATATATTAAATTAAAAGCGCTGCGTTTCAACTAAAATTTTTCGAGCTAGCTAAAACATAACAGCGTCAGTATCCACAATAAAGATGACAGCTTTATGACAGTCGTTCCATTAACCACACTACGTAAGCATAAGTATAGGGAGCGAGTATTGAGGTGATGACACCGCACAGAACCAAAGCAAGGGAGCTAAAAGCGGCGTCTTTAGGTTCTTTCTCTGCACAAGTTGCGGTTCCCAGAGCGTGCGAGATAGTACCCATAGTTAACCCTTTTGCTACCGGATGGGTGATGTTTAACCATTTGTACACCGGATAGGCAAAGATGGCTCCAAATAAACCCACCAGCAATACCATGATAGCGGCAATCGCTGGAACACCTCCCAGGTGAGAAGACACTTCCATCGCAATCGGTGTGGTTACGGATTTGGTTAAAATTGCTGCCAGCAGTGGTTGATCAGCGTGAAGAATGACGGCGATGGTTCCTGCAGTAAACATCGACATGGCACTGCCAAACAGGCAGGCTGAGATGATCACTTTCCAGTTGGCACGGATTTGCGGTAGTTGCTCATACAAAGGATAGGCCAGGGCGACGACGGCAGGTTGCAGCAGATAGCTGACCCACTGGTTATCGGCGTAATAGGTATCAAATGACACGTTAAACAGTAACAGTGTCGCAATAAGAATTGCCACGGAAATTAGCAACGGGTTGACCAGTGGATTTTTCACGGTTCTGGCCAGCCAACGGGCAAAAATAAATACGGCAACGGAAATAACAAACCACATTATTTTTTCTCCCGCGAAAGTAAACGATCAAGAATCAGACTCATGCTAACTAACACAATCAAGGTGCCGCCAATGGTACTGGCAAAAATGGGGATGGCATTTTTGCCTAACATATCGAAATGCACCATCAGACCAACACTGATGGGAACAAAAAGAAACATCATATGGCGGATAAACAGAGACGCACCTGGTTGAACCCATTTGGCTGGCAGAATACCGCTCGCCATTAAGGCAAATAGCAGCAACATGCCAATAATACTACCGGGTAAGGACATATGGAAAAATGACTGAATCGCGATGCCAACATAAAGACAGATGAAGATAATTGCCAGTGCTATGACGTATTGTGTAAGTTGCTTAATCATGGGTTGAAAAATCTTGGTAATGGTTATGAAAGTAGTTTTTGTACATAGTCATAGATGGATTTGAGAATCTTCATTTTATGACTGTCGCTCTGGTTTTCTTCTGCAAGTTGCTCTAAGCGAAGCATATATTGCTCAGTATGAGTTTCAAAATAGTCCCGGCAGTGAATTGCCCAGCGTTTCTGTTCTTCTGGAGTTAAACTCCAGGGGAAGTTGCGCGCACGATAACGAAATAGCAGTGGCTTAATGCGTGGATCATTAAACTGAATATCCAACTGGCCAAGTAGTTCAGGTGATGTTTGCAGAATGATATCCATTGCCGCACGATCCGCAGGCGTAAAGAATCCATCATAAAGTTGAGTATCAACGTTATCCTGTCGGGCAAATTCACTTTCTTCATTAAATAGATCGAGCAGTTTTTCTCGAATTTCATGATTGCTACGTAGAGTCGCCAAATTATTCAGGCACTGCTGGCGATCAATTCCCAGTTGCTCTGCGTTTTCTGCTGTCAGAGTTTTAGCCGGAGCAAGAATCGGGCATTTATTTAGATGCACCAATTTGACCGGAACCGGTAACTCACCATCTTGCAACTGATCACGTTTGGTGTAAAGGCGTTGTTTGAGTTCTTCACTATTTAAACTGAGCAGTGGCGTCGGGTCCATGGCTAAGTCAACCACGATAACCGCATTATTGTTGGTCGGATGCCAGGCAAAAGGAACAATCCAACTGGTGTAATTCCGCTCACGACCAAACATTCCGGAAACATGCAGCAGTGGGGTTAAATTGACAATATCAATTAATCCGGCTAAGGCTTTTTTGTTTCGCATAGACAGAAAATAGTTAAACAGCTTGGGTTGAGCTTGCTTAACCCGTTTTGCCATTTCGATAGTTGCGATGACATCGGCCATTGCATCGTGCGCATTGCTGTGTTCGATGCCGTTGGCGACCGAAAGGTGTTCCAGACGAAAACTCGGATAACCTTCGTCATTGTCTGGCCAGTTAACCCCTTCAGGGCGTAGCGCGTGGCAGGCTCTCAGCACATCTAACAGATCCCAACGGGAATTGTTGTTTTTCCATGCCCATGCATAAGGATCAATAAAGTTTCGGTAGCAGGTATAGCGGGTAACTTCATCATCAAAACGGATATTGTTATAGCCCATGTTAATGGTATTCGGCTGCGACAGTTGTTGATGAATCTGACGAATAAACTCGTGCTCGGGTAACCCTTGGCTTGCGGCTTTTTGCGGTGTGATCCCGGTAATTAATGCCGCTTCGGGTGATGGCAGGTAATCCATCGGAGGCTGGCAGTAAATCACCAGCGGCTCGCCAATAATATTAAAATCCATATCAGTGCGAACACCGGCAAACTGGCTAGGCCGATCCAAGCCGGGATGAGTGCCCCAGGTTTCGTAGTCGTAGAAGAAATAGGTCGTTTGACCGGGGCTGTTTACCGTATTTGTTTGATGTTCGATTTTAGCCAAAATAAATCCATGCTTTTTATTGATTAAAGAAGTAAACCATGGCTTGTGCCATCGGGCATTTCAATGTCGATTCTTAGTTTACATCCAGCGGCTTCAACATAACGTTTCAGCGACATTAGACGCACATCTTTACCTCTTTTTTCCAGACTTGCAACGGTTGGTTGCGTTACGCCCATTGCTTGAGCCAGTTGTGACTGAGACATCGCGGTTAATGCGCGTAATTCTGCTAAATGAATATCCAATAGCATGTTATCTGCTTTCTTTCTGGCTTCTGTTATTACTTCTGGCTTTTCTTGTGCCAACAGTTCACTTAATGGCTTACTTTTTTTGCTCATAATTCAGTTCCTCTAAGTGGTCATCATATTCAGTATCAGCAAGTTGAATCATCTCTTTATAAAAGCGCTTGTTACCCGTTTTATCACCGCCACACAAGATAATGCCTGTTCGAACAGGATCAAAAGCATAGAAAACTCTTAGTGGCTTCCCTCTACTTTGTATCCGCAATTCCTTCATATTATTATGTTTAGAACCATTCACCGTATCTGCATAAGGGCGGCCCAATTGTGCTCCTTTTTCACTAAGTACAATGAAGTGGGCTTGTATTGCAATACGATCTGAATCAGGTAGTTGCCAATACCAGTGATCAAATCTAGGTCTTGTTTCGATGTTCCACATACTAGCACCTGCACGATAATTATAGAATATTTTCTATATAGATAAAATTCTATATCGTAAGAGGTATGCCACGAACGATAAAAGCGGAGACTGATATTTTTACGTGTCAGTACTCATTTATTACTCCACTGATATCCAAAATGACGTTTTCAACAAATTACTTTTATCTTGTTTTGACTGGACGCTTTAAGCTCTCGCTATGGTAGGATAAGCTCCTTTTTTATAACTACTATTTGAGAACTTCCGTCATGTTGGATAATAAATTTCAGCCACAAATACAGCAAAGAATCGATCAGAAAACTAAACCATTAGGCGCTTTAGGTGTGATGGAATCATTGGCCGCACAACTGGCGCTGATTCAGAGCCAGGGACTGGATCATGCGGTAGAAAAAATTGCCATCAATAAACCGACTGTAGTGGTGTTCGCCGGTGATCATGGCATTGCTGATGAGGGTGTAAGTATTGCCCCCAGTGCGGTGACTCAACAGATGGTGATTAATTTCCTCAACGGCGGTGCCGGAGTTAACTGTTTTTGCCGCGCTAACGATGTCGAGATGTTTGTCGTTGATGCCGGAATTCTGTTTCCGGTGGACATGGATGCCCCGAATTTTATCCGTCAGCGTTTAGGGGAACGGACCAATAATTTTGCAAAGCAAGCCGCAATGACTGTGCAGCAGGCTGAACGGGGAATTGAGTACGGGCAGTCATTTGTGACTTCATTGATTCAGCAGGGTTCCAATCTGGTGATGTTCGGTGAAATGGGAATTGCCAACACCAGTAGTGCGGCTGCGATTCTTGCTGCTTTGACTGAACTAGAAGTCGAGCAATGTGTCGGGTTGGGAACCGGAATCAACCCGCAACAATACGCGAAAAAGCTGGCGTTGGTCGCGCAGGGAGTGTCCCGTTGCAAAGGTCTGTCGCCAATTGAGGTGCTGGCTGAAGTTGGTGGATTTGAAATTGCCCAGATAGTTGGCGGATTTTTAGCTGCAGCGGAGCAGGGTGTGGCGGTCATTGTTGACGGCTTTATCGTTTCTGCTGCGGCCTATATTGCAATATTGATTAACCCGACCTGCCGCGAGTTTATGATCTTCGCGCATCAGTCCGATGAATCGGGGCATAAATTGCTGTTGGCGGAAATGCAGGCGCAACCTTTACTGCAGCTTGGTTTACGCTTGGGCGAAGGAACGGGGGCAGTATTGTCTGTAGCGCTAATCCGTTCTGCCGCTGAGTTCTATAATTCGATGGTCAGTTTTGCTGAAGCGGGAGTCACTGTTTAGATGAATGGTATGAAATATCAGTGGCAACTCTTCTTACTGGCGCTGAGTTTTTTCAGCCGTATCCCGGTTTCTGATAAGCTGCCGTATTCCTCTGAACGGATGAACCAGAGTGGTCGGTATTTTCCATTAGTGGGGCTGTTACTGGGTTTGATATGCGCGGTGAGTTACGCATTGTTCTCCATTTTGTTACCCACTGATATTTCATTATTTCTTACTATGGTGACCAGTTTAATGCTGACCGGTGCTTTTCATGAGGATGGCCTGGCTGATATGGCGGATGGTATCGGTGGTGGGATGACGGTTGAGAAACGCCTCTCGATTATGAAAGATAGCCGAATTGGCGCTTATGGCTCTAGTGCGCTGATAATGGCACTGCTGGGTAAGTTTTTGCTGCTCAGTTGGCTATTCAGCTCTTCTTCAATTTCCCCCGTTCTGGTCTGGCTTATTGGTTACACCTGTAGTCGCGCAGTAGCGATTTCACTGATTTTCAACACGCCTTATGTAAGTGATAATGGTACGAGCAAAAGTAAGCCTCTAGCCGAGCAACAAAGTCTGGCTGAACTGGTTTTGGTTGCACTAACCGGGCTTTTCCCTTTGTTATGGCTACCGGGGACAGTGGCTTTATCTATGGTTGTTATGTTGATGATGCTCCGTTTTGGGTTTAAACAGTGGCTGGTTAAACGGTTAGGCGGATTTACCGGTGATTGTTTGGGTGCATTACAGCAAATTAGTGAGCTGATGATTTATCTGCTGTTGACTGCTTCCTTTCATTCCTTGGCGCAGTGGTAGCAGGAGAGTAGTCATGTCAGTCACTTTAGTATTAGGCGGAGCTCGCAGTGGTAAATCCAGTTATGCCGAACGATGGGTAAAAAACGCGCAGCAACGCTCACCAGATTGTGCTTTGCACTATGTTGCAACGGCAATTGCTTTTGATCAGGAGATGGAAAAACGTATTCATCATCATCGCCAGCAGCGTGGTGAAAGTTGGGTTGAACATGAAATTCCTGTGAAGTTGACTCAAAAGTTAGACTCTCTTACTGATAAAGATATAGCTTTAGTCGATTGCCTGACATTGTGGTTAAATAACATTATCTATAACGATGGCGTACTGATTGAAGAATCTTCTCTTCAAAATCATATCGATAAACTGGTCAATTGCCTGAACAACGCTAAGGCGAATATCGTTCTGGTTTCAAATGAAGTTGGAATGGGCGTTGTGCCTTTGGGGGCGCAAACTCGTTTGTTTGTTGACCATGCTGGCTGGATGAATCAGAAAATCGCGGCCATCGCTGACAATGTTGTATTGGTGAGTGCCGGCCTGCCAATATCCTTAAAAGGGACAGTATGAAGTCTGTTAATGTTTATTTATTGCGTCACGGAAAAACTCAAGGTGAATCTGCATTAAATGGACAAACTGATGTGTTGGTTGATTCTGATCGCCAGCATCAGATCGTTGAAAAACTGCTGCGTCGCGGTATTCGTTTTGATCATATTTACTCTTCCCATTTACGCCGCTGCCTCGATTTGGCCGAACGTTTAAAACAACAGTTACCGGGCACTTCATTACAGGTCAATTCAGCTCTGTCTGAAATGAATTTTGGTGATTATGATGGCCGGGTGTTTAACTCATTAGATCCCCAGGAATGGGCGGTATTGGAACAGTTTTGGCACGACCCGGCTAATGTTCATCTGCCTCATGGCGAGCAGCTCAGCCAATTCTACATGCGCTGCGTGCGCGCCTGGCAACAGATTATAGAACAACTTGAGCAGGACACGTTGATTATTGCTCATGGAGGTACTATTCGTATGATTCTGGCCTACCTGCTGGATGTGGATTGGATGAATCCGCGCTGGATGACGCACCTTTCGATTGAAAATCAGTCACTGACTCATATTCAGGTGATGCTGGGTGATGGAGGGCCGCATTTTGTCGTCAAAAGTATTGGCGCCAAATTGTGAATATTCCTATAACATCAAGCGCTAAGTTAATGTTAGGATTAGAGCCTACGATGCCTGAGCCAAGCAATTTATAGGAGTGATGCATGGATGATTGTTTATTCAGACAATCTTTTTTAATTGATAGCCTGTACGGTGATTCGACCGAAAGTGCCACATCATTTGTTGCCGCTAATGGTACTCAATTTATCCGTCATTTTGATGGTATCTTAGAGGTGGTTCCGGCTGCCGATAAGCTCGCAGAGAATCCGCAACATGTCATTATCTCTTGTGGGATACATGGTAACGAAACAGCGCCAATCGAACTGGTGAATGGGATCGTCACCGATCTGGAAAGTGACAAGTTAGAAGTTGCTCATCGTTGCCTGTTTATCATCGCTAACATTGAAGCGATTAAACAGAACCAGCGTTTTATTGATGAGAACATGAACCGCTTGTTTGATGATGTTCCACGCGACAGCACTAAAGAATTGGTACTGGCTGATAATCTCAAGATTATCGTCCAGGGATTCTGGAAGGGAACTCCCGAGGATGCGCGTTGGCATCTCGATCTGCATTGCGCGATTCGCGCATCAAAACATTATACTTTTGCGATTAGTCCGAAGTCTCGTTATCCGGTACGTGATAAACAACTGTTTGATTTGATGGAATCGGCTCAGCTTGAAGCCGTGGTGCTGTCTAATGCCCCATCCTGTACTTTTAGCTGGTATACAGCGGCCAGTTTTCAGGCCAAAGCACTAACGGTTGAACTGGGTAAAGTAGCCCGTTTGGGGCAGAATGATTTAGCGAAACTCTCTTCGTTTGATGGTGCTTTGCGCGCATTTATTGCGGGCCAGCCATTGTGTGAACCGGAACATAAAGCAGACATTTATCGTGTAAGTCGCACCATAACCCGGATCAATGAAGATTTTGCATTTCTCTTTGATGATGATGTGGCTAATTTTACATCATTTGTCCATGGGGAAGTATTTGGCCACGATGGTGACAAGCCGCTGATGGCGAAAAATGACGATGAAGCGATTCTTTTCCCTAATACTAAAGTCGGGGTAGGGGAGCGTGCAGCGCTGATGGTGTGTAAAGTCGCTGCCCGTTATGAGCAAGATCAGCTAGTTTATGACTGATCAACCGCTTCTGCTACTTGCTCAGCAGAAACGCCAACGCTGGATGTTTGCAATTAAAACACTGCTGATCAGCATATTGCTGTTAGCCGTGATAAGCTTGCTAGTAGGTGATTTTCTGATAAACCCTTTTGATGGATTAAGTTCGTTGGAACAGCAGTTGCTCTGGCAACTTCGTTTACCTCGATTGTTCGGTGCTCTCGTGGTGGGCGGTGCTCTGGCACTCAGCGGTGCTACCTTGCAGATACTATTACGTAATGTTCTTGCTGAGCCAGGAGTGATTGGTGTCTCCGGTGGTGCAAGCGTGGCGATGGTTTTGCTCATCACTTTCATTCCAGCTGCTGCAACCACGCTTGGTTATACCGCAGGTGCGATTATAGGCGCGATCGGTTTTACCTTTATATTGGTGACGATGGCGAAAGTAAGCCGCTTAACCACCACTCGTTTACTATTAGTCGGGGTGGCTCTGGGGATTATTTCCAATGCAGTGGTTACACTGGCGTTCTATTTTTCCGATGAATTAAGCTTGCGTCAGTTGATGTACTGGCTGATGGGCAGCCTTGGTGCAGTTAATCTATCACAATTGATGGTTCTATTGGTTCCTGTTTTTGTGATGTGGTGGATTATCAGGCAATCGACACGACTGGATAAAATCATGCTTGGTGAAGTTCATGCGCTGCAACTGGGTGTTGATGTATTTAAGCTTCGTTGGAAGCTAATAGTGGCGGTTTCTGTTTTGGTTGGCGTATCCGTTGCAGTGGCCGGAGTGATCGGTTTTGTTGGCTTGGTGGTTCCTCATATTGTTCGGTTATTACTTGGCACCGAAAATCGTTATTTATTACCGACTTCAGTATTAGCCGGATCTACATTTCTGCTATTCAGTGATTTAATTGCCCGTACGGTTATGGAGAATGCTGAGCTCCCTTTGGGTGTGGTCACGACTTTATTTGGCGCACCTGTTTTTATCTGGATGCTGGTAAAAAACCATGATTACCGTTAATGACCTAGGGCTTGAGCCACGTCTGTCTCCGTTATCCTTTGCTCTTAACCCGGGAGAAAAACTGCATATTATTGGTCCTAACGGTAGTGGTAAAAGCACGTTACTCAATGGCTTAGCCGGATTACTACCGGTTTCCGGTTCGATTTTACTTGGCGAGCAACAACTACTTAAAAGTGGGATCGAGCAGCAGGCACGTTTAAGAGCCTTTCTGACGCAAAGTGATCGTCCCGGTTTTCATATTCAGGTGCATCAATATCTACAGCTCTCCCGCCTTGATGCCGGGAATGAGGATGAGTTTCATCGTGTAGTCACTTACCTTACCGAGCGCCTTTCATTGGCCGACAAGCTCGGGCATTCTATTTTTCACTTGTCTGGTGGTGAGTGGCAGCGAGTACGTCTGGCGGGAATCTGTTTACAGATCTGGCCGACCCTCAATCCGCTGGCGAAATTGCTATTACTGGATGAGCCTGCTGCGGCACTGGATGTCGGCCAGGAGCGTCTACTTTATCAGTTGGTGGATGAAGTCGCTGAATTTGGTGTGAGTGTGATCATGGCTAACCACGATTTAAACCGGACTTTTCACCATGCAGACAAGGTTCTGTTGTTGAAAAAAGGTAAAGTATTTGCGTTTGGTCGGGTGGAAGAGGTGATTACTGATACTTTGATCAGTGAGGTATTTGATACCCAAGTACAATTGGTTCAATTGGGGACGCGAACACATCTGATCTTTGACTAAATTGGTGCATTGGGCACGATTGTGGATCATGGATGAACCTATATTGGTCTCTACCACTTAAGAGTTATCTGTTAATTGTTTAAAATCATCAAGTTATCGACAATAGAAAAGTTGGCATGTAACTGGCATTAATAAGATCGATACATTCTCGTTCTTGTTAGGCTTTTATAGTCTCCTTTGCCACCCTGGTTTCCACCAAGGTGGCATTTTTTTATGTGGCTTACATATATTTAAAGCGCACACTCATCAGAATTTGATCGTCATCCAGTTTGTCATAACCATTGAAGTTTGCTTCGACCGCAACTGAGAATAGCTCGGTTGAGTGGAAGCGTGCATAGACATTACCAACCCAGTCATCAGACTCGTCAATTGTGATAAATCCGGCTTTACCGCCGACTTCTAATTGCGGGCCAAGCCACTGGCGAACACCCAGGTTCAGTTCCATACCTGTGTCTGAGCCGCTGCTATCCTGGTAATCAATGAAACGTAATTTCATTTCACCAGTAAAATCGGCCCAGTTATTGATGGGAGCATGAAATGCTAAGCCAGCATATGCATCGTAATCATTGTCCAGTTCGGAATCGATGCCGGCAATAACATGGGCATTCGGGTGAACAGATTTGCTAAAGGCCGCACCATAGGTAGCCGGGCTAACACCGATACGAGCTTCGACATAATCGTAACTGAAGTTACTCATGATCGCCGGGCTTTGTGGGTCAACGGCCGTAGGTGCTGAGAAGGCCGGTGCTGAAATCAATGCAATTGCTGCCAAACTAAAAATTTTGCGCATATTAAAAACCTATTTACCTGTGGTAATCCTGTCAGTCGAAAATCATCCACTTTTGCTTAGGCATCAAGCAGATGAAAGTTAACTCTATAATATATGTAACTTCCTCTGCGATGCCAGATAAAATATGTAAAACCTGCTATTCGCCAAAACTGGTGCGCTTTTCCGACATAGCGTTAAGCAATGCACCTTTGTCCAATGCTGGCATCCACTGCATTAAATCAGATTCGTTGTTAATGACATAATCGGTTAACTGTTGAGTTACGATTTCTCTCAGATTGTTACCGTCCCATGGTTTGCTGATGTAAAAATCAAGATGGGCATGATTGATAGCATCAACCGTGTCATCCAGGCCTGCCTGACCAGTTAGTAATACTTTGCGGCTGGCTTGATGTGCCGGATTTGCGCTTAACTCGATCAGAAACTGAATCCCGTTTTTCTGTGGCATAATGTGATCACATAAAATCAGCGCCAGCGGAATGCCACGTTGTTGATAGTCGTCAATAACCCCTTGGGCTTCATCAACAGACTGAGCAGATTCAAGATAAAAGTAGGGCTCAAAACATTCTAAATCCTGGCTGACACTGTCCAGAATTTCTCGTTCGTCATCAACACATAGTATCAAATGCTTCGGTTGCATAATGTCTCCTTAGTCTGTTAGCTTTCAACAGAATGAGTAATTGGAATGGTGACTATCATTTTGGTACCAACATCGGGCTCAGATTCGATTTCAATCCATCCCTGATGCTGGCGAACGATCTGTTGGCAAACCGATAGGCCGATCCCCAGGCCGAAATTGCCTTCTTTTTTGGTGGTGAAGTTGAGTTCAAATATTTTGTCCTGTAATTCCGGCTTAATACCGCATCCGTTATCTGCCACGCTTATTTGCACAAACGGTTTGTTGTCGTACTCAACGATGTGGGTTTCGATATGAATGTCACCGACTTTGCCTTTTACGGCATCCAGTGCATTGGAAATCAGGTTGGTCCACACCTGCTGCAGGGCATTGGGCTGGACATACATTTGCGGCAGATCCTGATACTCCTTACTGACGGTATGATGCTTGAGCTGATTTTCAAAGATCACCAAGGTGTCTTCAATACCTTCATGAATATCCACCAGATGGTAATTTTCATCATCTTCACGAGCATAGCCTTTGAGGCTTTTTACCATATCTGCAATACGCTGGGCACAAACTAGAATCGATCTTAGTGAACTGCCGGTCAGCGCGAAATTATCCAGTGCGTCTAGACGTAACTGGGCTGTCTGCTTATCGGTGCGGGCCAGATTAAGTAAATCATCTGATTCATCGAGCCCCAGCCTGACCAGCTTTTTCGCCAGTAGCCGATCGTGAATCATGGCATCGACTTTATGGGCACGTTCACGCTCTACCGAAGTAGAAGCCGGTTGACTTTCTAGAGAACGAGCTAGCAATTCAATACCGTGGCTCTGAATATCCGCCTGACAATTGACTTGTAAAATATCATTAATCTTATGGGACAGTGTTTCAGCGCTGCGTAAAATAGCCGCGATAGGATTATTCAGCTCGTGAGCCACACCGGCAACTAACTGACCGAGCATGGCCATTTTTTCTCTGTCCACCAACTGCTGCTGAGCGGCTTCCAGCGATTCGACCGTTTTTTGCAGTTCCAATTTAGTGTTAATGCTATTTTGCAAGCGGCGGTTAAAATGGCGTAGCAACAGGTTGGTAAATAAGGGCAGTAGCTGACTATTGGAGTGCATTACTTTGGCAAAAACTTCTTTATCCAGTTTGATTACGTGGGTCCGTGTAAGGGTAACGCCAGTTGAAAAAGAGGGTTCTCCGGTGACAAATGACATCCCGCCGACCAGATTACCTTTCTTATGCCGAACGACTTCGCGCTGCTTGCCCGTTTCATCTTTTTTAAACAGAGCGACTTCACCGTTGGTAATAAACCATAGGAACTGGTTTTCTTCTCCTTCCTTGGTTAGCAGGTGATTGGCTGAATAAGTGCGGCAGGCATGTGTTTCATCTTCCTTACGGAAAAAATCATACAGAGACACAATGACACTTTCTGCAAGTTCGGTATCGCTCATGCTTTGATAATCGCTGATAAATCCCTGACGATACCTATGCATCGATTGTTCAATTTGCGCTTTGAGCAGCCGATCTTGATCAAGAATATGACTGTAGCTGAGTAGATCGTTTAATGCATGTTCAATAACAAAAGTGGTCAGCTCTTTTTTAACGGTCTTATACAATACATTATTGGGCAGAGGTTTGGTTAGGCAGTGGTCGAGGCGCCCTTCGTTGATAATATCCAGAATGGCTTTTAAATCTTTATCTTTACTGACTAAGATTTTTCTTGCTCGTTTGGTATGTTCTTGCTTGTCGAGTTGAATCAGAAAATCAGCGCCATTGAGCGCTTCATGATGACAGGCGATAACCAACGCCACCGACTGGTTCTGGTCGTGGATATAATCGAGCGTCTGACGTGCTTCTGTTAATGATTCAACACAGTGGACATCGAAACAATCAGCGAACTGAGCCAGCTCATCCTGATATTGTTCTGCACAAATAGGATTATTGTCTAAACAGAGAATCGCGTAACTGTTCATAAAAACCTCGCCGTTAAATGGCAATTGACCTTAAAAACTTTACCAATTATTAACTGTGATGTATGAGAGCTAGGTTTTATAATGGCTCCTAAGTTACGGAATATAGGAAACAAAAGTATTATGAAGAAACTCAAAGCCTATGCAGCGTTGGCTGGTGGCGTGGCACTGATTGCTTGTTGGCCCCTAGTGGTCGGGCAAATCGGACAAAAGTTAATGACCGATAATATCGCCAAACTAAGCAACACGACTGTAACAACCGAGTTGGTTTCCTATCAGAGAGGATACCTCTCTTCCAGTTCGACGGTTGAAGTCAAAGTTGTTGACCCAAATTTAAAGCAACAATTAACGGCGGATGGAATGCCAACGCGTTGGTTACTTGATTCACAAATTCAGCATCAGCTATTTTCGCTAAGTGCCGTCACGACATTTGCTGATTACCCGGAGATGCCGCTGACGATTCTTAGTGAATCTCAACTTAATGGTGATACTCACTTTGTAGCTAAGGTCGAGCAGTACGAGAAACAATTGGTTGATGCAGTGAACCAATGGACAGTGAGTTTACAGCCAAGCCAGTTAATCGCTGATGTGACTCTGGAGAAAGTGTTATCCGCTTCCGCTACCATTCCCCAGTTAAAAATATCCAGCAGTCAAGGTGAGTACTTAACCGTAACGGATATTGCAGGCAAGCTTGAAGGGCAGATGCAGCGCCAACTTTGGGTTGGTGAGCAAAGCATCCATTTTGGTAGTATTGAAATAGGCAGTCCGGTTGAAGACGACATTTATCTACTAGAAGGCTTAGACTACTTGATGAGTTCAAACCGTCAGGAGTCGGTTCAGCAGGGAGAAACGATAATAACTCCATCGCTGTTCAGCAGCAGTAACCAGATTAATATCGATAAGTTGATTTTAGCTGAGCAGCAAATCGACCAACTGAGTATTACATTAAATGCCGGTGACCTTGATGCCAATAGCCTGAATCATTTGCTTGAGCAGTTGCAGGCGGTCGACGGAAATCCAACACAACGCCAACAAGCGTTGGTTGACTCCGTTGATTCTTTATTCAACCACGGATTTTATCTACATCTTGATAAGCTGGGATTTGCTTATCTTAATCAGCCGGTAGAGGCAAAAGTGCAACTACAGTTTTCCCCCAGTGATGCTCCGGTATCTCGAAATCCAATGCAGATAGTGACACTGCTAAATGGTGAACTGTTCGCCCGGGTGCCGAAA
Source organism: uncultured Vibrio sp. (assembly GCA_963666615.1). Classification (GTDB taxonomy): domain Bacteria; phylum Pseudomonadota; class Gammaproteobacteria; order Enterobacterales; family Vibrionaceae; genus Vibrio. The sequence continues at coordinate 1,009,478 of OY762906.1, forward strand.
GCGCTGGCAAATCAGGTGCCGAATTTGCAAAGAGTCATCGATCAACTTCAAGCAAAGGAGTATATTACTGAGACTGATTCAGATTTTGAGTTTACCGCCAAGGTAGAGCAAGGGAATCTGCTATTTTCTAACGGGCAAAAGCTGCCTATAATCACAGCCCTAATGCCTTTATTTATGCGCTAGAGAACTGTTGAGCAGTGCTATTTAACGCAGTCATTTTCGATATTCAGGAGTAATAAGTACATGGAGCCAAATACTGACACCGTATATAACTTTAGTGCAGGTCCGGCTGCTTTACCAAAAGCAGTGATGGAGAAGGCACAAGCCGAGTTTGTTAACTGGAACAACCTGGGCACGTCAGTGATGGAAATCAGCCACCGTAGCAAGCCATTTATTAAGGTTGCTGAAGAAGCTGAGCAGGATCTGCGTGATCTGTTAAACATTCCGGACAACTATAAAGTGTTGTTCTGTCAGGGCGGTGCCCGTGCTCAGTTTGCAGCGGTTCCATTGAACTTACTGGGTAGTGCGACAAAAGCGACTTACGTTGATGCAGGTTACTGGGCAGAAAGTGCGATCGATGAAGCGAAAAAATATTGTGAAATCGATTTGGTTGAAGCAAAAACACAAATTGATGGCAAAACAGCCGTTGTTCCTGCTGCAGAGTGGAAAGTGGCTGACGATTCTGCCTATGTCCATTTTTGCCCGAACGAAACTATCGATGGCCTGGAAATCAACGATTTGCCAGTAACCGATAAGCCGATCGTTGCGGATATGTCGTCTAATATTCTGTCTCGTGAAATTGATGTCAGCAAATATGGCGTTATTTATGCGGGCGCGCAGAAAAACATCGGCCCGGCCGGTATTTGTATCGTGATTGTCCGTGATGATTTGCTTGATCTGGCTAACGATGTACTGCCAACCGTACTTAACTACAAAGTGTTAGCAAAGCAAGATTCAATGTTCAACACACCACCAACTTACGCTTGGTACCTGTCTGGTTTGGTCTTCAAGTGGCTGAAAGAGAATGGCGGTGTAAAAGCGATGGAAGCAATCAACCGCGAGAAAGCTGAGATTCTGTATCAAGCGATTGATGAGTCGGAGTTCTACCGTAACACGATTCACCCTGCTAACCGTTCTCGTATGAACGTACCGTTCCAGTTGGCCAAACCTGAATTAGATGCGAAGTTCCTGGAACTGGCAGAAGCTCGTGGTTTAGTTGCGCTAAAAGGTCACCGTGTTGTTGGTGGTATGCGTGCTTCTATCTACAACGCAATGACCGTTGAAGGTGTTAAAGCGTTAGTAGCATTTATGAAAGAATTTGAAGCTGAATACGCTTAAGATTTCTTTGGTGATGAAAAAACGCAGCTTTGGCTGCGTTTTTTTTGGAAAATTCAATAATAGCTACAATTACCGCTATAGCAGTAATTTATTCTATGGATTTAAATATAGGCTTTGGTTGATGAATCATCTAACACTGATTTCATAAAATTATATTGGTTATTATGTTCAATATAGATAGAACGATAATATAAAAAATTTGGGTTTTCTATACCTAGTATTTCATTAGTGGAAACAATAATAGCGTTCTTATCACAAATTAGTGTTTCTTCGATCTTTAGTATATTTGGCTCTTGTCCACCATCACTATATGCATCGGTTTCTATTTTTACCTCATTAGCTTTATTTTCTAAATATAGTATAGGGAATTCATCTACTATTTTGATATAAGATGATCATTAACCTTTATAAAGTTTATAGTAGTCATAATTAAACCCAGATCCAGTTATTCGTGAAAAATAACTTATTACTTCCTCATCTCCCAAGGCTAATTGACTAAAATAAGTTATGATGAAGAGAGAAATATTTTTAATTATTATCAGTATGGTTAGTTTCTAATAAACTTCCATCACTATATAAATAGCATGTGTTATCGTAAAATGATAAATCATATGCACTATATCCAGTAATACAAATTTCTTCACTGTCTAAGGAGTAAGATAATTTAATCTCTTTATCTTCATGTTCTAAAATATATGAATCAGGGAAATCTACAAATGTATTTAGTTTAGGATCGTATATATTAGCACAAATGGCACCACCTCCACATGAATAATCAAAAATATACATGGTATTATTAAAATTCTCTCCATGTTGAATTATTGCTTTGTAGCTATCTACGAATTTTTCTGATTGATCTGAAATATCTGGTCCAGATGAAATTATGTTATTAAAATTTGAGTATGAATATGTTGATATTATTGACAATATTATAAAAAACGTACTCTTATATTTCATTTTTCGATTCCTTTAGGGCTTTGATCATTGCTTTAGGTGTAAGATGGGCTTTATTTAGTCCATCACCAGAATAATATGATTCACCACCTTGCGCTATACGGTTTTTACTGATTTTCCTACCTGATTGTACCCCAGCAGAGGCAAATTCTTTTGCCCAATCATAAATTGCTTCTTCTACAGTACCATTACTTTCTAGATAGGCAATAATATTGGGCCTTTTAATTTTAATTATATATTCATTGAAAATATTGTCTTGAGTTGCTTTATCGAACAATACATTTTCATCTATTTTCAACTTCTTAACAGCATCAGATAATGTTGCGGGAATTATTTGAAATCGACCAACTGCAAACATTTCTCTTTTCTTTTGGAGATTTTTTACTTCCTTGATGGTTAAACTTGCTAAATTAGTATTGAAAAATGCTTTTAACCCGCCTTTAGTTCTATTGTAAGCAGAATAATCATTGTTAGATTCAACCTTTCCCAGGAGTTGGGCAAACCTAGTATCCGCCCATGTCTTTTTTACTATATCAGAGTATATAGGCCACCAACTCCAAACATGCTTACCAATTCCAACATCTTGCATCCAGATCAGTTGATTGACTCGCTGCTTTTCATGCTCCAGTTTAAAGGGTAATTCCAGATCCCGCTCCTTAAACATTTGGAGCAGAGTATCAAAAATCGATTTTGATTCGGCCTTATCATGCCATTCGCTTTCATGCTGTACGATAGTAAATTTATTCGCATCCCATTGAGATAGGTGCTTTACGATCTCTTCTGGGGTAGTGATTTCTTGTTCTGACGTTGCTGCACTCTGCGTACTGTTAGCCAAAGCTACAAAAAACTCTCTTGGGTTTTCAGGATCACAGAAACCATCTGAATTCAGGTCAGAGATATATGAGATTTTCGTCAGATCATCTTTATTTGTGATGGCTTCGAGAAATTCTTTTGGTGGTTTTTCTGTTGAAAAAACTTCGAAATGAATTTGAAAACGGCTATCTATACTAGTGTGTGATTTTGGATTTAATACATCAAATCGTCCCAGGTAGCCGATTGAGTCACCCGCTTTCACCTGTAACGTTGAGTTGGCTCCCAAATTATGAAGGAAATCGAGTTCAATAGACTCCCAACTGGATTCTGACGTTGATTTATACATCCAATTTGGTTTGGGCGCTTGCGGAAATTTTTCATCCACCATTTCGAAATGATCGTCTGGAGCAGCTACCCATAGTCTTTTGCCAACTTTTGCTAGTGCGTCTTTGTTACCTGCATTATCAACGACTTCATATAATTTAAATATGTTCGTTTCGATTTGGACTTCAGGTTCTGACGTAATACGCTTTAAAATTGTGTTGGCAGATAATAGGGTTTTGGGGCCATTTACACCGGGGAACTCTCTACCATACCAACCTCCGTTTATAAATTTGTATAGCTTGGTCGGTGATAAAGATTGGTGAAAATTAATCGGATCCAAATGCATGTATAACGAATAGAAGACAAATTTGGTTTCAGTTCCGGTTTCATCTTTACTTAGAAATTCATGCTCAATCAAGCAAAAATCATGGCTAAAGGGCAGGGTAAGCTCTTTATTAAAGTCTTTATACATTGTCTCTTGGTATTTAGAGGATAGGCGACAGGCAATAATTTTTCCGTCGGCGATTGCTCTAACCGGATAGTTATCTTTGGCCCAAGGTACATTTTTGGCGGTAAAGTGTACACCGCCATGCCATGAAAAGTTGCTAGGATTGTAACCAAATTGCCCCACATGTTCTTGTTTGAGGATAGATTCTATTTCGCTTTGGCTCTTATATTCGCTGCCATCGGCTTTACAAATAGGGAAAACAAATTTCATCGAAGTACCTTAAGCGGAAAATAAATAGTTAATCGATAACGGAGCCTGCTGTACGACTGCCTGAGCGGATTGCATCGTTGCCGTGATTTCTGGCTGAGCTAATTCTGCAATAGCAAGATCATTGATCAGTTCACTCGGCTTCATCGGCTTTTGCCCACCATACCCACTACCACTCCCAGCACTGCCACCCGAGTTCAGATTCACCCCGGCGCCACCAAGCGATACACCAGACGGATCGACTTTGACAAAGCTGCCACCCGCTTTAACCGAAATTTCGGTTCCTGCTTCTATCACTACTTTTTGCCCGGCTTTGATATGGATTTCGGTGCCCGCGTCGTTGACGTATACCGAACCGGATTTGATGTATAAATCACCAGAGATGGTCAGCGACTGAGTCTGGCCGATGCGCTGGCGCTGCTCTCCATTGACGCTGAGATGGTCATTGGCTGTTATTTCGCTGTAGCGGTCATTGGCAATCGTCAGGTACTGGTCATGTCGGGTCTGGGTTAACTGATCATTTTCTATTAATGCCTGATAATCCTTTTGCCCGTGCAGATAAATTTGCTCACGACCTGACTGATCTTCAAAGCTCAGCTCGTTATAGCCGCTGCCCTGATGTGTCTCAGTGCGCAGCACGGTTTTAGTTTTATGCTCTGGCAGAGAGTAAGGAAGCCGATTGTTGGCGTTATACGCTCGTCCTGTCACCATCGGTTGATCCGGGTCACCGTTGATAAAAGAAACAATCACTTCGTGGCCAATGCGTGGCAGCGCCATCATTCCATATTGAGCACCGGCCCAGCCCTGAGAAACGCGCACCCAGCACGAGCTGTGTTCGTCGCCGTTACTGTAGCGATCCCTTGAAAAATGCAGTTTTACTCGGCCATGTTCATCGCAGTAAATCTCTTCACCCTCAGGGCCGACCACGCGGGCCGAGGTTGGGCCACGCATTTTCGGTTTGCTGCAGGGGGCAGCTCGCCAGGTTAAGTGATCTGGGATAAGAGTAAACTGATTGTGATAAGTGGTTTCGCCGCCATTGGCTGCTTCTTCCAGTGCCTGCGGTTGTTTACCCTGGTGAGTCATGTAGATCACCACCCAATCGCGATTTAACGCTTCATCCAGATGGTCGCTAAGGGTAAATTTAAATCCGGCCTGAATGGCGGGGTGATCACTGGCTCCCGTTGCGGTGTGGGCCGTGCGGCGTAAATATTCCAGACGAATCTGATTAAAGGCTTTGCCAGTGGCGTCATCTTTAAACCGCCCCGGCATATCAAAATGTTCGTACTGCGCACGCTGATATTCGCTATCCTGCGCCTGAGCAAACTGGGCGAAGGTGTATCCGGGCCGTTTAAAACTGTTGTCTTGCAAGACGGTATGGCTAATTTCGGCCTGAGTATATTGGGTAAAGGTGCTGATGTAAGACACTTCCGATGCGCCACCGGACAGCGCATTGTACGGTACCGCCTCAGTCAACGAGGGTAGGCTTTCACTGCTGTCACTCAGATAGAGCAGATGTTTATCGGCAGAATGCACAAAACTGTAAACGATACCTTCTTCAGCCGCAAGGCGATGGAAAAAGGCCAGATCGGTTTCCCGGTACTGAACGCAAAACTCGCGTGGGGCCGGATCGCGCTTAAGACTGAAAGTGTAGTCGGTGACTTTCATCTCCTGTAGCAGAATGGAGAGAATTTCCGGTACGGTTTGCTGTTGGAAAATGCGGCTGTTATGGCGTAGGGATAAACGTTCCAATGCAGGAACCAAGGTTACGGAGTAGAAGGTGTGACTGTAGCCGGTATCACCCTGACAGAACTGGCGAATAATACCATGCACCTGTTGAACCACTTCACCATCGCGGAAAACTTCCAACAGTGCTTTGCGGTCAACCGTTTGTTCTGCGGTTAAATCGTTGCGGCGGCTGGCCAGCTCTATCTGATAGCGAAAGCCATACACCACATTGCCTGAATTGTCCCGCGAATCGGAAATTCCATCGTGTCCCTGATATTCTCGCACTACAAGAGTATCATCTTCGAGCCCATCAATGGACAATCGAAAACCTAACCTAGCCATTTGTTATCCTTATATTTTGCTTGCGCGTTACTATAATTTAGCTTCGCGCAGCAAACGAATTTTTAGGCAACATTGTAGGAAAAATCAGAGGGGTAGTTTGTCTTAAATTTGCAATAACAGCCGATTATTTTTGCTTCCTGGCATGCCCCTTTTGTGGTCGGCTTTGGCTGTTGTTGGTATTTTTCTGTGATCCGTTGTTGGCCCGGTTATCGGATTTTCCTTTTGCTGGCTTTTCTCTCAAAGGAGCGAAGCCCGGTTGAGCTTTTGAATGCTTAGTCGCAAAGCGTTTGGCACCGTGGCGACCGGACTGACGGCGTTGGGCTGGCGTGCGTTTATCCTGATCTTCAGCAGGAACCAGACAATTAGGTTTATCACCAATCAGGTAGCTTTTACCCATGTTGATCAATGTTTCACGAATCAATGGCCAGTTTTGTGGGTCATGGTAACGTAGCAAGGCTTTATGCAGGCGACGCTGGCGTTCACCTTTGGCCACCGGAACGTCTTCACGTTTCTTGTATTTCACCCGTTTTAACGGGTTAGTTTCTGAATAATACATTGCTGTCGCATTACACATCGGTGACGGGTAAAAGTTCTGCACTTGATCGCATTCAAAATTATTCTTTTTCAGCCACAGGGCAAGGTTGAGCATATCCTCATCTTCCGTACCCGGGTGAGCAGAGATAAAGTAAGGGATCAGGTATTGCTTTTTACCTGCTTCGGCACTGTATTGCTCAAACATCTCTTTAAACCGGTCATAGGTTCCCATACCCGGCTTCATCATTAAATCGAGTGGCGCTTTTTCGGTATGTTCCGGGGCAATTTTCAGGTAGCCGCCAACGTGGTGCGTAACCAGCTCTTTGACATAAGCTGGCGATTCAATCGCCAGATCATAACGCACTCCGGAAGCAATCAGCACTTTTTTAATGCCTTTCACATTGCGCGCGGCGCGGTAGAGATCGATAGTGTGCTTATGATCGGTATTCAGTTTATGACAGATACCCGGGAAAACACACGAAGGGCGGCGACAGTTCTGTTCCGCTTTCGGATCGGAACAGCCAAGGCGATACATATTGGCTGTTGGACCACCAAGGTCGGAAATCGTGCCGGTAAAGCCGGGAACTTTATCGCGAATTTCTTCAAGCTCATTAAGAATCGATTCCTGTGAACGGTTCTGGATAATACGTCCTTCATGTTCAGTGATGGAACAGAAAGAACAGCCACCAAAACAGCCACGCATAATATTGACCGAGGTTTTGATCATCTCATAAGCAGGAATTTTTGCTTTGCCATAGCAAGGGTGGGGAACCCGGGCATAGGGGAGATCAAAAACAAAATCCATCTCTTCGGTAGAAAGTGGAATCGGTGCCTGGTTGACCCACAATTCACGGTCGCCATGCTTTTGAATTAAAGCGCGCCCGGAGTAGGGGTTGGTTTCCAGGTGCAGAACGCGGCTGGCGTGAGCATAGAGAATGCGATCATTAACCAGTTTTTCAAATGAAGGCAGACGCACAGCGGTTGTTTCTGAATCATGGCGAGACGGACGAACAACAATCGGTTGTGGTTTGTCCTGTTCCGCTTTCTGCGAGGTCTCGCACTGAGTTTCAACTTCATAAGGATTGATTGGAACGAATGGTTTGCCCGGTTTTTCGATACGTGAGGAATCGATGATATTGAACTCATCCGGTGCTGAAGAAAGCATCACTGCGGTGCCACGGATATGTTTTAAGTCGGCTACAGATTCACCACCAGCCAGGCGGTGTGCGACTTCCACTAATGCTCGTTCTGCATTACCGAACAGAAGAATATCCGCTTTGGCATCTTGCAGGATTGAACGGCGTACTTTATCTGACCAATAATCGTAGTGAGCGACACGGCGTAGGCTGGCTTCGATACCACCTAGGATGATAGGAGTGCCTTTATAGGCTTCACGGCAGCGCTGCGAATAAACCAGCGTTGCACGGTCCGGACGCTTGCCGCCTTCATTATTTGGTGTGTAAGCATCATCATGACGCAATTTTCTATCCGCAGTATAGCGGTTGATCATTGAGTCCATATTACCCGCAGTAATACCGAAGAACAGGTTTGGCTGACCAAGTGCCATAAAGGCCTCTTTGTTCTGCCAGTCTGGTTGTGCAATAATGCCGACACGAAATCCTTGTGCTTCAAGCAGGCGGCCGATAATCGCCATTCCGAAGCTCGGGTGGTCAACATAAGCATCGCCAGTGACGATAATGATATCGCAGCTATCCCATCCCAGTTTATCCATCTCATTTTTGCTGGTCGGAAGGAAAGGGGCACTGCCATAGCATGAGGCCCAGTACTTGGGGTATTGATTAATTTTCGTAATAGTCATTGCGCTTCGGATCGCTCGCCACAGGTAATTTTAGCGGGTAAAAATTTTGGATGCGGAGTTTAACACGTTCTTATCAACAGACCCTAATCCTTGATTGTAAATTGTTACGACTGGAACGGGTTACAATAACCGCCACACAGGAATAAAGCCTGCTATAATGGCTGAGAAAATTTAACTAAATCCGAGAGATGGGCAGCCTTTGAATGATGAGTGATATCGCAATTAATATGCAGCTAATAACTTCTGTTATAGAAATCGTGCCACCAATGATGTTGGGGGCTTTGGTCGTTATCACGTTGGTTATCATCAAAGGTAATATCTGCCCTGGCCAGCGAGGGCGATTGCATAAGATTTTTCTGGTGATCGCTGGCGGGTGGGCGATATCCAGCTATTCGTATCTGTACCTGGCACCGTTAACTCTGCTTCTTATGTACTACTATTTTCAGGTGAGAAAAGGTAAGGCTCGTGAATCCGGCCCGGTATCACTTTTAATTGCCGTCAATGTGCTGGCATTTTTAGTCTTGCTAGCGCACTTAGCCGTGGCTAAATCATGGCTATCCGCGATTGCTCTGGTGCTGTATGTACCGTTATTGGGTTCGATTTTTGCTCATTTACTTTTAGTGATTGCGGCGACACGTTTATCGGCATTTCATCGTATTCTGCCTGTTGTCGGTGTGGTATCGGCGATGCTGATTTCACTGTGTGCACTGCCGTATGCTTATGGGCTAAGTGAATCACAACTGGATATGAACAGAGGTTTTATTCTGTTCAGTTTTATCTCGCTGGTCTTTTCTTTTGCAGTATGGATTTGGCACTTGTTGCTATCACAAAAGCCGGGTAAGTTTCAGTTGAGCTTAGCCTTGTTGATATTGTCCCTGTCTAGCCTTGGCTTTTTGCATTTGTTCAATAATTAAATGTAATAAACTGGTTAAATCTCTTGGCAAAAGTGGGAAAAATAGCTATCAACAACTAGACTTTATAATGACGCGCTTACAAAGGAGGTCATTATGGATTTAAGTAATATCAGTCGTATGGATAGCCCGATATTGCTCGGAATTATCAATGAAAAATTGCGTCTTGAGTGCGGAAGTTTCGATGAATTGTGCCGTACTTACGATATGAATTTTCAGGCAGTAACGGAAAAATTGGATGGTCTTGGCTATCAGTACGATCCCTTGACCAACCAATTTAAAGCACGTTAAGCCAACTTAATACCTTCTAAGTGGCTTTGGCATTGTTGACGCGCGGTAGTGAAAAAAGCCTGCAAATAGCGTTTCTCCTTTTCACTATTGCGCGTTGCCGCAAACAGGCGCCGCCATAGCCCTTTTCCCAGCGGTTTACTCGCAACGAGTCCCTGACGGGAAAATTCGCTGATTGCCCAGTTAGGTAGTGCCGCAACGCCTAATCCGGCAGATACCATTTGAACTAACATCAAGGTATTATCTGCCTGCTTCCAGTTTTTCGGTTCTACACCTGCGGGTGCCAGAAAATGTTTTACCACATCTAAACGCTGTTTTTGCACCGGGTAGCTTAGCATCGTCTGATCGGCCAAATCTTGTGGTTGAATGACGTCAAGCTGTGCCAGAGGATGTTGGGTTGAGGTAATCAGGCGCATTTCAAAATCAAACAACGGCTCGTAGTGGACTTCTGAGCGTGGCAGAATATCGGAAGTGACCACCAGATCAAGCTCACCAGCCATCAGCGCCGGGAGTGGTTCAAAGCCAAAGCCGGAAGAAAAGTCCAGTTCGACACTGGGCCAGGTGGTCTGATACTCTTTGATTGCTGGCATCAGCCACTGAAAGCACGAGTGACACTCAATCGCCATATGCAGTCGGCCATTGACGTCTTCTTTGAGGCTGGCAATATCATTTTCTGCTTTAGCTAATTTAGGCAGAATTTCATCTGCTAGTTTAAGCAGAATATCACCTTCCGAAGTAAAACGAACCGGGCGGGTTTTGCGCAGAAAGAGTTGTCCGCCGATCCGCGATTCTAGATCTTTAATCTGGTGGGATAAAGCGGATTGAGTCAGATGAAGCGCTGTTGCAGTGGCAGTTAACGAACCAGTGTCTCGCAGCGAGACCAGAGTACGTAAATGCTTAATTTCGATCATGAAAAATTCTCATTTATTTTTCAACTATATCGAATAAATTAATCTTTTATGATGAGGATGTAAATCTTTACAGCAAAAAAATGGCCTCAAATGAGGCCTGAAAGATCAATTGGTCGCTAGTGTTAAGCAATCGCTTTTGCTCACCAGTTTATCAACTATAAGCTGGCCACGAGGGTTGCGAATTTTAATCCGATAGGCCAGACCCGCATCGAGATTAGCGCGCGTCTGTTTATCTGAACAATATTTGCTCACACTGTTGTTGACCAGGCTATTGAATGACGGTGCACTTTCTACATCGCTGTTGTAGATCATCATCAGCTCAATCACATTTTGCTGAGCCGATGCGCGCATAATTGAAAGCGGACCAGATTCAATCGGTAACTGTGAACTCAGCAATTGTGCACGGCTAGATGCCAATAACTCAAGCTGCTTGTTCTGTTCACCGGTGGAGCTACAACCAGCCAGTAGTCCTAAAGTAAGGGGGACAAGATAACGATGCAATATCATTAGAATACTTGCTTATATGGTTTCACGATTACATTGGCATAGACGCCGGCAGCAACGTACGGATCGGCATCGGCCCATGCTTTAGCATCTTCAAGTGATTCAAATTGAGCGATCACAGTTGAGCCGGTAAAACCTGCTTCACCCGGATTTTCACTATCAATGGCTGGCATTGGGCCAGCGGTTAATAAACGACCTTCATCTCGCAATAGTTGCAGGCGTTCTAAATGAGCTGGGCGTACACCCATACGTTTTTCCAGTGAGCTTTCAACATCTTGAGAAAAAATAACGTACCACATACCGATATCCTTTTTTTGTGGGCGGTGAAATTGTGCACCGCTTTTAGCGTAAAGCAGATAATATTGCAAAGTTATGGGCGAGGCACCGGGCGGGGGCGTCCTTCCGCATCAATTGCCACATAGTTAAACGTCGCTTCGCAGACTTTAAAGCGATCTCCTACTCCAGATTCAAGGATTGGCTTCACCCAGACTTCCAGTTCAATGCTCATTGAGCTGTTGCCGATTTTGACACACTCTCCGTAACAGCACACCACATCACCCACCGTTACCGGCTTTTTAAATGTAATGCTAGAAACGGATACCGTCACAATCCGACCATGAGAAATTTCTTTGGCTAAAATCCCTCCGGCCAAATCAAGCTGGGACATGATCCAGCCACCGAAAATGTCGCCATTAGCATTGGTATCAGCCGGCATCGCGAGTGTGCGGGAAAGTAGCTGTCCTTTAGGTGGATTTAAATCACACTGCATGTGTTTTCCGTTAAATGAACTATTTGATTGTTAATGGATAATACAAAAAACTACCCGTTATCACTTGATTCATTTCTGGAATCAAAGATTACTTTCTTCTTCGTTCTTATCCATATGCTTATAGATATACACACCGGTTAGCACAGTAAAGATCAGCGTAGCAATAAGCAGACCGAACACTTTAAAATTGACCCACACATCCAGAGGCATACTGAAAGCAACATAGATATTGCCTACAGAGCAAAGTGAAAAAAAGCCAACCCAGGCCCAGTTGATTTTTGTCCAGACAAAATCGGGTAGGGTAAGCTCTTTACCCAGCATACTTTTGATTAAAGATTTACCCATTAAATGACTGATCGCTAACGCCAAGGCAAACACCAGATAAACAATAGTCACTTTCCATTTAATAAAGTTATCGTCATGCATAAAGATGGTCAGTCCACCAAATATAGCAACCATGGCAAACATGATAACCTGCATCTTTTCGACTTTTTTGGTCATCGCGTAGGTAATCACCAGTTGTAAGAACGTCGCCGCGATTAACGCACCGGTAGCGACATACACGTCATACAATTTGAACAGGGCGAAGAATACCAGTAAGGGTAAGAAGTCAATCAGTTGTTTCATTTTCATTTACTACTATTGTGAAATTGGCTCTAGTCTACCCAACTTTTGCCTTCAGCTAAACAGATTGAATGATTCGCTAACAATTTTCTCGAACGCTTTATCTCCATTTTGTTACATCGGTAGTTGGTTTATAAACGAATAATTCGTACAGTGCCTGTCAATGATAGGATTGATCGGAAGTGAGCCATGAATAAAACCACGATTATTTTGAGCCTGTTATTGCTCGCAGGGTGCAGTAGTACACGTCAGGGGCTAAATTCTGATCAAATGGTGAAAGTTGTCGATCCAAGTAAAAATGGCCTATCCGATCCCAGTTCTACCAAACTGATATTGAATAAACAGTTTACCCAGTGGCAGGGTGTACCTTATAAAAATGGAGGGATGACTCGAAAAGGTGTTGATTGTTCGGGTTTTGTTTATCTGACCTATTTAGATCGGTTTGGCCTAGCTATTCCCCGAACTACTCAGTATCAGTCTCAGGTTGGTACTTCCATATCTCGTTCGCAACTTCAGGCTGGCGATCTGGTGTTCTTTAAGACCGGGTTTAAAGCCCGACACGTTGGTATTTATCTGGCCAATAACCAGTTTGTTCATGCTTCCACATCAAAAGGGGTGATGGTGTCCAGTCTGGATAGTTATTACTGGAAAGATAAGTATTGGCAGGCACGAAGGATTGAAGATTAGATCTCTGACATAAATAAAAAAGCCACTCGCGATGGAGTGGCTCGAATATAATCTAATGACTGATTAAGCTTCTTGGTCGTTATAAACCTTTTCTTCCGCTTCATCTTCAATCATTGCATCAACAATCAACGCACAAGCAGCATCACCAGTAATGTTCAGTGCGGTACGAATCATGTCGAAGATACGGTCAAGAGCGAACAGTAGTGGCAGACCTTCAATTGGAATACCGGCTGCAAGCAGTACGGCTACAACAAGGAAAGATGGTCCTGGTACGCCAGCCTGACCAACAGCACCAAGAGTAGCTGTTACGATGATCGCAATATAAGAACCCATGCCCAAGTCAACATTAAACAGCTGAGCAAAGAAAATCGCGACCAGACCGTAGTAAATTGCGTTACCGGACATGTTGATGGTTGCGCCTAGTGGTAACACAAACGAAGCTGTTGAGTTACGCACGCCAAGATCATGTTCAACAGTATCCATAGTGACAGGAAGAGTTGCCATTGAAGAAGCGGTAGATAGTGCTACAGCCTGTGGCTTTTTCATCGCTGTTAAGAACTTCTTCGCTGAAGTTTTAGTGAACAGTTGAATCATCAGCGGGTAAGCAATAAAGCCGAAGATAGCAATAGCCGCCACATAAACCGCGAACAGTTTTGCTACAACAGTCAGCGCACCAAAGCCGAAAGTACCAACAGCTTCTGCCATCAGACCAAACACGCCCAGTGGAGCAATGACCATGACTTTATTGATCATCCATACCATGGCATCGACGATAGTATTTACGCCGTTAATGATTGGATCGCGTTTTTCCGGGCTCTGTTTAGAAAGAGCAATACCAAAGAACAGGCAGAATACCAGGATTTGCAAAATGTTAGCGTTGTTTAGCGCTTGGAAAACGTTGGTTGGAATCATACCAATGATGGTTGCCCAGAAAGTAGGCAGGTCACCTTTTGATGCGTATTCTGCAGAGAACATGCCTTCGACGCCGGAGACATCAACACCAATACCAGGTTGGAAGATCGCACCCATAAACAGGGCAAGAGCAACGGCAGCGGCAGAGGTAAATGCGAAGTAGCCTAATGTCACGGCACCTACTTTACCCGCTGAATGACTATTACCCAGACCAGCAGCACCAGAAATCAGTGCGACAGCGACTAGTGGAATAACCAGCATTTTAATTAAATTAATAAAGATAGAACCTAGTGGAGCGAACATAGCTGCTTGCTCACCCATCAGAGCACCTGCTGCCGTACCAATAATCATGGCAATGACAACCTGCACCCCGATATTAGATAAAATGTTTTTTTGTTTTAACACTTGTGTAACCTCTGTGCTGTGAATTTTATAAACTATAAAACTAGATATCGAATTTAATTATTTATATAGATATTTGTTCGATGATGCTTTCTACACGGATACGCTTTATCGATCAACTAATGAAGCAATAAAATTCAATATTTGTGCATTTATTATCAAATTACGCATGTGATTTGTGCATTTTTTAGTGATAAGTGTTGAGTTTTGTATGGTTAATAATCGAACAATATTCGGTGAAATAGGCGGGTTACAGTCATGAGGTGTTAAAAAAAGATCGATTTCCAACTAAAATAGAAATCGATCTTTAAAAATGTTAATAATTAGGGTCAACAGACCCTAATAGCCGTGGCTTATTTGGCTTATTTGGCTTATTTGGCTTATTTGGCTTATTTGGCTGTGGCGGCTTTCATAGAACGAATAAATTCGCTTAACGTTTGTAGCAGCTGCTGCGGATTATCCTGATTCTGTTCGATAATTTTGACCACCGCTGAACCGGAAATCGCACCGGCAGCACCACTGGTAATTGCCTGTTTGACTTGCTCCGGCTGAGAAATGCCAAAACCGAGCAAAGCTGGCGGGGCATTATAGCGTTTCAATGCTTCCAGCAGTTTATCTACCGGCATATTGGCTTTGGTTTCAGTGCCGGTTACGCCTGAGCGAGAAAGCAGATAGGTGTATCCTTCGCTCAGTTTTGCTACCGATTGTAATGTTTCTTCAGAAGCGGTGGGTGGCGCAATAAAGATGGGCTTAATACCATGTTTTTTCGCTTCGGCAATAAATGGCGCACTTTCTCCGGTCGGGATGTCGGCAATCAGTACCGAATCCACACCGGCTTGCGCACAACGTGCATAGAAGTTATCCACGCCCTTTGAATGTACTAGGTTGGCATACATCAGCAGGCCGATCGGAACATCTGGATAAAGCTGGCGAATCTTACTGATGATTTCAAAACTGCTATCTGGTGTCGAGCCACTGTTTAGCGCACGTAAGTTAGCCCCTTGAATGGTTGGGCCATCTGCTAACGGGTCAGAGAACGGAATTCCTAGTTCTAACGCATCGGCACCTGCTTCGACTAAGGTTTTAATGATGTCAAAAGAGAGTTCAATATTCGGATCGCCGATAGTGACAAAGGGAACAAATGCGCCTTCGTTTTTGGCTTCAAGCTGTTCAAACAGCGCTTGATAACGGTCCATTATAATACTCCCTTCTCTTCTAAAATTTTATGTACGGTAAAGATATCTTTATCGCCTCGGCCGGATAAGTTAACCACTAAAGTCTGTTCTTTTTCTGGTTCCGAACGTGCCATTTTGAGTGCATAAGCCAGTGCATGCGACGATTCTAAAGCCGGGATAATACCTTCTTTACGTGCCAGTTCCTGGAACGCATCCAATGCTTCATCATCGGTAATATCCACATATTCAGCCCGACCAATTGCGTTCAGGTGCGCATGCTGTGGGCCAACAGAAGGGAAGTCGAGGCCGGCAGAGATGGAATAGGATTCTTCAACCTGGCCATGCTGATCCTGCATTAATGGCGATTTCATGCCGAAATAAATGCCGGTTTTGGCGTGTTTAAGTGGTGCGCCGTGTTGATGTGTATGCACACCCAGACCACCCGGTTCGACACCAATTAAACGTACGTTGGGTTCATCGATAAAATCAGCAAACATACCGATAGCGTTTGAGCCACCGCCAACACAAGCGATCACAGCATCCGGTAGCTTGCCTTCGCGAGCTAGAATCTGTTGCTTGGTCTCTTCACCGATCATGCGCTGGAATTCACGGACAATGGTCGGGAATGGGTGAGGGCCTGCCGCAGTGCCTAACAGGTAGTGAGTTGTCTCATAGGTTGCTGACCAGTCACGCAACGCTTCATTGCAGGCATCTTTTAGGGTCGCAGAACCTGAATGTACCGGAATTACCGTTGCGCCCATTAAGCGCATACGGAACACGTTCGGGCTTTGGCGTTCAACATCTTTAGCACCCATATACACGCGGCATTTCAAACCAAGTAGTGCACATGCCAGTGCGGTTGCAACACCGTGTTGACCGGCGCCGGTTTCCGCAATAATTTCATGTTTGCCCATGCGCTTGGCAAGTAGTGCCTGACCCAGTACCTGGTTGGTTTTATGCGCGCCGCCGTGCAGCAAATCTTCGCGTTTCAGGTAAAGCTTGGTTTTCGTCCCTTTGGTCAGGTTACGGGTCAAAGTCAACGCCGTAGGGCGACCGGCATATTCTTGTAGCAATGACATAAATTCAGCCTGAAACTCAGGATCCTGCTGAGCATCAATAAAAGCCTGTTCTAACTGATCCAGTGCCGGCACCAGAATTTGTGGAACAAACTGACCGCCGAATTCGCCAAAGTAGGCATCTAATTTTGACATTCTCATATTCCTTTAATTATGTTCTGTCGCGTTTGAATGTAGAGAGCTAATAGACTCTGATTTGGTCAAACGCTGCTTTGATTTTGTTTGCATCTTTGATTCCGGGGGCTGACTCGACACCGGAGTTCAGATCCAGGCCAAGGCAGCCAAGTGAAGCCGCTTTTTTTACATTTTCCGGGGTCAGTCCACCTGCTAGCATCACATCACTGACGTCAGTTAATTGGCTCCAGTCAAAGGTAGTTCCTGTCCCACCGAGCTGATCGCCCATCTTTGCATCAAACAGGTGGCGGTTGACATTGGCGCTAAATTTGGCCGGAAGTTGGTCACTGACGCCATAGGCTTTCCAGATTTCAATGTCTTCGGCTAATTTAGCTCGTAGTTGATCAACATAGTCCTGATCTTCGTTGCCATGTAGCTGAACTGCGGTTAAATCTAATTTTGTAGCCATCTCGACAACTTGCTCAATGGAATGGTTCTGGAAGACACCGACATATTGGAGCGGCGCACCTTGCATAACTTGCTGTGCCTGTTCCAGAGAAACATAGCGTGGTGATTTCTCTACGAAAATCAGTCCGCCATACACAGCGCCTGCCTGAAAAACGGTTTGTGCATCCTGTGCCCGGGTTAAACCACAGACCTTGTTATCGCCAAGAATAACACGCCGTGCCGCCAGATCGATGTTCTCTTGTCCCATCAGCGAACTACCAATCAAAAAGCCATTGGCAAACTGTGCCAGATCGCGCACTTGTTGGTGAGTATAAATTCCGGATTCAGAGATGATAATGGTACCTTGTGGAACTTTTGGCGCCAGTTGTTTGGTGCGGTTCAGATCGGTAGAAAGATCGCGTAGGTTACGGTTATTAATGCCGACAACTTTGGCGTTTAAGGCAATCGCCCGCTCGATCTCTTCCTCATTGCTGGCTTCGGTTAAAACACCCATATTCAGTTGATGCGCCAACTCTGACAGAGTCTGATACTGTTGGTCATCAAGAACGGATAACATCAGTAAAATTGCATCCGCACCATAGTGACGGGCGAGATAAACCTGATACTCGTCGATCATAAAATCTTTACATAGCACAGGTTGGTGTACGCTATTACGTACCAAAGGAAGAAAATCAAAACTTCCTTGGAAATATTTCTCGTCGGTAAGAACCGAAATTGCATTCGCGTACGGGCGATAAGCGCTGGCAATTTCCTGTGGATCAAAAACTGGGCGAATTAATCCTTTTGACGGAGATGCTTTTTTACACTCTAGGATAAAGGCGGTGCGTTCACTGCTCAGAGCATTATAAAAACTGCGATCCGATAGGGTTAAATTCGGTTTAAAGGTTTCTAATGGCTGCTGCTGTTTTCTTTCGGCTACCCAGATGGCTTTATCTTTTACGATTTTGGCCAGCACGGCCGCCATTTCTGTATGTTTAGTCGAGATGTGTTCGGATAGTTGCTGCGTCATCGCGATTAGCCTCGTTGCGCCAGTTGCTGAACCAATGCATAAGCTTTGCCGGAGGCCATCACATCCAGCGCTTGCTGCGCATTCGCTTTTAAATCTTCCTGGCCGAATAAACGCAATAACAGGGCAACGTTAATTGCTACTGCCGACATTTGCGCTTCCGTGCCTTTTCCGGTCAGAATTTGACTGATGATCTCACGATTCTCTTCCGGTTCGCCACCTTTAATTGACTCTAGTGGAAAGCTTTTTACGCCGAAATCGTCCGGGGTGAGTGAATATTGTTCGATTTTTCCGTCTTTGATTTCAGCGACCAGAGTTTCCCCGTGAATCGCCACTTCATCCAGTCCTGAACCATGAATAACCGCCGCGCGTTTCATGCCCATTTGCAGCATAGTTTCGGCGATAGGGAGTAACAGTTCTTTGCTGTATACGCCCATCAGTTCGATATTGGGACGGGCAGGGTTAATCAGCGGCCCAAGAATATTAAAAATAGTACGGGTTTTCATCGTCTGGCGTACAGGCATAGCATGGCGCACACCACCGTGATACTGAGGTGCAAACAAGAATGTCACCCCAAGGTCATCGAGTGCTTTACGGCTATCTTCTGCACTCATTGCCAGATTAATGCCGAAAGCATCAAGCAGATCCGAGGAACCGGATTTGCTGGAGACCCCTCGATTACCATGTTTGGCGACTTTAACCCCACACGCGGCAGCAACGAAGGCGGATGCGGTTGAAATATTGATCGTATTATGCCCGTCACCACCCGTGCCAACAATATCCGCGAAATCATAGTCCGGGCGTGGGAACGGGTTGGCATTGGCCAGCAGTGCTTTTGCTGCCCCAGAAATCTCTTCTGGCGTTTCACCTTTAATTTTCAGGCAAGTTAATACCGCTGCCATTAATACCGGATCCATTTCACCTTTAATGATCTGGTCAAATAGTTTCTGACTCTCTTCCTGGCTTAATGGCTGCTGTGCATAAAGTTTATCAATAATTGCTTGCATATTCTTCGTCCCTAAATTTTTCTTCTATTCAATTCTGTTTATTTTGCCAACGCCCAGTCAATCGCATTCGCCAGCAGTGTTGCACCATAGGTGGTCATGATCGATTCTGGATGGAACTGGAATCCGCTCACTTTATCCTGCTCTTGCACTACTGACATCACTAGGCCGTTGACCTCAGCGGTAACCTGCAGCGAGTCCGGCACCATAGTGGCAACCAGCGAGTGGTAACGAGCAATCGCTAACGGTGATGGCAAACCCTGATAGATGGCGTGGTTCTGATGTTCCATCATCGATACTTTGCCGTGAATAATTTCGCCTGCCCCAGCTACGGTGCCGCCATAGGCCTCAACAATCGCCTGGTGACCGAGACAAATACCAATCATCGGTACCTGGCCTTTTAATGTTTGAATCAACTCCGGCATGCAGCCAGCTTCTGATGGTGCGCCTGGCCCGGGAGATAGAACCACCACTGGGTTATCCAACTGACTTAACGCCGCCTGAATCTGAGTAACCGAGATATTATTTCTATAGATAGTGACCTGGTGGCCGAGTGAACGGAACTGATCAACCAGGTTGTAAGTAAATGAGTCAAAGTTGTCGATAAATACGATATTCGCCATGATCAATTCTCCTATTACTGCTTCTTATGCGCCATTTGGATCGCGGAGATCACGGCTTGTGCTTTGGTTCGGGTTTCGTCGGCTTCTGACTGCGGGTCGGAATCGTATACTACACCAGCCCCAGCCTGTACTCGGGCAATGCCTTGTTCAACGTAAGCTGCTCGAATTACAATACAGGTATCCAGATCGCCTTCGCCTGTCAGATAGCCGACTGCACCACCGTAAGTTCCACGGCGCTCTTGTTCAACATCACGGATAAGCTGCATAGCGCGAATCTTAGGCGCGCCGGTTAGTGTACCCATATTCATACAGGCCTGATAAGCGTGCAGGGCATCAAGGTCATGACGTAACTGACCAACCACTCTTGATACCAAATGCATCACGTGGCTATAGCGGTCTACAGCTAGTAAATCTGCCACATGGCGGCTGCCTGCTTCAGCGATTCGCGCTACGTCATTTCGTGCCAAGTCAACCAGCATCATATGTTCCGCATTTTCTTTTTTATCGCAACGCAGTTCAAGCTCAATACGTCCATCGAGATCAAGGTTAATCGAACCATCGGGATTTTTACCACGGCGGCGGGTTCCGGCAATCGGGTAGATCTCAATTTGATTGGTTTCCTGAGAATATTTCAGTGCACTTTCCGGTGAGGCGCCAAACAGGGTAAAGCGTTCATCCTGCATATAGAACATATATGGGCTTGGGTTACTCTCTTTGAGCTTTTTATATGCGGCTAAAGGCGATGGGCAAGGCAGGGTAAAGTTACGTGACGGAACGACCTGGAAGATATCGCCAATCACAATATGGTGTTTGAGATCTTCAACGATTTTACAAAAGTCACCATCGCTAATAGACGTTTCAACACTAACATCATCCAGTTGAATCGCTGGCGGCAGGCAAGAGGGCTGTTTGCACTGTTCAATAATTTGATCGATACGTTGCGCGAGATAATCGGTGTTACTCTTGTTTGGATTAAACAGTGTTCCCTGAATGTCGCAGGTACCGTGCAGATGGTCAATAATCATCAGGGTTTCGGATACATAGAAAACGTAGTCCGGGCAGTGATCTGTCTGACGGGCATCACCGAGCGGCTCAAAATTAGCGACCATATCGTAGGCAAAAACGCCACCGAGGAAGATTGCAAAGCGGTCTTGGTCCTGACGGTCAAAACTGTGTTGTACCAGGCGTAACGGATCAAAGGATGATGATTCTTTTAAGCGCGAGTCTTCATCTAGTGTGTTGCTTGGGGTTCGGAATTCGAGTGTTAAGCGATCGGCTTTTAGTTCACTCTTAATCTCAGTTTTAACATTTTCGGCCAGTTGTTGAATCAGATGTTGGCCATTGTCGGTCAGCGCGTGAAATTCTACCTGATTGCCCTGACAAACAATACGCGCTGCTGCATCAATCAACAGCAGGCTTTTTGTATCCTGCTTGGAATCGATTTCTGCTGATTCTAATAACAGGCTATCGGTTTTATGTTCACATAACGTATGAAATAGCTCAGTGGGATCAGGGTGGTAGCTTAAGGTTTTCTTAATGACCTCAATCTTGCCTAATTGATTGATACCTATCGTATTGTTCATAAGGTGGCCCTATATAAAATTTGTAAAAAAACCCGCTAGAGAGCGGGCTTCTGAATTCGTGTTTACATCTCGCTTAGACCCGCTGCTTAAAATATGTCACGTGCCACCAGTTCCAGCCAGGTTTAGCTGTTACTAAATTCTCTTTTTGCATGGCGTTAAATTCTTGTAACATAGCGGATAGCTTCTCTCGTGTAATTTCGTACTAGTAAACTAGTGCAGAGGCTTAAAGTCAAGCTTTTTAACTAAGAAAGAAAAAATAATGCTGAAAATAGACTTACACAGTCACACTACCTCATCTGATGGCCGATTTAGCCCCAGTGATGTCATCCAGCGAGCCAGCGAATTTAATGTCGATGTTTTGGCAATTACTGACCATGATACAACGGCAGGGCTGGCGGAAGCAGCGAATTACATCGCACAAAATAAGCTGCCTATTCAATTAATTAGAGGGATTGAGATCTCAACTCTGTGGCAGAATAAAGATATTCATATTGTCGGTTTGAATATTGATGAACATAATCCACAGCTGTGTTCGTTGATTGAACAACAAAAGCAGCGCCGGGTGGAACGGTCGCAGATTATGGCTGCTCGTTTAGAAAAAGTGACCCGAGAAGGGGTGCTTGATGAAGTTCAGACTCTGGCTGGAGATGCCTATATCAGCCGTGCGCATTTTGCTCAGTGGCTGGTAGAGAACGGTTATGCCAAGTCGATGCAGAGCGTGTTCAAGAATTTTCTGACCCGCAATAACCCTGGGTATGTGCCGCCGAACTGGTGCTCGATGGGCGAAGCAATAAGCGCAATTCATGCAGCGGGCGGGCAGGCGGTATTAGCGCATCCGGCCCGTTATGATTTAACCACCAAGTGGGTAAAACGGTTGATCCAGGCATTTTGTGAGGCGGGCGGTGATGCGATGGAAGTCGCACAGCCACAACAAGCACCGAATGAAAGGCGCAACTTAGGTGATTATGCGATACAATACAATTTATTAGCGTCACAAGGCAGTGATTTTCATTACCCCTCTCCCTGGATGGAGATGGGGCGTAATTTATGGCTGCCAAAAGGCGTTGAACCAGTCTGGAAAGAATGGGGGCTGGAACCCCAAGAACAACAGAGCCAATGACTCGATGTGAGGAGTTACTATGAGCCAGTATTTTTATGTTCACCCTGAGAATCCTCAGGCGCGGTTGATTAATCAGGCCGTAGCCATCATCCGCAATGGTGGTGTGGTGGTTTATCCGACGGATTCCGGCTATGCCCTTGGCTGCCAATTAGAGAATAAGCAAGCTCTTGAGCGTATTTGTCAGATTCGCCGTCTGGATGACAAACACAATTTTACCCTGCTATGTCGCGACCTATCGGAATTGTCTTTTTATGCACGGGTAGATAATGGCGCATTTCGTCTATTAAAAAATAATACACCTGGGCCGTATACCTTTATTTTTAAAGGGACTAAAGAGGTGCCACGCCGCCTGATGAACAGTAAGCGTAAAACCATCGGTATTCGTGTTCCGGATAATAAGATAGCGCTGGATTTACTCGAAGCTCTGGGTGAGCCGATGATGTCCACATCGCTGATTCTGCCGGGCAGTGAAGTCACGGAGTCGGATCCCGAAGAAATTCGTGACAAGCTGGAACATGCTGTAGATGTGATCCTTGACGGTGGTTATCTGGGTGAACAGCCAACTACGGTTATTGATTTTAGTGAAGGTGATGCACAGGTATTACGCCTTGGCTCTGGTGATGCAACACCGTTTGAGTAGTTATCCTCAATCACGACAAAATTGAGTGCTTTTTAGCGTTTTATTTGAGATAATGTGCGACCCCATTTTCGGGGTCGCATTTTTTCATTCGACGTCTGTGAAGACGACATACAAGGTAAATAGATGAGCGAAAAGTTACAAAAAGTTTTAGCACGAGCTGGGCACGGTTCACGTCGTGAACTTGAAGGTTTGATTCGGGCCGGGCGCGTGAGTGTTAATGGTAAAGTAGCTGCTCTGGGTGAGCGTCTCGATGATCAAAACGCCGTGGTGCGAATTGATGGTCACGTTGTGTCCGTAAAAGCGCAAGAAGAAGTCATCTGCCGGGTTCTGGCCTATTACAAACCAGAAGGTGAATTGTGTACCCGTCACGATCCTGAAGGTCGTCGTACCGTATTTGATCGTCTGCCCAAAATTCGTGGCTCACGCTGGGTGTCTGTTGGACGTCTTGATGCCAATACGTCAGGTTTACTGCTGTTTACTACTGATGGTGAACTTGCCAACCGACTGATGCACCCAAGCCGCCAGGTTGAGCGTGAATATCTGGTTAGGGTATTTGGTGAAATTTCAGAAGAAAAAATTCGTAACCTGGTTCGCGGTGTTGAGCTGGAAGATGGTGTTGCTCGTTTCGAAGATGTCGTATACGCCGGTGGTGAAGGGATTAACCATACCTTTTATGTCGTGATCAACGAGGGTCGTAACCGCGAAGTACGTCGTTTATGGGAATCGCAGGATACGACAGTTAGCCGTTTGAAACGTGTTCGTTATGGCGAGATTTTCCTGGAAAAAGCATTGCCACGTGGTGGTTGGGTTGAGTTAGGTCTGAAAGAAGTTAACTATCTGCGTACTTTAGTTGAACTACCACCTGAAAAACAGACCATGCTGGATCTGTCGAAAGATAATACATCACGTAAACGTGAACGTGCCCGTGGTCAGAAAATCCGCCGTGCGATTAAACGCCACGAAGAGCGTGTTACCAGCGCACCAGCTAAAGCGAATCGTGCTAAAAAGCCGGCTGGAGTGAAACCATCTAGTTCAGGTGTAGCAGGCAAACCCGCTGTTAAACGTGCTCCTGCAAAAAAACGTACACGAATTTAATCGCATTATTTTGTTGAATCGTTCGTATCTGTTTAAATTATCACTGGTTCAATAAACAAATTAAAAATCCCAAGTTGCATTGATCGCTACTTGGGATTTTTGTTTTTAGCGTTTTGTAAATTGCCCGTGGGCAATTTACAAAGTCTGATTCAATTCAAAATAACGGCCCTGTTTTGCTAACAAGTCGCCATGTGAGCCAAATTCGATAATCTGGCCTTTCTCAATCAGACATACTGCATCCATCGAGTCCATTTCGACCAGACGGTGAGTGATAAACAGTACGGTTTTCTCGGCAAAATGGCGTTTAAGTAGGGCCATAATTTGTTGTTCGGTTTGCTTATCTAAGCCTTCGGTTGGTTCATCGAGCAGCAAAACTTCGCCGTCATGCAAAATTGCACGAGCAATGCCGATCCGGCGGCGTTCGCCACCAGACAGTTGTCGGCCACCATCTCCCAGCCATGCGTCCAGTCCTTTATCATGGGTGATTTTATTTAGTCCGACTTCACTTAACACCTGGTAGATCTCTTCATCAGAGGCATCTGGTTTGGCGATTAACAGGTTATCGCGAAGTGAGCCGTTAAGAATATCAACACGCTGACTGACAATACTTAACGACTGACGAAGCTGGCTTTCATTCCAGTCACACAGATTTACACCGGCAAGAGTAATCTGGCCGGACTGCGGATCCCAATGACGTGACAAAAGTTGCATTAAGGTCGATTTACCAGATCCGGTTTGGCCAACAATCGCAATTTTTTGCCCAGCTGTTATCGAGAGATTAATATCGCTCAGTACCGGTACGGTTGCCGGATCATAACTAAAGCTAACCTGCGAAAATGCAATATCAAATTGGCCACTATGTCTGATTGGAGTAGCGTTAAATGTGACTTCCGGCTTAGCATCGAGGATTTCATTTAAGCGTTTAGCTGATGTCAGAGTTTGGCCAAGATGCTGGAAAGCAGCGGCAATCGGCATAAGTAGCTCAAAACTGGCCATAGTGGCAAACACCACCATTGCGATCATCGGATCCTGGCCACGCCCACCAACGCCATCGGCAACTACCCACAGCATCAATACCAGCATCCAACCGTTGGCCAGTAGCAGTAAGGCTTGAGCCAGACCGGTAAAGCGGGTGTTGACCCGTTGTTTCTCAATTAAAGCAACTTGTTGATCTTCGATCTGCTGACGGTATTTTGTTTCGGCACCAAACAGGCTGAGCTCACCAAAACCCTGAATCCAGTCAAGCAGAGTAATGCGAAAGTCCGCTTTATGCAGCGTCAGCTCCCGACCATTATTTTTACCCAGTTTATAAAACAGGATCGGCCAGGTAAGCAGCAGCACTAACAACATCGCACCAAGAATGAGTGCAACGTCTAAATCAAACCAGGCTAGAAAGGCGGTCAGGAATACAATTCCCAGCGTACCAATCGTCACCGGACTGATTAAGCGCAGGTACACATGGTCCATGGCATCAATATCGGCAACCAGTCGGTTAAGTAGATCAGCATCGCGCAGATTCGCCACTCGACCTGGGATCAAAGGTGCCAATTTCTCAAAGAAGAAAATCCGTAAATCAGCCAGCACTTTAAACGTGGCATCATGGCTGACAACCCGTTCGCCCCAGCGGCCCGCCGTTCGTCCCATCGCCATACCACGCACAAAAGCGCCTGGTAGCATGTAGTTAAAGGTTTCACGCGCAATGGTTAAACCAGCTACTGCAGCAGCAGTTAAGAACCAACCGGAGAGCGTTAATAAGCCAATCGAAGCACACAACGTTAGAAATGCGAGCAGCATGCCGAGGGTGAGTCCAAACCAATGCTTTTTATACAGCTTGAGGAAGGGAATTAAATCACGCATCGAGATCTCCTTCTGCCTGAAATTGCGAAGCCTGATGAGCGCTCAACATTTGGCTGAACATACCTGATGACAAGGCAAGATTCTGATAGTGCCCTTGCTCGCTGATTTGCCCATTCTCCATCACCAGGATGTGATCGACCTGTTTAAGTTGGGCAAGTTGATGGGTAACGAATAAAGTCGTTTTGTTCATCACCAAATTACTGATACTTTGCATCACAAGCTGTTCACTACGGGCATCCAAGCTGGCGGTGGGTTCATCCAGTAACCAGAAGTTACCGTTCTGTAGTATCGCTCTAGCTAGGGCTAGACGCTGGGCCTGACCTACTGACAGCCCGCCGGAACGATCACTGATGGGGTAGTCCAGGCCGAGCTGTGAAACAAATTCATCGGCAAATGCCTGTTGTAGAGCTTGTTCGATTTCAGGAACAGTCAATTCTGTATTCGACAGCGTGACGTTGTCTCGAATGCTGCCGTGTAATAAAAGCGGGTTCTGACCAATCCAGTTAATTTGTTTACGCCAGTCACTGTGCTGCATATCATGCAGTTCGATACCGTTAATTTTTAACGAACCCTGATAAGGCATAAAGCCCAAAATGGCATTAATCAGCGTTGTTTTGCCAGCACCACTCGGGCCAACCAGTGCGGTGGTTTTACCTGATTCCAGTGTAAAGGAGATTGGACCAACTAAAGTCTTACCTTCTGCACTGAGAATTTGCAGATTGTCTGCTTGAATTTGAATTTGATCCGATTCAGCCAGCGGAGTATCGCCGGAACGAATTTCGGTGGCATCAAGGTTAAGAAATTCAACAATACTTTCTGCCGCACCGACGGCTTGCTGCTTGGCGTGGTAAAAGGTGCCTAAATCACGTAACGGCTGATAAAACTCAGGTGCCAGAATGAGTATAAACAGACCAGTGAACAGCGTAATGCCGGAACCGTAATAACCAAAATCCAACTCACCAACAAAACTAAAACCAAAATAAACCGCAGTAATAGCGATCGAGATGGAGGTGAAGAATTCCAAGACGGCTGAAGATAAGAAAGCGATTTTAAGTACATCCATAGTGCGGCTACGGAACACATCAGATGCTGCACGCAGGTGATCCGCTTCGGCTTGAGTGCGGTCAAACATGCGAATGGTGGTCATTGACTGCAGGCGATCATAAAAATGCCCGGAAAGACGCTGTAATGCTTTGAAGTTTTTCCGACTGGCATCAGCCGCTTTAATTCCCACCAGAGCCATAAAAAGAGGCACTAATGGAGCAGTAATTAGGAAAATTAGCCCTGCAGCCCAGTTAAGTGGAAATACCACAATTAAGATGACAAAAGGAATCAATACGGCGAGCGACATTTGCGGCAAATAGCGAGCAAAGAAGTCGTGCATATTTTCGACCTGCTCCAGGGTTAAGGTTGCCCATGCTCCCGCTGGCTTTCCTTTGATATAGGCAGGTCCCATTTGAGCCAGTTTATCCAAAATTAGCTTACGGATGTAAATCCGGATATTTTGTCCGGCGTGGAATCCTGCAATTTCTCGCCCCCATGCACACAGGGCACGGCCAGCAATAACAACGACTAAACCGAAAAAGTAGCCAATCAGCTCATATTTATCCGTATGCTCAATAATTAGTTGATATAAAATTTCAGCGAGAAGTGCGGCCTGCCCGAGAAGGAGAATGGTAGAGAGCATGCCCAGCCCAACGGCGAGCATTAACCAGCGTTTGACTATCCGGCTTTGGGTGCGAAGCCAGGTATTCAAACTGCGTTGTTTTGTTTTGTCCATATGTTGAGGCTTAATAATAATTTGTATTTGTCATATAAGAGCTGAAGTATACAAAATAAAACCCGAAGGGAATACCTTCGGGTTTTAAGGGAAATAACATTTTGTTACATTTATCTAATTTGCTTGCTGGAATTATTTTTCCAGGCCATCCAGGTAACGCTCGGCATCTAATGCCGCCATACAACCAGTCCCTGCTGATGTAATTGCTTGACGATAGTTATGATCCATCACATCACCCGCTGCAAATACACCTTCAATATTGGTTTGAGTGGCGTTGCCCTCAAGGCCGGATTTCACTACCAGATAGCCGTTTTTCATCGCTAACTGATCTTTAAAAATATCGGTATTTGGCTGGTGGCCGATAGCAATGAAGACGCCCATCACATCAAGCTCTTCGGTTGAATCGGATTTAGTATCTTTTAGACGTACACCAGTTACGCCCATCTCATCACCAAGAACTTCATCTAATGTGCGATCGGTATGAAGAATAATGTTACCGTTGGCAACTTTATCCATCAGGCGATCAATCAGAATTTTCTCGGAACGGAATGCATCGCGGCGATGAATCAGGTGAACTTCAGAGGCGATGTTGGCCAGATAAAGCGCTTCTTCAACCGCTGTGTTGCCACCACCAACAACCGCCACTTTCTGGTTGCGATAGAAGAAACCATCACACGTAGCACAAGCCGATACGCCACGACCTTTAAATGCCTCTTCTGAATCCAGACCAAGATAACGGGCTGACGCTCCAGTGGTAATGATCAGAGCATCACAAGTATATTCACCACTGTCGCCTTTCAGATAAAAAGGGCGCTTGGTGAGTTCTACCTGATTGATATGATCAAAAATAATTTCAGTATTAAAACGCTCAGCGTGCTCACGCATGTTATCCATCAAACCTGGGCCGGTCAGTTCTTTGTCGCCACCTGGCCAGTTTTCGATTTCAGTGGTTGTGGTTAACTGTCCGCCTTGCTGCAGGCCGGTAATCATTACTGGATTCAGGTTGGCACGCGCTGCATATACTGCAGCGGTATAACCAGCTGGCCCAGAACCGAGAATGAGTAATTTAGAATGTTTTATGTCGCTCATTTGTGCTCCGACTTTACTTAACATGTTGAGAATATTTGGCCTAATTGTAGGTGATTCATTCGGTTAATAAAAGGCAGAGATTAAGGTCTGCTATGAATAAATAATTATAGATTATAGCGAACAGGGCCCGTGGTAGAATTAGGAACCAGAGCCCGGCAGTGGTTCAATATAGGGCTCGATATTGTTATTCGGTTGGATAACGATTGGCTCTTTAGGACCTAGAAACTTGGGTTGTGCGTTCAAAATATAAAGATCCAATACTGCTTTGACCCGGGCAAACAGTTCACGCAACTTAACATAAAAACCGGCATAACCACTTGGGCCGGGAACGGCCAGACAAGCGGCATCGATGTCATGGTAACGGGCGATAAACAGAGCTCGCTCGCAATGAAAGCCCTGAGTGATGATCAAAAAATGGTTGGTATCAAAGATCTTTCTTGCCCGCACTATCGAATCGAGAGTGCGGAATCCGGCATAATCGAGAGCGATGCTGGTTTCCGGGACACCGGCACGTAGCAAATCACGCTTCATCGTCCAGGGTTCGTTGTAAGAGCGGTGGGCGTTGTCGCCACTCAATAGCAGGTGTTTTAATGCGCCATGATGATATAAGTTGATCGCAGCGTTAATCCGATTGGTGTAGTAGCTGTTGAGTTGCTTACCCAGGTACTTGCTGGTGCCCAATACAACCGCGACATCATAGTGGGGAAGAGTATCCGTTGGCGTGTAGATGGTTGAATAGGTCTCTAGAGAGATCCAGCGATCAATAGCAATAACCACGGCCACGATCAGGAGTGTTGATAACAACAGATAATGAAGTCCTTGTTTGATCCGCCGGGAGATAAGTCTGGTATCCATCTCTACTACAATCCGAGTTATTCTTATATTTGTCGGTTCCGCTGAGCCCATAAACCGATAACAATAAAGCAGCTTAATACGATAGCAAACATCATGCCTTTTTCTAAATGCTTAAGTGTCCGGGCAAGGTAAGGGCTAAGTTTGACGATGATAAATCCGTAGCCAAAGGCGTTAAGCAGGATAAAAGTCAGTGTACGGACGATAAAATGGTATGGGCGCATCGCCTGACGAACAAAACGGTTAATCTCATTGCCAAAGACAACCAATGCGCACGCGATCAATGCGATGGAGATATCGTTCAGATAAGGGTAAAGCAGTTGCCCCGGTGCAGTCAGAAAATCCATACTATCCTCAGAAATAAAAATGACCCCTATAACAGAGGCCATTAGTTATACCTTTGATAGCTAAGAGTATCAACTCAAGCTTATTTAAAACGCGGTGCGTTTATACTGGCGATAGACGGGTTGCCAGAAATTTGCTTCAATCGCTTTTTCCAGAGCTTCATCGGTAATTTCCGGAGCGACTCCCTGCTGAATGGCCATTTTGCCAACGGCAAAGGCAATTTTTTTGGAAACGGTATGAATAGCTTCAAGTGGTGGCAGGAGCGGCCCTGAACCCTCCAGTGCCAAAGGTGAACATTCTGCCAGAGCTCGGCTAGATTCCATCAGCATTTCGGTAGTAACTCGTGTCGCATTTGCCGCCAGCACGCCCAGGCCAATTCCAGGGAAGATATAACTGTTATTACACTGAGCAATTTCATAGGTCGTATGGTTAATCGTGACCGGCGCAAACGGGCTACCAGTTGCCACTAACGCTTGGCCATTGGTCCAGGTAAGAATGTCCTGCGGTGTTGCTTCTACCCGGCTGGTTGGGTTGGATAGCGGGAATACGATCGGGTGTTCACAATGTGCGTGCATCTCTTTGATCACGGCTTCGCTGAAAAGCCCCGGAGCCCCTGAAACGCCAATGAGTACTGTTGGTTTCGCTTCCCGCATGACATCGAGTAGTGAGAAGCCGGATCCTTCACTGTTCCAGTTTTCAGTCACGGCTGATTTTTGCACCAATTTTTGCTGGAAGTTGAGCAGATTTGGCATCCCTTCCTGGAGTAAGCCCCAGCGATCCACCATATAAACCTGTGAGCGAGCCTGTTGATCACTAATCCCTTCAGAAACCATCTGGGCAATGATAGCTTCGGCTATACCGCAGCCCGCAGAACCTGCGCCTAAAAAGGCGATCCGCTGCTGAGATAAGCTACTGCCTGCTGCTTTACAGGCGGCAATCAATGATCCCACAGTAATAGCAGCAGTACCCTGAATATCATCATTAAAGCAGCAGATACGATCTTTATAGCGCTCCAATAGCGGCATGGCATTTTTCTGTGCAAAGTCTTCAAACTGAATCAGAGCCAGTGGCCAGCGGCGCATTGCCGCCTGAATAAATTCTTCGACAAAGGCATCATATTCAGGGCCGGTAATACGTGGATTACGCCATCCCATATACATAGGATCTGCCAGACGTTGTGGGTTATTGGTTCCGACATCCAAGACCACCGGCAGCGTGTAGGCCGGGCTAATGCCACCACAGGCGGTATACAGCGAGAGCTTCCCGATAGGAATACCCATGCCGCCGATCCCCTGATCGCCCAGACCTAAAATACGTTCACCATCGGTAACTACGATGACTTTCACGTTGTGGTTGGCGGCGTTATTCAGCAGGTCATCGATTCGATCGCGGTTCGGATAAGAGATGAAAATGCCCCGGCCGCGGCGATAAATATTGGAAAAATTCTCACAGGCTGCCCCAACAGTTGGGGTGTAGATAATCGGCATCATCTCAGAAACGTGATTCTGCACTAAACGGTAAAACAGGGTTTCGTTGGTATCCTGAATATTGCGCAAATAGATATGTTTATCCATATCATTTTCGAAACTGCAGTATTGGCGATAAGCGCGTTCTACCTGTTCGGAAATGGTTTCGTTGACTTCCGGAAGCAGTCCTTCCAGATTGAAAGTACGGCGCTCTTCCGGGGTAAATGCTGCGCCTTTATTAAGTAATGGAGTGCTGAGCAGAGCGGTTCCCGCATAGGGAATATACAGAGGGCGTTTGTCGTTATTCATTGAGTGCCTTTCGCTGAAATTTAAGATTGCGACGAAAGTCTAGTGCTTGATTATTTGCTTGTAAATAAAGCAAACTTGTTAATTCGCACAAAACTAATGCAACAACTATGTAACAAGGCTTTTGAAAGTTTAATTTATGAAGAATTTGTTCATTGAGCGAAATATTAATCAACTAAGCACATATTATGAAGGGCTTGTACGGTAAATGTTAACAAGGTGATTTTTATATAGCGGATAAGGCGAAATGCTGGGCATAAAAGACCATTTTTTTATATTGTATTGCTATATAAAAAATGATGGTCGATAGTAAATCAAACGCCTCGTGCTCTTCAGGAGAAATCGAATGGATGACGTAACACCGGTCAATATCGTTTTTGATTATACGAACTTTCTGGGTGAATGTAGTGATCATCACTGGACCTTTGTCGAGGTATTCGGCCTGCATTGGTTTAGTGAGAATGATAAGGCCAAAGATGTCGGGCAGAAGCTGTGGGAATCGGCGATGCACAAAATGTCTACTCAGCACAGCGATGAAGATAATATTATCGAACTGATCCGTTTGGCTAAGAAGCTCAATATTGCCACTCTTAAGCTGATCATGCCTTATGAATTGCCGCGAGATCAGGTACAGAAGATTGAAGACCAAAGTCAGGTTCGGCTTGATTCCACCCGCCCGGAAGAGTTTGTTGTTCAGCTCAGTGAATCTCTTCCTACTTGAAGCTGCAGCACTTTATGTTTTTGTATAGGGGCTACGTTCGCTCACCCCAATCACATAGTTTATCTATGCTCATGGGGATTCACTCACTTGCCGCCTACCTGCCACTCCAAGTAGTTTGAGTATAAATATATAAATACTCGCTAGTTAGTCAATTAAGCCGTATTCTTTATCCAGAATATCAATAATTTCCTGTTTCGGATTAGCGCTTAGATGCAGCGGCTGGCCAGTAATTTTTTCTGCAATATTGATGTAGGTTTTAGACACATTCATCATCGCATCCAGCGGTAGTTCATTGTCGCGGGCAAGGGCAAAGCGTTCTGGCATACGCTCTTTGTTTAACAGAATATCTGGGTCAGGGAAGTAGTTAAGCAGGAATTGGCGGAAACCTTCTTTGGAGTTTTCAACGATTTCACCACGATTATACGCTTCTTTATCCCAAATACGGGACGAGTCTGGCGTGCCGACTTCATCCATATAGATCAGTTTCTCTACACCCTGAGAATCGGTGACATAACCGAACTCAAATTTGGTATCAACAAAGATCTGGCCGATGTTAGCCAGTGCCTGGCTGATGACTTCAAAGCCCTGGCGTAGTAGCAGTTCGTAGTGAGTAATATCTTCTTTTCTGCTGAAGTTAAATGCCGCGAAGTTGTCTTCGATGTTAGCTTTGGTGATATTCACATCATCCGCTTCAGGAACGCCAGGAATACCTTTTAGAATACCTTTAGTTGACGGTGTCATCAGCAAATCCGGTAACACTTTATCTTTGCCCAGGCCTTCTGGAAGCTGGATGCCACAGAACTCTCTTTCGCCTTTTGCATAAGCACGCCACATCGAACCGGTAATGTATTTACGACAGATCGCTTCGATCATCACTGGTTTGGCTTTTTGCACAATCCAGACAAACGGGTGCGGGATATCAAGAATGTGGCTATCGGCTAGCCCATTGTCTTTAAACAGTTTGAACCAGTGGTTAGAAATTGCGTTCAATGCGGCACCTTTGCCCGGAACACCTTTCAGGCCGCCTTCAGCGTGCCATACGCAGTCAAAAGCAGAAAGACGATCACTGATCACCATAATGGCAAGCGGGGCATCGGAAGCAACATCGTAGCCTTTTTCTTTGATAAGGCGTTGGCTATCTTCCTCAGTTAACCAATACACTGAGCGGACTTTACCGCTGTGAACCGGAAGGTGAGTACGGATTGGGAGGTCGTCGTTGACGGCGAGAACTTGATCTGCAAGGCTCATTAAGACATTCCTATCGTTTATAAAACGTCGCATTGAGACGGTATTAGTGGATAAAAAATTGCTGAGCGAATGATACCAGAACCGAGTTTTTACGCCATATAAAAAGCAAACGTTTGCTTAAATAACCTTTTGACCATTTTTATTAATACAAATAAGTTTAATGCAGACGAGTTGCCTGGCTTTCAATAAAAAATAGCTGGCAGTGATGCAGTTGAGCCAATGTGGTTAACCATTCCTGCTGTTGCTGAGTTAGTCGGTTACTGGCGACAATGGCACTGGCGTTATTGGAGAGAATCGCCTTTTCGACCACATCACATTCGGATAGATAACGGGATGGCATGAGGTGAACAATTTTATCTGCACAGTGATGATGAACTGCAAGTTCGACAATATCTGAGTGCGGGCATTGTGCAGTAAACATAATCCATTGTTGGCGCAATGCCAGTTGTTCAAGTTGATTATGCAATTGACTGACAGGCTGACTAAATGAAGCCTTGAGTTTCAGCTGGTCGATATGCTCTATGTTACTTAATGGTTTAAGAATCATAACACTGTTCCCTTATACATGCTGTATGTTCATACAGTAGTTTGTTTTGCAGTACTGATCAAGTGAAATTTGCTTATTTGAGCAACAATTTTGTGATCAAACATGAGATTTATGATGCAAAAACCATCGGATATTATTGTTTAAAAAGGCTAAGCCGAAAGGGGAGATTGAGCTAAATAATGGATAAAGATAGAGATAGGTTTATTGTTAGTAGTAGCGACTCACTGCTTTATCTATAAGCGGAGTGTCCATGAAAATAGTGATGTCGTTACTACCGTCAACTTATTACTTGTTGGCTGATGTTAACCGACTGCTTGCGCGTTGCTGTGATGCCAGTTCTGCCAGATTGAACTGACGAACATCCAGACGAGCGTAATCGTGGCATTTTCTGCAAGAATAATGGTGTTTGCCATCGATATAGTCGTGGCGCATCAGTAATGCAGGTTGTTTACACCAGTCACAGGTTCCTTCAATGCTAAACATAATTCCTCCAACATTGTGAATGAAGAACGCAATAGAGTTTGCGCGTGAATTATTACATAAGTGTTAACAGGGTGTGAATGGTAAGTTTCGCAATTGAGAGGGCGATCAAGATGTTCATGCGGTGAACAACCAGGTGGGCTTGTTGTTATTTGCTTTGCGCTTTACGGGCGGCGATCAGCAGTTTAAATGCCTGGTTCAGTTGGGCCATAGCGGCGGAGTTGCCGCCAGCGTCCGGGTGATAGATCTTACTTAGCTGGCGATAGCGCTGCTTGAGCACTGTTTCATCTGGAATCGATGTCTTTTCACAACCGAATAACGTGCAGGCCGTAGTAATTTTACTGTGAGTGTCCGAAATTTTGGTTTGCGGCTGGCCCTGGGTTTGTGCCTGTAATTTTTTATATTGTTTGATGAGGGTCGTAAGCTGAGCTCGTAGCTGTTGTTCGCTGCGGTTTTGGTTGCGTAACTTTTTGTTTAACTCCGCCAGCGTATCTTGTTGTGCTTGATTAGCCCGGTTACGGCGACGTTTACTGTGGGCCAGAAATAACAGGGTTCCGATTGCCGTTATAATGATCAGACTGATAGTGACATGATCAGAGCTAATGGTTCCGGATGAAGGTTCAGCAGCCGGTTCGGCGATAAGTGTATCAGAATGGCTTTGTTCAAAAGCACTATCTAGCTGTTCTAGCTGAGAGACCTGTTTAAGGCGGCGTTGATTAAAGCGATTTTCTAGTAGTTGGGCGTACTTCTCTTCAGCCTGAGTTGACGTCTGTCCGGCAACCCGGTACCAGATTAGAGCTAGTGAGTCGGGCGCTAATTGGTCCGCATACTGTTCGCTGACTTTGGCAATTTTAGCCCTGGCCGGGATATCACCATTGACAGCCTGCTGTGTTAACCAATAAAGTGCTTGCTCGAACTCTTCCGGAGTCGGGGACTTAAGTAACAGTTTAATTAATTCTGTCTGGGCAGCGCTATTGCCATTTTCAGCCGCTAGTTCGAACCAATATTGAGCTTGTTCGGCAGAGGGTTCAACATCAATACCATTTAAATAATGCAGAGCAAGATCATACTGAGCCTGCGGATCACGCAGGCTCGCTTTATGTTTCAGATCATCAATGCCAGCGGCGTTAACCGACCAGGCAAACAGAACAGTAGTAATGGTAATGACAAACTTCAAAACAAATTCTGTCCTGTGATCAAAGGCCGAGTGTTGTTATTGTAGTGGAAGAATCTGGATTTCGACACGGCGGTTACAAGCACGACCGGCTGCGGTATCGTTGCTACATAAGGCCACGCGTTCACCGTATCCGCGTGAAATAGCCCGGCCTGCAGCCACACCTTGAGAGACCAGATAACTACGGACGGACTCGGCACGTCGCTCAGAAAGCACCTGGTTAGTCGTATCGCTACCCGTGCTGTCGGTATGACCTTCAATTACCAGGCTGGTATTCGGGTATTCAACCAGAATAGTAGCGACACCGCTCAGGGTGTTGTGAATTGAGCTGTTTAACTGGTATGAATTGGTGTCAAAACCGATACCGTTTTCCATGCGTAACAGCAATTCATTTTCACCGACACGGGTAACTTGAACGCCGGAATTTAATAGTTTTTGACGTAACGCCGCTTCTTGTTGGTCAAAATAGTAACCGACACCACCGCCAATCGCACCACCTCCAATCGCACCGATTAAGGCATTTTTGCGCCGTTCTTTGGCGTTATCGCCAGTTGCGATACCTAGGGCTACGCCAGAAATGGCACCAATAATTGCCCCTTTAGTTGCCGAGTTTGTTTCGGTTTCGCCAGTGGTGGCATTCTGACGTTGTGTCGCCTGACAGCCAGTTAAAAGGGCGATGATAGAACATGCAATCGTTAATTTTTTCACGCTAAATACTCCAATAGGGTTGGTTGCGTACACTTGCTATCTTTATTATTTCAGTAGTTTTGGCCTTTGCGCACCATCGATCGGTTTATTGACAGAAATTTTACGTCCTTTCTTCAGGCCAACTTCATAATCGGCGGTAATTGCCTTCATTGCTTCTTTCAATTGCTTTTTAAAGGTTTCGCGATCGATGTTTTCAAACTCTTTATCAATATAGTTGTTGATCTTATTGACTGAATCTTCGTCGGGCGTGATCACGGGCAGTTTTTCTAATGCGCCTTCAATCCAGCCACTGACAAATGAGTTTACCCTGCGGGTAACTTCGGTGGTTGGGGTACCACTACCGGAAAAACTGTTGCGGAATTGGCCGGTATGTTCATTCAATTCGCGATAAATAATATCAAAGGCGAATGCTGCAAAGATGGCGCGATCCGCTTCTCCGATGAATTCAACTCGTTTTAAGCCTTTGTGGTTAAGCAGAACGGCTTCAACCCCAAATTTTGTGTTAATACCACGAATGATACGTAACAGATTACTGCTGATACTGGCTGGGAGCAGGTGTGTCGACTGGGTTTTTCCCATCTTAATGAATTCAATATCGTCTTTATCCAGACCATATTTGAGCATAAGACGGTGTGCCATTTTGATCGCATTGGCTGCCTCGTTAACATTGGCTGAGTTACCAAGTTCCAGGCATTTTGCAATTTTCTTTAGCGCTTTCTGCTTATTCATTACGCTGACAGGTACTTTCTTAATAAAAATTTAGTCGGCTATTCTAACTTTTGTCAGAAAAAATAGAAAGGGGAGCTGGTCAGGTGAAGCCGATATTTGCAGGCAAACATCGGCTTAAAAGGATAGATAAATTACAGTCCTAAAGAAGCGAGCAGGTCATCACTGTCGTCATTAGATGGAGATTCCGATGCCTCAGGAGTGCCGCCATTCATGCGTTCTCTTTCTGCTTCTAGAATTGAATCCGGTGATTCGTCATCCTGGACATCAAAGTCTTCCAATTGGATAAATTCGGTTTTATCCATCGCCAGTTCTAAGTAGAAAATATTGTTGTTTTCGGTCGAAAAAGTGACGCGGCGGGCTTGCGGGCGATCCAGATTGGTATCAACTGACAGGTTAACCTGCTTATTAAGGGCAATCATTTTGGGCTGGTTCTGCGTAATGTGAGTCTGCAGTTCCTTGCGCACCTTATTGGTAAAGTCACCAACCAATTGGTTCATCAGTTCGCCTAATACATCGCCCACTTCATCCGATGTATGGGCAATGGCCAATTCATCTTCCGGCATTCCCATGTGGCGCATATAACGAGTGTACAGCTCTAATGACGCTTTTGCGGTGAAGTTGATAACCACCAGTCCGGAGAAACCACCATCAAACAGGACAAAACAGCCATAATCCGGTTTTAATGAGGTTTTAGTGATTTTCTGCACCATGGCTGAATAAGTGACATTCGATTGTGTCGCTACACTCAACACCCCGGAAACCGATTGACACAGCTTAAGTAAAATATCCTCAGTAGTAACAACTTTATTTTTTCTCATGAGATTATCCGTTAATACGATTTATCAATTTACATTTTTTATATTGATATTCTGTTTTGCTCACTGTTGCAAATGTTGTAAAGTGACGCAACTCAAACAAATACCCCTGATACGTGGTGTAACAGGGTGTACGACTAATAACCCAGTGCTGTTTGGATTCAGCAAATCAGGGGCAGGAAGCAATGTTACCTAGACTTCATAAGCAATCCGACGTCGATCCGGTTGTATTAAGCTTTTTACAAGAACTCGAGAATTCCGGATTTAGCGGCGATATCGAAACGACTTATTCTAGTCGTCTAGCCGTGTCTACCGACAATAGTGTGTATCAACAATTACCACAAGGCGTAATTTTACCAAAATCAACTGAAGACGTTGCTTTGATTGGTAAATTGAGCGTTAAGCCACAATATAAGACGGTGACTTTTTCTCCGCGTGGAGGTGGTACCGGTACTAACGGTCAGGCATTAACCAAAGGTGTGGTGGTTGATTTATCCCGCCATATGAACCAAATTCTTGAAATTAATGAGCAGGAAGGCTGGGTTCGTGTTCAGGCTGGTGTAATAAAGGACCAACTGAATGATGCTGTTCGCCCGTATGGCTACTTTTTCTCACCGGAACTGTCTACCAGTAACCGCGCCACTCTCGGCGGTATGGTCAATACCGATGCATCCGGCCAGGGTTCGCTAAAATACGGGAAGACTTCTGATCACGTATTGTCACTACAAGCGGTATTTGCTGATGGTTCTATCCTTGAATCCGATCTTTCCCAAGGAGTGCCGCAAGCCGGTACTTATGCTGCTAACGCATATGCAGTAACTGAAGCGGTATGTCGTGAAAAGCGCGAGCAGATCGTGGCTAAGTTTCCACCTCTCAACCGTTTTCTGACTGGGTATGATTTAAAAAATGCCTTGAATGAAGAGAGTGATCAGTTTGATTTAACTCGTGTTTTGTGTGGTGCAGAAGGTTCTCTCGCGTTTATTACTGAAGCAAAACTTAACCTGATGCGTATTCCCCAGGCACGGACTTTGGTGAATATCAAATATAACTCGTTCGATTCTGCGTTGCGCAGTGCACCAGTGATGGTAGCAGCAGATGCATTGTCGGTTGAAACGGTTGACTCGAATGTATTGAATCTGGCTAAGCAGGATATTGTCTGGCACAGCGTTAGTGATTTGCTGACTGATGTCCCGGGCGTCGAAATGCTCGGTATCAATATTGTTGAATTTGCCGGACAAAGCCAGGAAGAGATCGATCAGCAGGTAGCAAGTTTATCCGCACGTCTGGATGAAATGTTGAAAACTCAGGAAGGCGGCATTATTGGTTATCAGGTCTGTACTGATTTAGCCAGCATCAACCGTATTTATGCTATGCGTAAGAAAGCGGTAGGCTTGCTAGGTGCGGCGAAAGGTGCGGCTAAACCGGTACCGTTTACTGAGGACACCTGTGTTCCGCCCGAAAATCTGGCTGATTTCATTGCTGAATTCCGCGAGCTACTTGATTCCAAACAATTGGCCTACGGTATGTTTGGTCACGTTGATGCAGGTGTTCTGCACGTGCGTCCCGCGTTAGATATGTGCGATCCTCAGCAAGAACTGATGATGCAGGAAATCTCCGATGAAGTGGTGAAGCTGGTTTCTAAATATGGCGGCCTGATGTGGGGTGAGCACGGTAAAGGTTTCCGTTCTGAATACGGTCCGGAATTCTTTGGTGAAGAGTTGTTCACTGAACTGCGCCGGGTTAAAGCCGCTTTCGATCCGGATAACAAGATGAACCCGGGTAAAATCTGTACTCCACTGGAATCGGATACTGAACTGGTTAAAGTTTCGGACACCAAACGTGGTTATTTTGACCGTCAGATCCCGGTACAGGTTCGTGACAGCTTTAAAGCTGCGATG
Organism: uncultured Vibrio sp.; assembly: GCA_963666615.1. Lineage (GTDB taxonomy): Bacteria > Pseudomonadota > Gammaproteobacteria > Enterobacterales > Vibrionaceae > Vibrio. The sequence continues at coordinate 1,049,969 of OY762906.1, forward strand.
GAGTGTAACGGGAATGGCCTGTGTTTTAACTACGACACCAGTTCCCCAATGTGTCCTTCGATGAAAGTGACTGCCGATCGTCGTCATTCACCGAAAGGCCGTGCTGGATTGGTGCGTGAATGGTTGCGCCAGTTAAGTGAGCAGGGGATTGATATCCTTGATTTGGAAAAACAGACACTAAACGATTCATTCAGCATTAAAACGCTGATTGATCGTGTGCGCAATTCCATCAAGAAGAGCGATGAGTATGACTTCTCTCACGAAGTGTATGAGGCGATGAATGGTTGTCTGGCGTGTAAAGCGTGTGCGACACAGTGTCCGATTAAAGTCGACGTACCTAGTTTCCGCGCTCGTTTTCTGAATATCTATCACTCACGTTATCAGCGCCCGGCAAAAGATTATCTGGTGGCGAATATCGAAACCATGTTACCGCTGATGGCCAAAGCCCCGCGTTTAGTCAATGGTGTGATTGAACAGAAATGGGTAGCAACGCTGACCGAGAAAACCGTTGGCTATCGTGATACTCCGCTATTGTCGGTACCAACGTTGGCGAAACGAGTTCAGCAGAAACCGGTAGTGAGTTTTAATCTGGAAGGCTTGCGTCAGATTACACCAGAAAAACGCGATAATTACGTAATTATCGTTCAGGATCCGTTTACCAGTTATTATGAAGCGGATGTGGTGGATGATTTTATTTCCCTGACCTTGAAACTGGGTAAACAGCCAATTCTGTTGCCATTTAAACCGAATGGTAAAGCTCAGCATATCAAAGGATTCCTTGGCCAATTTACTAAGACGGCTCAGACTACTGCTGAGTTTTTAGTCGAAGTGGCTAAGTTGGGTATTCCAATGGTGGGTGTCGACCCGGCGCTGGTACTTTGTTATCGCGATGAATATGACGAAGTATTGGGTGATAAACGTGGCAACTTCGATGTACTGACTGTGCATGAATGGATGAAACCACGCTTAGCCGATTTCGTTGCTGCTGAAGAAAACGCTACTCCTTGGTATCTGTTTGCGCACTGTACGGAAAAAACCAAGCTGCCAAATACCGAAAAAGAGTGGATTGAAATTTTTGCTTATTTCGGTGCTAAGCTTGACCCCGTAGCTGTTGGCTGTTGTGGTATGGCAGGTACTTTCGGCCACGAAACCGATAAGTTTGAAATGTCGCGCGATATTTACAACCTGAGCTGGAAAGGCAATTTCGATAAGCTTCCTCACGAGCGCTGCTTAGTGACGGGCTATTCTTGTCGTAGCCAGGTGAAGCGTTTTGAACATATCAAACCGAAACACCCAATTCAGGCTTTGTTGACACATCTGGGTTAAATTTTATCAGATGTGATTGAAAAGGTAGTCTTTATGGCTACCTTTTTTGTATGCTCAATAAACCGCATTTTCCCTCAGTTTTCTCAGAATTATTTAAAAAGGATCAGTTGATGCATCGCCTGGAACTAAAAGTTATCCCTATTGTTGTCTTCGTGGTTGCCGCTATTATTATTTGGTTATTGGATAGTTTTATTCCGGTAATGTCGGTGGATTCACCAACTCGATACGTTTTCGCTGCTTTGTGTTTTTGTGCGTCCGGCTACTTCGGCCTGCACGCAATCTGGGATTTTCGTAAAGCGAAAACGACCGTTCATCCGACCAACCCACACAACGCAAGTAGTGTGGTTTCCAGTGGGGTTTACCGTGTATCGCGTAATCCTATGTATTTAGGTCTGCTGTTGCTACTGATGTGTGAAGGTTTGGTATTGGGAAATGTATCGATGATTCTTGGTTTATGGGGATTTATTGCCTATATGAACCGATTTCAGATTATTCCGGAAGAAAGGGCATTAGAGGTGCGCTTTGGTGAAGAGTATCTGGGGTATAAAATTAGTGTCAGACGCTGGATATAAAAATGCCTTATCAAAAACTGATAAGGCATTAAGAAAATCAAATAGTTAAACCTAATTATGCGGCTTCTTGTTCGAATAAGTCAAGGAAGTAGGCTTTACGATCATTAAAACGTTTCACTAACGCTTCGATGCCTTCTTCACTGTATGGTTTCAGGCCACTCATCACCATACGTTTGACACCTTTGCCGATAGTCAGATCACCTTCTTTGAATTCGAAATTCATGGTGACCACACCACGTTTACCATTTACATCAAAGCTAGAACCAGTGTAGTGAACCTCTGGATTGGTCAGATCAAGGCGTTCAAACTCGACTTCCATGCTTTCATAGATCACTAAAGGACGCTCGCAGTTAATCATCATTTGCTGCTCTTCCATCAGAGGAACCATGATGTGCGGGAAATTCATTCCCGAGAACTGCACATAGCTGGTTACAATGTGTTGGATAAATTCAGCATCATGGCTGACTTCGCCTTCACGATTCATGTGCAAGTATTCTTTGCCATTTTGGTCAACAACCGCACTTTCTTTATCGCACTTATTTTCAATATGCAGTTCAATACCATCAGAAACCATGCCTGAGAAATTGAATTGCATGCGTTGGCTTACCCCTTCTTTTTGCAGCAGAACCGCAAAAAGGAGATCGCCTGGTACACAAAAACGTTTGTTATCTTCATCGTGAATAGGGTTAAAGTCGCCGGCAACTTTTTTAGCAAAGTGGCTTGCCTGCTGACGGGTGAATTGAAACGCTTTGTTGTTACTTGAAAAATACGGTGATAAATACATAGTGATTCATTTATGGCCTAAATTGGCATGGATTATATATGAGTCTTATGGATAAATGGTCTATCCAGTTCATATACGGTAAAAGTCAGCGATTACTGGTCGCGTTGCCAGAGAATATGGCAGAATTTTTCATCCGCATCCCGGCTGATCAACAAGCGCGCGAAAAGTGTTTCGAGCGCTTGTTGTTGTTCATCAACCAAGCCGATACAGATTTCTGCATACGATTCCGCATCCACTGTAAAACCAACATGGCCTTCCCAGTCGTCTGCAAGATCAACCGCAACAGCGGCACCAAGCTCATCAAAATCTGCCTGATACTGACCGAGTTGTGGCTGCTCTAAGTTATCTTCTGCCATCTCATAAAAGATCTCGTAGGCGATATCGATAACGTCATCGTAGCTTAGTTGCTGGCTCATTGGCTTATGCCCGGCTCATGAATTTACGTTCAGTCGTATTAACGATAATACGTTCACCAGACGAGATATATTCAGGAACTTGTACAACCAAGCCAGTAGTTAAACGCGCTGGTTTGGTACGAGCAGAAGCTGATGCCCCTTTGATTGACGGATCAGTTTCTTCAATTACCAGTTCAACTGCCGCTGGCAGTTCGATTGTAGCAGCCTGGCCATTAACCAGAATAACAAAAAGACCTTTGATGTCTTCGTTGATGAAATCTAACTCATCTTCAATATCATCTTTTTTGAAGATGTATTGAGAGTAGTCTTCATTATCCATGAAGATGTAGTCGTCGCCATCAATATAAGAAAACGAAGATGCACGTTTGTACATATCAACGGTTTCAAGTAGCTCATCACTCTTGAATGAGTCTTCTACTTTTGCGCCTGTAGTCAGATCTTTAAAACGGAACTTGTAAATTTTCGAACCGCCACGGCCACCTGGGGTGGTAATGTCGATATCTCTTACTAGCAGAATTTTTCCGTTAAGGCTGACTGCAAAGCCTTTTTTAATATCACTTGCCTTTGGCATTTATGTGGTTTCCTAAACTGAAATTAGCGGCGCCATTATAACTAAAGGTGGGGAGAAAAAGGAATATATCCGCATCAAATATCACTGACTTGTGCTGAAGCAGGGAAGAATGTCTTTGAGATGCTATAAATGAAAAACACCAACGCGGGTCGGTGTTTCTAATCTTGAGGGGTCACTTTATATGATTTGATAGTGCCAGATGCCTTTGCTAAATCATATGCTTCTTTAAGCTTGCGCATTGCAGCTATTTTCCGTTCACGGGTTTTACCTGATGAACTTTGATGTTTTGATTGCATAATCAAGCCCTTCATCACCTAAATCAGTTAGTACTTGGTAGTTTAATTGATCAGCATATCTCTTCGCAAGGCGATCATAAAATTTCTTTAGTCCCCTGTTTTCTGCTGAAGCAAAATAGACTTGTGCGCCAGAAACCGTGCAATGAAAGTTAATGATTTGATAGATACCTAATCCAAGCCTTTTCATTTTTCCGGGTGTCATTGGGGTGAATGTCTTATGTGGGGGTGAATAGAAATTACCAGTAATGAAATTCTCCGCCCGATCAAATTTAACATCGTAGCTTCTATCCGGTATAGAAAATCCAGCGGTGAGTGCACGATCTTGAATATATTCATAATCTTCAATCAGCGGTGTAAAAATCATAAAGAAGTCATGATCATCAATAGAAAAACTGATTCGTTGAGATTCAATATCTCCGACCGGAAACGTTTCAAACTCCCATGCTTTTATTTTTGGCATCTATTACTATTAGTCACTTTTATATATGCATAATCAAACGTTAGCATATCTGCTTTCTAAGTTGTGAGATTCCAACAGATTCACCCATTCGATTGAATCTGTTGGTTAAATACGGAATATCTTGATCATTGGTTTATGTTAATAGAAGATGAAGCCTGATCCATTTTTCTAATGAAGTCTATTTTACGTCATGCCGTTATCCGTTATTGATGGTGCAGAGCCGCTACAGGAACAATATCAGCCCGCTGTTTACGAGCTGATTCAGTATTTACGTTCGGGATTGGGTAACAATCTGCATAGCGTTTATCTGTATGGCAGTGTTGCGCGTAAAACCGCCCAACCAGGCTACTCAAACTTGGATGTGGTAGTAGTGACGCTACGCGATTTTGAGCAGAATCGGGCAACCTTACTCAATACGGTTCGTTGGCGTTTCCAGTCGCGATATCCGTTTATTACTGATCTTCATATTCAAACTGCGCAGGTTAAAGAAATCGCTTCACTCGACAGCCTGTTCTCCTGGGGATTCTTACTACGCCACTGTGCCATTTGTATCTATGGGCAAAACCTTGCGGAGTGTTTTGGTGATTATGAGCCGAGCTGGGAGATTGCCAAATACTGGAATATGGATATCGCTGATCGTCTTGTCTGGTATCGCGACAAAATAGCCAAAGCACAAAGTGAAGCCGAGCAGATTACTGCCCAACAGCTTGTGGCGAAAAAATTGCTGCGAGCGGCTTATAGTGTGGTGATGTACCGGGATAAAAACTGGTATGACGATCCGCGGGAGTGCGGCGATGCTTTCCTTATTTACCACCCGGAAAAGCAGGTCGAAATTTCCCGATTGGGGTTGTTGTTGCGTAATAAAGTGATTCCTAAACGCTCGGTGATAGGCCTGCTCGACAATTTTGGTCATTGGCTGGTGGAAGAGTATAAGAAAACCGAATTCAAGATCGGTTAAAATAGCCCAAGCTGTGGTTTGGTCAGATCATCAAATTGCAGGCCGATAAAGGGCAGAATTGCATCAGCAACTGGCTTGAGCTGCTTATCGATATAATGGTCGTAATCAATCGGGTCAGATTGATACTCTTTGGGCTGTGGCCCGGCCAGAGTGATCACATATTCTATGACCCCTCTGTTCTGATACTGCAACTGACGGCCTAACTGCTGATTAATTTCATCGGCCATTCGGGCGGCTTTAACCTGCGGCGGAACGTTTTTTTGATACTCACTCAAGCGGCGACGTAGTCGTTTGCGGTACACCAAATCTGCATCAAACTTGCCATTTTGGGTCTTTTCAACAAAATCTCGCACATAACTTTCCACCGGCTGATGGGTAAATATCCGTTGGTAGAGCTCACGTTGGAAAGTGTGCGAAAGATCGGTCCAGTCCGTTCGAACACTCTCCAGCCCTTTAAAAACTAGTTTTGTTGTACCGTCGGCTCGTTCGATCATTCCCGCATAGCGTTTTTTTGACCCGGTTTCGGCACCGCGAATGGTTGGCATCAAAAAGCGTTGATAATGGGTTTCATATTCAATTTCCAGGCAACTGGTTAAGCCAAACTTATCGGCTAAGTATTGCTGCCACCATTGATTTATCTGTTCGGCTAGCTGTTTACCACATCGGTCAGCATCTGTGGCAGAAAAAGGTTGGCCTAAGGAAACAAACGTGGAGTCGGTGTCGCCGTAAATTACCTGATAGCCTTGTTCTTCAATCAAAGTTCGGGTTTTTTGCATGATTTCATGGCCGCGCATAGTGATGCTTGACGCCAGCCGGACATCAAAGAAGCGGCATCCGGCTGCACCAAGTACACCATAAAATGAATTCATAATGATTTTAATCGCTTGCGATAGCGGCTGATCTTTTGCCTGCTTTGCCAAATCCCGGGCGTGCCACAGTTGCTCTATCATGCCGGGTAAAAAATGTTGCTGGCGGTGGAATTGGCCACCGCGGAAACCAGGGACAGCGCTATCTTGATCATTACCGACTGGCAGCATTAAGCCTTCAACCAATCCTAGTGGATCAATCAGAAATGAGCGGATAATCGAAGGATAAAGGCTTTTATAATCGAGCACCAATACCGAATCGTACAGTCCAGGTTTTGAATCCATGACGTAGCCGCCGGGACTGGCCTGCCAGTTCTCGCTGAGCAGATTGGGGGCTATATAACCGGCCCGATGCAGTCTTGGCAGGTAGAGATTGGTGAATGCGGCAACAGAGCCACCGACGCGATCTAATTCCAGCCCGGTTAAACGGGAACGTTGAATAGCAAAGTCGAGTAGGTGTGTTTGCTGGAATATGCGTGTGACTAAGCGACAGTCCTGTAAGTTATATTTCGCCAAAGACGGCTTATCCGAGCGATACATCTGATTGATTTCGGCCATGCGATCATGAACATTATGAATTGCTTTGCCTTCACCGAGTAAGGTTTGCGCTACGTTTTCCAGTGACCACGAAGGAAACTGGTAGGTTGCGGTCTTTAAGGTATCGATGCCATCGAGAACAACCCGGCCTGGAATCGAAATAAAACTCTGATTGGAACGTTCTGACTGGCGAAAATACAGGTTTTGCTGCGCACGGCCAAGGGTTAGTGGCAGGTTGTAATAGGTGGCGCGCTTGTCAAGCAGGCGGAAATCGAATTCGATTACGCTCCAGCCAATAATCACATCCGGATCATATTGGTGAAACCATTGATTAAGGGCCAGCAACAGCTCCTTTTCAGTTTCTACCCACTGAATGTTCAGCTCACTACCTACAGGTTGCGGTTTGCCAACCATGATCACCCGCGAATCCAGTTCACTATCGAGGCCGATAGAATAGAGAATTCCTTTTTCTGAGCACTCGATATCCAGCGAAACCATACTGAGTTGCGGAATATAATCGGCCGGTTTACACCGCACCTGACTGACTCGGGCATAGCTGTTTTGCGCTTGCTCGTCTCCGATATATTCCAGGCTGCCTTGAATAAAACGTTCCATCAGATAGCGGTCAGCCAGGCGAATATCACTCTCATACACCTCAATATTGGCCTGATTTAACCGTTGGACAAACTGAGAAGCCTGCTTGATGGTATCGAAGTAGCAGCCACACAGTGCTTGTTGATCAAAGCTTTTTAGCGGCAGAGATCTGTATTCTACCAGGAAAGGAACGCTTATCTGTTGTCTGACTTGTTGTTCAGCGCTTTGCGGGATAAAACAGACCGGCCGCTCTCCATGTATCTGGAGTAGTCGGGCGCCTGACCCTGTTTTTACCCACAATTCAATTTGCGTCTGAGTGCCGATATCGCGCGCATGGCGGGTGAGGATAAAACCATTATCTCGGCATAATGCTTCGTTCAATGGGTCATCTCAGAAAAAGAGTAGTGCAACAGTACGCTGTTTTGCTTCATTTTTGAGAATCCCCTTATGACATTTGTCATCTTATTGATATAATCCCCAACAAGGGCAGGTTATGAGATATACCGCATATTTAAGTTTAATCACACTATTATAACTGCCTGAATCGTTATATAAATATTTACCTTATGATTATTTGCTTGATTCCCAACGGTTTTAGGCTCATAGTCAGGCTAATTGCGCTTCGAGATCATGTATAGCAGATTCGAAGTGCTGTGTTGAGCCAAATGAATTCGGAGATACAAGCTTGATTAGTGTTTTCCTGGTTGATGATCACGAGCTGGTTCGCACAGGGATAAGACGTATTATTGAAGACGTCCGTGGAATGAGTGTCGCAGGGGAAGCTGACAGCGGTGAACAAGCGGTAAAATGGTGCCGTAATAATCATGCTGATGTACTGCTGATGGACATGAATATGCCCGGTATCGGTGGTCTTGAAGCGACAAAGAAAATTTTGCGATACAATCCAGATGTTCGCATTATTGTTTTAACTGTTCACACAGAAAATCCGTTTCCGACCAAAGTAATGCAAGCGGGTGCTGCTGGTTATTTAACTAAAGGTGCGGCTCCGGATGAGATGGTCAATGCCATTCGCGTTGTGAATAGTGGCCAGCGATACATTTCTCCTGAAATTGCGCAGCAGATGGCACTCAGCCAATTTTCTCCGGCATCGGAAAATCCGTTTGCTGACCTTTCTGAGCGTGAGCTGCAGATCATGATGATGATCACCAAAGGGCAGAAGGTAACGGAAATCTCGGAGCAACTGAATCTGAGCCCGAAAACCGTCAACAGCTACCGTTATCGTCTGTTTGCCAAACTGGATATTAATGGCGATGTAGAACTGACCCATTTAGCGATTCGACACGGGATACTCGATACCGAGAGTTTATAGTGTCTGAACGGTTTGATTCCTCTTCTTTTCTTAAGACAGTAACCAGTCAGCCCGGCGTTTATCGTATGTATAACGCCGAGTCTGAGGTTATTTATGTCGGCAAAGCCAAAGATTTAAAAAAGCGCCTTTCTAGCTACTTTCGCAAAACTGTTGATCGGGAAAAAACGCGTGCTCTGGTCTCTCACATTGCGAAAATCGATGTCACGGTAACGCATACCGAAACCGAAGCTCTGATTCTTGAGCATAACTACATCAAGCAGTACTTACCGAAATACAACGTACTGTTACGTGATGATAAATCATATCCCTATATTTTCATCAGTCAGCACAAACACCCGCGTTTGTCGATTCATCGCGGTGCAAAGAAAAAAAAAGGGGAGTATTTTGGCCCTTATCCTGATTCTGGTGCGGTGCGCGAAACGTTGCATTTGATGCAGAAGATATTTCCGGTTCGACAATGTGAAGATACGGTGTATGCCAACCGCACTCGCCCATGCCTGATGTATCAGATTGGCCGTTGTGCAGGGCCTTGTGTTGTGGGCTTGGTTTCTGATGATGAGTACGGTGAATTGTTGCAGCATCTGAAATTATTCCTGAAAGGTAAAGATAATCAGGTGCTGAATCAGCTAGTTGAACGGATGGAAGCCGCCAGCCAGCGACTCGATTTCGAACATGCGGCTAAGTACCGTGACCAGATTCAGGCGATTCGAAGGGTTCAAGAGCAGCAGTTTGTATCTGAAGACAGTATGGATGATATTGATGTCATCGGTTTTGCGCATGATTTTGGCATGACTTGTGTTCATCTTCTGATGATTCGGCAGGGCAAGATCCTGGGTAGTCGCAGCTATTTTCCAAAGATCCCGCTCAATACGCCAACTGAAGAGGTGTTTGAAAGTTTCGTTAACCAATATTATCTGTCGCAAAGTGAAGGGCGGGTACTACCGGCTAAAATTATTGTTAATGCCAACCTAGTGGATGATTCTGCACTTTCTTCTGCATTAAGCGAGATTGCTGGGCGTAATATCCAGTTCCTGGTAAATCCGAGTGGGGCTCGTGGCCGTTATCTCAAGTTATCTAATACCAATGCCCGTACTGCGATTACGACAAAACATAGCTCTAAATTAACCATTCACCAGCGGGTTAATGAGTTGCAGGCCGCGCTGAATATCGATTCGATTCAGCGTATGGAATGCTTTGATATTTCTCATACCATGGGGGAAAGCACTATTGCTTCTTGCGTGGTATTTGATCAGGAAGGGCCACTGAAGCAGGAATATCGGCGCTATAATATCAGCGGAATTACTGGCGGCGATGATTATGCTGCAATGGAGCAGGTGTTGACTCGCCGCTATGAAAAACAGCAGGATGTGGAAAAGATCCCTGACATCGTATTCATCGATGGCGGAAAAGGGCAGTTGTCACGCGCTTATGAAACCATCTCTCGCTGTTGGAGTGACTGGCCAAAACGTCCGCTACTTATTGGTATTGCTAAAGGGGTGACACGCAAGCCCGGGTTGGAAACCTTGATTACTGTAGAGGGTGATGAGTTTAATTTACCCAGTGATGCACCTGCGCTACACCTTATCCAGCATATTCGCGATGAAAGCCATAACCATGCGATTGGAGGTCACCGGGCCAAACGAGGAAAAACCCGGCGTACCAGTTCGCTGGAAGGCATTGAAGGTATCGGCCCGAAACGTAGGCAGGCATTGCTTAAATATATGGGGGGATTGCAGGAGTTGAAGCGGGCAACTGTAGAAGAAATCGCCAAAGTACCGGGGATCAGTCGCACTCTTGCAGAAAATATTCATCAGGCATTGAAACAATAGAAGAAATCGATCACCATAACAGCGCCATTTACTAGAGCGAAGCATATGCGTTTTACTATCCCAAACATTTTATCTCTTATTCGATTATTTTTGATCCCGGTTTTTGTCGTGGTCTTTTATCTGCCATACGATTGGGCTCCATTTGCTTCGGCTTTGGTCTTTGCTATTGCCAGCGTGACCGATTGGTTGGATGGTATGCTGGCACGTAAGCTTAATCAAACGTCACGATTCGGTGCTTTTATCGATCCTGTGGCAGATAAGGTGCTGGTCGCTTCAGCTCTGATCTTAATTACTGAACATTTTCACTCTTTCTGGATCACGGTTCCGGCTATCACTATGATTGCCCGTGAAATTATTATTTCTGCTTTGCGCGAATGGATGGCTGAAATCGGTAAACGTGCCAGTGTCGCCGTTTCCTGGATTGGTAAAGTAAAAACCGCAACTCAGATGGTGGCGCTCCTTGCACTGATCTGGCATCACCAGGAGTGGATGGTTTGGTTGGGTTACTTCACTATTTATGTGGCAACCATTCTGACTTATTGGTCGATGGTTCAGTATCTAAATGCCGCAAAAGATGATTTGCTTAGCCCAGATGCACAGTAAACGATAGTATGAGCTGTTCGTTGAAAACAAAAAGGCCATCGCTATACGATGGCTTTTTTGTGTCTATTATTCATCTTATCCACAATTTCTGTGGATAAGATGTTTTAAACTCAGTGAGTAAATCTAACTCTGTGAATTATGAGAAATTTAATTCGTCAAACCTTTACCATTTTCATCATTATTTTTAACAATTCAGCGTATTTGTTGACGGGAAATAACGTGTTATATGGCTGAAGTTGTTATTTGTCGGTTTTCCTTCAGGGTTACCCATTTTCCTACCAAAACCCAGAGTAGTAGAGTCATGCCTATGGCCAAATAACCATCAATTGCGTAGTGCCAGGCGAGATGTACTGAACCCAGCTCAATAATGGCGACATATAGCCAGCCAAGCCAGCCCAAGAGCTTATGGCAGCGTCTTAAAGACAAGGCAATTAAGGTAGTGATGGAAACATGCATACTTGGCATTGCAGAAATACCATCCCCAAAACCGTTAGAAGATGTGATATAGCTTTGCCACAAATCTTGCTGAGTTTTCACCGCCCAGATATTGAAAAAGTTGTTGTCAGCCAGAAGTAATTCATCCTGTTCTTTCAGAATCGCCACCAACTGGGAAAAACTTTCCAAATGAGGGTAGAGATAATTGTAGTAGCAGGGACCTACCGATGAAAGTATGGTTGCACCAATAATGCCATTCACAATCCAGACTAAGCAAAAACTAATTAATACCTGCATGCGCAGCTGAGGACGGGTCACCCAGCACATAAAGGTGATCAAAAAGCTCCACATAATAAAAAACCAGACGTTGTATAAAAAATTAATTACAGCGGCGGCGGCTGAAGAGGAAAATAGTGCATGAGTCAACTCCCACGGCATATGGCCGAAATGGATGAAATAATCAATTTTGGCCAGCCAGGGATCGATATAAAAAGGGACTATCATGGGAATCAGTGACTTGAGCGTGGTATAAATCGACAGCACCACCGAGATAGCCAGAGTTAGGATCAGTAAGTTCAGTGTTTCCCGCCAATGCTTAATTGGCAGCAAAAACAGTTGCCAATAGGCTTTGAGCGGATGGGGTTCGCGCCTGGCGAGCAGTACAAAGAAATAACCTGTAGCTGCCAAAGCAACCGTAATCATCAGTGCATCAAAAAATGGTTTGATATAAAGATGAACGTTGTATTCATGGCGTTCACCAATCGCGATAAAATGAAAAGCGCTGTAGAGAATAAAAATTGTCAGACACACTAGGTAAATTCGCACATCGCGCGCAATCGGCTGGCTAGTATGGCGGATCAACTGGGTTAAAGATGGTGTCATCATTACTTGCCGACAGTAATTGGCGCTTTGTTAAAATGGCTTTCAACTAAGCGTTGAGTAATCGGGTGCTGTGGGCGGGTTAACACCTCTTCGGTATAGCCCATTTCAACCACCTCTCCATCGTGCATCACTATTACTTTATCGGTAATGTGTTTGATTACACCGATATGTTGCGATACATAGATAAATGAAACGCCCATCTCTTCCTGAAGTTCCAGTATCAGGTTGATGATTTGTGAGCGCATTGCCATATCTAAACCGTTCAGTGCTTCATCTGCTACAATGATCGAAGGTTGTAAGATCAATGCGCGTGCCAAACAGACCCTTTGTTTTTGTCCTGTCGCCAGCATTTGTGGATAAAAATAGGCGTGCTCAGGTAGCAGACCAACGCGGACCAACGTATCTTTTACCCGCTTCATTCGGGCTTCTGGCGTCATCTCAGTATTTCGTTTCAGAGGCCCTTCTAAAATCCGACCAATCTGGATTTTTGGATTTAACGAGGTGTTCGGATCCTGAAAAATCATGCGGATTAATTTGCAGCGAGTGGAATAATCGCCATATTCGAGCTTCTCGCCATTGACCAGAATTTCGCCGGATGATGGTTCTACCACTCCAGCCAGCATGCGTGCCAGTGTCGATTTTCCCGAACCATTCTGACCAATAAAACCGATGGTTTCACCCACTTCCAAGGTGAAACTGACCGGTTTAACCGCGTGGTGAATCTCTTTGCGTAGCAGCTTAGAACGGGAACTAAAGCTTTTGCTTAAGTTTTTCACTTCTAATAAGGAATCACTCACTGCGGATTCTCCTCAATCGTATTCAATGGGAAGTGGCAGGCGAATTTATGATCCTTAATTTTTCTCGATCGAGGATATTCGATGCACTGGCGCTGCGCATAGGGGCAACGAGGACCAAGACGACAGCCAATCGGTAAATGCTTTAATGGGGGAATGGACCCCGGCAGTGAATCGAGTTTTTGTTTATGTGGTAATGCCTGGCTAAAATCAGGCATCGCCGTCAATAGAGCCACCGTATAAGGGTGCTTCGGCACTTCGAGGATTCGATCGGTTGCTGCAGATTCAACTGACTGGCCGCAATACATCACTGTAATTCGGTTTGCCCATTGGGTGATGGTGGTCAGGTCGTGTCCGATCAATAAAATGGTAGTGTTATTGATCTGATTCATCCGGCTGAGAAGACGCAGAATCTGCGACTGAGTGATGGGGTCTAAGTCGTTGGTCGGCTCATCGGCGATCAGTAGTTTCGGTTTTGCAGCAATCGCCATGGCGATCATCACTTTCTGACATTCGCCATCGGTCAGTTCATACGGATAACTGTTGAGTACCCGGGTATGATCCTTAATCCCGACTTTATGCAGTAGAGCAATTGCGTGCTTTTTCCGCCAGGACAAACGTTGCCACCAGGAACCTTCAAACGCTCTTGATGGAATGGCTTCTATCAACTGTTTACCGATTTCATCCGATGGATCCAGGCAGGTTTGTGGTTCCTGGAAAATCATTGCGATATCGCGGGCAATAACTTTACGGCGCTCGCGCGGGGTTAATTGCAGCAGATCGATATTACCCAAACGCATTCGGTCAGCGGTGATCCGCCAGTGCTCTTTACACAACCCCACGATAGCTTTAGCCACCAGACTTTTACCCGAACCGGATTCACCCACCAGACCACGAATTTCGCCTTCGGAAATGGTCAGGCTCATACGATCGACCGCTTTGACCAAACCGTCCGGGGTATCAATTTCAATAGTTAAATGACGAATATCTAATAAGGCCATTATTCGATTCCCGCGTTAAGCGCCTGACGCACACCGTCACCCACTAAGTTTACTGTAATGATAGTAAACATAATCATTAAACCAGGCAGGATAACCGTCCAGGGAGCTAAGTAAAGCAGTTCAACTGATTCACCCAGCACTGCCCCCCATTCAGTCGTAGGGGACTGTGCTCCCAAGCCAAGAAATCCTAATGCGGTGATATCCAGAATAGCGATGGTCAGTGCCAGGGTTGTTTCTGAAGCAATCACCACCAGGATGTTGGGCAAAATGGAGTTAACCAGTAAGTAAATATCCTTCGCGCCATCTAAGCGAGCCGCCATAATATAGTCTTTTTCGATTTCGCCACGAACTGCTGTATAGATGCTGCGGATCAATCTTGGGGTTAATGCCAGACCGATAGCGAGCAGAATATTGAATTCACCAACACCGAGAAAAGCAACGAAGATCACCGCCAGAAGCAAGGATGGAATAGACATGATTGTATCAAGCAGGTGGTTTAAGGTACTTGAGAGCAGGCCAGAAGTCATTCCGGCCAGTACACCAATTAGAGTGCCGCAGGATAATGCCAGCAGAGTAATGATGACGGCATAACCATATGAATGGCGTGATCCTTCAATCAGGCGTGACAGAATATCTCGCCCCAAATCGTCGGTACCTAAAAAATAGTCGATTGAACCCGTGGGATCCCAGGATGGTGGCAGCAGCAGGTGCCCTGACGGCTCAATCGGGTTGTGCGGAGCGATCCACGGTGAAAGCACCGTAATTAGGCTGATTAACAGCAGACACCATAAACCGAACATCGCGAAGTTATTGTTTTTAAAGCTGCGCCAAAACCGTTCAAATTGTGTTGGGATATGCTCTTCCTGATAAATATTATTTGTTAGCATACCAAGCCTTCCTGATTAGCGGGTTAATCATGGCACCTATAAGGTCGGATAAAATATTTGCAGTTAATACCAGTGATGCGACAACGATAACGCCAGCCTGAATTGCAACATAATCTTGCTTGGCTAATGCGTCGAGTAACCAGCGTCCTATTCCCGGCCAGTTAAAGATGGATTCAGCGATAATGGCAAAGGTGAACATGGTTGAAAGCTGTACCCCAAACTTTGATACTAACGAAGGTAGTGCATTGCGCAATACGTGTTCACTGATAATCTGGTATTGGGACAAACCACGTATTTTCGCCACCCTGATATAGTTTTGATTCATTATATCCGCAACTGAGGCTTTCATAATTCGAATAACCTGAGTCGTTGGTGCTAGTGCTAGCACCAGACAAGGAAGAATCAGATGCTCGATGACACTTTGCATTAACTCCACCCTGTATGGGCTACGAGATAAGCTAGCATCAATCAGGGCGAATCCGGTGACATGATCTAATGAATAAAGTAGGTCATAGCGGCCGGAAACCGGGAACCATTCATAGTTCATGGAAAACATCAGAATTAGTGACAGTGCAACAAAAAATACTGGTGCGGAATAACCGCACATTGAGAAAAAGGTAATCATTTTCTCAATCCAGTGTCCCTGACGCATACCCGCTAAGGTGCCAACAGGAATACCAACCAATAAAGAAATAAGAAAGGTGATCAGGCATAGCTCGAGAGTGGCAGGAAATACCACAGCTAATTGATCGACAATCAGGTGACCGTTTCTATCTATGCCAAAGTTAAGATGAGAAAGCTCGTCAATATAGAGTGACCAACCTTGCCAAAAATTGACGGCATACCAGGGTGAATCAGGATCAAGACGCAAAATATTGAAGCCGACTAAAGTTAATATCAGCAGGGTAATGATAAATAGATTCAGTTTTCGAATGGTATAAACAAACATTATTTTAACCTCTCAACCTGGTTGAAAGGCTGAACATGAAACGGACTGACGGTAAAGCCGATCAGTGAATTGTTATAGGCCTTGAACTGAGTGCCGTGAGCGATCGGAATAACCGGCGCCTGCTGGTTAATCAAATTTTGCGCTTGTTTATACAGGTTTGCCCGGAAACGTTGCTGATCGGTAATTAGCGCCAGATCAAGCAAACTGTCGAAATCGTCGTTACACCAATGGGTTAAGTTTTCAGCCTGACTATTCGTCCGGCAGGCAAGGGCTGGCCTTAAAAAGCGATCCGGATCGGCGGACTGACCTGAAATCCCGGTCAGATAAATATCAATATTGCTATCTAACGCTGAAAATTCCCGCAGATGCTCCTCATAAGCCAGAGTCAGGTTGATGCCGATATCGGCCAAATAACTTTGGATCAGTTCAGCTGTTTTACGTGGGCTCGGGTTATACGCCGTTGACTGCGCCGGTACTGCCATGGTGAGTTCTAAACCACTTTGATAACCCGCATCACGCAACAGGCCTTTCGCGTATTGTTGGTCGTAGCGTACCTGAGAGGTGTTTTTAAAATAAGCCCATGAGACTGGCGGTAGCAGATTATAGGCTACACTGCCTCGGCCATAATAGACCGAATCAATGATATTCTGCCGATCAATGGCAAACGAGATTGCGCGTCGTACCCGGGTATCGTTCAACGCTTTTTTACCGGTATTCAGAGCCAGATAAGCCACGTTCATTGCAGGAGTGCTGCGTAATGTTACATGCGCCTGTTGCTCAATGATCGGAATCTGACTGGAGATGGGTGAATAGAGAACATCGCATTCGTTTAACAGTAGTTTCGCCAACGTACCGGTACCACGTTGTGCGATATCAAATACCACTTGTTCCATTTTTGCGGCACCGCGCCAATAGCCCGGATGGCGTTTAAGGCGCACAAAATCCCCATCTTTAAACTGGTCGAGATAAAATGGGCCAGTACCAATCGGCTGGCTGTCTAACCGACTTTTGTTATCCTCTGCGGCAAGACGATTGGCATATTCAGCGGAGTGAATTGAACTGTAGGGTGTCGCGAGCAGTGATAGAAATGAATTATCCGGACGGCTTAAAATAAATTCGATGCTCGTATTGCTGATCATCTGAACTTTGTTGACCAACCGGTTTAACCCCACGGCAGAGAACCAGGGATAGTGTCCATTCACTTTGTGATAAGGATGTTCAGGATCAAGCAGCCGATTAAAGGTAAATAATACGTCCTGTGCATTCAATGGGCGTGTCGGAGAAAAATACGGAGTACTCTGGAAATGCACGTTATTTTCCAGTTCAAAGCGATAGGTCAGGCCATCACGACTGACACTCCAAGACTTCGCCAAGCTAGGTTGAGGAGTATTTTGCTCGTTATCCAAAGTTAGCAGAGTATCGAAAATCTGCGGAGCCAGCGCATCAACGGTCACTCCGCTATCAACTAACTGTGGATTAAAGGTATCCGGTTCACCTTGCCCGCAATAGACAAAACCTGACTCTCTGATTTTACTGTGGTCGATTTTCGGCTGGTCGCAGCCAACCAACAGCGATCCACTAGCAAGGGCGAATATGAGTTTTAAGTGTATCTGCATACGTAGTCATGGATGGAGAAACGAGGCAATGAGTTAAATTATTGCCGCAAAGGTTCGCTTAATCTACCATTTTTAGTTAATCGAACCAACGAAAAACCACTTTCTCGGCTTATTCGGGGTCAAAATTCGTGGATATCGCATATTTTCGTAACAACCCTCTGAACTGATGATAGGTTAGCCCCAATAAATCGGCGGCCTGGCTTTGATGATATTTGGCCTGTACCAGCGCCTGTTCAATTAACTGTTGCTCATTATCCCGGCAAAACTGTTTGAAATTGATAGGGAAATCTACCGAAATATTTTGCTCTGCCTCCGTTTGTTTCAGTGCTGAGTCTGGTGATTTCTCAATGCCTCTGGCACTTTCCCATTCCGGCTGAAGTGGGTTAAATTGCAGATTTTGAATGGGTAATTCGCTATCAGGGTGTTGGTAAATTGCCCGCTCGACGACATTTTTCAGCTCACGTATATTTCCCGGCCATGAATAGCGGAGTAGCTGCTGAGTGACGGCCGGGCTGAATCCAGGGAAATGTGAAAGTCCCAGTTCACGACACATCTTAATCGCAAAGTGATTGGCTAAGGGGAGAATATCATCGCCACGTTCACGCAGCGGGGGCAGGTGAATCACATCAAAGGCCAGTCGATCGAGCAAATCAAAACGAAATTTGTTGCGTGCAGCGAGTTGCTGCAAATCTTCATTGGTTGCGCCAATAACTCTCACGTTGGCATTGAGCACCTTGCTGCCACCAATCCGTTCATACTGGCCATACTCAATTACCCGCAGCAGCTTTTCCTGAACGGCTAATGGCGCTGTGGCCAATTCATCAAGAAACAGTGTGCCGTTTTCTGCTCGCTCGAAACGGCCCATATGACGTCCTTTTGCGCCAGTGAATGCACCGGATTCGTGGCCAAACAGCTCCGAATCAATCAAGCCTTCTGCCAATGATGCGCAATTGAGGGTAACTAACGGTTGATCCCAACGTTTAGAAAGATAGTGCAGCCGCTGAGCAATCAGCTCCTTTCCGGTACCACGTTCGCCGATAATCAACACTGGCCGTTCAATCGGGGCCAGCCGGGAAACCTTATCCAGTACGGCAAGAAATGTTGCTGACTCGCCAATCAACTGTATGTTCATATCCGATCCTATCGTTGGTTTATTTTCTTGGTTAAATAAACCAATATTTGGTGAAATATGCAAATTCAACTTTATGTTTTTCTAGATATACATTGTAAATAATTGAATTTTATGGATTATATTTCTGGCACGCAATTTGTTTATGCTTTATTAACTGCCATCAAGGTTATGCGGATGCTAAACATCCTGTGATGGCGCAACAATGAAACACTCTGGAGGTTATTATGGGTATCTTTTCTCGTTTTGCAGATATCGTAAATTCAAATATCAGTGCGCTGCTGGATAAGGCAGAAGATCCGGAAAAAATGATTCGCCTGATCATTCAGGAGATGGAAGATACACTGGTTGAAGTGCGTAGCAATTCCGCCAAAGCGATGGCGGATAAAAAAGAGTTGGTGCGTAAAATCGATGGGCTGGACGCTCAAGTGAAAGACTGGACCGACAAGGCAACATTAGCTTTGGCAAAACAGCGTGAAGATCTGGCCCGGGCTGCGCTAATTGAAAAACAAAAACTGGAAGCTAACACCAAAGGTTTGAAAACTGAACTAACGTTAGTCAATGAAACCATTGATAAATTGACCGATGAAATTAGTAAGTTAGAAGCCAAGATTCTGGAAACACGCGCTAAACAGCAGGCGCTGGCGATTCGTAGCCAAGCCGCTGGTGATCGTCGGGATATTCAGCGTCAGTTGCACAATGGTAAGTCAGAAGCGGCAATGGCCAAGTTTGAACAGTTCTCGCGCAAAATTGATGAACTGGAAGCCGAGGCCGACCTGTATGCGCAGTCTTCTTCTGCTCAGTCACTGGAACAGCAGTTTGCTGAACTTAAAGCTCAGGACGAAATTGAGCAGGAACTTGAGCGTATGAAACAGCAGATTCAACAGAATCAATAATAAAAGGAAAGGGCTATGATAGGTGCTATGTTTACTGTACCGCTGATTATTTTTATGGTGGTGGTCGCGCCCATTTGGTTGGGGCTACACTACTGGAGTAAACGTAAAGCGTCAGACGGTTTAAGCGAAGAAGATATGCAAGCCTTAAATGAGTTGACTAAACAGGCCGAGCGTTTACAGCAGCGGGTGACAACACTTGAGAAGATCCTCGATTCAGAATCACCGAGCTGGAGAAATCACTATGAATAAGCGTGAGTTATTTCGCGATCCGATTAATGGCAAATTAACCGGAGTCTGTGCCGGAATTGCCAATTATTTTGATATGGAAATCTGGTTGGTGCGAATTTTGGCGATTTCGATATTTTTGCTCGGTGGTGGTTTTCTGGTTTTAGTCGCCTATATTGCGCTTACCTTGATGTTGGAAAAGCAGCCGTTAGAAATGGATCAGCAGCGTAAGCAGGACAACGCTCATAAACTAAAAAGCCGTCACTGGCAACAGGGTAAATCAGCCTCTCAATTGGTGCAGAATTTACAGCAGGATTTTACCCGGCTGGAGAAAAGTGTGCGGAATATGGAAGCGTATGTGACATCTGAGGCGTATAAAGTTAATAAAGCATTTAAAGATCTGTAAGCCGGAGGTTGGATGAATTCAGAACACCATGTTTGCGCCTGGGCGCTTAAGACTCAACTGGAACGAGATTATCACGATACAGAGTGGGGCGTGCCAGTTTTTGATGATCAGAAGCTGTTTGAATTTCTTACCTTAGAAGGGGCTCAGGCTGGGCTGAGCTGGCTGATCGTGTTAAAACGGCGTGATGCCTATTTTCAGGCGTTTGAAGGATATGATATTGCTAAACTTGCCAGCCAGGATGAGAGCTATATCGATCATGTAATGGAAAATTTTGATGTAATTAAACACCGAGGTAAAATTACGTCAGTGTTAAGCAATGCTCGTGCTGCATTGGCCCTGCAGCAGGAATTTGGTTCATTAAGTGAAGCTGTATGGCAGTTTGTTGATCATCAGCCATTGGTGAATCACTGGCAGAGTATGAGTGAAATTCCGGTTTCAACCGACGTTTCCAAAGCGATGAGTCGTTTTTTGAAAAAGCGCGGGTTTAAGTTTGTTGGAGAGACCATCTGCTACTCGTTTATGCAGGCAGTGGGAATGGTGAACGATCACCTGATGAGTTGTCCAAGTCGTTGAATTATTTATTAAATTTAAAACTTGGGGTCAGGGCCAGCTGTGCTGGCTCTGACCCCAAACAGTAATACTTGGATAATTACTCAGGCTTTTCCGCCAACACCTGGTTATAAACTGCAAAACCCTGTTCAAGATCGGCAATCAAATCTTCCACATCTTCTAAGCCAACATGAATTCGGATCAGCGTGCCTTCAAAGTGTGGATTTGCCACGGTACGCAGGCTGTTGAAGCTCTTTGGTTCGTTCGCCAGAATTAGGCTTTCAAAGCCTCCCCAGGAATAACCCATGCGGAAGTGGTGCATACTATCGAGCAGTGCCGTAGTGGCGCGTGGGTAACTGGTTTTCAGCACAAATGAGAACAAGCCGTTGCCACCGGTAAAGTCACGGACAAAGAATTCATGGCCAGGGCAACTTTCCAGGCCTGGATGGCGAACATGATCCACTTCCGGGCGGCCAGCTAACCATTTTGCGATAGCTAAACTGTTCTTTTCGTGCTGCTTCATACGTACATCCAGAGTGCGTAGGCCACGCAAGCCAGTATAGGCATCATCGGGTGAAACGCATTGCCCCATCAGGTAGCTTTGCTCGCGCAACTGATCCCAATATTTTTCATTGGCAACCGCCGTGCCAAGCATCACATCTGAGTGGCCAACAATATATTTGGTTGCCGCCTGAATCGAGATATCGACGCCATGCGCAAAGGGTGAGAAATGCAATCCGGCACCCCAGGTATTATCCAGCATAACGATAATATCGGATTCATGAGCAATTCGTGCCAGCGTCGGGATATCTTGCACTTCCATGGTGATTGAGCCAGGAGATTCAGTAAACAGTACTCGAGTATTCGGACGAATCAGATCACGAATATCTTCACCAATCAACGGATCATAATAGGTTGTTTCGACGCCGAATTTCTTCAGAATTTTTTCACAGAAATCACGAGTGGGCTCGTAACAGGTATCCACCATCAGGATGTGATCGCCTGACTGAACGAAAGAAAGAATGGTGTTAGAAATGGCCGCAGCGCCACAAGGATATAGCGCACATCCGGCACCACCTTCTAATGTCACCATAGCATCCTGAAAGGCAAAATGGGTATTAGTGCCACGACGACCGTAGAACAGCGTTTGTTTGGTGCGGTTAACCATCGCGTGATGCTTTTCTGCAACGGTATCAAAAACAACCGTAGAGCCACGTTGAATTGGCGGGTTAACCGTACCGTTGGTCCACTGCTTTTTGCGCCCGGCATTGATAAGTTTGGTTTTGCTTCCTTCTGACATGATCATTCCTAATTAAAAATTGTGCTCCCTTTAAACCATGCTAAAGGAAACGATTCAACCCCAAACGAAAAAAATTAGAGTAACGGATTGAAAAGATAATAAACCCGCTCAAGAAAACGATTAAAAAGTGGCCGCTGCGCCCATTCTGCCTGGTTGACTAAATTGGACTGGTCGATATAAGCCTGCTGCAGAGCATACAATTGCTCGGTAAAATCGGTATCTTCTACCGCCAGAGTCACTTCGAAATTGAGCCATAAACTGCGCATATCCATGTTTACTGTGCCGACCAGGCAGAACTTCTGATCGACAACAACTGATTTGGTGTGCAGCAACCCGCCGTAGAATTCATAGATTTTAATCCCCGCTTCAAGCAACTCACCATAGAAAGACCGCGAGGCCCACTGCACCATAACCGAGTCATTCTTGGCCGGAATAATTAATTCAACATCAATACCACGTAACGCTGTCATTTTTAAGGTCGAAAGCAGGTCCGGGCTGGGGACAAAGTAGGGCGAAGTGATTCGCACCGAATGATTGGCTTGATGAATGGCAATAATCAACGCCTGGGAAATCAGGTACTCAGGCATTGCCGGGCCAGAGGGAACTACCTGAACCGGATGATGATTCTGTTCTTCTTGTAACCGACATTCCGGGAATTTAGGGAACGTGCGTTGGCCGGTTTCGATTTCCCAGTCCCAGCAGTGAATCGCCGATAGAATATTAACCGTCGGACCAGTGACCCGGACCATAATATCAATCCACTGCCCAACACCGGAATGACGTTTAAAATACGCCGGATCGACCATATTCATTGAGCCGGTATAGGCAATCTCATCATCGATAACGACGATTTTTCGGTGCTGACGCAAATCTAAACGGCTTAAGAATATTCGCCAGGGTTGTACGGGTAATGCCTGCACCAGCTCAATTCCGGCATTGGTCATGGTATCGGCCCAGACGCTGCTAAAAAAGCGGTGGCTGCCAGCCGAGTCAAGCAGCAAACGGACTTTAACATTGCGCTTGGCCGCCTGAATCAAGGCGGATGCAACTGAATCGGCCAGACCTCCGGGATGCCAGATGTAAAACACCATGCGAATCTCTTCTTTCGCCGCTTCAATGTCTTTAATCAACGATAGCATAATTTCATTGGGTGAACTTTTCAGCGTCAGGTGATTGCCGCTCAGCGCCGGAATATTCATCCGGTGATTGCACAGTTCGTCAATCTTATAGATGTGGGCTCCCATGGTTTCTGTTACGTGAGCCTGACAGTTATTCAGTGACGAGAACCATTCGCCAAATGGTTTAAACATCTCTTTGGCGCGTTCTGCCCGGCGTCCGCCCAGATTGAGTTCACCGAACAGAAAGTAACTGAGCACACCAATAATCGGCAGTACATAAATCACCAGTAGCCAGGCTAAAGAAACACTCACCGAACGTTTTTTTGATACCACGCGAATGGTGACCGAAGCCACTAACAGCCAGTAAATGCCAATGCCGATTAAAGTGAGGATGTGATAAATCTTATCCATAGGTGAATGCCGTTTACCATAAGAAATAGGGGGAACTCTTTGATAGTAATTGCAAAAGGGTGGAAATTAAAGAAAATAGATGAGATCGGCGGTTCTTGAGTTTACCTAAGCCTCAAGAACCGCTATCAGGTTATGATTTCAACTTAAATTGTTGAATCAGTTTGTTAAGTTGTAGTGATTGATCGGTCATTTCCGCAGCGGCAACCGCACAGCTTTCGGCATTCGAGCTGTTTTGGTGAGTAACATCATCAATTTGATGGATACCCTGGCTAACCTGATCTGCGCCTTCAGACTGTTCTCCTGATGCCTGAGCGATTTCACTTACTAAAGCGGCTACTTCGCTGGCATCCTGCACAATCTCGCTCAGCGCAGAAGCCGTTTGTTTGGATAACTCAATACCACGGTATGTACGCTGCGCTGAAGTCGCAATCAATGCTGAGGTTTGCTGTACCGCCTCTGCACTGCGTGCCGCAAGTTTACGTACTTCGTCAGCAACTACAGCGAATCCTCGGCCCTGTTCACCGGCTCGCGCCGCTTCTATAGCCGCGTTAAGCGCTAACAGGTTAGTTTGTTCCGCGATGGCTTCGATAGTGCGAATGATATTATTGATATCGTTGCCCGATGTTTCAATTTCATTCATCGCCTGTTGCAATTCGGCCATTAGCTCGTTGCCATTTTCTGCAGTAGCTACGGATTGATTCGAAAGCAGGCTGGCTTTATCTGCATTATCCGAGCTTTGGCGGATTTGTGCGGCGATTTCTGCGATGGTGGCACTAATTTGTGTAATCGCTGATGCAGACTGAGTTGCACCACTGGCCAGATCGTTGCTCAACCCGAAACCGTATCGGCGTTGCTACCGATAACATTGGAACGCTGTTTGATTTGTCCGACTAACGCATTGAGGTCACTAACCATTTGCGATAACGCACGGCCCAGTTGATCCTGATCAGACGCTAGCTGAACATTTTGGTCCAGGTCGCCTTTTGAAATACGCTCTGCAACCATCACCTGTTTTTGCAGGCTATCGGCCATATGGTCCAACGCAATCGATAATTGTCCGACTTCATCTTCGTTCTGATAGTTTAACCGCTCATTGAACTGGCCTTTGGCGATAGATTTCGCCATATTTGCTGCACTGAGTACGGGACGAGCAATATTTCGCGCCATATACATCAGATATCCAATAGCGATGAGTGTGATGACCAAGCCGATAATGATCTGCATGGTCATGCCCTGCGAATTATTTTCTGCAAGCTCTTTTGAAAGGCTATGCACGTTTTCCAGGACTAAATCCTGATTTACTCGGATCAGAATTGCCCAGGTTACGTTGCTTTTACCAAGGCTAATCGGAGCATACACTTCCATTAGGCGCTGAGCGTCGTTTCTTTCCACAGTTGGTTTATGCGTTTTAATGGTCGACAGAATATCATCGGCTTCATTGGCAAATAGCTGATCGATATGCTGACCGATAAATTGAGGACTTTTGCTGTCAGCTATCACTAAACCATCAGAGGTAATGATTGAAACCTGACTCTGACCATTAAACAGCTGTTGTGATACTTCCACGCTGAGTTTCTGTACAAAATCCAAGTTGAAGTCTGTTCCGACCACGCCCAAAAATTTACCGCCAGCAATGACCGGAGCGGAAAGTGTCGCCAGCCAGACATTTTTTCCTTGTACTATGTAAGGCAGTGGTGCGGTGACGGTTTCATTTAGGGTTTTTTCCGGAACCTGATACCAAGCACCTTTCATTACTCCATTCGGATGGGCTTGATCTGAATCGTATTCCACCAGAGACTGAATATCGATATTACCGGAAGCATCACGAGTCCAGTATGGGGTATAGCGCCCAGTGATTTCGTTATTGCCATTTTTGCCATCCCGATTAGCCGCATCGTCATTATCGAAAGCGTTGGGCGCCCAGCAGCTATAAGTTCCATTCAAGTCTTGGTTTTGGTTGAGAACCTGCAACAGCATATTATTGAATACCCGACGATCGAGGCTAGTGGTTCCACGCCCTTGATCGTAAAGCTTCGATGCACTCGTTGTATTAGCCAGTGTTCTGGCGGCGTTCAGCCCTTTTTCAATACGGCGACTGATGGATTGGGCATATTCAGAAGCCGTCGCTTCTAATTCTTTTAATGAGGTATTTTCAACTAAGGTGGTTACTTTCTCTGACACCAGTTTTTGTGAAGTTGTGGCAGAGAAAACACTGTAACCCACCAAGATTCCGGCGGTAATAAATAGGCATAAACCTGCCGCCAAAGCAATTTTTAACTGAATGGATCGTAACTTCATAATATGCGTTCCAGCTAATATAAATACAATAGGGTCAATTGACCGGCATTTGTGGCTTTAAAGCTCTAATTAAAATAGGGATACATCAACCTAGGAATAAACTGACATTAGCCAAGAACTCTATGAGTTCAATGGCTCAGTGTAGCCTGATTATTCGCGATTTAGTGAGATCTAGCCGTGCATATTTTACTGTTTATGTTACAAAAAGAGACCCAGAGCATACTATCGAGCCAGGCGTTTGACGGTAAAAGGAGTTGGAGGCCAATCTAACAGTCGTTATACTCACGCCTCAGATTTGAGGTCGCTATGTTTGATATTATTTTTACCCATCCTGATTTTGTTGTGATTAACAAACATCCCAATGTCTCGGTACATAAAGATGACGGTGAAACCATGTTGGTAGCCGAAGTGGCGCAGGCGTTAAATGTGTCGTCGCTTTATTTGGTTCACCGCCTGGATAAGATGACGTCGGGAATTTTGCTACTCGCTAAAACTTCGGAAGCGGCCAGTCGCTTGGCCGGGATGTTTGCCCGCAGAGAAATGAATAAATATTACCTGGCGATTGGTAGTAAAAAACCTAAGAAAAAACAGGGACTGATTAGCGGCGATATGCAGCGTTCACGCCGCTCCAGCTGGAAATTAATGCCAACTCAAATCAATCCGGCGATTACCCAATTTTTCTCTACTGCAGGTGATGCAGGGCAGCGGATTTTTCTATGTAAACCTTATACCGGTAAAACGCATCAGATCCGGGTTGCTTTAAAATCGGTAGGGGCACCGATTGTTGGAGATCCTATTTATAATTCAGCAGACGAACAAGCCGATCGCGGCTATTTACATGCGTTTGCTTTGCGCTTTAATTATCAGGGCGAATCGATAGAGTTAGTGTGTGACCCACGAAACTACCCCAATTTCGGTAATGCCTGGCACAGCGGTGCGTGTGCTAAAGCGATCGAATTGTGGGCTTCCCCTTGGGAACTTGAATGGCCAGTATTAAAAACAGCAACAGATAAGAATGAATAATGAATAAAGAAAATTTGTCACTATTTTTTAGTGAGATAGAAAAACAGTTAAGCCAGATTCCTAATGAAGCACGTCGTCTTTTTCACGGCCGTGGTCGTTGCTGGGAAGGGCTGGATCAGTTAACCGCAGACTGGTTACAGGGCCAGTTAATGGTCAGTATTTTTAAAGAAGTGGATGCAGAGTTTATTGAGCACTTACAGCAAGGTTTACTTGAACTGACTCAGTCACCGCTGTGGCAAGAGAAGCAGGGCCAGGCGATTGCGCTCCAGTATCGTTACCAGGAAGGAGCCCCAACCGAAGTTATTTCCGGACAACTGGATTCGGCTCCGGTAGTGGTGGAAAACGGACTCAAGTTCCAATTAAAACTGGGTCGCAACCAGAATACCGGACTATTTCTGGATATGCGCAAAGGCCGCGAATGGGTAAAAGAACACGCTCAGGATAAACGGGTATTAAATCTGTTTGCCTATACCTGCGGTTTTTCTGTTGCTGCACTGAGTGGCGGCGCTAAAAGTGTGGTTAACGTGGATATGGCTCGTGGTGCTTTGGATACTGGCCGGGAAAATCACAAGCTAAATCAGCTTGATCTGCGTTCTGCACAATTTCTTGGCCATGATATTTTCCGCTCGTGGGGTAAAATTAATCGTTTCGGCCCTTATGATCTGATTATTATTGATCCACCTTCATTCCAGAAAGGCAGCTTTGCCTTAACTAAAGATTACCGCAGAATTTTACGCCGTTTGCCAGAGATGTTAAGTGAATCGGGGCAGGTATTGGCTTGTGTAAACTCACCAGTGGTAGGGCAGGATTTTCTGATTGAGAGTATGCAGGAAGAAGCGCCAGAGCTGCAATTTGCTATGCGTTTAGAGAACCCTAAAGAGTTTGTCGATATCGATCAGGATGCGAATTTAAAAGTGCTGATTTTTAATCGTATCGATGCTGAATAAAGCAAAACACCAGCCTATGAGCTGGTGTTTTTCATTCACAGGGGATTATTTCCGTTTTGCTTTGAATTGCAGGGTGTGTTGAGAGTTAGATAGAACCATCACACCGCGGTCGATATACAGATTGCTCCAATCAGACAGTACATTAGAAACCAAATTGTCGAGATCCATTTGATCTTTAAGGCATAACTTCATTGTAGAATTCATTCTTGCCAGTTTAATCTGGTTCTGTTTGACATTCAGTTCAGCAAAGTAATTATTACAGCCACTATATCCGCTAGCCATCAAGGCTTCATCAATACTCAGTGAAGGCGCTTTCTGATTGCTTGCCAGATCCAGTTCCTGATTATCAATCTTAATTAAACTCCAGCGGGGAGTCTGTAAATCTTCCAGATTAATCGAAGGTGCCGTCACTGCCTGTTCACTGGCGCAGGCGCCAAGCAGCAGAATAAAAGGTAGAGAAAGAGATGTAAGCCGTAATTTCATGAATAATGCCAACTGATTTTGCTAGTAATAATGGTGGATAATTGTAAACAAGGGACAATAAAATTCAATTATATAGATCGGATATTCCCTCTCATTATTGAGATCACTAATGGTTTCAATTGAGGCTTGTTAACTGGAAGGGTATTTAATCCTGGGCAAACTTGCACTAAACTGTAACTAATTGATAACAATTTCATTCAGCTAATATATCGAGCGACTTTATTTAATCACTCTATTATTTAATGATTAAGGCAGCAACCAATGGAGCAATTAGAATTTTTTGATGTTCCCAGCCCATGCATCGGAGTTTGTACCGTCGATGAAAAAGGGTATTGCAAAGGTTGTATGAGAAACCGAGAGGAACGCTTTACCTGGATAGACATGACTGCTGCAAAGAAACTGCATGTCATCAAATTGTGCCGGATGCGCTACCGGCGTAAGTTGGCGGCGAAGAAGCAGCAAGCCGTAGCGGATCAAGTTGAAGAGAATACCCCACAGCCGGGGCTTTTCGACTAACATTTTGAATGTAAAAAATTGGTTACCTCCATGTAACCCAGTCATGTTACAAACAAACCCTACTTTTGTCCCCACATATCACTTACCCAGCCACCAATATGCTCATCATAATGACTACCACTGAAATGTTGATGATGCTCCACCTGATTATCCACACTTGGCTGATGTGCAAGTCGCTCAAAAATAAATTTCGCCATCGGGTCATCACAGCCACTCGACTGGTTGCGCAACGCGGCTTGTTTAATCAGATTTAAGCGATATGCATTACTTGTGCGTTTCATTACAGGAGCCTCTATTTAGTGACGGATAGTATAAAAATTAGTCAGAGGTATGCGGGTCGTCAACTTGATATGAGCGATATTTTTCCAGATTAAGGCTAGGGGATTGGATTATATGGAGAAAAAGTTTTGCTTTATCCATGAATGCTGGACGGGAGTGTAAACAAACAAAGCGACAATATATAATGCCGCTTTGTTAGTGATTTCTAGAGATTACGACTGAAACACTTTCTGCCTTAGAATCTCAATGAATTTCTCGAACTGTGGGTAATATTTAGCAGTGTTAAACTCAATGCCCGCTTCGTTCTTACCATAGGCGTTGGTGGCGATTTTTAGGACACCGGCTAACAGACATACGTCCAGCTCAATATCCGAAATTTTGTTGTATGGAATATGCTGAACTTTATACCCCAACATATCTTCTGAAATACGGGTAAAGCCTTCTTCTGCAAAGATCAATCCGTAGGATGTAAGCACTAATAGTTTTGAAGGGGAGTAGATGCGAGTCTCATTGCCTTCCAGCTGGGTTTCTCTTCGTAGCCAGATAAGATCCAGAATGAGTTCATCGGGTAACAGATAGACTTCTTTTTTTAGCACCTGCTGAAAAATATAAGGGGCATCGAAATCCTGATCTAAAACATTAGCGATTTTTGAGTCCACATCAAACATGATTAGTATCCTTATCTGGTTGTTTTAATTAAAGAGTAGCCGTTGATGGCAATTAATCCAGAAGAAAAGAAAGGATATCTGACTAAGTTCAATAGAAAAAATTGTGCAGAGGAGAAAATTGTGACTGGTATAAAACGGTGAAACCGAATCGTTGGTAGCGATTCGGTTTCGAATTTTTAGAATTCTCGGATGGTAAGGCCGATCATCTTATATGCAAAAGGCTGGATTTAATCCAACTAATTTCTTGGTGGGAAATTAGATACGGATGAAGTCCATGTGTTCAACTTTTGGCTTGAACGCGTGACGTTGAACGTCTTGTGGCTTAACTTTAACTTCAGCGCCATCAATAACCAGAACGATAGCTTCGTAAAACTCAGGCTTATCCATTTGGTTGATAACTTCGTCGTGGTCAAGAGCGATAGATACTGGCGCAGCCTCACCACCGTAAACGATAGCAGGGAATTGACCAGCGTGACGTAGGCGGCGGCTCGCACCTTTACCTAGCTCAGTACGTACTACTGCTTCAAATTTCATAGTAATTACTCTCAAATTTGTATAAATGACATCACGTGAATAATGCGACCTTATTCTCCGTGGTAATGCTTACCACATTAGTATGTTGATAAGCGAGCGCGGATACTATCATTCAACGTTGGTTTGAGCAAGTATCAACAGCTGATATTAAAGCTTAAACAGCCTATTTTATGCTTTGATTACAACAGTATTGTATTAACAATAAATTATTGGCTGAGTTCATCAGCAAAAATCTTATCCCGCAGGCGCCAGAAGCGTCCGGATTTTTTAGCAATAATAAATTGTGGTAGACGAAAACGGTGTTGATTCGCGGCTATTTTGGTTGGCGAAGACTCGGTAAACGGGCGATGCTTATCCGCCAGATGAGGGCGGACAAAGCGCTGTTCAAAGGCCTTTTTCTGCGCTTTGGTTCTTAGCGACCAGAACTCGTGTACCTGAGCGTTATTTTCACCGACATAACTAATTTTTAGTTGATTATTGCCGTTGGTGTCCTGAATCACATTCATCTGCATATCCAGGCATTCAAACACCAGAGCATCTTTCAGTGCCAGAGCTTCTTTAAGTTTTTTATCCGGATCAACCAGAGTGGCATCGCACTCATGGCAGATACGTGCGGCGATATCATTACCGGCCCCGCATTCGGAACAGTATTTAGCGCGGAAACGGTATCCGCAGTGTTCGCGTTCACCGCTCTCTTTATCTTCAAAATAGCCCTGACAACGTCGTCCGTAATGTTCGAGCAAAAAGCCGTTGCTATCCAGCTTGCCCCAGAAATTATTGTTAAAGCCGCAGGCCGGGCAGGGAATGGTGATGATCTCACTGTCACTATCAGGCTTCTCTGCCCCAACTTCCGGCTGATAGAGGTCGTATTGATTCCCTGCATAATCCAATACCAGACACTCGGCTTTATCCGGAGCAAGGCGTAATCCCCGGCCAATAATCTGCTGATATAGGCTGACCGATTCTGTGGGGCGCAAAATGGCAATTAAATCGACGTGTGGCGCGTCAAAGC
The DNA here is from genome assembly GCA_963666615.1 of uncultured Vibrio sp. Taxonomy (GTDB): domain Bacteria; phylum Pseudomonadota; class Gammaproteobacteria; order Enterobacterales; family Vibrionaceae; genus Vibrio. Next base: position 1,081,469 of record OY762906.1, read on the forward strand.
CAGTGGTTAGTACTGAAACGTTGACTAGGTATTTAATTTGTTGCTGTTTAAAACTCTGGATAATCGCATCACGCTCGGCACCGGGTGTATCACCAATTACCAATGCAGTTTGCCCGGTAGGGAGTAACGAGAAAATTTCCTGCGCATGGCGAACGGTAGCCGCGAAAATCATCACGCCTTTCCGCTGCTGCGCGTGGTTGACCACTTGCTGAATAATTTGCGGGGTGGCGCGTTTGTATTGATCGATTACCATATCCAGCTCGGACTCTTTATAGCGGCCAGTGGAAGCCGGCTTTAGCTGGGAAAAATCATAGCTTAATATCGGAGCATCAATTAACTTGGCTGGGGTTAAAAAACCTTCGTCTAGCAGATAAAAAATCGGCAGCTCAAAAATACAGTCACGAAAAAAGCGTGGTTCTTCACTGCGTATTAATCCACGGGTGTGGTATTGATAAATCCAGCCAATCCCCAGTCGATAGGGTGTTGCGGTTAATCCGAGAATCTTGATGTCGGGGTTAAGTTCACGCAAATGCTGAATCACTTTTTGATAGCTGCTGTCTTTGTTTTCCGGTACGCGGTGGCATTCATCGATAACCAGTAGCGAGAACTGGTTTTTAAACGCATCCAGATTGCGTACCACCGACTGAACAGACGCGAATACGACCTGCTGATCGGTCTCTTTACGCCCCAGGCCGGAGGAAAAGATGGCTCCGCTCAATCCATAGCTTTCATATTTGGCGTGGTTTTGCTCAACCAACTCTTTTACGTGAGCTAACACTAAAACATTGCCTTTAGCCAGGCGTGCCAGTTCTGCGATGACCAGACTTTTCCCGGCTCCGGTGGGCAAAACAATGACCGCAGGATCAGAACGGCGACGGAAATAGTGAACCACGGCTTTTACCGCGTCAGCTTGATAAGGGCGAAGTGAATACATAGCGTGCTTTTAACAAAAGTGTGAAATAACTCAACGAAACAATTTCGGATCGGTATAATAGCGCACTTAATCACAATGAGGTAAGCATGCGTCTCGACAAGTTTTTATCCGACACCCTAGGCATTACACGTAAAGCCGCCAGCCAGTTAATTAAGAGCAAAGAAGTAACGGTCAATGGCATTGTGCCGAAAAGTGGTTCAGTCAAAGTTACCGAGCAGTGTGAAGTCGAATGGCAAAATCAGGTTTTAGAGTTACGCGGTAACCTTTATATCATGTTGTATAAGCCGCAGGGCTTTGTGTGTTCGCATGAAGATGACTTCAACCATACGGCATTTGTGTTACTGGATGAAGCCAACGTGCAGGATCTGCACTTTGCGGGGCGTTTGGACGTGGATACTACTGGATTAGTATTGATTACCAATGACGGTCAGTGGTCGCATCGCATCACATCACCTAAACATAAATGCGATAAAACCTATCGTGTTTGGCTTGATGACCCCATTGGTGAGCATTACCAGCAGGCATTTATCGAAGGAATTCAGCTCCGTGGCGAAAGGCAGTTAACCAAACCAGCGACACTGGAGATTGTGTCGGAAAATGAAGTGTTACTGACCATCAGTGAAGGTAAATACCATCAGGTAAAAAGAATGTTCGCTGCGTTGGGGAATAAAGTTGTAGGGTTACACCGTGAAACGATTGGGCCGATTACGCTTGATCCACAACTTGAGCCAGGTGATTACCGTATCTTAACCGAACAGGAAGTATCGTACTTCAGTTAATTGGTCAGTTTTTATTGGAGAGATATGAAGAGTTCAACAACGTCAGAAAATCATATTGGATTATTACTGTTTATCGTCTTAGGTGCGGTCGGCGCAATCACACCGCTGGCCATTGATATGTACTTGCCCGCTATGCCAATTATAGCCAAAGAGCTGGGAGTGAGTGCCGGCTTGGTGCAGGTCACGTTAACGGCTTACACTGCAGGTTTTGCCATCGGTCAGTTAATTCATGGCCCGTTGGCGGATAGCTACGGGCGCCGCCCTTTGATGGTGTTGGGACTGATTTTCTTTGGCATCGGATCATTAGTGTGCGCCAGTACCTCGAGTGTGGAATCACTGACGATTGTGCGAGTGGCGCAGGGCTTTGCCGGGGCAGCTGCAGCAGTGATTATTCAGGCGGTTGTGCGTGATATGTTTGACCGCGAAGATTTTGCTCGTGCGATGTCGTTTGTTACGCTGGTGATTACCATTGCGCCGCTAGTCGCTCCTATGCTTGGTGGCCATCTGGCGATATGGTTTGGTTGGCGCTCGATCTTCTGGGTTCTGGCCGGATTTTCCATTCTGGTGGTGTTAATGGTGTACTGGAAAATTCCAGAGACGTTAAAACCGGAAAACCGCCAGCCTCTGCATTTAATCAATACACTGAAAAACTATCGTCAGTTATGCGTATCTCCCAAAGCTATGGGATTAATTTTCTGCGGTGCATTTTCATTTTCCGGTATGTTTTCTTTTTTGACTGCAGGCTCGTTTGTTTATATCGACATTTACGGGGTCTCTCCCGATATGTTTGGTTATCTGTTCGGTTTAAATGTAGTTGCGATGATCGGTATGACCAGTATCAATAGCCGCTTTGTTAAACGGGTTGGCTCACACCGGATGTTGCGCTTTGGCTTGGTGATTCAGTTGTTGGCCGGGTGCGGTTTATTCCTGGGATGGTTATTTAACTGGGGTTTATGGGGTATTGTTCCTTTTGTGGTGATGTTTATCGGTACTATATCAACCATCGGCAGTAATTCGATGGGGCTACTATTGAGTGGTTATTCTCAGATGGCGGGAACAGTATCCTCGTTGGCCGGAACGTTGCGTTTCGGTACCGGCTCTGTGGTCGGCGTAATTGTTGCGGCAATGCCAAGTGGTGTTACCTGGCCAATGGTGTTAACGATGGCGGTTTGTTCGGTCATCTCGGCCTTGTGTTATTGGTTATTCGGAAGAAAAGCGTAGTGAAATCCTATTATCAAGAAATTCAGAATGTAGTGAACAGTGCTCTGGACGATTTGCACCAGCAGCATCAAAGCGGCAAGTTAATCGATGCGCCTAATGCCAATATTCAGTTTTTGCTGCGCTGGGTGACGAAAGCGATCAAAGAACAAAAGTTTGATCACTGCGTAGCAACTGATCTACTTAATTGGCAAAAAACGGGGCGTTCTCAAGGTAATAAACTGGCTTTGGAAACGGTGTTCCGGCGCATTTCTGCCTATTATGCGCATTTCTTCGCCCATGGCTCAGAAGATGTAACGGATGCACAAATAGAAAAGTTGCTTGATCGGATGGAAGCGCTGGGTTGGGAAGCCTCAACGTCTGAAGCGGTTGTCGGCCAGGGTAAAGTACAAATTTATACTGAAGGGCAGAACTCGATTGCTCTGTGTGCTAACCAATGTGAATCCTGCTTTGATGGAGATGTGTTGGCGAGGCCAATCAGCTTCTTTATTCGCGGTAATCACGCGCAGTTTATTGAAGAGGCCTATAAAGCGGGTTTCATGTTACATAAACGAACCGATTACAAATCGAATGTAAAGTATCATGGCGAATATTTGGTTTTTCCTTTGAACCAAGGCAAACAATTGGCGGAGATCCCTCTGAGTTTTGTGGCATAGGTTCACTTTTGTATGAAATAGGGAAGGGCTTCCTCATTTCTGCTTTTTGGTGTAGATTCACACACCAAACTGATTTTTGTGAGCTGGTTAATGTTAAATCTAAAGGGTCTTTGTAAAGGTTTTGTCGACGGTGATGAATTTCACCCGGTATTACAAGGCGCCGATCTGACTTTAGTTAAAGGCCAGCAACTAGCATTAATGGGGGAGAGTGGTTCGGGTAAAAGCACTCTGCTTAACCTGATTTCCGGACTGGATAAGGTCGATTCCGGTGAAATCTGGTTTCCTAACTTCCCCATGCACAAAACGTCGGAGCACAAACGCGCCGCTTTCCGCCGCCATAACATTGGACACGTTTTCCAGCAATTCAACTTACTCCCGACCCTGAATGTGGCCGACAATATTCGTTTTTGCCGTCAGTTACGGGGTTTACCCGAAGATAGAGGATTGTGGCGACAAATCGTTTCGACGCTTGATCTGATGCCGCTATTAGGCCGCTATCCAGAGGAAGTTTCCGGTGGACAACAACAACGAGCGGCGATTGCTCGAGCTTTGTATATGGAACCGAAACTATTGTTGGCGGATGAACCAACCGGTAGCCTGGATGAACGCAATGCACAGGCGGTGATGCGTTTATTAACTTCTCTGACCCGGCAACTGGAATGTACTCTGTTATTGGTGACGCACAGTGAAAAAGTGGCCAGCCATATGGAAGGGTGTATCCGGTTGCAGGGAGGACAACTGCATGTTATTGCCCGTCCTTAAGGCATTGCTCGGGCATTATCGCCGTTATCCGCTGCAATTCTTGTTAGTCTGGCTTGGGCTGACTTTGGGTGTATCTTTGCTGATCGCCGTTACTACTATCAATTATCATGCTCAGTTGGGGTATCGACCTGAATTCGGTGCGCTGGGGCAGGCATTCAATATGAACCTGCAAGCGATGGGGCTGATTGCGTTTCTGGTTGGTTTATTTATTTTTTATCAGGCGATGTCGCTGTCGTTTATCCAGCGCCAGCCGCTGGTGGGGATGTTACGTCAGGCTGGTGTTTCCGGGATTGATTTAACCAAAGCGATTTTTATCGAATTATTGCTGCTGATTCTTATCTCGTGGCTGTGCGGGAATATTTTGGGCCTGTTTCTGGCCAATCAGTTACTTCCTCAGATCAATGCTGCCATAGAAATATCCGCGCGGGGTGGGTTGTTTTATATCATCAACTGGTGGTGGTGTTTCTACAGCTTAATATTAACCATCATTGGAGCCTGTGCAGCCTGTATCTGGCCTTTGACCCGTTTGCTGAAAGCACCGCCTATTCGTTTAACCGAGCGTTTGTCTCTGGTGCGTTTTGCCGGGATGGAGTTTGCTTTTCAGGCATTTATTGCGGTTGTTCTGGCGATTGTCGCTTTAGTTCTTTTTTATACCAACCACTCTCCGGAAACCGGATTTGGCGTATTGGCATTGATTTTAGTCAGTGTTGCGCTGCTCACGCCATTTATCGTGTGGAAATCGTTCGATGTGCTTTCTTATCGTTTAAAAGGGGTGCGGATCCGCTGGTTCTTCGCTGATGCGGCTGCCAGTATGAGCTACCGTGGGGTAGCTACCATGGCTTTTCTGATCGCATTAGCCACGAATATTGCTGCTGAAACTATGGTGGGCAGTTTCCGGCAGACTTCATCGCAATGGCTGGAACAACGACTGGCCGCTGATTTCTATTTCTATGTGCCGCCGCAGCAGTCCGATTCAGTTGGTGAATGGCTGCTAAGCCAGGCTAATGTGAAACATGTCTGGCAACGTTGGGAAACCGATGTTATGACAACGAATGGTGCATTTGACGTGGTGAGTATCGGGAGTTCCGATGCAGAATCTGCGTCGATGACCATCAAAGTTGCAGAGCCGGAATATTGGTATCAGCTTCATCATGGCCGTAATGCCCTGATTAGTGAATCTGCTTCGAGCAAACTGGGCCTGAGAACCGGTGATAAGATTGATCTGGGCGATGAATTAGGCAGTAGCTGGACAGTAAGTGGTGTCTATTATGATTACGCCAATCCAAATTTCCAGATCATGATCTCGGATTACCAATGGCAGAAGCATTTTAAATCGTCAGGTGAACTGATTTTTGCAGCGGTACTGAATGACAAATCACAGTTGAATTCGGTTCGTCAACAACTGGAACAAACACTGCATCTCGGTGCGGATCAGCTATTCGATAATCAGCATATCAGAAGTTCGGTGTTGGGGGTTTTTAATAAGACTTTTTCTGTAATTGCCACTCTCGGCAATATCACTTTGCTGATCGCGGTATGTGGTATTTTTGTTGCGACTCTGGCTGGTGAAGTTGCTCGTCAGCGCCATTTCACTTTGTTGCGATGTTTTGGTGTTTCAGCCAAAGAGTTGGTTGCAATTGGTGGCTATCAATTGCTGACTTTTGGCGTTATCTGTCTGGCGATTGCTTTACCTCTGGGCCTGTTGCTGGCACAGCTGATCCTGGATACCAGCATTAAAAGTGCATTTGGCTGGAGCATTCCGCTGCACTATTTTATTAGTGATTTTCTTTTCACGACAATTTGGTCGCTGCTTACTCTGGTATGCGCTGGTGCGATTCCTGTCATTCGTTTAATTCTTCGTTCACCGATGGATATTTTACGTAGTTCTCAATAGTTCGTTATTTCCGAAGTAATTAACACTTTTAATCGATTTTTATAAAGTGATACTAGCGACTACACTGACTAATATTAATTGTTAACCCTTTGTTAACTTTTGTGAGATGTTGGGGTGTTTTATGGTAGGTCTTATTCGTAATTTTTTAAAAGGTGAATCGGTAGGGGGAGTCCTGCTGGTATTGGCAACTGCTGCCGCGATGCTGATTGCAAACTCTCATTTTGCTCATTATTACCACGACTTTCTTCATCAGAAAGTGATTGGAATGTCATTAACTCATTGGATTAATGATGGGCTGATGGCCATTTTCTTCTTACTTATCGGTCTGGAAGTGAAACGCGAGATGATCGAAGGCGCACTTAAAACGAAAGAAAGTGCGATTTTCCCGGCAATTGCGGCTTTAGGCGGTATGTTAATGCCGGCTCTGATCTATGCCGGCTTTAATTATACTAATGAGATCACTCTGGATGGCTGGGCTATTCCAGCTGCCACAGATATCGCTTTTGCGTTAGGTATTATGGCGTTACTGGGCAGTCGGGTGCCAACCAGTCTAAAAGTGTTCTTGCTTGCCTTGGCGATCATTGACGATTTAGGCGTTATCGTGATCATTGCGCTGTTCTACAGTAGTGACTTATCAACATTGGCCTTAAGTATCGCATTGCTTGCTTCAGCGGGTTTACTGTTGCTCAACTATAGAGGCGTGACCAAGTTATCAGCCTATCTGCTGGTGGGGGGAATATTGTGGATGGCGGTATTAAAATCGGGTGTCCATGCAACCTTAGCCGGTGTGCTAATTGGACTTGCGATTCCTATGCGCGGTGAAAAGCATCAGCCTTCACCACTTAAAACGCTTGAACACAGCCTGACTCCTTTTGTCGCATTTCTGATATTGCCGTTATTTGCGCTGGCAAACGCGGGAATTTCTTTGTCGGGTATCTCGATGGAAAGTCTGAGCTCTGCTGTTCCGATTGGTGTTGGTCTCGGTCTGTTTATCGGTAAACCATTGGGTGTGTTTCTATTTAGTTGGATCGCAATAAAAACCGGTGTTGCAGTGTTACCCGCAGGTATTCAGATGCGCCATATCTTCGCGGTATCAATTCTGTGTGGTATCGGCTTTACTATGTCGATATTTATCTCATCACTGGCGTTTGGTGATGCGTATTTGCAGTTTGACACGCTAGCTCGTATGGGAATACTGATGGGGTCGACCGCTGCGGCGATTCTGGGCTTCATCGCTCTACGCTTATCTTTGATTAAATAATGTTTATATAATCAATATGATAGATAGAAAAACAGCAGAAAATTAATTCGTTAATGCCCGCCAAACAGTTGGGGCGGGCATTGTGTGATCTAGCTAACAAATTGATTTGCAAAAGGAGATCGGAAAGCTGCTGATTAACTTATCATTTATCGAGTAAAAATGGTTGCATTCCCACGGATTTTTATGGTAATTTCCGCTCCAATCTCGGAGGCTGTTTTTCTGGGGGATACGCGAAGTGAACATTCAGGCTGATTGTGGCATTTCGTAGGGTAGGTACCAGTGAAATTCTGTTCGCTGGTAGACGGGATACTCTTGTCGTAGGATCGACATTAATTATGGGAAACCCAACATTGAACTCACATATATCACCTTCATTAATCAGCTTTATTCTTCCAGAATGCCCTGTTTTACAAGACAGAAGCATCACCGAACCTTGATTATCCAGGTTGAATCCAATTCGTCATTAATATGACTTTAAGTTGTCTGCGCTCGACTGTCGATCGCGGGTTATTTTTGCTATTCGTCCATTTCTTCCTTATACGATGCTAAGAAATGGGTCGGTTATTGATGTTTTCTAAGGGGCCTTTAAATGAGCACAGCCTTTAACGTTGATACTACGGTTTCATCTATGTTTTCTACTCAAATTCCACAAGTTGATGGAATTTACGATTTAACGCCTGACCAGGTTCTTCTTGACCAAGAACAGAATGAGTCAGCGGTACGTTCTTACCCACGTCGTTTACCGATTGCGATTAAACGTGCTCAGGGTCTGTTAGTTGAAGACACTCGCGGTCAGGTATTTCTTGACTGTTTAGCGGGTGCGGGAACACTGGTTCTGGGTTATAACCACCCGGAAATTAACCAGGCATTAAAAGAGCAGCTGGATTCTGGGCTGCCTTATCAAACGCTGGATATTACCACTGAATCTAAGCGTAACTTTATTAATCAGGTAAAAGCATTCCTGCCTGAAGAATTAGGTAATAACTGTGTTATCCAGTTCTGTGGTCCTTCCGGTGCCGATGCAGTAGAAGCTGCAATCAAACTGGCAAAACAGACCACAGGCCGTAATACCATGATGGCGTTCCGCGGTGCTTACCATGGCATGACCAACGGTACTATGGGTATGATGGGTAACCTGAATACTAAAGCGCGTCGTACTGGTCTGATGTCAGACGTACACTTTATGCCATTCCCTTATAATTTACGCTGCCCGTTTGGACTGGGTGGTGATGAAGGCGCAAAAGCGAGCATTCGTTATATCGAACGTCTGCTGAATGATGATGAAGCGGGCATCATGAAACCGGCGGCTATCATTGTTGAGCCGGTACAGGGTGAGGGCGGTGTAATTCCTGCTCCTGCATTCTGGCTGCGCGAATTGCGTCGTATCTGTGATGAACATGGCATTCTGTTGATTTTTGATGAAATCCAGTGTGGTGTGGGTAAAACAGGCTACAACTTCGCATTTGAAGAGTCTGGTATTGTTCCGGATGTATTGTGTCTTTCTAAGGCGATTGGTGGTGGTCTGCCAATGTCAATCCTGGTACTGAAGAAAGAAGTTGATACCTGGAATCCAGGTGAGCACACCGGTACTTTCCGTGGTAACCAGCTAGCGATGGTTTCTGGTGCAAAAGCATTAGAAATCCTGCAACGTGATAACCTGGTTGAGCACGCGAATATTGCTGGTCAGTACCTGCGCATGGGCCTGGAAAAAATTCAGAGCCGCGTGAACTGTATTGCTGAAGTTCGTGGTAAAGGTTTGATGCTAGGTGTCGAAATCCGTAATCCGAATGGCGAACTGAATAAATTTGGTGAGCCAAAGGCAGATGGCGCACTGACTCTAAGAATCCAACGCGCTGCACTTGAACGTGGCTTAATGGTTGAAAAAGGTGGCCGTGAAGGTTCTGTGATTCGTTTCCTTCCACCAGTGATTATTTCATTCGAGCAGATCGACTTTGCGCTACGTGTATTAGAAGAAGCTATTCTGGTTGCCGGCGGTGGTCATAAAGATCCTGAAGGTACCGGTCAGGAATGGAAAAAACACTTTATCCAAACTGGCGCACAAGGCAGTAATGAATTTGCGTCCGTTTTAAATCACACCACAGCAGCGATCAAATCAGTATTTGAAGCGGTTGATGCGCCTTATTCTGGCATTGAGCCCAAATTGCTGGAAAAAGCAATTTACGACGTGGATATGGATCACCAGAACGCATCGCTGAAAGATGTGATTTCCAACATGTCTGATTTGGTTGCGAAAAATTCAATCATCGTACAACACCCTGACTGCATTGCGCACCTGCATACACCACCACTACTGGCTTCTGTAGCGGCTGAAACAATGATCGGTGCTTTGAACCAGTCTATGGATTCATGGGATCAGGCGTCATCAGCGACTTACGTCGAGCAGCGCGTGATTGACTGGATCTGTGACAAATACGATTTAGGCGGTGACGCGGATGGCGTATTTACTAGTGGTGGTACGCAAAGTAACCAGATGGCGCTGCTTTTAGCACGTGACTGGATTGCTGAAAAACTGTCTGGTCATTCAATCCAGAAACTGGGTCTGCCAGATTATGCGGATAAACTGCGTATCGTGTGTTCAAAAAAAGCACACTTTACTGTACAGAAGTCAGCATTCTGGATGGGCCTGGGTGAAAAAGCGGTACTGACCGTTGATTCTAACGATAACGGTACGATGGATGTAACTAAGCTTGAAGCGGTAATCGAGCAGGCTAAAGCAGAAGGTTTGATTCCATTTGCGATTGTTGGCACGGCCGGTACCACTGACCATGGTGCAATCGACGAATTGAACTTCATTGCTGATGTGGCTGAAAAATATGAGATGTGGATGCATGTTGACAGTGCATACGGTGGTGCTTTAGTACTAAGTTCTCACAAAGAGCGTTTAAGTGGTGTAGAACGAGCTGATTCAGTAACGGTTGACTTCCACAAGATGTTCTTCCAGACCATCAGCTGCAGTGCGGTGTTGTTGAAAGATAAGTCTCGCTTTAAGTATTTTCTACACCATGCTGATTACTTGAACCGTGAGCACGACACCCTGCCTAACCTAGTTGACAAGTCGATGTCCACTACTAAACGTTTTGACGCTTTGAAAGTGTATATGACGATGCAAAGTGTTGGACCAAAAGCACTGGGTGATATGGTTGATCACTTAGTAGAACAAACACAACAAGTGGCTCAATTGGTTGACTCACATCCATCATTTGAACTGCTGACACAACCTTCGCTATCGACTGTACTGTTCCGTGCAGTGAATAGCCAGGCGAGTGATTTGGATAAACTAAACCAGGTTCTGCGTATGGAAGCGTTAACTCGCGGCGTTGCAGTTCTGGGTGAAACCATTGTTAATGGTAAGACAGCACTTAAATTCACAATCTTGAATCCATGTTTGCAGATGAACGATTTCAACGCACTGCTAACCAAAATTGAAGATCTAGCAGCTGAGCTAGCCAAATAAGGGTAAATAAAAACAATGTCTATTCTACAGATTGGGGCCGGTGGTGTCGGTTGGGTTGTGGCGCATAAAGCGGCACAAAATAACCACATCCTCGGTGATATCACAATCGCCTCTCGCACTTTAGCCAAGTGCGAGAAAATCATTGAGTCGATCAAAGGGCGTAATAACCTGAAAGATTCGACCAAGAAGCTGGAAGCTCGCGCAGTAAATGCTGATGATGTGAATGCATTAGTTGCGTTGATTAACGATGTGAAGCCTGATTTGGTGATAAATGTCGGTCCTCCATGGGTTAATATCACCATTATGGAAGCTTGTTATCAGGCTAAGGTTTCTTACTTAGATACTTCAGTTGCGGTTGATTTATGCTCTGAAGGGCAACAGGTTCCTGAGGCGTATGATTGGCAGTGGGGATATCGCGAAAAATTTGAGCAGGCGGGTATCACAGGCATTCTCGGAGCAGGTTTTGATCCGGGGGTTGTGAGTGTATTCGCTGCTTACGCGGTAAAACATCTGTTCGATGAAATTGATTCTATCGACGTGATGGATGTCAATGCAGGCGATCACGGTAAAAAATTTGCGACCAACTTTGATCCGGAAACGAATATGCTGGAAATTCAGGGTGATTCGTTTTACTGGGAGCAGGGTGAATGGAAGCAGGTGCCTTGTCATTCTCGGATGCATGAATTTGATTTCCCGGTGGTGGGTAAACATAAAGTTTATTCCATGGCTCACGATGAAGTGCGTTCACTGAAAGAGTTTATTCCGGCTAAACGTATTGAATTCTGGATGAGTTTTGGTGACCGTTATCTTAACTACTTTAATGTGATGCGTGATATTGGTCTGCTGAATCCAAGTCCGGTAATGTTGGCGGATGGGCGTGAAGTTCACCCGCTGCATGTACTCAAAGCGATGTTGCCTGATCCAACTTCGTTAGCACCCGGCTACAAAGGCAATACCTGTATTGGTACTTGGGTTCAGGGCACCAAAGAAGGTAAACCGCGTAGCGTGTTTATCTACAATATTGCCGACCACGAAGTGGCGTATAAAGATGTTGAGCATCAGGCGATTGCTTACACTACGGGTGTGCCAGCGATTACTGCGGCGATTCAATTTTTTAATGGTCAATGGGCACAAGCTGGCGTATTCAACATGGAACAGTTGGACCCAGACCCATTCCTGGAGACGATGCCATCGATTGGCCTTGGTTGGGACGTTGAAGAACTGGATGTTGCACAGCCTGATATTCAGATTCTTAAGTGATTACTAACATCGACTAAAAAATAGCAGCCATCGTTGAAAATACTGTGGCTGTTTTTATTTGCGGGAGTTCATCATGCAAAAAACACAATTAAAAACGCCATACTTTATGATTGATGAATCCAAGCTGATTCGAAATCTGGAGATCGCTAAACAGTTGAAAGAGCTTTCCGGTGTGAAGCTAGTATTGGCTCTAAAATGTTTTTCCACCTGGGGTGTATTTGACATCATCAAACCGTATCTTGATGGCACCACCAGTTCCGGTCCGTTTGAAGTGAAACTTGGCTATGAAACTTTCGGTGGTGAAACTCATGCTTACAGTGTTGGCTACAGCGAAGATGATGTTCGTGAAGTAGCTGATATCTGCGACAAGATGATTTTCAATTCGCAAAGCCAATTGGCTGCCTATCGCCATTTGGTTGAAGGAAAGGCTTCCATCGGTTTACGTTTAAATCCAGGTGTGAGTTATGCTGGACAGGATTTGGCTAACCCGGCACGGAAGTTCTCCCGCCTTGGTGTTCAGACAAACCATATTGACCCAGCAATATTCGATACGCTTAATGGCGTAATGTTCCATATGAACTGTGAGAACAAAAGTGCTGATGCTTTTATCGCGTTACTTTATTCTATTTCCGAGCAGTTTGGTCATTATTTGGATAAACTGAATTGGGTAAGCTTAGGTGGTGGCGTATTCTTTACTTGGCCAGGCTATGAAGTAGAGAAGTTAGCAGCAGCATTAAAGGCATTTTCCGCTAAGCATGGAGTGCAGTTGTACCTGGAACCGGGTGAAGCGATCATTACCAAGACAGCGGATCTGGTCGTAACAGTCGTTGATATCGTTGAAAACGAGGTAAAAACCGCGATCGTTGATTCTGCCACTGAAGCACACCGCCTTGATACGCTGATTTACAATGAACCTGCATCAGTTTTTGAAGCGAGTGAACAGGGCGAGCATGAATATGTGATTGGTTCTTGCTCTTGTCTGGCGGGTGATCAGTTCTGCGTCGCACGTTTTGAACAGCCATTACAAATCGGTCAGCGCCTGCACATTATGGATAGTGCTGGTTATACCATGGTCAAACTTAACTGGTTTAATGGTCTGAAAATGCCAAGCGTGTATTGCGAACGCAGTAACGGTGAAATTGAGAAACTTAACGAGTTTGGCTATGACGATTTTAAACGTTCGTTATCTCGTTGGTCGATTAGTTAGGGTCTGATTTATTAAATAAAAAATATCCACCGCATGCGGTGGATATTTTTACCTGAAGTAAATACTTTATAAAGTAAATTTCGTCAGTTTTTCATCCAACTGGCGTGACATATCAGCCAGAGTTTCACTTTCATTCGCTAGGTGATTCGCAGCCTGAGACATTTCAAGTGCAGAATCATTAATACCAGATACGTTACGATTCATCTCTTCCGCTACAGCACTTTGTTCTTCAGCCGCTGTCGCGATTTGTGTCGCTTTATCGCTGACATGACGAATATGCTCAACAATTGAATTTAAATCGGTACCGCAGCTTTCGGCTCTGGATACGCTATCGTAAGCCAGATCTTGGCTGCGTTTCATCGCTTCTGAACTGCCAACTGCTAAGGTTTGCAAACGTCCGATCGTCGATTGGATCTCTTCGGTAGACTGGTTTGTCCGGCCTGCCAGGTTGCGCACCTCGTCGGCTACCACGGCAAAACCCCTGCCTTGTTCGCCGGCACGTGCCGCTTCAATTGCTGCGTTAAGTGCAAGTAAGTTGGTCTGCTCGGAAATACCACTGATCACCGCAGTGACCTCACTGATTTCCATCACCCCTTCTTTAAGCTTATTCACTTGTTCAGTGGCACCATCCAGTTCAATGACCAGTGCTCGAATACTTTCCACGCTGGACATAACGTCTTTATTACCCAGGCCAGCTTCTCCAGTAGCATCGACGGTATCGTTCGCAGTGGACTCAGCATGGCCGGCCACTTCAGCTACCGTTGCGCTCATCTCATTCATTGCCGTCGCCAACTGTGAAAGCTGGTCACGCTGACTGGTGACCGCCTGGCTGGTTTCTTCCGCTGACGAAGCGATACGAGTTGCGGCATCTGCCAGTTCCCGGGCTGAATTGACCGATTCGCGTAAGGCTTCGCGGATTGCACTCAGGCTCTTATTAGTCTGCATGGCCACCTGACCAATTTCATCTTTGCCATGTACGGGAATCACAGCGGTAAGATCGCCGGTTGCGACTTTATCCATCGCTTGTTTGATTTGATCCAGTGGAATGACCACTGCACGGCTGATGATGTACCCCATCAGAGCCATCATAAAAATGATCGCTAACGTGGTTAACCCCATCTGCAGGAATTGCGCATTGATTTCATTGTCTATGGTATCGATTAACATCCCTGTGCCGATGATCCAGCCCCAGGGTTTAAACGCATTGAGATAGGCCATTTTATCGGCAGACTCACCGTGGCTATTTTCCCAGGGATAAATTACGGTTCCACCATTGACACCCACATCAACGAATGAATACCAAAAGTGCTCATGTGAATTAGGGTTAGGATCACCCATTTGCTGGCCAATAAGGTCTTTGCGGGTTGGATGAGCCAACATTGTACGCTGTGAATCGATGGCGAATACGTAGTTGTCACCATCAAAATTGATGGATTCAATTAACTCTTTCGCTTTGGCTTGTGCCTGTTCTTTAGGCATGATCGCATTGAGATGGGCGATTTGTGAGAGTGTAGAATCAACCACTGCACTTAGCCTTGCTTTTTTCTCCGCCATCAAATTTCTCTTAAGAGAATTTTCAGACAGAAGAAGTAGAGCAATAAAGCCGAGTGTAGCAACAATAACAATGAGAGTGAGTTTATTACTCACCTTCATATCTTTTAGCTTCAACATGACGTGACCACCTTAGCCTGTTACTTATGATTTATTATGTTGTCTCTTTGTATAAAGTGAGGCTGCAGCGAACGCCATTCTTTATAGAGATGTTCATTGCGGCAGCTTCAATTTTCGCGTTTAGATCATATAGAGTAAATAACTTAATTTTTACAACGTTAATCAAGTTATTTACGTTTTAATAATTTAAATATCTTTAAAAATCATTATATTATAGGCCTGATTTCGAGCAAGTATTATTTAATCTTCAAGCATAACTCTAGTATTATCGCCAAGCGCCTCCAATTCTTTAGTCACATCCTCAATCGCAATATGGGCCGGTACTTTTACCCGGATATTGGCGGTAAAAATCGTTGAACTGACCCCCGCATTACCCGAGACAAAGATGCGTTGGCTATTGAGATCAAGCACCCTAATTCGTTGGCTATCCAGTAAGTGGGTAATGTCATTGACAATACCTGCCCGATCATCGGAGTCCAGTCGTAATTGATATTCGGTTTCATCGGTTGTGTCGCCAATTAAGTCGGAATCATTAATCAACACGGTCAGGTTTGGGTAGGCCTTGAAGGCGTCAACAACTGCCGCCTTGTTATCTTTAGGTACTTCAATTTTAAGCACACCGGCAACCTGATTATCGATAAAATTTACCTTGCTTACCAGCCACTTACCCAGATTCTCATGAGTAATAGCCGCCAGTTGTTGAATATCGTTAGGGGTGGCTTCCCCGATTAAACTTACAACAAAGATGTCAGACATACGCAACTCCTTTAAACTACTCTGATACTAATTCAAGTGTAGAACCTGGATGGAAAGTTGCTGATTTAGAATTAGTAATTTGTTATTTTGATCTAGTTCTGGTGAAATTCATCGTCCATAAATGTGGTTTGTATACCTATGCGGGTCCATTGATTGTGTAGAGTAATTATTCTTTTTTACTCGGTTGATTCTAGGTCACTATTGAAAATTCTGCCAATATAGAGTGAAAGCAATGTTAAAGTTAGCAATGTTAAGTACCGGGGAAGAAGTGCTGCACGGTGATATTACCGATACCAACGCAGCTTGGTTGTCGAGCTTGTTTTTTGAACATGGTTACGGTTTAAGTAAACGCTCAACGGTGGGTGATAGCCGCAGTGCATTATTTCAGGAACTGCTGATGTTGACGTTGAATTCAGATGTATTGGTCGTGAATGGAGGCCTAGGGCCGACTACCGACGATTTAACCACCGAAGTGGCGGCTGAGTTGGCCGATGTAGAATTGGAATTGCACCCTGAATGGCTGGAAACGCTCGAAGCTTTTTTTGCCCAGCGTCAACAGCCGATGCCAAGAAGTAACATCAAGCAAGCGATGTTGCCGAAAGGGGCGCAGTTGATTGATAACCCGATTGGTACCGCCTGTGGTTTTCGTTTCGTGATTAATGATTGTGTTTGCTATTTCACGCCAGGGGTGCCGAGTGAGTTTAAGCGCATGGTGGAGGAACAGATTATTCCTGATCTGAAGCAAACCTTCCCGCAGCTCACTGGCCAGGACTGTCATCGTATTTATACTCTGGGAAGTTCAGAGTCTGAATTGGCTCATTTGCTTGATCCGCTAGCGCTTCCTGAAGGTTATCAACTGGGCTACCGTTCTTATATTCCTTTTATTGAAATTAAGGTATTTGGGCCGAAAGGGGATGAGCAGGGCGCATTGGCTGTAGTTACTGCAATTCGTGATCGGGTGGAAAATTCCATCGTCAGTATTGATCAGCCGATGTTGAATCGCTTTGCCGATTGCCTGTATAAAGCGAATTTCACATTGTCAGTTGCTGAACAGAGCACTCATGGCTGGTTAAGCCAATGGCTGTTTTCAAATGATAAAGTTGCCGCTTTACGTGGCAATAGCTGGATATTGAGTAGCCAAGTGTCCGGTGAGATGGATTCTCAGGATTCTTTGAGTGCTGTGCTAGCATTGGCCGGAGCAACTCGAGAGAAAAGTGCTACCGACTTAGCCATTGCAACAGGTGTATTGAATCAGCGTGAATTTTCTATTGCGATTTCTACCCCGCAGGGAGAATGGGCTCAGGTGCTCAGTTTTAGTCGGGACTATTCACATCAGGACAGTCGGGTGGTTATTGGCACGATAGCATCGGATATGCTGCTGCGTTATCTGTGTGGCAATAACGTGTTTGGTCAATATCGTTCAGCTAAAGCAGTGAAGCAGATCCACTTACCCGCGGAACTGGGCCAGGCTTAAATGTTGGTACTACACCGCAACCCTTTGCTGTGTATGACTTATAACTGACCGAACGATTATATGGTTTTATATAGCTAAATTATCTAACTATTAACTCGCTGAAAACGCACAGTTTGTCCACTGGTCGTACTGGTTGGTCGATCCAACCACCAGATATAGGGCTAAACTAGGAGAGTGGTAGCGGTGGAATAAGGAGATAATATGCTTGATCATTCTAAGATATTGGTTTGCTATGAAGTCTCTAGTCAGCGTGTTTCTTTAGGAGAGATATTCGGTACACATGGAAGTAGTTTAAGTGATTTATGGCGCAGTACGCCAACCGACTTGATGCCGATTTCGGGTTTGGTATATCGGATGTCATTGATTGGCGATGATGGAAGAATGATTGCCGATAAGGCGATTTCCATCACTTCAGTAGATAGGCTCCTGCTGGACGCTTAGCTTTTCATAAGTTAATAACAAGCAAAAGAAAAGGGCATTATGCCCTTTTTACTTTTAAGCGATAATTAACATCACTCAGTTCAACATCACCATTAGCCCGGCAGATACAAGGTAAGACCTCATTTTCCGCCGTGTATGCCATGGCAAAGCCTACGTATTCAACCGAACCTTTGCTCAGGGTACAACGACAGGCACCGCAGTGGCCGTCACGGCAGTGGTATTCGGCTTCCAGGCCAGCCTGTTCCATGGTTTCCAGTAAGGTATTGGAGGGATTAGACTCAATCACAACGGTCTGGTTGATACGTATTTTCGACATTAAAGTTCAAAGTCCTCAAAATCGTCTATGCTGACTTCATTATCAATCTGGCCAACCAGATAAGAGCTGATTTCCGCTTCCTGTGGTGCAACCTGCACGTTATCTGATGATAACCAAGCGTTGATCCATGGAATCGGGTTGCTGCCAGATGTCGGGTAGGCCTGAGGAAGGCCAACTGCCTGCATACGTACGTTAGTAATGTACTCCACATACTGGCACAGGATATCTTTATTCAGGCCGATCATTGAACCATCTTTAAACAGATACGCGGCCCACTCTTTTTCCTGTTCAGCCGCTTGTTTGAATAGGTCAAAGCATTCCTGTTTGCACTCTTCTGCGATCTGAATGAAAGTAAAATCATCCTGGCCGTTGCGCAGCAGATTAAGCATATGCTGAGTGCCAGTCAGGTGCAGTGCTTCATCACGGGCAATCAGTTTGATGATTTTTGCATTCCCTTCCATCAGCTCTCGTTCAGCAAACGCAAATGAGCAAGCGAAGCTAACGTAGAAACGAATCGCTTCAAGAGCGTTTACCGACATCAGACACAAATAAAGCTTTTTCTTTAGCTGGTTGAGATCGACAACAACGCTTTGGCCGTTAATCTCATGTTTACCTTCGCCGAAACGATGGTAATCATTAGTTGCCTGGATCAGTTCGTCATAATAGTGGGCAATATCTTTGGCGCGTTTGATGATCTCTTCATTTTCTACGATGTCGTCAAACACGGTACTCGGGTCGGCTACAATATTACGAATAATATGGGTGTATGAGCGAGAGTGGATCGTCTCAGAAAACGACCAGGTTTCAATCCAGGTTTCTAATTCCGGCAGTGATACCAGAGGTAACAACGCTACGTTCGGGCTACGGCCCTGAATAGAATCCAGTAGAGTCTGGTATTTCAGATTAGAGATAAAAATATGTTTCTCATGATCCGGTAGTTTGTTGTAGTCGATACGGTCACTTGACACATCAACTTCTTCCGGGCGCCAGAAGAAAGAGAGTTGTTTCTCTATCAGTTTCTCGAAAATTTCGTATTTCTGTTGATCATAACGTGCCACGTTAACGGGTTGACCGAGAAACATCGGTTCTTTTAACGGATCATTTTTCTTTTGAGTAAAGGTGCTGTAAGCCATGTTCGCCTCAATTTGAATAAGCTGCTTCTTGTAAATCCGGTTGACGCGATAAAACGCCACCGGATTATTGGAATAATTAAGTAGGAGTAATTAAATCTTACATGCGCCGCCGGCACAATCATCTTCAGCCGCAGCAACGTCCTTTTGATCGTCTTTCGCGCCATCACGGGTGTTGTGGTAATAAAGCGTTTTCACCCCATATTTATAGGCAGTCAGCAGGTCCTGCAGCAGTTTTTTCATTGGTACTTTACCGGATTCATAACGGCTTGGGTCATAGTTAGTATTCGCCGAAATCGATTGATCGACAAACTTCTGCATAATACTGACTAAGTGCAAGTAACCGTCATTTGAGCCGATTTGCCACAGCAGCTCGTAATTGTTTTTATATTCAAGGTAATCCGGAACCACTTGTTTAAGAATGCCATCTTTAGAGGCTTTAACCGTAACATAGCCGCGTGGTGGCTCAATACCATTGGTGGCGTTAGAAATCTGCGAAGAGGTTTCCGACGGCATCAAGGCAGTCAATGTTGAGTTACGTAAGCCGTACTCCATAATATCCTGACGTAACTGATCCCAATTGTAATGCAGCTGTTCATCACAGATGGTATCGATATCTTTCTTATAGGTATCGATTGGTAGCAGGCCTTTAGCATAATTGGTTTCATCAAACGCTGGGCAACGACCCTGTTCTTTGGCCAGTTCCATTGAAGCTTTCAGCAGGTAATATTGCATTGCTTCAAAAGTACGGTGAGTCAGACCGTTGGCGCTGCCATCCGAATATTTCACGCCATTTTTTGCCAGATAGTAGGCGTAGTTAATCACGCCAACACCCAGAGTACGGCGGTTCATGGTTGAACGGTACGCTGCAGGCAGCGGGTAATCCTGATAATCAAGCAGAGCATCCAGAGCGCGAACAACCAGTTCAGCCAGTTCTTCAAAATCGTCCAGTGACTCAATAGTACCAAGGTTAAAGGCGGAAAGAGTACACAGAGCGATTTCGCCGTTTTCATCTTCAACATTATTTAGTGGCTTAGTTGGCAGGGCGATTTCCAGACACAAGTTAGACTGGCGAACCGGTGCAACCGACGCATCAAACGGGCTATGGGTATTACAGTGATCGACGTTCTGAATGTAAATACGGCCAGTTGAAGCACGTTCCTGCATTAATAATGAGAAAATATCGATCGCTTTGACGGTCTCTTTATTGACGGATGGATCATTTTCATACTGGACATAGAGGCGTTCAAATTCTTCCTGATCCTGGAAGAAGGCATCATATAATCCAGGTACATCAGATGGAGAGAAGAGCGTAATGTTGCCGCCTTTGACTAAACGGCTGTACATCAGTTTATTCAGCTGTACACCGTAATCCATATGACGAACACGGTTTTCTTCTACGCCACGGTTGTTCTTCAGTACGATCAGCGAAGGTGATTCTTTGTGCCATAGTGGGTAGAACACCGTTGCAGCACCGCCACGAACACCGCCCTGAGAACAGCATTTTACCGCTGTCTGGAAGTATTTGTAGAACGGGATACAACCAGTATGGAACGCTTCACCGCCACGAATTTCAGAGCCTAATGCACGAATGCGCCCAGCGTTGATGCCAATGCCGGCACGTTGTGATACATAGCGTACAATCGAGCTGGCAGTGGCATTGATTGAATCCAGGCTATCGCCACACTCGATCAGTACACAAGAGCTGAATTGACGTGTAGGGGTTCGTACACCTGACATAATCGGTGTCGGTAGTGAAATTTTAAATGTGGACGTCGCATCGTAAAAACGCTTCACATAATCCAGACGGGTTTCGCGTGGATAATTGGCGAACAAGCACGCTGAGACCAGAATGTAAAGGAACTGAGCACTTTCATAAATCTGACCGGTAACCCGGTTCTGGACGAAATACTTGCCTTCAAGCTGCTTAACCGCTGCATATGAGAAGTTGAGATCGCGACGGTGATCAATATATTCACCCAGTTCTAACCACTCTTCCATGGTGTAATCTTCAACCAGGTGGCGATCGTATTTACCCATTTCGACCAATTTTACAACATGTTCATACAAACGTGGTGGTTCATATTCGCCGTACGCTTTTTTGCGCAGATGGAATACCGCCAGACGTGCAGCCAGATACTGATAGTCGGGCGATTCTTCAGAGATTAAATCAGCGGCTGATTTGATGATGGTCTCATGAATATCAGAGGTCGTAATACCGTCATAAAACTGAATATGTGCTTTCAGTTCCACTTGTGATACTGAAACGTTGGTCAGACCTTCGGCAGCCCAGGTAATAACGCGGTGGATCTTATCCAGATCAATATTTTCTTTGCGACCGTTGCGCTTGGTCACGGTGAGTTGTTGGTTCATGCTGATTTCTTTCCCTAACAAAACTGAAAGTCGACGTGCAAAATTTTGTTGTAAAGATACTGATATCGACTTTGTGAGCTGAATCCACTCTTTTTTATTGAGCAGCGAAACACTACATATAGGGGTGGATTGGATTTCGAGTAACAAGATAGTGATATATTAGTGGCTTTGCAAGTGACAAAACTGGGACAGCTTGTGGATAAGTAAAATTTGAAAAAAATTTGTTAGTAGCCACTTACCGATGATTTAAGAATGGTAAAGCGCTGCACAATTACCGTTTAGGATCCTGCTTTATTTATCGCCAGGATCAAAAAAAAAGTGCTTGATCTTTAGCGGAGAATTTCACTGAATTTTATTATTGAATAACGCTGAGGTTAGCGGTCGTTGTACACACTAAAAATGGAGTTCCTGCACATAAGACGGTGCAGGAGGAAAAACCTAAGCCTTTATAGTGTGGAGGATGTAGTTGACATCCACACGTTTACCCAGACGATAGCTGTCGGTGAGTGGGTTGTACAGCAGACCGGTAATCGCCTGCTCTTGTAACGGGCTCTTATCGATCATAGCCAGTAGTTCAGAAGGGCGAATAAATTTGTTGTGATCATGCGTCCCTTGCGGAACGATTTTCAGTAGTTTCTCGGCCCCGACGATGGCAAAAAGATACGATTTGAAGTTGCGGTTTAAAGTCGAGAAAAATACATGGCCACTAGGTTTGACCAACTGAGCGCAAGCTTGAATTACTGAGAGGGGGTCGGGAACATGTTCCAGCATCTCCATACAGGTAATTACATCATAGGCCTGCGGATTTTCCTGAGCGTGAACTTCTACTGGGCACTGAATGTAACTGATGTTTTTCGTGCCGGTTTCCAGTGCATGCAGGCGAGCTACTTCAAGGGGCTCTTTGCCCATATCCAGCCCGGTCACTTCAGCACCTTGTCTAGCCATGCTTTCGGCAAGAATGCCGCCGCCACAACCGACATCAAGTACCTTCTTACCAAATAATCCGTTGGCTTTTTCCAGTACGTAATTGAGGCGTAAGGGATTGATCTGATGCAGAGGCTTGAACTCGCCTTGCAGATCCCACCAACGAGAAGCCATCTCTTCAAATTTTTGGATCTCTTTTGGATCGACGTTGTGTGTGTGATTCATCATCTCGCTCTTTTTACGTTAAGACTCATTATTGAACCGATATGAGATTAGGGTCTGGGGTATTATACCCAGTTGAATGAAGCTGGCGATAGATTGTTTGTCGATATTTACCTCCCCTTTGAGGAGGAGAACTGTCGACTTGATGGATTAATAACCAATTGATTCACAACAATTGTCACAACCTGGTAAAAGCGTCAGGAAAGAGATGCCCTGCCGCGGAAAATTATGCTATATTTTCCGACCTTATACGTATCCATATACGAAAGAATAATTAGAGGGATATTGGCTCTATGAGCGAGTTAGCTAAAGAGATTACGCCCGTCAACATTGAAGAAGAGCTACGCGGTTCGTATCTAGATTATGCGATGTCAGTTATCGTTGGTCGTGCTCTTCCCGATGTACGTGATGGCCTAAAACCGGTACACAGACGCGTACTGTTCGCGATGAATGTACTGGGTAATGACTGGAATAAAGCCTATAAAAAATCAGCCCGTGTGGTTGGTGATGTTATCGGTAAATATCACCCACATGGTGATAGTGCGGTGTACGACACGATTGTACGTATGGCTCAGCCATTTTCACTGCGCTATATGTTGGTTGATGGCCAGGGTAACTTTGGTTCGATTGATGGCGACTCAGCAGCGGCAATGCGTTATACCGAAGTCCGTATGGCGAAAATTGCTCACGAGTTATTGGCCGATTTAGACAAAGAAACGGTTGATTACGTACCAAACTATGATGGCACAGAGCAGATTCCGGCGGTACTGCCAACTAAAATTCCAAACCTATTAATCAACGGTTCTTCCGGTATTGCTGTGGGTATGGCGACCAACATTCCACCACATAATTTGGGTGAAGTAATCGATGGTTGTTTAGCTTATATCGACAACGAAGACATTACCATAGACGAACTGCTGGATTATATTCCTGGTCCAGATTTCCCGACAGCGGCACTAATCAGTGGCCGTAAAGGTATTGTCGACGCCTATAAAACCGGGCGCGGTAAGATCTATATGCGCTCTAAAGCCGAGATCGAACAGGACAAAAATGGTCGCGAAACGATTATTGTCACCGAGATTCCATATCAGGTTAACAAAGCTCGTCTGATTGAAAAAATCGCTGAACTGGTTAAAGACAAAAAAGTGGAAGGCATTAGTGCCTTACGCGATGAGTCTGATAAAGATGGGATGCGCATTGTTATCGAATGTAAACGCGATGCGGTTGGTGAAGTGGTTCTGAATAATCTTTATTCACTAACACAGCTACAGACTACATTTGGTATCAATATGGTGGCGCTGGACAACGGCCAGCCAAAACTGTTCAACCTGAAAGAGATGTTGAAGTGTTTTGTTAATCACCGTCGTGAAGTGGTTACCCGCCGTACCATCTTTGAATTACGTAAAGCTCGCGAACGTGCACACATCCTGGAAGGTTTGGCGCTGGCCCTGGCCAATATTGATGAAATCATCGAACTGATTCGTCGTGCCCCAACACCGGCAGAAGCCAAAGCGGGCTTACTGGCGCGAGGTTGGGACCTGGGTAATGTTGCGGCTATGCTGGAACGTGCCGGAACTGACGCTGCACGTCCGGAGTGGCTGGAAGCTCATTATGGTATTCGTGATGGTCAGTATTACCTGACTGAGCAACAGGCACAGGCGATTCTGGATTTGCGTCTGCACCGTTTGACTGGTCTGGAACATGAAAAAATTCTTGATGAATATAAAGCGCTGCTGGATGAAATTGCTGAATTGATGCGTATTCTTTCCAGTACCGAGCGCTTGATGGAAGTGATTCGTGAAGAACTGGAAGCGATTCGTACCGGATTTGGCGATGCGCGTCGTACTGAGATTACGGCAGCAAGTCATGATATCGACCTGGAAGAGTTGATTGCTCGTGAAGATGTAGTGGTGACCCTGTCACATGAAGGCTACGTGAAATATCAGCTACTGAACGAATATGAAGCGCAACGTCGTGGTGGTAAAGGTAAGAGTGCAACTAAGATGAAAGATGAAGATTACATCGAACGTCTGTTAGTGGCTAATACTCACGATAATATCCTGTGCTTCTCAACACGTGGCAAAGCTTACCGTTTGAAAGTGTATCAGTTGCCTCAGGCAACCCGTACTGCGCGTGGTAAACCGATTGTAAATATCCTGCCGTTAGAAGAGAACGAACGTATTACCGCGATTCTGCCGGTATCTGAATATTCAGAAGATAAGTTCATCTTTATGGCAACCGGTGACGGTACTGTGAAGAAAACTCCGTTAGATCAGTTTGCTAACGTGCGAGCTAACGGTCTGATTGCGGTTAACCTGCGTGAAGAAGATTCACTGATTGGCGTTGATATTACCGATGGTAATAACGAAATTATGCTGTTCTCTCAGTACGGTAAAGTAGTTCGTTTCAACGAAGAACAGGTTCGAGCAATGGGTCGTACCGCTGCTGGTGTGCGTGGTATGAAACTGGCTGAAGGGGATCAGGTGGTATCTCTGATTGTTCCTCGTGAATCTGGCGACGTACTGACGGTAACTGAAAACGGTTATGGTAAGCGTACAGATCTTAACGAATATCCAGCGAAGAGCCGCGCAACACAAGGTGTTGTGTCGATCAAAGTTTCTGAGCGTAACGGTAACGTCGTTGGTGCGGTTCAGGTAAGTGAAGGTGATGAATTTATGATGATCACCAACGCTGGTACTCTGGTTCGTACCCGTTCTGCAGAAGTGAGCCAAGTTGGTCGTAATACTCAGGGTGTGACTCTGATCCGTACTTCCGATGAAGAGAAGGTGGTTGGTCTGCAGCGTATCGAAGAGATCGAGGAAGTTGAATTGACCGAAGAGCAACTGGCAGAGTTAGATGCTCAGGCATCAACAACAGATACTGATGACAGTTCTGCTGAATAGGCCCGTCTGTTAGGTTGATAAATAGAATTAATGCCGAGCCGCATCCGAGTTCGGCATTTTTTTATCTTAATGATAGGCTTTGGGTTGCCGTTTAGTAAAATTGTTATAACATAACAGAAATTAGCATTAACATTGGTGAGTGAGTGTATGGCGGAAGTGAGAGCCAGAGTCGATCTTAAAGTCGGCGCTAAAAGTAATATTGATGCGGAAATTCTTTCGTTTAGTGGTTTGCAGACAGATAAAGAACATGTGGCGGTTATTTTTAAAGCTGCGGATAAAACTCAGGAAGTGCCTTTTGTCCGTATGCATTCTGAATGTCTGACCGGTGATGTGTTTCATTCTTCGCGTTGCGATTGCGGTGAGCAGTTGGAAGAAACCATCAATAAAATGAGTGAGACGGGGGGAATTATCCTCTATCTGCGTCAGGAAGGACGTGGAATAGGTCTCTATAACAAAATAGACGCTTATCGCCTGCAAAGTCAGGGGCTGGACACTTATCAGGCGAATCACGAATTAGGCTTTGGCGATGATTTACGTGATTTTGCTGAAGCAGCACAGATGCTTAAGGCTCTGAATGTTACTAAAATCAAATTGATCACGAATAATCCAAAAAAAGTTCGTGAATTGACCGAGTATGATATAGAAATCGCCGAAGTTTCGCATACTCTGGCGCACGTTAAAGATGGCAATAAAAGCTATCTTAAAGCCAAAGTGACTCATGGGAAGCATAAGCTAGATCTATAAAATCCGGATAAGATCTCATCAGCCTCAACGTAAGTTGAGGCTTTTTACGTTTTAGGAGTTGCGAAAAGCGAAATAACCAGTAATATCTTTATTAATTACAAATGATAATAATTAGCATTATGGTTAATGCTCGGGAACGGGTATCAATGGAATGTATAATAAGGAAAAGTAAATAATGAAGATCCGCTCAATTCTCTCTCTTTCCAGTGCCATTTCTCTGGCTCTATCGGGTTCTTTCGCTCAGGCAGCCGATATCAGTCAACAGCAGGTGGTTGAACATTATGCGGACGTTGCCCACGCCGTATTTGAAGACTCGTTGATAGCTGCGAAAGCACTAGAAAGTACCATCGATTCATTTATCGCTGCGCCAAGTGCGCAAAGCTTACAACAGGTGAAGGAGGCTTGGTTTGCCGCTCGCGTCCCATATCAGCAGTCGGAAGTGTTTCGCTTCGGTAATGCCGTGGTGGATGACTGGGAAGGGCAGCTCAACGCATGGCCTTTGGATGAGGGGCTGATCGATTATGTTAGCAGTGATTATCAGCATGAGTTGGGTAATGAAGGAGCTAATGCCAATATTATTGCCAATCAGACACTGAATATTGGGGTAAATAAAGTTGATGTATCGAAAATTACGCCTGATCTTATCGCTAGCCTGAATGAAATTGGTGGTTCGGAAGCTAACGTCGCCTCGGGTTATCATGCGATTGAATTTCTACTGTGGGGACAGGATCTCAATGGTACTGAAGCAGGTGCCGGCCAACGTTCTTATACGGACTATTTAACCGGATCGCAGTGTACTAACGGTAATTGTGATCGTCGTGGTCAATATCTTCAGGCTGCCGCACAATTGTTGGTTCAGGATCTGCAATGGATGGAAAAGCAATGGTCAGCACAGCAGGTTGATAACTATCGTCAGGCTCTGCTGAACGACAGTGCGGAGAATGGTTTACGTAAGATGCTCTTCGGCATGGGATCTTTGTCTTTAGGTGAGTTGGCGGGTGAGCGAATGAAAGTAGCACTTGAAGCGAACTCTACCGAAGATGAGCATGACTGTTTTTCCGACAATACACATAATTCCCATTTCTACAATGAACAGGGTATTTATAACGTATTTACCGGCCGTTATCAGCGGATTAACGGTAAGGTTGTCAGTGGTGCCAGCATTAAAGATTTGGTGGCACAGAATGACCAGCAAGCGATAACCGATATTCAAGCCGGTTTTGATCATGCGTTAAATCAGGTGCACGTTTTGGTTGATTCGGCAGAAAAAGACAACCAGCATTTTGATCAGCTTATTGCCGCAAATAACACTAAAGGTAATGAATTGGTTAACAATGCAATTAGTGCATTGGTTGGTCAAACCGCTGCGATTGAGCAGGCCGCCGCTATCTTGGGAATCGAAAACCTGAACCCTGATACTGCGGATCATGAATTTTAATTGATCAAATAGACCTTAGTTAGTTAACCCAGCGGCTGTTTTTGGCCGTTGGGTTTTGCATTTTCACTCGCAGAGGATCTGATGAAGTCTTCGATTTATCTTTTAAGCGCTATGTTTGTTTGTAGTTTTTCCGTGCTGGCCGAAGCCCCTTTTTCTGGCGGTAAAGCTTCGACCAGCAAAGATGGTGCTAATGCTTACTCACAACCAGCAAGTAACCTGCCGATGTCTAAACGGCTTGATTTTAGTGTAGGAAATAGCTTTTTCCGCAATCCTTGGGTACCTGCCCCGGCTTCTACCGATGCGCGTGATGGTTTAGGACCGTTATTCAATACTAATGGTTGCCAAAACTGTCATATAAAAGATGGGCGAGGGCATGCTCCGGAAAGCCAGGATGATTTGGCCGTTTCTATGTTAGTCCGGATGAGTATTCCGGTGCAGAGCGAAGAGGATAAGCAACTGTATGCAAGGTTAGGGGTTGTTCCTGAACCAAATTATGGCGGCCAGTTGCAGGACTTTGCTTTGCCTGATCAAAAAGCGGAAGGCCAGATTCATATTGAATATCAACCGGTGCTCATGACATTTGCTGATGGAGAAAGCGTGGAACTTCGCAAGCCTGAACTCTCTATTACCAACCTTAATTATGGCCCATTACACCCGCAAACCATGTTCTCAGCCCGGATCGCTCCAGCGATGATTGGTTTGGGACTGTTAGAAGCACTTGATGAACAAACCATTGTCAGTGTTGTAGATGAAAACGATACAGATAAAGACGGGATTTCAGGGCGCGCTAACCGGGTATGGAACGTAGCTGCCGGGGAATATCAATTGGGGCGTTTTGGTTGGAAAGCAGGTCAACCGACGTTGATGCAACAAAATGCAGCCGCATTCAATGGTGATATCGGTATTACCAGCCATCTGTTCCCCCAACCCAATTGTTCGCCAAGCCAGACAATTTGTGCTCAGTTGCCGAATGGCGGGAAACATGAAGTTAGCAAAAAAATCCTTAATTTCGTTGAGTTCTATAGTCAGCACCTGGCGGTTCCATTGCGCCGTAACATGGATGATCCGCAAGTAGTGCAGGGTGAACATCTATTTATTCAGGCCGGGTGTATCAATTGTCACCGCACCAATCTAACTACGGGATTAGTACCCGACCGCCCGGCTTTGAGCAGGCAGAATATTGATCCTTACACCGACCTGTTGCTACACGATATGGGGCAAGGGCTGGCTGATCATCGTCCGGAAGCTTTGGCGAATGGCCATGAATGGCGAACCGCGCCACTCTGGGGTATTGGGTATACCAAAGAGGTGAGTCCGGAAGCTGGTTATTTGCATGATGGCCGGGCACGTACTTTGATGGAGGCGGTGCTATGGCATGGCGGTGAAGCTGAAAGTGCCAGACAGCAGGTGCTACAGTTTTCTCGCAGCGAGCGTGACTCGCTTATTGCTTTCTTACAGTCATTATAGGTGGTGAAAGCAATGAAGTGGAATAGTACATTGCACACTAGCTGGACACTGCTGTTACTTGCAGGTTGCTCTTCAGTGCAGAATACAACATCGGCTCAGCAAACCAATCATATGAGCCAATCTGTTTATCTGTTGGAATACTCTGCTGCTCAGCGTTTTCATCAGGCTACCCTAAATCTGCAAACCTCATTGACTGATTTCTGTATTGCAAAAGCGGACAAAAGACAGGTGCAATCGAGTTGGCAAGAAGCATTTGACCAGTGGATGTTTTTGCAGGGGCAGGAACGGGGACCGATACGCGCACTTGAGCAGAACTGGAACATTCAGTTCTGGCCAGATAAAAAAAATACAAGCGGTAGAAAAATGGTCGGATTACTGGCGCGCAACCAGCCAATAACGGCAAGCGAAATCAGTCAGCAGAGTGTTGCTGTGCAAGGCTTGGGAGCAATGGAATGGTTGTTATATGATCTTTCCTCGCCTTTGACTCAACCTCAGTCCGGGGATTTGATGGCATGTCAGCTAGGTAGTGCCATTACACAGAATCTGGTCAATAACAGTGAAATTATTTATCAGGCATGGGAGGAGAATCCATGGCGCAATCTCGATCCATCGGTATGGTTGTCGGAATACATTTCATTGCTTTCAAATCAGTTGGCGTTTGCTGAGTCGAAACTGGTGAGGCCGATGGCCAATATTGGCGTTCCACGGCCTTACTTTGCCGAAGCGTGGCGCTCCCGCAGTTCTTTACGTTCATTAGAAAAAAATATCGAGGCATTGCAGCGACTCTACCACGCTGATCGGAATGGCTTGGATAACTTGTTAAGGCAGCGTGGATTTATCGATCTGGCTGAGCGGGTAGATGCTCAGTTTACTGGACTACTGCAAAACTGGCCGCCGCAGCCTGATTTGTTTGATTTTTTACAAACCCAAGAGGGATATCGTGAAGCTCTGGGGTTAAAAAATAAAATTGAGCAACTCAACTATCTGATTAATCGCGAAGTTGCAGTCTCTTTGGGTGTAGTAATAGGATTCAATTCAACCGATGGTGACTGATTTTACTCGACGGCGGTTGCTAAAAGCCGCCATATTTGGTTCGACGCTGCCCTTACTTCCGGTTGGTTGTGCATTGAATCCGGTTAAGGAGTCAATGCACGCGGCGTTGATTGGCTGTTCATTTTCGGGTATTGATGATTACCGGGTTGTGGTTGCGACTCAACAGGGAGAGAAAATTCGTGATTTACCCCTGCCGGCGCGTGGTCACGGTGTGGCCATTCACCCACAACTGCCGCATGCGGTTGCGTTTGCGCGACGTCCGGGGCAATTTATGTCGGTGTTTGATTATCTTAGTGGTGAGCAAATTAAGCTGACATTGGCGGAATCCTCACGCTATTTTTATGGGCACGGCGTTTATGGGCTAGATGGTCGTTATCTGTATGTGACCGAAGGCGAGCGTTATACCAGCCGGGGAATTATCGGCGTTTATTCGGTTGAGCAAGGTTATGTGAAAGTTGCTGAGCTGACAGGATTCGGTATTGGTCCACATGAAATTATCGTAAAGTCTGACGGCACTTTAGTTATCGGTGTCGGCGGTGTGCACACAGATGGCAGGAAACCACTTAATCTTGAACAGATGCAGCCGTGGTTAACCTATATGACAGCTCAAGGTCAAATTCTTGAACAGGTGAATTTACCTGACCATCATTTAAGCATTCGTCACTTGGCTCATGATGGTGATGACACTATTTTATGTGGTCAACAGTACCGTGGAGAGCCGGACAGCTATCCGGCTTTGGTGGCAATGCACCAGCCAGGGCAAGCGCTACAACCTCTGCGGGCGGAACCTGAGCAGTGGTCTCGGTTTAATCACTATATTGCCAGTATTGCGGCTACCGATAAGTGGATATTGGCAACATCGCCACCGGGTAACTGCTATGGTATCTGGTCAAAGCAGAGCGGGGAGCTGGTTGAGTTGCGCTCTCTGCCGGATGCCTCTGGTGTTGTTGCTCACCAAGGGGCCTTTTATGTCAGCTCAGGAACAGGGAATGTTGTGCAAGCTTCGCTACCATCGGTTTCAATAATCAAGAATAGTGCTGTTCAGTGGGATAATCACTGGTCAGCTATTCCGCTGGTTAGCGCCGTTGCTGGCTGATGGTGCGTGGCCACTGACTTGTCAAAATTGTTGAGCAATGTCATAGTTCACCGATATAGGAATTAAAAAGGTGATCTATGTCTCTTCAATATCAAATCGTACCCGTTACCCCATTTGCACAAAACTGTTCGATTGTGTGGTGTGATGAAACCATGAAAGGTGTTGTGATTGATCCAGGTGGCGATGAGAAACAACTCTCCGTATTGATTGAACAGTTGGGAGTGAAGGTCGAGAAACTCATACTCACTCACGGTCATCTAGATCATGTAGGTGGTACGCAATCATTAGCAAAACTGCTTGGCGGTATTAGTGTAGTTGGACCACATAAAGCGGATGACTTCTGGTTACAGGGCCTGGAAAATCAAAGTAAGATGTTTGGCTTCCCATTAACCAAAGCTTTTGAACCTGAACAATGGCTGGATGAGGGAGATGTGGTTACATTTGGCAATCAGACGCTTGAAGTTATTCATACTCCGGGGCACACCCCTGGCCATGTGGTGTTTTACAGTCAGCAAGCTAAAGTCGCATTTGTTGGTGACGTTCTGTTCCAGGGCAGTATTGGTCGTACCGATTTTCCTCAGGGCGATTTTAATACCTTAATTTCCTCGATTAAAAATAAGCTGTGGCCTTTGGGTAACGAAGTAAAATTTATTCCCGGACATGGGCCCGAGTCAACCTTTGGCCGCGAGAGAGCTTCTAATCCATTCGTTGCTGATGAAATGCCGTTGTACTAATTAAATTTGGTATAAATAGTAGTCAATCGGCCTGATATCGGTGAAGTTTACAGCAGTAGGGTACAAATCGACGCAGATTTTTGCTATAAAACCCGCTTAGTTTTAAAGGGTACATATTTTTTGCAAATGTATTTTGTAAAGTCGTGCCCATCTGCCGTAAATGGAGAATCTCATGAGATTAGCTCATAAGCGTAAAGTGCAGTCTAAGCTGCAAAAACGTGTAAAAGCATTAGTTACAGCGGTGAATCAATCCGCTGTACAACCAGTTAACGTAGCTGCTATTGCACCTGTAGAATCAGTGGAAAAAGTTGCGATGTCATCAATTTCTTTGACTGCCAAACAGCAGCAGGTATTGGATATCGTTGCTCAGCAGTCTGCTGGGATGAACTCAAAAGCCATTGGTTTGGCTTCTGGTCAGGAACAGACAAAAGCGGCCGCCTGGGCAACGGGTGCACTGAAAAAATTGGTAGAAAGCGATCTGGTTGAAAAAATTCAGTTAGATGGCAATAAAGTGATTTATAAAATTAAATAATTCACAATAAAGAAAAGCCTCGGTGAGGCTTTTCTTTATTCAAATTTTTTATTCATCGGTAATGCTGCCAATTTCTAATACTGGCGCAACATCAATATTATCGGCATTCATCATTGATGAAAGGCGTTGAACAGACGACAAGATCAAGCTCTGTTCCCACTCTTCCAGACATTGAAATTTCTCAATAAAATTATCCTGTAACGCTCGCGGTGCTCGTTTGAGCAGGGCCTTTCCTGAATCCGTCAGATAGGCATGCACTTTACGTTTATCTTGCTGGCTGCGAACGCGGGTTACATAACCATTGCGCTCTAATCGATCGAGAATCGTTGTCGCTGTGGCTTGGCTCATGTTGGTATGATTGGATAGTTGTTTAATTGTTACTTCACCAAGCTGCTCGATCGATCGCATTAAAATTAGTTGCGGGCCGGTTAATCCGGCAATTTTACTGAGCTTTTTTGAATGTAAATCTATGGCTCGAATAATCTGGCGCAGGCTTACAAGTACTTCTTCATATTTATCCAAAACAACCATCCAAAATTATATTACAGGCTAACAACTTAGGCCGCTGATTTTACATGATCATCAAGAAGAAAAAAATGGATAGAAGCTGATCATTTTAAACCAATTACTGGCGTTTTGCGCGGAGTCGAAGGGACATCGGGAATCATATAACACTAGAGTTAGAACCATATTGAATAACTTGTCAATAAATTATATATATTTCAGCTTGTGTTTTTCATTAGTTTCTTGAAGAATAACCACCATTAATGTGTAGGTTTTGTTTTGAGTTAAGGAAGGTAAATGGGCCGCCCTAAGATCCCACGTATTATTTGTGGTACCCCGGCAGATAGCTGCTTCAAGCCAAACGGCATTCCTATGAAACAGCTCGAGAGGGTGTTTCTGCAACCGGACGAATTTGAAGCTCTGCGTCTCGTCGACTATCAAGGAATGCTTCAGCAGGAAGCCGCTGTTGTGATGGGCGTTTCCAGACAAACACTGGCTAATTTAGTAAAAGCTGCACGCCATAAAGTGACTGATTGCCTGATCAATGGCAAAGCATTGATGATGCAGACAGATGAGCAGGAAGCTCAAGTTTAGTCATTTACATACTCTCCAATTATCCCAGCTTTGCCTTTATATCGTTTTTTATATTCGGTTGTAGCAAAATAAAGGCGAACTATTTCTTTTAAAATATTGGCATATGCCATAAATAAGACTATAGTTTGCATATGCTATGTAAATTAAGTTGGATTTATGGAGGTCACTATGTTTACTGCACTACCACTACAAGGTTTGTCGCTTGCCAATCATTTTACTAAAGCGGCCAGTTTTGCCATCTACGATCAAAAGGGCGTGTTGGTTAAACAACTAGATAATCCGGCACTTGAATCAGGTTGTGAAGGGAAAAGTCGCTTGGTAGAAATGCTAGGTGTGAACCAGGTTAGCCAGGTTATCGTAAAAAATATTGGTGAGCGAATGCTGGGCAAATTGCTTGATTGCAATATGTCGGTTAAACAAGTGAATTTGCGTGGTGGCGATATTGCTACTATTTTTAGCCAAATCGAGCAGTTCCCTGAACTGAATGAAGCATCACAAGGCCGTGAATCAGTTAACTACCATAAAAAGCAGCAACAGGGCGGTTGCTGTAGCCATGAACATATGGGTGAGCATCATGGTGCAGAAAAAAAATCATGTTGTGGAAGTAAACATGGTTCGGGTCGAGGCGGATGCTGCAAACACTAAACAATATTCAGAAAAATGATGCGCAAAAAAGCCACAACAATTGTTTTGTTTGTGCTGACCAACAGAGTAACCTCTCTGGGTTAGGGCTTGATTTCAGAGCGGATGGACTGGATAAGGTTCAGGCGCAGTTTAATGTGCAGAATTGCCATCAGGGTTATACGGGTTTGCTACATGGCGGAATTGCATCGACTTTGCTTGATGGCGCAATGACGCACTGTTTATTACAGCAAAATATACCCGCATTGACCGCTGAGCTTTCGGTCCGATATCATCAGCCTATTCCGCTAGGATCCACAGTGAGTATTTTCGCTGAGTTATTGCAGCGTAAACGAGGCATATTTTTATTGGCAGCCCGTCTGGTTGTGGATGAAGAAATTATGGCATCGGCAACAGGAAAGTTTTTACTACCGCGATAGTTTGTTAATAAATGTAATTAATATCGTAAATAAGCGGATCTATTTATAACATCCGCTTATTTTTATTGTGCACTTAATTCGTACTGATTCAATATTCCTGACATTTGTGCCGAGAGTAACTGCAGTTGCTGGGTGTAGGTTTGGATGTTATACACGTTGTCCATAATTGGCTTCGCTGTTGAAACCAGTTCATCGGAACGTTGCTTAATCTCTTTATAACTACGAGCTTGCTTCTTAACACTATAAGTAATATTTTCCATCCCTTCCTGAATAATATGATTACTTCTTGCGATACTGGCCATATTATTTTGTACCGCGGCTGAATCGTTAACCGTTGCTAATGCGACCTGACTGCATAAATCAATATTATTAATGGCGACCTGCGTGTCGGCATGAAAACCGGAGACTAGTCCGGCGATATCAGCCAATGCTGTATTAGTTTTTTGCGAGAGTGTTCTTACTTCTTCAGCTACCAGAGCGAATCCTTTACCTTCCGCGCCCACTCGAGAAGATTCAATCGCCGCATTAAGCGCAAGCAGGCTGGTTTGTTCTGAAACCCCGCGAATATTATTCAAAATATCATCAATTTGGCGGCTACCCTGTTCCAGCTTGCTGACACTTTTGTACGAATCGCGAATGTGTTGAGAAAGCTGCAGGATATTTTTCTGGCAGGTTCGGCTTTGTTGCACCGACTCGCGGATTAGCTGTTTATTGGTCTTTGAATTGCGGTTATTGTCCACGATTCCCTTGGCTACTTGCTTAGTTGCATCAGACATCCCGTCTAAAGAAACCGTTAAGTTCATTAGTTCGTTTTTTTGATCACGGGCGGTAGTTCCCAACGTTGTTGCAACGGTGCCGAATTGCTGTGAATGCTGGGTTAAGCGTTGGGAAATGGTATTTAAGCTTGTAAGAGTAAACTCAATTTTTTCAAAAATATCTGATGCTTGTCTGACTAGCTTTGAGTGCGAATAGTTTGTGCTTTTCTGGCTAAGCTGGCCATTGGCTGTTTTGCTAACCAGTTTTGATAACGTATACAGTTCTATCATTTTCTGGTTATTGTTGAGAATAAAACGGTAGCTACAATATAAGGCCACAAAAGCGATAGCAGAGACGATCGGATAGATTATAGTTGCCGCTAAAGGGTACTGATAACCCCAACTGAACATCGTAACGATACGTGAGCCGAGCGGAATCGAATGAAATTGCAGATAGGAGGCCACCGAAACTAGTGCGAGTGAACAGCTAGCATGGATAACAGATGGTAATAAATCCCGATAAAGACATAAAACCACGGCATTGATGATAAATAATAGATGAGCTTCACCTAACCCCTGAGTTTGCTGGACTGCTAATGCATAAAAGCAGGCAAGCAGAGCGGAAAACAGGCTACGGGTGATTCTATGGCCGCGAAAAAAGTAGAAGCCAATAAATGCTGAAATTACAGATACGGCGGCCAGGTAAACGGCCCAATCAAAAAAGTTATGCCATCTAGAGATTACCATTACACTGGCTAGCGAATAAAATAGAATCAAACATGTAACAAAATAGTCGGATTTTTTAAAGTTCTTCTCGAACAAAAGCACTAACTGCTCATCAGAAAATGTGCGGTGCTTAATAAATGCATGTTTCAACATAATGTGAAATCCATAGGTGATTATTTCTATTTTTAATTAACGAAACCATTCACACGTATACTGCTATTTATCTGATTATTATAATATGTGACTGATTTCTTAAATCTAACTATTAATTTGTCTTTTGAAATAAGGAAAAATCAGCATATTTAATATTGATATCTTTGTAATCAGTTATTGATAAAAAGCTAAATATTATTTTTATATTGGCGTGATACGTCATGCAAAAATATGTAACAAATGTAACGAATCTAATCTGTGAGACGAGTCGGGTTTTAGCTACCCTCAAGAATCCGAATTGAAATACTGGCCGCAGCAGTACGATTATCTACGTCGAGTTTTTTATAAACCTGCTCTAAATGTTTATTGACCGTTCTAGGGCTCATTTCAAGAATTTGCGCAATTTCCCAGTTAGTTTTGCCAAATGAGAGCCAATAAAGTACCTGGGATTCACGTTTAGTGAGATTAAGCGTTTGTTGTAGATCCTGTTCGTTGCCGTTTTGTTTGGGGGCGGAAAGACGAATTAATGAATGGACGCTGTTATAATCACCTGCATATTTTGCTACAAGGGGCGGTGAAAATTGTTTTAAAGACAGCGTTTGTTCTGTCGGTTGCTGCATTAACCACATAGCGATATCAGGCTGGATTTTTTGCCATACTGCGAGCAGATCTTCACCGTGTTTACTGAGTAGCTCCTGCGCATGAGGTGTCGCCCATTCGAGATTGCCATTACTGGCTACGCAGCAAATATACTGACCTGCATAATCGAGGGCGGCCTGCGCCGATTTTGCGAGGCGAGAACTTTGGCTATGTACTCTTATCCTTGCTAACACTTCGTCCGGAACCACAGGTTTAGTAATGTAATCTGTGCCGCCAGACTCAAACCCTTTGATGACATGTTTCGAATCATTGAGTCCGGTCATAAATATAATGGGTGTCGCTGGTAGGCGTTCTTTAAGTTTCACGCAAGTATCAAATCCATCCATCTCCGGCATAATGGCATCAAGCAAAATCACGTCAGGCTGAACTTTATCCACAATCGATAACGCTTGATGTCCGCTCAAGGCTACCAATACAGTTAGCCCTGCTTGATTTAATGCGGTGTTTAACATGCCGAGGGATTCGGGAGAATCGTCAACAATTAAAACGATGATGTTATTCTGCGTGATAATGCTCATTAAGTAATCCGTCTATATGGGCGATAATCTGTTTAAAGTTACATTCAATAGCCAGGCTTCGGAACATTTCCGTTAATTTGGATTTTGTCTTTGATTCGCTTTCAATATGATCCAACTGTTGGTTAAATCCTGACATAAAACCAATCTCGGCATATTCTCGTAACTTAGTTAACTGAGTCTGGCTTGGCAGTGAAACGTCGAGTAGAGGTTTCCTCTGATCATGTTCGTTCTGCATACTCTCTTCAGCAAAGTAACACCAATCAATATCCAGTAGTCGACTTAGCTTCGCCAGCAGTTGGGAAACAGCTACAGGTTTAGTCAGATAGTCATTATGGTAGCGTTTTAACTGTTGGTTGGTCTCTAATTCCTGAATATTGGCGGAAAGCATAATGATTGGCTGACGATAGTTTTCTTTACGTAGTTGGATGGCTAGCTGCCAGCCGTTTATTTGTGGCATAAAAATATCGAGCATAAATAGATCAACAGGGTGCTGCTTTGCTATTTGTAATGCGTTAGTTGCTCCATCTGCTTGGAATACATTAAATCCAAGCGGTGTAAGTATATTGGCGATTAAATGGCGTTGATCTTCTATATCGTCGACGACCAGAATGGTTTTGCGACTTCCCCGATATCCACTTACAGCTTCATTAATCAACTCTGGCTCAACCTGACCATCGTTAATCTCAGGTAACATTAATTTCAATGTAAAGGAACTACCAAAACTAGGCTGACTGGCACAAGATATTTCACCACCCATAAGTTCAGCCAGTGCATTGGATATGGTTAAACCTAAACCTGTCCCTTGAATGGATTTGGTTTTTTCGTTCTTAACCCGTTCAAAGGGCCTGAATATCAGGTTTAAATCCTGTTCAGATAGACCGATACCGGTATCCTGAATCACAAACTTAACAACCTGATTGCGATAGTTGACCCGGAAGGTAACTTTTCCTTTTTCGGTATACTTAATGGCATTATTAAGCAAGTTAATCAGAATCTGACGCAGCCGTTGTTTGTCAGCGGCAACGAATTTAGGCAGGTATTGGCCGGGCTCATAGCAAAATTCGATTCCTTTACGTGATGCCTGCATCGTGAACATATCGACCAGTTGATCTAACAGAGTTGGAAGACTGAATTCATCCCGATGGAGTTCTAATCGGCCGGCTTCGATCTTACTGATTTCCAGTAGTCCCTCAATTAAATCCGATAAATGTTTGCCATTTCGTTTTAATATTTCCGCATATTGGCGGGTTTGCTGGTCAAATTGACGCTCGTTACTCAGTAATTGCGCATAGCCGAGCAGTACGTTAAGTGGTGTTCGAAGCTCATGGCTCAGTCCGGCGAGATAACGACTTTTCGCGTTATTCGCGGTTTCCGCAGATTTTTTAGCCTGTTTTAGTGCCAGCGAAGTTTTCTGGTGAGCGTTGATCTCTTCGGTTAACAGGTTTGCATGAGCTTGCAACTCTTTCAATGCAGTTCGGTTGCTTTTTCGTGCCAGAACAAATAACCAACTGATAATACCAATTGGGATAAGCAACAGAGCAAAGGCTTTCATTAAACCATTGGTTATGGCACTCATATGTGCCAGTTCTAGTTGAGGGAGCTGGGTATAGGCTAGGGAGAGTATCGTCCCCATTGCTGCGCTGACGATGACCATGACTATTAGAAATTGTACGATGATTGAAGATAGATTAATGATCCAGCGCTCAGGTAGATATGGTGATAGTGTATTTTTAATCTGAGCGCTCAGTGTTGCCTGTGGTCGACACTTATCATGACAGCGAACGTCCAGCGAGCAACATAACGAGCAGATATGTCCGCCATATGCCGGGCACAGTGACATATCTTCGTGTTCAAACGTCAATTCACAGACACTGCATCGATGCTCATCTTGATCTGTCTCGGTTGCGATATTTGACGGTACTAAATAGTAACGACTTTTGGTCAGCAGCGCGATAAGTGGTGCGGTAATGAATGGGATTAAAAATGCGATATAGGAAGCAAAGGCCCTAATAACTTCCCCATAAAAATCCAGATGGGCAGTAATGCCAACTACCGAGGCAATCAGCATAGAACCTACACCAACCGGATTAATATCGTAAAGCTTTGAACGTTTGAACTCGATGGTTTTCGGACTAAGTCCCAATGGTTTATTGATCACCAGATCGGCGACAATTGAACCAATCCAGCCCAGCACCAAAACTGAATAGACCTGTAATGTTTTTTCGATTAACTGATAAACACCCAGTTCCATTAGTAAAAGGGCAATAAGGACATTAAAAACCATCCATACCACGCGTCCAGGATGATGATGAGTTAGGCGTGAGAAAAAGTTAGACCAGGCAAGTGACCCAGCGTAGGCGTTGGCGACATTGATTTTTAGCTGTGAAATGATCACAAATAGCCCGGCGGCTAGCAGAGCAAGTTGAGTGTTATTGGCTGAATAGGTGAAAACAGTATAATACATATGAGCCGGATCACCGGCTAGGCTGGGAATCACACCTTGACTGATGGCAAGCCAAGCCAAGAAGCTTCCCAGTACCAACTTTAATGAGCCAAAAATCATCCAACCAGGGCCGCCAAGTAGCATGGCTCCCCACCATTTTAGCTTGCCACAATTCTCTTTAGCCGGTAGAAAGCGCAAGAAATCAACCTGTTCACCAATTTGTGCCACGACAGATAATAGGACTGCGGATGCGGAACCAAATAAAAGCCAGTTGAAATCCCCACCGCTGTTATTGACTCCTGCATAGTCGAGCCATTGAACAATATCAGCATCGGCATGATTAAAAACGTAGATTAGCGGAGCAATCTGTAGCACTAACCAGATTGGCTGAGACCACATCTGAAAGCGGCCAATATTGGTAATACCAAGCACTACCAGCGGAATAACAATGACCGAGCTGATTACATAAGCAATATACAGTGGGATGCCAAAGAGCAATTCAATAGCCATTGACATAATGGAAGCTTCAAGAGCAAAGAAAATGAAGGTAAACGATGCATAAATCAGCGAGACTATTGTGGAACCAATATAACCAAATCCGGCTCCACGGCTGAGTAGATCGATATCAACACCATGTTTTGCGGCGTAATAGCAGATAGGAATACCGGAAAAGATAACCACCAGAGCAACCGCTAAAATTGCCCAAAGCGAGTTAATAACGCCGTAATTGAGCGTAA
Organism: uncultured Vibrio sp.; assembly: GCA_963666615.1. GTDB lineage: Bacteria > Pseudomonadota > Gammaproteobacteria > Enterobacterales > Vibrionaceae > Vibrio. The sequence continues at coordinate 1,122,340 of OY762906.1, forward strand.
TTGTACCCCCGAGCGCTTCCAGAACGAGAAACGAAACGATACCGAGAGCGGTATTGGCAATCCAGCCCGCAGACCATTTACGCGCTCTTTTGGCGGTAAAGCGTAGGGCGAAATCTTCTAACAGTTCATTCGCGACTAATTTGTTATAGCGGCGACGTGTAACCGGAACTTTTTGCATAGTAATTAATCTAACTATCCTTGATAGCCGGGTTCAAATATCCGCTGAACCTGGAAACAAACACATATCCTTTGTAAGCGCGCGATTATACCTCTTATTGAGTAGTCACACTATGCGTCATTCTACGTAGTTTTTATGCCTTATCTGCGCATACCCATCCATCTCATCTTCATTAATACTGGTTACCAGTTCATCGCCAATAGCGGAATGAATTAATCCTGTTATGTGTGTTTGTTATCAACTCAATTAATTAAAGGAAGAAGACGAATGAAACGGAATTTCCTAGCGACTTCAGTATTAGCAGCAACGTTACTTAGCGGTCATGCCATGGCTGAAGATACCATCAAAGTGGGTGTGCTCCACTCACTATCAGGCACAATGGCAATCAGCGAAACCACTTTGAAAGACACTATGTTGATGCTGATTGATGAGCAGAACAAAAAGGGTGGCCTATTAGGTAAAAAGCTTGAAGCAGTTGTGGTTGACCCTGCTTCAAACTGGCCACTGTTTGCGGAGAAGGCACGTGAACTGATTTCTAAAAACAAAGTTGATGCAGTTTTCGGTTGCTGGACTTCGGTGTCTCGTAAGTCTGTTCTTCCTGTATTTGAAGAGTTAGATAGTCTGCTGTTCTATCCGGTACAGTATGAGGGTGAGGAATCATCGAAAAATGTATTTTACACTGGTGCTGCGCCAAACCAGCAGGCTATTCCAGCTGTTGATTACCTGTTAGACCAGGGTACAGAGCGCTGGGTTCTTGCCGGTACGGATTATGTTTACCCACGTACAACCAACAAGATTCTTGAAGCTTACCTGAAAGCAAAAGGTGTGGCTGATGAAGATATTATGATCAACTACACGCCGTTTGGTCATTCAGACTGGCAGTCAATCGTGTCGGATATTAAAAAATTCGGTTCAACTGGCAAGAAGACTGCTGTGGTATCAACCATCAATGGCGATGCTAACGTTCCTTTCTACAAAGAGCTGGGTAACCAGGGGCTCTCTGCTGATGATATTCCAGTAGTGGCGTTCTCTGTGGGTGAAGAGGAACTGTCTGGTATGGATACCTCCTCACTGGTGGGTCACCTGGCAGCATGGAACTACTTCATGAGCGTTGAGTCTGACGTGAATGATGAGTTTATCGAAAAGTGGCATAAATTCATCAAGAATGACGAACGTGTAACTAATGACCCAATGGAAGCACACTACATTGGCTTCAATATGTGGGTAGAAGCGGTTAAGAAAGCGGGTACAACCGATCCAGCTGTGGTAGGTGATGCTCTGATTGGTGTAACTGTGCCAAACTTAACCGGCGGCTACTCAGCGATGATGCCTAACCACCATATTACTAAGCCGGTTCTGATTGGTGAAATCCAGGATGATGGCCAGTTTGAAACAGTATGGAAAACGTCAGGCTTAGTGGCTGGTGATGCTTGGTCTGATTTCTTACCGGGCTCTAAGGATCTGATTTCAGATTGGCGTCAGCCTCTTTCCTGCGGTAACTACAACATCAAAACCGGTAAATGTTCTGGTCAGAACTTCTGATTTAACTGGGCGACCTGGATAACCGGGTCGCCTGTTAAATGCTCTCCAATCTAGTGACAGTGTCACTAGATTGGGTTTTGTTTGTTTAACCAGAGGCTTGCCAATGATGTTTTATACACTCATTCAGCATCAATTACTGATTATGTGGCGTCGTGGTGTATCACATTTTATTTCCTTACTTATCACCACACTGATTGGCATTTTCACTACGTCTGTGATGGCGTCTACGGCCAGTTTTGATCAAGCACTTGATCGCCTGGCGACTCGGGATTACAACCAGATCAGTCTGGCAATCGCAGATATAGGCGAAAGCGGTGATGAGCGAGCGCTTGAAGTACTGCAACTTCTTTTAAGTGGAGATATCTACCTGGATAAAGAATCGGGTAAATTGGTTCAGATTATCGAAAAAAATGGCAGTAAATACAGTATCAAACCGCTTTTGTCTGGCTCTGATACAAAACCGGAGATGGTGAAAAGTCGTTCGGTTAAAAAAATAGGTATTAATAACCAGTTACGTGGTGAGATAAAAGCGCAACTGGCTGCATTAAATATTAAGCATCCGGATCCGAAAGTCAGGATTAATGCGGTAACTCAGCTGATGGGTGAGTTGGATGAATCGGGTTTTCAATTACTACAACAAAGTCGTAGTAGTGAAAAAAATGGCGATGTTCAGCAGGTCTTGGATACCGCATTAGCTATTTATCAACTGGAACATGCACCTAACGAAGCTCTCAAGCTCCAGGCTATTAATACGCTAGGTAACAGTTATCAGCCTAGTGCCAGAAATGCTTTAACTCAGTTCTTGGCTACGCAGCCAGGCGAATCTCTGAGTGAAGCGAGTAATAAAGCTTTGGGGTTAATTGAACAAAGAGCCAATATGGCCCATTTGGGTGAAACGCTGTTCTTTGGATTAAGCCTTGGGTCAGTGTTAGTTCTCGCTGCAATTGGCTTAGCGATTACCTTTGGTGTTATGGGTGTCATCAATATGGCGCACGGCGAACTGATCATGCTTGGTGCCTATACCACATACGTGATGCAAACGTTAATGCCAAATCATATTGGCTGGTCGATTGTTGTTTCAATACCCGTGGCATTTTTAGTTTCTGCAGCGGTGGGTATTCTGATTGAACGTGGCGTGATTCGTTTCTTGTACGGCCGTCCATTGGAGACATTATTGGCTACCTTTGGTATTAGCCTGATTTTACAACAAACGGTACGTACCATTTTTTCACCGTTAAATCGTTCAGTATCTACGCCTGACTGGATGCAGGGCGTTATTGAAATTAACCCGATGCTGAGCTTGACACTCAATCGTCTGTATATCGTTATTTTCTGCTTGATTGTTTTTGCGGTGCTGTTTGCTGTTCTCCGCTATACCCGATTAGGTATTGAGGTTCGTGCTGTTTCGCAAAACCGCAGTATGGCTCGAGCGATGGGGGTGAAGTCTGAATGGGTTGATGCGATGACGTTTGGTTTGGGTTCTGGTATCGCCGGGATTGCTGGAGTCGCTCTGAGTCAGCTAACCAACGTGGGTCCTAACTTAGGACAAGCGTACATTATCGATTCCTTTATGGTGGTGGTGTTTGGTGGTGTGGGCAACTTATGGGGCACCTTAGTGGCAGGTATGTCGCTTGGTATTGCCAACAAGGTCATGGAACCATGGGCGGGTGCGGTGCTGGCTAAAATCCTGGTACTGGTCTTTATCATTCTCTTTATTCAGAAGAAACCCCGAGGCTTGTTCCCTCAGAAGGGTCGCTCGGCGGAGGGTTAATCATGGATCTTCAATCAAAATTGTTCGATCGTTCTACTTTGTTATTTTTGATTGTTTTGTGTGGCGCGCTCTGCCTGGTTCCGGCATTGAACCTGTTCTTTGCCGAAGGCTCAGCACTACATATTTCAACTTATACTATCACTTTGATGGGTAAATATCTCACTTACGCACTGCTCGCAGTTGCAGTGGATTTAGTTTGGGGTTATCTCGGGATTCTTAGCCTTGGTCATGCCGCATTTTTTGCACTGGGTGGTTATGCGATGGGCATGTATCTGATGCGTCAGATCGGCGATCGTGGTGTGTACGGGAATCCGGAATTGCCTGACTTTATGGTGTTTCTTAACTGGACTGAACTGCCATGGTTCTGGCATGGTTTTGACCAGTTCTGGTTCGCTATGCTGATGGTGGTGTTAGCACCTGGTTTACTCGCATTCGTGTTTGGCTGGTTTGCTTTCCGTTCGCGCGTAACGGGGGTGTATCTGTCGATCATTACTCAGGCTCTCACTTATGCACTGCTACTGGCGTTTTTCCGCAACGAAATGGGCTTTGGTGGTAATAATGGTCTGACCGATTTTAAAGATATTTTAGGCTTTGATCTGCAAGCCGATTCGACTCGTCTGTCGTTGTTTGCTTTGTCTGGTATTGCGCTTGGTTTGGGTTATCTTGCTTGTCGATTTATTGTGGTCAGCCGCCTTGGACGAGTTGCGATGGCAGTACGTGATGCAGAAGCCAGAACACGCTTTACCGGTTATAAAGTCGAATACATCAAACTCGCTATTTTCACTTTCTCTGCAGTATTAGCAGGAATTGCTGGGGCGCTGTATGTACCTCAAGTTGGAATCATCAACCCGTCGGAATTTTCACCTTTAAACTCGATTGAGCTGGTGGTGTGGGTTGCGTTAGGCGGTCGTGCAACCTTGTATGGTGCGGTAGTGGGAGCGTTGGCCGTGAACTACGCCAAAACGTATCTTACCGCGGCGTTACCAGAGGTGTGGTTATTTAGTTTGGGAGCCATGTTTGTTGGTGTAACGCTATTTTTGCCACAAGGCATCACAGGTCTTCTAAAACGTAAAGAGGTGCAAGCATGAGTTTTGTTAATTACGCCAAAGCACTGACTGATCGCAATCATGTTTACGATTTTATGAAGCCAGAAGTGAATCCAATGCTCAATGTTGGTCACGGTTATCTACTTTACTTGGAAGGAATCAGTGTTTCGTTTGATGGTTTTAAGGCGATCAACGATCTGAATCTGTACATCAAAGAAGGTGAATTACGCTGCATTATTGGTCCTAACGGTGCGGGAAAAACCACCATGATGGATATCATTACCGGAAAAACCCGTCCGGATTGTGGTAGCGCCTGGTTTGGGCAAAACATCAATCTGCTCAATATGAGTGAACCTGAAATTGCGCAAGCGGGTATTGGCCGGAAATTTCAAAAGCCGACTGTTTTTGAAAGTCAGACGGTCTTCCATAACCTGGAATTAGCCATGGCTGGAGAGAAAACCGTATTTTCTACTCTGTTTTCAACGTTGACTTCCAGCCAGGTCGATCATATTGACCATGTACTTAAGCAAATTGGCCTTTTTCAGCAGCGCGCATTACTCGCTGGCGCTTTATCGCACGGTCAAAAGCAGTGGCTGGAAATTGGCATGCTGTTAATGCAGAACCCAAAACTGCTGCTGGTCGATGAGCCGGTGGCTGGTATGACGCACCAGGAAATGGATCGTACCGGTGAACTGCTTACTTCTCTGGCTGGTGAACGCACGATTGTATTGGTTGAACACGATATGGACTTTGTCCGCTCTCTTGCCCGTGATGTAACCGTGCTTCATCAGGGACATGTATTAGCAGAAGGAACGATGGATCAGGTGCAGAGCAACCGGAAAGTGGTGGAAGTCTACCTGGGAGAAGAAGCATGATTAAGATTAATCAACTTAACCAGTTCTATGGTCAGAGCCATACCTTATGGGATCTTGATATGCATATTCCTGAGGGTAAATGTACCGTTTTGATGGGACGAAACGGTGTCGGTAAGACCACACTTTTGCAATGCATTATGGGGCTACTGCCAGTTAAAAGCGGCGAGATTAATTTCCTCGGAGATGACATCACTAAACTAGCGGCTGAAAAACGTGCGCCGATTGGTATTGGCTATGTACCACAAGGGCGTCAGATTTTTCCACTGCTTACAGTAGAGGAAAACCTTCGTATTGGTTTGCCGATGCGAGGTGATGGCGCGAAACAAGTACCTGAATTTATTTACGAACTGTTTCCGGTGTTAAAAGAGATGTTGCATCGTCGTGGTGGAGATTTATCCGGCGGGCAGCAACAGCAACTGGCGATTGGCCGGGCTCTGGTGATAAATCCGAAACTTTTGATTCTGGATGAACCAACCGAAGGTATCCAACCCAATGTGGTAGCGGAAATTGGTGACATTATCCGCCGGTTGAATAAAGAAATCGGTTTAACCGTATTACTGGTGGAACAGAAACTGCCCTTTGCCCGCAAGGTCGCTGACAATTTCTGCATTCTAGATCGTGGCCGTCAGGTGGCAATGGGTGAAATGGATCAGCTTAATGATGAGCTGGTCAAAAAATATCTGACGGTGTAATGCATATGAGCAGTGTATTTGATATGTCCACCCAAACTCAGCGTCATTGGCCGGCTTATCTTTCTCTGGGATTTGATAAGCCAGGTGATAAAACGCGTATGAAACAGATGGAGTTTAAGGGGCCGTTACGAGTACAGCGTCCGTTTTATCCAGAATTTGATGTGTGCCACGTTTACCTGTTACATCCACCGGGTGGTTTGGTTTCTGGTGATGATTTGAGTATTCAGATCCAATGCCAGCCACAAAGCCATGCTCTGATTACCACACCATCTGCAGGAAAGATTTATAAAGCAGACAGCAATGGAATCGAACAGAAACAGCATGTGGATATTGAAGTCGATAATGCAGTGTGTGAGTGGATGCCGATGGAAACCATCGTATTTGACGGTGCCCACGGAAAATTAACCACACAGGTGAATCTGTTTGGCGATGCTAAATTTGTTGGCCTGGATGTTTTCTGTCTAGGCCGGCCCAAAAGCCATTTGCCGTTTATGCAAGGCAGTGTCGAGCAGCGCTTGTCAATTTATCAGAATGGCAAACCGTTGCTGTTGGAACGTCAATATCTGGCTGCTGATGATCCGTTGCTCACTGCAGCTAGTGGCTTTAACGGTAATTTAGTCTCCGGCACGTTAACTGTCGTGGGATTAACGGATGCTCAGTGCATGGTGAATGTGATTCGGGAGCACTTCTCTGCAGATACGGTTTCGGCAAGCGGTAAGAACACGTTAAGCGTCACTTATCGTATGGGCGTGTTAATCGTTCGCTACCTCGGTGAGTGTAGTGAACAAGCGCAACAACAACTTCGTACCTGTTGGCAACTGATTCGTCCTGAGCTATTAGCCCGACCAGCCTGTATGCCACGTATTTGGTATACCTGAAAAAATATTTGAGAATTAAAAATAGAGGACTGACAGATGGAATTATCTCCAAGAGACAAGGATAAGCTTTTGCTATTCACTGCAGCATTGGTGGCTGAACGTCGTCTTGCCCGTGGCGTAAAACTCAATTACCCGGAAGCATCAGCCTATATTTCGGCTGCGATTATGGAAGGTGCCCGTGACGGAAAAACCGTGGCGCAACTGATGAGTGAAGGGCGCACGTTGCTGACCAAGGATGATGTGATGGATGGCATTGCGGAGCTACTTGAAGAAGTTCAGGTAGAGGCAACTTTTCCGGACGGCACCAAATTGGTGACTGTTCACAATCCAATTCAATAGGAGGCATTATGAATCCCGGAGAATATATTTTGGGTTCAGACCCGATTGAGTTGAATGACGGCCGAAAAACACTACAGATTGCTGTGATTAATCATGGCGATCGCCCGATTCAGGTCGGCAGCCATTACCATTTTTTCGAAACTAATCCCGCCCTGGATTTCGACCGTGAACAGACAAAAGGTATGCGCCTGAACATCGCTGCCGGCACTGCCGTCCGCTTCGAACCAGGGCAAACTCGTAATGTAGAACTGGTTGAAATGGCAGGTTCAAAAACGGTCTACGGCTTCCGCGGCGAAGTCATGGGAAAAATTTAGAAAAATTTAAGTGTTGTGCTTGTCCAGTGGAGCAAATTTCAAAATTCATGGATGAATTTTGGAAGCGATACAGGGATGTCTTGAGCGTTTTGCGTAACTGGATAAGCACGACATGTACCTCATGGGTTAGGAGAATAAAAATGGCACAGATATCGCGTCAAGCTTATGCAGATATGTATGGCCCAACGGTAGGCGATAAAGTTCGCTTAGCGGATACAGAGTTATTTATTCAAGTCGAAAAGGATTTCACCGTTTATGGGGACGAAGTGAAATTCGGTGGCGGTAAAGTGATTCGTGATGGAATGGGACAAGGCCAGTTGTGTCGTGATTCCGTAGTTGATTGCGTGATCACTAATGCGTTAATCCTCGATCACTGGGGTATCGTTAAAGCAGATATCGGCATTAAAGACGGTAAGATCGCTGCAATTGGTAAAGCTGGCAATAAAGATATTCAGCCTGATGTTACCATCAATGTTGGCGCAAGTACTGAAGTCATTGCCGGGGAAGGAAATATTGTTACTGCCGGCGCTATCGACGCACATATTCACTTTATCTGTCCCCAGCAGATTGAAGAAGCCCTGATGTCGGGTACAACAACCATGATCGGTGGCGGTACAGGCCCAGCAACGGGAACCAATGCAACAACCTGTACTCCGGGGGCATGGAATATGGCGCAGATGCTACGCAGCACAGACCAGATGCCGATGAACTTTGGCTTTTTAGGTAAAGGTAATGCCAGTCTGCCAGAGCCTCTGGCTGAACAGGTTGAAGCCGGAGCCTGTGGTTTAAAATTGCATGAAGACTGGGGCACTACGCCTGCTTCGATCGACAACTGTTTATCGGTGGCAGATAAGTATGATGTTCAGGTCGCCATCCATACCGATACCCTAAACGAATCCGGTTTTGTTGAAGATACTCTTGCGGCATTTAAAGGACGTACCATTCATACCTATCACACCGAAGGTGCTGGTGGGGGGCATGCTCCGGATATTATCGTTGCCTGTGGTTATCCGAATGTGTTGCCATCATCAACTAACCCGACGCGCCCTTATACCGTGAATACTATTGATGAGCATCTGGATATGCTGATGGTATGCCATCATTTAGATGCCAATATTCCGGAAGATGTGGCTTTCGCTGATTCACGCATTCGCAAAGAAACGATTGCGGCTGAAGATATTCTGCATGATTTGGGCGCATTCTCGATGATTGCTTCAGATTCACAAGCAATGGGCCGAGTCGGTGAAGTGATCACTCGTACCTGGCAAACGGCGCATAAGATGAAAGTTCAGCGCGGATATCTGGATCAGGATAAGGCCATTGCGGCAGACAACCATCGTGCTAAGCGTTATATCGCTAAATACACCATCAACCCGGCGATTGCACATGGGATTGATCATACGGTCGGCTCGCTGGAAGTAGGCAAACTGGCAGATATCGTACTCTGGAAGCCGGCGTTTTTCGGTATTAAACCTGCACTGATCATTAAAGGTGGTTTTATCGCTGCCGCTCCGATGGGCGATGCCAATGCTTCGATTCCTACACCTCAGCCGGTTCATTATCGACGTATGTTTGGTGGATTTGGCAGTGCTGCATCAGCAACATCCGTTACCTTTACCAGTAAAGTAGCAACGGAAAATGGCCTGAAACAAAGACTTGGTCTTCAGCGTGAACTGGTTGCATGTAAAAACTGCCGTAGTATCACTAAGAACGACATGATTCTGAATGATTATATGCCGAAGGTTACCGTGGACCCTCAAACTTATGAAGTCCGGGCTGATGGTGAATTATTAACCTGTAATCCAGCGACAGAACTTCCGTTGGCACAACGCTACACGCTGTTTTAAGCGCAATGAATAATAAGGAGTGTGAACTATGTTTCGAGTGATTAGCCGTTCCGATCATCATCACGGTGAAATAGAAGATGCAATCGTACTGGCTTATGAAATGCGCCAGCGTGGACGCTTTCGTGTGACCAGTAAAACCGGGTTAGATGTTGGGGTATTTCTACCTCGTGGCGATGTTTTGCAGAACGGTGACTGTCTGTTTACTGAATGTGGAAAGGTATTTCAAGTGATTGCGAAAGAAGAAGAGATTGTTACCGCGGTTGCCAAAGACTGGTTGACCTTTGCAAAAGCCTGTTACCACATGGGCAATCGTCACGTGCCGATGGAAATTGGTGAAATGTGGCTGCGCTTTCAGCCGGATCACGTATTAGAGGAAATGGTTGAGTTGTTTGGCCTGGAATGCCGTCATCACAAAGCGATGTTTAACCCTGAATCCGGTGCATACCATGGCGGCGGTCACAGCCATGATCATGGCGAACATCACCATAGCCATGGGGAGCATAGCCACTGATGAATGTTCAGTCCTTACTCTCTCTATTGCATCTTAGCAGTCCGGGTTTACCTATTGGCGCATTTGCTTACAGCCAGGGGTTAGAAACGGCAGTAGACTTAGAATGGGTAACCGACGAGGAGACATTACAGAAGTGGCTGGAACCCATTTTAAATTATGCCCAGGCTAATTTGGAGATCCCCCTCCTGGTTCGTTGTTATCAGGCATGGCAACAAGAGGATTTGGTTGCTTTGGCACATTGGCAAGCCGTATTGCTTGCTAACCGGGAAACGGCAGAACTGGTTCTGGAAGAACAGAAACTGGGGCAGACATTTTATCGCTTACTAACCAGTTTAGATGTTCCAATGCCGGCTGAAGCGAAAGGGATGACCTACTTGCCATTGTTCGCAAAAGCTTGCCATCACTTCAATGTCAGTGTCGAACAGGCAGCAACCGGATGGCTTTGGTCGTGGTTAGAAAACCAAATTACGGTGGCGTGTAAAACGGTACCGCTTGGGCAAACTTCTGCTCAGCGAGTACTGGTTGCACTGATGCCACAAATTGAACAAGCAATTAATAAAGGGTTTTCAGTTGAAGACGAAGCTATTGGTCTGACACTGCCCAATTTTGCTATGGCCTGCGCCTGGCATGAAACCCAATATTCACGATTATTTAGGAGTTAACGATGAGTTCACAATGTTTACGAGTTGGTGTTGGTGGCCCGGTTGGCTCAGGTAAAACCGCATTATTACGTCAGTTGTGTCTGGCGATGCGCCAACACTATGATTTGGCAGTTGTTACCAATGATATCTACACTAAAGAAGATGCAGAGTTTTTATTGCGTAATGAAGCACTTGAAGCGGACCGCATCTTAGGTGTGGAAACTGGCGGATGTCCGCATACTGCAATTCGTGAGGATGCTTCAATGAACCTGGCTGCAATAGATGAGTTGCAGGAGCGTCATCCCAATCTGGAGTTTGTTCTGGTTGAAAGTGGCGGTGATAATTTAAGTGCGACATTCAGCCCTGAATTATCTGATCTGACTTTATACGTTATTGATGTGTGTGCTGGGGATAAGATTCCACGTAAAGGCGGGCCAGGTATTACTAAGTCAGATCTGCTGATTATTAACAAGACCGATCTTGCTCCGATGGTAAATGCATCGTTGGCAGTGATGGATCGTGATGCAAAGAAAATGCGTGGGGATAAGCCATTCGTGTTTACTAATCTCATGCGCGGTGATGGTCTGAAGACGGTGATCGATTTTATTGTTGAACGCGGCATGTTAGAGAAACGTGACGTGCAAGTTGAAGTAAGCGAAGCATAAGGAATTGAGCGATGAAAGGATTAGTAAAAGGTATTGTGGCAAGTTTGGCATTGGTGAGCGTAAGCAGTTTTGCTCACACTGGGCATAACATGCAGGCAAGTTTCGCCGAAGGATTTTTGCATCCGCTAACCGGGTGGGATCATCTTTCTGCGTTGGCATTAATTGGCTTGTTCTTATCCGCATTTTCAGCAAAAAGAGCCGCGCAAATTGCTGCGGTTATCATGGCTGCAATTGTTGGCGGTTATGCAATGGGAATTGAATGGGCAGGTTCCAGTACAGTAGAAGCTGTCGTTGCATCTTCGCTTATTGGTTTGCCTATTGCGCTAATGGCAATGCGTAAAGGTGGTATGAAAAGTGTGGTTGCCGCTGTTGCGGTAGTCTTTTTCAGCTTGTCGCACGGTTTGGTACAGGGTGCTGAAGCACAGGGATCAGCCGCTAAATTTGGTTTGGGTGTGATGCTCGCGAGTATGCTGGTGATTGGTGCTACATATATGATTGCTCATCAGATCATGGCAATCAAAGCTCGTTTCGTTCGTGGTTGATTAGTTTTGATTATAGGGCTGGTCCAATGGCCAGCCTGATTTATCTAGCGAAAACTTTTTATTTTAATTCTTTCTTTATTGTGTCGGCCAATTGTACGTATTCATCATCCGATAGGTAGACTTGATCGGGATTCATCGCAAACGGAGAGCACCATTCGAACTGGTCTTTGTACTTAGGTACCAGATGAAAATGCAGGTGTTTACCATTGTCGCCATAGGCACCGTAGTTTAGCTTATCGGGATCAAAGGCCTTATGTAGTGCTTCTGCGACCTGATTTACCTCAGCAAAAAACTGATTTCGTTCTTCTTGTGTCAGGTCAACCATTTCACTCACATGGCGCTTATGGGCAACGATCACTCGGCCTTTGTGGCTCTGTTCTTTGAAAAGTATCACTAGAGAGCTGTCCAGCTCACAAATTTTTATACCAAAATTAGCCAGAAGGTCGCCTTCCATACAGTAAGCGCAGTTACAATCTTTCATCTGTTCTCCAAAACATTAATCAAAATAGTCAGTAACAGTGGGAATGATATGCCAGATAAAACCATGCTTTCAATTTATAAAACGACGGTTTAATAAAATTATTTTAATTTTATGTTTCCGATCTCAATTTGAGCCAACTTTGATGATGAAGCGATTAATGCTTCTCTGCCAGTTTTGCTGGTACAAGCTTGGTTATTGAAAAACTGAAGGTATTGATTAGTGATGCAATCAAAATCAGGGCAATTCCAATCAACTGGTTATAAGAGTAACTCACATTGAAGAACAGATACTGCCAGGCCACACTGAATAAAATATTGGTATAAATTAGCGGAGCCAACTCTGAGTTGCTCGCCACCAGTTTGTAGGCTCGTGCTCGGAATATCTGATTGGCGACGATAGTCATTGAAAACGCAGCCATGATCACCCATACCCAATAGAATTGAGTGGGATTGGTTAGCAGATGGATATCTTCTACCGAAGCGCCTTGCCATAGCAAAAGTGGTAGTGCTCCTAGTGCAGCCAGGCCGAATGTCCAGAAATTCAGACTGGCAGGGGAAACATTATGCTGTGAAGCGCGGAACAAACTCACTTGTGACCCGGCATTAAACAAACCAGCGGCCAAGCCATACAGGTATTCATGGCGGAAAGACATTCCAGTCAGATTTCCGGCCATCATTATCACCCCAATAAAGGTGATCACTAAACCGATCAGGGTGTTAGTTTTAATCTGAACTTTAAAGAGCAGCTTTTCTAAAAGCGGAATAAATAACGGTCCGGTAGCAAAAAGAACCACGCTTTCAACTAATGAAAGTGATTGCATTGAATTTATAAAGAAAAACTGACAAGCAATAATGCACAACGCCCGAATGATTATTGAGCCGATAACAGCACGTTCGAGCTTGGGGAAATGTGCTACTGCCACGGCAAAAAAAAGAATAACTGCTGGGGTTGCCAAGCGTAGAAAGGTGAGTAACCCACCACTCATTTGTTCCGTCAGAATCTTGGTAAACAGACCGCTCAACGATAAACTAAGAGTAGAAAGCAGCATAAAAAATACGGCACGTTGATTAATGACCATGATTCCTCTTAATGTGTTGCTGATGAATGGCGTCAGTGTATCGGCATGACAAAACAAAATAAAACGACTATTATTAACAAAATCTGTTAGTAAAACTTACATATGAGAAAGCTGATTCCACTCAAATCACTGTATGCTTTTGTTGCTGTAGCTGAAACAGGAACCATGACCCGCGCTGCTGAAGCACTAAGTGTTAGCCATTCGGCTGTTAGCCAGGCAATTAAAAGTTTAGAGAGCCAGCTTGGCAGGCCGTTATTTGTGCGTAGTGGTAAGCGTGTACAGTTGACGGCGAATGGTAAAAAATACTACCAGCAGGTCGCTCCGGCGCTGGAACAAATCGTTGATGCTACCGAAGCCTTGATTCAGCAGCCTAGCTCTAATCGTGTGACGATTAATATGATTAATGCACTCGCAGTACATTGGTGGGTTCCCAAAGTAGAAGAATTTCAACATTATGCCCCCAATATCGATGTGCGTTTATCGAATCTGACAGAAAGTTATAATCTTGAAGAAGAGGGCGTGGATATTGCCATCATCCATGGTAAGCCCGATCAGTGGTTGGATTACTATTGTGAGAAACTTGCTGATGATCAGCTAGTGCTAGTGTGTAGCCCAGAGTTGTATCAGCAAGCCGAGGATAAATCAGCAGAAGCTATGATTAGGCAGCATTCTGCCATTTATGCGGAGAATGCCCGGCGTAAACTCGACTGGCAAACCTGGTGTGAGCAATTGGGCTACCCGGTGCCACAGCAGCGCAAAAATTTAACGTTTTCTTCGTCAGTTTATGCCGTTCAGGCGGCGACCCGTCATTTGGGTGTGCTGGTGACGCATCGTTTATTCGTCCGTGATGATATTAAGCATGGGTTATTGGTTGAAGTTGGAGAGGCAGTTAAGAACCCTCATCAGGATTTCTATTTTGCCTGCACCCCCGGCAAGCTCAAACAAGAAAGTGTGTTAACTATCAGAGCCTGGCTACGCCAGCAATTTAGTGAATTTTAACGATTTGGCCAACGGACGGGTGTAGTCTAAATAGGTCAAAATGAGGATTAGAGGTAGAAATGACGATTGAGATTATTCAGGCAGATTATAGTCATCCCCAACATCGTGCGCATATTGTTCAGTTGCTCGACGAATATGCGCAGGATCCGATGGGCGGAGGTGCACCGCTTGACGAAACGGTAAAACAAACTTTGGTAGACGGCTTGGCTGAGTTTGGCAAAGCGTTTACGATTCTAGCCTATCAGGATGGCAAACCGGTTGGTCTGACCAATTGCATTATTGGATTTTCCAGCTTTGCGGCTAAGCAGTTGGTAAACATTCACGATATTTACGTCGCGGCTGAGCAGCGAGGTTTAGGGCTAAGTCATCAAATGCTGGCATTTGTTGAAGATACAGCCCGTAAGCTGGATTGCTGTAAAGTTACTTTGGAAGTTCTGAGTAACAACCAGGTGGCAAAAGCCAGTTATCAGAAATTTGGCTTTGCTGCTTATCAACTTGACCCTGATGCCGGGCCTGCGCAGTTCTGGCAAAAGTACCTTTAGTCGATTGAAAGCCATTACGCTTGTTCACTTTCAGGTTTAAGTTGTTCAATCAGGTAGGTCAGAAATGACTGCACCGCACGGGGTAACGTGCGGCCTGCCAACACCTGTACTTCGGTATTACGAATTCCCATGGTGCGGTCTGATATTGGAATTGCTATTACTGTACCATTCTGAATTAAGCGTCTTACCGATATTTCACCTGAAAGTGAAACGCCGGCACCGTTGATGGTAAATTGATTCAGCGCCGACATATAGGTGCTGACCAGAGCCGGTTCATAGCTAAGTTGCTGCTGACTGACACAAATATCAAATAACTGACGTAATGTAGTATCCGGGTAAGGTAATGCGAGAGGATAGGCAAGCAATTGGGTCAGGTTAACCCGCTTTTTACCAGCCAAGGCATGCTCTGGATGTACTATAGCCAGAATCGGCGCGGGTTGGCTGTGGACGATTTTGATATCCGCAGGGGGATTGAGGCTAAAGGCTAAGCCTATATCTGCGTCGCCGTTTCTTACCGCGTTGGTCACCTCTTTGGGAGGATAAACATCGAGCTTAAAATGAATACCCTGGAATTGCTTACGATAGTTAGCAATCACGTTGGGTAGGAACTCCATAGCGAAACCTTCGGTGGTCGCTAAGACCACGGTACCTTTTTCCAGCCCTTCAAGCGCAGCGATTTCATCGACAATGCGGTCGGTTTCTAATAGCACTTTTCTTGCGTAGGCCGCGAGTAATTCCCCTGCCGCACTTAATACCATTCCTCTTGGACGGCGTTCAAATAACGGCGTACCGATGTGGTCTTCCAGTGATGAAATTTGCCTGCTTATGGCGCTCGTTGCCACATTTAGGTGCAGTGAGGCCTCACTAATAGAACCAGAGCGTGAAACCTCAAGGAAGTAGCGTAGGGCAGGGACGGTCAATTGATGGTAGGCAGCCATAACAAATCCTTTGTTTTTTATCCAAAATGGTGCCCAACAATAAAGCAAAATCGTTGCCAAAATGGCAACGGATGTATGCTAATTCTCTAATTGTGGCAACTAAAGCAATCACCTAGTATCAAAAATAACCTTAGGATCGAGTTTCGTTATTTTTACCAGTTGCTAGATTGAAGGAAAATTAAATGGTTGAAGTTATTGCCATTCTATTGACTGTTCAGGCCCGAATCTTGCCTTAGTAATATAAAACGTTACTCATAGTGAATTGGTTTTACTCTTGAGTTATCACAGTATAAGGAAATACGTATGTTTCTATTAAAAAGAACGTTACCGTTGGCAATTTCGTCCGTATTGGCGCTTGGCTCTCAGGTTGCCTTGGCGGGTAAATCGGATGATACCTTAGTTTATGCATCCAATAGTTGGCCGGAAAATATCAGTCCTTACCATAATAACTTGCGTGAAGGCGTTATCCTTAGTCACCTTGCCTGGGATACCTTGGTTTATCGTGACCCGGCTAACGGTAAATACCTTCCAATGTTGGCAACCGACTGGGAGTGGAAGGATACGACACATTTGGTATTAAACCTACGCAAAGACGTCAAATTCCATAATGGCGATTCGTTCAGTGCCAAAGATGTGGCTTTCACTTTTAACTATGCATTACAACCGGAATCAAAAGTGGTTACGCTGCAGAATATCAGCTGGATCAAGCAGGTTAACGTGACTGGGGAATATCAGGTTGAGTTTGAGTTAGTGAATCCGTTTCCTTCCGCTTTAGAATACCTGGCTGGTCCTCTGCCTATTTATCCTAAGGATTATTTTGAAAAAGTGGGCTTAGTCGGTTTTAGTAAAGCTCCGGTAGGTACCGGTCCTTATAAAATTACGAAAATCATCAACGGTCAGGAAGCTGATATGGAGCTGAATGACGAGTACTTTGCGGGTAGCCCAATCGGGAAACCGACCATCGGCAAACTTAAGTTTGTATTGATCCCGGATCCTGATACTCGTCTTGCACAATTGATGACGGGCCAGGTTGACTGGATTTGGCGCGTTCCTTCCGATCAGGCCGAACAGCTAAAAGCAATGCCAAATCTAACCGTTTTGAGTAGTGAAACGATGCGGGTTGGTTTTCTGACACTGAATAGTCGTGGTACTGATCAGGCGGATTCTCCGTTCGCGAAGCTGAAAGTACGTGAAGCGATTAACTATGCCATCAACCGTGATGGTCTGGCTAATCAACTGGTTCGCGGTGGTAGCCGCCCGCTTGATACGCCATGTTTCCCTGACCAGTTTGGTTGTGAGACCCAGGCCGCCGTTCATTACGATTATTCACCAGAAAAATCTAAACAATTGCTGGCAGAAGCGGGTTATCCGGATGGGTTTGAAACAGATATCTACGCATATCGTGACCGCGATTATGCTGAAGCGGTCATTGGTGATCTGCGCAAAATAGGCATCAAAGCCAAGCTGCACTATATGACTTATGCTGCGTTACGTGATGATTTGCGTGCGGGTAAAGTGCCAATGTCATTCCAAACCTGGGGTTCCTATTCAATCAATGATGCTTCTGCAATCATCAGTGTTTACTTCAAAGGTGGATTGGATGATGAAGATAAAGATGCAGAAGTGAAAGGCTGGTTGGAAACAGCGGATACATCAGTAGATGACAATGTTCGTAAAGAATTCTACAGCAAAGCGATTGAGAAAATCACGGAACAGGCGTACTGGGCTCCTATGTTCTCATACACCAGTAATTATGCATTCACCTCAGATCTTAACTTCAAAGCTTATCCCGACGAACTACCACGCTTCTGGGAAGCAAGTTGGAAATAATCAAGGAATGATGCCCCTTTAGTTGGGGCATCGCATCAGGATAGCGGGAACAAGGAGGTTCACCATGTTGGGATATTGTATTCGACGCTTATTAATGGCGATCAGTGTAGCATTCACGGTTTCCGTGGTGTGTTTTATGTTGCTGCATATGTCGGGTGATTTAGCCACTGCTATTGCCGGGCCGGAAGCAAGCGGAGAGCAGATTGAACAGATACGGGTTCAGTTTGGTTTAGATCAGCCTATTTATGTGCAATACCTGAATTGGTTATGGGGAGCACTACACCTTGATTTTGGTGAGTCCTATTACTTCCCTGAAGAGGTTATTGGTTTAATCGGTGAACGACTACCAGTGACAGTGACACTGGGCGCGGTTGCGTTGGGTGTTGCAACTTTAGTGGCTATTCCCTTAGGTGTGATTGCTGCAATTAAACAGGACACCTGGATTGACCGACTAGCGCTGATGATTGCCGTTTTTGGCCAGGCAATGCCGAGTTTCTTCTTTGGCTTGGTTTTGATCATTGTGTTTGCAGTGAACCTGCATTGGTTACCAGCCGGTGGTACAGGTAGTTGGCAGCACTACATTCTGCCAGCAATTGCCTTAGGTTACTACGCAACACCATCCATTATGCGTTTAACCCGCACTGGTATGCTTGAAGTCTTAGGTTCCGATTATATTCGTACTGCCCGTGCCAAGGGCATTAGCGAGACTAGAGTTGTGGTGAAACATGCTCTGCGTAATGCGGTAATTCCTGTGGTTGCGTTACTTGCGGTGGAACTGGGATTTATGCTCGGCGGTTCGATCGTGATTGAATCCGTATTCTCTTTGCGTGGTCTTGGCCAACTGGCCTGGGATTCGATTGCACGCAATGATTATCCGGTAGTACAGGCAGTCGTTCTGCTGATTGCTGTGTTCTATATCGTATTGACCTTCTTTGCTGATCTGCTTAATGCCTTGCTTGATCCGAAATTACGTATTGCTTGAGGAAGGAGAGGAAAATGACGACTATGACTATTTCACATACTGTAAGTGCGCACCTTCCAGAAGTTCCGCCATGGCGTAAAGCCATGCATAAGTTACTGGGGCATCATAGCTTAGCCTTGGGCAGTGCAATATTAGTAATTATTGCTCTGGCGGCGATTTTTGCTCCGCTGATTGCACCTCACGACCCGTTTGAGCAGGATGTTATGCAACGGATGATTCCGCCTATCTGGCATGATAATGGTACCTGGCAGCATTGGCTGGGCACCGATAAACTGGGGCGTGATTATTTTTCTCGTCTGGTTTATGGCGCGAGAATTTCTTTAATTATTGGTTTAGCAGCGGCTTGTATTTCAGGCGTGATTGGCACCACATTGGGTATCCTGGCTGGTTACTTTGGTGGTCGAACCGATGCTGTTATCAGTTATCTGATCACGACACGTTTATCAATGCCAGTGATTCTGGTGGCATTGGCGATGGCCTCTTTGGTTGGTGGTTCACTGCAGGTAGTTATATTTTTGCTTGGATTTTTGCTCTGGGATCGCTTTGCGGTGGTGGCCCGTGCAACCACCCAACAGTTGCGAGAAGCCGAATTTATCGCTTCTGCCAAAGTGCTCGGCGCTTCTACCCGCTACATCTTGTTCCGTGAGTTGTTGCCAAATATTCTTAGCCCGCTAATTGTGGTTGTCACGCTGGAAATGGCTCATGCCATTTTACTCGAAGCGACCTTATCGTTTCTGGGACTTGGTGTTCAGCCTCCGTTACCATCATGGGGATTAATGGTTGCTGAAGGTAAGGCTTATATGTTCTTCCAACCTTGGGTGATTGCGATTCCCGGTATTGTATTAATGATTCTGGTGATGGCAATTAACTTAGTGGGTGATGGTCTGCGTGACCTGAACGCACCGACTAACCGTAGCTAATAGGGAAGGCAATATGGAAACGTTACTAAAAGTTGAAAATTTACGTGTCAGTCTGCCTACGGCAAATGGTCAGCTAAATGCGGTACGGGGTATCGACATTGAAGTTGGCAAAGGCGAGATGTTGTGTATTGTCGGTGAGTCAGGATGCGGAAAATCGATGACATCAATGGCTTTAATGGGGTTACTGCCAAAAAAAGCCAACGTAGAAGCGGATAAGATCGAATTTGATGGCATTGACCTGCTAGGTATTAACAAGAAGCAACGTAATTCTCTGCGTGGTTTGCGGATGTCAATGATATTTCAGGAGCCGATGACATCCCTTAATCCTTCTTACAAGTTGGGTGACCAACTGTGTGAAGGCATTATGGCCCATAAAAAAGTGACATTGGCTGAAGCAAGAGAACGTGCGATTTATCTGCTTGAGCGTGCTGGTGTTCCTTACGCGGAAGAGCGGCTAAACCAGTATCCCCATCAGCTTTCCGGTGGCTTACGTCAACGTGTGATGATTGCGATGGCTTTAATGTGCGAACCGGATTTGATCATAGCTGACGAACCGACTACAGCACTGGACGTTACGATTCAGGCGCAAATTCTTAAACTAATCCGCGAATTACAGCAAGAGTTTGGTACAGCGATAATCTTCATTACTCATGATTTAGGTGTCGTGGCACGTATTGCCGACCGGGTTGCGGTTATGTATGCCGGCCAAGTAGTAGAGACCGGCTCTGTGAAATCAATTTTCACTAACCCACATCATCCATATACCCAAGGTCTATTAAGTTGTATTCCTATTCCGGGAAAAACGGCACCGGGTGAAGAACTGGCAACGATTCCCGGTGTTGTGCCGAGCTTGATCGGTAAGACTAAAGGATGTGCGTTTGCTAACCGTTGCAATCGTTGCAGCGACTCATGTGCACACCTTTCTCCGGCATTAGTCCCTTGTGGCACTTCTCATACGGTGCGTTGCCCGGTTGCTATGGCTGAATTACAGGAGGCTTCATAATGGATTATGCACTTGAATTATGTAATTTAACTCGCCACTTCGATATTAAAAAAGGGATGTGGAAAGAGACCACTCGTTTTACCGACGTTAATCAGGTTAATCTTCGGATTAAACCCGGTGAAGTTGTTGGTCTGGTCGGTGAATCAGGTTGTGGTAAAAGTACCTTGGCAAAAATGATTCTCGGATTGCTTCCTCCCAGTGATGGTGATGTGCTGATCGAAGATAAGCAGATGGACTTAACGCAGCGTATGGCCTTAGCCCGGATGATTCAGCCGATTTTCCAGGATCCTTATTCGTCACTGAATCCACGCAAGAGAATCTATGACATTATTCGCCTGCCGCTCAAGCTACATAAAATCGGTACCGACAGTGAACAGGATCAGGAAGTCCGACAAATTGCGCAGAAAGTAGGATTGCCGGAGCGTTTACTGGAACAGTTCCCCGGCCAACTTTCCGGTGGTCAGCGTCAACGGGTGGCGATTGCCCGGGCGCTGATTCTTAAACCACGTATTTTAGTCTGTGATGAACCTACGTCGGCATTGGATGTGTCGGTTCAGGCTCAAATTCTGAACTTGTTGTTGTCGCTTAAAGATGAGCTTGGGCTGACCTATCTGTTTATCAGTCACAACTTAGCGGTAGTGGAACACTTGGCAGATCGCGTAGCGGTAATGTATCGCGGAGAAATTGTTGAACAAGGTGAGTCACAACAGATTTTTCACCAACCTCAGCATCCGTATACCAAAGCGTTATTGGCTTCAATTCTTACGCCGGATCCGGATATGGGCTTACCTGATCTTGAACCGTTGAATTGGCAGCAGGCCAGCTAGGCACCACTGTACAACGCAATATTATAACTAACTTAATCATCACCGGTTCAGAATTGCTGGTGAGGAATCTCTATGTCTTGAGGAGGGCTTATGAGCCGTCAAAATGCGATTAAAGCGATTACTGACCATTATAACAATGGTGATTTTTTAAATGATCTACGCGAGCGTGTAGCAATAAAAAGTGAGAGTCAGACAGTAAAAGGTTACCCGGCGCTGGCGAGTTATCTCAATACCAATATGATTCCCAAACTCGAATCAATGGGATTTAGTTGTGAAATTTTACCTAATCCAAGTACTGATGTAGAAGGCGCGTGGCCATTTTTGATTGCTGAACGTATTGAAGACCCTTCCTATGTTACGTTGCTTACCTACGGACATGGCGATGTTGTAATGGGATATGATGATGAATGGCGCGAAGGTTTAACCCCTTGGGATGTAGTGGTTGACGGTGATTTTTGGTTCGGTCGCGGAACAGCCGATAATAAAGGTCAGCATTCGATCAATCTGGCTGCTCTAAATACGTTACTTGAACAGAAAGGCAAATTGGGTTTCAACGTCAAAGTATTGCTTGAAATGGGTGAGGAAGCTGGATCTCCAGGATTAGCTCAGTTTTGTGCATTGAATAAAGAGCGACTAGCGGCGGATCTCTTTATTGCCTCTGATGGTCCACGCGCCGGGGCAGAACTACCAACAGTGTTTCTCGGTTCACGTGGTTCATTAAATTTTGATCTTAAACTTAAATTGCGCGAAGGTTCTCATCACTCTGGAAACTGGGGTGGCCTGCTAGCCAACGCAGGAACCCGCTTAATGCACGCCTGGACGACGTTAGTTGATACCAATGGGCGTATTTTAGTTCCAGGCTTGCTTCCCGATGAACTGCCTCAGGCAGTTCGTGAAGCGGTAAAGGATGTTCCGGTGGGGCAAGGCGCTAATGATCCGGAAATCAGTCCAGAATGGGGAGAACCGGGGCTGACGCCTGCTGAAAGGGTATTTGGCTGGAATACCCTTGAAATTCTGGCTTGTAAGGCAGGAAATCCCGCGGCTCCCGCAAATGCCATTCCCGGTTCCGCCAGCATTCATGCGCAAATCCGTTATGTGGTCGGTAGTGATCCGGACAATTTCCTTAACGCTATTCGTGAGCATTTAGCGACTAATGGTTATGACGATATTGAGGTCGAGGCCTCTGGTGTGGCCCGAATGGAAGCCACACGCTTAGATCCACAAGACCCATGGGTAGAGTGGGTGATGGGCTCAATTGCTGAAACGACGCATAAACGTCCTACTCTATTACCTAATCTGGGTGGCTCGCTACCGAATGAGTGCTTTGCCAATATTCTCAATCTTCCAACATTATGGATTCCTCATTCCTATCCGGCATGCTTACAGCATGGACCCAATGAGCATATGCTAGGTTCAGTGGCACATGAGGCCCTACAGATTATGACCGGAGTATTCTGGGATCTAGCAGAAGTCGGCAAGATTATTAAGGAACAACGTATATGACTGATGAAGAGATGAAAGTGTGGTTACAGTACTGGTTGTCATCTAAACAGGATGGCATGGTGTTGTTGCTGCAGCAATTGGTTGATATTGACTCCTACAGCCATGATCAAACTGGGGTAACTAAAGTCGTTCAGGCAGCATTTGATTTTCTCAATGGTCAGGGTATTCACGCAAAATTAATTCAAGAGTGCGACTCACTGGCTCTTAAAGCAACAGTGGGTAACCCTTCGAATCCAGCGGTATTTTTGACTGGCCATCTTGATACGGTGTTTGAGTCGGGTACGGTTGCTAAACGTGCTTTTAAAATTCATAACGGGCGGGCTTATGGGCCAGGTGTCGCGGATATGAAAAGCGGTATCGTGATGAATATTTTTATCTTGCTGGCAATGCAGGAGCTGGATCAACGTCTGGAACAAGGCTTGCCTTTTGCTGTAACGCTATTTGCAACCACAGATGAAGAAATTGGTTCACCCAACGGGCGCCACCTGATAGAACGCCATCTTCCCGGTGCTCTGGCGGTATTTAATGCTGAGCCTGGACGTGTTAGTGGTAATCTGGTTTCGGCTCGTAAAGGCGGAGCAAGTTATCAGATTGATGTCACAGGTAAAGCTGCTCATGCCGGGGTAAGCCATGCCGATGGTATCAGTTCGATTGAAGCTCTGGCGCGAATTATAGTTCAGACCCATTTACTTACCGACTATACCCAGGGCATTACTACCAATATTGGTGTGATACAGGGCGGGACGACACCGAACACC
Organism: uncultured Vibrio sp.; assembly: GCA_963666615.1. Taxonomy (GTDB): domain Bacteria; phylum Pseudomonadota; class Gammaproteobacteria; order Enterobacterales; family Vibrionaceae; genus Vibrio. The sequence continues at coordinate 1,146,042 of OY762906.1, forward strand.
GTAGCGGAGTTTGCCTCAGCCAAGTTGGATGTGCGTTTTATGACCTTAGAGCAGGGTTTACAGATTCAGGCTAAGCTGGAAGCTATTTTACTTGAACACGGAGTTGAAGGCGCACAAGTGTCGTTAACTCAACTGGCTAATTTCCTGCCGTTTGAAGTGAAAATGAGTGATGCATTACTGAGATTAGTAAAAGCGGAAGCGGAGGTTCTGGATCTGGTTATAGACGGGGAGTTTACTGGCGGATGTTCAGATGCTGGCTGGACTGCTTCGATGGGAATTCCGACTTTGTGTGGTACTGGGCCAGTAGGCGCATACATGCATACGGATAGAGAATATTGCTTGGTCGATACTTTTATTGAACGGGCTACACTGGTAGCAAGAACGGCAGTGGAAGTGGCGGTACAGAGTAAAATCGATGGCTTTCGTATTGCCTAGTGAGATATTAACAGGTTGATAATCGTGTAATTGGGCAAATTTTCAACCTGTTAAGCTGCAATCTCGTTTTTAAATAACCTTACAGGCGAATCCCTTCAGATAAAAACCTTCCGGATAAGCTGAATCAGTCGGGTGGTCTGCGGCTTGTTCAAAACGTTCAACAAATTTCACTTCGCGTCCAGCATCAACCGCCGCATCGGCAATGATTTTCTGGAACAGTACCTGATCCATTAAGCCAGAGCAGGAGTAGGTCAGTAGAGTACCGCCGGGCTTTATAATCTGCATTGCCAGCATATTAATATCTTTATAGCCACGACACGCCCCGTTGAGTTGCGCCTTTGAATCGGCGAACTTTGGTGGATCCATCACCACTACATCAAATTTGGTGCCCTGATCCCGGTATTCACGTAATAGTTTAAATACATCTGCGTTTAGAAAAACAGCACGTTTTTTTGAGATGTCGAATCCATTAATCAGCGCATTTTGTTTGGCATTATCTAACGCAGGTTGTGATACATCGGCATTGATAACCCGTTTAGCGCCGCCTTTCAGTGCGTAAAGGCCGAATCCGCCAGTGTAAGAAAAGCAGTTCAGCACTTCTTTATCCTGCACATATTTCATCGATTGCTGACGACTATCACGCTGATCAAGATAGAATCCGGTTTTATGACCGTTGACGATATCAACGCCAATTTTTATCCCGTTTTCTTCAATAATGACCTGTTCAGGTGGCATTTCACCGTGTAAAACGCCAACAGTAAGTTCGAGCCCTTCCTTTTTGCGCACAGCAACGTCAGAGCGTTCATAAACGCTGCAATCAGGGAAGCAGACTTTTAAGGCCTCAACCAGAGTTTGCTTATGGAATTCCGCTGGGGCACTAAGGATTTGGCATACCAGGAAGTCGGCGTAGCGATCGATGGTAATGCCCGGTAGCCCATCGTTTTCTGCGGCGATCAGACGATAGCCGGTCAGACCGTCACGCTGAATAATATCGTCCCGCAAAAGTTGTGCATTGCGAATTTTTTCAATGAAAAATTCCTGGTCGATAGGGCGCTGGGTAAAACTCCATACCCGAGCACGGATTTGAGACTCTGGCGAATATCCGGCTTTAGCTAGCCATTGCCCAGAATGATTGAATACGTCAACAGTTTCACCGGATTGTGGATTACCTTCGACTTTTTCAATTGCACGAGAGAAAATCCAGGGGTGTCTGCGTAGAAGAGATTTTTCTCTTCCTTTGGCTAAAGTGATCGCCGCGGTCATGTTATGTACTCAATCAAAAAACAGGGGCTGTATTGTTATTGAAGCCCGGAGGAAAATCAAACGAGATTTTTAACTCATCCGATCATCCAACAGTCATAGTTTCTTGCGAAGCTCATCAAATTGCTTATTGACAAGATCCGCCATACTAGGGTCAACAGCCCCTAATCTGTAGAGATTCGATCAATTGAGGGAACAACGATGAACAAGTATGAAAAATTCATTGTATCGGGAGTGGTACAGGGCGTTGGCTTTCGTTACTTCACTTCCCACCAGGGATTAAAATTAGGCTTGCATGGTTACGCAAAAAACCTTTCTAACGGCGATGTGGAAGTCGTTGCTTACGGTGACCCGGATAAAATGGAAGAATTTTATCTCTGGCTGCATAAAGGATCACCGGCGGCACAGGTAACAAAAGTGGATCGTAGCGACTATTACACTGAAAAAAGTTTTCGAGGATTCGCTATTCTTTAGCTGCTTATTTTTCTATAAACATTTGGCTGGCTTAGGTAAGCCGGCTAATTTTGTTGCCTGTTTAGCTGGCCCTTTACGGAAAAGTTTGAACAGGTATTTACTGTTGCCTTTTTCTGCGCCGTATTCTTTCTCCATCGCTTTAACCAGCATCCGAATGGCAGGTGAGGTATTAAATTCTTCATAAAAACGACGTACAAAGTGGATTACTTCCAGGTGGTTATCGGTAAGCTCAATGCCTTCGTCGGCTGCCAGAATGGCAATCATCCCTTCGTCCCATAGTGTGTAATCAAGCAAGTAGCCTTCTTTGTCTGTTTCAATTGGCTGACCGTTATAAGTGAACATAGTTTACCTCTAGAAAAAAATCCGGCGTAAGAATAGCGGAATGCTGTGAAAATAAGAAGTCTGAGAAACAAAAAGCCCGGACAGATGTCCGGGCTGGAATTTATATCGGTTTTATAGCTAATTAGTCGTCGTTCATTACGCCAAGAATGCTCAGCAGGCTGATGAACAGGTTATACAGTGAAACATATAAGCTTACTGTCGCTGAGATATAGTTGGTTTCACCACCGCGTACGATTTGCTGAGTGGTTAGCAGAATCACACCGGTAGAAAACAGTACAAACAGGCCGCTCATTGCCAGATGAAGCACAGGAGTATGGATAAAGAATGATGCAACCATACCGACCAGAATCACCACAAAGCCAGCCATTAACATACCGTTGATAAACGATAGATCACGTTTAGTTGTCAGTGCATAAGCTGATGCTGCCATAAAGGTTAGCGCTGTACCACCTAGTGCTGTCATTACAACATCTCCCATGCCAGCACCGACGTACATATTAAGAATCGGACCAAGGGTATAACCCATAAAACCGGTTAGTGCGAAAGTGAACACGACACCAGATGCGTTGTTACGATTTTTTTCAATCAAAAACAGCAAGCCGTAGAAGCCGACTAATGTAATGATCATGCCTGGGTGAGGGAGGTTGTAAGCCATCGCAATCCCGGCAACTACTGCTGACCACAACAGAGTCATTGAAAGCAGAGCGTAGGTATTACGCAATACTTTGTTGGTTTGCAGAGCACTTTCATGAGTTGATGTGCGTGAATAAATTGGACTGTTCATACTCTTCCTCAATTGGTTAACGTATGGTTTCATGTATAAGACATTTATGGGGATAAAAGTTCACAAAATCAACCCCAACTTCATCTTTACTAATCTAATAATAATTAAAAACAGTAACTAAAGTTATCGCTAAGTTGTAACACGATTTTACCAAATGAAAAAGGGCACCGTAGCGCCCTTAGAATAGTTTGTGACTTCAGTACCTAACCTAAGTTTAATGGCTAAGAATTTGCGACAGGAAGTTCTGTGTGCGATCCGATTGTGGATTTTCGAAGAAATCTTTTGGATTGTTTTCTTCAATAATTTCACCCGCATCCATGAAGATAACGCGATCCGCTACTTCTTTAGCAAAGCCCATTTCGTGGGTTACACACAGCATGGTCATACCTTCACCGGCTAATTCAACCATTACATCCAGTACTTCACGTACCATTTCAGGGTCAAGTGCAGAAGTCGGTTCATCGAATAGCATTACCTGTGGGTTCATACACAAAGAACGTGCGATAGCCACACGCTGCTGCTGACCACCAGATAATTGACCAGGATATTTGTGAGCCTGGTTCGGAATCTTAACCCGTTCCAAGTATTTCATCGCAATTGCTTCGGCTTCATCTTTCGGCATTTTCTTTACCCAGATTGGCGCCAGCGTGCAGTTTTCTAATACAGTCAGGTGAGGGAAAAGGTTGAAGTGCTGGAAACACATACCTACTTCACGACGAACCGCTTCAATGTTTTTCAAATCTTCGGTTAATTCTGTACCGTGAACAATGATTTTGCCTTTTTGGTGCTCTTCTAACCGGTTAATACAGCGAATCATGGTAGATTTACCTGAGCCAGATGGACCACAGATAACAATTTTTTCGCCTTTAGTAACTTTTAAATTAATGTTTTTCAGTACGTGAAACTCACCGTACCACTTGTTCATATCTTTAATATGAATCATCAAATCTTCAGAATTTTGTAGCGTCATAATACGTCCCTTAAAATTTTATTATCGTTTGTGACCGGTATGGAGTTTGTTTTCTAGGAATATCGAGTATCTCGACATACCGAAACAAAATATCCAGAACACTAACGCGACAAAGACATAACTTTCTGTTGAAAAACCAAGCCATTCCGGGTCGGTATTGGCTGACTGGCCAATACCTAATACGTCAAACATACCGATAATCAGCACCAGACTAGTATCTTTGAACAAACCGATAAAGGTATTCACAATCGAAGGAATGGTAATTTTCAGCGCCTGAGGCATGATAACCAAGCCAATCTTTTTCCAGTAGCTCAGGCCTAAGGCATCTGCAGCTTCATACTGACCTTTCGGAATTGCTTGTAAACCGCCACGTACGACTTCAGCCATATAAGCCGCACTAAACAGCACCACACCTATCAGAGCACGAACCAGTTTATTGGTTTCAGAGCCTTCTGACAGGAACAGCGGCAACATTACCGAAGCCATAAATAGTACAGTGATGAGCGGAACACCACGCCAGATCTCAATGTAAACGGTACTCAGACTACGAATTACCGGCATTTCTGAACGACGTCCCAGAGCGAGTACAACACCAATTGGCAGTGAAACCACGATGCCGACTAAGGCAATAATCAGAGTAACCAGCAGGCCGCCCCACTTGTGCGTTTCAACCACTTCAAGGCCAAACATGCTGCCATCCAGCAGTCCACCGACCAGAACGGGGTAAGCGGTAACGGCGAACAGGAACAACCAAGAACGTTTTGGTGTTTTTTCGTAAGCCAGTAAGCCGACCAGAATCGCTAACGTGGCGTAGAACAGTTTTGGTCGCCATAGTTCTGCTTCCGGGTAGAAGCCAAACATAAACTGATCAAAACGAACACTGATAAATACCCAGCAGGCACCTTCACGCGAACAGGCATCACGAGTCAGGCCAACCCAGTCAGCATTGATAAACGCCCAGTCAATAATGCCCCAGATACCCTGAATAGCGAGGATACCGATTACCACTGAGACCACCGAGTTTAACGGGGTACTGAATAAATTTTTAAGTAGCCAGCCCATCACGCCTGTCGTATTTGACGGAGGTGGCAGATCTGGCTGAAATTGATGTACTTTCATATTATCTCTCCACCAAGCTAACTTTGCGGTTATACAGGTTCATCAATGCTGATGTTACCAAGCTCAGCGTCAAATAGACGCCCATGGTCATCGCGATGATTTCAATAGCCTGACCGGTTTGGTTCAGTGTGGTTCCGGCAAAAACAGAGACCAGATCCGGATAACCAATCGCCATCGCTAGTGATGAGTTTTTCGTCAAGTTCAGGTACTGACTGGTTAGTGGTGGAATAATGATACGTAGAGCTTGTGGAATGATGATCAGTTTTAAAGTGCGACTGCGAGGTAAGCCAAGCGACATGGCCGCTTCGGTCTGACCATAGCTCACCGCATTAATGCCTGAACGAACAATCTCACCAATGAATGCTGCCGTATAAATAGAAAGAGCAACCAATAAAGCAGCCAGTTCTGGGATAATGCTGAATCCACCACGGAAGTTAAAGCCTTTTAACTGAGGATATTCAGCTGATATCGGCATCCCAGTCATTAAGTAGACAACCAGAGGCAGACCGATGCATAGAGCAAGGGCATACAGATAGACGGGGGTTTGCTGACCAGTCAGTTTCTGGCGATTTTTCGCCCAGATTGAGATCGCAACGGAAGCCACTATCCCGAATAGTAGAGCAGCAAAAATTAAACCACTACCAGTTTCAAATACCGGGCTAGGGAAGTATAAACCTCGAACATTAAGGAAAATAGTTTCACCTAGTGACATACTCTGGCGCGGTGACGGCAGAGCCTGCAGTACAGCAAAATACCAGAACAAAATTTGAAGAAGCAGTGGAATATTACGGAACGTTTCAATATATACAGTAGCTAAGCGACTGACTAACCAGTTATTTGACAGGCGTGCAACACCTAAAATAAAACCGATAATGGTCGCAAAAATAATGCCGAGAAATGAAACAAGGGCTGTATTTAATAAACCGACAAAAAAGGTCCGTCCATAGCTATCGGTTTCCGTGTAATCAATCAGAGAAAGGCCAATCCCAAAGCCAGCTGGTTGATCAAGAAAATCGAAGCCCGTGGCGATACCGCGAGAACTTAAGTTGGTAAGTGCATTGTTGACTATTGTGTAAATGAAGAAAACCAGCGCGACGATCGCAATAACCTGAAACGCGACTGATCGAAAAGTGGGATTATAGAAAATATTCGTGCTGGTAGACGGACGAGCCTCCGCCATCACAGACACTTTATCATTATTGGGTTTCATACTACGTTAACCTCTAATCCATTTTGCTAAAAGGGCGGACAGTGTCCGGTCCGCCCTTTTCATATTGTATTTATAACTAACGGATTTATTAACGAATTGGTGGAGCGTATTGGAAGCCACCTGCATTCCATAGTGCGTTCACACCACGAGAAATTTGCAGTGGAGAACCTGTACCAACGGTACGTTCGAATGATTCACCATAGTTACCGACTTGTTTGATGATTTGGTAGCCCCAATCGTCACGGATACCCAAGCCTGAGCCTTTAGGTCCATCCTGACCTAGGATACGTTTGATGTTTGGATCGCTGGATTTCAGCATTTCATCGGCATTCTTAGAGGTAATGCCATACTCTTCAGCGTTAATCATTGCGAATAGAGTCCATTTTGTAACGTTGAACCATTTGTCATCATCTTGACGAACAACAGGCCCCAGAGGCTCTTTAGAAATGATTTCTGGTAATACTGCAGCTGAATTAGGATCTGCCAGGTTTAGACGAAGTGCATACAGGCCAGACTGGTCAGTCGTCAGTGCGTCACAACGGCCAGAATCGAAACCTTTAGAAGTTTGTGCGGCAGTATCAAATACCACAGGTTTGTAACTCATACCTTCTTTACGGAAGTAATCAGCGAGGTTTAGCTCGGTAGTGGTACCAGACTGAACACATACTGAAGCACCATCAAGTTCTTTGGCACTGGTAATACCAAGATCTTTTTTAACCATGAACCCTTGGCCATCGTAGTAGTTAACACCAACAAAGTTCAGGCCGAGAGCTGTATCGCGTTGTAGAGTCCAAGTTGTGTTACGAGAAAGTACGTCAATTTCACCAGATTGTAGTGCAGTAAAACGTTCTTTAGCAGTTAAAGGAACATATTTAACCTTAGTTTTATCGCCCAGAACTGCTGCTGCAACGGCCTGACAGAACTCTACGTCAATACCTTCCCATTCGCCCTTGGCATTTGGGTTTGAGAAGCCAGGTAGACCTGTGCTTACACCACAAGAGACGAAGCCTTGCGACAGAACTTTGTCCAAAGTGCTTTCAGCAGCTGAAGCATTTGCTGACATCATAGCTGCAGATGCTGCTACAACCGAGGCTATAAGTGTTAGTTTATTCGCCATTTGTATCCTTCCTGTATGATCCGATTGTGACCAGGTAAATCCTGATACAGAATACCTAATGTTGTGTTTCTTAATTATTTGGTTTTATATGTCGAAATACGGCCATAATTACCATTTGTAAGCGTAGGTAAGGATTGGGTTTTTCTCAAACCACTGAGTGATTAGTGCTAGACTCAATCCGATACCCACATGAATAAGCATGGCTAATTGTTACTCGATTGTAAATAGTGCAACTATGCTCAATGGTGGTGCAACAGAATGTACTGTTTCTGAGATTAAATTAGATTGGTTTTTTATGTTTAAAGTTGTTTGTTATGCGGATTTATATTTTAACAATTGACTTATTAAAGTGAAAAATTTCTATAAATAGGGCGGCAGAATAGTTTATTGCACTTATTTTGGTAGTGAGTAATGTAAAAAATGTTATCAAGGAGTTAAAGTTCAATGCGATATTTTCCAATGTTTATGGACATTGTCGATAAGCCTGTGCTGGTCGTTGGTGGCGGAGATGTCGCCAGTCGTAAAGTGGAAGCTTTGGCCAAAGCCGGAGCAAAAATTACCCTTCTTTCACCGGAGCTGACACCCTATTTATTGACGCTATATAAAGATCAAAAATGTGAGTGGATTCAAGAAAAATATCACAAAAACAAGCTCAAACTCTCATATTGCCAAGTGTGGGCGACTACCAATGATACTGATCTTAATCACACTATCTATCGTGATGCGCATGAGCTTCATCTTTTAGTCAATGTGGTGGATGATCAGCCTTATTGTGATTTTATTACTCCCTCAATGATTTCCCGTGGGCGAATTCAGATTGCGATTTCCAGTGGTGGAGCATCACCAGTACTTGTGCGTAATGCGCGCCAGTCAATTGAAGCCGTGTTGCCACAAAACCTAGATTTACTTGCCGAATTTGCCGCGCAAAAACGCGAAAGTATCAAACAGGAACTGCCTTCTGTTGAGTTAAGGCGCTTTTTCTGGGAACAGTTCTTTTCCGCCCGGGGAGTAAAAGAAGCGACAGATAGTGAAACTCTGGAAGGCTATTACTCAGAATTATTAGAAGCACAGCAGCCATTTGCTCCTGACTGTACCCTCATTTTTCATGGTGATGATGCCGAATTACTGCCAATTAAGGCAACACAATATATGCAGCAGGCTGATCTGATTCTTTACGACCAGAATTGTGCGCCGCTTTATTTGGAGTTGAGCCGTCGAGATGCTGAGAAAAAAATCTTCACATCGTTAGCGCAATTAAAAAATCTTTTGACGGATTCATTTCATAACAATGAACGGGTGTGTGTATTTGTGAATGAAGAGGATAAAGAGTCGTTTCTCGATGTTGTAGTAGCCAATCGCTGTTTCTTCTGTGCAGTAATGAGCTAGCGGTGGCAATAATAACTTAAAAGATAATCAGGTTCCGGGATATCGTGATGAATCCACTTGTATTTATCGGATGGGATCGGTATTTTGCCTGTAATAGAAACATAAATTATACGTTGGAGCAGTAATGAGTTTTGAACCTATGGAAAGTGTAAGCCCTGCAGTGGTAATGGGTAATGTGTTGCCGACGGATAAAGGTGTGAATCAGGAAGCAACACATCTGTATATTTCTCTTTCTGAATTGATCGCCGATGCCATTTTTTATCATCCTAGCCTAGTAGCTAAAGAGGCTCAGGATAAGTTAAGTGATGCTGATCGCCAGGCGTTAAATGCTGTTATTGCTGAACAAAGTGTTGCTGAACATTTTGTTGAGACTCTGGCGAGTAAAATTAAAGCCGCCGCTGAGCTACAAACTTATTCGACCATTCGTCTTTGCTTAAGCGAAGCGGATAGCTATGAATATAAGGCATTAATTGGCGGGAGCGTTGAAGCTGATGAAGTGAATCCCGCGATGGGATTACGCGGTGTGTCGCGCCTTGCATCCGCCAATTATAGTGAAGCTTTCGCCCTGCAATGTGCTGTGATTAAAGCGCTACAGCAGCAAGGGATTACCATTGAAATTGTCGTGCCGTTTGTTCGTGCACTAAGTGATGCGGCGACGATTATTGATCGCCTGGCCGAGAAAGGGTTGCCGCGTGGATTAAATGGTCTGAAAGTCCTCTATTCGTGCGATGTTCCGTCTGCGGCACTGCTTGCTGATAAATTACTGCAGTATTTCGATGGTATTGTGATTAATGTTGATCATCTGACTCAGTTTACCCTGGGTGTTGATAAATATAATCAGGATCTCGAATATCTGTATAAGAGTGACAATGAAGCGGTTATTGCGCTAATGGATGTTGCCGTTAAAGCTGCCCGTCAGGCGAAAAAGCCTGCTATTGTTGTGACGTCATCACTCGATGAACATCCAAAGCTAAAAGAGTTGCTAGCCGAAACGTTAAAGGTTGATACTCTATTTTCTTTTTAAGACAATAAGTTAAAATAGCGTCCTCGTTCCCACGGTCTTCCGTGGGAACGCATAGTGGAGTTAAAAAGCAGAGAATATGTTTATCTATGCGTAAAATATCCATTCCAATGCGGAGACAAAAAGTGCAGCTTTTTGACTGAACGGTATTTAACAGGAGCCTACATATTTACATTTTCAGTTCCTGATCGGTTAGTTCAATCTGCTCGATATCAACAATTTTGCTGCGATTAAGCACGATTTTCCAACGATAGTAATTGGGTGTCCCGGTATGGTTATCTTCTTTGATAATCAGGTTAAACAGGTGACGCTTTTCGACTTTCTCTTTGACTACCTGGCCATTGTTGATCACATAAATCCGCCCGGAATTACGATCAAACAATTTTGAGATTTCCCGAAAATCGATAAACAGGTTCTCTTTGGTCTCATCGTAACCACTCATAAACCGCGAAGTCGACATAGCCGTTTCTGCATGGTAGTGAATAATCTGTTCTTCACGCTGTACAATCCGCTTTTTACGGATTCGTTGGATTCGGTCGGGGAGTTCGAGGAGTTTTTTATAATCCAGCCATTCCAGTTTTTCACCGACCACTTTGTTGGTCGTCGGATCGGTATATTCGCGCTTCCATTTCGGCTTACCTTTTTGTATCCAGCGCCATAGAATATCGCGCAGATCATCTTTAAATATTTCACGTAATGCATAAATCAATGACATGACGATGATGAACGATGCGGTAATTTCACCCCAGTAATCACGGGCACTGATAGCGGTTATGGTAACAAAGACCATTACCAGACCGGTTGCCAACCCTTTAACCATGCGCTTGAGGTTATTGCCGAGCAGAGTCAGCTTTTGATTCAATACCACCGGATGTTCAATCAGACGTCGTAGCAGGCGCATTTTATTACTTAAGCGGTTGATATCTTCGTTCGCTTTGCTTGAGTTATAGCTGTTTAGTGCCCGGTGAGCTTTTTCCTTTTCTGCCAGAATAATAAGGCGATCTTTAATGGTGCGGTATTCGCCTTCGCGAGTTAAATGAGCCACCATGGAGAGGAATTTCTGCTCAGTGTACCAGGAAAGATAGTTATCAATATTGGCATAGTAGCGTTTAAGTGTTTCATCGTAGGGAATTGTACGGCGCAGACGTTTAAGAATATCCAGGGATAGTTCAATAACACTGTCTACTTCTTCTTCGGTGACCGCGTCACTTTTCTGAATAAGTAGTTTGGTTTCCCGGTTCAGCGCATTCACGTATTGATAGGCAAACAGACTCAGGCTGACACGATATTGGGTCGAAGAAAGACGACCTCGCTGAGCAAGGCGGGTATGGACAAGTGGCAGCAAGTTCTTTTCACTGTGGTAGGCTCGCTTTTGACCAAGACAATTGAAATAAAATTCGCTCTCGCTTAGCACCGCACTGGAAAGTTCGATTTCACCCGGCACGAACAGGTATATATCCAAATCTGAAGACTTGGTGGTGGCATTAGTGTGGGAAAGTTTGAGTGTTATTGCGTCATGTTTGTCTATGTTAATCAATTAGCGCTCCCTGTAATTGATTTCTTTCTAGTTCATCGAGCTTAGTAGAGCAAGGATAGCAAAGATAACGTATAATCTCTGCAAATTTGATGTGAGACATTTTTTGCATGATTGAAGTAGGAAAAAAAAATCGCTTAGACGTGGTTAAAATTGCAGATTTTGGTGTATTCCTTGATGCCGGAGAGTTTGGTACGACGTTGCTCAGTAATCGTCATTTGCCTGAGGAAGGGCTAGAACTTGGTGACAGTATTGAGGTATTTCTTTATTTCGATTCAGATAGCCAAGTTGTAGCGACCACAGAAGAACCTATCGCACAGGTTGGCGAGTGGGGATTGATGTCGATTGCCGGCGTAAATAGTACGGGTGCATTTGCTAGTTGGGGAGTTAAAGAAAAAGATCTGTTAATTCCTTTTAGTGAACAGCGTGGGCGTCTACAGGTTGGCCAAAACGTTCTTGTATATGTTTATACCGATAAAGCATCTGGCCGAGTTGTTGGTACCACCAAGTTTAATAAATTGCTGGATAAAACTCCGGCCAACTATCAACTGAATCAACAGGTGGATCTCCTGATTGCGGAGCGTTCTTCACTGGGTTACAAAGCTATCATTAATGGCAAGCATTGGGGGGTGATTTTTAACTCTGATGTTTTCGGTAAATTGTTTGTTGGTAAGCGGCTGAAAGGGTTTATCAAACAAATTCGTGAGGATGGGAAAATTGACCTGTCACTGCAGAAGGTTGGTGTAGCGAAACTGGATGACTTGAGTCAGAAAGTGCTGGATCAACTGGATAAACATGGTGGTTATCTGCCACTATGTGATAAGTCGTCTCCCGATGCGATTTTTGCCGTATTCCGCACCAGTAAAGGTACGTTTAAGAAAACCATCGGTAGCCTGTACAAGCAAGGGCTGATCACGATTGAAGCGGAAGGAATCCGTAAAAACTGATCGTATGCTATACCGATTTTATACCTGTGAAAAGCAGGTATAAAAAAGCCCCAAATCACTAGGATTTGGGGGCCAGGGGAATGGCTCAATTGAGCCTATGCTAAATGGTCACGTAACATCTATCGAACACTTAAAGTGTAGTACATGTTTTGTTTTTTTGCGCAAGAGTTAAAACAGAGTTTTATCTTTCACCAGTTCGCGCGGTAAACCGTTTTTAATTCGGTTACCTACCCATTTACCAAGGCCGATCACCATTCCCTGATAGCTGACAATTACTTCGCCGGTTGTATCACCTTCAAACTGAGGGCGAACATCCCGTCCCATAAACCACTCCCTGGCATCATCGGTATTCAGTTCAATACTCTTATCTGCCTTAGCCAGTGATGCCGCGACCTGATGATGCCAGCGATAACCTTTGTTATGCGCATCCGCAATTTTTATCCCCATGCGTGAGAATTTAAACTCACTGAGCAGAGGCTCGAGTTTTTCCGGGAATAGCCAAACTTCTTTTTCTCGCAGCCATAATTGATGGTGTTCAGGTAGCTGAATGGTCAGTGCCTTGTTAAGTGCATTGGCAATTTCAGCGCTTTGTTTCGCAGAGGCTTTACTAAAAGGGAATTTGCCCAAACGTTTTGTAACTTCAGGCGAGTCGACCGATGAAAGTTTACGAATCTTAGCAACGAAGAAACCCTCACAGTCATAGATCTGCGGAAAAACATGTAAAAATCCTTCAGCAGAAACCGCCTGCTCAGCACCCGGGAACAGGTTTTCCAGCGAGATAAATTCAACCGCATCACCAAACTGTTGCGCCAGATAGTGGCAGATATCATGATTTTCTTCGCGACTTAGTGTACAGGTTGAATAAACCATCCTGCCACCGGGTTTAAGTGCCTGAAATGCACTGACAATTAAATCGCGCTGCACGCAGGCCATCTCTTGTATTGCCTGTTTACTCCAGTTCTTCATGGCATCAGCATCTTTGCGGATAATGCCTTCACCGGAGCAGGGCGCATCAATCAGCACAGCATCGAATTGCTCGGGTAGCCAGCCACCGAAAACCCGACCGTCGAATTGACTTAATGCTGTATTTTTTATCCCGCAGCGTTCGATATTGGCATGCAGTACCTTGATGCGACTGCCGGAATACTCATTAGCCACCAGCAATCCGTTATTTTTCATCAATGCAGCGATCTGAGTTGTTTTCGAACCGGGCGCCGCAGCCATATCCAGAACACATTCAGGAGTAGTTTGCTGGTCATTGAACAGGGCACTCACCGGCATCATCGAGCTGGCTTCCTGAATATAAAACAGTCCGGCAAGGTGCTCGGCACTGTTACCCAATGCCTGTTCATCGTCGTTATCGGCCAGCCAGAACCCCTCTGCGCACCATGGCACAGGTTGTAAAGTGAGGCCAAGGGCAGCAGCTTTATGTTTAAAAGCCTCGACACTGATTTTTAACGTATTGACTCGAATACTTTTGCGCAGTGGTCGCTGACAGGCTTTAATAAATGAATCCATGCTTAGATTGGTGGGCATGATCGATTGAATTGATTTTAAAAATTCATCCGGGAGAAAAATATTACTGCGCAAAGTGGTTATCTCTTTGTTTGTGGCTGGTCTGGGAAGAGGGTGAGTATAACAAAAAAATGCAGCCGGGAAGCTGCATTTATCGTTAAGTGTCTAATTCAAGTTTAGCGGTTAGGATTGGGAATCGGTTGCTGCCAGGTCTCCCATACTTTATCTTTGCCCCGGTAAAGATAAAAGGCGTCTTGTTCGTTTGCCGCTGGTGCCAACTGTTTGGTTTCCGGAGTGCTAAATTCAATACCGCCTGAGAGTAGCGTATCTAGGCTTCCAGTTCGAACTTCTGCGCCGGATAACCCGATAGAAACGTCAACACCGGAGTGGTTCCAGAACACGCTGTTCTGCCTTACCAGATAGGCATAAGGCTGTTCAATATTCACGGTGATCATCACCCGATCAGCCAGTTCTCCCAGCTCAACCTTGGTTACACTGCCGACTTCCATTCCACGATAAATCACCGGATTGCCAAGTGAAATGGAGCCGCGTTGTTCACTTTGCAGAACCAGCGTTAAACCTTTATCAATCGCAGCACGAGTATGGAGTTCAAACTGCTCAGCAAATTTTCCTTGCCCGGGTTTAACTTCAATTGACGAAAGTAGCAGACTTTTAAGGTTTTTCACCTGTTCAATCGGATTGGAGCTTTGGTTAATCCAAAAGTAGCTGCCTTGTCGGGCGATATGGTTAACATAGTCAGGGTAAACCTGAGCGGTGATTATCACATTATTTCGGGTAAAATCGGGGCGCACGTCAGTGACTTCGCCCACATCAATACCCTGATAGACAATTTTACTGCCCATTACGATCTGGTGTGAATGGCTGGCGGTCAGGCGAATTTCGGCGCCGAATTTCATCGCCTGTTGATAGCTGGAATAGAGTTTCCAGGTTTGCTTATCTAGGCGGTTGGCTTTATTTTTCATGGTATCAAAAGCAATGCCACCACGAACCACTGATTCAAGTGATCCGGTTTTAATGGACACGCCCGCCAGAGATGCGTTGATATCGACACCGGACTGATCCCAGAACACGGTATTGTCATTAATCAGATGTTTGTAGCGCCTTTCAATCTGAATCTGAATATCAACGCCTTGTTCAGTCAGGGCGTATTGGCTGACACTGCCGACGGTAACATTATGATATAGAACAGGGCTGTTCACTGAGATTGACGGCAGTTCTCTGGCAAAAAGGTGATAGGCCACAGATGTGCCCTGATTGTATTTCGCGATAGCGGCTGAACTTTTATCCGGGTAGAGGTGGTAAACCGGAAGAATCTGCGGTTCACCATCACTGATAAAGTTAATCGCACCGATAACGAAATCAGCCAGTGGTGGCATATCCAGACTCATACCGGAGTCTTTAATATCGGCTTCCATTCGGCCGGTGACATAGAACTTATTTTTACTGCGAATCAGATGGACAAATTCATTACGGATATAAAGTTCGAAGTTGACTTTATTTTCATTGAGCGTAATCGCGGTAAGGCGTCCGACCGGAACGCCACGATATTTAACTTCACTACCTACTCCAATACCGAAGGTATTGTCTCCTTCAAGCACAATTCGGGTTGCATTCTTTGGCAACTGATCATAATTGGATTGATTGATGGCGGTAAAGTCTCGGGTAGGTTCGCCTTCACCGGGAATCAAATTTAATGAGTTGCCTGTGATCAGATGAGAAAGATTTTTTACTCCGGAAAGCGACAGCATAGCTTTTTCAATAATAAGTTGGCTACCGGTGGTAAACAGATCAGAGAATGCTGGCTGAATAGCTGCCGTTGCGACAATTCGTTCTCGATTATCATCAAAGCGTACCCGGTTAATTGTCCCAATCTGGATACCACGATAAGTTACGAATGAGCTGTTTTCATTGATGTTATGCTCTTCAGGAAGTGCAATATTGACCAGAATACCGCGGCCGGCAGCATTGATATTAGGATAGAGCTTGAAGATGCTTTCATTCGTGACCGGGTCACCTTCGTCCGGGGAATCTACCGCAATAGCGCCATTAATTAACGCACTCAGACTATCGAAACGAACATCAATGCCTGCCATATTAACCTGAGCCGCAATGCCACTGACGTTCCAGAAGCGGCTTTTATCAGTGATGATATGGCTGAATTCTTTCTTTATTGACGCCTGGATCAGCACTGAATGGCCATCATCATCAAGTTGATAACTATAAATTTCACCAATCGGAATACGTTTATAAACAATTGCTGATCCAATGTTGATACCGCCGAGATCCAACGCTTTTAAGGTGATGTGCAGTCCTTCGGTTTTTCCGATATCGGAAGGCGGGTTCTGCAATGCGTAATAGGCATCCGGTAAGTCAGATTTGTCATCGCCGGGTAGTAGGGCGATATAATTACCAGAAATCAGCGCATCAAGACCAGATACACCGGATAGTGAAGCCGTAGGTTTGACCAGCCAGAAACGAGTCGAACCACTTAACAAATATTCGGCCTCGGGATAGATGTCGGCTTCGACATAAATACTATCGGTTTCGCGTTCCAGCTTGATATTGCGCACCATACCGACTTCCAGACCTTGGTACTTAATCGGTGTCCGCCCCGTCATTAATCCTTGCGCATCGGAAAAGTGGATTTGAATCCGTTGTCCCGCATCCTGAATCGATTGGAACACCAGCCAGCCGGCCAGAATCAGAGTGACAAGCGGTAGTAGCCACAGCGGCGAAATCGAGCGCATTTTCTTTACATTCGGCAAGTAAGGCTGCGGCATCTTGTCGCGATTATCCATATGTTAACCCGTCTAATTTTGTTGATGTTCCCAAATCGATTTTGGATCGAAGCTATCCGTTGCAAGCATAGTGAATACTACCACAAAACCAAAAGCAATAGCGCCATAACCAGGTGTAAAATCAAGTACCTGGCCTCTGTCTACCAGAGTCAGCATGATGGATATAACAAACAGATCAATCATTGACCATTTACCAATCCATTTGAGAATAAAATAGATGATCATTCGTTGGCGCAAGAATGTGCTCTGCTTAAAGTGGATGGAAAACAACAGGTAGCCAAGACCGATAATTTTGATGGCGGGTACCAGAATGCTGGCAACGAAAATAATCACTCCAATTCCGACCATACCACTATTTATTAGCGAAACGACGCCGGAAAAGATGGTGTCTTCTAAGCGCTGGCCGTTGCTCATCAAAATAGAGATAGACAGCCAGTTGGCCGGAATAAAGCAGATGGCAGCAGCAAGCAGATAACTCCAGGTTTTCTGTACATAGGCATAGCTCTCGTTTATAACGGGTTTCTTGCAACGTACGCAGGTACTTTGCAGCGGTTGTGAAAGATGGCAGTGGCTGCAGTGAATTTCTTTATGGGTAAAATTATAACTGGCCTCACTTTGCCAGTTTTCCCAGTAGCGCCGCACGCTTATTCGGCTTAATAAGGTGACGGTAAGAAATTGTAGCAGCAATAAGCCATACAGTGGTGGAGAGATAAAAATATCCGCATAATCACGTAGCTTAAAGCAAGCAATAGCGACACTCACCAGAAAAACATCCACCATAACCCAATGTTTCAAGGTATGAATCAGGTGAAGGCTGATATCGAGTAATTTAAAGCGCCGTTTTGACAGCGCATAATGGGCTGATAACACGCTCAGGCAGACGAGTAGTGGAGCAATAAAACCACAAAACAGCACCAGTAGGGCTAGCAGCAGATAATTCTCATCAAGTAACGCTTCTATGCCGAGCGGGAACGAAGCATAGAGTTCCATCCCAAACAGATTAATGTGTAAATAATTGTAGCCAAAACAAGGAATAAATAGTGCCAGGCAGGTAATGGCTAAAGCCAGATTGCCCGATAACGAGCTATTACCGCCACGGTACAACTGAGTATTACAGCGTGGACAATAAGCATTATGCCCGGCTTCAACTGGTGTCACCGATACCGTTAAATGGCAGTTCTGACAGATTCGTATGGGGTGAGCGTTCAAATCAAGTTGTATCCATGATGATCTTAAGCTTTGTAAGGCTAGCATATTGGCCTATTGGCGTCTAACCAAGTTAAAGCTAATTCGGTTGATGCTTATGGCACATGAGGATTGGCGGTTAATTTAGAATAATATTTAATCACTTATCGAGAAAGTTGCGATTAATACTTGTTTTCGTTGTTGAGGAAATAAATACTAGGTGGCTTATGAATTATCGTTTAAATGACACGCAAATGACTTTAACTGAATATCAACGCTTAGCGCAGCAGGCAGCGGCTCTTATTGAAGGCGAATCGGATCGCATTGCCAATCTGTCCAATATTAGCGCACTACTTAACCTGGAACTTGAGCAGATAAATTGGGTTGGATTTTACCTTCTCAACGGTGAACAACTGGTATTAGGCCCATTCCAGGGCAAGCCAGCTTGTGTGCGAATTCCACTCGGGAAAGGTGTTTGTGGCACTGCTTTTGCCAATAATAAAGTGCTGCGGGTTGATAATGTTCACGATTTTGCCGGGCATATCGCTTGTGATGCTGTAAGTTTGTCTGAAATCGTGATTCCATTTAGTATTGATGGCCAGCTTATCGGTGTACTCGATATAGACAGTCCGATTGAGTCGCGATTTTCAGCCGAAGATGAGCAAGGGCTTGTTCAATTAATGGCTCAAGTCGAAAAGCTGCTTAAATGACAGGCGAATAAGGCAGTTTTTAAGTATTGATGGTGGTTTTTCCTATTTACACCACTATAATGGCGAACATATTTATTGTGATATCTGGCGGAAATACCGCTATAACCAGGACCCAACATGGAAAACACTGAAAAGTTAAAAAACAGCAAAGAAGTGATTGCGTATATTGCTGAATGTTTCCCGAAATGCTTTACTCTTCAAGGTGAAGCGAAACCATTAAAAATTGGTATTTTTCAGGACCTTGCTGAACGCTTAGCTGAAGATCCAAAAGTAAGTAAAACTCAGTTGAGAGCAGCACTAAGACAGTATACTTCTTCTTGGCGTTACCTTCATGGTGTTAAACCAGGTGCAGAACGTGTTGATCTAGACGGTAACTCTTGTGGTGTTATCGAACAGGAACACGTTGACCACGCACAAACGGCACTGGCAGAAAGCAAAGCAAAAGTTCAGGCTCGTCGTAAAGAGCAGGAAGAGAAGAATAAAGAAGCTGGAAAAGCGAAGCCTAAAGCGAAGAAAGCGCAGGCTCCTCGTGCGGCTAAGCCAAAGAAACCACAGCAAGAAAAACCAACCCGTGTTCTATCTCAGGATGAACTAAGTGTCGGTAAAGAAGTCAACGTAAGTATGGGCAAAGGCAATATGGCCGCGACCATCGTTGAATTAAATAAAGATGATGTGCGTATTCAACTCGCAAACGGCCTGCAAATGGTTGTCAAAGCGGAGCATTTACGCGCATAAAGGAGAATCTCCTACGCATGAAAGTCCGTTTTAAATTATCTATGATCACTGCCAGCCTGTTGCTGGCAGTACCTTCTGTTCAGGCCGTTCAGCCCGTGGTTTCCGAACAGGAGCTACCGCAGCTTTCTGCCGAAGCTCAGCACTCAACCGCTGCAAAGCGGGTTGCATTCCGATTTACCCGTTTTCATTATAAGCATATCAATCTCAACGATGAATTTTCCCAAAGAATTTTCAGTCGTTATTTAGAGCTTCTTGATTTTAATAAGAATATTTTTACGCAACAAGATCTGGACGGATTCAAGCAGTGGCCGGTTGAACTGGATGATCAGCTTAAAGATGGCAACAATGATATTGCCTTTGCCGTTTATAATCTGTCACTAGAACGGCGTTATGAACGTTACCAATATGCGCTTTCCCTGCTTGATAGCGAAATGACGTTTGATACCGACGAATCGATCGAGCTGGATCGCAGTAAGGCTGAGTGGCCAACTGATACCGAGCAGTTAAATGAACTGTGGCGTAAACGTGTGAAATACGATGCGCTTAATTTAAAACTGGCTGACAAAACCTGGCCAGAGATAAAAGAGACGCTGGCTAAACGTTACAACAATGCGATTAAGCGCCTGACTCAGACGCACAGCGAAGATGTCTTCCAGCTCTATATGAACGCTTTTGCCCGCGAAGTCGATCCGCACACCAGCTATCTTTCTCCTCGTAGCGCCGAACAATTCCGTTCTGAAATGAATCTTTCTCTGGAAGGGATTGGTGCTGTTCTACAGATGGAAGATGATTATACTGTGATTAACTCTTTGGTAGCCGGAGGCCCGGCATCGAAAAGTAATCAGTTGGGTGAAGGTGATCGAATTATCGGTGTTGGTCAGGATGGCAAAGAGATCGTGGATGTTATTGGCTGGCGTCTGGATGATGTTGTTCAGCTTATCAAAGGCCCGAAAGGGACCAAGGTTCATCTGCAGATTTTGCCAGACGGTAATGATGCTAAGAGTTACGTTGTCACTATAATTCGTGATAAAATTCGCTTGGAAGATCGAGCGGTAAAATCGAAAGTTATTGATAAGAATGGGCAGAAGATTGGCGTACTTGAAGTACCAAGCTTTTATGTCGGACTGGCAGCGGATACTGATAAATTAATCACCGAACTTAAGCAACAGGATATTGACGGTATTATTGTTGATCTGCGTAACAACGGCGGTGGTGCACTGTCTGAAGCAACCGCGTTGAGTGGTTTGTTTATTGATAAAGGTGCGGTCGTTCAGGTGCGAGACAGCTACGGTCGGGTCAACGTTAACAGCGATAATGATGATATCACCAGCTATAGCGGACCAATGACGGTACTAATTAACCGTTATAGCGCATCGGCTTCGGAGATTTTTGCTGCCGCAATGCAGGACTATGGTCGTGCGATTATTCTCGGCGAGAATTCGTACGGCAAAGGTACTGTTCAACAACATCGTTCGTTAAACAATATCTATGATTTGTTTGATAACGAACTGGGTTATGTTCAGTACACGATTCAGAAGTTTTACCGTATCAATGGTGGTAGTACGCAAAATAAAGGTGTACAGCCGGATATAGCGTTCCCGACACCGATCGATCCAAGTGAAACTGGTGAGAGTGTCGAAGACAATGCTTTGCAATGGGACAGCATTGAGCAGGTCAAATATAGTAGCCTGCACGATTTTCATAGCCTGATTGCTGATTTGTCGAGTAAGCATCAGCAGCGGATCAAGAACGATCTGGAGTTCAGTTTTATCGATCAGGATATCTCACGTTACAAGAACGAAAAGGATGATACATCCGTTTCTTTAAACTTCAGTGTACGCCAGAAAGAACTGGATGATATTGATGCTGAGAAACTCTCTCGGATTAATCTTCGCCGCACCAGCCATGGTAAGTCTGCGTATGCTTCATTAGATGAAGTGCCAAAAGATTACTCAGCGCCGGATGCGTATTTAGATGAAGCTGTATCCATTACTCTTGATATGGCGAAAGAGGTTGCGGGCTAAATCTTCACTCTCTTTCCGTAATAACTTATTGTTTATTAATCGAAGCGGGCTTTAGTAGCCCGTTTTTTTTGGCTGGCTTTCGCCTTTTCTCTGTTTCACTTCTAAAATTTAAAGAAAAAGTGAGGAGACGGAGATGAACAAAATAGGACTAAGCCGGGTCTTATTTCTGTTGTTGCTGACCCTGGGACAGGTCTGCGCCGAGCCTAATCGGAGATATGATCTTACACAGATGACATACCCCTTGCTGATTGGCTAGTGGTATTACCTTTCGGATAACCGGGTTGAAGAGACCAGTACGGAACCCAGTGCAATGCGATTATTGCTGACTTCTGATCATCAGTATGCTCTGGAAGTGCTTTACGGTGATGAAACCACCGAACAGTGGCGTGGCAACTATGCAGTGAATGAAGATCAACTGATCCTTAACAGCCAAACCAGTTCTCCTCAGGTTTATCTTTATGCTAACAATCATAACCAACTAATTTTAAATGGAGTCACCTTTTTCAAAATGGTGGACCCATCACTTGCCGGGATTTGGTATAGCGATAAGCTTTCTGGTTATGATATCCAGGGGCGGGCACCAACACATATGACTCTGGTGTTACAGCTGGACTTCGTATTTTTTATTCGCTCTGCTGATGATGTTGGCCATGAAGCGATTTACAGCGGGCTCTATTATACAGAGCAGGATCATCTGGTTTTGCTCTATCAGGGAGGCGGGCATGATACTCAGTTTACTCTGACCAATGATACGCTGACCTGGAATATCGATGATGGTGCAATGGAGGCGGTGATGACCCGGCTGCAAAGATAATTTTGCCTGCTGGTTCTGTAAGCAGATAGTCAGGTTTGTGCCTGAAATGGTTGAGAATTCAGAGCGGTTCACCTAGAGTATACCGAAGTAACATCAAGATGCAGTATTCAGAGCTCCATCAAAGTGCTCAATACCAGGAAAATAACTGCAGGAATAGCCATCTATTTCAAAGTTATTTGACGCAGGAGTGGGCACTTTGATGAGCTCTCGAAGGGCGAGTTTTATTGGCTTATATCCTGCGTTACTGATTTTCAACGTAGAATGCTATGTTTTCAAATCAGTGCCTTGTCTAGAAACCATTAAATTCTCGCTGAAAATGCATCTTGAGGTCACTTCGGTATATAAGTTCTGTTTATTGAATCGGTTCGCGACTCGCAAAAGGATTCCATCATGGCGCATGCTGCACAAACCCAGTCTCCACAAGCCCAATCCCCACAAGCAAAGTACCGTAAAGATTACCAAGCTCCTTCTCATCAGATTCTAGATATTGATCTTACGTTTGAACTGAATGATAACGCAACAACGGTCGTTGCAGTGTCCGAAGTTGAGCAGCGAGGAGACAGTAATTGTCTGGTTCTCGACGGTGAAAATCTCTCTTTGCTTGCTGTTTCGGTTAATGGTGACGAGTGGCCACATTATCAGGTGAGTGAAAACCAACTTATCCTCGAACAGTTACCGAAAGAATTTACTCTGGAAATTGTTACGCAGATTAATCCGGCAGGTAATACAGCACTGGAAGGTTTGTATAAATCGGAAGGTGCGTTCTGTACCCAGTGTGAGGCAGAAGGTTTTCGTCGGATTACCTACTATCTGGATCGCCCGGATAACTTAGCCACGTTCACTACCACTATTATCGCCGAGCAGGCTCTGTATCCATACTTGCTCAGTAACGGAAATAAGGTTGATAGTGGTGAGCTGCCTGAAGGTAAACATTGGGTAACCTGGCAAGACCCGTTCCCGAAACCGGCTTACTTGTTCGCTTTAGTTGCGGGTGATTTTGATGTATTGAAAGATGTGTTTGTTACCCGTAGCCAGCGCGAAGTTGAGCTGGAGATTTTTGTCGATAAAGGCAACTACAACCGGGCTCAGCACGCAATGCGTTCTCTAATCAATGCGATGAGGTGGGATGAAGAGCGCTTTGGCCTGGAATATGATCTTGATATTTACATGGTGGTTGCCGTTGACTTCTTCAATATGGGGGCGATGGAAAACAAAGGGCTAAACGTATTCAACTCTAAATTTGTCCTGGCCAATGAACAGACTGCAACCGACACCGATTCCCTGGGCATTGAAGCGGTAATTGGTCACGAATATTTCCATAACTGGACCGGAAACCGGGTAACCTGTCGCGACTGGTTCCAGTTAAGTTTGAAAGAAGGGCTAACGGTTTTCCGCGATCAGGAATTTTCTTCCGACTTAGGTTCTCGTGCTGTAAACCGAATTAATAACGTACGCATTATCCGCGGCCCGCAATTTGCCGAAGATGCTTCACCGATGTCGCATCCTATCCGACCCGATATGGTCATTGAAATGAATAACTTCTACACCCTGACCGTATATGAGAAAGGCAGTGAAGTTATTCGTATGATCCATACCTTACTGGGTGAAGAGGGTTTCCAGAAAGGGATGCAACTCTATTTTGCACGCCATGACGGTACCGCCGCCACTTGCGAAGATTTTGTTAAAGCGATGGAAGATGCATCGGGGATAGATCTGACTCAGTTCCGCCTTTGGTATAGTCAATCGGGCACACCGATTGTAAGTGTAAGCAGTGAGTATAATAGCGAACAACAAACGTATTTATTAACGGTTAAACAACACACGCCAGCTACGGCTGATCAAGCCGAAAAGCAGCCGCTGCATATTCCATTCAGTGTTGAACTGTATGCCGCTAATGGTGATATTATTCCATTACAGTGTAACGGAATGGCGGTTGATTCCGTACTCGATGTTAAACAAGCTGAGCAAACTTTTGTCTTTGACCAGATTGATCAGCAACCTGTTCCTTCATTACTGAGAGAATTTTCTGCACCAGTTAAACTGGAATATGATTACAGTGATGAGCAATTGGTATTTCTGATGACTTATGCGCGTAATGAGTTTTCTCGCTGGGATGCCGGGCAGATGTTGCTGGCAAAATACCTCAAGCATTTTATTGCCAGTGAACAGGAAGTGGTTACTCTGCCTGAAGCTGTGATTGATGCTTTCCGTGGCGCACTACTGGATGACAAGCTGGATCATGCTTTTATTGCTGAAATGCTGACTCTGCCAAGCCACAATGAAGTATCCGGTTGGTATGATGTCGTACCAGTTGATCGCATTGCCGCAGTCTTAGGCCAGATAAAAACGCTGCTAGCAGCTGAATTGAATGATGAATTTTCTGCTTTGTATCATACATTGAAGCAGGCAGAATATAGTATTGAGCATGACTCAATTGGCAAACGTGCTCTGCGCAATACTTGCCTGGCTTATCTGGCCTATAGCGAGCAGGGTAATGGACTGGTTCGGGCGCAATATGATGCTGCGAATAATATGACCGATACCATTGCCGCAATGACGGCGGCGAATCAGGCAAAACTGGCTTGCCGTGAAGCACTGATGGAAGATTACAGTGCTAAGTGGTCACATGATGGTCTGGTGATGGACAAGTGGTTTATGTTACAGGGTACTAATCCCGCCGCTAATGCATTGTCAGTGATTAAAACCTGTCTGGATCATCCGGCATTCAGCTTCAAAAATCCGAACCGGATTCGTAGCTTGATCGGCTCGTTCTTCAGCAATAACCCAACCGGATTCCATGCGACTGACGGTGAAGGATACTGTTTTGCCGGTGAAGTGTTAAACAAACTGAATACCAGTAATCCACAGGTCGCATCGCGTTTGATCGATCCATTACTGAAATTCAAACGCTATGATCAGCAGCGTCAACAACTAATGCAGGCGGAACTGGAAGCGCTGGCAGCGAAAGAGGATTTAGCCAAAGATCTATATGAAAAAGTCAGTAAAGCGCTGGCCAGCTAAGTTATAAATTAGTCAGAAATAGGGTGGATGAGTATAGATTCCACCCTAAGTTACAGACATGAAGCCTACCTTTATGCAAAACTACTATTTTTATTTGTCCATCAGTTATCAGGCCTATCTGCAGCATTATTCCGGTGCCGCAGCTAACGTATTGGTTGTGACTGATAACGGCTTGCGTTTGCAACTGCCCGCCAACCGTTTTCGCCCATTTCTAACTCATGCCGGGATTTCCGGACGCTTTTGCCTGACGGTGGATACCGACAATAAATTCGTCAGTCTGCAACGCTGCTAGGGTCTGTTGACCTTTTGTGTTCATTTTTGCAGCGAGTTATTTGAACTTTATACAAGGCAGGGGCTGTGCGGTGTAGCCATCTACATAAACAGCCGCTAACGCAGTAGAAAGTTCAAATAAACGCTGCCCTTCGGGTTCATCTAAAAACGATTTCTGCTGCGTTATTCGTCGTTCACTTAGAATAACTAAGCTTCTCTCCTCATGCCTTGCCCAAATCGTTTTTAGATTGAACAAAATTCGTACTCAAAAGATCAACAGACCCTAACTACACCATTTTGATCAACAGGCCCTGAAACTTCGGGTATTTTGAGAATAATCACATTCTTATCAGCGAATAATTCAAATATTTCTCTACTCTTTCACTATTCTTATAGAATAAAACAATTACTTAACAATTTAGTTAAGAATTAATAACGAGAGTGACGGAGTATCATATGGGGTCAACAGATTCATTCCAACCAGTTTTGATCAGTAAAGTCTTTGATTTATTTGATGCGAAACTTAATTCGTCTCAACTAGAACATGTCCGGCGCTTAGCTGAGTTTTTGCTGCAAAATATTTCTATTGATGATTTAGCCGAACGTACCGAATCGGATTTGTATGGTGCGATCATGAGTATGTGGCAGCATCTGAATCAGGCCAAACCGGAGCAGCAGTCGATAAAGGTATTTAATCCTAATGTCAGCCAGCAGGGGTGGCAATCAACCCATACCATTGTTGAAATTGTTGTTCCGGATATGCCATTTTTGGTTGATTCGATCAAAATGGCGCTAAGTCGGCTGCAGCTTGCTACCCATATTATGTTACATGGTCCGACTCGGATTGAACGGAATAGAAAGAATCAACTGCTGTCAATTAATGACGCTAAAGGGGATCTTTACTCACTGTTTCATATCGAAGTGGATCGTTTAAATAACCCGGATGATCTAGAGCAGCTGCAGGCAGAACTCAGTTCAGTATTAAAAGATACGGCACTGGTGGTGAATGACTGGCAACCAATGGTTACCCGGCTTAATGACGTTATTTCCGGATTGGAAAAACAAGCTAAATCGATCCCCGTTGCAAAGCAGCATTTTGATGAGAGCTTGGCGTTTCTCCGCTGGCTGGTAAACCATAACTTTACTTTTCTTGGTTATAAAGAGTTTGACCTAGTTGAAGAAGAGGATGATTTGTTACTTGCACCAACGCAAGAACCGGGATTGGGATTATTTTCTACCGAAAAACGGGTGCGCAAGGTTTCACTGTCTGAGTTTACCGATCTGGCTCGTGAAGAAGCGACCAAGCCATTTTTATTGATCCTGACAAAAGGGAACGGCCAGTCTCATATCCATCGCCCCGCGTATAACGATTACGTCGGAGTGAAAAAGTTTGATAACAACGGTAAAGTGATCGGCGAGCATCGATTTAGCGGATTATACACCTCATCGGTTTATAACCAGACAGTGGCTTCAATTCCGTTAGTGCGTGAAAAAGTCGGTCGGATTCTGGATGCCAGTGGTTATCTGAAAGGTTCTTATGCCTACAAAGCGCTGCATAATATTTTAGAAAACTATCCGCGGGATGAATTATTACAGGCAAATGAAGACGAGCTGCTGCAAGTGGGTAAGGGCGTGGTGCAAATGCAGGATCGTGACTTGCTGCGGTTGTTTATCCGGCGGGATCCTTTTGGTCGCTTTTATAGCTGCATGGTATACATCACAAAAGATCGTCATACCACTGAATTGCGCCAGAAAACACAAAAGATATTAGCCGAGTCATTGGGTTCTGACAGTGAAGTCGATTACAGCGTTAACTTTGGTGAAGGCCCTATGGCACGAACGCACTATATTGTTCGGGTTGAAAATAACAACCAGCAAATTGATGTGCGAAAAATAGAGCAGAACATAAAAGAGGCGTCGACCAATTGGGACGATCGGCTTTCCAGTGCGATTATTGCCAATGCGGGAGAGAATGCCGGCCTAGCCCTGATTCGCTCTTACTTGCATGCTTTTCCGCCGTCATATAAAGAACTTATGCTGCCAAGTACGGCGGTTGCGGATATTGAACAGCTAGAAGCGCTAAGTGATCAGCATAAACTCGGTATGATCTTCTATCGTCCGCAGGAAGAAGTGAATCCCAAAGTGGTAAAACTGAAGTTGTACCATAAAGCTAGCCCGATCCATCTTTCTGATGTCATGCCAATGCTGGAAAACCTAGGCCTCAGAGTGATCGAAGAGTCGCCGTATCAGATCATCAAAGCGAATGGCGATGTATTGTGGATCCTTGATTTCTCGATGCAGCATAAAAATGATCTGGTGATTGACATCGCGCAGTCTCGGGATCGTTTCCAACAGGCTTTCGCCGATATCTGGCAAGGCAGACTAGAGAATGATGGCTTTAACCGCTTGGTGCTGACTGCCAACCTTAGTGGCCGGGAAATTACCATTCTTCGTGCTTATGCCCGCTATATGCGTCAGGTGGGATTCCCATTCAGCCAACAATATATTGAAGATACGCTTTACCATAACTGCCAGTTAGCTCAGAAATTAGTCGAACTGTTTGAAGTGCGGTTTAACCCGCAACTGACTAATCGTGATCAGACGATCGAGAAGCTACAAACGCGTATGCTGGCGGATCTGGATAAGGTGGAAAGCCTTGATGATGATCGTATTCTGCGCCGTTATATGGAAATGATCTTATCCTCTTTGCGCAGTAATTATTTCCAGACGACAGAAGACGGCAACTGCAAACCCTGGCTATCCATTAAGCTTGATCCGCGTGCTATTCCTGATATTCCACCGCCAGTTCCGGCCTATGAAATTTTCGTTTATTCACCGGATGTTGAAGGGGTACACCTACGTGGTGGCAAAGTGGCACGCGGTGGTTTGCGTTGGTCTGACCGCCAGGAAGATTTCCGTACCGAAATTCTCGGCCTGGTGAAAGCGCAGCAGGTAAAAAATACCGTTATTGTTCCGGTGGGGGCAAAAGGTGGCTTTGTATGTAAAAAGCAAGGACTACTGACATCACGCGACGAGATTTTTGCCGAAGGGCAACGCTGCTATAAACAGTTTATCCGTGGCCTGTTAGACATCACCGACAATATCGTTGAAGGAGCAGTAACGGCACCGGAGAATGTAGTGCGTCACGATGAAGATGATCCTTACCTGGTGGTCGCGGCGGATAAGGGAACTGCGACATTTTCTGATTTAGCCAATTCTGTATCCGAAGAGTATCAGTTCTGGTTAAGTGATGCTTTCGCTTCCGGTGGTTCTAATGGTTATGATCATAAAGCGATGGGGATTACAGCCAAAGGCGCATGGGAATCAGTTAAACGTCACTTCAGAGAAATGGGTATCGATTGCCAGACTACACCATTTACTGCAGTAGGTATCGGCGATATGGCAGGTGACGTATTCGGCAACGGGATGTTGCTTTCGCAACAGACCTGCTTATTAGCCGCATTTAACCACATGCACATTTTTATCGATCCCAATCCGGATCCTGCCGTAAGCTGGCAGGAAAGGGATCGTTTGTTTAAACTTCCAAGATCGAGCTGGGAGGATTACGATCGCAAACTGATCTCCAGTGGTGGTGGGATCTTTTCGCGCAAAGCAAAATCGATCCCCTTAAGCGCTGAAATGCAGGCTATGCTACAGACTCAGGCCAAATCACTCGCGCCAAACGATCTTATTCAGCAGCTTTTACAGATGAAAGTAGATCTGTTGTGGAATGGTGGAATCGGCACTTATGTTAAAGCTAAGTCTGAAACACACAGCGATGTTGGGGATCGGGCTAATGATGCGGTACGTATTAATGGTGGGCAGCTACAGGCAAAAATCGTCGGCGAAGGGGGGAATCTGGGGATGACTCAACTTGGTCGGGTTGAATACGCGCTGAATAGCGGACGAGTCAATACAGATTTTGTTGATAACGTTGGTGGCGTGGACTGCTCCGATAATGAAGTGAATATCAAGATCCTACTGAACAGTTTGCTGGCAGCCAGCGATCTGACGATCAAACAGCGCAACGAACTGCTGGTATCGATGCAGGATCAAGTGGCAGAAATTGTCTTGGCCGATGCCTATTATCAATCGGAATCAATTTCGGTTGAAAAACAACTCGGCGCCGGATTGGTGCGTGAATTACAGCGTTTTATCCATAGCTTAGAAAAAAATGGTTATCTGGATCGTGCATTGGAATACCTACCGGATGATGAAACACTACTTGAGCGTGAGAAACAGGGGACGGGTCTAACCCGTCCAGAGATTTCCGTTCTAGTCGCCTATGGCAAAATGGTGCTCAAAGAGCAGTTAGCGCTGGATGCTATTGCAGATGATCCATTCCATGTCGGCCAATTACATCAGTATTTTCCTAATCAGTTACGGGGTAACTATTCTTTGCAGCTTGAACAACATCCACTGCGCAAAGAGATTGTCGCAACAGCGCTGGCCAATCAATTGGTCAATGAGATGGGCTGTAATTTTGTGTCTCGGCTTCAGGAAGAGACGGGCTGCAGCGTGGTCGATATTACTAACGCTTACAGTGCTGGCCGGGTGATTTTTAATGTTGGTCAGGTGATGGAACAAGTTCGACAGCTAGATAACCTGGCAAGCAGCGATGCACAGTATCAGGTACTGAGTATTATGCGTCGTTCAATGCGCCGAATAACCCGTTGGTTATTACGCAACCACATGGGTAAGAAGTCGGTACTCGAGTTGATCGATTTGTATCAGGATGATGTTAAACGTATTTCTGATGATCTGGATTGTTTCCTGATCGACGCGGAAATTGAAGAACATCAGGCCACCGCAGAGTTATGGATCGAACAGGGTATCAGTCATGAAGTCGCCAACTATGTTGCGCGTTTATCCAGCCTGTACTCGGCGTTAGATATAAGCAGTGTCGCCAGAGAAAGTGATAATGCCATCGCCAGTACAGCGCGGCTTTATTTCTACCTTGGTTCAAGTCTTTCTTTGCACTGGTTCCTTGATCAAATCAATCGCCAGGCGGTTGATAATAACTGGCAGGCTCTGGCTCGTGCAGCATTTCGTGAAGATCTCGACTGGCAACAACGAGTATTAACCGCCCGGGTCATGAAGTGTAGTTGTCAGCTCACTGAAGGAGACGAAGTTGAGTTAGCGAATCGTTGGATGGAAAGTAATCGTAGCGCTTTATTGCGTTGGGATAATATTCTCAATGAATTTAAAGTTGGTGGTGCACATGAGTTTGCCAAGTTCTCGGTGGCCTTGCGCGAATTGGCACTTTTAAATTTGAATTGTGCCGCAAATGAGTGATAATGACGCCCCGTTTATACGGGGCTTTTTCATTTGGAGGCACAATGCTTTATCGCTTAGCCAGGACTGGCATTTTTCAGCTCGATCCAGAGGTTGCACACGAACTCGCAATCCATAATTTCAAACGTTTTAACGGCACACCTTTCGATCTTTTCTACCGTCAAACATTACCTAATCGTCCGGTTGAATGTATGGGGCTGACCTTTAAAAACCCGGTTGGCTTGGCCGCGGGTCTGGATAAAGATGGTGAATGTATTGAAGCCTTTGGTGCGATGGGATTTGGTTTTATTGAAGTGGGTACGGTAACACCTCGTCCACAGCCAGGTAATGATAAGCCTCGTCTGTTTCGTTTAATTGAAGCGGAAGGGATCATCAACCGGATGGGCTTTAATAATCTGGGTGTTGATAATCTGGTTGAGAATGTAAAGAAAGCCAAGTATGACGGTATCATTGGCATCAATATCGGTAAAAACAAAGATACGCCGATTGAAAAAGGGGTCGATGATTACCTGATCTGTATGGATAAAGTGTATCCGTATGCAGGATATATTGCGGTCAACATTTCTTCGCCAAATACTCCGGGGCTGCGTACATTGCAATATGGCGAAGCACTGGATCAACTACTGTCGCAGCTTAAAGAAAAACAGAGTGAACTGGCTAAGCAGTATGACAAATATGTTCCGCTAGCATTAAAGATCGCTCCTGATTTAAGCGATGATGAAATTGCACAGATTTGTGATTCTCTATTGAAGAATAATATAGACGGCGTGATTGCAACTAATACCACATTGGATCGTTCAATTGTTGAAGGAATGAAGCATGCGAATGAAGCGGGTGGTCTAAGTGGGCGGCCGGTTCAGTTGCGTAGTACAGAAGTAATTAAAAAACTGTATGAACACCTGGATGAACAGATCCCAATTATTGGTGTTGGTGGGATTGATTCATTTGTGGCTGCGAAAGAGAAAATGCTGGCGGGCGCAAAATTGGTGCAGGTTTATTCCGGATTCATTTACCATGGGCCTGGTCTAGTTAAAAAGATTGTGAAAAATATCTAACTTGTTCTGAATTAAAGCGATTTTATTCGGTTACAGCGAAGAGGGAGTGATTGATCATTTCCTCTTTTTTTTTATTTCCGGTTTCTTAGAATGAAAGTCATACAGTTGGTTAATTAAATCTACAGCGGCTAATAAAAACCGTCTAAACAGACAAAGGGACTAAAATCATGCTAAAGCCGAGCGACAAATGGAATTGGTACTTCTGTGAAAAGGAAGGGCACCTGATGCTTGATCTGGGTGATGAGCTAGTTTTCCGCACCAACCTTTGTCATAAATTACTGGTTGATTGTGCCTATCAGGAAACTCAGTTCACTGTAGATGATGCCTCCGATTTTCAAACCTACAAAGAAGCACTTGAAGCACTGGATTTGGATGAAGGATATAAGGCACAGCTTATTCTTAATTGTGTTGCCGCCAAACGCTTCCACAAACCGGTGCAGCCTAAAAGCTGGTTTTTTAACCATCAGGGCGGTGCAGATGAACAGCCGAATATCGGTGATATTGTTCAGTTAAGTAACGATTTCAATTGTGGTTTATTTATGGTGTTGGAAGTAGGTGATAACGCTAGCTTATGTGCGCAAGTTGAACTGGATGAATTTCATCTTACTTCGAATAAAAGCCTGGGCTTTAGTGAAGCTATTAAAGTGATGCATGATCGCATGTTGCCATATCAGGTTCAGCAGGAGTATCCCTTTCAGCAGTACGCCATGGTAGGTTAAGCGACTAAAAAGACGCGTAAATAGGTTAACTTTCAACGTTGTATTCAGTTTCGTTCCTTTGATTCATTTCCCATCGGCCTCTGTGCCGATTTTTTTTATCTGTGATTTTTATTCCCGGGAAAGCTCGTGCTACTTATTACATCTCATCTGTGAGATATGCCCATAAATACTAATTTAATTTCCTCGGTATTCTCCATCTACGACAATTTTTTTTGTGAATAAAGCGGGAAAATTCCCCATTTAAGCAAGTTCTGTAACTTAATTACCGCCAATATTGCACTCTGGTATAGACCAAATTTCAAGTGAATAAATACTCACTTACCTGTGAGGTCAATAAATACGTGGGTGGATAACTAGTGATTGCGAAGAGGTGTTTGTGCGGTGGATAAATATGAAAGAATGGAAATCCTAAGAAAATATCGCCTTGAATTTACAAAATGGTACGAATCTCAGGTATAATCGCGCGTCACTTTATTGATTGAAAAGAGCACTATGCACCAGTATTTAGCGGTCACTTCTAATGGTTTAGAAAACCTACTTGCCGACGAGTTAGCCCAGCTTGGCGTTGAGAACCCAAAACCGGTCCAGGCCGGAGTCAGATTTAGCGCATCAAATGAACTGATTTACCGATGCTGTTTGTGGAGTCGGTTGGCAAGTCGCTTTGTCCGCGTTCTGAGTGAATTCACCTGTGCTGATGATTTAGATCTCTACCTGGCGACCAATTCGGTGAACTGGGAGAAGCAGTTTCATAGCAGTAAAAAGCTGGTGGTGGACTTTAACGGGACTAACCAGGCAATACGCAATAGCCAGTATGGTGCGATGAAGGTCAAAGATGCGATTGTCGATCAGTTTACCAAGAAGAACCTGCCGCGACCGTCGATCAGTAAAGATCAAGCGGATCTTCGTATTCACGTCCGTCTTCACCACGATAATGCACTGCTTGGTATTGATATGGTGGGTGGCAGTTTACATGCCCGCGGTTACCGTACTCAAAGCGGTTCTGCACCGTTACGTGAAACCCTGGCTGCTGCACTGATTATGCGTAGCGGCTGGCAGTTTGATCAGCCGTTTGTCGACCCGATGTGTGGTTCCGGCACTTTGGTGATTGAAGCGGCCATGATGGCGGCTAATATCGCGCCTGGGTTAAAGCGCAAGTCTTGGAGCTTTGCTGCACTGCAGGATTATGAGCATGAGCTGTGGGCGGGCATTCATGCTGAAGCCAGTGTTCAGGCAAAACGCGGTATCAAAGGCTTGGTGGATCATTTTTACGGCTATGACTGCGATGCTCGAGTTATCAGCACGGCAAAATCTAACGCTCAGCGTGCTGGATTAGGTGATGTGATTAAGTTTGCTCTGCAGGACGCCACGACGCTTCATTGCCCGGCAAGCGAAAAGCAGGGCGTTATCGTTTGTAACCCGCCTTATGGTGAGCGTTTAGGTACGGAACCGGGACTTATTGCTCTGTACACTGCATTTGGTGCTCAGTTAAAAACCCAGTTTGGTGGTTGGAAAGCGGCTATTTTTTCCAGCTCGGATGAATTGCTCAGCTGTTTACGTATGCGAGCGGGTAAGTCTTATAAGCTGAATAATGGTGCGTTACAATGTCACCTTAAGTTGTATGAGATTTCTGACCGTCAGCGTAGCGATGAAGAACTTGAACAGACGATTATTGCACCTGACTTTACTAACCGCCTGAAAAAGAACATGGCGAAGCTGGGGAAATGGGCGAGTAAAGAAGGCTTGGAAGCTTACCGGATTTATGATGCGGATTTGCCTGACTACAATGCTGCAATCGACGTCTATAAAGAATTTATCGTTATTCAGGAATATGCGGCACCTAAAACAGTAGCGGTAGAAAAAACCAAACGTCGTCTGACCGACTTGATTAACGCGACGATTCAGGTGACCGGTGTTGATGCGGCGCATACGGTGTTAAAAGTTCGCGAAAAGCAAAAGGGCAAGTCTCAATATGAGAAGCTCTCTAGTCAGTCCAGCACCATCAATATTAACGAATACGGTGTTAAGTTGATCGTCAATCTGTACGATTATCTTGATACCGGATTGTTCTTAGATCACCGTTTAACCCGTAAACGCCTGGGTGAAATGGCAGCAGGTAAAGATTTTCTTAACTTGTTTGCTTATACCGGCTCAGCAACAGTTCACGCTGCTTGTGGCGGTGCTAAATCGACCACAACGGTCGATATGTCAAAAACCTACCTAGAGTGGGCTAAACAGAATATGGCGCTCAACGGTCAGGTTGGTCGTCAGCATCAATATGAACAGGCCGATTGTCTGCAGTGGTTAGAAACGGCCAACGGCCAGTATGATCTGATATTTATTGATCCTCCGACCTTTTCAAACTCGAAACGGATGAATCAGTCTTTTGATATCCAGCGTGATCATATTCAGTTGCTTACTCATCTTAAACGCCTGCTTAAACCCGGCGGGACGGTTGTTTTCTCCAACAATAAACGCCACTTTAAGATGGATATGCCGGAGTTAGGTGGACTTGGTTTAGTCGCCAGCAATATCAGCAATCAAACCATTCCGATGGATTTTGAGCGCAACAAACAGATCCATAACTGCTGGATTATTCAACACAATGAGTAGTGCTGATTTACTGCTATACAGTACTCAGGGATGCCACTTGTGTGAGCAGGCGGTTGACATGTTGTCGCAACTGGGGTTATCTGCACAACTTATTGATATTGCTTATGATGATGCACTGTTTGAACGCTACGGCGTCACCATCCCAGTGCTAAAAGTGGCTGAACATGAGTTAAATTGGCCATTTACTCTCGAAGAATTAACAAATTGGTTAGAAGAATATGGCATTAATTACCATTCATAACGGCCTATTGGCTTTTGGTGATCACCCATTATTGGATCACTGTGAATTTGCTCTGCAAGAAAATGAACGTGTTTGTCTGGTTGGCCGTAACGGTGCCGGAAAATCAACCTTGATGAAAATACTGGCCGGTGAAGTTCTGCTCGATGATGGCCGTATGGTTGTCACGCAAGACGTAGTGGTCTCGCGGCTGGAACAGGATCCTCCACGTGACTCTTCTGAAAAGGTATTTGATTATGTAGCGGCTGGTTTGGCTGAAGTTGGCAAGATGCTCAAGCAGTATCAGGAACTGCTGGAACAGGTAGAACGTGATCCGAGTGAAGCGAATATTAATCGCCTGGCCAAAGTTCAGGAACAGCTTGACCATCATGGTGCATGGCGATTCGATGAACGCATTAAAAACGTGATGCTGTCACTTAAGTTGGACGGTGATGTGCATCTTTGTGATCTTTCCGGCGGCTGGCAACGCAAGGCTGCGCTGGCTCGGGCGTTGGTCTGCGATCCCGATGTACTGTTGCTTGATGAACCAACCAACCACCTTGATGTGACGACTATTGAATGGCTGGAAAGTTTCTTAAAAGATTTTAAAGGTTCGATCATTTTCATCTCCCACGACCGGACATTTATCAAATCAATGGCAACGCGCATTGTCGATCTGGACCGCGGCCAGCTTAACTCGTTCCCGGGTGATTACGATGGTTACTTGCTTGGTAAAGAGGAGTTATTACGAGTTGAAGATCTGCAAAATGCCGAATTTGATAAGAAACTGGCTCAGGAAGAAGTGTGGATTCGGCAGGGGATCAAAGCACGACGTACCCGTAATGAGGGGCGAGTTCGTGCATTAAAGCAATTGCGGGTTGAGCGTAG
This sequence comes from uncultured Vibrio sp., assembly GCA_963666615.1. GTDB lineage: Bacteria > Pseudomonadota > Gammaproteobacteria > Enterobacterales > Vibrionaceae > Vibrio. Next base: position 1,182,518 of record OY762906.1, read on the forward strand.
CGAACGCCGTGAAGTGCAGGGTAAAGTGAATCTTAATATTGACGATGCGGCACGTTCAGGAAAAATTGTTTTTGAAGCGGAAAACCTTAACTTTGCCTTTGACGGACAAACAATTGTTAAAGATTTTAGCTTTACCATTCAGCGTGGTGACCGTATCGCATTAATCGGCCCGAACGGTTGCGGTAAAAGCACCATGCTGAAACTATTGCTTGGTCAGTTGCAGCCGACTTCCGGACGGTTACATTGCGGTACTAAATTAGAAGTCGCTTATTTTGACCAGTATCGTGAAATTCTCGATCCGGAAAAGACGGTTATCGATAACCTCGCTGACGGCAAGCAGGAAGTAACTGTCGGCGGGCGCCAACGCCACGCACTTAGTTATCTGCAAGATTTCCTGTTTGCACCTAAACGTGCTCGTACACCCGTTAAGGCGCTTTCCGGCGGTGAAAAAAACCGCCTGTTATTAGCGCGCATTTTTCTTAAATCTAATAATTTATTGATTCTTGATGAACCAACCAATGATTTAGATATTGAAACATTGGAACTTTTAGAAGATTTGCTTGCCAACTATCAGGGGACTTTACTGTTGGTTAGCCATGACCGTCAATTTGTTGATAATACCGTGACAACTAGCTGGATTTTTGAAGGCAACGGCGTTATCGAGGAGTTTGTCGGCGGTTATCATGATGCGCAGCAGCAGAGAGCCCAGGTAAATGCGGTTCGTGCGGAAAATGTGCCAGTAGCAAAGGCTGCTGCTGTTGATTCACCGCGACAACGTAACGAAAGTAAACCACAAGCTAAGGCGAAAAAGCTGTCGTATAAGCTGCAGCGTGAGCTGGAAGCTTTGCCGGAGTTGTTGGAAAAATTAGAAAACGAAATTGAACAGTTACAGAGCCAGGTCAATGATGCGGATTTCTTTGCTCAGCCAGTAGATGCCACTCAACCGGTTTTGGATCGTTTAACTCAAGCAGAAACTGAATTGGAAAGTGCTTTTGAACGCTGGGAAGAGCTGGAAGCACTACAGCAGGAAACGGAATAATAATGACTTATAAGATGTTAAAACTAACACCGATTACGCTATCAATTTTTGCTGCGTTTCAGGTTAACGCAGCGTTGTACCAAGTGGTAAAAGTAGGAACTCCAGACTGGATTACTAATGATTATACTGCAAATGCAACTATCGGGTCTGCAATTCAGGATTCTGACTCAAATGCAGTTACTGATCTTTCTGACAGCTGTTTTGCTACTTCACCTGCAGTAACGGCTAACTCAATAGCTACTGATTGTGACGCATTTTTACTGGCAGGCGAAACTCGTTTAGCTGGTACCGATGAAACGATTGGTACCGTTTCAGGTGCTCCGATTGACGGGGTGAGTTTCCGCGAAGAAGCGCCATTTGGGATTGATAACGCGTTTTCATATATTCAGGAGCAGGACGATTTTGAGAGTTATTGTTCATCCTATTTAGGTTATACCGATTCAATTTGTAGTAGTTGGGCTTCTAAACAGTGGCAAATGTGGGAGCGTGAAGTAAGTGGTGATCAGACGCCTAATGCGATCGCTTTTCTTGAAGGAGACTCTTCTAGTTACGCGAACAGCGTTAATACAGTGATTAACCAGGTCACAACTGATCAAGCTTTGGTGGGTATTACAAATTCATTGGGTGATTCTCGGGCTACAGTCGAATCCTTATCACCAACTGCGCCTACAGGTAGTTTTGATGGTTCGCGTGCCTGGAAGACTGACGGTACCTATACTGTGGGTAGTGTTTCATCTACAGTATCAAACAATTACGGTACCCATTATAGTTCTAAAGCCGCGATATGGACGGGTAGTGAACTGGTGCAGATAGCCTGGGAAAGTGGCGATGAAAAGTATAATGAACGTATTGCTCAGGGCAGTATGCGTGATTTTGTTGTACTGGATGATGGCTCTATTTATGGTGTTGGTTTTAATAGTTGGGATAATGATACATATAATAATATGAATGCTGCTGTGTTCCAGGCTAGTTCCTTTGATGGAAGTTGGGATTCTAAGGAAGTTAGTAGTGTTCGAGTTGCTAAAAGTGATGGCACATATCTCTATGGGTATAGTGTACTCTCAGCTGTTAATAAAAATTTAGTGGCGATAGGTGAGGCTAAGCAGGTTGTATCCGATGGTGCCTATCCAAATCGTCCATTTATTATCAGTGATATCAGCGCTAGTACTTTGAATGTGGATTTTTATGCATCAAAAGTATCGTTTGATAAAGCTGGCGGTAAAGCGATGGCTATCAATAACTACAACGAGATTGTAGGTCAGATCGACGTAGATACGACTCGTGAAGTGAATGGCAAGCCTCGCCGCAAACGTGGCTATATCTATCCGTATAATGGTAATGGCACATCAACGGCTCGTCGGGAAATCTTTAATAACCAGGCATGGTTATTAGATGATCTAACTAACGGTGGAACATACAGCTCAAATAACAACGCCTTCCGTATTGTTTCGGCCAACGATATCAACGATGCCGGCGTGATTGCGGCTACAGCGATTTACTGTGATGGTGGCTATGATTCAACTGCTTACGATGCTCAGTGTGGAGAAGGGTCTGGAACGGAAACGACCGTTGCGGTTAAGTTAGTGCCAATTGCTGGCGCAACCAGCAGCGATATTGTTCAGCGTAGCTATGAAACATCAACATCAACTCGTCAGGGAGCTTCGATAGGCTCAGTTGTTGTGGCCTTTCTTGGCTTGGTGTTATTTGGCCGCAGAAGAAAAAGTTTGTCAATTTTCTGAGAAGGTCACAGTATTGATTTTGTCTTAAATTTGAGCTTGAGTCTGAAGGGTTATTGAGCGATTCTTAATGATGTGGTCATAAAAACGCCATATCATTGAAACAATAAGCAACTGTATGAGGATTCAATCATGAAGAGACAAAAGCGTGATCGCCTGGAAAGAGCTCAGTCTCAAGGGTATAAAGCGGGTTTGAATGGTCGTTCATCCGAAGAGTGCCCTTATCAGCAAATGGATGCAAGATCCTATTGGATGGGAGGCTGGCGTGAAGCTCGGGAAGATAGGTTCTCCGGTCTCTATAAATAACATCACACTCCACATACAACATAGCCCCATTTATTGGGGCTTATTAAACACCCTATAACGCACTATAACTAAATATTTTGAGTAAAAATTAACGACTCAAACGAGTCGCTAATTAACCTAAATAAGCTTAGAAAGCTGATGTATCCTGGAACAGACCAACTTTAAGATCTTTTGCTACATAGATTTCTTTGCCATCAACCAGTACGCGGCCATCAGCCAAACCCATAACCAGTTTACGGTTTACTACGCGTTTCATGTGAATTTCGTAGGTAACTTTTTTCGCTGTTGGCAGGATTTGGCCAGTAAATTTCACTTCACCAACACCCAGAGCACGGCCTTTACCTTTGCCGCCAACCCAGCCAAGGAAGAAACCGACCAATTGCCACATTGCATCAAGGCCAAGACAGCCAGGCATCACCGGATCGCCCGGGAAATGGCAGTCGAAGAACCATAGGTCTGGTGTTACGTCCAGCTCAGCAAGGATCAGGCCCTTACCAAAATCACCTTCAGTTTCAGACATTTTGGTGATGCGATCCATCATCAGCATATTTGGTGCTGGAAGCTGAGGGTAGCCCGGACCAAACAGTTCGCCTTGGCTAGACGCAAGCAGGTCGTCGCGATCGTATGATTCTTTTTTGTTTTGCATTAGATAATTACTCCATTGTCGTTAGCGTGCATGGTAGTGAACAGGGGTACGCTAAACAAGTCCGATCAGTATAAGCCAAATAGGGCTTTTACTCGTTGCCAAAAACTATCGCGTGAATGATTGCCACGCTCTAATTCATCAATTCGTTGCGCGATGATGTCGATAACACTGTCATCACCTCTGAAAGGCTTACCCATTAATAGTGGAATCGCTTCATCAACCGTTTCTACCGGGAAGATATGAAATTCACCATTTTTAATACTTTCGACCACGGTATGGTGAAGAGCAAGATTGCGCAGGTTGCTCTTTGGCAGGATAACACCTTGCGTTCCGGTTAATCCCTGGTGAGCACAAACATGGTAGAAGCCTTCAATTTTTTCATTAAGACCGCCGACGGCCTGAACTCGACCAAATTGATCAACCGCGCCAGTAACGGCGATTTCCTGGTTGATTTCAATACCGGATAAGGCACTGACAAAAGAGGTCACTTCAGCCAGAGAGGCGCTATCGCCATCTACTTCACTGTATGACTGCTCAAATACGATAGAAGCCGAGTAGGGTAATGGTTCGTCGAGATTTAGCGCGCTGCTGACGAATGCTTGCATAATCATCATGCCTTTCGCATGCAGGTTACCGCCAAGTTCCGCTTTACGTTCGACGTCATTAATATCGCCATCACCAAAATGGATCACGCAGGAAATCCGAGCTGGTTCACCGTAGGAAATAGGATGACCGGCAATGTCTATTACTGTCAGGCCATTTACCTGACCGACCTGAGATCCTTGAGTTTCGATAACTACCTGACCATTTAAAATATCGGTCAGCGCGCGTTCAGGCAGGTAACTTTCGCGATAATAGCGTTGGTCGATCGCGGCTTGTATGGTCTCGCCATCCATGCATTCCTGGTCTTCGATAAGTTGAGCATCTTCTAATAACTGAGTTAACCACAGCAGGCAGGTCGGTACGTAATGCTGATCTTCGGTAAACTGACGAACACCGTGCGCCATAAGCGTTTTGACCCCTGATGGGGTTAGTTCAGGAAATAGATATTGCTGACAAATCCATTTCAGATAACTTAAATACTGACCAATACTTGATTCATCAAGTTTGAGCTCAAGTTCAATTTCACTGAATGAGTTAATGCCGCTGCTGATATCGCTATCGAGATATTCAATTTCCGCTAGCTGATCCCGATCACCGATAATCACCAGTTTAATATCGTAGGTTTTGCGAATATCTGTGTTGATCGGTGACTTACTATCGCAGTTAATCGGTGTGACAGCATCACCTAATAGGGCACTTTTTAAACGTGGCCACATTTTGGGGTTCGCCAATAACCAGTTAGGTGAAATCAGCAGATAGCCGCCATTGGCTTTGTCCAGTAAGCCCGGTACTTGCTGGACGACAGTACCATCCAGCGCTTTTATCTGAGTAAAAGGTTCTGTTTTGTCTAGTGTTTCGCTGCATATAACCGGCTTGTGGTTATTGATTAGGTGTAACTGTTCGGCTATTAGTTGACGGTAAACGGTATTATCCGGGGCATTAATGATCAAAATACGTGACAAACCTTTACGCTGACTAAAATTCTGCAGCGATGATAACACTCGTGGTTGGCAGGCAAAGAAACCAGAAGGCGTAAGAGTAGGGAAGTCGTTGATTTGCTGCTCGTACTGTTCAAACAATGGAGAAACGTGACGCCAGATATTTTGATTCATTGAGAAATAACATTAAGGAAATTAAGGGGTCTGATTATATAGAAAAAGTGACAAGGTATATATAGCCATCTGATATAAGATTCCCCGCAATCGATGATCATTGTCTAGTTTTTTTCAACATTCATTTGAACTTCATTATGCACTGGGTTACGCTGTCACCATAAATTCGGGGTGAATGTCAGTTATGAAATATCAGCAATTAGAAAACTTAGAATGCGGCTGGAAATGGCAGTATCTTGCTAGCCGTTGGAAAGATGGCCAGCAGATCACACGTTATATCGATAAAAGCGAAATTGAAACGGCAGTCAATGAGTTATTGGAACTCGAAGATACGCCAACTTTAGTGATTGAGTGGATCGAGAAGCATATGGCTCCTGAGCTTGATAATAAGCTAAAGCAGGCTATTCGGGCTAAACGTAAGCGTCACTATAACGCTGAACAGGTTCATACGCGCAAAAAGTCGATCGATCTTGATTATCGGGTATGGGAAAAGCTTTCCAACAAATCAAACGAATTGGGTTGTACGCTATCCGATACTATAGAATATTTGTTGTCTGAAGCATCAAGAACGGAAAAAGCCAGTCGTACCGTTAGCTCACTCAAAGAAGATTTAAGTAAGTTACTCGGTTAATGATGCTATTCGTTTTAGTTCTTGTTCTGGCTATTGTGTGGCTGATGTTCAATTATCAGACTTCTGTCAGTGTCAAATTTTCTAATGGCAAGGTTATTAAGCAATCTGATAAATTTCCGGCAGGATTTAAAGCCGATTTATTTGATATTGCGCAGCGTTCGAATATGACGGGCATCGTTAGGCTAAAGAATAAAAATGGCCAGGCAACGGTGCAGTTCTCATCATCCATTCCAGACAATATTCAGCAACGCATCAGAAATGTTTTTCCATACAATGAGCCGATAAAAAAGCACGGTTCAAATCAACGTAAGCGTTAAAACACTTTAAATTCACGTGCTACGTAAAATCTTTCATAAAATCAAAGGGATTCACCTCGGAAATTAAAAATTGGTATGAAAGGCTTTGATTTATAGCCTCCGATTTACAGTGTAATTTAAGTGCGCATTATGTATCTTATGTTAAATGAAATATTTATAAGCCTACCTGCTTCTATGCTGATGCGAAGCTTGTTCCATTCTCCTCTTGATTAAACATAATTGTTATTTACCATAAAATAGCTAATAACCAATTATCTCATCAAAGATGGATAGCCTGGTTATTAGCTGGCTGGTTTTTTACTTGTATTTAGAATGAGATCTGTTGAAAGATCTGCTGTGCATCGAACTGTGCAATGTCGGTCACATTCACGCAGTTGTCCCCGATAACACCATAAACTTCGGGGTTCGTTTTATTGTACAAACCGATACATTTTGCCCCCGCCGCATCAGCCAGATGTAACGGCCCAGTATCACAACAGATAAATGCATCCATTTCTTTCAATACTGCAGCCAACTGACGCATGTTTTTGTTCTGATACGTATTGTCAGCCATTGTTAACGGCCCGGAAATGTCAGGGCTAAGGATTTCAATCCAGGTTATCCTCTCATCGGTAGCCTGAGCAAATCGATTCAGGATATTGGTCCAGGTGGTTTCGTCCAATAGCTTATTACCGCGAGCCCCTCTGAAATACGCGATAATCTTAGTTTGTTCCGGAGCTAATTCTGCCCGTTTCTTCTGTGCGAATGTTAGTTCTTCCGATGAAAATTCAAGCTTATGGTCGATATCACTGCTTGAGAAATTGTGTCCGATTTGACTAAAAAGATATAGGCTACTTAGTGCAGAATGAAATTCCTGATCATTTTTTTCAAAAGTATGAGTAAAAGCAACGTTTCTCCTTGGGTTAAACTGGCCTATTTTATTTTTTGCGTTAAGGCCGGAAATAAACAAAACATCTTCAATCGAACTGAATGGAACTAATGCCAAGTCATATTCTTCATGCTTTTGCTCTTTAATCAATTGTAATGATTTCAAGCCACTTTTCAGGGAAAAATAGCTAAATAAAAACTGATCTACCCCAAGCCCATCAAAAAAACTGGCTTGCCAAGGTTCATTAAGCATCAAAGTAATACGGCTGTGTGGGTAGAGCTTACGAGTTAATTTTACGAATGGAATCAGAAAAAACATGTTCCCAATCCGGCGGTTATTGCGCAATATAATAATTGACTGAGTTTCAGCTACAGAGAGCAACTTATTCTGGTTGTTTTTATTGTTATTGGCTAACTGATATAGCATAGGCTCTAAATTGACCATTTTGCTGCGGCGCCATTTATCGAAGTTACGCATCTGGTTTTTTATTGAACGCATTCCTGAACCTTATTCCTGTTACTCATTAAATTTGAGAGAGATATTTATTGATCACTTGTTGAATTGTTTTGCTTTTTATCGGCTTCATCAGAACATCATCCATCCCTGCATCCAGGCATTTCTGTTTGTCTTCGTTTAATGAATGAGCTGTTAGTGCGATGATGGGTTTACTATAGCTACGAGAGCGCAGCAGTTTTGTCGCCTGAATGCCATCCATTATTGGCATAGAAATATCCATAAAAATAATATCAAAATCATCATGTTGACGAATTAGTTCTAATGCTTCTGCCCCATTGTTTGCTATAGTTACGTTGTAACCTAAGCGGTTAAGCATTAATTTGAGGACCATTTGATTGGTGGTAGTGTCTTCAACTAGCAGCAGTTTTTTAGTCGATAAAAAAGCTGTATTGGATGTATTTCCCTTTAGGGTAATGGATTCCGGTTCCAATGACTTTTTAAGTACCAAAGGCAAAGAGACGGAAAATATTGTGCCCTGCCCCTGGTTTTCTGAAACGTCGATAGTGCCATCCATTAGCTCAACCAGATGTTTAGTAATTGCCAGCCCTAGACCTGTACCACCATAATTTCGCGTGATGGAATTGTCGGCTTGAATAAATGGAGTAAAGAGCTGTGCTAAGGTTGTTGCATCAATACCTATCCCCGTATCAGCCACAATAATATTGAGGCGCTCCTAAGATGTGGTAATACTTAATGAAACTTCACCCTGCTCGGTAAATTTAATGGCATTCCCGAGTAAGTTAAAAACGATCTGTAGAATTCGGACAGAATCAACAAAATATTCGTAATTACTAAAAATAGATGTTTTAAGATGAAATGCTAAGCCTTTCTCTGTTGCTAATTTTTTATGGTAGTCAAACGAAGGAACAAACTTGGCGTGCAGATTTGTCCAGTGACGATGAAGGGTAAAATGTCCTGATTCAATGCGACTGAAATCGAGAATATCACTGATAATGACGTGTAGCAGATCGGCGGAATTTTCCATTTTTTCAAGCAGTTCTTGCTGATAACTGTCGGAATCTGCACGCAATAATTCAATAATCCCCAGAACTGCGTTTAGCGGTGTACGCAATTCATGGCTCATCATAGCCAGAAATTTAGACTTAGCCTGGTTAGCCTGCTCTGCAGTTAGTTGTGCCTGGACGACCTCTTTGGTTTTTATTTCAACCAGTTTTTGTAGTTTCTCTTTATTTTCAATATCGCTGATAGCACGCTCTAGCAGCGGCCGAAAACGGATTAGAGTTGCTTTGCTGTCAACGGCAAATTGCCCTTTTCTATCCCCCAAAATTAACAGAACCGAATCGTTAGATTGAGCACGGACTCCAGTGATTAACGCATTTCTTATGTTACTGAGAATTTCGTACGGCAGACATTTAAATTCTTCAATAATACCTGGTTCAAACAATAAGATTGAATCACCTTGTAGTACGCGCTGAAATTTATTACCACACGGCCAGACTCTTCCATCCATTTGTGGGTTTGATGAGAGGAAGGTGGAAAAGTGAGATTCATATTTTCCTTTTGAAATCACCACAAAGTCAGTGAAATTAATGTAGCGGCTAAGTACCCTTTTTAGTTCATCAAATATCCGGTGCTTATTCGGTGCATTACTAAAGGCAGTCAGTGATGTAAGAATAACCTGATTCTCTTCAGCCAAGCGAGCTTCTCGCTCTTTACTCCGTTTAAGCTCTAGCAGTGTCTCATTCAGTTCTTCAAAGCTGTCTATCTGTAGCATGAGTTATTCCGAATCATAAAAGATAACTGAAGAAATCATTAAATTGCCATGAGCATTTTCACCGCCGGCAAAACGGCCTTGTTCACCAAATGTGAACGGGCAGATAAAAGGAGCGCCATTGAGTTGCTCTTTCATCTGCAACTGAACTCTTTCCATGTCATCTTTCAGTCGTAGCATTGCTCCGGCACAGAAGATAGAAATAGCACCTAACTGAGGCGATTCTGTGTAATTTTTTGATTTAGCTTCATTTATAACACGAGATGCCCGGTTAATCAGCTGCTCTCTCGAACCAGTCATGAGCGTGATCTCTTCTCCACTGGTAACATTGGCGAACACTTCGAGCCCACCGTGCTGAGTAATTCGGGTTGGATGAGTAAGCTTATAGTAAGGTTGATCGTAAAGATCGCCAGCTACCCGGCCGATTGGATAGCTGGTAATCTCCTCGAACACGTAGCTATCACAAAACTGTAGATTGGAATGGTCACTGACCCACTCTTTATAAATTTCCTGCGCCGATTCACCATCAATTTCATAAATAACCCGCCCCGAAGCTTTGGTAACGGTGCCGACAAATTCTGTTGGCGAATAACCTGCGCTGAAACCGGTTGCCAGGGAACGAGAAGGAAAGTAGAGCTGCACGGCAATGCCGTTATTTGTCCAGTCCTGCTCGGTCATCACTGACCATTTATTTTCAATCGAGTTATCGGCGGCCGAACCGCCAATAATTGGCACCCGAGTACTGAAAATAGTATCAATCGCCTGAATGATCTGTTCTTCTTGTCCGGGCGTAGAATGGAGCACGATCAAATTAGGCACTTCCCCAGTCCGATCGGCATTGATTAATGCACAATTAATAGCATGTGCAACGGCGACATCGACCTGGTCAAATTGGTTAAAATCTGCAATTCCACTGCCGTAGCTGCTGAGGCCTGAATCATAAATTGCCATTAGTGCCAGTGTAGGCCCGCTGAAGTAGCCATGATCGGTAATAATGCCCTTACAGGATGAGCAACCAATAATCGATGAATCGGGAAAATAATCGGAACACTGCTGCCAAAGTATTTGCGCACAATATTCTTCCGTATAATAGAAAACGAGGCACGAAGGCTGTTTATTCACTGGCAACCCCTGGCGCAATTGGTGAAATGCGTCATTAATGTCAAGGCTACTAGTTATACTTGTGGCAAATTGCATTGATAAAAGCCTTACTCTCAGTTTTTAATAGCGCAATTATAGCCTTAATTTCTAGTGTCATGATATGCGCTAACTCATTGATTTCGACATATATAGTTAAATTGCTTCACGTTCCCTATTTTTCAAAAGAAAAATCAACAGATTGACCGTTACCTGTATATAAACTGGGCTGATCATCTTCTGTTAGCGGCAAGGTGATTTTATCGCCTTTTGCGCTGTAAACCCGATTATTGTTAGATACATACCAGTCCTGTTCTGCCGGCTCTAGCGTATAGATGTTGCTTGAGCTGTTTTCATTTGGCAGCAGACGCCTATCCATATCATTAACACGGAAGTAACACTTTTTGGCATATGCACATATTACCTGCGGAGTGGTTATTTTACTCGCTGTTCTCCAGCCAAAAGCCACCGACAAAATTATCAGCATGAAAATAATTTGAGCAAGTTTGTGTTTTGTAAGCTTTTCTGCAGGCATTGATCTCTGTTCTCTATGTAACTTAGTTCAAAGTTTTGAAATAAACCAGCTTATCCTGATGTGTTGTAAGGTTACTTCTCTGTCATAAAATTGTTAACTAAAGTATAGTAAATAGCAGAGTAAACATAACCAATGGTGGTAGCCTTCTATTTGCCGTTTGGTGGCAGTTTATCTCATTTAAAACAAAGTAAAAGTAAAGTGTAGTTAACTAAAATTGGAAGCATGCAAATGAGCCAAGAAATGCAGCTGGAACAAAACTACAATTATACCGTTGTGCGTCAGTTTACCCTGGTTACTATTTTGTGGGGTATTGTCGGTATGACGGTAGGTGTTTTGATCGCAGCACAACTCGTCTGGCCACAGCTAAATTTTGATACGCCGTGGCTGACTTATAGTCGTCTAAGAGCACTTCATACCAATGCGGTAATTTTCGCTTTTGGTACCAGTGCCCTGTTCGCTACCTCCTACTATGTGGTTCAACGTACCTGCCAAACTCGACTGTTTGGTGGGCCGTTAATACCATTTACCTTTTGGGGTTGGCAACTTATTATCCTTTCCGCCGCAATTACTCTGCCGCTCGGGTTTAGCAGTTCGAAAGAGTATGCTGAATTGGAATGGCCGATTGATATCGCCATTGCACTGGTTTGGGTCGCTTACGCAATTGTGTTTTTTGGCACGATTGTTAAACGTAAAACCTCTCATATCTATGTTGCAAACTGGTTCTTTGGTGCCTTTATCCTCACCGTTGCTGTTCTACACATTGTGAACAGTATGGCAATTCCTCTGACTTGGAACAAATCTTACTCAGTTTATTCGGGTGCGGTGGATGCGATGGTTCAGTGGTGGTATGGCCACAATGCGGTTGGTTTCCTGTTAACTGCGGGTTTCCTGGGGATGATGTACTATTTTGTTCCTAAGCAAGCAGGGCGTCCGGTTTATTCTTACCGTTTATCAATCGTTCACTTCTGGGCGTTGGTTTCCCTTTATATCTGGGCCGGTCCGCACCACTTACATTACACTGCCCTTCCCGACTGGACTCAGTCATTAGGTATGGTAATGTCATTGGTTCTGTTTGCTCCTTCTTGGGGGGGCATGATCAACGGGATTATGACTTTGTCGGGCGCCTGGCATAAACTGCGCTACGACCCGATTCTGCGCTTCCTGATTGTTTCATTGTCTTTCTATGGTATGTCTACCTTTGAAGGCCCAATGATGTCAATTAAAACGGTTAACGCACTCTCGCATTATACCGATTGGACTATCGGCCACGTACACTCTGGCGCTTTAGGCTGGGTTGCTATGGTATCTATCGGTTCGGTTTATCATTTGATCCCCAAACTGTTTGGTCAAGAGCGGATGTACTCTGTCAGTTTGATCAACGTTCACTTCTGGCTGGCAACTATCGGTACGGTTGTTTACATCGTTGCGATGTGGATCTCTGGTGTTATGCAAGGTCTGATGTGGCGTGCTGTGAACTCAGATGGTACCTTGACCTACAGTTTCGTTGAGTCTGTGCAAGCGTCGTATCCATTCTATACGGCTCGCTTTGTTGGCGGACTTATCTTCTTATCTGGCATGCTTATCATGGCTTACAACGCGTATAAAACGATTTCTGCGCCTGCAGCAAGCCTGAAAGCTATCGAACAACCGGCATAAGGAGATTAAATAATGAGTTCTAACTCGAACAATCGCCATGAACTGGTCGAAAAGAATGTCGGGCTGCTGGCTATTTTAATCATCATTGCAATCAGCTTTGGTGCTTTGGTAGAAATCACACCGTTGATTTTCCAGAAACAAACGACTGAGCCTGTCGCTAACCTTAAGCCTTATAATGCACTTCAGCTTGAAGGGCGTGATATCTACATTCGTGAAGGTTGTAACGCTTGTCATAGCCAGATGGTTCGTCCATTCCGCGCTGAGACAGAACGCTACGGCCACTACTCTGTAGCTGGTGAAAGTGTTTGGGATCACCCATTCCTATGGGGATCAAAGCGTACAGGGCCTGATTTGGCGCGTGTTGGTGGCCGTTACTCCGATGAATGGCACCGTGTTCACCTGACAGACCCGCGTGAATTGGTTCCGGAATCTAATATGCCGGCTTTCCCTTGGTTAGCTGAAAACGTATTAGATGGTGCATTGACGGCCGATAAGATGACGTTATTCCGAGATCACTTTGGTGTGCCTTACACTGATGGTGATATTGCTGGTGCAAAAGCCGCGGTTGAAGGAAAAACAGAACTTGAAGCCCTGATTGCGTATCTGCAGTCTCTTGGTCATGCGATGAAGTAGGAGGTGTTATGAATATTGGTACAATACACAGTATTTGGACCGTTCTACTGTTTACCTGCTTTATTGGCATCGTGATTTGGGCCTACAGCAAACGCCGTAAATCGGCATTTGATGAAGCCGCTAATCTGGTCTTTGCCGATGAAGAGAAACATATTTCATCTCAAAAACAAGGAGTGACCAAGTAATGACTACATTCTGGAGTCTCTGGATAATTGTTCTTACCCTCATTACTTTGTTTGGTTGTGCAGCCATTCTAATCTGGTGTCTGCGCGACAACATGGGAGTGAAAGAAGGTGAGGATATGGGACACGAGTACGATGGTATTCGTGAAATCAATAACCCCTTGCCTAAATGGTGGACTTATCTTTTCATTAGTACCTTTGTTTTTGCTGCTATTTATTTAGCACTGTTTCCTGGTCTGGGAACATACAAAGGCCTGTTGGGTTGGACAAGTTCAAATCAAACTGTGCAAACATTAGACGAGTCAAAAGCAGCTATTGCTAAAGCACAGAACAACAAAGAGCTGGATCAATACGCTAAAGAGCTGGATGACGCCGAAGCTTATTATGGTGAAGCGTTTAAACGCCTTGCGTATGTTGACGGCGGCAAAGAACTGAAACCGGTTAAGCAGATAGCGGGCGATCCTGATGCAATTAAGGTTGGTCAGCGACTGTTCCTGCAAAACTGTTCTCAGTGCCATGGTTCAGATGCGCGTGGTCAAAAGGGCTTCCCTAACCTGACCGATAAAGCCTGGTTGTATGGCGGTGAACCTGAAGCGATCGTTACTACGATTCGTCATGGTCGTATTGGCCAGATGCCAGCGTGGAAAGACGCATTAGGTGAGCAAGGTGTGAAAGAGGTAGTAACCTATGCTCTGAGCCTATCTGGCCGTGCGGTTAACACCCGCGATGCGGAAGCCGGTAAAAAACGCTTCGTTGTTTGTGCTGCTTGTCATGGTACTGATGGTAAAGGTAACCCTGCCGTGGGCGCTCCTGACTTGACGGATAAAGACTGGCTGTTTGGGGATTCCCGTGCTGACGTAACACAAACAGTGACTTACGGTCGTTCTGGTGTGATGCCAGCGTGGATCGATATCCTGGGTGAAGACAAAGTTCAGGTTATTGCTGCATATGTCTGGAGTTTGAGCAATAATAGTTCTGAAGAGTAAAACATCAAGCAGCATCGCAAGGTGCTGCTTTCATTCCTTTTTCATTCCTTAAATTAGAAAGAGCATTTCAAATGGAAAAACCGTGGTTTAGGCAATTTTGGCCTTGGTTTTTAATTCTACTTCCTTCTACTGTCATTATCTGGACTTTGGGTACTGTGGTACTGTTTTCTCAGCATTCTGTGTCGCTGGTTTCTGAAGATTATTACAAAGAAGGTCGAGCAATTAACCAGGATATTTCGAAGCTACAAGAAGCTAAGGCTCTAGGACTTAACGCTTTGGTTTCAAGTGATAATAATGAACTGACCGTTGTATTAGAACGGGGTAAACTTGAGCAATATCCGGCTCTGAAGATAAAACTGGCTCACCGGACACTCGCTGAGAAAGATATAGAACAGTTGGTATCATCTGATGCCCAGGGTGTTTATCGTCTGGTATTAGATGACTCTTTACAAGGCCCTTGGTTTGTTAAAATTACTTCTTTTGATAGTAAATGGATTCTTCAGGGTAAAGTAAACTTCCCTACCACTGCTGCTATTGCACTTAATAGCCATGAGTAATACTTGCTATCACTGCGGTGAACCGATTCCGCCGAATACTCATTTTACCGTAGATATTTTAGGTGAACCGCGTGCGATGTGTTGCCCTGGTTGTCAGGCCGTGGCACAGACGATTGTTGATAGCGGCCTGACCTCTTATTACCAATATCGTACTGAACTTCCTAATTCCGTTGACTTGGTACCCGAAGAATTAGAACAAATTAAAAGTTTTGATGATCAAGATTTTCAGTCTGATTTTGTATATCGTGACAATGTCACCTGCTCTGCAACGCTTTCTATCGATGGCGTGTCTTGCGCGGCCTGTGCCTGGCTAATTGAAAAACGTCTGTCCTCTCAACCGGGCGTTGCCGCTATTAATGTTAATACCACTACACATCGCGCCACTATTGCCTGGGACGATTCGCGGGTTAGGTTCAGCCAACTGTTATCTGAGATTATTAAACTAGGTTATAAAGCGGCACCGTTTGATCCGAATAAACAGGAACAAGCCAACGAAAAAGAGAAGAAAACGTACCTTTATCGTTTAGGCATCGCCGGGTTGGCGACCATGCAAGTCATGATGCTGGCGGTCGCACTGTATCTGGAAATGTTCGGCGATCTTGATGAAAGTTTTAAGAGTTATTTTCGTTGGGTAAGTTTGATATTTGCGACCCCGGTGTTGCTCTATTCTGCCCTACCTTTTTATATGAACGCCTGGCGCAGCTTGCGAGGATTTACCTTAGGCATGGACGTGCCGGTTTCACTGGCGTTGATATTTGCATACAGTGCCAGCGTCCATGCCACGATTACCGAGCAGGGTGAAGTGTATTTTGAATCGGTTTCAATGTTCACTTTCTTTCTGTTGGTAGGTCGGTTCTTGGAAGCAAAAGCCAAGCATAAAGCTTCAACCGCAAGCGGTAATCTGATGAAGTTGGTTCCTGCTATGGCAACCTTAGTTGATGGGAAAAAAATTCCGGTTAAATCGTTACAAAATGGCGATATGGTACGAGTGAAGATTGGTGAACACTTGCCTGCTGATGGTGTTATAGCTTCAGGAGAAAGCTATCTGGACGAGTCTATGCTAACCGGAGAATCGAATCTGATTGCGAAATTTGTTGGTGATTCGGTGTTCGCGGGTACGATTAATACTCAGGAAACATTTGATTATCGAGTCACAGCAGATAAAAACCATTCAGTTATTTCCCAAATAGTGCGTTTACATGAGCAGGCGCAGATGACTAAGCCAAAAGTTTCGTTGCTGGCGGATGTGGTTGCCCGTTATTTTGTTGGAGTGATTTTACTGATTGCCGGTGTCACCTGGTTTTACTGGCATGGCCATCAGGCCGATCAGGCATTCTGGATTATGTTGTCGGTTTTGGTTGCCACCTGCCCTTGTGCCCTATCTCTGGCCACACCAACCGCGATAACCTGTTCAACATCGCAGTTGTCTAAGACTGGCTTATTAATTCAGTCTGGAGATATATTTGAAACGCTGGTAAAAGCGAACCACCTTATTGTGGACAAAACCGGAACCTTAACCACTGGCAAAGTCGAAATTGTTTCAGTACAAACACATGCTGATTATGATCAGGGAGCCTGCCTGTCGATTGCTGCCGCGCTTGAACAATATGCGAACCATCCGATAGCAAAAGCCTTTGCTAAATACAGCGACCCAAATGTTCGCGTATCATCGGTGAATAACGTGGTCGGTTTCGGCATCTCCGGTCACTATGGTATGGAATCGGTTAAAATTGGCTCACTACGTTTTGTTACTGATGCTGAAGAAGCAGCCGTTGCCGATACCAGCCAGCGCGCGCTTTACTTAAGCCGCAATAATGAGTTAATTGCAACGTTCATCTATCAGGATCCCATTCGCCCTGAAGCGCAGAGTTTTATTCAGCAAGCATTCGACTCCGGGATGGATGTCACCTTATTAACCGGAGATAACGCAACGACAGCTCAGACTGTTGCTCAGCAGTTGGGTATTAAGCAGTGGCGTGCGGATTGCACGCCGGCAGAGAAGTTGGCTTATATTGAGTCATTGCCTGAGCAGAATATCACTATGATGGTTGGGGATGGCATCAATGATGCGCCGATACTGGCGAAGGCTCATGTTTCCATCGCGATGGGTAATGGAACCGATATTGCTAAAACTTCGTCTGATCTCATTTTGTTAAACGATAAATTGTTAGCGATACATCAAGCCCGTAAACTGGCGTTGCGTACCCGTAAGATTATTGTTCAGAATCTGATGTGGGCATTGGGCTATAACGCAGTAATCTTGCCACTGGCTGTACTGGGTTATGTGGTTCCCTATATTGCCGTGATCGGTATGTCTCTAAGCTCGATTATAGTGGTGACCAATTCTTTACGTCTGTTACAGGACGGGCCTGCAGAGAAAATACAGAGTTAATATGGAAAGCTTATATATACTGATCCCAATTGCGATTATTTTTGTTGCTATCGCAATTGCCATTTTTTTATGGGCGGTGAAGTCAAATCAGTTTGATGACCTTGAACGCCATGGTCACAATGTACTATTTGATGACGATCTGCCTGCTCCTAAATCTGATTCAGCAGAAAAAGATAAACAGGGAAAGTCTGCTGATGATCAATGAGCTGTTTACTGCTCTGGTTATCGGTTTGGTCAGCTCTGCACACTGCCTGGGTATGTGTGGCGGTATCGCAGCACTATTGAGTTCTACGACCTCTGATCGCCGCCAGCTTCCTTTGGTCGTGGCTTTATATAACCTGGGAAGATTGAGCAGTTACACTCTGATGGGCGCACTATTGGGTACTCTGATCTATTCGCTGAATGATCTTGCCCAGTTGAACGGTTTATTGACTATACTGCGTGTTTTCTCCGGAATTCTATTAATTATGCTCGGTTTGTATATTGCCAGGGCCTGGTTTGGTATTCAAAAAATTGAATCACTTGGGCGTTATTTATGGCGTTGTATTGCTCCGGTCGCCAATCGTTTAATTCCACTGAAAAATCCGTTATACGCACTTCCGCTAGGACTTTTATGGGGTTGGTTACCATGCGGTCTGGTGTATTCGATGCTCACCTGGTCGATGGCTTCAGGTAATGGCTGGCAAGGAGGGCTAATTATGCTTGCTTTTGGCATTGGCACCCTGCCATCAATGGTCATGACGGCAATGAGTTCAGGTATGCTTAAACGTCTGACCATTCCATTTTATATTCGCGCTTTCGCTGGAATCATGATTACCCTATATGGGGTATATGTTGTTGGTGATTCTGTAACCATGTTGTAATTGTTCCGCGTAATGCATTGATAATTAAATTATTTTTTATCTGGCATTATTATTAAGGAATGGTAAAATATTGATGTATATCAAAATAGTGTAAGGTTGTTATGATTTCTGATAAGCCAGCAGCGAAACGAATCCAATCAGGTGGTTGTGCAATTCATTGCCAGGATTGCAGCATTAGCCAACTGTGTATTCCTTTTACTTTGAATGAAGCTGAACTTGACCAGTTGGATCAAATCATTGAGCGTAAAAAGCCCATTCAAAAAGGACAAGAGCTGTTCAAAGCTGGGGATGATTTGAAATCACTCTACGCTATCCGCTCCGGAACCATTAAGAGCTATACCATTACCGAACAGGGGGATGAGCAGATTACCGCTTTCCATCTGGCTGGTGATTTAGTTGGCTTTGATGCGATTACCGGAGATGCGCACCCGAGTTTTGCTCAAGCGCTTGAAACGTCAATGGTGTGTGAAATCCCTTATGAAATACTGGATGACCTTTCCGGTAAAATGCCTAAGCTTCGCCAGCAAATTATGCGTTTGATGAGTAATGAAATTAAGGGCGATCAGGAAATGATCCTGTTGCTGTCGAAAAAGAATGCTGAAGAACGTTTAGCTGCCTTTTTATATAACCTTTCTACTCGTTTTTCTCAGCGTGGTTTTAGTCCTCGTGAATTCCGACTGACCATGACGCGTGGCGATATCGGTAATTACCTTGGCCTGACTGTAGAAACCATCAGCCGTTTGCTAGGTCGTTTTCAAAAATCAGAAATTTTGAGCGTAAAAGGTAAATATATCACTATTATTGATCATCATGCTCTAATGGAACTTGCTGGTGTAAGCAGCGATTCCTAAAGCTAACTTATTGACGTGGCTCACTTCTTTTGAACCACGTCATACTTCCCATTAATATTCCACTCATGACATACTCAAATCAGCCAGCATAAGCTAAAGTTTACATAGAACCTCCAAATATACTAGGGAGACTGCTATGAGCATATACAGCAAAATCTTGGTTGTTGCAGATATTAATCATGAAGAACAGGCTGCATTGGCCAGAGCCATGCAATTAGCGCAGAAAAGCACGCAAATCAGCCATGTTACTTTGTTTCTCGCGATTTATGATTTTTCCTACGATATGACGTCTATGCTATCGTCTGATGAACGTGAAGCGATGCGGCATGGTGTGATTCATCAACGCGAATTGTGGCTGAAAAAAATTGCTGAGCCTTATATGTTAGAAGGTGTCGAACTGGAAGTTAAAGTGGTTTGGCATCATCGCCCCTATGAGGCGATTATTGCGGAAGTATTTGCCGGACAACATGATCTGTTGATTAAGGGCACCCGCAAACATGCAACACTCGAATCCGTGATCTTCACCCCAACCGACTGGCATCTTCTACGTAAATGCCCTACTCCGGTATTGCTGGTGAAACACGCCTTCTGGCCGGAAAATGCAAATATTGTCGCGTCAGTACATGTGGGCTCTGAACAAGAATCGCATAAGACCCTCAATGATAAAATGGTTGAGCGAGTACTGAGCATCAGTGAACGTTTCTCTGCCACACCTTATCTGGTGAGTGCTTATCCATTGACACCAACCACCATCAGCGTTGAGTTACCAGAGTTTGATCCGACAGCCTACAGTGATGCAGTTAAAGCACACTACTATACTTCGATGAAAGAACTACGCCAGAAACATGGCATCGATGATGAAAACACCATTGTTGAAGAAGGATTACCGGAAGAAGTGATTCCTGAAGTCGCAAAACGGCTTAATGCCGCGATGGTGATTATTGGCACCACAGGGCGTACTGGTTTATCGGCGGTATTTATTGGTAATACGGCGGAAAACGTGATTGATAAAATCGATTGCGATGTTTTGGCGTTAAAACCAGAAGGTTATATTAGCCCGCTAGATCCCACTCGCAGCGAATAGCGATCTTTATCGTTGATATTTTTCTCTGTTAAGAGCGGTTGAAGAAAACTTCAGCCGCTCTTTTTCTTATTGCTACTGGCTTCTGATAAATTTATCCGTATCATACGCAGTTCTATTTGTAACTCATCTGTCGAGTAGGAAAATGTCACAACAAACAGAACAGCTAACACAGGCCCAACGCTACAACTTCAATAAATTGCATAAACGGTTGCGTCGTCATACCGGCCAGGCAATTGCTGACTTTAATATGATTGAAGATGGTGATCGAATCATGGTGTGCCTGTCTGGCGGAAAGGACAGTTTCACGCTGCTCGATATTTTGATGAGTCTGCAGAAAAGTGCACCTGTGTCATTTTCTTTGATAGCGGTGAATCTGGATCAGAAACAACCGGGTTTCCCGGAGCATATTCTGCCTGAATATCTGCAAAGTTTAGGTGTCGAATATAAGATCGTTGAGGAAGATACCTATTCTATTGTTCAGGATAAAATTCCTGAAGGTAAGACGACCTGTTCGCTTTGCTCGCGTTTGCGCCGCGGGATTTTATACCGTACAGCCAAAGAGCTGGGCGCGACTAAAATTGCACTTGGCCATCATCGCGACGATATATTGGAAACACTGATGTTGAATATGTTTTATGGTGGCAAGATTAAAGGTATGCCACCGAAATTGGTGTCGGATAATGGTGAACATGTAGTCATTCGTCCGCTTGCCTACTGCCGGGAGAAGGACATCATTAAGTATTCAGATCGTAAAGGCTTCCCGATTATTCCTTGCAACCTCTGCGGTTCTCAGCCGAATTTGCAGCGCCAGAATATTAAACAGATGCTTAACGGTTGGGATAAACAGTTCCCGGGTCGAATCGAAAGCATGTTCCGTGCAATGCAAAACGTAATTCCTAGCCATCTGGCCGATTATGAACTGTTTGACTTTAAATCGATTGACCGCGACTCTGGAGTCATTAATGGTGGTGATATCGGTTTTGATCGAGAAGAAATGCCAGTACAGCAGTTAGATGATGAAGATATCGTGACTGAGTTTGATCCATCATTAATGCTCAATGTTACCAACATCTGATTACGATGAATTCTAAGAAAAAAATACGGCCGAATGGCCGTATTTTTTAACTCTTATTTTGTTGCGACAATCATTGGGGTTACATGTTTGGTCGCTTCAGGAAGGGTAATCCGATCAGAGGCTTTAAACTGGCTAACGTCAATACTGGCCTGAAAGTTGTTAACCTGAATTTCTTCGCCATTAGCCGTGGTCAGAATCCCATTCTCATACTCAGTGAAATCGAGTTTTACTCCGGACACTTTAGGGGTGAACCATTTACCAATCGAACCACTGAGATCGGTTAGTAATGTCTGCATCTGCTGGCTGATATCGTCGAGCTTAGCGAATGAAACTTCACCTTGTAATGGCTGTTTGGTTAAAACGCGCATTGAAATATCACACGGCTGATCCGAAATAGATTTGATATACAGCATCGGATTGACTTTACGTAGGTTGCTATCAATAGGAACGGTGACTTCACCTGAAGCGTAAATATCGAGTTGTTCCTGATGAGTTTTATATTCCAGACGTGCTTCTGCGATATGACATGGGCCTTTACTCGACTGTTCGATAAAGAACAAGCCAACCCTTACATCGGGATGCCCATTTTCAGTGTTGTGCTTCAACTGACTGTAAAAGTTGCTGTAATGGAACATGTACATATGCTCACCAGCACTGGCGGGAACTGTTAGTGCTGCGGCAACTAATCCAAGACAGCTAAGCGTTTTATATTTCATTTAGTTATTCTCATTATAGTGCGGTTATCTGGCCGCAATTATACGTGGCTTAATTCAACTAAAATGTCTCTCAACTGCGAATGATGCCGACTTAATCAGGCATCAAAATGCTTTTGTGGGCCTGATTTATCGGGGCTGGAAACCAGACTCAGTTTAATACCAAACATATTGCGATAAACGACTCCTTTCACATGCATGTAAAACGGCAGAACAAAGATCAAGCCGACTCCGCCGGAAATAAAGGCAAATAGCAGTAAGATGGTGGTAATAGCAAAGATAACAAACAGCGATAACAGTTTTTTATTGGTTGCCTTCAACGATACCAACATTGCCTGGTGGAGAGGCAAACGCTTTTCACAGATCAACAGAATCGCATGAGTGAAAGCCAAAGAAAAATAAAGCGAAAGTGGTTCCAGAATCGCACTGGAAACCGCTTGAATAATAAGATTAAGTAGCGTTACCGTGATGACTGGAATGGTGTACTGAAACCCTTTAAGCAAGAACAGAAAGCGAGTCTTCAGCCCAGCGGCATGACTCATCGACATTAGCCCAAGCCCGGCAAACAGTGGCGAGCAGATCACTTCGGCACTAAACACGGCAATAAACACCGCCTGAATTGGGGCAATATCTAATGTTTCAGGATTCGAAAAAGCCTGACTGATCGATTCAAGATCATATCCCTGAACATTTAAAGCAATAAAGAAAATTGCCGCAGAAATAATAAGAAAAGTTGCAATTGCCGGAGTAAAGTAGAGAAAATTCTTTGCAGTTAAGCTGAACGCTTCTCTAAAGACACTATTGACGTTTAATGGGTAATCCCCCTTGAGCGCTTTTTCTACACTACCGCCCAGGGTAAAAGTTTTTTCAATTTTATCTGTCATATCTACCTGTGATGGTGCGACTGCATCATCCATAATCTCGTATAAATTTCGCGATATTATATACCTAAGCATCGGAAATATGCATCGTTGTGGAAAATTAATTGTCATCTTTTCGATGTAATATTATTCGAATAAAGCCCAGAGGAAAATGCGCAATAAATTGCTTTGAAAACAGCAGCGTCGAGCTTATTATGCAAAAAAATCACTAGCGCTTTTTATACCGCCCTTTATGCGGGTAGTTTGAGGAGAAACAGAGAAATTGACCATTCATCAAGAGCTAAATACAACGCCGTTGGTACACCTCCAGGGTGTAACAAAAAGTTTTGATGGCAAAACCATCATCGACAATTTGGATTTGCGTGTAAATCATGGTGAATTTTTAACCATATTAGGTCCGTCGGGATGTGGGAAAACCACCGTTTTACGGATGATTGCCGGTTTTGAATCTGTCGATTCCGGTAAAGTCATGCTTGATAGTGCTGATGTTACTGAGATTCCTGCGGAAAAAAGACATGTGAATACGGTATTCCAGAGCTATGCCCTTTTCCCTCATATGAGCGTATACGAAAATGTGGCTTTTGGTCTTCGTATGCAGGGCGTGGCCAAAGACGAGATTGAGCAACGTGTTAATGAGTCTCTAAAAATGGTGCGTCTGGAGTCTATGGCGCTGCGTAAGCCTCATCAGCTTTCTGGCGGTCAGCAGCAGCGGATCGCAATTGCACGTGCGGTAGTCAATAAGCCCAAAGTCCTGTTGCTGGATGAATCACTCTCTGCGCTTGATTACAAACTGCGCAAAGAGATGCAGCTTGAACTGAAACGCCTCCAGCGCCAGTTAGGTATTACCTTTATTTTTGTTACTCATGATCAGGAAGAAGCGCTGTCGATGTCGGATCGGATTATCGTCATGCGCGAAGGCGTGATTGAGCAAGATGGTACACCACGAGAGATCTACGAAGACCCGACTAACCTATTTGTGGCGCGGTTTATTGGTGAAATTAACCTGTTTGCGGCCAAAGTGATTGAGCGCGTTGATGAAAAGCGCGTACAAGCGGTGATCGAAGGAGTAACATCTGTCATTTACCACGATAAACCCGTCGAAGCCGGTGACACATTACAGGTGCTACTTCGTCCTGAAGATATTCGTATTGAAGAAGTGTCCGATAATCCTGATAACTGCATTATCGGTTATGTTCGCGAGCGCAATTATAAAGGATCAACGCTGGATTCTGTGGTTGAACTCGATTCAGGCATTCGGGTAATGGTCAGCGAGTTCTTCAATGAAGATGACCCGTTTGTTGATCACTCACTGGGGCAAAAAGTGGCGGTAACCTGGGTTGAAAGTTGGGAGGTCGTTCTCAATGAAGATCAACAGGA
The DNA here is from genome assembly GCA_963666615.1 of uncultured Vibrio sp. Classification (GTDB taxonomy): domain Bacteria; phylum Pseudomonadota; class Gammaproteobacteria; order Enterobacterales; family Vibrionaceae; genus Vibrio. The sequence goes on from OY762906.1 coordinate 1,206,946, forward strand.
TTAATCTGCAAACGGTGATTATCACCGTGATCGTGGCCTGGCTTTCGATCTTTGTCCTGGTGCCAAATCTGATGATTATTGTCACCAGTTTCCTTACCCGGGATGAAGCCAATTTAATCGATGTTACATTTACTTTTTCTAACTATATCCGTTTGATTGATCCTCTGTATGCAAAGGTGTTAGGCCACTCTTTCTACATGGCGGTACTAGCGACCCTATTCTGCTTGGTTATTGGTTATCCTTTTGCCTTTATCGTGGCCAGAATGACACCGAAATGGCGCCCTATTATGCTATTTTTAGTCATCGTCCCATTCTGGACAAACTCTTTAATTCGTACTTATGGGCTAAAAATAGTATTAGGCACACAAGGGTTGATCAATAAAGCGCTTATCGGCGTTGGCTTAATTGACGCTCCGCTGCGCATTATGTACACCGAAACCGCAGTAATGATTGGCTTGGTCTATATTCTGTTGCCATTTATGATTCTGCCTCTCTATTCTTCAATTGAGAAACTTGACCATACCTACATCGAAGCAGCCCGCGATCTTGGTGCGAATAAGCGCCAAATTATGACCAATGTTATCCTTCCATTGACCATGCCGGGTATTGTCGGTGGTTGCTTGTTGGTGCTACTGCCTGCATTGGGCATGTTCTATATTTCTGACTTATTGGGCGGGGCGAAAAATATCCTGATTGGTAACATTATTAAAAGTCAGGTATTGAATGCCCGCGACTGGCCATTTGGTTCTGCCACCAGTATTTCTTTAACTTTAGTGATGGCAATTTTGCTCTATATCTACTATCGGGCAGGTAAATTGCTCAATAAGAAAGTGGAGTTAGAAGAATGAGAGCATTACGTTTAAGTTTAATGACTTTGGTCTACTGCTTTTTGTATTTCCCTATTGTGGTGCTGATTGCTAACTCGTTTAACGACAACAAATTCGGTATTAAATGGGGAGGTTTTACCACCAAATGGTATGACGCTTTGGTTAACAACGATAGCCTGATGCAGGCAGCGTGGCATTCAATCACTATTGCAGTATTTTCCGCTACAGCCGCAACCTTAATTGGCAGTCTGACCGCTGTTGCTCTATTTCGTTATCAGTTTAAAGGTAAGGGACTGATTAACGGTATGTTGTTTATTGTCATGATGTCACCCGATATCGTTATGGCAATCTCCTTACTTGCTCTTTTCTTGTTAATTGGTGCGAACCTGGGATTCTTAACGCTGCTGATTGCACATATTACTTTCTGTCTACCATTTGTGGTGGTGACGGTATATAGCCGCTTACAAGGGTTTGATGTCAAGATGTTAGAAGCCGCTAAAGATCTTGGAGCCTCTGAATGGGTTATTCTGTCAAAAATCATTCTGCCGTTAGCTAAACCTGCCGTAGCCGCTGGCTGGCTACTCAGTTTTACTTTATCGCTGGATGATGTGATCATTAGTTCTTTTGTTACCGGTCCGACCTATGAAATCCTGCCATTAAAAATCTATTCGATGGTAAAAGTAGGCATATCTCCGGAAGTGAATGCTCTGGCGACAGTCATGCTTTGTCTGTCACTTTTGTTGGTTGCCCTGTCACAATTGCTTGGCCGCGACAAGTTAACCAAGTAATCCTTGGGGGAATCACTGAGTTATTGTCTCAATAATGAAAATGGTTCCCTTTTTGTTTAACATCTGGCCGATTTAGGCAAATTCCTTCCCCGGTTCCGTCATTTCACTATTTTGTTGCTGATATACTGAAGCTGCTTTTATTGAAAAGTGTGGCTTAGGTTAACAACGGAAAATATGATGAATAATAAATTCTTAGCGGGTGCTTTATGCGCAGCCTCGCTCTTATCTTCAGCAACTTTTGCAAGTGATCAAGAGCTTTATTTCTACAACTGGTCTGAATATATCCCGAGTGAAGTATTAGAAGATTTTACCGAGGAAACCGGTATAAAAGTCATCTATTCGACTTACGAGTCGAATGAATCGATGTACGCGAAATTAAAAACTCAGGGTGGCGGTTATGACCTAGTAGTTCCTTCAACTTACTTTGTTTCTAAAATGCGTAAAGAAGGAATGCTGCAGGAAATTGATCATAACAAGCTGAGCAATTTTGCAGGCTTAGATCAAAACTACCTGAACAAATCTTTCGATCCAGCTAACAAGTTTTCGATTCCTTATATCTGGGGCGCGACGGGCATTGGTGTGAACACTGATGTGGTCGATAAGTCTCAGTTCCACTCATGGGATGACTTGTGGGATGCAAAATGGCAAGGACAGCTTCTGGTGATGGATGATTCACGTGAGTTATTCCATATAGCATTGGTGCGTTTAGGTTATTCACCGAATACGACAGATCCGCATGAGATTGAGCTTGCATATAATGAACTGAAAAAACTGATGCCGAATATTCTGCTGTTTAACTCAGATTTCCCGGCTAGCCCATTTATTGCTGGTGAGGTGTCACTGGGCATGTTATGGAATGGTTCTGCCTATATGGCACGTCAGGAAGGGGCTCCGATCGATATCGTTTGGCCAGAGAAAGGCGCCATTTTCTGGATGGATAGCCTAGCCATTCCAACGGGCGCGAAAAATGTCGACGCGGCACATAAAATGATCGATTTCTTACTGCGCCCGGAAAACGCCGCGAAAATCGCGTTAGAGATTGGTTATCCGACACCGGTTAAAGCAGCTTATCCGCTACTGCCGACTGAATTTGCCAACGATCCGAATATCTTCCCTCCACAATCAGTAATGGATAGCGGTGAATGGCAGGATGAAGTGGGTGAAGCCAGTCTGATTTATGAAGAGTTCTTCGAAAAATTACGTGTTGAATAATCAATCAACAGAGTATGTATCTGAAAAATGGATTCGGGCATCGAATCCATTTTTTCATTCAGCTGTTCATTCCGTTTTTTATTAAAAATCAGCCAGTCCCAATATTTCGTCAACTAACTTAGGCACTTCTATTCCAGCTTTGCCCTGCCGATGTTCGGCAAATTCGCTACCAACGGCACTTGGTTCGATATTAATTTCAATAGTATGCGCACCATGCATTCGTGCATCATGTACCAGACCTGCCGCAGGATACACCACGCCGGAGGTGCCGATAGAAATAAACAGATCGGCTTTTTCTACTGCATCATAGATTTCGCCCATTCTTAACGGCATTTCACCAAACCAGACAATATGCGGGCGCATTTGACTGGGAAACTGACAACAGTGGCAAAGATCCTCTTTATGCATATCATCGAGTTGCTCGATAACCTGGTTCGACTGACTGCAGCGTGCTTTGAGCAATTCACCGTGCATATGGATAATATTCTTACTTCCGCCACGTTCATGGAGATTATCGATGTTCTGCGTAACAATAGTCACGCTCCCTTCAAGTTCCGCTTCTAATCGACCTAAAGCAACATGAGCGGGATTGGGAAAAAGATCCTGTGATTGAAGTTTACGTCGGCGTTGGTTGTAAAACTCCAGAACTAAATCAGGATTAGCGGCAAAGCCTTCAGGAGTGGCGACTTCTTCAATTCTGTGATTTTCCCATAAACCATCCTGGGCTCGAAACGTTTGAATCCCCGACTCTGCCGAAATTCCGGCTCCGGTTAATATAACAATATTTTTGTATTTCTGAGGCATAAGCTTTACCCGATGTATCATGATATTAATAGCTTAGCACTGATTAGATAGTCTCAGTATCTGTGAGGGTTAGACTTAGGTATGAAGTAACGTGAGATAGTTAAAATTATTGTAAATTTGTGGAGGGATAAAAAGCAAAGCGGGCAAACGCCCGCTTCACAAATAGACCATACACTAATGAAGGAATTATTCTTCGTTAGTGGCTGAAATTTTATGGATAGCTAGGTCAGCACCATTGAATTCATCTTCCTCAGAAAGACGTAATCCCATGGTTTTATTCAGAATACCGTAAACGATGGTCGCACCGATTAACGCAATAGCAATGCCCAGTATAGTCCCCATAATCTGAACAGTCAGGCTAACACCGCCAAGGCCGCCTAATGCCGTTTGACCAAAGATACCAGCAGCAATACCGCCCCATGCACCACATAAACCATGCAGAGGCCATACACCTAGTACGTCATCGATGTGAGTTTTGTTCTGCAGATAGGTAAATACCCATACAAATAACGCGCCAGCGATAACACCGGTTGCCAATGCACCAATTGGATGCATTAAGTCAGAGCCTGCACAAACAGCAACGAGGCCAGCTAACGGACCGTTATGAATAAAGCCAGGGTCATTTTTACCCAGAATAAGTGCGGTAAGAATGCCGCCGACCATCGCCATTAATGAGTTCATAGCAACTAGTCCGCTGATACCGTTTAACGTTTGTGCTGACATTACGTTAAAGCCAAACCAGCCAACACATAGAATCCATGCGCCAAGGGCAAGGAAAGGAATGTTTGATGGAGCAAAGTTGGTGTGTTTACCTGCACGGATACGTCCTTTACGCATACCAAGGAAAATAACGGCAACTAATGCAATCCAACCACCAACAGCATGCACGACTACAGAACCAGCAAAATCATGGAAAGCAGCACCAAAACTTGTTTCAAACCAGTTTTGAATACCGAAATTACCATTCCAGATAATGCCTTCAAAGAATGGGTAAACTAAACCAACCGTAAACAGAGTGGCGCACAGAATCGGATAAAAACGTGCACGTTCAGCAATACCGCCAGAAACAATTGCTGGAATAGCAGCAGCAAAAGTCAGTAAGAAGAAGAACTTAACTAACTCATAGCCATTGCCTTGCGATAAAGTCTGCGCATCGGCAAAGAAAGTGCCACCATACGCGATCCAGTAGCCAATAAAAAAGTAAGCAATAGCAGATACACCAAAATCGGCCAGTATCTTAACTAATGCGTTGACTTGGTTTTTTTTACGCACAGTACCGACTTCTAAAAATGCAAAACCTGCATGCATTAAGAAAACCATAATGGCTCCAAGTAATAAAAACAGGGTATCTGAACTCTGTGTCAGAGTTTGTACCGCTCCTTGCACTTGAACTACAGTGTCACTCATTCTCGATGTTCTCCAGTATTTCGCACTAAAGATGTGCTAAAAAAATAACATGCCCAAAAATGGGGAATAATTTTAAATTTCCAATTACTAAGCAATTTTCAGGCCAAAATAATAGAAACATTTTCCTTGAAGAGATGTAAAACATTAACTTAATGAAACATAAGGTTATTAATGCTTTCAACTGTTTTATCGAAATGGTGTTATTCTTGGTTTGATGAGTATTTTTGCACTATAAGGGGGATAATTTGCATTAATTTGGGTCACTGTAACTATGTCTTTTCTGTGCAATATATTACAATTTTATTGTTAATATGTTGATTTTATGTGCTAACTATTCAATCTGGTGCACTAGACGCCTTGAGTTGTGAAGAAAAGATCACTGGGTAGAAAAAGGGTAAAGCAGGTCATGTGCTCGTCAGATTTTACCTGAATATCGCCGCCCATTTGGCCAATCAGTGTCTGCGAAACAGAGAGTCCCAGCCCCGTCCCCTCTTTCTTGGTGGTAAAAAATGGATCAAAGACTTTCTGGATATGCTGAGGGGCAATACCGTCACCTTCATCACAGACGGAAATCAATATTCCATAATTATGTTGTTCATCGCCCCAATCTTCTGAAGTGATGGTGATGGTTCCGTTGCCGTGCATTGCCTGAATAGCGTTCACCTGGAGATTAACCAACACCTGCAACAGCTGATGGCGGTTCACGATGACCCAATTTTGTGCAGACAACGTGACATTGTAACGTATATTGCGCTTATTTTCCCCGGTTCTTACCAGAGTTATGCTCTCTTCAATAATTGGGTTAATCGATTGTCGCTCTCCCGGGCTGTTCTGGCTCTCTTGCTTGTGGCTGTACTGTAGCAGACTGCGGGTAATATCCCGCACACGATCGACTTGCTTACAAATCGTCTCCAGTTCTTCGCTAACCTCATCGTTACCTTGTTGCAGTTGCAAGCGAATCAGTTCTGCATTACCCAAGATCACGGCTATCGGATTATTGATTTCATGAGCAATACCAGCCGTTAATTCACCTAGCGCGGCAAATTTTTCTTTCGCGATCAATGTGCGACGCGTTTGTTCAAGTAGCCGGATATGTTCTTCTAACTGGGAGGTTTTTTCTTTCAGGCTAGTGGTGCGCTCAGCCACTTTCTCTTCCAATGATTTAGCAAAGGAGCTGATTGCCTGATGTTGTTGCTCAAGTTTATCGATCATCAGATCAAACTGTTGTGCCAAACTTGCCAGTTCGCTGCCTGCATCGTGTTTGAGTTGCCCTATTCTTACTGAATCTCCGCGTTTAATCGCCGCAACAATGTGACTAATTTTCTCTATCGGTTTGAATAGAGCCCGTGAAGATCGATAGACGAAGCTGCCAGAGATCACCAAAAGTAATAATGCTGACAAACCAATTTCCAACAGGTTAACCATATAGGTGCTAAGAATCGGCCAAAGCGGATAGCCAGTATAGAGCATACCGATCACCTGTTGCTTAGCATTGCGGATAGGCTGATAACCGGAAACATGCCACCGATCAAGAATATAAGCGAGATCGAGCCACTCTTTACCATTGACGATCACCTGTTGGTAGACTTCACTGGATACCGAGGTACCTATTGCCCGTTTAGAGCTTGAATTATCGGACGAGATTGGGATATTGGTGCTGACTCGTAGTCCGTCAAGAAACAGGGTAACGCTTCCGTTTGGCCGGTATTGCTGATCTGGAGACGGATAGATAAGGTCTCGAATTCTATCCACCACTTCAGAACTGTGATTAAGCAGTTTACCGCCCAGTAGATAGCCAATAACGTTGCCTTGCTGATCGAATATCTGGATGGTTGTTTGAGTGATCAACGCCTTAGTTTGAGGTTGCTGGTTTTCTACGCTTCTTATGATGGCCCGTTGTGGAAGAATCGGATTCCATTGAGTCAAGGTTTCAGCGGAAACGACGGCGAAATAAGAGCCTAACTGGATATCATCTCTTACATTTATCGGATTACCATTACGTAAGTCGTAAAAATAAGCGAAATCAAGTTGAAAATGATCAAGTTGATCAAATAACCAAAGGTTCAGATCCTGAACTGATGAGTACTCATGAAGCAACTGGATAAAATGGTAGGAGTCAGAGATTGAATGCAGCGTTAGCGCTTGTTTATCAAGTAGAATATCAATACTATTACGGGCAACGCGTAGCCGTTCAGAAACACCTTGTAGCGTACTTTGCCAAGTGTAGGTTGTAGTCCAATAAACGGAAAGCAGAATTAACGCAGTGATGGTTAATATGATCGGGGCTGAAGTTAATATCAACAGTCGATAGCGAACGGTAGTTCGGAATTGTTTCCAGCGGGAAAAATTGGGCGTCTTAATGACCATTCCGCTCCGCCTCTTCCCACTCCTTGAATTTTCGTTCCAGAGTTTTTCTTGATATACCGAGTTCTCGGGCAGCAGATGATTTATTACCATCGTGATGGCTAATAACTTTCAGTATATGTGCTTTTTCAACCTCTTTAAGGTTCCATTGGTTCGGATAACCGCGTTCGTTAGAGCGTTTATGTTGCGGCTCAATATCCGGTAGGTAATTGGTGGATGAAACCGCAACGACGACGCCGTTATTGTTCAGGGCGGTCGGGTGCATCATTTCACTCCAATATTGTTCTGGGGATTTATTGAGCAACAGACAGCGTTCGAGAATATTGCGCAACTCACGTAGATTTCCGGGCCAGTCGTAATTATGCAGTTCAGCAATGTATTGTTCTGCCCAGGTCGGTATAGGCAGCGATAACTCGCGACATAAGAGTTTGGTAAAGTACGGAACCAGATCAATCAGATCAGCCATACGGCTATGTAACGGAGCAACATCGATTTTCAGCACAGCCAGACGGTAAAACAGATCACTGCGAAAACGCCCCTGAGCGATGGCTAATTTAAGGTCATGGCTGGTAGCAGCTATAATTCGCACATCAACACCCAGTTCTAGGTTGGAACCCATTGGGTGCAGAATTCGTTTTTCTAAAACATTCAACAATGCGCCTTGCAGATCCGGGGATAATTCACCGACTTCATCGAGGAAAAGCGTACCGTTATTGGCTAAACGTAACAGCCCTTCTCCCGACTGGCGGCTGTTCTCGCCAAATAGCTCTTTTTCCAGTTGTTCCGCCGACAGCGCCGAACAGTTCACCGCAACAAACGGGCCAGGACGTTCACTACTCTGGTGAAGTGAACGGGCGATCAGTTCTTTGCCCGTTCCTGATTCTCCTTCGATTAACACAGCGGCTTTCGATGGTGCATATTGCTGAACAAGCTGACGAATTCGTTTAGTTTTGTCGGAGTTACCGACGATAACACTATTGATATGTAGCTCAACTTCGCGACTGAGTGCTCGTTGTTTGCGCTCTTCTAAGCGACGTTGCATACAACGGTCAACGGCGTTAAAAATCTGTTCCAGATTAAAAGGTTTAAGAATGAAATCACGAGCCCCGAGCTGAAGAGCTGAAATTGCGGTGTCGATTGTTGCGTAACCGGTTATAAAAATTACGTCAATCTGTTTGCCTTTTTGCGCAAATATTTCTTTCCATTCAATACCTAATCGTCCAGGTAAATGAATATCCAGAATCACCACATCGTAATGCTGCGCTGTGCGCAATTGCTCGGCTTGCTCAATCGAGCCGGCACAATCGACTTTGCTGAACCGACCACTAAGTGCCTTTTTCAGGACGATTTGCATTTCGACTTCATCATCGACGATCAAAACCGAAAAAGCATTATACTGGCGGGAGATCGATGATTCGGGCTTGGTTAATAAAGACATAAAGTGATTGATGCGACAGGTGAATTTCCCATATTTTGAACGAGCCTAGTGCGTTTGTCACGTAGTAGACATTGAGATTTTCGTGACAAATCCGGCGAGTTTGTTACCATCGGCGCAAATTTTCAGTATAAGGTAACAGTAATAATGGCGCGCGTTATTTCCTACGAATACAAAAATGAAAAGAAGACTCTGACATTTTCGTATCAGCAACATCACAATATTCATGAAGCAGTTGCACAAGCGGAAGGAATTGATATTTCAGATTACCTGGCAATGGAACAGCAATTAGAAGCCATTTCTGATACCAAAGCCGTGCGTAATTATCGGGATAATTATTTTCGCAAACTGGGCTTTGGTGAAATTAAACTGTTACCTAAAGAAAATAAAGGCATCGGCGGAAAATAAAACCGCCCTAAACGGACGGTTTTAATCGGTATTTTACTAAATCAGACGGTAATGTTAAGGAATGCCGCCCCACGCACGCCGCCTGAATCACCGTGTTTTGCTTTAAGAATTTGTGGGCATTTCGCAACCGGCATCAAGTATTTAGGCAGACGTTTAGGCATCTCAGTGTAAATAGCATCGAAGTTGGATAAACCACCACCCAGTACCACGACATGCGGGTCAGTTGCGGTAAACAGGTTGCCAAAGCAAATAGCCAAGAATTCAAGGAACAGATCGACAAATTCACCAGCTCGCTCTTCACCATTCTGGTATCCGGTGATGATATCGATAGCTTTACGCTCTTCACCATATTTGTGCTTGTACAATAATTCGAAGCCACGGCCTGACAGATAATTATCTAGGCAGCCTTTCTTGCCACAGCCACATTGCAGATATGGCGGATTGTCGCCTAACAGCATCCAAGCATCGATCGGCACACGCATGTGGCCAACTTCACCGGCGACGTGGTTACGACCAGAGAAGACTTTACCGTTGTAAATAAGGCCGCCGCCAAAACCAGTACCGAGGATTAATCCCATTACAGATGGGGCATCTTTTAGTTCGTCGTCCCAGGCTTCGGATAGTGCAAAACAGTTGGCATCATTTTCCAGCGCCACTTTACGGCCAAGGCGCTTTTCTAAATCAGCACGTAAAAAATGCCCGTTTGCACATGGGATATTCACGGTCAGCACACTGTCATCATCCGCATTTTCCATTCCAGGAAAACCGATGCCAACCAAACCTTGCGTTGCAAATTCCTGATCATATTTCTCTACCAGTGATGCAATCGCTTCAACCAGTGCATCATAATCGTCAGAAGGTGTTGCTACTCGCTCGGTTGCTAAACGTTGCAAGTTGTCATCAAACGCACCAAATTCAATTTTAGTACCGCCAACATCAAAACCGTAGTACATGAAAAAACTCCTGTTAAAACACCGAATTCAACTTTTTTTGTATCATACAAAAAGTCTTTCACAGTCTCTAAAGGGCAACGCCGAATACGTGACCGAAAGCGGATTAATTTTCTTTACCACCATCAGCATCTGCTGTTTCTGTCTGAAATTTCATCATATTTCGTAGTGCAGAGCGGCTGATATCGCCCTGCCCCTGGCTTTTGGACAGCAGATAGGCTTCACGGAATGCTTCAAACCACAGCAGCAGAGCGTTTGCCGACTGAGTATAGCCCAATTGTGAAAATGCAAGGGTCGCCACTTCCGCCGTCGAGAGATGGCTGGGATTCTCTGAACTACGCAAAAGATATTGTGATAACTGCTGCGGCTGAATAGATAACACCGGAATGGAATTAAGATATGGCGATTGGCGGAAAATACGCCTCGCCTCACGCCAACTGCCATCGAGCAGGATCAGCAACAATTTTTTATTGCCGATATCGGGAAGAGGCTGAGAAACTAGCCTTTGTCGATCATCCACGTACTGTTGTGGAAACAATAGCAGCGGGAAATAATCCGGATGCTTAAGCAGAGCAAGCATCTGTGTATCAGGTTCAGTGCGCGACCACTGAAAGGCATAGGTGTTTGCAATGGTATCACCGATTAAACGGCCGGTATTGCTTGGCTTTAATACCTCACTTTCTGAGAAGAGCAACAGAGCGGCTAACTCATTGCGGGCAATCGGTTTTGCTGAGCAAATACAATAGATTTTGCTCACTTGGCAACGTGGGCAACGATCAGTTCTCCCTCCTCGGGCGTTAAACGGCCTAGTTGAATTGGCGATACGTCGCTGATACAAAGACTGAAAGGAATGTTCGTGCATGAAATGATGGGTAGTAGGAGAAATTGGTTTGCGTATTGTAATCAAGACTGGAGTAAGAGTCTGCCGTTAATTACATAAGGCAGACTCCTAGGTTCTGTTGACCTTTTGCGTTCATTTTTAGATTGAACAAAATTTATACTCAAAAGATCAACAGAACCTAAATTGTTTATAAACGGTATTGAGCCAGCATTTGCTGTTGCTGAGCAGCTTCGTCGGCCAGTTGCTGGGAAACGTTCACCATTTCAGTCAGATTGTTTTCTGCATTGGTTCCCTGCTGATTGATGTAACCGATTGACTGATTAACGCTTGCAGTCGAGGCTTCCTGTTCTTCAGTGGCCGCTGAGATTTGTTCAATCTGCTTTTCCATCGCATGAATAGCATGCTGAATCGCGCGGAAGGTCGATTTCACTTCATTATTGGCTTCGAGCGCTTCTCCCATCTGTAGACGTGACTGTTTCACTGTGTGGGTGGAATTGGTGGCGGCTTTCACTAATTGATCAGTAAGTTCACTAATACGCGAGGTCTGAGTTGCCGTATCGGTCGCTAGTCGGCGGACTTCGTCTGCAACAACCGAGAATCCACGCCCCTGTTCGCCAGCACGCGCTGCTTCAATTGCGGCATTCAAGGCCAGTAAGTTGGTGTTCCCGGCAATCGTGGCAATAACGTCAACCATACTCTGAATTTGTGTCACACACTGCTCCAGTTCGGCCATCGAATTCTCATTATTGGTCAGTACATGATCTAACCCGTTAAGTGTCTGCGTGCTCTCTTCCAGCAACTCGATGCCCTGATTGGTCGTGTCGGTGGTGCGCTTACTTTCTTTAACACTGACATTGGATAAATTGGCAATTTCTCTGATCGACAATTCGATCTGTTGCACCATATTACTCATGCCGCTGAGAGCCTGATTCTGCTCTTTGAGCGCAAGCTGATTCTGTTTAGCGGCGGTAACCGTTGTAGCTGAAAACCCGTTTACGTATTGCGCCGTGTTGGTTACCTGAGTTAAAGAATCACTGATTTCTTCAATTACCAGATTGATCGAGTGAGCGATTTTTCTTAATTCTAATGGCCCGCATGCGGTAATTCTCTGGGTAAAATCTTTCGCGGTTAATTTGTCTAACCCAGAGGTCACGGCATTCATTCCCTGGTTTATCCATCGATGCAAACTAAAACCACTAATGATGGTTAAAATCACGGCAACGAAATTGACCAACAATTGAGTGGTGCGCGACTGTTCAATGGTATGAGTAACAAATTGTTGTTTCTCAGCAATATTCTGTTCTGCGTGTTGCGAGACTAAATCCAGTCGCTTGATGGCATCTGCCGAGGTATTTTGCGCTTTATCTAACTCGATATTTAACTCGGTAAATTGATCTATTTGCGCTAAAGCGCGTTGCAGAATTCCATCAGCTTTAAATCCGTCGCGTACAATCTGGTATGGGGTGACAAAACTCGGGAAATCGTCGAAGACGTTATACCACTGTTTAAAGTCATCATAACCCAGCTCAACGCCGGCTAAATTGGTTTTAAGTTGCTTATATAATTCAAGCGCTTTGCCCGGCGACTTTTCCATTAAGATCAGCAAAAACAAACTTTCCATTCGCGATGCATTAGAGATAAAGCGGTTAGCTGCATCCATCGCTTCCGCGTTATTGAAAGCAAACATGTTGGCGATACGGCTTAACTCCGGGCCAATCGACATTACGCCGTAACGAAAAGTATCGATATCATTGCTCATACTTTCTGCAGCTACCAGTCGGCTCTGCTGTAACTGCAAAATCGAATCTGCTGAAGCAAACAGACTATTGGTTGAAGCGATAATGTCTTGGTATGCCTGATCGGGTAAAGCGCCCTGCGGCTCAACAAACTGCTGCAGTTTGGTTAACTCTTGCTGAATACTGTCGCGATTACTATGCAGTTTGGCAGTTAATACCTGCAGGTTTTCGATTGTCTCCACGCGCACAGCATCTTTAACCAAGTTGGATTCTTTTAATATCAGTTGCGCAACGCGGCTATTATTCAGCGCTAACGGAAGAACTTTATCTGACAGCGTGTTGAAATTTGAAGTCACAACCTTTAAACCTGAAAGGCTTTGATAAGTTACGAGTAAAAGGACACAGATAAAAGTAGCGAAACTGATGGAGATGATTTTTGCTAGTGATGTTGGAAGTAAATTGGTTGGCATGATTGTCATCTGGTTTGTAATGATTACAAACCAGATGGTAGGTAGAATAAATGACGCTTTTATTACTGATTGGTGACGATTTTATGTATTCACTGGTATGAGACTAATCATATTTCGCTACTGCAGTATCAAACAGATTTTTTAACAAACTGACAAATTCGTCAAGAAAAGCGATCTGCTGATTGGTCGCCTGTTTGGTCCAGCATCCGGCTAGAACCTCAGCCAAATCGTCAACCACCATATCGACTTCTTTCAATAACTGAAAACGCACGCTTGAGTGAAGCTCCGGATTTTGCTCGAACAAAATCATGATATTGCTCGCTACCATGTCTGTAACGACATCTTCAACGCTCTCACTACCTGTTTCGCCATCCATGACAAACAGGTTCAGATTTAACGATAGATGTTCAATCAGGGCCAGATAGCCATCGGTTTCTACAACCACTTAATTCACCCCATTCAAAATTGTCTACTTAAATATAGTTGTGTTGGTACTGCCGCGCTATTCGTTGCGCTTATATTTTATTTAGCAGAGATATGGATATTTTTCATCTCCAGACAGCACGATACATTAAATCACAACGGAATTGTTGATATGCGTCCATAAAGTGTGGCTTATATCAACAGTGGTGATTTGATAATCACCTTGCTCATACGGCTTATATGCGTTGTGACTCAAGTTATTTAAAAATATCCGGGTTAAGTACGGAATAAACTACTGGATTATCCTACACTTGTGTTACCACTCTAATATGAGGTGATTTGACTATGTGGCAAGCTATCAATCAGCAAATTTCAGAAGTCATTGGACAAGAGTTCATCCCTCAGGAGAGACAACGGCTGGATGGTGGAGACATTCATCAATGTTTCCGGGTTAGTGACGGTATTCTTACCTTCTTTATCAAAACCAACGATAAAGAGTTTCTTCCCGTGTTAGTGGCAGAAAGTGATGGGCTGGAAGCATTGGCGAAGGCGGATATTGTCACTGTGCCTAATGTAATTTGCCTCGGCACCACCAAGTCACACTGTTATCTGGTGTTAGAGTATTTTCCTTTGTCCCCGATAGATCACGCCACCAGTTATACGCTAGGTCGAGAACTAGCGGAGCTGCACCGGTGGGGTGAGCAGAAGGAGTACGGTTTCGATCTCGATAATTACATCGGCTGTTCGGTACAGCCTAATGGTTGGCACAAGAAATGGTCCCGCTTTTTTGCTGAACAGCGTATTGGATGGCAACTTCAGCTATTGAAAGAGAAAGGGATCGTATTTACTGATGTTGATGAATTTGTCGAAATGATCTGCATGCGCCTTTCCGGGCACAATCCCAAACCTTCTTTGTTACACGGTGACTTATGGGCCGCCAATGTAGCTCGTATCGGCCAGGGCGTTATCGTTTATGACCCCGCCTGTTATTGGGGAGACCGGGAATGTGATGTTGCCATGTGTAATCTACCTGATGACTTATATCAGGAATTTTACCGGGGTTATAATGAAGTTTATCCATTGGAAGAGGGTTATGCTTTACGCGCAGATATTTACAACCTTTACCATGTGCTTAATCTTTGTAACTGTCTAGGCGGTCACTACATTGAACAAGCCCAACAGAAAATCACCCGTTTATTAGCCGAATAAGCCCGATTTTTTCGTAGCGAACAGCACAACAATTCACTATCATTGCACCCCCGCAGATTTGTCACTGCAACGGTTAGCCAATGGGAGTGTTTTGTGCGCCATTATCAGACTGAAATAAAAAAACTTGTGCGCTTAGCGACACCGGTACTCATTGCCTCTGTCGCGCAAACCGGTATGGGCTTTGTTGATACGGTTATGGCCGGTGGGTATTCTGCCTTGGATATGGCGGCTGTATCGATCGCAGCCAGTATCTGGTTGCCAACGATTTTGTTTGGCACCGGTATTTTGATGGCGTTAGTTCCGGTTGTGGCTCAACTCAATGGTGCGCGCAAGCGTGATCGTATTCCGTTTGAAATTCAGCAGGGTTTAATTACCGCTTTGTTATTGACTCTGCCGACTATTCTGGTTTTGCTCCAGGCTGATAGTATTCTCAGCCTTATGGATGTGGAGCCGCAGTTGGCCGATAAAACCGTTCACTATATGTATGCAATGGTTTTTGCCGCTCCGGCTCATCTATTGTTCCAGGCTCTGCGTAGCTTTACTGATGGTATGTCGAATACCAAAACCGCCATGATTATTGGCTTTTTGGGACTGATGCTGAATATCCCACTGAACTGGATCTTTGTCTATGGCCAGTTTGGAGCTCCTGAACTCGGTGGTGTCGGTTGTGGCGTTGCTACCGCGATTGTCTATTGGGTGATGTTTGCTTTGTTGCTCGGTTATGTCATAACCTCAAAACGTTTAGCACATGTGCCGATTTTTAAACAATTCTATCGCCCTAACCCACAAGAACTAATGCATCTGTTTAAGCTTGGTTTTCCCGTGGCCGCTTCACTGTTTTTTGAGGTGACTCTGTTTGCTGTGGTCGCGATTATTATTGCTCCGCTTGGGCCGTTGGTTGTCGCTTCGCATCAGATTGCGATTAACTTTTCGACCTTAGTGTTCATGTTACCGATGAGTGTTGGGGCTGCGGTAAGTATTCGTATCGGCCACTATGTTGGTGAAGAAAAACCGGAACTGGCAATTATTGCGGCCAAAGTGGCGCTGTTTGTTGGGGTTGCTATTTCCCTTGTTACCGCTGCGCTAACTATGCTGCTTGCCCATGATATCAGCGCCATGTATACCCACAATACACAAGTGCTCGAGATGGCGGTCACTCTGTTGATGCTAGCGGCAATCTATCAGTGTACCGATGCGGTGCAGGTTATTTCCTCCGGTGCATTACGTGGCTATAAAGATATGAAAGCGATTTTTGTCCGCACCTTTGTTTCCTATTGGATCTTTGGCCTACCGAGTGGTTATATTCTCGGAATGACCGATTGGGTCGTTGCACCAATGGGAGCGAGTGGCTTCTGGTGTGGTTTTATCATTGGTTTGTCTACAGCAGCTATTTTGCTTGGAGTTCGGTTACGTTTTATTTTCCGCCAACAAAGAACGTTAGTTACTCAATAAGCCGAATACGGAGAAATCGCGCAAAGCGCGGTTTTCCGGTATGGGTGGTTCCCTGGTAACGATAGGTAATGATGCTACCTAATTCCGGTGGTTGAGCTCGTTGTTCATCGCTTAATCCGCTGCCTATGGCAAAGACCTGATTGCTCCGGTTACGCACCACCAGTGCCCCTAACTGTCCCTGATATTTTCCTTTACCCGGGCGATAACCGATAACGGTAGCTTCATCATCAGCAAAGGGCTTAAATTTCAGCATGCCAGTATCCCGGCCGTTAACATACTCACCTTGAGGATCGCGGAGTATTACGCCCTCTCCCCCTCGCTGAGTTACTTGCTGCATTACCTGATTAATTTCCTGCTGATTGTGAACATCCCGATGCTCAACCAACTGAATATGTGAATTAGGAGACTGGCTGGCAAACCAGCGCAGCAGCGCCTGGTAACGCTGCTGAAAGTTAATCTGAGCCTGAGGTCGATCAAATACCATATAACGGACTTTCCGCCATGCCTGCTCATCGGTTTGCTGTTGGTGCAGCAACGACTGAATCTGATGAAACTTTTCATAACCCACCCAGAGTTCACCATCTAAAGCAAAATCCGGCAGTCCGGCGGTAAACCAAGGTGGTGCGGAAATCAGGTTACCACGACGAGTAACTAGCTGTTTGCCGGTCCAGAAAGCGCGGACGCCATCGTATTTTTCGCTGAGTAAAAACGTTTGCCCGATATGTTCCGCTGGCTTATACACCTGTGCCAACATTGGTGGCTGAAATGCAGGTCTGACAGTATCTGTGGTTGCAAACGAAGGGGTGTGACAGGCGATCAGCAATGCAAGAGTTAACGATGAATAATGAAATGGCAACATAGGCTCAGCTCGTGAAATAACGGATAACTTGATAGTAACCGTGCTGACGAGCCTTGCTTAGCCAGAGCATGATGAGTTGGAATAAAGCCGCCCTAATTACCCACTCTGGCGACTTTATGTTGCATTAATTTTATGAAGAGGTTCGCATTTGGCGCTTTTCCAGTTGAGTGAGGTACTCAATCCAACGCTGGCTTTCATGGTCTGGTTTTAAGCGGTGAGCAATTTGGGCCTGAGCAAGCGCGTGAGAGTATTCACCGAGCTGATAGAAAGCTTGGGCACGGGTTAACGCCACTTTACTTTTATCCAGATCTGCGGGGAGTTGCTTTAGCGAAGCTAGGGCGCTGTCATACTGACCAAGCTGCATCTGCAATGCGGCAATCTGCCAGTAGAATTTATGATCCTGTGTTGCCAGGAGCTGCCACGCATCAATGGCATTCTGCCACTGTTTGGCTTGTTGCCAGTAAACTGCAAGTTGTTGTTGCAGTCGATCATCACCTTGCAGATCCAGTTGTGCTAAGATTCGGGCCGCCCTTTCCGGAATCGAATTCTGTGCGTAAAGTTGTGCCAACATCAACCAGTCAGAGCGTTCAAAGTGAACACCTTGTAGCTGAGCCAGTTGGAGCGTCGCTAAGGCGTTGTCAGGCCGCTTCAACTGCAATTGCACACTCACTTTCTGTAGCCAAAAATTACGCTGATTGGGTGCCAGAGCTAATAATTTGTCCAGTGTGATGACGGCTGCTTTCAGACGGCTTAACTGTAATTGGGCTCCTAGCTTTAGACTGAGCGTATTCACCGAGGTTTTGCCACCTAGAGCTTCATATTTCTCACTGGCGTTTAACGATGAAGTCCACTCTTCCAGTTGATAGCTGGCCTGAGCAATACGCGTCCAGATAGCGGTAAGATTCTCCCCCGATAGTGGCTGGTTAATCATATCCCGGTAATGCTTTAATGCCTTACGATAACTTCCCTGCGATAAATAAAGATCCGCCAGCATACGTTCAGATGTCCAGTCCATGCGAGCATCAAGCTGCTGGCTGGTTAGCGCGCTATTTAACGCCTTAATCGCACCGTTTATATCACCGGATTGCCATAGATAAATTCCGAGCATACGGTTGATGTAGGCGCGATCATATTCCTGGCTAGAATCACTATTGCGAAGCAGAGTGATTGCCTGACTAAGCTGCTGCTTATCCGCCAGTTCTTGTGCCTTGATAACCTTACTTACGCTGTAAGCCGTGAGGTCTTTCGCCATTAGCAACGGACTCGTAATAATAAGGCACAGCGTAAAAATCCATTTAGCTTTCATGTTGCTCCAGATTAAATTGAATAGTTACTCGCTGATTTAGTTGATCAACTCCTTTACCATCGATGCGTTTTGGCTGGTACTTCCAACGCTGCAAAGCACGACGGGCTTCGCGTTCAAAAATATTTTTTGGCTTAGCATCTATCACGACAATGTCTTTAGGACGCCCATCGCCATCGATGGTGAATTCCATCACCACATACCCTTCCAGATTGCGCTTAAGTGCTCGGATCGGATATTGAGGCGGTACACGTGACAGAGGCATCGCCTGTTGATCTAACTGATTGGCCTGACTCAATGTCGGCGCCTGCAAAGCAAATCCGGTCACTGAGGTATCGATTTGAACATCCAGCGCTGTGAGTTGCAGCGCATCAATCGGGTTCAGACTGCTTTCTGCCATAGCTTGACTGGGCAACGACTGAGCCGGAGCAGCGGGCGGTTTCGGCGGCTCCGGTAGTGAGCGTTGTTTTCTGACCACATCACTTTCAGGTTCTTGCATGACCAAATCAAATTTAAGCCGGCTTTGCTGCGCCTGTTCCATTTTGGGCGAACCACCAACCATCCAAGCGATAAATGCAAACAGGCTAAATGCACAACAGAGTGAAAGTGGAAAAGCGATCAACCAGCGCATGACTATCGACTCTCCGTCGCCAGAGCGATATTGGCAATTCCAGCACCTTTGGCCGCATCCATGACTTGAACCACGGTTCCGTTGAATGCCAGTTTATCGGCCTGAATCACCAGAGAACGACTTGGATTTTCAGAAATTAAGTGCTCGAGTGAGGCTTGTACCCGTTCAATATCGACCTGACGTTGATCAATAAAAATATCATTGCTGGCAGTAATTGCGACAAAAATTCCTGCCTGCTTCTGTTCGGTTGCGTGCGTGGCTTTCGGGCGGTTGACTTCTACGCCAGATTCCTTAACAAACGAACTGGTGACAATGAAAAAGATCAGCATGATGAACACAATATCCAGCATTGAGGTTAAATCAACCTGGGCTTCATCCTGCGTAGTGCGTTGACGGCCTAATCTCATTGTTGGCTCCTTAATGAACGTTCCAGGCTTGATTCGAGCGTACGGCTGCGTTTAACCAGGCGTGCATGAACAAACATCCCCGCCAGTGCGGCGACCATACCGGCCAGTGTCGGCAAAGTGGCCATCGAAATACCCGACGCCATGAGCTGAGGATTACTGCTGCCTTCAATCGCCATTACATCAAACACTGAAATCATTCCCGTAACTGTACCTAATAAACCGATCATCGGACAGATCGAGACTAGTAGCTTAATTGTTGTAAGATTCGCGCGTAGTCCTATCGATGATTCAGCCAGCCAACCGTCACGAATTGCCCGGGCAAACCAAGAGAAGTGTTCTTCTCTGCTTTGCCAGCGCTCAATCAGTTGCGCACGTTGTTTAGGGAAATAGAGGCTAAAGTAGGCAATTCTTTCCATAATGAGTAGCCAGCAGACCATAACTACCAATGCCAGCCCCCACAAGACACTGCCACCATCGTGCATAAATCGCTCGATAGAAAAAAGAGAATGATAGATAGGGTTAAACAGTTCCATCAGGCGGCTACCGATTTAACTGCAGAGATACTCTGCTGCTCCGCGCGCTCCGCCACTAATCCAATTCCCTGCTTTTCTAAGATCAAACGAATCGTTTCAGCCTGAGAGGAAAGAATATTATGGGTGAGCAGTAATGGCATCGCGGCAATTAGCCCCAACACGGTCGTGATCAATGCTGTTGAAATCCCCCCCGCCATGATGCTCGGATCACCATTACCGTACTGTGTGATCACCTGGAAGGTTTCGATCATGCCCGATACAGTCCCCAGCAGTCCCAGCATCGGAGCTAGTGCAGCGAGTAACTTAATCATCGACAGCCCTGATTCCAGCCGGCCCTGTTCATCCATTACCACTTCGAGCAGACGTAGTTCTAACGCTTCACTATGCAGTTTCGCTTCGCCCTGATTAACGGCCAGCACGCGTCCCAGTGGGTTATCAGCCAGAATGGTTGCGGATTTAAGTTGACGCTGGATTTTACCTTTCACCACAGAGAGAACCGTTAAGCGCACAATCGAAATCATCAAACCAACGGCTAACAGAAAAATAATAATGTAGCCAACGATGCCGCCTTGCTCAACACGCTCAAGTAACGTAGGGGTTTGCGCCATCTGTTTAATCAGCTCGCCTTTGGTTGGATCAATCAGTGCTATGACAACGTCACCACTTAACGTTGGATGCAATTGGTGTAATGTCGGACTGTGTTCTGGAAGACGCGGATAGTCCATTGCTAGCTGTTGTTCACTCTGCCAATCAAGCGGGCCTGAATCAGCAACTAAGGCAAAATTTCCCAAGCGAATTGCCTCAAGCGTTTGTTTCTCTCCCGCTGGAGTAACATAAGGCAGACTTACCAGTGCGGCTTCACCAGCTGCAAAGATCTGCTGCTCATAGGCTTGCCATAAATGGCTAAGTTGACTGAGCGATGGTAACTGTTTTGCAGCAACAACCTCGTCGATATCGTCGCTATAGCTTTGTTGGTCAACAGCGGTTATTGATTGTTCCAGCTCAGTTTGCAACTCTTTACTGCTCTGGCGTACTACGCCAAACAATTCCCCGAGACTACCGGTTTCCAGATTTAGTTGCTGTTCCAGCTCCGCCAGATTCTGTTCGTTATCGCTAAATTGCGTCGATAGCTGATCCACTTGTTGCTGTAATTGTGCCAATTTGCTGGCAAGTGCATTTTTTTCATTTTCCAGTAAACGGCGTTGTTCGGTAAATTCAGCCTCGCGTTGCTGGTTGTGACTGATTTCCTGGCGTTGCTCGGCAGTCGCTTTGGTACTTAGCTGAGTTGTCTCAGCCTGAGAATGAAATGAGAAAAACAGCGCACAGGCTAATATTATGGTTAAGTTATTCATCTTATTTCTCCTGGGCTGCAACAAGAGAAATCGGCAAGCTAAGTAAGCTCGGCGGTGTTTTCTTACTCGCAACATCGAAAGCCTGATTTATCTGTGGCAAATTACTGCTATCCCCTTTTACCCACTGCACCAGCTGATTATTCCAGTACCAATAACTCTGTTGATCAAAACTCCGGGCCAGCAGAGCCAGACGCCCGACGGCGACTAACTCAACTTCTCTGTCGCTGTTTTCATCAACCGTAATGGTATCGCGATAGAGCGACAGCTTATTGCCATAGTCCAGTTCTATCTGAAAAGCTTCGAGAATGCGGCGATATTTTTCGGCATCGCTAACATCGGCGCGTCCCATCATCAGTTTTAAGTCATCAATCCGAGTCAGACGTTGTTCCAACTTTAGCGGTTTATCAGATTTAACGATCAATTCGAGTGAAGTCAGCATCTGATACATTAGCGGCACAATGCCCTGGCGAGTGAGCTTAATCTGCTCAATTTGATCGTTAAGGCTCTCTTGTTCCTGTTGCTGATTTGAAACTAAGTTTTCCAGATGAGATCGGTAAATGGAAAGGTTCCGGATTTCCTCTTTAAGCTGGGCAACTTGATTGGTCAGTTCCATCGACTGCTCAGCATTGTGGTTGATTTTCTGCTGGCTGGTTTGCGAAAGTTGATTGGTCTTAAGCTGAGTCTGATTCGCCTGCGATAAATCGTTGGCTAACAGTTGAGGTGAAACAGTAACCAGGCTTAATGCGATAATAGTTGTACTTAGTTTCATTCTGATAAGTCGTTATAAACAGATTTACACATATGGTAATGATAATAACTCGCATTATCAACCAAAATATTTTGATGTGAATATAATCGCACGGTTAAGCAACTTTGTCGCCTGTAACTCCAGTGCTTGAGACGGCTAACAGAGTGCAAAAACTAATTAATACCGGGGTTGATTAAGATCAATTTCTGCCAATAAATAGCCAGCAAGTTAGTGGTGGAGAACTACACTTATAGAGGAAGGTTGGACAGTGAACAAAGGAGGGTAAGATGAGCTTAGTTCCTAGAGACTCATGGTCTGACTTCTATCGCTTGTTTGATCATGCATTCCCTGCAATTCGTACGGGTTTTGATCACGATACTTTTTCTCCTCGTGTCGATGTGGTAGAAAAAGATACCGCGTTTGAGATCATTGCCGATTTACCGGGAGTTGCAAAAGATGACATTTCAGTAACCTGCAGCAATGGCGTTTTAACCATTGAGGCCGCTACTAGCAAATGTATCGAAACGAAAGAAGAAGACAAAGTTATCCATAAAGAGCGCTATCAAGGAAAAATGGTACGTTCATTCACTCTGAGTGAGAACGTCGCCCCTGACGACATCTATGCCGAATTCCTCGATGGTGTACTGGAAGTTGTGATACCTAAACTGGATAACAAACCGGATGTTAAAACCAAAATTAACATCAACTAACGAAAGTGGGGAAACGAATGATCAGCGTTTCCCCATTTGTTATCTGCAAACTTAATGAGTTAAACCAGTCGCTTTATGAACTTTTAATATCTGTTGTTTCATGCATTCGGCTATTGCATGCAGAGAACTAAGTTCATCATCGGTAAATGGATGAATCAGTATTGATTCAGCTCCCTTTTGGCCAATAATAGTCGGAACTGAAATGACCACATCACTCAGGCCATACTCTCCTCTTAATAATGTTCCGACCGGAAGTACTGAACGTTCATTGATTGCTACCGCTAATATAATCCGGAAAACGCTGGCGGCGATGCCATGAACCGTATTCTGCTTACGCTTAAATATTTCATACCCCGCCTGTTTGACTGATTCAAGTAACTCATCTGCGTCTATTCTTGCCAGCTTGTTTTGATCGCAATAATAATCAGCTGGCTGGCCGGCAATAGTTATCAAACTTTTGGGTGTAAAGCAGTGACTACCATGTTCACCAAGAATGTAGCCAAATACGTTTTTAGGATCTAAATTTGCCTGAGCGGCGACAATCGACATTAACCTTGCGGTATCAATGACACAGCCTGCACTTATCACCTGTTCCGGTGAATACCCGGTATTAGCGACAATAAAATGCGTAACAATGTCACACGGATTAGAGACAACGATTAGAATTGCTTTTGGGGCGACGTTCTCTAGTTGTTTGGCAATATCAACGCCTATTTGACTGTTCACTTCCGCCAGTTCAAGGCGTGACTGACCTTCTTTAATTTGTTCACCTGCGGTTATCACAACAATATCTGAGTTAGCGAGATCGGCAAAATCATCCGTAGGTGTGATGCGGGTATTTTTGGTAAATGTCAGCGCCGAAGTATGACGAAAATCAAACGCTTCCCCTTCGGCTTTGGCTCGCGTTCTGGCATAAAGTACCAATTCCCGGGCGCTACCGAGGGAAAGAACATAATTGCACACACCGACCCCTACAGCTCCCGCACCAATGACACCAATTTTCATATGTGATTCCTTAGCTACTACCTGGACTAAATTTAGATACTGTTGTAAGTAAGCAATTTTCATTCCCAATTATTTTGGCCTAATGACTATTAATTAGCATAAAAGTCTAGTTGAAATGCACCATAATGGTGATTACTTGCCAAGTTAGTTATTTTTTATAGCGTTCTTTCGTACGAAATCAAACCTATTTAAAGCGACATAAAACGATCATTTCACCGCAACTTATAAGCAACCAAATCGTCATATTTGGTCGGCATCCTTCTTCAAAGGAAAGCACAACAAACTCGAACGAAACTTTTAAGGGAAATGCAATGAACAAGTTAATAATGTCGGGATTAATGGCAGTAATGGCGTCTAGCCCAGCTTGGGCTAAAACAGAAATTACGTGGTGGCACGCGATGGGTGGTCAATTGGGTGAAACGGTAAATAAAATCGCCTCTGATTTTAATGCATCTCAAGCTGATTATGAGATTACCCCGGTTTATAAAGGGACTTATACTGAAACCCTGACCGCCGGTATTGCCGCTTTTCGCGCTAAGCAATCACCAAATATTCTGCAAGTATTTGATGCGGGTGCGGCTACCATTATGAATGCTCCGGGTGTAGCAAAGCCAGTTCAGGATATTCTGGTTGATGCGGGTTACTCATTTAACAGCACAGACTATATTGAAGGCGTGCGCAATTTTTATGCTGACAGTAATGGCAAAATGGTCGGTATGCCATTTAATAGCTCTACACCAGTGCTTTACTACAACAAAGATTTGCTAAAAGCAGCAGGTGTTGAAGTTCCTCATACCTATGAAGACTTTGAAAAAGTAGCGGTGAAGCTAAAAGAGCATGGCACTGCGGCCCTTTCTCAATCACATACCCCATGGATTATGTTCGAAAACTTCAAGTCTCGTCATAACCTACCTTTAGCTGATAAAGAGAATGGTTATGACGGTCTTGCAACTAAGATTAACTTCAACAGTGAAGATATGCAGATGCATGTTTCTAAACTCAAAGAGTGGTCAGACAAAGGTTACTTTAAGTATTACGGAAGTGACTGGGATGCGAACCAAAAACCATTTGAACGCGGTGAAGTTGCTATGTGGATGGGTTCATCAGGTTCATTCGGTGGTCTGCGCCAGCGTGTGAATTTCGACATGGGCACGACTTACCTGCCTTATTGGAGCAAACTGAATCAGGATGGCGTTCATACGTTCATTGGCGGAGCTGCACTGTTTGCAATGAATGGCCATGATAAAACTCAGGATGATGCGGTAGCGGCATTTTTTGAATATCTGACCAAGCCAGACGTACAGATGTACTGGCACGAAACAACAGGGTATGTTCCGGTAACTAATGCCGCCTATGAACTGACTAAGCAAAGTGGTTACTACAACAAATTTCCGGATGCCGAAGTGGGTGTTAAACAGCTAAGCCTTGCTAGCGGTGAATGGAACAAAGGCTACCGCGTTGGTTTCTATCCGCAGGTTCGTGAAGTGATGAACCGCGAATTTGATAACATCTTTGCTGGTAAAGAAGATGTTAAACAGGCACTGGATACCGTTCAGCAAGAAAGTAACAAGCTACTGGACCGTTTTGCTCGTACTGTTAAATAATTACTGCGTCAATCCCTCGTTAAGCATCTGCTTACGAGGGATTTTTATTTTAAGGATTTACCGTGGCACAACAACGTCAATTCCATCATGGGTTACTGCCCTATCTGCTACTCACGCCACAAATTGTGATAATAGCTATCTTTTTTATCTACCCTGCAGCTCAGGCGATCTATCTTTCCTTTATGTTGGAAGATCCGTGGGGGCTATCCAGTGAATTTGTCTGGTTTGAAAATTATACCGAGCTGTTTAAATCAGCCGATTATTTATCGTCTCTCGCTTTTACCCTGATTTTCTCGTTACTGGTCGCGGTTTTATCATTAGGTCTGGCGCTGCTATTAGCGGTAAAAGCAAACAGCGTATTACATGGTAAAAGCGCCTATAGAATAACTTTAACCTGGGTGTATGCGGTTGCTCCGGCAGTGGCAGGTCTTATCGGCGGATTTTTATTTTCGCCACACATCGGAACATTGGATCGCCTTGCTCACCAAATAGGCTGGGATTTTAGTCTGCAAACCAATCCTCGCGATGCGATGATCGCTCTGGTTCTAGTTTCCGTCTGGAAGCAGGTTTCTATCAATTTCGTCTATTTCCTTGCGGGACTGCAATCCATTTCGACCGGAGTCCGTGAAGCTGCACATCTGGATTGTGAAAGTGGTTTTAAGCGTTTTTGGACAATTACCTTTCCACTGCTTGCTCCTACCGCGTTCTTTTTAGTCGTGATTAACCTTACCTACGGATTTTTTGAAACCTTCGGCATTATCGACACGTTGACCGATGGCGGTCCGGGAGGAAGTACCACTTCGTTAGTTTATAAAGTTTATCGCGATGGGTTTGTCGGAGCCGATTTAGGTGGAAGTTCCGCGCAATCGGTCGTCTTGCTTCTGATGGTACTGGCGTTGACCTATCTGCAATTTAAATTTGTCGAACATCGCGTTCACTATTAGTCAGCGACAAGGAACTTCTGATATGAATAAACATCGTTTTTGGGAACAATTTGTTGACCACCTGATCTTGATTATTGGTGCACTATTACTGCTATTCCCTATTTGGCTGATTTTTGCCAGCTCAACTCATGATGCAACGAAGATAATGATCGAAGGCTTGCAGTGGTTACCTGGGAGTAACCTTGCGGATATCTACAGTGAAGCATGGCAAAACACCCAAGGCTTTACGGGAGCGGTTACGGCCAAATCGATGATCATTAACTCGATGATCATGGGGTTGGGATTTTCGATTGGCAAAATCATCATCTCAATGATGGCCGCCTATGCACTAGTCTATTTTCGCCTGCCTTTTGCCAGTTTTTGGTTCTGGTTGATTTTCGTCACGCTGTTACTTCCGTTGGAAGTCCGCATTATTCCCAGTTACGAAGTTGTGGCGAATCTAGGTATGCTCAACAGCTATTCAGGATTGATTTTGCCTCTTATCGCGTCAGCTACCGCCACCTTCTTTTTCCGCCAGTATTTTAAAACCATTCCCTCTGAGTTACTTGAAGCAGCACAGTTAGACAATGCCGGGCCAATGCGCTTTTTGTGGGACATTTTAATTCCCCTGTCACGCACCATGATGGCGGCGATTTTTATCATTATGTTTGTGGTCGGATGGAACCAGTATCTCTGGCCAATCATGATGACCACCGATGAGTCCTATAACACCATTGTTATGGGAATTAAACAGATATTGGCCAACATCAACGAGAGCTCAACACCACGTTATGACTACGCATTTGCCATGATTATCTTAGCCATGCTGCCACCAGTCTTAGTGGTGATAATTTTCCAACGTTGGTTTGTCAAAGGATTAGTAGAAAGTGAAAAATAATATGAACACTCAAGAGAAATCAAATAGCACTATCGCGTTAAAACTGAATTCTGTAGTGAAAACCTATGAAAATGGTCACCAGGCGGTACGTGATATATCACTCTCTTTTGAGCAAGGACAGTTTATTGTCTTAGTCGGTCCATCTGGCTGTGGTAAATCTTCGTTACTGCGGTGTATCGCCGGACTGGAAGATTTAACTTCGGGAGAGATTGAACTGAATCAGCTCCGGGTTGATCAGCAGAAACCCGCCAAGCGCGATATTGCGATGGTGTTTCAGAATTACGCGCTCTACCCGCACATGTCGGTTTATCAAAACTTGGCGTATGGGCTGAAGAACCGAGGTGTGGATAAAGCAACGATTGACACCAAAATCCATGATGTCGCAAAAATTCTCAAAATCGAAGATTATTTGGATCGTAAACCCTCAAAATTATCCGGTGGCCAGCGTCAGCGTGTTGCTATGGGACGTGCTATCGTGCGTGATCCCAAGCTATTTTTATTTGACGAGCCTTTATCGAACCTGGATGCCGCACTGCGTACCCATATGCGTCTGGAGATCAAGAAACTTCATCGTCAGTTAGGTGTTACCAGTGTCTATGTTACTCATGACCAGGTTGAGGCGCTTACACTAGCAGACCAAATCGTAGTACTGAATCAAGGTCAGGTTGAACAGGTCGGCACGCCGATGGAAGTGTATCGCAACCCACAGACTCAGTTTGTTGCCAGTTTCATCGGTAGCCCGGCGATGAATTTTATTGAGTTGCAACTTGATAAGCAGACACTCTACTACCATGATCAGAAAGTTATGTTGCAATCGCCATTTTATAGTGAACATAAGGCTTCGGTAACGTTAGGAATTCGTCCGGAAGAGTTCTCATTGCAAGGTGAATTTGGCGATATTGAATTGAAAGTGATTCCGGAAGTAATTGAACCTCTTGGTTCTCATTATTTGATTCATGCCCGTTATGAAGAAAACTTGCTCAGCTTTACCACAACTGCGGAAGTACCTGTGCTCAATCAGGAGCTAAAGTTGTTTATTAAGCCATCGTCGCTATACCTGTTTGATGAAGCGGGAAAACGTATTTTTCAGTCAGTGAAACACCACCCTCAACCAGAGGCAGTAACGGATTTAATACTATGAGTTTATCGTCCAGACAAAAACGAATTTTAAGTTATCTGGAACAGCATCCCGGCGTACTATCCAGCACTTCACTTGCCGATCATTTTGATGTTTCGGTACAAACTATTCGAAAAGATATGAATGAGTTAAGTGATCAGGGGTTGGTAAAGCGGGTTCATGGCGGCATTTGTTTACCCAGTGCCAACGATAATCTTTCTTTTACTAATCGGGAAGTGATTAATCTGCAAGCTAAGCAAATGATCGCTCAGCGCGTGGTTGATCGGTTAGAAAAAGGAACCAGTATTTTCCTTGGTATTGGCACCACTCCCAAGCAGGTGGCTCATGCCTTACTCGACCATCCAGGTTTGACTGTCGTCACCAATAATATTAACGCGGCATTGTTGGTCAGCCGAAATTCACAGATTCAGGTTTATCTGGCCGGAGGCGCGGTTCGCCCTTCGGATGAAGATACGGTTGGTGAAAGTGCTACCGACTACTACCGTAAATTTAATATTAAAATTGGCATCTTTGGCGTTGGTGGTTTAGATGAGTCGGGAAGATTGCTTGATTTTACGCCCGAAGAAGCCGATTTGAACCAGGCTATCATTGAGCAGAGCCAACAATGCTGGCTGGTTGCAGACCGCTCCAAATTGGGTCGCTATGCGCCTATCGTCAGCAGTTCAATGCGTGTTATAGATAAGTTTTTTGCTGAAAGTCATGATAAAAATATCGGTAATTTATGCAACAAATTTGATGTTGAGTACATCTTCGATTAGATCTTAGGGAATAATTTATGAAACCACTAATAGTCGGACATCGCGGTGCCGCCGGCACTCATCCGGAGAATACCTTTGCCAGTATTCTTGCAGCGGTAAATATGGGAGTTACCTGGGTTGAGGTCGATATTCAGCCCACTAAAGATGATGTTCTGGTGGTTTGCCATGATCATACGATTGATCGCTGTAGTGATGGCCATGGCCGAATTGATAGTTATACCTATGGCGAGTTATTACAGTATGATTTTGGTCGTTGGTTTGCTCCGGAATTTACTCATGAGCGAATTATGACTCTTGAACAATTGGTTAAGCTGGCGATTGCAAAAGATTTTTCCATCAATATAGAAATCAAAATTGATGAACAACATGATGCCCCACATGTTGTAGGCCTGCTTAAACAGGTGCTGAACAATAATCCGCAGATTTATTCGAATGTCATCCTATCGAGTTTTGAAGCACCGGTTCTGGTTCAGGTAAAACAGCAGATTCCTCAGGTGAAAATAGGCGTGTTGACTGAGCATTTATCTGATGATGATTTACAACTGATTCAGCAGCTTAGACCGTTGAGTTGCCATATCAATTATCACCACCTTACTGCGGAACAGTTAAGTCAGTTGCGTGAGCTGCATGTTGAAGTCTGGTGCTATACGGTAAATCGCCCCAGTACTTTTGCTCTGCTACCCCAGGTGGATGCTATTTTTACCGATTTCCCTCGCCACTTCATGGCGTCTGAAAAAGAGTAAACTAAGCGGGCATCGATAAGAATATCGATGCCCGGCTAATGACCAGCATGAATAGAGGCGAATCACATGCCCATTTGCTCAGTGAGCGCCTTGATTTGCTTGAGATCCATCTGATGTACACGAATTAATTGGGTAATTTCGCTCATACGCGCATTGGCTTCATCCTGGCGAACACACGCATCATCAACGCCGTTATAATTGGTGCCATTCAGATAATCGTCACATTCTTTTTTCAGATTTTCTAACTGAAGTGAAAGCTCATTTCTCTCTTTTTCCAACTGTTCCAGCTCTTGGCTTACCATGAGTTCACGTTGAAATACCTGTCGCGAACGCTCTAGCATTGAACTCTGTATATCCGCTTGATGATTAAGTTTTAAATTTTCTTGTTCCGATTTTTCAATTTTCGCCAGTTGCTGATCAATTCGTTCAATCAAATTACTGTTCTGTTTTTCCAATAAGGTAACCTGTTGCTGCAGCGATTCGATCAACTTTTGGCTGGCTTCATCTTGTTGCTTGAGCTTGGCATTAAACTCTTCCTGCAGTTTTTCAAATTGGCTGCGCTGCTGGTCAGCGGTCGAAACGGTTTGATGCTGAGCAACCAATTCCAGTTCCTGGTAACTGATATTTAAAGCCTGATAAGCCTGCTGCCATTTGTTGGCAGTTAATGTACTACCGATTAACCCGCCTAATGCCACCCCCAGCAGACCAGCGATTCCGATGTAGAGAAAAGAGCGCTTATCTCGTTGCTCAATGACGACCACATCCTGATCTTGTGGTTGATTATTATCGCTCACTTACCTTGTTCTCCTAATGTATCAGTTCGCTTATCACAACGACGGTTGTGTATAGGGCGAAAATCGTCACTAAAATGACAACAACACCTTTTTGTAGCTTTTGATTGGCCCGATATTTTACCAGCATAAAGGCGATACCAATCAATATAAATATCGCGAGAATTCTTACCATCTCATTTGCCCTACTTAGCTTACAACGCCAAAAAATTAACAGTTATCTTAAGTTTAGTGAAAATTAGCAATTGTTGTTCCTATTTTATCGTGACATCAACAAAATTATCGATTAGTATCGCCCCGATATTAACTTAACTAGTTAATTGTTCCAGTGAAAGCTGCAGGAGAGAGGTTTTTGAACTATTGTTAATCAATTGTTCACAATAACCCACCGAAGAAGTAAATCTTTCAGGTGTATAACCCTAAAAAGTTATGCAAGGACTGTAGCCGGAGGAACCTCTGGAGAGAATCGTTTAATCGATCGCCGAAGGAGCAAACCCGTTAGCTTGGCTAATGGGTGAAACTCTCAGGCAAAAGGACAGAGGAGAGAAAGGCACACATTTTGACAAACATACATAGGTTGCAATCAACAAGCTAACGAATTGTTACGTTGTGACGTATAATTTTTCACCTTTCCCTCTTCTCCTTAGTTTTTTATTTTAAGGGGAATCTAATGAACCAATTTCAATCTTTTCTTGAAAGCCTAGATAGCTTTATCTGGGGGCCACCACTGCTCATTCTATTAGTTGGCACTGGCGCTTATTTTACTTTTCGTCTTGGCTTAATTCAGTTTGTCCACTTACCAACCGCGTTAAAACTGGTTTTCTCTAAACCAGACAGTAAATCGCAAGGTGACGTATCCAGCTTTGCTGCTTTGTGTACCGCCTTATCGGCTACGATTGGTACAGGTAATATTGTTGGCGTGGCGACTGCAATCAAACTGGGTGGTCCGGGCGCTCTATTTTGGATGTGGATGGCTGCTCTGTTCGGTATGGCGACCAAATACGCCGAGTGTCTGCTAGCAGTTAAATACCGGTCGGTTGATGACAAAGGCCAGATGGTCGGTGGACCAATGTATTTTCTGCTCAACGGCGTTGGCTCAAAATTCTTAGCCACGGCTTTTGCTATTTTTGCTATCGGTGTGGCGTTCTTCGGTATTGGTACTTTTCCGCAAGTGAATGCCATTGTCGATGCCAGCGCTATTTCATTTGGCGTACCTAAAACCGTCACTGCTGCAGTACTAACCCTTGTGGTAGCAATTGTGACTATCGGCGGTATTCAGTCGATCTCAAAAGTGGCATCCAAAGTAGTTCCGGCTATGGCGGTCTTTTATGTGGTAGCCTGCCTGTTTGTGCTGGGTTCACAAGCTGAACATATAGGTAGCGCAATTAGTTTAATCATCTCATCGGCATTTACTACAACTGCAGCTAGTGGTGGTTTTGCCGGTGCAACAATTATGCTGGCGATTCAGGCTGGTGTGGCTCGTGGCGTGTTCTCTAACGAATCTGGTTTAGGTAGTGCGCCAATGGCTGCGGCGGCAGCAAAAACCGATTCTTGCGTGCGTCAGGGACTGATCTCAATGACTGGTACCTTCTTCGATACGATCATTATTTGTAGTATGACGGGGATTGCTCTGGTACTCACCGGTGTGTGGCAAGGCGATCTGTCTGGTGCCGCGATGACTGCGAAAGCGTTTGAAATTGGTTTATCCTCACAAACTATCGGCCCAATGCTGGTCACTATTGGTTTGGTATTTTTTGCCTTTACCACGATTCTGGGCTGGAACTACTACGGTGAACGTTGTGTGGTATTCCTAGCTGGTACTAAAGCTGTACTGCCATACAAAATCGTATTTATTGCTTTAGTTGCGTCTGGTGCATTCCTTAAACTGGATATGATCTGGATTATCGCCGATATCGTCAACGGCCTGATGGCGATTCCTAATCTTATTGGCTTGATTATGCTACGCAATGTGGTCATCGACGAGACTAAGGCTTACTTTGCCGATCGTTTGAATGCAGCAGTAACCGAATAGAAAGACTAAAAAGCCTGAATCAAATAAGGGGAGCTCTTTAGAGGCTCCCCTTTCTTTTTTACCAGCATTATAAATACTATCTTTAGCGGCGCTCCAGCAACAACTTAACGCCCAGAGCGATCAATACCCCACCCGTTATCCCTTCCATCCAGCGCATAAATGATGAATTTTTTAACAAGGCTTTGGCTTTGCTTAACGCACCTGCCAGGCTGCATTGCCAGATCATGGCAATCACAAAATGAATACTCGCCATCAATAGTGATTGCCCTAACAGAGAATAGTGTGGATCGACAAACTGTGGCAAAAAAGCCAGGTAGAAAACCGCTGTTTTGGGGTTCAGTACGTTGGACAAAAAGCCTTCGCGTAATGAACGTTTCAGCTGCAATTTATTGCTATGCTTCGCTTCAACCACCAATCCTCCACCTGTATGGCGTAAGGAACGAAGGCTGGAAACACCGAGCCAAATCAGATAGACCGCGCCAATAAATTTTACGATTTGGAACAGCTGTGCTGAGGAAGCCAAGATAGCAGACACACCAATAGCGGAAAAAGTGGCATGAACAAACAGGCCAAAACAGATCCCAAAACTGGTGACGGTTCCATCTGCAAAGCCCCCGCGCGATGTGTTGCGAATAACCAGAGCAGTGTCAAGCCCCGGAGTTAAAGTAAGTATGGTGATTGCGATAAGAAAAGCTTCGAAATTAACTATATGCATTGAATGACTCCGCAAAAAACAAAGCACGATGAAGAGAACAGACCTGAGTATATACACAACTCAACTACCGCGCACAAACTAATTTTTTACAAATATATAGTTACATAAAGGTCACTAATGTTAATGTAGTTAACAACAATAATAAAATGAACCTTACTCTGAGGAACCCGAATGTCGTTACCCAATGTCATTGTCTACAAACGTATCCCACAAAGTGAACTTGACCGCCTGGCTAAACAAGCGAACATTTCTTTTTTTGATGGAATCAGCGACGACAATTTTGAACAGTTCAAACAAGCGATGCAAACAGCCGATGGAATGGTTGGTTCAAGCAAAGCTATTCCTAACGAATGGTTTGATCTGGCGCCAAATTTGAAAGCCGTATCAACGATCTCGGTGGGCCTAGATCATTTTGATGTCACCTATCTTTCCCAACGTAAAATTCCATTAATGCATACGCCTTCGGTGCTTTCGGAAACCACAGCAGACACTGCTTTTATGCTGATGATGGGTGCTGCCCGCCGCGCTGCTGAATTGGATCAATTTGTTCGTAATGGCGAATGGCAAGGCCCGGTCGGTGAATCGCATTACGGTATCAATGTGCATGGTAAAACTTAGGGTATTATCGGCATGGGCCGAATCGGCATGGCGTTAGCACGCCGTGCCCATTTTGGTTTCGATATGCCAATTTATTATC
This sequence comes from uncultured Vibrio sp., assembly GCA_963666615.1. Lineage (GTDB taxonomy): Bacteria > Pseudomonadota > Gammaproteobacteria > Enterobacterales > Vibrionaceae > Vibrio. Next base: position 1,241,119 of record OY762906.1, read on the forward strand.
ATAACCGCCGCCGCCATGCAGGTGCCGAACAGAAGTTGTCAGCCACCTATCTGGAGCTAAATGAGCTGCTAGCAAAATGTGATTTTGTTGTAGTGCTGGTTCCTCTAACCGATGCTACCTACCATCTGATTGGTGCCAAGCAATTGGGCTTGATGAAACCTAATGCCGTGTTTGTCAATATTGCCCGTGGCCAAATTGTTGATGAACCCGCTCTTATTGAAGCTCTGCAGCAAGGAAAAATTGCCGCTGCCGGTCTGGATGTGTTTGAACAGGAACCGCTGCCAAGTGATTCACCGCTTTGCCAGTTGAAGAACACCTTCTTACTGCCTCATATCGGTTCTGCTACTCATGAAACCCGCTTTGATATGGTTGAATGTGCAGTCGATAATTTACTGAACGCATTGAAAGGAAATCTTAAAGTCAACTGTGCCAACCTCTCTGCTCTCTAAAGATCAGCAGCCTCTAAATGTTGCCAGGTGCTCAGAACTCCTTCTGGGCACAGCCCCGTATCCAGGCTCCAATTTTTTACCCAGCTCAGCGGCTGATCGTCAAATACCGAATGATACAGTCGCTGCTGATAACTGATAATCTGCGTTACACAGTGATCAAAAATTTCATCATAGCTCATTGCCCCTGCTGGTGTAGGTAATTGGTACAGATAACCGGGCTGGAGTTCACTGACCTTGGGATAGGTCAATTTTAAAAAAGCAGCGACATGGCGAGAAAGCGGAAACAGACGGTAATTATCTTCAACCAAACCAATTACTTTAATAAAACTCTGCAACCAGCCATTGATATCTGGCGGATTAGCTTCAATGGGAAAAGCAAGCTCTAACGACTCTTGCCACACTTTGCGAATAATCGGATCCAGCGACGCTTTATCGTCAAGTGAAGTACAGAAAAGTAAATGATTGGTTAACCAGCTTTTGGTCCCGATCTCGCCTAACGACATTCGTTGCCAGATATAGGTATCCTGATGCATTTCACACAACCGATGTGCCTGCTTGTTTTGCAGATAGTGGCCAACCGTCCTTTCAATCACCGGGTGAATAGTAATGTCGGCAATCACATGTGATAGGTAGCCACTAAGCCAGGAATAAGCAATATCTTGTTCCATCCCCTCTAATGATTTGACATGATAGATAGCAAGCTTAAGAAAAACATCGACATATTGGCGATGCATCCGATCTGCCCATTTCACCTGTTCACTATTGGTGAGCGCTAGGTAGGGAAAATCTGGCGAAACGGCTCCCAACTCAACATAGCGTTGATACTGCGGTAATACCCGACGACAGTAGTTTGGCAATAAATGGTCCGTTTTAGGTGTGACGAGTGCAAGATTAGCAGCAACAAGATGAGCGAAGGCTCCAGGCATAAACTTCTCGATATTCATTCTCAATTCGGTTAGTTTGCCTGTTAAATATGACAAAAATAATTCGTTAGCCGAACCATGACGTTGCGGCAATGAGAAGAAAGGTGAAATATGAACGCATTCGATAAGTTGGTTTCTCATAGTAAAAAAGTCGCAAACTTTAACCATCTATCCGCCATTTGTGGTTGGGATCAGGCAGCTGTGATGCCATCTGGCGGTGCAGCAGCGCGAGCACAGGCAATGGCAGAACTTCATGTTCACATTCATCACTTAATGACTCAGCCACAAATCGCAGAGTGGATTGACGATGCTGAGCAGCAAACATTATCCGATGAACAACTGGCGATTTTGCGTGAATTTAAACGTCAGTATAATAACGCCAATGTGTTACCTGCCGATTTAGTGGAAGCAAAATCTCTTGCGGGAGCAAAGTGTGAACATGCCTGGCGTACCCAACGAAAAGAAAATGATTGGGCCGGGTTTGCTCATAACTGGGCTGCCGTTGTTGAGTTATCCCGTGAAGAAGCCCAAATTCGAGCGCAGGCGAATAACACCACCGCTTATGATGCGATGCTCGATCTCTATGAACCCGGAACCACGACTGAACAGCTGAATACGGTTTTTAGTGATGTAAAAAGCTGGCTTCCTGATTTGGTCGAGCAAAGCATTGATAAACAGGCACCAGAGTCGGTCGTATTACCAACCGGTCATTACCAGCGAGAGATTCAAAAAGCGCTTGGTCAGCAGGTTATGGAATTGCTCCAGTTCGATTTTAACCATGGTCGCCTTGATGAAAGTGTTCACCCATTCTGTGGTGGCGTTCCTTCAGATGTACGCATCACTACCCGCTACAATGAAAACGAGTTCGTACAATCATTAATGGGCATCGTGCATGAAACCGGTCATGCTCGTTATGAGCAGGGGTTACCTAAAGCATTAGCTGGTTTAGCGGCGGGCGAAGCTCGTTCTATGGGCATTCATGAATCTCAATCGCTATTTTTTGAAATGCAGATTGGCCGTAGCCCAGAATTTATCGCACTACTCGCTGACTTAGCCGCTAAACATTTCTCTGCAAACAGCCAGGCACAGCTGTTTTCTACACAGAATATGCAGCGTTTATATACCCGTGTGGAAAAAGGATTTATCCGTGTGGACGCCGATGAACTCACCTACCCGGCTCACGTAATTCTACGCTATGAAATTGAGCGAGACCTGATGAATGGCGTGATTACTCATCAACATGTCCCTGAACTGTGGAATGAAAAAATGCAGGCATCACTGGGTATTTCGACCGAAGGCAATTATCAAAATGGCTGTATGCAGGATATTCATTGGACGGATGGCGCATTTGGCTATTTTCCAAGCTATACGTTAGGGGCGATGTATGCGGCGCAGTTTATGGCCTCGATGAAGAAAACGGTTGATGTTAGCTCTGCGATCAAATCTGGTGATTTAACCCCCATTTTCAATTGGCTATCTGAAAATATCTGGAGTAAAGGTAGCTTGCTCACAACCAATGAACTGGTGAAAGCGGCAACGGGTGAAACTCTTAATCCTGAGTATTTTAAGGATCATTTGAAAAATCGTTACCTCTAGTTTGGTTACTTATCTAAGGATACGAGCCACCCTGAAGTGGCTCGTATCTTTTTATTCACTGTCTTATCGATGAATGTAATAATGCCCCATCCAAGGTTATGTCGATTGAAAAATAGCAGTATGTAATGTAGCATCAATAATATATGGCATTGCTTTTAGCAGGAAAAATATGAAAACAGAAAAAAAGAAAATCACTCAAAAAATGATTTATCGTGCGGTGGCAAGCTCGACTGCAATTGAGACAGGATCCCCCGTTCAAAATATTGAACAGCGTCTAAAAGCAAACAAGCGAAAGTATAGCGCCTTATCATTAGCTAGCTAATGGTGTCTCTAACCAGTCTTTCCATATGCTGAAATTCATGAGCCACACCAGCTTGGATAGAAGCGATATAGAAGTCTTTGTGTTTGTCCCACAAACTGTAATCTAATAGCCCTAACCCTGCCTTTTCGCACATCACGTCCATAAGTAGTCGGCTTATTCTGCCATTCCCTTCTCGAAATGGATGGATCAGGATAAGTTCAATGTGGCTCCTAGCCATATAAGACACAAATTCTTCCTTGTCCATATCTGGGATACTTTCGAATTTTGACAAGTAATCCTGCTCAAACAGATCAATACATCTTCCGATCTGGAGTGGAGATGTAAATTGGAATCCTCCTTTACCCATATCGACATTTCTGACCATCCCTGCCCATTCATAGACGTTACCCAGCCACTGCTTATGCCAATCTGCAATACCAGTAAAAGTCAGCGTTAGCTCAACATCGTTTCCCACAAAAATTTTTTCATATAATTTAGTTAGCAGAATCGCTTCAACGTCATCCATTTCTTCAGAACTTATGATACCAAGCTTATTTGCGAGTACTTTATCTTCAGACCCAGGCTCATATCGTGTTTCTGATGAATCAGTTTCATATCTATTCATAACGTTAGCTTCTCTTGCTTGAATACATCAGGCTGCTCGCTGGCTATCACTTTCGTAGTATGCGCTAGCAAGCCGAGTTAGTGGCTGAAAGGGAATGCAGCTGCATAACACTTCGTGTATTAACTCGGCTTATTGGTGGCCGTTGATCAGATCAATGCAATCACTTCATGCAGTGTTTCAAAATTACCATCGGCTAAACTGAATTTTGGCAGATGTGTTTCATGACTAACCAGGAAAGTGGTCATCGATGCAGCTTTGGCAGCAATCATGCCGGTCGCGCTGTCTTCGATAACAATGCAATCTTTTGGCGCAACATCGATTTTTTTCGCCGCTTTCAGATAAACAGCAGGATGAGGCTTACCGTGTTCTTCATCATCAGCGCTGCACACCTGGTCAAAATAGTGACGAATTTCCAGTTTACCTAATACGGTTGCAATTAAGGCATTAGTTGACGAAGTGGCCAGTGCGACTCGATAGCCTTTAGCTTTCAGCGTTTCAAGTAGCTCATTGACCCCCGGCAAAGCCTGTCCGCCTTGTTCAATAAGTTTGCTTAACTTATCAACAATCTGAACTTCTAAGGTTTTACCGTCAATCGCCAAATTATGCAGATCTACCCAAGTTTGAGCTAACTCATCAATCCTTTTACCCATAGTGTATTTGATGCAATCTTCTACTGTTGCAACCGCGCCATATTCGGCTAACGTGCTAATTTGCGCTTCACGCCAAAATGGTTCTGAATCAATGATCACCCCATCCATATCAAAGATGACGGCTTTTTTATCTGAGTAGCTCACCTGCTCTCTCCCGAAATACGTAATAAATAAAAACTGCAGGTTAAACTATATGAATCAATCGACCAAGAGACTGGATCACAATTACAACAAACAATGAAACCGATTACAGATATCTTTTGGTTTTAAAAGATATGCATCGTCGCATTAAGCGTTAAATTGCTCAAATCCTTACTACCCATTGTATAAGTTTGGTAACTAGCGCCAAATGACAAAGGACCTTCAACAAAGTATTCAACACCAACACCGTATGTCAGCCCCACACCATCATCTTTAGTTTCACCTTGATCATTACTAACGGTTTCTTGCCAGCCGTGCAATCCGGCCTTGGCGTAAATTTGTAGTGGGCCGAGTTCAACACTTGGTTTAAGTGCCACATACATGGTTGTTACTTCCGTTGATTCGTTACTTGCTGTGTCCATTTCACCTGAACGGGTTACACCGGCTTCCAGGCCCATAAACGGCAGAATCCCAGTTCCGGCATGAACGGAATATGATGAACCTGTCCCACCATTAAAACTCGATGATCCGGCAGAAGCACCACCATAGATAAAGGCGTCTGCATATACACTGGAAGATGAAGCTAAAAGAGCCGCAGCTATCAATAATTTTTTCATAATATCAACCTTTTTGGCCGGTTATTTTATCAGGTGGCAACTTGTTACCGATCTTGAGCATTGATTAAACCGGATTCGTTAATTTAGTGACAGTTAAACAGAACTTAGCAAATATTATTCCGAAAGCCAGTTTAACTATCACTTGTGGTCACGAATTAACATTCATCAATTGCATTTTTGATACGTTTGTCTGAAACCGGATAAGGTGTTCCAAGTTGTTGAGCGAAAAAACTAACCCGTAACTCTTCAATCATCCAGCGAATATCTTTAACCTTATCTGGCACTGTGACTGATTTAGGAATTTTATTCAGTAATTCCTTGTAATCTTGTTGTACGGATTCAATTTTGAGCATATGAAGACGATCTTTATTCGGATCGATCGGCAGTTTTTCTAAGCGTCGCTCGACCGCTTTCAAATAACGAAGAATATCCGGCAGGCGTTTATAGCCGCATTCGGTTGCGAATCCTTTAAAAATCAGCCCTTCAACCTGAGCTTTAATGTCGGACAAAGCAAACGCCATAGTAAAGTCGATTTTACCTTTGAGTTTTTTATTGATCTGAAAAGCGGTGGTAAGAATCGCTTCGACCTGTTTGGCGATATCGACCACCGTATCACCCAGCTCAGCGCGAACATGCTCTTTTAACGCTTCAAACCGTTCACTTTGCCAAGCCAGCCCCCCCTGTTCATCGATCAGCTTATCGATACCACAGGCAATACAATCATCAATTAAATCCATTACTTTACCGTATGGGTTAAAGTACAAACCCAGCTTGGATTTATTCGGCAGATTGCTGTGCAGATATTTAATCGGCGAAGGTACATTTAGCAGAACCAAGCGGCGTTGGCCCGCTTGCATCGCACGCTGTTGCTCTTCTTCATTATCGAACAGAGCAATTCCGACACTGTCTTTATTATCAACAATCGCCGGATACGCTTTGACTTCATAGCCACCGCGTTTTTGCTGATAAACTTTAGGTAGTTCGCCAAAGCTCCAGGTTTTTAGCCCTTGTTGCTCGATATCGTCTTCCGCTACTTTCGAAAGTGTTTCTTTAACTTTCTCTTTCAGGCTTTCTTTCAACTCGTACAGATCGCGATGTTCTTTAAGTTTGCGATTATTATGATCAACCGCGCGGAATGTCACTTTCAGGTGAGCGGGTATCTGGTCAAAGTTCCAGGCCTCTCGCGGAATTTCAACACCAGACATACGACGCAGTTCTTTCTCCAATGCATCTAATAGCGGCATTTGTAGTGGTGTTACCCGAGCTAGAAACGCATCAGCATAGTTAGGCGCAGGTACAAAGTTTTTACGTAGCGTCTTTGGTAAGGATTTAATCAGGCTGACCACCAGTTCATGACGTAATCCTGGGATCTGCCAATCAAATCCTGCCGGTTCGACCTGGTTAAGCAACGGCAGCGGAATGTGGACTGTGACACCGTCACTATCATCACCCGGTTCAAACTGATAACTTAGCTTGAGTTTTAACTTATCCTGGTGCCAGAAATTAGGATAATCCAGTTCGGTGATATGGCTGGCATCGCCTTTTAACAGCATCTCTTTTTCGAAATTAAGCAGATCCGGCTGTTTAACCCGAGCTTGTTTCCACCAGGTATCAAAGTGACGCCCGGAAACCACATCGGTTGCTACGCGTTGGTCGTAAAACTGAAACAGTTCTTCATCATCAACCAGAATATCGCGTCGGCGAGATTTGTGCTCTAGCTCTTCCACTTCCTGCAGCAAGCGGCGATTCTGTTTAAAGAAGCTATGTTTCGTTTCCCAGTCACCCTCCACCAGAGCACTGCGAATAAAAATCTCACGGCTCAAGGTTGGATCTACACTGCCATAATTGACCAAACGTTTAGCGACGATTGGAATTCCGTACAATGTGACTTTTTCATAGCCCATCACTGCCGCTTGCTTTTTCGACCAATGCGGCTCGCTATAACTACGTTTAATCAGATGCTTGGCGATCGGTTCAACCCATTCTGGTTGAATTTTTGCCACAATACGAGCCCACAGTTTCGAGGTTTCAACCAGCTCAGCCGACATTACCCATTTTGGTTGCTTTTTAAACAATCCTGATGCAGGGAATATATTAAAGCGGGCATTACGTGCACCCTGATATTCCGGCTTTTCCGCGTCTTTGGCACCAATGTGTGACAGTAAGCCGGTCAGAATGGCCACATGAACGCCCTGATAAGAAGCAGGTTCATCATTAAGCTTGAAGTTCATTTCACGCATTGACTGATGCAGTTGCGAATAGACATCCTGCCACTCGCGCACACGCAGGAAGTTTAAGTAATCGGATTTACACTGGCGGCGGAATTGGTTACTACCCAACTCTTTTTGTTGTTTATTGATGTAATTCCACAGATTAACCAACGTAATAAAATCGGAATCTTCATCAAAGAAGCGGCGGTGTTTATCATCGGAAGACTGCTGTTTATCAGCAGGACGCTCGCGCGGATCCTGAATCGATAGCGCAGAGGCAATAATCATCACCTCTTTTAATGCACCATACTTCGGCGCTTCAAGCACCATCCGGGCTAGGCGCGGGTCAATTGGCAAACGGGATAACTGGCGGCCAATAGCGGTTAGTTTCTTCTTATCACCTGCCCGACTTTCTTCGAGGGCCCCCAGCTCTTCTAGCAGACGCACCCCGTCTTGGATATTGCGCTTATCCGGTGCTTCAACAAACGGGAATGCTTCAATATCGCCTAAACCTAGCGACGTCATTTGTAGGATAACGGAAGCCAAGTTAGTGCGCAGAATTTCCGGATCGGTGAATTCAGGACGGGAATTAAAATCCGTTTCTGAGTAGAGTCGAATACAGATACCCGCTTCGACACGACCACAACGACCTTTACGCTGATTAGCACTGGCCTGAGAAATCGGCTCGATAGGTAAACGTTGAACCTTGGTACGGTAGCTATAGCGGCTGATACGTGCGGTGCCGGGGTCAATCACGTATTTAATTCCGGGTACGGTTAACGATGTTTCGGCCACGTTGGTCGCCAGCACAATCCTGCGTCCGGTATGTGGCTGAAAAATCTTATTCTGTTCACCGGAAGAAAGGCGCGCGTATAACGGGACGATTTCCGTATGGCGCAGATTGCGTTTTTCAAGCGCTTCAGCGGTATCTCGAATCTCACGTTCACCGTTCATAAAGATCAGGATATCGCCCGGCCCTTCATCATTCAGTTCATCGACCGCTTCAAAGATGCCCTCAAGCTGGTCGCGATCAGTTTCATCTTCACCCGCTAACGGACGATAGCGAGTATCCACCGGATAGGTACGGCCTGAAACTTCTATGATCGGTGCTTTAGAAAAATGGTTAGAAAAACGTTCCGGATCGATGGTTGCCGAAGTAATGATCACTTTTAAATCCGGGCGACGTGGCAACAACTGTTTAAGATAGCCAAGAATAAAATCGATATTCAGACTGCGCTCATGCGCTTCATCGATAATGATCGTGTCATATTGGTTGAGGAAACGGTCATTCTGAATTTCGGCCAGCAGAATACCATCGGTCATCAGTTTGATCTGAGTATCGTCTGATACCTGGTCATTAAAACGAACCTTATAACCAGTAAAGCTGCCTAATTCAGTTTGTGTTTCTTCGGCAATTCGTGACGCAACCGAACGAGCCGCCAAACGACGCGGCTGAGTATGGCCGATATAACCAAATTTTCCACGGCCCAGTTCGACACAAATCTTAGGAATCTGGGTCGTTTTGCCCGATCCGGTTTCACCGGCAATGATCACCACCTGGTGATTTTCAATCGCTTTGGCTATGTCCTCTTTTTTCTGACTGACAGGCAGAATTTCAGGATAATTGATGGTGGCTCTGTGATTGGCTCGCGCTTCGGCTTGTGCCATCGACTGCGCAATATCTAATGCAATTTCATCAAATACCGCTGCCTTGGCTTCATTCTTTTTAATTTTCTGTGCGCCGTGAATACGCTTAGTCAGGCGGAAACGATCACGCATCATACAGTCAGCGACGGCTTTCAACAAAGTTTGGGCACTATTGGCCTGCGCATTATTTGAATTCAAAACTAACCCTATCTCTTCATGTCTGAACCGATGGAATTGTGTATCAGTTCACAGGATCTATTAATTAACCGCGAATTGTACCATAAACGCCGTACAACACACGCAGAGCCGATATTCAAATTTTTTGAATAAGTTGAGCAAAGTTATCGTCTTCTGCTACCGGGAATATCTGGATAGACTAACTCCATACCAACAAACGTTAATCAGGAATTTTATTATGTCTAAAGTGTTAGCCCTTAAATCAAGTATCCTTGGCGGTTACTCTCAATCTACTAAACTTGTTGATGAATACATCAATAAATTTGATGCATCTGATGTAACAGTACGCGATTTGGCTGAAAATCAACTACCTGTATTGGATTTTGCAATTGCAACTGCACTGCGTGCGACAGAGGATTTAACGGCTGAACAGCAAGCGTTCGTTGACCTTTCTGATACCTTAATTAACGAATTGAAACAAGCAGACACCGTAGTTATTGCCGCGCCAATGTATAACTTCACTATCCCGACTCAGCTGAAAAACTGGTTCGATTTAGTCGCTCGTGCTGGTGTTACTTTTAAATACACTGAAGCCGGTGTTCAGGGTCTGATTCAGGGTAAGAAAGCTGTTGTAATTACTACGCGCGGCGGCATCCATAAAGATTCAGCAACTGATATTGTAACGCCATACCTAAAAACCATTCTTGGTTTTATCGGTATCACAGAAGTTGAGTTTGTTTACGCTGAAGCACTGAACATGGGCGAAGAACCTGCAAAACAAGGTATTGCTAGCGCTCAGACTCAACTTGCCGCGCTAACTGCATAATTTTATCCCTACTCCCAACCTAGTAGTAGACAGCCTTGACCAGCCTCCAGTGCTGGTCTTTTTTTGCCAATTTTTTGCTCACTCACACTCAAAATGTTCAGATAACAGTTAAAATTAAGCTAAGAGTGCCGTTACAATAACAGCATAAATCCTAAAGAGAATCGCCAGTGAAAGCCTCGCAACTTATGCAAATGTTAACGTCATTACCAGAAGGACATGATCCTGAAATCGTTACTGGTGAAGAGTGGTTGCCTGAGCGTTTGATTGAGGTAAGAGACGAGCAGGATCTTCTGTTCCTTGAGTTTGACAATGCGCCGGAAGATAATCAGGGTGATGACGAAGGTCGAGGTTTCGTTGAGCACGAAATCACCTTGATTAAAAAACGCATTATGGATATTTTTCTAGAGAAGGCGTCGCTAGAGCATAAACAGCAGGCTATTCTGGCATTAGTTCTTTATGCTCATGAACATTTCCCCTCTGAAGTTGTCGAAATGCTTGAGATGCTCGATGATGAAACCGAATAGATAGTAAGTAGGACTCGATTATGTTTTCCACAATCACTTCCCTGTTTAAGCAGATGCTTGAAGGTAATGACCTTTCTGCCCGCACTCAAGAAAATCCAAATCTGGCAATCGCCTGTTTACTCTGTGAAGTGTCCGGTGCCGATTATGCGGTTGATGATGCAGAAAGCAAAGCTAAGCTCAGTTTGTTGCAAGCGCTGACTCAACTGGCGGCGACCGAATGCGAGCTGTTATTAGCTGAGGCGCGAGAGAAAATTAAACATACGGCATCGCTGTACGACTTCACTTCGCAACTGCGTGAATTGAGCCAGCAACAACGGTTTGAGTTAATCAAAGCAATGTGGGACGTGGCACATGCCGACGGGGTAATTGACCCACTTGAAGATGCGGTCATTCGTAAAGTAGCCGAGCTGCTTTATGTCGATCACAGTACGTTTATCCGTGCGAAATTAACTTCAGCTGATCAGCGCTAAAATAGCTTCAATTAGAGCATAGTCAGCGCCAGTTTAGCGAGGTTATAAGCATCGACATAACCGGAATGCTGGCGCCCTTCCCACTCGATAGAAAGATTTTCCTGTGCCTCACGATGGCCAATTCGTTTATCTTTCAACCGATGCTGAATTCGGTACAATGTTGCCAGATTGATAAATTCACGAAATGGAAAATCCAGGCCTTTAGCTTGGCATTCTTTGCGCAAAATTAGATCATCTCGCCCCCATGAAGCATAAATTTTATTCGCCCCGCCGAAATTTTTAATCATCGACTTAAGCACCTGCTCCAGTGGTCTTCCTTGCTTATCGATCTTGCGCTGATTAATACCGGTAAGTTGCGTACAAAAAGCAGATATTTCATCCTGCTCTGGCTTAACGAAATATTGCGCGCGCTTAACTATTTCGCCTTTTTCTACGTCAATCTCGGCCAGACCCACCTCAATGATTTCTCCGGTCGTTCCTACGCCATCCTCATTCCAGCAGCACATTTCCAGGTCAAAACAGACGATACGATTATGATTCACAGCTCTACGATCCTTGTTATGGTTCCGCGCGATCATACCGAAATACGTGAAAAAATCGATTGGTTATCCCTTTTTCATGTATTCATTGGATAAATAATGGCCTAATAAACCTGATTAGAAAGAATTAAGTGTAATCAACACCTGCCAAATTAGGCGATTATGGTAATATTCGATCATATTTTACTTGAGTATAAGTACATCGAGTCCGTGGCTGAGTGAACATCATCAGCGGCGGAACAGGATTAAAAGACAGAGATAATGTTATGAATTTCGATATAAATGTAATTCCTCAGACTTTTGACATGCTTCATGCCGGCCTAGCGGCAAGCAGTGTTCTATTGCTAATTGTTGCGGCAACACGCAAAGGTAAAGTTGTCGAGAAACAGGTGGAAAAAATTGTTGAAGTAGAAAAACCGGTTGAAAAAATCGTCGAAGTAGAGAAAGTCGTTGAAGTAGAAAAAGTGGTTGAAAAAGTCGTGCAGGTTGAATCGAAAGTACACAGCACTTCAACAGAATCTGCGATGCAGTTGCTGGCATTATTCCAGAAAGAAGCGCGTTTAGTTGATTTCCTGAACGAAGATGTCGCCGCATATTCGGACGAAGAAGTGGGTGCGGCCGCGCGCGTTATCCATAGCGGTGGTCAGAAAGTATTAAAAGATTACGTCTCCGTGACGCCAATTCGTAGCGAAGAAGAAGAATCGCGTATTCGTATTGAAGAAGGCTTTAACCCGCAGCAAATTCGCCTCATCGGTAACGTAACAGGTTCTGCGCCATTTAACGGAACCTTAATTCATAAAGGATGGCAGGTAACCGGAATGAATCTGCCGAAAGTATCTCAGGATTACGATGCGACAGTGATCGCACCAGCAGAGGTAGAACTGTAATGGAATACACTCCCCGTTTTAGTGTTGGTATCGATTTAGGTACCACTCACTGTGTATTGTCCTATGTCGATCATCAGGATGATGCGCAAAATGTTCATGTTTTTTCGATCCCACAAATGACAGCGCCAGGTACGGTTGAATCACTTAACCAGTTAGGATCGTTTATTTATCAGCCGCACGAGCATGAAATGTCAGCCAGTTCACGAACTTTACCGTGGACAGCAGAACCGCTGGCATTAGTGGGGGCGATTGCACGCAACCTCGGTAGCAAAACACCGATTCGATTGGTTGCCAGTGCCAAATCCTGGTTGTGCCATGGTGGCGTTAACCGTAAAGAAGCTTTTCTTCCTGCTGGCAGTCCGGAAGAGGTGGAGAAAATTTCCCCCGTCGAAGCAACCGAACTGTATCTTTCCCATCTGGTTGATAGCTGGAATTTTACATTCCCGGAATTTTTCTTAACCCAGCAGGATGTGACAATTACTATTCCCGCCTCATTTGACCCGGCAGCGCGTGAATTAACGGCAGAAGCGGCACGCTCGGTCGGCTTTGAACATCTGACGCTATTGGAAGAACCTCAGGCAGCATTATATAGCTGGATTGACAAAAGCGGTGACGCTTGGCGCGATGAGCTTAACGTTGGCGATATCGTCCTAGTGGTCGATATCGGCGGCGGTACAACCGACCTTTCTTTAGTTGAAGTCACCGAAGAAGACGGCAACTTGGCACTGAATCGTATCGCCGTTGGTGAACATATCTTACTTGGCGGCGACAATATGGATCTCGCCCTCGCCTACCGTTTGAAGATGAAACTGGCCCAGGAAGGCAAAGAACTGCAAAACTGGCAGGTTCAGGCAATGATGCATGCGTGTCGTGATGCTAAAGAGACTTTGCTAGGTGATAACGATATTCAGCACGTATCGATTGTCGTGCCAAGCCGTGGTTCAAAACTGCTTGGTGCAACGTTAAAAACCGAACTGACCCGCGAAGAAGTGCAACAAACGTTAGTTGACGGTTTTTTCCCTGTGGTTGCAGTAAGTGATCGCCCGGTTGAACGCGCCCGTGGCGCGCTGACGCAAATGGGTTTACCTTACGCACAGGATGCAGGTATTACCCGGCATATCGCTGCATTTTTATCTAAGCAAGCCAGCGCCAACCAACAAGCTGAAGCAGCCCCGTTTGATATGTCGTTCGCAGGAATGCCTGGTGCATCCATCAGCGCTGAATTTATCAAGCCGAGTGCGGTATTATTTAATGGTGGGGTACTAAAATCTCCGCTGCTTTCTGATCGCCTGTTTAACACCATCAACCGCTGGCTAGATGATGCTCAAGCTTCGCAAGCGAAAAAGTTGCAAGGCACTGATCTTGATCTCGCAGTAGCCGAAGGTGCTGCCTATTACAGCTCTGTGCGTAAAGGTGACGGTGTACGCATCCGTGGTGGTATCGCCTCTTCTTACTACGTGGGAATTGAAAGCTCAATGCCGGCTATTCCAGGCATGGCACCGCCACTGGAAGCCATTTGTGTGGCTCCATTTGGAATGGAAGAAGGCGCAAGCGTGAGTATCAACAGCCAGGAATTTGGTCTGGTTATCGGCCAGCCAGTACAATTCCAGTTCTTTGGGTCAACGGTGCGCCGTGATGATCATGCCGGGGTTCATCTTGAATCCTGGGGTGTTGATGAACTGATTGAACTACCGGAAATTCTGATGACACTACCGGTATCTGAAGGCCGTAATCAGGGGCAAGTGGTACCTGTAACTCTGGCAGCAAGCGTGACGGAAGTCGGTACACTACGTCTTGAAGCGATTGCCAGTGATAATGGCCAGAAATGGCAGGTTGAGTTCGATGTTCGATCAGAATCGAACATCGAAAACCAGTAATAGTTTTATAAGTAAACGGTGTCTCCAATAAGCTGAGTTGAATACCTTGTTCCCACGGCCCTCCGTGGGAATACATATCGGCGTTAAGCAAGCAGAAACTCTGGTGCCGTTTTTTATTCGAATAATCAGAGAAAACGAATGTCAACTCCACGCTATCTAGTCGGTATCGATCTGGGTACCACCAATTCAGTCATGGCCTACTGTGAAAACAGTAAGGAATTGAAATCCAGTCCTGTACAGATTTTTCAAATTGATCAGTTAGTTGGTCCGGGCGAAGTGGTACGCCGCCCACAACTACCTTCGTTTCGCTATCATCCGGCTATCGGTCAGATTAGTCCGGGTGATCGTCAGCTTCCATGGGAAAACCAACTGGTTAATGGTGATTTTGCTGAAGCGATTATTGGCGAATGGGCGCGCAATCTTGGTGCTCAGGTAGAAGGACGACAGGTATCGAGCGCCAAAAGCTGGCTGTCGCATCAAGCGGTCGATCGTAGCGAAGCAATATTACCGTGGAGCGCCGCAGACGAAACTGACAAAATCTCTCCTCTAGTCGCCAGCGCAAGCTATCTCAATCATATGCGTCAATCGTGGAATTTTCACCATCCAAGCTTTCCTCTTGAGCAGCAAGAAGTCGTGGTGACCGTGCCAGCCTCTTTCGATGAGAGTGCGCGTAAATTGACACTGGAAGCGGCAAAACTAGCCGGGTTAGATAACATCCTGCTACTCGAGGAACCGCAAGCGGTCTTTTATGACTGGTATGCCCGTTTCAGTGATCAGGCGGAAGAAAAGCTTACAGATATTCCTTTGGTATTGGTGTGCGATGTCGGCGGTGGTACCACGGATTTAAGTCTGATTTCGGCGCAATATGCTGAACAAGGTCTGAAACTGGAACGTATCGGTGTTGGTGAACATCTGATGCTCGGTGGCGACAATATTGACCTTGCCCTGGCTCACCTGACTGAACAACGCATCAATGGTCAGCAAAAATTATCCGCTGCAAGATTAAGTAAACTGATTCAACAAACCCGCCAAGCGAAAGAAACGCTCTTGGTAGAAAACGCACCGGATAGTGCGCGGCTAACGTTATTAGGCAGTGGTTCAAAATTATTAGGCGGTACCAAATCAGTTGCGCTAACCAAACAAGAAGTACAACAAATCGCGATTGATGGTTTCTTCCCTGTCACTGATTTTTCTGAAATGCCTACGCAACGTAACCGGGCCGTCATCGAATTTGGTTTACCTTATGTATCGGATCCGGCGGTATCGCGCCATGTTGCACAGTTTTTATCCCAGCATCAGGACATTGCCCGTCAAGCAAGCGGCAATGATGACGAGTGGCAAATTCCAGTCGGACTACTGCTTAACGGCGGCGTATTTAACAGCCCACTGATAGAAAAGCGGATGCTGTCTATTCTCGAGCAGTGGAAAGGTCAGCCAATTACGCTACTGGATAACCCACATCCTGATTATTCAGTAGCGCTTGGGGCGGTCTCTTATGCTAAGGCACGGCGTGGCGCACAAATCAAAATTGGCGGTGGTGTTGCACGCTCCTATTTCCTTCAGCTTTCCGAAAAAGGGAAAGATCGCGCCATATGCCTGCTGGCAAAAGGAACGGAAGAGAGTCAGGAAATTCGCCTGACTAGTCGTCGTTTTGCTCTGACCTTGGATGAACCAGTCAGATTTAATCTACTCACTACCACTCACGATCAAATTCATCCGGCAACGCCGATTCAAAACGGCTTGTTAACGGATATTAATACCGAGCAATTTTTTCCGCTTCCACCTTATGTGACATCACTCGAAAGTCAACAGCAGGATGAATTGGCCGCCAACCAAAAACAACGTATTGAAGTCTTTCTTGCCAGTCAGTTGACTACGGTCGGCACTCTGCAACTGGAGTGTGTCAGTGTCGAAGACAACAACCAACGCTGGCTGGTTGAATTTGAAGTCCGCAAGCATGAAACGACCACTCAGGAACATACGGCAAATAAACCCAATCCTAAGCTCGATCAAGCGGTAGAATTAATTACCCAATTGTACAGCGGTAATAAAGCCAATAAAGATAATGCAGCGATTAAACGTCTGAATAAAGATTTGGAAAAGCTACTTGGCCAGCGTGACGACTGGGATTTCTCGACTCTGCGCGAACTTTACGATGCATTGGCCAAAGGGAAAAAGCGCCGTCGCCGTTCTGAATTACATGAGAAACACTGGCTACGCTTATCCGGCTTTACTCTCCGCCCAGGGTTCGGTGACGCCGTAGATGAATGGCGCATCAAACAGTTGTGGGAAATTTTTAACCAAGGAATTCAGTTTAAAGATCATCAAAGCTGGAGTGATTGGTGGACTTGCTGGCGCCGCGTCAGTGGTGGATTAGATCAGGAGCAGCAAGAACAGCTATTAGCCGCCATTGCGAAATATCTTCATCCAGGTGCACACCGTGGTAACAAGGCGAACAAAGAAGCCCATGAAATGGGCTACGATGCGATGGTACGTCTTTCTGCCTCGCTGGAACATCTCGAAGTAGAAGATAAGACATTGCTAGCCAACTGGTTTATCTCGCGCGCACAAAATATGAATGATTTTCGCCAGACTCACTGGTGGGCAGTTGGCCGCTTAGCCGCACGGCAGCTTTTCTATGGTAGCGCACATAAAGTGATTGGCCGAGCTCAAGTTGAACAGTGGCTGGAAAAACTTTTGCAACTCGACTGGAAACAAGATCAGATGTTGGTATTTGCGGCAGTGATGATGAGCCGGAAAACCGGGGATCGGCTGTTGGATATTTCTGAACCGAAACGTGAACGGATCCTGGAAAAAATGGCCGGACTCAAAATTCCGGCAGGCTGGTTAGAACTGGTTAAAGAAGTAACCGAACTTGATCAGGGTGAATCAAAGCGTCTGTTTGGTGATAGCCTGCCAAATGGATTGCTGTTGATTAAAGAGTAATTATTTCGCCAACTCTACCCACTCACCCTGAGTAAGAGTTGGCAAATCATGCGGTTTTAAGGCAAACATCGAATTCGGCGTACCTGCAGCAGCCCAGATGATATCGTGTACCTGCAAATCCGGATCTAATACGGTTCTGACTTGGGTGTTGTGGGCAACAGGCGGAACGCCACCAATCACATAGCCAATACGCTCTCGCACATAATCCGCATCGGGTTTACTTAGCTTAGTGCCCAAGGCTTTTTCTACTTTGCGGGTATCTACCATATTAGAGCCGGAAGCAATAATTAACACCGGTTCATCACTCTTCTTATCACGAAAGATCAACGACTTTGCAATCTGCGCAACTTCACAACCAATCGCCTCTGCCGCTTCAACTGACGTCCGAGTTGAAGCTGTTAACTGCAGCACTTTAAATTCCTGGCCGTGCTGCGATAGAAATTCCTGCACTTTTAAAGACGATGCTTTTAAATTAGACGACATATCAGTTCCTTGATTTAACTAAGTTATCCATATTGAGCGGGGCACTCTTTCAGGGTCAGAACCACAAGATTATTCGGAAATTTTACTTAAATAAGAAGCCATAACCGCTTCTTTGTTTTCTAAATATTCATCCAGCCCCGCTTTGCGCAGGCCGCACGATGGGCAGTTACCACAACCATCGCCAATGATACCGTTATAGCAGGTCAGGCTTTCATTTTTAATCAGATCCAAAGCACCCAGGCTGTCAGCCATGGCCCAGGTTTCCGCTTTGTTTAGCCACATTAGCGGGGTTGCGATGGTTAACGCTTTATCCATGCCAAGTACTAATGCATCATTCAATGCTTTCACAAAATCATTACGGCAATCAGGATAACCGGAAAAATCCGTTTCACACACACCGGTAATAATCGTTTCAGCTCCAATCTGATACGCGTAAATACCCGCCAGAGTTAAAAACAGGATATTGCGCCCCGGCACAAATGAATTCGGTAAGCCGTTCGCCTGCAGTTCGTGGGAAACTTCGATATCATCGCGAGTCAAAGAGCTGATAGCCAGCTCATTAAGCAAACCAACATCCATCACTTTATGCGCTTTCACACCAAGCTTTTTAGCCAGATCCTGCGCCACTTCAATTTCCAGCTTGTGGCGCTGACCATAATCAAAAGTAATCGCATCGACTTCATCAAATTGTTGTAGAGCCTGAACCAGGCAAGTGGTTGAGTCCTGGCCCCCACTAAAGACGACAACGGCTTTTTTCATAATTATTTACCTGTTTTCTTATGCAATGCTTAAATACTTGTGAGTCTGAATTGAAAGGCGCCAGTTATTGTTTATGCAGGTTTCAATGCATAACTCGGTAGCTCGCGGCTTCTGGCTAATCGGCTGTAGCGCAATACTAGTGTCACGCGAAACCACACCACGATCCAATAATTTTTCTAGCTGTTCAATATCTTTGGCCGTACCAACCGGATGCTTGATTTCATTGGCGCGAGCCAGTGCTTGATCCAACACTTCTAATTTGCCTTTCATCGCAATCTTTGGTGACACTGTCACCCAAGTACCCAAGCTCGCTTTAACCGGATAGGTGGCACTGGTTTCAATCTGGCAACGGCAGCCCAGCGCTTCAAAAGCTTCCGTTAGCGGCACTAAATCATACACACAAGGTTCGCCACCAGTAATGACAATATGTCTAGCCGTATAGTTCTGCTGCTGATACATAGCAATAATCTGCTCAGCGCTTGCCTGAGTCCAGAATGGCGAGTCCCCCTGCTTAGTAATGATTTGATCAAATGTCCGCTCATCTTCCTCTAATGCATCCCAAGTCTGCTTGGTATCACACCAGCTACAGCCTACAGGACAAACCTGAAGACGAATAAACACCGCAGGGACTCCAGTAAAGACTCCTTCCCCCTGGATAGTTTGGAAAATTTCGTTAACTTTATACACTCCGAAATCACTTCTCTGCTAGGTTGAACTTTTACGGGATGAGACCTTAATTCAGCATGACAGTAAGGTCAAACTAAACCTCTCGTTTTTGAAATCAGTTTGCTAAAATAACTGGAATTAACCAAGTATCTCATTTAGCCTATTCAACGTTTTTTCGAGCTATTGCCCGATATTTAATTTTTATAACTGAATCATTTTAACGGGAAACACAATGTACAAAATTATCGCACTGGATATGGATGGCACGCTGCTTAACAGCCAACATCAAATTACTCCTCGTACCAAAGAAGTCATCACCAAAGCTCGTGAGCAAGGTATCAGAGTCGTTCTCGCATCGGGACGCCCGATTGCTGGTATTCGCCGCCAGTTGGCTGAATTAGGTATTTCTTCGGATGAAGACTATGTGTGCCACTTTAATGGTGCTGTGGTTGAAAATGTCGGTACGGGTGAAATCGTCAATCACAAAATGATAAACGGCGCCGGAGCGAAAAAAGTAGCGCGTCTAGCCAAAGAACTGGGCGTCAATACTCACGCCTTTAGCCCGGTACATGGCCTTATTTCCCCTAAAGTAAGTAAATATACTGAAGTCGAAGCCAATATTAATGGCATTGAAATTAATATTTTCGATTTTGAACAACTTGAAGATGATCATCCGATCAACAAAGTGATGATGGTAGATGAGTCAGATTTACTAAACAAAGCAGTCGACAACTTACCAAAAGAACTTTACGAAGAATTCATGGTTTTGCGCAGTGCCCCATGGTTCCTTGAATTCCTGCATACTGAAAGTAACAAAGGTACCGGAATCAAAATGATCGCCGATTATCTGGGCGTTCCGGCTGAACAGGTTATGTGCGTAGGTGATGCAGAAAATGATCACCATATGCTGAGATATGCGGGCCTGGCGGTTGCTATGGGTAATGCGACTGAAGAAACCAAGGCAATAGCTGACTACATTACGCTAACCAATGATGAAGACGGCGTGGCACATGCCATCGAGAAATTTGCGTTGAATATTGAATAGCTGTTTACTCAGACAAGGGCAAATGCCCTTGTCTGATATTATTTCATTGGTTACAACCCTTTCCTCAACCAATGAATATGATGTTCAAAGCCAAGTTGCTGATATAACTCAATTGCGTGCTGATTAAAATCCCACACTTCAACAAACACCTGCTTAACACCGTAATCTTCAAATTCAATAAAACAGCGATCTAATAATCGCTTACCCGCGCCCTTACAACGATACTCGGCTAATACATACAATTCATCGATACTGCCCATCATCACCGGTTTACTGA
The DNA here is from genome assembly GCA_963666615.1 of uncultured Vibrio sp. GTDB lineage: Bacteria > Pseudomonadota > Gammaproteobacteria > Enterobacterales > Vibrionaceae > Vibrio. Next base: position 1,261,754 of record OY762906.1, read on the forward strand.
CCGTTGATATTAATTCACCAAAATGACCAGTGACAAAACCAATCACCTTCCCTTCTCGTTCGGCCACATAAACCAACGCATCAGGTGCATCGATATATTCGGCGATTCGTTTCTCTTCTAGTACTTGATCGGCGGTTTTAAAATGTTCTGGTTTCACCTGATAATGCTCGTCATGGAGCTGATACATCTGCTGCTCTAATACAGGCAGATCGTTATAGGTGGCGCGGCGGATGATGCAGGCAGTCATGCAGTTAACAGGCAGTGAGTATTCAATGGCGCGATTATATCCCAATCTAAGGGTCTGTTGAAAAAAATCAAGCCGAAACCCTGGAATGGCTTCGGCTTGACAAGTGGTTAACTGTGTTGCAAATGTCTTTCCAGCTCTGACAAGCTGCTAGGATCATCAATGGTTGACGGCACGGTATAACTTTCGCCATCGGCAATCTGACGAATAATCCGGCGTAAGATTTTACCGGAGCGGGTTTTCGGCAGCCTTTCTACCACAATGGCGTGTTTAAAACAGGCAACCGCGCCGATCTGTCGGCGAACCGACTCAACCAACTCTTTTTCCAGGGTTTCCGCATCGAGTTTTACCCCGTCTTTAAGCACGACAAACCCCAAAGGAAGCTGCCCTTTCAGCTCATCATGAACACCAACGACAGCACATTCAGCCACTGCGCTGTGAGCACCGACAATCTCCTCCATCTCTCCAGTAGAAAGCCGGTGACCCGCGACATTTATGACATCATCGATACGGCCCATGATAAACAGATAACCATCTTCATCGAAATAACCACCATCACCGGATACATAATATCCTGGGAACTGGGTCAGATATCCCGATTCAAAACGATCGTGATTTTTCCATACCGTTGGTAAACAACTTGGTGGCAAAGGCCGTTTTAAGGCGACGAATCCCTGATGATTAGCTCCGACTCGCAAACCCATTTCATCAATAATCTGTACCTGATAGCCGGGAATCGGTTTAGTTGCAGACCCAGGTTTGATCGCCATCGCTTCAATACCGATCGGATTGCCAGCAATTGCCCACCCAGTCTCAGTCTGCCACCAGTGATCGATAACTGGCTTAGCGGTATGTTCCATTACCCAGTCAAGCGTCGGAGGATCGAGTCGTTCACCAGCCATAAAAATGGTACGCAGCTTGCTCAGATCATGCTGGCCTATTAGCTCACCATTCGGATCTTCTTTTTTTATCGCGCGAAAAGCCGTTGGAGCCGAAAATAATACACTGACCTGGTATTCCTCACAGACCCGCCAGAACGCTGCGGGATCGGGCGTACGCACCGGTTTTCCTTCGTAAAGGATGGTTGTACAACCATGGATTAAGGGTGCGTAGACAATATAAGAGTGTCCAACAACCCAACCCACGTCCGATGCCGCCCAGAACACTTCGTCCTGCTCAATGTTATACACGGTTTTCATCGAATATTTCATCGCAACAGCGTGGCCGCCGTTATCACGTACTACCCCTTTCGGTTTTCCGGTAGTGCCTGATGTATAAAGAATATAAAGCGGGTCGGTCGCGTAAACCGGCACGCAATCGTGCGGCTGAGCAGTAGCCAACAACGTGGTCCAGTCATGATCCCTCGAATTGTTCAATTCCGCGACGAGCTGTGGCCGTTGCCAGACCACAACCGCATCCGGTTTCCAGCGACTTTCGGTAATAGCTTGATCCACATATGGCTTATACGCAATTACTTTACTGATTTCGATACCACATGAAGCGGTAAGAACAACTTTCGGTTCTGCATCTTCAATACGAATCGCCAACTCATTGGGGGCGAAACCGCCAAACACTACGGAATGAATCGCCCCCAGCCTGGCTGTTGCCAGCATTGCAATCGCTGCCTGGGGAATCATCGGCATATAGATAACCACCCGATCCCCTTTACTCACGCCTAACTGTGCAAGCATACCTGCGGTTTTCGCCACTTCATCACGCAATTGATTATAGGTATAAGTCTGCTTGGTCCCCGATACTGGCGAATCGTAAATTAACGCCGTATTTTCACCCCGGCCCTGTTCACAATGATAATCCAGTGCAAGATATGCACTATTAAGCTGACCGTCCGGGAACCAACGCTCAATACCATTTTCATCCTCAGCCAAAGCAGTCTGCGGAAACTCATACCATTCGATGGCGGCGGCTTGTTCCAGCCAGAATCCCTGCGGGTCGACTATTGAACGGCGATACTCATTCTCGTAGGTAGGCATAATTCCTCCCCCGTATTGGTTAATTACAGGCTAGCTTAGTTAATAACAAACATATCCATAAATTCATTTACCGGCGTATCTTCCAGGTTTTTCTGGTCGAGAGTTAGCTGCATAATTTTGCTGACCTGGCCATGCGGGAAGCGTGTTTTCAGGTTGCGTTCAAATTTCGCTTCCAATACCGGAATGCCTTCCTCACGGCGGTTACGGTGACCAATCGGATACTCGACTTCTACTTTTTCCGTTTTGCTTCCATCATTGAAGAAAATCTGAATCGCGTTAGCAATCGAGCGTTTATCCTGCTCCAAATATTCACGTGAATAGCGTTGATCTTCGATCACTACCATTTTTTCGCGAAGTTGATCGATACGAGGATCGGCACGGTGGAAACCATCTTCATAATGTTCAGCGACCAAATCACCATAAATCAGTGGCACGGCAATCATATATTGCAGGCAATGGTCTCGGTCTGCCGGGTTAGCCAGATCGCCGACTTTTGAAATAATTCGAATAGCCGATTCATGAGTAGTGACTTCAATTCTCTCTATCTCTTCAAGACGATTATGTACATCAGGATACAGGCGTACTGCACATTCGACAGCAGTCTGAGCATGGAATTCAGCCGGGAAAGAGATTTTAAACAGCACGTTCTCCATAACATAGCTGGCAAATGGCTGGTTAACTTTGAACGCTTCACCTTTAAACAACACATCGTAGTAACCCCAGGTCGGTGCGGTTAATACGGTTGGAATCCCCATCTCGCCTTTCATGGTAATCATCGCCAGACGCACCGCTCGAGAGGTCGCATCACCGGCGGCCCAGGATTTACGCGAACCGGCATTAGGTGCATGGCGGTAAGTTCGCAGCGAACAGCCATCCACCCATGCCTGAGAAACTGCATCAATAACCTGCTGGCGATCGCCGCCCAACATATGGGTAACCACGGCGGCAGATGCGACCCGTACCAGCAGAACGTGATCCAAACCAACCCGGTTATAGCTGTTTTCAATCGCCAGTACACCTTGTATTTCGTGCGCTTTGATCATGGCGGTCAGAACCTGTTTCATTGTCAACGGCGCTTTGCCTTGTGATACAGCAACTCGGCTCAGATAGTCTGCCATGGCAAGGATGCCACCAAGGTTATCGGAAGGATGCCCCCACTCTGCGGCCAGCCAGGTATCATTAAAATCGAGCCAGCGAATAATGCAGCCAATATTAAACGCAGCTGTTACCGGATCCAGTTCATGCGATGTTCCAGGAACCCGTGCACCATGTAGAACAGTGGTACCCGGTACGGTCGGGCCGAGATGTTTGGTACACTCGGGGAAACGCAATGCCAGCAGGCCACAGCCCAGGGTATCGATTAAACAGTTGCGTGCCGTGGTATAGGCTTCTTGTGACTCAATCGACTGATTGCACACATAATCGGCAATGGTACAGAGTAACTGATCCGGCTCTGGACGTTGGTTAAAATCTACATTCTGACTCATGCTATTGTCCTTCTGTTTAATATTTGCTTACTTGCGTTGCTCAATAGGTAACCATTGTTGATGCTCAGGGCCGGTATAATCGGCACTCGGGCGTATAATCCGGTTGTTAGCCCGCTGTTCAAATACGTGTGCAGCCCAGCCGGTTAAACGACTCATCACAAAAATTGGGGTAAATAATTTGGTCGGAATACCCATAAAATGATACGCCGAAGCGTGATAAAAATCGGCGTTACAGAACAGGTCTTTCTCGCGCTTCATTACTTGCTCAACCCGTTGCGAAACCGCGAATAATTCGGTATCACCACACTCTTCAGATAAGATTTTCGACCAGCGTTTAATCAGCGCGTTACGTGGGTCGCTTTCACGATAGATGGCATGGCCAAAACCCATGATTTTTTCTTTATTGGCGAGCTTTTTCATCAGTTCTTGCTCTGCCTGTTCAGGTGTGTGCCAGTTCTCAATCATGGCCATCGCCGCTTCATTGGCACCGCCGTGCAATGGCCCCCTTAAGGTGCCGATTGCCGCAGTGATACAGGAATGAATATCAGACAAAGTGGAAGCACACACACGTGCCGCGAAAGTAGAAGCATTAAATTCGTGCTCCGCATACACAATCAGTGAGCAGTGCATCACTTTACGGTGCAGTTCACTGGCGGGTTCACCATGTAGCATTTTGAGGAAATAACCGCCAGTGGTCAGTTCAGACTGATCTTTGGTATCAATCCGTACACCATAATGGGAGAACTTATACCAATAGCAAATGATCGCCGGAAATAACGCCAGCATACGCTCAGTGGCATTCAACTGCTGCTCAAAGTTCTGCTCTTGCTCTATATTGCCCAGCATTGAACAACCGGTACGCATTACATCCATCGGATGGGCTTGAGGTGGAATACGTTCCAGTACATCAATGACTGGTTGAGGTAACCCGCGCCGAGAAGCAAGATGAACCCGATAGTTAACCAGTTCCTGTTGATTTGGCAGGTGACCGCGTAGCAGTAAATGAGCGACTTCCTCAAATTCTGCAAAATTGGCTAAGTCGGTAATATCGTAGCCGCGATAGGTTAATCCCGTTCCCGTTTTCCCTACGGTACAGAGTGCGGTTTCTCCGGCGCTTTGACCGCGCAGGCCCGCACCGCCCAAAACTTTGTTCGGCATGTTGAGCTCCTTTTGCTAAGTATCCTGGTTGTCTCTTTTTCGGACTGCCTCATTGGGTGTCAGTAATACTTAGTTCACGTTATTGGATGACTTTTCTTTGGCTTCCCCGCTGTAGATCGCAGGCTATTTAGAGAATAACTGGTCGAGCTTATCCTCATATTGGTGATAGTTAAGATAATCGTACAATTCGGCACGGGTCTGCATGGTGTCGATAACATCTCTCTGATGTCCTTTCCACAGAAGTTCACTATAAATATTATCTGCCGCTTTATTCATAGCACGGAACGCACTGAGCGGATAAAGCACCATATCGACATTCACGCTGGCTAACTCTTCGCAGGAATAAAGTGGCGTCTGACCAAACTCGGTGATATTCGCCAGAATCGGTACCGGACGGCCGATTGCCGAATCCAGAGCTTGCTTAAACTGCTTATATTGGCCCAGTTCATTCATCGCTTCCGGGAAAATCATATCGGCACCAGCTTCAACACAGGCAATCGCCCGCTCAATTGCGCTTTCAATCCCTTCTACTGCAAGTGCATCGGTACGCGCCATAATTACAAAGCTCTCGTCATTACGTGCATCAACTGCTGCTTTAATTCGGTCAACCATTTCGGCTGAACTGACAATCGCCTTATTGGGTCGGTGGCCACAACGTTTCTGTGCCACCTGATCTTCCATATGCACTGCAGCAGCGCCGGCTTTTTCAATCGACTTTATAGTGCGGGCAATATTGAATGCGCCACCAAAACCGGTGTCGATGTCCACTAATAACGGTAGCGAACTGGCGTTGGTCACTCGTTCAACATCAACCAACACATCATTCAACGTGGTAATACCCAAATCTGGCAAACCGTAAGAAGCATTGGCAATACCACCACCGGAAAGATAAATCGCCTTGTGACCAATTCGCTCGGCCATCATTGCGGTGTAAGCATTAATGGTTCCGACAATTTGTAACGGATGATTGTCAACAATCGCCTGCCTGAATTTTTGTCCTTGAGTGAGAGACATTACCTGCTCCTTGTTATAGATGATCCAATAATTCGCGTTCGATAAAACGGCGGCTGGCTGAGATATGGCGACGCATCAAAATTTCAGCCAACTCCTCATCACCGTCATTGATAGCACGTAAAATATTCTGGTGTTCACGCAACGCATCTTGAGGATCGGTAATCGCCCGAGGCGACTGATAGCGGAACATGCGTAGTAAGTGGTAAAGTTCATCACACAGCAGCGATACCAGTTTTTCGTTATGGCTGGCTTTAATAATCTGGTAATGAAAATCAAAGTTACCTTGTTGATGAAGATAGCTATTACCCGCACCATTATTAATATGATCAGCATGAGCCGTCAGCAAAGAATCCAGCGCCTGTTGCTCTACTGCCGTAATATTGCGCGCAGCTAAACGTGCAGCCATTCCTTCCAGTGCTTCACGCACAGCGTACAATTCCATCAGCCGACTACTGGTTAGTTCGATCACTCGTGAGCCAACATGCGGGATACGCTCAACCAGTCCCAATCCTTCCAGACGCATCAATGCTTCACGTAGCGGGCCACGGCTAACCTGTAGACGCTTAGCCAGTTCAGGCTCAGAAATTTTACTTCCTGGCTGCAATTCCCCCTGCACAATCGCTTCCACCAGATACTCCGTCAGATTTTCTGATTTGGTATTTTCCCGATCTGAAAGAATTTTGCTTTTTAGTTGTGTGGTCATACTTAGTCGTGACTCTTTTTCTTGGGCTTGAACACATCATAGCGATTGAAATTGTCGACAATCAAGTAAAGTGTTGACAATCTAGACTAATGTCTAATGTGAAAGGTGGTTGGGGATAAAGATTGGGAAATGAGATTAGACTAAAGGATATATAAGGAATATAACTACCAAGCATGCAACGAGGTCAGAGTCAGCTGCGCTGACTCTGACCTCGAATTAGCTTTGTTAAAGTAAATATTGTTGACAACTATCCAACAAAGATCTACTCAGAAACTTTCTTCATTCTCACTTCGGCCAACGCCCGTTCTAAGTTTTCATTGGCAATCTTATAATAAGACGGCTTCTTATCAATCGCCTGTTGCAGATAAGGAATTGCTTTTTCCGGCTTGCCCTGGAGGATTAAAAAGTAACCCACGTTATTTAACGCTTCTGCGGTATCCATATGGGTCATAAAGGTGGTTAACGCTTTCTGAATCCGATCTTCAGCCAGGTAAATCAATGCCAGATTGTTCTGTACTTTGGGATTATTGCCAACCATTTTCAGAGCATTCAACGTAATTTTCTCTGCCTGCTCATAGTCGCCACTCATATAGTAGGAATAACCCATATTAATAAGCGTTTTCTGTGAATTCGGATCGATCTTTATTGCCTGCTGATAAAACGCCTGAGCAATCACATGATTAACTTTTATATCATGCAGAATACCCAATCCCTGATAAGCGAGGATTGGCGAACGGCCATCAACCACCAAACTACTAATCAGCGTTGGTGTTAATGGTTGATTAAGTAACTGCTGTGTAGAACCCAAACGTAGCTGGTCGGCATTAAGCGCTCGTAAGAAGAAGTTTTCCCCCTGCACCACATCACCGCTTTTACTGAAATTAGCGCCTAACTGTTCCAGTACCGGAATATTATTGGGGTTGATATCCAACGCCATCAGATAAGCTTTTTGAGCTAACTCAAGATTGCCACGTGACTGATGAATCCGGCCAATAGTGTACAGGGTTCTATCTCTGAATTCTCCGGTTGGTAATGCCAATGAACGGATATACTCATACAGAGCCAAATCCATATTCTGCTGATTGAGCGCTTTATCCCCGCGTTCTATCGCTTCTCGCTCGGTTTGCGGAGCAGTTTTGTTATCCAAGTTTAGGGTTTCAATAGATTCGCCTGTGTAGAGATCCCGATTGAATGGAACAGGATCTGGTTCACTCGCACAGCCAACCAACAGCAAAGCAAGAATGAATACCCTAGAATTTTTTATACTCATAACTCGCTCCTTAGCTTATGAAGCCAACATATCGAGAAGACTAATCATGGATGGTCCAACGGCAACAATAAAGAAGCAGGGCCAGATAAACAGTAGTAGCGGAAAGATCATCTTGGTCGGAATTTTAGCTGCAATTTCCTCTATTTCCTGATTACGCTTATCTCGATAATCTTCAGTGTATTCACGTAAGGTTTGCGACAAGCTACCACCAATACGCGAAGCGTGTGCTAGCATTTTTACCAAACCCAGAATTTCATCAACTCCGGTACGGCGAATTAACTCCTCAAATGCATGTTCCAGTTCCACTCCAGCAGCTACTTTGGCACATACCGAATCAAGCTCATCAGCAAATTCGGGATGTGATAACTCTAGCTCTTCAGCGACCCGTTTTAATGCGGAATTAAAACCAAGACCAGATTCGGTACAAACTACCAGCAAATCCAACGCATCAGGAATTGCACTGCGGATTTTTAACTGGCGCTTATTCTCCAGTCGACTCAGGATAACATTGGGTGTATATAGTCCGACCGCCAATGCTGCTATGATCAGCAGGCTTCCGTGGTCTATATCGGGTAACAAAAAATAGACATAAGCTGCGGCCATTACCCCAACAATTAACGACAGTGCTTTCAGAGCATAAAAAATAGTCAGCACATTTGCATCATGAAAGCCGGCGTGCATCAGTTGCGCACGGGCTGAGTCATTCAGTGACAATTTGGGGCTAACTATCGGTGCCAGTGACTCCAGCGTACTTCCCAGGCGGCGTGGCGATGGTTTAACACGTTCACCCAGTTGCTGACGGCGGATAGTATCTAATTTACGGCGCACCGGAGACTGGCCGCCGGATACCAACAGCACTAGAGAAACGATGATCAACGTGGTGGCGATAAATACAAGCACGAGAAAGATAAATTGTTGATCGAGTGCAAAATCGAGCATAAAGCTGAGTACAGTATCCATCTTACACCTCGAAATTAATTATTTGCCGCATCCACAAGGCACCGATAAAAAGGCTGATAACACCATAGATCATCATATTAACCCCACGAGGGTCCTTAAATAGCGGATCCATAGAACCGGGATTCAACACACTCATTACGAAAAATAGTACAAAAGGTGCCAGGATCAAAATCCAGGCGGACATTCGACTCTCGGCGGAGATTGTCTTAATTTTCCGGGCCAGTTTAAAACGGGCGCGCAACACCTGAGAGACCTTTTCTATATTTTCTGACAGGTTCCCACCAGTCTCTTTCTGCAGCAGTACCGCACTGGAGAATGCCAGTACCGATACAGTCGGGGTCCGCTCTGCCATCATGGTAATCGCCAAACGAATATCGTAACCGAAGTTGAGTAAATTAAAGGTCTGGCGGAACTCCGCACCAATCGGCTCCGGCATTTCATTGCCCACTTCACCAATAGCCTGCGAAATCGGCATCCCAGCCTGAAGCATACGGCGCATAATATCCAATGCTTCGGGCAACTGTTCTTCAAACTTGTTCAACCGAGTAGATATTTTGTACTGCAGCAATGCGTTAACCACGACCCAGACAAAGACAACAGCTGCTAACATCAGATACCAGGGCTGAGCTAGAAACAGCAAAGTAAATACCAACAGTGCATCAATCAGTAGCGTAACACCGAGCAACTGACTCAGCTCCCAACCACTGCCGCCCATTTCAATTTTTTTCTGCAATGTGGCAAAGTATTTCATCTTTATCAGCGCGCGGTCAGTAGGACTTAAAGATTTTAAGTAGTGTTCACGCAGTTTTTTACGGCTTTGTTCATCAACCTTAGATTCAGTCTGTTTTAAACGACGGGTAAGGTGTTTATGACGAGCCTGAGAGCCGGCAGCAGGAACCAGTAGCGCCTGGCTAATAAAAACCACCGCAAAAAATAACAAAACCAGAAAGAGCGTAATATCGTCTTGCATCATGAGCTCCTTAGTTTAGGTTTCGCTAAACACATCAAAAGGTATATGAATACCGCGTTTGGCCAAACGATCGTGGCATTGTGGAATCACCCCAGTAGCGGTGTAATAACCGATAACATTGCCATCGGCATCCACATCCTGACGTTGAAACTTAAAGATTTCCGACATGGTGATAATTTCCCCTTCCATGCCGTTAATCTCAGAAATACTCACCATCCGCCGTTTACCATCTTCCTGGCGCTCCATCTGTACAATCAGATGGATTGCCGAAGCAATTTGCGCGCGCAGGTTTTTGGTCGAAATATTCCAACCTGCCATCGAGAACATATTCTCTATCCGGCTTAGCGCATCACGCGGAGTATTAGCGTGTACCGTAGCCAGCGAACCTTCGTGGCCGGTGTTCATCGCTGCCAGCATATCCACCGCTTCTTCACCCCGCACCTCACCAAGAACAATACGATCCGGACGCATCCGCAATGAGTTTTTCAGCAAATCGCGTTGAGTAATTTCCCCTTTCCCTTCCAGGTTAGCCGGGCGGGTTTCCAAGCGTAAAACGTGTGGCTGTTGTAATTGTAGTTCGGCCGAATCTTCGATAGTGATAATCCGGTCATCTTCTGGAATATAGCCAGAGAGAATATTCAGTGTGGTAGTTTTACCTGAACCGGTACCACCAGAAATCAAGATATTCAGCTCGCCCGTTACGGCCGCTTCAATAAAGGTCGCCATATGTTCCGACAGAGAATTAAAGTTAAGCAGATGTTGCATGGTTAGTTTATCCACAGCAAAGCGACGAATAGACAGGGCTGAACCATCCAATACCAGTGGAGGAATAATTGCATTAACCCGAGAACCGTCGAGCAAACGGGCATCGACCATTGGCGAAGCTTCATCGATACGGCGGCCTACTTGGCTTACAATCCGGTCAATAATATTGCGCAGATGGCGCTCATTTAAGAAAGTATACGGCGTTTTTTCCACTTTACCGAAACGTTCAACATAAACACTTTTCGGACCATTAACCAAAATATCGGAAATCGTCGGATCGTGCAGCAATGGTTCCAATGGCCCCAAACCAAAAACTTCATCTTCGATCTGTTTGATGATCCGTTTGCGACCTTCGGCACCGAGAGCATGTTGCTGATCATCGACCATTAATTGCATTACGGCATCATTCAGCTCTTTCTTGGCGGTCTCTTTTTCCAGACTGGAAAGCAGTGCCAGATCAAGGATTTCAAGCAGTTTCTGATGATAGTAATGTTTGGTTTCCAGCTCTTGTTCGAGCTGACGACGATCCTGTTCCATTACTTTCATTTTTTCCTGGCGCTGTGCAGCCCGTTCAGATAGAGATTCACTTTTTGCCACTTTTACTGGCCTCGAAGTGTCGTTACCTGATGCAGAAGATTTACTCTCAATTTCTTGTTCTGCTCGCAAGGCTTTATCCCGAAATTCAGGATTAATATTTTTACGTTTAAAGAACATCTCCGCCTCCTACTCTTCCGAGTAATTTATCCGAGCAATTTTCCTAGCCAGCCTTTTTCTTCTTCAATTTCTACAGAGAAGAGTGAACAAAATTCATGTATTGCCTGACTAATTGTGGCATTGGGTTTTGCAAGTACAAATGGCTCGCCCAAATTGGCGCTCTCGATCGCAACCTGAAAATCGTTAGGAATAGTAAACATATCCAGGCCAACAAATGATTTCTCTATATCTTTTAATTTAATTTGCTGGCGTTTTTCATAGCGGTTAATCACCAGAACTATCGATTCATTGGCTAACCCATATTCATATTTTAGTGAGTGCACGATACGAGATGCATTTTTTAAGGCAATTAAGTTCTGCTGAGTAACAACAAACAATTTGGTCGATTGAGAAAATATCGATATGTACAAACGATCCAATCCATTAGAGAGATCCACAAAAATATATTGGTAATAACGGCGTAATACCGGAATCAACAAGCCAATATCTTTTGCTTTTTCAGAGTTCTCTGCATGTGTATCTGGGTTGAAACTAAGCAGATTTAAGCCTGATTCATGTTTGGTCACCAGGCTCTGAATCGAAATATCATCTAAATCGCTGTAGCTGTTAATCGCATCCGTCAGGCTATAAGTCGGGTTAAGATTGATATAATCGTTTGCAACACCAAAATATTGATCCAAGTCGAGATAGAGCACTTTACTATCCGTATGTTTTGCCACATCGACAGCACTATTTAAGGCAATTGTGGTCGCGCCGGTGCCACCTTTGGTATTAACAAACGTATAAATTTCTGCCAGAGATGTTGACGCAATTTTATTTTCTGCTACCGCATAGAACAGCGGCATCAATTCAATCGCCTTCGCACTGGTTGTGAGAAAATCAGAAGCCCCTAAACGCAGCGACATCTTTAATGCTGCGTTATCATTATCGTCACCGAAGATAATCAGTGACATCTCTTTATTGGTTTCAACTTCATAAGATTGCAGATGATCGACATATTCAACCCAACCGGGGCCAGTCTGGATAAAGAGTAATTCAGGCAGATCTTTCGTATGGAAAAGTTCAATACTGACTTTTTGTATCGGTAGCAGTCGCACACTAACACCTGAACATGCAGCAATTTCACGTGCCATACTAAATTTGAACTCATCATCGTAGAAAAAAACCCAAACAGTAATATGTGCCTTTAGTCGCAAAGGAGTTAGCTCATTATTTTCTTCCGGTCTGGTATCACGCATATTAGCTCCAGAGTCTACTTATAATTAGCATTGACTAGATTAGCTTTTCCGTCTTTTCAATTAATTATAGTTAATTATTGGGTAAGCCGAATGATAACGTCTAACATTTTATCAAAGCATGGTCCCAGCGCCGCACCATCCACCGCATGACAATAGACACCATGTGGCTGATCAATTTCATACTCATCGGCAAGATCCACATCGTTGAGCATTTTAGGGTCATTGGCCATACGTAATAACAGATCCTGGCCGATATCATCATCCGGACCTTCGCTAGTCGTCAACGATGACCCCAGACCTAGAGTAAATACATAAATACCTTCCTGGCGGGCCTTGTTCGCCATATCTTCAACCAAATTACGCGAAACTCGGTGCACCAAATTATACAAATCTGAAGCGGAATCCTCATCCCAACTATATTGGCCTACCGGCCTAGTCGGATGATCCGGATTATAAATGGCAAATTCAGTCGCATCATCAGCATGGGCAGTATAATAAATCGGTATTGATTCTATATAGTTATCAATATTACTGCCTCGATTAGCCGTGCCAGATACCTCGGTTGCTATACGATCCACTCGCCACAATCCATCGGCATGCCCTCCCCCCCAGAAGCCATCAATGGCACTAATAGCTCCAACATAATCAGTAGATGTACTACGTATATCGAATTTCGATGCAAAAGTATTGGGCGCACCGTCAGTAAAAAAGACGATAACTTGTAGGCTCGCTGGCTCATTAACACTACGCATTGCATCCAATGCACGATAAAAACCTTCTGATGCATTGGTATATTGGGCATTAAACAAAGAACCAAAACTAAAATCATTGATTGCTGAGTTAATCTCCGATTTAGAGAAGCTGCGATCTGATCTGAATGGCACCGGTGTTTGTGCGCCAAATGCATAATTAACCAATACCACCCGATCAAAACTTTCATTGAAGTGGCTGATAAACTCAATCGAGCGGTCTTTCACATCGCCAGTTACATCACCAGCACTGCCCAATCTCAGCGAAGTAGTATTATCTACCACCAATGCCATATCAAGTGGCCGGCGGATAACTTGCCCTGAAGCCTGCACGGTAAAATTGGCCAAATCAAGAGAATGAAAAAATGACCAGCTAAGTGTTGCCGATGCGGTCAATGATATTGAAAAACTGCCTTCATTGTCTTCACCTTCAGGAATAATGGAAAAGGCGTAACTTGGTGGAGTTGGTGTGCTACCATACAGGCCGTCCGGCATATTGGCGGCAAAAAATTTATTACCGGCCGCTATTGCGGCATCTTCACCTTGCGATACTGCTCTTGCCGCAGCGATAGCGGCAGCATCCACGGCTGCATTTAACTTAGCCTTTACCAAGTACGCTCGCCCGGTATCAATGGCATATCCCAGCGCAACGACCAGAAACGGAACGGCAATGACAAGTAAAATAGTGACCAGTCCTTGCATCCGTTTTTTAAAGTTTCTTTGTTTAACGATGTTCATGTTGCACCTCACAAGTAGGTCGTATCGCTAATGGTAAAACTACTGTCAAAAATGTAATTGGATAAAGGAACAAAGTTGTAGAACACCTCTACCGCATAAACCGACTCTCCTGAGTTCAGATCAATCGGAAACGTCAACAGTTGCGGTGGCTCGTCTTCATCAATCACGCAGCTATCATCAACCCAGTTAACACATTGATCCCAAACCTCGCTGACATGTTCAGCCCCGGAAAGGCTCCAAACAAACTGCTCGGTAACGACCGGGGGAGCATCATCGCCTCTGCCGGAAATATGGGTGATATAAATAATCCCATCTGACTGCATATCTAATGTGCCGGAGGTGGTGGCAACTATCGTCATAATCTGCTCGGCACTATAAGTTGTGGAGCGAGACACCAGATTTGCAGCTTCGCGGCTCATACCAACCATGATGTTATATGCCTGCAAAATTTGACTGACCTCGATTACGCCAAAAATCATCAACAGAATAACCGGCGTAACCCAGAGCATTTCAATGGCAGCAAAGCCCGCTTGCCGGGTACGATTAACCCATTTAGTGATGTTTTGATTGATAGTCATAGTCTTCATACTTTTTGCCTAAAACGCTTCGTTTTGCATCGCCGCGCTGACGGTAAACTTATAATTACCGCCTTCGAGAAATGAATACATAATCGGACTGGAACTAGGCCAAGTGCAATCAATATTGATTACAATGATCTCGCCAGCACTACCGAACCCGGTTACCTCAGCTCCATTGATATCGACCACCCTTATATCATCATCCAGATCATCGGTGACCTTATTTAAATAACCGTTAGACGCTGCTTCTATCTTTTCTAGTATGGCGAAATTTCGGTCAAGAACCCCCTCTTCATTAAGAACAGACTGCCCGGTGATCGCATACCTGGCTCCTTCTCTTACTGCATGTTGCATAGTGAGTTTTACGTGGCTGTAAATACAAAAATCCACTAGCGAGAAAAATAGGCTGAAGAAAAAGGTTGCCACTATGGCAAACTCGACCACCGCAATGCCCCTGTTAGCACTTTTTGACCTGTTCCTGTTGCTACTAATACGCATAAAATAATACCTCTAACGGTTACTGCGGCTACTTGCTCAGTATCCGACTCGATGTACCGCCCAAATTACTTTCTGCTTTACCAGTGTAAATACCGTAGGGTTTCTCCATTCGTTCACCACTGGTCTCCGGCATATAGCCGAGGTTTTCCAGTGCCGCATTCGGGTTATACATCTGTTCCGCTTTCATCTGCTCAACATACTGGCCCAACTGATACTGATCTGATGCGCAGCCTGTGAATAGAGCGAGTAATAGGGTTAAACCTGCCAATTGCATTTTCATCATTCACCTCACATCTCATGCCCGAATACACCTTCAGAACCACCTTTTTGATGCTCAATATAGCTGTCTTCCATCTGCGGTTTTTCCTGCCCTGCCCTATAAGGCGAAGTAATATAAGCTCCCTGACCTAGCAAGTAGTATTTTATGTCGCTAGGTTCAACATAGCCGTCAGTCGGCAAACGTACTTTATTACGGTCAATCGGTTTAGCTAAGTGTGGTGTAACCAAAATGACCAGTTCGGTTTCACCGGAAATGTAGCTTTGGCTACTAAACAGTTGGCCCAGAATCGGAATATCCCCCAGCCCGGGAACTTTACTAATAGAATCACGCACATTTTCACTTAACATACCTGCTATACCAATGGTTTGCCCGTCAGCCAATTCTAGCGTAGACGACGCGCTACGGCGGGTAACAGGTGGTATATAATAAGTACCATTCGACTGTGCTGCGCTATAGGTCAGAGTGGCTCCTGATGCAATCTCGCTTACATCAACGGCCATATTCAGATTAATTTTTTTATCGCTTAATACGGTAGGTATAAACTTAAGCCCTACCCCGTACTCTTTATAGTCAATGGTTATACCATCGCTTCCTGGTACAGGAATCGGGAACTCCCCCCCGGCAAGAAATTCAGCTTTGGCGCCACTGAGCGATGTTAAGGTTGGTTCTGCCAGAATTTTGGCCGTACCATCCTCTTTGGCCAGATCCAGTGCCAGGCCAAACATGGTATCTCCATCGAGAAATGTGGATAATAAACCGGAGCTTTCCGTAGCAGCATCGCTGAATACCGTACCAATCGCATTGGTGGTGGTAGTCAGGCTGCCGCCTACAGTTGTACCACCAATACCAAAGCTGCCGTTGGACTCAAAAAAACTGAAGTTAGCGCCATAGCGTCGCACCAGACTACGTTGCACTTCCGCTACCGACACTTCCAACATAACCTGTTGAGCACCACCAATCGTCATTAAATTAATCACATTGGTTTTGGTTACATCCGCACTACGTGAATCATTTGCTGTATCAGCTTCCTGTCCGGCGGCATAAGTTTCGGCAATCTTCAGTGCCATCATCATTTTTTCCTGAGAAGATATCTGGCCGCTCAACACCAGTCTGGTATGGGCGCTATGCACTGCTATCTTTTCTTCCGGTAAAAAGTCATACAGTTTGGCTTTAAGGCTGTTCAGATCGTGAATAACTTCAATCTCGATTGATTCTATTAAGTTACCGCGTCTGTCCCAGGCCATCAGATTGGTAGAACCTAACTTTTTACCGATCAGAAATACTTCGTCGGATTTAAGCATCACGATATCCAGTACCTCTGGATCCCCCAGAGAAACTCGGGTCGCACTAGCGGTCAACTGCACAAATTCCGATTTATGATGTGGAACCTTGACGATTTTACCTGTCTGAGTTGCCGCCATCACGCCAGAGCTCAACAGGCAAAAGAAGGTTAAAATGATGATGATATTTTTCATGTTGAACCTCACTCACGAACTCGAACGTTGGATGCCTGTGTCCCTTTAATGATAGTTACGCGGGGCGCAACGTACTGTTTCACTACAGGTTCAGTGGCTTGCGGATTTCTTAAAGTCAACTGAATGGAGCCTTTACTATTGGCCGTCAGCAGTTTTTCCGCATCCTTTGGCGACACTTCCAGTGTAACCGCACGGACAATAATCGGTTTGTTTTCGCTGGTTCTTGCCGTCTGATCAACTGCTAACACTTTAATATCTTTTAACACCGTGGTGGTATTGGCGGAACCAGAGCCATACGAGACAGTATTAAGTACATCGACCTTGTTACCGGGTAATAAAAATCCCGCTACACCGATAACATCGTTAACCCGAATGGTTACGGCACGCCTATCCTCTGGCAAGAGATTTGCCAGGCTTGAACCCTCGCCTTCTGGTGCCAAACGTTGCATGACAATAATTTCCTGCGGAAAGATGGTTGAACCAGCCACCCGCCCGACTAACGGCTTTTTATCGGTAAACTGGGTTTCCGTGCGCCACGATTTTTCCAGTAGTTTGAATGTGAGATGCTGCTCTTCGATTATGGTGCCCTGAGGTATTTCCAGTTCAGCCACGATTACCGGTTCACGTTCCACCACCTCTACTTCAACCTGAGGCTGTATCTGTTGGTCCATCCATTTTTTAGCGAAGAATACTGCGCCTAAGCCAAATACAATGGAGAGGATCAACAGTAATATAATCTGATTGCGATTCATCGTTTTCCTCCTCCTTTACCATCTTCGGTAAAGTACACCTGCCACGCTTGTTGTAGTATATCCGGGCTGATCACAGGTTCCTGATCCTCAAATACTAGAATATCACGCCCGATTCCGGCTAAATCCTTTGGTAAGCAAGGATAAAAACCAACCTCATGTTGTTGGTGTAGCTGGTACAGAGCGGTAAAGGTTTCCTCCGGGATAAGTACATTTAAATTATCCGCCGTGGATTCCCATAACGCTTGGTATTCAGTTGGTTCTAATGGTTTAAACTGAATTTTGTAACCCAATCGACGTAAAAAAGCCGGGTCGCCGATTTTTTCCGGCGGCAGGTTAGTCGAAAAAGCCAGAGTTAAAATAAAAGGTATTGATATTTGTTGGCCGTTGGGCAGTGTCAGGTAGTCATAAAAATACTCCATCGGAACAATCCAGCGGTTTAATAATTTAGCTACCGGCATTGGCTGGCGACCCAAGTCGTCAATAATAAGAATGCCGTTATTCGCCATCATCTGTACTGGCGCTAGCCACACCCGGTTATGTTCGGTATGGTTAACTTCCAGCATATCCATAGTCAGCTCGCCACCAACCTGAATGCTAGGGCGTTCGCATAATGACCATCGTGGATCGTACTTATCTTTCAGCAGTGCGGAAATTGGCGTACCATCCTGTTGTACAGCTTTATGATGCTGTGCAGAAAATACCCGGATAATATTTCCAGCGGCATAAACCGCGTATGGAATATAAACCGAGGTATTTAACGAACGCAGCAATCGAGTAGCCACATAAGTTTTACCAGTACCCGCTTCACCATACAGCATTAGCGCTCGACCAGAATTAATCGCCGGGCCCAATACAGGAATCAGTCGTTCTGCTCCGTAAACATCGCTCAGGGCATAAGTGACTTCGTCTTTTTTGATATGCTGGCTACGGATATCCTGAGCACGGACCATTTTATGGTAGTCTTCAAGCGATACCGGTGCTTTACCCAGATAAGCATCTTTTTTAAACGCCATATCCGCTTCCTGTACCCCGGCTTCCGACAACGCATAGCGAACCTGACGTGAGGCCGCATCACTGGCATTATTTTCTGCACGAAACACTTCAACTAAGGATTTACGGCGTAAATCGCCGATCAGCTCTTCAATCATATTGCTACTGATCGCCATCAGGCGGGTCAAGGTTAATAGATCCGATTTGGGGAAAGCGGCCATCTGTTTAATCAACAGATTTTCTACCACCGTTTTTGGCAAATGCAGCTCTTCGAAAGAAGTAGGTACTTTAGGCGCCGCAGCCTGGGGCACCATTTGCGAAAGATGCATTGACACCTGTTTCACCAGACTGTAGTTTGAGGAACTCATTGCAAAACTCCTTAACCACCATAATAGCGGTAAAGCGCATAGCCGATAACAACCACCGGAGCAAACGGCATACGGTCTGCCATCTGTTCCTGCTTAGTGCGTCGTTTAACCGATCCCTGGTATTGAGTTAAAAACAGATATAGAGAAACCGGGCGTACCGGAGTGGCACTAAAATAGTCTCTAGCTTCTGCCAATAAAGACTTATGATATTCTCTGGCATGAGCATGAATCAGATATAACCCGCCGATTAAGACCATAGCAATTCCGAGAAAATAACCAGCAGTTAATGCGTTATCCCAACCGATTAAAAAGCCGTAGACACCGAGTAGCTTTACATCTCCAGGAGCCATTGCGTTAATCAGATGGAGAATCAAAGCCAGCGAGAAAAATAAAAGCCCGCTAGAAAGATCAGTAATTATTTGCCAGCCATCTGCTAATACCACAACCTTACTGATTGCTATTATTGAAAAAAGTGAGAGTAACCAAACATTAGGTATCCGACTTTCTCTAATATCAAAAACAGCGAGCACAAGTAGAACGCTTAATATGCCAATATTTTCCACTTAGATACCCCTCAGTTACCGATACCTCAAGTCACCATACAATGCGAAGGAGAACAGGTTTTAATTCCCCTCCGCATCTAATGCAAATGACAATGGTAAACTCTTTATGAAGTTATTAAATCAGCCTGAAGTTATTAAATTATCCATTTTTGTTTTCATATCCGAACCTAACCCTGTGAACACAGCCGTAAGCGCAGCAACCAACAAACCAGCACCAATTACATATTCAACCACTGTCAAGCCTTCCTCGTCTTGCCAGAACTCTTTGCATTTCATCATTAAGGTTTTCATGACGCTTCTCCTCTTTTGTCCAAACCTTCAATTCAAGATTAGTTGTTGATTTACTTATGTGTTAGGATTATTAAGATATCAATTGGGATTATTATGTTCATGTAATCGATTTTATGGGGCTACAACTGCTTATTTATTAAACAGATACTCATTTGTGAGAAAAAAGTCTTATAAAATAAACATGTTACAAAAATGACATGCGTATTTGCGAGTAAGATAACTTGATAATTAGCAGGGAATTATTTATCAGGAATATAATTAGTATCATAAACTAGAATAATTACATTCATTGCAAATATTTTAGTGACAATTATCACTGTTTATAATTTCAAATTAAGATATTCAAACCGAAGCATATGTAGAAGCGTAGGCATAGCGAGCGGTTAAATCCAGTTACGCTAGCCACTCTAGCTAATTAGCCGCTAGAATGATTAGAGTCAGTTATCCGTTTAAATAAGGAAGGAACCTTTGCTAGATGATATTGTTGAGCCGTTAGTCGATAAGCCATTAATCTACTGGTTCGGTATCGGTGTAGAAAAATTACCTGCCCCGTTCAAAGAAAAAATCAACACCTGGTTTACTGTTGAAAATCTCGGCAGTGATATCGCTCAACTGACCCGCCCGGATATTTCGCTGGTATTTGTTTATGCCCATGGGCTTAGCTTTCATAGCCTGCTTCAATCTTCATTGACTATCTGTGCCAATCTACGCAAACAGATCGTTATTCTGCACGATGGGCTGGGTGCATCGGTACAACGTCCCCTGCCTTGTGTTTTACATTCGATTGATGTTATGAATAGCGATAACCTGATAGCGCTGGATAAGGTATACCGCTTTATCAGTGACTACCAGGACACCCAAATTAGCCACAGTTTTGCGGCGGCTGCAGATAGCGATGAACATCATTCTGATCTGGATCTCAGCCGAGTGCTGAATTTTATCCACGATAACCTGACCAAACGCATCACTATCGATCAAGCTGCCGAACTGATGAACTACTCAAGCTGTTACTTTTCTAAATATTTTCATCGCCGGGTAGGTATTAGTTTTCAGGACTACGTCATCGAAAAGCGTATCGAACTGGCCAAAGAGCTGTTGCAACGCAATCAAGAGATGAAGATTTCCAGTGTCGCCTTCCGTTGCGGCTATAACGATGTCTCCTACTTTTCCCGAATATTTAAAAAGCGCACCGGCATGACGCCGCAACAGTACCAGGCAGATAAAAAAAAACCGCTTATCACAGGATAAGCGGTAATAGACGGAATCTATTAATAAATGGAGTTTATTTCTTACCAGCGTATTTCATTGAGTCGATCGCTACTGCGAAGACAATGATGCCGCCTTTGATGATGTACTGCCAGTATGGGCTAACGCCGATGTAAGTCATACCATAGTTGATTACGGTAAAGATAAGTACACCGGTAACCACGCCAGCTATACTACCTACACCACCAGCGAAGGACACGCCGCCCACCACACACGCTGCGATAGCATCAAGTTCGTACAGGAAGCCAAGGTTGTTGGTTGCACTACCGATACGGCCTGCTTCTAACATACCACCGAAACCGTAGAATACACCGGCCAGTGCGTACACTTTCAGCAGTGTCATATTCACGTTTACGCCCGATACTTTCGCCGCTTCAGGGTTACCACCCACAGCGAAGATATTTTTACCGAATACAGTTTTGTTCCATAGAATCCACATTAATATCGTCGCAATAATCGCGTAGAAAGTAATGTAAGAGAAACGGAAACCACCCATGCGGATAAAGCCCTGAGTAAATGCGGTAAAGCTTGCATCAAAGCCAGCAATTGGCGATGCACCCACTGAGTCGTAGTACAATGAGTTCAGGCCGTATACGATGATCATAGTACCCAAAGTGGCAATAAATGGCGTTACCTTGAGGTACGCAACAATCACACCGTTAACTAGTCCGATGATGGCACCGATAATACATACCGCAATGATAACGACGACAATTGGCATTGTTCCTAAATCAGGGAATACCTTGTTCACGTTATCAACCGACTGCAGCAATGTTGCAGACACTACCGCAGCCAAACCAACCTGACGACCCGCGGATAAGTCGGTACCCTGTGTTACGATCAAACCTGCAACACCAAGTGCAATAATTACACGTACCGATGACTGAGTTAAAATGTTACTTAAGTTACGCAGACTTAAGAAAGAAGGTTCTTGAATAACGATAACTGCGAGTAAAACAAACAGTACCACATATATTGCACTTTGCTTAAGGTGCTTTAATGCAAATGATTGAATAGAGTTCATAATCTAATTCCTAAAGGTAACGCGAAGCTAATTCTAATATTTCGCTTTGAGTCGTTTCTTTTGTATCAACAATACCCGCCGCGCGGCCATTACTCATCACTAATATCCGGTCAGTAATACCTAATAATTCAGGCATTTCAGAAGAGATAATAATTATCCCTTTATTTTTCTTCGCCAACTCGAGAATTAATTGGTAAATTTCAAATTTAGCACCAACATCAATACCACGAGTCGGTTCATCCAGCATTAATATTTCAGGCTGAGTTAATAACCAACGGCCAATAATAACCTTTTGCTGGTTACCACCTGATAATGAACCGATATGTGTTTCATGTGATGGTGTTTTAACACTCATTGAGTCGATAACCCATTGAGTATCACTGCGCATTTTCTTGTTACTTAACAAACCGTAAGGCGTTTTATAATCCTCAACGTTCGCTACCAAGGAGTTAAAAGTGATATCAAGATTGCCGTAAATCCCTGTGGAACGACGCTCTTCCGTTACCAGAGCAAAACCATTACCGATCGCTTCATGCGCATCATGGTTTTTCATCTCATTACCATGCAACTTAATCGTACCGGAACTTTTCTCACGAATACCGAAGATGGTCTCTACGATATCAGTACGACGCGAACCTACCAGCCCCGCCACACCAAGAATCTCACCTTCACGTAACTGGAATGAGATATCTTTAATTGAAGGCTGGTTAAGCGCCGTCAGGTTTTCAACTTCCAGAATAACTTTCTTCGGTACGTTAGTCTTTTCCGGGAAGCGGTTAGTCAACTCACGACCTACCATCATTGCGATGATTTTATCCATGTCCAGCCCTTTGAGCGGACGGGTATCAACCCACTGGCCATCACGCAGAATGGTGATTTCATCACAAATGCTGAAGATCTCTTCCATTTTGTGCGAGATGTAGACCACCCCACAACCTTTGTCTTTCAGCTTTTTGATAATCGTAAACAGATGGCTGACTTCTTTTTCCGTCAGCGATGATGTCGGTTCGTCCATGATCACGACTTTAGCGTCGTAAGAGAAGGCTTTGGCGATTTCCAACATCTGCATTTGCGATACAGACAGTGTCGCAACTTTTACTCTAGGGTCGATGTCGATATCCAGTTCTTCGAAGATCTTCTTCGTTTCACGATACATTTTGTCATGATCAACGAACAAACCTTTCTTCGGATACCGGCCCAACCAGATATTATCCATTACGGAACATTGTAATACTTGGTTTAGTTCCTGGTGAACCATGGAAACACCAGACTCAAGCGCTTCTTTAGAAGAACCGAAATTGGTATGTTTACCAAGAAATACAATATCACCTTCGTCTTTTTCGTAAATTCCAAATAAGCATTTTAATAATGTTGATTTACCCGCACCGTTCTCTCCCATTAATGCATGAACAGAATGAGGACGTACTTTTAAATTCACTTTATCTAATGCTTTTACACCTGGAAACGATTTACTCACTCCTGTCATTTCCAACAGGAATTCATTAGTTTGATTTGCCATGGCGTTACTTATTCTTTGAAGAAAAACCGATTAAATATCCATACCTTTTAAAGGTAGCTTTAAATAAAATATTCAAAACTCGACATTTAATAATTAATGGGAGAGTTTTCCTCTCCCATTTATATCCAACGCACATAATATAATGGCGCTGGATATATTACACATCAATTAAAGAACTGATGATGTATATTGATATGCTTACTCTAGGCTGGCTTTGTCAACACCAACGTAAGGAACACGAACCACTTTGTTCACTACATTCCATTGAGTACCTTCACCTGCGGCTTTACCTTCTGCAAGGTTACGCGCCAGTTCGAAAGTCGCTTTAGCCTGAGACTCAGCATCGTTCAGTACGGTACCGGCCATATCGCCGTTTTTAACCATTTCAATTGCTTCAGCCAATGCGTCAACACCGAATACTGGAAGCATAGTACCAGTCGCGCGTAGCGCTTCTACTGCACCCATTGCCATACCGTCGTTGTTAGCAATAACGACTTCAATTTTCTTGCCGTTAGGACCAGATAGCCATGCGTCCATCTTGTCTTTTGCCATTGCGGTATCCCACATACCGGTATCCATATGCAGTTCGTCAGTTTTAATGCCAGCTTTCTGAATGTTTTTAACAGCGAAAGTTGTACGTGCTTCTGCATCTGGGTGGCCTGGTTCGCCTTTCAGCATTACATATTGTAGAACACCGTCACCGTTTCTATCCCAAGCTGGGTTTGCTTTCCATTGTGCAGCAATCAGGTCGCCCTGAATTTCGCCAGATTCTTTAGAGTTAGTACCTACATAGTAAGCTTTGTCGTAGCTTGCCATTGCTGCTTCAGATGGTTCTTTGTTATAGAACACAACTGGTACGTCATCCATTTTCGCTTTTTGGATGATAGTTGGAGCCGCGGCAGGGTCAACTAAGTTGATAGCTAGTGCTTGTACGCCACGAGCCAACATTACGTCAACCTGGTCGTTCTGTACTGATTGGTTGTTCTGTGAGTCATTCAAAAGAAGTTCGGTATTTGCGTCTGCAGCATCTTCTTTTTCTAATGCCTGACGAACTACCGACATAAAGTTATCGTCGTATTTGTAAACAGTTACGCCTACTTTGGTTTCAGCCATTGCTTGAGTACCAAACATGCCAGCAGTAAGCATCGCTAATACAGTTAACTTTCTCATTGGACAAGTCCTATTGTTGTGTTGTTATTGATGTAGGGTTTAAACGTCAAAAGTGGATATAAATTTGTCATCCATGGAAACGTTTACCCGAGCAGTATATGTTTCGGGTGTAAAAAAAATGTGAACTGGTTAATGTTTTGCACCACGATCAAATTTGCTGCCTGGGTTTGTGGTAATTGTTTGAAAGCTCCTGCAAAAACAGTCACTCTACGTAACACAGTGTAACAAAGTGAGATTTGGGTATTTTTGAAATGTTGCCTAGATGTAAATGCGTGACACACATCACAATGAAACCGGTATTATTCATTAAGAGCAGTGATAACAATCACTTTCTGAGCGAGCGTCGGACTGTAATTGAGCGTTGTTCTTCTACCGACAAAAAAGGCGATGTAAATCTTACCGCTCATCGATAAAGCCAATTTAACTGCCAGCTATAGTGGAAACTCATACCATAGGATGGAGATTATCTTTATTCGATGTAGCAGACAAATCGCTCTTTTTTCATCAATACATGCTCCTTGCACCATTTAATATAGAACAAGGTGCATATGATAACGTTTACAATAATCACAATTTGCCATTCAATTGACCTTTAAACCGGGAGAAGCGCTATACTTCTAGAAGTAATTTTGTAAGCTGTGTGGGTGATCACGATAATAGGAAGGATCGCTGTTTTGAGTTGATTTTAATGGCATATGCAATTAAAATATACCCTCTTACGCTAAGGAGCCTAATATGACATTAGTTTATACTTTTCTCTTTTTTCTCGCGGTCATTGCGTTGATGGCGATTGGGGTAATGATGAAGCGTAAATCGATTCAGGGAAGCTGTGGTGGGCTGACCAGTGTTGATGTGGAACGTGTGTGTAACTGCGAAACGGTATGTGAAGAACACGAACAAGAAAAGCAGCTTTATCAGATTGAAGAACCCGGGCAGAGTAGGGGCTGTTGACCTTTTGAGTTCAAATTTTGTTCAATCTAAAAACGATTTGGGCAAGGAATGAGGAGAGAAGCTTAGTTATTCTAAGTGAACGACGAATAACGCAGCAGAAATCGTTTTTAGATGAACCCGAAGGGCAGCGTTTATTTGAACTTTCTACTGCGTTAGTGGCTGTTTATGTAGATGGTACACTGCACAGCCCCTGCCTTGTGTAAAGTTCAAATAACTCGCTGCAAAAATGAACACAAAAGGCCAACAGCCCCTAATAATAAGCCGCTTTAATTGCATTCCAGATCAGTTATTCCCCACGCACACCAATTTTTACCGAACCATTATCATGAAACCATAATGCCTGCTTGCGGCGGCGTCCGATCAAAATAGGTCCGTCATCATAAAAAAGAAAGTTTTTCCAATGCTGTTTGAACACATTCCATTTGGTTTCAATTACATTGTATTTTTCATAGCAAAAATAGACGGTAACGTCATCCTGCCAGTCAATATGTTCTGCAATGGCTGCGGGTAAATCAGGCTCGTCACTCTCCCACTCTGCCATCCAGTTAATCTCTTTCTGCCAGTTATTGACTTTTTGTGGCCAGTCATCAGAAGCAAGGCGTTCGGCGTCCGGACTTGTCGCACTAATATTATCGCGCCAGAACTGGCTGGATTTTTGTGCCGTCATCGGCTTTATCTGATCTAACATATCTTCTGGTAGTGGCATAGAAGAGTGGGTGAAGATCCATTTACGCGAATAGTTATCTAAATCAAGGTATGACATATTTCTCTCTTATTACGCCTTTAGCCAGCCGCTTTGTACCGCCTGCTCAATAATTTGCTGAGCATATCGCCATAACGTTTCGGAACCTTGTTCGATACGTTGATTGATTGCAATCACCTGCTCTTTTCGTACCCCGTGTTCCTGCCAGCTTTGACCGTCATTATGATAGTTGAGCAGCATTGGAATAATCCGGTCTAGTGCTTTAGCAAACCGTGCATCAGAACTCTGAGCGGCTTCAAATTCTAACCACAGCTGTAACAGCTCTTGACCCTGTTGCTCTGGCAACATCGCAAATAATCGTTTCGCAGCTTTAAGTTCGTTTTCCGCCTGAGATTCCAGTGCTACGGTATCGTACACAAACGTATCACCAGCATCGATTTCAACCACATCATGAATCAGCAGCATTTTGACAACCCGGGCGATATCAACCGGCTGATTCGCGTGTTCTTCCAGCAGTAGCGCCATTAACGCAACATGCCAGCTGTGTTCAGCGCTATTCTCTTCACGCGCTTGTGCCGATTTAACCCGAGTACGGCGCAGTACCGATTTTAATTTATCCAGCTCTATTACCAGAGCAAGCTGCTTTTCGAGATTTTGATTCACTAAAAATTCCTATTTTTGCTGCCAACCCGGGTTAATCAACGCATTAAGTACATGATCTTCCCAGATTCCATTAATTAATAAATATTGCCGGGCGTAGCCTTCCTTTTCGAATCCCACCCGTTTTAGTACCGCTTCGCTGCGATGATTGCGCGGCATATAAGCCGCCTGAATCCGGTGCAGGTTCTGCACCTCAAACATATACTCACAAGCAAGCTTTAATGCGCGGGTCATAATGCCTTTGCCCACTGCAGTTTCACTCAATGAGTAACCGACATTACAGGTATGAATCGGAAAGCGAGATAACTGACTGAATGAAATCGTCCCAACCATTTGATTGCTCGCCAGATCGATGATGATCAGATAGAAACCCAGCTCCATTTTATGCAGCTCATCGAGCTTAATCAGCCGTTGCGCCCAGGTAAATTTTTCATAAAATGCTTCGTCACGTTCCGGTTCCCAGGGTTTAAGAAATGCTTTATTGGTAACAAAATAGTCGCTGATCATCTGTGCATCATCAAGTCGCGCATTGCGTACGATTAGTTTCCCATCTGTAAGAAATATATGCCCTGGTACCATGGTCCTTTCAATTATCCCTATTTATTGATGCCATAATCGCGCAGTTTGTTGGCGATCGAGGTATGCGAAACATTCAGGCGCTTCGCCAGCTTGCGGCTCGATGGAAACGACTGATACAAGCGATCCAGTACCTTAGCTTCATACTCTTTCATAATATGGTCGAGTGAGCCTTCAAGATTAAGATGCGCCAGATTGTTAGTCATACTTTCCACTTTTGGCAGGTGGAAATGTTCCAGCTCGAGAGTTCCGTTTTCCACTTCTGTCAGAGCGCGCAATACTGAGTTTTCCAGCTGGCGAATATTGCCCGGCCATGGGTAATGAGCCAGTTGTTCCGCGACCTCCTGATTGATATTTGGCTTAATCATATTAAGTTTTTTACAATGCTTGGCGACAAACAGATCGATTAACGGCTGAATATCATTGGGGCGTTCACGTAATGGTGGAATGGTTACCGTCAGCACATTAAGCCGATAATAGAGATCTTCTCGAAACTTACGCGATTCTGCCAGTTGTGCCAGGTTATGTCGCGTCGAGGCGATTACACGCACATCCACATGTACTTCATGTTCTTCACCCACCCGGCGGAAAGTACCGTCTTGGAGGAAGCGTAATAACTTAATTTGCAGATGTGGTGACATTTCCCCAATTTCATCAAGGAATACCGTCCCGCCATTAGCCTGTTCGAAGATCCCTTTATGCCCGGCCTGATGGTTAAATGACCCTGGCGCATGGCCAAACAGTTCGGTTTCTGCCACATCATCCGGCATTGAAGCACAACTGACGACCAGAAACGGTTCAGTCGCGCGAACCGAACGGTTATGACACGCTTTAGCCAGCATCTCTTTACCGGTTCCTGTTTCGCCTTCAATCAGCAATGGCTGATCGAGCATAGCGAGCTTTTTCGCCTGATTGATTAACGACTTATGGCGGTTGGAAATACCGACAAAATGCTCAAATCCCAAATCGTGATGCAGCGGCAATAGTTTAGCCGGCTCACCCGGCGCCTGACTGGCGCGCAGAATCATCATCAGACTCGCCAGCGTGCGTTCATTACTGTCGCCCTGAATGTACACAGGCATCACTTCCATCAGGTAATCCAGGCCATCCAATACAATATATTCACGCTGACGTGACAGACTACCTTCCGCCCAACGGGCAAAGTTAAAACTTGGGATCAGACTGGCAATCGGCTGAGTAATCACATCGCCTGCACCTTTGTTAAACAGGGCTAAAGCAGCACTGTTTGCCATATCGACCAGGCCTTTCAGATCGATGGAGAGTACCGCATCCGGTAGGTTATTGAGTAACGAAACCAATTCGGTGTTATGGCGTTCCATCGGCATAAATTGGATTTTACGCACATCTTTTACCCCAGGAATGCGGCGGATTTTCGCCATTAATTCGCTAAAGGTATCAAAATCTATGTCGGGACAGTTGAGGTAGATGATTCCCACTACGTCAATCTCAATACCACGTAAATCGATTTTACGACTGGCAAGAATGTCGAGTAGCTCGCGGGTTAAGCCGATTCGGTCTTCACAAGTAACTTCAAGGCGCACTGATTCAGTCCAAAAGTGTCAGGAAAAGTTGACAGTAGTTTCTCTTAAGGCTCTGACTACGTCAAGATATCAAAGAGATATTAACGACTTCACTCGATGAATTACTTGCTTGCGAACGTGGCCTAATTTGACCTGGCGGTTAGGGAACCATGGTAGCGGACGTAGTAGTGTTAGGGCCTGAATTCCCAAGCGGGCACTTAGTATGCCGATACCAATGCCCTGCCCGGCACGCGCGGAAAGTTTGCTCGCAAGACTGGTAGAAAGCATATCCATACTGGCATCAATAGCAAATTCACTGGCTCCGGCAAGGGCCATATTTTTAAACAGGCTTTTTAGTAAACGAATACGCGCCCAATAACCCAGTTGAACGCCATAAATTTTGGCTAATTCGTCTACCATAGCCAGACTTCGCCAAGCAACCAATGCCATATCGGCTAAAGCTAACGGGCTGATTGCAACCAGCGCCGCCGATTCAGCCGAATATTTGGAAATTGTTTGCAACGCTTGTTCATCCTGCTGCTTCATCACCACGCTGTCATAGAGATCAAACACTTCAGCATCACTGTGTGCACCATGCAGATGATTTTTCCATTCGCTAAGTGTCTGGCTGTCAATATTCTGCGTACCGCGTTTAGCCAAATCGGTACAGAACGCTTCGGCGTGGCCAACACTGTTAGCTTCAATTAATTTTTCAGCTTGTTCTTGCACAGAAAAGTGACGTCGTAACTGTTTTAGAATCAATAATTCTTTTCCCAGTCTGGCGATGCCAAAGGTTGATAATGCCACTATAAACCCACTCCAACCCAGGCTTAACCAATCATGGGATAAAAAGGCTGAGTAGACCGAGTCCGTAAGCTGCCATCCAAGTAAGCCAGTAAATGACGTAGCTAGCGCGGTTATCCCCCACTTACGTTTTAAATTTGGCCGTATAATCTGGCTGAGTTGTTTTTCCGCCAGCGAAGGCTCTTGTTCTTGAGTAACGAATTCGTCGCCCTGTTCGAATTGACTGGCGGGTAACAGTGTCGGTTTCTCTTCGTTTAATGTATTCAGCGTCTGTTTGAAAATTTTCTGGCTTTTTAATTCGGTCATTGCAGTTTGTCTCCCAACAGAAAATCTAACGCGATGTCGATGCGAATATGCGGCAAAGGCTGATCGCTATTTTGCTTTTGCGGAAGGAACTGAACGAAATTAAATCCGCGACTGTGCCAGAATGCTTTTTCTGGCAATTTCGCCGGAACCTCTCCCGGATAAAGGGTCACCTCTTCACCATCTGATTTTGTTCCTTGCAGAGCGTGATAACTCTCGCCATCCTGCGCCACTTTACCGGCTTGTGTCGCTCGGATTGACGCGATACTAAGACAGCTCATATCAATATCCTGATAAGCCACATGCTGCCAGGCTGGATGCACTAGTTGAGTTAATAGTGAAACCATATTGTTATGTTGATCCGGTGTTATATGGTCAGCTTTGGTCGCGGCAAACAACACTTTATCGATTTTTGGCGCAAACAAGCGGCTGAGTAAACCACTACGACCATATTTGAAGCTGGTCAGTAACTGCTCTAATGCATCGCGCATATCATTAAACGCCTCATCGCTGTGGTTAAGCGGCGTTAAGCAATCCACCAGCACAATCTGGCGATCAAAGGTGGAAAAATAGTCGGTATAAAACGCCTTAACCACTTTTGACTGATATTCCTGATAACGTGCTTTCAGCCGTTGGTAAGCTGATTGTTTGCCGGCTTCATTTGAATCTGCCAGAACACAGGGAAAGAACTGCAATACCGGAGCACCCGCCAGTTCACCGGGCAGTACAAAACGGCCGGGTTGCACCCAGTGAAGCCCTTTTGATTTACACTCATGCAGATAGTCGGTAAATAGCCCGGCCCCTTTTGCTAATACTTTATCGTCTATCTCTTGAGAAAAATCCTGCTGCGCCATATAGGATTGCCACTCTTTGGCGAGTGTATAGCGAATTCCTTTTAATGAATCTAATTGCTTTCTCGACCATTCATCGAAGGTAAGATTGAGCATCGGCAGGTCAAGTAACCACTCACCCGGATAATCAACAATATCAACATACAGCGTTTGCGTGCTGCCGAGTAACTTTTTGCTGCGTTTATTCGGCCGATACTTAATCGCCAGACGAATTTCACTCACATCACGCGTTGGCACTGGCCAATCCGGGGCTTCCGCAAGCAGTTGCTCCATTGCCGTATCGTAGCTAAACGAGGGAACCAGTAAATTCTGTTGTGAAACACGCTTAGCCGCGATTAGCCGCTTTTCCCTTTGCGGTGCAAAGAAAGGCAGATTATTGTGCGTAGAGATGTGCAGTAGCTGATTCACCACTGAGGTAATAAAAGCCGTTTTGCCCGCACGCGATAAACCGGTCACGGCAATTTTGATATTACCGTCGATACTCCTATGCAGCAGATCGGTAAGCTCGTTTTTCAATTGCTTCATAGGACGATCTCTCCGTTTTAATCTGATTAACTTAATTTAAATATGTGGCTGGCTAGTGCTGATTTAAAGCGTGCTGTATGTAAAGAATAGTAAAGAAATCAATGCCTGGAGAGCTTAGGGTCTGTTGACCCTAATCATCTTCAATTAACTTCACAATCACCAACAAACTCAGCTCAAGCATTATCAGGAAGAATCCACTCAGTAATACATAGCGTTGGGCGAAAACAGCAATACCTTGCAGGAAAAAGTCGTAGCCAACTAAGACTGCGAAAAGAGCGATAAAGGCGATTTGGAGGAGTTTTATCAATTTAACCATGATAGTTCAATTTCTCTTGTTTTGAGGTTGCTGAAAGTATGGCGAACCAAATGGAATTGATTTGAAAGAATAACACACGCAAAAACAAAGAGCTGCCGTATAGTTGGCAGCTCTGTCAGTATTAAGTCAAATCGAAACGTGCAGTTTTATTTGGCTTGTTCAGCTTCGGCAATTTTTACCCGCCAAGTATCAGGACCAATCTGGTGAGCGTTGGCGCCGGTTGAATCTACCGCAACAGTGACTGGCATATCTTCAACTTCGAATTCGTAGATCGCTTCCATGCCGAGATCTTCAAATGCTACCACGCGCGCTTTTTTAATTGCTTTCGCCACCAAGTAAGCAGCACCACCAACCGCCATCAGATAAACCGATTTATGATTTTTAATCGATTCGACCGCTGCAGGGCCGCGTTCCGCTTTCCCGATCATACCCATGATGCCAACTTCACCTAACATCAGGTCGGTAAATTTATCCATACGTGTAGAGGTTGTTGGGCCTGCAGGGCCGACCACTTCATCACGCACTGCATCAACAGGGCCAACGTAGTAAATAAACTTATCTTTTAGATCAACGCCATCGGGTAAACCTTCACCGTTCGCCAGCATAGTCTGAATACGTTTATGCGCTGCATCACGACCTGTCAGAATTTTGCCGGAAAGCAGAATGGTCTCGCCAGTACGCCATTCGCGAGTTTCTTCACGAGTAATGGTATCCAGATTTACGCGACGAGTATTCGAACCCGCTTCCCTGGTAATATCTGGCCAGTCTTCCAGTTTTGGAGGTGTGAGCTCAGCAGGACCAGAACCATCTAGTGTAAAATGTACATGCCGGGTAGCTGCACAGTTCGGGATCAAACAAACTGGCTTAGAGGCAGCGTGGGTTGGCGCACTCTTAATTTTAACATCAACAACGGTAGTCAAACCGCCCAGTCCTTGAGCACCAATCCCCAGCTTATTGACACGGTTAAAGATATCTAAACGTAATTCTTCTTCTGCATTGGATGGGCCACGATCAATCAAATCCTGAATATCGATATGATCCATCAGAGCTTCCTTGGCCAGCACTGCTGCTTTTTCTGCCGTACCGCCGATACCAATACCCAGCATACCTGGGGGACACCAGCCCGCTCCCATTAGTGGTACGGTTTTCTCAACCCATTCAGCAATATCATCCGATGGATTTAGCATCGCCATTTTGGTTTTGTTTTCGGAGCCGCCGCCTTTAGCTGCAATCTGAATATCCACTTTATCTCCCGGTACCATATTGATGTGCACAACGGCAGGGGTATTATCTTTCGAGTTAATCCGTTTGCCCGCGGGATCAAGCAGAACAGAGGCTCGCAGTGGGTTATCCGGATTGGTGTACGCCTGATGAACCCCTTCATCAATCATCTGCTGAACCGTCATATCCCCTTCCCACTGGACATTCATACCGATATTAACGAAACAAGTAACAATACCGGTATCCTGACAGATCGGGCGGTGACCTTCAGCCGACATACGCGAGTTGATCAGAATCTGAGCGATGGCATCTTTGGCTGCCTGGCTCTCTTCTTTGTGATAGGCCTTTTCTAAAGCTTGAACAAAATCGAGTGGATGGTAATAGGAGATATATTGAAGTGCATCAGCGACGCTGCTGATTACGTCTTCTTTACGAATAACCGTCATTGCTTGCCTCTTTTATGTTATGCTCACCTAGCCGCAGCTCGCAGTATCCCAAGCTAGATCAGGTCACAAACATCCATCTCTAATCTGGCTTACAACGTTAAAACAACGAGATTTACGTGGCACAGCGTTTAATGTTTGATTTTTATGATACTCTTGCTTTTCCCAACACGCCATGCAGTGAACTCATTCTTTGTCACACTTTATGCAAATGAACAATGATAAAAAGTTACAAATCGAAACCATCCCGTTGAATTATCATCGCGATCTGGCGAAATCAATGTTTGAGCCCATTGAAGGGCAAAATTGGTCGATGATGTTGCGTTCAGCATCTGAACACCATATCGACAGCCGTTACGATATTCTGGTGGCTAACCCTGTCGCGACTCTCACTACTTTTGGCCAGCAGACGCAAATTAATGAGCCTGAGCAAAGTTATATTTCTGATAGTGATCCTTTTTCTTTAGTCGCTCAATTACAGGAAAAATATTGCCCGGCAGTGAAAGAAAGCCATGAGCTTCCTTTTATTGGTGGAAGTCTCGGTTATTTTGCCTATGATCTCGCCCGACAAATTGAATCACTGCCCGAAACCGCGCGACAAGATATCGCCATGCCGGATATGGCCATCGGGATTTATACCTGGGCATTAGTGGTGGATCATAAACAGCAACAGGCAACCCTGGTTGGGCAAAATCTCCATCCGGTTAAAGCTTATCTGGACAGTAAACAGGCTGAATTCAGCCAAAATCAACAGCAAACCACATTTCACTTACACAGCGAATGGCAGTCCAACATGACCGCTGAGCAATATGCCGAAAAATTTGCTCAAGTGCAGGAATACCTGCTTTCAGGTGACTGTTACCAGATCAATCTGACTCAACGTTTCAAAGCGACTTATCAGGGCAGTGAATGGCAAGCTTATCTGCGCTTGGAAGGTGAAAACAAAGCGCCGTTTTCCGCTTATATCCGGCTTGAACAAGGATGCGTAATCAGTGTTTCTCCCGAACGCTTTTTACAGTTGCGTGCAGGCACAATTCAGACTAAGCCAATAAAAGGTACCCGCCCGCGTAGCAATGACCCGATTCAGGATCAGTTAAATGCACAAGCACTGGAAGATGCGGAAAAAGATCAGGCGGAGAATCTGATGATTGTCGATCTGCTGCGCAATGACATTGGCCGGGTAGCAAAACCAGGATCGGTTTCAGTGCCTAAATTGTTTGATATTGAAAGTTTCCCTTATGTACATCATCTGGTTAGCACCATTACAGCCCAACTCGATACACACTATAGCCCTAGTGATCTGCTGCGCGCCTGTTTTCCGGGCGGCTCAATTACCGGTGCGCCCAAAGTTCGGGCCATGGAAATTATTGAAGATCTCGAACCCCACAGGCGTAGCGCTTATTGCGGCAGCATCGGCTATATCAGTCGTGATGGTCAGATGGATACCAGTATCACCATCCGTACGTTAATTGCCTGCCAGAATCAACTGTATGTCTGGGCTGGTGGCGGTCTAGTCGCCGATAGTAAAGTGGATGAAGAGTATCAGGAAACCTTCGATAAACTGAGCCGCATTCTGCCAGTTTTAGCTACGGAGAATTAATTGATGCAATGGAATCGCGAGACACTGTTGCGCCAGTTTAGTCTGGCGATTCCCGGCCCATATCATGATGAATCGCGCCAACGTGTTGCTCATCTGGCTCACGATACTCTGCGCAAAGCAGCCGTTCTGATTGGTCTGGTCGAAAGACACAATGAACTGTTCGTGGTCATGACACAACGCGCACAACATTTGCGCCATCATCCAGGCCAAGTAAGCTTTCCCGGTGGCAAACAAGAACACCATGATACTTCCCTATTTGATACCGCGGTGCGGGAAACCCAAGAGGAAATAGGTATCACCGCCGATAACATCGAAGTGTTCGGTCAACTCCCTCCGTTAGTGACCGTCAGTGGTTTTTCGGTTACGCCGATAATGGCATTTATACAGCCGGATTACCGTTTATCTATAGATGCTAATGAAGTCGCTGCCGTATTTGAAGTACCTCTTTCCTACCTGTTAGATAAACGTAATCTGATTACCCAGCGTTTTATGATTAAAAGCCAACCGCACCGAATTTTTGCCTTTCCTTATCAGCAGTATCTGATCTGGGGCGCAACGGCTCAAATGTTACATCTTTTACAGCAACATCTTGCATACTCTCAATAACCGTTATTCTTTAATTAAATCACCCATGTAACATTTATCACCATAGGGTTGATGTAATTTTACTTATCCCACCAGTAAACCTAAAATTACCAGTATAAATCACAGAAATAGTTGTGGCGTGAAATCAGTGCTTTCGCTAATCTACGCCGCTTAGAATTTCTTTCTTGGTTGCATCACTATGATTACTGTTTTCGATATCTATAAAGTGGGAATCGGGCCTTCCAGTTCACATACGGTTGGCCCAATGAAGGCGGCAAAACAATTTATTGCCGAGCTTCAGGAACAGGATGTTCTCTCTGATACCGATCGTCTGTCGGTAGATATTTTCGGTTCGCTTTCGCTGACCGGACGCGGCCACCATACTGACATTGCGATCGTACTCGGTTTGATGGGTTATGATCCGGAAAGCGTCGATATCGATCAAATTCCACAGCTGATCGACCAGGTTAAACAGCAGTCAACTTTGTCCGTTTACAGTGACAATAGTGAAAGCCAGTCAGTCATCTTTAACTGGGATACCGGACTGACGTTTCACAAAGCCAATCTGTCGTTGCATGAAAATGGATTAACCATCCATGCCTGGAATGGTGAAGAGCGTTTATACAGCAATACCTACTATTCTATTGGTGGTGGTTTTATCGTTGATGAAGCCCATTTCGGCCAGGGTATTGAGACTAACGCCGATGTCCCCTTCCCTTTTACTAGTGCCGCAGAATTACTGGCCAACTGTAAAGAACAGGGTCTGTCGATCAGCGCCTTAGTTCTACGCAATGAAAAAGCATTGCATGGCGAAGAAGCGGTGAAAAGCTACCTGGGTAATATCTGGCAGGTAATGAAGGCCTGTATTGAACGCGGTATGCATACAGAGGGGATGTTACCGGGGCCATTAAGGGTGCCACGGCGCGCAGCTGCTCTTTATCAACATTTGATTGCCAGTCAAAGCACTAACCGAGATCCAATGGCGGTTGTAGACTGGGTTAATATGTATGCGTTTGCGGTCAATGAAGAGAACGCTGCCGGCGGTCGTGTCGTCACTGCACCGACCAACGGAGCCTGCGGCATTGTGCCAGCCGTTCTCGCCTACTATGACAAATTCGTTCAACCAGTCGGAGAACGCGAATACCTGCGCTATCTGGCAACTACCGGAGCGATTGGCGGTTTATACAAACGTAATGCGTCGATTTCAGGTGCGGAAGTTGGCTGTCAGGGTGAAGTGGGTGTTGCCTGTTCAATGGCGGCAGCCGGCCTGGCTGAATTGATGGGCGGCAGCCCGGAACAGGTTTGTATTGCAGCAGAAATTGCCATGGAGCACAATCTAGGCCTAACTTGTGATCCGGTTGCTGGTCAAGTTCAGGTTCCGTGTATTGAGCGTAATGGTATTGCGGCCGTAAAAGCGATCAACGCCAGCCGAATGGCCCTGCGCCGTTCCAGCGAACCTCGGGTTTCTTTAGATAAAGTTATCGAAACTATGTTTGAAACCGGCAAAGATATGAACGCCAAATACCGTGAGACTTCGCAAGGAGGACTAGCCGTTAAGGTGATTTGTTGATGGTAAAATTTTCGTCATTCCGGCCTGATTATTTGTCATTCCGGCCTTGAGCCGGAATCTGGTTAAGCGCTGTACTAATCGCAATCACATCAATCCCCAAATGCCCGGATAGTTACCATGTAACTTCCGGGATAACAACGTGATGCAATTGCCGATCTTGCACGGTTTTTAATACCAGCCTTGCCGATACTACTCACCGCGATAAATACAACCCGCCGTACAGGTCTCTTTTACTTCAACTTTGCTGAGTAGCGCTAAATTCGGTTTTAGTTGGCCCCAAATCCATTTCGCCAGCACTTCACTGGTCGGGTTTTCCAGCCCTGCAATTTCATTCAGATAGTAGTGATCTAAACGATCATAAATCGGCTTAAATGCAGCTTTAATGTCGGCAAAATCAACAATCCATCCAGTATTGGCATCGATCTCACCTTCTACATAAAGGCGAACTAAAAAAGAGTGTCCATGCAAACGACCACATTTATGGCCTTCAGGAACGTGAGGCAAATGATGGGCGGCCTCAAACATAAATTCTTTGTAGATTTCTGCTTTTGAATTATTCATAACACTTGTTTCATGACTACTGAGGCGGCGGATTATAGATCAATGTCACTCAACAAGATATATGCACACTAGCCGAAAGCCTGAAAAGAAGGGTCATCTTTTGAGCGGATATTCAAATAAACATACACCACAATCAGAAGGTTAATCAGTAAAATTCCAATACTGAGGGCGTTAGGATTTTTGATAATTTCATAACACTCGAAAGGCAGATAAATGGCACCACTCAGTACCGCAAACCACTTAGTCCATAAATAGCCCTGCCACAAACCGAACGACTCGATAAAGCGGATGGAAGCGTAAAATAGGCCAAAGGCGATCACTGTGTACAGATTCTGTGTGGTCACTTTGCTTGCTTCAGAAGCTAATTGCTGCACATAGTGATTATCCGGGCTTAAGCTCAACCCGGTTGCCCAGCGAATTAGCAGGTGGTGGAGGTTATAGCCAACCAGTTTATACAAACCCAAACAAACCAGTAACGTCGCAATACCTTTGGTCGCTTCCAGAATGGCGACAGCTTTCACTCCATTAGGTGAGTCTTTACTCATTAGCTTTCTGATTCCTTTCACTAACCTGTCGGTATAAGAGTAGTTTTAACGTCTTTCTTTTGTCAAAAGATAAAACTCATGCTCAGCTCACATTTCACCACTTGAGTGACGTTCACTGAGTCATGTATCTTGGTGTGATTCAACTAGTTGGCTAAAAGGAAAGGTTATGAATCAGTATCTGGCGCTCGATATCGGCGGAACAAATATTAAATATGGCATTCTTAATCAACAGGGTGACATCTTACTTAAGGATAAATTTGCGACTGAGGATAACCAGCAAAGTCTGCTTGATGCTATTACTGCTTTGGCGAAAAAACATCAGGGACAGCACCAGATTAAAGGAATTGCAGTCAGCGCACCGGGTATGATCGATGCCGACCGGGGCCATTTGGTTACGGCTGGGGCTCTGCGCTCTATGTATGATTTCCCATTTAAGCAGCAGCTTGAAGAATTAACAGGGTTACCTGTGGAAGTGGAAAACGATGTTAACTGTGTCGCACTGGCTGAAAAATGGCTGGGTAAAGGTGCGGATGCCAAACATTTTATCTGTTTAACCATAGGCACAGGTATTGGTGGTGCAATTGTGATTAACGATGCGCTTTATCGTGGTCACAGCCATATGGCTGGTGAGTTCGGCTTTATGATCAGCAAGCAAATCCAGGGCGATGATGTAGCAAGTTCAATATTGAGTAGTACCGGCTCAACCCGCGGCGGGATTGTTAACGCTTATCGACGTAAAACCGGGATTAAGCTTAACGGCGAAGAAATTAGTGAGTTATACCAGCAACAGGATCCTGTTGCGGTCGAAGTGATTAATGACTTTGCTCACTATATGGCCGTCGGTATCTATAACTTAATTGTCTCCCTAGATCCGCAAAAAGTGTTGATTGGTGGTGCGGTAAGCGCCAATTCCGTGTTTATCGATCTTATTCGAGAGAAAGTTGTTCATTTGGTTGCCTGCCAACCTTATCTCAGTGGTATCACTCTACCAGCGATTGAAACCTGCCAGTTCAGTAATGATTCTGGCCTGATTGGTGCCTTGTATAATTTTAAGATTCGTCAGTAACTGCTACAAATCAAATGATTGCGCGAATCCTAGTAAATAATGACTCATTTTGAACCCTAAATTGAGATAAAAGGTTGAAGCAAAATTATTGACAGGTAAACTGTGGCGCTAATCATTGATTTATTGTGTGTGATTATCCGGTTGGGCAACTTAATTCCGACCTTTTGTGGATAACACGTAGTTTAACGGAGAATAGAATTAAAATGACTTACGCGCCTGTAGTTGACGTATTAAGCGGCAAGCTTGCGGTTGGCAGTGAAATCACTGTACGCGGCTGGATTCGCTCACGTCGTGATTCCAAGGCTGGGATCTCTTTTCTTGCCATCTATGACGGCTCTTGTTTCGACCCGATTCAGGCCGTGGTCCCTAATGACGTTAATAATTACAATGACGAAGTATTAAAACTAACCACAGGTTGCTCTGTGGAAGTGACAGGTACCATCGTTGAATCTCCGGCTCAGGGTCAGGATTTTGAACTGACCGCAACCGCTGTGAAAGTGGTTGGCTGGGTTGAAGATGCTGATACCTACCCAATGGCGAAAACTCGTCACTCTATCGAATATTTACGTGAAGTTGCCCATCTGCGTCCCCGCACCAACATCATTGGTGCGGTAGCTCGTGTTCGTAACACACTGTCTCAGGCGATTCACCGTTTCTACCACGAACAGGGATTCTTCTGGGTATCCGCACCACTGATCACAGCATCGGATGCCGAAGGTGCCGGTGAGATGTTCCGTGTATCCACTCTGGATATGAACAACCTGCCACGTACCGATGCTGGTGCAGTGGACTTTAACGAAGACTTCTTCGGTAAAGAGACCTTCCTGACCGTATCCGGCCAGCTTAATGCGGAAGCTTATGCGTGTGCGCTGAGTAAAGTATACACTTTCGGCCCGACTTTCCGTGCTGAAAACTCCAACACCAGTCGTCACCTGGCGGAATTCTGGATGGTTGAGCCTGAAGTCGCGTTTGCCGATCTGAACGATGTTGCTGGCCTGGCAGAAGCTATGCTGAAATATGTGTTTAAAGCAGTATTGGAAGAGCGTCGTG
The DNA here is from genome assembly GCA_963666615.1 of uncultured Vibrio sp. Classification (GTDB taxonomy): domain Bacteria; phylum Pseudomonadota; class Gammaproteobacteria; order Enterobacterales; family Vibrionaceae; genus Vibrio. The sequence continues at coordinate 1,302,400 of OY762906.1, forward strand.
ATGATCTGGAATTTTTTGCTCAACGTGTCGACAAAGAAGCGATTACTCGTCTGGAGCAGTTTGTAGAATCTGACTTTGCGCAGGTTGATTATACTGACGCAATCCAAATCCTGCTTGATTCAGGTAAAGAGTTCGAATTCCCGGTTGAATGGGGTATCGATATGTCCTCTGAGCATGAGCGCTTCCTGGCTGAAGAACACTTTAAAGCACCAGTTATTGTTAAAAACTATCCAAAAGATATTAAAGCATTCTATATGCGCCTGAACGATGACGGCAAAACGGTTGCAGCGATGGACGTACTAGCACCTGGCATCGGTGAGATTATCGGTGGTTCACAACGTGAAGAGCGTTTAGATATTCTTGACGCGCGTATGGTTGAAATGGGCCTTGATCCTGAGCACATGGGTTGGTACCGCGATTTACGTCGTTACGGCACCGTACCACATGCTGGTTTCGGTCTTGGTTTTGAACGTCTGGTCTCTTATGTGACCGGCGTTGCTAACGTTCGTGACGTGATCCCATTCCCACGTACACCACGTTCAGCAAACTTCTAACTGCTGTAAATATATCGAGAACTGGCCGCCTGCTTAGGCGGCCTTTTTAGTGCATGAAATACGGAAAATTTGAGCCTATTCACAGCCCATTCGAGTAATTAAATTTATTTAATTTTTTTGACTGATAGATGGTTGTAACCAGAGATCCATACAGGTATAAATAGACCCATTGCCAATTCTGAATTTAACACTCACTTTCAATAACACGGACGAGAAAAATGTTTGAAAAAATTGTAGCCGCTCCTGCCGATCCAATCCTTGGTCTTACTGAAGAATTTAAAACTGACCCACGTTCAGAAAAAATCAACTTAGGTGTTGGTATTTACAAAAACGAAGAAGGTCAAACGCCTGTTCTTGCAACAGTAAAAAAAGCAGAAGCAGCACTGCTTGAAAATGAAAAGACCAAGTCATACCTGACTATAGAAGGTACGGCTGAATACGGCCTGGCAGTACAAAAACTGCTGTTCGGCGCAGATTCAAACATCGTTAGCAACAAACTGGCTAAAACTGCTCAGGCTCCGGGTGGTACTGGCGCTCTGCGTGTTGCAGGTGAATTTATCAAACGTCAGCTTGGCGACGTAACAATTTGGATCAGCAACCCAACCTGGGCTAACCATAAAGGTGTATTTGCTGCAGCAGGTCTGAAGCTGGCTGATTACTCTTACTACGATGCTGAAGCTAAAGATAAAAACTTTGCTGCAATGGTTGCTGACCTGAACAATGCCGCAGCTGGTGATGTAGTTCTGCTACACGGATGCTGCCACAACCCAACCGGTATCGATCCAACTGCAGAAGAGTGGGAAACACTGGCTAAACTGTGTGCAGATAAAGGCCTGCTTCCTCTGTTCGACTTTGCTTATCAGGGCTTTGCTTCTGGCGTAGAAGAAGATGCACAAGGCCTGCGCATTTTTGCTCAGCACAATAAAGAAATTCTGGTTGCCAGCTCATTCTCGAAAAATTTCGGTCTGTATAACGAGCGTGTAGGTGCATTCACTTTAGTGTCTGCTGACGCAGAAGTGGCAACAACGGCGTTTTCTCAGGTGAAAGCGATTATCCGTTCTATCTACTCTAACCCACCAGCACACGGTGCCGCGGTTGTTACTCATATTCTTAACGATGATGCACTTCGTGCTGAATGGGAAAATGAAGTAAAAGAGATGCGTGACCGTATTCAGGAAATGCGTGAATTGTTCGTTGCGACTCTGAAAGAAGAAGGTGTCACTGCAGACTTCAGCTTTATCGAGCGTCAAAACGGCATGTTCTCATTCTCTGGTCTGAGCAAAGAGCAAGTAAGCCGTCTTAAAGAAGAGTTTGCTGTTTATATCGTTGGTTCTGGTCGTATCAGCGTAGCCGGTATGACTAAATCGAACATGGGCCCTCTATGCAAAGCGATTGCTGCGGTTCTATAAGTTTTAAACACTATCGTTAAGAATATTCAGGGGTCAGAACTAAAGTTCTGGCCCCTTTTCGTTTTAAATTTTTCGATCTAAAGAAAATTGAATTCGAATAAACTGTTAGTTATATTAGTCAAACCTAAATTAACTATAAGAGATAGCTCAACATGTGGGATAAAACTTACGCCACCGATATTTACATCTATGGAGAAGAACCCAATCAGTTTTTACAACAGAACACTCAGCACCTTGCTCAAGGCAATGTACTTTGCCTAGCCGATGGAGAAGGCCGAAACTCAGTATTTTTAGCTAAATTAGGTTTCAACGTTACAGCGGTAGACTTATCTCTTATTGGTTTAGAAAAAGCGCGAAAACTGGCCGCAAAACATCAGGTAGAGGTTAACTATATTCACGCCGATTTAGCTCAGTTTGATTTAGGCACTGAACAGTGGGACAACATTGTCGCCATTTTTTGCCACTTGCCCCAACCTCTTCGCCAGGCGCTCCATCAGCGTTTGGCTAGCAGTCTTAAACCAAACGGCGTGTATTTGGTTGAAGGCTATACACCCGAACAACTCAACTACAAAACCGGCGGTCCACCACAAGCAGAAATGATGCTGAGTCAATCTATTCTGCAAAACGAACTTCAAGGTCTTAATTTTCACCATCTGCAAGAGTTAGAAAGAGAAATCCATGAAGGGATAAACCACCATGGTATTGGCTGTGTCGTTCAGGGGATTGGCACCAAAAAATGATATAAAAAGGGCCGAGAATACTTCGGCCCAACACCAAAGTGGAAGGTGGAAGATGTTGCTGCGTTTAAAACCCATACCGGAGTTACACCCCAGGAATATCGTGATCAGAGCTTAAAATCCCGCCATTAATGCGGTTCCATCACTAATGCCTTTTTCTGCCAGCGGCGGCTTTTCCAGCGCCATAGCATACTCAGGCCGCGAGTCCATTCATCACAGGTGAACGCAAGCCAGATGCCGACCAGCCCCCACTCCAGGTGCAACCCAAGAAACCAGGCTAACGGCACCGCAATACCCCACATGGAAATCAGCGCCATGATCAGCGGGAAGACCGCATCACCGGTGGCACGAAGCGAGCTGATGGTGATGATATTGAAAGTACGCCCTGGTTCCATAATCAGGCTGATAAAAAACAGTTGCGTCGCCATATCTAAGATCTCTTGATCTTCGGTAACCCAGGACAAAAAGTAGCGCCCAGCCCCTGCTGCGACAATCAACACCACAAGAATCGTCACACCACACCCTAATTTAAGGCTACGCATAAGCTGATGATACGCTTGATCAAACCGGGCAGCGCCAACCATGTGGCCGATTATAATCTCAGTACCTAGCCCAATAGCAAGACCAAACAGCAAGATAAATAAACAAATCTGGAAGAAGTATGATTGCGTGGCTAAGGATTTTTCTCCCATTAAAGCGATAAACGCTGTAACCACCATTAACTGAAGCATCCACGATAAGTTTTCCCCTGCAGCAGGCAACCCGATGCGGAAAATCTTGTTCACCAAGTCGCGTCGCCATTCCCATAACGCATTTAATGACCACTGAATATGGGTTTTCTTAGTCAACAGATAAACTAAGACGATCATTGCCGCGACCCGCCCTACCACGGTGCTCCAAGCCACTCCAGCAACTCCCATTTGCGGAAGACCGAAATAGCCGAATAGCAGTAGAGTATTACCAATGATGGTGATGACATTTGCCACCAAAGTGACATACATGGCATCTTTGGTATAACCATAAGCACGTAATGCAGCCGCCATACATAGCCCAACCGCTTCTGGTATTAGACAGATAGCGATGATGGTTAAGTAAGCATGGCCATCGGCTAGCAATCCTTGTGGCATATTCATTAATGCCATGATCGGATCGGCGGCAAAAATAATGGTAAAACATGCCAATGCACCGACCAGTAAATTGATCGATATAGCAATGAATACCACTTGTTGCGCTGTTTCTCGGCGTTTCGCACCAAGATACTGTGCGATCACCACACTCGAACCAATACCGATAAAATTAAATAACGTAATACAAAGATCAAAGACCTGATTGCCGACAGAAAGCGCCGCCACAGCCTGATAAGAAATCAGCCCCACCATAAAGGTATTGGCCGCAATGGTCATAAAGTGAAAGGCAATATCGATAAACAGCGGCCAGGATATTTTAAATAACGATAAATCTGCAACTTCGGCATGCTTTGGCATAGCGGTAGGACTCAGGTCAGGAAATAAGCGAGTAGATTACAGGCTATTACGGTAAAAAATGCAACCGATTCCATAAGGATAATTAAAAAAATTTCAATAAAAATGGCCCGAATACTTGGGCCATTGAGTTATACCATTACGAAGGAAATATTGTTTAAGCTCGAGCGGCACGTAACCACAATACGTCATAAGCCCCTAATGCAATTTCACTTCCCAGCAAAGGCTTACCACTGAGCATATCTTCAACTTCAGCACTACCCAAAACATCGCAGATAGAACGCGGTAAAGTCTGGTACTGTTCAGAGAAATTGGCTATTGCCAGCAGCTTGTCACCGTTCTCATGTTCCCGTACATAAGCCAGCAGGCTTGGGCGATAAGTTTCCAGAATTTCGGTTTTAGCCACACCAAATACTGGATTCTGTTGGCGTAATTGAATCAATTGACGCAAGTCGCTGTTGACCCGGTGCTGATAACTGCCTGCCTGATCGGCCATTTCAATTGCTGCATCCGTTACCGGTGGACGGTTTACCCAACGTGCATCATCACGTTTAGACGGGTCACTCATATAGTCATAATCATTCAGCAGACCCAGTTCATCACCCTGATAGATCAGAGGAATACCGCCGATACTCATGGTGATACTGTTAAGCAAACGTACCCGTTTTAATGCCAGTTCTAAATCGTGATCATCATTATGTTCCAGTGCGAGTTCCACCCCAGCTAATGATGCAAGTGAACCACAAACCCGGCAATCTCCGGTAGTCGGGTTTTGCTGGAAAGGTACACCTTGAGCAAAGGAGCCTTCGAACTGGCCAGTATAGAACTGATTGAGGAAGAAACGGTGATCTCCGCCGTTGATCCCCAAACGCTGCGCGATAGCATCGTCGAAAGTCCAACCGATATCGTCATGGCAGCGAATATAGTTAACCCAACTACACTGATCGGAAATCGCAAAACTTTTCATTAATGAGGCACTAAGCAGTTGCGTATTACGCGTTGCCAGCGATTCCCACATCAACGCCATCATCAATGGATTATAAGAGAGCTGGCATTCGTCTTTGTCGATATACTGAGCAACTTCATCCGGGTGAACAATTGCTTCCGACTTAAATAAAACAGAAGGTGATACAATCTGCAGGCAGTGGTTAAAACATTGAATCAACGTATGTGCTTTGGGCTGGCTTTCGCAGGTCGTCCACTTCTCTTTCCAGATAAAGGCTAATGCATCAAGGCGTAAGCCCTCACAGCCGATATTGGCCAAAAACAGCATTTCATCGGTAATCGCATTAAAGACTTCTGGGTTGCTGTAATTGAGATCCCACTGGAAGCTGTTAAATGTCGTCCAGACCCACTGCTGCATATCATCAAGATAGGTAAAACTACCACGGCGCACACTCGGAAAGATTTCACGGCAGGTTTGGTTGTAGTCGTCGACTTCTTTTTTGTCTTCAAAGAAATAATAGAAATCGCTGAATTCAGGATTACCTTTGCGTGCTTCTACTGCCCATTTATGTTCATCTGAGGTATGGTTAAATACAAAATCCAGTACCAGACTGATACCGGCATCACGCAGTGCATCCGCCAAGTCTACCAGGTCCTTCTCTTCACCTAACTGCGGATTCACCCGGCGATAATCTGATACCGCATACCCGCCATCACTTTCTGCTTCAGGAGCATAATAGAGTGGCATCAGATGCAGATAATTAATCCCCAAATTCTGTAGGTAAGGGATTTTAGCTTTGAGTTTTTGCAGGTCACCGGCAAACAGATCGACATACACCGCCATACCGAGCATCGATTCGTCACGATACCAGGAGCCGGCCTTTACCCTCTGCTCGTCCTGCTGTTTAAGCGCTCGTTTACGAGAAGCAAACGCATCGGCCAGAACCAGAACTAATTTTTGCAGATGAAGGAAAAAATCATAATGACCACCATACAGCTCATACAGCTTTTCAACCAATGGTGGAAAGTGTTCATCCAGCCGTTTTAAAAACAGCGTCTGATCTTTCTTGGTTAATTTAGGTAAGGTAATCGATTGCAGAACTTGCTGCAGCGCTTTGGTACTTTGTTGTTTGGTCAGCATATTTTCGCACCGTAAATGAAGTATTAGCGATAACTTGGAAATAGAAAAAGTGCGTTGCCAGAAACAACATGGCAACGCACAAGGCTGGAACTTATAAATATTTTAGTGAAATACCTTCGCCATTAAACAGATGAATTTTTTCAACCTCGGCTGTTAAATGAACCGTCTGACCTTTATGCCATTCAGTAATACCTGGCAGTTTAGCCACGATTGGATGATCATAACCCGCCACATCAATATGCAATAAGGTTACTTCACCAAGCGATTCTACAAACAGCACCTTGCCTGAAACCATTGCATCATTTTCGTGAGCAACACGGTAATCTTCTGGGCGAACACCTAGCTGAACCGGCTGTCCGTTCAAATTAGCGGCCGATTTAATCGGCACATCAAGTTGCAAGCCACTTTCGACCAGAATCTGCGTAGACTCACCTGTAGCAACAATTGAAGCAGTTAACATATTCATCGCCGGTGAACCGATAAACTGTGCAACGAAAACGTTACGTGGATTGGTATACAGTTCTAGCGGTGTACCTACCTGCTCGATTCGACCGGCAGACAGCACTACGATACGATCCGCCAGAGTCATTGCTTCCACCTGATCGTGTGTTACGTAGATCATGGTGGTATCGGTTAACTGCTCTTTCAAGTTGGCAATTTCGATCCGCGTCTGAACCCGTAGCGCCGCATCCAAGTTAGATAAAGGTTCATCGAACAGGAATACTTTTGGCTGGCGAACAATCGCCCGGCCAATCGCGACACGCTGACGCTGACCACCGGATAACGCTTTCGGTAAACGATCCAAGTACGGTTCAAGTTGCAGCATCCGCGCCGCTTCCATGACTCTGTTATGAATATCTTCTTGCGACTCTTTAGCGATACGCATGGCAAACGCCATGTTATCGTACACCGTCATATGCGGGTAAAGCGCATAAGTCTGGAACACCATGGCAATTCCACGCATCGCCGCAGGAACATCGTTGACACGCGCTCCTTCAATATTCAAATCACCCGACGTGATATCTTCCAGACCGGCAATCATACGCAGTAGCGTCGATTTACCACAACCCGACGGGCCAACGAACACGATAAACTCACCACGATCGATCTCCAGATCAACCCCATGAATAACTTTTGTATTGCCGTAGGCTTTTTTTACATTGGTAAGTGACAGACCTTTCATATCATCAATCTCTTTTAAATCTTAAATTTCACCTAAACGGCTTATTTCACCGAACCGGATAACAAACCTCTAACGAGGTAACGCTGTAGCGAGAAGAACACCGCTAATGGTACTGCAATAGAAACGAAGGCAGATGCAGTCAGAACTTCCCAGTTACCGCCTCGTGAGCCTAACAATTCACGTAGTCGAGCGGTTAACACCATATGTTCCTCACCAGTACCGAGGAATACCGTTGCCACCAGCAGATCATTCCATACCCACAGGAACTGGAAGATAGCAAATGAAGCCAATGCCGGATAAGAGAGTGGCAGTATAATCTTAACGAAGATATCAAAGTCCGTTGCACCGTCAACTCTCGCCGACTCAATGATCTCTTTCGGCAAACTCGATATATAGTTGCGCAGCAGATAAATAGCCAATGGCAGACCAAAACCTGTATGTGCTAACCAAATGCCCAGGTAGGTTTTCGCCCCCACACCAAACACTGCGCCGATATCGTTGTATAAACGCAATAGCGGAATCAGCGACATTTGTAGCGGAACCACCAGCAAGCCTACTACCAGTGCAATAAGCAGGTTACGCCCAGGCATTTTCATCCATGACAGTGCATAAGCAGCAAACGCAGCAATCAGAATTGGGATGAGTGTGGCTGGAATAGTCACCGTCAGTGAGTTAATAAAGGAACGACCAATACCTTCCGCACTTAACACTTCCTTATAGTTTTCCAAACCAAATTTAGGCGGCACCAATGCAGTAAAGAAAATACGTTTACCGCGAGAACCTGAGAATTCTTCTGTAGAAGTAAACTGATATTCACCCGTTGCACTCACCGTAAAAGTCTCACCGTCTTTAATTTGTGCGACTTCACCCGCAACATAAGCATTAGGTTCGCGTGATGAGTACCCAAATGATTTCACTTTGGCGGGTTTATCGCCAACCAGTAGCTGACCTTGAAGCACATAGACATCGCCCTGCTTAATCTGTTTGTCCGGCGAGTCTGTACGCTCAACCAGATTCTGTTCAGACGTAGTCAGTGCAGTCCACCAGCCTGAAATCGCCAGTTGGTCCTTATCTCGGAATGATGAGATAAATAGCCCCGCTGTGGGTAACGTCCACATCACCACAATGATTGCCACAGAAAGATGCAACAAAATCGTTAATGGTGAGCGACGTAGTTTACTAAAACTGAATTTAGCCTGATTACTCTCGACAGAGGGTTGTGTGACATTAGACATTATTTGCCCTCCATTTGCGTCGCTGCCTGACGCATGTTCCAAACCATAACCGGTACTACCGCAATCATAATAATTACCGCAATTGCCGCGCCGCGGCCAAAGTCACCGCCCCCACGGAACATCCAGTCAAACATCATGTTCGCCAATACCTGAGAACTCCACTGTCCATTGGTCATGGCGAGAACGATATCGAATACTTTCAGTACCAGAATAGTAATGGTGGTCCATACGACTGCAATCGTTCCCCAAATTTGAGGAATTAAAATTTTGAAAAAGATTTGTACGCCATTGGCACCATCTAATACCGCGGCTTCAACGGTTTCTTCTGGAATACCACGCAGTGCGGCAGAAAGAATGACCATCGCAAAACCAGTTTGGATCCATATCAGAATGGCCATCAGGAAGAAGTTATTCCAGAAAGGAATCGCCACCCAAGGTTGTGGTGTACCGCCAAAGAACTCAATCACTGCATTCAGTATACCGATCTGCTCAGAACCCGGAGCACGATAGTCATATACGAATTTCCAGATAATAGAAGCACCGATAAATGAAATTGCCATCGGCATAAAGATCAGACTTTTTGCGATATTACCCCAGCTGACTTTATCGGTTAATGCCGCAATCACCAATCCAAAGAAGGTAGACAGTGCCGGTACTACGATTAACCACAACAAGTTATTGAACAACGACTCCCGGAATTCGGCATCGTTAACCAGCCAGGTATAGTTACCTAAACCGACAAACTCATCGCCATTTCGTCCGTGGAACGAAAGGAAAACAGATTCAAATACCGGGTAAACCAAATATAAACAAAGGAAAAACAGTGCAGGACCAAGGAATAGCCACGGACGAACCGCAGAAGCACGACGAATATTTTGCGCCATTTCCATCACTGGAACATTGCGCGTTGGATAGAGGTAGTTAAGCAGTATGTTCGACCCAAAAAAGTAGAACACACAACCGGCTACACCCAGAGCCATGATTAAGAAAGAGGAATATAGCTGTTCCATTTCCGCCTCGCAGAGTTGAACAATGGCAGGCAATACCCTGCCATTGTGTTGGTTTTACTTGATGGTATTATTTAAGTGCATCCCAGTTTTTCTGGATATCGTTAGCGACGTCTTGAGCAGACTTACCGCCACTGTAATCCACCATACCGGTCCAGAATGCGCCTGCGCCAATCTTACCAGGCATCAGGTCGGAGCCATCAAAGCGGAAGGTTGTTGCATCCAGCAGGATCTTACCTTGTTTTTTCAGGGTATCGTTGCCATAAGCTTCAACATTAGCGTGTTTATGCGGAGTCAGGAAGCCAGACTGAGCCATCCAGATTTCATGAGCAATCGGTGATTCTAGGAACTTCATGAATTCACGAGCACCTTTAGAATCTTTTGTGATACTCCACATAGTACCTGCACCAAGAACCGGTTTACCCAAATCTTTTGACTCGTAGGCAGGGAAGTAGAAGAAATCGACATCCTGGCCTAGCTTAGTGCCTTCTGGGAAGAATGAAGGAATAAACGATGCCTGACGGTGCATGTAACATTTAGCCGGAGAAGTAAACAGACCTTTTGGCGAATCACGGAAGTCAGCTGTAGCAACCGCACGAGCGCCACCATCAACAAACTTGTCGTTATGAATAAACCAGCCGAATTCATCGATCGCACCAACCACTTTCTTGTCGTTGAATTTCAGCTCGTTGGTTACCCATTTATCGTAATCAGCCGGAGACTGGGTACGTAGCATCAAATCTTCAACCCAGTCGGTTGCTGGCCAGCCTGTTGCACCACCGGAACCCAGGCCGATACACCATGGCGTTTCACCATCAGCAGCGATCTGTTCAGTCAACGCTTTTAGCTCTTCCATCGTCTTAGGAACTTCATAACCGGCATCTTCAAAGTTTTCTGGCACGTACCAAACTAAAGATTTAAGGTCAACTTTATAGAAGAAGCCGAATAAATGGTCTTTACCCGCTTTATCAGCAAACGTTCCCAAATCTACCCATGAATCACCAGCAGCGTAGTTGTCTTTAACCCATTTACCCATTTGGTCATCAAGTGGAACCAGATAACCTTTAGACGCTAAATCAGCCGCCAAGCCAGGTTGAGGGAAAATAGAAACGTTTGGCGCACTTCCCGCTTGAACGTCAATAACAATTTGTTGCTCGAAAGAGTCTGAACCTGAGTACTTGACATCTGCACCAGTCGCCGCTTCAAAGTAAGCGATAACACTTTCGATTAGATCTTTATCTTCAGTTAGCCAAGGGCCAAAAACCGTGATGGTTTCACCCTTTAAGTTCACATCTTTTAGCGCTTCGTAGCTATCCCAGCTAAAGCGGCTATCTTTACCTGGTTCAAATTTCAGGTCAGCGGCAAAAGCAGATGTAGAGACTGCAAGAGCAATTGCAGTAGCGAGCATTGTAGTTTTCATTGGCAAGACTCCATGTATCAAGCTCTGTTTGTTACGTTATCAGGGTTGTTTACTAAAATTACTTTATTTTTTCTTAAACGATTAAGTCGTCTAAATCAAAATAGTCTCACTCTCCCATTTGTGCGAATTATATGTTCAATATTGAGATTCAGGTCATGAATTTTAACTCTGCATTTACATTTAAGTGAGAAGTGTCACAAAGGACGAATTAAACTCAACTTAATAAATACTAAATTATCTTAAACGATTTAGACTCTAGCTGTTAAGCGAGCTGTTTCTCGCTATTTGGGGGAATTCCCCTTGTTTGGAAGCACCATATTTTGGGAAGAGATAGTGGATTAGGATATGAAAACAGTGACACGTAAAAAGCCCACATTAAAGTCGATAGCTGACCATTTAGGGGTTTCGACGGCAACGGTATCGAATGCATTTAACCGGCCGAATCAACTATCTAAAACGCTGAGAGACAGCATTTTAGAAGAGTCAAAAAAGCTGGGTTACAGCGGCCCAAGCATGGCCGCGAGAAGTTTACGCACAGGCAAAACCGGTGTAATCGGTGTATTGCTGGCTGATTCTCTGGCTTATAACTTTTCCGATCCCGTAGCTTCAGCTTTTCTTGCGGGCGTAGCCGGAACTCTGGATGACATGCACGTCAATATGCTGCTGCTGCCAACTAACCGTGAGAACTATACCAATACTCAGGTTCAAACCATTCCGGATTCGTTCATTATCTATGGCAAACCAAAAGATAGTGAAGTTTTGGATCTAATTTCTCAACAAATGAAACCAGTAGTCACGGTGGACTTTTCAGTTCCGGATTTGCCCTCAATTCATGTTGACAATGAACAGGCAGCCTACAACATCGCTAAGCACGCCCTACACGGGCCAGAAGATAATGTACTGATTTTAGGACTAAGATTAGAGCCATCACGTGCGCTATGTATCGCGGATCTGAATCGGCTTTATTCGCGTGAAGAATCCGTTTCCCGACGTCGCTTTGATGGCTATCAACGGGCACTGGAAGAAGCCGGAATTACCTTATCAAATCAGCAGATATGGCAAATTCACTCTTTAGAAGAGATGAGCCTGACCACTATGCTGCGCGGTGCCCTCACCGCCCCGACCCCGGTCGATGTTCTACTATGTATGAGCGATAAAATTGCATTGGCCGCACTACAAGTTGCCAATGAACTGAAAATAAAAATACCGGAAGAATTACGGATTGTTGGATTTGATGGTATCCCGGCTGCTCAGGCAGCGGGACTCACCACTATCCAGCAACCTTTTACAGCCAAAGGGCAGGAGGCCGCAAAAATGGTACTTGGTTTAATGTCCTATGAATCTATCGAGCTGCGTTCGGAACTGAAAATCCGCTCTAGCAGTTAACTCGCTCCAATAACGATAAGGAGTTATACCCCATGTCTGGACAATCTCTACCTCAACGCTGGTGGCATGATGCCGTGGTTTATCAGATTTACCCGCGTAGCTTTAATGATTCGAATGGCGATGGTATCGGCGATATTCCCGGTATTATCCAGAAGTTGGACCATATTAAAAACCTTGGTGCCAACGTAATCTGGCTCAGCCCGGTTTACCAGTCGCCGATGGACGATAACGGCTATGATATTTCTGACTATCAACAAATTGCGCCAGAATTCGGCACAATGGCCGATATGGATAATCTGATTTACGAAGCGGACCAACGTGGCATTAAGATTGTTATGGACCTAGTGGTTAACCATACTTCCGATGAACATCCTTGGTTTAAGGAGTCACGTAGCAGTATAGATAACCCGAAACGTGACTGGTATATCTGGAAAGATCCCAAAGCAGACGGTAGCGAACCGAATAACTGGGAATCTTTCTTTAAGCCCAAAGCCTGGACGTTCGACGAGCAGACCGGCCAGTATTACATGCACATTTTTAGCAACAGGCAGCCGGATTTAAACTGGGCCAACCCGGAAGTGCGTCAGGCTGTATATCAAATGATGCATTTCTGGCTAAAAAAAGGCATTGGCGGCTTCCGCATGGACGTGATCAATATGATCGGTAAACCGTCCGATTTCCCAGATGCAACGATTTTTGATTCGGGTGTTGCGGGTTGGGAGCACTGGGCCAATAACCTGCTATGCCATCAGTATCTGCGAGAGATGCATGATCAGGTGTTGCGTCATTATGATGTGCTCACCGTGGGTGAAACCCCGTTCACTCATACCTTAGACGGACGTCTTTATTCCCATCCAGATCGCCATGAACTCGGAATGATTTTCCAGTTTGAACACGTCAGCATCGACCGTGAAGAACATAATGCGGTGAAAAAGCCGTTCAACCTGGTTCAGTATAAAGAGATCATGTCACGCTGGCAGGATGACCTGTACCAGAAAGGCTGGAACAGCCTCTACTGGAGTAACCACGACCAACCTCGCGCTGTTTCGCGTTATGGTAATGATAGCGAGCGCTATCGTGTTATTAGCGCCAAAATGTTGGGAACCGTTCTGCATATGATGAGTGGCACTCCTTATATCTATCAGGGTGAAGAGTTGGGCATGACTAATAAGCACTTCAATAAAATTGAAGAGTTCAATGATTTAATGGCACATTTCCATTATCAAAAATTAATGGAACGTGGTGTTGCGCCACAGGATGCGATTGATTTTCTTAATGACTTCTCCCGCGATCATGCCCGAGTGCCAATGCAGTGGGATGATAGCGGAAATGCTGGCTTCACCAGTGGCACTCCTTGGTTACCCATTAATGAAAACTACGTTGAAATTAATGCTCAACAGGCAACCAGCGATCCGGAGTCGGTTTATCACTACTACCGCGAGTTAGTCGACTTACGCCAGCGCAGTGACTATCGGGATGTCATTGTATACGGCGCACATCAGTTGCTCGATGCCGAAGATAGTGAAGTGTATGCCTATCAGCGTTATAACGAGCAAGGTTGTCTGCTGATCATAGCTAACTTTACCGGACATACTGTGACACGGAGCTATGCGGGTAAATTGGTGAAACAGGTTCTGAGCAATTACGATGATGAAACAGCTTCGCTGGATAATATCGAATTGTTACCGTATCACGCTTTGGTGCTGGAAATTCAGCGTTAATCTAAAATTCGGTTAGTTAAGCGATCTCATTCCCATGCCTCTGCGTGGGAATGAATATTTTACACAACTAAAGCGTTGGGGTTGTTGACTCTGTACCAGCCGGCAATAGAGTAGCGATCTCTAGATGCGGGCTTAACTTCATGCGGGAATTCTTCACTAAGAAACACAACTACAGTTCCCATCTCAGGTAACACACTAATCCCCTGGGTATCGTCATCATTCAGATACATCACCAGCTCACCACCCTCTTCTGCCTGCCAGTCCTGGTTGAAATAAGCCACCACCGTCAATACCCGGTTTTGCTGCCCACGAAAAGCATCGTAATGCTTCAGATAAAAATCACCTGGTTGATAATGAGCAAAATGGCTTTCAAAACTGAACAGTCCCATAAACAGGTTACGGTTCACCTCTTGTTGGAGTTGACCCGCCCATTCTAGCCATTCTCGGCCGGCGGCCGATTCACCAATGATCCAACAAATTTTATCTTTTCGGATATCTTTACGCGTTAGGTGGTCATCACCACGACCAATGCCCGCCTGAGCAAATTGCTCATTCTGCATCTGATTTAAATGGTGGATTAAACCAGCACACAACTCGTTGGGCAGCGCAGCATGATTAATGCTATAGCCATCGCGTATAAGATCATCGACAATTTTATTAAAGAGGCCTTCCACTGCTGCAACTAACCTGAATGATGAATTAAACAGGCGCTAAAATTACTGCAAAGCGGATTATGGAGATATTTAATAATTTTTATCGTAACCAATCAGTTAAGTTGTCATAAAAATGGTTACAACTCTTCATTTGCTATGCTCGGTTCGATTGCCTACATTAAAACGTCAGGAATCAGAGACATGATGGAATGAGTAAATGTTTTCAATTTTTAAGACCTTTTTCGGCTTAGGCGTAATTAGCTTTGGCGGGCCTGCTGCCCACATCGGTTACTTTAAAGCGACGTTTGTCGATAAGCTCAATTGGTTAACAGAAAAAGAGTATGCCCAACTGGTTGCCTTAAGTCAGTTCTTGCCGGGACCTGGGTCGAGTCAGGTTGGATTTGCGCTTGGCTATCGTAAGCAGGGTCTGGCTGGTGGGATTGCCGCGTTTGCTGGTTTCACTCTACCTTCAATGATCATGATGATTCTGGTCGCATCATTGAGCGCTAATCTAATGAATATTCCTGTCGTGCAGGCCATTATTCACGGGCTAAAGCTACTCGCTGTAGTAGTGGTTGCCGATGCAGCGTGGGGAATGTTTAAAAACTTCTGTCAGAATAACCTTAGCCGCTTTTTATGTTTAGCTAGCGCAATCGTCCTGTTGTTTGTTCCCTCTATCGTGACTCAGATGTTATTGCTGATTAGCACCGCATTGATCGGTATGATTTATCTATCAAAAGTAGATGGCTCTTCAGCAAAAGTTGATGACTCTTCAGCAACAAAAGACTCGACCATAGGCAAAGCGAGCCTGTCGTGGCCGGCATTGCTGTTATTTACGGCATTATTGGCCATGCCGCTACTTGTTCCCCTACAACACAATTTATGGGGGTTAGTGGCTCAGTTTTATCAAGCCGGGAGTCTGGTGTTTGGCGGCGGACATGTCGTGCTTCCTCTGCTCCAGCAATCGGTGGGTGAGCAGATTTCTACCGATGTCTTTCTAACTGGCTATGCCGCCGCCCAGGCGATACCCGGGCCGATGTTTACTTTTGCAACTTACCTGGGTTATCTACTGCTACCACAAGCACCGATAATAGGTGCTGTTGGTGCTACTATCGCCATCTTTTTACCAGGATTTCTGCTGGTGATCGCATTATTAAAAGAGTGGCATCTATTTGCGCAAAATACACGCATTGCAGGAGCTTTGTCTGGAGTTAATGCCAGTGTCGTCGGATTGCTCATCAGTGCACTATATCAACCGATTTTCACCAGTGCAGTGGAGAGCCATATCGATTTTGCATTTGTGCTGTGTGGTTTTATACTACTCAAACTGACTAAACTTCCACTGGTCGGTTTGGTGATCAGCTTTATGCTTATAGGTATCGCTCAACACCTGTTCTTCTAGCCGATAGAGCTGTTGAGAATATTAACTGAGAAATTGCTGGTGGAATTGTTCGATATCCACCGGTTTACCGAAGTAATAACCCTGGAAGTAATCGACTTGCAGCTGGCGTAACAATTCGACCTGATCCATATTCTCAACCCCTTCAGCTACCACCTGGAGATTAAAGTTACGCGCCAAATCGATAATCGATTTAATCATCAGTTGTGCCTGACTATCGACTTCACTATCATTCATAAAGGAGCGGTCAATTTTAATTTCATCGATTGGCAAATGGCGTAAATAGTTAAGCGATGAGTAACCGATACCAAAATCGTCCAGCGAAATGATAAAGCCATAGGCTTTTAATTTACTCAGTTTCTGTGTGGCATCATCAATATCTAAAATTAACAACGACTCAGTAACTTCCACTACCAGCTTGTTTTTATCAATTCCATAGCCTTCTACAGTGGCAATAAACTCCTCAACAAAATGACTCTGCCAAATCTGCTTGGCACTGAGATTGACCGAAATTGAAAGTTCTTTGGTTTGCGGACGTGACTGCCACTGTTTTAAGGTCGCGCACGCCTGTTCCAGAACCAACTGACCAATATTAATAATTAAATTACTCTCTTCAGCCCGGTCGATAAACTTATCCGGCGTTAGCAAACCCAATTCGGGATGTTGCCAACGAACCAGTGCTTCAGCACCAATCAGGCTGCCAGCCGAACTATACTGCGGCTGGAGATAAATGACGAAATTTTGGTTATGGATCGATTCGCGCATATCTTTAAGCAATTGGCTGGAATGAGCTAAATCGTTTTCCATTGTAGCATCAAAGATAATTGAATGCTGGCCACCGGCAGCTTTCACCCGATACAAGGCACTATCAGCAAGTTGCAGCAGCAAGTCCTGATTCTCAGGGCGTTGATTAAAGATGATTCCACCGACACTAACCGCAACGTCGTATTCAATCACCAGTTCCTGAATATCGCTTTTAATCAGCATTGGTTTGGAGATTTCAGCGATTAAGGTTTCAGCAAACTGCTGGGTAAATTCCAACGCCTGTTGTTGTTCATCGGAAATCAACGGATAGATAATGACAAATTCGTCGCCACCAAAACGCGAGATAATCGCCTGATGCTTACTGATCCGACTAATTCGGGTGGCCACCAGTTTAAGCAGACGGTCACCCATATGATGCCCATAACTGTCATTCAGCAGCTTAAAGCGGTCCAGGTCTAAAAATAACAGCGCACTGTATTGGTTATTCTCCGCACTCTCTTCAATTGTCTGCGCTAGTACACGCTCAAGCTGAGTGCGGTTATATAAGCCGGTTAACTGATCGTGATAGGCGAGATTTTCGATTCTTGCCTGATTCAGTTTGACTTCAGTAATGTCGTGCGCAATGCCAACGAGTAAAGTCGGTTTTCCCTCTTCATTAAATTCTGCGGCTCTGCCCCGGTCCCAAATCCAGATAATTTCCCCATCCGGCCGTTTCAGCCTGAATTCAATATTATACGGTGCATTGTTTTCAACCAGTGCCTGCAGCGCGCCCATAACTTTAGGCCGATCAATTGGCAAAATGGCCTCTTCGAATTCAGCAAACGTATTTTCACTTGAGTTGATCCCGGTAATTTCTTCCCAACGTGGATTATGCAGCACTTCATTGGTGCTCATATTCCATTCCCACAGACCTTCCTGGGAAACATCCAACACATGCCCTAGCCGTTTTTTGGCACGGTCAGCTTCTTCTTTAAGCTGGACGATATCGGTAATGTCTTTTGCCACCACCAAGATTTTTTTATTATTTTCGTAATCAATAAAAGGAATTTTCACCGACTGAAAATGGCGTACCTGCCCGGTATTCGCATCCGTTGACGATTCATAAACTTCCTCGCTCTGATTGCTGTCCATAATTTGGCGTACATTTTCTAGGAAAAAATCAGCTTGCTCGCGATTTTTAGTAAAGTAAAAATCATCTTTTCCGATCATCTTTTCCGGAGTGGTGCCATACAAGCGCGCTAATTCCTTATTACAAAAAATAAAATTACCGTTGTAGTCTTTCATAATCACGATATCGGACAGCTTATCGAGAATATTAGTGATAATTTTGACGTGTTTTAATAAGGCCGTCTGGAGGATAAACAAAGTAGATAAGGATGCAAGAAGGATGAAGATACCTGTAACAGCCATCGACTGAACCGAATTCATTAAGTCAAATAACCCTGACCAACCGCAGATAAGATAGAGTAACACGCAAATCAGACCAGAAACTAAAGCAGTAAATAAAGCTCTGAGTTTGCTAAAACCGGTCACATTGTACATTCATCTCTCCACTTTCTTTATATTATCAATATCCACTCAGTGATTGTGGCACGAACTGAGCGGCTTGATAAACAGATAGTTCTAATTTATGAGAGGAATTAGTGAATTCAGACGGTTAATCTAGATAAAAATAAGCTAAAAAAGCCCCTGCAATTGCAGGGGCCAGATAAATTATAGTTCAATGACTTTGGTCTTATTGCGCTTATCGTGCCAGGGCATATAGCCAAAGCTGGTAAACTGTGCTCCGCTATACAGTGGGTAAATACCCACTGTAGCCAGACAAAGCAGTGCTTTATCAAATTCACGTTTTAAGTAACGAGAAACGCTTAATGGTTTACCATCTGTGGACACTACTTGCAAACGTAAGAAGTAGCGCGAAAGTGAGTTTCCAACCAGGCGATAGCAAATCCAGTGATATCCAATATAAATTCCGATAAACACCATCATTACCGTCACCATCAATAGCAGTAACATTGGCAATGCCCAAGTGCCGTTCAACGATAGAGGCATGCCAGTCCCCTGCCCCAGATAAGCGATCACACCGAGATAAATATTAATCCCAACCTGGGCAAACATTCTTACGATAGCCAAGTCGATCATAAATGCACCAAGACGGCGATACTTAAAACCAAAGTTCATCACTAATTACTTACCTAGACGAGAGTTGATCTGCGCTTTATAACCCGCAGCCTGAGCGCCATAGATAGCTTGGATGCCAGTGTCACCAACTTTCACCAGACCTTTTGCGCCAAGCTCTTGAGTCCAGTAATCGTTGTCTTTTACTAAAGAACCATCTTTAACAGTAATACGCAGACGAGTGATACATGCATCAACGTCAACCAGGTTCTCTTTACCGCCAAGTGCTTCAATCATTGAATCGATCAATGGATCGTTGCCACCATTACCTGCTTTGGCTGCGAGGTAGTCTTTCTTAGAAACCACAGCAACTGCGCTACCTTTACGACCCGGAGTTTTAACGTCAAATTTAACAATGAACCAACGGAACAGGAAGAAGTACAGGAACGCATATACCACACCCACAGTAACAATATGGTACCAATGGTTATCCACGCCAGTTACACCAGGAAGCAGACCGAATAGAGTGAAGTCGATAAAACCACCACTAAATGTCATACCTACTTTAACGTTCAGGATATCCATCAACATGAAACAGATACCCGCTAGCGGAACGTGAATAGCATAGTATAGAGCCGGAGCCAGAAACAGGAAGGTAAATTCAATTGGCTCAGTAATACCAGTCAGGAATGCAGTTAATGCGATAGAGAACAGTAGACCACCAGCGGCACGTTTATTCTCTTTATCTGCTAGTGTGTACATCGCGTATGCTGCCGCAGGAAGACCAAACATCATGAATGAGAATTTACCCGTCATGAAGTTGGTTGAAGTGAATTGTGAGAAATCACCGCTACCCAGAGAAGCAAAGAAGATGTTCTGTGTACCTTTTACCGTTTCGCCAGCGATTTGAGCTACGCCACCGATATCAGTCTGCCACAACGGCAGATAGAACACGTGGTGCAGGCCAATTGGAATCAGAGAACGTTCGATAATTCCGAAGATGAATGATGCAATAAAGCCGTAACCGTTTGCCGTCATTTCACCCAGCGCACCACCGATCCAACCAAATACCGCACCGATAAATGGCCAGATAAAGGTTAGAGCAATACCGTAGAATAGTGCCGCAAATGCAGAAACGATTGGAACAAAACGCGCACCACCGAAGAAACCCAGGTAATCTGGTAGTTTTACGTCGTGGTATTTGTTATGCAGAATAACAGTAAATGCACCCGCGATGATACCTCCGAATACACCCATACTCAGCGTACCATTAATACCCAGAGTGCTGGCAAGCAGACCGTTGTATGCTGTCCCGAACAGTACAACTTGGCCGTTCTCAACCATACCACCTACGTTTAATGTTTGTGCAATAGCAACGTTCATTACTAAGTAAGCAATCATCGCTGCGATAGCCGCTGCACCTTTTTCCGATTTTGCAAAACCGACTGCAATAGCCAGTGCAAACATAACCGGCAGGTTAGCGAAAACGATACCGCCGGCAGCAGTCATGATCTGAAGAAAACTGTTTAATACTGTGCCATCTTGTAGAATACCAATCTCATACGCTTTGATCATGGTTGGGTTAGTAAAACTACCACCAATACCTAGCATGATACCCGCAGCCGGTAGCAACGCTATCGGCAGCATAAGCGACTGAGAAAGCTTACTGAAAAAGCCTTTCATTGAATGCTCCTGATTAAGTTCATTAAAAAAGAAAAAGTATGTAAGTTCTCCCCCAAGATCTTTTTTCATACTTTTAATTATGTTTTCCTCGCAAATTATTGCGATTAATGTGACAAAATGCACATGTAACCGGTATCAATCTCATTGAAAGGGGCGAAAATATAGATCGAGTTCACATTAGTTGCCATCATGAATAATGATATGTTTCTTAAAATCAAATGCAGATCACATATATTATAATTGTTAACTTATGATACATTCGGTATTTTATTGTTTTTAAACACTTATTAATTATTTCTTGATGTAAATTAAGTTACTGGAAATTTTTGTATGAAAGGAAAAACCTCTGATAGTATCAAACCACCAGAGGTTTTCGTTTATAGAAAAGAAGGTTTAAGTGATTTAAACAATATCAAAACGATCTGCATTCATCACTTTTATCCAGGCTGCAATGAAATCTTTAACAAATTTCTCCTGGTTATCGTCTTGAGCGTACACTTCTGCGTAAGCACGCAGGATTGAGTTAGAACCGAACACCAAATCAACTCGTGTTGCAGTCCATTTCATTTCACCCGATTTGCGCTCACAAATGTGGTACAAATTGCGACCTTTCGGTTTCCAGGTGTAGGCCATATCAGTCAAGTTCACAAAGAAGTCGTTAGTCAACTGTCCGGGGCGGTCGGTGAATACGCCATCGCAGCTATCTGCATAGTTTGTGCCGATTACCCGTAATCCACCGACTAGCACCGTCATTTCTGGCGCGGTCAATCCCATTAGCTGAGCACGATCTAACAGCAACTCTTCCGGATTAACCCTGTAGTCCTTTTTCAGCCAGTTACGGAAACCATCTGCTAATGGCTCTAGTACATCAAACGATTCTACATCAGTCATTTCAGCGCTGGCGTCGCCGCGCCCCGGAGCGAATGGAATATCCACTTCATAACCCGCCGCTTTTGCGGCTTGTTCAACGCCTAGATTACCAGCTAACACAATCGTATCCGCAACACTGACACCGAATTCAGCAGCAATCGGCTCCAGTTTCTTTAATACCGCCGCCAGTCTCTCAGGCTCATTGCCCTGCCAGCTATTCTGAGGTGCCAGACGAATACGTGCACCATTCGCACCACCACGCTTATCGGAGCCACGGAAAGTTCTCGCACTATCCCAGGCGGTAGTGATCATATCGCTAACAGAAAGGCCACTTGCTGCAATTTTTGCTTTAACCGCAAAGATATCATAATCTTTGTTACCTGCCGGTACGGGATCCTGCCAAATCAAATCTTCTTGCGGGACATCCGGGCCGATATAACGTGCTTTTGGCCCCAAGTCACGGTGGGTCAGTTTAAACCAGGCGCGCGCGAATGTTTCTGAGAAGTACTCTGGGTCGTTGTAAAAACGCTCGGAAATCTTGCGATATTCAGGATCAATTTTCAGCGCCATATCTGCGTCGGTCATGATTGGGTTGTAGTGTTTAGTTGGATCTTCCACATCAGCCGGCTTATCTTCTGGCGCAATATTGATCGGCTCCCATTGCCATGCACCAGCCGGACTTTTCTTCAGTTCCCAATCGTATTTGAACAGCAGTTCGAAATAGCCGTTATCCCATTGTGTCGGATGGGTCGTCCACGCGCCTTCGATACCACTGGAAACCGTATTGCGCCCGATACCACGGGATTTATGATTCACCCAGCCTAAACCCTGCTCTGACAGATCAGCGCCTTCCGGATCAGGGCCCAACTCAGCCGCATCACCATTACCGTGACATTTACCGACAGTATGACCGCCAGCGGTCAGCGCGACAGTTTCTTCATCATTCATAGCCATACGAGCAAACGTCACTCGCATATCCTGCGCGGTTTTTAGCGGATCGGGATTACCGTCCACCCCTTCCGGGTTAACATAGATCAGCCCCATCATTACCGCAGCCAATGGATTTTCCAAATCACGCTCACCGGAATAGCGGCTGTTCTCTGCCCCGCTTGGCGCTAGCCATTCCGTTTCAGAGCCCCAGTAAGTGTCTTTTTCCGGATGCCAGATATCTTCGCGGCCAAACGCATAGCCAAAGGTTTTTAATCCCATGGATTCATACGCCATATTACCGGCCAGAATCATCAGATCAGCCCAGCTGATTTTATTGCCGTATTTACGTTTGATTGGCCAAAGCAGACGACGCGCTTTATCCAGGTTGACGTTATCCGGCCATGAGTTCAGTGGCGCAAAACGTTGATTGCCGGTTGAACCGCCCCCGCGCCCATCTGCAGTACGGTAGCTACCTACAGAGTGCCAGGCCATACGAATCATTAAACCGCCATAATGACCCCAGTCGGCCGGCCACCACTCCTGGCTGTCCGTCATTAATGCTTTTAAATCTGCTTTAAGTGCATCAACATCCAGTTTTTTCAACTCTTCACGATAATTAAAGTCGCCGGAAAACGGATTCGTTTTGCTGTCATGTTGATGAAGGATGTCCAGGTTAAGCGCTTTAGGCCACCAATCCATATTTGATATGCTGGCGGACGTCATTCCACCATGCATGATCGGGCATTTACCAGCTGAATTATTGTTGTGATCTGTCATCTCTGTTTCCTTCTCGTTCGTTTCCGATATTGGATCATTTGTCTTTCTATTAATGGTCAAAGCAAAATCTACAGAACAAATACTAGTAAAGATCATTGATAGTTGCACAACGATTAAAACTATTTAATTGATAAGTATTATCTATTAATCTATTTAACAGTACTGGACATCGAAAGGTTTTCTGGTTTTACAGGATTTCTCCCGTGATTCTGCTGGTAAAATAGCCTGTGATACAAATCACAAACTAGTAGTTTGGCTATTTAATTGCAACCGGTTTCTCATTACATTAATCATATTGAAACCGGTTACAACTCCGCGTTTTAATGATTTGTAGTAGTTGTTTCCCTGACGCTCCGCTGCCTGGCTCCGGATTATGCTGAGGGTTTGTTTGGGTTGTTTACAAATTTTATTACGAGCCTATTGCCGCTGTTTCAGCGGCTTTTTTTGCTTCTATTCTGCGATTAACAATCCTAACCACTAGTTCCTAAACTGCTATACTGATTAAAAATCATGCTAGTGGACAGTTGGTGATGGTTAAAAAGCTAGTTTTATTGCTTACGACATTTTTATATGCTGGATTTCTCCAGGCTTCCTTTAGTCTGGATAATCTGGATATCAGCACCAAGCGCATACTGATTCTCTATTCTTATGACCCCAGCTTTCCTACATCGAACAAAATATATTCCGGTTTTCTATCCGCTTTTGATAACAATACACCAATTATCGACCAGGAATATCTCGACAGTAAGCGCTTGTGGGATGAAGAGAGTCAGTTCCATGCTCTGGCAACACTGCAGTACAAATACCGCCACCGTTCGCCCTATGACGTAATCGTTACCGCAGATGATAACGCACTGCATTTTGCTTTGGAGAATCGAGAACTGTTATTTCCGGATGCAGATATTATTTTTTTAGGTGTTAATGATATTTCCTTTGCCAAACAAGTCAGTGAACTCGACTCGGCAACCGGAGTAGTAGAAGCACCTTCCTTTGCCCCTACCATTAATATTGCACAAGATCTCTTCCCGCAAAGACACAACATCCATATTTTGGTGGACAACACAACCAGCGGGCAGGCCGATCTGAATTCGATTAAACAGGTAATTTCCATGCTTTCATCTCATCAGTTTGATCAATTGGATATGAGCACGCTTAGCTGGCGAGAGCTACAACAGATACTGTCAGACTATAGTGAAAATGATATTGTGCTACTGCTTTCTGCCTACCGTGACAAATATATGCAGGAGAAGTCCTTTCGTGAAAGTATTTCATTTATCTCCGATGCAGTGAATGCACCTATTTTCCATTTCTGGGAACACGGCCTGGGTGATGGGGTATTGGGTGGACTGGTCATCAGCCACTATGAACAAGCCAGACAAGCAGGATTTATGGCCAAACGCCGTTTAGAAGGTGAACCTCTCAGTAATATTTCACTGTTAGATAAAAGCCCTAACCTGCCAATGTTTGATTACCAACTGCTGACTCGTTTCGGTGTTGCTGATAGCACTCTGCCCTATAACAGTGTTCTGATTAATTTGCCCCGTAATATCATCGAAGAATATACCCATGAAATAACATTAATTGCGCTCCTAGTTATTGTATTGGTTGTATCCACACTTTATTTAATTAGAAAAAATGTAGTGATGCGTCGTTTAAGTAAAAAATTAAATGAAAAAAGCAGTTTTCTTACTTTATTAATGAATACTCTACCCGATTTAGTCTGGATAAAAAATGCAGCAGGTGTCTATCTCACCTGTAACAAGCGATTTGGCCAGTTATTTGGCGTCCGGGAAGAAGAGATTATTGGCACAACTGATTACAAATTTGTTAGTAAAGAACAGGCCGATATATTTAGAAAAGATGATTTACAAGCAATTAATAGAAATGACCCATTAGTCATAGAAGAAGAGCTCACTTTCGCCAGCGATGGTCACATTGAGTTATTAGAAACGATAAAAACACCGATTTATGATACTTCAAACGGAGAGCTCCTTGGTGTTTTAGGCGTAGCACGAGATATTACCCAACGTAAACGGCATGAATCAGCTATCCGGGAAAACGAACAGCGCTATCGACTACTGTTTGAACACATTACTCAGGGTGTATTAGTCTATAACCAGTTGAGTGAAGTGATCGATGCCAACCCAGCAGCACTATCCATTCTGTCGCGCGATATTAATGAAGTCATATATCGCCCTTTTCTTCCGGAAAAATGGTTCGCCGATTCAAGCTTAATTGGTTACGACGGCAAACAGAATATCATCCAGAATGCACTGCATACCAATCAAACCTACCGATCCATTCTGCTACAAGGAAGCGACGAATATAGCCACAATCCGATCTGGTTATCCATTGATGTGATTCCTTTGATTTCCTCCACCAATCAGAATCATAAAATATTTGTCAGCTTTAATGATATTACCGAGCAAAAGCAGGTGGAAGATAAGATCCACCACTTGGCTTTTCATGATTCACTCACCGGCTTCCCTAATCGCCGTTTACTGATGTTGCAACTGGATCAGGCGATTGAACAAGCAAAAAATCACAACCAGATCTTGCCGTTAGTCTATCTGGATTTAGATAACTTTAAGATCATTAACGACACACTTGGGCATACTCAGGGTGATAAAGCGTTGGAAGTGATTGCTGATTTTCTGCAATCGGCCAACACAAGAGCAACCACTATCGCTCGGGTTGGTGGTGATGAATTTGTCCTGCTGTTGGACGGTTGCCCCGAGCGCGATCAGGTTGCCACAACGGCCAGAATGATCCTGGATAAGATCGACCAGCCCATATTGCTGCATGGGCAGAAATTTGAAATTACCGGCAGTATTGGCATCTGCATCTATCCGCAAGACGGCCAGCAAGCTCAGGATTTGTTACGTAACGCTGATATCGCCATGTATAAAGCAAAGCATAAGGGGCGAAATACCTATCAGTTTTATGATCAAGCGATGGCGGATGATTTGATCGCGAGAACCTTGATGGAAAATGAGCTCAGACAAGCGATTGAGCGTAATGAGCTAAGCCTAGTTTATCAGCCTCAATACGATTTTGCCAGCCATAAAATTGTCGGCGTTGAAGCGCTATTACGCTGGAACAACGCAACATTAGGCCATGTTCCGCCAGATAAAATGATTCCGATAGCCGAAGAGTGCGGACTGATATTACCGATTGGTGCCTGGGTGCTAAACGAGGCGGCCCGTCAGGCACGAGAATGGTTAGACAAAGGCATTCACGTTGGCCGCATTGCAGTCAATATTGCCGGCCCACAAATTCGGGCAAATGATTTGGTCGAACAAGTTCAGAACGCACTCTCAGGTCATCAGCTTCAGGCCAACCATATGGCACTTGAAGTAACCGAAACTTTTATTATGCAATATGGCGAATCATCCATCGCTCAACTAAAAGTACTCGATGAGATGGGAGTCGAAATATCGATTGATGATTTTGGTACCGGATATTCTTCACTCAGCTACCTGAAACGCTTACCGATCAACAAACTGAAAATAGACAAATCTTTTATCCGTGATATCCCTGATGACAGCGACGATGTGGCGATTTCTAAAACCATTATTGCATTAGGTAAAAGCCTTGGCTTAAAGGTTATTGCTGAAGGGGTAGAAACTCAGGATCAGGCGATATTCTTATTGTCCGAAGGCTGCAACGAGGCTCAGGGTTATCTATATAGCCGCCCGGTGCCCAGTGATGCGATTGAACGACTGGTGCTGCAACAAATAAATATGACAGATGAATAGGGGCAACCGAGGTATGTGTTCCCACGGAGGACCGTGGGAACAAGGATTGTCGCAAAAAAAGAAGGACTAACTGGCGTCGTCGGCAAAGTGCGTGACGATATAAATGGCATCTTGTTTGTGTGTGATCAAGGCGTCAACGCAATCCTTATCCAGTTTGCCCTGCTCCACCATCAAGTTTAATTCATTGAAAGCAGCATCAATGGTCCAGGGCTGTTTGTAAGGACGCTCGTGCGTCAGGGCATCGAAAATGTCAGCTACCGTAGTGATGCGAGATTCAATGGGAATATCATCGCCGGACAAACCATTGGGATAACCACTTCCATCAAGAAATTCGTGGTGAAATGCAACAATGTTAAGCATCACTTTCGAATCACTCAGGTGGGAAAGCTGATAATCTTCCAGCACTTTAGTAATAATATTAACCCCTTTATTTACGTGCCCTTTCATCAACGCATACTCGTCTTCAGTCAACCTTCCCGGCTTAAGCAGTATACTGTCTGGAATACCAATTTTTCCGATATCGTGTAACGGTGTAAACAGATAAATATGTTCAATCGTTTCATCGGTAAACTGATATTTATCAGCAATACTCTTGGCGATTAGTCGGGCAAATTGCGCCATGCGGTTAAGATGCGCACCGGTTTCGAAGTCACGTAAATTGGCGTACTCTTTTGCGGCTTTAGCCGTGGCAAGCAGTGCATAAACAGCAGAAATCTCGCTGAATATGGTCAGAGTAATCATTTTAGCAAACAGCGAGAGATCGCGTTGAATCACATCATCAAAATAGTCAACCTGATCACTATCGATAAAAATAAAACCGATGAACTGATCAGCTTCTCCCATCGGGATAGTGAATGAGGATTTATATTTCTGTTCTAATAACCAATCAGAGTGAGGGGTACCGGCAGGAATTTCCTGCTCAATATTATCAATGATCCGACTAACATTTTTCTCTTTCAACTGGCTTAATGAATAACTTTTGGTCAAAGGGTATTCATAGGCAACAATTGCATGCCCGCTACGGGTGCTATTGATGAAAGTTTTCAGTAAATCGGTATCCGGATCGTACAAAGCACAAGCAATCCGACTCACTCCAGGCATTCTCTCCATGATCGAATGGTGCAGATTCTGCAGACGATCGGTCAGAGTTTCACTTTTATTATCAAATAATATCGTTTGGTATCGTGCCATAACGTTCTCTCACAAAACGAGTCTTCTGAGTATACCTTTATTCTGGCAGATGAGACGCAAAGTAACCGAATGGACTAAAATTATGTGAGTTTGTTCATAAATAACGTTTCACTACCTGTTGGTAGGTCTAATACCGTTACAAGTTTCTTGTTTAGCCACTATGGCCAAAATCAAAACAAACCGCTAGTCTGGTGTTAGTTAAAATTAAGGGCAAATTGATTAATGAGCGTAATAAAAAGTATCGGTGGCAAAACACTTGGCATAGTCGAAGATTTAGGATTGGTATTAATCGCATTACTTACGGTTATTGCTATGGGATTCGAAGTTGTCACGGTATACAACAATGCCGCTGTGACACTTGCTGATTTACTGCTCTTGTTTATCTACCTGGAAGTATTAGCGATGGTCGGACTCTATCTGAAATCTGGTCGTCTTCCGGTACGAATGCCACTATACATAGTGATTGTCGCTCTCGCCCGCTATATGGCTCTCGACATGAAAAACCTCGACACTTGGCGCATGTTAGGGCTGGCAGCGGCGATCTTAATTGTTGCTATTGCAATTTTAGTTATTCGCTACGGCCATACAAAGCTACCGTATGGGAATTCGGAATAATCACCAATACCTATTCAACTAATAGTTAATATCTATTTTTGCTCTACGCCATTAGCGCATATTCTTCTTAGTAAAGAATCAAACCAGAGGTTAGCGCGATGAGTTTTCTACTTAACATGACTATTTTTGAGTGTGATATCGCCACTTATACCGATGTATTGGCCGGGTTAAGCGATACCTATAATACAAAGTCGACACAAGAATAGATGAATTCAAATGCTACATAAGCTTTAAATAGCGGGAAATGTCGTGCTTTCTGGCCAACATTTTTATGGCCAGTTTGTCACTGCCACCACAACACCTGATGGTGGTCACAATGCTATCATCTTCAAGATTCACTACCCTCAACAATGAATCTCTTAATGTAGTCTTATCCATTGGACCAAATAATTCAGCAGCAAACCGATTATCAGTAAGCTCTCGCATC
Source organism: uncultured Vibrio sp. (assembly GCA_963666615.1). Lineage (GTDB taxonomy): Bacteria > Pseudomonadota > Gammaproteobacteria > Enterobacterales > Vibrionaceae > Vibrio. Next base: position 1,331,805 of record OY762906.1, read on the forward strand.
GATGTTAACTCATTCACTTGGTCACCAAAGGCTTTTCCTTTCGGATCACCACAAGCCCGAAATTGTAAAGCTCCCCCCACATCGATGGTAACGACTTCGCCCCGGCGAACTCCCTGGTTATCACCATGTAACCCCAGCGCATCCCAATTTGCCGTCCAGGCGTGCACAGCAAACCATTGCTGTGCCTGGCAACGTTCAGCTGCAGAAAAGTGGTTTAAATTCTGCTTATCTAATGTTTCCCACAAAGTAGCGACCTGGCAGGGATCTACACTCGGCACATAGATCAGCGTCGGGGCTCCAACAAGTTGATACAGATGAGCGGCAATCCATTCATTTCTCGCCAGTGCCGGAGACTCTAATTCTTTCACATAATAGCGTTGACCATCATTACCTTGATAAAGTCCGGCGAAATTACTCCCCAACTGGCCACCTACTCTTTCCATTTTCGAGGTATCAATAGGGGATACATTAAACTTACTCATCGAGGATAGCCTTAGTATTACGTACCAATGCCAGTTGGGCTGGTGTTTCTATCGCGCCCTGACGCTTATGACGGACCAAACGAATCGCTTCCTTAGGCTCCATTCCTAATTCAACGAGTAATCTGGCAGCAATCATTCCTGCCCGGCCCAATCCACCTTTACAGTGAACCAGGATATTATTGCCGGAACGAAGTGATTGCCGAAGCACCTTACCTTCTTGTTGCCAACGGGTTTCAAACTGATGATCCGGAATAGAGAAGTCTTTTATTGGCATATGTATCCAGTCCATCTGCTGTTGGTGAATTTCCTGCTCTAGCCCAGTTACTCTTAAACTATGAATTTCTTCCATTTCCAGCAAGGTTAATACTATGCTTGCATTCCAGCCCTTTATCACACTTAAATCAGCTGCCAGATCCCTTTCCCAAATACCGGTTGCAGCAAAACGATCATATTTACCCGGACAAAAAGTAATACCAATATAGCCAAACTCTTCATTGGGGCGCACTTCCGCAATAAGCAATGGGTGTGAAGCACTGGTTCTTATCAACATCCTGATTCCCTTCTAAATGAATAAGACCTACAACCAGACTAAAGAATTTTAAATATCCGCACTTGATGCGCGTCAACACTATGCATAATTACCACGTTGTTCAGGAAAACCAACTAAGATTAATAATGTAGATTGAAAGGAGTGAAGCTTATGCAAACACATAGACGCTATTTCTTACTCTTAACCACTCTGTTCCTGATTGAATTTATTATTCTGGCTATTGCTCCCCATGACCGCTCAGATTGGGCATTGGAAAACGCACTGGTTTTGGTGTTTGCCATTATTATGGCAATATCCTGGCGCAGTTTTCCGCTATCAAGAGTTTCTTACACTCTGATTTTTATTTTTATGTGCCTACATGAAATCGGTGCTCATTACACCTACGCCCTCGTGCCTTACGATCAATTCTTTCTCAATAACTTCGGTTTTAGTCTCAATGAATCGATGGGGTTGGAAAGAAACCATTTCGACCGACTTGTTCATTTTTCATATGGTCTACTTCTCGCTTATCCGATCAGGGAACTCTATTGCCGTGTCGCGAATACATCCGGTTTCTGGGGGTATTTCTTTCCGCTCGATCTGGCCATGGCCACTTCAATGTTATTTGAACTCTTTGAATGGGCTGCAGCGGAATTGTTTGGCGGTGATTTGGGTATCAACTATTTGGGAACTCAAGGCGATGTATGGGATGCGCAAAAAGATATGGCATTGGCCAGTTTAGGGGCACTAATCGCAATGATTATTACCATGGCCATTAACCGGACACTACAGAAGGATTTCAGCCAGGAATGGAACGAAAGCCTGAGAATCAAAAATAACGCTCCACTAGGCGAAGATGAAATTAAGCGAATGATCCATTCCCAGAACGAAAGCCAGCACAAATAATAATGGTAAGAAGCTATTTACGCTGCCTTGGTTTTCTTAACAGCAATTTAGCCACGCGTCGGCTTAGAACATAGATCCGATTGAGCTGCTCCACCCACTGCATTTCATAACGAAAGACTTCCAGGCGATGACCATCCTGCTCACCCAGACGGTCAGCCTGGTGAGCCAGAACCTTATCCTGTAGAGAATTTAACTCGCGCTTTGCCCGTAATACCTGTGTTGCCAATTGTTCATCGCCTCGACGAACCGCATTTACACAATCAAGCATCGCCTGATTCACTTTACCTTTAACATCATCCAGAATCCGATTCATCAACGGACTGACCCACAGACCAGAATTTAACGCCTGATCCGCGAGCGGGACCAGTTCCTGTGCAATTAAATCAGCAATATTCTCCAACTGCTCAGTCATACTAATCAGCTTAATTTGGCGATAACTTTGCTCGGCCGATAACGGGGATCTTCTTAATCGGCCAAGATAGAGTAAAATTGCACCATGCAATTTATCGATTTCATCTTCTATCTGCGTGATCTGATTAAGTTGGTCGCGAATCTGTTGTTTTTCTCCCCCCGTCAGTTGACGAAAAGAGGAAGATGGCAACATCGCCAGCATATTACACACCCGGCGTCCGATACGGCCAAGTTCAAGCCCAGCCTGATCCAACGCTATATCAGGGGTAGCCAGAAATTGCTCATCCAGATATTTAGGTTGAATGGTTTGTGCCTTTTTCTGGCTAGGAGATTTAGGCTGGTAAGGTAGAATTTTTTTCGCTAACTGAATAAGAAGATTAGAAAATGGCAACATAATCAGCGCATTAACTACCGTAAACATGGTGTTAGCGTTGGCAATTTGTCTGGGTAATTCCAGTGATGCGCGGGCTATTCCCGTAACTCCGGTATAGACGGGGGAAACTGAGATGGCCATTTGTTCCAATACGCCAATAAATGGAAGCCATATTAATACGCCAATGATATTGAACAGGATATGAATAATGGCCGCTAACATCGCATCGCGACTTTTACCTATGGATGCCAATAAAGCCGTTACGCAAGTGCCGATGTGAGCCCCCATGGCTAAAGCGACCCCTGCATTTAAAGTAATAATCCCTTGCCCGGCCAGGACAATGATAATACCGGTTGTTGCCGACGAAGATTGAATCAGAGCGGTGAAAGCGGCAGCGGAAATGATGGCAATAATCACATTGTCGGTATGGGAAAGAAAGTTAATATAAGTCGCGTTGGTTCTTAACGGAGCCATCGCATCGCCCATAAGATTCATGCCGAGAAACACTAAGCCTAATCCGAAGAGAATATTACCGTACTGCTTATAGGCTTCGGTTCGAGCATTAAATTGAATTAAAAAGCCAACAGCCACCATAGCCATGGCGGCGTGAGTCACTTTAAACGCCACAATCTGTGCGGTAACCGTTGTACCGATATTGGCACCCATGATTACACCAACCGCTTGTTGCAAGGACATAAAACCGGCAGAAATAAAACCAACCACCAGAACGGTAGTCACTGATGATGACTGAATCACAGCCGTCACCCCCATCCCGGTAAAAAGCCCCTTAACCCGATTATTCGTCAAATTGGCCAAAATCGATTTAAGACTATCGCCCGCCGCGTGTTTCAAGCCATTCGACATCACGTCCATTCCGAATAAAAAGAGCGCTAACCCGCCGAGTAATGCACTGGTCATCATCAGATAATTCATATGCAATTCCTTGTTTTAACGTCACTTTATATAAGCATAGTCATAGGTTGAGATTATTGCCTGATCATCACCGGTAGAATGAGACTTAGGGTTTACTTAGCCTTATCTTAAATAAAAAAGCGAACAGATGATTTAAACTGTTCGCTATTTTATTTAGTGGCAAAGCAACTCAAAGATTACGCTTGATTTCATCCAGCTCTTCTTTGGTGATTTCCCCTCTGGCGTAACGTTTTTTGGCTATCTCTAATGGAGAGTCTTTCTGAATAGATTGAATTCCCCTTGGCGAGATGATCGCCCATAAAACCAGGCCAATAATAACAACCCATAGTAGCATCATAGAACCATGTCCTATCCCGAAGCCAAAGTCATAAAATCCATGCATAAGAACCTCCTCATTTATTGAGAATCACCGCTGGGTTGGTTCTCACCGAAGCGGTTACCAAAACAGTTGAAGCCCTGCTTATTGTCAGCAAACTGTTGGCCGTGAACTTTTTCCATCCACTCATGCATTGCCTGCGGATTTTGATGCATACGTTGCATAAATGCCCACATAGCCTGTGGATCCTGGTTTTGTTGCATCTGTTGCTGCATCATTTGCTGAGATGGCTGATTGACACCGTTCCCCATCATGGAATGCATTGGACCAAATCCACCACTATTTTCACTTACGTGAGCATATACGGTAGCTGATAAGGCAAGCACTGCGGCCGTTGCCAATAGTTTAGTTAGCGTTTTCATGATCGTTACTCCTGTTATCTTCCTCACTTTTATTACAGCAAGTTTGACGCTGGAGTGTGTGTCACAAATCCTTTTGTTTCTGACAAATGATGGCAATTATCCCGATTGACACACTTTGCCACACATTTGGATTTAAAGTAGTTATAGTAAACATAAGAGAAAAATTTAAGGGCACCAGATGGAACATTCTTACCGTATTTTAGTTGTCGATGATCATACCGAGATTAGGGATCTGCTGAAGCGCTATTTAACTCAGCACGGCTTGACGGTCGTTACTGCCGCTGACGGTGAGAGTATGGAGAAATCACTGAGCCATCAACAATTTGATCTAATCATTCTCGATCTGATGTTGCCGGGCAAAGATGGGGTGACGCTGTGTAAGGAAGTAAGAGCCACATCGAATATCCCCATCATTATGCTTACAGCTTTAGGAGAAGAGATCGATCGCATCGTTGGACTGGAAGTGGGCGCGGATGATTACATCGCCAAACCATTTAATCCCCGTGAACTGCTGGCTCGGATTAAGTCGGTACTGCGGCGTCATTTTGCTATTCCCAATATTAATGAAGTCAATGGCGCAAGTTCCACAAATTATACTTTCGCCGGCTGGTCATTAAATTCCACCACCAGAGAGTTAATAACTCACGAAGGCGTTATGGTTGCTCTTACTTCAACCGAATTTGAACTGCTGCTCGCTTTTCTTACCCATCCGAATGTCGTTCTAAAACGAGAAGATTTACTCAAACTCGTTCAGGGGCGTGGTGCTGAAGTTTATGATCGTGCGGTAGATACACTGATTAGTCGCTTACGAAAAAAAATTGAGGACAACCCGAAAGAACCCAAGTTAATCAAAACCATTTGGGGTGGAGGTTATCAACTCAGCTGTGAGGTTAATCATGTTTAAGTGGGTTCGCAATTTAGGCCTGATTTACCAGATTGGCACTGTGGTACTGATCGGCTTCGCTGTCAGCTTCTTCCTTTCGATGCATCTGCTGGCCAGCGAAAAATCCCGAAGCCTGAGTGTTGTTTCCACCAGCGGTGCGGTGCAGCGGGTTCTGTCGGTTATTGATATTCTGCGCCAGACACCCGACACGCTTCATCCTTCTATCATTGCAGCCAGCAGTAGTTCAGATTTATCACTGTCAATCTCTAAACACCCTCAAATTGAGCAGGATTCAGGCAACACCTCTGAACTAGCGACCTTATCCGACAGATTCACTAGAGTTGGGATCAATTCGACGCACTTAGCGCTGGTCAAACAGCCGCGTTCGATTATCAATATGAATCAGATGCACAGTGCAATGATGTCCGGTATGGCAATGTCGGAAAGAAATCTGCTCCCCCTACATCGAGGCTACATGGCAACCATCGATGGTTCTGTTCAGTTGGACGATACTAAGTGGCTGAACTTTTCCTCGGGCATAGAAGAAGATATCACTCACTGGTCAACTAATGTATTAATCGCCCTTTCAGCGGTAATGCTGATCACTTTGGCGTTGTCGCTTTTAATTATCCATCGTGCGCTCCATCCTGTCCGGGTATTAGGCCAGGCAGCCAGAGAGTTTGCTATCAAACGTAAAGTAACCCCGATAAGCGACAACTGCCCGGATGACCTACTGCCGACAATTAGCGCGTTCAATCAAATGCAGATCGACATATCGGGTTATATTGAGGAACGAACCCGACTGCTTGCGGCAATCTCCCATGATTTGAGAACGCCTTTGACCACCCTGCGCCTGCGGCTGGAGTTTATTGAAGATTCCGAAGATAAATATCAGATGCTGGAGTCGATCACCATCATGGAAAAAATGCTTAAAGCCACCATGAGTTTTGCCAAAGAAGATAGCCAACTGGAAGAACGGCAACCTACAGCGATTAACGCGTTTCTGCAAACCATCGCTGATGAATATAATGACAAAAATATCAGCGTTCATTATCAGCCACAGCAGGGGCTGGTAGAAAGCATACCGCCTATCGCAGTGCGACGAATGATAGAGAATTTGGTTAATAACTCAGCACAATATGGTGGTGAATCCTGTGATATTGTCCTCAGTGTAAAGAAACAGGGGCGCTTTCTTGAATTTTCGGTCACCGATACCGGGATTGGGATTGAAGAAGCAAAACTCGAAGAGATGGTTCAACCGTTTACCCGCCTGGATAAAGCGCGCAGCACCAGCGGATCCAATGTCGGTTTAGGACTGTCGATCACAAAATCACTAGCCAACAACTACGGAGGTCATTTAATCTTATCGAATAACGCGCCTTCAGGACTGATTGCCCGTTTTACTATCGCACTAAACTAGTTTCCATGGAACGGACTATGCCCAATCACACTAACACCGCACTGGGTGTTGTATTTAATGTTATTGCTTCAGCGCTGTTCGCGCTGATGTTCGCTTATACCGCATTGCTGAATAATCTGGCCGGCGAAGAAATCTATGGCTGGCGGATGTTTCTTACTTTCCCGCTGCTGACCTTTTTTATCCTGTTACGCGGCTACTGGCCATTAGTAACTCGTATTTTTAAGCGAGTTATAAGTGAACGCTATTTTTGGGCGATCCGAATCGTTTCCTCGGCGATACTCGGCTTTCAGTTGTGGCTATTTTTATGGGCGCCCGGAAACGGCTATGGATTGGCGGTATCACTTGGCTATTTTACCATGCCCATTGTGATGGTTATTGTCGGCCGATTCGCCTTTAATGATCGAATCTCCCGGCTGCAATTATTAGCCAGTCTACTGGCGGTTATCGGTGTGTTAAATCAACTGTTGATGTCGCAAACCCTTGCCTGGCCAACACTGGCGGTGTGTCTTGGATACCCAATCTATTTCTGGCTTCGGCAGAAATCTGATTCAAATAATATTGGCGGATTGTGGTTTGATATGATGCTCAGCCTACCCATCAGCTTTTATTTTATTGCTCATAGTGGACACGTATTCCATCAACTACAGATTAACTTTAGTTTCGCCTGGATTATCCTAGGATTAGGCATGATCAGTATGCTGGCTCTGGCCTTTCAGTCGCTCTCTGCCCCACATCTCAATCTGACCCTGTTTGGCTTATTAGCCTACGTTGAACCAGTCTTTTTACTGGTGGTTGCGTTGTTGTTAGGAGAGACCATCACCCCGGCAGAATGGCCAACTTATATTGCTATCTGGCTGGCGGTGATGGTTTTAGTTATTGAGGGATTGATAAATTTGCGACGTAAACGTAGCCTTTAGCTTTTACGTAGCTCCTGTGCAGCTTCGACCATATTCGCCAGAGCAGGAATCACTTCTGACCACTGGCGTGTTTTTAGTCCGCAGTCGGGATTAACCCACAAACGTTGCGGCGGAATACGTTGTGCCGCTTTTTCCATCAATTTGACCATCTGTTCTACTGAAGGAATGTTTGGGGTATGAATATCGTAGACACCCGGACCTATTTCCGTCGGGTAGTCAAACTCTTCAAACACATCCAGCAATTCCATATCAGAACGCGAGGTTTCAATAGTGATCACATCAGCATCCATACGAGCAATGGCTTCAATAATATCGTTGAATTCTGAGTAGCACATATGGGTATGGATCTGCGTTTCATCCGCCACACCATTGGCGCTGATGCGATACGATTCCACCGCCCAGTCGAGATATTCCTGCCATTCAGCTCGTCGCAGAGGTAAACCTTCGCGCAATGCAGCTTCATCAATCTGAATGATGTTAACCCCTGCCGCTTCTAAGTCCTGAACTTCCTGGCGAATAGCCAGTGCCAACTGTAAACAAGATTGACTACGCGGTTGATCGTCACGCACAAATGACCAGTTCAGAATCGTCACTGGACCAGTAAGCATGCCTTTCATTGGCTTGTCGGTCAGTGACTGAGCATACTTAGTCCATTCAACCGTCATCGGGCGTGGGCGACTGATATCACCAAACAGGATCGGCGGCTTAACACAGCGAGAACCATAAGACTGAACCCAGCCAAACTGGCTGAATGCATAACCCTCCAGCTGTTCACCGAAATATTCCACCATATCGTTACGCTCTGCTTCACCGTGCACCAGCACATCTAAGCCGAGTTTCTCCTGCTCACACACAGCAAATTCAATCTCTGCTTTCATTCTGGCGGTATATTCATCAGCAGAAATTTCCTGCTTTTTAAATGCCAGACGCGCTTTGCGGATTTCAGCCGTTTGTGGAAATGAACCTATCGTTGTGGTTGGATACAGTGGCAACTTAAGATGTTCGCCTTGTTTGGCTGTGCGAATTTGGTACGGATTTTTTCGTTCGCCTGACTGCGTGGTAATTCGGCTAACCGCTTTTTTTACCACTGGGTTATGTACCCTTTGTGAGTTATTACGGCTGGTAATCGAAGCCTGATTTTCAGCCAGATCCTTGGAAACACTTTCCCAACCCTGATTAATCGCTTTACCCAACACCTGCAATTCATTTAGTTTTTGCGCGGCAAACGCCAGCCAGTTACGAATTTCTCCGTCCAGTTTTTCTTCACTTTCCAGATCGACCGGGACATGCAGTAATGAGCAGGAAGGCGCGATCCACAAACGGTCACCCAACTGCTGAGCAATCGGACCTAGCCATTCCAACGTCGCATTTAAATCGGTTTTCCAAATGTTGCGTCCGTTAATCACACCGAGCGACAAAACTTTGTGATTCGGCAACGTATTAACCACACTAACAATTTCTTCGCGCCCTCTTACGGCATCGACATGCAACCCGGCGACTGGTAATTCACAAGCCAGTTTCAGGTTTTCCTGTAAAGTACCAAAGTAAGTTGCCAATAGCAGCTTAGGTTGGGCTAAACTCAGCACATCGTATGCAGTAACAAAAGCCTGCTTCCATTTTGCATCCAGCTCAGTAACCAGGACTGGCTCATCAATCTGTATCCATTCAGCCCCGGCTTGAGCTAGCTTCGCCAGTAACTCGCCATAAACAGGCAATAATTTATCCAGCAATTCAAGACGGTTAGAATTATCTTTCTCTTTGCTTAACCACAGGTAAGTCACCGGGCCAATAATCACCGGTTTGGCTTTCACTCCGACCTGCTGTGCTTCTGCAAGTTGGCTGAGAATGCGCTCTGCATTCAGGGTGAATGTAGTATCTACCGTTACTTCCGGCACTATATAATGATAGTTAGTATCAAACCACTTCGTCATTTCGCCTGCATGTACACAGTGACAACCACAATCATTGGCTGAGCGACCTCGTGCTACACGGAAATAGTTATCCAGTTCCTCTCCACCCAGGTTGGCGACACGTTGAGGCAAGTTGCCGAGCAGAAAGCTCATATCTAATACCTGGTCATAAAAAGAGAAATCACCGACCGGAACAAAGTCGAGATCTTGCTGTGTGGCCCAGTTAATCGCGCGAATACTGTGCGCTGTATCTTCAAGCTCAGCAGCACTACTTTCACCTTTCCAAAACTTTTCTAAAGCAAATTTCAACTCACGTTTAGCGCCAATGCGCGGAAATCCTAAGTTATGTATTAAAGCCATTGTTTATTCTCCGATAGTAGCCGTTGATTGGAATACTAAAGGAGTCGATTCATGATGAATAATGGTATAAATTAATAAAACGATTAATTTTTTTCATGAGTTAAGTTAACAATGATCGACCGTATCCACCTACGCATTCTCAAAGCAATTGAAGAACAAGGGTCGCTGACAGCCGCGGCGGAAAGCCTGCACCTGACTCAATCGGCATTAAGTCACACGATTAAAAAGTTGGAACAGCAGATAGGCACCGATGTGTGGATCAAAGAGGGGCGCACATTAAAACTCACCCAGGCAGGCAGTTATTTACAGCGAGAAGCTGGGCGTATTCTCCCTCAGCTAGAACGCGTTGATGAGATGCTAAAGCAATTTGCCAGCGGCGATAAAGGCACCCTGCGCATCGGCATGGAGTGTTATCCTTGCTACCACTGGTTACAACAAGTGATTAACCCTTTTCTTAATGACTGGCCGGGGGTGGATATCGATATCAGCCAACGGTTTAAATTTGGTGGTGTGGCAGCGCTGTTTAATAATGAGATTGATATTCTGATTACCCCCGATCCTATTTTTAAACCGGGTATAACCTACCTGCCTGTTTTTCCGTATGAACAGGTTCTGGTCGTGGCACAAAGCCACCCTTTGGCAGATAAGCCATATATTGTTGCAGAGGATCTCACCTCAGAAACTTTATACACCTACCCAATCGAACCAACCCGTCTTGATGTCTATCAACAGTTTCTGATTCCAGCTCACTGTGAACCGAAGCGACATAAAACTCTGGAAGATACCGACATGCTGTTGCAGATGGTGGTTGCGCAGCGGGGCGTCGCGACTCTGCCACTCTGGTTGGTTGAAGAATATGCCCAAACTTTACCAATCGTACCGATTCGTCTTGGAGTGCAAGGGATTCATAAACAGATCAATATTGTGACCAGGGAATCTGCGCTTAATGACCGGCATATCCAGGCATTGATCGGTTATGCTGAGCTTAATCGATAGCTACTATTGAATAGCCATTGTAACGGTTTGGGTCATTCATTATGATGGTTTTTCTGTTTTCTATGCTTGTATTCTCATAGCACAATTATTGTATCCAGGAAGCACAGGACGCTGCTCAAATGCTTGATATTCTTTCGATTACCGGCCCCATTTATATTGTTATTTTTTGTGGATTTCTCGCAACCCGATATGGTCTTTTTGCCAAGAAAGATATGCAGGTATTGGGAAAATTCGTATTAAATCTGGCCCTGCCCGCTCTGGTATTTAACTCACTTTCCCAACGTTCTATTACTGAAATTTTTAATCCGGGATATTTACTGGCCTATCTGTTCGGTTCTTTATTTGCACTTTCGGTCGGTTACTTTGTCTCTCTTCGTGTTGCGAAACAAAATCCAACCATTGCCACCTTTAATGCGATGGGGATGTCGTGTTCAAACAGCGGCTTTATCGGTTTTCCAATTCTGCTTTTAACCGTACCGGAAATGGCCGGTATTTCACTGGCACTGAACATGATCGTAGAGAATCTGGTGATGATTCCATTACTGCTGATTCTCGCCGAGCAAAGTAAAGGCGGGTCAGGCAATAAAGTTTTGCGTCAAACAATAAGCCGCTTGGTCAAAAATCCACTGATTATTGCACTGGTTGCTGGATTTCTGGTTTCACTACTGCAAATTCACTTACCCGAAGCCATCAGTAGAAGTATTTCTTTGTTTTCAGTTGCCAGCGGATCATTATCACTGTTTGTCATTGGCGGAACGTTAGTCGGATTATCCTTGAAAGGCATCGGCCCGAGAGCCGTCCCTATCGCATTGGGGAAGCTATTATTGCACCCACTTGCAGTTCTCAGCGCACTTATCTTGCTTCCGATGCTGGGTATGTCTGCAATAGATCCCGCGTTACAAAAAGCCGCGGTATTAATGGGCGCAATGCCAATGATGGGAATCTATACTATTCTGGCACAAGCTTATGGGCAGGAAGATAGTTGCTCAGCAACCATGTTAATTACCACCGTTATTTCATTCTTTACCTTGAGTGGATTGTTGTGGGTACTGTGATTAGGGTCTGTTGACCTTTTATGTTCATTTTTGCAGCGAGTTATTTGAACTTTATACAAGGCAGGGGCTGTGCAGTGTAGTCATCTACATAAACAGCCACTAACGCAGTAGAAAGTTCAAATAAACGCTGCCCTTCGGGTTCATCTAAAAACGATTTCTGCTGCGTTGTTCGTCGTTCACTTAGAATAACTAAGCTTCTCTCCTCATGCCTTGCCCAAATCGTTTTTAGATTGAACAAAATTTGTACTCAAAAGATCAACAGACCCTAACAATCCACCCTTTTTTATCAGTTAGGCACGGATAAAATTCATATGGTGCACTGATATCGGATAACGATCGAGAATGACTTTGGTCGCATTCATACTCGCTATTCGTTGTTCTGAATTCAGTGCTGCTTTCATTGCCTCTTCACTTTCATAGCTGTGCCGCATCATCAGCAACACATTCTGATGATTTTCAGATTCAATAAAATCAGGAAAATTCAGCTCAACTCCCAAACTGTTGGGAAACGTAGCGATGATCGGCGCTACTTCACTTTGCATATATTGATAAAAATCTTGCTTTTGATCATCGGTCAAATCACCTTCAAAAAAGGCGGTTCTTATTACTGCCATATCCTCAATCCTCAATCCTCAAGTCGTATAATGGTAAACGGTTAAGATTAAGATATCGAAAGGCAGAGAAGTTTAAATAAGCAAATAGAGAGAATGTGATAATTAGTACGTATTGAGGAATATTGGTAAATTTTATTTCGTATTGCGAAACCATAAGACTTAAATCTGTAGCCTATTCTGTCAGAACGCCATCTGATCATCGAACAGATAACATTAAAATTTACTCCTTCATCACTCAGGAGTAGAATGCGCCGAGTTTTCCCTGGCTCATCCTGATGAGTTTACTTTCTGAGTTTGTACAATCAATGAACCCAATTTTTATCAGCGTTTCATTACTGATTTGTAGTAACGTTTTTATGACCTTTGCCTGGTATGCCCATTTAAAGGAAATGAGTAATAAACTATGGATTATTGCCGCTCTGGCAAGTTGGGGCATCGCTCTGTTTGAATATATGCTCCAAGTGCCAGCAAACCGTATAGGCTTTACCGTGTTAAGTGTCGGCCAACTGAAAATCATGCAAGAAGTCATCACCCTGATGGTATTTGTGCCATTTTCGGTTCTGTATCTGAAAGAACCACTAAAGCTCGACTATCTTTGGGCGGGGTTGTGTCTGGCGGGCGCTGTTTATTTTGTATTTCGTAGTAAGTTGGTTTAGTGGGTAACACTTATCTCCTTCCAGAAACAACAAAAACTGTCTCCTTACTTTTTTCAAATCATCTCATCGTGACTTTAGATATCTCTGCATTGCATACTTTGCTAAACTCCTCTTTTAATAAGTTTTTTCGTAAATTATCTATAACTTTATTACAAGGATTGGTTATGTCTCGACAATGTAAAGTATCTGGCAAACATTCCATATTCATAATAGCTTTATCCCTTTCATGTGTTTGCTCGACGGCTAATGCACGTACCAGCTTGGGTGTAGGTTATAGTTTTGGCGAATCAGAGTACAAAGGCTACCAATCTGAAGGGACATTTTTACCCATACTAACGTATCGCGATGACCTGTTTTTTCTGCAAGGACTGTCAGCTGGCTTATACACGGATTACCAGCAAAACCACCGCTATTCAGTGAGTATTTCTTATCTACCCCAAGAATTTGATGCATCAAATTCTTCAGACACTCAATTAAGGCTTTTGGATGATCGTTCTGACACCGCACTATTCGATCTTGGGTATCAATACTCGAACGACAATATTGGGCAATTTAGTACTGAAATTTCAGCTGATATTTTGGGTCGTACTAACGGCGGTAAATCAGTGAAATTGCGCTATAGCAAACCATTCCCAATTCTGCCATTTGTCATCATCACCCCTAGTGTCGGTGCGGTATGGTATTCAAAATCGTTAGCATATCATTACTATGGGATCAGCGAAGCAGAAGCATCGACGAGCGGTTTAGCCCCCTACAGCATTGATTCGACCATAACCAATGATGTGGGATTGTCACTGAGAGTCTATTTAACCAGGCAAATCGGTATTTATGCATCAGGTCGCTATCGCTTTTTGTCTGACACAACCACAGACAGCCCAATGGTTGAAAAAACCAATTTATTATCGGGTATGGTTGGCATCAGTATTCGGCTATAACTTCACAACATGAGTTTGCCATGTTAAGTGTCGGCCAACTGAAAATAATGCAAGAAGTCATCGCCCTGATGGCATTTGTGCCATTTTCCGTTCTGTATCAGAAAGAACCACTAAACCTCGACTATCTTTGGGTAGGGTTGTGTCTGGTGGGCACTGTTTATTTTGTATTTCGTAGTAAGTTCGCGTAGTGAGGAATGGTATTACTTGCGTATCCCCCAGAAACAAGAATACCAACAACCCGTGTTAATTATCCTGGTGGAACGTTTTGCGCCAACAAGCCGGAGTGACAGCGTAACGTGATTTAAATTTGTCACGGAAACTAATCACGGAACTAAAGCCAGTTTTTGCGCCAACCTGCTCGATGGATAAATCGGTCGACTCCAAAAGATCTTGTGCTAAATTCAGTCGTTCAGACGCCAACCAATCGCCAAACGCCATTCCCGTCACTTTATGAAACTTTCTGGTGAAAGTTCGGCGGGTCATCATCACAGAATCAGCCAACTCATCCAGTGTGTATTTCTGGCTGATATTACTTCTGATGTTGTCCATCAATGCGTTAATCCGAGAATCGGAAGTGGTGACAGGGATCGGCTGGTCAATAAACTGGGCCTGTCCACCATCACGATAAGGAGCCTAGCACGTTGATGGACAGCTTCTGTTTAGCAAGATGCCTATCCCAGCTGAAATGTTCTAAAGGTAAATATCTATGCAAAATTATCAAATAGTTTAAATTGACTCGCTTTACCAACTCTGGGCGATGCTATACATCTTCAAGTCATCAATCAGTTAGCATAGTGGCCGATGCAAATTCTACATCCGGAAATCAATCAAAAGCTCAATTTTGCAGATTAAGGCGTAAAAATCCATCCAACAGATCAAAAATCTGACCTTACTAAATCAGACTAAAATTCCAGTTAGGAAAAATGGCATGGTCACCAGTTGGTCACAATTGTGACCATCCGTGCCCAACAAGATATAAGTCAGTAAAATTTATGTGCATAAAACAGAATAAATATTTGAGTAAAAGAAGAGAAATAACAAAGAATGAACAAGTAGGTTTTACAGACTGCAGAAACAACAAAACCCGCTAAATGCGGGTTTTATTTGATAATTTGGTGGGTCCAGGCGAACTCGAATCGCCGACCCCTACCATGTCAAGGTAGTACTCTAACCAACTGAGCTATGGACCCAAATTTACATATATATTCAATTTTGATGGTGGGTCCGGGCGAACTCGAATCGCCGACCCCCGCCATGTCAAGGCGATACTCTAACCAACTGAGCTACGGACCCATCGTTTGAACGAATGCGATATTAGCGACACACTAACGTTAGTGCAAGAAAAAATTTTTAGTTTTGAGCCAGTTGGAGTTTCTTGCATCAGTTTGCATTAATTTTAACCAGCCAAGTTAACCTCTCAGACCAATGGCAGAATTTAACCGATTGGTATAACATGGCACAGATCACATTTCGTTGTAAGCCGTTTGCATAATGGTGCCTAATTGTTGACCTACATTGCTCAACACGTAAGATAAGTGACCCAAAAAAATAATATATGGCTAGGCTCAATCTAATGGACAAAAATTTGTTCAAACAATCGGAAAAATTACGGATGTCCGTATTGACAGGAATGAGTCTATTCTTGTCCAGTACTGCACTGTTATTTGCAGTTTTTCATCTCGTCTTTCATGCTCAGTACGTCACCGCCTTTTTTGAAGGCGCGTTCTCCTTATGTTCCGGAGTCATCTATACCTTTCTTAAGCAAGGCCGCTGTAGTAGATGCACAACCATTCAATACGCTTACTTATTAATTGGTGTGCTGATATTAGTTACTACTATCCGACCTCTGGATAATGCAGTTTATATCTGGACCTGTTCGGCACCACTAATGCTCTATCTGTTGCTTGGCGTTGAACATGCGCTTAAAACCACCGGTGTTTTCCTGATCATTCAGGTCTCGATTATTATCATTAAACAGCAAGGTCTTTTAATCGATACCTTGCCCTTAACGATTAATCTGTCGCTTTGCTATATCGGGATCTGGATTATTTCCCATCTCTATGAAACCAACCGCGTTACCATAGAAAATTCGCTACTCTATCTGGCATCCAGAGATACATTGACTGGTGCTCATAATCGTCTGGCACTAACCTCTTCGTTTAATCACTATGTCACCAATGAGCCTAGAAATACCGGGCTTTGGCTGGTGATCCTCGATATTGATCTGTTTAAACAGATTAATGACCAACATGGCCATGATATCGGCGATAAGGTCTTGATCGAAACCACCGTTCTACTGGCTGAAGAAGTTGGCGAAGAAAACCTGTTCCGTATTGGTGGCGAAGAGTTCTGCATTACGCTATTTGACTCAGATTTAGATCAGGCGCAGAAAATCGGTGAAGAACTGAGGAAAAAAGTCGCTAATAATCTCTACCATTTTGGTAGCAAAAGAATTCAGTTAACTTTAAGCATCGGCATTTGCCAATATCAACCGGGGAATCGATTATCAGAGATACTGAAATCCGCCGATATTGAGCTTTATAAAGCTAAACGAAACGGCCGCAATCAGGTGTGTATTTGTACACACGAGTGCGGCATGAATACAACTTTGGTTGAAAGCCAGAATCAGTCATTCTGAGCTTCATCTTCGTCGTCAAAAACCACATTGTAGTTTTCCGTATAAGTACAATGTGGTTGGCGGCTACAAGTGAAAAAGCGCCGCCCTTTAAATTCCCCCTGACTGGCAATTTTTATCACCATCGGGCTACCGCACCGCTTACAGAAACGCACTTCTTTATCGGCTTCAATTAAATCTATATGCGCAGCAAGCAGACGTCTTAATTTCCCCACCTGGTAACTGTATTTATTATTGGCACCGATTAGCGGAATATTCGCCGATTTGCAGACATGCATGAGCAGTTTTTGCCGTTCGGCTTTGGTTTTATTCAGTGGCTGACCGTCATCAAGCTCAATCACCACTCTTGGTTCGAGCGAGCGAGGATCGCAAACCACAAATTGAAAGGTGCTTTTGCTGATTTTATTGCTGGCAATATAAAGATCTTTCTTGCGCTTTATCCCATAGGGGAATATCAGATTCGCTATGCTGGTTTTACAAAAAACGATCCCATGCTGCCCCACCGCCTGGGTCAGCGCATGATAGAAATTTGACTCTGCCGCGCTTAATATCGGCCCACGTTGACGGTATTCAAACTCTCTATTGCTATCTTGTTTAAATAGGTATTTCTGTATCACAACAAAAAATAACACCAGTAATGCAACAATGATAAAAATATTCGCCATGACGCACCGTAAACCCAAGTAAAGCAACTGAACATCTAACTAATTTATCCGATAAATCATTATCTTGTCATGCTTTAACCGCAACTTATCCGCAAAAAGCCGCTATAGAGTACAAATTCTCAATTCAACCATCAGTGACATGGTCACCTACATCTCATTATTACATGTCAGGATCGCTATCAGATCACATTGATAATCGTCTCATTAACTAGACAATATCGACCAACAAGACTACTTTTTAAGCAGTAAAATAAGACTAATACCTAACAGTGGATCGATAGGTTTAACGATAAAGGGAACATATTATGATTCGTGATGAATTAGGGATTTGCCTGTCCCATGAGTTGTTGGCAGACAACCTGGAAGCTACATTTACCCACGTGCGTGCATATGAATATGGAGAAGTGCGCCCGGAAGATGATGCTCATGTATTGCTTGCCTTCCCTCAGATGCAAGGTAGAGAAGTTCTACATTCTATGGTCGGAAATCGTCGGCTCGCATGGCGTGCTGATTTTTGTTGTCCAAGTTATCAAAAGTAACAAATATCAAAGGTAACAAAAGCCGAGTAATCGGATAACAAGCTATTCCGGCTGATAATCTTTTTGTACAAGCCATTCGCAGGCTTGCCAGTTAGTGCGCATTTTTTTTACCGTCTCGACATCAACTCCGTGAGTGGATCCAAACTCTCCCAAACAACGAATCACTTGCAAATCAATGTCTAATTTCCGAGCCATCTCTATGTAAGGCTGCATTTCCCAATAACGCACAAAGGTATTGGAAACTACGACGCTAAATCCTTCCATTAATAACTGCTCAACTTGTTGCTCACACCACTGATGAGCTTCCGTGAGTTTATTTGCATCAAAACAATATTCGCCATCTCGGTTAATAAAATACATATCGGTTTCTATATGTTCCGCATCCAGCGTTTGGGCCAGTGTGCTTTTGCCAGAGCCCGGTAACCCGCGAATAAGAATCAGTTTTTGCACCAAAATGCGCCTCCGTAAATTTTATAATTCTACACTCATTTAGAGGTCGACAAGATCATAAAGATAGGTTAGCTTTAGATGTATAGACGTCCAAAACTTTTCTTTAGGAGCAAGTTGTGCCTATTAAAATTCCTGACCAGCTACCCGCTACCGATATTCTGCGTAAAGAGAATATCTTTATCATGCCGGAATCCCGCGCTTCTAAACAAGAAATTCGTCCTCTTAAGGTATTGATTCTAAATTTAATGCCGAAGAAAATCGAAACTGAAACGCAATTTTTGCGCTTGCTGTCAAACAGCCCGCTACAAGTGGATGTTGAATTGCTGCGCATAGATAATCGCCCTAGCCGCAATACGCCGGAAGAACATCTGGAAAACTTTTACCGTCAGTTTGAAATGGTTAAAGATCGCTACTTCGATGGTTTGATTATTACCGGTGCACCATTAGGTTTAGTCCAGTTCGATGATGTTTATTACTGGGATCATTTAGAAGCTATTATCAAATGGGCCAAAGAGCATGTCACTTCGACTCTGTATGTTTGCTGGGCAGTGCAGGCAGCGTTGAATGTTCTCTATGGACTGCCGAAACGAACCCGAAAAGTGAAACTATCCGGTGTGTACACTCATCAGATTGAACATCCATTCCATCCGCTATTACGCGGCTTTGATGATACTTTTGTTGCGCCACATTCTCGCTATGCAGATTTCCCAATCAAGTTTATCGAAGAAAATACCGATTTGGACATTCTTGCATCGTCAGAAGAGGCTGGTGTGTATCTGGCATCAAGCAAAGATATGCGCCATGTCTTCGCCACTGGCCACCCGGAATACGATGCTGCAACATTACACAACGAATATATCCGTGATATAGGCGAAGGTCTGGAACCAAGCATGCCGGTAAACTATTACCCGGATAATAATGCTGAAAATAAACCGCGTGCAACCTGGCGCAGCCACGGGCATTTGCTATTTTCTAACTGGCTTAACTACTGTGTGTATCAACAGACCCCGTATGATCTGGAACACTTTAGCGAAGCCTCTTTTACGAAAGACGATTAACCCACTATGGCCGATCCAGACTTTGTAGAAAAACTCGACGTTCTCGATAAAATCAGTGTCAGTCTGTATCGGCTGGGTATCAGCCTGTTTTCGTTGTGCCTGTTGTTATATTCGCTAATGCTGTTAAGCAAAGCTGGCTGGTTGGGAACTTTGGTTAGCTTTGAGCATTCCATCGTCGTCGGTTTATGTGTATCTTCTGCTCTAAGTGCGGCCAATATTCATGTTTATAGCAAAGCGGTTAGGGCAGTGATTGCCTGGTCGAGTTGGATTGGTGTTGTCATCATGGCATCGCAACCGACAGAACTGTTTTTTGCCGCCGGATTGGGCTTTCTGTTTGTAACCTTTAGCGGTATTGCACTCAAAGAATCATTTTGCTTTCGTGTTATTGGCCTGAAGTTTATTCCTTTGTTTCTCGCTCCGGCAACGTTCTTGATTCTGTCGCAACTCTGGCTTTCAGCTGGACTACTATTGCTCGTATCCAGTTTTATTCTCTCTTACCTATCAGTGCAAAAATGGAAAATGCCGTTGCATTTTGATATTGGGAAAAAAGCCAATTACCAAATCTAGATTCACTTAATATCGCTATTTATTTGTTGTTGCTCGAAATATCGCGCATTCAGCGCCCTACACCATCAGTGATTGGTTATGCTGAGCCTTTCTAACACTATGGGCTCGGTATCATGCAATACAGGCTTTCTCTTATTTGTTCTCTTCTTATTCTATTCACCATGGGCTGCAGCCATTCAGCAGGCTCACCAACAACAGATTTACAGCAAGCCACCCACGCCCGTACCGTACTAGGCCTGGCTTATCTCAAGCAGAATCAGCAAGATAAAGCATTCACCAATTTGATGACGGCCTACCATTATGCTCCGAATGATTTGGAAGTTAATCTCGCTCTCGCGCACTATTACACGGTTACCCATCATTATCATCTGGCTGATTCTCACTATCAGACCATGCTGAAAAAGTATCTGGATAACTTTAACCTGCTCAACAACTATGCCGTTTTTCTCTGTAACAACAATCAGATGGCGCAGGCAGAACAGCTCTTTGACCAAGCATTGATATCTAGCATGTCGAGCTCCAAACTTTCTACTTATCTCAATGCAGGCTTCTGTGCGCAGAAAAATCTTGCATACCAACGAGCAGCAACGATGTTTAGCCAGGCTTTACTGCTGGACAAAAACAACAGCCAGGCATATCAGGGGCTGATTGAACTAGCCCGGCAAGATAATGACCAATTAAAAACTTTTCGGCTGCTACAGCGCTATCAGCTAGCTATCTCCGGCCCACTGCCTGAAGCTTATGCCAAGCAACTTAATGAGTTGCAGCAAACTTACCAATAAATATTAGGGTGTGCCAATTAAGGCCAGCGACGAGGTGGTTTTCTATGTTTAGGAAATGGGCGTTTAGGATAAGGGCGTTCCATCGTTTTACGCACGCTATGGTGAACTTTACGGTGTGCTAGCACTTTTTTAGCGTGCTCAATCCGTTTGTATTCACGATAAATCAGGCGAATAAACAGTAGAATACCGATTAAAACCAGAGTACTGAAAGAAACAAAAAATGGCTCGCACAGCCAATCTGGCTGACAGGGCAAATACCACTCAAAGTCCATATCTGCTCCTTAAGGTTTATTCACCTGATTATTTTGAGTGGATATTTACAGCTTAGCACGGCTTTTCGTTCCACAACTTGCGTTGCACTTCATTTTGAAAAGTCCAGGCAACGAAACGACTTACTTTCTGTCCCTGACGCATTTCCACCACTTTAACCTGCTGCGCTTCCAATTCGTTGAGTTGCTTTTTCAAAGGACGGACATTCTCGCTTTTCGATATCAGAGTGGAAAACCACAATACCTGATGAGCAAACTGTTTACTTTCCCGCGCCATTTTGCGCACAAAAGCCTGCTCACCACCTTCACACCACAGTTCGTTACTTTTGCCACCAAAATTAAGCAGGGCGGGTTTTTCGGCTAACTTACCCCGCATGACCGACCCCGTGCGTTTATGGTTGGCCAGATTGCGGTTTTTGCGTGTGGTCCCCTGCTCTGCTTCTTGTTGTGAACGATGAAATGGCGGATTACACATGGTTAAATCGAACAAGTCACCTGGCTGAATAATCCCCTTAAATATAGATTCACTATCCTGTTGCTGGCGCAGGTCAATTCTCTCCGCTAATACGCTATTCCTATCTACAATAGACTGTGCATTTTGCAGTGACTGTTCACTTACATCACTGGCAACCACCTGCCAGTGATATTGACTGGCGGCAATAATCGGATAAATGCAGTTGGCACCCGTACCGATATCTAGCAAGGTTTTCACCTTGTTTTTCTTACCCTGACTCTGACTATAAAGATCGGCTAAACGGTGAACATAGTCCGCCCGACCAGGGATAGGCGGGCAAAGGAATCCATCAGGGATATCCCAATATTCAATCTCATAGTGCAATTTAAGCAAAGCGCGATTGAGTAATTTTACTGCCACAGGATCGGCAAAATCGATCGTCATCAGCCCTTTGGGGTTACGCTTCACATACGGCTTAAGCTGTGGAAGAACATTCACCAAACGTAAAAAATCATATGAACCATGGTGACGATTACGCGGATGCAGGGTGGAAGATTGAGTCATAAAATAGTTATCAGTTTAGTTAAAGGGTGGAAAACACTTACTGCTGGCGACTGAGTTCACGGTAGATCATAAAAATACGCGCATCAAATTCCAGTTGATGATAATCAGGTAGCATATGACAGCACAGCTGATAAAACGCCTTGTTATGCTCTTTCTCTTTAATATGCGCCAGTTCATGCACCACGATCATATTCAACAATGCTTCCGGTCCCTGCTTAAACAGCGCAGCAATACGAA
Source organism: uncultured Vibrio sp. (assembly GCA_963666615.1). Lineage (GTDB taxonomy): Bacteria > Pseudomonadota > Gammaproteobacteria > Enterobacterales > Vibrionaceae > Vibrio. The sequence goes on from OY762906.1 coordinate 1,354,143, forward strand.
TTTCATTGCGCGTTTTTATCTTACTGCCATGTACTTTATTAATGTATGTGTGCAACCCAAGCGCATTATTGATAACATGAATTTTATTATCGTAGACCACTTTATTAATTGGCGAAGATTTACGTAAGTAGCGATCTTTAAGCTCGAGAGTGTAGTCATAAAGTGCGCGTTCACTCTGAATCTGATGCTGATCCGGGTAGCGCTGATCAAACCAGCTAATCAACTGACCACGCGCGATCATCGCTTCGATCTGTTCAATAAGATGCGCCGGATACCCCTGTAAATAGCGACGGGCAAGACTCATGGCATACTCCGATAATAAATAATGGCGCCAAGTGTACTGAAAGTTATCCCAATCGCCAAGTGACTACTCACAGCCCTTAATCGGGCGATGCTTCTTATTTCGTTAGCCGTTGCTCGATAGTATCGAGGCTTACGCAGCTTCCATAAGCAGAAACGACTGTCCAGCCGCTTTTAATTCCAGAATGCCTTTATCGCGAATATTAAGAGCGGCGTTTAAGTCGCGATCAATATCTGTAGTGCCGCAAGATGGGCAATCCCACTGACGAACCGATAAGGGCATATCATCCATTTTATGACCGCAGCAATGACAAGTCTTAGAGCTGGCATACCACTGATCGAGCTTTACTAGATGCTTACCTTGCTCTTTCAGTTTGTATTCCAACTTAACGACAAAGCTATGCCATGATGCATCCGCTATATGTTTCGCCAGTTTGCGGTTTTTCATCATGTTTGCCGATTTCAATGTCTCAACTATCACTGCTTGGTTTTCGTCAACGAGAGTTCGAGAAAGTTTGTGTTGAAAATCGGCACGAGCATTAGCTACTTTTTCATGGCATTTAGCTACTCGCAGTCGAGCTTTCGCACGATTAGCACTGCCTTTTGCTTTTCTGGATAGCTGACGCTACTTACGTCTGAGATTCTTCTCAGCTCGTTTTACAAATCTTGGGTTTGCTGTCTTTCTGCCATTTGACTCAATGGCAAAATGAGAAAGACCCAAATCAATACCTGTCACCTTGCTCACTGTATGAAGTAGGTCAGGCTCTTCTATACCATCATCAACAAGGATAGAGGCGTAGAACTTGCCTGCTTTACTCATGCTCACTGTGATACTTTTTACTGTACCGACAATCTCACGGTGAACTTTTGCCTCTACAGGCTTCATTTTCGGGAGCTTGATTGAACCATCAAGTACCTTTTCACCCACACAGTGGTAGCTCGATTGCTTGCCATGTCTGCGTTTGAATTGTGGATATTTGGCTTTCAACTTCGGATTAAAGAAGTTATCAAAGGCTTGGTGAAGATTGATCACTGATTGCTGCAAAGCGATTGAATCGTATTGCTTCAACCAATCATATTTACGGGATTTTTTCGCCACAGCAAGCAAGGGCTTTAAATCCTTTTTAGGGCTTAACGATGTGCCATGCTTACGGTACATATGAGACTTGAAGTATAGTGCCTTGTTATACGCAAAACGAACAGCAAACCGAACTACTGGCAAAGTCGTTTGGCTGTTGTCGTTTTGTCTGGAATAATTCTTTAAAGTTCCGAACTGATGCTTATTATGAGCGCGGAGAGTCCATTGCTCATTCAGTTCTGGAAAAACGTCTAGTACCTTTAAAAGTTGAGTTTGAATGGCTCAAAGAAGTATCGAGCGTTATCTTTCAACAAGCACTGCGCGACCAACAGGAAGCCTTTAAAAACTTCTGGGAAAAGCGAGCTAGATACCCGAAATTTAAATCAAAGCATGACAGGCAATCAATACGACTAACTAAAGCCGCTTTTAACTACAAAGACGGCCAGCTATTCATTGCTAAATCAAAAGAGCCGTTAAATATTCGCTGGTCGCGTGAGCTATCAAGCGAACCTAGCTCAATCACTATTTCAAAAGATAAAGCGGGACGATACTTTGTGTCTATGCTTTGTGAATTTGAGTCTAAACCAATGCCTGTAACCGCTAAGACGGTTGGTATTGATTTAGGTTTAAACAACCTGTTCATCACAGATAGCGGTGAGAAATTCGATAATCCTCGCCACACCAAACGCTACGAAAACAAACTGGCCTACCTACAGCGTCAACTTGCTAAGAAAAAGAAAGGCAGTAAGAATCGCGATAAGGTGCGCCAAAAAGTAGCGAGACTACATGCAAAAATTGCTGATTGTCAATTGGATAACTTGCACAAGTTAAGCCGCAGATTAATAGATGAAAACCAAATCATCTGCATTGAATCGCTACAAGTGAAGAACATGATCCGTAATCCAAAACTGGCTAAACATATCGCTGATGCGAGTTGGGGTGAGTTCGTTCGCCAACTCAAGTACAAAGCGGAATGGGCGGGGCGAACTATCGCAGAAATAGATCGCTTTTTCCCTAGCTCAAAGCGTTGTAGTAGTTGCGGATTCGTGCATGAATCAATGCCGTTGAATATCCGAAACTGGACGTGTCCAGAGTGCGGTACGTACCATGATCGAGATATTAACGCAGCCAAGAATATAAAAACCGCTGGACTGGCGGGGTTAGTCTAGGGAGCGACTGGATCGGGGATTGGAGCAATCCAGTCTAGTGAAAGCGTGTTGAGCTAGAAATTGTTCTTGTAGCGATATAAGAACCCTCGCCTGTGGCAGCGAAGCTGCTTAGGGCGGGGAGAAGTCAGGCCTTATATCCCCGCCCTGAGATCAGGCGAGGGTTTACGGCGTAATTGCTAAACATAGCGTTTTACAAATTCAATAAAAGTGCGATCAGCATTAGATAAGTATCCCTCTTTACGCCATGCAAGAGCGAGATCCAAACTAACCGGTGGATTAAACGGAATGGCAACCAATCCACTTTCACGTTCCGTGACCAACTCCAATAGTGCGGTTATCGCATATTCCTGACGCACGATATTAAGGATCATCGGTAGCAGATTGGTTTCAAAGGCGATTTTTGGCGTTTTCTGTTCTGCCTTGCATACCGCATCAATAAATTCGCGGTGAAAATAACCTTCTTTAAACATCACTAAATCGTGTTCAAAAAAAGTATGAAAATCGATATTTGTGCGACCTGCTAACTCATGCTCAGAGCCCACAACCGCAACCATTTGGGATGTCAGTAATGGGTCAACTTCCAACTGTACCGGTACATCACTATTATGAATCACGCCGATATCCAACTCACCATTAAGTAACATCTGGCGGATAGACTGAGTTCCAGCTTCAATGACCGTCATCTTTAAATTGGGGAACTGGCTTTTAAACGCCATCACGATTTGTGGAAAAAAATACGATCCCATCATGCCGGGTGTTCCAAGGCGAACTTCCCCTTTCACCAGCCCTTTGAGCTCATCCATCGCCAATAACGCATCATCAACCTGACGTAGGATTCGCTGTGCATGCTCGAACAATATTTCACCTTCATGGGTCAGCTCTACATGGCGCTCATCGCGTTTAAACAGATCCAGCTCTAACTGACTTTCAAATTTTTTGATTGAAATGCTCAGTGCTGGCTGTGCGATATGCAGACTTTTTGCTGCAGAAGTGAAGTTCTTGCGTTTAGCTACGGCGAGAAAATGTTTAAGCTGTCGGATTTCCATAAGATCGTTTATTTATAGCTATCATATTTTTAATATATTTTATATATCATGAATTGGCTGCTAGTTTAATCACATTCTCCAATTGATGGCATTTCATTATGATTGAGCTTAACTCTTCTCAATACCGCCGAGTTTCCTTAAGCCTGGCTCTCGGCTCATTTCTTGTCTTTTGTAATCTGTACCTTTTTCAACCAATCATGCCCTACCTTGCCGATTACTATAATGTGTCCGAGACTCAGTCAAATTGGATCTTCGCGGCAAGTACGCTCGCGTTAGCACTAACACTTGTTCCTTGGGCAATCATGTCCGAGAGATTTGGTCGACGAACCGTTCTGATAATTGGATTGTGTTTAATGCCCTTAATCAGTCTAAGCATGTTGCTGATTGACCATCTGATCGCCTTGATTTTTGCTCGAGCATTAATTGGCGTTGCGATAGCCGCCTTTGCTTCAGTCGCGGTAGCCTATATGGTTGAGGAACTAAGTCCAGCTGCATTTAGTGCTTCTATTGGTACTTATATCGCCGCAAATTCACTAGGTGGTATTACCGGACGCATTGTTGGAGGAACATTAACCGATCTGTTCGATTGGAAAGTAGCATCAATATTTATGACCGTTTTGACTGTCATTGGCGTCTTTATCGTTGCTTACTTCTTACCTAAACAAAGCCATTTTAGTCCTCAAAAGGTCTCATTTTCTTATCATACTCGCACTATACTCAACCATTTTAGGAACAGGAAAATTTCTGTGGCTATGTTAATTGGCGCGGCAAATTTCGCCCTGTTTGTGAACCTCTATTCAGTCATGGGATTTAGGCTAGTATCCGCACCACATAATATCCCTGTTGGTATCGCATCATTAATATTTATTTGTTACTTGGGCGGAACCATCAGCTCTAAACTGACAAGCCGTTGGAAAAAACATCGAGACCCTATTGTCGGTATGATTGTCGGTGCATTGATTTCAATGTGCGGTATGCTACTAGCAAACTGGGACTCCATTCCTGTAATGTTGATAAGTCTTATCCTGATTAGCTTTGGTGCTTTCTTTACCCATACATTAGCCTATTCTTGGGTAGGACAAAACGCGACATCAGGAAAAGCCACGGCAACCGCGTTGTATCTGGTTCACTACTATGTTGGGGGCAGTCTTGGTGGGTTTATTCTTCTCTACTGCTGGCAACATATGGAATGGCCAGGAGTCACACTTGGTGGATTAGCGCTCTATTTACTTTTATTCATCTTTGCATTCACTCTGCGAAAAATGAGTAGCATTGAAGTTTTAAACCAAAAGTACGCTCAACTAAGCTAGTTCGACGACGGCATGCTATTATCCACAGCATCTTTATATGTTATGTGAAATTACCATGTCGAACTCCAATTCCGAACTTCAGTCTCAGGTTACACGATGGTTAAAAGATGTGGTGATTGGGCTAAACCTATGCCCTTTCGCTGCGAAGCCTCAACGTAATGGACAAATTAAAATCGAAATAAGCAACGCGACAAATGATGAAGATTTATTAAAATCTATGTATCAAGAATTGCTTATTTTAGATGAAACTCCCGTTAATGAACTAGAAACAACCCTTGTCGTTGTACCTAATATGTTGGGTGATTTTGATGACTACCTATTAGCGGCAGACTGGTTCAACGCAATCTTGGTCAACGAAGGCTGGGAAGGAGTATATCAAATAGCAACCTTCCACCCAGAGTATTGCTTCGACGGGTGTGAGCCCGAAGATAAGGAGAATTTGACAAACCGTGCACCTTACCCAATATTTCATCTAATTAGAGAAGCAAGTATGGAAAAAGTACTTGCTCGCTATCCTAATCCAGAAGCGATCCCCGACAATAACATCGAGAAGATCAGCACACTAAGCCACAACAAACTCATGGCTTTATTCCCCCATATCTATACCAAATGAACTGAGTTTTTTGGTATTTGGAATCCGCTGAATTGCAGACATTAAAAAGCCAGGTCATTTTAGTGACCTGGCTTTTATCATGTACCGCTGATGCTGGGTATCTTAAACTTTCACGCTAAATTCTAAATCATTGATAATGATTGAAACATCCGCGCCAGATCCTATTGATGAATCCGAACCAAAGTTAGCTACTGTTTCCCCATTGACATCTACTCGGTCCGAATAAACCCTAACATTTTCGGATAGATAGTCAGCAATCGCTGAATATTCACAGTTCTCATCAAGGTCAAGGACTTGGCTTAGATCGATAGCGTCGTCTTCGGCATTGAAGTCAACAATAGTGTCTGTGGAAGTGCTATCAAGAATAAATAGGTCCTTTCCACTACCTCCTGTTAATTCATCGGTACCTTCGCCGCCAATTAACACATCGTTATCGTTATCACCAAATAAATAGTCATCACCAGAACCACCTAGCAAGATATCATCACCTGAGCCACCGTATAGGTAGTCATTACCCAAGCCGCCATCTAAAAGATCATCGCCACTTTCATCATAAGTATTTAATCTACCGTGGTGTTCAGAGACATTGTAACCATACAAATAATCAGAACCAGAGCCACCTTCTAACCAGTCGTCACCATCACCACCGTAAAGGTAATCATTACCGCCATACCCCAATAAGTGATCATCGCCTGAGTTCCCATCTAGACCATCATTCGAGTTCGTACCTTCTATAGTCGTAGCACCGTCATACCTATTGGATTCACCATCTGAATTGATGTTGTATCCATTGCTATAGTAATCTGTACCCTCAGACTTATCTTGGCCTGCACTTGTAGCATACTCAGCGATACGATCTTCATAGCCTGCTGCAACGCTTTCGAAGTAAGAAGAAACGGCATCATCTAAGGTATAAGTGCTGAAGGTTGCGTAAGCATCACTCCCAAGTAACTCATATCCAGTTCCATCGTCAATCGATACTTCTAAAGTGTAATCACCACCTTGGTCCCAATACACGATTTCAATAGAATGAATACCATCTTCAGTTACGGTGAACTCAAACTCATTTGACTGAACAGATGTATTCGCGTCATACGAAGCAACAACAACACCATCAATAACGATCTGATATCCGTCATCTGCATTAACTTTCATTGTGTAAGTGCCTGTTGCCAGTTCCACACCACCACTTAAGGTAACAACAGCATCATTGGTATCGTAGATAGTATCGTTTGAAATAGTGTCGGCATCATTGCCTAACCAATCGGATAAGTGCGTTGTTCCATCTGACTCAGTGCCGCCTAAGTCATTTTGGCTAGTACTGTCATAATTGACTTCAGTAGATCTAAAGTTCGCGTTTGCTGTTTGAGAGTTAACGACAGCTTGAGCTTCATCAATAGATGAAATCTGATGATCAACGTTATAGAAATTACCCACTAGACCACTGGTTTCTGAAGAGGCAAGCTCTGCAGAGCCCGTGACATCTATAGTGACTGTTGCTGTGTCTGTATCACCGTCACCATCTGTTACGGTATAAGTAAATACGTCTTGTACTGTCGATCCTTCTTCTAAGGTGTGAGCAGTAACTTCATTAACGTCATAAGTGTACGAGCCATCTTGATTTACCGTTAGTGTGCCGTAGGCACCAACGAGGGTAACACTACCTGATATCGATGTCTGAGTTGACGCAATTGTTGATGTTTGCTCACCCACATACCAATCAATATGATGCAGTCCATCAGCTCCAGCATCATAGCTGATAGTACCAGAGTAGTCCGTGTCTGCTACAACATGAGCCAGAATACTAAAGGTCTCCGTTTGATTTTCAGCTGTGGACACAGTCATTGACGTTTCACTCGACGTCTGTCCATTGACCACTGCAGCAAAACCGTCGAGCACGATTGTATAGTCGTTGCCATTAATCGTAACATCAACGCTCTCTGTTAATATTGTCAGAGTATCATCTGAGTTCGAGTTATTGTTTGGTGTTTCATCAATAGCAACTTCAACATTAAACGTAACATCCTGACCTGCAACCTGAATGGTGACCTGGATTGTCGTTGAGCTTAACGAAGAGCCTGTCGTTGGATTATTTGTGTACTGCAACGTTGCCAAAGACAATTGGTCATTCGTCGATTCTGAATACTCAGAACAAAGTAAACCGTAGAAGTTCGAATCGGTAAGAGCAAGTGACGATTTCGAACTCCCGTCTCCCCATTGCGCATCATCACAATCCCAACTATCGCTTGAAATACCATTTGCTGCCACAAATGCAGCCGAAACAGAACCGACATAGAAAGCGTTTGATTCTGGCGTTGAATCATTCGCTACCGGCACGGCTTCATGTATAGATACATCAATCGTAGCGGTTTGAGTATTAACTATCGGGGTTTCCGCTGTACTAGAGTCTTCAGTACTCGTAGCGGTGATTACAATCGTAAAATCACCAGAGTACGATTGACCAGTTGAAGCTTCATCAGGGACTTTTACAGTTAAACTACTGAAATCGAGGTCAAAACCGCCAGCACTATTTTCAATCAGTACAATTTCACCATTTGCATCAGCAATGTACGTGTAAGTACCATCACTAATGATAGCTCCGACCGGTAAACCAGATATTGTTATCTCGTGTGTTTCAGAGCCGTCTGCGTCGTCCGTGAATGAGATACTAACTGGTGACAATGTAATAACACTACCCTCAGTTCCTTCATTTTCCGTACTGTATTCATAATAAGTACCTTCATCTGAAACAACCTCAGTGCCTAAGTTTATACCCGCGGCCGTAGCTGCTTCAACGGAGCTATATACTGAGAAATTATCACTCGATAAGTCTGCAGTATAAGTCGTAGTTCCATCATCAACAGTTACATCAATATCGTAATATCCGGCTCCATCTTGGTTAGCATGGACAATTGTAATTTCATAATAGCCGCTGCTAGTAGGCGTTACAGTTAGAGATTGAACGTCAGAACCATTTTCTTGCCAACGTTCAGTCGCACTATCGGAGCCACCTAGCGAGAGCGAGAACGAATCGTCAGAAAGACCATCGAACGTATAGGTAACCCCTGCCTCAAGGTAAATCAGACCAGTGATAGAAGTTACTGTACCAGCAGCTACATCGTACTGAGAAACATCATTAGTTGTACCAGAGTAAGTCGCAGTTAAATCTGTCTCACAATAATCAACGATCGCTGTTAATTCATCTGAATCATAACCGTAGTTAGATTTACCGTAAGGAATATCCCACGAGGTAATTGAGAAGCTTCCTGAATCAGGTTCGTTAGATCCAACCGATATAGATATCGCCTCAGCGACAGCAACCACGTCGATTGTAGACGTCGCACTAACAGTACTTGAACCATCTGTAACTTCGTAATCAAAGTTAACGGTACCACTGTAATCAGAAACGGGAACAAAGGTGATTTCACCTGAAGAACTAATTTCAACGCTACCATTATCAACCGAAATAGATTGTTCTCCGCCAGTTAGAGTAACGCCATTAATTGATACTATTGATAACGTATCACCATCGATATCAATGTCATTATCAAGCAAGTCAAGAACTAACGAAGTATCTTCTTGAGTGGTTGAGGAGTCATCTTGGGCGGTTAGGAATCCAACCGTCACGTCTTGCGTGATACTCGTCGTATTACCCGCCGTATCTTCCGCCACGATGCTCAGGGTGTTTGACCCTTCCGCCAACGCATTGTCGATCGCTATCGTGTAGTTACCATTGCTGTCCGCTGTGCCTGTCGCTGTGCGCGATGTGCCTGTCGCATCCGTGTACGTGATGGTTACCGTTGCACCCGCTTCCGTGACACCCGTAATGTCTGGCGTCGCATCGTTGGTGATGGTGTCATCGTTTGAGCCACTGTTGGTTGCATCCGTGATGTCGGAGGTCAAACTAACAGCCGTGGTGTCTTCTGTGGTGAAGTCACGTGTCGCTTGAGTCGCCGCGTTGCCCGCCGCATCCTCTACGTCCGCTTTCACGGTGTATTGAGCTTCATCTGCGAAGCCGCTCATGTCCACGCCGCTGATTGACCAGCTGCCATCGGCTTGAACCGTCGCGGTCAAGTCGCCTTTCACCACGTCGCCATTCGCATCAACCACGCTCACGCTCACGGTTTGACCCGCTTCGATGCCTGTGGTGCTGCCGCTGAGCGTCACGCTGTTGTCTTCGCTGTCATCCACTTGGTCGTCGCCAGTCACCGCATTGATGCTGATCGTGCCATCGTTCGTGCCATTGATGGTCACGGTCACGACTTGCTCTGTGCCGTCTACCGACGTCACCGTGAACGATTCAACTTTACTGTCGCCAACATTCAGCTCGTCGAACGCACTGTTCGCCTCGAACGTCCACTCGCCATTTTCCGCGATGCTGAACGTGCCGTTGGTGCCGACGATGGTGTTCGCTGTGAAGGTGTTGTCTGCGTTGTCCACATCGCTCGACGTCAACGTGCCGCTTAGGCTCAACGCCGCATCCGTTTCAGACGCCGTCACACTGGTGTCGCCTGCGATCGTCGCCGCATCGTTCGTGCCATTGATGGTCACTGTCACGACTTGCTCTGTGCCGTCTACCGACGTCACCGTGAACGATTCAACTTTACTGTCGCCAACATTCAGCTCGTCGAACGCACTGTTCGCCTCGAACGTCCACTCGCCATTTTCCGCGATGCTGAACGTGCCGTTGGTGCCGACGATGGTGTTCGCTGTGAAGGTGTTGTCTGCGTTGTCCACATCGCTCGACGTCAACGTGCCGCTTAGGCTCAACGCCGCATCCGTTTCAGACGCCGTCACACTGGTGTCGCCTGCGATCGTCGCCGCATCGTTCGTGCCATTGATGGTCACGGTCACGACTTGCTCTGTGCCGTCTACCGACGTCACCGTGAACGATTCAACTTTACTGTCGCCAACATTCAGCTCGTCGAACGCACTGTTCGCCTCGAACGTCCACTCGCCATTTTCCGCGATGCTGAACGTGCCGTTGGTGCCGACGATGGTGTTCGCTGTGAAGGTGTTGTCTGCGTTGTCCACATCGCTCGACGTCAACGTGCCGCTTAGGCTCAACGCCGCATCCGTTTCAGACGCCGTCACACTGGTGTCGCCTGCGATCGTCGCCGCATCGTTCGTGCCATTGATGGTCACGGTCACGACTTGCTCTGTGCCGTCTACCGACGTCACCGTGAACGATTCAACTTTACTGTCGCCAACATTCAGCTCGTCGAACGCACTGTTCGCCTCGAACGTCCACTCGCCATTTTCCGCGATGCTGAACGTGCCGTTGGTGCCGACGATGGTGTTCGCTGTGAAGGTGTTGTCTGCGTTGTCCACATCGCTCGACGTCAACGTGCCGCTTAGGCTCAACGCCGCATCCGTTTCAGACGCCGTCACACTGGTGTCGCCTGCGATCGTCGCCGCATCGTTCGTGCCATTGATGGTCACGGTCACGACTTGCTCTGTGCCGTCTACCGACGTCACCGTGAACGATTCAACTTTACTGTCGCCAACATTCAGCTCGTCGAACGCACTGTTCGCCTCGAACGTCCACTCGCCATTTTCCGCGATGCTGAACGTGCCGTTGGTGCCGACGATGGTGTTCGCTGTGAAGGTGTTGTCTGCGTTGTCCACATCGCTCGACGTCAACGTGCCGCTTAGGCTCAACGCCGCATCCGTTTCAGACGCCGTCACACTGGTGTCGCCTGCGATCGTCGCCGCATCGTTCGTGCCATTGATGGTCACGGTCACGACTTGCTCTGTGCCGTCTACCGACGTCACCGTGAACGATTCAACTTTACTGTCGCCAACATTCAGCTCGTCGAACGCACTGTTCGCCTCGAACGTCCACTCGCCATTTTCCGCGATGCTGAACGTGCCGTTGGTGCCGACGATGGTGTTCGCTGTGAAGGTGTTGTCTGCGTTGTCCACATCGCTCGACGTCAACGTGCCGCTTAGGCTCAACGCCGCATCCGTTTCAGACGCCGTCACACTGGTGTCGCCTGCGATCGTCGCCGCATCGTTCGTGCCATTGATGGTCACGGTCACGACTTGCTCTGTGCCGTCTACCGACGTCACCGTGAACGATTCAACTTTACTGTCGCCAACATTCAGCTCGTCGAACGCACTGTTCGCCTCGAACGTCCACTCGCCATTTTCCGCGATGCTGAACGTGCCGTTGGTGCCGACGATGGTGTTCGCTGTGAAGGTGTTGTCTGCGTTGTCCACATCGCTCGACGTCAACGTGCCGCTTAGGCTCAACGCCGCATCCGTTTCAGACGCCGTCACACTGGTGTCGCCTGCGATCGTCGCCGCATCGTTCGTGCCATTGATGGTCACTGTCACGACTTGCTCTGTGCCGTCTACCGACGTCACCGTGAACGATTCAACTTTACTGTCGCCAACATTCAGCTCGTCGAACGCACTGTTCGCCTCGAACGTCCACTCGCCATTTTCCGCGATGCTGAACGTGCCGTTGGTGCCGACGATGGTGTTCGCTGTGAAGGTGTTGTCTGCGTTGTCCACATCGCTCGACGTCAACGTGCCGCTTAGGCTCAACGCCGCATCCGTTTCAGACGCCGTCACACTGGTGTCGCCTGCGATCGTCGCCGCATCGTTCGTGCCATTGATGGTCACGGTCACGACTTGCTCTGTGCCGTCTACCGACGTCACCGTGAACGATTCAACTTTACTGTCGCCAACATTCAGCTCGTCGAACGCACTGTTCGCCTCGAACGTCCACTCGCCATTTTCCGCGATGCTGAACGTGCCGTTGGTGCCGACGATGGTGTTCGCTGTGAAGGTGTTGTCTGCGTTGTCCACATCGCTCGACGTCAACGTGCCGCTTAGGCTCAACGCCGCATCCGTTTCAGACGCCGTCACACTGGTGTCGCCTGCGATCGTCGCCGCATCGTTCGTGCCATTGATGGTCACGGTCACGACTTGCTCTGTGCCGTCTACCGACGTCACCGTGAACGATTCAACTTTACTGTCGCCAACATTCAGCTCGTCGAACGCACTGTTCGCCTCGAACGTCCACTCGCCATTTTCCGCGATGCTGAACGTGCCGTTGGTGCCGACGATGGTGTTCGCTGTGAAGGTGTTGTCTGCGTTGTCCACATCGCTCGACGTCAACGTGCCGCTTAGGCTCAACGCCGCATCCGTTTCAGACGCCGTCACACTGGTGTCGCCTGCGATCGTCGCCGCATCGTTCGTGCCATTGATGGTCACGGTCACGACTTGCTCTGTGCCGTCTACCGACGTCACCGTGAACGATTCAACTTTACTGTCGCCAACATTCAGCTCGTCGAACGCACTGTTCGCCTCGAACGTCCACTCGCCATTTTCCGCGATGCTGAACGTGCCGTTGGTGCCGACGATGGTGTTCGCTGTGAAGGTGTTGTCTGCGTTGTCCACATCGCTCGACGTCAACGTGCCGCTTAGGCTCAACGCCGCATCCGTTTCAGACGCCGTCACACTGGTGTCGCCTGCGATCGTCGCCGCATCGTTCGTGCCATTGATGGTCACGGTCACGACTTGCTCTGTGCCGTCTACCGACGTCACCGTGAACGATTCAACTTTACTGTCGCCAACATTCAGCTCGTCGAACGCACTGTTCGCCTCGAACGTCCACTCGCCATTTTCCGCGATGCTGAACGTGCCGTTGGTGCCGACGATGGTGTTCGCTGTGAAGGTGTTGTCTGCGTTGTCCACATCGCTCGACGTCAACGTGCCGCTTAGGCTCAACGCCGCATCCGTTTCAGACGCCGTCACACTGGTGTCGCCTGCGATCGTCGCCGCATCGTTCGTGCCATTGATGGTCACGGTCACGACTTGCTCTGTGCCGTCTACCGACGTCACCGTGAACGATTCAACTTTACTGTCGCCAACATTCAGCTCGTCGAACGCACTGTTCGCCTCGAACGTCCACTCGCCATTTTCCGCGATGCTGAACGTGCCGTTGGTGCCGACGATGGTGTTCGCTGTGAAGGTGTTGTCTGCGTTGTCCACATCGCTCGACGTCAACGTGCCGCTTAGGCTCAACGCCGCATCCGTTTCAGACGCCGTCACACTGGTGTCGCCTGCGATCGTCGCCGCATCGTTCGTGCCATTGATGGTCACGGTCACGACTTGCTCTGTGCCGTCTACCGACGTCACCGTGAACGATTCAACTTTACTGTCGCCAACATTCAGCTCGTCGAACGCACTGTTCGCCTCGAACGTCCACTCGCCATTTTCCGCGATGCTGAACGTGCCGTTGGTGCCGACGATGGTGTTCGCTGTGAAGGTGTTGTCTGCGTTGTCCACATCGCTCGACGTCAACGTGCCGCTTAGGCTCAACGCCGCATCCGTTTCAGACGCCGTCACACTGGTGTCGCCTGCGATCGTCGCCGCATCGTTCGTGCCATTGATGGTCACGGTCACGACTTGCTCTGTGCCGTCTACCGACGTCACCGTGAACGATTCAACTTTACTGTCGCCAACATTCAGCTCGTCGAACGCACTGTTCGCCTCGAACGTCCACTCGCCATTTTCCGCGATGCTGAACGTGCCGTTGGTGCCGACGATGGTGTTCGCTGTGAAGGTGTTGTCTGCGTTGTCCACATCGCTCGACGTCAACGTGCCGCTTAGGCTCAACGCCGCATCCGTTTCAGACGCCGTCACACTGGTGTCGCCTGCGATCGTCGCCGCATCGTTCGTGCCATTGATGGTCACTGTCACGACTTGCTCTGTGCCGTCTACCGACGTCACCGTGAACGATTCAACTTTACTGTCGCCAACATTCAGCTCGTCGAACGCACTGTTCGCCTCGAACGTCCACTCGCCATTTTCCGCGATGCTGAACGTGCCGTTGGTGCCGACGATGGTGTTCGCTGTGAAGGTGTTGTCTGCGTTGTCCACATCGCTCGACGTCAACGTGCCGCTTAGGCTCAACGCCGCATCCGTTTCAGACGCCGTCACACTGGTGTCGCCTGCGATCGTCGCCGCATCGTTCGTGCCATTGATGGTCACGGTCACGACTTGCTCTGTGCCGTCTACCGACGTCACCGTGAACGATTCAACTTTACTGTCGCCAACATTCAGCTCGTCGAACGCACTGTTCGCCTCGAACGTCCACTCGCCATTTTCCGCGATGCTGAACGTGCCGTTGGTGCCGACGATGGTGTTCGCTGTGAAGGTGTTGTCTGCGTTGTCCACATCGCTCGACGTCAACGTGCCGCTTAGGCTCAACGCCGCATCCGTTTCAGACGCCGTCACACTGGTGTCGCCTGCGATCGTCGCCGCATCGTTCGTGCCATTGATGGTCACGGTCACGACTTGCTCTGTGCCGTCTACCGACGTCACCGTGAACGATTCAACTTTACTGTCGCCAACATTCAGCTCGTCGAACGCACTGTTCGCCTCGAACGTCCACTCGCCATTTTCCGCGATGCTGAACGTGCCGTTGGTGCCGACGATGGTGTTCGCTGTGAAGGTGTTGTCTGCGTTGTCCACATCGCTCGACGTCAACGTGCCGCTTAGGCTCAACGCCGCATCCGTTTCAGACGCCGTCACACTGGTGTCGCCTGCGATCGTCGCCGCATCGTTCGTGCCATTGATGGTCACTGTCACGGTAGCAACATCAGTATTCCCATACTGATCTTCAACCGTATACGTAATCGTCACATCGCCGTTGTAATTTTCAGCTGGTGTAAACGAGAGCGTCCCATCTTCATTTAGTTCAACGGTGCCTTTAGTTCGATCATCTAATGCAACTGAATCACTGACAATGCTTGTGCCAGTATCTTCATTCGCTAAAACATCAATTACAACTGACGTATCTTCATCAGTTACAATTGATTCATTTTGTGCAGAATAAGAAGTATCTAATAACGCACTCGCCTCACCAGACACCGACTCATTACCCGCCGAATCCGTCTGAGTCGCAGTTACCGTAACTTCATCACCTTCAGCAACTTCAATCGGCAGAGTAATCGTGCCGGTAGTATCATCGTAATCGTAGGTATTACCTGATCCATCAACCAGATCACCGTTATCATCCAGGCTTAATTCAATCTCGGTGGTGGTATCACCGTTTTCAATCACAACAGTAACTGAACCGCCGTTCGCCAACTCATCTGCATCAATCACAATTTCAGCGCTGATTTGGCCGTCACTGTCTTCAGTGCCGTTTATGTAACCATCTTGGTTAAGATCATCAACGATAGTTACCGTTGGGCCAACGTTCTCACCATTAGAGCCCTGGCCAGCACCAATCGCTGTTGTATCCAACGTAGCATTGTCGCTACCAGAAACAGACTCATTTCCCGCCGCATCAGTCTGAGTCGCTGTTACCGTAACTTCATCACCTTCAGCAACCTCAATCGGCAGAGTGATCGTGCCGGTTGTGTCATCGTAATCGTAGCTATTACCGTCGCCATCAACCAGATCACCGTTGTCATCCAGGCTTAATTCAATCTCGGCGTTGTCATCACCATTTTCAATCACAACCGAAACTGAACCGCCGTTCGCCAACTCATCCGCATCAATGACAATTTCTGCACTGATTTGGCCATCATTGTCTTCAGTGCCGTTGATATAACCGTCTTGGTTAAGATCATCAACGATAGTCACTGTTGGGCCAACATCTTCACCATTGGCACCTTCGCCAGCACCAATCGCAACCGTATCTTTTACTAGGCTATCGCTTGCTGTAACAGTATTCCCTGCATCATCAGTAACCACTGCAGTAACCGTAATATCGCCATCATTAAGAGAGCTCAAATCGGTATCGTTAACAACCCAATTGCCGTTTGAATCTTGAGAGGCGTTAACCGAAATAGAATTGGTTCCATCGCTAAACGTAACAACAACACTAACTGCGTCATCATCAACACCACTTAATTTAACCGTAACATCGGATACTTTTTCAGCATTAACAACTTCATCATCAGAAACAACTTGAACAGTGAAACTAGTACTGTCTTCATCTGCACTTTTATCTAAATCAAGAATAACCTGTACTTCAGCTTGGTTATCGTTAACATCCGTTACGGTTACTGTCGCCGTAATATTACCTGAGGCTAAATCGGACAAATCAACATTATCTAAAACCCAGGTGCCAGATCCTGCACCATAAATAGCTTCAACGGTAATATCGCCGGTAGCAGCATCACCATCACTAAATGTCACTAATACCGTATCAGCGTCACTATCAACACCATTAATAGTGAAACTCACGTCGGTCATTTCTTGTGAATTGATGGTTGAATCGGAATCACTATTAGAAGTTCGAGTGATGGATATGGTGGTATCTGTATCTGCCGATAGATCTGTAGCAAAGGCTTTTGTAGTAGAATCAGCGTAGATCACGCCGCTAGAAGTCATTCCAGTGACGCTTGCCACGATCATAGTGTCGCGGTCACTAGCCAATACACTTCCAGGAACGTCAATACTAAAGACTAGGTTACCTGTTGCATCACTGCTCACTTCACCGGTAATTTTCGTTTGATTACCAGATTCATCTTCAAAGGTGAGTGTTACAGCGTCACCAGACTGAACATCACCGCTGACAGAACCGGTCACGGTCACGGTACTTTCGGACTCATCACTGTTGATCAGATTATCATCAGTAATGTCATCAAGGATAATGGTTGCACTTGCGGCAGGAATTGAGGTAGCAAGGATGGAGTTATTTAAATAATCAACCAGAGCAAGACTCTGAGTCTCGGAGTAATATGGAGTAAAACTTGCAGAAGTATCAAACGAAGTCTGGGCTATTGTTTCTTCGTCTGAAAGATTTAATGTTGCACTGGTAGTCAGGCTTGAACTCGCGGCTCCACCTGCTGCAGTAGCAAATTCTTCACCCAAGGCAGTAGGGTCAATCCCTTGTTCAATGCCAGCAATGATATCTTCAACATCATTGGTAATATTTATGCTGTTCCCTTCACTTTCAACAAATTTGGCGGAAATGCCACTACCTTGCTCGCCCGGATTTAACTGAAAGTTACCCTTTTCCAGAATGATTGCGCCATTTGGCACTTTATCTCCGACATTCGCAACAATGACGTTACCCATCTTATCGATAACAATCATCTGGCTGGCCGCTAGATTAGCAAGAGACAAAAGAGAACCTACACCCATATATTTAACCCCAATGCAACAAATAAAAAAATGTGCTAAATAACGTATTAGTTGCTGACAAACAAGTTGCAAAGCACTACTACAAATCCAATACATAATTGTCGATAAAATAACATTAAATATCTAAGTTAATAAAGTGATAGATAATTTATATTTGGTAAATTCTCTAAAGTGATAATTGCACTACCGGTGTAATGATAATTTATGTGAATCATTCCCATTTGGGAACGTTCTTGTTTTTGAACTAATACACTAGCGCACAATTAGTATAATTACTCTAAATTAGATTGTTACCTTTTATTACTTAATTACTGGTATCTTTAGTCAGCGTTATTATAAACTAATAGCACTATCTTCATTATTTCTCACACATAAGACGTTTCTTTATATACAATCCGTTTTATTTACTTAACCAGCACAAAGGATCAATGTCTTGAAAACATTTCCACTCAAAGTCATTGCTTGTTCACTTCTGTTTGTTGGAACTTCAGTTTGGTCACAAACTTTAGAACAGGCCGTATCAGCAACTCTTGAGTCCAATCCTGAGTTGAAGCAAGTGTTTAATGAATTCAGAAGTAAAGTTGCCGACTCTAAAGCATCCAGCGGACGTTACCTGCCATCGATCGATATAGATGCGGGAATTGGATATGAAGGAATTGATCCGGCAAAATCCAATAGTAAAGAAGACACCAGCATGACACGCAAAGAGGCAACTCTTTCTTTGACTCAGTTGATCTGGGACGGCTCTGGTACACTTAATGATATGGATCGTACCGCTGCAGAAGCTGAATCACAACGTTTCCAGATTTTATCCAGTGCTTCAGATATGGCATTAGATGTCGCACAAAGTTATTTAGATACCGCACAAGCGTTTGAAGTGTTGCAGCTTTCTGAAGATAATCTGGCTATCCACAAATCCATCTTCCGCGATATAAAACGTCGCGCGCAATCAGGTATGGGTTCAACTGCTGATGTCAGTCAAGTGGAAGCTCGTGTAGCTAAAGCCGAAGCAAATTTGCTAGCGGCACAAAATCAACTGCTTGACGCCCAGACTCAATTTAAACGTTTAGTTGGCGATATTCCTCAGGATTTGATTTTTCCGCAAGCAGACCAAAATTTCATACCGGAATCGCTGGAGTCGGCGCTAGAGCTTGCTTATAAACAACACCCTACCATCAAAGTTGCTCAAGCTGATGTTGAAGCGGCACGTTTTCAATATGAACAGTCTAAAGCGGCGAACTATCCCACTTTATCCATTGAAGCAAGTCATAGCTTACGTGAAGACGCGGGCGGTTATGAAGGACAAAGTTCAGAAACCCTCGCCATGCTACGCTTGCGATATAATCTGTTTAACGGCGGCAGAGATAAAGCCAATATAGATAGTGCAGCTTATAAAATGAATCAGGCTAAAGATCTACGCGAAAGTGCATACCGTCAGGTTGAAGAAGGAACAAACTTATCGTGGAGTTCTCTGGATCTTTCTTCTAAACAAAAAGTTTTCTTATCAAATCATGTTGATTCGGTTTCTAATACCGTTATCGCTTATCAAAAGCAATATCGTATTGGCCAACGAACTCTGCTTGATTTACTGAACAGTCAGAATGAACTTTTTGAAGCACGTAAAGATTACTTAGATACTAAATATAGCCAACAATATGCAAAATTCCGTGTATTAAATGCAACCGGTACATTACTAGATGCACTTCGTGTTGATATTCCTGCAGAATGGACTGATGAGGTAGAGTATTAATATGACCTATTTAAAATTAATTTCGGGCCTATTATTGCTTTCATCAGCTTCCCTGTTAGCCGAAGAAGTAAAAACTAATAATGGCGATGGCTACGATTATATTGCAACTCCTGTTGCACAGCAATCTGCTGATCTAAAAGATGATGATAATGACGGTGTAATCAACGCCCGCGATTTATGTCCAGGAACTCCTGTTCAAGCAACCATTGATAATGAGGGTTGTGGTACTTACTCCAACAGTACCGAGCAAAAGCAACTACATATTCTTTTTGCTAATGGTTCTGATATTATTAACCCAATTTTTGCCAGCCAAATTGCAGAAATGGCGCGTTTCTTAAAAGAATACCCTTCAACATCAATTGAATTACGTGGTTATGCGAGTAAAACTGGCGATCCGGAGAAGAACTTGATTCTATCCAAACAGCGCGCTGAAGCGGTAGAGTCTCAGTTAATTAATAATGGCATTGTACCAAGCCGTATTCAAATTATTGGCTATGGCGATACCGCTCTGGAAGTTACTGGTGATGACCCGGTGAGCCATGCGAAAAACCGCAGAGTAACGGCTTCAGTAGTAGGATACAAAGGGGAGATATCCAAACGCTGGACTATCTTTAGCACGCTTCCTAGAGTAACCAGTTACTGAGTTCAAAGCAGATTTAGATTGCTGATTCAATGGCTAACTTTGGTTAGCCATTTTTCATTTCTACTATTAATTTCAATTTAATTCAGTCAATGCTACCCTAACGCTAACTTACTTGAAGGTACTCATACATATATGACCAATTTAATCGATCAATATTCAGCTCAAATCGAGCATTTTATTGCCCAATCTAAAGCAGATAAACAGATTTGGGGCTTACGTGCCGAAGATGGCTGGCTATCTTGTGAATCAGAACATCAATCTAAAGAGGTAATGCCATTCTGGTCTTCGCAGGATAAAGCATCGGCTCATGTTATCGATGAATGGAGCGATTTCGAAGTCATTGAAATTCCGCTGGATATTTTTGTCGAAGACTGGCTGCTTACTTTTGATGAAGAAGACGTTTTAATTGCCCTGGACTGGAACGAACAGCTTGAAGGAGCTGAAATGCAAGCGGCACAATTGGCCTCATTATATAAATAACTTTTTTATCTTATTTCGTAGTACGGATTTATTATGCAACTGACTAAACTTACTCAGCCTTTATTTGATCACCTGTACCAGGATATAGTTGAATTCAGAACCACTTTTGATCTGCCTGTTAATGACCCGGCTTCTTTGGATGCAAGCGCAGATACTTTACACACTTCTCTCGCGATTGAAGAACTCACTGAGTTGGCAGAAGCGACAGATAAAACTGAAACAGCGGATGCGATTGTCGATACAGTATATGTTTTGATGGGCAGGTTAGTACATTTAGGTCATGCAAAAGTGAACGATAACATTGGTATTGCTTACCTGATTGATCTTCTGCTGCATGTAGCTGCAAACCGAGCGATTGATTTCATTCCTTGCTGGGATGAAGTACACAGCTCAAATATGAGTAAGGTCTGTCATAACGATCTGGAATATGAGGAAACCGAAAGTTTCTATGCAAAACAAGGCATTGAATTAACACCAGTAACTAAAGGTGCTTATATCATTGCCAAATGTGCTCAGGATTTTCATGGTGAAGGAAAAACGATTCGTCAGGGTAAAGTACTGAAATCTGTTTATTATCGTCCTGCGGATTTAGCTTCATTAGTTAATGCATAATAATTAAATAATAAAGGGAACCAGAATTTTGGTTCCCTTTATTTATATCAGCAAATGAAGTATCAACAAATCACACTAACTCACTTCAGCTTCAACCTTTTCCAGTGCAGGCTTATTCTGTGCAAAACCACGTAAGCCAACTACGTGAACATGTTCATGATCTTTAAACACTTTGCGCACCAGTTTGTAAGTTGTTCCTTTTTCCGGGCTGATATTTTCCGGTGCCGCGATTAACAGTTGCATATCCAGACGCTCACACAGTTCGAATAGAGTAGCAATCGACTTACCATCCAAACGAGCAGCTTCGTCAAGGAATAACAGACGACACGGCAGCAGATCTTTACTGCGTAAACGACGGGATTCCTCTTCCCAACTCTGAATCACCATCAACAGAATAGACTGACCAGTACCGATCGCTTCACCGGTAGAGAGTGCGCCGGATTCAGCCTGTAGCCAA
The DNA here is from genome assembly GCA_963666615.1 of uncultured Vibrio sp. Taxonomy (GTDB): domain Bacteria; phylum Pseudomonadota; class Gammaproteobacteria; order Enterobacterales; family Vibrionaceae; genus Vibrio. The sequence goes on from OY762906.1 coordinate 1,375,718, forward strand.
CCATCGGAACCCCGGTTAACTTCGACACTCAATTCTAGGTAATTACGATAATCCAGTAGTTCTTCACCTAACACCTGCGGCGAACGTTGTCCCATATCAATGTGTGGATTAACCCGCTGAAACAGTTTGGCCATCGCTTCAGAGAAAGTATAACGGCTCGATTCAAACAGATCTTTATGCGCCGCCTGCTGGTCAGAAAGGCCGTTCAGTAAGGTTTCATGGCTTTCTCGCACCTTAACATTCAGGCGCACCCCATTAACCTGGCCAAAAACGATATTCTGTAAGCCATGGTTGAGCATCCGAACCCGATTCTGCTCACGTTGGATGGTTTTATGAATAATGCTTGCTACCGAATCAGAACTGATCGCTAAGCGCGTTTCGCGCTGCGTCAGTTCATCGGTTAGACGAGCAAGTTCTACTTCCATCTCTTCAATCGCTTCCACCGGATCATCGGTGCGAATGATATCTTGACGAATGCGTTCACGTAAGTGCTGATAAACAGCGATATAGAACATCACCTTACGTTCAGGGCGACTGTTATCTTCCGACTGACGCAAAGCATCTCGCAGCACTTCATTATTCGCCACCGCCAGACGTAACGCACCAAGCGCTTTATCCGACATCGAACGCAGATCATCGGTCGCCAGATAAGCCAATTCACGCTTATGCAGCCGTCGTTCCACATCGTTGACTTTCGCCAAACGCAGAACTTTACACCAGCCCGCTTTAGCTGCCGTAACCACAGAACGCAGATCGATATACTCCTTAGCAACACGTTTAACCCGTTTAGCCAGGTTACCCATCTCCAAAGAAGTTGCAGTAACGGTTTTTTCCAGCTCACTCTTACGAGCGCGTGAGACATGCAGTTTATCGTACAATTCACCTTTACGCGTTTCAGCCCGTTCCAGAGCACTATCATCAGCATGAATACCGGCTTCTTGCAGCTCCTGTTCAAACTCCTGAACAGTTTCCAATTTGGCCTGATGAGAACTTTTCAGTGAAGCCAGTAATTGATTAGATTCACTCCAGCTTTGCTGTGCCTGTTTAAATTGCTCTCTGGCTCGTTCGCGTTGCTGCTCTGTGGTAGCCAGTTTATTTTTCAGTTGTTCACTCAGCTCACCACTCTGATTCACCAGGCTCAATGAATCTGAATAGCTAAAGTAGTGTTTCCGCTCATACACATCTGCCAGAGCAAAAATCTGCGCCTTAATCTGCTGTAGCTGGTGATCTGTTGCCTGGTAGGCGGCCTCCAGCTCCGCAAACTGCTGCGGGTCGGACTCTAAAGCTGAAACTAACGGAGCAAGTTTTTCAAGCGTTGACTGATAGCGATCCAGATAGCGCTGTGATTCACTGATCTGTTCAAGGCGCTCTTCCACTTCGGTCAAACGTTCCAATAATGAATCATCTTCCAACAGATGAATCACAGGCTGCAACTTATCGATAATCGCCAGGCCATTTTTAGCCTGAGTCTGAACAACACGAATCTCGGCTTGCTGCTGATCTAATTGGCTGAGAATCCGGGTTGCCTCGCCTAGTTCGCGGCGTAACAGCTCTAACTGAGCGTCCGGATCTGCAGCAAAAGCGACATTGATATGTTGCGCAACAAAGGCATTAAACTGCTGATAAATTCGTTGCAATTTCTGTGAATCAAAAGCCGCTTTTGCGTACTCTTCTGCAGCCTGACCACGTTCTTCACGCAGTGCTTCTAAGCGCTGTTCACGCGCAGCTCGGCCGAATAGCGGTAATTCAGGGAAGCGAGAATAACGTAGCTGATGTTGGTTCAAAGAAACACACACCGCTCCTTCAAGTTCCGTCGCGTTAAAGCTGCTGTCGTCAAACGCATCGGCATCACCTTCAATCAGGTAAAGATCATCCGGGCAATCACCAAGCTGTTCTAACTTAGCGTGAATACCGGACAAATCGGACAAAACGATCGCATGGCGTGCAGGGCCGTACATCGCGCTAAAATAAGGAGCATCGTCAATACTGATATCGTCATAAATTTCCGACAACAACACGCCACCCAGACTATCTGCGATATCTTTCAGACCGCTGTCATTACCACCACCAGGTGCACCTAACTGAGCAATCTCTTTCTCTAGCTCATCTCGGCGCTCGGCGAAACGCAACTTATTGTGCGAATGAACTTTTTCCTGCTCAAGTACATCCTGCATTGCGTTCATCACTGACTGACTATCAGGTAGAGCATAACCGCTCTGTTCCCGTAATAGAGTCAATGCATCGTTCGCCACTAACCAAGCGGGTGCAATCGACTTAAGCTGGTTGATCTGACCGGATTTTTCATGCTCTATCCGGCGCTGGTATTCGGCCTCTTCTCGCAGCTGGTCACTTTCACCAGCAACGCTTTCTAAGCGATCCAGTTGTCTTTCACGCTCCTGTTCCACAACAACTTCATCATCAAGTTGAATATAAAACTGGTTGTGATACTGAGTTGCCAACTCTCGAGCTTGCTCTAACTGGCGAGTATTTCGCTCCAGTTCACGATACTGGGCAGTCAGTTGTGCTTTATTTGCTACATCCTGTTTGGCATTCTGCCAGCGAACTAAATGTTCAGAGGCCGCTGTAAAGGCCTGGTCACGCTCAACCTGCCCTTCCAGTGCAACCACCAGTTGATAAGCTTGCTCAAAACGCTGGCTTGCCGCTGATGAAACATCCAGTTTATGCTTGGCTGTTAGCAGAGCGTCTGTTACTTGTTGCTGCTGCCTGGTTAACTGTTCAATTTCCGGTTTGACTTGGTCAATGGTAAGCTGCGGATTACCTAGCAACTGCTGAGCCTGAGCAAGAGCCTGAGTCGCCTGTTGATACTGTAATGCCCGGGTTTGTTGGGTATCCAGCGCCTGTTGATAATCAGCAAGCTGACTTTTCAGACTATCCACTTCCTGATCCAGAATCGTCTGCTGTTCATCACTGATATCTAAGCGATCACGCGCTTCATCCACCACCATTAACTGCTCTTCAAGGCGTTCACTTAACTCTTCAAGGTCGTCACGATAGCGTTCGATTTTTTCGCGTTGACGCAGCGCATTCTGCACCATCTGCAAGTAATCAGATGCGGATTGATAATCCTGCTCAAGCGCCGATTCTGTCTCAACCAGCAATTCAAGTTCCTGGCTTATATTAGTTAACAGCTGATTTTGTTCGATCAGAGTACGCTGGGAACCGAACAACTCCTGACGTAATGATAAAACCTGTTCAACTTGCTTACGACGGTCATTCGCATGGCGCATATAATCCGCCGCCACGTAATTGGTTGATTCCGTAATCAGATGTTTGAATAAATCACGATCAGCCTGAGTCGTTTTAATCGCTTCCAGCGTCATGCGGTTTTCGCGTAAAGCGGCTTCCATATCCTGAAACGCTTTCTTCACACCACCATTTTGTGGCAGAAGATAGTCACGCAATGAACGGGTAATCGCACTGGAAATACCGCCATATAAAGAGGCTTCAATTAGACGATAAAGCTTGGAACGATCGGAACTATTACGCATTTTCTTCGGCAATACACCGAATTCAAACATTAAGCTGTGATAATCAACAATCGAACTGACCGTTTTGAACTGCACTCCTTCCAATGCTAAAGCGCTTTCTTTCACTTCATTAAGCTGGCGAACGCGAGCCTGCTTATTTGCCAGGGTTTCCATCAGAATGTCGGTTGGCTTGACGTTGCTCGGTAAGCCCTGAACGATAAATGGTTTAATATCGACTTTCTTATCACGTCCGGCCACCTGCTGCAGACGAACGGCAAAGAGAATACGCTGCTTGCGAGAGTTCACTACATCCAGTGCTGCATAGCAGACGCCCGGCTGCAACTTACCGTACAGTCCTTTATCGCGTGACGCTTGAGAACTGCCTGCCTCTGTGGTGTTACGAAAGTGAAGCAGACTTTGATCCGGGATCAGCGCGGTAATAAATGCTGCCATAGTGGTGGATTTACCGGCACCATTGCCACCGGACAAAGTGGTAACCAGATTGTCGATATCAAAGGTACGGGCAAAAAAGCCGTTCCAGTTAATCATGGTTAACGATTGATATTTGCCGCGTTCAATCATGCCTCACCCTTACTTTGTTCTTCACTTTCTTGTTCATCGTTTTGATCGTTTTCTTCTGCTGACATCATTGGCACATCACCAACAACGGCTTCACCATCACGAATTAAACGCAGCTGAGCTTCTCGCACATCGTTACCAACCCGAACATCGGCACCAAAACGGAATACCGCTTCGCTGATGCAGAATTTATCGCTATCGCCAATTGCAATAATCATCCCTAACCGTTTTAAGCGTCGTAACGAAGTACGAACTTTATCAAACAGTTTTTCACGGTCGAGATCACTTCCTCCGGCGCGAAGAGAAACCAGCTTAAGCAGCTTCTTCTCATCCGCCAGAGTCACCAGTTCTTCAAACAGTTCCTGATGGGTAAAAATGCCTTCGTGGGCTAATCGCTCCGGGCTTAGATAAAGGTAACAAAGAACCTTACCCACCAGCATATCCAGTTCAGAAAGTACGCTGCGGGCAATCAGTGAAGTCGAACGTGGACGCAGATAAAAGAAGCCCTCTGGCGCTTTAACCAGCTCGGTATTGTAACGCTGATAAAATGACGCCAATTCCAGTTCGTAATCCGCCAAAAATGCATGATTGTCTAAATCATCACTGGCAATGTGACGCCCTGCTCGCAACACACTGTCCAGTGCAGGGAAAAGCGGATTGGATAACGCCTTTGCCAGTTTCTCTGGCATATATTCATTAATATCGGTTGATAACATTTGCCTGTACCTTTGCACCGTAATCATTAATCGCCTGCCAATCCGGCTGAATAGCCAGATAGTCGTCCTCGGAATAGCCGAGACGAACAGCTTGATCAATCACAATGCGGGTTAAATCAAAATGGTGGGCCTGCGGATGCTGGGAAAGATAATCCTTCAGCACCGCGCTTAAATCGATCGGAGTTCCCTGCTCTTTATGCACGCTGAGCATCGCCCCGACGCGCTGAGCAATTTCATCGCTCACCTGCTGAAACTCCTCATATTCCACTTCAAGCGGCACTTCGCCGGTGACTTCGGTTTCACGCAACACCAGAGCTTCATCGCGCAAATCACGTAATCGTTCAGCATCAGCAAAAGTCAGATACCAGGGTGAGTCGAAATACTCTTTCACCGATTGGCGTAAACGCTGACTAAAGGCACGATTCTGGTCCATATCAATGGCGGTACGAATAAATTTATGTACATGCCGATCATAACCGATCCATAAATCTATCGATTGCTGCCCCCAACTGGTAATGCGGTCGAGCTTTTGCTGCAAATGAAAGAGTGTTTCATCGATAAACTGTAGATCTTCACGACCATAAACCAGCTCCTGAATATCTAAGATCTGAGCTTGCAGCTCATCACCCACCGCCTGGAGCGTATCCTGCAATTCGCGGAGGGTCGCAGAAGTTTCAGAAAGCAAAGCTTCACAGCTATTGATTGCTTCTCGCCAGTCTTTATTCAGCAAACCTGCAATTTGGTCTTTTACTTCCTGCTGCTGGTCATCCATTACCCGCTGGTTCAGGTCAATCTGATCAAAAATCTCGCCAACCGAATATTTCAGGATGGCAAAAACATTTCTGTACCAATCGTTCAATTCTCCACCTTCCAATGCCGCTTCTTTGGCCTTAGCCATTTCACCGGCAACCATAGAAAGCTGAATCGATAGCTTTAATTTTGAGAATTCACGGTGGCGTACATAATATTCAGTAATACCCAGCGCCAAAGGTGAAAGGCGGTAAATACTGGCTCCGGCATTCAGTTCACTGGTAAAACGGCGCAAAAGGCGCTGTCCCACCAAGTCATTAATTGCATTATTGGCGCGAAAACTCGATGGTTCGCTGCTGTCGCTGAATGCTTGCATGACAATGGCAAACGCATCATGCAGTTCACCTTCACCCAGTTCCTGATCGAAACGCTCATTACTCAACAGAGCAATGGCAATTAAAAATGCCAGGCGCTCAGTAGACAGGTTGAGCATAAAATCATGCTGTTTTACCCATCCAACCAGCTCAGCAACGGTTTGTGTTTCAGAGTCGTGACTTAATTCAGTCATCTTGTTTCCTGTTGTACTTATTTCTTTCTCGCCCAGACGTGAATATAACGGCCCATCGAAAGATAAGGCTCCTCACGGCAAAGCTGACGCTCTAATTCGAGCACATCCTCTGGGGTATATTCCCCCATATTTTGTCGATTACCGATATAATCACTAAAACAGCGAATACCGGATTTGCCCAGAATTTCAAAATCACTTTCTTCTAACCAGCGATAGACATCCTGAGGCATTAGCCCCTTTTGTGGCTGAAGCTTAAACCGTTTACGAAACGGCATTCCTTGTAGCACGTGAGGGATATTTCCACAAACGACATTTTTGTATACCAGCCCATAATGATTATAAAACATCACAGATGCGACACCTCCGGGCTTAACATGGTTCAAAAGGCCCTTTAATGCACTCTGTGGATCGGCTAACCACTCCATCACCGCATGAAAAAGGACCACATCCATTGGCTCATTCAGATGGGCCGCCAAGTCCTGTACGGGTGAATGTATAAACCGATACTGGCGTGCTAAATTCTGTCTGACAATCTCTTGTCTGGCCAGATCCAGCATCTGCTCAGAAATATCGCATAAAGTCACCTGATGACTCAGTCTGGCCAGCTTTTGCGACAATTGCGCCATCCCACCGCCAGCATCTAAGATTTGCAGTGGCGTCGATTTTTCTGGAAATATCGATAATATTCGTTCAATATCTTCCCAAACAATGACTTGACGAATATCGCCTTTGTCAGAGCCGTATATATTTTTTGCAAATTTGTGGGCAATATCGTCGAAATTGCGATCTTCTGTCACGGTAGCTTACGTTATGATGAGTTTCGGTGCGGGTATTTTCGCACAGGAATTCAGAGAATAAAGAGGATTCTCTCTTTTTAATGTTGAATGCTGCTTTTTCGGACTACTACTCGTTATGTTTGAACTTAAAAAATTCATCTCATCACTTATGATGCCACTGCCGGCGCTGTTGATCATCGGCTTTATTGGTTTAATGCTGATCATGTTCACCACCAAAAGGCGCACCGGTTGCTGGCTCGTTCTATTCTCTTTTACTGTGCTGTTTCTTGCGTCATTCCAACCGGTTTCCAGCCGTTTACTGCTGCCGCTTGAGCGCCAGTATTCAGCCTTTTTACCCGAAGCAGGTAACATTGATTACATCATGGTGTTAGGCAGTGGGCACGTAGTTGATGATGATTTACCCCCAACTTCGGAGCTAAGCCGCACTGCGCTAATGCGTCTGACCGAAGGCATTCGCATCATGCGCATGTATCCGGGATCGAAACTTATCCTTTCTGGTTATGCCGGAGGAACTGAGGTCACTCATGCTCGTATGCTGGCGAAAGTAGCTTTGTCGCTTGGCGTTGTAAAATCAGATATAGTTTTACTTGAAACCGCTCAGGATACTTGGGAAGAAGCTCACCAGGCAGCCAATTTTGTGCAGGATAAAAAGTTAGTCGTAGTGACATCAGCCAGCCATATGAAACGCGCGTTAACCGAGTTTCGTTCGGCAGGGATAGAACCGCTTGCAGCACCCACAAACTTCCTTGCCCAGCGAAATGTCATGCAAGGCTGGGTAAAATATACCCCGAGTGCTCGCTATCTCGAGCAAACCGAACACTACTGGTACGAAACGCTGGGGCAGCTGTGGCATCACTTAAGGGACTGGGCACAAACACAAAGCCAGTCTGCACAGCAGCAACAAACGCTCCAGATTCTGGAATAAGCAACCAACATAGCGTTATGTGACAAAAATAATTGCTATTGTTTTCACCAGTGACTAGAATCTTCCGATCGCACTAAGTTAATAAAACCGCTATTTAGCAGCGGTTTTTCTATTTGTATTCAAAGTAATTAAAGACCAATGGCAACGATTAAAGATGTCGCTCGTTTAGCGGGCGTTTCAACAACTACAGTTTCACACGTGATTAATAAAACTCGTTTTGTCGCGGAAGCAACACAAGAAAAAGTGATGCAGGCCGTGCAAGATTTGAATTACTCACCAAGTGCCGTAGCCCGCAGCTTAAAATGCAACTCGACACGTTCCATTGGTATGTTGGTCACTCAATCAACTAACCCATTTTTCTCCGAAGTGATCGATGGCGTAGAGAGCTACTGCTATCGTCAGGGTTATACCCTCATTCTGTGCAACACCGGCGGCATCTATGAGAAGCAGCGCGATTATATCCGTATGCTGTCTGAAAAGCGGGTCGATGGTATTCTGGTTATGTGCTCGGACTTAACCGAGGAACTGCTGGCGATGCTTGACAGTTACAGCGATATACCAAAAGTTATTATGGATTGGGGGCCTCAAAGTTCCCAAGCGGATAAAATTATTGATAACTCAGAAGAAGGTGGCTACTTGGCTACCAAGTATCTGATTAACAATGGGCATAAAGATATCGCTTGCCTGAGTGGCCACTTCAATAAAGCGGCTTGTCAAGAACGTATTCTGGGCTTTCGTCGTGCGATGGCTGAACATAACTATCCGGTAGTGGAAGACTGGATTCTGGAAGGTAATTTCGAATGTGACACCGCTGTATTAGCGGCAGATAAAATTATCGCGATGGATCACAAACCCAGCGCAATCTTCTGCTTTAATGACACAATGGCACTAGGATTAATGAGTCGTCTGCAGCAGCGAGGTGTTCGGGTACCCGAAGATATGTCGGTGATTGGCTATGATAATATTGAAATTTCTGAATATTTTTCACCACCATTGACCACAGTTCATCAACCTAAACGCCGGGTTGGTAAAAATGCTTTCGAGATTTTGTTGCAGAGAATTAAGAATAAAGAGCATGAGCGCCGAGTGTTTGAAATGCATCCCGAAATTGTCGAACGTGATTCGGTGCAAAAATTAGACTAACTGTGTTAAATGTGGGATTTTGCAACCTTTTCTTGCACCTACAATATGAGAGTTGAATCACAATATTGCTCAATGCTATTTAATGACCTAGAATTAATTCATCGTCATCTTCTTGAGTAATCATTACACTCAAGTTACAGGAAACTAAGTAAAAACGCCTTATGGACAAACCAATATTAAAAGACTCAATGCGTCTATTCGAACCATTAGGGAGCGTATGTTCACGCTCCATGTTCGGCGGCTTCGGACTGTTTCTTGACGGCACCATGTTCGCGTTAGTTGTGCAAGATAAATTACACATTCGCGCGGATGATAAAACGTTCGAACAGTTTAAAGAGTGTGGCTTCAGGCCCTATTCCTATGCCAAACGGGGCTTTCCGGTGATCACCAAATATTATGCTCTTCCTGATGAATATTGGCAGGACACCGATAAAATTTTCATTCTAGGTAAAAATGCTTATTGTAATGCATTAAACGAAAAATCGGCCACTTCACAACAAGAACCACAACGCTTAAAAGATCTGCCTAACCTGCGCCTAGCAACGGAACGAATGTTAAAGAAAGCCGGGATTAGCTCGGTTGATGATCTTTACCATCAGGGAGCGATTAACGCTTATAAGGCGATTAAGGAGAGTCATCCTAATACCGGACTTTCATTGGAGTTACTGTGGGCCCTTGAAGGCGCAATAAAGGGAACTCACTGGTCGGTGGTTCCTCAGTCGCGGCGCGATGAGTTACTCAATAAATTACAATAATTGAGGCTAGTACCCTAGACTCAACAGTTCCTAATCAAGCACCAGTAAACTGGTGCTTTTTTATAAACCCGATAGAGTGCTGATTAAATAGTTCCGGGTTTTCTACATTACAAACATGTCCACAATTGGCGATTAAACGTAATTCACTGCTGCGATGCTCTTGCACCATATCCAGTACCGGTTTAATGAACATATAGTCTTGGTCACCCATTACATATAAAGTCGGAATCGCTACCTCTTTTTCGCGAAAATAACGCATCATCGGATTGACTTCAGCGGTTAAGGTAAACCAGCGTTTAAACTCTTTCTGACATAATTTGCGAGCTTCACGAATAAACAGGTGACGGGATTCCCGTTGATTAACTTGCGGCATAATAATGTAAGCAAAAAGGCGATATAGCCACATATAGGGAATAAAATTCTTGCTTGCATGGCCAAGGGAAACCAAGATCTGGGAGCGCACATTCAGACGAGTCACTGCGCCACCCAATACCATACTGGAGACCCTGTGTGCCGCCAGCTCAGCGATATTACGCACAATGATGGTACCAAGCGACATACCAACGAAATGAGCCTGTTGAATTTGACGATAGTCCAGTACGCTTAATACGTCCCTTGTCACAGACTCAAAGGTGTATTTGTTGTCCAGCCAATCTTTGAACAATTCATTGGACTTTCCATGGCCACGCAAATCGATCAGCAACAAATTAAAATGCTTCTTGTACTCTTTAATTTGCTTAAACCAGATGGAAGAACTTCCTCCGGCGCCATGAATAAAAACTACCCAGGCCTGACTACTTGGATGAGGGTAGATTTTGTGAAACAGTAGATCGGATGACATGATGATATCTTGCAGAAAAACTCTACTCGCAGACTAACATAGAAAAAGGCGCGACCGCGCCTTTTTCTATGTTAATTAATCTGGCCTGATTGCAATAATGCGGCCTGATACATCTTTATGTACTCGGCAGCTGAATGTTTCCAGTTAAAATCCTGACGCATCGCACGCTGCTGGGTCTGCAGATAATCCCCCGGCGATTGAAGGTAGAAGAGTAAAGCACGTTGAAGGGTGATTAATAACGCTTCCGGACTCGGTTCAAAAAATGAAAAGCCCGTCGCCTTATCCGGCCGGAGATCATAATCGTGCACCGTATCTTTTAATCCACCCACTTCCCGCACTATCGGCAATGTGCCATAAGCCATGCTATAAATCTGATTGAGTCCGCAAGCTTCAAACTCTGACGGCATAACAAAAAAATCTGCCGAAGCTTCCACCCAGTGAGCATAACGATCACTGTACACATCGACAAAAGCCAATTTGTCCGGATACAGCCCAGCCAGATAACGCAAACGATGAGCAATGTCCGGCTCCCCGGTGCCAACAATCACAAACTGAACATCATTACGTAAAAAACGCTCGATAATTGGCAGAAGGTAGTGAAAGCCTTTCTGATGGGTCAAACGACACACCATGCCAAATAATGCGACCGGACGAACGGGCAATCCCAGTGCTTGTTGTAATACTCGCTTACAGTGAGCCTTGCCCTGCTGTAAGGATGCCGCGTTATCATCATAATTAACCGGCAAATAGCTATCGGTTTGTGGGTGCCATTCAGAGTAATCACAACCGTTAACGATGCCATACAAATCTTTTGCACGGTGAACAAAATCATCCACTAATCCATGCGAACCAAGGGGCGTTAATAATTCGGCGGCATAATTCGGGCTGACCGCATTAACCTTATCCGCATAAGCAATGCCGGCGCGTAATGTGCTTATATAACCAACACCATATTGCAGATGTTTCATGCCACTGGTGTGCAATTCAGGAATGATATCCAGTTCATCGAAAGAAAAAATCCCTTTAAACAGCGCGTTATGAATTGTTAGTACCGTTTTAATCTCGCTATAAAATAGATCTTGCTGATAGCGAGTCTTAAGTAAAAATGGAATTAATGCAGTATGCCAGTCGTTGCTATGAATAATCCCTGGCCTAATATTAAGTTTAGGCAATACGTCTAGGCAGGCCACACTGAAAAAGCCAAATCGCTCACCATTATCTTCATAGGCACAATTATGCTCAGCATATAACTCTGGCCGATCAAAATATTGGTCGCAATCAATGTAATAAAGCTCAACACCATCTAAATCTGAATATCGCACCTGATAGCGGGTATGGGGCCAGTATGATAATTCGGTATCGAGGATGATTGGGCTGGTAAGACGATGAGGGGCACTCTGATATCCGGGGAGAACAAGTTTAACCTTCTGCCCTAACTCCTGCAGGGCTCTAGGCAGAGCCTTGGCCACATCGGCCAAGCCTCCACTTTTTACTACACCTTGTGCTTCAGAAACGCAAAACCAGATATCAAACGGTTCTGGTTTAGAAGCCAACTTTGGTTCCTTTTGCGATAACCACAACACCAGATTCAGAAACATGGAAACGCTTACGATCCAACTCTAAATCTTCACCAATAACGGTACCAGGGGCGATTTCTACGTGTTTATCGATAATGGCACGTTTGATGGTACAACCGGCACCAATCTTCACGTCACCAATGATCACTGTTTCACTGACTAATGAACCGGCACCGACATTACTCCGGTAACCCAGTACCGATTTGTAAATTTGCGCACCTTGCACATAACTACCACCCGAAACCAGACTATCAGTAATTTTAACCTTACGATGTTCTGCATCAATAAAAGTTGCTGGTGGTAACGGTGGGTAAAATGTATGTAAAGGCCAACTACGGTTATACAAGGAAAATTGAGGATGTGCTTCCAACAAGTCCATGTGCGCCGACCAGTACGCATCGATAGTACCAACATCGCGCCAGTAGCTTGTGTCAGGCTCACCTTTGATCTTGTTGGTTGAGAAATCATACACATATACCCCACCCTCTGGGTAGAGTTTTGGAATGATATCCTTACCAAAGTCATGGCTCGACTCAGAGTTATCCGCATCTACACGTAACTCTTTACATAAAGTATCGGCTTCAAAAATATAGTTACCCATAGAAACCAGTGCCCAGTCCGGTTCACCTGGGATAGATTTTGGATTCTCTGGTTTTTCTTCAAAACCAATCATGCGGCCTTCGCTGTCCACTTCAATCACACCAAATGATGAAGCTTCTGCAATTGGCATTCTAATTGCGGATACGGTTAATTTCGCTTCTACGCGCTTATGGAAGTCCAGCATCTGACGCACGTCCATCTTGTAGACATGGTCTGAACCGAAGATACAGACATGATCTGGCGTTGCCAGTTCAACAAAGCGAATATTCTGGTAAATCGCATCGGCAGTGCCTTCATACCAACGCTTACCATCACGCATCTGCGCGGGAATAACATCAATGAAACGATCAGTAATCCCTGATACATTCCAACCTTTTTTCAAATGAACATATAATGATTGAGATTTAAACTGAGTAAGTACGTAAATACGCATTAAATCGGCATTCACAAAATTATTCAGTGCAAAGTCTATAAGTCTATAGCTGCCACCAAATGGAACGGATGGTTTACTACGACTTTCAGTTAAAGGTCTTAAACGAGAACCTTCGCCGCCAGCCAAAATCATACATAACACACCAGCCATAATATACTCCGTCTACTTTTTATATTTTTTACGCTACTAACTGTTATCACAGCGTCCTTTCTGCGTGTGACATATTACTGCAACACGTTGTTTATACTCAGTGAAATTAAAACAGAATACAACGACTAAATTTCTATAGTACCGGTTCTGCATACGCCAAATTCTGCTTACGCGCCTCCGGTCACAAAATCACAAAACTGTCACATGATAAATGACACCTAAATTTACGTAATTTTCATACAAATGTAATTTTTCATTAACGCCGTAAAGCAATAAAGGCAGCTTACGCTGCCTTTATTGCTTTACGATGAAAGAAGTAAGAGTACTACTTTTTCTTCCTTTTATCGGTGACTTCCCATTTACCGTCAATGTACAAAGCTGTCCAACCCGTGGGTTTACCGTCAACCTCAGTTCGAACATAATGCTCTTTGGATTTACGGCTAAAGCGAATCATCGCTGGCTCGCCATCCGGGTCTGCCGCTGGTGCACTAGCAAGATACTTAAACTTCTCTGGCAATCGATCCTCGTAGGTTTGAAACTCAGTAACCAAAGGAGCGCGAGTTTCTCGAGATTTAGGAAAGTTACTCGCTGCCATAAACAGGCCGGACGCACCGTCACGCAGAACAAAATATGCATCAGAGTTTTGACAAGGCAATTCGGGGAAATGCACGGGCTCTTCTTTTGGTGGTGCGACTTCACCATTTCTAAGAATCTTACGAGTGTTCTTACAAGATTCGCTGGTGCAGCCCATGTATTTACCAAAGCGACCATTTTTCAGAATCATATCAGAACCGCACTTATCACACTCGACAACCGGGCCGTCATAACCTTTCAGTTTAAATTCGCCATGTTCAACAATATAACCTTCACAGTTCGGGTTGTTACCACAAACGTGCAGCTTGCGTTTATCGTCAATCAGGTAGGCATCCATCGCTGTACCGCAGATTGGGCAGCGCTTTTTCTCTCGCAACTCGGCAGTTTCAACGTCTTCTTCCAGAACATTGATAATGCCTTCTTCACTACCCAGATTAATGGTAGTTTTGCAACGCTCTTTCGGTGGCAACGCATAACCAGAGCAGCCAAGGAAAACACCGGTTGATGCCGTGCGAATACCCATTGGGCGCGAACAGGTTGGACATTCGATATCGGTTAGTACGATATGATTTGGTTTCATACCACCGTGAGTTTCATCACCTTCAGCCTTTTCCAAATCGATAGTGAAATCATTGAAGAACTCATCGAGCACAGCTTTCCAATTGACATCACCAGTCGCAATTTGGTCGAGTTTCTGTTCCATCTTCGCCGTGAAATCGTAGTTCATAAGATCAACAAAGCTATCACCAAGGCGATCAGTAACAATCTCACCCATCTTTTCTGCGTAGAAACGACGCTGATCCACTTTTACGTAACCGCGATCCTGAATTGTGGAGATGATTGATGCGTAAGTGGAAGGACGGCCAATACCGCGCTTTTCCAACTCTTTAACTAAAGCAGCTTCAGTAAAACGTGCTGGTGGCTTGGTAAAGTGCTGTTTCGGATCCAGTGCCTTAAGCGCCATAACATCGCCTAGCGCCACGTCCGGCAGGATGAGATCTTCATTTTTACCCAACGGGCGTTGTACGCGAGTCCAGCCATCAAACTTAAGAATCCGGCCTTTAGCTTTTAAGGTATATTCGCCTGCTTTGACACTAACGGTTGAAGAGGTATATTGAGCTGCAGTCATCTGACAGGAAACAAATTGATTCCAGATTAAGGCATAAAGCTTATGCGCATCCGGATCCATACCAGACAAATCTTCGGCTAACACATCGACACTGGATGGACGAATCGCTTCGTGAGCTTCTTGCGCACCTTCCTTACTACCGTAAAAATTCGGTGTTTCCGGCAGATAAGCCTGGCCAAATTTTGTATCGATATATTCCCGAACCGCGCCAATCGCTTCCTGACTCAGGTTGGTCGAGTCAGTTCGCATATAAGTAATATAACCCGCTTCATACAAACGCTGAGCTAACATCATGGTTTTCTTCACCCCATAGCCCAGACGCGTACTGGCGGCCTGCTGCAGGGTTGAAGTAATAAATGGGGCAGATGGCTTACTTGAAGTTGGCTTATCTTCACGCTTACAAACTTCATAAGTGGCGCCGCGCAGCGCGTTAACCGCTCCATCCGCTTGTTGCTGATTAACCGGTTTAAACGCCTGCCCTTGCTTCTGTGCCACCATCAAGCGAAGTGCTTCACCCGCCGGGGTTTGGGTATCCGCGTGAATATCCCAAAATTCTTCCGGAATAAAGGCTTTAATTTCTCGCTCTTTTTCAACGATGAGTTTAACCGCAACCGACTGAACGCGACCAGCAGATAAACCACGAGCCACTTTTTTCCACAGAAGTGGCGACACCATAAAGCCAACGACCCGGTCCATAAAGCGGCGTGCCTGCTGGGCATTGACGCCATCAATATTCAGCTCACCTGGTTTCTGGAACGCCTGTTGAATCGCATTTTTGGTAATTTCGTTAAATACGACACGCTTATAACGGTCGTCATCTCCGCCTATGATTTCCCGCAGGTGCCAAGCTATCGCCTCCCCTTCGCGGTCCAAGTCCGTTGCGAGATAAACGCAATCAGCGTCTTTAGCCAGCTTCTTCAGCTCTGCTACAACTTTTTCTTTACCGGGCAAAACCTGATAATTCGCTTCCCAACCATGATATGGGTCGATACCCATTTTTTTAATTAACGCGTTGCGTTCTTTCTCTTTCTTCTGCGCTTCGGTTGGTTTTGCTGTTTTGGCTTTGCTTGCAGCAGTGCGCGTCGTCGTTGTCGATTGTCCCGCAGTAGGAAGATCACGGACATGTCCGACACTCGATTTAACGATGTAGTCTTTGCCAAGGTATTTATTGATTGTTTTGGCTTTGGCTGGAGACTCCACTATAACCAGTGATTTACCCATAATTGACTCAAATGTCCTTAATCACAATGCGAATCCAATCGCATAACATTACAAGATTGCTTCTTTTTTTACTATTGTGCGATAAATGCAGAAGATCAACCTGTTTTTTTAGATTGCCTCTTCAATCGCTCGACAAATATCCGAAATTGTATTTAAGCTATGCCTAATTTTTCGGCACATACTAAATTGACTCACGCAAACTCGCGAATAAAATACCGTGAATTATGGTATAAATCATATCGATATCTCATTTCTTAACGAGAAAACCCAATTTCAGTAATTATGACCCAAGGTTATTAACTATGAGTGACAAACAGGCGATCGCCAAATTCGATTTACTTCTTATTGCCAACCAACTAATTCAGGAGCATGACAGCTATATTGATGGCATGCGAGCCGACAGCGTAGAAGAAAAAGATGGTGTATTAGTTTTTAAAGGCAACTATTTCCTTGACAATAATGGCCTGCCTACCGCCAATACCACCGTGGTATTCAATATGTTTAAATACCTGGCACATCAGCTCTCTAAAGAGTTTACTCTCATAGCAGAATAAATCGCCTTGTTCCCATGCTCTGCGTGGGAACACATATTTGAACCCGATTGTCACTCCCACGGAAAACCGTGGGAGTGAGCCTGAATAAGCTCAGGTAGATAAAACTATGCCGTTGCACTTAAACCTTTAAGGCGGTCAAAGTAGTCAGGGAAGGTCTTAGACGTACATTTCGGATCGTTTATCGTCACTGGTGTATCACTCAATGCAACCAGAGAGAAACACATTGCCATGCGGTGATCATCATACGTATCAATCGCTGCATGAACCAACTTCTCTGGTGGCGTGATAATAATGTAATCATGCCCTTCTTCAACGATAGCTCCGACTTTACGTAGTTCAGTCGCCATTGCTGCCAGACGATCGGTCTCTTTTACCCGCCAGTTGTACACGTTGCGAATCGCTGTCGTACCTTCGGCAAAGAGTGCAGTTGTTGCGATGGTCATCGCCGCATCAGGAATATGGTTAAAATCGAGATCAACCGCTTTCAGCTCACCTTTACGGGCAATGACATAATCATCGCCCCACTCAATTTCCGCACCCATTTTTTCCAGTGCATCAGCAAACTGAACATCGCCCTGAATGCTATTTTTACCAATCCCTGTCACTTTGACTTCTCCACCTTTAATCGCTGCAGCAGCAAGGAAATAAGAAGCTGAAGAGGCATCACCTTCTACCAAAAATGAACCTGGTGACACATATTGTTGACCTGGCTGAATCACAAACTGCTTATAATCTCGGTTTTCCACTTCAACACCAAACTGCTGCATGATGTTCAGCGTGATATCGATATAAGGTTTGGAGACTAATTCACCGATAATTTCGATAGTAACTTCGTCTTTCGCCAGTGGAGCTGACATTAAAAATGCAGTAAGAAATTGTGACGAAATTGAACCGTCAATCGCAACTTTTCCACCATTTAACCCAGTGCCAATAATTTTTAATGGCGGGTAATTTTCATTTTCCAGATATTCAATTTGTGCTCCGGCCTGACGAAGAGCATCGACTAAATGACCGATTGGGCGTTCTTTCATCCGTGGTTCGCCAGTGAGGATATAATCGCCACAACCTAACGTTAATGCGGCGGCTAACGGACGCATCGCCGTTCCCGCATTGCCTAAAAACAGCTCGGTTATTTCATCAACGGTAAATGGTTTACCTAAACCTTCTACAACACACTCTGTTTTATCCGCTGATAACTGATAGCTGACACCTAATTTGGTCAACGCATTCAGCATATGACGAATATCATCGCTGTCTAGCAGGTTGGTCAGTGCCGTGGTACCTTTAGCCAAAGCGGCCAGCAGCAGAGCCCGGTTAGACACACTTTTTGAACCAGGCAGATTCACTTCACCGTTGATTTTCTGAATAGGTTGTAACGTTAGGCTTTCCATCTAAATTAAATTTTCCTTTATCGCTCGTACCCGCATCGGGCTAGTGAGTGATGAACAATTCTTCGTGCGGTGAGACTATCGAAAAAGCGCCGGGATCGCTAGCCTAAATCGGCAATTTTTGCCGATATCACCAGCGAATATGACTAACGTGTCGGTTACAGGCCAATCTTGCGTATCATCACTCAGTTTTCACGATTGGCAAAGTTGCATAAAAAATCATAAGATATCCAGGTTGTTATTCTATTGCGCACTCTATATGACCATCTACCTTCCACAGTTGTCAGACGATAATTACCAGTTCCCCTCGCCCACACAGGCACTTGCAGAACCTAATGGGCTATTGGCTTTCGGTGGCGATCTGCACCCGCAACGGATTATTAATGCCTATCGGAACGGTATTTTCCCCTGGTATGGGCCAGGTGAGCCGATCTTATGGTGGAGCCCCGCACCACGCGCAGTATTTTTCCCGGATCAGTTTAGCCCGAGCAAAAGTCTAAAAAAATTTCAGCGTAAAACTAAATATCAGGTCAGCATTGATCAGGCAACCGAGCAAGTCATCGATTATTGCGCCAGTACTCGTAGCGCAAAGGATACCTGGCTCAATCAAGATATGCGTAACGCCTACAAACAACTGGCAGCACGTGGAGTGTGTCATTCTGTCGAAGTGTGGAATGAACATAATCAACTGGTTGGTGGCTTATATGGGCTATCGTTAGGCCGGATGTTCTGCGGCGAGTCGATGTTCAGCTTAGCGACCAATGCGTCTAAGATTGCTCTTTGGTATCTTTGTCTGCATTTTGCTCAAAATCAGGGCAAGTTGATCGACTGTCAAGTGATGAACCCGCACCTGGACTCACTCGGTGCAGTGGAATTACAACGGTCCGACTTTTTTAGTTTATTGGACCAGTTACAAAATCAACCGATTGATCAGGGCTGTTTTAAACCGCAGTGGCTAACCAGAAATAAAACGGAGCAACATGCATAGCATCAGCATTGGTCTGACCCAGGAAGTACCGTGCAGTTACCTGCCTAATCAGCTAGAGCGGGTGGCCATCACGATTGATCCAGCACTACACTCGCCGGAAAACTATGAATTACTGCTGGCCAACGGCTTTCGCCGTAGCGGAACGACCATTTACCGCCCTTATTGCAATCACTGTAGTGCCTGCCAGTCCATCCGGATTCCGGTCACACGCTTTATGCCAAGTCGCAATCAAAAAAGGGTATGGAATAAATCCCGTCATATTCGTTGGGAAGTGAAACATCAAATGGATGATGACTGGTACGAAATTTACGCACCTTATATTAATCAACGCCATCAAAACGGCAGTATGTACCCGCCCAATAAAAAGGAATTTAGTGAATTTTCTTCCAATAACTGGTTAGAAACCGTATTTATTCATATCTACGATAATGAAAGGCTGATTGGCGTTGCTATCACCGATATCACACAGAACTGTGCCAGCGCTTTTTACACCTTTTATGACCCGGATTACCCGATTTCATTAGGTACATTAGGCGTATTGATTCAAATTGCGTTTTGTCGCGAACAGGGAAAAGAGTGGCTTTATTTGGGCTATCAAATCGATGCCTGCCCGGCCATGAATTATAAAGTACGTTTTCAACCCCATCAAAAGCTAGTAAATCAGCGTTGGCAAGGGTAGAATACGCCCCAACTTTACATATTTAACGTATATAAAGGCTAATTCTGCCCATTTATACACGCCACATTTCTAAAAGAGGATTAAATGGCTAAAGAAGACGTAATCGAGATGCAAGGTACTGTCCTTGATACTCTACCAAACACTATGTTCCGTGTTGAGCTAGAAAATGGTCACATCGTGACTGCTCACATCTCAGGTAAAATGCGCAAAAACTATATTCGTATTCTTACGGGTGACAAAGTGACTGTAGAGATGACTCCATACGATTTATCTAAAGGTCGCATCGTCTTCCGCGCACGTTAATCATATCTGTACACAACCAGGCTGCCCAAAAGAAGCTTGGTTGCAAATTGAAAACGGAGCTAAAAAGCTCCGTTTTTTTATACCCTTAGAATAGCCACTAATCAGTGCATCGCTTCTTCTTTGGTACCAATGTATTTAAAGACTAGTTTGCCATCTTCCAGCGTTACCTTAACGGTACCACCACCGACTAGCACACCAAACAGCAGTTCATTCGCGAGAGGTTTTTTCAGTTGTTCCTGAATCACGCGTCCCATTGGGCGAGCACCCATGGTTTTGTCGTAGCCTTTAATTGCAAGCCAATGACGTGCATCTTCAGAGACTTCTAGCGAAACACCGCGGTTGTCGAGTTGCGCTTGCAGTTCAACGATAAATTTATCCACCACCTGATGAATAACCCGTTCATCCAGACTGTTAAACCAGATAATATTATCTAAACGGTTACGGAACTCCGGACTAAAGACTTTTTTAATCTCTGCCATCGCGTCATGACTATGATCCTGTTGAATAAGACCAATTGATTTCTTAACCGTTTCTGCCACACCAGCGTTTGTGGTCATCACCAAAATCACATTTCGGAAGTCCGCTTTGCGGCCATTATTATCGGTCAAGGTACCATTATCCATTACCTGTAATAGCAGGTTAAAGATATCTGGGTGCGCCTTTTCAATCTCATCCAGCAGAACCACAGAGTGAGGATGCTTAATAACAGCATCGGTTAATAGACCTCCCTGATCATAACCAACATAACCAGGAGGTGCACCGATCAAACGGCTGACTGAATGACGTTCGCCATATTCCGACATATCGAAACGCAACAATTCAACCCCTAATAAACGAGAGAGCTGCAGTGTGACTTCTGTTTTACCCACACCCGTCGGACCAGCAAACAAGAATGAGCCTACTGGTTTATTCTCTGCACCCAATCCAGCACGCGACAGTTTAATTGCCTCGGAAAGCGCATCAATCGCAGGATCCTGACCAAATACCAGCATCTTCATTTTCTCATCAAGATTCTGCAACACATCTTTGTCTGAGTTGGTTAACGATTTCTCAGGGATACGCGCCATTTTAGCTACCATAGCTTCGATATCGCTGACATTAACGGTTTTCTTACGGCGACTGGCTGGCATTAAACGAGCACGTGCGCCAGCTTCATCAATCACGTCTATCGCTTTATCCGGCAGATGACGTTCATTGATATACTTGGCAGATAGCTCAACCGCAGCACGCAAGGCTTTATTGGTATAACGAACATCGTGGTGCGCTTCATATTTTGGCTTCAGACCAATCAGAATCTTGGTGGTGTCATCCAAAGATGGCTCCACAATGTCAATTTTCTGGAAACGGCGGGCTAACGCACGCTCTTTCTCAAAAATATTACTGTATTCCTGATAAGTGGTAGAACCGATACAACGCAGCTTACCACTGCTCAGCAGGGGTTTGAGCAAGTTAGCAGCATCAACCTGACCACCGGAAGCGGCACCTGCACCGATGATGGTATGGATTTCATCAATAAACAGAATGGCGTCTTTTTCTTTTTCCAACTGCTTGAGGATATTTTTAAACCGTTTTTCAAAGTCACCGCGGTACTTTGTACCTGCCAGCAACGAACCGATATCCAGTGAATAGATAACGCTGTTTTTAATCACATCCGGTACTGTACCTTCAACGATACGCCATGCCAGACCTTCAGCAATGGCCGTTTTACCCACTCCGGCTTCACCGACCAATAGCGGATTGTTTTTACGCCGACGGCACAAAACCTGAATGGTTCTTTCCAGCTCATAATCACGACCGATCAGTGGGTCAATATGCCCTTTCGCTGCCACATGGTTTAGATTAGTCGCAAAATTATCCAGGCGTTCTTCGGAAGAGACCTCTTCATTGCTTTCGGTACCGAAAGAATCCGATGACGGTTCTTCGCCAGAACCAGACGCTTTGGTTATCCCGTGAGATATGAAGTTAACAATATCCAGACGGCTGATATCATATTTCTTCAGGATATAAGCAGCCTGTGATTCTTGTTCACTAAAAATAGCAACCAGTACGTTGGCTCCGGATACTTCATTGCGACCCGATGACTGAACATGGAACACGGCTCGTTGCAATACCCGTTGAAAACTTAGCGTTGGCTGAGTTTCACGTGTTTCATCACTTTCCGGGATCTGTGGTGTGGTCTGGTCGATAAAAATATCGAGTTCGCGACGAATAGATTCAAGATCCGCCTGACAAGCCTGTAAAGCTTCTTTAGCCGACTGGTTTTCCAGTAATGCAAGCAACAGGTGTTCAACAGTCATGTACTCATGACGCTTGTCCCTCGCTCTGGCAAATGCGCCGTTCAGGCTTGACTCTAATTCTTTGTTAAGCATTGGAACCTCCTCATGGAACAACAATGTTGTTCAAAGCAAGAATTACGCTTGCTCCATCGTACATAACAATGGGTGCTCATGTTCCCTTGAGTACATCGTAACTTGCGCTACTTTCGTCTCGGCAACTTCAGCAGTATAGGTACCGCATATTGCCCTGCCTTCATAATGAACCCGTAGCATCACTTGGGTCGCAATCTCTTCATTGAGCGAAAAGAAACGTTCAAGGATTTCAATCACAAAGTCCATCGGAGTGTAATCATCATTTAACAACAAAACGTGATACTTACCCGGAGGCTGAACTGCTGTTTTTTCTTTCTCCAGAAGATTTGAGTCTGGAGTAACCCATTCAAAGTGTTTACTCATAATGATAGCTTCAGAGAGCTTTCCTATATTTTTATTTGAGGTCTCAGGCTAAAATTTCAAGCGAAATGCCAACAATTTATTCACATTCTAGCCTTTGAGAAAAACATCTCTTACTTAGAGACTAATGCAGGTATTGTATCGCTGCAAATAAAAGATAGCTATTTCAACCATCATTTTTTCCGATTGATCACTTTTCATTCAATTAATTTTTTTAACAAAACGATTGATTTCACACAAATAATCACTACTTAGTTATAAAAATGTAAACATAATCGCAAATTGTTGCAAAGCGGTCGAAATTTCAACAGCCAAACTATTGACTGACGCATGGATTTGTTTAAATTGGAGAAGATGTGACCAAAATATGTTCAACTTAGACTATTTTGCCACATACCACACTCATCAAAATGCACGAGGGATGTAACGCATGGCTACAGGTACAGTAAAATGGTTTAACAACGCCAAGGGATTTGGTTTTATTTGTCCAGAAGGTGAAGATGGCGATATCTTCGCTCATTACTCTACTATCCAGATGGATGGCTATCGAACTTTAAAAGCAGGCCAGCAGGTCTCTTATGAGATCGAACAAGGTCCTAAAGGCTACCATGCTAGCGCGGTAGTTCCTATCGAAGGCGATTTCGCAAAATAGTCTCTTTTCCGTCGATCGGAGCTGTTATTTCACATAACCGCATAAAGATAAAACCCGCTAATGATAACACTAGCGGGTTTTTGTTTTTATATCGGCTTAATCCGATAGCTTAACCAATAATGCTATTCAGCGTTGTACTTGGTCGCATTAATGCAGAAACTTTAGCAAATTCTGGTAGATAGTAACCGCCCAAATCACCCGCTACACCTTGTGCACCGTTTAGTTCCGCAATGATGGCTTCTTCGTTCTCAGCCAGTTTTTGCGCGATCGGTGCGAATTCTACCGCCAGATCGGCATCCACAGTCTGCGCTGCCAATGCTTCTGCCCAGTAGCTGGCTAGGTAGTAATGGCTGCCGCGGTTATCCAGTTCACCCACTTTACGTGATGGTGACTTATTCTCATCCAGGAACTTACCAGTAGCCGCATCAAGTGCTT
Source organism: uncultured Vibrio sp. (assembly GCA_963666615.1). GTDB lineage: Bacteria > Pseudomonadota > Gammaproteobacteria > Enterobacterales > Vibrionaceae > Vibrio. The sequence goes on from OY762906.1 coordinate 1,399,712, forward strand.
CAGCTAACACTTTCGCTTTTGGATTGTTTTCCACCACACTTAGGTGTTCCAGAGAAGCTGCCAGAGCAAGGAATTCGCCCAAAGAGTCCCAACGTAAGTGGTTCTCTTTCTGCACTTGCTGAACGTGTTTAGGCGCTGAACCGCCAGCACCTGTTTCAAACATGCCGCCGCCGTTCATTAGCGGAACGATAGACAGCATCTTCGCTGATGTACCCAGCTCGAGAATCGGGAACAGGTCAGTCAGATAGTCACGTAATACGTTACCAGTTACTGAAATAGTATCCTGACCGGCTTTAAGGCGAATCAGAGTCGCTTCAGTTGCTTCAACCGGAGACAGAATCTGGATATCTAGACCCGTAGTATCATGCTCAGGCAAATACTGCTCTACTTTCTTGATCAGTTCAGCATCGTGAGCACGCGCTTTATCTAACCAGAAAATCGCTGGTGTATTGCTCAGACGAGCGCGAGTTACAGCAAGTTTCACCCAATCTTGGATCGGTGCATCTTTTGCCTGACACATACGGAAAATATCGCCCGCTTCTACGGCTTGTTCCAGCAGAGTTTCGCCAGCTTCGTTGACTACGCGAACTACGCCTTCGGCATCAAGGATAAATGTCTTGTCGTGTGAACCGTATTCTTCCGCTTTCTGAGCCATCAGACCAACGTTTGGTACAGTACCCATGGTTGTAGGATCAAAAGCACCGTTTTCACGGCAGAAATCAATCACTGACTGATAAACACCTGCATAACAACGATCCGGGATCATCGCTTTAGTATCTTTCAGTTTACCATCCGGGCCCCACATCTGACCGGATGAACGGATCATTGCTGGCATAGATGCATCAACGATTACATCGCTTGGTACATGTAGGTTGGTAATACCACGGTCAGAATCAACCATAGCTAATGCAGGACGCTGTTCATATACCCCAGCGATCGCAGCTTCAATTTCAGCACGTTGTGCTTCTGGCAGCGCCTGGATCTTGTTGTACACATCACCCAGGCCGTTATTAGCATCGACACCCAGTTCAGCAAACAGATCAGCGTATTTATCGAAAACGTCTTTATAGAATACTTTGACTGCATAGCCAAAAATCACCGGATCTGAAACTTTCATCATGGTGGCTTTCATATGCAGAGATAGCAATACATCGCTCGCTTTGGCATCTTCGATCTGTTGTTCGAAGAAAGCAACTACCGCTTTTTTGCTTAATACAGAAGTATCGATGATCTCTTTATCAATCAGTGCAAATGGCGCTTTCAGTGTTTTATTTGCTCCATCTTTACCAACGAATTCAATCGACACTTTGGTGGCGCCATTCATGGTTAGTGATTTTTCACTACCGAAGAAATCGCTGTGTTCCATACTGGCAACGTGCGACTTACAATCTTTGCTCCATGCACCCATTGAGTGTGGGTTCTTCTTCGCATAATTTTTAACTGACAGCGGAGCGCGACGATCTGAGTTGCCCTCACGTAGTACCGGGTTTACCGCACTACCTTTAATTTTGTCGTAAGTGGCCAGAATCGCTTTTTCTTCGTCCGTTTTTGCTTCTTCCGGATAATCAGGAAGTGCGTAGCCTTTTGACTGAAGTTCTTTAATTGCTGCTTTTAACTGCGGGATTGATGCTGAGATGTTTGGCAACTTGATAATGTTTGCTTCTGGTTGATTAGCCAGATTACCCAGTTCAGTCAAAGCATCGCCAATGCGCTGCTCTTCAGTTAAATAATCAGGGAAGTTAGCAATAATACGACCAGCTAACGAAATATCTCGGGTTTCAACTGCAACACCAGAAGAAGCAGTAAACGACTGGATGATCGGTAGCAATGAATATGTTGCCAGCGCTGGCGCTTCGTCAGTCACAGTATAAATAATAGTAGGCTTTTTATTAGGCATGAAATTTCCCTATTTGTTCTTACAACCGATGCGTTCGGCCATGTGAATTTTAGTGACGCGACGGGATTGTATCATGGAAAAATGCCAAATCGTTCACGTCACTCTGCCCAATCATAGTGTAGAGGCAAACGTAGCCTAGCTACCTATGTCCTTGAGCGTTGTGATTACTTTCTTATTTCGAATCATAGGACAGATTCAGTATAATTAAACGAATCCGTGATAATAGTCTATCATCTTAACCCAGATAACGAATTAGGGCGCGCAAATCATAGCCTAAACTCGACATTTAGAAAACTTTCTCACACACTTTATTTACATTTTTGCAAGGTAGTTAACATGTCATTTCGCTCGCAGAAATCGGGGCAAGGCCGGGCTTCAGGTTCGCAACATTCTCAGAAATTGCGTTTTTCAAACGCTTCTGCCAAGCGTAAGCCGGGGGCTAAAAAGGCCAATAGCAGTAGTAAAGCTCCTTTGCCGCTAGAAGAACAGCGGATTATTTTACTCAACAAGCCCTACGATACCTTGAGTCAATTTACTGATGGCGATGGACGTAAAACGTTGGCAGATTTTGTTACGGTGAAAGATGTTTATGCCGCAGGTCGTTTAGACCGGGATAGTGAGGGATTACTAATCTTAACTAATGATGGAATCCTGCAGGCCCGTTTAACTCAACCTCAATCAAAATCACCTAAGACTTATTGGGTACAGGTTGATGGTGCACCTAATGAAGAAGATCTGGAAAAATTAAGAACCGGCGTTGAGCTAAAAGATGGTATGACTCTGCCAGCTAAAGTGCAAATTATGCCTGAACCGGATATCTGGCCAAGAAACCCACCAGTGCGCTTTCGTGCCAATATTCCTACTACCTGGCTAGACATCACCATTATTGAAGGACGAAATCGTCAGGTACGCCGAATGACAGCACATATTGGATTTCCTACACTACGATTAATTCGCTATTCGGTAGGAGACTATCAACTGGGTGATTTGCAGCCGGGAGAGTGGAAAGAGATTAGATTAACTGCACAGAGTGAATAAAACGAATTCGATTCCACAAACCGCTCAAGATGTCCATATATCGCTAGCAAAGGCCTCCATGCCTTTGCCAGTTTGTTCCATCGAACGCGTTATATTCATTAATCTACTGAATGTTCTCGTATTACTTATGACGCTCTTTAAGCTTATCAATCACATCGCTGAACGATAGGCCCTGATCCTGAAGTAAAACCAGCAGGTGATAAATTAAATCTGCCGATTCACAAATCAATTCCGCCTTATCGCCCGACGTCGCCGCAAGCGCGACTTCAACGCCTTCTTCACCCACTTTCTGCGAAATACGCTTGGTACCGCGGGCATAAAGGCTGGCAGTATATGAAGAGTCTGGATCGGCATCTTTACGGGCTGCCAGTAGCTGCTCAAGTTGATGAAGCCACACCATCTGTGACTCTTCAGCCTGATCGCCATCCCAACAGGTCGTTGTACCTTTATGACAAGTAGGGCCAACAGGATCAACTTTGACTAATAGAGTGTCATTGTCACAATCCAATGCAGCATTTTTTAGCTGTAGAACATTGCCGGAGGTTTCGCCTTTGGTCCACAAACGCTGCTTAGTGCGTGAGAAAAACGTCACCTGCCCGGTAGTAAAAGTTTTCTCTAATGCGGCCTGATCCATATAGCCCATCATCAGTACCTGGCTGGAAGTAAAATCCTGTACGATGGCAGGAACTAAACCATCAACTTTGTCCCAGTCGATACGGTTGCTGATGGTTTCTAGTGTCTGTGCTGAACTGCTCATAGTCGAATTTCGATCCCTTGTGCTTTTAAATATTGTTTAAGTTCGCCGATGTTGATGATCTGCTTGTGGAATACCGAAGCAGCTAATGCACCGTCGACCGATGCTTTTTTATACGCATCAGCAAAGTGCACCATTTCACCAGCACCGCCGGAAGCGATCAAAGGTACATGGCAAACTTCACGTACCATATTTAACTGGTCTAAATCATAACCGTTACGTACGCCATCCTGGTTCATCATATTCAGAACGATTTCACCAGCGCCGCGCTTCTGCACTTCCTGAACCCAGTCACGGGTTTCCCAACGGGTAGCCTGAGTACGTTTTTCATCACCGGTAAACTGATAAACCTGATATTTTCCGCTCTCTTTATCGAAGTAGGAGTCGATACCCACCACAATACACTGCACTCCGAAACGATCTGCTAGTTCAGTGATCAACTCAGGATTCGCCAGTGCCGGAGAGTTAATCGATACTTTATCTGCACCAAACTCAAGAATACGCGCGGCATCTTCAGCGGATTTAATTCCACCTGCCACACAAAATGGTATATCAATCACTTCAGCAACGCGAGCAACCCAACTTTTGTCGACCACACGGCCATCACTGGAAGCGGTAATATCATAAAAAACCAGTTCATCCGCCCCTTCTTCAGCATAGCGTTGAGCTAATGGTACGATATCGCCAATAATTTCGTGGTTACGGAACTGAACCCCTTTCACCACTTGCCCGTCACGAACATCAAGACAAGGTATTATGCGCTTTGCCAACATGCAAATGCCTCCTCTGCTGTGAACTTACCATCGAGCAGTGCACGGCCAACAATCACTCCCGCTACGCCCGTCCCTTTCAGTGCTTCGATATCCGCTAAGCTGCCGATACCACCTGATGACTGAAACTGAACCTGTGGGTAGGCTTTACACAGATCAACATATAGCTCGACATTCGAGCCAGCCAATGTCCCGTCGCGCGAAATATCGGTACACAGAACATGTTGCAGGCCAACCGTCAGGTAATCATCGATTAAATCTTCAATAGTGACACCTGAATCTTCTTGCCAGCCAGAGATAGCAACTTTGCGCGTGCCATTCTCATCTATGTTGATATCCAGAGCTAATACGATTTTTTCCGCGCCGTATTTACTCATCCAGGACTTCACCAGTTCCGGTTGCTTAACGGCAGTAGAACCAACAACAACACGCTGCGCACCGGCATTCAGCAAGTCCACCACATCCTGTTCAGTACGTACACCACCACCAATCTGAATATTGGCTGGCGTACTAGCAAGCAGTGTCGCGATTAAGTCTAGCTGACGCGCGCTGGTATCTTTAGCGCCAGTCAGATCAACCAGGTGTAACCAGTTAGCACCCGCCTGATGATACAGATTAAACTGCTCTGCCGGATTAACTTTATATTCGGTTACTTGACCGTAGTCGCCTTGATACAAGCGTACTACTTGTCCTTCTATTAAATCTAATGCAGGAATAATCACTTCAATATCCTTTTGATTCTACAGTTCTAAGAAGTTCTGAATCAGCTTAGAACCGGCTTTGCTTGAGCGTTCCGGGTGAAACTGTACGCCATAATAGTTGCCACTTTGAATCGCAGCACTAAATGGCTGGCCATATTCACACTGTGCAATGGTGTAATCTCCCACCGGCATAGCAAAACTATGGACAAAGTAGAAGTACTCACCTTCTTCAATATCTTTAAACAACGGATTACCCGCTTTCGCTGATACAGTATTCCAGCCCATGTGTGGCAGTGGCAGGTCACCGGTTTTCATCAGGCGAACTTCACCATCAACCAGACCCAGACACTCAACAATCTCGTCAGCTTTCTGCCCTTTTTCTTCAGAAAGTTTACCTAGCAGTTGCATCCCTAAACAGATACCCAGCAAAGGCTTTTCAACTTTTTTCACTAAAGAGATAAGATCGCGCTCTTGCAGGTTTTTCATTGCTTCACTGGCAGTACCAACGCCCGGAAGAAACAGTTTATCTGCAGCCAGAACGACTGCTGGATCTTTGGATATCACAACCGGATAACCTAAACGTTCAATGGCAAACTTAACCGATGAAACGTTAGCGCAGCCAGTATCGATAATGACAACATTCGGTTTGGACATTAAAGCACTCCTTTACTGCTTGGCAGCTCGTTTCCTTCCACTTTAATCGCCTGACGCAAAGTACGGCCAAACGCTTTAAACAGGCTTTCAATGATATGGTGGTCATTTTTTCCGGTAGAAGACAGGTGCAGAGTGCACGCCATAGTATCAGTCAGTGAACGGAAGAAGTGATACACCATTTCCGTTGAAAACTCGCCGACACTTTCGCGGCTGAATTCGGCATCGAACTTAAAGTACGGGCGGCCGGAAATATCTAATGCACATTGTGCAAGACACTCATCCATCGGCAGTGAAAAACCAAAACGGCCAATACCACGTTTGTCACCCAGCGCTTCTTTCAGTGCCTGACCCAACGCCAATGCGGTATCTTCGATTGTGTGGTGATCATCAATATGCAGATCGCCGACCACTTTTAACTTAAGCTGGAAGCCACCGTGAGTTGCAATCTGATCTAACATGTGGTCGAAGAAACCCAACCCGGTAGAAATTTCGTTCCCGCCGGTTTCATCCAAATTCACAAACACGCTGATATCGGTTTCTTTGGTTTTACGAATGACCTGCGCTGTTCTCGGCTTGGTCGTCAGCATTTTAACAATCGCCGGCCACCCCATGGTTTCCGGATTATATTGAATACCCTGAATGGCCATGTTTTCCGCCAACTGAAGATCAGTCGCACGATCACCAATCACCGCAGAGGTTTGGAAATCCACTTTTCCACCTTGCAGATAGTCCTTAACCATGCCTAATCTAGGTTTACGGCAGGTGCAGTTATCTTTTTCGAAATGAGGACAAATTAATACATCATCAAATTTAACGCCCTGAGATTCAAAGATCTCCATCATCATATTATGTGGCGCATCAAAATCATCTTGCGGGTAGCTGTCAGTACCCAGACCATCCTGATTGGTGACCATAACCAAGTGATAACCAGCATCCTGCAGTTTCAGCAGGCTTGGGATCACCAACGGTTCAAGTTGCAGTTTATCCAGGCGGTCGACCTGAAAGTCGATCGGTGGCTCAACAATCAGCGTACCATCACGGTCGATAAATAATATTTTTTGCTTGCTCACAGAAATATCCTTTTCATTCTTTAGCCGGACAGCGACTATTGATAGTAATTACGTATAAAGGCTAACGTTTTCTCACACTCTTCACGGCTGCCGACACTAATACGCACACAGTCTTCAATCGGTGAATTGCGCAAAATAATGCCGTTATCCCAAGCTGCCTTAAACAGTGCGTCACCACCCGGGAATTTGATCAGCAGGTAGTTACCCCAGCCTTCAAATACCGTTACGCCATCAACCATGGCTAAGCCTGCTTGCAAATAGGCACGGTTAGCATTCAGCTCCAGAACCTGAGCTTTAGCCCGGGCCAGACCTTCTGTAGAGAGAGCCTGCGCTGCGATATCGGCTACTGGTCGAGGCATCGGGTATGGCGCAATCACTTTCATCAGCACATTGATCAGTTCTTCATTGGCCAAAGTAAAACCACAGCGCAGACCCGCAAGCGCAAACGCTTTAGACAGCGTACGCAGAATCGCCAGATTAGGATATTGGACCAACAGATCGACTGATGATGCTTCAGGGCAAAAATCAATATACGCTTCATCCATCACCACAATCGCGCGATCTTTGGTCATTTCCAGCAGCGTAATAATATCTTCACGTTTGACCAGATTACCGGTTGGGTTATTTGGCGAACAGACAAATACTACTTTAACTTTATCCAGATTTTGCTCGATTGTTGGTAAATCCAGTTGCCAGTCAGCCAATAACGGGACTTTTTTATACTCAACACCAATTGTTTCAGCGCTGATTGAATACATGCCATAGGTCGGCGGGCAGAACAGAATCGCATCTTCGCCCGGCTCACAAAAAGCGCGAACCAACAGTTCGATACCTTCATCCGCACCACGAGAAGTTATCACCTGCTCCGGTTTCACTCCTGCATAAGCAGCATAAGCTTCAATCACTTGTGGTGGCTGGCATTCCGGGTAGCGGTTAAGGCCAGTAAAATCACACTCATATGGGTTCACAAATGGCGATTCATTAGCGTTAAGCCAGGTGTCACCGCTACCGCCAATCCGACGAGCTGACAAATAAGGAGTCAAAGCCTGAACATTTTTACGCGCGAGCTTTTCCATGGATTATTTCGCCTTCTGCAATTTTTCAACACGAATAGTAACCGCACGTTTGTGCGCATCCAAACCTTCCGCTTCTGCCATAGTCACCACAGTAGGAGCTAACAGGCTAAGGCCATCGGCACTCAATTCCTGCACCGTCATACGCTTACTAAAATCAGCCAGACCTAAACTTGAATAAGTACGGGTGTAACCATAGGTTGGCAATACGTGGTTAGTCCCTGACGCATAGTCACCTGCCGATTCCGGTGACCAGTCACCAAGGAAGATCGAACCAGCGTTATCCAGCTCCGGCAACAAATCACGCGGAGACTTAGTTTGAACAATCAGGTGCTCAGGACCATAGTAGTTGGAGATCTCTACCGCTTGCTCCAGTGATTCAGAAATAATAATCAGGCTAGACGCCAATGCTTTTTCCGCAATCACAGCACGAGAAAGCTGTTTCAACTGAGCCTGAACTGCATCGGTTACCTGATCGGCAATCACTGGCGATGGCGTGACTAACACGACCTGAGAATCAGGGCCGTGCTCTGCTTGGCTCAATAAATCAGAAGCAATAAAATCCGCATCTGCCGTTTCGTCAGCAATCACTAACACTTCAGACGGGCCGGCAGGCATATCAATCGCGGCACCGCGAAAATCGTTGCTAACCTGACGTTTGGCTTCAGTAACATACGCATTACCTGGGCCAAATATTTTATCCACTTTAGCTACCGTTTCGGTACCGTATGCCATTGCTGCAATCGCCTGACCACCACCAACGTTGTACACTTCGTCGATTTGGCACAACTGGGCAACATAAAGAATTTCATCCGCGATTGGTGGTGGAGAGCACAATACCACTTTTTTACAGCCCGCGATTTGCGAAGGAACACCCAACATCAAAACGGTTGATGGAAGCGGAGCGCTACCGCCCGGAATATACAAGCCAACTTTATTGATCGGGCGTGTAACTTGCTCACACACCACGCCTGGCATGGTTTCCACTTTTACCGGCTGGTGAATCTGCGCATTATGAAACTTAGCGATATTTTCATACGCCTGTTCCAGCGCCGCTTTCATCTCAGACGAGAGGCGATCAGATGCAGCTTGAATTTCTTCTGCCGATACGCGAATAGAAGCAGGACGAACTTTGTCAAAACGCTCTGTCAGTTCCAACAAGGCAGCATCGCCTTCGGCACGTACTTTAGCGATAACATCAGAGACCGCAGCAGTAATATTTGCGCCTTCGGTAATAGCCGGGCGCTCAAGTACCGTATCTTGTTGTTGATTACTTAATGATTGCCAAACAACGGTTCTCATACGCCTTACTCCATCATTTTCTCAATAGGAAGCACAAGAATAGAACTTGCACCTAATGCTTTTAGCTGCTCCATGGTTTCCCAGAAAAGGTTTTCTGAACTCACTAGGTGAACCGCTACGCGAGATTTGTCGTGAGAAAGCGGTAATACGGTTGGGTCTTCTGCACCCGGCAACAGAGCTGTAATTGGCTCCAACTGCGCAACTGGCGCATGTAACATGATGTATTTAGACTCTTTCGCCTGTTGTACACCATGCATACGTGTCAGTAATTTAGAAATTAACGCCTGCTTATCAGCATCGAAATCCCCCAGACGCTGAATTAAAGTCGCTTTCGATTCAAAAATCACTTCAGCTTCTTTAAGGCCGTTAGCTTCCAGAGTCGCACCAGTTGAAACCAGGTCGGCAATCGCATCAGCCAGACCAGCACGAGGTGCTACTTCAACTGAACCGGTTAACATACAGGTACTGAATGATATTCCGGCTCTGTCCATATACGCTTTCAACAGTTGCGGATAAGTTGTTGCAATACGCTTACCGGCTAAATCTTGTGGGCCGTTATATTGAGCATCTTTTTCAATCGCGATAGAAAGGCGACAGCCACCGAAATCCATACGGCGAAGAGTGGTAAACTCACAAGGTTCATTCAGCGCAAGGCGATCCAGACGTTCTTCTTCCAGTACGTTTTCACCGACAAAGCCAAGGTCAACAACACCATCCATGATCAGGCCAGGAATATCGTCATCACGGACCAGTAGCAAATCGATTGGCATATTAGGTGAATGAACCACAAGGCGTTCACCCATTACGTTAAATTTCACGCCACACTTTTTAAGTAAATCCATACACTCTTTACTTAGGCGGCCCTTTTTCTGAATTGCGATTCTTAAGCGTTGTGATGTCGTCGGCATTGCTATAGTTCCTTTACAATTTGATAATGTTCTCGTTTAACTGTCGGCCAAACTAAAAGAAAAAACCCCCGGGAGCTTCAATCTTCCCGAGGGTTATAATCTGAAATTCTATGAATTCACCTCCGGGAGTTTGTCTCCCGGGTACGCGCTCATCTCCCCGAAAGACGATTAGGGATGATGGTGATGATGGATATCCATTACAAAGTTGCGCATACTAGAATTCTTCTCATATTTGGTGTTGGATACACCCTACCCTGACGAGGTGATTTTTTCAAGCATTAATCACCGTTTTCAGAGAAGAAATTTTGCATCAATTTTGCCCCTGCTTCCTCTCTTATCTTGTGTCACTACAAGGTATTGGTCAGCCGAACGAAATACATCGCCGGACTAATTATCCTGATAAAGGGAATTTTAACCAATTGGTTAAAATAAGATGAGTATGATTGCAGATATTTTAGTCGTTGCTAACAAAACTAATGTCAATATTCTGACCTTAGCCAGACACATTATCAATTTACTCATCTATGTTTATATTCATAATTCCTGCCACTGGATTGTGGAGAATATTTTCCGACATCGTGAATTAATTTAAATTTAATTTGTCTCAAATATTGTAACTAAAAAATTTCGGGTTTATTATTACCTAGTAGATAAAAGCTTTCATTTTATGGGATCAAAAAAATGGCAGAACTTACTAAAACTTTATTAAACATCCGTAGCCTTCGTGCATTTGCTCGCGAATTAACTATGGAGCAGCTTGAAGAAGCACTAGAAAAATTAACTCTAGTTGTTGCAGAGCGCCGTGAACAAGAAGAAGCAGATGCTGAAGCTCGTGAGGCTCAAGAAGCTAAACTGGCAGAAATCGCAGACCAAATTGCAGCAAGTGGTGTTGATGTTGAAGCTCTGTTTAATGCTCTGTCTGGTGAAGCAAAACCTAAAGCTAAGGGCAAACGTGCTCCACGCCCTGCGAAATATAAATATACTGACACTAACGGTGAAGAAAAAACCTGGACAGGTCAGGGACGTACTCCATCAGTGATCCAACAGGCACTGGATGCAGGTCGTTCTTTGGAAGAATTCGCACTTTAATTTATAATTGCGATATTTAAATTCCAATAAAAAGGCTCCTTACGGAGCCTTTTTTAACGATCCCAGTACGCCTCTTCGAGGCTATCTTCCCGTTCTGGTAATCCACGTGACAAACGTGGAGAATGTTGTGCCAAAACTTCATAACTTGCACGATTAGAATAACGGCATACGTGAGAAAATGAAGAATAAGTCAGACAATCAAATTTATGTTTATCCGAATTAGGTACGTTAGACTTATGGTATTTATTCGCCGCCATATCATGTAATAATGCAGCAAGTGCGGCATCTCCAGCCCCATTGGTATTTTTTATTCGGCTTGGTCCACCCATATAAGGAGCAATATGTGAATAAACCTTTGTTGTCTTATGGCAAGAATTTTTAAGCATCGGACGGCTAAATTCAAATCTATTAAACTCAGCTATCGCACCAGATAATAATGGTAGCGATGTCTCGCGTTTGGCAATTTCATCGGTGTAACCCGCCATATATAAACCAACCGGGCCGGCGGTACACAATACTAGGTCAGCCCAGTCTAATGCTTTATCGGCTGCTAAAAGAGGATCAGATAAACCAGTTAAAGCTTCAGCTTCATCTTCATTCATCGCCAGTACGGTGACATTTTCAGCGATAAAATTCTGCCAGAACTGCGGATTCTCGGCAATAATAGAACGCGTTCCCAGCGTTAGCACTACCGGAACACCAGCCGCTTTAGCCGCCTCGACTGCTTTCACTGTTGCTTGATCTATAGTTTCATCTGGCTGACAACGCATCAGATACGAGGAGATCACTAACGCCGATGCATCAGCAAATATTTCTTCAGGAACACTCTCTTTATTCAGCAAGTTCATGCGCCCTGGGCTTATAGCGAAAGTGCGTTCCCCATTATCACTAATTAAAGTGAAACAGCGGCCAACCGGGCCATCCACTCCTTGCAAATAATTAAGATCCACTCGGCTGGAGGTATTACATAAATAGCGGTAGCCATAACTAGCAATTTTTATGTTCTCACTCATTACGCCCAGTAATACCGAACGCGAATCAGCCAATACTGAATAGTTATGTAAGGTATTGGCAATCGTACCACCAGCAAATTCATTGCTGATCAGTTGTTCACGAGTCAGTTCCTGATAGAGCCGTTCTGCCAGCTCTTCATTAATCAATGATGATTCGCCACTTTTCAGTTGATATCTTTCGATCAATTCATCAGCCACATGCGCTTCAATATCCACCAGTGTCTGGTCGATGCCGATGACATGAGTGCGATTGATCTGGTTATCCGGCTGCTGGGTTAATAACAGCGGCTCACGTTCACTGACTGGAAAGTAGTGTTTGGATTTTCTCTGACCGGGAAATTTCATCATCAAATACGTGCTTAACTAAAAGTGGCGCGATTCTATCCGCACTATTTCTTCGCTTCAATCGCTAATTAAAAGGCAAACGTTTGCCCTGAAAAATATTGTGATTTAATTAAATTCAACCACTAAGCAAAACTCGATGTGATCGATACCCAAGATCTGTTACCTAAGCCAAGTTTCTGCTAGAATCGGCCCCCTAGTTTACCAAGTGGAAAAAATTAATGTCTGAGGTGCAAAATCCTAATAGTCAGAAGAAGGTGATCGTCGGTATGTCGGGCGGTGTAGACTCTTCTGTTTCAGCGTATCTTCTTCTTCAACAGGGTTATCAGGTTGAAGGCCTGTTTATGAAAAACTGGGAAGAAGATGACAACGAAGAATATTGCACAGCAGCAGAAGACTTAGCCGATGCACAGGCTGTGTGTGACAAGTTAGGGATTGAACTACACACGATTAATTTTGCTGCTGAATATTGGGATAATGTGTTCGAATATTTTCTCGCTGAATATAAAGCGGGCCGCACACCTAACCCTGATATTCTGTGTAACAAAGAAATTAAATTCAAAGCGTTCCTCGAATTTGCCGATGAAGTACTCGATGCCGATTATATCGCGATGGGTCACTACGTTCGCCGTACTTTTCCTCAAGTTGGAGAAAAGCCACAAATGCTGCGTGGCTTAGACGGCAATAAAGACCAGAGTTACTTTTTATATACCTTAAGCCATGAGCAAATTTCCCGTAGCCTATTCCCGGTTGGTGAGCTTGAAAAACCGGAAGTACGCCGAATTGCCGAAGAACAAGGTTTAATCACGGCGAAGAAAAAGGATTCGACTGGTATCTGTTTTATCGGTGAGCGCAAGTTTACCGACTTCTTATCTCGCTATTTACCAGCACAGCCGGGTAAAATCGAAACCCCGGAAGGTCAGGTAATTGGCGAACACCAAGGTTTGATGTATCACACGCTTGGCCAACGTAAGGGCTTGCATATCGGCGGCCAGAAAGGCGGCGGCGGGAATGAAGATCCGTGGTATGTAGCCGAGAAAGATCTCGATCGTAACGTTCTGATTGCGGTGCAGGGCGCTGACCACCCATTACTAAAATCAACTGGCCTGTTAGCATCACAACTGCATTGGGTTGATCGCAATCCAATTCATGAGCCAGTGAAATGCAGCGTGAAGACCCGTTATCGTCAGACAGACATTCCTTGTACTATAATTCCTGTCGATGACAACAACATCAAAGTAATATTTGATGAACCTCAGGTAGCGGTAACACCCGGTCAGTCAGCGGTATTTTATTCAGGTGATATCTGCCTCGGCGGCGGTATTATTGAACAACGCATTAAATTTACTCAATAAATAGGAGTTTATGTGGCGCACTCTAACTATGACCGTACCATCGCATTTGCCGGTATGTGCCAGGCTGCCGCTTTAGTTCAGCGCGTAGCTAAAGAGGGTTATTGTGACAACGATGCCTTTGAAACTTCAGTAAAAGCGATTCTGAATATCAATCCAACCAGCACGATTGATGTATTTGGCTCAGAAAAAAACTTACAGGTCGGTTTAGAGACCCTGGTATCCGGTATTAATGGTACGCCACAAGGTAGTGAACTCACCCGGTACATGATCAGCCTGATGGCTCTGGAACGCAAGCTGAATGCTCGCAGCGATGTGATGAACCAACTGGGTGATCGCATAGATACTCTGGTTCGCCAGACCGAACATTATGACCTGTTTGATGGTCAGATGATCAGCAATGTGGCCAGCGTTTACCTTGATGTGATTAGCCCGATTGGGCCACGTATTCAGGTTACCGGGACACCCACAGTGCTGCAACAGGCAAGCAATCAGCAAAAAGTCCGCGCGCTGTTACTATCGGGCATTCGCTGTGCCGTACTCTGGCGCCAGGTCGGCGGCAGACGTCTGCATCTTGTTCTCGGTAGAAAGAAGATGGTAGAACAGGCAAAAATTTTACTTGCTCGTCTTTAAGTCAGATGGCTTTAAGAACGAGCATTTATATAAACTCAATATAGACTCAGGAGAAGAACATGGAACTGTCAGCACTGACTGCTGTTTCACCGGTAGATGGCCGCTACGGAAGCAAAACTATTTCGTTACGTAGTATCTTTAGTGAATATGGTCTCCTAAAATACCGTACAATCGTTGAAATCCGTTGGTTACAGAAGCTATCTGCGACTGCTGGAATCCCAGAAGTGCCTGCGTTTAGCGCTGAAGCAAACGCGTTCCTCGATCAACTTGCCGCTAATTTCTCTGAAGAAGATGCAGCTCGTATTAAAGAAATCGAACGCACCACTAACCATGATGTTAAAGCGGTAGAATACTTCCTGAAAGAGAAAGTCGCAGTCCTCCCTGAACTAAACGCAGTGAGCGAGTTTATTCACTTCGCTTGTACTTCAGAAGATATCAACAATACTTCACACGCTCTGATGCTAAAAGAAGCACGTGAAACTGTAATTCTTCCTGAAATTCGCAATATCATCGACGCAATCGTTAAACTGTCTCAGGAATACCGCGATATTCCTCTGCTTTCTCGTACTCACGGTCAGCCAGCCTCCCCTTCTACCATGGGTAAAGAGATGGCAAACGTCGCTTACCGTATGGAACGTCAATACAAGCAAATTGAGAATGTTGAAATTCTGGCAAAAATCAACGGTGCAGTAGGTAACTACAACGCTCACTTGTCTGCGTATCCTGAACTGGATTGGCATAAATTCAGCGAAGAGTTTATCACTGAGTCTCTGGGCGTAACCTGGAACCCATACACCACTCAGATTGAACCGCACGATTACATCGCCGAACTGTTTGACGCCATCGCTCGTTTTAACACGATTCTTATCGACTTCGACCGAGATATTTGGGGCTACATTGCACTGGGCCACTTCAAGCAAAGAACTATCGCTGGTGAAATTGGTTCTTCAACCATGCCTCACAAAGTTAACCCTATCGACTTTGAAAACTCTGAAGGTAACCTGGGTCTGGCGAATGCGGTATTTAGTCACCTGGCACAGAAACTGCCAATCTCTCGCTGGCAGCGCGACCTGACAGATTCAACCGTGCTGCGTAACCTAGGCGTCGGTGTTGGCTATGCAATCATCGCTTATACTTCGACTCTGAAAGGTATCAGCAAACTGGAAGTTAACCGTGACGCTCTGCTGGCAGAACTGGATAAGAACTGGGAAGTATTGGCAGAACCAGTGCAAACCGTTATGCGTCGCTACGGTATCGAGAAACCATACGAGAAGTTGAAAGAGCTGACTCGTGGCAAACGTGTTGACGGCGAAGCTATGCGTAGCTTTATCGAAGGTCTGGAAATCCCGGCTGAAGAAAAAGTACGTTTGAAAGAGATGACTCCAGCAAGTTATATCGGTCAGGCGATTGAACTGACTGATAAGTTGTAATCACTCTTGCTTTAAATCTTGGTGTAGCGGAAAAATGAATTCGATTCCACAAACCCGCTCAAGATGTCCATATGCCGCTAACCAAAGGCATCCATGCCTTTGGTAGTTTGTTCCATCGAACACATTTATCCTATATCAAATTCATGATCAAAAAGGCCACTTCAATGAAGTGGCTTTTTTTATTTCTATACGCTTACTGATTACGCAATGCTTCAATTCGCTTATCCAGCGGTGGGTGGCTCATCAACAGCTCGGTCAGCGAATGCTTGCCATTGATACCAAATGCCATCATCGATCCTTCCAGCGTAGATTCGTGGCTCAACTTTAATCGTTCAAGCGCCGCAATCATCTTATGTTTCCCGACCAGGCTTGCAGCTCCCGCATCGGCATAGAATTCGCGACGACGGCTGTACCACATAGTGATAAAACTCGCCAAGAAGCCAAACACCAGTTCCAGTACCATGGAGACCATAAAATAGGTCATGCTGTTGGAGCTTTCACCATCTTCTGAATCACGCGATGACACAATACCTGCAACAAAACGCGCTAAGAAAATCACGAAAGTATTCACTACACCCTGTAATAAGGTCATTGTTACCATATCGCCATTCGCAATATGGCTCACTTCGTGCGCCAGTACTGCTTCGGCTTCGTCCCGCGTCATATTGTGCAATAGTCCGGTAGACACTGCGACTAATGAAGCATCACGCTTGGCACCAGTAGCAAAAGCGTTGATATCACCAGAATCGTAGATCGCCACCGTAGGCATACCGATGCCGACTTTTTCACTTTGACGACGAACGGTTTCCAACAACCAGTGTTCGGTTTCGTTACGAGGGCTTTCAATCACTACACCGCCGACTGAACGCAAAGCAATGCTCTTTGACATCAGTAAAGAGATAATTGAACCGCCAAAACCAAATACCGCTGCAATAACCAATAAGCCGGACAAACTACCCGGGCGAATACCGGTAACGGCATAAACAATATTCAATACAACGCTTAGTACCAGAATAACCGCTAAGTTAGTTGCTAAAAACAACAAGATACGCTTCATTAATTCACTCCATAGGGCAAAAAGTTCGTGCACGGTTTAAAACGTCACTCACCTGTATTTCTAATACATATAGTCGTAGATTTCAAAATCAAGGTTAAGCGATAAATTGCAACATTTGATGTCTGACGCTGACAAAACAGCCAACCGAAGGTTAGACTTTAGTCGTATTGAGTTTAGCAATAAATCCGACTAATCTGCTCTGGTAGTACAAAACTGAGTGAAACGGTAGGAAGCATTATGGCAGATATACAAGATTATCAAATGGCAATTGATTTACTTTGCTTCCATCTGGGTTTATCAGAAGATGAAGCAAGAGAACAGCTTGGCTTGGCACCAAAGCAGTTTGCATCGGAACAAAACTTTACACTGCCTGAAAATGAAGAGTGTTGATTAAAAAATCGCCAACACCTGTAAGTAGACATAAAAAAACGCAGCGAACACCCCTCGCTGCGTTTTTATTTGTACATTCGTAAGATTGTACTAGGCTTCTAGCGCTTCAGCCGCATCTTCAGTTAGTGGTGATACATCAATATAGCGGCCAAGGTTACTGCGCTTCGCACTAGGCACATAAGGAATTTCACCTAACTTAGGTGCGCCCATATTTTGCTCCAGCATCGTGATAATATCAGCGTAATTTTCGGTACCCGGGTTAATCCGGTTTGCCACCCAGCCAACAATATTCAAACCGTCAGCACGAATCGCTTCGGCGGTAAGAATGGCGTGACTCAGGCAGCCCAGTTTAATCCCAACCACCAAGACCACTGGCAGCTGCTCTTTTTTCACCCAGCTGGACAGATAATCATCATCGGAAATCGGCACGCGCCAACCACCAGCACCTTCCACTAATACCACATCCGCTTTCTGTTTATGCTGCCCAAGTTTTTCGCTTAACAGGTCAAAATCAATGGTGACATCTTCATGTTTTGCCGCAATATGCGGGGAAGTGGCTAATGCCAGCGCATACGGGTTAATGTCTTTATATGGGCGTTCGCAGGTAGCAACACGCATCAGATGAATCGCGTCTGAGTTACGATAACCAAATTCCGTTTTATCACTGCCAGCGGCGACTGGCTTATAACCTATGGTTGAGAGACCTCTTTCGGCCAACGCCTGCAAAATAGCCTTTGACGTGACTGTCTTGCCCACGTCGGTATCAGTACCGGCAACAAAAAACGTATTAATCATCGATGTAAAACCCCAAAACAAACCTGATACGTAGCGGGAAGATCCTCTTCCAATCCACAACATGCCCGATATGCAGCTTCCACCTGAGCCAGCGCTCGTCGGCTGACTAACCCTTTGGCCCGGCCTTCAACATGCGTTGCTCCAATCCCTTTCAAATCTTTCATCAAAGCAAACGCGCTGGCATATCGTAGCGTAATAGGCTGCAAGAATAGATGATGCTTAGGGTATCCAGCTTGCGCTAACGCAAGTTTTACCTTATTGCGTGAGATAAAACGATTAACGTGTTGATATGAGTCAACTTTGCTCCAGGCCTGATCCAGTTCATATAAAGAACCCTCTAACAAAGTGGAAAAATAGCCTTGTCCGCCTGGTTTTAAAATGCGTTTTACCTCTTTCAGCGGCACGGCAAGATCATCACACCACTGCAATGCCAGACTGGAAAATACATAATCAAAGCTACTATCAGAAAATGGCAACGATTCTGCGTCACACAATTTATAATCAATATTCCCTGTGCCACAGCGTTCTCTAGCTTTCTCTAGCATCTCAGCGGACAGATCAGCACACACTACCACTGCCCCTGAGTCCAATAATCTCTGAGAGAAGTAACCCGTCCCACATCCCAGATCCAAAACGCGTTTACCGCTCAGTTGATCGGGCATCAGTTCCAGGAGCTGGTGGCCAACTTCGCGCTGAAATGCGGCATGTTGATCATAACTGGCCGCCGCACGGCTAAATGCGGAAGCGATAGCCTGCTTGGTGGCGCAAATCGGCCTCTCCTTCATTAACACATCCATTAATTAATTTGCTCCACCACTCGTTTAAGTCCGTTACACAAGGCTTTAACATGATTCACCGTATGAGCGGCTGTAAGTGTAATTCGTAACCGTGCCGATCCATCCGGAACGGTAGGCGGGCGGATCGCCGTTAGCCAGATACCAAATTTTTGCATTTCTAAGGCGGCATTGATCGCTTGATCTGCATCCCCAATCAGCAAAGGCTTAATTGGCGTTGCTGTTTCAATATAACCGGGCAAATAGGCCACTTTTTCGCGATAAAGTTGCTGCAACTCGGCTAACTTTTCGCGTCGCCAATACTGATTCTGAATCATAATTACTGCATAGGAGAGTGCGTACGCCTGGGCCGGAGGCATAGCCGTTGAATAAACGTGGTGGCGGGCAAATTGAGTCAGGTAATCACCCATTTCTGCACTGCACATGATCGCGGCTCCCGACATACCAAATGCTTTGCCAAAAGTGACAATTAATAGCTCGGGCTGAATCCCCGCCAGCTTACAACTTCCTGAACCATCTAAACCCAATACACCGATGCCATGGGCATCATCCACCATCAGGCTGCTATTGGGCCGCTCTTCAATCAGGCGATTAATGTCACCTAACGGTGCCTGATCGCCATCCATGCTGAACACCCCTTCAGTCACCACTAAGGTCGGCGATGCGGAATTCATCAGATTAGCCAGGTGAGCCATATCGTTGTGCTTAAAGCGTTTCATCGTTGCCGCACACAGAGAACCAGCTTCCATCAATGAAGCGTGATTGAGTTTATCCTGCAGCAATAAATCCCCTTTCTCCAATAAGGCGAATAACGCCGCCTGATTAGCACTAAAACCAGAATTAAACAGGATCGCCCGTTGATAACCTAACCATTCACACAACTGCTGTTCAAGGTTCTGGTGAGCAGAACAAAATCCGGTAACCAACGGAGAGGCACCACTGCCGGCACCGTATAATGAAAGCCCTTCCTGCCAGCGTTTAACTAAGTCAGGATCATTGGCCAGACCAAGATAATCATTATTGGAGAAGTTCAGATAGCGGGTACCCTGATACTCAACTTCAACCTGATTACCAGATAATAATGGACGTAGGCTACGCGACAGACCTTTTGCCTGACGCGCGACTAATGCGGCTTGAATTCGAGAATTAAACGCTGGCATCGTAGAATAAGTCATCCTTAGTTGGACGCGCAGCAACGCGTTCCACCACCCGATCAAGTAATTCATTTTCCTGAATTTCATCGGGTTTTTGCGCCACCTGCTGACTATTAATACCGAGCTTTTTAAACAGCAACATATCGCTGTCTTCAGCCGGGTTTGGCGTAGTCAGTAATTTGCATCCGTAGAAAATCGAATTTGCACCCGCCATAAAGCACATCGCCTGCATCTGCTCATTCATCTTCTCGCGACCGGCGGAAAGGCGTACGGCAGATTTCGGCATCATGATACGAGCAACGGCGATCAGACGAATAAAATCAAACGGCTCAACATCTTCAGCTTGTTCAAGTGGTGTTCCTTTCACTTTCACCAGCATGTTAATCGGCACACTCTCAGGCTGCACTGGCAGGTTGGCCAGTTCACACAGCAGTCCGGCGCGGTCATTGGTACTTTCACCCATACCGATAATCCCGCCTGAACAGATTTTCATACCCGCATCACGAACATGCGATAAGGTGTCGAGTCGGTCCTGATAAGTGCGGGTGGTGATAATATTGCCGTAGAATTCCGGTGACGTATCTAAATTATGATTGTAGTAATCTAATCCGGCGACCGCCAATTCCTTTGCCTGCTCTGGCGTTAACATGCCTAGGGTCATGCAGGTTTCCAGGCCTAAATCTTTCACTCCGGAAATCATCTGCTTAAGCAGTGGCATATCGCGCTCTTTCGGATTCTTCCACGCTGCGCCCATACAAAAACGGGTTGAACCGGAATTTTTGGCTTTCTGCGCCGCATCCAGAACACGTTCCACTTCCATCAAACGTTCTTTATCTACGTCGGTACGATAATGAGCGCTCTGCGGGCAATATTTGCAATCTTCCGGGCAGGCGCCTGTTTTAATCGATAACAGCGTGCTGACCTGCACATGGTTATGTGGTTGATATTGGCGATGGACTAACTGCGCCTCAAACATCAAATCCATAAATGGTTTTTCTAACAGAGTCTTAACTTCATCGACAGTCCAGTTGTGACGAACTTCCACGTGTGATCCTTACTATTTTAATTGGTATTTATGCTTGGCTAGTCTACCGTTGGCGATTACACTGTCAACCAAATTAAATAACGTTAATTTACATTTGATTATTTTATGACCAGTATCGATTTGCAATTTGACCGTGACCATATCTGGCACCCCTACACATCAACTCTTACACCACTGGCCTGCTATCCGGTCAGTCACGCACAACAGAACCGAATTTACCTGCAAAGCGGGGAAACTTTGATTGATGGTATGTCTTCATGGTGGTCGGCGGTACATGGCTATAATCATCCGCGACTTAATCAGGCAGCTCATAACCAGATTGAGCAGATGGCGCACGTGATGTTTGGCGGTTTAACCCACCAGCCTGCGGTTGAGTTATGCCAGAAGTTACTGCAATTAGCTCCGCAGAATCTACAACAAGTCTTCCTCGCCGATTCTGGTTCTGTTGCGGTTGAAGTGGCACTAAAAATGGCCTTGCAGTACTGGCATGCTAAAGGTGAAGTGCGGCCTAAATTTCTCTCGCTGCGCCACGGCTACCACGGTGATACTTTCGCAGCGATGTCGGTCACCGATCCTGATAATTCCATGCATAAGATTTATAAAGGATTTCTGCCAGAACATATTTTTGTTGATTCCCCAACCTGTGGTTTCTTCGACCCATGGGACGAACAGGATTTACAGCCGCTAAAACAAGCACTAGCACAACATCACCATCAAATAGCCGCGATTATCCTTGAACCCATCGTCCAGGGTGCTGGCGGTATGCGTATTTATCACCCCAATTATTTAACGGGGGTACGGAAACTCTGCGACCAATATGGGCTGTTGTTGATTATCGATGAAATCGCCACTGGCTTTGGCCGTACCGGCAAGCTGTTCGCCTGTGAACATGCCGATGTTCAACCAGACATCATGTGTATCGGTAAGGCGTTAACTGGCGGTTATATGACTCTTGCGGCGACTCTAACCACAAAACAGGTCGCGGATACGGTTTGCAGCGGCGAAGCCAGTTGCTTTATGCACGGCCCGACATTTATGGGCAATCCCCTCGCCTGCGCCGTTGCTTGCGCAAGTTTATCTGTTATTGAGCAAGGTCATTGGCAGCAACAGATCAAACAGATGGAGCAAGTTTTTGCTCAGCATCTTCCAGGTCTTAAACAGAATTCGAAGGTTAAATCCGTACGCTGGCTGGGTGGAATTGGGGTAGTAGAAACTCATCAACCTGTGATGATGGAAAAAATTCAGCAGTTCTTTGTCAATCAGGGAGTCTGGATTCGTCCTTTTGGAAGGTTGATATATCTGATGCCGCCATATATTACACCTAAAGAGGATTTGATTTATTTAATTGAAGTTATTCGCCAAGCCTTGGAGGATGATTTGTTCTTTATCGAATAATAAGTAAGCTTAGGAGGAATGGTTTCGATGGAGCAAACGTCAGTGGGCATAAATGCCCACTGCTAAGTGAACCAAGGATGGCTCGAACGGTTTACGGAATCGACACCGTTTCTCCGTTATTCCTAGGTCATGCTACGGCCTCTCTCAAAGCCCGAATATAAACCTCATCTTTTTCAATACTGATAGGCCAGCAAGCCAGTTTTACTTCCGGGTACTCGATACATTCACCGCTCAGTAAACTGAAGTGTTGTTTATACAAAGGAGAAGCCACGCATAGTTCTCCTTTAATGTCGCCAACAATTCCACGGCTGAGTACATTCGCCTTGCCAATCGGATCCCAGTTCTGGATCGCAAATAATTGTGGTTCAACCGTAGGGACATAAAAAATCGCCACCTGCTGGCCATCAACTAATGCGGCCGTCCCACGCATCGGAACCAAATCGCTTAATTTACACAATAACTGATTCATGTTTATGCCTCCTGTTTAACTGGAATACGCTGCCCGCGACTGCGCTGATAAGGTAACGCCATGGTGCCTTTTTCATCATTAATAAATGGTCGGAACTGACGTAATTTTTGCTCCGACTCAAGGGTACTCTTCCACTCACACTGATAGGTATCCACCACATGCTGCATCTGCGACTCTAGTTCAGCACCAATGCTTAGTGAATCCTCCAACACCACCTGTTTGAGGTAGTCCAGACCACCATCGAGATTCTCCATCCATACCGAAGTGCGCTGCAATTTGTCCGCTGTGCGAACATAGAACATCAATACCCGGTCGATATATTTGATCAGCTCTTCTTTGCTCAGGTCAGAAGCAAACAGATCGGCATGACGCGGACGCATTCCGCCATTGCCACATACATAAAGATTCCAGCCGTTTTCAGTGGCGATCACGCCAATATCTTTACTTTGAGCTTCGGCACATTCACGGGTACAGCCCGAAACTGCAAACTTAATTTTGTGTGGAGAACGCAGCCCTTTGTAACGGTTTTCCAACTCGATGGCTAATCCGGCAGAATCATCCACACCATAGCGACACCAGGTTGAACCGACACAGGATTTTACTGTGCGCAAGGACTTACCATAGGCGTGGCCAGTTTCGAAACCCGCATCGATCAGTTCTTTCCAAATCAATGGTAGCTGCTCCATCTGTGCGCCAAAAAGATCGATGCGCTGACCACCCGTAATCTTGGTATACAAGTCATATTTCTTTGCCACCTGACCGATCGCAATCAGTTTATCTGCGGTAATTTCACCGCCGGGGACGCGTGGAACCACGGAATAGGAGCCATCCTTTTGCATATTGGCCATAAAGGCATCATTGGTATCTTGCAGAATACTCAGCGGCTGCTCCATAATATGTTCATTCCACAATGAAGCAAAAATTGAACCCGCCGTCGGTTTACATACATCACAGCCCATGCCTTTGCCATGCTTATGAATCAGGCTATCGAAATCTTTAATCTGTTCCACCTGGCAAATGTGAAATAGCTCCTGCCGCGAGTGTTCAAAGTGTTCACAGATATGATTGTTCACTTCAACGCCCATTGATGCTAGTTGGGTATCGAGCACCGATTTAACCATGTTGCTACAACCACCACAGCCAGTTCCCGCCTTAGTCGCGGCTTTAAGAGCATTGAGATCCTGTGCACCAGCCTGAATAGCGGCAACCAAGTCACCTTTTGTTACGTTGTGACAAGAACAGATCACCATTTCATCGGCCATTTCGCCATTGAGCATTGAGGTATCGAATAACAGATGAGCAGCATGGTCAGGCAATTGGGTTTCGTTGAGATAACACTGCAATAGAGTATCGTAATCACTGTTGTCCCCAACCAGAATAGCCCCCAGTAATCGAGTACCAGTAGGATCGACGATAATTTTCTTATAACTCCCGGCGACGGTATCCTGCAGCACCATCTCTTGTGCTCCTGCTGTTTGCATTTGTGCATCACCTATCGATGCCACATCAACACCAAGCAACTTGAGTTTGGTGCTCATATCGGCACCAGTAAATGAACCTTCCTTACCAATCAACACATTGGCTACTGCACGAGCCATGGCATAACCGGGCGCAACCAAACCAAAAATCCGCTGCTGCCATAAAGCACATTCACCAATTGCGTAGATATCCGGATCGCTGGTCTGGCAGCTATCATTAATCACAATTCCGCCGCGTTCACCAACTTCTAAACCGGATTGCTTAGCCAACGTATCCTGCGGGCGGATACCAGCTGACATCAGAATAATATCCACTTCCAGCGGCTCACCCTGATTAAACACCATCCGGTGCCTTGCCGTCTCCCCATCAATAATCTGGCTGGTTCCGGTTGAGGTGTGAATAGTTAAGCCCAGATCTTGTAGCTTCTCCTGCAGAACATTACTCGCTCCTTGATCGAGCTGAACAGGCATCAGGCGGGGAGCAAATTCAATCACGTGAGTTTCAACACCAAGCAAACGTAGTGCGTTGGCCGCTTCTAGGCCAAGTAATCCACCGCCCACAACTGCACCAGTTCTGGCATTTTTTGCGGAATCACGGATCGCAGCTAAGTCATCCAACGTACGATAAACAAATATATTCTCGCGTTCATTACCCGGAATCGGTGGTACAAACGGATAAGAACCGGTTGCCAGAACCAATTGATCGTATGAAATCTGGGTACCATCGGTCAATTCGATGATTTTACCCGTTCGGTCAATCAACTCTACAGCATTACCCAAATGTAATTGAATGCCATAACTCTGATACCAGGCTTCACTGCTTAAATAGAGATCTTCATTTTGCTTACCCTCAAACAAAGAGGACAAATGCACCCGGTCATAGGCAATCATTTTTTCTTCACCGATCACCGTAATTTTTTTGCTGAGATGCGCTTGCTGCTCGACCAGCTTAGCAACCAAATGGTGTCCTACCATTCCGTTACCCACAACGACAATATGTTCCATCATTGCTCTCTTCCTTATGCAATTTGCTTAACTGTCTGACTGTCTGTAGCAGCCGTTTTTTTCGCCTGTTTGGACTGTTTCTCATACAAGAAACGTAGCACCGACTGGCGATATTTCTGATACTGCGCATCATCAGCCAGCGCAACGCGATCCCTTGGCCTTGGTAAATCAATATTCAGTACTTCACCAATGGTGGCCGCAGGGCCGTTGGTCATCATCACAATTTTGTCCGAAAGCAACACGGCTTCATCGACATCATGAGTAATCATGATCACGGTGTTATTCAGATCGGCCTGGATTTGCATCAACGAGTCTTGCAGATGCGCACGGGTCAGAGCATCCAGAGCACCAAATGGTTCATCCATTAGCAGCACTTTGGGTTGCAGAGCCAAAGCCCGGGCAATCCCTACTCGCTGTTTCATCCCTCCGGAAATTTCATCCGGGCGTTTATCTTTTGCATGAGTCATATGAATCAATTCCAGATAGTGCTCGGTCTGTTGTTTGACCCATGCTTTGGATTGACCTTTAGCAATCTGTTTTACTGCGAGTTCCACGTTCTGATATACCGTTAACCAAGGTAATAATGAGTGATTCTGGAACACAACCGCACGTTCCGGCCCTGGGCCATCGACTTCATGGCCGTCAACAATCACACCACCGTCAGTCGGCAAATTAAGCCCGGCCACCAGGTTCAATACTGTCGATTTACCACAGCCGGAGTGGCCGATTAAAGAGATAAATTCTCCCTGCTGAATTTGTAAGTTCACGTTTTTTAAGGCCACAAACTCACCTTGTGGCGTTGGGAAACGCATTCCCAGTTGGGTTAGATCAACCATACACTTAGACATGAGCGAGACTCCTAATTAACGTAATTCTTGTTTCTTGTTCCACGACAGCCACTTCTGCAAATACAGCATGCCGCGGTCAAGTAACAGGCCGATAAAGCCAATGGTGATAACAGCAACCATAATTCGTCCCAACGAGTCCGAGCTACCGTTCTGGAATTCATCCCAGACAAATTTGCCCAGCCCTGGGTTCTGCGCCAGCATCTCGGCGGCGATCAGTACCATCCAGGCAATCCCCAGTGACAGGCGTAAACCCGTAAAAATCATCGGTACGGCGGAAGGCAGTACGATAGTCGTAATATGTTTCCACCATGAAAGGCGCAATACTTTACTCACGTTGATCAGATCTTTATCCACACTGGTTACACCAACTGCGGTATTAATCAGCGTCGGCCATAAGCTACACAGCGCCACGGTAAGCAAAGAGTTAACAAAGGATTTGGCAAACAGCGGATCATCACTAACGTATGTAGCACTAACCACCATGGTAACAATCGGTAACCAGGCCAGTGGCGACACAGGCTTAAGCAGTTGAATCACTGGGTTAAATGCCTGATACAAGCCCGAATTAAGTCCGAGTAAGATACCCAATGGAATAGCAATCAATGACGCAAGTAAAAACCCGGCAGCCACGGTAAATAAACTGGTACCTATCTGATCAAAAAAGGTCGGCTTACCTGTATATGGACGAATTTTAACCTCGGCATCCGGATTTTTCGCCAGTTTAGCTGCATTACGTTTTTCCTGGCGCTCAATAAAGTCAGCCGCTTTTTCACGTTGCTCAACATGCTGTTCAACTAGATTGGTAAACTGCTGATAAGTCTGAGCAGGGCCAGGCAATGTTCCTAGCGAAGTGTGAACGTTTTGTGCGCCAATATGCCAACACAATAAAAAGGCCAGAATCCCCATTAGTGGCATAACAATCATTCTGGAACGATTCGCCACTTGTGCGCGGCTTGGTATTAATGAAATAACATTGCTCGTCATAATAAGTTCCTCACATCCCCTCCCGCTAGGAAGGGGATTGAATCTGTTAGGATTTACAGCTGGTCTTTACTTTTCAGGCCAATTGAAAATTGGTCAAGATAAGCATTTGGGTAATGTCCGTCATACACGATATTGTCGATAAAGTGCTTTTGTGGGCCACGGAATCCGTCGACTGTTTTAATATCCGGGAAGTCAGACGCCTGCATTTCACCATCTTCAATCAGTGACTCCACAGCTTGTCTATAGATATCTGGGCGATACACTTTCTTGGCGATATCCATGTACCAGGAGTCTGGTTTTGCTGTTTCTACCTGCCCCCAACGGCGCATCTGTGTCAGATACCAGATAGCGTCACTGTAATAAGGGAAGGTGGCGTTGTGACGGAAGAACACGTTGAAATCAGGAACGTCACGTTTATCACCTTTTTCATACTCGAATGTTCCGGTCATTGAGTTAGCAATTACTTCCTCATCAGCCCCGACATAAGCACTTTTAGCCAGAATTTTTACCGCTTCCGGACGATTAGCGTTGCTGTTTTCATCCAACCAGTGCGCGGCACGAATCATCGCTTTCACGACGCGGATATGAGTGTTCGGATACTCGTCAGCCCAGGCTTTAGAGACACCAAATACTTTTTCCGGGTTGTTCTTCCAGATTTCGTAGTCAGTGACGACAGGAACGCCAATACCCTTAAATACCGCTTGTTGGTTCCACGGTTCACCCACGCAGTAACCTTTGATCGTACCCGCTTCCATCGTCGCCGGCATTTGTGGTGGAGGAGTTACACTGAGTAAAACATCGGCTTTTTGCTGGCCGCTGTTGTCACCATTGGCAGGGTCGTAAAAGCCAGGGTTAATTCCCCCCGCGGCCAGCCAGTAACGTAGCTCATAATTGTGGGTAGAAACCGGGAACACCATGCCCATATTGAATGGCTTGCCTTCATTTCTGTAGCTGTCCACTACCGGTTTCAGTGCATCGGCTTTAATCGGATGCTGCGGTTTACCATCAGCCTGTTTTGGAATATAAGGCTTCATCTGTTCCCAGACATCATTAGAAACAGTAATACCGTTACCATTCAGATCCATGCTGAATGCGGTAATGATATCCGCCTGAGTTCCAATACCAATAGTCGCACCCAATGGCTGACCTGCCAGCATGTGAGCACCATCCAACTGACCATCAATGACCCGGTCAAGCAACACTTTCCAGTTGGCCTGAGCTTCTAACGTCACATACAGGCCTTCATCTTCAAAAAAACCTTTTTCATACGCCACAGCCAACGGAGCCATATCCGTCAGTTTGATAAAACCAAATTTGAGGTCTTCCTTTTCTGCTTCGCCAAGTTGCGCCCAAACCGGTGACGAAATAACCGCCAGACCAATTACAGCTCCTTTAATCCATTGTTTTTTTGCTGACATACGAAAACTCCCTTTCGTTTTTCTTCTGAAACATAAATAAAAAAAGGCGCTTTCACACTATTGTGCAAAAGCGCCATTGCTTTGATTTAAGATTGATTGATCATCGTAGACTTAGTTCACCAAACTTCACCGCCGTTGATGAAGATTGAAGTCTCAGTATCTGTTTTTAGTAATCCAATTTACGTGCCAGAATGAATAATTATTTATTTTCAAACAGTTATGGCAAATCAGCCATTTGTCACTTAGTTTGCTCAATAATTAATGTGCAGGCTGCACCACAAGAAATTTTTTTACCTAACCCTGAAGTAGTAGATATTTAGTTAGTCCGTTCCAGAGTGGTAATCACATTACGGGCAATATCCACCATCGGCTGACTGCTTTTCATCGATGTATTGCGCAACGCTTTATACGCCTGAGATTCATCCATCGCATGGAATTTCATCAGTAAACCTTTGGCTTTTTCCACCCAACGACGTTCTTCCAGTTTGCTGCTCAGTTGTTCGATTTGTTGCTGCAATTGAATCGCTTGATGACGGACCTGTTTGGCATATTCTATCCACGGCACCAGACAATCCAAAGCATTAAATGGCAGCACAACCAAATCATTAGTTTCATTTATCTTATTGATATCCATTGAAATAGTTTCTTTTAACAACACAACCAAGGGAATTTGCCGTTCACGACAAAACTGGGCAATTAAACGTAGTTCAGCAGTGGGGCTATTCCACAACACAACTACCGGAGCGCAGGGAAAATGCTCCGTTAGAGACTCAAGTTTACGTAAATCGCAAACCTCATTGCGGATAAATTGCGCGTTTAATTTAGCGACAATGGCTGGTTCAATATCGGCGAATTGTGAGCACAGAATGATTGGAGTATTAGTGTGGCTGAGAGACATAATAATTCCCTTGTTGATAAAACGTCTAACAAGGGAATTACAAGGAATGTGCCAGTTATGGCTGAACGGTTAAATACAATACGCCTGCCACATTGCAACGGCTTGTGCTGCGGCCTGATCTCTATCGTGAACCCGGGAAAAAATAACAGCGGCCAAACTGGCAACTACCGTGTTGGCCATCAATACACGCTCCTCCGGTTTGGTATCAAACGGGCACTGTTTAGGTAGGACGATATTTTCATCATACTGTTCCGGCCAGTAGAAAGATTCAACGCCAGCAGCACTGCTGAGCCACACCGTCTGGCTCACTTTCGGGTTGTATTCCGATTCACCGGAAACTCCTTTAAAGGAGACTACCGCATGAGAAGTTAAGCCGATTTCATGTTCGACTTCGGCGTGTAATTGCTGAAAACCCGGGTGAAAGCTGCCACGAACACCAATGTCTGCTCCACCGGGATTGAGCGCCCGAACTACGGTATTAATCGGCGTACGTAAACCGTAACGAGCTTTCCAGCCAATCATGGTTTTGGCCTGAGGGGCGAAAACTTCTAGTGGCAAATAGGCAATCTTATCGCTTTCGAGAAGCTGCTCAGCCTTTTTTGCCGACTCAGCACGTTGGATACCTAGTTTCGATAAATAGTGCTCGGCATGCAAGCGCCCCGAACCCTGTTCATGGTAGCCATGCAGCAAAACTTTGTGTCCGGTCTCAGCTAACAACTTAGCAGCCAGAAGATGCCACGGAGGGCCAGCCGCTTCGCGTTTACCGGCATAACAAGGCCAGTCGATTTCTGCGCCCAAATTTGGCACCCGTGACTGAAACGCTTTAACAAAACCCGCAATCTCTTGCTGAGTTTCGTTCTGCACCCGAATTAACATCAGTAACATCGCCATCTGATCATCATCAATCTGACCATCCAGATATTCATCCATTACCTGATACGCCTGATCAAAAGTGAGCGGCTTACGCCCCCGCTCACCACGCCCGACGGTACGGATACATTCTAATATTGAGCACATTGTCTTCCCCTTCCAGCCGCTTCACTTATCCATTTAGCTAAAAGTAGCATGCTGAACTTCGTTCGCAGTTATTCATATACCGAAGTAACCTCATTATGCAGTATTCAGAGCTTATTCAAAGCACTCAATACCAGGAAAATAGCTGCAGGAATAGTCATCTATTTCCAAGTTATTTGACGCAGGAGTGAGTGCTTTGATAAGCTCCCAAAGGGCGAGTTTTATTGGCTTCTATCCCGCGTTACTGATTCTCAACGTAGAATGACTATGTTTTCAAATCAGCGCCTTGTCTAGAAGCCAATAAATTCTCGCTGAAAATGCATCATGAGGTCACTTCGGTATAACTGTTCCCGCAGTTTTACCACGTCTCCCATAATGATCAATGCCGGACTCAGTCCTTTTAGCTGTTCCGCTTGATTTTTCAGCTGTTCAATAGTGAAAGTGTAGACTTCTTGCTCTTTACTGCACCCTTTTCCGACAATAGCAACCGGTGTATCGGCACTTAGTCCAGCCCCCATCAGGCCATCTTGAATTAAGGCAGAATTTTCCAGCCCCATGTAGAACACCAGAGTCTGGCCGCTGCCAACTAATCCAGCCCAGGCAGGTAACGCTCCGGTAACAACGGTACCTGTGATTAGAGTTACACTGCGGGAAACCTGGCGATGGGTTAAAGGAATCAAGGCACTGGCGGCACAACCAATTGCGGCTGTAATCCCGGGAACCACTTCATATGCAATCTGGTTTTCAACCAATAGTAGGGCTTCTTCACCACCACGGCCAAAAATAAACGGGTCACCGCCTTTCAGTCGCACCACATTTTTTCCCTGCAAGGCAAAATCAACGATCAGTTGGCTGATGGCCTGCTGCTGCATACTTTTCTGCCCGCAACGTTTGCCAACATACACCATTTGCGCATCGGGATTAGCCAGTTCGAGAATATCGCGGCCGACTAAGCGATCGTAAATCACCACTTCAGCCTGCTGAATTACACGCAGTGCTTTTACCGTGAGTAAATCCGGGTCATTAGGGCCAGCCCCTACCAGATAGACAAAACCTTTCTTATCCGCTGGTGTGGTAATTTTCGGCAAAACCGGTGCTTCACTATAGAATTTATCGTGAGGAGTGAATGCTTCGTTGATATTGCTCAGAGCTTCAATGGATTGGGATTGTTTGTTCATAACGATTACCTACGACTTATTCATTGATCAGTGCAACATCAATTGCCTGGGATGTAGTGTGCTGGGAAATAAGCTTACTAACTTCAGGGATACAAGAACCGCAATTTGTACCACATTTTAAGTGGTTTTGGACCTCCTCCAAAGTGGTATACTGCTGCTCTTCCAACGCGCGTTTAATGTGTAAATCAGTGACCCGCATACAACTGCACACAGTTCGGCTAGTCTGATGACTACTGTTGAGTGCTAAGATCTCACTAAGTACCATAGGCTGCTCAATCTTATTCAGCAATGCCTGGTAATCGGACGTGATTGGTCGAGTGGATACCAGATGGATTGCTTTGATATACAACGGTTGTTCCGGTGCTTGCTGTCTACAAATCAACTGAATCCAGCCGTATTCTTGATCCAGTGTCAATACCCGTTCACCATGCCCAACATTAATCTGCTGCTTATTCAACGGCGCTTGGGTTGCATAACGCCATACTTCGACCTGTTCCTCTCGCTGTAACGAACAGTAGTCAGCATTGAACAAGCGCCGTTGGTTGCCGACATACAGCCCATAGTGAGCAATCTCTATCGCTTCAATATTCACTTGGCTCGACTTAAAAGCAGGTTGGCCGGAAATGGGATCAAACGCTGCTTTAACTACTTTATTCACCTGAGACAAACCACTGTATTCCCCTGCCCAGTGCATCGACATAAACAGCTGATGATCGGTTAAGCCCTCATCAAGCGCGGCTTTAGCGATAAAGCGCCCGGCACCCTCCATCTGTGTTAACTGCACCACCTGACCCTGCTTCACCGCCAACTCATCCAGGCCATTTTGATTGAGATAAACCGTAGGTTCGGCTTCCGTAGCGCCCAGTCTGGCAATATGCCCGGTTCGGGTCATAGTATGCCATTGGTCGCGACTCCGGCCCGTATTCAGCCACCAGCCTGATGTATTCAGTTGCGGTGGCTTGGTAACGATAAAATTTGCCTTACCGGATGGCGTTGAAAACTGATTATCAGAAAAAGGTAAGCGCTGATCTAGTGGCCACTGTGTCGGTTGCCATTCGGCCAGTTGCTGATCGGAAATAGTGGCAAAGGAAGATAAATCCAGCTTAAGCGATGAATTTTTATTAATACCGCTTAATGCTGCATATTCGCGGAACAGATCATTTTCCGATTGATAGGCAAAACCATCATCAATACCCAGTAACTTACACAATTGACTACCGACCTGACTGATCGCCCACCAGTCAGGCTGAACAAATCCGGGCAGATTACTGAAACGTCGTTGGCGTGAAATGCGCCGCTCGGAATTGGTCACCATGCCCTGCTTTTCCCCCCAACCGGCCGCAGGGAGCAACATATCCGCATATTCCGCCACATCACTCTGAGCGGTAATATCCGAAACAATCACAAAGTCGCATTTCTCCAAAGCTCGACGCACCTGATCGCTATCCGGCATCGATACCACCGGATTGGTCGCCATAATCCACAATACTTTTATCTCACCACGTTCTACGGCTTCAAACAGCTGTACCGCCTTTAAACCTGGTTGACTGGCGATAACCGGCGACTGCCAGAATTGTTGTACCTCAGCTATCGAATCCGCATCAAAACCACGATGAACCGCCAGTTGATTGGCTAATCCCCCTACTTCCCGACCGCCCATCGCGTTAGGCTGACCGGTCAGGGAGAACGGACCACTACCCGGTTGATTAATTTTTCCACTCAACAAATGGGCATTAATAATCGCATTCCCTTTATCCACGCCCGATTCAGACTGGTTCACTCCCTGGCAAAATAGCGTCAAGGCCGTTTTACTCTGCGCAAAATAGCGGTAAAACTGCTCCAGTTGTTCTACAGCTAAATCCAACTGTAATGCGACCTGTCCTAGCTGATATCGGCTGTCATCCAATTCACCCGCTAGTTCAGCGAAGCCATTGGTGTGGTGATTTATAAACTCATAATCGGTTTGGTCATGGTCAAGCAGGTAACGCATTAATCCGTTATACAGCAAAACATCACCATCATTTGGGATTGGCAAATAGAGATCTGCCTGCTGTGCCGTCATGGTATTACGCGGATCAATCACCACTAATTTCAGCTCAGGATTTTCTTTTCGGGCTAGCTGAATGCGTTTGAACAGAATAGGATGGGTCCAAGCAGTGTTTGCACCAACCAACACCAATAAATCGGTCTTATTGATATCGTCATAGCTGACCGGAACTACATCTTCACCAAAAGCGCGCACATGTGCCGCAACAGCCGACGACATACACAAACGCGAGTTGGTATCGATATTGGCGCTGCCAACATAACCTTTCATCAGCTTATTGGCGGCGTAATAATCTTCGGTCAACAGTTGCCCGGAAACATACATCGCTACCGAATCTGGCCCATGAAGATTAATTGCTTCAAAAATTCGCTGAGCTATAGTCTGAGTCGCTGATTGCCACTCCACCGCTTTACCATTCATTCGTGGATAGAGCAGACGCTCCGGCATTGCGAGACTCTCTTTTAATGCCGAACCTTTGACACATAATGAGCCGTAATTGGCAGGATGAGTTTCGTCTCCCACTACCTGATTGAGTGAAGCTTTAACACCACACCCGACACCGCAATAAGGACAGGTTGATTTTACGCATTCCTTGGTCATGACTGATTCCTTTTCAGTCGCTGAAACAAAAAAACGCCTGCCTCCGAATGGAAGCAGGCGCCTTTGCCAACGACATTATTAGTATGTAATTTGGTGCATCAATCAATCTTTAATCAGGTTTGCTGTGGTAATAGCAATAGCGAAATAAAGGGGTCATAGGCCATTGCGATTACCTTTACTATAAAGCATACACCGTGCCACAGTTCTCAACTTTAATTTTCAATAAGTTAGAGATTTTTCCGTTCGGGTCGCCGCACCAATTTAGTACAAAATGCGTTTTACTGGATCAAATAAGCCCGGCCGGAACCGGGCTTACTGTGTATCGCACTATACGGGAATTAACCAATATGAGTTAAACCAGCCATATATTTCTGCAGTACTTGAGGTATCTCGATACGACCATCAGCTTGCTGATAGTTTTCCAGAATCGCCACCATAGTACGACCTACAGCCAGACCTGAACCATTCAGTGTATGAACCAGTTCTGGTTTCTTCTCACCTTTACGACGGAAACGAGCTTGCATACGACGCGCCTGGAAGTCCCACATATTTGAACAAGATGAAATTTCACGGTAAGTCTGCTGTGCAGGAACCCATACTTCCAAGTCATAAGTTTTGCATGAACCGAAGCCCATATCACCGGTACACAGTACCACTTTACGATATGGCAGATCCAATAGTTGCAGAACTTTCTCAGCATGACCAGTCAGCTCTTCCAGAGCGGCCATTGACTCTTCCGGCTTAGTGATCTGAACCAGTTCAACTTTATCGAACTGGTGCATACGAATCAGACCACGAGTATCACGACCGTAAGAACCAGCTTCTGAACGGAAACATGGGGTATGCGCGGTCATTTTCAGCGGCAGATCGGCATCTTCCAGAATTTCGTTACGTACCAGGTTAGTCACCGGTACTTCGGCGGTTGGGATCAATGACAGTTTACGTGGTTCTTCATCATTTACTTTTTCAACCAAAGGTTCGGTATGGAACAGATCTTTACCAAACTTAGGTAGCTGTCCCGTACCAAACAGGCTGTCTGCGTTTACCAGATAAGGAACATACATTTCCTGATAGCCATGCTGCTCAGTATGCAGATCTAGCATAAACTGTGCGATCGCACGGTGCAGACGAGCAAACTGACCTTTCATCACGATAAAACGTGCGCCAGTAATTTTGGTCGCTGCAGCGAAATCAAGGCCTCCAGCCATTTCACCTAAATCAACGTGATCTTTCACTTCAAAATCGTAAGTCTTTGGCTCGCCCCAACGCGCAACTTCTACGTTGTCGTTTTCATCTTTACCTGCCGGTACATCTTCATGCGGAATGTTTGGCACAGACAAAGTGATTTCTTCCAACTGCGCCTGAAGCTCATTTAGTTCAACTTTTTTCGCATCCAGATCGCTACCTAAAGTACCAATCTGTTTTTTTACTTCTTCAGCACCTGCTTTATCTCCGGCAGACATCAGTTGACCGATCTGCTTGGAGATGGAGTTACGCGTGGATTGTAAATTTTCGACTTCGACCTGGATCGATTTACGTTTTTCTTCTAATTGACGAATGGTTTCTACATCCAGATTAAAGCCACGGCGTGCAAGTTTTGCCGCAGTTTCATCCAGCTCAGTACGAAATAATTTAGAATCCAGCATTGCTAATCCTATGCCTATTGGTTAAAAAATGCGCCAGCTGATGGACATTTAACCACATCAGCTGAATCAGAAATTTGAATGGTAAAAGATAACGAAAAGCCACTATTTTTCATAGCGCTTTTGCGGGCTTTTTGCGTCTAAATTGGCTAAATAGTCTAACTTTTCGTTTATTTTAATCTCTAAGCCGCGGTTACTCGGCTGATAGTAGCGTGTCCCGACCATCTCTGGCGGAAGATATTGCTCACCCGCTGCATAGGCACCCGGTTCATCGTGAGCATAACGATACCCTTCACCAAAGCCCATCTCTTTCATCAGTTTAGTCGGAGCATTACGCAAATGGTGTGGCACTTCATATTCAGGCCCATGCTGCGCATCATGCAGCGCCTGATTCCACGCCTGATATACGGCATTACTTTTTGGTGCACAAGCCAGATAGACAATTGCCTGAGCAATGGCACGGTTACCCTCACCAGGCCCAACCCGCAAAAAACAGTCCCAGGCAGAAATCGCTACCTGCATCGCTTTCGGATCAGCGTTACCGATATCTTCCGAGGCAATCGCCAACAAACGACGAGCGATATAAAGCGGATCACAACCAGCACTGATCATCCTTGCTGCCCAGTACAATGCTCCATCCGGGTTTGAACCGCGAATCGACTTATGCACAGCAGAAATCAGGTCATACCAAACATCGCCTTTATTATCGAAACGGGCAACCCGTTCACCGGAAACTTCGGCCAACAATGGCAGATTGATTTGCTTAATGCCCGCTGCGGAATCTTCCGCCATGTCATAGAGCAGCTCAAGATAATTGAGTGCCATACGCGCATCGCCATTCACCAGCTCTGATAGCCGCTCTAACACTGCGTCATAAAACTGCGCTTTAACTTGACCCAAGCCGCGGCTTTCATCACTCACAGCCTGCTCGAGTGTCGCCAGAATATCCTCATTATTTAAAGAGGTCAGCTTATACACCCGAGCTCGGGATAACAGCGCATTATTCAGCTCAAACGAAGGATTTTCCGTAGTGGCGCCGATAAAAGTTACCGTGCCGTCTTCGATATGAGGTAAAAAAGCATCCTGCTGCGATTTATTAAAGCGGTGCACCTCATCAACAAAAAGAATGGTGCGAAAACCAGCCAGTTTATTCTTCCGCGCCCGTTCAATCGCCGCCCGGATCTCTTTTACCCCGGAGGTCACGGCAGAAACCCGTTCAACACGGGCATTGGCATAGGAAGCTGCCAGTTCAGCCAGCGTGGTTTTACCGGTGCCCGGCGGGCCCCATAAGATCATCGAATGGAGATGCCCCTGTTCAAGAGAGCGGCGTAGCGGTTTGCCCTGCCCCAAAATATGAGCCTGACCGATATACTGCTCTATGGTGGCGGGCCGCATACGCGCCGCTAGTGGACGAAAATCCTCATCACCGGAAAAATCCAGGCTGTAATTATTCACACTTCACCGATTAGTTTCGTTGGTCATCAATCTCAACCCCTTGCGGAACCTTAAAGGTGAATAAGGCCGGTTCTGGGGTTTCGAGTTTGATATGGTTAAAAGTAAACTGGGTAGATTGACCATCCTGCTCTTCAACATCAAATCCCTGCACATTGCCTTGGTTATCAATGGCAATATGAAAGCTACCCTGATTACTGTCAGTCGCAACCGGAGTCAGGGTAAAACGGTCACCCTGCTGAGTAACATTATATTGTTGCCAGTCTTTTTCATCGTTACGTGTCAACAACACAAATGGTGTCTGGGCGGTCGCCTGATCCTGATTATAAATAGACACCTGTTCAACAAATGGCGTGTAATACCAAACCGTTTTGCCGTCTGAAACAATCAGGTTGTCATCCGGCGCAAAAGTTTCCCAACGAAACAGACTCGGACGGGTAATATCGACTTTGCCAGTGCCTTTAGAAAGCAATTCTCCGTCTGCACTTTTCACTACTTGTTCAAACTGTGCAGAAAAACCGTGATTAATGGCTAAGCGCTGCGCCAATTCTTGCTTTGGCGTTTCTTGTTGGGCTGCAGCAACGGCAGAAACAGTTGCTACTAAAAAACTTACTACGGATTGTGCCAACCCTTTTTTCATTTATATCTCCAAATCCTGACATGAGGTTATTAGGGTCTGTTGACCCTAGCCTTGTTATAGCGACTCGTTGCTACTTAATTGTCAGTAAATTGTCTGAAGTTCCCCAGAAACAACAGGCTCAGAGCTAATCTCCTGAAATCAGCGGCCACAGCACTGCTTATATTTCTTGCCACTGCCACAAATGCAGTGATCATTTCGGCCTACTTCTTTAAATGGATTAACCCGGATACTTTTCCCGCCAACCTGCTGGTCATTTGCCACATTAGCCACTTCATTGATCATCAGATCAAGATTTATAATTAAATCTGCCAGTTGTGGTGGCGTTTCTACCCCGGCCTCACGCATCTGTTGCTGCGTCTGTGGTTCATCAATCGCCAGCATCATGGTGGTTAGCAATGCTTGCAGCATACGCATCGAACCATCAGCCATGACGAGTTCTGCCCAGTCCTGCTCAACTTCGGCCCATACAGTCATAAACCCTTCGGCAAAATCATTCAGCGTATCGGAATCTTCCGATGCCTGCAGTAAGGACAAAATAGCATATTGATTGGCCATTAGCCGGGCATATTGTTGATGAAAATGTGTTTCAACCACAGCTATCATAGGTTGAACATCATCACCGACGATTTTAGGTAACCACTGTTCAACCGGCATGGGTTTAAGTGCAAAGTTTGCCGCTAGAATGGCCCCTTCGATAAAGGCCGGAGTTTCAGAACAAGAAAATGAAGATAAGTCGATTAGGCTATAAGTCATGATTTAAATTTAATTGATATAACGTCAATGGCTGATTATATACCGAAGTCCGGCTAAGATGCATGTTCACCTTGCTAATCCTATGTCGGCTGACTACAATCTCGCCTCCTAAAAATCCATAGTGAACAGAGCATGCGAGTTATCCTTGGCCCGATGGAGGGCGTGTTAGACCATTTAATGCGGGAGTTGCTGACCGAGATAAACGATTACGACCAGTGCGTAACCGAGTTTGTCCGGGTAACCAATCAGCATCTGCCGAAGAAGGTTTTTCACCGTCTCTGCCCGGAATTGCTCAATCAGGCGCAAACCAAATCCGGTACTCCTGTACATGTTCAGTTATTGGGTCAGGATCCCGACTGGATGGCAGAAAATGCGGTGCATGCCGTTGAATTCGGCGCCAAAGGGATTGACCTGAACTTCGGTTGCCCGGCAAAAACCGTCAATGCGCATAAAGGTGGTGCAGCCCTACTCGAATTCCCCGAGACCATTTATCAGGTAGTCAAAGCCTGTCGTGATGCGGTGGATTCATCCGTTCCGGTTAGCGCCAAAATCCGCTTAGGTATTTCCAACCCGGATGACTGTTTTGCTATTGTTGATGCCATTGAACAGGCCGGAGCCAATGAACTGACCGTCCATGCCCGGACTAAAGTCGGTGGTTATAAAGCCAATGAAATTAAGTGGCACTATATTGATCAAATCCGCCAACGCACAAAGTTACCGTTAATTGCCAATGGTGAAATCTGGAATTATCAGGATGGCGTTGAATGTCGCCAGGTGACTGGTGTTGATTCCCTGATGGTGTGTCGCGGCGCGTTAACCATCCCCAATCTGGGCAATGTGGTTAAACATAATCAGCCAACCATGCCTTGGCCGGAAGTGGTTGAATTACTGCTGAAATATATCGACTGTGAAATTCGCGGTGATAAGAGTAAATATTTCCCACAACGTATCAAACAATGGTTCGCCTATCTGCGCCACGGTTACCCGCAGGCAATGGAACTATTTATGTTGATTCGCACCCAAACAAAGGTGAATACAATTGTGAGTGAGATTTATCGCTATCGGGATCAGCTAGGGAAATAGCTTCAATCAAAAAGGGAGCCGCAGCTCCCTTAAAAATTATCAAACCAATAATCAGCCTAATAGCAAACTATCATCCGCCAGCTCTTCGCCACGCACTTTAGAGAACATTTCCAGCAGATCCGGAACGCCCATATTGGCACGCTGTTCACCGGCGACATCGAGCACAATTTTCCCCTGATGAAGCATAACGGTACGGTCACCACAGGCTAACGCATCTTTCATCGAATGGGTTACCATCATTACCGTTAAATTAAACTCTTTAACGATTTTTTTAGTTAAGTCGATAATAAATGCTGCCATGCGTGGATCGAGTGCCGCCGTATGTTCATCAAGTAGCAGCAGCTTACTTTCTGACAAAGTAGCCATAACCAGACTGACCGCCTGACGTTGACCACCTGACAGCAAGCCGATACTGTCACCCAAACGATCTTCTAAGCCTAAGCCGAGAATGCTGATACGATCCTGAAACAGTTTGCGTCGGTTGCTTGAAAGTGAATGAGCCCAGCCGCGACGTTTGCCACGCATATAGGCCAGCGCCATATTTTCTTCGATGGTTAAAGCACCACAAGTGCCCGCTAATGGATCCTGGAACACACGCGCACATAACTTAGCGCGCTGGTCAACGGTTTGTCGGGTTACGTCTGTTTCATCAATCAACACTTTCCCGCCAATCATTGGCGTTTCGCCGGTAACCGCACCTAATAAAGTCGATTTACCTGCACCGTTAGAACCGATCACGGTTAAAAACTGATGCTCGGGAACCTGCAGATCAATACCACGTAGTGCACGGTTTTCCAGAATGGTACCCGGATTAAAAGTCACCTGAATATTTTCTAAGCGAATCATGCTCTACCTCCAGCCGACTTTCTTGAATTCATCCGTTTTTTCATCCGTGGCATAATTAACGCCAGAGCAACCAGTACCGCAGTAACCAGGTTAAGATCCGATGCCTGAAGACCAAACATACCGGTACTTAAAGCAAACGCCACAGCCAGACGATATAGCACCGAACCAATAATAACTGCCGCTACCGCTACCCAGATTTTCTTACCCGGAATCAACGTCTGACCAAGAATTACCGCAGCGAGGCCAACCACAATGGTACCGACCCCTGAAGTGACATCGGCAAAACTGTTGGTTTGAGCAAACAGCGCGCCAGAAAAGCCAACGAAACCATTGGACAGAGCAAGACCAAAATAGGTATAGAACGCTGTGCTGGCCCCTTGAGCGGCAACCATACGAGCGTTCACGCCCGTTGCACGTAACCCTAAGCCAAAA
This sequence comes from uncultured Vibrio sp., assembly GCA_963666615.1. Lineage (GTDB taxonomy): Bacteria > Pseudomonadota > Gammaproteobacteria > Enterobacterales > Vibrionaceae > Vibrio. Next base: position 1,441,156 of record OY762906.1, read on the forward strand.
TCACTGTTCAGTAACCGAACGATAAACAGAGCAGAAAGTAACACCAGTACTCCCACCACCAACGGACGGATATACATGGCATTACCCATACTTTCAAATGGCGTCAGAATGGTATCCGAACCAATTAACGCCACATTCGGGCGTCCCATAATGCGGATATTAATTGAGAATGCCGCAATCATGGTTAAAATCGAAGCCAGCAAATTTAAAATGCCGCAACGAACGGTAAGAAATGCTGTAACCCATCCGGTAACTGCGCCTGCGATAATCGCCATAAAGGTCGCAATCCAAGGGTCAATACCTGAGACTATGGCCGTGGCTGCTACTGCGGCACCCATCGGAAAACTTCCATCAACACTAAGGTCGGGAAAATCGAGCACGCGAAACGTCAGATACACACCTAACGCCACTAACCCGTAAACAAGCCCAATTTCTAAGGCCCCAAAAAAAGCAAAAGCAGACATACGGACTCCCTTTCTGCTTAAAAACTAAGGTGGGGTATTTCCCCCACCCTTAATAATTATTCGATAATTTTAGTTGCGCGATCTAACACTGACTGAGGAATAGTCACACCAAGTTTATCCGCAGCACCTTTGTTAATCACAAGATCAGAACCTTTCGCTACTTTAACATCCAGTGAACCTGGTTCAGTACCTTCAAGGATAGCGGCTACATAATCTGCAGTCTGAACACCGATCTGATAGTAGTCAAAACCAAGGCTGGCAAACGCACCGCGTTCTACATAAGAAGTTGCTGCACCAAATACTGGGGTTTTAGCTTGGTTAGCTGCAACGATCATACCTTCAATCGCGCTGGCTACGGTGTTATCGATCAACGCATAAATCACATCAGATTTCGCTGCAATCGCCTGCGTGGCAGACTGTACATCAGCACTCTTCAGCGCAGTCGCTTCAACTAACTGTAGACCAGCCGCTTCTGTACTTGATTTAAGTAGTTCCATCAGGCTGACCGCATTCGCTTCACCCGGGTTATAAACCACGCCGATGGTTTTCACATTAGGTAGTAGCTCTTTGATTAACTCAACATGCTGTGCAACCGGAGAAAGATCAGAAAGGCCTGTCACATTTTTTCCAGGTTTTTCCAACTGGCTGACTAACTTCGCCCCAACAGGATCGGTTACAGCAGTGAAAACAACAGGAATAGACTTGGTCGCAGAAACAAGAGCTTGTGCGGTTGGTGTTGCAATACCGACTAATACATCAGGTTCTTCACCAACAAATTGACGTGCAATCTGCACCGCAATTGCCGGATTACCCTGCGCGGTTTTAAATTCGAACTCGAGGTTTTTACCTTCTTCATACCCTTTGGCACTCAAGCCATCAAGTAATCCCTGACGAGTGGCATCAAGAGCTGGGTGCTCTACGATTTGCGAAACCGCCACTTTTGCGGTTTTCGCCATGATACTGGTGGAAGAGAGTAATGCCGCACCTGCTAATGCAGCTGTAACTAATAGTGTACCTGCTTTCATCTGAACTCCTTGTTACGAAGCTTTATGCTATGGATGTTGTGTTTTTATTATTAAATGTGCGTATTTTTACGCCTGTGAACAACATATTTACCAGTAAGTAACATCAAAGGGAAGCAAGATTTACATTGGGAATTTGAAAAATACGAAGCCGCACAATCGTGGGTCAAAGTGCCCAATTTTGGGCTTTAAAATGCACAAAAAAGCCTCTTTTTAAGGCAAAGAGGCTTACTTTGTGCAGGCTATTTATTGAGCAAATTAGTGTAATTAGAACCAACGCTCCAATGCGGTTTCATCCAGTTGACGAAAAGCCCGATTAAGAATAAATGCCAGCTCTTTATAACGCGGTTGAGATTTTGCTGGTTCCAGAGCGAAACCAGACTCAATAATTTTATGGTGAAGCTCACGATACCAGGAGGCTAAAGAAGGAGGTAACGCCGTGTTAGCCCGATTACCCAACCACCACATTCCCTGTAACGGCAGACTAATCGCAAAAATGGCCATTACAATAGCCTGAGGCAGAAACGCGACATTATTAAAAGCCATCTGGGTTAATACGCTAATAGCCGCTACCGCTGGCATCACTTTAATACCAAAGCGTGTCGCTTTAATCACTCTATGTTCAGGAAACAGCATTGCCAGTTCCTTGCGCATAGGCCAGGTGTCCATATATTTCTGTCCATCGCGTAGATTGTGGACCATTCCGATATCATTACGCATAGGCTTCACTCTCACTCACAACCCGGTTCTTCTCAAAATGAGTTGAATCGTTCAACTTTTTTTGCAAAAACTTGGTTTTTCATAATATTTTTTCAATTTTTTTTGTTATATTAGGCCCACTTCGCAAATCCTTGCGAGCCCTGTAATTTCATTGTTGCTGCTAATTGTTACTAAAGCAACCGTGAATTTAACAAAGATGTAAGCCTTTATGTCACTTTGTGATGTGCTTGCACTTATATTTGAAGTTTTTTTGACCAAAGCTAACGCGATAACCTATTGCATCGCCTATATTCTTTGTTCAACTTTTATTTAACCAAACCGATTGTACAGGTAGTTACTCATGTCAAAGCTAGTTTTAGTTTTAAACTGCGGCAGTTCTTCTCTTAAATTTGCGATTGTTGATGCGGACAACGGCAATGAACATTTAACCGGTCTTGCAGAATGTCTGCACCTTCCAGAAGCACGTATTAAATGGAAAATTGATGGTGGCAAACATGAAGCACAACTAGGTAATGGTGCTGCTCATGAAGAAGCTTTATCTTTCATGGTAGACACTATTCTTGCATCTAAACCTGAACTCGCTGCTAACCTGGCTGCAATCGGTCACCGTGTGGTACACGGCGGCGAACAGTTTACTCAATCTGCACTGATCTGTGATTCTGTACTGAAAGGTATTGAAGAGTCTGCGACTTTTGCACCGCTGCACAACCCAGCACACATCATTGGTATTAAAGCAGCGCAACACGCTTTCCCAGCGCTGAAAAACGTTGCAGTGTTTGACACTGCTTTCCACCAGACTATGCCTGAAGAGTCATACCTATACGCTCTGCCATACAAACTGTATAAAGAGCACGGCATCCGTCGTTACGGTATGCACGGTACTTCTCACCTGTTTATCGCTCGCGAAGCGGCTGAACGTTTAGGCAAACCTGCTGATCAACTAAACATCATCAACTGCCACTTGGGCAACGGCGCATCAGTATGTGCAATTAAAGATGGTAAATCAGTGGATACTTCAATGGGGCTGACTCCACTTGAAGGTCTAGTAATGGGTACTCGTTGTGGCGATATCGATCCTGCGATCATTTTCCACTTACACGATGCTTTGGGTTATTCGGTTGAGCAAATCAACAACATGCTAACTAAAGAGTCTGGCCTGTTAGGTCTGACTGAAGTGACTTCAGACTGCCGTTTCGTTGAAGATAACTACGGTGAAAAAGAAGAAGCAACTCGCGCAATGGACGTATTCTGCCACCGTTTAGCTAAATACGTAGCTGGCTACACTGCAAGCATGGACGGACGTCTTGACGCTATCGTATTTACCGGTGGTATCGGTGAAAACTCTGCACCTATCCGTGAGATGGTATTAAACCGTTTAAGCATCTTCGGTATCACTGTTGATGGCGACGCTAACCTGAAAGCGCGTTTCGGCGGCGAAGGTGTTATCACAACTGCTGACAGCCGCATCCCAGCGATGGTGATTTCAACCAATGAAGAGTTGGTCATCGCAGAAGATACTGCTCGCCTGGCGGGACTTTAATTTAGAATCACTGGCTAACTCACTGAGTTAGCCAGTTTGCTTATGGGGCTCTGTTTTTCTTACTCTGCCCATTGTTCTTTATAACCCTTCAACTGGGTTAAACAATATTATTGCTATAGGTACTCTTGCCATGTCTCGTACAATTATGCTTGTTCCTATTAGCGCTGGCGTAGGCTTAACCAGTGTAAGCTTAGGCGTCATCCACGCTATGGAACGTAAAGGGGTTTCGGTCTCTTTCTATAAGCCAATCGCACAACCGCGCAGTGGTGGCGATCAACCGGACTTAACGTCAACTATTCTTAGCACCAACATCAATATCAAAATTGCTGAACCAGTACCGATGTCTCAGGCAGAAGCATACATTGGTACTGAACAGATGGACGTGTTGCTGGAAACCATCGTTGAACGTTACAATCAAGTGAATGCTGAATCAGAAGTCACTCTGATTGAAGGTCTGGTTCCAACCCGTAAACACCCGTTCGCCAACCAAGTTAACGCAGAAATCGCACAGACTCTTGGTGCAGAGATCGTGTTTGTTGCCACTCCGGGCACTGATAACCCGACCCAGCTAAAAGAGCGTATTGAAGTTGCCTGTTCTAACTTTGGCGGTACTAAGAATAAGAGCATCTCTGGCGTTATCATCAACAAACTGAACGCCCCGGTTGACGAAGCAGGCCGAACTCGCCCTGACCTTTCAGAAATCTTCGATGATGCCGATTTGACTTCTCAGGCTAACCTGGAAGTAATGCAAATCTTTAACTCAAGCCCGATTCGCGTGTTAGGTTGTGTGCCATGGAGCATCGATCTGATCGCGACCCGTGCAATCGATATGGCGAAGCACCTGAAAGCCGATATTATCAACGCAGGTGATATCAATACCCGCCGGATTAAAAGTATCACTTTCTGCGCTCGCTCAATTCCAAACATGATTGAGCACTTCCGCCCAGGTTCACTTCTGGTAACATCAGCTGACCGCCCGGACGTTATTGTTGCGGCAGCATTATCGGCAATGAACGGTGTGGAAATCGGTGCCGTACTGCTAACCGGTGGCTACGATATTCCAAAAGAAATTGCGGCATTATGTAAACCAGCATTTGAGACTGGCTTGCCAATCTTCAAAGCTCAAGGTAATACCTGGCAGACCTCGCTGAACCTGCAAAGCTTCAGCCTGGAAGTTCCGGCTGACGATAAACAGCGTATCGAACTGGTTAACAACCACGTTGCCAGCCATATTGATGGCCCATGGATCGATTCACTGACTGAAGGTACTCAAGGTATCCGTCGTCTGAGCCCGCCAGCATTCCGTTACCAGCTAACAGAATTTGCCCGTAAAGCCAATAAGCGCATCGTTCTGCCTGAAGGTGACGAACCTCGGACAGTTAAAGCTGCAGCTATCTGTGCTGAACGCGGTATCGCTAACTGTGTACTTCTGGGTAACCCAGAAGAGATCAAACGTGTTGCGGCTCAGCAAGGTGTTGAACTTGGCGCTGGCGTTGAAATTATCGATTCTGACAAAGTTCGTGAAAACTATGTAGCTCGCTTAGTTGAACTACGTGGCTCAAAAGGTATGACGGAAGTCGTTGCCCGTGAAAAACTGGAAGATTCCGTATTCCTTGGCACTATGATGTTAGAAGCCAACGAAGTTGACGGTCTGGTGTCTGGTGCAGTTCACACCACAGCGAACACTATCGTTCCTCCGTTCCAGATCATTAAGACTGCACCAAATGCGTCTATCGTGTCTTCTGTGTTCTTTATGCTGCTACCTGACCAAGTGCTGGTTTATGGTGACTGTGCAATCAACCCGGATCCAACCGCTGAGCAATTAGCCGAAATTGCAATTCAATCTGCAGATTCTGCGAAAGCATTCGGTATCGATCCTCGCGTTGCAATGATCTCATACTCTACCGGTACTTCTGGTAAAGGTGCAGACGTAGATAAAGTACGTGAAGCGACTCAACTTGCTCAGGCAAAACGCCCTGATTTAGTTATCGATGGTCCTCTACAGTACGATGCGGCAATTATGGAAAACGTGGCAGCTTCTAAAGCGCCTAATTCTCCGGTTGCTGGTAAAGCAACTGTATTTGTATTCCCAGATCTGAACACCGGTAATACAACATACAAAGCGGTTCAACGTTCTGCTGATTTGGTTTCTATCGGTCCAATGCTGCAGGGCATGCGTAAACCGGTTAACGACCTGTCTCGCGGCGCACTGGTTGACGATATTGTTTACACTATCGCACTGACTGCTATTCAGGCTGATCAAGCGGCGAATCAAGCTTAATTTGTTTGATATATGCTAGGATTTGGGGTCATAGTCAGCAAAGCTGACTATGACCCCAAATTTATCACTGTCGATTATGCGGCATATTCAGCGTCAACAACGGCCCTTCCGGAACGATTTGGGTTGGGTTAATCATCTTATGGCTGAAATAGTAATGACGCTTAATATGATAAAAATCGGTCGTCTCTTTGGCAGCCGGGATCTGGTATAACTCACGCAGGTAACCCTGTAAATTCGGATAATCCTCAATCCGTTTTTTATTGCACTTAAAATGCCCAACATAAACTGCATCAAAGCGCACTAACGTGGTAAACAAGCGCCAATCTGCCTCGGTCAGCCGATCACCACATAAGTAACGTGACTGGCTCAAATGCGTCTCAACCTTCTCCAACGCGTTAAATAAGTTATTAAACGCCTCTTCATAAGCTTGTTGGGTAGTAGCAAAGCCACAACGATAGACGCCGTTGTTAATCGCAGGATAAATAAATTGATTCCACTGGTCTATTTCTGCCTGTAGTTCCAGTGGGTAGAAGTCGTCGTGATTATCGGTCAGATCGTTAAACGCGCTGTTAAACATACGAATAATATCGGCAGACTCGTTGCTAACGATGGTATTCAACTTTTTATCCCATAACACTGGCACCGTAACACGTCCGGTATAATTAGATTTTGCCTGGGTGTAAATCTGATGTAGATAGTGATGACCAAACAATGGTTCCGGAATACCAAATACCCAACCGTGATTGAGCATATCCGGGCAGACAACCGTGACATCGATATGCTCAGTTAACTGCTTTAACTGGCGGAAAATCAACGTACGATGCGCCCAAGGGCAGGCTAGGGAAACATAAAGATGGTAACGGCCCGATTCAGGCTTGAACTTGGCTTCAGGCTTGCTTTCGATCCAGTTGCGAAAACCGGCATCTTCGCGGACAAACTGCCCATTGCTACTTTTGGTGTCATACCAGACATCCTGCCATACACCTTCGACTAATTTCCCCATCACGACCTCTTATACATCTTATTCTGATAACTAGAGTATAAAAAAAGCCAACGACAGACTTAACCGGACTGAGTTGGCTTTGATGTTCAAATTATTTGAAGGTATTAAGTTTTATTTGGCCAGAGTAATATCTACACGGCGGTTAAGTGCGCGCCCTTCGGCAGTGGTATTCTGTGCAATTGGCGCCATTTCACCCAGTGAAATAACTCGCACTGAACCATAAGGCAGGCCGTTTTCTTCCAGGTATTGTGCTACTTCGTGAGCGCGAGCACCACCCAGTTCCAGGTTATAAGATTCAGCACCTACTGAGTCGGTATTACCAACGATATTGTAAGTAATATCTTTACCATCAACGCCGTCTAGAACGAACTTAGCGGCTGGCGTTACTGCATCTTTGTTAAATTCAAAAGTAACTCGTGCAACCGGATCCTGCTTATATCGGCGAATCAGAAAATCCTCGCAACCTTGAGTAGTTTCGAAACTAGTATCCAGTTCTTGCACCAAGCTTTCCGGCTCGGTAACTTTATCTTTGGCCAATACCTGAGTTTTGCCGCCAAAACCGACATAAACCCGCTGCGCGCCGTCAACCTGTACGGATTCTTTAAATTTTACGCCATCTTTACCGCAGTAATGTTCAACTACAGTGGTCTCTGCCTGTGCGCTAAGGCTAATAGCAGAGGTGATGGTAAGGAGTGTTAATAGTTTAGTTTTCATAGTTATTAGCCTTATTGTTTTAGTCATTCGTAATTAGACGACCATATTCTTCAGAAATTAATCCCAGTATCGCGGTCTTCAACTCAGATCCACTCGACGCAGAATATATATTACTTTCATTACCGACACAGGATGTTAAGCCCTGATTGGCATAAACACCTTCACTACCTAAATAAGAAAAACCTACTAATGCGATTCGAGTCTCTACGTCTCCCTGACCCGATACAGTGTAGCTATCTAACCGAGTACGTATATTTTCACATAACCCATAGTCTTTAACTAGCGATGTAGTTATTGCATCAGTCCCGTATGAATCACCACAACCATCGGCAACATCCATTCCATCTGAAATGATAATAATAAGTTGCTTCGAATTACCCGTTCCGTTCTTTAAGGCCTGCTCTACAACTCTAGCACCTTGTATTAAACCTTGAACTGAATTTGTACACCCACTTGCTTTGAAAGTATCAAAAGCACTTGAAAAATGAGTATAATTATAACTCAATGATAAATTATAAAATGTACCCTCTATCTTTGAATAACCATGATTATAGTAGTAATCATTGCCTAACCAACTCCATTGGGTTCTACATGTTTTCACGCTATCAAAAATATTACTAACCGAAGCAGTAGTCGCATAATTTAAATCATATAATGCAGTTTTTTTTCGCCATTGACCATTAATCCAAAACCAATCTTGTTTTGTATTAAATACTCGATAATCAATATCACATACCGCATAGGCTTCTGAATTATCGGCTTGATGGGCATAAGAATTAAACCCTGCATAAGCAATCTGACTTTTAATAACATTATTATTTTGATCATATATAATATTTTTTGAATCAAACTCTTCGAGTTCGGTATTAACTTCATCGATAATTTCTTTGACTACATTGTATCTGCTATTACTATTTGACTGGGTACAGCCAGAGTTACTCCAAGGTTCTCCAGGTGAACACAACATCGAAGATGAGTGATCAACTACATAGGTTACATCAACAACATTAGATTGGTATTTTTTTGCGGTCGCTAGTCCAGCAACATCATATGTGTCTCCAAAACCTACAATGGTATTATTTCCAGGAAACCAACTTTTTGAAGAAATACTTCCTGTGACCTGATACTTTATATACCTCTCCTCGCCACTACTCAAGGGACACTCAGTACTTGTAGAAGAACAAATGATCCGCTCAACATTAATAGAGCTTTGGTCTACAGTAGAATGAGGAAAATAGTATTGAATATAATCTGTAAATATCCGCCTTTGAACCGTTTCTGTTGATGCGTCTACCGCAGATATCGCTAGACTAGCCACCTCAGATGCTTCACTTAAACGCGCCTTGTCTTGCAACGCTCTAGCGCCATCTGTACCTAATGTGAATACACCAAAAAGTACCGGAGCAATCATCGCGAACAATAATGCGGCATGTCCAGATTGCTTTAGTTTAGAAATAGACTTATTCACTCTACCTCCCCATTACCGCAGCATATGATTGAACGTAATTAAAGGTCTTATTTACCAAACTTCCATACCAATTGTTAGTTTCGTAGCATACTGTTGTTTGATATAGAGTGATACTATTTCCCCACGCTGTTGTCACAAATAAGCTTTCATCTGGTTTAACTGTAGAACATGACTTACCAACCTTTTCGTATGTATAATTAGTAACAACGTCTCCTGAGTTGTCCACGCCAAAGACTTCAATTCTCATACCAAATTTACTACTATCAAAATCGGAAATTGTTCTGTTTAACGAGTTAGAAACAACAGTGACAACTTTACTAGAGTCTGAATTTGAAGGTTGAGTACCTCCACTAAATAATTGCGTTCTCTCTTTCATAATGCTAGCAGCAGAGAATGCCATGCGATCCAATTTACCTTTAATAGATAACTTAATAATCACATCACCACTAAACGCAATCAATAATGAAAAGAATATGCCGATAATGGCTAACTCAATCGTGAAGTTACCACCCTGTTTTTTCCGACCTTTTTTAATTAGTAATAAATTGGTCACGTTGATTTTCCTGAATAACAATAACTTCTCGACTAAATACTAAATCGGAATCTAAAAAGAAATTAAACATAGGATCATAATTATAGGTCACTCTATATAACGCAATGGCACTACCGCTAGATGTACCACATTCTGCGTTGCTCTCATCTTCTGCAGGCTCACAATCTAATGTATTTGTAGTTAGATCACTGAAATCATCCAAATAATAAACCGTAGTACTATAATTAGATGTGTTAATGAAATTTTTCCACAAACTGTCAGAAGAACCTGTTAGTTGTTGGTTAAATCGAGTAGCAAAATCGGTGCTATCATACTTTTTTGCATATTGAGATGCACTAGATATAGCTAGATCACCAACTGCCGATACATACGACATAAAACTCATCTCAACCCAAGCGGCAATCATATACCAGAAAAAAATAAAGCCGATAGCAAACTCAATCGCGGCTACCCCTCTGTTTTTTTTACGACTAAAACGAAACTTCATCTTTATTTCATTCCTTCTTAGTCAAGCTGGATATTTTCGCCAGCGAGAAATTCTGGAGGCCCTTCCATAGCTTTCAGCTCGATTTGCGCTAACTGTTCGAATACAGCTTTGGCATCCGCTTTAGTCATACGACTATTCGCCACCAACTGTTCAAACTGTTCAAACATCCCCAGTTTGGCATAAGCAAATGCCAGGTTAGATTTTACTTTCTCGGATGGATTAGCCTGCGACAGTAATGGCGTTAATTTCTCAACAGCCGCCTGATAATGGCCGTCAATCAGATCCACCATTGCCAGATTGTTTTTGATTTTTACATCATCAACCATTTTTTGCCGTGCTTCAACAAAGCGTTTACGTGCTAAATCATATGCACCGTTATAAGCAGCCAGTACCCCTAACAAATTAAGTGCTTCACCATGGTTTGGATCGAGCTGTACCGACTTATTTAAAGCAGATTCAGCTTGAGGGTAGTCACTTAAACCAAATTGGGCCTTACCATATAAAAAATAGGCATCCGCACTAACCGATTCAATTTCCATTAAAGGCTGGATATAGAACAGTGCCGATTCAAAATCCTTAATTTCAATATAAGAACGAACCAGTTTCGCGCGAGTCTCAACCGAATCCTGCTGTAATAATTGCTGTTTATAAAGTTTAATTAACTCTTCATGGTTACCGCTGCTGACCAATAGCTGTTCATTGGAATATTTTTTTGCTAGCCCATCTTTTGTTGAACCAGTTTGCGATGCAACACAACCACTTAATACCACGCTGGAGACAATCACTAACCATAAACCACGGTGCTTAAACTTAAACATTAGCTAGCATCCTCATTACCCCTGGTGCTGCAACCAGAATTACAATCGGCATCATAATAAACAAAATCAAAGGAACGGACATTTTAGCCGCCAGCTTACCGATCTTTTCTTCGATCGTAAGTAACTGCACCTCACGAATATCGGCAGACAGAGTACTTAACACCGAATAGATCGAAGAACCATAATGTAAGCTCTGATTTAATGTCATCACAAAGCTACGCATTTCATTGGAAGGCACTCGCTGGTACAGTTCTTCTAACGCCACAGGTAAGCCGACGATATTCGAACGATCATTCACCCGGGTTAATAAAACAGCGATATCTTTGTCAAAGGCTTCCATCTCTTTAGATAAGTAACGAATTGCAGCTTCAATCGTCATCCCCGTCTGCACACAAACCGCCATTAAATCCAACAGATAAGGCAAGCGACCGGAAATAGTGCGAGTCATACGTTTGGCTTTAACATTTAAATACGCATCTGGCAGTATAATAATCACTACCAACCAAATTGCGATATGAATAACAATGGTTGATAAGCCTTTGAAGGTTGTATAGTCATAAAAAACTATTGCTAACCCACCGGAAATGAGCACGATATATTTGACTGGGATATAAAACTTGGCCCAATAAGGATGATAGAAACCTGCTGCAGCAAACTTACGTGTCACTTCCCGCGGGTCGCTGGAAAAAGCCTGGTCAAAAAATTCAACCATAGCCTCGATAAATTTCTTTTTCTCTTCTTTCTTGCGTCCACTAGGATCGAGGTTGAATGCTTTTAAGCGCTGCTCATTTTTATGGCTGCGTAGTGAAACATCCAACATCCATAGACCAACTAAAATGGCAATCAGGCTAAAGGCAGTCAATGGATTCTGAACAAAAAACTCGAGAAGACGATCAAACATTATTCTGCTCCTCTCATCAAAAACCAAATAATACCAATACCGATAGCTTCACTGATCAATACGTAATACAAAATCGGCCGACCGGCAGCGTTAAACATTACAAATTCATAGTTCTCCGGGCTAAGGTACTGGAGAATGAACAAAAAGAAAAATGGGATAGCCGCAACGATCTTAACTGACATCCGCGCTTCTGCAGTCATAGACATCTTTTTCTTATCGACTGCACGAGAGTTGAACATCATCCGGTTTAAACGCATCATAATATCTTTAAGTTGGCCGCCACGCTGAATATTGGCCCGCAAGCAGATAACAAAGAAATAGAATGACGGGTAAGGAAAACGAGCACAAGATTTGCGGAAAACATCATCGATCGGCTCACCGAGCTGCATACGCTGGCCCATCACTTTAAATTCTTTACCGACTTCACCTTCCAGGGTTTTACCTACATACATAATCGCATGCATAATACTTTCACCGGAAGAGATCGCACTGGTCATCATATTTAGCGCATCCGGGAAAGCAGTTTCAAACATCTTCTGTTCGCGCGACTGTAACCATTGATAAAACAGAAATAGTCCGGCAATCAATACACTGACACTGACCTGCCACTGTTCGGCACGAACAAAGTTGTTATTGACCTGTATCGAAAGAAAGACTAATACCGCCGACACACCTAATAGCTTAAGCAACGGGTACTTACCAAGTTGTTTTTTCAGGTTATTCCAACGCGCTTTTAAATAATCGCGCCAGCTCTGCTCTAACAAGGACTTTAAATCGATAACCTGTTGGTCACTGACTACCGCTTTAATGGTATTGGTTTTATTGAACTCGGCCAGATAATCATGACGGCTACGCTCTTTGCGCAGACCAAAGATTAATGCAATGACACCTAGCGCAATTAACACCAGTGCAATCATTGACGCTCTCCCGTTCTAAATGCATTCGCTAACTGTTGCTCCAGACCAAAGAAGCGGGCTTTTTCCATTAAAACTGAACGCTGCATAATCCCCGGGGTAATAAAGTTACCTTCAACTTTTCCATCTTGGGATTGATGATGATTGGCCTGGAAACGGAACAGTTCTTCCATTACCACGCTCTGACCTTCAAGGCCCATTACTTCGGTAATATTCATTACCTTACGGCTACCATCGTGCAAACGGCTAATCTGAATAATAATATCGACCGCACTCACTATGGTACGGCGAATCGCTTCTAGCGGCAGGTTGTTGGTCGCCATCATCACCATCGCTTCAACACGAGCCAGCGCATCACGGGGCGAGTTTGCATGCAACGTAGACATCGAACCATCGTGACCAGTGTTCATTGCCTGCAGCATCTCAAACGCTTCCGGGCCACGACACTCACCAACAATTATGCGATCCGGGCGCATACGCAGTGAGTTAATCACCAAATCACGCTGGTTAATCAGGCCGGTGTTTTCAATCCCCGCTGTTCGGGTTTCAAGACGTACCACGTGCGGCTGTTGTAAACGCAATTCTGCGGCATCTTCGATAGTAACGATACGTTCACGCTCAGAAATAAACTGAGATAACGCATTGAGCATGGTGGTTTTACCAGAGCCTGTACCACCAGAAATCAGAATATTCAGGCGGCAGCGCGCAGCAACCATCAGCACCTGAGCCATCTCCTCACTCATCGCGCCGAATTCGCATAGCTTAGAAAAATCGATACTCTGCTTTTTAAACTTACGAATTGAGATGGTTGTACCATCAATCGCGATTGGCGGGATAACAATATTTACCCGGCTGCCATCTTGTAAACGCGCATCACAGGTCGGTGATGACTCATCGACCCGGCGTCCTACCCGGCTGGCAATTCGCTTAGCAATTTCTAATAATTGAGCTTCATCAATAAAAGTCACAGAAGACTTTTCAACCAGGCCATTTCGTTCTACATAAACTGCCTGTGGCCCGTTAATCATAATATCGGTAATCGATTCATCATCCATCAGGCCCTGAAGGGGCCCCAGGCCGATTAATTCATCAACCAGATGAGTCACAAAGTCGCGGCGCGCCAGACTGGAAACGATAATATGATCCTGGTCGATCAGCAGATCCACCGCATTGGTCAGCTGTTTGAGTAGCTGATCACGGCTTAGTTCAGTCACCACCGCCGGATCAAGCGCATCAAATATCTGTTTACGCAGCTTTACGTAGATCTCTTTAGTGCTGATCATTTATTGGTGCCTTTGCTGAATAGCGAAAAAAGACCTGATTTATTTTTGCCTTCGGTAGATTCACCCAGAATCAGCGAAACCAGACGAGTTAACGCGCCACTTAGCTTACTATTCGATTTTGCCAGACGCTTACCATCAATCACATCCTGAGATGCAGAGCCGACAAACGGAATAACGACTTGTGGTTTGTAGTTAAGAAATTTTTCAATCTCTGGCAATTGCACCGTAGCAAATTTCTCCGGTAATACGTTATTAATGACAACGATTAAACGAGGCCTGGAACTTTCAGGCATGGTATCTAAACGTTTTTTAATTCGTGCAGCATCTCGTACCGAAGAGACTGTCGGGGCTATCACCAAAATTACGCAATCACTATCGAGCCAAGAAGCATCCGCCTGATAAGGATCAGTTGCCGAGGCCGACATATCTTCAATAATAAAGTTAACTTCAGAAGCTAATGTATCAATAACGGCTTCGGTATACTCTTGCAATTCACTGCTGGATAAATCGGCAGATGTTAATGAAAGAATACTGAGCTTATCACTTTGACGAGCAACTAGCCCTCGCGCAGTCGCGAGGTCAAGACCGGTCAATAAGGCACCACTTTGCACAGCACGCTTTTCAAATTCGGTGATCCCAAGCATCACATCAATATTACCGGCATGATAGTTATGATCAACCACCACACAAGTGGCTTTTTTATCATCAACCAACTGATGTGCCACTTCTGCAACCAATAATGTGGCACCAACTCCACCCTTTGAACCGATAACGGCAACACGTTTAGCGCGGCGCTTTTGCCCTGGCCCGATATTCGATTCGCGGTTTTTATTTACGCTTTTAACAAAGTCGACCAATTCCTGCTTGGTGATCGGCCAGAACAGATAATAAAAACCCATCTCTTTCAGATTACGAATAGTAGAAATCGCATCTTCACTACCAATCACAATAACCGAAGCATGGCTTGGTAACAGGTGGCTAATACGCTCAGCATCCCGAGTGACATTCTCACTATCATTCAGCTCGACAATTACAATTTCAATACTTTGCTGGCGTACGTGATCAGAGATGCTTAAATCATCGTTAGTCAGAATTTCCGGATCACTGATACCTTCAAAACGGTAGGCTTCCAGTACCAATTCCCGGCACTTTTCCGTTTGATAGAATAGTACCGACGTAA
Organism: uncultured Vibrio sp.; assembly: GCA_963666615.1. Classification (GTDB taxonomy): domain Bacteria; phylum Pseudomonadota; class Gammaproteobacteria; order Enterobacterales; family Vibrionaceae; genus Vibrio. The sequence continues at coordinate 1,456,504 of OY762906.1, forward strand.
TTTTCTGCTTAACCTGGGACTCGCTACCATTTTTCTTCAGCAGATCAACTAAATCAAACATCGGCTTACCTATTTATTTTCAACAGATTGGTTATTATCGGTCAACATTCTTTCCGGACGAGTCATCGAAGTCCAACGTAAACGTTCAACATAGCAACCATCAGAACCTTGGTCGTAGTTATTAATTGAGTGATAAGGACAATCTTCTACTGCAACGTTATATTTTAAAATCGAAATTTCGAAATCGAAAGCATCCACATCGTTCTGCTGCTCTAGCTTAACATTTTCCGGCTCAGCACCACGTTTTAGCAAATTACGCTTAGCCGCTTGGGCTAATTGCTCACCTTTAGAACTCGAAGAAGATAGTGCAACCGGGTGATTAACAATCAACGTCCAGTATTGGTCAATAAACTGGTCCAACTGCTTTTCAGCTTGTTTCTGTGCAACATTATCCAAATCGAATCCCATTGCATACTCAACCGGATACAAATCTGCGTAACTGCCCTGGCGATCGACAACCTGTGCACAACCGATCAAAGCGAAAGCCAGACCGACAATTAGAGGTAGCTTAATCATTCGATGAATCCTCCCTGTTTTAATACATTATGCGCAGGATATTGTTGTGAATTTTTTGTTGTCCAACCGAAGAAACGTTCGAGCGTTGAAGTACGCTGCATGGTCGGTAATTGAATCTGGTTGGTCTGAACCGGACCGACCAGGTTTACTGTGGCGATAATCACCAGTTCGGTTTTATTACGTTCAGTTTGTGTATGACGGAACAACGCACCTAATACCGGAATATCGCCAGCAAATGGGATTTTGCTTAATGCTTCAGTCTCTTCTGAGCTTAGCAGACCACCTAAGACAAAACTTTGCCCGTCACCCAACTCAACGGTTGTGCGCGCTTTACGCGTTTTTAATGCCGGAATATCGTAAGTATCATTGCTGTATTGCGTATCTAACGAACTCACTTCAGGCATTAGTGCCAGTTTGATTTGGTCGTCACGCAACACTTTAGCCATAAGTTCCAAGCGGATACCGTACTCTTTGTAGCTAATTGATGCAGTACCATCAATCACGGTAACCATAGGCAGTTCACCACCGACCAGGAAACTTGCTGCTTCACCAGAGATTACCGATAAGTTTGGCTGAGCAAGAACCTGACCAACACTATCATCACCAATTGCGGTAATTACCGATACAATATCACTGGCGCTAAAATGCTGTACAGCATCAACAAAAACACCCGATGAACGGCCACCGGTACCGATATCAATACCAAATTCTTCTAAAAATGAATGTGAAACTTCTGCAACGGTTAGTTTAACGTTAACCTGTTTGGTGGTTGCCACCTCGATATTATTGACCAAGCCTTTAAAGTCGCGCTTTTTCATAAAATCCATTTTTTGCGACTGACCGTCAACGTTCCATTGTACTTCGGTATCAGTGGACTGCTTATTCAGCAGCTCACCTACGATTTCAGCAATCTCTTGTTTTTCGCGCTCAGTTGGCACAGTACCACTGAGCACCGCCTGATCACCCAGGTTGTAGATGGTGACTTCAGAATTAGGGTAGCGTAGCTGAATTTGCTGTTGAATATGCACCAGGCTCTTATTAACGACCAGAGTACGTTGAACCAGGGTTTTACCTTCTTCATCAAACACCATCAATGATGTTGAACCAACAGTTTTACCGAAAATAACAATCTTTTCCCGGTCGATAACCTGATAGTCAGCCACTTTAGGATCAGCGATAAACACCGAACCGATATTACGTTGCAATGAGATAGATTGAGCCTGCCCTTCTGAAAGGTTAACCACCATCTCAGCCTGAGTACAAATCGAGATGAAAAATATCAGGCAAGCCGTAATACCCTGCACCACTGAGCGTTTAAACTTCATGCTTATTATTCCTTAATTAATTCTTGCACTATCCGCACGGAATTCTTTTATTGATTTATAGTCATCTAAAACGTCGCCGGCATCCGCAGAAAGTTCGTGCTTACCCACATCACCCACCGATTTATGAATTTCCAGTTGAGCAATTTTTTTCGCTACCGTGATGGTTGCTACTTGTTTAGGCGTGAGTTGTAGAATCAGATTGGTATGTTTCTTTGGGCTGCGGTTGGGGTTATTTGATTCTTCAACCACCTGGTCCACTTTTATTACCTTAATCCCCATTAATATAGGGGTAAGATTGACACCAGTGAAAGTATTCGAGGAAAGCTCACTACTGGTCGCCAGGTTCTGTCCTTTAGTGGTTAGAGCCAGTATATCAACTACCGAATTGGTATGAATCACTCCACCGATCACCGAGTTCGGCTCAACTTCAATCGGGAATGGGATATGCCCTTCCTGAGTCACAAAATCCACATAGTTAGTATCATTAGGCCCTATAGTAAATTCAGGGTAAAGAATTTCACCGGCTGGCAGATCTTTGCGCGCCAATAGTATTGAGTCAAACGCTAGGACCATATCTTTATCGATGCCTTTGGCATTCGCTTGCGACTTAGTCAGCCAATCAATTTTTACCTTAGCTCGTTCAATCTGCTCACCTTTATTAATCTCGGAACTGACCAGATATACTTTTATTTTTTCTTCAACAACTTGTTGTTTAGCGACTGGCTCAGGAGCTGGCTTGGATTGTCCCAGTAAACCATAGACTCCAGCGCCTATAGCAATAATAGCGATAAAAATTATGATTCTTGGATTCATGAAGTTCCTTACAATACCAACCAATATTTTAATTAATTTTATATCCACTCAATGTCCAAATAATGGATATAAAATTAATCAATAAACAGGATAAATTATATCCATCCTGCCTATTGCAAAATAATTATATAATTAACCGCTAGTAACAGTACCAGCTTTACCGATGTTGGATTTGATGGTACCCATTGCTGAATCCAGTGCACCTTTCAATGAACCGTCTCCAGAACCACTAAAAACAGCTAGTACAACTGCAGAAACAGCTACACCAATGATTGCATATTCAATTGCAGTTACACCGCGTTGTTTTTTTGCTTCCAGGGCACAAGCTGCTTTAACGTATAGTTTTGTTAACATGACATTTTCCTTAAAAAAGAAAGTTAGGTAAAAATTATTGTCAATCCACCGTCAAGTGATTGTCGAGGATTAAAATATCACTCTATTATTAGCGGCTCAACATGTTGCATCGCCTAATAATAGTCTATGTAACGGATTAAGCATTTATTCTCATAAATGAGAATTTAACCGTCTTAAAAGTACAACAGCAGGCCAAACCTGAAGCCCAGGGGACTATATAATGCATAAGCCAAATATAACCAATTGAATAATAATACAAATTATCAACAATGGGCTAAAAAAATCGGTCTCTTCAAAAATTTAGCCACTCGCCACACTTGGCACAGTATCACAAAACTTCGTCGTTTTAATGACAAGTTGACCGTTAAGACAACTCATTTTTGCTAAAAGTCAGAAGAAAGTCAAAAACAGTATCTTTTATCTACCTTTCGCATCTCATAAATACCTATTTCAGTTCAAAATTTATCATTATTTCTGTTTGGTTAAGCCCGGTAAATTGATAAAATTACGCGACTTTTTTGGAGGTAGTTATGAATAAAATTTGGTTAACCGGTGATGCGGTTGTTGATCTGATTCCAGACGGCGCAGCGCACTATTTGAAATGCCCGGGTGGTGCACCTGCAAACGTGGCGGTTGCAATTTCCCGCCTTGGTGGCAACTGTGGTTTCTTTGGCCGAGTCGGCCAGGATCCTATGGGTAAGTTTCTCGCTGAAACTTTAGTGAACGAGTTGGTTGATGTTAAAGGATTGGTGTTCGACCAGGATCAACGCACCTCTACCGTAGTAGTTGATTTGGATGATAGCGGTGAGCGCACCTTTACCTTTATGGTGAAACCAAGCGCCGACCAGTTCTTACAGGTTGCTGATATTCCGAATTTTTCGGCTGGTCAGTGGTTGCACGTTTGCTCTATCGCGCTAGCCAACGAACCTAGCCGTAGTTCGACATTTGAAGCGATTAACCGCTTAAAGCAGGCTGGTGGTTCGTTTAGTTTTGACCCGAATATTCGTGAAGAAGTCTGGGCCAACCCTGAAGAATTGATTCCAACTGTTCATCAGGCCATCAAATTGGCTGATGTAGTTAAATTCTCGGAAGAAGAGCTGACGATGCTAACCGCAACCGACAGTTTACAAGCGGGTTTACAGGCTATCGAGGAATACCATATTCCACTGGTCGTGGTAACTCTTGGTGCGCAAGGAACATTAGTCGTGTTTGGCGGCAATCAGGAAGTTATTCCTGCTCGCTCGGTTAGCGTCGTCGATACGACCGGAGCTGGTGATGCGTTTGTCGGTGGATTACTGTGCAAACTTGCAGAGTCAAACCAATGGCAACAGATCGATATTATTCGTCAAGCAGTACTTTGGGGTAACTGCTGCGGCGGCTTAGCGACTACGCAGAAAGGTGCGATGTCGGCATTGCCAAGTCGAGCTGAATTGCTACAGCTAATTGGATAAACCTCTAAGCTAATCATTCCCCCTTTCTTACACAGAAAGTGCAGCAAGGGGGAATAAAAAAGCCCCACCGAAAGGTGAGGCAAGGGGGGATTAGGATTACCCTTATAAGTTAGGGCTTAGATAGGTACACAGAACTTGGTGTATTTAAACGGTAGAGCTGAGCAATTTTTGCTTCATTATTGATCGTTAAACAGGAAATTTGAGTCGCATCCTTCGGTGTAAATACGCGCGAAGTGACAACTGCCTCTCCTTTATTGACGAAAATTTCCAGAGATGATCGATCTGCAAAAATTTGCAGCTCTGCCAATTCTCTGTTCTTCAGAGAGAACTCGCGAATCAAATCACCTTCCATTACCTGAGTATTTTTGCGGTTAAATACCAACTTGCCATTTTTATACTCAATATCGAAGCTCATATCGGCATTTTTAAATAACGATAATTTCTCACCTTCAACCAGATTTATATGCAGCTCAAATGATTTGCTGTTTAAATCGACACCCTGATTATCAATTTCCAGTAATTGCTTTTCGCCACGCAATTGAGCTATTTCTTTTATTGGCGCCTGAATTAGTTGCCCATCGATAAATTTCAATTCACGTAGGCCACTTAATTGGTGGATCCAGCCATTATTTACTGACGGGTGATTAACTTCGTCCGGTAATCCCATCCAGGCACATAGTACGCGACGGCCATCCGGAGTCTGGAGTGATTGCGGTGCATAGAAATCAAAACCATAGTCTAGCACCTGTAAATCCGACAGATGCGGTAAACCATCTGCATCAATCTCAACTTTACAGATACGATTGTGATGCGGGGCTGTATGGTGCTCGTTACCGGAACTGATTCCCTGTGGGCCGAAGATCAAATAATACTGCCCATCGAGTTCAAACACATCCGGGCACTCCCACATATAACCGAATTCACCCAATTCATCACCAAACAGGCCTTTATACTCCCAATTGGTTAGATCTTGTGAATGGTATACCGCCAGGCGGCCAATCAGATCATCACGCTGCGCGCCGATAAACATAATCCAGCGATCCTGCCAACGAATAACCTTCGGATCACGAAAATGTGGCGTCACTCCAGCAGGTAAACTATCGATTAGCGGCCCTAACTTTTTAAAAGAGCCATCGGCCTGCAATTTAGCGCAGCACTGAGTAGCCTGACGTAAACGATCCGGACCAATACGGGTATTACCGGTATAAAAAGTATAGAGTTCATTATCATGACTCAACGCATGTCCGGAAAAGACACCGTGGCTATCGAACCAATACGACGGGGTTAAGGCAATCGATGACCAAGTCCAGTTAACCATATCCTGACTTTTCAATAATACCCAGTACTTATCTTTGTGCTCGCATCCGTAAGGATACCATTGGTAGAACAGATGATATTCGCCGTTATGCCAGATAAATCCGTTAGGATCATTCAGCAGCCCTTGCGGAGGTGCTATGTGCCATAGCGGGCGATAGTCACATTTCGTTGGGCACAAAAACTCTTCCGCTTTACTGCGTAAATCAGCATCAATTTGCGAACCGATGGCATCGAGTTCATCACGTAATACCGGCTGCAAAGGAGAAGTTTCTGCGACCCACTCACCGTTATAACTGGCAAGACTGAAAGGGTGTTCGCTGTCACCAAGTAACGCTGGATCTTTTACTGTCAGATAAAGTTTTTCATCATCTAACGTCACACGAGTCAAGTTTTCTTGCCCACCGGCTAGCTCGCACAGGTTACTCAGGTACATGCTCTATTTCCTATTTGGTCATCATTCATTTTCGGGAACGTTCTCAAAATAATTGACAATCGAATGAGAATCAAGAATCAGTAGAGTCAATAAGGGAATTGATAACCAAAAAGTGACATCGCGCACATTATTACTAGTGCACGATGGTTAGAGCGACCGCTCAAACACAGATTTTCTGCTTCTTTAACTTGGGTATGTATTCCCACTGAGAAGTGTGGGAACAAGAAAATCAATGAAAAATTAACAGGTTTCCCGGTCAATATTCGTAAAGGTCAGCACCACTTTGCTCATCTCATAACCACGATTTCCCACTCGATCAAGCAGCATTCTTGCGGCATTTTCTCCAGCTTTATCAAATGCATAGTTAAAGGTAGAAAGTCCAGGACGGCTAATATAGGCCAACTCATCATTACCCACGCCCAGCACTTTAACCTGCTCGCCCGGGTTAATGCCCAGTTCAGCCAGAGCCTTAATCGCCCCGACGGCCAATCGGTCAGTGGCGCAAAACAAACCATCAAGTTGTGGATACTGTTCTACCATCTGTTTGGTTAGCTCGTAACCCGATTCAATCGAGAAATCACTGTGCGCATGAAACAACAGTTCCAACTGGTGGGGGCGCAGCGCATCAGCCAACCCGTTGGAGCGCATAGTATCAACCGCATAGTCATCCTGCTGCACACCAATAAAACCAATTTGCCGGCATTCTCTGGCAATCAAACGCTTACCCGCTTCATAACCGACCCGATAATCATCATGGACGATACTGGGAATATTATGTAGCGTTCCATCCTGGCCTACCAATACAACGGGAACCGCTGAACGCTCGATTGCTGATATTAAGCCGGGTGCTAAATGGGTTGCGTAAAGGATAATACCTTCAACACGCTTTTGGTTAAATAATTGAATATATTCAATTTCTTTACCATGACTCTGGTGCGTATTGGCTAGCAGGACATGCTTATTTGCCCGTTCAAGTACCGCCGTTAAGCCATCAACCCCTTGTGCGGTTGCATGTGAAGAAACACGGGGAACGATAACACCAATCAGATTGGTCGTTTGAGATTTTAGATCTTTCGCCACCTGGTTGACGACGTAACCGCACTCTTTAACCGCCTTAAGTACCTTAACTTTAGTGGATTCTTTAACTCCATATTCGTTATTCATCACACGAGATACTGTAGATTTGGATACACCTGCTAATTTGGCGACATCGTGCAAACTGGCCATATTTCTCCGCCGACTAATTGGGATTGATTGCAAAATCGATGTTATATCGACCACTGAATCGTGATTTTACACTTATTTTTTAGCTTTATCGTCCCTCTATTTCAGATCTAAATCACATAAATTGTGTTTTCATTTTGACCTTTGCGCTTTTAATGACAAGAATTCGTCTTGCAAACGTTCCCAAACATTTTTGCCAAACCCAATTTGAGTACCGAGAATAGTTTGTTCAAAGGTATAATTTATCCAGTAATTGAAACGGAGTAAGTCATGGACTATCCAGCTATTGCCAGCCAGTTGTTAGAAATACTTGGCGGAAAGTCAAATATCAGCGCCCTTGCACACTGCGCTACACGTTTACGCTTAGTGCTAAATGATGAGTCGCTAGTGAATGAAGAAGCAGTTGCCGAACTAGAAGGCGTAAAAGGCCAGTTTAAAGTCGGCGGTCAATATCAGATTATTTTTGGTTCTGGTATCGTTAACCAAGTGTATGCACAAATGGCCAAGCTAACCGGTCTCGGCGAAATGTCGACCAGCGAAGTTGCCACTGCGGGTGCTGCAAAACAAAACATCGTACAAAAGGCAATTAAAGACTTATCTGATATTTTTGTACCAATTATCCCAGCTATCGTTGCCGGCGGTCTGCTGATGGGTATATTCAACGTTCTAACAGCAACAGGCCTGTTTATTGAAGGCGAATCCTTAATCAGTGCAAACCCAGGTCTGGCTGATCTGGCGAGTATGATCAATACTTTCGCTAACGCTCCTTTTGTTTATTTACCGGTTCTACTGGCTTTCTCAGCATCACGCAAATTTGGCGGTAACCCATTCTTGGGTGCAGCGCTGGGTATGTTAATGGTTCACCCTGACTTGCTTAACGGTTGGGGATTCGGTGGCGCAAGCGTAGCCGGTACCATTCCAACCTGGAATATCTTTGGTTTTGAAATCCAGAAAGTGGGCTATCAGGGTTCAGTACTACCTGTTCTGGTTTCTGCCTTTATTCTGGCGAAAGTTGAAAATGGTCTGCGTAAAGTTATTCCATCTGTTCTGGATAACCTGCTTACCCCGATGCTGGCGATCTTTATTACTGGTGTACTGACTTTCACTATCGTAGGTCCATTCACTCGTGACTTAGGTTTCCTACTGGGTGACGGTCTGACTTGGCTATATGATTCTGCTGGCTTTATCGGCGGTGCAGTATTCGGCTTTATCTATGCGCCATTCGTTATCACTGGTATGCACCACAGTTTTATCGCGATTGAAACCCAACTTCTGGCTGATATCGTTAAAACAGGCGGTACCTTTATCTTCCCTATCGCTGCAATGTCAAACGTTGCTCAGGGTGCAGCTTCTCTTGCTGTAGGTATGATGACTAAAGATGCGAAATTAAAAGGTATTGCAATGCCGTCGGGTGTTACCGCACTACTGGGTATTACTGAACCAGCCATGTTTGGTGTGAACTTAAAAATGCGTTACCCATTCATCGCTGCTATCACTGGCGCAGCAACAGCAAGTGCTTTCATTACTCTGTTCAATGTTAAAGCTCAGGCGCTGGGTGCCGCTGGTTTACCAGGTATCATCTCTATCGCTCCGGACAAAATCTCATACTATGTTATCGGTATGCTGATTTCATTCTCGGTAGCGTTCGGACTAACTTATGCTCTGGGTGTAAGAGACAAAGCTAAAGCACGCGCTCAAAAGAAAGCGGCAGCTTAATCCGCCACTCTTTCATAGTAGAAGCCCATCTCAGGATGGGCTTTCTTCTGTCTGAATATTGACAAATTCAATCTCGACATCACGTCCGTTAGCCAGCTCTTTGACCCGATAATGCCATTGGTAATGGCGAATAATTCGTTCTGTCAATTCTAACCCAAGGCCAAATCCGAGGTTGTTCTCTATCTCTTCTGCGCATTTTTCCCGGTTGCTGATAATAACGGTCGGTCCTTTTTGCACGATTTCAACCGTGCCACACTGGGTATGCTGAAACGCGTTACGAATCAAATTACCAAGAACTATTCTTGCCAACGTTATCGGTATTTCATACACCCCGGCATCAAACTGGGTATAAACATTCACTTGCTTATCTCTCAACAGATATTGCAGATCATGGGTAAGCTGTTCCAGCACACTTGAAAGTTCTACGCTTGAAGCTGGCAAGTTCTTATATTCGCCCCGGTTAAGCCATAGCAGGGTTTCACACAGCTCAGTCATCGAATAGCCAGCGCGCATAATGCGGTCTAACACCACACGTTGTTTCTCAACGGTGCAGGGCTTATCAACCAATTTCAGCATTAACTCTGTATTACTACGTACCACTGCGATCGGGGTTCTCAATTCATGGCTGGCATGAGAAAGAAATTTTTTCTCACGATCCAGAGATGTCTGCACCGACTGCAAACTTGAAGTGACAATATAAGCGAGGTAATTAAGCTCGCAGTAATGAAAATCCGGTGTCGTTTTTTTTAATGTATCCGAGTCAAGCCCTTCCGCCCAACGAACCAGTTGAATCATTGGTTTAGCGATTTGACGCAGCAATAACAGTAGCAGCCCCGAGAATAATATGATGCCGCCAATGGCAAAAAGAATAATTTTGATAAAATGAGGAACACCATATTCTTTGGTACTTTCAGCAATATCTGCGGTATTGATAACTTTGGCTACGTACACTGTACTGTCACCCGTGTGATCATATCGCAGTACAAAAATGACCAACGAAGGTGTCTCCCACCAGCAATCCTTTTCTACATATTTATCAAACGAATGACTTTTGGTTAGTGGATTAATGCGTTCCTGTACCACAGCGGGTAAATCATCCCAATGAGAAGCCACGTCATAATCCAGCACTCTCTGAGGCGGAAATTCCTCAGTAATAATATCCTGTCCTATGGCTTTCATTGTATAGCGAACGGAAATATCCAATCCCTGTACAAAATAGTTAGCGGCTAGGGTGGAAAAAGCCAATACGGTAATTGCCCCCATAGAGATGACAGCAAACAGGATATAAATTTTCAGGCTACGGCTTATATTCATTTTTCAGTTCAGTTACTTAATAGCGAAACCGTAGCTTGGTACGGTTTGGATTAACGGCTCAAAGCCTTCTTTATCGATCTGCTTTCTTAGATTAAAAATATGAACTTTGAGACTGTTACTGTCCGGCTGCTCATCTCCCCACACTGTTTGGATAATCTTTTCCCGTGAAACACTATTGGGCGATTCACGCATCAGCAATTCCAGAATCTTAATCGCAATAGGTGAAAGCCGGATCGTTTGGCCACCACGAATCACTTCTCGGGATGAAAGATCAAACTCCAGATCTTTAATCGTTAGTTTTGCTACCTGGCCACTGCGCCGCTTCGAAAGCACTTTGACCCTTGCGATCAGCTCGTCCATTTCAAACGGCTTCACTAAATAATCGTCTGCGCCTTTCGAAAAACCCGCCAGCTTATCATCTAAGGTATCTTTAGCCGTCAACATCAAAACCGGCGTTTCAATACCTTGTGCGCGAATTCGCTCACACACAGCCAACCCTTCGATTTTGGGCAGGTTCAGGTCGAGGACTACCACATCATAGCTATTGTTGCTGATCAGATTGTAACCCACGGCTCCGTCTGCCGCGTAATCCGCGTTAATATCTTCTAATTCCATGTAGTCGATAATGGCGGTAGCAAGGTCGATATCATCTTCGACCACAAGTACTTTCAGCATAAGGCGTTCCTGAAATATCAAATCGAGTAACTGAGAAATCCGTACATTTTATAACTAAATTTTAGGCCAGATTTGGTTAAGAGCTGGTTAATCGCTCGGTGAAAAGGGGTAATAACTTGATTATTCGACACAAATATGTGCAATACCTCTAAATAATTTTGTTGCCTGAGCCCCAAATTCACTGATATTCTGCCTATTATTAGTCGGGGAGCCTGAATAGGCTGAGATCGAATTCGAGACCCGTTGAACCTGATTCAGTTAATACTGACGTAGGGAACTAGCACCAATCCATATCTTTTCTTCTGGTGTTCTTCTAAGCCGGTTATATATTTTTCCGCGCAATAAGAGTGGTTCCTCTATGTTTTGACAAGGAACCGCTATGACCAATCCACCATCCATCCCTGTTATTCTGACTATCGCAGGATCTGATAGCGGCGGCGGAGCCGGAATTCAGGCTGACATTAAAGCGATTTCAGCCACCGGCGGCTATGCCTGTTCAGTGATTACCGCTATTACGGCACAAAATACGCTTGGGGTATCTGATATTTTTCCCGTTCCCCTTGAGTCTATTTCCAGCCAACTGGATGCTGTTTTTCTGGATCTCAATATTGCTGCCGTTAAAATTGGCATGTTGGCGGATAGTGCGATTATCGAACTCATCGCAGAAAAACTCGAACAGTATCGCCCACCCTATATCGTACTCGACCCGGTCATGGTCGCGACCAGCGGTGATACCTTACTAAAAGATTCAGCGATTAATAAACTTAAGGAAAGGTTATTACCACTGGCTAGCTTAATCACGCCCAATCTACCGGAAGCCGCCGTATTAACCGGATTAGACAAACCAGAATCAGAAACTGAAATGCACCAAATGGTCAGTGCACTGCGCGAACTCAATACGGCAGCAGTACTACTCAAAGGCGGTCATCTGGAAGAGAGCAACCAAAGTAATGATCTGCTGATTACCTCTGAGTCCGTCCAGACGATCTCTGCAGACCGCATTATAACCAAAAATACCCACGGCACAGGCTGTACCTTGTCTTCAGCGATTGCTTCATATCTGGCACAAAACAATGACCTTCTTACTGCTGTCGGGCATGCCAAACATTATATTACTCAGGCAATAATCCATTCTCAGAATTTGCATGTGGGACAGGGTCACGGCCCAGTCGATCACTTTTTTGCTCTACATTAATAATTAGCCCAATATCAGAGAATATAAGTATGACAATTGATACCGTTATCAACGCTTACCAACAAGTAATTCATGAGCGACCTTTGGTGGTGAATATCACCAATTATGTGGTGATGAATAATAGTGCGAATGCACTGCTTGCGATTGGGGCTTCCCCTATCATGGCCCATTCACAAGAAGAAATGGCAGAAATGATGTCGTTCGCTGGTGCGTTAGTGATCAATATCGGAACGCTTGACAGCGTCTGGATTCCTCGTATGCGTTACGCCATTGAACAAGCGAATGCGAATAATAAACCCGTTGTTCTGGACCCGGTTGGATGTGGTGCAAGCCAGTTGCGTACTCAAACGGCTCGTGAATTGGCTCAACTGGCAAATATACTGATTATTCGAGGCAATGCATCAGAAATCATTGCTCTGGCTGGCAACAAAGCGAATAGCAAAGGCGTCGATGCGGAAGACAGCAGTGAGCATGCGCTGGATGCCGCGCTTACCCTAGTGGATGCCTACCGCTGTAATGTGGTTATTTCGGGGGAAATTGACTACATCGTTACAGCCGATGGCTATATAAAGCTGGGCAACGGTTCAGAAATGATGCCATTAGTCACTGGTACCGGATGTAGCCTGAGTGCCTTAACCGGTGCATTTGCTGCCGTTGGTGAAATGACCGGACTGGCTGCGGCTGCCGTAATGAGCATTGCTGGTGAAATAGCCGCGCAACGCTCTGCCGGGCCGGGTTCGCTACAACTGCATTTAATCGACGCGCTATATCAGTTGGACGAAGAGACCATCCGACAACGGATTAATTTATTATGACCCAAAATCGGATTATGGAAAGATAGTAAAGTGCTTGAGTTGAAGAAATGCTGTTCAAGCTATCACTGATCACAAAATCAATCTCACACTGGTATAAATCCTCACCCTTCCCCTACCGCGGTGGCCTTGAAGCCGCGGTAAATATTAAATGTCGTCACTAAAGCAAATAGACCAATCGCACAACCTAAATGCCAAGGCTGACTCATCCCTAACCTTAGTAACAACAAACTGATTAATGCGGCCATAATCATTTGCCCACCGCCAGATAGCGCAGCAACTAACCCGGCTTTGCTCTTGTATGGCAACATCAGTTGTGCTTGTGAACAAGGCAACGCAATACCATTGCCGAAAACCATCAGAAACTGCCCAAGCATAAGATAAAGCGGATCGAGAGGCATCAGAATAAACCAGATAGCCGAGAGAAGCTGGATAGCAGGAGCGATAAAGAAAACCCGTTGCAAACCTAAGCGAGGCCGCAATTTCGCTACTGAAAAGCTGCCCATCAGTAAGCCAAACGCCGGAATCAGTGCCCATAACGCATATTGGTCGGATGTCATACCAATTTCAACCTGCATCAAAAACGGCATCAGCGAAACACAGGTCATTACTAAGCTGAAATTAAGCCAGCCGATCGCGGCGAAACTAACAAAATATCTCGAACCAAGAAGCTCTTTGTATTGACGGAGTGATTGCCTGACGTTCGGCAACGGCTTACGATTTTTCATCGTTTCGCCGAAAAAGGTATACAGCATCATCCACACAAACACTACATAGCAGGCCAACACGACAAAAATTGCCAGCCACCCCAGATTATGATTGATAAATCCGCCGATCACTGGCGCCACGATTGGCGTAAATGAAGCAACCATAGTGACATAAGAGAGCGCGATAGGCAGTTGTTCCCCGGAATACGAGTCACGCGTTGACGCCCGTGCAAGTACTGCACAGCAACCTGTGCCCAATCCCTGTAAAAATCGCCCCAGCACCAAGCCATAAAAACTGTTACTTAACAGAACCAACACCGTTAATCCGAGCAGTGCCAGGACTAGCGCTGTTAGTAATACTCTGCGCCGCCCTAGCGCATCAGAGACCGGCCCATAAATAAACTGCGAGGGCCCAAAGCCCAACAGATAAATCGATATCAGTAGTTGGGTCTGCTCTATGGAAATATCAAAATCCTGAGCAATCCAGGGAAGCGATGGAAATACCAAGCCGATACTTAGCTGGCCTACGCTTATGGTAAGCCCGGCCAGTAACACCGGACGCCAGTTAAAACCGACTGAAATTGCACTGCTGTTTTCCATTGAGTTCCACACTTAAGTTAGTTATTCAGCGTCAACGCCTTGACCACGACCACGCATTCCTTTACCACGCCCCCGGCCATCACCATGCCCATGACGTCCACCATGTCGGCCTTCACCATGTCCGTGACCTTTACCATTTCCAGACCCGCGTGTGCGTAGCTGGCCCAAGTCATCGCCATCACGCAATTTTGATTTTACACGTTTTATGGTAGAAAGGCTTGAACCGGTTTCTTCAGCAACTGCTTGTAAAGTTTTGCCTTCTAACAAAGCCTGAGCAATTGCCTGATGTTGCTCCGTATCACGACGACGACCGCGGAATTTTTCTTTCCACATTTCCGGGTTCTCTTTAAGTGCCCGACGACCAAATTCAGCCGCCGCTAAACGGTGACATTCTTCCATTTCGGCATAACCAGCCATCAAGCGAAGCATGGCTTCAGAAGCGATATCATCGGGTTTAAATTCAAGACGTTGCTTTACTGTTTTAACGCTAATACCGTCATCAAGTAAAGTAGATAAATGCGTTAGGCAACGTTTAATGTCGCAGCCCAGTTCATCAATCCACCAAACCAATAAACTATCGCCAGATTTCAGTTGCTTACGCAAAGATTGATAAGCGGGACGTTCATTTAAATCAATTTTGCCTCTGATATTGGTTTCTTTTATAACAGTAGTGGTAGAATCCATCTCAGTGAATGATTCAACCCGTTGTTCAATATCAGCAATTTTGGGTGATACTCTTATATAAGCATAATTATTTGACATATTTTCTTTCCTTTAAATGGCTCATTTAATGTTATAGCTCATAATGAGCCATAAATGAAATACGATCAAGGGCAAGAAAGTAAATTAGTGTAAAGTGGAATTAGACCAACGTGATAGTTAAGCCAACGGACTGTGATAATCGCTGTATCTCTGCTTTAGGGATCAAGCTCCCTATTCTACTTTTATCATTTTCCTGTGCCGCACACGCAACGGGACAAAGCGAACCAGAAGAGCAGGCAGAGTCCGTCAGAACAGAACCTTCCTGGTACGATAAAACTCAAAGTTATTTTTCCGATTCTGTCGATGGTTTAGGTAGCTACCTTGATCATGGCCTGGCTCAGCCAGAAGATGGTTCTCCCGATATCGCCAATCACAGCTATATGCGCCTGAGAATGCGTTCTCAATATAGTCACCTTGGTGGTTATGTCTCTGACCCTGGCATCGCGTTGCGTATTGATTTACCCCATACTGAAGATAAATGGAATTTGATCTTCGATACTGAGCCAGACGACCACCAAAATCTGGAAAGTAAGCAGCGTGATACCATTGCACCAGAGTCCATCACTGAAGAACAGGAGATGACGGGAACAGTACGCGTAGAAGAAAGCTGGCTTGACCACTGGCGACGAAGTTTTGATGTCGGAATTAAATTACATATGCCGTTAGATCCGTTTACCCGTGCAGAAATATGGCGGGTGGGAAATGCCACGGAGACCTGGAGCGCCGAGTTCAGACAACAGATTTTTTATTACAACTCGAAAGGGGCTGGCCTCTATACCAGGCTCAATTTTTATCATGCTTTAAATCAGGATGAATCTCAAATAGTAAGTATTAGCTCAAGTGCTCAATATCTTTATGACCCTGATCGCTGGGAGTTATTAAATCAGGTTAAACTTACCGATAGAATTAATCATAACCATCTACTGGAATATTCAACCGGGGTAAGCATCGATCCGAGAGAAGATGATGAAATGACCAACTACTGGATTTCACTCTCATGGCAACAAAATTTGTACAAGCACTGGCTATTTCTGAATATTACTCCGCAGATAGACGTGCCACGAAGTTACGATTACAAAGTGAATCCGGGAATAATGATTACTCTAGAAGCATACTTTTCCAGGAACAAAAAATTCGACTTACTCGCCCGCTCCATTCCTAAATCAACCAGGAATTAAGCTACTATTGCCCTCAGTTATTTAAGGGCAATATGACTTGTGCTCTCAGAGTGATTTAAAAAATGCTCTCCATCCGGAAAATTCGGTAATATCTCGCGCACCTTCAATACCGATCGGTTCACAAATAAAGCCTTTCACCCACTTCCCGGAAGCCAACTCAACACTACCTAAGCCGAGTGGATGTGGAATTTGTGCCAACAAACTGCCAATAGATGACTGTGGAACAGACCAAATTTCAACATCAATCGCACTTCCCTGTTCCGAGCGGATTAATCCGGGGCGATAAGGAGGTCCGCCAGCCAATGCATAGAAACGATAACTGCTCGATGTTGTTGCCGCCTGTTTAAAGTGGCCACCAACCTCCGTTAGCTGATAATTCAATGGTAGACCCTGCATATGTGCTCCACACACCAAAAGATCGACATAATCCTCGCTAGCCAAGCGTTCACCAGTTGCGCCTAATGGCAGATTCAGACTCATTTGCCATTCATTAGCCAGAGCAATTAACGCCATATCAGAGAAAGCATCACTAAATAGCGTAACTCCAAATGGTCTGCCCGATTCACCAAATCCCGTTGGAATAGCGATCGCAGTATAATCGAGTAAATTCATAAAATTAGTGTAATAACCCAAATTACTGTTCAACTGAATCGGAGCTGCATTTACCTGATCTATGGTATAGGTTGAACCTGCCGTTGGAGTAAGCACAGCATCAACGGACGCCATTAATTGATCGCAAATAACTTTATAGTGCTGTAGTTGGTACATCGCTTTAAAAGTATCCACAGCTGTAAATGATTTTGCGCCACCAATAATAGTTTCAATCACTGGTAAACAACGGCTGGAATCTCGCTCAAAGAACGATTGCATTGCGGCATAACGCTCGGCTACCCATGGCCCTTGATATAGCAGACGTGCCGCAGATAAAAATGGTTCAAAATCGATTTCAACGATCTCTGCACCAAGGTGTTTCACATGCTGCAACGATTGTTCAAACAGCGCCTGATATTCCTGATTACCAAAGAATTCAAGCTGTTCTGTTTTAGGGATACCGATTTTTAGGCCAGAAAAGCCAAGCTTCTGCGCAACTTTCGACTTAACCGGACGAGCGTAACAGTCGTTTGCATCATACACCGCAGCAACCTGATATAAGCATTCGATATCTTGTGCTGTACGAGCAAAAAAGGTCACACAATCAAGGCTTTTACACGCAGGAACGACCCCACTGCAACTTAAAGTGCCTTTAGTTGGTTTTAAACCGACTAAATTATTAAACGCAGCAGGTACACGGCCCGATCCCGCCGTATCGGTACCCAGAGAAAAATAAACCTGATTAAGAGCCACACTCACTGCACTGCCGGAACTCGAACCCCCTGAAATATAATTAGGATCAAAGCTATTTTTCGCTTCCCCCCAAGGGCTACGTGTTCCTACCAACCCCGTCGCAAATTGGTCAAGGTTGGTCTTACCTAATGGCACAGCACCTGCAGCAATAAGCTGCTCAACCACAAAAGCCGAACTCTCTGGCTCATAGGCATAATCCGGGCAGCCTGCGGTCGTTTTTAACCCCTCTAAATCAATATTATCTTTAATGGCAAACGGTACACCGTATAGAGGTAATTCATCTACGCTATATTGCTCAAGCGCTGAAATATAGTTTGCTAACTGCTGTTCGCTGATGGTGCTGATCCAGGCATTATGTTTATCAGCCTTAACTGAAGCCAATTTTTCATTTAAAAATTCGGACAGGTTTATTGCTCCACTTTGATATGCGGTAACAAGTTGTTCAATCGTTAATGGTGTAGTCATCATTTCACTTCCCTGTTAGTTATCATCGTGGTTATTAATTACGATCAATGTCTGACCAGCATGAACCTGAGATCCAGCCTGATTGGCAATACTATCGACCACACCACTTACGGTCGAAACCACTTCCAGTTCCATCTTCATTGCTTCGAGAATCATCACCACCTGACCCGCTTCAACCGTATCGCCGGGCTCAACCAAGATTTGCCAGATATTACCGGCAACATGACTTTCTATTGCCGCCTGATGATCTTCAAGCTCAGTCGTTATCATATCTACTACATCCAGATCTTCCGAACTGAAGTTAGCCTGACCGGTTTCGATCCAGCGCTGGCGTTCCGCCTCGAATGCGTTTTGCTGACGGGTTTTGCACTGTTCAATTTCAACCTGATGTCCATCAACCAATGCCTGATAGTCAGCAAGACAGAACGTTGTCTCTTCAATCGTCATCGGGAACTGGCCTAGAGGGTGTTTACGGCGAATTTCCAGCAACTCTTCGGCGCTGACCGGATAGAAACGAATCTGATCAAAGAAACGTAACAACCATGGCTGCTTAAATACTTCTGTTTGTCTGTAACGGTTCCACATCTGTAAAGTTCGTCCAACGAACTGATAACCACCAGGCCCCTCCATGCCATATACACACATATAAGCACCACCAATGCCGACAGCATTTTCCGGTGTCCAGGTACGAGCCGGATTATATTTAGTGGTTACCAAACGGTGACGCGGGTCCATTGGCGTTGCAACTGGGGCTCCAAGATAAACATCTCCCAAACCCATCACCAGGTAGCTAGCATCAAAGACAATTTTCTTTACATCATCTACGGAATCCAGCCCATTTATACGACGAATAAATTCAATATTGTCCGGACACCAAGGCGCGTTTTTACGCACCACTTCATCATATTTTTTAATCGCCAGACGAGTGGCATTGTCATCCCATGAAAGCGGCAAATGAACAACCCGAGCCGGAACCGTTAACTCATCAATATTTTCCAGTTGCGATTCAATAGACTCCAACTGGGCCAACAGTTTTTCACGAGGTAGTACCAGATTATTATAATGAATCTGCAATGAACGAATTCCCGGAGTTAGCTCCTGAACGCCTTTTAAATTCATTGCTTCCAGCTTTAGCATTAGAGCATGAACGCGGAAACGTAACCGGATATCCAACACCTGTGGGCCATATTCCACTAATAGGAAATCTTCACCACTCGGACGATAGACTACCTGCTCTCCAA
The DNA here is from genome assembly GCA_963666615.1 of uncultured Vibrio sp. Lineage (GTDB taxonomy): Bacteria > Pseudomonadota > Gammaproteobacteria > Enterobacterales > Vibrionaceae > Vibrio. The sequence continues at coordinate 1,476,006 of OY762906.1, forward strand.
ATTCTTCTGCTGAAAGTGTTTTTATAATCGGTGTGGTAATTTTTGCCGGGAATAGTTTCGGTTCATCAATGGTCAGTTGTTTAATCTGAGCAATTTGCGCCCGTTCTGCCAATTCCGCCTGCTCCAGGTTCACTGGTACAAAACGAATTTTGTCCCCTGCTTTAAGTTGGCCCATTTTCCATAGATCAGCTTTGATGATCGTTGCCGGGCAAACAAAACCACCCAGACTCGGGCCATCAGGGCCAAGAATCACTGGCATATCACCGGTAAAATCGATAGTACCAACCGCATAAGCATTATCGTGAATATTGGACGGATGCAGTCCTGCCTCACCACCATCAGTACGCGCCCATTCTGGTTTAGGTCCAATCAGACGAACACCGGTACGACTTGAGTTAAAATGCACTTTCCATTCAGCATTGAAGAAAATTTCAATATCCTGATCAGTAAAAAAATCAGGTGCCCCGTGTGGGCCATAGATTACCCGGATAGTCCACTCATTGGTGATTAACGGTTGCGATGCAATCGTTTTAGTACCAACTACAGCAAACTCACTGATTGGTTCAATGTGCAATACATCCCCGGCACATAATGCACGGCCTGCATGACCACCAAATTGACCTAGAGTAAACGTTGACTTACTGCCGAGATAATTCGGGCAATTAAAGCCGCCTTTAACCGACAGATAGGCACGGGCACCGTCACTAAGCATTTTACCAATAACTAAAGTCTGGCCAGCTTTTACACTGACAGCCGTTGCCATTGGTAGCGAATCGCCATCAAGTTTTGCCGCAATTTCAGCGCCGGTAAGTACAATCTGGCTATCAATATTAAACTTCAGTGTCGGTCCCTGAATGACAATCTCGAGACCTGCGGCCGTCTCGTCATTACCTAACAGATGGTTACCAAGGCGGAAACTCAACGAATCCATCGGACCTGATGGAGGAACACCTATATGCCAATAGCCAGTTCGCCCCGGGTAATCCTGAATCGTAGTTTGAGTACCACCACTAATGACATCAATCGTATTTGGCAGATAAACAAAATCATTTAATGAGCGAGTCAGTACCTGTGCACTTTGCACAACTTCGCTTTGTAACAGCTGTTCAAGATACTTCTGGTTATGTTCGATACCATAGACAGATGTGTTTTGTAATCCTTTGATTAATCTGTTTAGTGCCTGTTTACGATCACCAGCATAAGCAATAACTTTAGCCAGCATTGGGTCAAAGAACGGAGAAACCGTCACCCCAGCTTCAATCCAGTGCTCGATACGGATACCATCGGTTTCCGGCCACTCAACATGACTTAAAAGACCTGCACAAGGCTGGAAGTTCTTATTCGCATCTTCCGCATATAAACGCACCTGGATAGCATGACCTTTAGGTGTATGATTACGGTGTTGCTCAATATCAAATTGCCCAGCACCCAATGCAATCATCCACTCAACCAGATCGACACCAAACACTTCTTCCGTTACACCGTGTTCTACTTGCAAACGTGTGTTTACTTCAAGGAAATAAAATTCTTGAGTATCCTGGTCAAAAACAAATTCTACAGTACCAGCATTACGGTAATTAACTTGTTGCGCCAGTCGGCAAGCGGTATCCTGCAATGCCTTTCTGGTTGCATCATCAAGATTTGGGGCAGGAGTTTCTTCAATAACTTTTTGGTTACGGCGCTGTGCAGAACAATCACGCTCACCTAAAGCAACCACACCACCTTTTCCGTCACCAAAAATTTGTACTTCAATATGACGTGCATGCTGAATAAATTTTTCCAGAAAAACGCCGCTATTGCTAAAGTTGTTCTCACTCAACCGCTTTACAGAATCAAATGCTTCATTCAATTCCTTCGCAGAATTACAGCGCTGCATGCCGATACCGCCACCACCGGCAGTACTTTTTAACATCACTGGATATCCGATCACTTCAGCCTGATGTAATGCTTCGTCTTTGTCAGTAAGTAATCCGGTACCTGGCAATAAAGGAACCTGTGCATTAGTCGCAATCTCACGTGCCGAATGTTTTAAACCAAATTTATTGATCTGTTCTGAAGTTGGACCAAGAAAGACTAAACCATTTTTCTCACACTGCTGAACAAAGTCAGGGTTTTCACTCAGAAAACCATATCCAGGATGGATAGCCTCAACACCCGCTGACTTAGCAATTTCGATGATTTTCTGTTGATCAAGATAAGTTGCTGATGCTGCCCCTTCACCCAGCGAGTAGGCTTCATCAGCATGCACAACATGGAGACTTTCAGAGTCTGCTTCACTATAGATAGCAACACTTGTAATATTGAGTTTTTTTAGAGTTCGAATTACCCGACAAGCAATTGCACCGCGGTTAGCAACCAATACCTTATTAAAAAGAACCTTAGTAGACATAGGCTTTTCCAAATCTTTCCGGGTCGTCCCGGCCAGCCGTTGGAGAGTTACTGGAGGTCGTCCCCCACTCCGGTTTTGAAAAATTAACGCTATTTATTATTCATCCCAGACAATAACTTCGACCGGAGTCGGGTTATAGGCGTTACATGGGTTATTTAGTTGCGGACAGTTAGAAATCAGAACAATAACGTCCATTGCAGCTTTAAGTTCAACATACTTTCCTGGTGCACTGATTCCGTCTTCAAAAGTCAATCCACCTTCTGTTGTTATAGGCACATTCATGAAGAAGTTAATGTTATGCGTGATATCGCGCTTACTCATACCGTACTGCTCATTTTCGGCCACGGCGAGTAACCAGCTATCACGGCAAGCATGCATGCATTTCTTCTCAATCGCATAACGCACGGTATTACTTTCTGTAGCACACGCACCACCTAGTGTGTCATGACGGCCGCAAGTATCAGCAACGATTTCCAGCATTACATTACCCTGATCCGAAACGATTTTAGTTCCTCTGCTCAGATATACATTGCCTTGTTCGCGAATAGTATCGATCGCGCTATAGCGCTCTGCAGGGTCATTCGCGTTATAAAACAGGGTATCTGCTGCCTGATTACCTTCCAGGTCAAGAATACGAACCGTCTGACCTTTTTTGACTATTTCCATGTAATAATCGCCGGCAGGAACCTGATCACGACGAACCGCATTTGACACATCTAATTGGCTTTCAACAATCATAATTCCTCCTTAATGATGACAGCATGTTGCTTGAGTAACATAACGACGGTTGTTTTCCAATCCGCGCAGGTTTTCACCACAACGATTCAACGTCATATCATCAATACCCTGTACTTCAGCTTCTGCCATTGAGATTTCTACTGGCTTGAATGGGTAATCGCTTACTGGGTTCATCGGATGAGGACAGGTAGTTAACATCACTAACGTATCCATTTCAAAGCGAAGCTCAATCACATCACCGGCTTTGCTGTGATTTTCCGCGAATGTCATATCTCCGGCATCATCAGTACTCACTTTACTAAACAGGTTCAGGTTGGCAGCTAAATCACGTTTCCCCAGTCCATATTTAGCCACTTCAACTAACAGCGCATCATAGCCATTTTGTTTCCACTGGTTACGATCTTGTTGGTAGCTACGCGGGCCCCACTTTGCTTCGGCTTTTTCTTTATTAGCAACACCACACACGGTATCAATCCAACCGGTATCATCACGAGTCACTGAACAGAAAATTCGTCCCATATCAGAATACAGACAATGCCCCTGGGTTAACTTAAACGTGTGCTGGCACTTTAATGTGTCCGGCGCGTTATAGCGCTCAAGTAAATTGTGCGGGTTGTAAAACAACATACTTAGGTTTGCACCACCTTCGATATCTTTTAAAGTGAGTACGTGACCTTTAGGTACCATTAATGAGCAGTGACTTGCGCCGGGGATCACATCGGTAAAAATTAGTTGATTGACTGACGACATCTCGTCCTCCTTATGCAAAATTTTCTAACATTCTTTTCTCGATAATTTTCGTGCTATCGCTTTTATCAAGAGGAATATCGAAGGTAACCTGAGCACCGTAGCGTTCAGGAGCCTGTTCATCTTTTCTCGGCTGATCAAACACCCAAAGCCGGTTACCCAATTCAAATCCTTCACTTAAATCGTGAGTGATCATAAATACGGTAAGTTTTTGCTCACGCCATAGTGATTTGATCAGTTGGTGCATATCCTTGCGGATACCCGGATCCAATGCACCGAAAGGTTCATCTAACAGCAGAATCCGCGGCTTCTTAATCAATGCCTGAGCGATAGACAGACGCTGACGCATCCCGCCCGATAATTCACTCGGATACTTGTCCAAGGCATGTCCCAGTCCGACCTGCTCGAGCATCTCTATTGCCTGCTTTCTAGCCTCATCCTTATGGTGCCCAAAGCAGCGACCAAGCAGAGAACTACTCACTGACGCAGAGGAAAATTCCTGGCCTAACATGACGTTTTCTAACGCTGTTAAATGGGGAAAAACACTGTATTTCTGAAATACGATGCCACGTTCAACACTCGGTTCACTGGATAATGGTTCACCATCAAGCAGGATTTCTCCGCGACTTGGCTGCTCAGTACCGAGCATCATGTTAAGAAACGTGGTTTTTCCGCAACCTGATGCACCCACGATACTGACAAAATCCCCCTCATTGACATTCAGGTTCAGTTTCTCCAATACAATGTTATTACCGTACTCTTTCCACAAGCGCTTGATTTGAATAATTGGTGCGGGCTTATTCATTTCCTTCTCCTTGTGTCTGGTGATACCAAGGGCTCACCTTATGCGACAGTTTTTTCAGCAGCCAATCCATTGAATAAGCTAAGATAGTAATCCAGAACACATAAGGCAGAATCACATCCATTGCCATATATCGACGGACTAAAAAGATTCGATACCCTAACCCCTCTGTTGCCACAATCGCTTCTGCTGCAATAAGAAACAGCCAAGCACTACCAAGGGTTAAACGCACTGCTTCAATCAGGCGCGGAAAAATTTGTGGTAGCACCACTCTCAGGATAATTTGCCAGCTTGAACCACCCAAAGTCTGAGCTTTTATCAGCTGTTCCTGAGGTAATGACTGAGAACGTAACTGGATATCACGAATAATAATCGGGCAGATACCAATAAAAATCAGTACAACCTTAGACAGTTCACCCAAGCCAAAGCTGATAAATAGAATGGGCAGGATCGCCATTGGCGGAATTAATGAAATCGCAGTAACAAAAGGGGAAAGTGAAGAACGAACCAACGGGATCATCCCGTTGGCGATACCTATTGAAAGCCCAACTAGAGCACTTAGTCCAACCCCGTAAACCAAGCGTTGCAAACTGGCTAATGTATCAACCCACATTAAATATTCGCCAGTTCGTTTGCTTGGCGTAAATGCCATGCGGTCAATAGCATCAAAGATTGACCCCAGTGAAGGCAATAACTTATCCGCTGCGTTGGCCGCCAAACGGGCATCAGAGGCCATAATGTACAGCATAAGCACAATTGCGAATGGCAACATACCCAACATCAGACGCCCGTATCGGGAGGGTGTTTTGTTAATCAGTTTTGTCATAGCAACTCCAGTTGGCGTAGATCAATTCGAATTACAGTTTGCCCTGAGCGGCCATTTCCATATATTGCGGATCGAATCTAAGCTGGATATTGTCACTATTACCATAGACGCCGGCCGGTGTTTCAATACCGATAAAGCCAGCATCTGGTGCACCTTCACCCAATAAACCATGATCGAATGAGAACGATGCTACTTTTTCCATCGTGTTCTTCAGGTCTGCACTCATTGTAAAGTCAACGGCTTCCTGTGCGCTGTAGAACATTTTTGTTGAATCCAGCTGAGCATTGTAGCCTGGTAAATCGGTACCCGAAGCCTGAGCCATATGAGTTTTAGCTTCATCTGCTTTCGCTGTTGAAGTCATGATATCCATGATTTCATACCAGGCGCCGGTCAGCGCTTTGGCTAATTTCGGGTTATCAGCCAGAGTTTCAGAGTTCACAACCAATAAATCGATAATTTCGCCAGGGATGTTAGAAGAGTCAAACACCAGGGATGCATCTGGCTGAGCCGTGATTTCACTTAACAGGGGATTCCAGGTAACAACAGATGTCACATCATCAGTGCTGTACGCCGCAACCAGATCAGCATCTGAAGTATTCACCACTTTTACATCTTTTTCAGCAAGGCCAACTGACTCAAGTCCACGCGCCAACAGGTAATGTGAAACACTTAATTCCACCAAGTTCACGTTTTGCCCTTCAATATCAGCCAGCTTTTTGTCGCCTTTCAGTACGATGCCATCATTACCATTTGAGAAATCGCCAACAATAACAGCTGTTGAATCGACACCACTTGCAGCAGGAATCGTCAGCACATCCATATTCGTCATTACGGTTGCATCAAACTGGCCAGCCGTATATTGGTTAATTGATTCAACATAATCATTCACCTGAATAACATTAATATCGATACCATATTTATCTGCCCATTTATCGATCACACCAGAATAGTCCGCATAATCCCAAGGCATCCAGCCTACATAGATAGACCAGGCAAGAGTGAATTCTGATTTTTCTTGAGCTAGGGCTGAAGTTGAGTAAAGCGGTGCAGATAACAAAGTAGCGCTTAACGCTAACGCAGTTAGGGATTTGGAAAATAATGGTTTCATGAGAACACCTCCAATGTGGTCACTTAGTAAACAATTGCACAAGAGACATAACCAAGTTATTGGTTGGCCTCCCGGGCTTTTATCCCTCCGTGTGACCTCATTCGAGGTTGACAACTCTTGGACCAGGCACTGAGAACAGCCGGAACCCTAGATGTCTATTTGGCAAATTGTAATCAGCAAATTATTAATTTACTGAGTTATGCTCTTACGCGATTAACCATCTAATCAAAGCAAAGGGTATGCCAGAAAATTAAAATAATAAAAATCATACCTTTACAATCAGGCACTGATAAAAGAATAGTTTACATGCGTTAATTTGGTGCACAAAAAATAACTCAGTCGCACCACAATCAATCACTAACCAATGTACACCGCAATCGGCATTGGGCTGTTTTCTTCAATCGTTTTTAACTTGGTCAGCAGCGCCGAGCTAATTTGATTCCCTGCAGTTAGCATTAAATTGCCATTAGGCAAGTAGAGATCCCGTTTAATCACCATCCCCGGCGTCACTTCACTCAGGCCAATACACAGCTCAACGCCTTCTTCGAGCTTGTCCGGTTTACGCACCATAGCCAGTAGGGCATCAATAACATCCGGATCATAGATTTCACCGGCCTGCTCTTTTATATAGGTTTGAGCACTTTTAGTTGACAGGCGATATGGGTTATACGGAGAAGCCACGTAAAAATCGTAGTCTTTCACAGCTTTGATAATCCGCGCACCAATGGGGATCTCATCGCTGTGCAAATGATCCGGCTTGCCGGTACCATTGTAGAACTCGTCCTGGTGACGAATTATTTCAACCAATGGTTCAAAACGTTTAATCCGAGCGACAATCTGCGCACCAAGTACCGGGTTGGCTTCCGGAGTAATCGGAATTTCGCTTTCAGGATCAAATTTGGTTTCTTCAATCTGGGCATCGGTTGAGCCGATTAAACCAATCTGATGCATCAGGCCGCATAAATAGATATGCCCTACTGCAATTTCTGGCAAACCCAATTTCCCGGCAACCATTTTTGCCTGATTGGCAATCCGTTCAGCATGATCCGCCGGATATCCCGTGCGGTGCTGAATAATTGCTGTGACCATACTCAGAATATCGCGAAAAGTTTTATTGCGGCTTTTGAGTAGCATTTCGAGACGAACATTGGAGGTTTTCAGTTCCTTGGTCCGTTCCTGCACTTGCTTGTCCAACTTACTGTTAAAGTCAGACAGCAGATTATTCGACTCGGCCAATGCCGAATTCATTAATTCCAGCTGTTCATTGCGCTCTTCAACTTCTTTAGCCAGTCTTTCTCGTTCTTTAGTCAGAGAGAAAAATTCGGCAGCTTTGGCGACGATAAGTTTTAAATTTTCGTTATCCCACGGCTTGCTGATATAGGTATGAATGCCGCCATCATTGACCGCTTTAATCGTAGACTGCATATCGCTGTAGCCAGTAAGCAATATACGAATCGCATCCGGCTGCATCTCTTTCGCCTTAGCCAAAAATTCAGCACCATCCATTTCCGGCATACGCATATCAGAAATAATGATCGATACTTCGTTCTCTTCCAGGTATTTAATCGCCTCGGCACCAGCATTGAACGTGGCAATATCATAATCTAAACGTAATACCCGATTGAGCGCTTTGAGAATATCGTTTTCATCATCAAGCAACAGCAGCTTCATTTTCTGATCTTCCGGACTCATTTCTATTGCCTCATTCCAACTGATTAAACCTTACCAACCACACATGGAAGTCTGATTTCCACTTGAGTTCCAACCCCTTCACGGGAATCGATGGAGATACTACCGTGATGATCATCCAGCACTTCGCGACTTACCGACAGCCCTAAACCAGCACCACTACCCACTTGCTTGGTGGTAAAAAATGGATCAAACACACAGTCCAAATCCTGTTCTGCGATACCCTTCCCGTTATCTTTAATCACCAACAGCACATTACGTTTACGCGGAGCAAGGCCGTTATCTTCGTAGGTAAGAAGAATTGACACTTCACCTTGTTCATGCTGAATAGATTGCAGTGCGTTTACGACCACGTCAATAACTACCTGACGTAACTTACTGATTTGTCCCAAAACATAGTACGGTGACTCGGGTGAAAGATATTCAATTTTGGCTTTCAGCTTCAGTTCGCCCAGAATCATGCTTAGTGCCGATTCAATCACATCGCGTAAGTCGATCAGATGGTAATTGATCGGGTCTGAATGGTTGTAGGCATTAAGGCTGGCAACAATGTTCTGGATCCTAGTCAAGCCTTCCATAGTTTCACTCAGCAGGTCATCACTATCCTGCAATAGATGGTGTAGATGGGCAGAAGCGACACTATCTGTAGCCATCACTTTTTTCACTTGTGCCAGATATGAGGCTAAGGTGCTGATATTGCTCATCACAAAACCAAGTGGGTTATTCACTTCATGTGCAACTCCAGCCGCCAATTGCCCCAAAGAGGCCAATTTATCATGCTGATAAAGGTTATCTTCCCGGTAGTAGTTATCTTCGATTGAGGATAAATAAGCCATCACCAGTTTGGTGGACTCCATACCAAACAGAAGTTGATTAAGTTCCTGGCTACTGAATCGGCGCCCATCTTCATGCCACATCAGCATCACATAACGACGAGTGGCAACGGTAATTTTCACCTGTAAACAACTGGAAACGTGCGGGAAATAGGGCTGGTAATACTGGCACCAACGAGAATGGCTATCGAGGTCATCAAATTCAACCAATACCTGAGATGACAGCGCAGGGAAGGATTCATCGAGCACGCTACCACTTAATACCGGGCGTGATCGGGTAACGTGCAGTCGATCTTCGCCATGAAAAGCAAACAACACCATTTCGGTTCCAGAAAAACGGCGATATACGTAGTCAATAAAGTCATCTAGCGTATTTTCCTGGCTTTGCGAACTCAACAAGATCTGCAGAATATCCAGGGTATATTTCTGTTCAACGGTGAGCCGGACATCTTTAGGCAACGATGTCGCTTTAATATTTGAATGGTTAATTTCAGGTCTGGTCATTCTGGCCGATTCCATTGGTTAATCTTTTACTGAAGATGACTGTTCATCGCTGTCATGTTTATCCGGGTTATCAATGGGCAGAGTGATGATAAACTCCGTACCAGCACCAACGTCACTGGTTAGCTCAATTGTTCCGCGATGATTTTTAACAATACCGTACGAGACGGAAAGACCAAGTCCGGTACCTGAACCGACTTCCTTCGTGGTAAAGAAAGGATCAAATATCTTATCCCGAATTTCAGCAGGAATACCGCAACCACTATCTTTAATCCGAATCTGTACACTCTTTTCCGCATAAGTATGTAGTGAAATTCTGATAGTACCTTCGCCTTCAATTGCCTGACTGGCGTTGACCAGAATATTGAGCAGTACCTGATTAATCTGCATTGGCTGACAATACACTTCCGGCATATTCAGCTGATAGTCCCGCTCCAGGGTGATGTGGTATTTAATTTCGTTATTAATAATTTTTAACGTCGATTCAATACAGTTTTCAATACTGGCATAAGTCCATTCCGAACCATCAATATGAGAAAACTCTTTGAGATTTTTGACGATCGACATCACCCGGGAAGAACCTTCCAACGACTCATTGATCAGGTCATCGGTATCTTCCAGAATATAATCGATTTGATGTTTTTTGATGATCGCTTCACAGTTGGCGATAATGGTTGGATCATTGGTTGCCCTACCAACCTGTTTAAAGTCTTCGAGAGCCGAAGCCAGACGTTGAAAATAATCACCTAAGGTTTGAATATTTGAAGTAATAAAGCCTACCGGGTTATTAATTTCGTGGGCAATGCCCGCTGATAGCTGACCAATTGAGGCCATTTTTTCCGACTGAATCAACTGCCCCTGTGCTTCTTCCAGTTTCTTAATTAATATTTGCTGCTCTTTATGTTCCGCTTCCAGTTGCTCGGAAATTAACCTGAGTTGTTGCTGTTGACTGGCCTGCGTGGTGGTGTCGTAGACGCAGATACACACATGCTCGACCGCACCGTCATCATTGTGAATCGGAATGACTTCCAGATCCTGGTACATTTTGTCTTCTTCACCGGAAACCGGACGCGAACTCTTAAAGGGCAGCAGGTGAGGCTTCTGCTCCCAGGAAGAAAAACTGGATGACTCTAGAATAAGCGCGGTATCGATTTTGCGTTTCAGATAAGTCGATGCATCGGGAAATAACTCAAGGATATCTTGTCCTTGCATAATTTCACCGGCAAAAATGGCCCGTGACTCAAAATATTCATTCGCTTTTACGATCTTGTAATCCTTGCGCACGATACACAATGCGAATGATAACTGGTCGAGTAAGTCCGATAACAGCAAACGACTTTTACTCATAACCACTCCTACATCAACTCATCTATATGGGCTAACACTCGATCTAACTCCTTATCGGCAAAACAAATTATTGTTTTAGCTGAAAATGAGGCGGTCTCAACGGAAAATGAGATTTCCATAATCAGAGATAATTTCCATTCGGATACTGGTAACGGTTGTTTAGACGGCTGAAACAGAACGGGTGGCTGAATTTTGGTCTTAACTTCAATCTGCTCACACAAGCCACGTAAACTGGCACCGGAAAGGATATTGGAAATATCAAGGATGCTCTCTTCTATTGCAATTTCATCCTGTTGATTACCTTTGGCTTTATTCAAATCATCCACCACCTGCTGACATCCCTGTCGGCTCAGCAAGGTGATCAGCTCACCATCCATACCGCCAAAAAATGATTGTCGGGTGTAGTAGAACTCCGCTTCCCCTACCTGAAGATTCTCGAGATCCTCATTGCGTGCCAGACGAATATTCGGTACTGAAATGGCCACATGCAGATTGAGTAGAGTTGCCAGTTTACTGGCGGCCCGCCCCATCGAGATATTCATAAACTCCTGCAGGGCATCTTTATGATCATCTGAAAGTACGGTCGCTGTCATAATAGTCCTACCTCATGCAGTACCTGTTTTAGCTGCACTGGATCGAGAGGCTTCTGCAAAAAGGTAATAGCACCCAATTGACGCACTCGTTCTTGCGCATAAGGCTGAATATCAGCACTGATCACAATCACAATACAACGGGCATCGGCGCTATGCAGATGCTCGAGAACAGCAAAACCATCCAGCTCTGGCATGGTCAAGTCGAGAAACATAACATCAGCTAATCCATCAACGTAATTTTTCAACGCCTCTTTACCGTTAGTAGCTTCATGGATTTCCACATCCCATTCATCGGGAATAGATCGAATGATCGACTTTCGCGACATTTTTGAATCATCTGCGACCGTTAGCTTGATTGCCATAAATCCCCCGTAGCGTGTTAAATATTAAATCCGTTTTTCCGTAATGCGGTAAAACCATTAGCGTGCCAATAATATAGGTATCAATTCAACTACCGTTCTTGCGACAGCCTCTGGCAACTGCTCCGCTAATTCCAATAACTTGGCTTCGTTTTTCATCATCGAAATATGCGTAGCCAAGCCGACAATACTGGCGCACTGGCGTAGCGGTACCCCCTCGTCAAACACAATTGAATTCTGGTTAAGAATAATATCGCCAAGGTCGATATCGTATCCCCACATAATCAATACATAAGTAGCAACAATATGCGTATCTTTATACCCTTTCTGCAATCCCAGACACTCGGTTAATTTTTCGAGCGGCAATCCCTGCTCCGCCATAATTAACACACCGATTGAACTCAGCAGTCCGGCCGCAAAAACCTTATCCTGCTCAGCCAACGTCAAGCCCATCGACTTCGCTACAAGCCGGGCGACAGCGGCGGTTTCCAGCGCATCTTCAGCAATTTTTTTGTGTTCACTCAGAGTAAGATGTTTATGCGAAATCCGCGTCAGTTGACTAACGGCCAATGATTCAACCAAGGTCGCACCCAATCTTCCCACGGCTTCCGGTAATGATTCAGTTGAGCGACGAAACCCCAGATAAGGAGAGTTGGCCAGTTGAAAAATTCGGGCAACTAAAGCTGGCTCATGACTAATCACTTCAGCAATTTTATGAAGATCGCAACTCGGAGAGTGAATCACCTGCTGCAATTTGAGTACAGTGTTAGGCAGTACAGGTATATCACTTAGGCCTCCAAGTTTACGTCGGCATTCGTCATCAAATGGCATCATATGTAGGCGTTCAGCACACTGGAACAGGTGTTCAAAATCGTCCTCAGTGAAGGGTTTAGGCACAACAAAATGGGCATAAGCCTGAGCCTGCTCAGGTAGCGTATGGGCAGTATCACCGGTGAGCAGAACCCGAAGGGCATCAGGAAAAATATCTTTAACATCTTCCAGCAGTTGGTCACCACGCTTCTTTGGCATTAGCAGATCAGAAATAAAAATTGCCGGTGTTTCCTCCTGCTGCCCCTTATTCCACTCTTCTTGCCAAGAGAGCGGATTGGTCGATGAAATAAGATTCCAATTAGGTCGAAGACGACGGATCATTCGCCCTATCGCCTTAAGCATAAATTCATCATCATCAATACAAATAACGGTTAAACTTAATATTTCCATCATTCATCCTTGGTTAAGCCGAGTATTCTATATAGTTATTAATTTCATTTATCACCAAACCAACTTGACCCATAATTCCTTGCAGTAAATTTTGAATATCGCAATCAACACCGCAACCTGATACCGTTTGTTGCTCTAGTAGCAGAAACATATCGGCTAACTCATCCGCCCCAATAAAACGGGTCGATGATTTCATTTTATGTGCCAACAAACGAACTTCATCGGCTTGTTTCTTTTGGCAACTCAATTCCAATTCTTTCAGAGAAATTTGTAAAGAATCACGGTAGGATTGCAACATTTCTAGCACATTTTCATCTCCAACCATTTCGGCCAGTTTTTCTGGCCTGATATATTTTAGTTGGTTCATACTTCACCTAAAAACTGGCTTAATTCTCAATATATTAGCTTAAGTGTAGTCGATCTTTAGAAACCTGATACGCAAAAAACTTTGCGCCTGTTAACGAAAATAGAAACCGATAGATGAAGCAGAGGATGCAAAAAGGAACAACGCGGTTAATCCGGGGGAGACAAACCGCGTTTGAAGAATGGGGAAATTATAGCTTAAAGGTTTGATAAATCAGCTCAGCCAGTCCCGAACCATCATTGTCAGTGGCAGAGACCGCATTGGCCTGCTGCTTAATTTCATCAGCAGCATTATTCATTGCTACGCCAAGTCCGGCGTAATTGAGCATCGATACATCATTGTGATTATCACCAACTGCCACCACCTGCTCCGGTTGTAATCCTAGCTGCGCCACAATCTCGGCCAGTCGCCCGCCTTTGCTGTTGCCTCTGGCGGAAAAGTCGACCCGATTATGCCAGGACTGCTCGCCACTAAAATGCTCACTCACCCAGGGTTCTGAGCTGAATTGCTGAATCGTCTGCGGCTCACCTTCTACCACAAATTTCCAGATATGATTGGCCTGATTGGCGTGGTCTTCAAACTCATCAACCTGATAAATCTGAGGCTTAACGTCACCCTGATATTGATTAGCCCAGTCAACCAATCCGCCGATAAAACCAACCGGAATACGTCGCGAATAGAGCATTGCGTCAGTGACATACATCAGTAATTTCATGTTGGCCTGCTGTGCCCGGTCAATAAATTCCAGAGCCACCTGTTTTTCTAGCGCATTATGCACCAGCACTTGATCGTTAGCATAATCATAAACATAGGTGCCATTACAACAGATAATCGGTGTATCCAAGCCGAGTTCTACATAGTAAGGCTTAGCCGCAGTATGATGTCGGCCAGTGACGATTAATACCGGATATTTCTCTTTTAACTGCTGAATGGCTTGCTTAACTTCAGGATGGATACCACGTTGACTATTTAGTACTGTTCCATCTAAATCTAATGCTAAGAGTTTGTACATGTTAAGTCCTTTTATCTGCCAGATAGGATCAGCTTAGTTAACGGGACGAAGCTGCATAAATTTGCTATAGGTGCTGACTTTACCGTTGATGTATTCAATACCACAATGAATGTTGCTCTCTCGATTGGCGACTATCTGATATTCAACAATAAACTCGCCGGAAACCACTTTAATAAACAGAAAACCGTCAACCACCTTCCACAGCCCTTGGAGTTTTTTGTCACTAAACAGATCCTGCTCGGTCAGATCACCATTGGGTTTTAAAATCAGAATAGAGGAAAAACCATCAATGTTCACTTTTACCCACTGCTGTTGATGGACTTCATAGCTCAGCAATTTTCGGCGTTGATTGAGCCAGATACGCAGGCCCGACTCCTGCTGCGGTGTCAATAAAGGTAAATCTTCCAACTCCAGTAAGGTATGGTGTTTTTCGTACCAATAGAGCTGTAGATGCAAGAGTTTCATAATCTGAGATGACTTGATTGAATAAAAAGAAAAGCTAACTCTGAAGCAACGGGAACCGGTTGTCAATTAAAGCCTTATCCAACTGCTTGCAAATGTTAGCTTTCACTAATTTATTTAAGCCATCATCATGCGGCAGAAAACAGCGGCGACATTTGCGCATTCTGGCAAGCGATATTCACCCTCTGCTTTGCCCGCACAATATTTGCTTCCCACTGTTCATCCTGAGCCCACATCTCAATCACCAACGGAACCACACAATTGGTTTCTTCAAAGGTGGTAAAGATAGCATCAAAGTCCACCTGGCCATCGCCCAACACCAGATCACGGAACTGACCCGGGAAAGTGTCGGTGACTTTAAGCGTATCTTTAATGTGGATCTGAGAAATATGCGGCATGGCTAAGCGCAGCTCAGTACAGACATCGTAATTCCAGCCACTAATATTGCCGACATCCGGATACGCGGTAAAACACGGCGAATTCACCTCACGCTGGAGAATCTCAAACTTACTCAATGAGTTAAGATATGAGGTATCCATAATCTCAACCGCCAGCATAATGCCCGCTTTTTCTGCCAGCTTCGCTGCCGATTTCATCCCTTCGATAAAGCGTCGGTGGGTTTCTTTGTTTGCTGGCTCATAGTAAACATCGTAACCGGCAAGCTGAATGGTACGTATTCCTAGCTTATACGCCAGAATGATCGCTTTCTCCATATGAATTTCAGCCTGCTGACGAATTTCAGCATCGGCAGAACCATAAGGAAAGCGGCGATGCGCACTTAAACACATCGACTGAAACGGCACACCATAACGCTGTGACATTTCACGCAGTGCATAGATGGTTTCATCGTCCCAATCAAGACGAGCACGACGCTCGTCTGATTCATCGACAGAGATTTCCAGAAAATCAAAACCCAGCTGTTTGGTTTTTTGCAATTTTTCTTCCCAACTCAATCCATTCGGCAATGCTTTCTCATACAACCCGATACGATTGTGTTTTGTCATCTCTAACATAATAGCCAGCCTTATGCCCAGAAGCGGTCAATTTCTGCTTTTAGTGCTTCGGCGGTTTCTTTGCCTTTTTCGCCTGCCAGTGCTCGGCCAGCGATGAAGGCTTTGGCTTTCAGCCCTTCAAACAGATAGATTTGTTCAGGAACGATGCCACCGGTGATATTCAGCTCCAAACCGATATCTGACAGTTGACGCATTTTGTTGATATCTTCATCTGTCCAACCCACACCCGCCAACTCAGCATCACGTGAACGGTGATAGATCGCCTGTTTAATCCCCATTGCTACCCAGTTTTTCGCATCTTCCATGGTCCAGTTACCATAAATTTCAATTTGGATTTCGCCGTTAAACTCATCGGCTACTTTTTTACAGGCCGCCATGGTTGCCGGGTGAGCCGCCGCTGAAACGGTCAGCCAGTCCGCACCAGCTTCAAAGGCCATTTTCGCCAGAATAGCACCACCATCGGTGGTTTTCAGATCACAAACGATAATATGGTCCGGATGATTTTTACGCATTGTCGCAACTGCATTCATTCCATCGGCAAACGCCAGAATAGTGCCTACTTCGATGATATCGACATAAGATTGAACGTTGTTAGCTACTTCGATAGCTGACACTAAATCAGTCTGGTCTAGTGCAATCTGAATCATTGGTTTGGTCATGATAAATTCCTTATTGTGAGAAGATTTTTTCGCGGATAAGACGGGCAATTCCGTCATGATTGTTATCCGTATCGCTGATTAAGTTGGCTCGCCGCAGGACTTCTTCAGCGGAATTAGCCACCGCTACGCCAAGTCCGGCATAATCAAGCATTGAAATATCGTTGTGGTTATCCCCTATCGCAATCACCTGCGTGGCGTCATAGCCAAGCTGACTGACCATTTCTGCCAGACGGCGACCTTTACTGTTGCCTTTCGCAGCAAAATCGACCCGGTTCGACCAGGAGCGCTCACCGCTAAAATGTTGTTTGACCCACGGCTGCTCTGCGAGACGTTCGATGGAACTCGGGCAGCCTTCCACCACAAACTTCCAGATATATTGTGACTGAATCGCACATTCACTGAATGAGTCCACCTGAACAATCTTCGGCCGTAACCACAACGGGTACTGACTTGCCCAATGATCCAATGCCTGCATATAAGCAATGGGGTTGGTACGCGAATAGGTCATTGCATCAGTTACGTACATCACCATTTTCATCTGAAACTCACGGGCCAGATCAATAAATGTCAGGGCATCGGCATGCGCTATCGAGTTGTGTGTGAGTACCTTGTCGTCCTGATAATCATAAACATAAGTGCCGTTACAACAGATAATCGGGGTGATCAGTTCCAGTTCTTCATAATATGGCTTGGCTGCAGTATGGTGACGCCCGGTCACCACAATGACAGTACAGCTTTTTTGGGCTTGGATAATGGCCTGTTTAACCAACGGATGGATGGCGTGCTCACTGGTCAGCACTGTTCCATCCAAGTCAAGAGCCAGAACTTTATACATGGTCTCTACCTTTGGCCGTAATAAGCGTTAGCTCCATGCTTTCTGAGATAATGCTTATCGGATAATTCCGGTTGGATTTTGATCGTGCTGTTTAAGCTGCGCGTATCAATCGCCATTGCAGAAATTTCTTCTAATACCACGGCATTATGTACCGCATCAAACGCATCCTTACCCCAAGAAAATGGCCCGTGCCCGCAAATCACCACACTCGGCACAGCCTTAGGATCAATGTCGCGTTGAGCAAATTCAGCCGCAATCACCAGCCCGGTGTTTTTCTCGTAATCCAGCTCAATCTCTTGTGGCGTCAGCGGCCGGGTACAAGGAATATCACCATAAAAATAATCCGCATGCGTGGTGCCTAACGCCGGAATATCCAGCCCGGCCTGCGCCCAGACGGTGGCATTGCGCGAATGAGTATGAACCACACCACCAATACCGGGAAACGCCTTATACAGTTCAATATGGGTGGCCGTATCACTGGACGGATTGAGCTTACCTTCAATAATCCTGCCGTCCAAATCCACCACAACTATGTCGTCAACTTTCATCGCTGCATAAGAAACACCCGATGGCTTAATCGCCATCACACCACGCTGGCGATCAATCTCAGATACATTACCCCAGGTAAAAGTGACCAGTCCGTAATGAGGCAGTTGTAAATTCGCCTCGAATACTCTCTGTTTAAGTTCAGCGTACATGCTGCTTCTCCTTACGCTGCCTGAGCAGCCAACGCCTGGTCAATCACCCGGTACACGTCTTCTTTCGTCTGGCACTGACGCAGCTTGTCAAGATTGACGCCGGTTGGGCTATCTTCGTCATCGAGAACTTCCGTCACTTCAACCAGCCCTTCCATATGTTGGTCTGATGTACTGCCCGCAAGCACAATCATCACATCGACCGGCTCATCTTCACCTTCGAAATAGACCGGAGTATCCAGAGTCACCAAGGCAAACGCGGTACGAATTACACCTTGTTCCGGGCGAGCATGAGGCAAGGCCAGATTCGGCGCGATAATGATATAGGGACCAAGCTGTTCCACGCTGCTTACGATCGCATCGTAATAACAAGGCTTAATCGCACCGGATTCGACCAGCATATCGGTACCCAGTTTAATCGCCGAACGCCAGTCAGCAGCAGTTTGATGGAGTTTGATAGAGTTGTTTTCGATCAGGGATTGTTTCAGTGCCATGGTTTTATCTCCGTCCTGAAGCCAGCTAAGCTCGCTTCTCTAGATTTATTAGTATGATATTTTCGGCGGGGCTGGAATACGCCAGCCCCGGATTGATATTAACGTTGTCCAACAAAGTTCTTGTTGATGATATCCAACAGTTCATCGCCAAATGAATTAGGATTCAGCATATTTTGTACACCCAGTACAAATTTACCTTCACCCGGATCCATCTCTGCAGAAAGGTGCTTAGATGACACGATGATATCGGTTGAAGCCAGTTTCGACTTGTAATCAGAAACCGCGCAGGAGTCCATCACATGCGGAATGCCCTTCTTCTCCAGATACTTACCGATCTTCATTTTCATCATCATTGATGAACCCTGGCCATTACCACACACCGCCAGAATGCTTACCGGACGAGCACCATCATGGTTAGCAAGGGCCTGTTCAACCGCTTCAATAATTTCTGGTTCTTCAGAAACATTGACCACACCCTGTGCATCTTCTTCTGCACGCAGTTGTTTCGAAGCGAAGAACATATACACACCAGCCAGCGCTAACAGTACATAGAAGAAGCTTTGTGATGCAGACAAGCCTTGCATAATCGGCGGGAATACCAGCGCCCAGTCAGCCATACCCATCCAGCCATTGAACTCAGCACCGTAGCCGCTGAATAACTGAATTGCCCAGGCAGAACCCACTACTTCGATAATACCCATCACAAAACAGATCTTCATTACCGCTCTCCAGCCACCAAAGTGGTTGGCAAACACGCCGATGGTTGCGTTAGAGAAGAACATAGGAATAAAGCCAGGGATAATCATGATTGGTGAATCAAATGCCAGTAACGCACCAACCGCAGCGAATTGGCCCAGTGCACCCCACATAAAGCCGAATACCATCGCATTTGGTGAGAACGCATAAATTGCAGCACAGTCGATAGCCAGTACCGCATTCGGAATAACTCGTTCAGAAATACCTTTAAAGGCTTCTGACAGCTCAGCTACGAACATACGTACACCAGCAACGATAACCTGGATAGCTACGGCGAATTTAAGACCAGTTTCCAGAATATAGATTGTCCAATGCGTTTTACCTGCCATCTCCTGCAGATTATCCAGACCAAATGAGAGCAGGATGATGCCGAAGAACACGGTCATAACAATCGCTGTTGCCGCAATACTGTCGTGGAAAATGTGTAGCCATTTTGGCAGGTTGATATGGTCAACGCTGTCTTTCTTATCACCCAGTTTTGGCGCAACTTTTGTTGCAATCCAAGAGGCAATCTGTTGTTGGTGACCAATTGAGAAACCAGCTCCGCCAGTCACTTCTTCGGTTGCTTTAAACATGATGTTAGAAGATATACCCCAGTACAATGCCATCAGAATCGCAGAGTAAATGATGGTTTCCCACATGCTCGCGCCAATCACCAGATAGAATACCGCAACTAGGCCCGCTTGCTGGAACATGATATGCCCGGTCAGCATGATGGTACGAATACCGGTATAGCGGCGGAAAAGCACGAGTAAAATGTTGATACCCAACGCTAACAGTACGGAATAACCCACCCATGAGTAGTTATCGCCCATGGTTTCCATAGTGGCCATCATGGTTGTGTAAGGGTCAATAACCGAACCGGTCAAGCCATGGAATTCAGACAGCTTAGTAATCACAGGTTTGAAGCCGGCAACCAGTGTACCTGCACCAACCTGAACCAGCATAAAGCCAACAATTGTTTTTATTGAACCTTTGAGAATGGTGGTTTTGTCACGTCTTAACAACCAATAGCCGAGAAAAGTAACCAAACCTAAAAGTAGCGGCGCTTTGGTCATTACCTGACTATAAAATATATAGAATATGTCGTATATGAACTCCATATTTATACCTCTTATCATTTTTCGTTATTTGTAGGATAGAGTGCTTTTCCCGACGTTCATGAGAAAAGCACTCAACGTTTTGCTCACGAGACAGATAATACTAATCAAAAACAATCATTCAATGCTCACTTATGATTACTTTGATTTAAATCAATTCTCGGCAATGACAAACCATAGATTTGTAATGCCGATCACACACAAGCTCAATATAAGCTTTATAATCAATAACTTAATATAATTAGATTTCTTTATACAAAAAATAGCATTAAAACAATTGACATCAAAATCCATGATTACTAGAATCATAACAAATCAAATGCAATCATATTGCAATCACTTAATGACAAATTAAGGCGATGTTATGAATGAAGTTCAACGGCACAATGAGATACTGACTCTGTTAGATGAACAGAGAACGATTAACGTCTCTCATATAATCGACCGATTTCAGGTATCTCCGGCTACCGCCAGGCGAGATATCGCAAAACTCGATGATCTGGGTAAGCTAAAAAAAGTTCGCAATGGTGCAGAACGGATAGAGGTTAAAAAGAAAACCTGGTCTCCGTTAACCATTAAGAACACCGACCATTATCATGAAAAGTCACGCATTGCTGAAAAAGCCGCTGAGCTTTGTGCCCCGGGGGACAGCGTGGTGATCAACTGTGGTTCGACGGCTTTTCTGTTGGGTCAGGAGTTGTGCGGTCAGGATGTCCATATCATTACCAATTACTTTCCGCTGGCCAGCTATTTGATTAACGAAGACCATGAGAATGTGATCATCATTGGTGGGCAATATAACAAATCGCAGCACATTTTCCTTAACCCGGCACCTGATGCCCTTGGCGGTTACGCTGGGCACTGGATGTTTACCAGCGGTAAGGGCCTCACCGAGCAAGGTTTATACAAAAATGACATGCTGACCGCTGTGGCAGAACAACAAATGCTGGAGCAGATCGGTAAGTTAGTGGTTGTCGTCGACAGTTCTAAAGTCGGCCAAAAAACCGGCATGATTTTCTGTCCGGCCAACAAAATAGACATTCTGATCACCGGTAAAGACGCTAATAAAACCGTTATCGATGCGCTTCGCGCCCAGGGAACAGAAATCTTCCTCGTGTAAGAGATGAAATAACAAAACCCGACGCCTGAATGAAATAGTCATATTCAGGTGTACGGCCTCTTGCACCCTAAATTTGACAAAATAATATTTGAAATAAAAGGTAACCCTATGAGCCATGTTAATGAAATTACTCGCGAATCCTGGATTTTAAGTACATTCCCTGAATGGGGAACCTGGCTGAATGAAGAAGTCGCCAAGACCGTTGTCGAACCCAATACTTTTGCTATGTGGTGGCTGGGTTGTACCGGTGTCTGGTTAAAATCTGCAGGCAATACCAATATTTCTATCGATTTTTGGTGTGGCACCGGTAAGAAAACTCAGAAAAACCAACTGATGAATCAACAACACCAGATGATGCGCATGGGCGGCGTACGTGAACTTCAGCCTAACCTGAGAACATCACCATTTGTAATGGATCCATTTGGTATTAAAGAGATTGATGCGGTATTAGCAACCCATGATCACGCCGACCATATCGATGTCAACGTTGCGGCAGCAGTCCTACAGAATTGTGGTGACCACGTAAAATTCATCGGCCCTAAAGCCTGTGTCAATCTGTGGACAGACTGGGGTGTACCGGCTGAACGTTGTGTGGTTGCCAAAGTGGGTGATGTGATTGAAGTGGGCGATATGAAAATTCGCGTATTAGATTCATTCGACCGTACCGCTCTGGTGACTCTGCCTAAAGGTGTTTCTTCTTACGATAAAGAAATCCTTGATGGTATGGATGATCGCGCAGTTAACTATTTGGTGGAAACCACTGGCGGTAATGTTTATCACTCAGGTGATTCACACTATTCAAACTACTATGCAAAACACGGTAATGATTACCAGATTGATGTGGCGCTACTATCTTACGGCGAAAACCCTCGTGGTGTAACCGACAAGATGACCGCTTCTGATATTCTGCGTGCCGGTGAATCATTAGATTGTGAAGTAGTGGTCCCATTCCACCATGATATCTGGGCTAACTTCCAGAATGATCCGCGTGAAATCGAAGTATTGTGGGAAATGAAAAAAGACCGTCTGCAATACGGCTTTGCCCCTTTCTTCTGGCAAGTTGGCGGTAAATATACTTACCCAACCGATAAAGGTCGTTTGCATTATCAACACTTCCGTGGCTTTCGCGATATCTTTGTTGATGAGCCAGAGCTACCTTACAAAGCGTTCCTTTAAAACCTTCCTTAAAGAGATGCTTCTTTCTGTTCAGTTAACATTGCCCCGTGATGCGGGGCTTTTTTTATCCACCTACATTCCGCGCAATCATATACACTTCATCGCTCGAATAGAGATTGGGAATCATCATTTCTACCTGAGCACCCAGAGTCTTTTTATACAGCTGTTGTGCCTGGTTATCGGCACGAGTGGTCACAACAATATGTTTAACCCGGCTGCCATTTTCAGCTAGTATGTCGCGAACCAGAGCAAGAGATAGATCAATCAATCGGGTGCCAACACCTTTACCTTGCTCATCAGGATCAATAGCAAGCTGTTCCAGCTCCAGTACCACTTCGTGGCGAAATCCGCTTTTCTGATTCCACATAATGTAGCCAACTACCTGATCCGCCTTAACTGCACAGAACAGCATCATGCGCGGAAAAGCCCTGTAGTTACACTCTATCCATTGCCGGGAATCACTCTGCCTTACAAACGCCATATGGTGAATTTTTGCAATAGCTTCAATATGTTCGTTACTGGCAGCTATCACTTCAATTGCATCTTCACTCATCAAAAACCACCCCTTGTAAATTTTCTTTAGTTATTTTTGTATAGCCATTTCACTTCATCATAATCAGCGTATAATAGCTTATTAATTCTACAGTAATTCTACCCAGTTCTTGGACTTAATTTCCTGATCTTGTGTCATCCATACAATATTCATTGATTTCAAATACCAAACAGAGAGCCTATGATCGGTATTATCGCCAGTTTTATGGGAGCGGTTTTTCAAGCAACCAATTACTTTGTCACTCAACGTTCGCAACGCGGGCATAACTACAATACCGTACAGATCCTGATTGCTACTCATATGGGAATGGGGCTAGTTTTATTGATTCCTCTCCTCGGCTTGAGCTATTGGCGTTACTTCTCATTCAATGATATCGGGATCATTATCCAAACCAATCTGCCTTATCTTATTGCTCAGTTTCTGCTGTTTAGTGCAATAAAAATGAGTGACAGTTCGGTGGTCTCTCCCCTATTAGTGCTGAAGATCCCCGCTCTTGCCTGTATCAGCATTCTGCTGTTTGATAAACAACTTGAACCGCTGCAGTGGGGCGCAATTGCGATTATTGTCTACCTTGCGTATTCAATATCCACCCTGTCCGGAAAACTTGAAATTAAGCCTGTATTACTGATTATGGGTGCCTGCATCTGTTACGGAATATCCGATCTCGGCATTACCTCCTATACCAAAAATTTAGGTGACCTACCGTTGCAAGATCGTATTTTTATCGCCATTACGATCAATTACATGATTTGCGCATTGGTTATGCTACCGTTTGTCCGGCTATTCAAAGTTCCACTGAAAGCGATCGGACATATGAAATGGTCTGCTATTACTTGGTTGGTGGCAGTCGCTTTGTTGGTTGTTGGATTTAGCCTAAGTGGGGTGGTAGAAGCGAACGTAGCGCAATCGACCCGAGGGGTGATTGCCGTATTTATCGGTTATGTTGCTATTCGTCTATCCAATAATGTGTTTACCGATAAACGCCAATGGCACAGCAAAATGATTGTTTCCAGCCTGATGGTGGCTGGAGTTGCGTTGTTTTATCTTTGATAACGCCAGTATGTGTTCCCACGGAAGAGCGTGGGAACAATTGGTTGTGCGCTTAACTGATTTAAAAATCGAAGTTAACCCCGGCAAAGTAACCTTTTGCTTCGCTATCCAGTCCTGCTGACAAGTTATCGAAATTACCCAAATCAAATGAGTGTATACGGTAACCCGCCTGAATTTCCAAGGTAAATAACCCCAGACCGAAGTTATATTTTACACCTGCCGTAATATCTCGCATGATATTTGAATCATAAGAAACGCCCGATCCAGTTGCAAACACAGAGAACGGCGTAAGTGGAATACCCACTTCACCTGAGGCATAGACAACTGGCACCGTACCTTCAAACGCTTGAGTACCCGCAATAGTTGTTAACTTCCCGCTTGAAAGCTGAGTAGCGCCAGCACCAACATCAAAAGAAATCAGATCGAAATCTAGCAGTTCATAATAAAGAATATAATCGGTTTTTGTGTATTCTACCGAGTCAGCCGCCACACCCGAACGGGCAAACTTGACATTAGGCACCAATGGAATAGGGTGTTCAATAGAAGCGGCAAACGTCTGTTTTACTGCACTGCCATCATCTTGCTGACCGTACTTGTAATCCTGACTCCATGCATTCACTTCAACATCAGCACCAACCAACATATCAGCCTGAGTAGAAAATGCGGTTGCCGCAAGTGCAACGGCCAATAGTGTTTTTTTCATAATATTTTACCCATATCGAGGCTCATTCAACTGAGCTAACTAACTGCTTTATTTATTATATGCACGGCAGAACCGCGATGTGAAATTAAAAATCCAGATTAATCCCGCCATATATCCCCTCAGCCTGATTATCTAAACGCAGCGGTAAGTTATCAAAATCGGCCAAATCGAACGATTGTAAACGATAGCCCAGTTGTAGCTCCGCGGTTACCAAGCAGTGGCAATTACTGATGTCGTATTTCAATCCGGCCGAAAAATCTCGAACTTCATTACTGGCGAATGAAATACCGCTGGCCTTAGCAAACAGAGAAAAACCACTCGATGGGATATTGATCTGTGCACCAGCATAAACTATCGGCAAAGTACCAGAAAAACTTGAGGTTCCCCATAGTAGATCCGGATCTAAATTAATCAGACTGCCGCCACTTAAATGGCTGGCACCAAAACCGAGATCGAACGTCGCCATGCTGTAATCGTAATCAAGCGCATTGTAGTAAAAGATAAAATCGGATTTTTTATATTTTACTAAATCACCCGCGACATCAGATTGAGCAAATTTAAAATTAGGCAGCACTGGCAATGAATGCTGCAACGAAGTTTCAAACGCAAGTTTGAGCGCATTACCATCGTTTTGTGTGGCATAAATATAATTCTGATACCAGCCGTTTAACTCCACATCAAGGCCACTTAGCATTCTCGCCAGGCTTTGGTTTGAGAAAGCGAGTGATGCTATAACCATTGCTGATAGTGATCTTTTCATAAGCTACTAATCATCCATAAAGCCCTTAACAGAGTGGAGTTGATGCGGCAAAACACCGCCATTATTCCGGCACAAACAACGCTTATAGCAATGGCTATGCAAATAACGTGCAAAGAAAAAGCCCGCCTAGTATTACGCTTGGACGGGCTTTTAACTAATGATTGATATTACAACTAATTATCGAGTAATTTCTTGCTCAATCAGTTGGGGATTAACCGAATCGGCTTCTGCGGCTTTCCAGCCACCACCCATTGCCTTATACAGACTTACACGACTGGTCAGCAGATTTAGGTGTGCGGAAAGCTCCGTTTCACGGGCACTGAACAGCGAACGTTGTGCGTCGAGCAAATCCATATAACTGTCGTTACCTTTTTCGTAACGCATTTTGGCTAACTCATAATACTCTTTGTTCGCTTCCAGATTCGCTTGGCGTGCTTTCCATTGATCCATGTAGTATTGCTGACCCAGAATGGCATCCGAAACCTCTTTAAATGCGGTTTCAATCGCTTGTTGATAAGCAACCACACTCGCCTGTTTGCTGATTTTCGCCGCATCCAGTGTCGCCTGGTTACTACCCCAGTTAAAAATCGGCAGAGAAAACGATGGTGCAAAGGTCCAATAACCTGAATCGCTGGAGAACAGATCATCCAACGAACTGCTCATACTACCTGCACGGGCAGTCAGTCTAATGCTAGGAAAGAATGCCGCACGCGCCGCACCAATATTGGCATTATCCGCTTTCAGACTATGTTCAGCCGCCATAATATCCGGACGAGAGAGCAACAGCTCGGAAGGTGCCGCACCTTCCAGTGCAAACAGCATTTTTCCATCATCCATCGGCAACGTTTTTGCTGATGGCATCGCGATCGGTGCACCGACTAACTGACGCAGCGTATTAAACTGCTGCGCTACAGCCAGTTTGTATCCGGCAACCGTTGCCTGAGCACCGTAAAGCGCAGTTTTACTCTGAGCCAGAGTCAAAGCATCGCTGTAGCCAGCATCATAGCGAGTCTGTACCAGTTGTAGCGTTTCTTCGTAAGCAGTAACGGTATCTTCGCTTAAAGAGAGCAATTCCTGATTGGTCAGCAACGATACATAATTTGACGCAACCTGAGCTACCAATGAAAGTACCGCGCTACGACGGCTTTCTTCGGCAGAGAGATAGCTTTCCAATGCCTGACTGGTAGTATTTTTCACCCGGCCAAACAGGTCCAACTCATAGCTGGTCACCCCTAAACTAACCGTATCTGAACTGCTATAGGTATCACCGGCTTCAGTATGAGTACGGGTAGCCGAGCCAGCCACATCCAACCCCGGATATTTAGCCGCATTGGATACACGGTACTGAGCGCGGATGGCCGCAACGTTAAGCACTGTCTGGCGTAGATTTTTATTGTTCTCTAACGCCATATCCACCAGTTGCTGCAACGTTTCATCAGCCATAAACTCACGCCAGTTAGGCAGAGCAGCCTGATTTGATACGG
Organism: uncultured Vibrio sp.; assembly: GCA_963666615.1. GTDB lineage: Bacteria > Pseudomonadota > Gammaproteobacteria > Enterobacterales > Vibrionaceae > Vibrio. The sequence continues at coordinate 1,503,395 of OY762906.1, forward strand.
TTTCGATTCCAGTCCAGCCCGCAGTGTCAGGAGCCGCAGGACGATCATAATCCGGCGCCAGGCTACAGCCGCTCAACAGAGCGGCAACGACCATAGGTAATAATTTAGTTTGCATTCACTTTCTCCTCGCGCACATCAGTTTTAACTTTTAGCGCGTTCGGCTTGGTCTTAAATAATTTCATAACCATAACAAAGAATACCGGTACAAAGAAGATTGAAAGTATCGTTGCGGATAACATACCGCCAACGACACCCCAACCGATCGCATTACGGCTGGCGGCACCTGCACCAGATGACAGTGCCAGCGGCAATACTCCAAGAATAAAGGCAAATGAAGTCATCATAATCGGACGCAGACGCATACGACACGCTTCAATGGTCGCTTTAATCAGATCCATACCTTCATCAAACTCAGCTTTGGCAAATTCGACAATAAGAATCGCGTTCTTCGCCGAAAGACCAATCGTAGTTAATAAGCCCACCTGGAAGTAAACATCGTTAGATAGACCTTTGAAATAGGTTGCCAGAATCGCCCCAAGGATACCCAACGGTACACTTAGCATTACCGAGAACGGCACCACCCAGCTTTCATACAGAGCAGCCAGACTCAAGAATACAATCAATAACGATAAACCATACAGTAAACCAGCCTGAGAAGAAGTCTGGCGTTCCTGATAAGAAATACCACCCCATTCCACACCGATACCGTTAGGAAGCTTAGCGACGATATCTTCAATTGCCGCCATCGCGTCACCAGAACTCATTCCTGCCGCAGCCGAACCTTGGATGTTCATCGATGGTGAGCCATTAAAGCGTTCCAGACGAGGTGAACCGAAATCCCAATAACCACGGGCAAACGCATCAAATGGTACCATCTCACCAGAACTGTTACGCACATGCCATGAACTCATATCTTCCGGGTTCATTCGGTATGGTGCATCACCTTGTACATACACTTTCTTGATTCGGCCATTATCGATGAAGTCATTCACGTAAGCTGAACCCCAAGCAATGGATAGCATTGAGTTAATATCACTTACCGCAACCCCCATCGCCATCGCTTTTTCATAGTCGATATCAATCCGGAACTGAGGCGAATCTTCCATGCCATTTGGACGAACACCATTGAGTATCGGATTTTGCGCTGCCATACCAAGCAGTTGGTTACGTGCCTGAAGCAATGCATCATGCCCTAGGTTGCCGCGGTCAACTAAATAGGCATCAAAACCACTGGAAGTCCCTAAGCCCATGATTGCCGGAACGTTGAAGACGAAGATTTGCGCTTCTTTAATCTGAGATAGACCACCCCACGCACGGCCAACAATAGCCTGCACCGATTGTGCCGGATTAGTCCGTTCGCTCCAATCTTTAAACTTCACGAACGCCATACCCATATTCTGACCACTACCACCGAAGCTAAAGCCCGTGATGGTGAAAACAGACGCTACATTGTCTTTTTCCTGAGTCATGAAGTAATTTTGGATCTGTTCCATTACTTCGCCAGCACGCTCTTGAGTGGCACCAGTAGGGAGTTGCACCATTGCCATCATCACCCCTTGGTCCTCTTCAGGAACAAAGGAGGTTGGCAGGCGTTGCCACATGAAATACAGGCCACCAACGATCAAGCCATAAACCACGATAAAGCGTAGTTTCTTATTGACGGTTTTACCCACCACATTCCGATAACCAGAAGTACCACGGTTAAACGCATTGTTAAACCAGGCCAGCGGTCCACGTTTGGCCAAGTGTGCCCCTTCGCTCAAAGGACGAAGCAGAGTCGCACATAAGGCTGGTGTCAAAATCATTGCTACCAGAACCGAAAGCACCATAGACGACACGATGGTTACAGAGAACTGACGGTAAATTGCACCTGCTGCGCCGCCAAAGAAGGCCATTGGTACAAATACCGCACTCAATACCAGAGCAATACCAACTAGCGCCCCGGTAATTTGCCCCATCGAACGACGAGTAGCTTCACGCGGGTTGAGCCCCTCTTCCGCCATCACACGCTCAACGTTTTCAACCACCACGATGGCATCATCTACCAGTAGGCCGATAGCCAGTACCAAACCAAACATGGTCAGGGTGTTGATCGAATAGCCCATGGTCGCCATGATACCGAAAGTACCTAACAGCACTACCGGAACAGCGATAGTCGGAATCAGTGTTGCACGGAAGTTCTGTAAGAACAGGTACATAACACAGAAAACCAGAATGATCGCTTCGATCAGTGTTTGCACCACTTCTTCAATGGAAATTTTTACGAACGGAGTCGTATCGTATGGGTAAACTACATCTAGGGCTTGAGGGAAGAATTCCTGCAGCTCAGCAATTTTTGCCCGTACGCCTTCCGCAGTATCAAGCGCATTAGCACCAGTTGCCAGTGAGATAGCAATACCGGTTGAATACATACCGTTATATTTCGCAATCGCAGCATAACTCTCACCACCGATTTCAACCCGAGCCACATCTTTTACCCTGATCTGAGAACCATCAGTATCTACTTTCAGCAGAATATTCTGGAACTCATCCACAGTACTCATACGGCCCTGAGCGGTAATGGTGTAGTTAATTTGCTGACCATCAACAGATGGCGTACCACCAAGTTCACCGATAGACACCTGAGTATTTTGGCTGGAGATAGCCAACGTTACATCCTGCGGTGTTAAGCTATATTTATTCAGCTTATTCGGATCCAACCAGATACGCATGGCATGTTCGGCACCAAACACACGGATCGAGCCAACACCCTGAACACGGCTCATCTGATCTTTAACGTTAGAAACAACGTAGTCCGCCAGTTCGGTATTATCCATGGAACCGTCGGTGGAAACGAAACCCACTACCATCAGGAAGCTATCGGTTGATTTGGATACCGTAATACCGTTGGTTACAACGGCATCCGGTAAGCTGCTTTCGACTGCATTGAGTTTATTCTGCACCTGGACCTGAGCAATATCCGGATCAGTCCCACTGGCAAAACTTAGACTGATAGAGAAGCGACCAGAGGAATCACTGCTTGACGACATATAAAGCAGATTATCGATACCATTCATATTCTGCTCGATAACCTGAGTAACGCTATCTTCAACAGTTTTCGCAGAAGCCCCACGATATGAGCCGGAGATGCTCACCGATGGTGGTGCAATTTGCGGATACTGTTCTATAGGGAGCGTTTTAATAGCCAGCACCCCAGCAAGCATGATTACAATTGCAATCACCCAGGCAAAGATGGGTCTATCAATAAAGAAACGCGACATATTATTAAGCCCTTATTATTGATTCTTCGGAGTTGGTGCGACTAAAGAGCCAACCTGAATTTTTTGTAAACCACTAACCACCACGCTATCACCAGCATTCAGACCTGCGTTAACCAGCCAGTTAGTGCCGATCATGCGTTCAGTCTCAACCACACGATCTTCAACCTTGTTCTCACTATTCACTACTTTTACGTGTGCTTTACCCTGAGCATCACGGCTAACGGCAACTTGCGGTACCAAAAGTGCAGCATCACGTTTCTCCATTGGCACATCAGCACGAACAAACAGACCTGGGAGCAGTAGGTAATCAGGATTCGGTATCAGAGCACGCAGAGCAACCGTACCTGTTGTTTCATTAACCGTTACATCCGCAAACTGCAGACTGGCTTCCTGTCCGATCAGAGTACCATCATCCAGAAATACCTTGATGCCACTGAGTTTCTGCTCACTGCCTTTAGCCTGCAGGCGCATTTTCATCACTTCGGTACTGGACTGAGAAAGGTCAACATAAAGGGGATTGATTTGCTGAATCGTTGCCAGATAAGTAGTCTGGTTTGCCGTAACCAATGCGCCTTCAGTAACAGATGACTTACCGATACGACCAGAAATCGGCGCTTTAATTTTGGTGTAATCCAGATTGATTTGCGCGGATTTAACCGCCGCCTGAGCCGACATTACGCTCGCCTGAGCAGCACGATAAGTCGCTAACGCATCTTCATAATCCTGCTTACTGATAGCACGGTTTTTCACTAAATCTTCGTAACGATCTGCCTGTAACTTGGATTTATCCAGCGTCGCCTGAGCAGAAGCGAGACTCGCTTTCGCACTTTCTAACGCTACCTGATAAGTTGATGGATCGATTTGATACAACACATCGCCCTGTTTGACCAGGCTACCTTCTGTAAACAAACGCTTAATCACAATACCCGCCACCTGCGGACGAACTTCTGCAGTACGGTACGCGCTGGTACGGCCCGGTAATTTTGTGGTAATTTCCAGAGGCTGCTGAATCAGTTGCACCACATCAACAGCAACTGCTCTCGGTGTTCCAGTCGCCGGATCGGCAGCCTGAGCCTGATACCCGGTTAAAGCAGCGACAAGACCTAATGCCAATAGCGACTTACGCGGCAATGGGAAGGATCTGGACATGAATATCTCTCCTAGAAATTTAATTTCCCAATCCTTACGGCCATGCCGTTACGATGGGAGTGCAGTGAGTTCGATTTCTCTATTCAAACATATGAATATTAAAATTATGATATTTATTACTAGCTTATCTGAAGTTTATCCGGTCTTGGGTTAATGCCCGGTTAATGGCAGAATAACCATTAAGACCATATCTCAGTAAAACGACGTAAAATAGTTAGTGCCTGCTCCGGTTCTGCGCAACAAGCCAATTCATTTTCCAACGCACTATTCAATTTATCTTCTGCCTGATAGCAGGCGGCCATGGTCTGCCTGGAAAATTCAGGGTGAAACTGAACAGAATAAGTTCGCGTGTTATAGCGCAGCATTTGATGATCATCCTGCGCAGATTTGAGCAATACCTCGGTACCTTGCGGCGGTTGCGATACAGTTTGATAATGACACAACCAAGCTGGAAATTCGCTTGGCATGCCTTCCAGCAAAGGATCGGGCTCACTATTCGTATCTCCTTGACTCAGCAAACGCATACCCTGCTCCGCGCCCTTAGGATTGTCGATCACTTCCCCGCCAAGCGCGTAGGCAATCAACTGATGACCATAGCAGACACCTAAAATAGGAATCTGTAAATCCATTGCCTGACGAACCCACTCAGCAACCCGTTCACTCCAATCGAGTTTCTCTGTTACCATCGACCAGGAACCGCTAATAATGACGCAGCTCACCTCATCTTTTTTCGGCAATGTATCTTGCCATTCCGGACGATAAATCCGGTACTCTTCCGGTTGCCAGTCAAGTGCGTCGACAAACCACTGGCTTTGCGGGCCTACTTGTTTAATCACAATCTCCGGTGATGTTCCCATTTCAATGATCGCAATCGGCTTTTTCATCGGTTCTCTCCGTGAACTTCCAAAACAAAATCCTACCTTAAAGGGAAATTGGCCGAATGAAAATAGTTCCCGTCTCTACATATACAACTTTAACGATACGAATAGTTAACTTGTTTATTCTCACCTGCTTGCTGGTCTTGCACTACTGCAAAAAATGCAAGAATAGTGTTTAGTACCCGTAAAAATATTATGGTATAGTCATTTTTACTTTATGGAACCGGTTACACAGCACTATTGATAAGATAATATAATAAGGAACTATTCATGTCTGAACTTAGAACGTCACCAAAAATTCTCGCTTTGGCTATTGCAGCCGCAACCTTAACTGCCTGTGCAGGTAACTCTCCGTCCACTCAGGACAGCGATACGCAACTTCGGCAGAATGCGCGAACTATAGTGGCAAAGCTTTCTGTTGATGAGAAACTCAACATTCTCTCCGGCCCGGGGCTGGATATGACCAAATATCAGGGTATCGACCCAACTAACCTGCCTGCAGGGAAAGATGTTATCGGCGTTGCCGGTTATATCAACGGGGTAAAAAATGATTCGGTTGATATTCCAGCGGTGAAACTGGCCGATGGCCCGGCGGGATTACGCATTCGCCCTACCCGCGAGAATGATGATAAGACTTACTATGCTACTGCGTGGCCGATTGGCTCGTTGCTCGCTTCAAGCTGGGATACCGATCTTGTGGAACAGGTTGGTGCTGCTGAAGGTAATGAAGTAAAAGAATATGGCGTTGATTTCTTGCTAGCTCCAGGTATGAATATTCAACGTAACCCACTACTCGGTCGTAACTTCGAATATTATTCGGAAGATCCTCTGGTATCGGGAAAAATAGCAGCCGCCATGGTATCCGGTGTTCAATCTAATGGTGTCGGTGCTACCATCAAGCACTTTGTAGCCAACAACGCAGAAACCAACCGTTTTTTCAATAATACCGTGGCCGACCCGCGCACCCTGCGTGAAATCTATCTGCGTAGTTTCCAGATTGCCGTTGAAGAAGCACAGCCCTGGGCGATCATGAGCTCTTACAATCTGGTGAATGGTACATATGTCAACCAGCGCCGCGATATCATGACTGATATTCTACGTGGAGAATGGGGCTTTAACGGCCTGGCAATGTCAGACTGGTTTGCAGGTAACGTATTCGGTTTGCGCAGTGATTTCCGTGGTATCGGCGAGCGTGATCCTGAATCAGCAGCGAAGCAGGTCGCTGCAGGTAACGATCTGATTGAACCGGGCGGTGTAAAAGCCGATTTAGCCGCGTCCTACGCAACTGGTAATCTTACCGATGCTGAAATTGATAATAGCGTGGTAGCGATTCTGACTCAGGCACAAAAAACGCCTTCATATAATAATTACGACTATACCAATACTCCGGATTTACGAGCTCATGCGGTACTAGCCCGTCAGGCTGCTGCCGAAGGTATGGTTCTGCTCAAAAACGACGCTCAGGCGCTACCGCTAAAAGCCAAAGCCAAAGTCGCTTCTTTCGGTACGACTCAGCTCAATACGCTGAAAGGCGGCACCGGTAGTGGTGACGTAAATTCCGCTTACATCAGCCACCTTGCTCCGGCACTGCAGGAACGCTTTACGCTTAACCCGGCCGTTACAGCTTACTATCAGACTTATTTTGATGAGAACAAGCAGCAAACTAAAGCTCTGATTGGCGGTTATGATTTCAGTGACGAACCTGCAGTTACTGCCAATAAACCACTTAGCAAACTGATTGCTGATTCGGCTAACAACGATGACGCGGCAATTATTACTATTGGCCGTCAGGCCGGTGAAGGTGGCGACCGTACTCCAAGTCCAGGCGACTACCTACTGACAACGGCTGAACTGGACACCATCAATGCCGTGTCGAAAGCTTTCCATGCACAAAATAAACCGGTAACCGTGGTATTGAATGTCAACGGTCTGGTAGATACCACTCAATGGAGTGACAAAGTTGACTCTATCCTGCTCGCGTATATGGGCGGTCAAGAAACCGGTCGCGCGATTACCGATATTTTGGTCGGCGATGTCAACCCAAGTGGTAAACTGGCTCAAACCATACCGGTTCAGTACAGCGATGTGCCCTCTGCCAGTACTTTCCCGGGTAAAGATGTTGATAACGATGGCTTAGCGGATATTTCTTTCTATAACGAAGGTATCTACGTCGGTTATCGTTACTACTCGTCATTCAGTAAAGCGCCAGCCTATCCATTTGGTTACGGCTTGTCTTACACCAACTTTACTTACAGCAACCCGACTGTAGTCTCAAATACACTTGGTACAGATAATGGCAATATAACCTTATCGGTAACGATTACCAACAGCGGAGAAATAGCGGGTAAAGAAGCGGCTCAGGTGTATATCAACGCTCCAGAAGTGAAACTGGATAAACCAACCATTGAGCTAAAAGCATTTGATAAAACCAAACTGCTAAATCCAGGCCAGTCAGAAATGCTCAGCTTTACGATTCCGGCGCAAACCCTAGCCAGTTTTGATGCTGCAAATGATCAATGGATCATTGAAGCGGGTCAGTATCAAGCCTATATCGCACCATCATCGGATGTGTTAGGGGCGCTGTCAGGAGCAGCAACCACGCCAGTCAGCTTCACTGTTGATCACGAAATTGTTGTTAGTCACACCACACCAGGTACGATTAAACTGGAAGACGGAATTTCTACATCAGACTATATTACGGTTAAAAAGTAATCTCTGATTCAATTCGAAGGTAAAAACCAAGGCCCGGAATCATATTCCGGGCCTTATACTTATTTACTCTGCCAACTCTTGTGCCGTCTTGATATAGATATCTCGTAATTTCAATGCAATTTCACCCGGTTTACCGCCACCAATTGGCTTATCATCGATAGCAACTACTGGCCAGACGAATGTAGTAGCAGAGCTGATAAAGGCTTCTTTTGCAGCATAAGCTTCATCAATGGTGAAAAAGCGCTCTTCGATTGTCAGATCAAGCTCTGCTGCCAGTTTCATCAAAGCCGCGCGGGTAATACCGTGTAGGATATCGTTACTTAAAGGGCGAGTAACCAGTGTCCCGTCATTAGTTACGATATAAGCATTACTTGAACCGCCTTCGGTGACATAACCATCTTCAATTAACCACACATCTTCAGCACCTGCTTCATGTGCCGCGTGCTTAGCCATGCAAGCCGGTAACAGACTGGTTGTTTTAATATCACGACGACGCCAACGGATATCAGCAAATGAAATGACTTTAATCCCGGTTTTGGTCTTAGGACTTTCAATCAGGTTGCGCGACTGAGTAAACAGAACCAGTGTCGGCTTAATATCTTCACTGTAAGAAAAATCACGGTCACCTTCAGCACCGCGAGTCAGTTGCAGATAAATACCACCTTCAACCAAACCATTCTTTTCAATCAGTGTACGTTGAATCTGAGTCAGCTCTTCTCCGGTAACCGGTAATTTAATGCCCAGCTCTTTAGACGAACGCTCTAGACGAGCTAAATGCCCTGGGTTATCGATCAGCTTGCCATCCAAAACTGCGGTTACTTCATAAACTGCGTCTGCAAACAGGAATCCACGATCAAATACCGACACTTTTGCTGCCGATTCTTCAATATATTCGCCATTTAAATAAACAATACGTTGCATAATCTTTCCCTCTAACCCCACAGCTTGCTGCTGAACGGTAACATAGTATTCTTGTCAAACTCGAAGCCGTTTTCGATATCTTTTGCCAGTAATAACGGCCCGTCGAGATCAACCACTTCCACACCCTGAGCGACAACAAATGCCGGTGCCATGCTTAATGAAGACGAAAGCATACAGCCAACCATCACTCGCAAACCCGCATCTTCGGCTGCCGCTTTAAGAGCAAGAGCTTCGGTTAAACCACCAGTCTTATCGGTTTTAATGTTGATCATGTCGTAACGGCCAATCACATGTTTAAGACTCTCACGGTCGTGGCAAGATTCATCGGCACAAATAGGAATTGGCCGTGGCAGTGTTTCGAGCGCTTCATCATGATTTGCGTGGAACGGCTGCTCGATCATCGCGACACCCAGTTTCTGTAACTCAGGAATCAACATTTGATAGATTTCCGGGGTCCACGCCTCATTTGCATCAAGAATGATGGTGCTCTCTGGAGCACCACGGCGTACAGCTTCTACCCGGGCAAGATCTTCCGGGCCACCCAATTTCAGTTTAAGTAGCGGGCGATGCGCGTTTTCTACGGCTGCCTGCTCCATTTTCTGTGGCTTATCAAGCGACAGGGTAAATGCCGTTGTCAAAGGGCCAGGCTCAACACCGGTGAATTCCCATACTGTTTTTCCTGCGAGCTTGCACTCCAAATCCCACATGGCGCAGTCAATCGCATTACGTGCGGCTCCAGACGGCAATAAAGGCTGAAGTTGTGTACGGTTAATCCCACATTTTATCTCTGGTAATACCCAGCCTATCTGACGCATTACGCTTTCAATCGACTCACCGTAGCGAGCGTATGGGACGCACTCACCGCGCCCCACTACACCATTGCGTTCAATCTCCACAATGATGGTCTCAGCCTTGGTTTTACTACCCCTAGAGATAGTAAAGCTGCCTCGGATCGGCCAACTCTTTGTGTAAAGATTTACCTTCATTATAGCTCCATTAATTTATCAACGATGCGAGCAACACCTTGGCGGAAAGGGTCAACTACTGGCAGGCCGAGTTCAGTTTCTACTTTGTCCATATAAGCCATTGCATCTTCAGCTTGCATACCGGATGTATTGATTGAAATACCAACAAATTTCACATTCGGATTGGTAACGCTTGCTGTTGCCACGTTTGCATCCATACATTTTTGTAAATCAGGAAGTGCATATTCAGGCAGGCCCCGCATATGGGTACGGGTTGGTTCATGGCAAAGTACCAGAGCATCAGGTTGAGAGCCGTGGATTAAACCAGTAGTAACACCTGCATAAGAAGCATGGAACAAAGAACCCTGACCTTCAACTACGTCCCAGTGATCAGCAGCGGCGGCAGGAGTAATCGTCTCGATCGCACCAGCGATAAAGTCAGCAACTACGCAGTCGGCGCTTACACCACCACCTGTGATTAAAATGCCGGTCTGGCCGGTTGCACGGAAATCGGCATCCATTCCGCGATCTCGCATCTCTTTTTCGATCGCCAGAGAGGTATACATTTTGCCGACAGAACAGTCAGTACCTACAGTTAGAAGGCGCTTACCACTACGTTTTTTACCATTGGCAACCGGATAAACCTGAGTTGGATAACGTACATCGTATAATTTGCAGCCTTTTGCTTCTGCCGCTGCAACCAATTCTGGAATATCAGTTAATTTGTTGTGCAGGCCGGCCGCAATGTCCATACCTGCTTCAATCGCTTCAAGCAGAACAGCGACCCACTCTTGAGAAATAATCCCGCCGCGGTTAGCCACACCAATAACCAGTGTTTTCGCACCAACTTGAGCAGCTTGTGCGATGGTTAAATCTTCTAAACCCACATCAGCGTTGCATCCTTCCAAGCGGAACTGACCAACACAAAATTCAGGTCTCCAGGTTTTAATACCTTGCGCTACTTTAGCCGCTAGTTGATCCGCTGCATCGCCCAAGAATAGTAGATATGGTTGTTTAAGTGCCATGTTGTATACTCCGAAATTATTAGAATTAGCTACAGTGAATAATCTTGATTTGACATACACACTACAGTGCAAAATACATGACAACAAATTATTTAACCTATCAATAAATACTGGAAACAAAGCTAAAAATCGCATATTTACTCACAATAACACAAATATAATGAATAATAATTCACATAGATATATTTCACAGAAAAACAGACACCATCTAAAAACAAAAACAAAACTAGATAATTATTCTGATTTCTCCCTTTGAATTCGGATGATTATTTTGACCATGTATCTGGCAAGGTTTTATATAAAAAATACCACAATACCTAAAGCAGTGATTTATGTTGTTTTTTAGGTAAACAATAAATTAATCATTTATGTGATTCACATCACATAATTAGGTGTAACAGTGACTCAATTACAGAATACTGACCATTCCGTCTTTATTTTCAGTTAAATAATTTCTCATAATTACCCCATAATGGTGCATTTATGACTGGAATTAGTGCATAAACTTGATAGTATTGAAACAGCAGACGGATATAACAATAGCAATACGTTTAAGTAACCTTTAGTTAACTGGTTATTTTTATCAAGAATCAAATTAGTTTATTAATCTTAAAAAAACAAATAATACAGATTATTGTAAAATAATGGGCATTCAAAAATAGTTTGAACCACAGATCCATTCAAACCAGTAATGATTTTGCTAACGTTGCTAATATTCAGCATATAAGACCAGGTATTTTAAGTTTGATAGTATTGGTCTGCATATTGCTTTAAGCCGAAAGAGATTAAATCTAAACCTTTATTTTATTACTCTTTTGGAGATCTACATATGGACTTGATTCAACAGTTTGTTGGTGAAATTAATGGCATCGTCTGGGGTATGCCGATGCTGGTCATGATTCTTGGGATTGGCATCTACTTAAATATCGGTCTTAAGTTTATGCCAATCTTTAACATTGGTCGTGCTTTTAAATTGCTTTGGAATGGTCGTAAAACTGGCGAGAATGGCGACGGTGAAATCCCGCCATTCCAAGCTTTGATGACAGCACTCTCTGCAACGGTCGGTACAGGTAATATCGCCGGTGTGGCAACTGCCGTTTTCGTTGGTGGACCTGGTGCTCTGTTCTGGATGTGGATGACAGCCTTACTTGGCATGGCAACTAAGTATGCCGAAGCTGTATTAGCGGTTAAGTTTCGTGAAACCGATGAAACAGGCAGCTACGTCGGTGGTCCAATGTATTACATCAAAAATGGCATGGGTAAGAAATGGGCATGGTTAGGTACTTCGTTTGCTGTATTTGGTACTTTTGCCTGTTTTGGTATTGGTAATGGTGTACAAATCAATTCCATTGCACAGGTAATGAATTCAACATTCGACTTTTCACCACTGGCTGTTGGTATTGTTGTAATGGTTCTATCTGGTGCTGTATTGCTGGGTGGTATAAAGCGAATTGGGGCTTTTGCGGGTGCACTAGTACCGGTGATGGGCATCGCATATGTCGCTTGTGGTCTGGTGATTTTATTCCTTAACGCAGATAAAATTGGTGGCGCAATTAGCTTAGTAATCGAGCAGGCATTTAATCCTACTGCAGCGCAGGGTGGCTTTGCTGGAGCTACAGTCTGGATGGCAATTCGTTTCGGTGTTGCACGCGGCATTTTCTCGAATGAGGCAGGACTAGGTTCAGCACCTATTGCTCATGCCAGTGCACATACTGACGATCCAGTTCGCCAAGGTCTTATCGCTATGCTGGGGACTTTTATTGATACCATTCTGATTTGTAGCATTACCGGACTAGTAATCATTATTTCAGGAGAATGGACTGGCGGAACTTCTGGTGCAGCACTGACGTCTGCTGCATTTGACCAGGTGATTCCAGGATTTGGCAGCTATCTGGTTGCAATCAGCCTGGCAATTTTTGCATTTACCACCATCGTCGGTTGGTCTGTATACGGTGAGCGTTGTGCCAGTTACCTGTTCGGAGCGAAAGCCGTAGTACCGTTCCGTATTATCTTTGTATTGGTGTTGCCAATTGGCGCTACCATGGAGCTTAATTTTGTATGGCTGTTGAGTGATACGCTAAATGCTATGATGGCGATTCCAAACTTGATTGCCTTAGGCGTATTGAGCCCGGTTGTATATGCAGCAACGAAACAATATTTTGTAAAAGAGACATCTCAGACAGAAGCAAACGCAGAGTCTTGAGAGCCGAGTCTTGAAAGTAAACGCGCTCTCTGGACCAATTCCAGAGAGTGCTGGATTAAGTTTGATTTATCAGGGAAAAAGATATGATCACAGCAGAAGCCGTTATTAATCTTCAGGCATTAAGTAATAACTATGACATCCTCAAAGCAAAATGTGGTGGTAAAGCCGTCGTCGCAGTTATTAAAGGCGATGCCTATGGTCATGATGCTATTAAAACGGCGCACGCACTACCACAGGCTGATATGTTTGCGGTTTCCAGAATTGAAGAAGCGCTAGAACTGCGCAACGCCGGAATCAACCAGCCGATTCTGTTACTTGAAGGTTGTTTCTGTGCTGATGATCTTCAGGTAGCCGCACAACACGGTTTTCACACCGCTATCCATTGTGAAGAGCAGTTGCACGATCTACAAACTACCGTACTGGAAAAGCCCATCTCGGTATGGCTGAAACTGGATACAGGTATGCACCGCCTCGGTGTACAACCTTGTGAATTGCCTGACTACGTTAAACGCATTGAAGCTACCGGGAAATTAACCGGCCCGGTTGGATTTATGAGTCACTTTAGCTGCGCAGATGATCTCTCTTCTAATTCCACACCAGAACAAATTTCGCTATTTTTATCACAGACTTCTGCTTATCCCGGCCCTAAGACTCTGGCCAACTCAGCGGGTATTCTTTACTGGCCGGATGCGCAACTCGATTATATGCGTGCCGGAATCGCTTTGTATGGTATCAGTCCGAATGAGAATGAAACGGGTGCCGATTACGGGCTTAAACCAGTAATGACTCTCAATTCCAAACTTATCGCTGTGCGCAAACATCAGGCCCATCAACCCGTCGGTTACGGTGAAACCTGGGTATCAGCACGCGATACCTATATGGGAGTCATTGCAATGGGCTATGGTGACGGGTATCCGCGCCTTGCTCCTGAAGGTACACCTGTCTACATCAACGGAAGAATCGTACCGATTTCCGGGCGGGTATCGATGGATATGATCACGGTTGATTTGGGACCGGATGCACTGGATAAAGTAGGTGACAAAGTAGAGTTTTGGGGCGAAAATCTACCCGTTGAAAAAGTCGCCAAACAGATTGGCACCATTCCGTATGAGTTGGTAATCAAACTAACCAACCGTGTACACAAACGTTATATCTGATGCACATTTTATAAAGAAGAGGCTATCCATGTTTGAAAGCGTGGGCGTATTAAATATCTGGACTTATCTGGCCGGACTGATCATGATCATCCTAGCTCCGGGCCCCAATTCACTATATGTCCTAAAAACCGGATCATCTTATGGCATCCGTGCAGGTTATACTGCAGCGATGGGAGTGCTCATTGGTGATGCCATTCTTATTCTGCTCGCCTATCTTGGTGTTGCCTCATTAATTCTGGCCTCACCTATGCTGTTCACCATTATCCGTTACCTCGGCGCGGCTTATCTGCTCTACTTAGGCATAAAACTGCTGAGTGTTTACTGGAGTAAAAAGGCTTCTCAATCGGGTGAACTTAAAGTTAAAAAAGAGAACTACTTTCGTAAGTCGTTAACATTGAGTCTGACCAATCCGAAAGCGATTCTTTTTTATGTGTCGTTCTTTATCCAGTTTATTGATTACAACTACCAGCACACTTGGCTTTCATATCTAGTACTGGCCACGATCCTGGAAGTGCTAAGCCTCGCTTATCTCAGCCTGTTGATTTTCCTCGGAACTAGCATGACTCAATTGTTTAGGCAGAACAAACTGTTAGCCAAAATTGGTAATAGCCTACTTGGTATGTTCTTTATGGGATTTGCCGCCAGACTGGCAAGTATGAATTGATTTTTTGAAAGTCAGAATCAAAGAGCCCCGCATTATTTCGCGGGGCATTTTTATTTAACGTAATTCAACAAAACGTTTCAGCATCCAGCTTAATAATCCGATTGCAACACAAGCCACTAGCGCGCCGGTATAACCCACACTCGAAAGCGAAATATGTGTGACAGCGAAACCGCCAAGCAGCGCCCCCGAACCGATCCCCAGATTAATAATGCCGGAAAACATCGACATCACCACATCCTGAGCATTAGCATCAATAGTAATTACCCGAGACTGAATCGAAAGCATCAACACCATAAGCGCTGTGCCCCAAACCACAACATTAGCAATAACTAACCAGGTAGAAGTAAGCATCACCGCCAACGTTGCCATGGCTAACATCATCAGTACCGTAGTAATAATCATCAGGGCAGTATTCGACTTATCGCCCCAACGGCTGAAAATAACACTACCGAGAATCCCTGCACCACCAAACAGTAATAAGATCAATGTCGTCACATTCGGACTGATATTGCCGACCTCCTGCATAAACGGCTCAATGTAAGAATAAGTAGCATAGTGAGCGGTAAAAATAACAAAGCAGAACGCATATAAACTAACCAACAGACGGTTTTTCAGCAGCTCAGGGACTTTTTTCAATGAACCATTAAACAGGCTAGGCATTGTTGGCAGCAATTTGGCCTGCATAACAAACACCACAAATGCAATCGCACCAATGACACCGAAGGTCGCCCGCCATCCAAACCACTGACCAACTACCCGCCCAACAGGTACACCAAGAATCATAGCTAACGATGTACCGGTTGCCAGCACACTTAAGGCTAATGCTTTCTTACCTGGAGGTGCGACCCTAAGCGCTATTGCTGCGGTTATCGACCAGAAAATTGCATGAGCCAATGCTATCCCAACCCGACTGAGCATTAGAATTTGAAAATTCCAGGCAATTACCGACAATGCGTGGCTGGCGATAAATACCACAAACAGCCCCATAAGCAGGCGCTTACGTTCAATTCTGGCAGTCAATAGCATCAAAGGCAACGACATCAACGCGACAATCCAAGCATATAGAGTTAACATCCACCCGGCTTCTGCCGGTGTAATGGCGAAATCACGAGCAATATCACTCAGCAGTGCCACAGGGACAAACTCGGTGGTATTAACCACAAATCCACTGACACCCATCAAAAATACCCGCAAATATTGCGTATGGCGAGAGCCTGAACTCGCCGGTATAGATTGTTCCATAACACTCCAAATTCACTAAATAAAGAGGCCCGGCACGATGCCAGGCCTTAAAGACTAAAATCGTGAGAAAAAACCGTTAAAGCAGTTTTTCAATCGCCTCTGCTATCGCCTTCGGCTCAGTGGTTGGTTCATAACGCTCAACTACATTTCCTTCACCATCAACTAAGAATTTGGTGAAGTTCCATTTGATACCATTCCCTTCAAGATATTCCGGGAAATTCGTCTGTAGTGCGCTCATCAGACGTTCAGTAATCGGGTGAGCGGCATCAAAACCATTAAATGGCAGCGCTTCGCTCAAATATTTAAACAGAGGATCTGCCGTTTCACCACGCACATCCAATTTCGCCATCAGCGGAAAAGTTACACCATAATTTAATGAACAGAACTCAGCGATTTCATCAGCACTACCTGGCTCTTGTTCAGCAAACTGGTTACATGGAAAAGCAAGAATCACCAATCCTTTCTCTGCATATTGGTCATACAACGCCTGCAACTGCTCATACTGCGGGGTGAAACCACATTTACTTGCGGTATTCACAATCAATAGTGGCTTACCACTGAACTGTTCCAGAGAGACAGGGTTACCTTGATTATCCTGGACATTAAATTGATAGACTGACATAGAATTTCTCCACTTTGAAATAGTATTTCGGAGTCGATAGCTCCAAACTTTTGATTAACTAAACTAGTATCTACCTAAATCTCATAATAACCAAGCATATTAGTCAGTTATTTTTATCGAATTCTACTGATTAAAATAGCACAAAAAGGAACCGGTCACACACACTCTTTCTGGTTAAAAAAGTGGCACCAACACCTCCGGGTTACACAAGTTACAAAAGCATTGTTTAGTTACTTTATTTATCCCCTCAAAACTCATGGTTTTCTCTCTTGATACACTCGTTTCATAAAATATGAAGCTCATTTGTTATGTTCTACAGCTTTTTTATTTCAATTATTTATCAATCTGTTAACAACAATAAAATTATTACTTTTACACTTGGAGGAAAGCTGTGAAAACAGTAACCACAGATATCGCAGTTATTGGTGCTGGTGGTGCCGGTTTGCGTTCGGCAATTGCCGCTGCGGAAGCGAATCCAGACTTAGAAATTGCGCTAATTTCTAAAGTCTATCCGATGCGTTCGCACTCTGTCGCAGCCGAAGGTGGCTCAGCGGCGGTGATCAAAGATGAAGACAGCCTGGAGAACCACTTTAATGACACAGTAGGCGGCGGCGACTGGCTATGTGAACAGGACGTGGTTGAATACTTCGTTGAAAATGCCACGCGTGAAATGATACAGATGGAGCAATGGGGCTGCCCATGGAGCCGTAAAGAAAACGGTGAAATTAACGTGCGCCGCTTTGGCGGAATGAAAGTCGAAAGAACCTGGTTTGCGGCAGATAAAACTGGCTTCCATATGCTACACACTCTGTTCCAGACATCCATCAAATATCAACAAATCAAACGCTTTGATGAATACTTTGTGGTCGATCTTCTGGTTGATAACGGTCAGGTTCAGGGGCTGATTGCAATCCATATGTCTGAAGGTGAACTGGTTGTTATTAAAGCGAAGTCAGTGATTCTGGCTACTGGGGGCGCTGGGCGCGTTTATCATTGCAATACTAACGGTGGCATCGTAACCGGCGATGGTATGGCATTGGCTTATCGTCATGGGGTGCCACTGCGTGATATGGAATTCGTCCAATATCACCCAACCGGCCTGCCAGGTACCGGGATTCTGATGACGGAAGGCTGCCGTGGTGAAGGCGGTATTATCGTCAATAAAGACGGTTACCGTTACCTGCAAGATTATGGCATGGGGCCGGAAACTCCGGTTGGCGAGCCGAAAAACAAATACATGGAACTCGGTCCGCGTGACAAAGTATCCCAAGCATTCTGGCATGAGCAGCAAAAAGGCAACACCATCAAACACCCGTTGGGTGATGTAGTGCACCTGGATCTTCGCCACCTGGGTGAAGAATATCTTCACGAACGCCTGCCTTTTATCTGCGAACTGGCCAAAGCTTACGTGAACGTGGATCCAGCCAAAGAGCCGATTCCTATCCGTCCGACAGTTCACTACACCATGGGAGGGATCGAAACCGACAACCAATGTGAAACCCGAATTAATGGTTTGTTTGCCGTCGGTGAATGTTCATCTGTCGGTCTGCATGGTGCTAACCGTCTGGGCTCTAACTCACTGGCTGAGTTTGTCGTATTTGGCCGGGTAGCCGGCGAAAATGCAGTGAAACGTGCTCAAGAGTTTGCAAGCTGGAACGATGCATCAATCGAAGCGCAAGTTAAGGCCGTAGAAGCGCGTATCGCACAACTACTTTCTCAACATGGCGATGAAAACTGGGCGGATATTCGTACCGAAATGGGGCTATCGATGGAAGCCGGCTGTGGTATCTACCGTCAGGAAGATCTGATGCAGCAAACCATTGATAAAATTGCCGAGCTTAAACAGCGCTACAAAAAAATCAGCATTAAAGATAAAGGTAAAGTATTTAACACCGACCTATTGTATGCGATTGAAGTGGGTTATGGCCTGGAGGTCGCGGAAGCCATGGTGCATTCAGCACTACTACGTAAAGAATCACGTGGTGCACACCAACGCTTAGATGAAGGATGCACAGAACGAGATGACGTGAATTTCCTTAAACACTCATTGGCGTTTTACCAAGCGGATCAGGCACCGACTATTGACTACAGTCCGGTAACGATTACCAAATCACAACCACAAGCTCGCTTGTACGGTGAGGCTGCCGAGCTGGCAGCGGCGGAAGCAAAGCTTGCTCAGTCCACAGAATCAGAGGAGCAAGCCTAATGTCTGCAGCTCGTATTCAGAAAGTTGAAATCCTGCGTTATAACCCGGAAGTGGATGACCAACCTTATCTGCAAAAATTTGATGTTCCGTTCGATGACACAATGTCGGTACTCGATGCTATCGGCTATATCAAAGATCATCTGGATAAAAATTTATCCTACCGTTGGTCTTGTCGAATGGCTATCTGTGGTTCATGCGGCATGATGGTAAATGGCATTCCTAAACTGGCATGTAAAAGTTTTTTACGTGATTACCCGGAAGGTGTGGTACTTGAACCGTTGGCAAACTTCCCGATCGAAAAAGACCTGATCGTTGATATGACACCATTTATCGAACGATTAGAAGCGATCAAACCTTACATCATCGGTAATGACCGCAAACCGGAAGATGGCCCTAACAACCAGACACCTGAACAACTGGCTAAATACAAACAGTTCGCAGGTTGTATCAACTGCGGTTTGTGCTATGCCGCCTGCCCTCAGTTTGGTCTGAACCCTGAATTCATTGGGCCTGCTGCACTGACTCTGGCT
Source organism: uncultured Vibrio sp. (assembly GCA_963666615.1). Lineage (GTDB taxonomy): Bacteria > Pseudomonadota > Gammaproteobacteria > Enterobacterales > Vibrionaceae > Vibrio. The sequence goes on from OY762906.1 coordinate 1,522,929, forward strand.
CATCGTTATAACCTTGATAGCCGCGATAACGGTTCCGCTGAACGGATGAAACTGATCAACAGCGACAATGGTGTGTGGGGTTGTACTTTTGTCGGCTTCTGCTCTGAAGTATGTCCAAAAAACGTCGATCCAGCAGCTGCGGTTAACCAAGGCAAAGTCGCCTCTTCGATGGATTTCGTGATCGCGATGCTCAAACCGGAGGAGGCGTAATTATGTCAAACAGAAAACCTTATGTTCGTCAAATGAAGAGCACTTGGTGGGCAGCAAGTCCATTCTACCGCTTCTATATGATGCGCGAAGCAACCGTACTGCCACTGACGTTATTTACTCTGTTCCTGACTTTCGGCCTTGGCTGTCTGGTAAAAGGTCCGGAAGCTTGGAATGGCTGGTTAGCGTTTATGGCACACCCGGTGGTTATAGCGATCAATGTGGTGGCACTTCTTAGCAGCTTGCTGCATGCCCATACCTTCTTCGCCATGATGCCGAAAGTCGTACCGATCAAAGTGAATGGTAAAGCTTTACCAACGGTTGCTGTGGTTGGTGGACAATGGGCAGCTGTAGCGGTTATTTCCCTGATTGTTTTAGTTTTGGTGTAAGGAGCGAAACATGATCAACCAAAATCCAAGTCGTTCTGATGAACCTATCTGGTGGGGACTATTTGGTGCTGGCGGCACTTGGTTTGCCATGCTAACACCCATCACCGCCCTGGTTATCGGCATTTTAGTTCCAGTGGGAATTATTGACCCGCAAGCAATGAGTTATGAGCGCGTATCTGCTTTTGCTTCAACCATCATCGGTGGCCTATTTATTATCGCCACACTGGCACTACCAATGTGGCATGCCATGCACCGTATTCACCACGGTATGCATGACCTAAAAATTCACGCTGGAGTTGTCGGTAAAGTTGTTTGTTACTCCACCGCTTATCTGATCAGTGCTTTAGCTGTCATTTTTGTTTTGATGGTATAAGCAAAATCAAAAATTAAAGCGTGATCCCTGCTGGGGTAGTTCTTCCCCAGCATATCACTCCAATATTAGAAGGAATGAGATATGTTTTACGTCCATATAGCTCTACTACTTGCCATCATATTTGTCGGTATCCGGCATGGTGGTATCGCATTTGGTCTGCTTGGCGGTCTGGGTGTTTCAATTTTGGCCTTTGTATTTGGCATTGCACCAGGGAACCCACCAACCGGGGTAATGTTAATTATCCTGGCAGTGGTTGCCGCTTCAGCAACCCTAGAAGCAACCGGCGGTCTTAAGCTGTTAGTTAAATACGCTGAAAAACTAATGCGTAAACACCCGAACCAAATCGTCTTTTTAGGACCAATCTGTACCTGGTCACTCACCGTTTTAGTTGGTACGGGTCACTCGGTTTATCCACTATTACCGGTTATTTATGATGTTGCGTATGGCAAAGGCATTCGCCCAGAACGTCCTATGGCGATTGCTTCAGTTGCATCACAAATGGGGATTACAGCCAGCCCAATCGCCGCTGCAGCTGCGGTGGTAATGGCAACGGCTGTTGATAATAATCTGAATATCAGTCTGATTGATGTACTGACCGTCACTATTCCGGCGACCTTTACCGGCCTAATGGTAGCTTGTGCCTGGAGTCTGAAGCGCGGTAAAGATTTAGACAAAGATGCTGAATTCGCAGAGCGCTGTAAAGATCCTGAATTTATGCGAGAACTGAAAGGTGATGATACAGAAGGAACTTCAGATAAAATTGAAAGCACCGCCAAAAAAGGTCTGTTTATCTTCCTCGCGGGTATCGCTACTGTTATCTTCGTCGCAATGTTTGGTAAGGATCTGGGGCTACTGCCTAAAGGCGTAAAAATGTCAGTAGCGATTCAGTTCCTGATGTTAGCGGTTGGTGCAATTATTCTGGTTACCACCAAAATTCAGCCGAAAAAAATTGTACATAGCAATGTATTTATCGCTGGTATGACTGCGGTAATCATCATCTTCGGTATTGCTTGGATGAGTGACACTATCATCAAGCACCACGAAGTATTCCTGATTGATATGGTGCGAGATATTGTAAACGCCCACCCATGGACATTCGCCATTGCCATGTTCAGCGTTTCGATCTTCCTCAAGAGTCAAGCTGCGGTATTAACCATCATGCTGCCACTGGGCTTCTCACTAGGCATTCCACCAAAAGTACTGATTGGTGTATTACCAGCTTGCTACGCCTACTTCTTCTTCCCGTTCTACCCAAGTGATCTTGCAGCGATTACGTTTGACCGCACAGGAACAACGCGTATTGGTAAATATGTATTAAACCACAGCTTTATCATTCCTGGCTTTATCGGCGTATCGACTGCAACGGTAACAGGTTACTTCATTTCAATGGCGCTTAATTAATATACGCCGGTCAGCAGCAGCAAATATTTAGCGGCTGTTAACCACCATTTTGTGCAAACTTTTATATCCATAGTGATTGTAGGTAGGGATTGTTTACTGCTCCTAAGCAATAGCGCCCATTTTCTGGCTGGATCTCCGGCCAGATTTTTTTATTATTAGGTAAACGTTGGTGTGGCATCGCTCTAGTTATCTTTAAGTCACTGTTTACAATAACTGACCTTGCATGATAGTTATGAAAAATAACTAAGTTGCATGGGTAACTGCGATGATTTTATCGATATGCTTAAATCCTTTATTGCAACTTCTCATCCAACCGGTTTAACCACTAAACCGCTATTCGTCAGAAGTTCTGCCATGAAACTAAAAAGCTATCTCACCTTAAGTACGATAGCCGCAACTTCAGCGATCGTCATTGTTGTGACTATTGCGATTCTTTATTTGTTGCAAGGCTCATATCATGATGGTTTACGTGCCCGAGGGCTTGAACTTGCTCGGGTTATTGCTCACGATCCTATTGTGATTACCGCTGTTGAACAACATAACAAAAGCCCAGATTCATACGACTTACGTGACTATATCGAAAGTATTCGCCAGCGCACTGATGCTTCCTACATTGTAGTAGTGGATAAGCAGGCAATGCGCCTAAGTCACCCGGATATAGACCGCATCGGCAAACACTTTATTGGGGATGATATTTTTCCGGTATTAGAACAGGGTGGCGAATACAGCACGACCGCTATCGGCTCGTTAGGTCAGGCAATTCGTAATTTTTCCGCTATTACTCGCAATGGTGAAGTAATCGGTGCTATTTGTATCGGCTATTTATCGGAACGAATCTCCGATGTCATTGTACGCCAGCGCATTCAAATCGCGTTACTCATAGGTAGTGTTTACCTGCTGGGGCTTTTAGTCACCGTCGCCTTTGTGCATAAATTCAAACGAACATTTTTAGATTATGAGCCGGAATTTATTGTGAACAAATTCCGTGAACATGAATTAGTTTTTGACTCCATTCGCGACTCAATCATTGCAGTAGATGACAGTATGCTGATCACCATGATCAATGACAGTGCGATGAAATCCCTCTCAATGGGCGTTCTTGACCGCTATGATTATATGAATCATCCCCTCGCCCGTTATTCTGCAACTTTAAGTCACCTTGTACTGGAAAGTAACAAGGCCTTTTATCAGGGCGAATTCTTGATTGGCAAACTCAGCTATCGAGCCAACATCTACCCTATCGTGACCAATCGAGGTTTAAGTGGCTACGTTATTGTTTTCTTTGCCAGCTTAGAACCCGATGAGATGGCTAAAGAGTTGGCTTATCTGAAGAATTACTCAGAGTTATTGCGCAGTAAAACCCACGAGTACTCCAATAAGCTGAATGTGCTATCGGGTATGCTACAGATTGGTAAGTACGATGAATCGATTGAATTTATCCAACAAGAAACTGATCGCTATCAAACGGTCATTAATAAAATCGTATTAACTATTGCCGATAGTGCAGTCGCGGGCCTGCTATTAGCTAAATTTAATAAAGCTTCGGATATGGGGGTAAAATTCACCATCGATGAAGACAGTTGTTTGTCCGGTTATCCCAAAAACACCTCAGAAAAGCTGATCACTATTATTGGTAATCTGATTGACAACGCACTGCTAGCCGCTTGGCAGAACCGCGATAAAGTGATTCCACAAGTTACAGTTTATATCAGCGACCGGGGTAACTACGTTATTATTGAAATCGAAGATAACGGCAGTGGTATTCCTACAGATATTTCCAACAAAATTTTAGATTTTGGAGTGAGTTCTAAGCAGAGTAGTGAACAAAGTGGTATTGGTCTCTACTTAGTCAATCAACTTGTCGAATTCTTCAATGGCAGCATTGACTGGGAGAGAACCGAGCAAGAAACCACTTCATTTAGTATTTATTTAGATAAAAAAGAATGTGCCCATGATAACTAATATTCGAGTGCTGATCCTGGAAGATGATTTGCGAGCCAGCTACACCCTGGAATCCACCATTAATCAGCAACCCGGTTTTAAAGTTGTTGCCGTTTGTGAAACCTGCGCCGAAGCACGTATGCAGTTTGAACTGTATAAGCCGGATTTGGTATTCGTTGATATCACCCTACCCGATGGTAATGGCGTTGACTTGATCCGAGAGTGGCGCGAAAGTAACGTGCAAAGCCACTTTATTATGACAACGGCTGTAAGAGAAACTAAAACCATAGAGCGTGCGGTACAGCTTGGTGTAATCGATTATCTGGTAAAACCGATTCGTATGTCGCGCGTGATACAATCACTCGACGATTACCAGCAATATCGCCAGACGGTTGTCAGCCACGCGACGGTTGATCAAGAAGAGATTGACCAGCTATTAAGAAAATCTCCACGAAAAAACCTTCGCCAAACCCCAAAAGGCATTGACTCAACAACACTAGCGACGCTCAAGGACTATCTCAATCTCGAACGTCCGGACTGTTTTTCATCTGAAGATATTGGTGAAAAAATGAACTTCAGCCGAATTACCGCACGGCGATATCTTGAGTACCTTGAATCAGAAGGAATTTTAAGATTAGAGCTGGATTATAATACGGGCGGACGGCCGCGCAGACTTTACAAACTGATTTGCTAAATTCTCATATTAGAGATGCAGCGTCTCAACATTGACACAACAATCAATATACATATTATTGATAGTGATATAACTTACTTAGCGGATGAAATTTAATTCATCCCGCTCCCCTCCTAGCCTGGGAACGAATAATAATAACGCTACCCGAATCCGTTCGAAGGTAAAACGTCAGTCAATTTTGTAACACATAACAAATGTCTGCATCAAAATGGATGTAGCAGATTGAGTTTATTTTTGTATGAGAATATCTAAAAAAAGTTACTGGGTTGCTGTGATTCTATTTATCGGTTTAATCTCGGCATCACTGGTTATCGACCTGTACCTAAGCAAAATCACTAACCAAATTGACTATCAGAAACAACAGGTAAAACCTGTTCTACAAGCTATTCACGCGATCAATCTTGATATCGTTCAAACCCAACAGTGGTTAACCGATATCAGCGCAACCCGAGCGATGGACGGGCTTAATGATGGCTTTGATCTGGCCGCGCAACACGCGGATAGTTTCAAAAAGCATCTCACCACTTTACACGCTCTGATGCCAGACCAAATCAATTTACTCAATACTATCAGCCGTGATTTTGATGATTTTTATCTGCACGGCAGACAAATGGCCCAGGTTTATATCGACAACGGCCCTCACGCGGGTAACGCAATGATGGCCAGTTTTGATACATCTGCAGAACAGCTGGCCACGGATGTCGATAAATTGTTCCTCATTATGATTGATCTGGAGAAGAAATCTCAATCACACGTCATGACGGTGATCTCCACTGCAACTACCGCCGCCCACTATATGTCGGCAGGATTCGTGATCCTGGTTGCTCTACTGGTTTGGTACGTGCGCAAATCAATTATTAAACCGTTGCTCGACTTTGAAAGCGTAATTGCCACGCTGAATAACGGCAAAGCTAATCTGGATTTTCGTTTTGAAATAAAAAATCAGGACGAAATTGGTTCGATTCAAACCTCACTAAACGGCTTTTTAAATCGGATTCAATCGTTAGTCAGAGATTTGGCTGCTATTTCACAGCAAGTATACGCTGGTGTCGATTCGCTACAAAAAGTCAGCCATTCCACTCTGGAAGGTGCGCACAAGCAACTGGTCCAGGTTGACGCACTCTCTGTGGCATTAGGGCAAATGGATAGCACGTCGAATGAAGCGGCACATAATACTGCTCAGTTATCATCCAATGTCGGGCAAATCTCAGAGATGCTCATCGCCAGCACACAACTGGCCAACGATACTCAGCAATCAACCGCCCATGTTTCGAACCGCCTTGAGCATACTTCGCAAATTATTAAGTCGCTTTCAAGCAATGTAACCACCATCAGTTCGATGGTGGATAATATCGAAGGTATCGCAGAACAGACCAACTTACTGGCGCTCAATGCTGCGATCGAGGCCGCTCGAGCAGGTGAACAGGGACGCGGTTTTGCTGTTGTTGCCGACGAAGTACGCAAGCTTGCTTCAAGAACTCAGCAATCGACCGTTGAAATTATGGATATTATTTCCAAATTGCAGGGCACGTCTAATTCCGCTGTAACGGAGATGGATACCTGCTTAGATGAAGTGGCTAAATGTGTAGTCTTTGCCGATCAAAGCCTGGATTCAAGCATGACTATCAATGGACTCACCGATGAAATTAATCAGATGGCCACCCAAATCGCTACCGCCATCGAAGAGCTGTCACAAACCTGTCATATCCATACTCAAAGTATCGAAACCATTCATAATATTTCCAGCAATACAGAAAGGGATATCGGTACTATCGAAGAGAGTATCAATGGCATGCACCAGCGTGCCGAGCAGTTGAAAGATCTGTCTTTGATGTTTTCTACCAGAGCGTAAATATGAAAGGGGGAGCCATTCAACTCCCCCCTTATCAACTACTTAGTATAGAAAGCTCGTTTCAGTGCCATTTCAACACCACGGATTTCCGCGAGTCCTTTCAAGCGACCAATACATGAATAACCAGGGTTGGTTTGCTTATGCAAATCATCAATCATCTGATGACCGTGGTCCGGACGCATTGGGATCGGGTCAACTAGCCCAGACAGCTCTCGACGATGCTCTTCTTTTAGTAACGCATTAACTACGTTATACATATCTACATCACCACCAAGATGAGCGGCCTCATGGAAGCTTAAAGGATTTTCCTCACGCATTGTTGAACGCAGGTGAGTAAAGTAAATTCGGTCACCATAGGTTTCAATCATACGGACTAAATCATTATCACCACGTACGCCATAAGATCCGGTACACATCGTGATTCCATTCATTTTACTTGGAACTGCGGTGGTTAATGCTTCGATATCTTCAATGGTTGATACGATACGTGGCAGACCGAGGATTGGACGTGGTGGATCATCAGGATGAACCGCCAGTTTTAATCCATACTGCTCACATACTGGCATCAACTCTTGCAAAAACAACACCATATGCTCGCGTAGCTTTTCTTTATCAATACCTTTATAGGTATCCAGACGCGCCTGAAACTCATCCAGCGTATATCCCTCTTCCGCACCAGGAAGACCGGCAATAATATTTGACGTCAGTTTATCGATCGCCTGCTGAGACATAGATTCAAACTTAGCCTTAGCTTGCTGCTGCTCTTGCTCACTATACTCGGCTTCCGCACCTGGGCGCTTGAGAATATAAAGTTCAAATGCTGCAAATTCGATTTGGTCAAAACGTAAGGCTCTTGAACCATCTGGCAATTCAAATTCTAAATCGGTACGAGTCCAGTCTAAAACCGGCATGAAGTTATAACATACTGTCTCAACGCCACATTCAGCCAGGTTAATCAAAGACTGCTTGTAGTTATCAATCCACTGTTGGTAGTTTCCGCTGCGAGTTTTAATCTCTTCATGAACAGGAACACTCTCAACCACAGACCAACGAAATCCATTCTCTTCCAACAAGTTTTTACGTTTAAGAATGTCTTCCTTACTCCAAACCGTACCGTTCGGGATATGGTGTAACGCTGTCACAATCCCGGTTGCTCCAGCTTGTTTTATATCGTTTAACGATACTGGGTCGTTTGGCCCGTACCAACGCCAAGTTTGCTCCATAAATAATTCCTATTGCTTTTCATTTGGGCAGAATGTCCAATTCTCAGCATTTCAACTCCCGTTATATTAACGAAACAGATAGCCATCAAATTGGGGGTCATCTACATCAGATAACTCGAATAAGGTCTGCTTAACGTTTTCAATATGCTGCCACATTGCTTGACGAGCGGCATCTGGATCGCGTTTTTGCAGAGCGGATAAAATTCGTTCGTGGTCATCTAACCACTGATAGCGATAGTTATTATTGGCAATTCGGGTATGCAGTTGCTGCCACATTGAGCTTTCTTCTCTGCGTCGCCACAGATCGAGCATAATGTCACTCAGTACACTATTTTGTGAAGCTTCAGCAATTATCGAGTGGAAAAGTCGATCACCATCGTAATCATCTTTGCCGGTTTCCAGGTTTTCCCGCTCTTCATCTAATGACTGACGTAAACGGAAAATATCATTTTTCGTTACGTTATAAGCAGCAAAACTGGCTATCTGACTTTCGAGCACTTGACGTGCCTGCAATAATTCGAATGGCCCGACATCAGAGCTTCGAGAATCATCACCATCATTATCACTCTTCACTACAGGTAGTTTAATTACATAAACGCCAGAACCTTTACGGACTTCAACTAAGCCTTGTAATTCGAGCATAATGATGGCTTCACGGACAACGGAACGACTCACATCGAGCTCTTCAGCTATATCACGCTCAGGCGGCAAGCGGTCACCAATTTTATAAGCACCCGAGGTAATTCGGTTTTGCAAATTGATGCCGATTTCTTGATAAAGCCGCTTTGGCGTGTCGATGGAAATGTTCATTATCGCTTCTCTAAGATTTTCTGTGCCTGCTAATATACTATCACCGGATTAAATTGGCCAACCAATTATTGGCCAATTTAGTCATCACTAACAACTTTGTTATTTAGCTAATGCATCAATTCCTTTTACATAATCGGCAATCGCAGCATTTTGTAATGCAGAATCGTGCATCGGTTTAACTGCATCGATAAATGGCTGTTTTTCAACCGAAACGAACTTAACATTCATTTCGTTCTTCGCTTTATCCACCGCTTCGCCAATCATCTTGGTCCACAGATCTTTGTGATACATCATCGATTCTTTCGCTGATTTTTTCAGTACTTCTTGCTGCTCAGCTGTTAACTTATCCCAGCTTTTTTTACCAATAACCAAGACATCTGGAATCATAGTATGCTCATCTAAGCTATAGACTTTCGCTACTTCACCATGACGAGAGTTAGTCAGTGCAGTTGGGTTATTTTCAGCACCATCAACGACACCTTGCTGCAGTGCAGTATACAGTTCGCCGTAAGCTAACGGTGTTGGAGAGCCACCCATTAGTTTCACCATTTCAACCGCTGTCGGGCTTGGTTGTACGCGAACTTTCAGGCCTTGTAGATCAGCCGGGCTTTTAATCTCTTTATTCGCGTAAAAGCTACGCGCACCGCCATCATAATAAGTCAGACCAATAAAGCCTTTATCTGCTGAAGCATCTAAGATTTTCTGACCCACATCGCCACTAATTACACGGTAAAAGTGGTCTACATCGTGGAAGATATAAGGGATGTTGAAGGCACCATAAGCAGGTTCAAACGACTCTAGTTCGCTGGCATTTGATTTGGCGATATCTAATGCGCCGTTTTGGATCAATTCCATTGACTCACGCTGAGTCCCTAACTGGCCGTTAGGATAGATACGAATAACAAGATCACCATCCGAATACTCTTTGGCTTTGTCCGCCATAAACTGCATAGATTTATGTACCGGGTGATTTCTATCCTGGTTGTGGCTTAGTTTTAGTACGGTTTTGGCTGAGGCAGTAAAAGAGGCTGTTGCCATCAGTGCGCAAGCAATCGTTGTTGCTAACGTTTTCTTATTAATAAGCATTCTGTTCTCCAGTTTCGTATTGGATTCCGTTATTAGAGGTTAACCAATTCATTATCACTTTTATTGTAATAATGCAGGGCACGGATAACTTCCCATATAAATTTGCGCCAAACAACAACAAAAAACAAATTGGTCGACCAATATCACAAAAGATCGATCGAATTGGCTAACCCAAAAAATATTGTGAGCGGTATCACAAGACTAATTGGTTTAACATGTTCTAATGGCGCAGCTTTATTAGCAACACAACCCTTTAAAACAACCTAACCAATCAAATTGGTCAACCAGGATAGAGTATGAACACAATAATTCGTATGCTAAACCGGGGGCTTTCATTATTTTGTATAAGCCTTTGTAGCGTTCTTGTCGCTTGCGTGGTTTGGCAAGTCTTTTCGCGCTACGTATTAAATACTCCCAGTACAACCACTGATGAAATTGCCCGATTCCTGTTTATCTGGGTCGGTCTGATGGGCGCAGCCTACACATTAGGCCAGAAGCGCCACTTAGCCATTGAGCTACTTGAGCAGATTCTTGAAAAGTCACCGCGTAAACACGCTGTTCTACGCTTAGTAATCAACGCCGTCAGTATTGGTTTTGCTGCGGTAATTCTGGTACTGGGCGGAACAAATCTGGTCATTCAAACCCTGTCAACCGGCCAGATTTCTCCGGCATTAGGCTTACAGATGGGTATGGTTTACCTGGCTATTCCATTGTGTGGGATTTTTATGCTGCTTTATTTAGTACATGACGTACTGGTCAATCTGGCTGAACTTTCATCAAATACTGCTGAGTCTCTTGATTCAAGCTACAACAAATAGGAATACGTATCATGGACTGGCAAATAATTATCGTACTCTTTGGTACCTTCTTTATCTTTTTAGGCCTTGGGGTGCCGATCTCATTTGGTATCGGTATCGCTTCGCTATTAACCATCATGCTGCAATTGGACTTCACTGCGGCGTTATCGGTTATCTCTCAAAAAATGGCCTCAGGTTTGGACAGCTTCTCTCTACTCGCTATTCCGTTCTTTATTCTGGCCGGGAATATCATGAACCAGGGCGGTATTGCTTTGCGTCTGATTGAGTTCGCTAAAGTTTTGGGCGGACGACTACCCGGTTCACTAGCTCACGTTAACGTAATTGCCAACATGATGTTTGGTGCTATCTCCGGATCTGCGGTTGCATCTGCAGCGGCGGTAGGCGGAACAATGTCTCCACTACAGAAAAAAGAAGGCTACGATGAAGCCTATTCAGCTGCTGTTAACATTACCTCATGTCCAACTGGTCTGTTAATTCCGCCAAGTAATACTTTTATTGTGTACTCGTTAATTTCTGGTGGTACATCAATCGGTGCGTTGTTCTTAGCTGGCTATATCCCGGGCTTAATCATGGGACTCGGGTTAATGATCGTTGCTGCATTTATTGCGCGTCGTCGTAATTATCCGATATCTGGTAAACCTTCTCGCCAAATTGTCGTGCAGAAAACGCTAGAAGCACTTCCAAGTCTAGGGCTGATCATCGTTATCATGGGTGGCATCATCGGCGGTATTTTTACTGCAACAGAAGCATCAGCGATTGCCGTTGTCTATACCCTGTTACTTGCAGTGGTGTTTTACCGTGAAGTGAGTTTGCGTCAATTGCCGAGCATCGTTCTTGAATCGGTAATGACCACTTCTATCGTTCTGCTCCTGATTGGCGCATCGATGGGCATGTCGTGGGCGATGGCTAACGCAGACATTCCATTTATGATCAGCGATGCTTTATTGGCAGTATCCGATAATCCAATCGTTATCCTGTTGATTATCAACGTCATTCTTCTTGTGGTCGGTATCTTTATGGATATGACTCCTGCCCTGTTGATTTTCACCCCAATCTTCTTGCCAATTGCTATGGATTTGGGCATGGACCCAGTTCACTTCGGCATCATGATGACCTTTAACCTATGTATCGGTATCTGCACTCCACCAGTAGGCAGTGCTCTCTTCATCGGCTGTTCCGTTGCTAAAGTGAAAATAGATAAAGTGATTAAACCACTGTTACCGTTCTATGCCGTACTGGTTCTGGCACTGATGCTGGTTACTTATATACCTTCCGTAAGCCTAACCCTACCTCGCTTTTTCCTGGGTTACTAATCAGTTCGTTCTGTTTGATTTTATGAGAGCGGATGGCTCTCATTTTTTGAAAGGATTTTTTTAATGAAAACGCTAAAACAATGGCAATTTCAGTCTAGTAATGAGCACGAAGTTGTTCTTCTCTGCGACAACAAACACTCTCTACACATTTACGTGTTGGAACAGAATGTCATCCGAGTGCTGGTTAAACGAAATCAGAAACTAAGACTTGATCGTACCTGGACAATCAGCCCAAACAGCGCCGATGTCCCTTGGGAAGGTCGCAACAAGCAGGATTTATCCGGTTTTTCTCTACCAGGTTTTGTTCTTGAGCAAAATGACAGCCAAATCCAAATTTCAACTGACCAATTGCGTTTAACCATTAGCCAGCCATTAACCATGGTTTGGGAACATAATCAAAATGGTCAGTGGCTACCGCTGGCGAAAGATCGTAAGACTGGAGCTTATCAGCTGTCGCTCTCTCAGCAAGGTGTGGCACACTTTATTCACCGGGGAGATAACGAACGTTATTACGGTTTGGGCGAGAAAACCGGGAACTTAAGCCGTGAAGGTCGCCGCTTTGAAATGCGTAACCTAGATGCGATGGGCTACGACGCCAGCTCTACCGATCCACTGTACAAACATATTCCGTTTTATATTACCCGTACCGAACAAGGTGCAAGCTATGGCTTGTTTTACGATAACCTGGCGAGCTGCTGGTTTGATTTGGGTAATGAACTAGATAATTACCATATTAAATACCGTAGCTACCGGGCTGAAGATGGTGATCTTGACCTGTATTTCATGTTTGGAGAAAAAGTCCTCGATGTCACCAAGTCCTTTGTTCGTCTGACTGGTGGTACCCTATTCGGGCCAAAATGGAGCCTAGGCTATAGCGGTTCCACCATGCGCTATACAGACGAACCAAATTCACAAGAGCTACTGCAAAGCTTTGTTGACCAATGTGAGCAGCATGATATTCCTTGTGATTCATTCCAGCTTTCCTCTGGCTATACCTCTATTGGTGATAAACGCTATGTGTTTAACTGGAACTACGCCAAGGTTCCTACTCCCAATGAGATGTCAGACTATTTCCATCGTCATGGTCTAAAACTGGCAGCTAATATCAAACCTTGTCTGCTTCACGATCACCCGATGTATCAACAAGTCAAAGAGCAGGGACTATTTATTAAAGACTCTGAAAATGACCAACCCGAAATCTCAGTGTTCTGGGATGCCGATGGCTCGCATCTGGATTTCACAAACCCAGATGCAATCAAATGGTGGCAGAATAATGTTAAGCAGCAACTATTAGAAAAAGGCATCGATTCTACCTGGAACGATAATAATGAGTATGAAATTTGGGATCGCGATGCTCGCTGCTTCGGATTTGGTAAAGAAATTCCAATTAGCTTGATTCGTCCACTACAGCCATTGCTGATGATGAAAGCATCGTATGAAGCCCAGGTTGAATTTGCACCAAACCTACGCCCTTATTTGATTTCCCGTTCTGGTTGCCCAGGGATGAATCGCTACGTCCAAACCTGGAGCGGCGATAACCGCACCAACTGGAATAACCTGCGCTATAACATCAAAATGGGCTTGGGCATGAGCCTGTCCGGTTTATATAACATTGGCCATGATGTTGGTGGTTTCTCTGGTGACCGTCCGGATCCAGAGTTATTTGCTCGCTGGGTGCAAAATGGCGTAATGCATCCTCGTTTCACCATTCACTCATGGAATGATGACGGTACAGTTAACGAACCGTGGATGTATCCTAACATAACACCTATCGTTCGCTCGGCGATTAAGCTACGTTACCGCTTATTACCTTATATTTATGACGCACTATGGCAAGCACATAACAGCGATGAGCCAATGCTGCGTCCCACTTTCCTTGATCATGAACACGATGAGAAAACGTTCGAAGAATGCGATGACTACTTATTAGGTCAATCTTTACTGGTTGCATCTGTCGTGGAACCGGGACAGCGTCAGCGCGATGTCTATCTTCCGGATAACCAGGTTGGTTGGTACGACTTCTACACCAATCAATGGTTTAGCGGTGCGCAGACCATCACTGTGGATGCACCGCTTGAGCAGATTCCACTGCTGGTTAAAGCTGGTAGTGTGCTGCCATTGAGTCAACGTGAAGCGCATGTTGATATTAAGCAGGATACCTCACGTCAACTCGCTATTTACCCACTGATGGGCAATGGCACAGTAATCTGCTCTATCTTTGATGATGATGGCGAGACGATTGCCCATACCCAAGGGCAATATCTGCAATTCGATATAGAAATGCGCTGCTCAAGTCTACAGATTGAGTTAATCATTGCTCGTCAGGGTGATTTTGTTCCTGCATACAAAGAGTTCACTCTGCAATTACCGCATGGCGAAACCCGGACGTTGTTAATCAATGGTCAGACATACCGCAATGGCGATACTTTTGCGATTGCATAAACGCCCAACACAACTCTGTCGCACCGTTATTCCGATGCGGCAGGGTTGGTTTAGAGAACATAGGATAAACAATCAATGAAAAACATTAGCAATAGTGAACTGAATCCGGATATACAACCAGTGGGTTTTGACCGCTCTCGCCTGAAAACTAAAATCGTACACTTGGGTTTTGGTGCATTCCACCGGGCTCACCAAGGCTTATACACCAGCGAACTGGCGCATAAAACGGATAGCGATTGGGGCTATTGTGAAGTTAACCTCTTCGGCGGCGAAGCACTGATTGAAGCGCTGCGCGAGCAAGACCACCTTTACAGTGTCCTGGAAAAAGGCGCTGACGGCAATCAGGCCAAAATCAGTGGTTCTGTAATCGAATCTCTGCATGGTGATCTCGATGGTATCGATGCTGTTTTAAGTAAAATGACCGAACCACAGGTTGCTATCGTTTCACTCACGGTAACCGAAAAAGGATACTGTGCCGATGCCGCAACCGGCAAATTGGATCAGACTAATCCAGCAATTATTGCCGACCTGGCGAACCCACAAGCACCAAAATCTGCGATAGGAGTTATTGTTGAAGCATTACGTTTACGTAAAGAAACCGGCCTGACTCCATTCACGGTTATGTCCTGTGACAATATCCAGGAAAACGGCCATGTAGCGAAAGCGGCTATTCTGCAATATGCCGCTCTGCTTGATGAAACATTAAGCCAGTGGATTGAAGCGAACGTCACTTTCCCTTGTACTATGGTTGACCGAATTGTTCCGGCAGCAACCGAAGACGCGCTGAATGAAATTGCCGATAGTCTTGGTGTGTATGACCCTTGTGGAATTGCCTGTGAGCCTTTCCGTCAGTGGGTAATTGAAGATAACTTTGTTGCAGGAAGACCAGAATGGAATGAAGTCGGTGCTCAGTTTGTTGGCGATGTCGTTCCGTACGAAGAAATGAAATTACGCATGCTTAACGGTACTCACTCATTCCTAGCTTATCTAGGCTACCTGGGCGGATACGCACATATTTCCGATACCATGGCTGATGAGAACTACAAAGCCGTAGCCTATAAAGTCATGATGGAAGCACAAGCCCCAACCCTTTCTATGCCGGAAGGAACTGACTTACAAGGATACGCAGAACGTTTGATTGAACGTTTTGTAAACCCAAGCCTAAAACACCGTACCTGGCAAATCGCGATGGACGGCTCACAGAAAATTCCACAACGCTTTGGTGGCAGCTTGCGGCATCATCTTGCGAATGGCACATCATTTGAACTGATTGCAACCGCAATTGCCGGGTGGATCCGTTATGTCACTGGTATTGATGAAGATGGTCAGCTAATCGATGTCCAGGATCCGATGGCAAATAGACTAGCCGAGTTATTTGCCGAGCATGGCAGTGAGCCATCGGTTGTAAAAACTGTACTTGCCCTGGAATCTATCTTCCCAACCGATATCGGCCAGAATCCACGGGTGGTTGAAGCCGTGACTCAAGCATATCAGAGCCTGGTTAAGCAGGGCGCACGTAAAACAGTTGCAGATTTAAGAGGCTAATATGAAAGCATTTCTATGTGAAGATTTCTTGCTAACCAATGAGACGGCTCGCCGTCTCTATCATGAACACGCAGCCGATCAGCCGATATTTGACTACCACTGTCACCTCAATCCACAGCAAGTTGCTGAGAATCATCAATTTGCCAATATGAGTGAAATCTGGCTTGCTGGAGACCACTATAAATGGCGCGGTATGCGTTCGGCAGGTATTGGTGAACACTACATCACCGGAAAAGCCAGCGATAAAGAAAAGTTTGAGGCCTGGGCGAAAACTGTACCAATGACAATGGGTAACCCTCTTTTTCATTGGACTCATCTGGAATTACGTCGCCCATTTGGCATTACAGGAAAAACCTTATCTCCTGAAACCGCCGAAGAAATCTGGCATCAGGGTAACGAATTGTTGGCACAACCTGAGTTCTCCGCTCGCGGCATTATGCAGCAGATGAATGTGGTAATGGTCGGAACCACCGATGACCCGATTGATTCGCTGCAGTATCATAAAGCGCTGGCGCAAGAAACAGATTTTGGTATCGACGTCTTACCTAGTTGGCGTCCGGATAAAGTATTCAAAATCGAGCTGCCAGGATTTAACGATTATCTACTGACTCTCGCTGAAGCTGCAGATACGGTGATTAATGATTTTCCAAGCTTATTATCGGCTCTGATAAAACGACTTGATCATTTCGATAGACATGGCTGTAAAGCCGCCGATCACGGTATTGAAGTCGTTCGCTACGCCGATATTCCGACTGATGCAGAATTAAGCACCATCATGGCGAAACGTTTAGCTGACCAACCGCTTAGTGAAACAGAAATTGCTCAATTCAGTACAGCTGTGCAAGTGTTCTTAGGTGAACAATACGCTAAACGCCAATGGGTGATGCAGATGCATATTGGTGCACTACGCAACAACAACAGCCGCATGTTTAATCTGCTTGGTCCGGATACTGGCTTTGATTCAATTGCTGACAAACCATTCGCTTTTGAACTGTCACGTCTGCTTGATGCGATGGACAAAAATGATTGCCTGCCTAAAACCATCTTATATTGCCTGAACCCACGCGATAATGAAGTTCTGGCTACGATGATAGGTAACTTCCAGGGTGGTGGTATTGCTGGCAAAGTGCAATTTGGCTCAGGCTGGTGGTTCAACGACCAAAAAGACGGTATGCAGCGCCAACTGGAGCAACTGTCACAATTGGGCTTATTAAGCCAGTTCGTCGGCATGCTGACCGATTCGCGCAGTTTCCTGTCCTATACTCGACACGAATATTTCCGTCGTATTTTATGCAACATGATCGGTACTTGGGTAGAAAACGGTGAGCTACCAAACGATATCAGGTTGTTAGGGAAAATGGTTGAAGATATCGCGTTTAATAATGCCAAACGTTATTTTAAATAGAGGATCTCAGCCGTAATCTAACAATCCGGATAACGTGCCCTAATCGCCAAAAACTCATCAAGATTGTCGAGTAGCAAATCTGTGAGTTGCGGGTCGAACTGTTTACCGCGCTGTTCACTGAAGAAATGACGGACCTGGTCAGCTGGCCAGGTCTGTTTGTAACTGCGCTTGCTCAACAAAGCATCAAATACATCGGCAATGGTGGTAATCCGAGCCAGGATGTGAATCTGCTCGCCGGCTTTACCATCAGGGTAACCTTCGCCATCCCAGCGCTCATGATGTTCTAATGCAATCACTGCCGCATGTTCAAGTAGCTCACCTTCACCACTGCTCAACAATTTAAAACCCTGATAGGCGTGGCTTTTCATCACAGCCCACTCTTCATCATTCAAATCGCCCGGCTTATCTAGAATAGATTCGGGAATACTGATCTTACCCACATCATGCATCGGGCTGATGGTTTCAATTAATTCGCACTGTTCCTTTGGTAAATTGATTAAATTCGCCAGGCGGGCTGAAATGGTCGCAACACGTTTTACGTGATTACCGGTTTCTCCTGAACGACTTTCAATTGCCTGGCCCAGCACATTAATCAGATTTTCCTGCGCTTTCAGGGTTTTCTTTTGCAGAGCGACAATCTGCCGATCCTGCTGGCTAATCTTACGTTTACGGCTTAGTAGCACCGACAGCACCAATATCACCGATAGCAGAGAAAAAGTCACCGCACCTGCAAGCAGCAATAAATAGCGATTCTTACTCCAGAAACTTTGCGGCTGACCAATCACCAATGCATTTTCCGGCAATAAACCAACATCTATATTATGTTTTTCCATCGCCTGATAATCGAACATAGCGGCAGAGGTGTTGATTGTGTGACTACTTTGCACCGACGCAGCAACTAATTTTTCGCTGACAAGATCAACCGCTTTCACGCCCAGTTCATAAGAGCGGGTAACATAACCACCCAATACACCATGAGTAATATAAAATTCCCAGAGCACGAATACCGGAGCCCGGCTTACTTCACCAATCGCGTGCGCAATACTTTTATATTCATAATAAATATTGTTCCCGAGCGAGGTATTAAACAAACCAAGCAATACCGCATCATCCGATGAAATATTCTGCAAAAAGTCCTGAGTCTCTTTCAATGGCTGCTTGGCAACTTCCACTAACGTTATGGTCGGATAATCGCTTAGAACCTGCAAGATAGAATCACGCATAAATCGAGATGAGAGGCTATCGTCGGCCAGATAATAAAGATGACGAATATTTGGCTGCAGACGCACAATCAAATCAATATTTTGCTGAAGATGGGATTCAGTACGAATGATAACGCCGTTATCGGTTGTCGCGGCTAATGAAGCGTCGGGATCACCAATGCCAACGGCAACCGTAGGAAGATGCTTTAAATTATTTAAATTCAGGGAATTAAGAAATGATAGTGCCGTATCATCGGTAACGATGATGCCGTCAAAATGATAGTTGTGGTACTTTTTTGCGAAATACTCGGCAACGCTGGCAAAATAATCCTGATCATTGACTCGTTTTGCATCCAAATACTCCAGTGACAGGCGGAAATGGTGTTGACTGGCCGCCAAAGTATCTTGGATACCCCGCTGAGCATCGGCTGTCCAGGGGTAAGACGGATCATAGGAGTGTAAAACTAATAGATGTTCAGGCTGTGTCAGCTCTTTGCTATGGGCCTGAATTGAAAATACGCCAAACGTCAGCGTAATCGCCACCACCAGCATCATGCTGTGAAGAACGCGTGTCATTATAACTATATCCAAAATATACTTGCCCAATCCTTGGGCAAAGTGATGTGCAGGCCGACAAATTATCATTAATCCTATTAATAACCAATAGTTATAGGTCAATTAACAGGACGGACATGTTAGCGTAATCAGAATAATCGATAGTCGCCATCAAACTCTTAATTCTACAGTACGGTAGGTCGCCCTTTCATCATGCGTCGAGCTTCGCGGCGAATACATTCAGCTAATGGATTCTCCGCCATATCCGCTCGCCAGATGAACGAAAGAGTACGTTCCATATTCAATTCCGGCACGTTAAGACCGACCAATTGACCACTCTGAATAAAGCGTTCGATATCCAGATAGGGTAAACAGGTAAGATAATTGCCATTCTCCACCATGGTACGTAATACCGGAACATGCTCATATTCACGCCAGACATCCAAATCAGATATTAAATGGTGAATCGAACTATCAAAAATATTGCGCGTACCTGACCCACGCTCACGCAGTACCCATTTAGCCTCTTCGAGCTGGGCAAGACTAACCTGCTTAGCTTTAGCAAACGGGTGATGAGCAGAAGCCACCACAATCAGGTGGTCACGACACCAGACATCCTGGCTGATGCGATTGTCATCGCAACGTCCTTCTATGATTCCCAGGTCATATCGATAGTCCAGCACCCCTTCAATGACCGCCTGAGTACTTTCTACACCGAAGTCAATCCGCATCTGCGGAAAGTCATTATCAAGAATACTGATAAGATCCGGCACTAAATGTTCAGCCGGTGTCTGGCTGGCACCTAAACGAATCTCGCCACTAAGCAGATGCTGATCATAAAAACCCATCTGAATTTTCTGTGCATCTTGCAGCAGCCGCTTCGCCTTAGGCCTTAACCACATTCCCCAATGGGTCAGAGCCATCTGCTTACCCTGCCTTTCAAACAACGGGCGGCCTAACATTTTTTCTAACTGAGCAAGCGACATACTGGTTGCAGACTGAGTCAATGCCAGTTTATCGGAAGCTTTACTGACACTGCCAGTGTCGGCGATAGCATCAAAGACGGCTAACTGTTTTAGCGAATAGCGCACAACAACTCCTGAATTAATACCGGGTAAATCTGGTTATCTTCTCTTAAAACAACCAGATGCAATGCATACAGAAGCACATTGTAACCCACCTTACTTCGATATCAACTGAATTGATATCAATTTAAAAAATTATCAATTTTACCGTACCAACCAAAACTGATTAGTCTAGTAGTGAAGCAAGGCATGAGGCTTTGTTGCATATCCTATCCACATCCAGGAGGTCACAATGAAAAACAGTTATGGGAGCTACTATGTCCGCCACCTACTCTGACAACACGCATTTTTTCTCACCATACGAGATGATGGCAGAGGCTGAAAAATACGCTTACGGTAAAACTAAAAAATCGAGCGCAATGATTTTAGGTCTTGCCATTTTGGCGGGAGCATTTATCGGTCTGGCATTTATTTTTTATATCACAGTAACCACAGGTAGTGCTGGAGCCGGTTGGGGACTAAGTCGTCTCGTCGGTGGCCTGGCTTTTAGTATGGGGTTGATTCTGGTGGTGATTTGCGGCGGTGAACTGTTTACCAGTTCGGTGCTGTCCAGTATTGCCTGGGCTAACAAGCAAATCTCTTTGCCTAATATGCTGGTGTTATGGAGCAAAGTGTATATCGGTAACTTTATCGGTGCCATGTTGCTGCTTGCGCTGGTAACCGCCGGAGGTCTTTATCAGCTCGATGGCGGCCAGTGGGGATTGAATGCGCTCAATATTGCGCAGCACAAACTGCACCATACCACTCTTCAGGCATTTGCTTTAGGCGTGCTATGTAACCTGCTGGTCTGCCTGGCAGTCTGGCTCACCTTTAGCTCAGCTAATGCAATGACCAAGGCCGCCATGACGATTCTGCCAGTGGCAATGTTTGTTTCAACCGGCTTTGAACACTGCGTTGCCAACATGTTTATGGTGCCACTCGGCATTGTTATTCAAAACTTTGCACCTGAAAGCTACTGGCAACAGATCGGTGTCAGTGCCTCTCACTATGCTGATTTGAATATTCATCACTTTATCACTGCCAACCTGATCCCCGTAACCCTGGGTAACATCGTTGGTGGTGCGGTACTGGTCGGGCTGGCTAACTGGACCATCTTCCGCCGCCCAACACTAAATGAAGTCACTCCCGATGCGATTACTGCAACGGCATCTATTACTACAATTAAGGAAAATACTATGTTCAGCACAACGACAGTTAAACAAATCATGCAAGAACAACCGATTACTCTTTCTGCCGATATGACCATTCCGGCTGCGTTTGATACTCTATTGGATAACCAGTTATCCGGTGCACCGGTAGTGAACATGGAAGGACGCCTGGTTGGCTACTTCTCCAGCCATGATGTGATGGTTGAGTTATGGTGTCAGGATTACATCCCGGTAGAACAACAAAAAGTGGTTGATTTGATGAGCCGTGAGGTTGTCGCTCTCAATGCAAATGAACGTTTGATTGATGTTGCTGAATTCTTATCGGTTGATAAAGAACAGCTCTACCCAACCACCAGCATGGGTATTGCGACGAGTTTTAACTCTCTGTCAGTAGAAGAACGCGCTAAATCGATCAAATTAAATCGCCCGTACTCAATGCCAGTACTGGAAAATGGCAACCTGGTTGGTGTGCTGACTCGCCAGGATGTTTTTGCGGCACTACGCCCTATCTATGGAGAACGTCTGTCACTGATCGATGAAGCAGAAGAACTTCAGTCAGCATAAGCGTCAATTCTTAATCTTAGCAAAAGCTCCCCGCTACTCCGGGGAGCTTTTTCGTTTTAGCGCTGAAAAGGATAAATAGAACCCAACTGCATGATTTGCGTCAATTCATCCAGTGCCGTGCGGCATTCGGTTAATAGCTTAGGATCACGTAAATCATCCTCTGCCAAACGGTCCCGATAATGGCGATTTACCCAGTCAACCAAAACCGCATATTTAACTCTATTCATCATGGCTTCCGGATTGACCGCCTGAAGCTCATTTTCCTGTAAAGCAACACGAAGCCGCAAACAAGCAGGGCCACCGCCATTGCGCATACTTTCTCGCAGATCAAACACCTGAACCTGGTCAAGAATCGGATGCGATTCCGTCAGTTCAGTTAAATACTGCCATACACCTTCATGTTCCCGCGCTTCCTGCGGTACAACAATTACCATTTTACCATCAGCTTTGGTCAGCAACTGACTGTTAAACAGATAAGTACCCACTGCATCAGCCACCGAAACCCGCTCAGTAGGAACTTCTATCGGATTAAATGCACACTCGAACTGCGCCAGTTTCTGGTCTAGTTCTGCAAATGCTTTTGCTTGCTGGCTAAATGCCTGCTGATGATAAAACAACACCGACTGGTTACTTACTGCAATCACATCATTATGAAAAACACCCTGATCAATCACATCCGGGTTCTGCTGAAGAAACACCGTATGTTTTTCATCTAATTGATGCAAACGCGCCACAGCTTCACTGGCTTCGCGCGTCTGACGTGCCGGATAACGCTGCGGCAGAGAGGCATCAGAATAGTAATGTCGTCCATAAACAAACAACTCGACACCAGCTTTGCCATATTCGCTGCAGAGCCGGTTATGGTTGGCTGCCCCTTCATCACCGAGTGATTCATGCATCGGCAATGCAGAGTGATGGGCAAAATGGTCAGTATGACTAAAAATCGCTTGCAGCGCCCGCCCGGTGGTTTCATGTTCGATACTGCGGTGAAACTTATTCTGTAGATTAGCCACGGTAAAATGGACTTTACCATCGGCGGTATCCGCCGAAGGAGAGACGGTTGCCGCATTCGCTACCCACATAGAAGATGCAGAGCTGACATTAGCCAACAGAGCCGGAGCGACTTTGGCAGCTTGGGCAATCACTTCACTATCCGTTCCAGAAAAACCAAGCTGACGCAGCGTACTAATACAAGGGCGTTCCTGCGGTGGCAAAATTCCCTGCTTAAAGCCCAACTCCGCCAGTGTCTTCATTTTCTCCAACCCCTGCAGAGCCGCCAGCTTTGGATTGGCAACAACATTTTTATTACTGGTCGAGGCCACATTACCGAAAGAGAGTCCCGAATAGTTATGTGTCGGCCCGACCAGACCATCAAAATTGGCTTCGTATCCTGACATCTTCGTTTCCTCTAAAAGTTAAGACCAGGCGATAAGGTCGCCGGCAAAGTAAGCTGTTCGGTTTCCAGCGACGCCATCGGCCAGGAGCAGTAATCCGCTGCATAATAAGCACTTGGGCGATGGTTACCCGAGGCACCTGTGCCGCCAAAAGGTGCATTGCTCGACGCACCGGTTAACGGTTTATTCCAGTTAACGATACCGGCGCGGATTTCAATTAGCAGTTGATCATAGAAATTGCGATCAGTCGAAACCAACCCGGCCGCCAACCCAAAGCGGGTATTATTGGCAATTGCAATCGCTTCATCACGTGAGTGATAACGAATTACGGTCAATAACGGGCCAAAGTATTCTTCATCCGGTAAATCCACCACATCGGTAACATCAATAATGCCCGGTGACAACAAAGCCGTTCCCGATCTGACTGAGTGCATTTCTAACAGACTCTGACCACCTTTCGCCTGTAAATGACCTTGCGCAGCCAATAAATTCTCCGCCGCCTGCAATGAGATAACCGATCCCATAAAGGGTTGTGGCTGCTGGTCCCATTCGCCGACACGAATATCTCGAGTCACTTCTACTAAACGCTGAATAAACTGATCACCCTGTTCACCCACGGGAACCAAGAGCCGGCGGGCGCAGGTACAACGTTGGCCTGCACTGATAAATGCAGACTGAATAACCAGGTGAACCGCCGCATCAAGATCCTGATAGGAATCGATGATCAGCGGATTATTACCGCCCATTTCCAGCGCCAGAATTTTTTGTGGCTGACCAGCAAACTGCTGATGCAATACGTAACCGGTATTAGCACTACCGGTAAAGAGTAAGCCATCAATGCCCGGATGCTGAGTCAAAGCAACGCCGGTTTCTTTACCGCCCTGAACCAGATTAATCACACCGACTGGCAAACCCACTTTTTCCCAAATTTTAACGGTTAACTGGGCGGTGTAAGGCGTTAGTTCACTGGGTTTAAATACCACACAGTTACCAGCTAACAATGCAGGAACAATATGCCCGTTGGGTAAGTGACCCGGGAAATTATACGGGCCGAACACCGCCATCACACCATGAGGGCGATGGCGCAGCACGGCATTGCCATCAGCCATTGTGGTTAATTTGTTGCCAGTGCGATTGTGATAAGAATCGATCGAAATGGCGACCTTGTTCACCATCGCCTGAACTTCGGTCAACGCTTCCCATAGTGGTTTGCCGGTTTCACTGGCGATCGTCTCTGCCAGAGATTCTTTTTCTGCCATCAACTCAGCAGAAAATTTCTCCAGAATCTCGATGCGCGATTCCAGTGGTCGTTTCGCCCAGGCCGGAAAAGCCGCTCGCGCCGCCTGAACCGCAAGATCAACGCTGTCTGCTTCGCTGTTATAACCACGCCACAGCTCAAGATTAGTAGCTGGGTTGGTTTTTACAAAAACCTCATGCCCCTGACTTGACCACTGACCGTTAATAAATAAATTCGGTTGCAACGACATACTTATACCTCTGGATGTTTCGCATAAAGTGAGACCACACGCGCTTCATCTCCTTGGCTGAGATTCAGTGCTGCTGCTTGTTCCGCGGTTAAATACACCGATTTATCGTCGATAGCCGGTGTCGCAAGAATCGCGCGAAACTGTTTGAATAATGTATTGCTGATCAGATAACGTGATTCATTTTGTTGCGGTTTTTCGCTGATCACCACCTGGCGAAGCTGGCTCTCTTTGACCACCCGCAGATCGGTAACATAGGCTTCCAACGTTGGCCCGCCATCGAAAATATCGACATAGCCTTCGTAGCGCATCCCCTCACTTTCGAGAATACGGCGCGCCGGTGCGGTATTCGGATGAACATGAGCAATCACATCTCGTGCTTGCTGAGTAAGAAAATCAACATACACTGGATGCTTTGGCATCAGTTCAGCAATAAAGGATTTTTGACCGATCCCCGTCAGATAATCCGCTTTGGCGAAATCAATCGCGAAGAAGTGACGGCCCAGGCTTTCCCAGAATGGCGAGTTACCGTTTTCATCCGAGACTCCACGCATCTCCGCGATCACCTTCTGCGCAAAATGATCGAGAAATGAGGCCATAAACAGTAAACGGCTTTTGGATAGCAGCTGCCCATTACCATCACGGCGATAATCACTTTCTAAGAACAGCGTACACAACTCGCTGTACCCGGTATGGTCATTACTTAAAAACAGCGTTGGCATCTGGGTGTACACACCCAGCTCTTTGGAGGCATGAACCAGAGTTCCCAAGCGGAAAGCATACCAGGGTTCATTTAGCCCAAGCGCCACTTCGATCCCACTGATCCCGACCACTTTACCGGTTTCACTCTCTTCTAAGACGAACAGATATCCCTGCTCGCTTAACGGTGCCGTTTCTTCCCAAGTATCCAGCACCCGTTCAATCCGTTCGACTAAACGGGGTTCATCCACCGGAAGCGAAGTAAATCCAACTCCCGTCGATTTAGCCAATTCCAGTAAGGCTTGTTTGTCTTCTCGTCGTACCGGGCGAATCACCATCATAATAAAATCCTGTTTTCCTAATTAAACCCTAAAAGCTAAATCACCAGATGCCAGACAGTCTGACCCGAACGAATACCTGTTTCATCGGCGGTACGTTGGTCAATAATCAGCTCATTATGTTGGTATTGCACACGCGCCACACAGGCACAAAATCCTTCAGCGGAATAAAAGCCGATCAGCCGTTTTTCACCTTCCGCGGCCACAACATCATCAATTTCAACACAGCTCTGTTGCTGTTGTTGCCAGATATTCAGGGTGTTAGCGCGGGCACTGAGGATCGGCCCGCCATCGAAGATTTCGATATACTTATCCGGTTCAAATCCCTGACAACTGAGTAAGTTACATTGCAGTTCCGCTTTAGGATGTACCTGCCCCATCACGGCTTGCGCTTCTTCCGCAAACAACGGCACATAAAGCGGGTAATGCGGCATAAGTTCAGCGATAAAAGTGCCATCCTTAGTGCCGTTATAAAATTCAACCTGATCGTATTCGACACCGATAAATTTGCGCCCGACATGTTCCCAGAAAGGCGCTCTGCCATTTTCGTCACAGACTCCGGGCAACACCGCCATCCATTCCGGTGCAAAACGCTGGTGTTCGACACTCATAAACAGCAACCGGCCAAGGGTTACCAGTGCCGGATAAATAGTTTCCAGTAACGAGTCAACCACATAAAAAGTGCAAAGCTGCGAATGGTCGCTTAAATCATGAGTCAACGATAATGCATGCACCCGGCTATGGACGTTCAGTTCGCGTGAAGAGTGAATCAGTACATCATTGCGAAAAGCGTAAAATGGCATCCGATAGCCGGAAAGCGCTCGCACGGCACCGGTTCCGACCACCTGTCCAGTTTCACTTTCTTCCAGTACAAAAAAGTACGCCTCTTCACCAGGACAAATCACTTCATCAGCAAATGAATCAATGGAACGTTCAATTTTTTCCAGCAAATAGTCCCGGTTATCTGGCAGAGTCGACACCATAGTGCCACTTTCTTTAGCCAGGCGTTCGAGATAGCTGATATCGCTCAGGCGCGCGGGGCGCAGAATAATCATAACTATTCCTTATCTTTAAACGCTTGAACTGCAACAGCAAAGCGTTCCATACCGGTTTCCAGTTCCTGTTCACTGATATTGAGTGCTGGTGCAAAACGAATTACGTTTGGCCCGGCGATCAGTGTCAGTACTCCGGACTGAGCACAGAGATTACTAATAAGTTTAGCCTGACCTGCAAATTCCGGGCGTAATTCCGCACCAATCAGCAGCCCGGCACCACGAATATCGGCAAAGACATTATGTTGTTGGTTAATCTGTTGCAGATGGTGACGAATTAATTGCCCTTTGTTTTCAACTTGGGCCAAAAATTCGCTTTGATTGATAATGGAAACCACCGTATCGGCAACGGCAGCCGCCAGCGGATTACCACCATAAGTGGTTCCGTGATCACCAATGCTGAGCGCGTTGGCGAAATGATCGGTAGTCAGAATGCCGCCAATCGGGAAACCGCCACCCAAGGCTTTGGCGGTTGAAAGGACATCGGGTTCAACACCGTACTGCATATAAGCATATAACTCGCCCGTACGGCCGACACCGGTTTGTACTTCATCAAAAATCAGAACGGCTTGGTGTTGGTTGCATAACGCACGCAAGCCTTGAAGAAATTCAATCTGCGCCGGAATGACCCCACCTTCACCCTGAATCGGTTCAACAATCACTGCGCAGGTTCTGTCGCTGATCACCTGTTTAACTGCATCAAGGTCGTTAAATGGCAGATGACGGATGCCTCCGGGAAGTGGCGAAAAATCCTGGGAATATTTAGGCTGCCCCCCAGCAGACACAGTAAACAGAGTTCGACCATGAAAAGCATTGTTAAATGCGATAATTTCGTTTTTCTCTGCTGAAAAATGTTGGCGGGCATATTTACGCGCCAGTTTTAATGCCGCTTCGTTGGCTTCAGCGCCTGAGTTGCAGAAGAAGACTTTATCAGCAAAGGTTGCTTCAACCAGTTGTTTCGCCAGACGTAGCACTGGCTCGTTGGTATAACCATTGCCAGTATGCCACAGCGCATCAGCCTGTTCACATAGCGCACGTTTTAGCTGTGGATTGGCATGACCCAATGCATTAACCGCAATGCCACCGACAAAATCGATATAATCTTTACCACTTTGATCAAACAGAGTTGACCCTTCGCCACGCACTGGAATAAAGGGTGCAGGGGAAAACATAGGGATCATATATTGATCAAATTGTGCTCTTGTGGGGTGTTGTCCTTGCATACCTACCTCTGAATCAGATTCCGTAGATACCAAGCTAAAGCTTTTTGCACTAAAGCTATTTCAAAATTACGACATAAATTTATAGATTTAGTTAATTATGGCTATTTGAGGCGTAGGCGTAGGCGCAGGGCGCGCTCTTCACGGGGAGTAATATCGAAAAAGGCTTTGTAACTGGAAGAAAAATGCGGGCCGCTGGAAAAACCACACATCAAACCAACCTGAACAATCGAAGTGTTGGTAGTACACAGCAGATGTTTTGCCCGTTCAAGACGCAAACGCAAATAATGCTTGCCGGGCATGGTATCGAGATATTGCTTAAACAGCCGTTCCAGTTGACGGCGAGAGATATGCACCAGATCGGCAATCTCTTCGGTAGATAGCGGCTCTTCGAGATTGTTTTCCATCAACTCCAACGCCATGGTTAAACGCGGCTGAATTTCAGCGCCAAACAATCGCCCCGGCAGGCGCTGCTTTTCTTCGCCTGGACGCCGTCGTTCCAGACAGAGTTTATCCATTACCTCATTAATCACTTCATCGCTTTCATGGCGGGAAATTTGTTCCAGCAAACAGTCGATCGTCGCTGTCTGCCCGACGCAACTGGTGATCCGCTGATTTGAATAGAACAACTGTGGTAAAACTTCAATATCAGGATAACGGCTTTTGAACATTTCAAACTGCTGCCAATGTAGCGCGATTTTCTGCTGTTTAAGCAGCCCCGCATCAGCAAACCAGTACGCTCCGGCATTGAGCAGAACAAAATCGCCCCGCTGAACCTGAAATAACTGCTGCAGTGATTTTCTTAAATCTGGATTAATTTGTGATTGAGGCGGACTATCTGCAGCAATAATCACCCAGTCCCACGCTTGTTCACCCCATTTATCAGGAATATCCTCCTGTAGACGGAACAGACGATAACGCTCCTCTCCTTTCACCTGATTACACAAGGCAAAAAGTTCATCAATGGCTCCTAATGTCAACCGGGAGCAGGCAGCGGGAGTTATTATCGCTATATTCATCACTTGGGTTTAAAACGGCGGCGCAGCTCGACCAGTACTTCCATATGTGAGGTGTGAGGGAACATATCAAACCACTGAACACGCACCAGGTCAAATTCCAGTCCTTTGAGATCGCTGGCCAAAGAGTGCGGATTACAACTGGAATAAAGAATCGTCGCAGGCGCAATCTGATTAAGCCGCTCGACTAAAGCCCGCCCCAAGCCGCGCCTCGGAGGATTTACAATTACCAAATCCGGCCTGCTTTGCTGCGACTGGCTGAAATCAGTGCTATCCAATGCGGCAAAGGTCAGGTTACTCACTCCGATTGCCTGCGCAGAAAGCTGCGCACAGGCAATCGCTTCCGGCTCAATTTCAATTCCGACTACCGATTTAAAATGAGGCGCACAATGCAATGCAAAACCACCGACACCACAAAACAGATCCCACACTTGTTCAGCGCCACTCTCTTTCGCCCACCGAGTGGCGGTCGCGTATAACTTTGCCGCCACCGTCGGGTTGGTCTGGAAGAAACTTTTCGGTTTCAGATAAAACGGAATCTGGTTAAATTCCTCGGCCAACATCTGTTGATCCGTGAGGAATATTTCCAGATCCCCTTCCAAACGGGCCATATGTACTGGCTGAATATTGGCAGTAATAACGCTAATCGCCGGAAATTGCTGATGAAGTTGCGGCAAATTTAGCTTAATTCGCTCAATTAATTTTTCACTATGCAGCACGAAACGCAGCATAAATTGCCCGGTATGCTGACTTTGGCTAAGCAGAATATATTTCAATTCCCCTTTGCGCTTATGACGATTATAGGGTGGCAGCCCGGCATTTTTAATCCAGGCTGGCAGCGCTGCCAATAATTGCTGCATCGGCTTGGGGTAAAGAGGACAATCGGTTAAGGCAATCGCTTCAAAGGTTTCTGGATGCTCGATACCCAGCACCGGAGCCTGAGCTATACCCAGCACTACCATTTTTGCCTTATTGCGAAATCCTTGTTCCTCACTGAGCACTGGTGAACATAACTGTTCATCACTTAACTCGAGCAGCGACCGCAAAAAACGTTGTTTTTTCTGCACTTGTTCAGGGTAAGCGGTATCGAGACAAGTACAGGACTGGCACAGCGTCTGAGCAAAATATGGACAATACATAGTGGCTATAGGAGAAAGGAAAATAGAGCGCCAGTCTATGTCCCACCCTACAAATCACCACTCAGAATCATTATCCTTACCAAAAAATATTTTTATCATGCTTAATCCAGTATATACCGAAGTAAATTCTCGCTGAAAATGCATCTTGAGGTCACTTCGGTATATACTCACGACAAGATTTATCTCTACCAATGGAAGCCTATTATGACCGCTCCTTCTGACATGATTGCAAAAGATCCAACCGAACGTTTCAACCAGTTCTTTAATACCGTTGCCAATGAGCTGAAAATCTGGCTTTTGGTTGATGAACATGGCAGTGTCTTGCTGAGCGCCGATGATGAAGATTGCGTACCAGTCTGGCCGACAGAACAACATGCGCTGGCGTGGGCGACCGAAGAGTGGGAAGGATTTAAACCAGAACCTATTTCTACCGCTAAATGGAAAAGTCGCTGGACCCCGGGACTAGAAGACGATGAATTGTCGATTATCGTTTTTCCTGATCAGCAATGCGAAGGCATCATTCTGTTCCCGGATGAATTCGAAGCAGAGCTGAAGAAACGGGAAACTAAGCGCCGCTAATCCGAGTCTGTTCCCCTTTCAAATTCTCAATTCCATTCCATTCTCTGACTTGAGATAATGGAATGGATGGTCAATTATATGGCTTTATTCGCTATAGATTTGAATTTAAAACCTGCTTCGCACTCTTGCCTAAAAAAATCCCGTACTCTGATAACCTATTGAAAACATGATTATACTCTAAGCCACTGATGTTTAAGCCCGATAATAGGCTAAGTAACAACTGGGTATATAGATTCACTATATGGCTAAGAAAATTTCAGTACGTAAAGAGTAACCCTAGACAATTATTGGAGTCTCCCCATGGCAATCAGGCAAGAAACTATCGATGTTATCGCCTCCGGCAAGGCGGTTTTAGGTATAGAACTGGGTTCGACCCGGATTAAAGCAGTACTGGTCAATCCCGAGAATCAACCCATCGCCAGTGGTTCGCATGGCTGGGAGAACAGCTATATTGATGAAAACTGGACTTATAGCCTTGACGAAGTATGGCAGGGAATTCAGAGCGCTTACGCCGATCTGGTCGCAACCGTTCGTCAACAATATGATGTTGAACTGACTCAACTTGCCGCGCTTGGTGTCAGTGCCATGATGCACGGCTATCTGGCATTTGATAAGCAAGACCAGCTACTGACACCATTCCGCACCTGGCGCAACAACTATACCCATCAGGCTTCAACTGAATTGATGGAACTGTTTAACCACCCGGTGCCACAGCGCTGGAGCATTGCCCACCTCTATCAGGCGATTATTAAAGATGAAGTCCATGTGGCTCAGGTCGACTTTATCACTACGCTCGCCGGCTATGTGCACTGGCAGCTAACGGGAGAGAAATCTCTTGGCATTGGTGATGCTTCCGGTATGTTCCCGATTGGCATCGAGCAAGGTGATTTCGACGCTAAAATGCTGGCTCGATTCGACCAATATGTAGCCCACAAACAGTACCCGTGGAAGGTGAAAGATCTGTTACCCAAAGTATTGAATGCAGGTGAACAAGCCGGATTTCTAAGCGAAAATGGCGCTAAGTTGCTCGATCCTACTGGTCAACTACAATGCGGTACTCCACTCTGCCCTGCTGAAGGTGACGCAGGAACGGGGATGGTTGCGACCAACAGCGTTGCCGCCAATACCGGTAACGTGTCAGCTGGCACTTCGATCTTCGCCATGGTGGTGCTGGAAGGTACGCTATCCAAAGTTTATCCGGAACTGGATCTGGTCACCACACCGGATGGTAAATTGGTTGCGATGGCACATTCCAATAACTGTGCTTCAAATATCGATGCCTGGGTGTCGCTATTCAAAGAATCGATGATTGCCATGGGCATAGATGTCAATATGGATAACCTTTACAGCACCTTGTATAACAAAGCTCTCACGGGAGATAAGGACTGTGGAGGCCTGCTGGCTTACGGTTATCTGTCCGGAGAACACATTACCGGCTTTGAGCAAGGTCGACCGCTATTTGCCTGCTCGGCAGACAGCAATTTCAACCTGGCTAATTTTATGCGCGTGCATATTCAGTCCGCTTTCGGTGCGATGAAAATCGGTATCGATATGCTGGTGAAAGAAGAAGGACTGAAACTGGAAAAAATTCTTGCACATGGTGGCTTGTTCAGAACGCCGGGCGTTGCCCAGACGCTATTAGCTGGCGCACTCAATACACCTGTCGCGGTAATGGAAACGGCTGGTGAAGGTGGTGCCTGGGGTATTGCCCTGCTTGCCTCTTATCTGGTCAGCAAATCCGATGGTGAGACACTGCCAGAATTTTTAACCAATAAAGTTTTTGTTGAGAACAATGAAAGCGTAATAGCACCAACTCAGCAAGATGTGGACGGAGCAGAGCAATTTATGCAGCGCTACAAGCAAGGCCTGGTGATTGAGCGTGCAGCGGTAGATAATCTACGCTAAACCAAACCAATGATGTGAAAGGGGCGAGTAATTTCGCCCCTTTTTTATTTGCATATACCAAATAATGGGTATACCTTTTTAGTCATGCTCTGATATAGGCTAAAGCCTTACTTAATTCATTAATAAGGAACCCTCCATGGCAAGAAAACCGGACCGCATCACTGCTATGCAGCAGATTATCGATGCGGTCAAAGAAGAATTTCCTCTCTATCAAGAAGATACATTTGTCTGTGGTATCGAGAACAATTGTATTGGCTGTCCCAAGAAGTTGATGGAACTGGTGGATAGTGAACTTTCTTACTGGCAACATCAAATCAATCGGGGCATTCCACCGACATTTGATGAACTTTATAGCTTTGGCAAAATGTGTAAAAACGTGCGCCGATCTCTGGTCAGAAACCAGCGCATTAACTAACACTAACCTAAAGTAGTATCAAGAATCATCATCAAAGCGAAACCAATCATTAAACCTATGGTTGCCAGTGTCTGATGGCCGCTACGGTGAGTTTCTGGAATCACTTCATGGGAAACGACAAACAACATCGCACCACCCGCTAAGCCTAGTCCAACCGGGTAAGCCAGCATATAACCACCAGCCAGAGTTACACCAAGTAAGGCTCCAATCGGTTCAAATACGCCAGTAGCAATCGCAATCAGTACTGAAGTCAGTGGGGCAATACCTGCCGCGCGCAAGGTTAACGCGACGGCTAAACCTTCCGGAATATCCTGCAGTGCAATCGCGGTCGTCAGCGGATAACCGACAGAAAGATCTCCCTGAGCAAAACTGACCCCAATCGCCATCCCTTCCGGCAGATTATGCAGCGCTATAGCAAAAACAAATAACCAGGCTCTCCCACAACGCTCATGACCAGGGCCGCAAGGGCCGGTAGATTCATGTTCATGCGGAGTAAAATTATCCAGGCCAAGCATTAAAGCCACACCGAGCGCCATGCCAAACACCACTATCAGGCCACCAATAAAGTTATTCCCTGAGAATTCGATCCCCGCATCAATACCAGGCAATAATAGTGAAAACGCCGTCGCCGCTAACATCATCCCTGCAGCAAAGCCAAGCATCGCATCGGAAACTTTCTGATCAATCTTTTTCATGATTAACGCAGGAAGCGTACCGATCGCCGTAGTCGTAAAACCCGCCATTCCACCAATTAAGGCATATTCATTATAAATCTGGTGATCGCCCCAGAAAGTGGAACCGACTAACAGGATCACCATCGCAGTAGAAACGACCAAACCGGCAAAAATTGCCGGATGAACAGCAGACTGACGACGTAATGTAGAAAACCAACTATTAGGCTGAACGTTCATTTAAACCTCGGATACAATTCACACAATTTCATATAAAACTAATGTAATAATACTGATTTACTACCAATAGAATAAATGTACCACTAGCCCTGTTGCTTAGCGATAAACAGATATATAGATTTTGCCTATCAATGGAATAGATACAAGCGATTTTCTTATCACTGCCAACAGTGCGAATATACATCTCGAAGGCAAACCACTCAGTGCCAATAACATAAAAGGAAAGCAACGTTATGATTAACACTACAATTAAACCATTTAGCGCAACAGCATTTAAAGACGGTAAATTCGTTGATATCACAGAACAAGACGTTTTGGGTAAATGGGCTATCTTCTTCTTCTACCCAGCGGACTTCACTTTCGTATGTCCTACTGAATTAGGTGACCTTGCTGACCACTATGCAGAGCTTCAGTCTCGTGGCGTAGAAGTTTACTCAGTATCAACTGACACCCACTTCACTCACAAAGCATGGCACGACAGCTCTGACACTATCGGCAAAATCAACTACTTCATGGTTGGCGACCAGACCGGCAACATTACGAACAACTTCGGAGTTATGCGTCCAGGACAAGGCCTTGCAGACCGTGCAACATTCCTGATTGACCCAGAAGGTGTAATTCAGGCAATGGAAATCACTGCAGAAGGCATCGGCCGTGACGCAGAAGACCTGCTACGGAAAGTGAAAGCAGCTCAGTACGTAGCTTCTCACCCAGGTGAAGTATGTCCTGCTAAATGGAAAGAAGGCGAAGCAACTCTAGCTCCTTCTCTAGACCTAGTAGGCAAAATCTAATTATCGATTAGATTCCTGATTCGAGAGCATTCCGGGCGTACCGACGACCAACTCGCTCGGTCTGCTCTCCCTATTACTATAGCTAACAGTTATCCAGAGTAACCATTTATCAATATTTAAGGTGTGAACGATCATGTTGGACCAAGCAATCAAACAACAATTAAAACAATATCTAACCAATCTAAAACACGAGATCCGCTTAGTGGTTAGCCTGGATGAAAGCAAAGCAGCTCAAGAGATTGACTCTTTAGCTAATGAAATTGCTGAATTAAGCGATTTCATTAAAGTTGAGCGTGATAATGCAGCCAGCGAGCGTAAACCGGTAATGACCATTTCTAACCCAGCCATCGGCTCACAACTGCGCTTTGCCGGTGTACCTATGGGTCACGAATTCACTTCACTGGTATTGGCGCTACTTCATTCTGGCGGTCACCCGATGAAGCTTGAGCCGGAAGTGATTGAACAAATCAGTCAGTTGAATAAAAAGCTGGATGTAGAAGTGTTCATTTCTCTGTCATGCCAAAACTGCCCGGACGTAGTTCAGGCATTCAATATGATGGCAGCAATCAACCCGGACGTACGCGTTACCATGATTGATGGCGCTCTATTCCAGGATGAAGTGAAACAGCGTGACATCATGGCCGTACCAAGCGTATTTGTGAACGGTGAATTGTTCGGCCAAGGCCGTATGTCACTGACTGAGATCTTGCATAAAGTTGATGATAGCGCGGCAGAAAAAGCGGCAGCAAGCCTCAATGACAAAGACCCATACGATGTATTAGTCGTTGGTGGTGGCCCTGCTGGTAGTGCCGCAGCGGTTTATGCAGCGCGTAAAGGTATCCGCACTGGTGTGGTGGCTAAACGTTTTGGTGGTCAGGTCATGGACACCATGGCAATTGAAAACTTTATCTCAGTGAAACACACTGAAGGGCCAAAACTGGCGGCTAATTTAACCGAACACCTGAAGGAATACGGCGTAGATATGGTTGGCGATCAGCAGGTAGCCAAACTGATGGGTGCAGAGCATACGGACGATGGCCTGATACACGTGAGCCTGGAAAGCGGAGCAACCCTGAAAAGTAAGAGTGTAATCTTAACTCCGGGAGCCCGCTGGAGAGAGATGAACGTTCCTGGCGAACAAGAGTATCGCAACAAAGGTGTGGCCTACTGCCCGCACTGTGACGGTCCTCTATTTAAAGGTAAACGTACTGCAGTTATCGGAGGCGGCAACTCAGGTATTGAAGCAGCAATTGACCTTGCCGGTATCGTAGAACACGTTACTGTACTTGAATTTGCTGATGTACTTCGCGCTGATCAGGTTCTGATTAACAAAGCTAACTCATTGCCGAACGTTGATATCATCATGATGGCACAGACAATGGAAGTGGTTGGCGATGGCAAACGGGTAACCAGCCTGAAATACAAAGACCGCAACACCGATGAAATCAAAGAAATCGAACTGTCCGGTATCTTCGTTCAGATTGGTCTGGTACCGAACACCGAATGGCTAAAAGATTCAGAAGTGACTCTGTCGCCACGAGGTGAAATCGAAATCGGCGCACACGGTAATACCAGCCTGGCGGGTGTATTTGCTGCCGGTGATGCCACCACAGTCCCATATAAGCAAATTATTATTGCAATGGGTGAAGGGGCCAAGGCAAGCCTGGGGGCATTTGATTACCTGATTCGTCAGCAAGGGTAATATACACTTCACAAGTCCAACGGAGAGCTTCCGCTCTCCGTTTCTGTTTTACCAAAATGCGCTGCATTAATTAGATGAAATGGATTCGATGGAACAAACTGGCAAAGGCATGGATGCCTTTGCTAGCGATATAGGGACATGTTGAGCGGTTTGTGGAATCGAATTCATTTTATCGTTATCTGAATCACAACTTCATTCTGGTTACACTATACAACCCACCCAGAACCATAAATTCCTGCTCCCCTTCCAAGCTACGCGGCATCAACGATTCAAAACAAGCCACTTTAGTTAACGGCACTTTAACCTCATAAACTTTAGAGCCAAATCGTAATGCAGATTCTGGATCGAGAGTAAAAGAACTTAAGTTATTGAATAATTTAACGTCCTTGCCTTGAATATGAAATCTGGGCAAATCTGCACAGCCTCGGTAGAGAAGAATATGCTCCTGTCCCGGATAGCGTAAACGCAGTTCCTGCTGGCAAAAACAATAAAGCAGATCAAGCTGGTCATACAGCTCATTAGTGTTATAGATCGCCCGATTACACTGCTGGCGATAACGCAGATATTCCGGACTGTCAGGATTAGGCAACGGCTCTTGGTGAAAGCAAGTTAACAGTCCAAAGCGGGATTCAACCCAACTGCGCCAGGC
Organism: uncultured Vibrio sp.; assembly: GCA_963666615.1. Taxonomy (GTDB): domain Bacteria; phylum Pseudomonadota; class Gammaproteobacteria; order Enterobacterales; family Vibrionaceae; genus Vibrio. Next base: position 1,560,276 of record OY762906.1, read on the forward strand.
GGCACCCTGTTCATTGTCAGAATCAAACAACCAGCCCAATAGTAAGCGGCGATAATTCACTTTTGGGCGAGGTGGTGGATCAGCTGCCATCGCTTCACTCTGGTAACGGGCCTTAGAGAGATTAAAGCGGTGAGTCATAAATTCTTTAAACTGATCCGCCCGAATCTCGGCGTTTTCACCTTGGCTTAATGAAGCAAATACAGCGGAATACCAGGTACTGACTCCATCGATTTCAACCGGGATTGGCTGCTGTTGATAGGCAAGGCTGGCCAGTAACCAAGAGGGAACACTACAGTGGTTCAATGGTAATGCTATATCGCGTAAAACCTTTGCTTCCTCTCCACAGGGAGAGTAAACCTGTGATGGCAAACTTACCGTTTCACTCATGTTCACCTACCGATTCGCCAAGCGATTCACCAACTAAGGCCCGGTGTTGTGACTGGTAAAACAGCTCATCCGCTAAAGCGGTAATTTCATTGTGCATATACAATGCACCCCGCCAGTCCGGGCGAATGTGGCTGTAGCCATAGTATGCACCTGCTAACTGACCAGCTATCGCCGCAGTGGTATCGGCATCATTACCCAGATTGGCCGCATCCAGCACGCAGGCTTCAAAAGATTCCGTATGAAGAAAACACCACAACGCAGATTCCAGGCTTTCAACTACATAGCCGCTGCCGGTCAGTTCCTGATAAGATTTTTCAATAAAAGCACCCGCTTTTATCTGACTGATTTCGTCAGTCTCTGGTGTGTAATTAATCGAGTTGAATGACGATTTATCGCCACCATTGATCAAGCTTGCCAATAACAAAGACAAATATCGGCAGGCATCAACACATAACGGCGCGCCATGGGTCGTTCTCGAACTCTCCCCGCCGTAATAAACCGCTTGGTTTGGATGCTGATGGTAAAAAATCGGGATAGGAGCCAAGCGCATAATCGATCCATTGCCCGAACTCCATTTGGCCTTCGAACCAGCAAAAGGTTCGCCGGTTTTCTGAAAACGACGCAATGCTGATGAGACGGTAATGCCAACATCAAAACAGCTACCGATACTACTCATATAGCCATTGTCCATCCAGTTGCAATAGCGTTCCATCTGGTCCTGAGCATCAAATCCGCTACATTCGACTAGGCTATGGCCTAAACACAATGCCATCGAGGTATCATCTGTCCAGTGGCCTTTTTTAAGGCAGAAATGACCACCACCCACCATATCAGTTAATGGCTTAAAGGTGCCGGGAGGCCGAAACTCAAGCGTAGTACCGATTGCATCCCCAACCGCTAACCCAACCAGGCAGCCACGCGATCGATCCAGACGCAGATCACTGCTCTGCTCCATTGCGAACACATCAGACATGACAAACTCCTTTTTATCAGTCTATGAATTTTATTGCGTAGTTATACGTTACTGCCTGATGCCAAAAATGTTATGCGCTGGGTCAAGTAAGACGGATTATTTTAGCCACCCTTCAATATCCGCCACAGCCGGAATACCACCAGCGTGAATCACTTCTTCCTCATACACTACCGCCGGAGTACGCATCACGCCATAACCCATGATCGCTTCCATATCAGTCACTTTTTCCACTGTAACTTCTACGCCCTGAGCTTGTGCAGTCTGTTCGATCAATTGGGCTGTTTTAGTACAATTGGAACAACCGGAACCCAATACTTTAAATGTTTTCATCTTTGACACCTTAAGTTCATTGAATTTTAGATAATCCATACGGATAAATTGAACACCCAACCAATCACGGTGAAGGCAGTTAATAACATAGCAAATAGCAACCCGAGCAATTGCCAGCGCATCACTTGCTTCAGCATGACAAATTCAGGGATACTGGCCGCAACAGTGCTCATACAAAAAGCTAATGTTGTACCTACGGGTAAACCATTGTGTAGCAGGCTCTCCATAATCGGGATCACGCCAGTTGCATTGGAATACAGAGGAATCCCCACCAATACCGAAGCCGGAACTGTCCACCACTGACCACTACCGAGATTCGCTTCAATCCAGCCATCAGGAACAAAACCGTGCAGGCCGGCACCAATACCAACCCCGATAAACACCCATTTCCACACCCTGCCGACAATCTCTTTTACTTCATTTTTCGCAAAACTATGCCGTTCAGTCAACATCATAGAAGGTTGGCCTGCACCATTATTTACTAGTCCTTTAGCCGGTTTATTACGCATTGCTTTGGCAGCTAAAGGCTGCAGCCAGCGCTCGGCACCGATGGCATCCAAAAACCAACCACTGAGCATGCCGATAGTAATTCCGATACCGATGTACATCAGGGTTAATTTCCAGCCAAGAAGACTGATTAACAGCAGTACCGCGACTTCATTTACCAAAGGGGATGTGACCAGAAAAGCCATGGTAATACCAAGCGGGATCCCAGCCGAGGTAAAGCCAAGAAAAACCGGGATACTGGAACAAGAACAGAACGGAGTGATGGCGCCGAAAAAGCTGGCGGCGCTATAGCCAAAAATACGTTTTTTGCCGGATAAATAGCTTCTGACCCGCTCAACATTAAGTGACGCACGTACCAAGGCCACCAGATAAATCATCACAAATAACAGCAACAGAATTTTACTGGTGTCTTCGACAAAGAAGTGCACCGCATCCGCGAGTTTGGTTGATGGCTGCAAGCCCAGCAACTGGTAAGTCACCCAATCCGCCAGCAGCGTAAACACCACAAACATTCTCTTCCCTCCGAGTATCAATTAGCTTTCTGATAGTAAAACGGACGAGAGGTGTAAAAGATGCAGGAAAATTTAATTTTCTTGGCTTGATTGAGGAAAAAAACAGCATACACGGTTATTTTCATCAAACCGGATCTGGCAGTTAGTTTTAAGGTGAGAGCTTAATTTAACGCGGGCACGCTGAATCCGAGACTTCACCGCAGAAATGGAAAGATTTTTTAGCTGAGAAAATTCGAGCTGGCTATGCCCCTGTAGATCACAAAACTCAATCACATCCCGATCATCAGCACTTAAACACGCCAATGCTTTAGGTAAACATTGTGCCAGACTATCGACGGGTAATGGCTCAAGTTCTTCATGTTCAATATCGGCGTAATCTTTAATATCCAACGGCTGGTTACGGTACTGCTTACGCCACTCATCAACCAACAAGTTACTCGCAACACGAAATAGCCAGGCTTTGTGATTTTCGATATCACAAAATGACTGATTAAGCTGCAGTGCACGAAGAAAGGTCTCCTGCAAAACATCAAACGCCAGCTCATTATCATGAGTTTGCTTATTTAACCAGTGGAACAACGAGTTCTCCACTTGTTCCCACGAACTTAATAAACAGGGAACTGCATTTTCTACCCTACTATTCATACCACTAGCTCCATGTTTATCCCTGTTCGTAAATATGCTTCAAATAGCGTAAAGAAATGTAATGCCAATATCCATAATCCAAAGAGGGTTTTAAACTTAAAGCATACAAACGTCAGGGAGAAATACAATGTCTGTTCACAACGATAAATCGTGTCTGAGCCCGTTCCTTTTAGTTACCTATTTAGCGGTTTCCATCACGGGTGTTCTGATGCTGTTCCACATCCGCTTTCCAGGCTTAAACTCTATTCATGAATGGGTAGGTCTCACCTTTGTTATTGCCGGCATACTGCATGTTTGTGTTAACTGGGCTCGGCTGAAATCCTATTTCACCATGAGACGTAGCACCACCAAGGCCGTATGGGCGACTGCGATCGCGGTTATTCTGGTTGTCACCACGGCCATGTGGATCCCTTCCATTAAGGGCCACAACGCCAATGGTAACGGACAATATTTTAATAGTAGTTTCACTAGTGGCAACTTTCATCAAAGCCGCGGGCGATAATAGCAATATTACAGAGCAATCAACTTGCTTCATCGTTCCACAACATCACCGAATTACGTCCATCGGATTTGGCCCGATACAATGCGTCATCTGCACGAGCTAATACCTGTTTAATCGTCATATCAGGCGACACAACGGCAGCACCGACGGAGACGCTTAACATATAAGAGAGCGCTCCGTCGTCAGACTGAACCACCAGGTCATTGATCCGCGCGCGGAATCGTTCAGCTAAATCATACAATACACCGTCGCAAGGGCCACGGAGTAACACCAAAAATTCATCGCCACCCCAACGGCAAGCCGTATCGTAATCCCGTAGGCCACTGCTGATGGTTTGTGCAATCAGCTTTAACGCCTGATCGCCTTTACTATGACCTAAAGAGTCATTGACACCTTTAAAGTCATCAACATCAATCCACAGAATGCCAAAATTAATCTTATCGCGTTTCGCACGGCTTAATTCGCTGGAAAGTTGAGTTTCCATACCCCGTCGGTTGAGCAGCTCGGTTAAAACATCAACATTAACCAGCTTATCCAGCGCTTCGGTACGCTCTGCAACTTTGAGTTCCAGATGTTCCGTTGCATGATGAATCTTTTGTGCCATTAATTCAAAATGGCCCATCAACACACCGATTTCATCTTTAGGCTTATCCGGAAATGAAATCTCTACCCGACTTCCGCCACTTTGGGCTAGTTTATCGGTGCTCGCTTCAAACTGGCTAAGTGGCTTAATTACCCAACGAGTCAACATCAGGCTAATCGCGCCGACAAAAACCAGCAGGACACCACAAAACAGCAAATACAGGCTGATGAAAATCGAATCAGGTAATACGGTTTTCATATCAATAAAGGTGATTTCATACCAGTCCAGTTCAGCGATATGACTGACGATAGCCAGTTGCTTAATTCCGTCAAAATTGACAAACAATGCTTGAGGATCGTCGGTATTGGAAACTTGTTCCATGGCCTGATGAATACCCGACAGGTCAGCCGGGATTGAGAACAGCTGTGGCAATTTCTTACTAAAAAGATATTCATCTTCAGAGATTTTTCTAACTGATATGCCGTTCTTACGGTGAAACTTCACAAACTGATACTGATCAATAATAATGGTGCTGACACCCTGCATCTGTTCACTATTAGCATAGAGGTCACCCAGCAACGCGTTGTAATCGAGCCCGGTACCCAACTTACCGAGGATTTTTCCATCCTGCTCCATCTGAACGTTGATCCAGATTTTTGTCACCCCGAGATGTAAATCAGGATTGATATTAACATTGAGTTTTTTATTGTGCTCAATTAGGTTGAAGAACCATCGGTCATCAGGGGAATCAGGATCAAGCGTGTATTGCAGAGGATTATCGGCGTACTGGTTTTGCTCATTATTATGATAATAGCCATTATCGGCCACCAGCATCACTGAATAGCTTTTGCTGGAATAACGCCATCGATATTTTTCCAGAATTTTTTTTGCTTCAGCGTACAACATTGGATCACGCGGATTAGCAGCCCAAGCCAATAACAAGGGATCACTAGCCATCTCCTGCGAGATAGCCACCTCTTTAAACAAAGGAGCAAGGGTCTTTTCAGAATCATACTTAGAAACCATCTGACCATAACGAACCATCAGGTCTTCAACCAGTTCCTCCGCCAACTGCCGAACGGCTCCGTACATAAACAGACCACCAACAGCGACCAACAATACAATCAGCGACAGGAACTTGGTACGTAGTTTCATAAAATGGACATAGTTGCACAATTAAAACAGTTAATGCCTTTTATACAAGGCTCCTGCCTTAGATGCAAGTTGCATATCTCATTGATATTCTATTGATAATTTTATTCAACAACACTCCGCTGTTGTGGTTTTTTCTTAGGTCGGTATTCACTGATCACAATACTCGCCACCACTAATGCTCCGCCCAATAAAGCAATTGGTGGCAAACGCTCACCGGCCATACGGCCAAAAATGCCGGCCCATACTGGCTCTCCGGCGTAGATCACCGCTGCGGTAGACGGTTCAACCACCCGTTGCGACCAGTTCATCACTAGCTGAATAAACGCACTCGCCAAACCAAGACCGACGGTCAGGGTTACCAGCGTAGTTGAGAAAGGAGGAATGGTGGTTTCCCCGACTAATGGCATCGAAAGAAAAGCAAACAGGGAAGCAAACACCAGCTGTAGTACCGTGACACGTTGCAAATTAACCCGTAGCGCAAAATGACTGATCAGAATAATTTCTATCGCGACGGCAAACGCGCTCAAAATGGTAATCAACTGGCCGAAATTAAAGGATATCGAAGTCAGACCATTCCCGGAAAGCAGCAGCAGACCAACAAAGGCAAGTACAATCCCAACTAAGCTCATCATGTGCGGGACTTTTTTAAAAACAATCCATAAAATAAACGGCACAAAAGGGACAAACAGTGCGGTAAAAAAGGCCGATTCTGAACTGGTAATATATTGTAGCCCGACGGTTTGCGCGCCATAGCCAATCGTAATAGAAAAGCCAATAACCATCGCCGCCCACACATCATTACGGGTAAAGTGTTTGAATTGCTTAAATGAAACCAAACCAACCGCCACCGAAGCAGCAGCAAAACGACAGGCAACAAAAAACATCGGCGAACTGGCGGTTAAACCATGCTGCACCAATAAATAGGTGGTTCCCCAGATCATAGTGACGAACACCATCGCCAGGTGAGGCGCTTTAGAGGCAAGCTTTTGTGCCAGTTTATTGTTTGAGTTCATTGTAACTTGATAACCATGAGTGCAATATAGTGCACAAATTACCACAAGCCAGCAGAGCGGTGCAATATACTGCACAAGGAATTTTTTTGATTAAACATGAAACCGGCGCCGTACTGGAACACGTTGCGGCCAACTTAAAACGACTACGCGCACAAAATCAGATGAGCCAGCAGGTGCTTGCTGACCAGTCAGGCATCAGCCGCCGTATGGTTGCAGCATTAGAAAATGGCAATTCCAATATCAGCCTGGCAAAACTGGCTCAATTGGCTGCTGTTCTTGGCGTTAGTTTTTCGCATATCGTCAGCCCGTATGAAAATGAAAGTTTCACTAAACGTAATGTACTGACCTGGCGCGGCAACAAACCCGGGAGTGAAGCTTATTTATCCTGTTCCATTACCACCACTAGCCAGGTAGAACTGTGGATGTGGAGTATTGCGCCCGGCGATAATTATCAGGCAGAGCCCGATCCTGATGGCTGGTATGAGATGCTACATATTATTGAAGGTACGCTGACTTTAACCTTTAGCGATGAAACGCAAACACTTTCCGCTGGTGAATCGGTCGTTTATAGCAGTGCTCAATCCTATAGCTACCACAATCTCGGCGATACAACAGTCCGTTTTATCCGTAATGTAGTGGGCTGATTAAAACTCACCAATAGATAACATCACCAGAGTACATCCACGAATCACTTCAATCCCCTGCTGTTGTGCCAGTCTCAATAAACGGGGATTTTCCGTTCCCGGATTGGCAATAATCCGCTTCGGAGATAATTTGAGAATCGCATCGATCATTGGCTCAAGCCGACTGTCTCCCACATAAAGAGTTAAAGTGTGCACATCACTGCTCAACTCTGCCAATGAACTGACTTTTTCTATCGGCAAATTAAGTGACTTAGGTGACACACCAACAAGATTAGTAAAGCCATATTCCAACAGCATTTGCATCGCTTTATGACTATAGCGATGGGGTTTATCCGAAGCGCCGAGAATCACTATTTTTTCATGCAAATTTGTTTTCATCAGTTCTGGAATCCACTTTAAACTTAATTTCAAATTTCGCCCCGTGTGGGACGTTATCCGATACCTGAATCTGAGCGCCAAGCGCTTCAATTGAGCGGATGACAATACTCAGCCCCAAACCCGTTCCTTTACCCGGCTCTTTGGTGGTAAAAAATGGGTCAAACATTTTTCTGCGTACTTTTTCACTAATACCGGAGCCGGTATCGGTAACACTCAGTGTCACTATATCCTCATGCTCTCTCTTAACCGAGATACGCAAAAGACGCTCTTTCTCATTTTCCATCGCATCAATGGCATTGGTCACCAGATTTAAAATGATCTGCTGTATCAAGTCCGCATTCGAGAAAATGTGTTTCGCTTCCGGTTCAATATCGACCTGCACCTGAATATCCGCTTTTTTGCACTTCGGTTCAGTCACATCCAATACGGTTGCCAACAAAGCCCCGATATCCACATTTGCTGATTCAATTTCACTATTCTGATGAAGAAACTTCAGCATATTCTGCACCAGACGCTGCATACGACCCACTTCGTTCTGTGCACGGTTTAACATCTCGTATTCTTTGCTCTGTTCCGAGGTGAGATGTTTTTGAACAAACTGCACATAATTACTGATACCCATTAGTGGATTGTTCATTTCATGCGACACCCCTCCGACCATGGTTCCCAGTGAAGAAAGTTTTTCCAGTTCAACAAAGTGCGTTTCATTTTCCTGTAATTCCTGATACGCCACCCGCAGCTTGGCTTCAATCTCCTTACTGTGCGCGTACTCTTTTTCCAGTTCCTCTTTTGATACCATAGTCTGGCTTAAACGGATGGCAACTTGCTGAATATCAGTCAGAATATCTGCAATTTCTTTTAGCGAGGTCTGAGGTGGTGGCTCATCGAAACCGACTTCCATAAGCTGACTAAGGTACTTTTTAGGCAAGCGTACCTGCTGAGTGAACCATCCGACCACCAAACGGTTAAACAAAACCAGTAACAAAATAGAACCCACAACGGTTGAGATCAGAAAACCAATCAACGTCATGCGATGGTGTTCCAGTTCTTGCTGAGTTTTTGCCGATAATTGCTGTGCGACACTGCTACTTTCGAGCAACAACATCAATAAGCGAGCCGTGCGGTTTTCCCGAATGGTAGGGGTAATATTATCTCCTAGTGACAGGAGTAAGTGATTGGCCGCTTCGAGCCGGATTTGCACGTCTCTGATTTCCGGAAAGTGAACAAGAACGTCACGGTGTTCATCCAAAAACAGCCCTAGTTTGTCATAATTGGCCTGCCATTGCTCCTCAATTCTCTGCTGGTTGGCTTGTTCTATCTCAATCAGCAAAGTGACCATCGCCAATACTGAATCATTAACTCGCTGGATCACCAAGGAGGATCGGAAGTTTTGTTGTGACTGATAAACTTCGTAACTGGCAAACGAAAATACCAAGCCGCCGACCAATAAGGTCAGCCATAACAGCGCACTCTGTAATGATGTTATCTTTTTCATCGAATAATCGTCACTTGGTTAGGTTCGATTTCTTTTAAAAAATGTTCATCAATATAGTCGAGAAAATTCCCGGGCATCTGGCATTCCATGTCCGTATTGGTTTTAATCCAAGCATGAATTCGTTCAAACTTAAGCAAAATACTTTGGTTGAACTCCAGACGAAGTACAAAACTTGACCAAATTTGTTCCACTTCATCCAGACTAATATGCAACGCCTCAGCTGCAATTTGTTTAGCTTTAGCCGGATCGTTTTTGACCAAATCGCTGGCTTTTTTTAATCCGAGTAATAACCGATGCACGACATCAGGGTGACTCGCCACATAGCCCGGTGAGCTCACCAACAGCTCATTCTGAATATACAGACCAGGTTGGGCAAAAATATGTACATTCTCATCGCCTAATAATTCACGGGCTTGTGATACAAAAGGTTCTCGCATAGAAAAAGCATCAATCCGGTTATCAGCTAATGCCTGTGGCAAATCAGTTGCTGCCATATAGATCATTTTTCCGTGTTCGGGGATACCATTTTCCAGCATAGTGAGATGAGCAAAATAATGAACAGCTGAGTTTTTTTGCGTGGCAAATCGTTTGCCTGCAAGATCTTTTAGTTCATTAATTCCACTATCCGCTCTGGCGACAATACGATTGATATTCTCCGCTTCATACATGGAAGCCAGCGCAACTAATGGTTTGCCATGATGTACCTGCATAATAAAAGGTACATCGGATGTTGTTGCTATGTCGGCTTTTCCCGTTAGTATCCCATCCTGCAGGGCTACTTTTCCCGATGGGTAATAACTAACGATAGGATTAAGTGACTCCTGGCTGAAATAACCTTCCGCCAGCGCAATATGCATCAACAGTGACGATGGCTGTTCTGGCACCGCCAGTCTAACGTCTAAAACTGGTTTTTCGGTATCACATCCACCAACCATTATGCTGCTCACTATCACTAGCGTAATGGCAATAACACGTTTAACCATCGAGATTATTTCCATCACCTAGCTCCTTTACGACCAGCTTTTCAAATTCCGCAACAGGAAGTGGTTTAGAAAACAGGTAGCCCTGGTAGTAATCACATCCCATTGAACGCAACACCTGCTTTTGCGCCTCAGTTTCCACGCCCTCTGCCAATACTTTTTTGTCCAGTTTTTTCGATAGACTGATGATCGAATCAACCAGAACCCGCGTTACATCCAACTCATCGGTCAGTTCATCAACAAACACTTTATCTATTTTAATCAGATTGACCGGTAGCATTTTTAAATAGGATAAGGTGGAATAACCGGTACCAAAATCATCCAACGCTAAATCAATTCCCCGTTCTCTGAGTCCGTGAAACGCTTTGTTTTCCTTGAAATTAGCTTTCAACAGTACCGTTTCGGTAATTTCAATTTCGATTCGCTCTGGTTCGATGCCGCTGGCATCTAGCGCTAACATCACGTACTGATCAAAATTCTCTTTCATTAAATCCAGTGCAGAAAAATTCAGCGCAATTTTTACTAATGGCAGTTTTTGATCGCGCCAACGTAACAGATGCTGAATGACGCTTTTTAAGACAAAATCACTGATATGCGAAATAAGCTCATACTTTTCCGCTACATCAATCGTGATATAAATCGGCAGATGTTTAAAACGAGGATTATTCCAGCGTAGCAAAGCTTCCGCACCAATAAGTTTTTCCGTATTGATATCAACCTGTGGCTGGAAGTACATTTCAAATTCGTTGTTTTTCAGTGAATCGAGCAGCACTTCTTTAATCGCCAGTTCCTGACTGACCTCTTCCAACAACTTTTCATCATAAAAACTGTAAGGAAGCTGCTTATTTTTTGCTGAAGTTAACGCCAACAATCCGTTACTCAACAGCTCGCCAGAAGAATGTGCATCGGACGGATAAAGCGCAACACCGATATTCGGCTCGCAATTAAACAAAATCGTCATCGCATCCGGGTCAACCATGTCGTGCAACGTGTCTTGCAAAATAACCTTAACCAGCCAGGATAATGCAATGCTTCGCTCATCAAACTTGACGCCAACAACCAGATGATGAGCATCGAGAGTCGCGGTCACCACATCAAGAGATTCCAGTATCACAGCCAGTTTTTTGCTGTATTGCTGGAAGTAGCCTTCCGGCAGCGTGTCCTGCGAAAAATAGATCACAAATACTGCTACTCGATGATATTCAGAAGTAACAATCGCAATCAGCTTGCTCAGTTCCTGTAATAGACCCTTTTTGTTGAACATTCCGGTAACCGGATCGTGATACGTCAGGTAGGTAATGCGCTCTTTCAACTCTTCTTTATCATCAATCGTATCCATGACCAGAATCAATCGTGACAACTCACTCTCTTCAAAAATCGGCGATACGGTTTCGGTTACCGTCATCCAACGGCCGTCTTTATGATGACTAATTACCACGTTTTGCCAGACTTGCCCGGTTGAAACCTTATCCCATAACTCTTTCAACCTGGATTGATCTTCGCCGCGTAGATGCAAGATAGAGAGTGTATTTCCCACCGCCTGTTCTCGCTCGTGTCCGGTCAATTCAACAAAAGCCTGGTTGACCCACTGGATTACGCCCTGCGCATCCATAATAGCCACTGCACTATGGACTGCTTCAAGCGCCCTGGCCTGCAGCTCCATTTGTGCCTGGGCGCGGGTCTGATCGGTTATATCACGTAAGTTGGCAACGATGGCATCCTGGCCATCCCAGTTGGTATGTGAACTCATCAGCTCTGCCGAGCCGATACCACTCGAACGAACCAGCGTGATATTGGTCGGTTTACCGTCTTCCACAACCGGTAAACCCAAATTGATCCCCACCAGCTTTTCACGTTCAAAAAGCCGATGAGCAGAGGGATTGGCATACAATACCTGACCACGCTGATTCAGTACCAATATGGCATCGGAAACGGAAGCGATCAGATTTTCAATATCATGCCGTAACATAGTGATTAACCTTAAACCACTAAGGTTTCCGGCTCATCACCAAAATTACTGGTAATCGCGGTAATAATTTCTTTAGTTTTCGCCAGTGTACCCAACACCTTAATCACAGGTTCAGGCACTTCACGCACCAGAGTCGGCGTAACAAACACATCATTCGCTACCGCTTTTTCCGGCATTTTAAGCACATTTATGACGTTGAGTTCGAAATCTCCCGAACCATCATATTCATCAATCAACGCCTCTCGCAGTTGCTGCATTAACTTGTCTAGTTCGGGATTGGAATGGCTGATATACAACGTCAGCACCAGTTTCGGATTTAGCATAGTTCCTCCTGATTATTTCGCTAACACGACTTTGGCGATCTGGCAGATTTGGTTGGCATTCATTGGCTTAGCCGCCAGTTCAAATTCAAACCCCAGTTCGGTGATCGCATCAAGTTCTTCCATAAATTCCCGGGCAAATGCAGTAACAATAAAAATCGGAACTTTAGCGTTCAATTTGCGTATTTCCTTCAGTGCCTCTACCCCATTCATTCGTGGCATTTTTAAGTCAAGAAAAATCAAATCAGGCTGAACTTCCTCAAATTTTTTCAGCCCATCTAACCCATCAACCGCCGTGACCACTTCATACGATTCATCTATCAAGGCTAATTCAAAGGCATCGCGGATAGACTGTTCATCATCAATTACTAAAATTTTGTCCATAACTTCTCCTAATCATCTCCTAATCATCTCCTAATCAAAGAGAAAAAATATCTCTTAATTGAGAATAGACGAAATTTAGCCGACGGCTGACCAGCCAAACCGTTTTATGCATATTTAACCACTTTCTTATCAATACCATCCGTTCGATCACAATTTGATTGAGAAAAATTTAGTTTGACTAACAGTCGCGAATTATAGATTCATTTATAATTCACAAAACTGATGTTTACTGAGTGGTCACCCTATGAACACTTCCATAAGGCAAAGAGTAGAAAACAGATGCAAGCGATAGATGTAATGACTGGATTATTAAAAGATGGTTTACTCGAACGAAATAAGAACAAAATGCGTCTGATTGATCCTGAGAATCAACGAACTCTCTCCATAATCGAGCAACGACTAGCCGACTCAAGTCTGTACTGTGTAAGCATCGACGGCATTATTGCGCATATCTATTCAGATGATTCCTGCATTGGCGCACGAGACGGCGAATACTGTGCAACCAGTTGTGATAACCTGGCGTTTCAATGTGAGCTAAAAGCAGATTGGTATAAAGTCGGGTAAAAAATTAGTTTTCGGTTCTGGTATAGTCATTAATTAATACGATATAACCCTGCATAAACGTTTGGTTAATTAATCACAAAGCCCCCAAAGTTAAAACTTGCAGGGGCTTTATCACTTTTCTAAGCAAAGAATCTGATTATTCAGTTGCGGTTTCCAACTTAGATTCTACCGTCTTAGACTGACGCATTTTTTTCAACACAATGCAGACCAGTGCTGTGACAAATGCTCCGGCAATCATACAACCCAGTGCCAATACTGGTTTGTTCATTGCACCTAGCAGGGCAACAATCGGTCCACCGTGAGCAACACTGTTAGTAATACCGAATGAGAAGCCCATCACTGCCGCTACCATTGAACCGATCACGTTAGCCGGAATCACCGACATTGGGTCTTGTGCAGCAAACGGGATTGCTCCTTCTGATATACCGACCAAGCCCATCGCACCTGCGGCTTTACCAGCTTCCATTTCTGAGTCTTCAAAAATATTGAGTTTGCGTCCCATAAAGGTCGCCAGGCCCATACCTAATGGCGCAACCGGAATAGCGCATGCCATCGCACCCATAAATTGAGTCTGGCCGCTGGCAATCATGCCCACCGAGAACAGGAATGCGACTTTATTAAATGGCCCACCCATATCGAAACCGGCCATGCCGCCAAGTACGATACCAAGCAGAACAATATTACCTGAACTCATACTGGTCAGCAGTGCATTCAGGCTATCCATCAGGCTGGCAATCGGAGCACCGATAACAAAAATAAACAGACCAGAAATAAACAGTGAACCCGCAATCGGTGCAATCATAATCGGCACCAGAGGGCGAACAAATTTATGGTATTCGAAGCTGGTTAACCAACGAATAAAGTAACCGACCAACAAACCCGCAATAATCGCACCAATAAACCCAGTGCCTGCGCCCGCCCCATAGAATGAGCCATTATTCGCTATCCAGCCACCAATCAACCCCGGTGCCAGTGCCGGACGATCACCGATAGCATAAGCGATATAACCGGCCAGAATAGGAATCATCAGCGTAAAAGCAACCACACCAACATCCAGCACTTTATTCCACAAACTGCCAGCCGGGATGGACATACCCGCTTCGGTCGGCTCACCACCCAATGCCAGTGACAAGGCAATCAGCAAACCACCGGTAACCACAAACGGAATCATATGTGATACGCCATTCATCAGGAATCGGTAGAGATCACCACGTGCGCGAGATGTAGCACTTTGTGCTTGGCGAGCTCCCGCTTTTCCTTCTGCCACCTGATACAACGGTGCTTTCAATGCACGTTCAATCACCGCCTTTCCGTCACGAATCGGCTCTTTCACCCCGGTTTCAACAACACGCTTACCGGCAAAACGCTCCATATCTACCTGTTTATCACACGCAACGACAATCGCATCGGCTTTGCGGATTTCTTCTTCGGTCGGGCTGTTTTTCACCCCGATAGAACCATTAGTTTCAACTTTAATTTCGTAGCCCAATTCAGCAGCGGCTTTTTCTAATCCTTCTGCTGCAAGGTAAGTGTGTGCAACCCCGGCCGGGCATCCGGTAACACCAATCAAGAAACCTTTATCGCGAACAACATCGCTGGCTGGCAGAGGTTTCGCCAGCAGCAAATTTAAGGCTTCTTTGCGTGTTTTTGCTTTGAGGAAAGCGTCAATAAAACCATCTTCAATTAATTTTGAAGAAAGTTCAGCTAACACTTCAATATGATGGTTGGAACCACCTTCTGGCGAAGCAATCATAAAAATCAGCTTTGAAGGTACGCCATCGTCAGCACCATAATCGATACCGTTGCGACTGATACCGATCACTACTGCTGATTCTTTTACTGCTGAACTTTTCGCATGTGGAATAGCCACACCTTCATCAAAACCAGTATTGCCAAGCTCTTCACGCGCATAAATATCCGCTAAAAATTGATGTTTGTCGTGAAGACGACCTTCCTGTTCGAGCACATCGATCAATTCTTCAAATAGCTCTGTTTTATTGTTCGCTTTTAGATCTAAGCGAATCAGTTTTTCATTTATAAGTTGGGTAATCATGGTGTTTCCTTATCCGTTCTGGATCAAATCAGACCAGAGAATTATGCGCACCACATCTGGGTTTAGATAGTGTATTGAAAATGCATTTACTGGATAATTGTAACATTGATAAATAAACGTGATCTACGTCCTGAATATCACAACCTTCTCTAGAATAAAATGATTGATATATTATTCATTAATTTCATGTATTTAAAAATCAAACCTAAGATAAAAAATCAAACCAATGAGTTAGCCAACTAGAAAAATGTATTATCATTGGATTTTTGTAACCAACCCATAATGGAAACGGTATGAGTCAAGTCTTTACCAGCATCATTGAAGCAATTCTTGACGAACGCGATAATTGCCACCGCATCTGGTTCGCCGGAGACAAGCACACACCACCACCTTTCAGTTATCAGGTCAACTTTCCTCGCCTGGAACTGGTATTAAAAGGCAGCTACAACAACCAGCTTGAAACGTTGGAATCAAGCCTGGAGACGGTGAATATCCTGAGTGGTGACGCAATCTATATTCCGCCCAACTGCTGGAACAAACCAGACTGGACTGGCGACTGTTCAGTGGTCAGTTTACTGTTTGGTCGCCGGCAGCTGGGATTTAGTTTTGTAGCTAAACGCAAAGGAGAAGAGGGATTTTATGATGTGCAGAAACACAGCCTACCCACCCGAACCGGCTATGCCATTGATAATATTTTGGAAAGTTTAAATGCACTGGCCCGAGAACAACAACGTTCACCGATGGATGAACACCTGCTGTGCGCCCTGCTCAGTTATACACTGTCTATCCTCAGGCAGCCAAAGCAAGCCTCAAATAACCACAGTAAAGATCTCTATCAGGGCATTTGCATTTACATCCAGGAAAACTTTCATCGTGAGGTATCGCGTGAATCAATCGCTCACCGTTTTAATATTTCGCCTAATCACCTGTCGCGTCTGTTCCGTCAGCAAGGGCATATGACGTTAGCCGACTACATTACCTGGGTGAGAATCGAGCGGGCAAAATTTATGTTGAAGAAATATCAATTTCGCCTAAACGATGTAGCGACTCGCTGCGGGTTTAGTGACGTAAACTATTTTTATCGGGTATTCAAAAATCGCACCGGGATAACGCCGTCACAATATCGCGCACTTAACCAGTAGTGCGTGCCATCACGTGTAGCAGAATTCCTTTGATAGTCTCGTTACGCTTGGAGCGCAGTAGCAAATGATTGCCCGCCCCGGAAATAATCCAGCGAGTCAATCGGGTAATAGCAATGATCTCAGGCTTGGGGCTGTTTTCAGGTAACACAATTCCGATAACAAGTCGCACCGGCTGATAGGCACAATGCCACTGCATCGGATTGCTGAGTAGGCAGCAAGCAATAGTCGCGCAACGAACATGCTCGCTGATGATATGCGGTGCCGCGATCGCTGGTGCAATAACTGTCGATGCGATCTGTTCACGCTGAGAAAACTTCTCTAATAACTCGCTACGATGTTCAGCACTGACCTGTTCCGATAGTGATGACAAGCAAGCCTGTTTATCGGCAAACTCGCCAGGTTCTGGAGAGTACCATTGATAGGCAAACGGTAGATGAAAAGCCGGATGATTGGAAAATAGAGAATCGGCAATATGATTTTTTCTATGTGAGGTAGAGAATAACGTTGAATGTTCACGCAGATATTCGGTTAATACCATGCAAGCCAGTTCTGCATCCAACCCTTCAATAGCCAACTGACATACATCGTTCCGGCAACTACCTAAGCTCATCATACGCAGCGGTTCATTGAGCTTAGCACTTTTGCTACGGGTAATATTGTAGACGACAAAAATCGAGTGAAAATAGCCGCAAAGCTGTTTTAATTCCTGTAGTTGCCAGCCGGGAAATCCATCTTGGTCGAGCACAAAAGTAATACGGGTCGTGATCATCAGCTAGCTACGCACGCATCCAGCACTTTTTGCACATTGGTCAGAACCTCTTCGATAGAAAAGCGCAACACCTTGCATCCGTTAAACCGTCCTTTCTCTTCAATCTCAATCTCAGAAACAATCAGCCGCACGTCCGCCGTCACGATATCGTTAACACTCAGCTGATTCTCAATCCCCATCGCGCCCTGGGTTTCCACTTTCAGAGTAATACCGCGCTTATGCGCTTCTTTCGTTAAAATATCCGCCGCCATATAGGTATGAGCAATTCCTGTAGGGCAAGCAGTAACAGCAACGATTTTCATGAGTGGCTCCGGGTTGAGAGGAATTTACAATTCAATGGTAAACAATTGAGTGATCCTAGGAAACTTAAATCTACTCTATAAATGACAACATTAAATGAAACCAATGAGTCTATTACCCGATCCACCTAAAGATACCTGATTTGAAATCAAGAAATGCCAAGTAGAGCCACCTGAAATATTTGATAATTAATTTGACAGGGACCAGTGCCAATATCTCCGTTAAGAAACCCATAAAGCTGGCTATAACCATCACTGCACACTATTATTTAAATAAACTTCTAACTTTTAAGCATACTTTAATGCAATATTCTGCATAGCTAACGCAGGGTTATGCAGCTACTGAGGATCTGATGAACACGAATTTGCAGGAAATTTCTCAGAAAGTTGAGCGAGACAAGCTCGAACTGCTATTCAATCACTCCAGACCTGCCGCCTATTTTGCTCTTCTCAATGGCGTACTCGTTGTATTTTTACTCTATGGAAAGTTATCGAGCCTAATCTTGCTAGCATGGTTTTTTTGGTTAACACTCACCTTTATTATTCGTACGCTTTTCTATAAAAAATATTCTGCAATAAACAAAAGTGATGGATTCCAGCTAAAGACCTGGGAAAGAGGTTATTTTTTCACCCTGATACTCTCCGCATCGGTGTGGGGAATTGGCGGTGTAATATTAGGTATGCATATCCCGATTAACGCACAATATTGGATTCACTTTTTCCTGATGGGAATGGCCGGAGCGGGTATTTCAGTATATTCCGCTAAACGCTATGTCGCCCTAACCACAGTCTGGAGCGTGCTTTTCCCGTATACCGTATGGACCTTAGTGCAAGGTGAACCCGAACAAAAGGTACTTGCTATTGCCGCCTTAACATTTTTAATCGCCTCGCTTCGTGCAACCAAAGTCGCCTCCCAGGCATTACATGATGCGCTGACCCTCACCTATGAAATAGAAGTGGCCAAGGATCTGGCAGAACAACGCGCAAGAACCGACTTTTTAACCGGTTTGTATAATCGACTTGCGTTCTTTGAACTGGCTGAAGCGCAGGAAAAAATATCGGCGCGTTACGGGCAGACTTTTTCCATCATAGCCATCGATATTGATAACTTTAAGATCGTCAATGATACCTATGGCCACGCCATTGGCGATAAAGCAATCACAGTGATTGCTTCTACAATGAAAAATGCCCTGCGAGACTCCGATATATGTTGTCGATTCGGCGGTGAAGAATTTATCATTTTCTTGCCCAACACCGATAAATCACAAGCGATCAATGTGGCAGAAAAGCTACGCAAATCCATCGAAAATCAGTCCATTGAACATAAAGGCGGAAACCTCACCATCACTGCCAGTTTCGGCGTTTGTGTATCTTCTGACGGGCATGACCTGGAAAAAATGCTGGTTGACGCCGATAAAGCCTTGTATGAAGCGAAACGAACAGGCCGGAATAAAGTAGTGCCATTTGATGAGAAAGTGGCTTTAGGTGCTAAGGGGTGAGTTATACTTTGGGGGAAATTGTGTCGCTGAAACCAATTTATGCTTTCAGCGACAAAATTGGGTGGAAGCCCCAGCCACATCCCGGCACACACGTCATTCGCTGTGGCTGCTTCCTTCCGGACCTGACCAGGTTCACGAACTAGTGTTGCGGGAGGACCAGGGCCTCCATAGAGGTTGGGATTATTAAACATCCGTTAAGCTATTGCAAGCCGCTCCAGTCGAAATTATCGCTTTTGCCAATCAACCGCTTAATGATTAACCGTTTACTGCACAGGTAACTGACTGAGGATTGGCGCATCCTCACTCTTATTCCGCTTCAGAGCCGCTTCGGAACGAGCGCGGTATTTAGCACGGTACATTTCAACATCAGCCAGGTGTAGTACTTCTTCCAACGACATAGGATCCAAACGCTGGGGAGATATTCCTACCGACACAGTGACATTAAAGCTGAAGTTTTTCACTAAATCGATATACACGAAATGGCTTAGCATTGGCAGAATCCGACTTAATTCGGCTTCATTGAGCGTATCAGTCAGAATGAATTCATCACCACCAATCCGATAACTACGCCCTTTCCAGTACGCATTAATTTTATCGGCAAGCTGCTGTAACACTTTGTCGCCGACATCATGACCATAGCTATCGTTGATCTCTTTAAAATGGTTTACATCAAGGAAAACAATGGTAGCACGAGGTGATACACCGCGCATAAAGCGGCGATACAACGCACGGCGATTACGCAGTTTAGTTAAACCGTCGGTATTCGACTGAGCATGCAGATACCCCACCAAACCAATTAAGGCGATTAAAATCACCAGCAGCAACCACATCCATTGCTCAGCCATCCGTTTTTCAGCAACCAGAGTTGCGCGCCAGTCCGGTAGATCTTCATGACGGTTAACAATCTCATTGATGTCGAGAATCTTCATCGCACGAGAGAATAACTCGGCGAGCTGTTTACCTTCTCCGGTTTTAGGAAAAGCAACTGACACATCACTGTGATAAAAATCACCAATCAACCTATCTTCTTCAATCGGAATATATGGATCGGACTGGCGTAGCATCTGATTATATAAGGTGTGCGTAGCAACAATATAATCTACCTGGCGACTCAATAGCCCCTGTAACAAGGCCGATTGGTCAGGAAAAGCGATCAGTTTCTTATTGGGTAACAGACGCTGCATCAGTTCTTGATAGAAGTCGCCCTCAACCACCCCTATCTTTTCCACCAATAACTCCGACACATTACGGTAAACATCCGACTTGTAGCCTTCACGTTTAACCATCACCGCCGAAGGACGATAATAAACATCGCTGAAATACATTTTGCTCTGGCGAGGAATCGATTCGATGGTTGGCGACAATACATCGATACGATTATTAACCAAATCATTGTACATGCTGTTCCAACTTTCATCGCGCCGACTCACTAAATCACATTTAAGCATCAGGATTTCACAAGAACCAAAAACCACATCGGCACTTATCCCTTTTACCTTACCATCGTTACTGTATTGTGCGTATTTAACCCGGTTTTCCAGCTTTACTTTATAAGACTTCTGCGTATTAAGCCCGATTTCACGCACTAAACTACGCAGTGCCTTGATACGGACTTCACGTTGGTAATTCTCAATTGAACGGCTGAGCAACTGCTGAATAGCTGGTTGATGGGCAAAATTTTCCAGTTTAGCCAAAAACTCCTGATGCTCTCCTTTGGTAGCAATAATTGCTACTGGCTGAATGGGTAAATCATCATTGAGCAGCGAAGCCTGAAAGCCCGCACTGAGCATAGGCTTTAACTGATTAATCGCATCCACAATGCCATCAACCTGCCCACTATGCAGCAGTGCCAGCGCTTGTTTACCACTAGAATAAGCCACTTGCTGAATTTGCGGATAATGGGTCGCTAATAAATCACCAAAAACAGTATCTTTGGGGACCCCAACCCGGCTCACCTGTTGCAGGGTCTGGCCTTGTTTGGAAAAAAGATAGGTATACTCAATATTGGTCGGACGAGAAAAATCAAAACGCTCAGCCCGTTCAGGGGTGTAAGTTACATTGGCGGCAAAATCGACCACTCCGGTTTCCACGGCTTTTAACAGCGCATCGAAACTTTTCACCGTCTGATAATGAATATTAAAATTGAATTCATAAGAGGCGGCGTTAAACAGCACCCGAGCCGCCACATCGTCAGCTTCAATAGCGACACTGAGCACTTTTTTGTAATTGTCGCTTTTTTCAGCGGCAGCTAAGCTCCCGGAATAAAAGCCGGAGCAGAGGCTGAAAAGCATAACTGCGGCAGTAATAAAAAATTTAGCCATGACGTTGTGTTGGTTATTCATTAATTTTTATTTTAAGGTCTAAACTGACCGATCGAACAAGTTTACCCTGAATTGTGTTTCATAAACGATAATTTGCTGTAAATTTGCGACTCAGGTTATATTTTACGGTCAAATTTTCGTCACTGAACAGAACAAAGCAAAATATGGATACTTTTTTACAACAGATTTATCTGGTCATCCACCAGATACCACCCGGTAAAATTTCCACCTATGGTGAAGTTGCCAGAATGGCCGGGTATCCGGGTTATGCCCGCCAGGTAGGCAAAGCGCTGAGTCAGCTCCCGTCTGGTAGCAAACTGCCTTGGTTCCGAGTCGTGAACAGCCAAGGGATGATCTCGTTGAGTGGTCCAGGCTTTGATCGCCAACGAACCGAATTGATCAACGATGGAATTGCAGTGTCAGCCAGCGGAAAAATTGCCTTAAAGCGGTATCGCTGGCAACCTTAGAGTATTTGTTCTACTGTAAGGCATTCTGATTAACCTATTCTCACAAACCCATGGATCGAATCGCAATGAGCCAACCTCTCGATAATTTATTACAACTTCTGCAACTGGAAAGATTAGAACAGGGACTGTTTCGCGGAGAAAGCGAGCACATTGGGTTACCTCAGGTATATGGCGGTCAGGTCATTGGCCAGGCGCTCTCTGCTTCTCGCTATACCGTTGCTCAGGAACGTACCGTTCACTCATTTCACAGCTATTTTCTTTACCCGGGTGATCCGGAAAAACCGATTATTTATGATGTGGAAAATCTACGCGATGGGCGCAGCTTCAGTACCCGCCGGGTGAAAGCCATTCAGAACGGCCGACCGATTTTCTATCTCACCGCCTCTTATCATGGCGATCAGCCTGGATTTGAGCATCAGAATCCAATGCCCGAGACCCCCGAGCCGGAACAATTAATGTCCGAACGGGAACTTTGGTTACAAATAGCCGATTTTCTTCCAGAAAAACTGCGTAATACCGTATGTGGAGAAAAGGCGATTGAAGTTCGCCCAGTAAATATCGTTAATCCGCTTAAACCGAAAAAAATGGCACCTAAACAGTATTTGTGGATACGTGCTAACGGCGCGCTACCTGACAACCAACTTATTCATCAATATCTGCTTGGCTACGCTTCTGACTGGGGCTTCTTAACTACAGCTCTCCATCCGCATGGCGTTACTTTAATGACCCCCAAATTTCAGGTTGCGACCATCGATCATTCGATCTGGTTCCATCGTCCGTTCAAAATGGATGACTGGTTGCTGTTTGCGATTGAAAGCCCGACTACCAGCAATTCGCGTGGCTTAGTCAGAGGAGAAATTTATACTCAGCAAGGTGTACTGGTCGCTACTGCCGTTCAGGAAGGTGTCATGCGATTTACTCAGGAATAACGATTTGACTCTCCCCTTGGGACAAACTTTATAGTGACTATATGGAGTGATATCCACTCCATATTTTTCTGAGTTTATACAACAGGAGGTCATTATGGGGTGCTGTAATCAACCACCAAAAGGTGGAACAACACAGATAGGCCCGGCACTTAAGATAGTTGGTGTATTTATGCTAATCGTCTTTTTGATTGCACTGATTTTTGGCTAGACCCTTAAGTTTCTAAGTTAGTGTTTCTCGCTTGCCGTTCAGAGGGGAAGCTCAGTGGTGTACTTTAGCGATTCCATCGCAAAAGTCGATGTCACTTTGCTTAGCCCCTCGACGCTATTAACCAGTTTTTTATAAAATTCGTCAAAACTACGCATATCTCTGGCCAGCACTTTCATCATGTAATCATACTCACCGGCCATCCGATAAAACTCCATCACTTCATCATAGTCGGTCACGGTATCGACAAAACGGCGGTACCACTCATGCGAATGGTCACTGGTCTGGATCATCACAAACGCGGTAAAACTTAACCCAACCACTTCCGGATCAAGCAGCGTTACCCGCTTTTTAATCACACCAGAATCTTCCAGTTTTTTCAGCCGCTTCCAGCATGGCGTAGTGGTTAAATTCACCGCATCCGCTAAATCATTCAACGACAATGAACTGTCATTCTGCAATAGACGTAGTATCTGTTTATCTACTGAATCCAACTTCATAGCCTACCCACCCCACATTAAAGAGAAAATTTTTCTCCATTATGAGCAAAATAGAGTAAATATTGCAAAATAATTTCCCACTTAGCGCGCTACATTAGTTCTATTCCTTGTGTAATACCGAGAACGATTATGTGCTACGACCATCAATGGACCGACAAAGCAATTCAGCTTATCGAAGCCGACTATCAGCGTTCCGCTGATACCCATCTGATTAAACTTAACTTCCCATTCCTTGACGGTGTGGATCTCTATCTGAAAGATGAGAGCACCCACCCAACTGGTTCGCTTAAACACCGCCTGGCTCGCTCGCTGTTTCTGTATGGTTTGTGTAATGGCTGGATTGGACCCAATACACCAATCATTGAATCCTCGTCCGGCAGCACCGCGGTATCAGAAGCGTATTTTGCCCAGCTACTCGGTCTGCCGTTTTATGCTGTGATGCCCAGAACCACCGCCGCACGTAAAATTCAGCAAATCGAATTTTATGGTGGGAAAGCGCACTTTATCGATCAGCCGAGTGAAATCTACAGTGTCTCACAAAAGCTGGCCGATGAACTTGGCGGCCACTATATGGATCAGTTTACCTACGCGGAAAGAGCAACCGACTGGCGTGGTAACAGTAATATTGCAGAAAGTATTTTTCGCCAGATGGAATGTGAACGCTTTCCGATCCCAAGCTGGGTGGTGATGTCGGCAGGCACCGGTGGCACTTCGGCGACTTTAGGCCGCTATATCCGTTTTCGTCGTCATGCAACCAAACTCTGCGTTGCCGATTGTGAAAACTCAGTATTCCATGACTATTTTTTACATGGTGATGCAACAATTACTGCTAGCAAAGCCAGTCTAATTGAGGGGATTGGCCGCCCGCGTGTTGAACCAAGTTTTATTCCCGGAGTAATAGATGAAATGCTGACAGTGCCTGACGCGGCCAGCGTGGCCACGATTCACTGGCTGGAGAAAAAAATTGGCCGCAAAGCCGGGCCGTCAACCGGAACTAATCTATATGCCGCTTTGCAGCTTGCACTGCAGATGAAATCTCGGGGTGATCAAGGATCGATTGTGACCCTGTTATGCGACAGTGGCGAGCGCTACCTCGATACCTATTTCAACCCGGAATGGGTACAAAAGTATATCGGTAATATTGCACCTTACTTGGATAAGCTCGAGACGATGGAAGTGGTGTAGACGTACAATTCTATAGGTTCACTTGAGACGGAACATATAAGTGTGTTTGTCATCCCGGCCGTGAGCCGGGACGACAAATGTAGGCAGCGCTGCAGAAAGACAGAGCTAAAACCTAACCCTGAATACCAACAATAATCCATGGGGCATTATCTTGGGTCAGATCACGTTCTAAGTGCCAGATATCCTCAATATCTTCCTCGATATCTTCCACTGCATCGCGATAACGACCAGAGAACTGCAGGCTTAGCTGAGCACGGTTGGCATCGTAATCGGCACGAACAATTTCCGCATCAACGTACATTACGTCTGTGTGCTGTTCACCGTCTAGCTTGGCGCGCTCTGCTGAGAGATCATCAAACAAACTATCGGAAACATATTCGCGAATTTTATCCAGTTGATTGTAGTTCCATGCACCCTGGATAATACGATAGTGTTCACGAGCACCATTGATAAATGCTGCCTGATCAAAACCGTCCGGATAGTTGTGCGGCACATCGCTTTGCGCGTGAGTACCAAAGCCACCATTAGCTTGTTCAAAACCATTGCTTGCCGGCTGCTCAAAACTCTGACGATGCATTGATGAGCTGTTGCCGCCAAATGCCGGCTGCTGCTTATTCATACTCGCCTGTTTAGCGCCAAGCAGGCCACGCAAGAAGATGAACGCGACATAAGCAATCAGACCGATAATTAAAATATCCAGGAACTGAATGCCTTCAAATGCGCCGCCGAAGAAGGCAGCCAGTAAACCACCCGCCAGCAGGCCACCCAGCAAACCACCCATTAGCCCTTTACGAGTTGGATTTTGTGCCGCTGTGCCCGATTTATTAATCGAACTGGTATTGGTCGCAGTATTTTTCGGTGCAGGGGCAGTTTTAAAGGATTTACCCAATGATAAACCGCCACCAAACTTTTTCGCTTCAGCCATCTGTACGGTAGACAGTGACAGCATCAGCAAAACTATTAGGGAAACAAAACGTTTCATGTTATTCCTTAATCATTATTGATAGTAGGCCACTGCATCATAGCGACTCGCCGCTAACTTTCAAACAGTTATAGTACGCAGACTTGTATCAGAATATTGCAAGGCTTTGATTGACGCCTTTTAACCAGCTTTATAGAATATCGAACATCGTTCATTACACAATGAACTCATATGACAAGATGAAGTTATGGCAAGACGAAACGACCACACTCGAGAAGAACTGATCAAGCTGACGCTTGATCATGTAAAACAGTTCCTTAGTGAACACTCCTATCACGAACTAAGCCTGCGCAAGGTCGCAACCATGATCGGCTATGTTCCGAGTACTCTGGTCAATGTTTTTGGCAGCTATAATCTGTTGCTGTTACATGTGGTGGCACAAACTCTGGATGAACTGGCGGCCGAAGCACAGACTCAGGTAGAAACCTGCCAAGATCCACGCCAGGCATTATTCAAACTGGCCTACTGCTACCACGATTTCGCCCTTGCCCACCCTTATCGCTGGCAGTTGATTTTTGAGCACAATATGAACGGCGAACCACTGCCAGAATGGCAAGCCAACCGTATTGATAATATGACCGGAATGCTGGAAGGGCTTCTGGCCACATTGGCACCACAGCGCAGCCAGACTGAAGTGCTGACCGCCAGTCGCGTCCTTTGGTCGGGCGTACACGGTATTACTCTGCTAAGTGTCGATGACAAATTTTTCGCCGCTACAACTATTGATGGCAAACAGCTGATTGATAACTTAATCACTCAGTATCTGCTCAACTGGTAGTTACTAATGTCCCTTCTGACTAAGCGTCGTTTTTTACCCTATTTTATCACCCAGTTCTGCGGCGCTTTTAACGACAATATTTTCAAAAATGTCTTGTTGCTGTTTGTCGCCTTCGCCAGTGCCGATCAACTCGCCATTTCAAGCAATTTGTTTATCAATCTTGCAGCCGGATTGTTTATTTTGCCGTTTTTCCTATTCTCAGCCACCGCCGGAGAAATGGCGGATAAATATGAAAAAAGTGCATTTATCCGCAAAGTAAAACTGCTGGAAATTGCCATTATGTGTTGTGGCGCGATTGGTTTTATCAGCCAAAGCTATCTACTGTTATTGTTATTGCTGTTTTTGATGGGCACCCAGTCGGCACTGTTCGGCCCGGTAAAATATGCCTTGCTACCGCAACAACTTAAGTCCGACGAACTAGTTAACGGCAATGCCTTGGTCGAAATGGGGACTTTTCTGGCAATCTTATCCGGTACCTTAATCGCGGGTGTGATTGCCTCACTGAATAACGCCAAAGAGATTGCCGCTATCTGCGTGGTGCTGTTTGCGGTGTTGGGCTATCTCGCCAGCCGTTATATTCCTTTCGCCGAGCCAAGTGCGCCAGACTTGCCTTTCTCCTGGCGACCAGTAAAACAGACCCGCCATACTTTGGCGATTGCGCACCACAACCGTTCGATTCTGACGGTGATTCTTACCATTAGCTGGTTCTGGTTTATTGGCGCAACCTACCTGACTCAGTTTCCTAATTTCACTAAACTGTATCTTAATGGCAGCGCCAATGCGGTATCCAGTTTATTAGCTTTGTTTTCAATAGGTATTGCTGCGGGTTCGCTGCTGTGTGACCGCTTATCGATGAAGCGGGTTGAAGTGGGCATCATTCCGCTCGCCAGCCTGATGATCTCGATTTTCGGTTACTTAATGGTTATCCACACTCCGGTTGCCCCTATAGCAGATAACCGTTTCAGCCAGTTCATCACTAATAGCCAGTTGTGGCCGCTGTTTTTTGATCTGTTTATGCTCGGCGTCTCCGGCGGGCTGTTTATTGTGCCGCTTTATACCCTGTTGCAAAAACTGGCGAAACCGACGGAACGGGCTCAGGTGATTGCTGCACTCAATATCTACAATTCGCTGTTTATGGTGGCCAGTGCAATCATGGGAATGGTTTTACTGGCAGCACTAAACTGGTCGATAACCGAGCTATTTTTGCTGCTATCCGGGCTCAATTTGCTGGTATTTGCTTATATCATCTATAAAACACCGATCTATTTACTGCGTTTTATCCTTACACTATTAGCGCGTATCTTTTACCGGATTGAGTATAAAAACCTTCAGCATATCCCGGAGAAAGGTGGTGCTTTATTAGTATGTAATCATGTCAGTTATATCGATGCGTTACTGCTCAACGTCGCCTCGCCACGCCTGATTCGTTTTGTGATGGAAGCAGATTACGCCAATTACCCGCTGGTACGACGCTTGTTACGTAAGGCTGGTGTAATTCCGATTACTGCGCAGAATCCCTCTACGCTAAAAGCCGCATTTGCAGAAGTTGAACAAGCGCTGGCGCTGGGCGATCTGGTGTGTATTTTTCCCGAAGGACAACTGACCCCGGACGGTGAAATCGGCCCATTCAAACGCGGTATCGATTTGATTCTCGCCCACAATCAGGTTGCGGTCATTCCGCTTGCGTTAAAAGGATTGTGGGGCAGTTATTTTAGCCGTTATAAGGGCCGAGCGTGTAAAGGCATTCCTTCACGGTTACGCGCCCGAATTGAAATTGAAGCCTGCCAACCGTTTGCACCATTAGATGCGACCCGTCAGTCACTGCGTGAAGCTGTAATTAATCTGCGAGGTAACTCACATTAAACTTGCATATAACGGCAGGTTTGTATACAACTGTACTCTTAATCAAGCACAACGAATTGCATTTACATTTTCGCTCTGCCTCCTTTATCTCAGTACCAAAAAGCGAATAGGTTCCTAACTTTGATGACTTCTTACCGACAATATCTGCCGTTTGCTCTGGCGTTAATTTTAAGCTGTACGCCTTATATCACTTCACCTACCGCTTTAGTGCTCGGATTTTTTCTTGCCAGCTTTGGCTTAGTACCCAGCCGTCTGCCAATCACCAAATTTACCAAAAAACTGCTGGCCTATTCGATTATTGGTTTAGGCTTTGGTATTCCGTTTCAACAGGCGTTGAGTGTGACTAGCCACGGCATCGGCTTAATCGTAGTAACGATATTTTGCACGCTGTTGGTCGGGTGGTTTGTCAGTAAAAAAGTAGGACTGGAACATAAAACCGGTTATCTGATCGCATCAGGGACAGCAATTTGTGGTGGCAGCGCCATTGCAGCAGTCGCCCCCGCCATTGAAGCCGATGATGACCAGATCGGTTTGGCACTCGGCACCGTATTCGCGCTTAACTCGATTGCACTGTTTATCTTCCCGGCGATCGGCCACTTATTAGATCTCAGCCAGGTAGAATTTGGCACTTGGGCGGCGATTGCCATTCACGACACCTCTTCTGTGGTGGGTGCTGCATCGGCTTATGGGGAAGAAGCGTTGACCACAGCGACCACATTAAAACTGGCCCGCGCGCTGTGGATTATCCCGGTTGCCTTTATCAGCGCTTTCCTGTTTCGCAGCCATTCAAAGAAAATTACCATTCCGTACTTTATTTTGTTCTACTGTGTGGCGATTGCGATTAGTGATCTGTTTCCGGCTTACGATGCTTTCTATCAGGGGATATTCAGTATTTCGAAACAAGCATTGGTTGTGTGCCTGCTATTGATTGGCTGTGGTTTATCGGTCGACCGTCTCAAAGCAGCTGGAGCGCGTCCGCTGCTGTTTGGTGTCGGTTTATGGGTCGTAATTTCGCTCAGTTCACTAGCGTGGATTACGCTGAGCTAACGGTTGTTTAGTTGTGAAGTGGCGGTTTGTGCCTGTAGTACGTGGCCGTGATTTTGACTCAAACACAAAATAGGTGATCAGCAAAAAAGCCGACAGCTCAGCCAGAGAACGAATGGTTCCGCTGGAGAAAATTGCGATCGATAACTGAATCAATACAACGGCAATCAATAAGCCTTTGCTCATACATATACCCATAATTAAGTAACGAATGGGATAATTATGACTATTCGCTATATAACTACCAATTCTGTTTGGCTCTATCTCATAACCGAATGTTGTAGCGTTTCTTCAACCCAGGCTTTGACGGCACTGCGTGGTAATTTAATTCCCTGTTCTAACAATTGCTCCGGCAATGACAAATAGTGTGCCGGCCACTTAAATTTTTCCAGTTGCCCGGCTAGCCAATACTCGATTGCATTCTGCTCAGGTAAAGCCTTTTGGCTATAGATCACCGCCACGGCACGTTGGCCATATTCCGCATCGTCAACCGGCACAATCATGGCAACGTCAATCTGCGGATGGCGACTTAACACGCTTTCAATCTCTTCACAGTGAATATTTTCTCCACCGGAGATAAACATATTATCCGCCCTTCCCTGAATAATAAGCTGATTATCCAACCAGTAACCGACATCTTTACTGTCAAACCAGCCATCAGCCTGAGTCAGCGGTATGATCGCCCCTTGCTGGTAATAACCCAGCGCCAACGTTTCACCAGCAATATAAATCTTCTGCTGATCGATCTTAAGCTTACGCCCTGGCAGCAGGTAGCCGGTTCCCGGCTTACCGTCAAATTGCTTCGCCGTAACCGTCGAAGCTGCTTCAGTCATGCCGTAACCCAGCCAAGTTTCAATTCCACGCTGACTGGCCTGTTGGCACAGTTGAGCCGGAATATGCGAGCCACCTAGCAAAACATGAGTAATGCTAATGGGTCGCTGGCTATCGAGCAGTCGCTGTAGCTGAACCGGAACTAAAGAAGCGTGAGTAACGTCGGTAATATCTTGGGATAAATCGCCACTACCGATTTTCAGGCAAGCGCCACTATACAGCCAGCGGTAAACAATCGCCAATCCGGAGACATGATAAAGCGGCAAGCTTAACAGCCAGGTTTCACCGGGCTGGTAGCTAAATTGTTCCAGTAATCCTTTAGCCGAGGCAAAATGCTGACCATGAGTATGGGCCACCGCTTTAGGCTTACCCATCGAGCCAGAAGTAAAAGTGAGGGAAGCGAGATTATCAGGTTGGTAAGCGTTTAGCTCTGATCTATCTGTCCCGGAGGGAATCAATAAATCCAATTGAGGAAAAGACAGCCACTGCACCGTGGCGGGCAAATCATGGTGATGATCGCGACGCAACAACTCATCCACGGTATAGAGCCATAAAGCCTGTGTGGGAGCCATTAGTGTGGTCAGTTTTTGATTGATTTTCTCCACCGGGCCAGGGGCGAGAAAAGAAGCCTTGATCCCCATCTGCACCGCTGCCAGATAACACCAGAGCAAATCGGGGTGGTTTTTCCCCACCAGTGCCAGACAATCATTCTCGACCATACCCTGCTGAATGAAATGAGCCGCAAGAACCTGCACGCGGGTTTGTATCTGGGTCCAGGTATAACTCTGCTGATGAACGAGCAAAGCAACCCGCGCCGAAGATAATCCGGACCAGTATTCAAGCGGCATCCGTGCCGGATTCAAACGCTCAGTCATTTAAGCGCTCCAGATCAACTCCTGAGAATCAAGCGTAACCAGCGGTAGATCACTACCCGGCCACGGCGTCTCCAGTTGCTGCTGATACAAGCTGATGGTATCTAACCCCGGAACTTCATCCGGCAACCATAACTTAGCTAATCGCGCAATCTGGCATAAACCGAAGCTGGTTTCCAGGCTGGAACTCAGTACCGGTTTAATCCCCAAACGTTGTGCTTTTTCAATCAGATACTGGCAACGTTGTACCGAGCCGATCATCGTCGGCTTGATGATGATGGTTTTCACCCCGGTTAAGTCCTCTAACCTAAAATCAGGATCACGCAGTGATGCCTGAAGAGTTTCATCCCACGCCACCGCAATACCGGTATTGATGGCAAAAGCGATACTGTCACTCGGTGACTGGCAAGGCTCTTCGATATAGGCGATACGATGACGATATGAGGGCGAGATCCGGCTGGCAAATGTCTGCGCTTGTGCAGGCGTCCAGGCACGGTTCGCATCCAGGCGTAAAGAGAGATCAGGAATAGATTCAAGCAACAGATTGACGATTAACCCATCACGAATTGCTTCATAAATACCGACTTTAATTTTGGCGACTTTTTTTCCCGGCATCGCATTCAGTTTAACGATCAGATCATCCGGATCGCCACTGCCTAATGGGGCGGCAAAGAAATTACCGGCCTGAGGCAGTTCGCTGTTCAGCTCCATTAACGCAGCAGAAAGACCAAACGCCACCGAAGGATAAAGCGAATCGTAGTTGATCTCCTCCCCCTTACACCATAGAGCCAGTTGTTCCTGCACCTGAATGCCGGCCTCTTCAACTGATTCAAGGTTAAACGTAATCAAGGGGGCGACTTCACCACGCCCGGTTTTTCCGTCTTGTTGAAGCTCTAAAATAAAGCCTTCGCGCTCGGTTAACTTCTCCTGGCGAAGGATAACGCCGCTATCCATAGGTAAACGGTAGCGATATAATTTTGCACTGCGCATAGCAATGTAACCTCTAATATGGAAAGCCCAGCCACAACTGAAGCTCTCTTCTCCTACTAACCATGCAAATGACGTTGCTTATACTCTTCCCACTTGAAGCGGCAGCGCTTTATGTTTGAGTATGGTTTTATTATTATGCAGGCAAAAAACACGTTTTCGCCTGACTAAGTATGGCTAAAATTTTATGGATTACGTGGAAACTTATTAAAGTCCGGGCGACGCTTTTCATTAAATGCATTACGCCCTTCCTGACCTTCTTCGGTCATATAGAACATCATGGTCGCGTTACCAGCCAATTCCTGCAATCCCGCCTGACCATCACAATCAGCATTGAGTGCGGCTTTCAGGCAGCGTAACGCCATCGGACTGTGCTGCAGAACTTCACGGCACCAGCGCACGGTTTCTTTCTCTAAATCAGCCAGCGGTACTACCGTATTGACCAGTCCCATATCCAGAGCTTCCTGAGCATCATAAAAACGACACAGGAACCATATTTCACGTGCTTTTTTCTGCCCGACAATCCGCGCCATATAAGAGGCTCCCCAGCCGCCATCGAATGATCCGACTTTCGGTCCGGTCTGACCAAATTTGGCATTTTCAGCCGCGATGGTCAGGTCACACATCATATGCAGAACATGACCACCACCCACTGCCCAGCCAGCAACGGAAGCGATAACCGGTTTAGGACAGGTACGAATATCACGCTGGAAATCAAGCACATTCAGATGATGCGTGCCAGTTTCATCTTTATAACCGCCGTAGTCACCGCGAATTTTCTGGTCACCACCAGAACAGAAAGCATCTTCGCCCAGACCAGTCAGGATAATCACCCCTATTGAAGAATCGTAACGGGCATCGGACAGAGCCTGAATCATCTCTTTAACGGTCTGAGGACGAAAGGCATTACGCACTTGTGGGCGGGCTATGGTGATTTTGGCAATCCCATCTTGAGATTTGTGGTACTCAATATCTTCATAGCCATGACTACAATCCTGCCATTCAGCCGGAGCGTAAAGTTCTTGTTCTGTAATTCCAACAGTAATTGTCATACCTGTTCCTGTTTAATTTTCCTGCCTTCAGGCTTTGCTGCACGTTGCAATAAATTCACGTAAACAGTCAACAAAAGCTTCGGGCTGCTCTTTATGGACGTTGTGCCCCGCTTGAGCAATTTGTGTATAAGGCAAGCCGCTCTCCTGAGCAAGCTGGCTAAATTTGCTGTCTTTCTCACCACAAATATAGTGAATTGGTAAAGATTGCTGCTTCAATTCATCTAGAAGATATGGTTGTTTACCCAAAGACGTGGCAATCAGCATTTCTGCTACGCAGACGCCTAGGTTATCACTACGTAATGCAACCAATTCTTGTCTTTGCGCATGCTTAATTCCGGAAAATGTCGGCTGACGATACCAATCGTTCAAAACCTGCTCAATCGGCTCTAAAGAAAAACGACGCGCCCAACCTAAATCGGACTCTAAACGCTGGGCGCGGAATTTTTCATCACGAATCCCGAGGTTACCGCCTTCCGAAACCAGACCGATAAGATTAATGCCTTGCCATAACTGTTTGACCAAACCATACATGGCAATGCGGGCACCGAGTGAATAGCCGACTAAAATTACCGGAGTATCAGTCCCGACACGTTGGACAATGGTATCCAGAATCATGCTGCAGGCATCTTCAAATCCCTGACATTCTCGATAAGCACTTTTACCGTGACGGCACATATCGATGGTCAGACATGAGTATTCGCTAAGTTGTTCAATCACGGTTTGCCATTCGCGGCCATCGCCTAAAAATCCGTGGAGAAAAACCAGAGTCGGACGCGATGGTGCGCTGAAAGCTGCTTCGCTGGCTGCTGCCGGAGTGTATTGATTAGAGAGCATAAATTCCTTTTACCACTTGTTTGATCATTGTTGAGGCCTGATCGCTCGGTGTTCTTACTTCAATCACCAAGCCACCCTCACCTTGTGTTATATGCTGATTTACCGCTTCAATAAGCGCACTTTGATTTTCCGGCGTAGCATAACCCAAACCAAATTGCTGTGCAGTGTGGTAGAACTCAAATCCATGCGGCATTTGGTACAGTTTGGATTTTTGTGCTTCAGGTACGGGCAAAAGATCAAAGATGGCCCCGCCATCGTTGTTGGTAACTATGACCACAAATGGCAATCTTTTTTTGGAAAGCAGTTTCTTGGAAAGCAAGGCTAACGCATTGAGATCGTAAAGCAGCGATGTATCGCCGAGCAAGAGTACTAAAGGTTTATTGCGATAGTGTTGCACCCCGACAGCGGTGGCGACCAGCCCATCAATTCCGGATGCTCCCCGGTTAGTAAACACATTGCGCCCGTCAAGACGACCAAACATATCCACTAAACGCACTATCAGGCTGTTACCGATAAACAGGTCCGCGCCGCTATCCCAAAAGCAGATCGACCGCGCCACACTGATTTCATTTAACGGTGTCTTTGGAATCGCCTGATCAATAAATGAATATACCGCTTGCAGGCGTGCTAATAATTCCGCAGCCCAGCCTGCATTCTGTGCTTGATAGTTCGGGCTGACAACACTCAGCCAACGTTGCATAACTACCTGGTATGAGATCAACCAGTGCTGCTGCGGCAGATGGTAAGGATTGTCTCTCTGGGGCCGTGGTGAACAGTAAATGTATTCGGTCTGCCCTAACATTACCTGCTGCTTGAGCCAGCCGTTTAAGCGTTTAGATACAATTCGCGAACCAAACTGAACAACACAATCACAACCGTCCAGCAACACGCTTAATTTCTTATCTTGCAACCATAAATCAAAATGCGCCCACGGACTGGTCACCCCAGATTGTGGATCACAGAATACTGGCCAGCCAAGCCGCGCCGCCAGTTCAACCATTAACTGCGCCTGATTTGCCAGCATCTGACCAATGATCAACACCCCCGACTTATCGCTGACCCTTTTTAGTTGCGTGTCTAAATCGGAATATGCTTGCGCGGGTGCGATCGGGCGTGACGTATAGGTTTGCTGCTGTTCAGACCATTGCTGGATCAGACGAGAATAATATTGAGGATAATCAATCGGCTGCGAGGTATATAAAGGCTCAGCAAAAGCGCAGTTAATATGAACCGCCCCACCCAACTGTTGTTGCTGATGCAGTACATCATCCACCGATGTCAGTAACCAATTGAGCGACAAAGGCTCGGTTGGCGAAGGTAAGTTCAGCACCGCATTCACGTGTGATGAGAAGATTCCGAGCTGAACAATCGCCTGATTGGCACCACAGCCGACCAGTTCCTGAGGACGATCTGCCGTAAGTAAAATCAGTTTCTCGCCAGTCAATTTCGCTTCGGCTACCGCAGGTAACAGATTCGCCACTGCCGTGCCGGAGGTAACAATCAACGCAACCGGTTTATCACTGGCTTTGGCCAGACCCAGCGCAATAAATCCCAAGCCTCTTTCATCAAAATGGTAGTGCAGGGTCAGATTGGGATTGGCATCGGCTTCTAAGGTTAACGGTGTAGAACGGGACCCCGGAGCAATGCAGATATGTTCAACCCCATAGCGAGTCAACTCTTCAAGCAGTACCTGGCTCCAGACCCGATTTAATACCGCCTGTTCGGTTTTCACGATGCCGCCTCAAGTGGGCAACAATCGCTGATTAAACTTAATAACGTCGACACTTTGCGATCCAACTCCTGCCATTCATCCTGCGCATCAGAGCCATCAATAATACCCGCTCCGGCGTACAATTTAATTTTATTCTCCACCACTAAGGCACTACGAATCGCCACACAGAATTGAGCTTCGTCATGGCTGATAAATCCAACTGACCCAGCATACCAACCACGGGCAAAAGGTTCATTGCGCTGAATAAAATCGATTGCTGGTTCTCGGGGCAATCCGGCCACTGCGGCAGTGGGCTGCAGAGCCCCCAGCAGTTGTACGCCCTTAACCCCTTTATGTAACTGCGCGCTAATCGCTCGCTTGAGATGCTGGACTTTACGTAGCTTAACCAGATGTGCCTGAGAATCGACCTGAATATGTGTCGAATACGGTGTTAAACGCTCAATAATGTCATCCACGACATACTGATTTTCTGCCAGGTTTTTGCGGTCATTTTCTAGCCAGCTAGATAGCTGATTATCGTGCAACTGGTCATCACTGCGCCCGCTGGTTCCAGCGAGCGCTTCGGTATACAGTGTCTGATCAATGCGCTGGTAAAGCTGCTCCGGGGTTGAACCGATAAAGCTGTGTTTACGATCCAGCGCCAGCATAAAATGGAAGCTATTGTGATTAGTGGAAAAACTGGCTTTCAGTAACTGCGCGGCACAGACGGAGGGCTCGAGTAACAAACTGGTTTCTCGCGCCAGTACAACCTTTTTGAACTTACCCGCCTTAATCTCTCGTAACGCCTGACCAACCAACTGCTGCCAGTCTGACTGGACAGGAATATGGCTCAATTGATGAATCTGTGTATTCATCGCTGGCAGCGGTGAAACCTCTAAGATCAGCTTTCTTAATGCGCTAATGGTACGGCTGCGATCCTGAGTCAGGTTTGCAGCCAGTAACCATTGACCATCGCTACGAATTAACTCGATCTGCGGTAAGAAAAACAACGAGGACATGCAACGCGGATTTTTTTCGCTCCGTCCGTCAAATGAGCGGCCGCCCCATACCCGTTGACCTTCTGAAAGAATTTGGTAAGCTGGTGCCGGATCTAAAAAGGTATAAAGCTGTCCTAGCGCAACCACCTCTTCTCGGCCATCCCGGCCATGCCAGAAAAACTTCGGAAAAAGCGGTTGGGCCTCAAGCCAGTCAATCAGATCAAATCCCGGCGCACATTCTAACGCCTGCAAACAACGACTCGCCTCTTGTGACGCGTGATGGATCTTTTCGATTAACTGATTAATGGCTTGATGAAAATAAGACAAAGCGACCTCATATATAAGGCAATATGACACTAATGTGGCTACTCTATTGACAGTAGGCGGTTAAATCAAGGCTGGTAAGCCGGGTTTTTGTTGTCCAACCACTTGATCGTCGATTAGTTCAGCGGTTATCTTAGTTTTTTATTCTTTTAAATATCAATTTAGTGTAACTTGATAAAGAAATTTACTCGTTTTCAGGAATCTTGCAATGCAAAATATTGGGATGTCATCCAAACTCGATAATGTCTGCTACGACATTAGGGGCCCAGTACTGAAACATGCTAAACGCATGGAAGAAGAAGGGCATAAAATTCTCAAACTGAATATCGGCAATCCCGCCCCATTTGGCTTTGACGCCCCTGACGAGATTCTGGTTGATGTGATTCGTAACCTGCCGACATCACAAGGTTATTGTGATTCCAAAGGGATTTATTCCGCACGTAAAGCGGTGGTTCAGTATTATCAGAAAAAAGGCTTACGTGCGTTAGACGTGGAAGACGTTTATATCGGTAACGGGGCCTCCGAGCTGATCGTTATGTCGATGCAAGCACTGCTGAATAACGGCGATGAAATGCTGGTTCCGGCTCCGGATTACCCATTGTGGACCGCCTCGGTTGCCCTTTCCGGCGGTACCGCCGTGCATTATTTATGTGATGAAGAATCGGACTGGTATCCGGATCTGGATGATATCAAAAAGAAAATCACACCGAAAACACGCGGGATTGTGCTGATCAACCCGAACAACCCGACTGGTGCTGTTTATAGCCGCGATTTTCTGTTGGAAATTGTTGAACTGGCGCGTAAACATAAGCTGATTATTTTCGCCGATGAAATCTACGACAAAGTGCTGTATGACGGAGCAACCCATACTCCAATCTCCACTTTGGCCGATGATGTATTGATGGTGACTTTTAACGGACTGTCGAAAGCGTATCGCGTATGTGGTTTCCGTGGTGGTTGGATGTTTATCACCGGGCCAAAACATACCGCAGCCGGGTATATTGCCGGGCTGGAAATGCTTTCATCGATGCGTCTGTGTGCTAACGTACCAATGCAACACGCGATTCAGACCGCATTGGGTGGTTATCAGAGTATTAATGAACTGATCCTTCCGGGTGGTCGCCTGCTTGAGCAGCGTGATCGCGCATGGGAACTGATCAACCAGATCCCTGGTGTTTCTTGTGTTAAACCGAAAGGTGCGATGTACCTGTTCCCGAAAATTGACACTAAGAAATACAGCATTAAAGACGATCAGCAGATGGTACTCGACTTCCTGGTTCAGGAAAAAGTCCTGCTGGTACAGGGAACCGGCTTTAACTGGCCGAAACCGGATCACTTCCGTATTGTGACTCTGCCTCATGTCGAGATGTTGGAAGTGGCGATTGGCCGTTTCGAACGTTTCCTGAGTACTTACAAGCAGTAAGGTACATAATCGAATAGGCATATCAGGCTCACTTCTGTACACTGGAAGTGGGCCTTTTTTATTTCAGGATCTTGATTGATGAAAAGCAGTCATTTTTTCGCTCACCTGGCGCGGATGAAACTGATCCAGCGCTGGCCATTGATGCGCTCGATTTCCAAAGAAAATATTTCTGAACACAGTCTGCAAGTGGCCTTTGTCGCTCATGCACTGGCGATCATTAAAAACAAAAAGTTTGGTGGTAATGTCAACCCCGAACGAATTGCACTGAAAGCAATGTACCATGACAGCAGCGAAGTACTCACCGGTGATCTGCCAACCCCAGTCAAATACTACAATCCGGAAATTGCTAAAGAGTATAAAAAAATAGAAGCCGCAGCAGAGCAAAAACTACTATCTATGTTACCGGAAGAACTGAGAGATGATTTTGAGCCTTACCTGCTCTCCGAATCCGCCTACCCGGAAGATGAAACCATCGTAAAACAAGCCGATTGCCTATGTGCTTATCTGAAATGTCTGGAAGAATTAAGCGCCGGAAACCATGAATACGCGCTGGCCAAGAAACGCCTCGACGTTACCTTAAATGAACGCCGTTCACCGGAAATGAGTTATTTTCTTGAGGTATTCTCCCCGAGTTTTGAATTAACGCTGGATGAAATCAGTTAACGATTAAGGAGTCACTATGGATCTAAGCCTTAACCCTTTATGGGAGCAGCGTAATAACGACGAACATAAGCTACGCCGCAATGACCACCGTAGTCCGTTTCAGCGCGACCGGGCCCGGATATTACACTCCGCGGCGTTCCGCCGTTTACAGGCCAAAACCCAAATCCATGGCACTAACCTTAACGATTTTCACCGCACCCGTTTGACTCACTCTCTGGAAGCCGCACAAATCGGCACTGGTATCGCGGCTCAGCTAAAAATCAAACATGAAATTCTCGCGCCGCTACTCGGTTCAGACAGCTTGATCGACTCGCTGTGTCTGGCACATGACATTGGCCATCCGCCTTACGGCCACGGCGGTGAAATTGCGCTCAACTATATGATGCGTGAACATGGTGGATTTGAAGGCAATGCACATACTTTTCGAATCGTTACCAGCTTGGAGCCGTATACTGAGCATCATGGCATGAACTTAGCCCGGCGCACTCTGCTCGGTCTGCTTAAATATCCGGTGTTGCTTAGCCAGACCAGTGCTGATAAACAACCGGAACCGGTATTGCATCAGCGTCAACTAAAAGCCAAAGACTGGGCTCCGGCTAAAGGAGTTTACGATTGTGATAAAGCGATACTGGAATGGGTATTTGAGCCACTATCCGATAATGACCGGACTCTGATTGCCACTCTGCGTGATGTAGAGAAACCCTCACCTTACACACATCATAAAACCCGTTATAAATCGCTCGACTGCTCAATTATGGAGTTGGCTGATGATATTGCCTATGGCGTACACGATCTTGAAGATGCCATTGTACTCGGCATGGTTAACCGTGCGCAATGGGCCGAGGCGGCCGAACCCTGGCTGAGGCTAAGTGGCGATGCTTGGTTTAGTGAAACCCTCGATTCAATCTCTTCAATGCTGTTTTCCGGTGAACATTTTCAACGCAAAGATGCAATTGGCGGCATGGTCAACGCTTTACTGACCAATGTACAGATCAATAAGGTCGATGCTGAATTTGACAGCCCGCTATTAGCCTACAACGCTTTCCTTGAAC
Source organism: uncultured Vibrio sp. (assembly GCA_963666615.1). Lineage (GTDB taxonomy): Bacteria > Pseudomonadota > Gammaproteobacteria > Enterobacterales > Vibrionaceae > Vibrio. Next base: position 1,600,400 of record OY762906.1, read on the forward strand.
CCGGCATGGCAGCGGCACTGAAAGTACTCAAGCAGTTTGTGAACCAGTACGTCATTCTTAATCCGAAAGTACAACGCTTTGAATATAAAGGGCAGCAAATTATTATGGATCTGTTTGAAGCGTTAAGCGCCGATCCGGAGCGCCTACTCCCAGAATCCACTCAAATACGATGGCGTACCGCAGAAGAACATTCACACCAGGGAATGCGGGTTATTTGTGACTATATTGCCGCAATGACCGATGCTTATGCGCAGAAAGTGCATCAGGAACTATTTTCTACCAGTGGTTATTAGACTTAATTCCGATAGTTTTTCTCATATACCCCTGGCGGCATCTGGGCAATCTGAAAATCGATCATCTGTTCAAATGCAGTAAGTAAGGGAGAAAAATCCTCATTCGGCTGGTAGTAACACAGCAGATAATAGCCAGCTTCTACGGTCGATAGCGCATTGTCATTCGGTGCTTTGCGAATACGATAATTACCCTGCAGTTCTGTCGGCAGGTGAACGCAGGCTAAACGATGTAGGTTAATCGAACACTGCCACATTTTGTACGCCTTTTTCCAGGTACCATCGAGCAGAATAGCACGCTGCTTTTTTCCGGTTCCGGCTTGCTGCTGATAGTCGCTAACCAGCAGTGAGTCCGGATTGGGATAAAGAACAAAATGTTCAACCTCGGGTTCTGCCAGTAGCTGATTAAGCTCTTCATGCTGAGTGAAATCTTCACCAACAAAATGGTAGCTATTGCTCAGCGATAAAGTCAGGATCCGCGCGGTTCCCATCGGGCGGTGTTCTTCTGTCGGATGCTGAAGAATGATAAGCTCAAGCTCAGGGCTTAATCTTTGTATCATAGAGCAAATGCACGCTTTACGCGCTTTACCACATTGAGAACAATAACGAGAAGTCATGTGAACCTATATCTAATTCTGGCGATTATTAGCTGTTTATCTCTGACCGCGCAAAATGAACAATTATCTCAGCTATTGACCTGGGATCGTTCACTGATTATTTCCGGTGAGTGGTGGCGGATCCTAACAGGAAACATCACCCATACCAACCTTAGCCATTTTTTAATGAATATGGTTGCATTATGGCTGATCAGCCTGATTTTTACCCCACGTCCGCGCAAGCTATTATTGCTGATAATTATAATCAGCCTGGTGATAGGTTTAGGTCTGTTTGCCAGTGATATCCAGCGCTATGTCGGTTTATCCGGCACATTACATGGTCTGTTCGGCTATTTCGCTCTCAAAGAAGCGTTATCAGACAAGCGCAGTAGCTGGCTATTAGTGATTGGTGTCATTGGAAAAGTGGTTGGTGAACAAGTGTTCGGTGCTTCGGCAACCAGCGCCGCATTAATCGCAGCACCGGTTGCTATTGAAGCTCATCTGATCGGGTTAATTGCCGGGCTGGCGTTAGCCCTCAATCCCTTTAGAACGTAGAAATTCAGCATAGGTTCCTTTGAAATCAGTGATTTTATTGTCACGAATTTCAATAATACGGGTTGCCAGCGAGTCTACAAATACACGGTCATGAGAAACGAAGAACAGTGTACCTTTGTACTGTTCTAGCGCATTATTCAACGATTCGATCGATTCCATATCCATGTGGTTGGTTGGTTCATCCATGAGCAGCATATTCGGCTTGTGCATCATCAGTTTGCCCAGCAGCATACGCCCCTGCTCACCACCGGAAATCACTTTCACCGATTTCTTAATGTCATCTGCACCAAATAGCATACGACCTAAGAAACTACGAATAACCTGCTCATCATCACCTTCCTGACGCCACTGGCTCATCCAGTCGAACAAATTCATATCTTGTTCGAAATCATGAGCATGATCTTGAGCGTAATAGCCGATGTTGGAATTTTCCGACCATTTAAAGCTACCTGAACGTGGCTCTAATACTCCAGCCAGAGTATTAAGTAGCGTCGTTTTACCCACCCCGTTCTCACCGATGATCGCAACACGCTCACCGACTTCGAAAATGGCAGAGAAGTTACTAAACAGATCTTCATCAAAACCCTGGCTGAGATTTTCAACTTCAAGCGCATTACGGAACAGCTCTTTGGACTGCTCAAAACGAATAAACGGGTTCTGACGGCTGGAAGCTTTAACTTCTGTTAACTGGATCTTATCAATTTGTTTAGCACGGGAGGTCGCCTGTTTGGCTTTCGATGCGTTAGCCGAGAAACGGGCAACGAAGGTTTGCAGTTCAGCAATCTGCGCTTTCTTCTTCGCATTATCTGACAGCAGACGCTCACGCGCCTGAGAGGCAGCAGTCATATATTCATCATAGTTGCCCGGATACACACGCAGCTCACCGTAATCCAAATCCGCCATATGGGTGCAGACTGAGTTCAAGAAGTGACGGTCGTGCGAAATAATAATCATGGTGCAGTTACGCTGGTTCAGGGTATCTTCCAGCCAGCGAATGGTATCCATATCCAGGTTGTTGGTTGGTTCGTCGAGCAGCATGATATGCGGATCGGCAAATAAGACCTGAGCCAACAGCACACGCAGTTTCCAGCCAGGAGCCACTTCACTCATTAGGCCAAAGTGCTGTTCCAGTGGAATACCTACCGCCAGCAGTAGTTCACCCGCTTTCGATTCGGCCATATAACCGTCCATCTCAGCGAATTCGGTTTCCAGATCGGCGACTTTCATCCCGTCTTCTTCGCTCATTTCAGGCAAAGAATAGATACGATCACGCTCCTGCTTCACCGCCCACAACTCTTTATGACCCATGATAACCGTGTCGATAACGGTAAACTCTTCGTAGGCAAACTGATCCTGATTCAACTTAGCAACACGTTCGTTAGGATCGTAACTCACATTACCGCTGCTTGGCTCAAGCTCCCCACTTAAGATCTTCATAAAGGTTGACTTACCACAACCATTTGCGCCGATCAGACCGTAGCGATTGCCTTCGCCAAACTTAACAGAGATGTTTTCAAACAGAGGCTTAGCGCCAAACTGCTGAGTGATATTCGCGGTTGAAATCAAAACCAGTACCTTAATAAAAAATGTGACGTATGTTCCAGAGGCGTCACGTTACTTGTTCACGCCTCATTTCGCAAGTTAAGTTTAAACGAATGGTCGCTGACCTTTGCTCAGCAACTTAAACATAACATTCTCGGCCGCCTGACCTGCTGCACCGGCGAGTTTGTCCGCCAGTTTTTTCTTCTGCACGTAACTAATTGCCAGTACTGTCTTTTCCTGACAAGCCTGAACAATTAAGTCATCCGATGTTTTTATATCATCAATCAACCCGAGCTTAAGAGCGTGAGTGCCAAACCAGTGTTCACCAGTTGCAACCGAATCAACATCCAGTGACGGACGACGTTCGCGGATAAAATCTTTGAACAGGCCGTGAGTTTCTTCCAGCTCTTGCTTAAATTTCTCACGCGCTTTATCAGTGTTCTCGCCAAAAATAGTCAGAGTGCGTTTAAACTCGCCAGCTGTAAGTTGCTCATACTCAATATCGTGTTTTTTTAGCAGCTTATTAAAGTTCGGTAACTGCGCAATAACGCCGATCGAACCAATAATCGCAAATGGCGCAGAAACCAAATGGTCAGCAATACAGGCCATCATATAGCCGCCACTGGCCGCCACTTTATCCACTGCGATGGTCAGCTTAATCTCTTTCGCTTTTAAGCGATCCAATTGTGATGACGCCAGACCATAGCCATGTACCATGCCACCACCGGACTCAAGCTTAAGCAACACTTCATCACCCGGTTGAGCAATGGCTAAAATCGCCGTAACCTCTTCTCGCAGCGCCGTTACCTCTTTGGCGTCAATGCTGCCGTTAAAATTAAGAACAAACAGATGCGGTTCATGTTTCGCTTCCAGCTTGCCTTCTTTGGCTGCTTTTTTCAGCGCTTTAGACTCCGCCTTATGTTTGGCTTTTTCACTTTTCTTCTCCGCTTTATGACGCGCTTTAAGAAAAGCATCATCATGAATATAGTGCTCTAGCTGTTGCAGCGTATCTTTATGCTGCTCAGTCAGGTTGGTAATTTCCAGTTCCCCTTTGGCACCATGGCTTCTGCCATTGACCGACTTCACCACCACAAGCAAGGCGACAATCGCCACGACCACGGTCGCAATCTTGGCCAAAAACAGGCCATAGTCTAATAAAAATTCCACTGTTGTAATCCTCTTAGGTGTGAATTGGTGTATTGTAACGATCTTGTCCGATAAATCATAACCATAAGGATGCAGTTCGTGGATTATTCTGTTTCTTCACAAGCTCTGAAAGGAAAAATCATTTTAGTTACCGGTGCCGGAGACGGCATCGGTAAACAAGCCGCCATCAGCTATGCTCAACATGGTGCCACGGTGATCTTACTCGGTCGTACGGTGGCCAAACTAGAACAAACCTACGATGAAATCGAAGCATTGGGCGCTCCTCAGCCAGCCATCATTCCACTGGATATGAAAGGTGCAACCAAGCAACATTATCTGGATATGGCAGAAACCATTGAAGGTCAGTTTGGCAAGCTCGACGGCCTGCTGCACAGCGCAGGATTACTGGGCGTCATTTCCCCTTTTGAACATATTGGCGAAGGCGTCTACGATGAAGTGATGCAGGTCAATGTTAAAGCACAGTTTCTTATGACTCAGGCCCTGTTACCGATTTTGCATAAATCCGACGATGCGCGGATTGTATTTACCAGCTCAAGCGTGGGTCATGTTGGCCGCGCTTTCTGGGGTGTTTATTCGATTTCTAAATTTGCCACTGAAGGCATGATGCAGGTGCTGGCGGACGAACTGAGCGATACCGCCATCCGGGTTAATGCCATCAATCCGGGAGGCACCAGAACCAAAATGCGGGCACAAGCATTCCCTGCTGAAGATCCACAAAGCCTGAAAACGCCACTGGATATTATGCCACTTTATCTTTATCTGATGGCGGAAGAAGGCCGAAGCGTACATGGTCAGTGTATCGATGCTCAACCTAAATAAACGCTATCTGTTTTTAAAATCAGGATGTTCACTAGCATGAAAAAAATGGCTTTCTTTGATATTGACGGAACCATGGTCAATGTCTCCAACGGAATGCACCACCCTTCCGCAGAAACCCAGCGAGTGCTGAAAGAGTTTCGCCGTCAAGGTAATTATATTGTGGTGGCAACAGCCCGCACCATTATTCCAGACAGTGTGCGTGATATTGAATTCGACGGCTATGTCTGCGCGGATGGCCATTATATTGAATTTCAGGGTGAAGTGTTGCTGAACAACACTTTCACCCGTGAACAGCTGGAAATGCAATTGGCCATTTATGCTCAACATAAAGGCCATTGCGAACTCAGCGGTTACAATGGTGAATGGGTCAGCTCACGCAGTGATGAAAATTTAAAAAAGCATCATGCTATTTATGAAGGCACCGATGATCTATCCTCGATGCCGTTAGTCAGCGATGATATCGGCAGCGTACAGGCAAATGCGATTGCCGCTGTTTTTGGCAGTGCAGAGGATCTGTTAGCCGCCAAAGCAAAACTGCCAGAGAACTGGGCGATCACCGCTTATACCGATGATATTGATATCCGGATGGATGTTCACCCACCGGGCTTTAACAAAGGCACCGGTTGTCAGTTTTTGTTTGAACAGTTGGGTATTGCGCGTGAACACACCTATGCCTTTGGTGATGGTCATAACGATATAGAAATGCTGCAACTGGTCGGCAACGGTATCGCTATGGGCAACGCTGCTGAGATTGTCAAAGCCAGTGCCGATTCAGTAACCGACACCGTAGACAATGAAGGCATAGCCAAAGCGTTTGGCCTCCACTTCGGCTACGCCTGAAGTCTGTTAAATCGAGTGGTTATGCCAAAAACCATAACCACTTTTCTTTAATTGCACTGCTTGGGCCATACCAATTCTGTTTCATTTCGAGTATTGCCCAGCCTTCTTTTAGTTCATCATTCATCCGGTAGTGAATATCGTAGAACTTATAAGCTAAATCAGGGTCATTATACTGCTCTGCCAACGGGCAATGCTGCCTGTCGCTAAGTTCAACACCCAGCACCTCTCCGCCAAATTCAGCGACCTGTTGCCTGATTAACTTCATCCTTCTAATTCTGGTCTGCCGCGACATTCTCAACATTAGCCAGACCGAAACACCACCAGCGATAAACGTCAGTAAAAACGCATATTGTAATCCCATACCAACCTCCTCCTCCTACAGAGGTCACGATCCTTTTCAGATCCTATCTAAAGTATAGATCGCGATCTTTTTCTTGCTTCTTTAATTGCCTTAAATATACTGTATATATATACAGGTAATTTATTATGCATGAATTGATCGAACAGTTAAAACAAAAGCAACTACTCTGGCAGGGAAATGAAGTATCTGCGCAGTCGATCGCTTTTTCAGCGACAAGTTCAGGCTTCAGTGCTTTAGATGAAAAACTCGCCGGGGGCTTACCTGCGAATGGTGTGGTCGATTTACAATCGATTAGAGGTATTGGTGAATTACGCCTGCTTTTCCCTCATCTGCGCGCCGCCGATGATGGGCGTTTGATTGCTTTTATTCAGCCGCCGGCCAATCTGAATGCAGAAACTTTGCTAGCCGAGCAGCTTGATATTAATCGCATTTTATTGATCGAACCAAATACTACCCAACACGCTTTCTGGGCGGCTGAACAATGCCTGAAAAGCGGGGCTTGCAGCCATGTACTTTTGTGGTGTGATGAGGTTGAAATTCATCAGGCTCGCCGTTTTCAGGTTGGCTGTGAAACCGGTAATTGTCGGCACATATTATTTCGTTCCGCACAAACCCGGTTGTTCTCTCTGCCAATTACTTTAGCCATGCACTTAACCCCACATGATCGAGGGCTGGAAGTACAGATAACCAAATGCAAAGGCGTATGGGAGCCCAAGCCTTTTGTACTCGACATGCAATCGTTCTGGCCACAGCTTATTCACCATCAACCCGCTCAAAAAGTGGTCCCCTTTCCGGTTCGTCAACAGGGCTAGCTTATGCAATTGTGGTTGTATCTTGATTTTCCCTACCTGCAACTCGACAGCCTGTTTGCTGAACAGGCTGATCAGCCGCTGATCATTGTCGAAAAGCATCGCTGTGATGTTATACAGGTCAATCAGGCTGCTTTAGAACAAGGGATTAAACCGGGTATGGGCTTGGGCAGTGCATCGACTCTATCCGCTCAGCTTGAGGTTCACCCATACCAGCCTGAAAGCGAAAATAAGCAGTTACTCGATTTGGCCCAATGGCTCTATCTGATCACCTCAGATATCGTGCTGTTTCCACCGCAAGGTATTTTATTAAAAGCCACGGGAATGCTGACCCTGTATCAAGGGCTGGATAATTACTGGAAGGCGATATCACAACACCTTAGCTATCGGCCATTACGCTATCGGTTTGCTAGCGGATTTTCTCCGCTGTCGGCGATGCTGCTCGCCAAATCGGGCTATAACCAAATCAGCGATGATAAATCAGCGCTGCTGAATGCATTACACGCTTTGCCAATCACAGCAACGGGGTTGGAAAGTAAGCAAATCGAAGCATTGCAACGTATCGGTGTGTGTCAGTTAAAAACGCTGTTTGAGCTGCCGATGGCTGAACTTGCACGCCGCTTTAACATCGATTTGGTCAATTATGTCGGTCGTTTACTCGGCCAGTTTAAACATCCGCTCGACTTTTTCCATCCTCCGGCCCAATTTCATTCACAGCTGGATCTTCTGTATGAAATTGATAACGTTCAGTGGCTGATCAAACCACTGACTATTCTGCTGGAACGGTTAGAATCTTTTCTATTGATGCGCAACCAGGTTGCTTATGAACTGCGGTTATCACTACACCAACGCAGTGATGAGCCAGAGCAGAACAATGAAAAACAAATTTTTCTCACATCGGCTATTGGTGAATACCGCACTCAAGGCTGGCTGAAGCTAGCCCGGCTAACCTTTGAGTCATTACGCTTAGATGCACCAGTACAAAGCCTACAACTGAGAGTTTCCCGCGCCGGGGAACTACCCTCTCAGCCAGACGATTTATTTGCTGGTCAGCAGGGCGCACTTGCGCCGTTAGAGCTGATTTCACTGCTTCAGGCCAAACTGGGCAGTAAAGCGGTAACAAAAGTGGCGATGAGTGATGATCCTCGCCCGGAAAAAACCACTTACCACCTCAATGCAACCGAGAATGTGCCGTTGACACTGCGCCGGGCTCAGTTACGCCCCAGCCTGTTGCTGGCACAACCGGAACCATTAGCCGATAAAGTCTCGCTGATGCACGGCCCGGAACGATTAGTTACCGGTTGGTGGGATAATCAGCCAATTAGCCGTGACTATTACATTGCCCGTTCGGTTGAAGGACGCTGGTTATGGATATTCCGTGATTTGAACAAACGCTGGTTCCTCCATGGGCAGTTTAGTTAATCGGAACGACCTGAGAGTGATGCTGATATGAGTTACGCTGAACTATTTTGCCAAAGTAATTTCTCTTTTCTTAGCGGTGCTTCGCATCCGCAGGAGCTGGTGATTCAGGCCGATTTTTTACGCTATCATTCTATCGCCATTACCGATGAATGTTCGGTAGCAGGCGTCGTCCGGGCGCATGCAGCGATAAAACAGCATCAGTTAGCCACTCGTTTAATTGTCGGTAGCCTGTTTAAGCTCAATCAACACTGTCAGTTTATTGTTCTCTGCCCGACCCGCCGGGCTTATGCAGAATTGTGCCGTATTATCACCAATGCCCGGCGACGTGCAGATAAGGGCGACTATCAACTCTCAGAATGGGATGTTATGTCGCTAAAAGAGTGTTTGTTAATCTGGCTTCCACAGTTAACCCGTGACAATCACCGCTGGGGACTCTGGCTGGCACAACATCATCGCGGGCGATTATGGCTAGGTATACAACGTCATCTTACTCCACAGGATGAAGCACTTATCCCCCAATGTGAAACACTGGCCAACGATCTCAATCTGCCGCTTTGTGCCTGTGGTGGTGTTTTAATGCACAATGCCTCCCGCATGCCAATGCAACATGTGTTAACCGCTATCGCTCACAATACCAGCGTAGAACAAATTCAGGCACACTTGCTGACCAATAGCGAGCGCTGCCTGCGTAGTCAGGACAAACTGGGAAAACTGTTTAAACAAGCATGGCTGGATGAGACGGTACAGATTGCCAAGCAGTGCTGTTTTAATCTGGATGAACTGCGTTATGAATATCCCAGTGAACTGATCCCGACCAACACAACACCTATGGGATATTTGCGCCAACTGGTTGAGCAGGGTAAGCAGCGACGCTTCCCACAGGGAGTACCGCAAGAGATAGCACAAACCATTGAGAAAGAACTTAGTTTGATCGAGCAGCTCAACTACCCATTTTACTTTCTGACTATCCACGATATTGTCCGTTTCGCCCAGCAGCAGGGCATTCTTTATCAAGGACGTGGCTCAGCGGCTAACTCAGTAGTCTGCTACTGTCTGGAAATTACCTCGGTTGACCCTCGGCAAATTTCGGTATTATTTGAACGCTTTATCAGTCAGGAGCGGGCCGAGCCGCCAGATATTGATGTTGATTTTGAACATGAGCGCCGTGAAGAGATCATTCAATACATCTATCAGAAATATGGCCGTGAACGTGCCGCTCTGGCTGCAACGGTCATCACCTATCGGTTTAAAAGTGCCGTGCGCGATGTAGGGAAAGCGCTGAATATTCAGTCCGCTCAGCTAGACCACTTTATCAATAATGTTAACCGACGCGATAAAGCACTTGGCTGGCAGGCTCAAATTGCCCAGTTGGGGCTGGATCCTCAGTCGGTGAAAGGCGAGCAATTTATTGATTTGGTTAACGAACTGATCGGCTTTCCCCGCCACCTGTCACAGCATGTCGGGGGATTTGTTATCTCTGCCGGGCCACTGTATGAACTGGTTGCGGTTGAAAATGCTGCAATGGCTGAACGTACTGTTATTCAGTGGGATAAAGATGACCTCGAGACACTGGGGTTACTGAAAGTCGATGTTCTGGCTCTGGGTATGCTCTCAGCCATTCGCAAATGCTTTGCTTTAGTCGAGCATTTCCACCAGCGGAAATTAACCATTAGTGAGATCACCCGCTTACAAGATGATGCTGACGTCTACCGGATGATTAGCCAGGCCGATACGATCGGGGTATTCCAGATCGAATCTCGTGCACAAATGAATATGCTACCCAGGCTGCGCCCGCGTTGTTATTACGACCTGGTGATTCAAATTGCGATTGTCCGCCCCGGACCCATTCAGGGCGATATGGTGCACCCGTTCCTCAAGCGGCGTAACGGTGTGGAAAAGATTGAATACCCTTCTCCTGAAGTGAAAACCGTACTGGAAAGAACCATGGGAGTGCCGATATTTCAGGAGCAAGTGATTAAACTGGCGATGGTCGCAGCCGGGTTTAGCGGAGGTGAAGCAGATCAGTTACGTCGGGCAATGGCCTCGTGGAAAAAAACCGGTGAACTGATGAAATTTCGCTACAAACTGATTGATGGTATGCAGCAGCGTGGCTATCCGCTCAAATTCGCCGAGCAACTTTTCGAGCAAATCTGTGGGTTTGGTGAATATGGCTTCCCCGAAAGCCACTCCGCCTCTTTTGCGGTGCTGGCCTACTGCTCTGCCTGGCTTAAATATTATTATCCCCACTGTTTTTACACCTCGCTCCTCAATAGCCTGCCGATGGGATTCTACAGCGCTTCACAACTACTCCAGGATGCCAGGCGCCACCAGATAACAATATTGCCAGTGAGTATCAATTACTCAAACTATGATCATCAGGTGGTTGCTCTTACCGATCAGCAATTAGCCATTCGCTTAGGTCTGCGCCAGATTAAAGGTCTCAACCAAGGCAGTGCGCTGCATCTGGTACAGCATCGTCCGGCAAGCGGATATCGCCACCCGGCCGATCTAAAACGGCTTGGATTAACGCGCCAGGATATGGAAAAACTGGCCTCGGCTAATGCCATGGCCGAGCTAAACCCGTCACAAGCGCAACACCGCTACCAGACCCGCTGGAATATGATGGATTCGGTACAGGAGTTACCACTGTTTCGCTATGTCAACCAAGCAGAAACACTCCATCTGCCCGCCCCTGGCGCTTTAGACGATCTGATTGAAGATTATGCGGCGCTGGGACTGTCACTCAACTATCATCCGATTGAATTACTGGCTAATTCTGGCCAACTGGGCAAATTTACCCGGATGCGGGATCTGGCGCAGAAGCCAGATAAATCTCTGGTAACGGTCGCTGGTGTTGTAACCGGACGCCAATCACCAGGCAGTGCAGCCGGAATTACCTTTATGACGCTGGAAGATAACACCGGGAATATCAATGTTGTGGTCTGGCAGGCCACTGCACGAGCACAGAAGCAAGCCTATCTGACAGCCAGGATACTGATGGTAAAAGGGATACTGGAAAAAGAAGGCGATGTGGTGCATGTTATCGCTGGCAAGCTGATCGACCTCAGCGATAAATTGGCTGCACTAACAACCCAGTCGCGTGATTTTCATTAAATCATGTGAAGTTTGCTAAATAGCAAATAGAGAAACGGCCAGTAAACTGGCCGTACAAACAAAGCGTGAGCAAAACGCTATTGATTGTTCAGTACCTCACGCAAGCGGTCCTGAACCACTTCCACGAGCATATCTGGCTGGAATTTCGAGATAAAGCGATCACAGCCAACTTTTTTAACCATGGCTTCATTAAAACTACCACTTAACGACGTATTAAGCACGATATGTAAATCTTTCAGCCGCTCATCATTACGCACTTCATAAGTGAGTTTATAGCCATCCATCTCCGGCATCTCTGCATCGGTGATCATCAATAGCAGATCTCTAGGCACATCTTTGCCCTGATCGCACCAGTGATGTAACAAATTCAACGCTTCTAACCCATCACGACACTGAATAATTTCCAGACCTAACTGAGAAAGTGTGCCAATAATCTGATTACGTGCGGTACTGGAATCATCGACAATCAGTACTTTACGCCCATTCAAGTTATCGACCAAATCATGATCGAGCACTTCCTGAGAAATAGAAACATCATAATCGATAATTTCTGCCAACACTTTCTCAACATCGATAATTTCAACGATATGAGTCTGGTCTTCCTCTTTAATACGGGTAATCGCCGTCAGGTAGTTAGAACGTCCGGCACTTTTCGGTGGTGGTTGAATTTCGGTCCAGGCAGTATTGATTATATTCCGAACCTGCCCGACCAGAAATCCCTGAATCGTACGGTTATATTCGGTAATAATTAAATTCTGTTCCTGAGCTTCAACCCGGGATGGTGGAAAACCAATGGCCTGACGTAAATCAATCACCGGCACGGCTTCGCCCCGGATGGAAGCAACGCCAGTAATATTGTGATGTGAGCCTGGCAACTTAGTTAACACAGGTAACTTAATTACCTCTTTAACTTTAAATACGTTGATAGCAAACACCTGCTGGCTGTTGAGACTAAAAAGCAACAGCTCTAAGCGGTTTTCCCCCACAAGGTTGGTACGTTGATCGACCGTATTTAATACACCTGACATACCCTTTCCGTCCCCAAAAGATCGAACCACAATTATATACCGAAACCGACGAATTCGGCAGAAAACTGCTATATAACTATAATTTCTATCAATAAATCAACCAAATTTACAGCGAACAATCGTGCTATAGCCGAAGTATCCGTAATTGCTGCTTCAAATACTCAATGGATAGATATTTAAACTTTGGACCATAGATACCAATAAATCTAGCCAGTATTGAGAAAACTCTACTGATCTAATCTTCCAACACTTTCATCAGTAGAGCCCCATCATAAAGAGCCTGTTTTATCAATGCTGCCCCCGGCATCGTTGACTGGTTATAAAAGCGTGATTCAATAACTGCCAACTCACGACGATAAGCCGGATAAGACTGAGTTTCCAATGAAGCCATCATCTGTGGATAAAGAATCTCTTTGGCCTGATTAATTACTCCTCCAATCAACACTTTGTCCGGGTTAAACAGGTTCACCACAATCGACATCGCCTGCCCCAGATAATGGCCCAATTTTTCAATCAACCCGATGGCTAACTGATCACCAGCAACCGCCGCCATACAAATATCCTCAACCCGGATGTCTCGTAATTGTGCCAGAGTGGTTAATTCACCCTGAGCAATTCGCTGCTTAGCCTGTCTCAACAGCGCCGCGGCACTGGCTACCGTCTCCAGGCAGCCACGATTACCACAACTGCACAATTCACCATAAGGGTCGATTTGGATGTGCCCCAGCTCACCGATATTACCGAATTTTCCTTGTAGTACCCGGCCATTGACAATGATCCCGGAACTCAAACCATTGTGAATCGAAATCAGAATAGCGTTGTCACTCTCTTTTGCATGGCCGAATAGTTTTTCAGCCAACACCCAGGCGTGAGTATCGTTGGCCATAAATACCGGTAGCCCCGTCGCTTTATAAATCTCACTGCCGAGATCGAGATTAACCACATTGTAATATGGCATCTTCACCACAATGCCTTTATCTGCATCAACCAGACCCGGAATAGTAACCGCAATACTGGTTACTCTTTGTAGCTGAGCGGAATAAGTCTGGAAAAACTCTTCGATTTCGTGCAACAGACGCGCTAGCAAATCATCCTGATCGTTTTCATGAATATCAATTTTGCTATCAATTAGTACATCGCCACCCAGCTCATGCAGAGCCAGAGTCAAGTATCCCCGCCCTAAACGAATAGAAAGAAACTGCCAACCTTGATTTTTTGTCTGAAGTCCAACTGCGGGGCGGCCGCGGCTTAGAGATTCCTGAACCGTTGTCTCGTGGATTAGATGTGCATCGATAAGCTCGCGGGTAATTTTGGTAATACTCGCGGGAGCCAACTCACTCTCTTTTGATAAATCAATACGTGAAATCGGACCCAGTTGATCGATGAGTTTATATACTCGACCCGCATTGATCTGCTTAATATGATCAATGTGGCCTGGTTGGGCCATAAACATGAGGCGCTCCGTAAACTGCAACTCAGTAATTTTTTTACTTTGCGAAGTAATTGTGAAGCGCTTTGATATCTGAGCGTGACAAACATCACGCTTGATAGCTCAGAAGTGCGAATCCGGTAGCCGATTTACCCTAGCCACCTGTTCTACAAACTGATTTTTCCGAATGTGATTGCACATGAAACTGCGCTGAAAAATCCTAATTATCCTTCACAGAAGATGCATCACTCGCGGAGACAAAATAGCCTTGTAGTTCGAACAATGAACAACAAGGCTACTATTCAGCGATATATTTTGCCTGGTGAAACATATCGGCAGATATGAATATACCAGCAGTTACATATAATCACAGAGTAAAATCAGGCGATAGCAATCACGCCGAATGCAATAAAACTGGCAAATGCAATCGCCACCACAATCAGTGAAAATTTTAATTCATAATCCATGTGTACCTCCTTTGAAAGCTATTAAAAATATACCAAGTGTTGGCGTTGTATTTAAAATATCCACCGGATAATGCCACTGATGTCACAATTAAATTATTGTCCAAGCATCCACCAAACTTAAGTACAGAAAATGTTATCGATTACTTTTAGCCAGATATAATACATCACTGCAAAGATTCAGCATAAATGACCACAACTAGAAACACAAATAACACCTACACAAACGCAACAAACAAGAATTTATATCCATAAAATAACTAAAATATAAAATTTAAATAAAAATAAATAGCAAATAATTAGAATTATAAACTAAATGACCGATATTTAATTGAGTTACAATCTATTGCCTTTATCCTGATAAATCTGTAACCTCTCGCCCACGTACATGTCAAACAAATACATGTACTAACACACATCACAAGATACTAGAGCAAAAATAAACGTTTCTATATTCAATAATACGCATTGGACTGCTGAAATGGTTGGAATATCACCATCAGCGCAATACTCTATAAGAGAAACGATTTATCGCTCATATGCATTACATAGGAGAAACAGATGAAACGAGAACAATGGGGATCTCGTGCGGGCTTTATTTTAGCCGCCGTAGGTTCTGCAGTAGGTTTGGGAAATATTTGGCGTTTCCCATATATGGCTTACGAAAATGGTGGTGGCGCATTTTTTATCCCTTACCTTTTTGCCATGATCACCGCGGGTATCCCATTTATGATCCTCGAATTCAGTATGGGACAGAAGTACCGTGGTTCTGCACCCAAAACACTGGCAAAAATTCACGCTAAATTTGAGTGGCTGGGTTGGTTCCAGGTTGGCGTAGCCGCCATCATTGCAGTTTATTACGTTGCCGTTATTGGTTGGGCTATTTCTTACTTGGGCATGTCATTCAGCCAGGATTGGGGAACCGAAACCAACAGTTTCTTCTTTAGCGACTATCTGGGCTTAGGTGATAACTCACCAACCAACCTAGGTGGTATTCAATGGAAGATTGCGATTGCCATGACTATCGCCTGGGCAATTACCTATGCGGCAATCGTCGGCGGGGTAAAATCAGGTATTGAACGTGCATCAAAAATTCTGATGCCAATTCTGTTCATTATGGTTCTACTGCTGATCGCACGTATGATCGTTCTGCCAGGCGCACTTGATGGTGTGAACTATATGTTCAAACCTGATTTCAGCAAAATCTGGGACGTTAAAGTATGGGCAGCAGCTTATGGTCAGATCTTCTTCACTCTAAGTATCGGCTTCGCCATCATGTTAGCTTATTCAAGCTATCTGCCTGAAAAATCAGATATCACCAATAACGCCTTTATGACGGTATTGATTAACTGTGGTTTCTCTATTCTGGCCGGTATTATGATTTTCTCTGTTCTCGGCTATATGGCTCAAGAACAGGCAAAACCACTGACTGAAGTTGTATCAGCGGGTGTTGGCCTTGCCTTCGTTACTCTTCCTGCAGCAATTAACCTGCTTCCTGCGCCTTATATCTTAGGCCCACTACTATTCCTGGCATTAGTCGTTGCGGGTCTAAGTTCTCAGATTTCGATCCTTGAAGCTGTGACTTCTGCAGTGATGGACAAGCTACAATGGAGCCGTAAGAAAGCCGCCAATATTGTATTGGGTATCGGTTTTGTTGTGTCAATGGCATTCGCTACCAACGGCGGCCTGCTACTCCTAGACTTGGTCGACCACTTTGCTAATAACGTCGGTATCATGGTTGGCTGTTTTGTTGAAATCGTGATGATGACCTGGCTGTTCAAGATCTCTAATGTTCGCGATTATGTGAATAAAATCTCTGACTTTAGCATTGGTGTGTGGTTCGATATCTGTCTGCGCTTCGTCACTCCTGTGATTCTGGCGATCATCCTGGCAACTAAGCTACATACGCTATTCACTGAAGGCTACGGTGGTTACGATCTCACTCTGGGCTGGCTATTAATGGGCACCATTCTGGTTGTCGGCGTTATTATCAACCTAATCAGCAAGCAGGAGAAATAATCATGGATGCAAGTGCAATTCTAATGATGATTATCGGTTTAGGTATTACCTGGGGTGGCGCTGCCATCTGCCTGAAACGAGCGATGAACAAAAAACAAGACTAAGACAAAGTCTTAATCAGAAGTAACAAAAATGCCGACACTTCATCGCTGTCGGCATTTTTATATTTAGAGCTTTAGAGTTAAAACTTATAGGTTACCCCTATGGCACCGCCTAAATCTAACTTCACATCATCATGTAATACCAATTCAGGATTCACTTGCCCGTATAGCTGTACCCGATTTTTATAGTCCCAGCTAATTCCGAAAGGGGCTCTGATGCCGAAATCATCTTTATCGTCCCAGTTTTTCCAAATACCAGCCCCAACATACCAGTCAAACGGAATGTCAGTGTCAGTAAAACTACCTCTCTTGAAAAGATAATCGCCGGCCATACCATCATTACCTAATGTCAGACGGTAAGTATTGTCGACTTCAAGAATCGCACTTAACCCCTGATCAAATCCCATACCTACGGCTGTCTGATATTTCGCATTATTATTATTCGATTCCGCAGCCTGCACCTGAGTAGCACAGACGACCAGTAAGCAGGAACACCACCACATTGCTTTATTCATAACTTATCCGTCCTATGAAGTACCATAAATAGCCTAATCCGGATAATCTTCAATCATGTCAATGAGGCGTAAACTTGTCGCAATAATAAAACAAACAAGGGAATTGTCTTCAAGTATATCGATACTAGCCGTCAAAACGGAAAGCGCCAGTAATACAGTTTGGATATCTCGATAAGAAATAAAATAGCAAACGAAAAAAGGAGACCGAAGTCTCCTTTTACATTGAGGGAAATTTGATTAAGCTTTATTCGCTTTCATCCATTGGTCCATATCAGTCTTAAGGTTGTCAGACTTAGTACCAAAGATTGCCTGAACACCACCTTTAACCACAACCACACCAGCTGCGCCAAGTTGTTTCAGTTTAGCTTGGTCAACGATGTCAGTGTGAACAACTGAAACACGTAGACGAGTGATACATGCATCTAGGTTAGTGATGTTAGCTTCGCCACCGAATGCTGCAACCAGTTCTGCTGCCATTTCGTTTGCTGAACCAACAACTGCTTCATCAGTTTCGTCTTCACGACCAGGAGTTTTGATATCCATCGCGCGGATAACCACAGTGAATACGATGTAGTAAAGTGCAGCGTAAGCGATACCTAAACCAACTAGTAGAAGCATGTTGTCTGCACGTGGAGACTGAACTACGAAGTCGATGAAACCGTTAGAGAATGTATGACCATGTACTACGCCTAGCGAGTTAGTCAGTACGAAAGCAAGACCAGCTAGAAGAGCGTGAATTCCGTATAGTACTGGAGCAATGAACAGGAATGAGAATTCAATTGGTTCAGTAATACCAGTCAGGAATGAAGTCAGTGCAGCTGACGCCATGATACCCATGATTTTAACGCGGTTCTCTGGTTTCGCAGAGTGAGCGATAGCAAATGCAGCAGCAGGAAGGCCAAACATTTTAAACAGGTAACCACCAGCAAGCTGACCAAAACCGTTGCCTGCAACACGAGATGCATCATCTGCAGTCAGGAAGCAAGTCATGATACCGTGAACAACTTCACCTGCAGCGTTGGTACAAGTACCCGCTTCATAGAAGAACGGTACGTTCCAGATATGGTGTAGACCAAAAGGAATTAGAGAACGTTCAACAACACCGTAGATACCGAAAGCCAGAACCGGGTTTTGAGATGCAGCCCAATCTGAGAATGAAGCAATCACAGAACCAACCGGTGGCCATACGATAGAAAGAACCACACCCAGGATAATAGAAAGGAAACCAGTGATGATAGGCACAGCACGCTTACCAGCAAAGAAACCTAAATATTCAGGTAGCTGAATTCTGTAGAAACGGTTGAATGCCCAAGCGGCTACACCACCGGCAAGGATACCACCAAGTACACCAGTTTCGATATGGTCAACACCCATTACGGTAGCCATAACTTTTAGTGTAGCAATCATGATACCGTAACCAACGATAGCTGACAGGCCTGATACACCGTCGTTGTTAGTGAAGCCAAGCGCGACACCCACAGCAAACAGTAGTGCCATTTGGCCGAATACTGAACCACCCGCTTGTTCCATCAAGTGTGAAACGATATCTGGTAGCCAGCTAAAATTAGCGGCACCAACACCAAGTAAAATACCTGCAACCGGCAATACCGATACTGGTAGCATCAGCGATTTACCGATTTTTTGCAGTTCTGCAAACATAGACATAATTTGTGCTCCTGATTAAGTTTTGTATTTTTGAACTTAGCGACACACCCCCGTTTGCCATAATGCTAAGTTCTAGTGGAGAAATAATCACCGAAGTTTTTATATTTTCCGGCTCTAAATATATATTGATGATACAAAGTGTTTCCACAACAAGTCAGACAATAGTTAAGAAACACGTCATAGGTCACAAAACGCCAAAGGTAGTGAAAAGGTTTACATAAAGCATAACCAGTTGAAATATATTAATTTATTTGATTTATTTAAATTTTATCATTGTTAATCAATTGAGTAGTATTGTTAATTTTTGTCACAAATTAATGTTTTTAGCGATGCCGGTCACGAATTTATCTCTGCGAACGTAACAAAATGTATTTTTTAAAGTTAGAAAATAATTAGTCACTACTTAGCTAGTACGTGCTACATGACTCGATCAAGGACATTTTTTTTATCTCAAAAAAAGATTCTCGAAGTTTCTCGTTGTTACATTGGCAACTTCATTGATCGATAACCCTTTAAGTTGCGCAATGTAAGCCGCCACTTCCACAACATAAGCCGGTTGGTTCTCCTTGCCGCGATGTGGCACCGGAGCCAGATACGGTGAATCGGTCTCGATCAACAGGCGATCCAGTGGCAGTTGCTTCACGACTTCTTTCAGTTCAGTCGCCTGACGAAAAGTAACAATGCCGGAAATCGATATATAAAAACCCAGTTCCATCGCGGCCTGAGCAAACGCCATGTCTTCGGTGAAACAGTGGATAACGCCACCGCACTGTTCTGCCTTACCTTCACGCAGCAATGCCAGTGTATCCGCCCTCGCCTGACGAGTATGAATGATCAGCGGTTTATTTAACGCAACGGCCGCTTCTATCTGCTGAGCAAAACGCAGCTGCTGTTTCTTTGCCGTTTGTGGCTGATAATGATAGTCCAAGCCAGTTTCACCAATCGCAACAACCCGAGGATGCTTTGCATACTGGTAAAAAAGCGCTAAATCAAATTCACTGTCTACATCCAACGGGTGCACGCCACATGAAGCATGAACCTGAGGATAATCTTCAATCATCGCCAACATTGCCGGAAAGGCATCCAACGTCACGCCAACTGACAGTAGTTGCTTAACATTAACCTGAGATGACTTATTGATGACATCTGCTACGTCTAAGTGTAGTTCCTGATAATTGAGCTTGTCTAAATGACAATGTGAGTCAGTAAACATTGTTAACCTTTAAAATTGAGTAACCAATCAATAATGAGCAATTCACTGTTGAGTCCGGCAAATTGCTTGAGCTGCTGAATAAGATGACTTAGCGATTGTGTCTGCTGATGGAGAACAGGGTAAGCACAAAGCTGGCTGACGTTTGCGCTATGTGGGATCGAATCAATCTGATCGATAGAAAAGTGATATTTTTGTGCATCGGTTAATAAATACCAGAGCCAGGTTAAATGCAGTTCAACCTGTAGATTTATTTGCTTAGAAAGCTCCATTAGCTGATTTTCAGGCTGTTGAAGAAATGCAATAAACCCAGCAGCCAGCTTTTCAAACTCTAGGTTCTGTTTGGTTTGAATAAATTCGGTCACCGCGAGCGGTGAAAAACCATTCAGCTTCACCACATAAGGCGATACCGTCTCGCCTAATTGCTGCGAGGCCCAATGAGCAACTTTATCCTGGGTGAGTTGTGGCAGATGAATCTGACGGCACCGACTGACAATCGTCGGCAACAAGCGACTAACCTGATTAACGGAGAGAATAAAGCAGCAGTCGCCAGGTGGCTCTTCCAATGTTTTGAGCAAAGCATTCGCCGCCGATTCATTCATTGCTTGTGCCGGAGAAATAGCGATCACCCGAAATCCGCCGAGCTGCGATGACTCCTGAGCCAGGCGATTTACCGCACGAATCTGTTCGACACTAATCGACTTGGCATTTTTTTCCGGTTCAATCCAGTGAAAATCAGGGTGGTTATCCGCCGCAAACAAATGGCAGGCATGACAAAAGCCGCAAGGCGTGCTGCCATTCTTACATAAGACACTGGCGGCCATCTGTCTGATTAGCGCATCTGAACCCATTCCGGCGGAACTAACCAGCATGGTTGATGCAGGTACGGACTGCTGCTCAATTGCATGCGACCAGTCCGCCAGCGTTGATTCCAACCAGGGATAAAGTGCCATATGCCCACCTATAAGCTTTGATACCACTGGGTTAATGCTGCAGTGATATCCTGTTGAACTTCATCTAATGACTGATTGGCATTGATAACGACAATGCTGTCATCCTGTTCTGCCAGCTTCAAATAGCGCGCCCTTGTACGTTCAAAAAAACTCAAATCCATTTTTTCAATCCGATCAAGCTCACCGCGCCCGCGTGCCCGTTCCAGCCCAACTTTCGGATCAATATCCAGATACAGCGTAAAATCAGGTTTAAAATCGCCCAGTGTTACCTGTTTTAAACTGGCTAATGTTGCAGCGTCGATCTGACGACCACCACCCTGATAGGCCTGAGATGAGAGATCGTGACGATCACCCACCACCCAAATATCATTTCCCAGCGCTGGCTTTATCACATTCTCAACCAGTTGAACCCGTGCCGCATACATCAGCAGTAGTTCGGTCATATCCTGTAAGGTTTCGTCTTGGTGTTCCTGCTTAACCAGTTCTCGAAGCTTTTCAGCTAATCCTGTACCACCAGGTTCCCTCGTCTGAGTCAGGTTTGTCACGCCCAATTGATTGAGGGTAGCGACCACCGTAGCAATAGCGGTGCTCTTCCCTGCACCTTCTAATCCTTCAATAACTACAAATTTTGCATTCATCTGTTTGATCTTAATTGTTTTAAATAGTTTCTTACTGCCCGATTATGCTCAGCCAGTGATTTGGAAAATACATGTCCACCCTTACCACTGGCAACGAAAAACAGATAAGCGGAATCGCTCGGATTGAGCGCAGCCTCAATCGAAGCGGCACCAACCATCGCGATTGGCGTTGGCGGTAAACCATCTATAACATAAGTATTGTATGGTGTTGGTTTGGTTAAATCCCGCTTGCGGATATTGCCGTCATAAGCTTCGCCCAGACCATAGATCACTGTCGGATCGGTCTGTAAACGCATTCCACGATTGAGTCGATTAATGAATACCGACGCAATTTCCTGACGCTCTTCTGCCAGCGAAGTCTCTTTTTCAATAATTGACGCCAGTGTTAAGGCTTCATATTCATTCTTTAAAGGAAGAGCCTGGTCATGATCTTCCCACGCCTTAGCGAGCACGCTATTCAAGTTTGCATGCGCACGGGACAAAATATCCAGATCAGACATTCCCTGGGTATAGTGGTAGGTTTCAGCCAGGAACAGTCCTTCCAGCTTCTCTTTCTCAATTCCCAGTTTTTGCGCTATTTCTGCCTCTGAACTCTCACTCAGCGTCTGCTCTAAGTGCGGTGCACTGGCGAGGATTGTACGCCAATCGCTGAAACGACTGCCTTCAACAAAGGTAATCGAAAACTGATATTCCTTGCCATTAATTAAGCGTTGTAGTACCAGTTCCAGGTTATCGGTATCGGTCACCTGATAAGTTCCTACTTTGATCGCAATCAGGTCGGGGCGAAAACGGTGCAAGTGAGAAGCAACAAATGAAGGATTAATCCATTGCTGCTCAATAAACTGTTGGAGCAGACTGTTGAGCGACATACCGCTTTTCACCGTCACAAACTGTTTACTTTCTATTTTCAATGGCTGAGTAACAAATTTATCAACCTGCTTTTCCAGATACTGATAGCCGGCCAAGCCAGCAATTACAGTAATAGCAATAAAAATAACTAACTTTTTAAACACTTAACACTCGCTCTTGTAAACTCTGCGTAATTATCCCTACCGGGAATTTCTGCCCATCAATAGCACAAACTGGCGCGATCCCCAGAATGCTATTGGTGATAAATACTTCGTCTGCCGCCAACAATTCCGGCATTGTATAATACCCCTGCTTCACTGTCGTGCCGACTTCATTGGCCAAAGCTATAACATGGCGGCGCATTACACCTGCCACACCAGCTAATTCAAGCATCGGGGTGAATAACGTTCCCTCTTTCAGCCAAAACAGATTCGCCATGCTGGTTTCTGTAATATGACCGTTGAGATCCAATACTACCCCATCAGCCAAGCCATGTGATTCCAGTTCTGATTTGATCAGAATCTGCTCAAGACGATTATTATGTTTGTGTCCGGCAAGCAGTGGATTCAACCCTAGGCGGGTTTCGCAGACTCCCAACTCTACTCCGCTGCGTTGCCACTCTTCATAATACAGCGGGAAAGCAAAGGTACTAATGGTGACATTAGGTGAGTTAAAGCCCTGAGTGCTATATCCACGCCCACCAACTCCACGGCTGATATGCAGCTTAATACCACTTTTTACTGCCACAGCAGAGGCCGATTCAATCGCCATGTCGAGCCACTGCTTAACACTTACCCAGTCCGGATGCTGAATAGCCAGCACATTGAGACAGTTTTCCAACCGCTGCTGGTGATAGTGCCAATACTGAATCTGCCCGGCCACCACCAACATAGTGGTAAAACAGCCATCACCATACTGAAATGAACGATCACCGAGTGCTATCGTCTGCTGCTGCTCTCCATTCACCCAGAACATTTTTTCATCCTTTATAAACAAAAACGGCTCAATGCTATGCATCAAGCCGTTTTAACTCAAGCAAATAAACCTAATGAATTAGATTTTTTTGAAAAGTAGTGATCCGTTAGTACCACCAAAACCGAAAGAGTTACAGATTGCGTACTCCATACCTTCTACCTTACGAGCGGTATGCGGTACCAGGTCGATATCCAACCCTTCTTCCGGATTATCCAGGTTGATCGTTGGCGGAACCATCTGATCAACCAGAGATAGAATAGTGATGATTGCTTCTACAGAACCTGCTGCACCTAATAAATGGCCAGTCATCGATTTAGTAGAAGAAACTAAAACTTGTTTAGATCCCGCTTCGCCAAGCGCACGCTTGATACCAGCGATCTCAGCAACATCACCCGCAGGTGTTGACGTACCGTGCGCGTTGACATAACCGATCTGTTCACCGGTTACACCTGCATCACGCATCGCCGCTTCCATTGCCAATGCGCCGCCAGAACCGTCAGGCGTAGGTTTGGTCATATGATAAGCATCACCTGACATACCAAATCCAACCAGTTCTGCATAGATTTTTGCTCCACGAGCTTTCGCGTGTTCGTACTCTTCCAGTACGATAACACCAGCACCGTCACCCAACACAAAACCATCACGGTCTTTATCCCATGGGCGAGACGCTTTTTGCGGCTCATCGTTGCGGGTTGACAGCGCTTTTGCCGCGCCAAAACCAGACATGCCCAGAGGAGTTGATGCTTTTTCTGCACCGCCGGCAACCATCGCATCTGCATCGCCGTAAGCGATGATACGTGCAGCATGGCCAATATTATGCAGACCCGTAGTACAGGCGGTAGAGATCGCGATATTCGGACCACGCAGACCGCGCATAATCGACAGGTTACCTGCAACCATGTTTACAATAGTTGAAGGTACGAAAAATGGACTTACTTTGCGCGGACCTTTTTCAACCAGCGCCTGGTGGCCACTTTCGATCAGGTCAAGGCCACCGATACCAGAACCGATAGCAACACCAATACGTGGCGCATTTTCTTCGGTCACTTGCAGGCCCGAATCATCAAGAGCCTGGATACCCGCTGCAATACCATATTGGATGAAAAGATCCATTTTGCGAGCATCTTTTTTAGACATGTACTGTTCGCAATCAAAGTCTTTAACCAGGCCTGCAAAACGAGTTGAAAATTCAGTTGCATCAAAGTGGTCAATATTAACGATACCACTTTGACCTTCTAATAGGGCTTTCCACGAAGATTCTACTGTATTACCAACTGGAGTTAGCATACCCATACCAGTGACAACTACACGACGCTTGGACACAATCATATTCTCCGGAGCTGAAAATTTCTAAGAAGAGTTTAAGGACGAGACAGAAAAACTCAGGCGGCCAGAAGGCCGCCTGGAGAGATAGATTACTGAGCGCTGTTTACGTAGTCGATCGCTGCTTGAACAGTAGTGATCTTCTCAGCTTCTTCATCTGGAATTTCAGTGTCGAATTCTTCTTCTAGAGCCATAACAAGCTCAACAGTGTCTAGAGAATCAGCACCTAGATCTTCAACGAAAGAAGCTTCGTTTTTAACTTCTGCTTCGTCTACACCTAGTTGTTCAACAATGATTTTCTTTACGCGTTCTTCGATGTTGCTCATTTTTTTCTTTTCCTTTACAGATTTCGCTCAATGCGATGATTCCGTAGTTTATTAGAACTAGGGAAAGTTGCAAGAGGGTCATCGCTGGTCAAACCACAAATTTTAACGATTTTAACCGAAATTCAGACCATTTTTGACATAAATCATGCACAAATGTTGCGCACTAAGTAACAAGGCAGCAAATAAAGCTAAAAAACGGATTTTTCAACTTTATTCAAGCTCGTTACTATACCATATACATACCACCATTCACGTGAAGAGTTTCACCAGTGATATATGCCGCTTCAGGAGACGCTAAAAATGCGACTGCTGAGGCAATTTCACGCGGATCACCCAAACGACCTGCTGGTACTTGTGCCAACGTCGCTGCACGTTGGTCGTCATTCAGCGCTTTAGTCATATCAGTTTCGATAAAACCTGGAGCTACTGTATTCACAGTCACGCCACGAGAAGCAACTTCACGTGCCATAGACTTGGTGAAACCAATTACGCCAGCTTTCGCTGCAGCGTAGTTTGCCTGCCCTGCGTTACCCATGGTGCCAACAACGGAACCTACATTGATAACACGGCCAGAACGTTTTTTCATCATGCCACGGAGAACCGCTTTTGACAGACGGAAGATTGAAGTCAAGTTGGTATCCATGATATCCATCCACTCTTCATCTTTCATGCGCATCAGTAGATTATCGCGAGTTATACCAGCGTTATTCACCAGAATATCGATCGCACCGAATTCGTCGTTAATCGCTTTTAATGTTACTTCGATAGAATCAACATCCGTTACGTTTAACGCAAAACCTTTACCATTTGCGCCCAAATATTCACTGATTGCCGCTGCACCACCTTCACTAGTTGCGGTACCGATAACCGTCGCACCACGCTCAACCAATAGTTCAGCGATTGCACGACCAATACCACGACTAGCACCAGTAACCAGTGCAATTTTACCTTCCAGATTCATGAAATTACTCATGTTTCGTTTCCCTTTATGCCTTTGCTGCTTCAAGTGATGCAACGTCATTCACCGCTGCTGCAGAAAGTGTTTTAACGATTCGTTTAGTCAGACCAGTTAGTACTTTACCTGGACCTACTTCTAATAAGTTTTCAATGCCAAGTTCACTCATTTTCTCTACCGATTCAGTCCAGCGAACCGGGCTGTACAACTGACGAACCAACGCATCTTTAATTTTCGCCGGATCAGTCTCAGCGCTCACATCTACGTTATTGATCACTGGGAACTGAGGAGCCGAGAATTCCATATCAGCCAAAGCTTCGGCCAATTTATCAGCGGCAGGCTTCATCAATGCACAGTGTGAAGGCACTGATACTGGTAAAGGAAGAGCGCGTTTAGCACCCGCTTCTTTACACAATGCACCTGCTCGTTCAACTGCATCTTTCTGACCGGCAATAACCACCTGACCAGGGGAGTTAAAGTTAACCGGAGAAACAACATCGCCCTGCGCAGCGTCTTCGCACGCTTTAGCCACCGCATCATCATCTAAACCGATAATCGCATACATTGCACCCGTACCTGCCGGAACAGCCGCCTGCATTAACTGACCACGCAGTTCTACCAACTTAATCGCCTGTTTAAAATCAATCACACCAGCACAAACCAGAGCTGAATACTCGCCCAGGCTGTGACCCGCCAGCAATTCAGGCTGAGCAAGTTCAAGTGACTGCCATACGCGCCAGATAGCAACGGAAGACGCAAGCAAAGCAGGCTGGGTACGGAATGTTTGATTGAGATCTTCAGCCGGGCCATTTTGCACCAATGCCCAAAGATCATAACCCAGTGCTTCAGATGCTTCGGCAAAAGTCTCTTTTACCACGGCATACTGTTCACCCAATTCGGCCAGCATCCCTACTGTTTGAGAACCTTGACCCGGAAATACAATAGCAAACTTGCTCATGTCATTTTTCCTATAATAAAACTAACCCTAATTGCAGCTTAAACTCAGCCCCAATCAATAAAATAGCACTTACTCAGAACTTAACCAGTGCAGAACCCCAGGTGAAACCACCACCAAAGGCTTCAAGCAAAATCGTCTGACCGCGTTTAATACGGCCATCACGTACCGCTTCATCCAGTGCACTTGGTACTGATGCAGCCGAAGTATTACCGTGACGGTCCAGCGTTACGACCACCTGCTCCATTGGCAGTGACAGTTTTTTCGCCGTTGCGGTAATGATACGGTGATTCGCCTGATGCGGAACTAACCAGTCAAGCTCAGATTTATCCATATCATTAGCGGCTAAAGTATCTTTAACCAGCTTAGCTAATTGCGTAACGGCGACTTTAAACACTTCATTACCGGCCATATACAACCATTGATCTTCACTCTCAGTACCATTTTTAGGGACAGGAAGACTTAGAAGTGGGCCAAATTCACCATCAGAATAGATATGAGTTGAAAGAATTCCTGGCTCTTCGCTGGCACCAACAACCACAGCACCGGCGCCATCACCAAAGATAATGATAGTTGAGCGGTCAGTTGGGTCGCAAGAGCGTGAAAGCGCATCAGAACCAACCACCAGCACGTTTTTACACGCACCTGATTTGATATATTGATCTGCAATCGAAAGGCCGAACATAAAGCCAGAACAAGCTGCTGCTACATCGAATGCCGGGCAAGCTTTAATTTCCAACTGCGCCTGAATCTGGCAAGCTGCAGAAGGGAAAGTATGACTACTACTGGTCGTGGCAACGATGATCATATCGATATCGTTTTTATCGATTCCGGCCATCTCAATAGCATTAACGGCTGCATGATAGCCCATTGTTGCTACGGTTTCGTCATCACCAGCGATGCGGCGTTCTTTGATACCTGTACGGGTAACAATCCATTCATCGTTCGTATCTACCATTTTCTCTAAATCAGCGTTAGTACGCACCTGAGATGGCAAGTAGCTGCCTGTACCTAAAATTTTACTAAACATGAAGACTATTAGTGCCTCTCGAGTAATACTTCTTCTAACCGGTCGCTAATACGACTGGGGACTTGTCTGTTCACTTCGTGTACCGCCTCCCCAATTGCATTGAAGAATGCGCCTACATCAGCTCTTCCATGGCTCTTAATTACGATGCCGCGCAATCCTAGCAAACTTGCACCATTATACTGGTCGGGGTTCAGTGTTTTTAGCTCACTAAACAGGTCTGAAAATAACCATCTGGCAAACCAACCTTTTATCGATGAACTAAACATTGCCTGTTTTAGCCTATCGATAAAAAGTTGCGCTGTCCCTTCACAGGTTTTTAAACATACGTTTCCAACAAAACCGTCACAGACTACCACGTCTGCCGTATCGGTTAGCAACTGATTTCCTTCAATATTGCCAATAAAATTAACCGCACGCGTCTCTTTTAACATTTCCGCGCAACGTTTAACCAAATCATTACCTTTAATTTCTTCTTCACCGATATTCAACATCGCAACCCGCGGCGGACGATTTAAATGCTGTTCCGCTAACGCGCTACCCATCACCGCGAACTGAAATAGCGAATCCGCATCACTGGAAACATTAGCTCCTAAATCCAGTAGCCAGGTTTTTTGACCAGACGCAGTGGGTAAAGCAGAAACCAACGCCGGACGCTCGATTCCAGGCAACAACTTGAGACGAAAACGCGACAATGCCATTAAGGCACCGGTATTACCGGAACTAACGCAAGCTTGTGCTTCACCTTGGGCAACCAGATCGATCGCAAGTGCCATAGAACTGCCAGAACTGTGACGAAGTGCAAAAGACGGCTTGGCGGAATCGGAAATGACCTGTTCACTATGAACAAGCACAAGGCGTGAACCCAACTGTTCACGTACTGGAGAGCCTTCTGCGTAACCTAATGCAGAAAGCTGTTCGGCAAGCTCTTTCGAATCACCGACTAAAATAACCTTTAGCTCTGGGAAATGCGACAGTGCCTGCACGGCGGCAGGCACTGTTACGCGGGAACCGGAGTCCCCGCCCATTGCATCAAGTGCAACGGTTAAATTTTGCAAAGGTTAACCTTACTTGTTGATAACCTTTTTGCCGCGGTAGTAACCTTCGGCAGTCACGTTGTGACGTAGGTGAGTTTCACCTGAAGTCGCATCTACAGAAAGTGCAGCTGTAGTTAGCGCATCATGTGAACGACGCATGCCACGTTTTGCACGTGTTTTACGGTTTTGTTGTACGGCCATTGACCCTACTCCTATAAGTGTTAATGCTTAGCGATGAATCTAACGCTTTAAGCTCTTTAAAACATCAAATGGGTTTGGTTTACTATCCTCAACTTCGTCGGGGATTTCACCAAAAACCATATTGTCTGATTTAACGCTACAATCCGCTTCGTCATGCATTGCAATCTGGGGTAAAGCTAAGATGAACTCGTCTTCAATCAATTGAATCAGGTCTAACTCACCGTACTCGTTCAGATCTACCAAATCGTACTCTTCCGGTGTTTCATCTTCTCGCCCCTCCCGATAGGGAGTGTACTTGAAGCTGACTTCACAATAATGTGTGAAAACCTCATTACAACGTTGACACTCTACGTCGACTTCGATGTTAGCTTTACCAGAGATAACAACAAGTCGCTGTTCATCCATCCCAAATGATAATGAGACTTCAGCGTCGCGTTTTACGCCGACGACTGATTCTTCTAAACGCTTAAAAAGACTAACCTGAATGATACCATCATAATCAAGTCGCTTCTGAGCCGTTTTTACTGGATCAACCGTGCGCGGTATTTTTACCTTTTGCATAGGGCGCGAATATTATCTTCCTAATCAAATTTAGTCAAAGAAAAAGGGAAAAAAGTTAGATTTTTTTCCTTTTCCGCATAGCTGTGGTTAACTGAATCGGATTATATTTAACTTCTCCAATTAACACGACTGTTTTTAGCCCGATATGAATAATTTACCGTTAGTCCTTGCCTCTACTTCTCCCTATCGCCGCGAGATTCTGCAAAAGCTTGACCTTCCGTTTACCTGTGCCAGGCCCGAATGTGATGAAACTCCGTTAGACAATGAAAATGCCATAGAATTAGTCCAACGCCTGGCACAACTAAAAGCGGAACAATGCCCACTGCATGAGCCCAGTTTAGTAATTGGTTCTGACCAGGTCTGCGTAGTTGATGGGAAGATACTGGGCAAACCCCACACCAAACAAAAAGCGATAGAACAGCTTCTTAACCAAAGTGGCAAGGCCGTTACCTTTTATACCGGCATTGCACTGCACAATAGCCAGACGCTACAGACTCAGGTAGCTGTGGATCAATTCACTGTTCACTTCCGCCATTTAACGCCGCAAGCCGCCGCAAGTTATGTGAAAAAGGAAAGCCCACTCGATTGTGCTGGTAGCTTCAAAAGCGAAGGATTAGGCATTGCACTGTTTGAGCGTCTGGAAGGTAAAGACCCCAACTCCCTGATTGGCCTGCCTTTGATTACTCTGATTGATATGCTGAATAATGAAGGCTGGCAGGTGATTTAGCTAACGGTAAATCCATTTCCAACCTGAATGTTATCAGCTACGGTATCTATTCCCACGGAGAACCGTGGGAACAAAACGTTGAGCTTTTAGCTATTTGAATCAGCTCTTAAACCGGCCAGCACTTTTTCCAATTGCTGATCGAGAGGAGCGTTAATTTCCATCTTTTTACCACTCGCCGGATGGGTAAACTGAATATTTGCCGCATGCAGGAACAGTCTGTCCAAACCAAACTGAGCGGTATAAGCATCAAAACGGCGATCTCCATAGCGGTCATCCCAGGCAATTGGGCTTCCACTGTACTGGCAATGTACACGAATCTGATGAGTACGCCCGGTAATCGGACTGGCTTGAACCAGCGTAGCCTGTTTGAATGTTTCAATCACTTTATAGCGAGTTTCAGATGGCTTGCCCTGTGGATTAACCCGTACAATGCTATTTACTTCATTCTTTAACAGCGGCGCATTCACCACTTTTTTACTCGCTGGCCAACTGCCCATCACTAAAGCCAAATAATATTTTTGCACCGTCTTTTCACGAAACTGGGCCTGTAATGCACGTAAAGCCGAACGCTTTTTCGCCACCAATAAAATTCCAGACGTGTCACGGTCAATACGATGCACTAATTCGAGAAAACGTGCCTGCGGGCGTAAAGCGCGCAAACCTTCAATCGCTCCAAATTTTAAGCCACTTCCGCCATGCACAGCCGTACCCGACGGCTTATTCAGCACCAGCAAATGCTCATCTTCAAATAAGATACAGTGTTCAAGTTGAGCGACTTTCTGCAGTTTAGGGCTAATCGTTTCCACCTTTTCATCACTCTGATCCAATGTAACGGGTGGAATACGGACGACATCGCCCGCCTGTAGTTTATATTCGGCTTTAATTCGTTTTTTGTTTACTCTGACTTCGCCCTTACGCACGATTCGATACACAACACTTTTCGGCAGTGCTTTAAGCTGGTTGCGTAAAAAATTATCGATACGTTGTCCTGCCATATCTTCGTCAATTTCGACAAGTTTGACTTCTGTTTTTATCTGATTCATCGGGCACTACTGATTAAGGCTAAAAAAGCACATTTAAAACAAGGTTAATTAAAAGAAAGTTATCCACACAACGAAAAATCCGGTCAGCGGCTTTAACTCTCCGGGCAACATCATACCGAGAAATCCACAGCTAATCACCACGTAGTTAATGGCGAAAAGGCAATTCTATCCTGCTTTAGCGCCCAAACAGACGATTTATGCACATCTATTGGGCTGATAAACACCAATTTACATAAAGCTGATTGCTCAAACAAACCTCCGCTGCTATAGTTCACCCCTGCATTAGAAGGCCTGGTGTTTTTTGTTCGCCACTCCCTTCTTTTGTATCATTTTGAGTAGATAGCATATTCTTTAGTGCAGCAACCGGCGTAAGACTCTTAAAGAAATGTTTTTTTCTTGTTGTTCTACTCACGTCTCTTCATGTCGAGTAATCACCGTAATTTGCGGGTCACAGGGAGAACCTCTGTGGTAGCTGATGTGTCCGTTAAGAGCATCCCTCCAGCCGGGAGGCTGTAAAGATAAGCCATGGGATCTGACACCGTGAAGAGTAAAAAAGACAACGAGAACCATAATCAAAACAAAGAAATACAACGAGATTTTAAATGAAAAGAATGTTAATTAACGCAACTCAGAAAGAAGAGTTGCGTGTAGCGCTGGTCGATGGCCAGCGTCTTTTCGATCTGGATATCGAAAGCCCTGGGCATGAGTCAAAAAAAGCCAACATTTACAAAGGACGCATTACTCGCGTTGAACCTAGTTTAGAAGCCGCTTTCGTAGATTACGGCGCTGAACGTCACGGTTTCCTGCCTTTGAAAGAAGTAGCTAAAGAGTACTTCCCTGCTGGCTACACTTATCAGGGTCGTCCCAACATTAAAGAAGTGCTCAGCGAAGGCCAGGAAGTTATTGTTCAGGTCGAGAAAGAAGAACGTGGCAGCAAAGGCGCTGCATTAACCACGTTTATCTCGCTTGCCGGTAGCTATCTGGTTTTGATGCCAAACAACCCACGTGCCGGTGGTATTTCCCGCCGTATCGAAGGTGATGAGCGCACCGAGTTGAAAGAAGCATTAAGCTCTCTCCAGCTACCACAGGGTATGGGTCTTATCGTTCGTACTGCAGGTGTTGGCAAATCGGCTGAAGAGCTTGAATGGGACTTAAATGTGCTGATCAATCACTGGAGTGCTATCAAGCAGGCCTCTGATTCAAATCCGGCACCTTTCCTGATTCACCAGGAAAGTAATGTTATCGTCCGTGCGATTCGTGACTATTTGCGTCGTGATATCGGTGAAATTCTCATCGACAGTAACACCATCTATGAGCGAGCTCTGGAACATATCAAACTGGTTCGCCCTGATTTCATTAATCGTGTTAAAAAATACGATGGTGAAGTGCCACTATTCAGTCACTATCAGATTGAAAGCCAGATTGAATCTGCGTTCCAGCGTGAAGTTCGTCTGCCTTCCGGCGGTTCAATTGTTATTGACCCAACCGAAGCGCTTACTTCTATTGATATCAACTCAGCACGAGCAACCAAAGGCGGTGATATCGAAGAAACCGCACTCAATACCAACCTTGAAGCAGCAGATGAAATTGCCCGCCAACTTCGCTTGCGTGACTTAGGTGGTCTGGTGGTTATCGACTTTATCGATATGACGCCAGTGCGCCATCAGCGTGAAGTAGAAAACCGTCTGCGTGATGCCGTCCGTTTAGACCGCGCACGCGTACAGATTGGTCGAATTTCTCGCTTTGGTCTGCTGGAAATGTCTCGCCAGCGCCTAAGCCCTTCTCTGGCAGAAGCAAGTCACCACATCTGTCCACGTTGTAGTGGTACTGGTGTTGTTCGTGATAACGAATCACTGGCACTGTCAGTATTACGTCTGATCGAAGAAGAAGCGTTAAAAGATAATACATCTCAAGTATTGGCTGTTGTACCTGTATCGATTGCTTCTTACCTGCTTAACGAGAAACGACGCTCGGTTAACCATATTGAACGGATTCAGGATGTAAACATCATCGTTGTACCGAATGCTGATATGGAAACTCCTCATTTTGAAGTGATCCGTATCCGTGAAGGTGAAGAACACGAAATGCTTTCTTATCTGGTTCCGCAAAAACTGGATGCGCTGCGTGATGCGGAGAAAGAAGTGGCTGATATCGATGTCAAACCACGTCGTATCGAAGAGCCAGTACTGAAAGGTTTTGCTGCTCCAACAACCGCAGCACCAACACCTTCAGCTCCTGCCGCACCAGCAGAAGTAGTAAGCGAACAGAAACCAGTTCCGGCTAACAATGCCGAAACCAAACCGGGTCTGATTTCTCGCCTGTTTAAAGCACTAGGCGGCCTATTCTCTGGCGCTGGTGAAACAACTACTATTGAAAAGGCTGAACCAGAGAAAGAAGTTCAGGCAACCAATAACCAAAATCGCAAACCACGCGACCGTCGTCGTAATCGACCTAACCGTGATCGCCGTAATAATAATGCCAAAGACAACCAAGGCATTGAAGCTACGGAAGATAACGCAGTAGAAACAGCGAATGAAGCGAATACGAATCGAAAACCACGTACTCGCAAACCTAAACAGGATCGCCGTAATAAACCAGAATCTTCCAAAAACAATAAGTTAGAGGAAGATGGTAAAAAGCTGGCTCAGGATGCACAACAAGGGAATGCAGCGACTGAAAGCCCTGCCGAAACTGAAAAGACAGCCGTTGTTAAAGAACGTCGTCAGCGCCGTAAACTGAACAAATCGGTACGAGTTAATGCAGCACAAGATCAGACAGCAGAAGCTTCTCTGGTTGAAGAAACTACACAAATTAACCCGGTAGCGAATGAAGTCTTAGCTGCTGAAGCTGTATCACAAATCGTTGCGGATCAGCAGGCACAAAACGAGGAAAACGAAGGTGAAAACAAACAGCGTCGTAGCCGCCGTTCACCTCGCCATCTTCGAGCTAATGGTCAACGTCGTCGTCGCGGACGTGAACGCAGACCGAATCCGTTCAGATTACGTAAAGGTGGCGTAGCTTCACCAGAAATGGCAATGGGCAAAGTGATGCCTCGTTATGATGTGAGCTATAAGCCGGCAAAACCTAAAGCAGCTGAGCAAACTTTCACTCCAGTTGAAGCAATTGATGTCGTCGATACCGCCATTCAGGCTCCGGTTGTGACTGAAGTGGTTACTGAAACCGTTGCTAATATTGGTGGTGTAGCCTGTCCTGAAATGGCAATGGGCAAGGTTATTGTAAGTCGCCCTGATGTTGATTCTGTAGTAGAAAAAGCTGTTGTGGTAGAAGCTGAAGCCGTGCCTGTCGAGATCGAACAGGTTGCTGAATTAAACGAAGCTCAAGCTCCTGTGGTTGAAATGATCGTTGAGCAACAACCAGAAATAGTAGAAGCGGTGCAAAGCGTTGTTACTGCCGTAGCTGAAAAAGCAACCACCATGACCGGCCTGACCGCTGGAGTTAAAGGTAAGGCGAGCGCGGCGATGACAAAAGCGCCTGCGCCATCAAGTGAACTAGCTGAGATCGCGATTAATGCTGCACCACTGAAAACTGAACGTTATCAGGGACGTAGTGCCGGAAGCCAAGCTGCGACTAGCCAGGCTAATGCGGTAATGACTAAACCTCAACAATTCTGATAACCAGTTATCAGTAAGTTCCTCATAGAGAGCAACCTTTGGGTTGCTCTTTCTTTTTCCCATCAATCCCCTAACCAACACCTCTATTTGTTGAATTTCATCACACTTTTCTGTAGCATTCGACCTTCGCACCAAACTGCCTAATCTGTGACCAAATATTGTCATAAAGCCTGGTTAAGTTATTCGGTATTCACACCCACCTTACTTATAAAATACTCATGTCTGATACTTCAAAATCATCTCAACCATCTGTAAAAAATGATGTTCTATCCGGGCTCACAGTAGCGTTAGCTCTGGTTCCCGAAGCGGTCGCCTTTGCTTTCGTTGCTGGCGTCGACCCTATGGTTGGCTTATATGCGGCCTTTATTGTTGGCCTGGTTACGTCCATTTTTGGTGGCCGCCCAGGTATGATCTCCGGGGCTACTGGAGCGATGGCCGTGGTTATGGTCAGCCTCGTTTCTGAACACGGCGTTAACTACCTTTTTGCCACTATTTTACTCGCTGGTGTTCTGCAAATTTCTGCCGGTATTTTTCGTTTAGGTAAGTTTATTCGCATGGTGCCAGCTCCGGTAATGATCGGTTTCGTCAATGGCTTGGCGATCGTTATTTTCCTCGCCCAGCTTGGCCAGTTCAAGATGCCCAACCAGCTTGGTACTCTCGATTGGTTACCTCAACCAGATATGCTATTGATGCTTGGTCTGGTTGCTCTAACCATGGCAATTATCCACTTTTTGCCTAAGTTCACGAAAGCCGTTCCTTCATCGCTGGCTGCAATTCTGGTCGTAACCCTTTTGGTGCAGTTGCTAGGCTTGGATACTCGTACTGTAGTAGATTTTCTGCGTACTATGTCTGGAGATACATCCGCGACACTGGCTGGCAACCTACCAAGCTTTGCCATTCCTAGCGTTCCTTTTAGTCTGGATACCTTGCTTATCATTCTCCCTTATGCCGTGATCCTAGCGGCCATCGGTCTGATTGAATCTCTGCTGACCCTAACTGTTCTGGACGAAATGACCAATACCCGTGGCCGAGCTAACCGTGAATGTATGGGGCAAGGTTTGGCTAACATTACCTGCTCGTTCTTTGGTGCAATGGGTGGCTGTGCGATGATTGGTCAGTCGATGATCAATATTAATTCCGGTGGTCGTGGACGACTCTCGGGTATCGTAGCTGCGGTAATGTTGCTGTTCTTTATTCTGTTTGCATCGTCGCTAATCGAGATGATTCCGTTAGCTGCCCTGGTAGGGGTAATGTTTATGGTGGTTATTGGTACATTTGAATGGGCCACCTTTAAACTGGCTCGCCGCGTACCTAAGAAAGACTTTTTCGTGATTGTTCTAGTAACGGTCGTCACCGTATTTACCGATTTAGCCATTGCCGTAGGTGTCGGCGTCATAGCTTCAGCACTGATGTTCGCCTGGGATCATGCTAAGCATATCTACGCCAGCAGCAATACATTAGAGGATGGCAGCAAGTTGTATGTTATCCACGGACCGATCTTCTTCGGCTCCGCCGCTAATTTTTTAGAGCTGTTTGATGCCGGGAATGACCCGGAAAATGTGATTGTTGATTTTGGCCAGTCACGTGTTGCCGATCACTCTGCAATCGAAACCATCGAAACACTGGCAGAGCGCTATGCAGCTTTGGGTAAAACCTTGCACTTACGTCACCTCAGTCCAGATTGTCGTAAGCTATTAATCAAAGCTGGTAGCTTAATCGAAATTAACGTTCAGGAAGACCCTTCCTATAAAGTAGCAACGGATGTTCTGGCTTAATCACTTAGCGCCTCGAACAAGTTAACTGACGTAGTTGGGTTGGCTAACTGATTTATCCCGGAAGGATCACTCCTTTCGGGATTTTTTATTCGGTAAATGTGACTATATTTACAGCTGATTGAAGTCATACTGAATCCACTCACCGGCTTCGTTTCTCTCTCCTTCCTTCTCCTTATACTTCCAACTCTCTTAAGCACAATGTTGACTGACATAATCCAATTCCGTCAATTATCAAATGGACCTACAGTCATTCTTCGATCTTAAAAAAGAACGGTGATCTTAACGAACGGCACAATAAAGTAATTTTCAGATTGCGTTTAGAATCAATGTAGCGGTGTCATGCATCAGACGATAGCTCATCAAATGTTAGGATCGAAAAAGCCCCGGCTTAACGGCCGGGGCTTTGATTATCGAGTTACAGTTATTGATTAAGCTTTAGCTTTTTTAGCTGGAGCTTC
This sequence comes from uncultured Vibrio sp., assembly GCA_963666615.1. Lineage (GTDB taxonomy): Bacteria > Pseudomonadota > Gammaproteobacteria > Enterobacterales > Vibrionaceae > Vibrio. The sequence continues at coordinate 1,637,781 of OY762906.1, forward strand.
TTTTGCTGCTTCTTGGTCTGCTTTTTTCTTGATTACAGTAGTACCTTCGAAAGTTTCACCTTCAACGAAAGCTTTACCGTAGTAGGCTGCAAGCAGAACTTCTTTCAGTTCAGAGATCAGTGGGTAACGTGGGTTAGCACCGGTACACTGGTCATCGAACGCATCAACAGAGATTTTATCTAGTTGAGCTAGGAAGTCAGATTCAGCAACACCTGCTTCTTTAATAGACTTAGGAATGTCTAAGTCTGTTTTCAGCTCATCCAACCAGCCTAGCAGACGTTCAATTTTCTGTGCAGTGCGGTCACCAGGCTGAGTTAAACCTAGGTGCTCAGCAACTTCTGCGTAACGACGACGTGCTTGTGGACGGTCGTATTGAGAGAACGCTGTTTGTTTAGTTGGGTTGTCGTTTGCGTTGTAACGAACAACATCAGAAATCAATAGTGCGTTAGCCAAACCGTGTGGTAGGTGGAAAGCATTACCAATTTTGTGTGCCATTGAGTGACAAACACCCAGGAATGCGTTCGCAAATGCTACACCAGCGATAGTTGCTGCGTTGTGTACTTTTTCACGAGCGATTGGGTCATTTGCACCGTTCGCATAGCTTGATGGCAGGTATTCTTTCAGCATCTTAAGTGCTTGAAGAGCTTGACCATCTGAATATTCATTAGCAAGAACTGAAACGTAAGCTTCCAAAGCGTGAGTTACTGCATCGTAACCACCGAACGCTGTTAGAGACTTAGGCATGTTCATTACAAGGTTCGCATCAACGATTGCCATGTTAGGAGTCAGTTCATAGTCTGCTAGTGGGTATTTAGCACCAGTCTTGTCGTCAGTAACAACCGCGAATGGAGTAACTTCAGAACCAGTACCAGAAGTTGTAGTAATACATACAAGCTCAGCTTTCTGACCCATTTTAGGGAACTTGTAGATACGTTTACGGATGTCCATAAAGCGCATTGCAAGCTCTTCGAAGTGAGTTTCTGGGTGTTCGTACATTACCCACATGATTTTCGCTGCATCCATTGGTGAACCACCACCTAGAGCAAGAATAACATCTGGTTGGTAGCTAGCCATTTGAGCGGCACCTTTCTCTACTACAGATAGAGTTGGATCAGCTTCTACATCAAAGAATGTTTGAACTTCCATGCCTTGAGCTTTAAGCAGGCTTACTACTTCATCCGCGTAACCGTTGTTGAATAGGAAACGGTCAGTTACCAGGAATGCACGTTTCTTACCTTCTAGATCGCCTAGAGCGATTGGAAGGCTACCACGACGGAAGTAGATTGATTTAGGTAGTTTATGCCACAACATGTTTTCAGCTCGCTTCGCAACAGTTTTCTTGTTGATTAGGTGTTTAGGACCTACGTTCTCAGAGATAGAGTTACCACCCCAAGAACCACAACCTAGCGTTAGAGATGGTGCTACGTTGAAGTTGTAAAGGTCACCGATACCACCGTGAGTGGTTGGGATATTTACAAGAATACGAGCTGTTTTTAGTTTGTCACCGAAGTAACGGATACGGTCAGCGTTAACGTCTTGGTTAGTGTACAGGCCAGATGTGTGACCGATACCACCGATTTCTACCATAGTTACTGCTTGGTCTACCGCATCTTCAAAGCTATCTGCTTTAAACATACCTAGACATGGAGACAATTTCTCATGTGCAAATTCGTCTTCGTAAGCAACTTTGCCCAGACCTTCACCGATAAGTACTTTAGTGTCAGCAGGAACTTTAACACCCGCCATTTCAGCGATTTTAGCTGCTGGCTGACCAACGATTTTCGCGTTTAGTGCGCCGTCGATAAGGATTGTTTTACGTACTTTATCTGCATCAGCTTTGCTTAGCACGTGAGCTTTGTGAGAAGCGAAACGCGCTTTCACTTCATCGTATACGTCTTTGTGTACAATGACAGCCTGCTCAGAAGCACATACTACGCCGTTATCAAATGTCTTAGACATAAGAACAGAAGCTACTGCACGTTTGATGTCTGCAGTTTCGTCGATAACAACTGGAACGTTACCCGCACCTACACCAATTGCTGGTTTACCTGAAGAGTAAGCCGCTTTAACCATGCCTGGACCACCAGTAGCAAGGATCAGAGCGATACCTTCGTGTTTCATCAGTGCGTTAGAAAGCTCAACTGATGGCTGGTCAATCCAACCGATGATGTCTTTTGGTGCACCCGCTGCTACCGCTGCCTCAAGAACTAGTTTCGCTGCATCGTTAGTAGAATTTTTCGCACGTGGGTGTGGCGAGAAAATGATACCGTTACGAGTTTTAAGAGAGATAAGAGACTTGAAGATCGCTGTTGAAGTTGGGTTAGTCGTTGGGACGATACCACAGATGATGCCAACCGGTTCAGCGATGGTCATAGTACCCATGCTTTCGTCTTCTTCAAGAACACCACAAGTTTTTTCATCTTTATACTTGTTGTAGATGAATTCAGATGCGAAGTGGTTCTTGATTACTTTATCTTCCACAATACCCATGCCAGATTCTTCTACCGCTTGTTGCGCTAGAGGAATACGAGCTTGGTTAGCCGCCAGTGAAGCTGCACGGAAAATTTTGTCTACTTGTTCTTGAGAATAAGTAGCAAACTCTTTCTGAGCCGCTTGTACACGTGCTACTAAAGCATCTAATTCAGCCAAGTTAGTTACAGGCATATTGAATCTCCATTAAATTAAAAAATAGTAAAAATTCTTTATTAAGTGTCTTGCTGGCCAATTTACTGAAAAATTGAAGTTTTTGTGCGATTCAGACTTAGTAAAAAACTTTCACGGATGAGTATAAGCTTTCAGTTCTTTAAAACATTGACTCAGATCAGTTCTGAAAAATTTATTCGCTATGCCTTGTTTTGATCTACAAGCATCGATTAGCAAGCCTCTGTTTTTCTTGTTGTTTTATACAATAAATCAAACCAACATCACACAAATTATTTATAAAAAAAAATGAAAAATTACTTAAGTATGTAGAAAACTTTCAAAAGTGAACAATTTATGAACGTGTAACAACAACTTTTCGTGCCACTATCTAATATAGTCCAGATGGTAAATTGAACAAGCCATAAAGCGTAGTAATGGCAAATTTTAGGTAAAGTGTCGCGGACCTAACAATTTTGATGCCAATATGGGGATCGAGAAGGATTTTTTGTCGGGAGTATCACACGCTTTTGTTCGACTTATAGCACAAGCATTACTAACATGGTTTTGTAGTAAAACTGTATAATTCAGCCCTTTCATGATGAATAATTTGACCAATTGATTTTTTATATCAAAACGGTGTTTTACATTATTCAGCATCGATAGTTTGGTGGAACCTAACCTAAATATAAGCAGGAAACTTTTCAAATATGCCCCACCAAATCGAAAGCAATACTTTGCGCACTGAACTTTATATTATTATTTTTGGCACCCATACTCGTGCCGGTAAGCTGTTTGACCTAGCGTTAATTATTGCCATTATCTCTTCTCTGACAGTGCTGATACTGGAATCTATCGCCTCTATCAACCAGGAGTGGCATTCTTTGCTACGTGGATTGGAGTACTTCTTTACTGGCTTATTTACGCTTGAGTATATCGCCCGACTGTACTGTTCACCCAAACCATCAGCGTACGCGAAAAGTTTCTATGGAATTATTGATCTACTGACCATATTGCCAACCTACTTATCTCTTTTGTTCCCCAGTGCATCGTTTATTGGGGTGATCCGCTTTCTGCGCGTTCTACGCATTTTCCGAATTCTCAAGCTGGTCAGATTTCTTCAGGACTCGAATTTGTTGATGCGTTCGTTATACGCATCCAGACGTAAAATCCTGATCTTTTTCAGCACCGTCTTTATCCTAGTTACTATTTTTGGTTCTTTAATCTATGTAGTCGAGGGGCCAGCAAATGGCTTTACAAGTATTCCACAAAGTATCTATTGGGCGATTGTGACCATTACTACGGTAGGTTATGGCGATTTAGTACCTCAAACCGTATTAGGAAAAGCCTTGGCATCGCTGACCATGTTACTCGGTTACTCGATTATTGCTGTCCCGACCGGGATCATCAGTGCTGAATTAAATAGTGAAATTAATGCACATAAAGAGCTGGTCAAATGCCCGAACTGTTCACAGGCTGGTCATGACACCGATGCATTGTACTGCAAGCATTGTGGTAGTGAATTGGCCGATCCGGATAAACGGGTTGTTCCGGTTGTGAATAAGTAACAAATAAAATAATCCAGACCATAAAAAAGAGCACGACCAATCGTGCTCTTTTTGTTCAGTCAACTTATCGACCGAAATCCGATTATTTTGCTTCCAAGATAATGCGCAGTGTACGACGTAGTGGCTCAGCAGCCCCCCATAGTAACTGGTCACCCACGGTAAATGCGTTTAAGAAATCATCACCCATCGACATTTTACGTAAACGGCCAACTGGCACTGACAGAGTACCGGTGACTTTCGCCGGGCTTAGTTCCTGAGCCGTTATATCGCGGTCGTTTGGAATCACTTTGACCCACTGGTTATGTGATGCAATGATCTCTTCGATTTCATCCATCGGTACAGACTGTTTCAGCTTGATAGTCAGGGCCTGAGAGTGACAGCGCATTGCACCGATACGTACACAAGTACCATCGATTGCGATTGGTGACTGAGAAGAACCCAGAATCTTGTTTGCTTCTACACCCGCTTTCCACTCTTCTTTGCTCTGACCATTGTCGCGTTTTACATCGATCCAAGGAATTAATGAACCAGCAAGAGGTGCACCAAATTTATCGGTTGGGTAAGCACTTGAGCGGATGGTTTCTGCCACTTTGCGGTCAATATCAAGAATTGAACTCGATGGTGTGGCTAGCTCATCTTTCACGCTATCGTGGATCACACCCATCTGTGCGATCAGTTCGCGCATGTTCTGCGCACCCGCACCAGAAGCAGCCTGATAAGTCATGGCACTCATCCACTCAACCATGCCTTTTTCAAACAGACCACCCAGGCCCATTAACATCAGGCTAACGGTGCAGTTACCACCAACGTAAGTGTTGGTGCCTTTTTGAATACCTTCCTGGATTTGCGCCAGGTTAACCGGATCCAGTGTGATGATAGAGTCGCTAGCCATACGCAGAGTTGATGCAGCATCAATCCAGTAGCCTTTCCAGCCAGCTTGACGAAGCTGAGGATAAACTTGCTCGGTGTAGCTGCCACCCTGACAGGTAATGATTGCATCCAGTTGCTTCAGGCTTTCAATATCGAAAGCATCTTGTAGCATTCCAGCGTCTTTGCCAAAGTTTGGCGCAGGGATACCGACCTGTGAAGTACTGTAAAATACAGGTTCAATGTGGTCAAAATCGCGTTCTTCTACCATGCGTTGCATGAGCACAGAGCCCACCATTCCACGCCACCCAATTAAACCTACTCTCATCACACACATTCTCCATTTGTCTCTAATAAAATGAGTCCACCATCTATAAGTGGTTCCGGGGTAAATCTCAAGATTAAATTTAAAAATCTGACTTTTTTTTCGTCTAGCGCAAATTTGTCAGTTCATTACGTTACATTCTACATCAAACGTTCGCTTCTGCTCACGCGATTATTCGTTTTCGGGCTAACTCTTACGGTTTAGCTGCTCACGCAAATTTGGGGGCGTTCCTTTGATCGTCAGCGTATCAGTTTCCGGATCATAAAATACGCGCTCACCAAGCAGCAGACTATCAAAACTCACATTCAATCCGCCACCTGCACCGACATATTTAGTTAACTTGCGCACAGTGCTACGGTCGGCAGGAAAACTCTCTTCCAGTTCATAACCATTCACTTCGGTATAATCAAAAAAACTGGTTCCCTGACTGGATGAAGGCAGTTCTTGCGAAAGTGCTTTAATCTCAACTTCTTCACCCGATTTAATCTGATCGTTGCAGTAATCGTAAACCTGCTTCTTATAGTTATCTGCTTCCTGCTTTTCAAAAGCAGCATCACTGCAGAAATCATTAACAGCCTGCATCAGAATCTGGTTCTGTTGTTTAGCATCCAGACCGACATCGGCCTGAAGAAAATCAAGGAAGAAATCAGAGACTTTTCGCCCTACCCGACCTTTTATAAAAGAGAGATAACGGGTTGAATCCGAATCATTTTCGTAAGTACTTAAATCAATCCGCGCCACAATATCCATTTTGTTGATATCCAGATAATCGGTCGCACTGATATCCAGCCCTTCTGTTACTTTCAGGCTTTGATTGGTCGGCAATAATGCAATCAACAGATAGTCAGTGGCTAGCGTCTGATATTCAGCCAGCACCAGAATTCCCTCTTCGGCAAACGGATACTTACTAAGTTCATCTTTGAGTTTATTAGCGCACGACTGAGAAAATTCCTGAAAGGACAAGGTGTTGGTTCTGAAGTCTTGTAACCACTGCTTCACTTCGCTTTCTGGTTTGAACAGACCGAATCCTTTAGCGGCTTTGGCATTAAACACCCTATGCAACTCAGCGACTAAATTTTCCGCGAAAGCATCGTGATCAAGGGAGTGGCTACGGAACTTAACAGTTAGTTCGTCAGATTCATTTTTGCGCAGTTGGTGCAAAATAACGTTAGATAGGTTCAGACTCATAATGAAATTGTTATCTTTGAGGTTTCAGTAAAACGCTATACTAGGGTATCATTAAGCGTTTTTCTATCATCTTCAGAGTCTATATGCCAATTACATCGAAATACAGTGACCAAAAAATTGAAACTATCCTGACCGAAATTGCAGCGGTTTTTGATAAGCATGAAGCGTCACCAGAACTGGTTCTTATGATTGCCGGCAACATTGCCACCAATGTACTGAATCAGAATATCGCAGCATCGCAACGTAAAGTAATTGCTGAAAAATTTGCTGAAGCACTGACTGCCTCTATCGAAAAATCCGTTCATTAATTTAACAGGTATAGCGCACAGACATGGTCGATAGTGATAACACTTATGGGGAACGCGTCTCCCGCCTGGTAGGATGGGGGCACTGGTTTGCCTTCTTCAACATCATCGCGTCGATGTTGATCGGTACGCGCTATATCATGCAATCTCCTTGGCCGGATTCGTTACTCGGTCAGGTCTATTTAGCGGTATCCTGGGTCGGCCATTTTGCCTTCCTTATCTTTGCCATTTATCTGCTGATCGTTTTCCCGCTCACTTTTATTCTGCCTTCTCGTAAGTTATTACGTTTAGTGACCGTTTGCCTGGCGACGTTTGGCCTTTCGTTGTTACTGATCGACACTCAAGCGTATAAGGCACTAAACCTGCATATGACGCCAGTAGTCTGGGAAGTGTTGATCGGCGACAGTGATAGTTCATTTGCCAGTGATCTGCAGCACCTGTTTATCCTGGTGCCAGCGATTTTCATTCTGCAATTAGGCCTTTCCGAATGGGTATGGAAGAAACAGCGCAGGTTGGCGCACAAACATGTAGGCCGACCAATTGCCGCGTTGTTCTTTCTCTGCTTTATTGCCAGCCATCTGATCTACTCCTGGTCGGATGCGGCACTCTATACTCCGGTAACAACTCAGCGCTCAAATTTCCCGCTCTCTTATCCTATGACTGCTAAGAGTTTTATGGAAAAACATGGTCTGTTTGATCGGGCTGAGTATGAGCAGCGCTTAAAAGAGAATCCGGAAGGGGTAAGCCTGGTTAGCTACCCATTAGAACCAATCCAGTTTAGTCGTCGCCCGAATAAATTGAATATTCTGATGGTCAGTGTCAATAATTTACGCGCTGATATGGTTTCTGCAGAGGCCATGCCGACAACCTACGCGTTCGCCGAGCAGAATTTATTATTCAACGATCATTACAGCTCAAGTAACGATATGTTTGGTTTATTCGGACTATTTTACGGCCTGCCAAGCAGCTATGCCAGCAGCATAAAAATTCAGGGGACACTCCCGATTATGTTGCAGGTTCTTGAGCAGAACCAGTATCAGTTTGGCCTGTTTAGTGGTGATAATTTCAGTGATTCGCTCTATTCTGAAACGATTTTCCGCGGCATGGAGCTTAACCGGGCCGAGAACAACAACAATAGTAATGCGGATGAAGCCACCATTACGGCCTGGAGCAACTGGGTTGAGCAGCAATCCGGCAGCCCTTGGTTCAGCTATATCGAACTAGCCACATTACAGAATTTTGATGCGTTGAAAAAGCCGGTTTCCGGGCAAAGCACCGCGCAAAGCCTGAAAGACAATTATCAGTTATCGGCCACCAATGCGGATAATGAGTTATCGAATCTGATCAGTGAACTGGCGCAACAGGATCTGTTAAAAAATACGTTGGTCATCATTACTTCCAATCACGGTATGGAGTTTAATGAAACCAACAGCAATTCCTGGGGTTCCAATACCAATTACAGCCAATATCAGTTACGAGTTCCATTGATTATTCATTGGCCAGGTAAGGTAGCAACCACTTATAGCCACCGTACCAGCCATCTGGATATTTCAGTTTCGCTGTTACAGGATTTACTGGGCGTTTCGTCTAACCCAAGTGATTACAGTAGTGGTCGGAATCTATTTAACGAAAGCCCGCGCCGCTGGATCATTGCCGGCGATTCACGCGAACTGGCACTGATCACCGCCCAGCAAACCACGGTGATTGATAAGTTTGGTAACTTTAAACTGTATGATGAAAATTACCGCCGCCTGAAAGATGAAAACCCAACGCTTCCGGTATTGATGCACGGCCTGACCGAGTTACAGCGTTTTTATCGCAAAGATAATTAAATCAGTAAATTAAAGGCAAAATATCCGCTTAAAGGTAGTTGACTCGGCAATACAAAAGGTTTAGATTACCGCCATCGGACTGTAGCGCAGCTTGGTAGCGCACCGTCATGGGGTGTCGGGGGTCGGAGGTTCAAATCCTCTCAGTCCGACCATACAATTCAGGAGAGATGGCTGAGTGGTTGAAAGCACCGGTCTTGAAAACCGGCGTACGTTAATAGCGTACCTAGGGTTCAAATCCCTATCTCTCCGCCACATTTGAGCCCTTGAGTAATCAAGGGCTTTTTTGTTATCTGACTCTATCTTCATTGTTCCCACACACCAAAATCTCCTACCTATTTTCGTTCTCTGCCACAATGTAAAGCTCTAAATAACTGGGTATCCTAAACTAAGCCAGAGCAATTGATTCGTACATTGATATAGGAGTTGATATGTCAGACATTATCCTGCCAAGTGGTAACCGAATGCCTAATCTTGGACTTGGGACCTGGTATATGGGGGAAGCCAGCGTGCACGTAAACAGGAAGTTGAAGCACTTCGTTATGGCATCGATATCGGTGCTCGTCTGATTGATACCGCCGAGATGTACGGCGAAGGCGATGCTGAGGAGATCGTGGGTGACGCATTGATCGGCGTGCGTAAACAAATCTATCTGGTGAGTAAATTCTACCCGTTCAATGCAGGCAAGAAACAAGTTATCCAGGCGTGTGAGCGGAGTCTGAAACGATTGAAAACCGACTACCTGGATCTGTACCTATTGCACTGGCGCGGCTCGGTTCCGTTTGAAGAAACCTTAGAGGCGCTATATCTATTAAGAGATGCCGGAAAAATCCGTGACTATGGCGTCAGTAATCTCGACTACTTTGATATGCAGGAATTTCTTCAGGCCGATATCCGCCATGAATGTGCGGTCGATCAGGTTCTGTATAATCTTAATCAACGCCAGCCTGAATGGCAGCTCAAACCCTATTGTGACCAGCAAAAAATTGCCACCATGGCCTACTGCCCACTGGATCAGGGTTCATTAGCCGATTCGCCTGCATTGATGGCTCTGGCCGTAAAATATCAGGCAACTGCCGCGCAAATCGCTCTTGCCTGGCTACTTCACCAGCCGAATACCATAGCGATTCCTAAATCCGTCTCTCTACCACGAGTGAAAGAAAATCTACAAGCGCAACAGATACAGCTTACAACGCACGATTTACAACTGCTTGATCAATACTTTCCAGCGCCGAAAAATGCCAATCAGGGTCGTCTCGGAATGAGATAACCTGTGATATTGCACTCTCTCATCGATATTCGCTATCGATGAGAGTATCTCCGTGAGCCCAATTGAACAATTCGGACAATCTGCTTTTATTCTGATTTATATCCTCTAAACTATCACTATTCGTCAAAAAACGTGGTGATTCCAGATGTTTGGGTTTCGTTGGTTACTACTTACGCTAATTGGTCCTACTTTCGTCTACGCGGACGAAATTAAAATTTACAATTGGGAGGAGTACTTTTCTCCGGAAGTCCTAAGCCAGTTTGAAAGAGAAACCGGACATACCGTTACTCAAACGTACTTCGATAATGAACACCTACGTGATGACGTAATCGCCAGTGGGCGTGGTGAAGTTTATGATTTGATTCTGGTAGACAGCCTTTCCTTACACTACATGTCGCAAAAAGGAGTGATGCACGATTTTAGCCAGGAAGCGATTCCTAACAGAATCCATTTCAGTACCAAAGCCGTTCAGGCATGTGGTAAAACTGGTGTTCCATATACTTGGGGAACGATGGGTATTGCCTACCGTACATCACAATTTTCGCAACCCGTAGACAGTTGGCTTGACCTCTTTCAGCCAGAACAAAAGCATGTTGGCAAAATCACCATGCCATTGGACGATGTCGATACCGTTGGGGCTGCGTTACTTGCTCTACAACTTAACCCGTTCAGCGATAATCCGGAAGACTTAAAGCAAGCCTATCAATTGCTTTCCTCGGTGAAACCGAAAATGAAAAGTTTCCGTAATACCCTCAGTTACACCATGGAGCACAGAGAATCAAGCGACCTCGATATCGCACTGGCCTATTCGGGTGAATCCTACTTGCTCAACGAAGTCACCGGAGCCGATGACTGGCAGTATGTCGCCCCCAAAGAGGGAACATTATTATGGTATGAATGTTTTGCTGCGGTATCGTCACGCCCGTTATCTAATGCTACATTAGCGTTTCTTAATTTTATTAATGACCCCAAAATCGCAGCGAAAAATGCGGAAAGCATCTGGACCGCGACCGCGAATCAATCGGCTTTAGAATTTGTCGATCAGGAATACTTAACTGATAGTGAAATTTACCCCAACCAGTCTTCGCTAAACGCAAGTTTTCCTTATCAGGAAGTGAGCCTTGAAGGGTTAAAAGCACGTAGTCGTATTATGAGTACATTAAACCGGGATTAACCAGAGCAGCTAGTTTGAGATTATCACAAAAAATTAATTACATTATCTTACCTGTTATCTCGACTATTTTTGTTATCGCCGGGGCAATCTCCTATTACGCGCAAAAAGAGATTGTGCTTGAATCATTAACCAATAAGCTCGAATACCATGCCGATTACATTATCCGCTCATTGGAAAATGATTTGCATGAACTGGATAGCCTGAGCAAACAATTCATCAATAACTCAGAAGTTGCTCGTTATCTGAATGGTGATGATAGTGAATTTGAGACCTACTCAGCAGAGCGCCAGTTGATCCGCTTCATTGGTAATATTGCCACAGCGAATAATCAGTCGGTGCAACTAGAAATCACCGATAGCGAAAGCAATTCAGTCTTCTTTTATAATAGTCAGAATCCGTTTGCCGAGTATTCAGGCGATCCGTCACTTAAACGCCACCTTACACTGTTCAAAAGCCAGCTCTCAAGTGGCCATTCATCCACGGTTAATCCGGTTCATTATCAGTTATCACCCATTTCTGAGAATCTTATTCGCTTAAGTGTTTATCGAACTTTTTCACCCGAGCAATCAATTTACGACAATGTTTTTTCGCTGAACTCGCGTATTTTTACCGCAAAACTGTCAACGATTGTCGATATTAACAAAACCTATTCAGCGGCGATTGAATCCAATTTCGGCAAATCGGCTATTTTTGCTATCAAACCATCGGACAATTTGATCAGCAGCACGATGAACCACCACATAGAATTTGCCTTGAATTCCGCAATGGCCGGCGTGCAAGCCGCCAGCCCATATGCTTCGGTATTGATTCAGTTGGGGAAAGATCAAATTAACGCTCTACTTTCTCCTTATATTATCACCATTGTTAGCCTAGTGCTTAACGTTACTTTCATCTGCTTCTATCTGCTTAAGCGCCTGATCAAAAAGCAAGTGCTCCGTCCGATAGAAAATTTGACATCACAAGTGGCCAAAGCGATCGACGGTGACGAAAGTGCCTTAAGCAAGCTTGACTCTGATGATGAAGTTTCATCGTTGAATAATAACTACATCCGCTTACTGGAAGATCTCAACAGCCTAGCCCGACGCGACTCACTCACCGGATTAGCCAATCGCAGTGTATTCAGCTCGGCTCTGATTCGTTCAATCAACGATGCCATCCACAATTCCAAACGCTGTGCACTGTTTTTTATCGATCTGGATAATTTCAAAGAAGTGAATGATGTGTATGGTCACCATATCGGTGATATGTTACTCATCGAATTTTCCAAAATATTAGCTGACTGTTTTCGCCAGTCAGACATCATTGTCAAACCCAACCTATATAGTGATATTGCCCGAATTGCCGGCGATGAATTTGCCGTTATTCTACCCCATGCTCCCAGTATTGAATCGATCTCGAATATCGCTCAACGCTTGATCAACTCCTGTCAGTCAGGTATCGACACCGAGAACATTCATCATGATATTCAGATCAGTATCGGTATTGCAGTTGCGCCAAATGACGCCCTGGATGCCGATTCATTAATGCGCCAGGCTGATACCGCGATGTATGAAGTAAAACGTACCGGTAAAAATGGTTATCACTTCTATTCAGCCTCAATGGAAGATGAGCTTAAGCGCTTCAAGTGGTTAGTTGAAAATCTACGTGAAGCACTGAATAATGACCAGTTCCATTTGGCCTTTATGCCGGTCTATCGTTGTGATAACCGAACGATTAGCGGCGTGGAAGTGTTAATTCGCTCAACCAATCCGGTACTGCAATCCACTTCACCGGACGAGTATATTCCGGTAGCAGAAACTAACGGCATGATACGCTGGATAGATTTATGGGTAATCAATAATGCGTTTGAACATCTGAAACGATTGATAGAACAACACGATTTTACCGGTGTGATGGCAATTAACATTTCATCGTGGGAATTAAAGAACCCGCAATTTGCCCAGGATGTGAAAAAACTGATTGATAAACATAATGTTCCGGTCAGTCAAATTGAACTGGAAATCACCGAAACTTGTCTGGTTGGTAACAATAAGGAAATCATTACCCGACTGCAGGAAATCAAGGCATTAGGGGTGAAACTGGCATTAGACGATTTCGGCACAGGCTACACAGCATTCAGCCAGTTACAGAATTATCCGGTTGATACTCTGAAAATTGACCGTAGCTTCGTTAATGCTCTGAGCCAACACACAGGGCAACAGCGCCCGCTAGTGGATATCGTCATTGAACTGGCTACCTTGTATGACCTTGATGTTATTGCCGAAGGTATCGAAACCGAGCAACAATTTGACTACGTTGCGCAACGTGGCTGCCAAAGTGCCCAGGGTTATCTGTTATCCAAGCCACTGGGGTGGGATGCATTTGTCGTGTTGCTGGCCAAAGAGAATACGCAATAAAGCTAGTCGTTATTTGCTGCGGCCTTTACTCTGAGAATTGTTACTTCGCTTATAACGTCGTGCCGCCGGTTTATTGCCGCCTTTCGGCTGCGGTAGAGACTGCAACGAATACGGAACCGGTGAGACTTTCACCTGCTCAAGCAAATTTTCCAGGTTAACCACTAAATTATCAATAAACGGCTGATAGGCCTGATTTTTATCAGCCATTCCCTGCAACTGATGTTCCCATATTGCCGTCATATCTGGATAAGTAGATTGATCCGGCAATGCGTGGATCAAACCTCGTCCAGCATCACTGCTGCGAATAAGTTTCCCTTCTCGCAGTAAAAGCTGACGTTTAACCAGAGTATCAATAATACCGGCGCGAGTGGCTTCCGTACCAATACCATCGGTATCACGCAATATTTTTTTTAGTTGCTTGTCTTCGACAAACCGCGCAATACCGGTCATCGCCCGGAGTAACGTTGCTTCGGTAAACGGGCGCGGTGGCTCGGTTTTACAATCTTTAATTTCCCCTTTCCGGCAGATCAGTTCACGCCCTTTGTCTAACGGAGGTACCTTGTCAGTGCCATCTTCCGCCTCTTCTTTCACGCCCGATAACACCTTCCATCCAACACTGACTAAGGAACGTCCTGAAGCAATAAAGTGGCCACCAGCAATCTCAAACGCCAGTTTGGATTCTGCATACACGGCGGGGGGGTAAAACTGCATTAAATATTGGGTAGCAACCAGGCGGTAAATCTTATACTCATCACCGCTTAACACCTGGCTGGCCAGCTTTTTCGGTGTCGGAATAATCGCATGGTGAGCATCAACTTTCGCATCGTTCCACGCTTTAGATTTAAGCGACAAATCAGCATTTGCCACACCCGCTTGTAACTCGCTAACATTGTTTGCAATAGCCTGAGTAATGACCGGAGCTTCCTGCCAGTGTTCCTGGGGCAAATGGCGCGAATCAGAACGGGGATAAGTGATTAACTTATGCCGCTCGTACAGTGACTGACAAATATCCAATACCTGCTGTGCACTCATGGTATAACGTCGTGCTGCATCAATCTGTAACGCCGATAAAGAATAGGGAAGCGGAGCGGTCACTTTACTCTGCTTCTGCTCCGATTCGGTAACAACCGCAGGCTGGCCCGCAATCCGGCTGGCTACATTTTCCACCAACTTGCGGTTCAGCACCCGCCCTTCTTCATCTTGCCAGGGCCGACAGGCCTCACTCGGCTTCCAGCGAGCGCGAATATCAAACTGTTCAAATTCACCTTGGTATGGGATCAGAGCATGCAAAGTGAAATAATCGCGAGGGATAAAATTCTCAATTTCTTCATCGCGCCGCACCACCAAGCCAAGTACTGGCGTCTGGACCCGCCCTACAGAAAGCACGCCCTGATATCCGGCTTTTTTGCCTAACAAAGTATAAGCACGCGACATATTCATCCCGTATAACCAATCGGCCCGGGAACGCGCTAATGCTGAAATCGACAAGGGAACAAACTCTTTGTTGCTGCGCATCTGGGTCAATGCACGTTTGACGGCACTTAAGTTTAAGTCGCTGATCAACAACCGCTGAGCCTGCTCACGACGAGCCTTACTCACTTTACAGTAATCAATCACTTCATCAACCAGCAACTGCCCTTCGCGGTCCGGATCACCCGCATGAACAATATCTAACGGCTCTTTGAGCAGTTTTTTCACCACCCCAAGCTGAGCGCTGGCCGATTTGCGCGGCCTTAACTGCCATTGTGTGGGGATAATCGGTAAGTCATCCATATGCCAGGTTTTATAACGCGAGTCGTAGACATCCGGTTCAACCTGCTCAAGTAAATGACCAATGCACCAAGTAATCACGTCACCATTTGCACAGCGAATCATGCCCTGCCCTTTGCTGTGTGGTTTAGGCAGTGCATCCGCAATCGCTCTGGCAAGACTGGGCTTTTCGGCAATAAATAATCTTGGCATAAATAAAAAGGGCCACATAACGATGAGGCCCTAACATATCAATAAGTTGAATAAATTTATACTGTTTATTCTTCAGTAGCGTTACGTACCGCTGCTTCTTTAATCAAAGGCTGAAGTTCGCCTTTTTGGAACATCTCAAGAATGATGTCACAACCACCGATCAATTCGCCTTCCACCCATAGCTGAGGGAAAGTCGGCCACTGGGCATAAGCTGGTAGCTCAGCACGAATATCTGGGTTTTGCAGAATATCAACATAAGCAAATTTTTCACCACAGGCCATCAGCGCTTGAGATGCCTGAGAAGAAAAGCCACAGCTTGGTAGTTTCGGTGAGCCTTTCATGTAAAGCAGAATCGCATTTTCAGCAATCTGCTGTTTAATTTTATCGATAGTTTCCATTACTTCCTCTTCCTGACTTGGAGAAATATTCAGCCCATTTTAGACCATAGCGTAGAAATAAAAAGCCCAATATTTACAAGGTCAATATTTATCAAGTCAATTGCTGCATTTAAACTCTGATTTTAGTCTAAACTCAACCTATTCGTCATACTTCTTTGTGAGTATGAGCTGACGCATAATTGATTCACAACGTAAAATAGCAAATTTTTTCTTTTAATAAAGTAAAAACTTGCTAAACTAAGTTGTAAGTCAGTCATACCGACGAAAATCAATAAAAATACTGGAAGCAAACCGAAAGAGAGTACTCTTTCTAACAACGGAGAATCGAGTAATGGCATTTGAACTACCAGCTCTTCCTTACGCAAAAGACGCACTAGAGCCACATATCTCAGCAGAGACGCTAGACTTCCACCACGGTAAGCACCACAACACTTACGTGGTAAAACTAAACGGTCTTATCCCAGGCACAGAATTCGAAGGCAAAACCCTAGAAGAGATCATCAAAACTTCTACTGGTGGTGTTTTCAACAACGCAGCGCAGATTTGGAACCATACTTTTTACTGGCACTGCCTGTCACCAAACGGTGGCGGTGAACCAACTGGCGCAGTAGCAGACGCTATCGCAGCAGCCTTCGGTTCTTTTGAAGAATTCAAAGCTAAATTCAGCGATGCAGCAGTCAATAACTTCGGTTCTTCATGGACTTGGCTGGTTAAGAACGCAGATGGTTCTCTGGCAATCACTAACACATCAAACGCTGGTACGCCAATTACTGAAGAAGGTGTTACTCCGCTACTGACGGTTGACCTGTGGGAACACGCGTACTACATCGACTACCGTAACGTACGTCCGGATTACCTGGCTGGATTCTGGGCTCTGGTTAACTGGGATTTCGTTGCAGAAAACCTGGCTAAATAACAGAACATAATCCGATATACTTTTTCAAGCCTGCTGCTTCCAGCAGGCTTTTGTATTTTGGACTGTTTTATTGGAACCATAGGAAAAAACGTTCAAGTTTCACCTTCAACTGCCGCTAACTATTTTGTCAGGAACATCAACGTAGTAAAACGGCATGGAACTCCATACTTTAGATAAAGCAAATTTAATCAATGAACTGCAATGTGGCCAGAGTGTTGGCCAGGCGATTCATCAAAGTCGGCGCAGTGATTTTGCTCTGCTACTGGCAATGCTATCTCAAGATGTGCGAGATACGACACCGATTGATAAACTACCAGATCCTGATCACACTGATCTTTATCACCAGTTCTCCGTACCCAAATCTCAACCTTTAGTCAGTGACCAACAAAGTTATCAGCGCGGCGAAAAGATAGCCGAACAATTTAACCACTCGGGTATTATGGCCGCAAAACTGCAATGCTATCTCTCCCCCGAAGCGCTGACCTATCGCCCGGAACAAACTCACAATTTGCCGGAAGAGGTCTACCACAATTTATCCGGCCACCAACGTCGTGAACTGGCCGAGGGAAGCCATCAAGGGATAAATCTTGATCTGCATCTCTACCATTCACTGGTCATTAATCAACGTCAGAGCCAGATTCAGGCTCAGCTATAGCTACATTTTGTGCAAACCAATGAGCGTACGGCTATGCAGTTTGTGAAATATGCCAAGAAACCGACATATAATTGATCAACTATCGATAGAGTTTGAAGGTATTCACATCGCGATCCACTGATATCGACCATCCTAAGTTTATTCCCGCAACAAAATAATAAAAGTAAGAAGAGGGTTCAGGCTATGGATATCAGCAATTCGATCATGGTTATTACTTCTGCCGGTTCAGTACTGGGAAGCGCGTTGGCTGAAAGACTGGTGCTATTCGGTGCCAGAGTCATTCTTGTTGATCACCACTATCAGCCATTAATTGATACCTTTCAACGCTGTAAAGCCCTGAGCTCTGAAGTACATTATTACTATGTTGAGACTTACGATCGTCAGTCAGTCAACGCCCTGCTGGATTTTGTCCAGCTGAAATATGACCAAGCGCCAGACATCGTCATTAACAACTGGAATACTCAGCCGTTACCTTCGATTATTGAAGAAACACCCATTGAGCAGTTCAGCCACAATATCGCCAGCATGGCATCAACACTGTTTACCTTTGTCCAACTAAGCTCAGAACGAATGCGCGCTCAGCATAAGGAAGGCGTTATCGTCAATATCGTCACCAATTCAGATCACGAGCAGAGTAATGGATATGACAACAGTGCATCGATGATCTCTGGCTTCACCCAAAGCTGGGCCAAAGAACTGAGTCCGTACAATATTCGTGTCGGTGCGGTGCTGCCGAACCAAGCATCCATCCAAAGTCAGCAACATTTAAGCCAGATTATTGATGAGTATGTAAGAAATACCGAATATATCGTTGAGAATGAATATTTTAGTGGCCGGGTGATGTCTGCTTAGTCAGAGAACCATTCAATTAACCGATCAAACTGAACAAAGCAAACGTCTGATCGGTTTCTCTCTTAAGATCCGTAGATCCTAATAGCTATATTCATCTAAGTAATCATCAAGCATCTCTTCTTCAGCAGGATCATACTCTTCTGCTTGAATTTCAGCTTTGTAATCCTGGCGCTGGAGATAGACTTCTCGCGTTAAGACATAAGGATCCGGCGAGTTTTCCAGCATCGATTCCTGACCAAGCAATGAAGCTCGGCCTTCTAAACCCTGTACCACAAACTTACCAGCACTGGCCCACACATTCAGATAAGAAAGCGGGAAATAAGCACTATCGACAAATCCTGCTGCATTTCGCACGGTATAAGGCCCAGCACCGGGTAACATTACATAGGCACCATTACCAACACCGTAGTGGCCCAATGCATCATCAAAGCCTTTATTATCATGCTCAGTAATTCCGGCACTGGAGGCAATATCCATAATGCCGAACAAACCAAACGTTGAGTTAAGCCAGAAACGATTAAAATGGTCAGCCGCTTTACGCCCATTACCCATCAATAAGTTATTGATGACACTAGCGGGTTCACTCAGGTTGGAAAAAAAGTTAGACATACCATGACGAACCGGCGTCGGAATATAAGTCACGTAAGCAACGGCCGCCGGCTTCACAATATAAGGGTCAAGATAGTCGTAATTCAGCGCCCACATTTTGCGGTTAACGCCTTCTAACGGGTCATACACCCCGGTTTTCTCTTCTGCGGGCTTTGAACTACAACCCGCCAGAATTACGCCGCTAACAACAATCGCCATCAGGCGAAGAAATTTCATACCCATAATTAAATTCAATTGAACGCAGTTCGATTAGTCAAATAAGTGACTATTAATAGCGCTTATTTATCTCAACTGCAACGCTTTGGTCAAAATTACTTATATCGCTTTCGCCAAAGACGTCGCCTTCGCGGGTTGCCACATTACCGTCCGAATCAATGCGCACCTTCACTTTAAACTGAGTAAGAGAGCTGAGTAAACGCGCATCCATTAAACTATTACTGTCATCCAGAGTCAGTTGGTAAGGGAACTGCGGCACCGGCATTCGCACCGCGGCGACCGGCATTGGCGAACCCATTGCGTCATGTACAGATACAATCATTACTCCATTAACGTCAATCGGTACTGAACCTGAGGCCGTAACATTAACAGTAATGTTCTTATCACTCATATTCTGCTGCCTTTCCAGCAGTTGGCTGGCCTGAGTAATCTGCTCTTCGAGCCAGGCAGTACGCCCGTCGTTGCTACCCAACATAGTTTGCATCTTATGCCAGTAGTCAATTGCCACCTGATACTGTTTGTTGTCAAAAGAGTACAGTGCCAATAACGAATAAACACGAATATCAGTCGAGCCGTCTGCAATCAGCTTATTCAGTAACTCCACCGCCTGACGCTTATTATTCTCTTCACCAGTGGCAAGTAACGCCTGGGCATAACCATAGCGGATACTACTGCTGGTCGGGTCGATCTGGTAAGCTTTCAGCAAAGCTTCAACAGCGTTGGCAGCATCATATTTGGCCAGAGCAATTTTTCCCAGTAACAACCACCCCATAGCATCGTCTGGCTTCTCATATAAGCGGGTACGTAATGCCAGGTTTAAATCTTCCATCTCCTGATCCGTCAGAGGCTCGCCACTTGATTGCATCAGGCGAGCAGAGAGCTCAGGCAATTTTTGTCGCACCTGCTGCCAGTCAGTCACTTGCTGATAACTGCCAAAAGAGAAATACATGCCTGAACTAATAACGACCAACAACACTATCGCGCCAATGGCGATCAGACGCGAAGGAATGTTATCGTGTGACTGAAATCTGTTATACGAATCCGGGACGTCCTGCAGCAGCGACTGCTTCAATTCAATAATCAGGTCACTTTTATTTTCCACCAGACCATCACGTTCTTCGCTATCGATCTCAGACAAACGCTGCTTGTAGAAAGCGGCGTTAAGTTCATCGCGCCGTTGTTGATCGTCAGCCTGAGTTTTTCTAAGCAGTGGCATAACAATAAACGTTGCAGCCACGAGCAACATCAATACGATTACCATCCAGAAAAGCATCATGAATGCTTCTCCTGTTCCGATTTGTCATGTTGCTCAGTCTGCTCAAGTAATTCCGCTAAACGAGATTCATCACCCTCATTCCACGTTTCTTTCGCTACTTTGGCATTTTTTCTCGAGCGGGCAAGAATAAAACCAAAGCCGAATAATATGACAAGGCCTGGAGCAAACCATAAAATAGCGGTGGAGGTGGTCATGGCTGGCTTATAAGTAATAAACTGGCCATAGCGTGCCACCATATAATCGACAATCTCGTCCGAGCTTTTCTGCTGCTTAATCATCTGATACACCTTCTGGCGTAAATCCTGAGCCAGTGCCGAATTGGAATCGGCTATCGTGTTATTCTGGCATTTTGGGCAACGCAGGGTACTACTTAACTCTTTGAACAGTTGTTCCTGCTCGCTGTTGTCAAACTCATACACCTCTATCGCTGCTTGGGCCAGATTCAGTAAAGAAAAACAGAGTAATGGCAGAGAGAGCAAAACTATGCGGAATTTCATTGTGCCCCCTTAACTAACTGCAGATAAATTGGTTGTAAGGTTTCGGCCCAGTTCTTGGCATTAACATCACCAACATGGCGATAACGAATGATCCCTTTAGCATCAATCAAAAAAGTTTCTGGTGCACCGTAAACGCCTAAATCCAGTCCCAGCATTCCATCACCATCGTAAAGCGTAATTAAATAAGGGTTACCAAGCCGATTCAGCCAGTCAATCGCTTTATTCCGATCATCTTTATAGTTGAGACCAATAATTTTCACCCCATCCTGCGACAGCGAGTTCAGAAACTGATGCTCGGCATAACAGGTAGGACACCAGGTTGCCCACACGTTAAGTAACAGTGGCTGCCCTTTAAAAATAGAGGTTTGATAGAGTTTATCCGGCTCAGCCAGATCTTCGAGAGCAAATTCAGGCACTGATTTGCCAATCAATACGGATTCCAGCTTGGTTGGATCGTCACCCTGGGTATTTCGCACCAATTGAGTGACAAAAACCACCACCAACAACAGAAAGCCCAATAACGGCAAATAAAACTTCTTTTTCATTGAGCCTCTCCTGTACTGCTAAGCTTACGAAAACGGTAACGTTTATCACTCATCGCTACGATTCCCCCTAATGCCATCAGAATCGCGCCAAACCAGATCCAGCGAACATACGGTTTATAATAAATACGCACAGCCCAGGCGTTACCGTTATCCAGGCGTTCACCCATCGCGATATAGAGATCACGGGTAATACCCTGATCAATAGCCGCTTCTGTCATCATATTTCTTGCTACCCGGTAGTAACGTTTTTCAGCGGTCAGAGTAGCCACTGGCTGTTGTTGCTGAGTAATAACAAAATCCGCCAGATAGCCCTGATAGTTAGGCCCGGTATGGTCACGCACACCTCGGAAATAGAAATCATAACCACCAACCTGGTAACTCATTCCCGGTGCCAAGCGGACATCTTTTTCCACGCTGAGATTTTGCACCATAGCGATACCAATAATGGTGACGGCCAGACCGATATGCGCCACCACCATTGCCCAATGACTGCGAGGAAGCACATGTAAACCGGCCAATAACGAGTGCTTATGCGTCGCACGCTGAACGATTTCATAGCCATGCAACAAAATAATCCACCATGCCATAGTCCAGCCTAACCAGACCATCAATTTAAATTCACCAGCCGACAACAGAGTAATACCTCCGGCCAACAGCACGGCAACAACGCCGAATATAAGCATGGGCTTGATCAGATGGCTCAGATTATCGCGTTTCCAGCGAATTAAAGGCCCGACCCCAAGCAAAAATGCAAACGGTATCATCAGCCAGGTAAACATCATATTAAAGAACGGGGCACCGATTGAAACTGACCCCAGGCCCAACTGCTTGTGCACCAATGGTAATAGTGTACCAATCAGCACCACAACCAGAGCAGCGATCAAAATGAAGTTATTCATTAGCAGACCGTTTTCTCGGGAAATAAGCTGGTAATTTCCGGCAAACCGAATACTTGAACCTTTAACCGCATACAACAGCAGTGAACCACCTATGACAAATACCAAAAAGCCCAGGATGAACAGGCCACGTGCCGGATCGGAAGCAAACGCATGAACCGACACCAAAATTCCCGAACGAACCAGAAATGTTCCCAACAGGCTAAGAGAAAACGCAGAAATCGCCATTAACACCGTCCACGCTTTAAAGGTTCCGCGCTTTTCGGTTACGGCTAACGAATGTATTAGTGCTGTTCCGGCCAGCCAGGGCATCAAAGAAGCATTTTCTACGGGATCCCAGAACCACCAGCCCCCCCAGCCAAGTTCGTAATATGCCCACCATGACCCCAGAGCAATACCCAGCGTCAGAAACACCCAAGCCGCCATGGTCCATGGGCGCGACCAACGTGCCCAAGCCGTATCAAGGCGCCCGGCAATCAGTGAGGCAATAGCAAATGAGAAGGCAACCGAAAAGCCAACATACCCCATATACAACATAGGCGGATGGATGATTAACCCGGGATCCTGCAGTAATGGATTGAGATCGCGCCCATCGATCGGAAACAGCGGTAAAGTACGCAGAAATGGATTAGAAGTCAGAACAATAAATAGAATAAAACCAACAATAATACAGCCCATCACCGCTAAAACACGGGCAACCGCATCACGGGGCATTCCGCGGCTGAACAGTGCCACCGCCACCGCCCAGCCCGCCTGGATCAGCACCCACAATAACAGTGAACCTTCATGAGCGCCCCAGACTGCCGTCAAACGGTAATACCAGGGCAACTGGCTATTTGAGTTGGTTGCGACATACTGAACCGAAAAATCGTTTGCATAAAATGCCCAGAGTAAGGCGGCAAAAGCGCTGCACAAAAAGAGAAACAGCCCGATAGACAAAGGTCTAGCGCTATCCATTAAACGCAGATTGTTATGCCATACACCAACACCGGGCAAAACAACTAACAGTACCGAAAATGCCAATGCGATATATAACGCAAAATGGCCGAGTTCTACAATCATGCGATCACTTCCTGTCTTTACCTTCCGGCTTACTATTATTGTTGTGCTTGCTGTGCGCGTTGGGCCGCTTTGGCTTCATGATTAACCTGCATCGCCTCGACAACCTCGGGCGGGGTATAGTTTTCATCATGTTTAGCCAGTACTTCAAATGCTTCTATGGTTTTGCTGTCAACCAGTACCCCCTGAGCAACAATACCCTGCCCTTCACGAAACAAATCCGGCAGAATTCCGTCATATTGAACCGTAACAGAATCACCAATATCTTTTAAATCAAAACTCACCAGCAGTGAATCAGAGGCTCGTTTAACACTCCCTTCAACCACCATACCACCAACACGTAAACGTTGCCCTACTGACGGCTTTTCACCATTAGGCTTACCATTAAGGATTTCACTCGGGGTATAGAACAGATCGATATTCTGATTCAGCGCATACAATACCAGCCCGGTTGTAGCTCCTAAACCAATCAGTATGGAAAGCACCACCACCATTCTTTTCTTTCTTCTTGGATTCATAAGGTGTTCTCCATGTTTTTTGCCGCTTCAATACGCTGTTGACGTTCCATCTCCTGGTGCACTTCGCGCAAAATCTGTTTTTTTCTCGCCACACTCTGCCAAGCGAGAATAAACATCGAAGCAAAAGTCATCGCAAATGAGCTCCAGACATAGGCACCATAACCACCCATGGCCAAAAAATCACTGAAAGAATCAAAATACATAGTTACTTAATACTCTTTATTTTTGTTGCGGAGAAATTAATGCCTTAACCCACTGGCGATGTTGCTCACTGGCCAGAATTTCATTACGAATCCGGACCAGACTTAACCAGGCAAAGAATAGTGCAAATGCGACGATATTAATCAATAACGGCCACAACATATCTGCTGAGATCGATGGCTTGGCAAATTTGGTGATGGTCGCCCCCTGATGCAGGGTATTCCACCATTCCACCGAGAAATGAATAATTGGCAGATTGATTACGCCGACAATCGCCAGAATTCCTGATGCCTTTGCCGCAGTTTTACTGTCATCAAACGCATTATATAGCGCAATCACACCTATATAGAGAAACAACAGAATCAGTTCCGAGGTTAAACGAGCATCCCATACCCACCAGGCTCCCCACATCGGTTTGCCCCATACCGCTCCGGTAATTAATGCGATAAAGGTAAACACAGCGCCAATCGGTGCGATCGCAATCGCAGCCAGATTTGAGATGCGAACCTGCCACACCAGCCCAATAAAGGCGGCAACCGCCATAGAAAGATAAGCCCCCATCGACCACATTGCGGTTGGAACATGAATATAAATAATCCTGAAACTGTCACCCTGCTGATAGTCGGCTGGCGCGTAAGCAAGGCCCCATGCATTGCCGACAACCAGTAACACTAGCGCACTTACCATAAAGTAAGGAGATAACGTTCCACATAAGCGATACATTGTTTCCGGTTTAGCTAAAGGGTGTAGCCACTTCCACATTTTTCTTCTCTCTATCACTCAACACTGATGCGCAGTGCCAAACCAATTAACCACGGGGTTAGCGTTATTGTGCCAGTCAGCATCGCAGCCAGAATCGCCAGTTGGCCGGAGTACGACATGCCTAATGATGCTGCTTCTATCGCTGATGTAGCAAAAATCAGCACAGGAACGTACAGCGGCAAAACCAGCAAGCTTAGGATAACACTGCCTTTCCTTAATCCCACTGTCAGTGCAACCCCGATTGCTCCAATAAAACTCAAGGTCGGTGAACCAATCAATAATGTGACAAATACCGCCAACCAGCTGTCCCAGTCCATCCCGAGCAACACCGCCAGCAAGGGGCTAATAATGATCAGCGGCAAGCCAGTTAGCAACCAGTGAGCGAATACTTTTGCAACAACAATCACAAATAATGGCGCTGGAGCCAACAATAGCTGCTCTAAAGAACCATCGTTAAAGTCATCCCGAAATAAACGCTCCAGAGAAAGTAAAGTCGCCAGTAACGCTGCAACCCAGATAATTCCCGGAGCAATCCGACTCAAAATCCCCGGCTCTGGCCCTAATGCCAAAGGAAACAGCGTGATGATCAGGACAAAGAACCACAATGGATTGAGAATTTCTGACAGACGACGGTAGGCGAGCAACAGTTCGCGGCGAATAACCAGAAAAAAGGAGGCTAACATGCAGTCACCTCACCAAGGTTGATGGTGCGTAAATGAGGTGAATGATTCAACATATCCTGATGGGTAGTGAAGATCAGCATACCGCCACGTTCAACATGCTGTAAAAACAGGTTCTCCAGAACGACAACTCCACGCTTATCAATCGCTGTTAGTGGTTCATCGAGAATCCACAGTTTGTGCTGACTAAGCCACAAACGAGCCAGTGCAACCCGACGCTGCTGACCAGCAGAAAGGTGCATCACCGGCACATCTTCACGTCCGGCCAAACCTACTTTAGCCAGAGCAGAAAAAAGCTGTTGCTCAGTCGACTCAATTCCGTTGAGATGCTGAAAAAATTGGGTGTTTTCAAATGCCGTCAGCTCGCGCTTAATCCCGGTCTGATGGCCAATAAACAGCAATTCACTATGATACTGTTCTCTTGCATCGGTGATCGGTTCATCACACCAGTAAACTTTTCCACTATCACTTAATCCTAACCCAGTCAGAATCCGTAATAATGTGGTTTTTCCACTGCCGTTACGCCCCTCTATTTGCAGCAGGTCGCCTGGCTTAACCGAAAATGAAAGATTTTCAAAAAGACACTTATCGCCACGAGAAACGCTAAGCTGGTCGATTTTTAACATGCACGAGTTCTTATTAACATTTATAGCTGTTTATATTAACACAGCTAGCGGTGAGCTAAATCAGTTGCTGCTAATAAGCGCTATAAAACCGGAACCACATCAACTATTTACAAAAAGGAAGCCAAATGGCTTCCTTTTTGTAAATTATGTACGAGGATTTTTCCTGATCTTAGGGCTCGGTTCTGGTGGTTCAGTGCGCCCATATTCCGGATGGCTGGAAAGTGGTGGTACTTTCTGTTTTCCGGCGAGTTTTTGCTGCAATGAGTACATCAGCTCAGCTTCAGCTTTAGGAAGCTCACATTCAGCAATGACTTCGTTAATATCGGCACCAAGTTGAACCATTTTACTCGCTCTTGAATAAAGGCGAGAATCGGTATCTTCCTGTTCCAACTCAACGATACGTTCATTGAACAAAGTAATAATCTCTTCCTGCGAAGCCAGACGCTGACCTAAGCCCATCGCGACTGAACGCAATTCTAATAGCTGTTTATTCGCTTTTGTCAGTTGCTTTTCCAGTTCAGTCCGGTGAACTTTTTCCTGCAGTAACTGTTGGGCCAGTTGGCTTTTTACCCGAGCAATAAGCAACAGTAGCACTAGCGCAGCCAGTGCTACCATCCCCAGCATAACCGGGGGAGTAAACCATGAAAAACTAACCATTACAGATAAGCCATTTCATCCCATTCTTCATCGGATAACAGCTTATTCAGGTCAACCAAGATCAATAGCTTACCGTCACGGTTGCTAACGCCCTGAATAAATTTAGAGCTTTCATCAGTGCCGACACTTGGTGTTGTATCAATTTCTGACGATTTCAGGTATACCACCTCTGCCACGCTGTCGACCAAAATACCGATAACCTGACGTTCGGACTCAATCACAATGATACGGGTATTATCGGTAATTTCGCCTTCCATCAGACCAAAACGAGACCGTGTATCAATGACGGTGACGACGTTACCACGCAAATTAATGATACCCAGAACATAATCCGGCGCACCAGGAACTGGCGCTATCTCCGTATAACGAAGAACCTCACGAACCTGCATTACATTAATGCCGTAAGTTTCTTCCTCTAACTGGAATGTCACCCACTGAAGCACTTCGTCATTTGACTTATCTTTTCTTAGCTCTACTTCGTTCGTTTGAGACATAACTGATCCTCTTTAAGTCGTTTCCGACATCAATGCTCTATTCTTTATAGCTTAGTACAAAGATTAATTATTCAGCGCTTTCACATCCAGCCCAGACTGTAACATCTCAATCAGTGCTTCTACGTGAATTAATGCACACATTTTTTCTTTAACCATTCCCGCAAGCCAAGGCCGCTTTCCGGGGACTTCACGCCAGCGTACCTGTTCAGGTCTCACCAATTCCGTCCCTTTCAGCTCTCCACATGCGAGCCCCCATAAACTTTCACCCAACATTACTATATATTGGTAACTCTCTTTATGCTCTTCACCGCTCAGCTTATCCGCCATCACCCATTTAGCCGTGTCAACCACGTCCAACTGGCTATCTCGATTGGTCTGTAATCCCAAATACCATTCCGGACGGCCAATCAAATGGTTAGTACTTTCCAAGCGATGAATGCCGCCGAGTTCATCAAGTGGTACGGCAAACAGAATGCCATAAACATCAAAATAGAGAACCTGAAAAGCCACGCTACGCTCAGTTGAAGTCCATTCTGCCTCAACACTCGCTGCGGCGGTTTCTTGTACTATCTGAGACTGAATATCAACGGTGGGTTCAGTAACAGCCTGCGTAACCTCCAGCACCTCGTTGCTGACGACGTCATCCAACTGCGCCTCTTCAACCGTTTCAACATCCCATTCCTGGATTTCAGTTTCTTCAGTTACCACTGGCTCTGTAACTGTGAGATTGAGCGTGTTCTGCTCAATTAACGCTTCGACATCACCAAGATCAGCCACAGGGTCCGCCGTTTCAAGTCGATCCAGCAGGCGCTGAATATCGTCCAAATTCGGCACACCTGCCTCATCCACCACAGGTTCGGTGATGGATATTTCTTCATTCTTCTGTAATTGTGGTACAACTTCAGCCGGTTTAGAAAACTCTGTTACCGGTTGCTCTTCTATTTCTTGAACTAGCTCTAACTCTTCAACAGGGCCATCAATGGATTCATCGAGTAACGCATAAAAATAATCATTCAGTGCCTGTTCACTGGATAAGGCCGAATTACGCTTCATCAATTGCTAACCTCTCTAAAAAGATCAACAGTTGTCGATAAGCAAATACACCTCTACTACCCTGAGCAAAATACGATGCCGGCAAATTTTTTAAACTGGCATCGCGGAATTTAGTATCAATAGGAATCGCAGACGCCCAGACTTTTTGTGGATAGTCGTGTTTAAGCTGGGTTAGCGTCTGTAATGATGCTTTGGTACGTTTATCGTACATGGTCGGTACTATTGTCACTTTAAACTCGCGGGTTCTTGATTTCTGCATGATCTCCAAAGTACGGATCATACGTTCGAGCCCTTTCATCGCGAGAAATTCAGTCTGAACCGGAATTAAAATTCTGTCGCTAGCCGCCAGGGCATTGACCATCATCACACCTAAAATAGGCGGGCAATCGATAAGTACGTAATCGTAATCTTGTTTAAGTTGAGCCAGTGTTTTTTTCAACACCAATCCCATCCCGCTACGATTACCCATAACACGGTCAAGCGTTGCCAGCGACATATGTCCCGGCAACAAATCCAGCCCTTCGATATCACTTTTTATAATTAATGGCTTAACATTGTGGGCTGTCAGTGATTCTAGTTGAAACAGATCAAACAGACTCGACTGCAAACCATCACAGTCATAGCCAAGATAAGTGGTCAGAGAAGCATGAGGATCGGTGTCAACTAATAAGACCCGCTTACCCAGCTGGCTTAACAACCCGGCTAGAGTAATCGTTGTAGTGGTTTTACCGACGCCCCCTTTTTGGTTGGCGATACTCCAAACAATCATTTATGTTCCTTACACCAATCCCAATTCAACCAGCATACGTTCAGCAATACGTTCTAGTGGCAGACTTTCAGATGAGATACCAGCCTTGGCTACCGCCTGAGGCATACCATAGACTACACAGCTCTCTTCATCCTGCGCCCAAATCGTAGCACCGGCCGATTTTAACATTCTTGCGCCTTCTCGGCCGTCAGCTCCCATACCCGTTAGGATCATCGACAGGACTTTATCGCCATAAACTTTAGCGGCAGAACCAAAAGTTACATCAACACACGGCTTATAGTTCATCCGCTCACCACCATCGAACACGCGTAAACGCGCAGCTCCCGGTCGGCCTTCAACCATCATCTGTAACCCACCTGGCGCTAAATAGGCAACCCCAGGATGAAGTGCATCACCATCAGATGCCTCTTTGACCGAAATTTTGCACAGCGAATTTAACCGAGCAGCAAAAGCATTGGTAAACGTCGCTGGCATATGCTGCACCAAAATAATAGGGTGAGGATAATTCGCCGGCAGTTCAGTCAGAATTTTCTGCAACGCAACCGGACCACCCGTTGAAGTCCCAATTGCCGTTAACTGATACTTTTTACCCGATGCCCGATAACGTGAAGCTCCTGTATTCACCCGAGAAGCCGAACGTTGGGGCTGATTTACCGAAGCACTGTTACGTGCCGAAAATGGACTAGAAGTTGACAGAGAACGGCGTTCCTCGGTCGCACTGGTTAATGTGGAGCGTCTGGCCGAAGAAGAAAGTGTCGAAGAAGCTGGTGCAGGTTGCGACACCGCAGCAATTCGCCGCAGTGATGACTTGCGTCTTGCAATTTCCAGTACTCGTTGTTGCAATAACGTCACCGCTTCATCGCGGTTACGAGCAATATCTTCAAATTTTTTCGGTAAAAAATCGAGTGCCCCGGCATCCAACGCATCCAACGTTGCTCGCGCACCATCACGAGTCAGAGAAGAAAACATCAAAATCGGCGTCGGAACTGCAGCCATAATTTGTTTAACTGCAGTAATACCGTCCATAACCGGCATTTCGACATCCATAGTTATTACATCGGGTTTCAACGCTTTTGCTTTTTCTACCGCTTCCTTCCCGTTTGTCGCAACATCAATAACTTCCAGGCGCGATTCTGAATTAATGATTTCACTGACCCGACGACGGAAAAAACTGGAATCATCAACCACTAATACTCTAATCGCCATACTTAACCTTATGTTTATGCTTCAATTAAATACGCGAAGCTGCTGCATATTTTTTTAATAGATCCGGCACATCAAGAATCAGTGCAATATGACCATCGCTGGTAATCGTTGCGCCAGCCATGCCAGGCGTACCCTGAAGCAGAGCATCAAGGGGCTTAATTACCACCTCTTCCTGACCAATTAAGGTATCGACCACAAAGCCGACACGTTGGCTACCCAATTGCACAATAACTACATGCCCATGACCTTTACGTGGTTCAACCCGGCCCTTATGTGGTGCCAGCCAGTTTTGTAAATAGAACAGAGGGATCGATTTATTGCGCACAATAATGGTCAATTGACCATCCACGATATTGGTACGACTCAGATCTAAGTGGAATATTTCATTCACACTCGCCAGCGGTAATGCAAATGGATGATCGCCGACACCCACCATCAGAGTTGGCAGTATCGCCAGAGTTAATGGCACTTTGATCGCCATTTTAGTACCTTTACCCATCTCTGAATCGATATCGATGGAACCATTTAGGGTATTGATCGCGGTTTTCACCACATCCATACCTACACCACGGCCGGAAATATCAGAGATTTGCTCTTTACTGGAGAATCCAGGCATAAAGATCAGGTTAAAACACTCTTTATTGGTTAAACGCGCAGCAGCATCTTCATCCATAATACCGCGCTTCACCGCAATACTGCGCAGCTTATCCGGATCCATACCAGCACCATCATCAATGATGCACAACTGAATATGATCCCCTTCCTGAGAGGCAGAAAGAGTCACTTTACCGACACGCGGTTTACCGGCTTTAGCTCGCACATCCGGCATTTCAATCCCGTGGTCAACAGAGTTACGTACCAGGTGGATCAGCGGGTCGGCAAGAGCTTCAACGAGGTTTTTATCCAGATCTGTCTCTTCACCGCGCATTTCCAGCACGATCTCTTTTTTCAGGCTACGGGCTAAATCGCGAACCACACGTGGGAAGCGGCCGAAGACTTTTTTGATCGGCTGCATACGGGTCTTCATTACCGCGCCCTGCAAATCCGCAGTAACAACATCAAGATTCGAGACCGCTTTGGACATTTCTTCATCAGCGCTATTCAGGCCAAGGCTTAGCAGGCGGTTACGCACTAATACCAACTCTCCGACCATATTCATAATGGTATCGAGAGTGGATGTATCGACACGCACAGTCGCTTCAGCCTGAGGTTTTTTAGCCGCAGCAACGGCTGTTTCTTTTTTCACTTCTGGCTCTGGAGCCGCTTTAGCCACTGGTGCAGCCGAAGCTTTGGCAACAGATGCTGGATCTACTTTCGGCTGTGGCGCGACTGTTGGCTTAACTGCAGGTTTGACCGCAGGTTGCTCAGTTGGTGCATTGGCCACTTTATCCTCAATAGATTGTTCAGCAGGATGATCAGCAATTGCGAGTTCTTCCTGGCTAGGTCCTTTACCTATGCCATGCAATTCATCCAAC
The DNA here is from genome assembly GCA_963666615.1 of uncultured Vibrio sp. Classification (GTDB taxonomy): domain Bacteria; phylum Pseudomonadota; class Gammaproteobacteria; order Enterobacterales; family Vibrionaceae; genus Vibrio. The sequence goes on from OY762906.1 coordinate 1,669,665, forward strand.
AGTTTTTCAAACTCATCGTCGGTGATCAGTTCATCTGAATCGCCACCAATAACAGGGCTTGCGGATGGCTTAGCATTGCTTACTGGTGACGTTACCGGAGCGACCGGTTCATGGTCAATCGACGGGCCTTTACCCACCCCATGTAACTCATCCAACAGTTTTTCAAACTCATCATCGGTAATATCGTCGCTGGCAGAACTACTAGCTGCAGCCGGCTGTGCGGCTGGTTTAACTGGAACAGGCTCAACAGGCTGGGCTACGCCTGGCGATTTGCCCACGCCGTGCAATTCGTCAAGTAATCGTTCAAATTCATCCTGGGTGATTTCGTCGATAGAATCAGCGGCAATCGCTCCATTTGCATCAGAAGCTGGAACCGAAACAACAGGCGCCTCAGATTCAGGCTTAACTGGTTCTTCAATAACCGTAGCTTCAACGACGGGTGCCGCTTCAACTTCCTCTTCATCAGCCGATTTCGGCTGAGACAAGCGGTGCAATTCATCCAATAAAGCAGGGTCTGCTGGCGCTAGTGGTTCACGGTCCTGAACCGACTGAAACTGTTCATTAATGGTATCCAATGCACGTAGCATGACATCCATCAGTGTGGAATTAACCTTGCGCTGGCCATTACGCAAAATATCGAAAACGTTCTCCGCACCATGGCACGTTTCAACCAACTCGGTCAGCGCGAGGAAGCCTGCACCACCTTTTACCGTATGGAATCCACGGAAAATAGCATTAAGAAGATCTTTATCGTCGGGGTTATTTTCCAGATCGACTAACTGTTCGGACAGCAGTTCAAGAATTTCGCCAGCTTCAACCAAAAAGTCCTGTAGAATATCTTCATCTAATTCAAAGCTCATACGGTACCCCTAAAAACCGAGACTTGATAGCAAATCATCCACTTCATCCTGCGAGGCGACCGCGTCCTCTCGTTCATAGGCATTCAAAATCGGCCCTTCAGGTTCAGTAGATTTTACTTTATCTGGTTTATTTTCTAATTGTTCTGCACCAAAGGCGGCAAGGATATTAACTAATTGAAGCTCAACTTCACTCACTAAGGTGATCACGCGCTTAATAATTTGTCCGGTCAAATCCTGAAAATCCTGAGCCATTAAAATTTCGGTCAACTGACCGCGTAGCTCAGAACTGTCCCCCTCGATCTGACTTAATAAATCATCTATACCGTGACACAACCGCTTAAATTCGGCTAATTCAATCCGCCCGACCATCAACTCATTCCATTGAGGACGAACGGCAAGCAAGCCTTCATGCAGACTGTCGGCTATTGGTAAACAGCGGTCGACAGAGTCCATGGTCTTATTGGCTGCCACTTCAGTCTTCGAAATAACATATTGGAGGCGATCGCGTGCATCAGGAATTTCTGACTTCGCAATTTCATTTATTCGCACGTCCAACTGAAACTCTTTCAGTGAGTTATGTAAGTCCCGTGTCAGAGTGCCGACTTGCTGAAATATATTATCAGCCTGCTTACAGCAAATGTCAGTCAAAAGAGCATTGGCTTTATCCTGCTCTTCAACCTCTAAATGTTGGACGAGTTGTCTCGCTTGTTCTAATGAAATCATTCTGTCGAGCCTTTTCACGCTATTGGAGCAAATATTGAATTAATCTCTTTTGAACTATATTGTTATAAGCGTTCAAAAATTTTATCTAATTTTTCTTTTAGCGTAGCCGCGGTGAACGGTTTTACAATGTAACCATTGACACCTGCCTGAGCGGCTTCAATGATCTGCTCGCGTTTTGCTTCTGCCGTGATCATCAATACAGGTAAGTGCTTCAGGTTCGCATCAGCACGGATGTTTCTCAGTAAATCGATACCCTGCATACCCGGCATGTTCCAATCCGTTACCACGAAATCAAATTCACCATTTTTGAGCATAGGCAAGGCGGTTACCCCGTCATCTGCCTCTTGAGTATTATTAAACCCCAGGTCTCGAAGCAGGTTCTTTACGATTCGACGCATTGTTGAGAAGTCATCAACAATCAGGATTTTCATGTTTTTATTCAAAATTGCCTCCACTGAGATAGAGATCAGTGACAAAAATTAATCTTCATCGGTCCAAGAACGCAGCTTGGTTCTTAACCGTTGCATTGTCTGGCTGAGTATCTGGCTAACCCGAGATTCACTGACACCAAGTACTTCACCAATTTCTTTTAAATTCAACTCTTCGTCATAATAGAGCGAAAGCACCAAAGCTTCACGCTCGGGAAGAGATTTTATTGACGTAACCAATGCTATCCGAAAAGATTCATCAGCAACACCTTTAAATGGGCTATCATCATCGATCAAACCAACCGGAGAGATAACATCCTCGGAAACCCCTAAATCATCAATGCCCACCACTCGGGAGCAATTAATATCATTTAGCATAGCATGATATTGATCTAACGTTATTTCTAAATAACTGGCAACTTCACCATCAGTTGGTTCACGATTAAGCTCCCCTTCCAGCGTTGCAATTGCCTGACCAATCTCACGGTTATTCCTGTGCACAGAACGAGGCACCCAATCACCACGCCGGATGTCATCCAGCATCGCGCCACGAATTCGAATCCCAGCATAGGTTTCAAAACTCGCGCCTTTAGAACCATCGTAATTTCTCTGCGCTTCAAGCAAGCCAATCATCCCAGCCTGAATAAGATCTTCGACCTGTACGCTAGCCGGTAATCGAGCCATCAAATGATGCGCTATGCGTTTAACCAGCACCGAATACCGTTCCAGAAACGCATGCTGCCCCGCCAGATTCCCATATTGATCATACGTGAGCGGCTTATTCACTCAAATCACTCCCCTACAGGCTCAGCCCGATTGAGCAGACGTTCAACAAAGAACTCCAAATGCCCACTCGGCGTTTTTGGTATCGGCCAGGTCAAGGCTTTATTGGCTAAAGAACAGATTGCCAGCGAAGCGGGTGACTTGGGAAACGCTTCAACCACTATTTTCTGCCTTTTCACGGCCTGCCTTACATTATCGTCTAAAGGTATGCATGCTACGAGTTCTATGCTCACATTCAAGAACCGCTCTGTGACCAAGGTCAACTTCGCAAACAATTCTCTTCCTTCGCGATAGCTTCTGACCATATTTGCAACGATTTTAAAGCGTTGCACCTGATGTTCACGACTTAATAATTTGATCAGTGCATATGCATCCGTGATTGATGTCGGTTCATCACACACCACGACCACCACATCCTGGGCAGCACGAGAAAAACTAATTACCATGTCGGAAATACCGGCTGCGGTGTCCACCAGCAGCACATCCATTTCGTCATCCAAACTACCAAATGCACGAATTAAACCGGCATGTTGTGTATGTGACAGCTCGGTCATTGACTGGGTACCGGAAGTAGCCGGAATTATCTTAATACCAAAAGGGCCTTCAACGATGGCATCGCGCAACTCGCATTCACCCGCTAATACATGGCCGAGATTTTTCTTTGGTCGAATACCCAGCATCACGTCAATATTAGCCAGCCCGAGATCGGCATCCAGCACCATAACCCGTTTACCCTGACGCGCCATCGCTATCGCCATTCCCAGTGTGACGTTGGACTTGCCAACGCCGCCTTTACCACCAGTTACCGCAATCACCTTTGTCAGTGAGGGCTGGCTCAAACGGCGTAAACCACTTGCCTGATCATATACCATTTTATTTGTCATATCATTTGCCGCCTAATATCCCTCAGTGTCACTGTTCCAGTAACGAGGTTCGTTGTCTACCGATCGTTCCAGTAGCTCGTTCGCTTTGGCTACCATGTATTTAGGTTGCGCCAGCACAATATCTTCCGGCACTCTTTGACCATTTGCTATATAGGCGACTGGCAATGCATTTTGCACAATAACACTGACAAATTCGCCAAGGCTTAATGACTCATCCAGTTTGGTCATGATGCAACCGGATAAGGGAATTCTTCTGAAGTGCTCTATAGTTTCTTGCAGCACTCTGCGTTGTGCGGTAGCCGGCAGCACAAGATAGCTATGAATCACAGAACCACTGTTCTGCATTAATGTATCCAACTGCTCTGAAAGCCGCACATCACGCTGCCCCATACCTGCGGTATCAACCAACACCAGTCGTCGATTACGTAATTGATGAATGATATCGGCTAACTCGTTGGAATCTTTAGCGACTTTTACCGGGCAGCCCATAATTTTTCCGTAAATGGCTAACTGTTCATGCGCACCAATACGAAAAGTATCCGTTGTAACCAGGGCTACACTATCCGGACCAAACTCCATCGCTGCTCTTGCTGCTAATTTAGCTACTGTGGTGGTTTTACCGACTCCGGTCGGACCAAGCAGAGCCACAATCCCCCCACGTTTGAGTATGTCTTGCTGGGTAACAGGAATCTGATCTGCCATTAAACGCAACAATGCTTTCCAGGCTTTCGGCGCTGGTGTTTCTTCCGGTATATAGCAGGCAAGCTGGTCAGCCAGCTCTGAAGAAACACCCATGCGTTCAAGGCGCTTAATTAACATGGCCCGTAACGGTTCACGCCGCTCAACTTCCTGCCACATCAATCCAGAAACCTGATGTTCTAACAGACGACGAATGGAATTAATATCTTCACGCATCAAATGCATTTCATCGGATGATTCTTCATCATCCAATTCATCACGTTTCGGAGGATAACGTTCTGGTTGGTTCCATCGATCAGATGTCAGCTTTTTGGCGCCGCTTGCAGCACCCTTATAACCTTCTTGCTGGCGTTTTAGCAAAGCAGTCAGTGAATCAGCTTGTTTTTCCTCTTCATCCGACTCGGAAGCATAATGATTAAGCAAATCGGCAAAGCGCTTGGTCATCGGGGCTTCGGCTGATCGGCGTTGCCCTAGCTGGACATGATCTTCAGCCAGTGCGCGATGAGCTCGCTGAGGAGCAGCATTGGCTTTAACTTGGCTGAGGCCACTATGTCGAGGCTGGCTACCATAACTTTGTGCCGCCGACCTTGGAGCGCTCTGATCGCCGTCAACAGCGGCTACGATTTCAACGCCACCAGCCACTTTCTTATTGGACATGATCACGGCATCGGCGCCTAGCTCTTCTTTAACCTGCAGCAGCGCCGTTTTCATATCCTGTGCAAAAAAACGTTTTATTTTCAAAGCCGGAATCCACCATCACTTCGTATAACGCTCAGGTTAGTTACCCACTGCCTGAACAATTCGAATCTGTTTTTCATCTGGTATTTCTTGATACGAAAGTACCCGTAAGCTCGGAATTGTGTTCTTAACGAACTTAGCCAAAGTTGAGCGAAGAATCCCCGAAGTCAGCAGCACAGCAGGTTCACCTTTCAGTTCCTGCTCTTGCGTTGCCTGGGTCAGAGCGCTCTGTAGTCGTTCTGCTAATCCAGGCTCGATACCTGCCGATTCACCACCAGATGCCTGCATGGTCTGATGCAATATTTGTTCCAACTCAGGGATTAAAGTAATCACTGGCAACTCAGGATCAACACCATTAATTTCCTGAACAATCAATCGTTTAAGTGAAATGCGCACAGCAGCAGTTAATACGTCAGGTTCTTGACTCTTACTGGAAAACTCCGCCAGGGTCTGCACAATAGTCCGGATATCACGAATCGGTATCGCTTCATTAAGCAGGTTTTGTAATACCCGGACAACCGTACCAAGAGAAAGCTGATCGGGAACAAATCCTTCCACCAGCTTAGGCGCACTGCGAGACAACATATCCAGCAGATTCTGAACCTCTTCATGGCCAATCAGTTGAGAAGCATTATTGGTTAACAGTTGGCTTAAATGGGTGGCCAGCACGGTAGACGAATCAACCACGGTATAACCCAATGCCTGTGCGGTTTCACGTTGTTCCGCGCGAATCCAGACCGCTTCCAGACCGAAAGCCGGATCGTAAGTCTGCTCACCGTCAATCGAACCGTAAACCTGTCCCGGGTTAATCGCCAGTTCTTGATCGGCTTTTATTTCTGCTTCACCAACAGCAACTCCCATCAGGGTAATTCGATAGCTGTTCGGCGTCAGTTCCAGATTGTCGCGAATATGAACAGGGGGAATAAGAAAACCAAAATCCTGTGATAGTTTCTTACGTACGCCTTTCACCCGTTCCAGCAGTTCCCCCCCCTGGTCTTTATCCACCAGAGGAATCAGGCGGTAGCCCACTTCCAGACCAATCACGTCTACCGGCTGAACGTCATCCCAGGAGAGCTCTTTGTTCTTTGGTGCTTCAGCCAACGACGGCTTACTTGGTGATTCGGCTTCGGCCTTTGCCTTCTGCTGCTTACGCGTAATCATATAAGCAGCTCCGCCTGCCAGAGACGCCAGCAATAGGAAAGCAAAGTGAGGCATACCAGGAACCAGCCCCATCACTGCCAGAATCGCAGCGGTAATCGTCAATGCTTTCGGGTTATCAAACAGCTGAAAGATGACCTGTTGGCCCATGTCTTCATCGGTATTTTGACGCGTTACCATAATCGCAGCGCCAATCGACAATAGCAGCGAAGGAATCTGTGCAACCAGACCATCACCGATGGTCAACAAAGTATAAATCTGAATAGCATCGGAAAAATTCAGCTCATACTGCATCATACCGATACTCAGACCGCCGATAATGTTAATAAACAAGATCAGAATACCGGCGATCGCATCACCTTTAACAAATTTTGACGCACCATCCATTGAACCGTAGAAATCCGCCTCTTTGGTCACCTCGAAACGTCGGGTGCGAGCCTGTTCCTGGTCGATCAATCCGGCATTTAAATCCGCATCAATCGCCATCTGCTTACCCGGTAAAGCATCCAGAGTAAAGCGGGCACTAACCTCGGAAATACGGCCGGCACCTTTGGTTACCACCATAAAGTTAATGATCATCAGGATCAGGAACACCACCAGACCAACGGCATAATTACCACCAATAACTACATTACCGAAGGCTTCGATTACATTACCAGCGGCACCTGCACCTTCATGACCTTTAAGCAAAACCACTCGTGTAGAAGCGACGTTCAGTGCTAAACGAAGCAATGTTGCAATCAACAGAACGGTTGGAAAAGCTGCAAATTCTAGAGGGCGACGGGTATAAACGGTAACCAGCAATACCACCATCGACAATGCGATATTGAAGGTAAAGAAGAGGTCGAGCAGAAACGCAGGCATGGGCAGAACCACCATAGCCAACGTTGCCAATACCATGATTGGCGCACCGATAGCCGGCATGCTCCGCTGGGGAATATTCGGTAATTTATCGCTAAATGGTAAAGTAAACTTCATAGACCTTGCACTGGTAAGCTGATTCTGAGCCGTTTATGCAATTATCGCACCATCAAAAAGTCAAAATTATGGCTCTTTACATGAGCAGACTATGAAGTTCACTTCAGCCTTGGATTAAGGCCGTTCCTGCCACAACAGTTCACCACGCCGGGATTCAAGATCAAATTCTACACACACCAACCCGGAAGTCGGAAACATCGGTGCATGCATTTCTGATACGAATTCCGCCGTCAGGTAGCCGACCAAAGGCAGATGAGAAACAAACATCACTGACTGCAACTGATCGACCTCTGCCAGAGCACACACGTAGTCATAAACACGCTCAGACTGGCCATATGGGGTAATATCCTCACATAATTCAACCGATTTTGCAGGTAACACGCTGGAAATCTCTTCCCAGGTCTGCTGTGCCCGAATATAAGGACTGACTAAAACTTTGTCGATTTGTGCTGGCATTTTTACCAGTGACTGAGCGATAACCGCCAAGGAGTCACTTCTTCCTCGCGACGTCAGTGTTCGCTCTGCATCACTCGATGCGAAATGTCCTGCTTCGCCATGACGCATAATAAAAATTTTCATAACAATACCTTTCACTTCTCACGACTATCAGGATAGATAACCTGAATATAGTAATGGTTTTATCAACACTAAAATACTGTTTTGCTCATAAAAATCACTCAGATACTTTGCTTGCTGCTGATTCAGAGTCATACTTACATGACGTATCCCGCAAGAGAACTGACATCGTGCATATTAGCCCGAACGATTCAAATCGCTATCGATTCCTTACTTTATCGAATCAATTAAGGGTCTTACTTATTCAAGATCCTGCGGCACAAAAGGCATCTGCAGCGCTGGCAGTCAATGTCGGTCACTTTGACGATCCACAAGATCGCGAAGGACTGGCGCACTATCTGGAACATATGCTCTTTCTTGGCACCCAAAAATACCCCGAAGTGGGAGAATTCCAGAATTTCATCAATCAACACGGCGGCAGCCATAATGCGTGGACTGGCACCGAGCACAGCTGCTTCTTTTTTGATATCTCGCCAACTGCCGTTGAACAGGGGTTGGATCGTTTCTCCCGCTTCTTTTTTGAACCGCTATTTAATGAAGAAGCGTTAGACAAAGAACGTCAGGCGATTGAATCGGAATACAAACTTAAAATTAATGATGATACCCGTCGTTTATATCAGGTACATAAAGAGACAATTAACCCCCAGCACCCATTTGCCAAATTTTCAGTAGGCAATTTACAAACACTGGAAGATCGCAACGGAAAAACTATCCGCAACGAAATACTGGCCTTCTACCAACAGAATTATTCCGCCAACCTGATGACACTAGCGGTGATTAGCCAACAGGACCTTGATCAATTAGAAGCTTTGGTTACACCACTCTTCGAGAGTATTCCAAATCAAAATCTGCCGGATAAAGTGGTCGATATTCCGTTTGTCACCGAGCAACAGCGTTCGATTTTTATTCAGGTTGAACCAATTAAAGAGATTCGAAAGCTGACCCTCAGCTTCCCGCTGCCAAGTATGACCCACTATTATCAAACTAAGCCACTCTCCTACTTTGCCCATCTGCTAGGTTATGAAGGTGAAGGCAGCTTGACGCTGGCATTGAAAGATAAAGGGTGGATTACCGGATTGTCGGCAGGTGGCGGAGCGAGTGGCAGCAACTACCGCGAGTTTAATATCAGCGTCCAGTTAACCGAAATCGGGCTCGATTATGTTCAGGAAATCACCCAGGCAGTTTTCCAGTATATCGGGTTAATCAAATCACACGGTATGGATAAATGGCGCTACTTGGAAAAACAGGCAGTACTTGAATCCGCATTCCGCTATCAGGAACCCACCCGATCACTGGAGATGGTCTCTCACCTTGTGATCAATATGCAGCATTACCAGGCGGAAGATATCGTGTATGGCGATTACATGATGCAGCATTACGATGAGACATTGCTCACTGGTATCCTCGAACAACTGACACCACAAAATCTGCGTGCGACACTGATTGCTCATGACGGTGACTATGATCAGACGGCAAACTGGTACTTCACGCCTTATTCGGTACGTAAACTGACGGAAGAAGAATTAGTCCTATTGCTCACCCCGCTGGATAATCTGCCGATTTCGCTACCGAAGAAAAATCCGTTTATCAATTACCAACTGGAGCCGAAACCGTTAATCAGCGCGGCAACTCAACCACAAATTATTAAAGAAGATTCGGGGTTTCGTCTCTGGCATCTGCAGGATAACGAGTTTCGTGTGCCCAAAGGGGTCATTTACGTCGCGATCGACAGCCCGCATGCGGTGGCCGATCCCCGTGCGATTGTCATGACCCGGCTGTGTGTCGAGATTTTCTTAGATTCCCTGGTCAAAGAAACCTATCCGGCGGAAATCGCAGGGATGGGCTATAACATGTACGCCCATCAGGGTGGCGTAACTCTTTCGTTGTCTGGCTTTAGTCCCAAACAGCCTGAATTGCTAAAAATGATTCTGCAACGCTTTGCCCGGCGCGAGTTTAGTCTGAAAAGATTCGAAACGGTAAAAGCCCAGCTAGAACGTAGCTGGCGCAATGCGTCACATGATCGCCCGATTTCGCAGTTATTCAATGCTTTAACCGGTTTATTGCAACCGAATAATCCTCCTTTTTCGGTGCTGCTTGATGCTTTAGCCACGATTCAGGTCGACGATCTGGCGCCATTCGTGAATAACATACTGACTTTATTGCATATCGAAATGTTCGTCTATGGTGACTGGACCAAACAGGATGCCCTTTCAATTGGTGATTCGTTAGTTCAGGCGCTGCACGTTAAAGATCAAGAGTATAAAGAATCACTGCGCCCGTTGATCATGCTTGGTTCGCAAGGCTCGTTACAACGAGAAATTGACTGTGCTCAGGAAGATTCGGCTGTGGTGGTGTATTACCAGTGTGAGGATATTTCACCACGTAATATTGCTCTTTATTCGTTGGCCAATCATCTGATGTCCGCCACATTTTTTAATGAAATCCGCACCAAGCAGCAACTGGGTTATATGGTAGGAACCGGTAACCTTCCGCTCAATCGCCATCCGGGTATTGTACTGTATGTCCAGTCGCCCAATGCGGCTCCGGTAGATCTGATGAGTTCGATTGATGAATTCCTGAACGCCTTCTATATGGTGCTGCTGGAATTAAACGAATATCAGTGGCATAGCAGTAAAAAAGGGTTGTGGAATCAGATATCTACCCCAGATCCCTCTTTACGTAGCCGCGCACAGAGACTCTGGGTTGCGATTGGTAATAAAGATGAGCAATTTAACCAACGTGAGCGGGTTCTGGAAGAACTAAAATCGCTAACCCGTACCGATATGATTCGTTTTGTGGTCAATCAGCTCAAACCTCGCACCGCAAATCGTTTAATTATGCACAGCCTGGGCAGTGCACATGCCGATGCCTGTCCGCTGGATATTGGCTATGAGATCAAATCGCTTGCCGAATTTCAGGCCAGACCCAAGGATTGTGGACTGGGCTGATTTACTTCTGTTCAGAAGCAATCACTGCTTCAAGTGAATGAGGATGTAGCTTAATACACACCTGCTTCCACTTTAAAGCAATGGTGGGGTTGGCTAAACGCTCCCCTTCTCCCTGGGGTGATGAGACTTTAATTACCACCCCTAAATCGGCTAATCGGGGCCAGTTTTCGGCTAATTGCGGGAAAAACTGCTTAACCCGATTGATAAAGTCATCGCCATTCTTCACGTCACAAGGTACAACAAATTCAACATGTTCCCAGCCTTGCTCAGCATAGGCTTTACCTGCCGCTGGATATGGTAGTTCAACACAATCCGTTACCCAGCACCCGATAGTCAACGGCTGTGCCAGCTTAATAACAATAATTGGCCGGTCATTGATCTGTGCCTGTGAAATAACTCGTCCACAATCCGCCCACTGTTGATGAGCCCGTTGTGCTGCAAGACGCTGATTGATGCGCATCGCGACATGATCCAGCTTGAGCGATGTTGCATCTAGGCCAATCAAACGGCACAGTTGTTCAACCCTCCCGGCAAATTCGCTGAGCTGAGAACACATTACCTGTGGTGAAAAGGCATCCTGAGAAATTAATTCGTTCATTTGATTCAATCCGGTGAAACAGTGAGAGGCCATATCTTAGCAAGTGAATCGGGAAAAGTAGAAAATTCCATTATTCTGCTCTATAAGCGACGGGATAAAATTGCTATTATGTGCGCCAATTTTTGAACAAGATCGAGATGTATATCACCTATATCAGGTGAATTCGATGTACCACTTAACATTTCGTTAGATCGAAGGACACACGTGTGAATATCCAAGCACTAATAAACGACAAAGTATCACAAGCACTTGAAGCCGCTGGCGCTCCAGCAGGTAGCCCGGCAGCCGTACGCCAGTCAGCGAAAGCTCAGTTTGGTGACTACCAAGCCAATGGCGTAATGGGTGTAGCGAAAAAACTGGGTACTAACCCACGTGAATTTGCGCAAAAAGTGCTGGATGTTTTGGATCTGGACGGAATTGCCAGCAAAACAGAAATCGCTGGTCCTGGTTTTATCAACATTTTCCTTAGCGATGATTTTCTAGCTACTCAGGCACAAACTGCATTAGCCGATGCTCGTTTAGGTGTGGCACAAGAAGCCCCACAAACTATCGTTGCTGACTATTCAGCACCTAACGTAGCCAAAGAGATGCACGTTGGCCACCTACGCTCAACCATCATCGGTGATGCAGTTGTACGCACACTTGAGTTTCTGGGTCATAAAGTCATTCGCGCCAACCATATCGGTGACTGGGGTACTCAGTTCGGTATGCTGATTGCCAACCTCGAACGCGTTCAACAAGCCACTGGTGAAGTTTCCATGGAACTGTCTGATCTGGAAGCTTTCTACCGTGAATCGAAAAAACTGTATGACGAAGATGAAGAGTTTGCTGCAAAAGCTCGTGGTTACGTAGTTAAGCTCCAGGGTGGCGACCAGTATTGCGCAGAAATGTGGAAAAAACTGGTTGATATCACCATGCAGCAGAACCAGCGCAACTATGACCGCTTAAACGTATCACTGACCCGCGATGATGTAATGGGCGAAAGTATGTATAACGATATGCTGCCAGCTATCGTTGCCGATCTGAAAGCACAAGGCCTGGCACAAGAAGATGACGGTGCTCAGGTTGTCTTTTTGGATGAATTCAAAAATAAAGACGGCGAAGCCATGGGTGTTATCGTACAAAAACGCGATGGGGGCTTCCTCTACACCACCACCGATATCGCTTGTGCAAAATACCGCTATGAAACTCTCGGTGCCAACCGCGTACTTTATTTTATCGATTCCCGTCAGCATCAACACCTGATGCAAGCCTGGACCATTGTACGTAAAGCCGGTTATATCCCAGAAGATGTTTCTCTGGAACACCACGCATTCGGTATGATGCTGGGTAAAGACGGTCGTCCGTTTAAAACCCGTGCCGGCGGTACGGTGCGCTTAGCGGATCTGTTGGATGAAGCAGAAGAGCGCGCCAATAAACTCATTGAAAGCAAAAACCCAGAACTGGCGTCAGAAGAAAAAGCCAACATTGCCAAAACCGTCGCAATGGCTGCAGTAAAATATGCCGACCTGTCTAAACACCGCACCACCGACTACGTGTTTGACTGGGACAACATGCTGGCATTTGAAGGCAACACCGCACCTTACATGCAATACGCCTATACTCGTGTGGCCTCAATTTTCCAGAAAGCTGGTATCTCAATGGATAACCTGGAAGGCCAAATTCTGGTAACCGAAGATAAAGAAAAAGCACTGATTGCCAAACTGCTGCAATTTGAAGAAGCCGTTCAGAACGTAGCCCGTGAAGGTCAACCGCATATTATGTGTGGTTACCTGTTCGAACTGGCCGGTCAGTTCTCCAGCTTCTACGAAGCTTGCCCTGTACTAAATGCAACTGATGAAAGCATCAAACAAAGCCGCCTGAAACTGGCCGCTCTGACTGCGAAAACAATCAAGCAAGGTCTGGCGTTACTGGGTATTGATACTCTGGAAAGAATGTAATTTTTATCATTCTGTTCATACAAAAACTCGGCGCTGGCCGAGTTTTTTGTTTTAATATCAATACAAATAAAACTGCTAGAGCTTACCTATGACATTCACACTTCACCCACAACTGCAAAAAGACACCACATTGATTGGTGAGTTTCCGCTCTGTCTGGTATTGCTACATCACGATAGCGCTGTGCCTTGGCTGATACTGGTGCCGAAAGTGGCAAACTTGCTTGAGTTTCACCACCTTAGTACCGAACAACAGCGACAATTTTTAACTGAATCTCAAGCTGTTAGTGAATTACTCGAAAATGAGTTTAAGCCGGATAAAATCAATCTCGGTGCACTAGGCAACCTGGTTCCTCAGTTGCATTATCACCATATTGCTCGTTTTAAAGATGATATCGCCTGGCCAGGACCGGTATGGGGAAATACGCGGGGAGAATGGCGTGACGAAGTCCAGGAGGTGGCATTGACTCAGCGCATTCAGGCGCTATTGGAAAGTAACCCTCAGTTCAAACTACCGCTATAATAATGTAAGTCCAACTGTAACAATCAGGCCGCTAAATAGCGGCCTGATTGTTACAAAATGACATTAAGTGCCAGTGAATCGGATTGGTGAACCCGGTAGCGAACGCGCATCACATGATCCGCTGCATTGGTATCCACTGTACGGGATATCACCCCTTTATTCAGCCATACACCCAGCATCGCATCAACACCATCTTCACTCATATGGAACTGCTGAGCCAGTTGACGGCGAGAGACCGAGCCCTGCTGTTCAATATACGCTTTAAGCTGTTGAAGAATCATAAAACCTGTACCTCCAATGCACGCTGTTTGTTCCCTTGTTTACATAGCCATTTATAAATAGCGATCATTGCGATACTTAAGCAGGAAATCCAAATCATGCTCTGCTGTGGATGAGTAGCAATGCGGGCAAGCTGATTTACCATGGTGGCAGAAATATAAGCCAAACCAAAAGTCCACAATGCGATAAAACGGGCATATTTCGCACCGAATTCACGCACGTACGCCCCCATCGCTGCAACACACGGTGTATAAAGCAGGATAAACACCAGATAAGCAAAGGCTGCACCACCAGTAGAAAATTTTTGCTGAATATTGCTAAAAATCGAAGCGTCTACTGCTTGCTCTTCAGCCACTGCCTGGCTATCGGTAAGGTCACCCACTTCAATACCTAATGGATCACTAAAACTTAGTCCCATCAGATTATTCGGAATCGACATGACGGCTTCTTCTAAACTGGCAAACAGATCATACTCAGCCGCTTCTTCATTTACATCGGCATACAAGGTATTCAACGTGCCCACTACGGCTTCTTTAGCAAAGATCCCGGTAATGATTCCCACTGTTGCTGGCCAGTTTTCATTTTCAATACCGATAGGGGCAAATACTGGCGTGATCGTTTGTGAAGCTTTAGACAATACCGAGTTTTCCGTACCTTCATTACCAAAACTGCCATCGGTACCCACTGTATTTAAAAAGCTGAGTATGGCAACTACCACTACAATAGTTTTACCTGCCCCCCAGACAAAGCGATTCAGTTTCTGCCAGGTTTTGATAATCACGTTTTGCATGGTTGGTAATTCGTAATCCGGTAATTCCATAACAAAAGAATCACTTGAACCCGGATACAACGTACGCTTAAGCACTATCCCGGTAAAGATCGCAGCAGCGACACCCAGCAAATAAAGGATAAAGACGATATTTTGTCCGTTGTCCGGGAAGAAAGCAGCGGCAAACAGGGCATAAACCGGCAGACGTGCACCACAAGACATAAACGGGGCCATTGAAGCAGCCAGCTTACGCTCACGTTCCTGATCCAGCGTCCGAGTTGCCATAATCGCCGGCACGTTACAACCAAACCCAAGGATTAGTGGAACAAATGCTTTGCCCGGCAGGCCAATCTTCTGCATCACTTTATCCAGCACAAACGCCGCGCGCGACATGTAACCGGAACTTTCCAATACGGCCATAAACAAATAAAGGCAGGCGATAACCGGAATAAAGGTCGCTACGGTCTGAATACCACCGCCGACACCATCCGCCAACACGGTCACTAACCAGACCGGCAAATGTGCATCCAGTAGGTAATGAGTGCCATCAACCAATATCGCGCCAGCAGTGATATCGAAGAAATCGATAAAAGCACTACCGATATTGATCGAGAACATAAACATCAAGTACATGACAGCAAAGAAAAATGGAATACCAACCCATTTATTTAAGATAACGTTATCCATTTTTTCGGTAAAGCTGTGGCTGAGCTTACCCTGAGAGCAACGAACACGCTGACACTGTTGATGCAAAAAAGTGTATTTAACATCGGCGACATGCAGATCGATATCCAACCCACAAGCATCTTGCTCTTTTTTCACCAGATGGCGATCAGACTCAGCTAAACGATTAATAATAAGGCGATCGTTTTCCAATGCCCGCACAGCGAGGGCTCGTGATGTCACATCCTGTTGCTGCTCAAAAAGAGGAGAAAGAGTAGTAATTGCAGCTTCGAATGCAACATCGTAATCAAGAACCAATTCTTTGAGCATGACACCCTGAATTAACGCTTTGTGTAGCTTCTCTTTAAATTTAGACACCTGGTGCTTATCATGAGCCGACAGATTAAATACCGGACAACCTAATATCTGTTCCAGCATTTTAACGTCCAGAGTCTGACGTTCACGCTTCAGAGCATCCATCTTGTTCAGCACCACAACCATCGGGCGGCCAAGCTCGCGCAGTTGTAACGTCATATATAGACTACGTTCCAGACAGGTCACATCTACAACGTTAATAATTAAATCAGCAGGATGACTCAGAACCGCATGGGAAGCGATCGATTCATCAATACTGTTACTGTCATTACCACTATCTAGCGCGTAGATACCGGGTAAATCAGTAAGCAGAAATTGATCACCAGCGTGAGTGTAGCGGCCCGTTTTCTTTTCAACGGTAACCCCCGCCCAGTTACCCACCTGCTGCTTTGCGCCAGTCAGGCCATTAAATAAAGTCGTTTTCCCGCTATTCGGGTTACCAACGGTCAGTATATTGTAATTCATCGCGTCACCTCCACCTCAATTGATGCCGCTATTTTTGAACGTACCGCTAGCGATACGCCTCTGACTAACACTTGTAATGGGTCGCCCATCGGAGCACGGCGAACTAATGTTACCGGCGTATTAGGCAACAGTCCCATCACCATCAAACGCTTGCGTACCTCACTATCCAGATTGATAAATGCTGTAATGTCAGCACTCTCACCTTCTTTTAATTCGCTTAACCGCATAGACAACACCTTACCTAAACTCAAATGAGAAGAATTACCATTAACAATACTAATCATAACTGCAAAATCTAAGCGGAATTTTGAGATAAATCAAGTTTGCCTACTGAAGTGGGGAGAATTTAAGCGATGAATTGTTCTATTTTTAACCGATTATAGTGAGTATTGCTCATTAACTAATAAATCAATAGCGAGTCTCAGTGGTGAGACAGATCAAGGTGGGCAATGGTGCTATATTACTTGCGCTTATCTTAGAGCACTTGTTCGTTGATGCGGGCGAGTGTTAATTGTTGAGATTAGCCTGTCTACTTATATTTTTTGGTCGATGAGATATCCCTCTCTCGACCCGAGATCTAATAAATTGATCTTGTATCAGTTTAATAGAATTCGGTATCGGCGGTTTTCGCCCGTGGTATAGCTCCCCCGCTATACCACGCTATTTCCTCTCTAATATTTATTCTGCCTTGAAACAGTTTGCAAAGCTGTCTGCTAGGCTGTTTAGAAATACCATGTAACTTCCTGATTCGACTTTAATATCCGTAGCTAACGGATCAAGTATGCCAATTTTCGCACCGGTCCCACGAATAACACTGTCGATCACCGCGGGTTTAAATTGCGGTTCGGCAAAAACGCAAATATTGTTCTCGGCCGATAGCGCCTTGCGGATGCTGATCAGAGTTTTAGCTCCTGGCTTTCTTTCCGGGGATACAGTAAAAAATCCCAATTTATTCAGGCCATACTGACTTTCAAAATACCCATAGGCATCATGAAATACGTAGTAAGGTGAGGCTTGAAACGGCTGTAGCTTCACCGATATTTGTTGGTCTGTATCAGCCAGATTGACAAGAAACTTGTTCAGGTTAGCCTGATATTGCTCAGCATGGAGACTATCAATTGCACTAAGCTTCTGACTAATATGCAGAGCCACTGCCTTTGCCGCCTCAATTCCCAGCCAGAAGTGGGGATCTTCATTGCCATGGTCATGGCCATCATCGTGGTGTGTTTCATCAAAATGGCGTAATGGCACATCTCTTAATTGACTAATTGTAATGACTCTATCTTGATCCTGTTGCTCCAAAATTTTACTCATAAAGGGTTCCAGACCCTCACCAAACCAGACAATCACATCAGCCGAGTTGATCTTTTTTAGATCTGAAGGGCGCAACGCATAGTCATGTGGAGATGCATTATTCTCCAGCAATACCTCCGTTGAACCAACACCGTTGACTAACTCGTAAGTCAGCATCTGTATCGGTTTTACTGTAGTTAAGACGGTTACCGCCCAAGTTGAAGAGGTGAACAGAGCGAATGTAGAGAGTAAAAGTACCCGTAACCCAGCCATGAAATGTTACTCCTGAGATCTAGCCTAAAAGAGACACAAATGTTATATTATAACATTCTGCTTGTAAATGAGATCCATTCATGTCCACACTTATCGAGTTGCGAAATATTTGCGTTAGCTTTGACCAACGCAAAGTGCTCGACAATATTTCCTTCAGCTTAGAGCGCGGAAAAATCACGACACTGATCGGGCCAAATGGCGCCGGTAAGTCAACGTTAGTTCGCGTAATTCTAGGCTTACAGTCGATAGACTCAGGCGTAATAAGCAAAAAGCCCAAAATGCGCATCGGCTATGTTCCACAAAAGTTGAAACTCAATGATTCATTACCGCTTGATGTGCTGCGTTTTATTCGTCTTGCAGGAAAATATAGTCATCAGGAGATCAGTGAAGCGCTGCTTTTGGTTGGTGCTGAACATCTGGCGAAGAGCAATATGCATACGCTGTCGGGAGGCGAGACGCAACGAGTGCTGCTTGCCCGTGCCCTTCTTACCCGACCCGATATTTTGGTCTTGGACGAACCTGCGCAAGGCGTCGATTTACAAGGGCAGATTGATCTGTACGAACTAATAGATACATTGCGCACTCGTTTCAATTGTGCGGTTCTGATGGTCTCTCATGATCTGCATTTGGTGATGGCAAAAACAGATAATGTGATCTGTCTGCAACACCATATCTGTTGCTTCGGTTCCCCTCAGGATATCAGCCAACATCCTAAATACATCGCTCTATTTGGTACTCATCGCCAGCAAGGCTTAGCCTTCTATCAACATGAGCATAAACATCATCACGATCTTGCCGGTGAACCTGTTTCCGGCGAAGCCGACAGTTGCCATTGCCATAATCACGGACATCATCATGATTGAGTTTCTCCTTCCTTCAATTTTTGCCGGTATTGGTATTGCGTTGGTCGCAGGGCCTCTGGGTTCTTTTATCGTTTGGCGTAAAATGGCTTATTTCGGCGACACTCTGGCCCACGCTTCGCTAATGGGTTTAGCCCTGGGATTTCTGCTCGACATCAATATTAATGTCGCGCTGATCTGTAGCAGTCTGATTCTTGCCGCGGCGCTGGTACTGTTCCAACGCCGTTCAAAACTGGCAACCGATACTCTACTTGGCATTCTTGCCCATAGCTCGCTATCCATCGGCCTGATTACCGTCAGCTTTTTACAAGATGTACGAATAGATTTAATGGGTTATCTATTTGGTGACTTGCTTGCCGTTACGCCCAATGATCTGCTATTTATTTGGCTCGGCGTTTTCGCCATATTCGCTGCACTCTATTTTCTTTGGCATCCACTACTTTCCTCCAGCGTGAATGAAGAATTAGCCAGCGTTGAAGGGGTTAATGTCGACCTGATGCGTATGATATTAATGCTGATGGTAGGGGTGGTGATTGCCATTGGTATGAAGTTTGTCGGAGCGCTGATCATGACCTCACTATTGATTATCCCGGCAGCCACAGCAAGAAGAATAGCCCGGACTCCGGAAGGCATGGCTATTTACGCCGCCATCTGTGGAATTATATCTGTACTGCTGGGATTAGCGTTATCCTGGAATTTCGATACGCCTGCTGGGCCGTCAGTTGTCGTTAGCGCCAGCTTACTATTTTTGCTTAGCCAAACGGCGAAAAGCCGCATGTAATGGCAATAAAAAATCCCTCGGCTGTAATAGCGGAGGGATTTATCATCACTTAAGCTGAAAAATTACCAACCGGTAATTTCGCGCAGTGCACCACCGATTTCAGCTAGGCTTTTCACTGTTTTAACGCCTGCGGCTTCCAGTGCTGCGAACTTATCTTCTGCGGTACCTTTACCGCCAGAGATAATTGCACCGGCATGACCCATGCGTTTGCCCGGAGGCGCAGTGACACCAGCAATGTAAGAAACCACAGGCTTAGTCACATTCTCTTTAATGAACTGAGCGGCTTCTTCTTCTGCAGTACCACCGATTTCACCGATCATCACGATCGCTTCAGTCTCTGGATCCTCCTGAAATAGCTTCAGAATATCGATAAAGTTTGAACCTGGAATCGGGTCACCACCGATGCCCACACAGGTAGACTGACCAAAGCCTTCATCGGTCGTTTGTTTTACCGCTTCATAGGTCAGTGTGCCTGAACGGGATACGATACCCACTTTACCTTTCTTATGGATATGGCCTGGCATAATACCGATCTTACATTCATCCGGAGTGATGACACCCGGACAGTTAGGACCGATCATGCGCACACCTTCTGCATCCAGACGGACTTTTACATCCAGCAGATCAAGCGTAGGAATACCCTCAGTAATGGTAACGATCAACTTAATACCAGCATCAATCGCTTCCAGAATGGCATCTTTACAGAATGGTGCTGGTACATAAATAACCGATGCGGTTGCACCGGTTGCTTCAACCGCATCACGCACAGTATTAAACACAGGTAAACCAAGATGAGTCTGGCCGCCCTTGCCCGGTGAAACACCACCGACCATCTGTGTTCCGTAAGCAATCGCCTGCTCAGAGTGGAATGTACCCTGACCGCCGGTGAAACCCTGGCAAATAACTTTAGTATCTTTATTGATTAAAATAGACATTATTTGCCCTCCGCCGCAGCAACCACTTTTTGTGCTGCTTCTGCCAGAGACGTTGCAGCAATAATGTTCAGACCACTGTCTGCCAGTGTTTTAGCGCCTAGCTCAGCGTTATTACCTTCAAGACGAACGACCACCGGAACAGTGACACCCACTTCTTCTACCGCACCGATAATACCTTCAGCAATCAGATCACAACGAACGATGCCACCAAAGATGTTAACGAATACCGCTTTAACATTGTTGTCAGAAAGGATGATCTTAAATGCTTCAGTTACACGTTCTTTAGTCGCGCCACCACCAACATCTAGGAAGTTAGCTGGCTTACCACCGTACAGGTTAACAATGTCCATGGTGCCCATTGCCAGACCAGCACCGTTGACCATACAGCCTATGTTACCGTCGAGAGCAACGTAGTTCAGTTCCCACTGTGCCGCATGCGCTTCACGTTCATCTTCTTGGGAAGGATCGTGCATTTCACGTAGTTTTGGCTGACGGTACAGTGCGTTTGAATCGATATTGATCTTGCCGTCAAGGCACAGCAGATCGCCGCTGCCGGTAATCACCAGCGGGTTAATTTCTAATAAAGCTAAATCGTATTGCGCAAACATTTCGCCCAGACCAATAAAGATCTTCACGAACTGTTTAATTTGATCGCCTTTGAGGCCGAGTTTAAATGCTAATTCACGGCCTTGATAAGGCTGCGGACCGACCAGCGGATCAATCGCCGCTTTATGAATCAGCTCTGGCGTTTCTTCCGCCACTTTTTCAATTTCAACACCACCTTCCGTTGAAGCCATAAATACAATGCGACGGCTTGAACGATCAACAACTGCACCTAAGTACAGCTCGTTGGCGATATCTGAAGCGGCTTCTACCAAAATTTTAGATACTGGCTGACCGTTAGCATCGGTTTGGTAGGTGACCAGGTTTTTACCCAACCATTTTTGAGCAAAATCACGGATGCCTTCTTTGGTATCATGCAGTTCTACGCCGCCCGCTTTACCGCGACCGCCAGCGTGAACCTGACATTTTACTACCCATTTAGTGCCACCGATTTTACTTGGAGCTTCTGCTGCTTCTTGGGGGGTACTACAAGCATAACCATCCGGGGTTGGAAGGCCGAATTCTGCAAATAGCTGTTTGGCTTGATATTCATGCAAATTCATTGTGAGATTCCGTAGTATATTATTATTCCATAGAGCCCAATAGTCGGAACATTAAGCTTTACGTCTGTAGGGTACTCAATAATGAGTAGCCAACCGGGCCTTTCCTCACCAATTGGCTAGAAGGCTAGACGCTGAGCAAGTCTAGCCTGATTTTTTTTAGACGTCTAGAAATCTAAACGTTTATTCTTAAACATCCAGCAGTAAACGTGTCGGATCTTCAAGCAGTTCCTTGATTGTGACTAAGAAACCAACAGATTCGCGTCCGTCGATTAATCTATGGTCATAGGAAAGAGCAAGGTACATCATTGGCAAGATTTCAACTTTGCCATCCACCGCCATCGGGCGATCCTGGATTTTGTGCATACCAAGAATAGCCGCTTGTGGTGGGTTGATGATCGGGGTAGACATCAGAGAACCGAAAACACCGCCGTTAGTAATCGTAAAATTACCGCCAGTCAACTCATCAACGGTCAACTTGCCATCACGGCCTTTTTCCGCCAGCAGTTTAATGCCTTTTTCGACTTCAGCGACACTGAGCATATCGGTGTCTTTCAGTACTGGAGTGACCAGGCCACGCGGAGTTGATACAGCAATACTGATATCGAAGAAATTGTGATAAACAATTTCATCGCCATCGATTGACGCATTCACTTCAGGATAACGTTTCAATGCTTCAGTGACTGCTTTCACGTAGAAAGACATAAAACCTAAACGGATACCGTGCTTTTTCTCAAACAGGTCTTTGTATTGCTTACGCAATTCCATAATTGGCTTCATGTTCACTTCGTTGAAGGTAGTCAGCATCGCCGTGCTATTTTTCGCTTCTAATAAGCGTTCAGCAACACGCTTACGTAAACGGGTCATAGGTACGCGTTTCTGACTGCGGCTAGCTGACGGTGCCTGAACCTCAGACTCAGCAGCACTGCTGTTTGCGGCGGCTTTTTTCGCAGCGATATGGGCATCCACATCTTCGCGTGTAATACGCCCACCGACACCGCTACCTTTGATATCAGAAGGCTCAATACCATGTTCACCAAGTAAGCGGCGAACAGCAGGCGTTAGCCAGTCATTCGACTCTTCAGTCAATGCCGCTTTGTGGCGTTTATCCGGAGAAGGCTCAGTTTTCTGCGTGGTATCAGAGGTAGGCTCACCCGCTACAGCACCCAGTTTGATCTTAGCCAATAACTGCTTTGACAAAACGGTGGCGCCTTCTTCTTCAATAATGGCTTCTAAAATGCCGGCTTCCGGAGCCGGAACTTCAAGTACGACTTTATCAGTTTCAATATCAACCAAGACTTCATCGCGTTGTACAGCATCACCGGGCTTTTTGTGCCACGTTGCAACGGTTGCATCAGCGACTGATTCAGGTAGATCTGGAACCAGAATTTCAATTGTCATATCTGTATTTTCCTTTTACTTCTAGTTCTTAATCAAGCGTCAAAGCGTCATCAACCAACGCCTTTTGTTGTTTCATATGAACCGACATATAACCGACAGCAGGTGAAGCTGATGCGGGACGACCCGCGTATTTTAGATCTTTACCTGCCGGAATAGCGGACCGGAAATTATGCTGGCTAGAATACCATGCACCCTGGTTTTGCGGTTCTTCCTGACACCAGACAAAATCAACCACGTTGGCATATTGGGCAATCGCCGCCTGGACCTCTTCCAATGGGAATGGATAAAGCTGCTCAATACGGACAATAGCCACATCGTTCTGTTCACGGCTGCGGCGCTGTTCTAGTAAATCGTAATAAACTTTACCTGAACAGAATACAACACGTTTCACTTCACTGGCCGGTAGTTCATCCACTTCTGGAATCGCAGCCTGGAAAGTGCCGTTCATCAGTTCATCCAGACTGGACACACAAAGCGGATGCCGCAGTAATGACTTAGGCGACATCACCACCAGTGGCCGACGCATCGGGCGTACAACCTGGCGGCGCAACATATGATAAACCTGAGCTGGCGTAGATGGTACAACCACTTGCATATTCTGCTCAGCGCACAACTGCAGATAACGCTCCAGACGGGCTGAAGAGTGCTCTGGCCCCTGACCTTCGTAACCATGAGGTAACAACATAGTCAGGCCGCACAGACGAGCCCATTTTTGTTCGCCGGAGGAGATAAACTGGTCAATCACCACCTGCGCACCGTTGGCAAAGTCACCAAACTGAGCTTCCCAGATTGTCAGGCCACTTGGCTCCGCCGTTGCGTAACCATATTCGAACGCCAGTACCGCTTCTTCAGACAATACTGAGTCAATTACCTGGAATGGGCCCTGATTGGAGTGCAGTTCGCGTAGAGGAACGTAAATGCTGGCATCATTCTGGTTATGCAGTACAGAGTGACGGTGGAAGAACGTACCACGGCCAGAGTCCTGGCCAGAAATACGGATGCGGTGGCCATCATCAAGCAACGTGGCATAAGCCATGATTTCTGCCATACCCCAGTCGATCGCCTTTTCACCAGTTAGCATTGCCGCACGGTCGGTATAAACCTTCTCAACCCGACTATGCAACTTGTGACTTTCAGGATAAGAACAGACTTTATTACCGAGATCTTTAAAGCGATCTTCCGGGAACTGGCTCTTCCAGGCTTCATCCCAATCGTGGGCTAGGTAAGGAGACCAGTCGACCGAATGCATCGTCATCGGACGCCACTCTTTGACTACTACTTCACCTTTATCCAGCGCATCCCGGTATTCGTTGACCAGCTGCGTTGCGATATCAATATCCGCGTCGTTACGTTCAATCAGAACATCCGCATACAATTTTCGTGGTGTTGGATGTTTTTTGATTTTTTGGTACATCAATGGCTGTGTTGCATTTGGTTCATCAGCTTCGTTATGGCCATGGCGGCGATAACAGACCAGATCAATCACTACATCACGCTTAAAGGTGTTGCGGTAATCCAGAGCAATACGCGTGACAAAAGCTACCGCTTCCGGATCATCTGCATTCACGTGGAAAATCGGTGCCTGTACCATTTTTGCGATGTCAGTACAGTACATGGTAGAGCGGGTATCGTTCGGGTTAGAGGTCGTGAAACCTACCTGGTTATTGATAACAATACGAACCGTACCACCCACTTTAAAGCCACGCGCCTGCGACATATTAAATGTCTCAGCCACAACGCCCTGACCAGCAACCGCAGAGTCGCCGTGCACCGTGATTGGTAATACTCGGCTACCGTCTTTATCACCCAAACGATCCTGACGTGCACGCACCGAACCGATAACCACCGGATTCACGATTTCCAGGTGTGAAGGGTTAAACGCCAACGCCAGATGAACGGTACCGCCGGATGTTGCGAAATCGGCTGAGAAGCCCTGGTGGTATTTCACATCGCCAGTACCCCAGGTTTCGTCATGTTTACCAGCGAATTCATCAAACAAATCCTGCGGACGTTTACCCAATACGTTGATCAACATATTGAGACGGCCACGGTGAGCCATACCAATAACCACTTCACGCATCCCTTGAGAACCGGCATAACGAAGCAGTTCTTTGGTCATTGGAATCAGTGCGTCACCGCCTTCGAGGGAGAAACGTTTTGCACCCGGGAATTTCGCACCAAGGTAGCGCTCCAGTCCTTCTGCTGCGGTTAACTCATCGAGGAAATTAATTTTCTCTTCTTTGGTGAAGGAAGGCTGACCGACAACCGGCTCTAAACGCTGTTGAATCCAGCGTTTTTGCTCGGTATCCGTCATGTGCATATATTCTGCACCGATAGAACCGCAGTAGATTTTGTTCAGCGACTGGTAAATATCTTTCAGTTTCATCGTTTCTCTGCCGATGGCAAAAGAACCGACGTTGAACATGTTTTCCATATCCTCATCATTCAGATTATGGAAAGCAGGATCTAATTCGGCGACAGGCGAACGCTGCCATAAGCCGAGGGGATCAAGTTTTGCAGCTTCGTGACCGCGGAAACGGTACGCGTTGATCAGCTGTAAAACCCTAACTTGTTTTGCATCGACATCGGGGTCACTAACTTGAGCAGCAGTATAATGCTTAGTCTCTTGAGCGAGTCGTCGGAAGTAATCACGGACACGTGAATGTGGCTGTTCAGCAACATTCTCTGGACCAGGCAGTCCATCAAAAACACGTCTCCATTCCTCACTTACCAGATCAGGATCACTTAAATAGAGTTCGTAGATATCTTCTACGTACGTTGCATTGGCGCCAGCCAAGTGTGAAGACTCGAGCCATGCCTTCATCACGCCGTTGTGCATATTTTCCCTTAACTTGTAGTGTTAACACATTACGCTTTTTCTTTTCAGACAGCGCTATCTGTTATAAAAAGCAGGCCCGAAGACCTGCAATCTCATATTCAAACCGAGCGACTGATCAACATTGACTTAATATGACCAATTGCTTTTGTCGGATTTAATCCTTTAGGACAAACACTTACACAATTCATGATGCCATGGCAACGAAAAACGCTAAATGCATCATCAAGATTTGATAATCGTTCATCTGTTGCAGTATCACGGCTATCAATTAACCATCGGTAAGCGGCCAATAGCCCTGCGGGGCCAATGAATTTATCCGGATTCCACCAGAATGACGGACATGATGTAGAACAACAAGCACACATGATACACTCATACAATCCATCCAGATGTTCGCGCTCTTCCGGTGATTGTAAATTTTCACGCGCCGGTGGCAGACCATCTTCTGCAATTAAGTATGGTTTGACTTTGGCATAATTGTTGTAAAATTGTTTCATATCCACGATGAGGTCACGAATTACCGGTAATCCAGGTAACGGACGAATCACCAGCTTGTCACCCTGCAACGCAGAAAGCGGAGTAATACATGCCAGGCCATTCTTACCATTCATGTTCAGACCATCGGAACCACATACCCCTTCGCGACATGAGCGGCGAAAAGCGATAGTTGGATCCTGTTCTTTCAATAGGATAAGCGCATCAAGCACCATCATATCTGAGCCATCAGGTACCTCTAGGGTATAATCCTTCATATATGGCTTCTGGTCGACATCCGGATTGTAGCGATACAAAGAGAAGTTAAGTTTCATAATCAGGTCCTCCTCTTAGTATGTACGAATCTTAGGTGGGAATGCTTCACGGTGAACCGGCGTCATATTCACATCACGCTTGTTCATCGATTCAGTTTCCGGATTATATATAGAGTGGCACAACCAGTTTGCATCATCACGATCCGGATAATCGAAACGGGCATGAGCACCACGACTTTCGGTACGGTAATTAGCCGCCACAGCCGTAGAAAACGCGGTTTCCATCAGGTTATCCAGCTCCAGGCATTCCACGCGCTGAGTGTTGAACTCGCTGGATTTATCCGCCAGATAGGCATCTTTAAGACGTTCACGAATCACTTTCAACTCGGCAAGGCCTTCGGCCATCGCATCGCCTTCACGGAATACCGAGAAACTGTTCTGCATACAGCTCTGTAGATCTTTACGAATCTGTACCGGGTCTTCACCGCCAGTGCTATTTTCCCAACGCATATAACGCGACAGCGACGCTTCGATATCAGACTCGCTGGCTGGACGGGCTTCAGCCTGAGCGGCCAGAGTCTCACCCAAGTGCAAGCCTGTTGCACGACCAAACACCACCAAATCAAGCAATGAGTTACCACCAAGACGGTTGGCACCATGTACCGATACGGAAGCGATTTCACCACAGGCAAACAGACCCTGCACATCCACATCCTGCCCTTGCGCGGTCTGTTTAATAGCCTGACCGGAAACCTGAGTCGGAACCCCACCCATCATATAGTGACAGGTTGGAATAACCGGAATCGGCTCTTTGACCGGATCGACGTGAGCAAAAGTACGTGACAATTCGCAGATACCCGGCAGACGAGATTCCAATACATCCTGACCAAGGTGATCAAGTTTAAGTTTGATGTGTGGTCCCCATGGGCCATCACAGCCACGACCTTCTCGAATTTCAATCATCATTGAACGAGCAACCACGTCACGACCTGCCAAATCTTTGGCATTCGGCGCGTAACGTTCCATAAAGCGTTCACCGTCTTTATTCAGCAAGTAACCACCTTCACCACGACAACCTTCCGTCACCAGTACGCCCGCACCAGCAATACCTGTTGGGTGGAACTGCCACATTTCCATATCCTGCATCGGTACGCCAGCACGCAGTGCCATACCGACACCATCACCGGTGTTAATGTGGGCATTGGTTGTTGACGCGTAAATACGGCCCGCGCCACCGGTCGCCAAAATAGTGGCTTTAGATTTGAAATAACAAATCTCTCCGGTCTCCATACACAGAGCGGTACAGCCCATCACTGCGCCATCCTGGTTTTTCACCAGATCCAGAGCGTACCATTCAGAAAAAATAGTCGTTTTATGCTTTATGTTCTGTTGATAAAGCGTATGTAGCAGTGCGTGACCTGTACGATCCGCCGCCGCTGCGGTACGTGCCGCCTGCTCACCGCCAAACTCTTTTGACTGGCCGCCAAACGGACGCTGATAAATTGAACCGTCTTCAAAACGAGAAAATGGCAGACCCATTTTTTCTAGCTCAATTACCGACTGAGGGCCATTTTTACACATATATTCAATGGCATTCTGATCACCGATATAGTCCGATCCTTTTACGGTATCGTACATATGCCACTGCCAATTATCTTTATGCGAGTTGCCCAACGCTACTGTAATGCCACCCTGGGCAGATACGGTATGTGAACGAGTCGGGAACACTTTAGAAAGCAAAGCACAAGATAAGCCTTGTTCAGATATTTGCAGTGCTGCACGCATGCCAGCACCACCCGCGCCGATTACTACGGCATCAAATTGACGAACTGGAATAGTCACTTAAGCACCCCACAATACAAACAGACCAGAAAAGAAATATCCCAACAACACGGTAATTACCACGAGTTGTAATAAACCACGCAGCTTAGCGCATTTAACGTAATCGGTCAGAACTTGCCATAAACCGATCCAGCCGTGAATTAACACACTGGTTAGCGCTAGCATAGTGAAGGCTTTCGTAAAGGTGCTGCCCCAAAAGGAGGTCCAGTCGCTGTAAGTGATTTCACCAGAAAAATTGAAAAAACCAACCATATACAGCGTATATAAGGTCATGATGATCGCTGTGGCACGAACCAGAAGGAAATCGTGAACACCATTGCGACCGACAGTAGAAACATTACTTACCATACCAAGATGCCTCCTAATAATGCTAAGACAATCGTGACACCAAAGGCGATTTTGGCGGTTTTAGTGCCTGACTCTAAGTCTTCAAAATAACCGAGGTCCATAATCAGATGGCGGATGCCACCAGCGATATGATAGGCTAATGCCGTTACAATTCCCCACAAGATCAACTTTACCAAGAAGCTATCTACAATGTTTACAGCGGACTGAAAACCTTCGGGGGACGATAGTGAGATCGACAGCAGCCATAACAAGATTCCAACCGCGACAAACATCATAACACCGGTGACCCGGTGGAGAATCGATGCAATAGCGGTGATAGGAAAGCGAATGGTCTGCAGATCGAGATTGACAGGTCTTGACTTACTTTCTTTCACGGGCTTGCTCACTCAGCTCAATTGAGCATTTATAGTTATAAATGAAACATTAGTATGCAACCACATATTATTTAACAACTTTTCTACAAACTCACTAAAAAAGTGACAAGAACAACCAAAGTTATTACGGAGCTTCCGGGCCTGAATCGAGTGTTAAGCAAATCGCTACAACCCCTTTATCCATATGGGTTTTAACCAAAAAATTCCCAGCCAATATATGGCTTGCAACATTCTAATACAATTCATTTAACAATTTTTGCTACATAGAACATATTTTTAACTTTATTCAAATAAAAAACGCAATTGAGTGCACACATCACACTAGAAAAATTGACTTTACTCAGTTCTAACGTAAGAATTTAGCGCGCAAACATCCTGGACGGATTAATAATAAACATAGGAGATTGTTATGGCAGATAAGAAAGCGACCCTTCATATTGAAGGCAGAGCTCCCATCGAATTACCGATTATGCAAGGCGAATTAGGCCCAGAAGTAGTCGATGTTCGTAAGCTTGGTGCAAACGGGTACTTTACCTATGACCCAGGTTTTCTTGCCACTGCATCTTGTGAATCACAAATCACCTACATCGATGGTAACAAAGGAATTCTGTTACACCGTGGTTATCCTATCGATCAATTAGCCAATAACGCTGATTATTTAGAAGTTTGTTACATTCTACTTTATGGTGAAGCCCCAAGCAGGAAAGAATACGAGTCATTTAAGTGGACGATCTCTCGTCACACAATGGTTCATGAACAAATCGCGAGCTTTTTCCACGGTTTCCGTCGTGACGCTCACCCTATGGCAATCATGTGTGGTGTGGTAGGCGCACTTGCAGCCTTCTACCACGATTCGTTAGATATCAATAACGACAGCCACCGTGAAATCGCAGCCTACCGTCTGTTGTCAAAAATGCCGACACTGGCGGCAATGTGTTACAAATACTCGGTTGGTCAGCCTTTCATCTATCCTCGTAACGATTTAAGCTACGCGGGTAACTTCTTGCACATGATGTACGCTACCCCATGTGAAGAATATGAAGTGAACCCAATCATCGCCCGTGCAATGGATAAGATCTTTACCCTGCATGCGGATCACGAACAAAATGCTTCAACTTCAACCGTGCGTCTTGCCGGTTCATCGGGTGCTAACCCGTTCGCCTGTATCGCCGCAGGTATCGCATCCCTATGGGGACCTGCACACGGTGGTGCTAACGAAGCTTGTTTGCGTATGTTAGAAGAAATCGGCAGCGTTGACGCGATTCCTGAATACATTGCTCGAGCAAAAGACAAAGATGATCCATTCCGTTTAATGGGCTTTGGTCACCGGGTTTATAAAAACTATGACCCTCGCGCAACAGTAATGCGTGAAACCTGTCATGAAGTTCTTAAAGAACTTGATATTCAGGATCCATTATTAGACGTTGCTATGGAATTGGAACGCATCGCACTTTCTGATGAATACTTTGTCGAGAAGAAACTGTACCCGAACGTCGACTTCTATTCAGGTATTATCCTGAAAGCGGTTGGTATTCCGGTATCTATGTTCACCGTAATCTTTGCCATGTCTCGTACTATCGGCTGGATTGCCCACTGGAATGAAATGCATAGCGATCCGGATAGCCGAATTGGTCGTCCACGTCAGCTATATACTGGTCATAATTTACGTGAATTTCGCCCGCTACACGAACGTGAATAATAAAGCCCCAGATGTTTGCCAATAATAGAAAGAGAGTGAGGATACTCACTCTCTTTCTATGCTCTGAAATGCTTTAGTCTTCTATACCGGATTATCGATGTCGATAAACACGACTTCAACACCATGATATTGCGCTAACCATTCCCCCAGTGCTTTCACCCCATAGCGCTCGGTCGCATGATGCCCTGCGGCAAAATAATGAATTCCCTGCTCCCGGGCGCTATAAGTTGTACGCTCTGATATTTCACCCGACAGATAAGCATCCAATCCCTTCGCCACTGCGAGATCGATAAAATCCTGTCCTCCACCAGTACACCAACCGATAGTTTTGATCACCTTATCCTCACCTTCCGGCGCAATATGCAGCGGAGTCCGTGACAGAGCCTGCGCAATTTTTTCACCCAGTTGCAGAGCATTCAGCGGTTCGGCAAACTCACCAAACATCGCCACCGACTGCTCGTGTCCTTCCAGACCACCAAGCACTTCGATTCCAAGCCGTTGCGCTAGCATTGCGTTATTGCCGAGATCCGGATGGATATCCAGAGGCAAATGATAAGCATATAAATTGATGTCGTTTTGGATCAAACTTCGGATGCGGTTTCCTTTCATCCCGCGAATTGGCTCCGGCTCACCTTTCCAGAAATAACCGTGGTGCACGAGAATTGCGTCTGCACTGAGTTCAATCGCCTTTTCAATCAGAGCCTGCGAGGCAGTTACCCCCGTGACAATTTTACGTACTTCTTTTTTCCCTTCGATCTGCATGCCATTCGGGCAATAATCTTTAATCAAATGTGGAGAAAGGTGATCATTCAGGAGTTGTTCTAGTTCTAAATTGTTCATATTACTACCTAATTGAAAAACGGTCGGCCGATTAGCTATGATGAGTACGGCGAATCAGGCTACAATGTCCCAGCCTATTCAGCAAGAGTAAAGAGTATGGATCTTAGACCGTTCATCAACTGGATTATTCATTCACCGGCATTGTTTGCCGCTCCCGGAGATGAAATCGTCGCTAGCCACCCGCCCTTTACGTCAATGAATACCCACTCAATAGAACCTTATCAGGGTAATCCACGCCTAGGGTTTATTTATCAGTATCTCTGTTCTCAACTCTTCTCTCAAAGCGATAACTTCGAGCTGCTGGCTGAAGAGATTCAAATTCAACAGGATAATAAAACTGTAGGTGCGATTGATTTTATCGTCAAAAATTCTCATGCAGAAATTGAACACTGGGAAGTAGCGATCAAATTCTATCTGTTACATGGCGATCGCTGGTATGGGCCAAATGCAAAAGACCGTTTAGATAAAAAACTCAGCCATATGCTTAACCATCAGTTAGCGATGAGTTCCCACCCTGGTTTTATCGCTCAATATTCACAATGGACAAACATAAAGCACAAACTTTTAATCCAGGGCCGGTTGTATATCAACCCGTTCTTGCAGCAGCAGATACCGACTGATTGTGCGGGCTACCCACTCAATCCCAGCCAAATTAATGGCTACTGGTGTTATCAGTCTCAATTTCACCAAATAAAGCAACCTTTATATATTCTGGATAAACAAAAATGGGCGGTTGGCGAGGCTATTCATAACAACCCCTACTCTGGTCAGAGTGAGCGCTTTGTCCATTGTCAGGCAGAAAATGGAGAATTTTGGTTTGTCGTACCCGATAGCTGGCCCTATTCATAGGCTCGTTGATGGGAAGAAGAAAAGCAGCATGGAAAACGGAGGGATAGAATCCCTCCGTTATTCAAGTAGAAAATTAAGTCAATAGAATCAAGCGACTTCTAATTCAGTTTTTGAACTTTCAGTGTTGTAAACTGTTTCGTCTAATTCGTTTTCACTTTTACCAATAAGAACTGCAACCATCAGATCACCGCAAACATTAACACTGGTTCGTGCCATATCAAGAATACGGTCTATACCAGCGACAATAGCCAGACCTTCAATTGGTAATCCAACCGTCGTTAATACCAGTGAAAGCATGATTAAACCTGCTCCGGGAACGCCTGCTGTACCAATTGAAGCCAGAGTTGATGTTGTAACAATCAAAATATAGTCAGACATATCGAGATGAACACCAAACGCCTGAGCGATGAACAACGCACAAACTCCTTGATACAATGCGGTACCGTCCATATTGATGGTCGCCCCCAAAGGTAGCACAAAGCTTGCAACACCTTTTGAAACGCCCATTTCTTCTTGAGCAGCTTTAATCGTAGCGGGTAACGTACCCGAACTACTCGTGGTAGTAAATGCAACAGCGGCTGGGTTAGCCAATCCCTTCAGGTACCGTACTGGATTTAAACGGCCAATCAGACTAATCGTACCTGTATAGAAAACGCATACGTGGATCAGAGAACCAAGATAGACAACGGATATCACTTTGATCAACGGAAGCAGTATTTCAATCCCGAACTTACCAGAAACCCAAGCCATT
The DNA here is from genome assembly GCA_963666615.1 of uncultured Vibrio sp. GTDB lineage: Bacteria > Pseudomonadota > Gammaproteobacteria > Enterobacterales > Vibrionaceae > Vibrio. The sequence goes on from OY762906.1 coordinate 1,703,046, forward strand.
AAACCAAAAACACCGTACGGAGCCAACTTCATCACCAGTTCGGTCATTTTGTACATCGCTTCAGCCAGGCTCTCGAAAACAGCGATAGCAGGTTGCGCTTTTTCTCCCACCAAAGTCAGAGATATCCCCAGACCAAGTGCAAATACAATAATTTGCAGGATATTACCGGCCGCCAAGGCATCAACCGGGTTTTTAGGAATCATGTTTAACAGCGTTTGAACCAGAGGTGGCGCTTCTTGAGCGACAGCATTAGTGTCCGCCACAACCATATTCAATCCCTCACCTGGCCCAAACAATGCCGCGAAACCAAGTCCAATACTGATTGCGACTGCTGTCGTACCCAGATACAACACAATCGCTTTTATACCAATACGCCCCATCTTGCGTGTATCTTGCATTGAAGTCACACCAACAATGAGAGAACAAAATACCAAAGGTACAATCAACATCTTAATTGCATTGATGAACAAGGTGCCTAATGGCTTAAGTATTTCAGCATCTGGACCCATCGTAACACCAACGATAACCCCCAGTACCATCCCGACCAGCACCTTCTTCCATAACTCAAGATTTTTCCAAAAACCACCGCCTGTCTGCGATGCAGTATCCTTTACGTCCATAGTAATACCCTTTATGTTTTGCTTTATATTCTAAGTTTAATGGCCATCCCACACTGCACGGCTAGCAGCAGAAATCGCAGGCAGACAAATAAGCAATATAGATGCCACACACAAGACAAATGTAACCAATTGATTTTATTAAATTAAAATCAAAACAAGCAAAACAAACAGGTATAACCAAAGCTATATAAAGAAAGGGATATAATAAAAATTTCTTATTAATCAAATAGATGAAAAGGTATAACCAAAACCACACTATAACAATAGTTATAGTGCTTCATTTAGAGCTTAGTTTGGTTTTTCTTAAGTCTTTTGCTGAGAGCCGGTTGTGAGATCCCTAACATCTTACAGGCTAAAGACTGATTACCCTCAGCTCGCTCCATGGCACAAGTAACCAATAATTCACTCATCTCCTGCAAGGTAGGTAGCGGCTTATCGGGGGAAAATATCTCCGGAAAAGAATCCACTGGCTCGGTAGGCACACTGGGATTGTTAATCACTCGCCGAAAGACATCCATAGATAACATACGACTTTTATGCCTACTGACCGCATCATAAACCAATGCCTGTAATTCTCGAATGTTTCCCGGGAAATGATAGTTGGATAACAATACGGGTAATTCTTTCGGATAAGTTGGCTTTGTTTTCTCCAATTCGTCAGACGCTTTCGATAAGAAATGGTCAAACAACAAATGAACATCGTCTTTTCTTTCTCTCAGCGCCGGAATTTCAACATGGTGAATACATAGGCGATAGTAAAGATCGTTACGAAAGCTTCCTTCCTCGACTTTGCGATATAGATCCTGATGGGTTGCCACAATCACCCGGGCACGGCTGCGCTTAGGGCGATCACTCCCGAGCGGATAGTAGTCGCCTTCCTGCAAAAGACGTAACAGCTTCACTTGCGAAGCCAGACTAAGATCGCCGATTTCATCCAGAAACAGAGTTCCATCCGCAGCAGCTTCTACCATGCCAATCCGTTTTCTATCAGCTCCGGTGAAAGCTCCACGACGATGACCAAACAAAGTATCTGCAAATACATTATCATCAATACCGGCTACGTTAACCGATACCAGATCGCCTGAACGGTGACTTAATGCATGTACCGCTTTTGCGATTTGCTCTTTTCCGACCCCACTTTCGCCGGTAATCATCACAGGTTGGCGACTTGACGCTATGGATTCCAGATACTGGAAGATCGAGCGCATTTTTTTATTTTGCGTAATAATTTGAGAAAAAGCCTGTGGATGTTCTAGTGTATCGGTCAGGAAACGCTTTCTCATTGCCTGATTTTCGTGTTGCATTTCGAGCTTTTCTATTGCCCGGACAATTCCTTCCAGCAGCCGGCTTTCTTCGGTAGTTTTGACAAAATAGTCATACGCCCCAAAGCGTATACAATCAACGGCAACTTCAATCTGGTTCATGCCACTGATGACAATAACACCAATTTCAGGATGTTTTTCCACTATCTGGCGTAAGAGATCGGTTCCCGAAATATATGGCATATTTAGATCAAGCAGAACCAGTGCTATCGGCTCTTTTTCAATGATTCCCATCACTTCCCGACTATCATTGGTCTGATAGATATGATTGATACCGCTACGCCGTTCGAGTGCGACAGATAAGCTGCGAAGAAAACCCGGTTCATCATCAACCAGTAAAATGCCAAAACTCGGATATTGTGATTTTTTCATCTGAAGTATTCTGCTGCCACTTGTCAGGTGTATTAATCGCCAGTCTGAGGAAGGTAAAGTGTCACAACGGTACCAACACCAAGACTAGACTCGAATTCTAAGCGACCATCGTGCTCTTCTACAATAGTAGAGGAAATAGATAATCCCAGGCCCGTTCCGCCCTGCTCTCTTTTTGTGGTAAAAAATGGGTCACTTAAACGACTTAAATGCGCCGGCTCTATCCCCCTACCCTTATCTTTCACTACCAAGCAAATCATCTTCGTCATTTTACTATAGGACGTACTAATTTCTATCCCCTGCTCTATCGTCTCTAACGCCTGACACGCATTGACAATCAGATTAATCACTACCTGCTGCAGGCGCTGCGCACTACCTTTTGTATTCGGTAGATCCTCCTGAAGATGAACGACAAAATTATGGGTAGCAGAGCGAATGGTATTTTCCGTTAAACGAATCGCGGTCTGCACCACCTGGTTGAAATCTACAATGTCAGACAGGTCTAATGGTTCCTGCCGGGAAAAATCTCGTAAATCATTGACAATTCTGCAGATATGCTGAGTTCCATCTAACATATCCTGTAGCATTAACGGAACTTCGGCACGGATACGATGATAACTTAACCCCGCTAAATAGAAGTCGCCATGGCTATCATAGTAATCTTCCAAAATTTCATCTAAGTCATCGAAGGCTTCTTTCAATACCGGAAGATTTAACAGTAACAAACTGGTCGGGTTATTGATTTCATGCGCAACACCGGCAACCAAAATACCCAGAGAAGTCATTTTGTCTGCCTGAATTAATTGCTGCTGCTGAAGCTGCAACTCTTCGGTTCTTCGGGCAACCTGCTTGGTCAGACTGCGGTTCCAGATCATCACACCACCGACGATGATCATCAGAAACAGAGAAAGCCCGCCAATCCATAAACTAATCTTTTCCCACTTCAGCCCTTTATCAATCAGCGGCCCCAACCATTTATTATAGATAGCTTGTTGTTTCCCAGTATTTTTTAAAATAGCCAGTCCTTCACTAAACTGAGCTAATAACGCTTGGCGCTCTTTCAATGCTGCATAACCATATTTTTGCGCTGCCAATGGCTGTCCGACGGGCTCGATGTTAGACAATGACAGTTCCTTGCCAAGATAAAGACCCGGCAAGTTGGCAACAAATGCATAGTCGTATTGTCCCGATGCTAACAGCCTTAGTGCGGCAGCATGGGTATCAGCGAAAATCAGATGAATAGATGGATTTTTCTCAGCCAGTTGCTCGGCGATAATCCCACTGCGCTGAACAATAACCGATTTGCCGGATAGCTCAAAAATATCATTAACTGGTGGAGTGCCTTTACGAGCAAAAACTGACTGGTGCACAATCGAATGAGGAGGTGTAAATCCCAATGTTTTCGTCCGTTCGGGTGAGTACGAAACGCCTTGTACGATATCAATCTGGCCATCTTCTAACTGCTTTTTTATGCTATCCCAACTACCAAGAACGATCTTTACCTTTATCCCCATCACTTCAGCGATCGCTTGAGTCAATTCGGTATTGTAGCCGTCGGGCTGACCTTGTTCATTAATGAACTCATATGGAGGATAGTTATGATCACCACCCACGATAATCACTGGCTCACTCGCCAATGAATAATGAGTAAAAATAACGCTTAACAATAATAGCAGACAGAAAAACAGGGATTTCACTGTAAATACCCAAAAAAAGGCGACACAAAGGTCGCCTTGAATTAATAATTAGTTAACTATTTCGTCTTAAGCCAGACCTGCATCCGCAAACACTTGGTTGACGATCTGCTGGGCTTCTTGTTCAATCTGCTTAAGATGTTCATCACCACGGAAACTTTCGCAGTAGATCTTGTACACGTCTTCAGTACCAGACGGACGAGCAGCAAACCAACCGTAATCGGTAGTGACTTTCAAACCACCAATTGCGGCGCCGTTACCCGGAGCGTGAGTCAAACGCGCAGTAATCGGGTCACCCGCCAGTGTCTGTGCGGATACCATTTCAGGTGAAAGTTTCTTCAACACGTCTTTTTGTGGGCCATTAGCCACAGCCTGAATACGGTTGTACTTAGACTCCCCGTGTTTAGCCGCTAACTCTTCATAGTACTGCTGTGGATTTTTACCGGTTACTGCAGTAATTTCGGCACCGAGCAGGCAAAGCAGGATACCGTCTTTATCCGTTGCCCAAGGCGTGCCGTCTTTACGCAGGAACGAAGCTCCAGCACTCTCTTCACCACCAAAGCCGAAACGACCAGAATAAAGTCCGTCAACAAACCATTTAAAGCCAACCGGAACCTCACACAGCTCACGCCCTAAATCAGCCACAACACGGTCGATCAACGCACTGGATACCAGCGTTTTACCAACCGCCACATCGGCTTTCCAGCCACTGCGATGGCGGTAAAGGTAATCGATGCATACTGCCAAATAGTGGTTTGGATTCATCAGCCCTTTTGGAGTAACGATACCGTGACGGTCATAATCCGGGTCGTTACCGAATGCCAAATCATAGTCATCTTTAAGTGCCAGCAATCCGGCCATCGCATATGGAGATGAGCAGTCCATACGGATCGCGCCATCTTTGTCCAGAGACATAAACTGGAAGCTTGGGTCAATCGCTTCATTGACCAAAGTGATATCCAGACCATAAGTCTGAGCAATCTGACGCCAGTATTCGATACCGCTGCCACCTAGAGGATCAACACCAATATGCAGTTTGGCTTTCTGAATCGCTTCCATATCAATGACATTGACCAAATCGGCGACATAAGGGGTAATCAAGTCTTTCTCTTGATACAATTCTGAAGTTTTCGCCTGCTCAAACGCAACGCGCTTAACCGCTTGCAACTCTTCAGCAATAATCTCATTGGCACGAGATTCAATCGCTTTGGTCAATGCATCTTCCGCCGGGCCACCATGTGGCGGGTTGTATTTGATACCACCATCCTGTGGTGGGTTATGCGACGGGGTAATCACAATCCCATCTGCTTTTTTATCAGCGGTCAGGTTATAGGTCAGAATCGCATGGGAAATGCCTGGTGTTGGCGTATAGCCATTGTCTTTCTGGCCAATCACTGAAATACCATTGGCCACTAATACTTCAATTACGCTGGCAAAGGCAGGCTCAGAAAGCGCATGTGTATCTTTACCGACAAAAATCGGCCCTTCTACTCCCTGCTCCTGACGGACTTCCGCAATAGCCTGGGCAATCGCCAATATATGTTGTTCATTAAAAGTTGATTTGGCAGAAGTGCCGCGATGGCCTGAAGTACCGAATTCGACTTTATGCGCTGGATTAGCCGCATCGGGTTGAAGTAAGTAGTAGTTAGATACCAGCAGAGGAATGTTATTCAGATCTTCCTGCAAAGCTTTTTGTCCGGCACGAGGGTGAATAGCCATAAGACATCCTTTTTATTCACTAATGATTAAATTAAAAAAGCCCCACATAACGAATTCAATAGCGCAATGTGAGGCTTCTATTCCATTTATTTCCCTTTGACTAAATTGCGTTAGTCACTTTCTCTATTAATTCAACTGGAAAGTTCATCCGGGTCATTACCTGTTCCACCATTTGCTGCTTGCGGCTGGTGTTGGTATTGGTGATAACCCAAAATGGTGTACGTGGTATGGCTCTTGGTTTTGTTGTAGTGCCACCATCCAATAATGTTTGCTCATTGTCAGCAAAATAAACGCGCTTACGCCCTTTTACCTGTATCGCTTCAGAGAAACCTACCGAATCAATACCATACAAGTTGCTTAAAACCAACATAAAACGGTCAATAACCTTTTTCTGATCAGCAAATTCGTCAGAAATCAGCAATTCGCGCATGGCTTTGACACTATCTACCGTATGTGCCTTGGCGGCATCTTTGCTAACCACTAGGCTGTTCGATCCTGTAAGTGGGTGACTTGACTCAAGTTGAGATGTTTTCACACTGACCTGTTGTGCAGTCACAGACGCATCCACTTGACCATCAACATTGAGCAACCGGCGTAAAATATCCGAGGCACTTTCGCCGATATGACGGGTTTGACCAGCAATGTAACGGTATAGCTCTTCATCAACCTCTATTGTTTTCATTCGCTTTTCACAATCTCTATGTTTAAACTCGCAAAGATTATAACGAGATCTTTAACGATACTCTACGGTAAACCCAACACTATTAAGAGAAAATGTCAGCTAAATTAAATTATAAAGTCGAAGGGCAAGGCAAACCTATCGTTCTGATTCACGGCCTGTTTGGTAATCTGGATAACTTGGGCTTACTTGCTCGTGACCTGAAAAATGACCATCAGGTGATAAGCATTGACTTGCGCAATCATGGCGAATCATTTCATAGTGAACAACATGATTATCCTCTGATGGCGCAGGATGTGGCGGCTTGCCTGGCTCAACTAAAGATAGAACCCGCTGTAATTATCGGCCACTCAATGGGCGGCAAAGTAGCCATGCAACTCAGCCAACAAATTCCGGATAAAATAGAGCAACTGATTGTCCTGGATATGGCGCCTATCGCTTATACTACCCGCCGTCACGACAACGTTTTTGCCGGACTGTTTGCTGTATTGGCACAACAACCAAGCTCCCGCCAACAGGCGATGAAAATCTTAGAGCAACACATCGAGCTTGAGGGGGTGCGCCAATTTCTCAGTAAGTCGCTGTACAAACAAGCTAACCATCTTACGTGGCGATTTAATGTACAAAGCCTGTATAACAACTACAATTCTATCCTCGGCTGGCAGCCTATCCCGGCTTCAGATATTGCAACCTTATTTATCAAAGGTGGTAATTCGGAGTACATCCAATCGGAGTATCAGGCAGACATTGTTCGACAGTTCCCTAAAGCTAAAGCACACATTATTGCCAATACGGGTCATTGGCTGCATGCCGAGAAGCCAACAGAAGTACTACGGGCAATAAGAAAATTTATCACTGCCGGGTAAGTGTGAATTGAGTCGCTTAGCAACGATTAACTTTATTAGATAACAGTGGTATAGTTCGGCCAATCATTTTGGGATGAAGTACAGGTTATGCTTTACGACTATATGAGCCAGCTTGAGTCTATTGGTTTAGATTTGCTGTTTGCAGCGATCTTCTTCTTTATCGGTATGGCGATCAAAGATGTGCTCAAGCAGGGAAATGTTCCGGTATTTGGCCGTCGTATCGTATGGCTGGTACTATTTTTAGGCTGTGCGGGTTTTATCGCTAAAGGCCTGATTCAACTAAGCTGGGAAGGCACTGGTTTAGGTTAAATTCATCCCTCTAACCAAGACAAACAAAGGTAACAAATATATGGCAAGTGTAGGTATCTTCTTTGGTAGTGATACTGGGAATACAGAAGCTGTAGCAAAGATGATCGAAAAGCAACTGGGTTCAAAACTGGTTCAGGTTCGTGACATCGCCAAAAGCAGCAAAGAGGACATTGATAGTTTTGATCTTCTTCTGTTTGGAATTCCGACTTGGTACTACGGTGAAGCGCAGTGTGACTGGGACGATTTCTTTCCTGAATTAGAAGGCATTGATTTTTCAGGAAAATTAGTTGCACTTTTCGGCTGTGGCGATCAAGAAGACTATGCTGAATATTTCTGTGATGCAATGGGTACGCTACGCGATATCGTTGAAGCACGCGGTGCTACTATCCTGGGTTACTGGCCAACTGAAGGTTATGAATTTGAAGCCTCTAAAGCACTGGTTGATGACAATAATTTCGTGGGTTTATGCATCGATGAAGACCGTCAGCCAGAACTAACCGAAGAGCGCGTCACCAAATGGGTTCAGAAAATTTATGATGAAATGTGTCTGGCAGAGCTAGAAGGCTAATCAAGACACGGTTTAGCTGATTAATGATAAGTCTCCTGCTCAGGAGACTTATTTATTTGAAGTGAATCAAAGTTATTAATTAGAGATAACCCGGTGAGGGGTAATCTATGTAACCATTTAACCCTTAAAAGTTAGTGGTTTATTGTTGGCATATACTAACCTATAATACCGACTATATTTAGTTACAGAGCGCAGATCATCAACAGGAATTTTTATGTCTGATAATAACCAAGCACTCAAGGATGCCGGTCTCAAAGTTACGCTGCCGAGACTGAAAATTTTAGAAGTTTTACAGCAGCCTGAATGTCAGCACATCAGTGCTGAAGACCTATACAAGAAATTAATCGACCTTGGTGAAGAGATCGGGCTGGCAACGGTGTATCGGGTATTAAACCAATTCGATGACGCAGGGATTGTAACTCGCCACCATTTTGAAGGTGGGAAGTCAGTATTCGAGCTCTCTTCTCAACATCACCACGACCACTTAGTTTGCCTGGATTGTGGCGAAGTGATTGAGTTTTCTGATGAGCTTATCGAACAACGCCAGAAAGAAATTGCAGCGAAATACAATGTATCACTAACCAACCACAGTCTTTACCTGTACGGTAAATGTGGTGATGGTTCTTGTAAAAATGACCCTAACGCGCATAAAGCTCGTTAAGTTTTTGAATTCATCCGAATGAATAATGGGTCAGAGTGACAAGTCACTCTGACCCCTTTTTAATCTCAAATAATTACAGATACTCGTCAATCAATAACTGAGCAATCTGAATCATATTAGCGGCCGAGCCTTTACGCATATTATCCGCAACCACCCACATATCCATACCACTGTGATGGCTGATATCGTTACGAATCCGCCCAACCATAACCAGATCTTTACCGACAGCATCACGAACGACCGTCGGTACATCGTGGCCACCGAATACCTGGATACTTGGCGACTGATCCAACAGTTCACTCACCTGCTGAGCGTCTGTAGGCATACGAGTTTCGAGATGGATAGACTGACCATGGCCATAAAATACCGGAACGGTGACACAGGTCGGATTCACCGCAATCGATGGATCATTGAAAATTTTCTGCGTTTCTAAAACCAATGCCATTTCTTCTTTACTGTAGCCATTTTCCAGTAGCTGACCGACTTGCGGAATACAGTTAAATGCAATGGTCTGACTAAAATGTTCAGCTTCTGCCGGAATCCCATTTAATAAGCGCGCCGTTTGCCCAGCAAGTTCATCCACACCCACTTTACCCGATGCCGATACCGACTGATAAGTACAGACATTAATCCGTTCAATGCCATACGCTTCATGAATCGGCTTAAGTGCTACCAGCATCTGAATAGTAGAACTGCTTGGGTTGGCGATAATATTACGGTTGCGGAATTCAGCAGTCGCTTCCGGATTCACTTCCGGAATAACCATCGGTACATCGAACTCATAACGATAGCGTGAGGTATTGTCGATCACCACCACACCTTCATCCGCGGCAGCCTGCGCCCACTGTTCTGAAGAGTCGTCGCTTTCAGTAAAGAACGCAATATGAACCAAAGACCAGTCAAAATCATTCACTTCCTGAACGTACAACGATTTACCGTTAACCCGATATGACTTCTCTTCATTTGGCTCACTGGCAAGCAGATATAGGTTGCCTAAAGGAAATTCGCTATCCTCAAGCAGTTCGATGATCGCTTCACCCACCGATTCTGTGGCACCTAAAATAGCGACATTAAATTCTTGGCTCATTATTTAACCTCTGTTTTAAAACCTAGTTTTGCCAGTGGTGATAAATTGCTGGTTTCATCACCCATTAAAGTGATCGCACTGTATTCTCGGCGATCCCAATACGTTTTACGCATGCTATCAAATGCACCGGGAGTGGCGATATGACGGCGGAATAGTGCATCATCGCGGCGCACGTCATAAACCATCTGAATCAGATTATACAACGTTGCTTCATCCCAGGCGCCCGACAATTGCATCTTGGGAACTGGAGCAATCGGTAATAACGCAGCCGGATCAGCGCGCAAATCCGCTCCTAGGAACTGGCAGTAACTATTGAAAATCATTGTGGTGCCTCGTGCTTTACCTTCCAAGCCATAGCCAGCAATATGCGGCGTGGCAAAGGCCAGCAACGGCAGGAGTTCGAAGTCCACGTCTGGCTCAAACTCAAACACATCTAATACCGCAGTAAATCCATCCTGTTTTGCCAGACGCTGTTTAAGTGCCTGATTATCCACCACCGGACCACGGGCCGCATTAATCAAAATCTGATCAGCACGTAGCTTTTCTAATCTGCTTTGATCAAGCAGATGATAGGTCGGCCATTCACCATCACGCACCAAAGGCGTATGCAGTGTTATCACGTCCGCCTGATCTAACAGTTGTTCAAGTGGGGTAAACTGGCGTGAATCGCCCACTGCCTGCTTAGGAGGATCGTTGAGCAAAACTTTCAACCCAATCCCACTTAAACACTCGGCCAGATAACTTCCCACCTGCCCGGCACCGACAATACCAATCGTTTTATCAAAGATAGAAAAGCCCTGTTGTTGAGACAAAACCATCAATGAACTAAATACATACTCAGCCACACCTACCTTGTTACAGCCAGGTGCTGCGGTAAAAGTAATGCCTTTACCGCTCAATAATGCCTGATCCACATGGTCCATTCCCGCTGTTGCTGTGCCGACAAACTTAAGGCGATTTGCTTTTTCCAGCAACGCAGCATTCACCCTGGTCACCGAGCGGATCATCAGCGCATCCACATCAATCAGATCATCAGCGGTTAATGTACGCCCAGGCTTAAGAACAGTTGCACCCAATTGGCTGAATAAGGCTTCAGCATAAGGCATGTTTTCATCAATTAAGATTTTCATCGGCACTTGGTTACTTGAATTAAAGAATGGAGGAACGAGGAGCTAGGCCCTCTTAATGAAAGTACCCGGCTAAACAGCCGGGCACATATTCGCACGATTAACTGACTTAAGATAGCCGAACGGCGTCGATTAAGTCATTATGCCTGATATTTCTTGATCACAAGTGTCGCGTTGGTACCACCGAAACCAAAGCTGTTAGACATTACGATATTCAGCTCTTGCTCACGATATGCAGTAACGATATCCAGACCTGCTGCCGCTTCATCCAGATTTTCAATGTTGACACTTGGCGCGATAAAACTGTGATTTAACATCAGCGTCGAGTAAATCGCTTCGTGTACACCAGCAGCACCCAGAGCGTGGCCAGTCATCGCTTTTGTCGCAGAAATCGCAGGGCTGTTACCACCGAACACTTCCTGAATTGCTCCCAGTTCTTTCACATCACCAACCGGAGTTGAGGTGCCGTGAGTGTTTACGTAGTCAACTGAGTCAACATTCTGCATTGCCATCTTCATACAACGCACCGCACCTTCGCCTGATGGTGCAACCATGTCGTAACCATCAGATGTCGCACCGTAACCGACGATTTCACCGTAAATTTTTGCACCACGAGCCAGAGCGTGTTCCAGTTCTTCAACGACAACGATACCGCCACCACCAGAGATGATGAAACCATCACGATCCGCGTCGTAAGTACGCGATGCTTTTTCCGGAGTTTCATTGTATTTGGTAGACAGCGCACCCATCGCATCGAACATCATAGAAGAAGTCCAGTGCAGCTCTTCACCACCGCCAGCAAATACGATGTCTTGTTTGCCCAGTTGGATCAGCTCTACTGCATTACCGATACAGTGTGCAGAAGTCGCACACGCAGAACTCATACTGTAGTTCACACCACGGATTTTAAATGGTGTAGCAAGACACGCAGAAACGGTTGAAGACATGGTACGTGGAACCATATATGGGCCAACACGTTTCACGCCTTTGGCATGTAGAGCATCTACTGCCAATGCCTGGTTTTCACCAGAAGCACCGCCCGAACCAGCAACAATACCAGTACGGTCATTAGAAACCAGCTCTGGAGTCAGACCCGCATCAGCAATAGCCTGCTCCATTGAAAGATAGGCATACGCCGCCGCATCACCCATAAAACGCATCTGTTTGCGATCGATATGTTCTGCCGGGTTGATTTTAAGATCACCCCATACCTGTGAACGCAGACCCTGCTCTTTAAACTGTTCAGACGCTGTAATGCCTGACTTACCAGCTTTCAGCGACGCCAGCACTTCTTCGACGTTGTTACCGATACTTGAAACAATACCCATACCGGTGATTACGACTCGTTTCATATGACATTCCTATAATTCAAAATTCTGCTCGATAATAACGAACAAGGATAACAAAAGTGGTCAGCTTTCCAAGAAATTCGTACAATCGAGTTAACAATATTGCATTTCTCAATAAAGAATTCTTAATTATGACCAAAATAACCAATGCCAACCTCGGATGGAATGAGGTAGGTACGCCTGTTTCAGACCAGTTCGATGATGTCTATTTTTCCAATGTTAATGGTCTGGAGGAAACACGTTACGTTTTCCTGCAACAAAACCATCTTCCCCAGCGCTGGGCTCAAACCGAGCAACAACGCTTTACCATTGGTGAAACAGGCTTTGGCACGGGTCTGAACTTTCTCGCTGCCTGGCACTGGTTTGAACAATTCACCACCCTAAATCCGGATGCTCCACTGCAGGCGCTCCATTTTATCAGCTTTGAGAAGTATCCGCTCAGTAAATCTGATCTAATTAAAGCACATCAGGCCTGGCCCGAACTCACTAAATATGCGCAAGAACTTCAGCAGCATTATCCTATCGCGGTTCCCGAATGTCATCGTCTGATTCTGGCTAATGGCAAAGTGACGCTGGATTTGTGGTTTGGCGATATTAAAGATTGCATGCCCAAAGTGCCAACACAAAAAGAAGGGCTGATCGATGCCTGGTTCCTCGATGGTTTTGCGCCGAGTAAAAACCCGGAAATGTGGAATCAGGAATTATTTAACGGTATGGCACAATTGGCTAAACAGGATTGTACCTGCGCCACCTTTACCGCTGCTGGTTTTGTTCGTCGTGGCTTGACTGAAGCTGGCTTCGGAATGAAAAAGGTCAAAGGCTTTGGCACTAAGCGGGAAATGATTGCCGGTAGCATGACCAATAAGCAGCCCTATTCAAATATTACACAAAATTACGCGATTGTTTCACCAGACGATTGCAGCGATGTTGCGATTATCGGTGGAGGCATTGCCAGTGCCGCACTGGCTCAGGCTCTAGCGGCAAGAAATATAAAAGTAACTCTGTACTGCAAAGATGAAAATCCAGCGGAACAAGCATCAGGCAATCGCCAGGGGGCAGTTTATCCTTTGCTTAATGCCAGTCACGACCCGCTGTCGCGCTTTTTTGCCAATGCCTTTCTCTATGCTCGTCAATTTGTCGAACTTGCCGCAGAATCGATGACTTTTGATCATTCCTGGTGTGGTGTAACCCAACTAATGTGGGATGAGAAATCGAGTAAAAAGCTGGCACCGATAGCCGGCGGTATATTCGACCCACAACTCGTACAGATGCTTTCACCCGAACAGAGCAGTGAAAAACTGGGATTACCGGTAACCTACTCAACACTGCACTACCCGCTTGGAGGCTGGTTATGTCCGGCGCAGTTGACGCAACAGATCTTCAGCAACCTGGTTGCGCGCCAGCAGGTGGATGCCCACTACAATAGCGAAATTGATTCACTAAACTGGGATGAGCAGGCTCAGCGCTGGAAGTTAACCAGTGGAGAACAAGAATTTACCCACAAAGTAGTGGTAGTCGCCAGTGGTCATCTGTTTGATCAACTGGCACCAAGTGGCGACCTTCCTCTGGCTAAAGTGAAAGGTCAGGTCAGCCATATCCCGACCACAGAAACACTCAGCAAACTTAAATCCGTGCTGTGTTACGATGGCTATATGACACCGCATAATCCGAACAACGGACAGCACTGTATTGGTGCCAGTTACGATCGGTTAAATATTGATAATGTCTTTGATCCACAGGCGCAACTGGAGAACAAATACAAACTACTGCATTGCGTCGCTGATCAGGCCTGGCCGGATGAGGTCAATGTCGATGATAATCAGGCTCGCCAGGGAGTGCGTTGCGTCAGTCGTGATCATCTGCCTTTTGTCGGTAACATCGGTGATTTAGCAACGATTCGTGGACAATTTTCGTCCAACAGTGATGGAACTGCCAGCCTGCATACTCCGCTTCATCACTACCCTAACCTGTATGCATTTTTAGGCTTGGGATCCCGCGGGTTAAGTTCTGCGCCATTACTGGGAGAATTACTTGCATCGATCATCTGCAATGATCCACTGCCGCTGCCGGTTGATATCCTGGAGAAACTGCATCCTAGCCGGATGTGGGTAAGAAAATTAGCTAAGGGAAAAGCGATTTAAGCGGTAATGCTTGTAAAGTGTAAAGCCGTATTCCCACGGTCCTCCGTGGGAATACAGACCAGAGTTAATTAAGCTAACAATGACTTAACCGCCTGATCTAATTCAACAGCCAAGGTTGCGTCTTTCACTGAAATCGTCTCAGTATCAAACTTTTCATAGAAACTTGGTACCGATAGTGATGCTTTAACATTACCACCGAAATAACCCGCAGAACCTACTGCTGCAGCCAGCACTGACTGTGCCCCACCCGGGCCTGGAGAGGTAGCCAGATAGATGGCTGGTTTGCCTTTAAACATCTCGCGATCAATACGAGTCGTCCAGTCAAACAAGTTTTTATATGCAGCGGGGTAGTAGCCGTTATGTTCAGCGAATGAAATAACAAAAGCATCCGCTTTGGCTAAGTCGGCCAGAAAAGCTTTCGCGCCGTCTGCCTGGCCGATCTCTTTTTCGGTATCTTCACTGTACATCGGAACGGAATAATCGTTGATGTCCAGAACTGTAACCGTAGCATCTTCAACCAGATTAGCGGTGTAAGAAGCCAATAATTTATTAATTGAAGTTGAGCTGGTACTTGCTCCAAAAGCGACAATATTCATAAGTTGTTCCTGTTTCCGTGTTTGCTTAACATCAGATTAAGGAAGAGTGACATTGCTCACAATCAGATTTTTTATACCGTCTTATTCAAATATTTAGAATTCGCCCTGTTACTCTTAATGATCAAGTGCCGCAAGCAGTTCCTGCCACACAGACTGAACCACCACACGATCGGCCGGGGAAAGCTCAGAACGAGCGGCATCCAGACTCTCTTCAATTTTTTGCTTAAATGAATCGACATCATTCAGCCCTTGTTCTTCACAACTGGCCGCGGATAATGAGATATGACCGCGTAGATATCCGCCAGCAAACAGTTCATCATCCGACGCATTATCGATACGAGCATCAATCAGTTCTAATAGCTTTTCTTCAAATTCAATAATCATAAAGTTCTCATTATTTGGCGATCTCATTATTTAACAACAAAGTGCTCGGGCATTAAATCCGGGGTTTGATAAAAAGATTGCAGTGCCAGAGCTAAGCTTTTCACCCGTGGCGGAATGCCATTAGCCAATATACTCAACACTTCTTTGTGCACTTTCTGCATAAAATGGAGGCGATCTGGCTCAAAATCACCATTTAAATTGTCACAACTGACACTAAATGGAAAACCTGAACTTATAGCCAGAATCCACTCATACGCTTGAGGTCTGATCTCAACCTGTTCAAACTGAGACTGAACTTCTGCACTGCGACCATCGGGTTGATACCAATAACCAAAATCTTCCAGCAAGCGGCGTTGCGGCCCTGCGACACACCAATGCGCAATTTCATGCAACGCTGAAGCATAAAATCCACGAGCAAAAATAATTCTGTGGTAGTCGTATTGCTCATCGGCAGGCTGGTAAATCGGCTCATCACCACCCAGCTCAAGCTTGGTGTTGTAGTCGGCGTAAAAGGTGTGGTTAAAAATGGCGATTAAATCTTGGTAATTGTGGTCCATAATGATGCCAGGCTATCACGTTATATCTCATTTCTACACGGAGCACAGCAATGCACATGTTGAGTTATAAGAATCAAACATCGGTATGCATTCCCACGCACAGCGTGGGAACGAGTAAAAACAGGGAGGTAAGCTCTGATTAAATTTTCGGAGTTTCGGTAACCACACCCTGGTTCTGACCACGATGACGTAGCAGATGATCCATCAGCACAATCGCCAGCATGGCCTCGGCAATTGGCACTGCGCGGATACCGACACAAGGATCATGACGACCTTTAGTGATCAGTTGAGTCGCATGGCCTTGCTTATCAATCGTATCACCGGGAACAGTGATACTTGAAGTTGGTTTCAGCGCAATATTTGCCACGATATCCTGTCCGGTAGAAATACCGCCCAGAATACCACCAGCATGGTTTGAACCGAATCCCTGCGGAGAAAGCGGATCACGATGCTGGCTACCGCGCTGATTCACTACGTCAAAACCGTCACCAATTTCAACACCTTTTACCGCATTAATACTCATTAACGCATGAGCAATATCGGCATCCAGACGGTCGAAAACCGGCTCACCTAAACCAACCGGAACCTGAGTCGCCACTACCTGGATTTTCGCGCCAATTGAATCACCGTCTTTTTTCAGGTCACGGATCAACTGGTCAAATTGCTCAACTTTGTCGGCATCAGGGCAGAAAAAGGCGTTATTTTCAATTTCGTCCCAATCAACTTTTTCAATCGAAATGTCGCCCATTTGTGCCAGATAAGCTCGAATTTCCACACCAAACTGATCTTTCAGATACTTTTTCGCAATCGCACCAGCTGCAACACGCATTGCGGTTTCACGCGCCGATGAGCGGCCACCGCCACGATAATCACGAATACCGTATTTCTGATGGTAAGTATAATCAGCATGGCCAGGACGAAATTTATCTTTGATATCTGAATAATCTTTGGAACGCTGATCGGTATTTTCGATCAGCAGACCGATAGAAGTACCGGTCGTTTTGCCTTCAAACACGCCAGAAAGAATTTTCACTTCATCCGGTTCACGGCGAGCAGTGGTATAACGGGAAGTCCCCGGACGACGACGGTCCAAATCCACCTGTAAATCTGCTTCTGTGATCTCCAGTCCCGGAGGGCAACCATCCACGACACAACCTAATGCAATGCCGTGACTTTCACCAAATGTGGTTACCCGGAAATGTTGTCCAATACTATTCCCTGCCATGAAATCCTCTAACTTATCCCGGCATACTGCTGATGCCGTCTGTTCTGCTGTAAAATTTGTCGCCACATAGTGGCGTTAATGGGCTGAGATGTAAAGTCTCTCACCCAGGTTTAAGCTTGTTTAATCTAAATAGTAATCGGCAAATTGGTCGGCACAATCGAGCAATTGCTGGCGTGTCAGCATAAACACGCCATGGCCGCCATTCTCAAACTCGATCCAGGTAAATGGAATCTCAGGGTACTGATAAATCATATGCACCATTGAGTTGCCCACTTCACAGATTAGTATCCCTTTTTCCGTCAGATAATCCGGAGCGTTAGCAATAATACTACGCACCAGATCTAATCCGTCCGGCCCAGCAGCTAAACCAAGTTCAGGCTCATGCTCAAACTCGGCAGGAAGGCTGCTCATATCTTCTTCATCCACATACGGCGGATTGGTCACAATCAGATTGTACTTATCTTTCGGCACATCACGCAAACCGTCTGACTGCATCGGGAATACCTGCTGCTCCAGACCATGATCCTGAATGTTCTGTTCCGCAACGTTAAGTGCATCCAGTGAAATATCCACCGCATCGATTTCGGCATCCGGGAAGGCATAAGCACAAGCGATCGCGATACAACCACTACCAGTGCAAAGATCCATAATCCGTGCTGGTTCTTCGATCAACCAAGGCTGAAATTGAGACTGAATCAGCTCACCAATGGGTGAACGTGGCACCAATACCCGCTCATCGACATAAAATTCCAGGCCACAGAACCAGGCTTTATTGGTCAAATAAGGCACCGGAGTACGCTCTTCAATACGACGATTCACCAACTCGATTAAACGGGTCTTCTCACTAGTGGTTAAGCGTGAATTCAGTACATTGGGGGGCAAATCAATCGGCAGATAAAGAGAAGGCAAAATCAGCTGCACCGCTTCATCCCACGCATTGTCGGTGCCGTGACCATAAAAAATATGTGCGGCATTAAAGCGGCTGACGGTCCAGCGAATCATATCCTGAAGAGTGAACAGCTCAGAAACTGCCTCTTCGACAAAAATCTTATCCAAAATTGCCTCCAAAAAGCGCTACAATACGCCCCAATTTTTTTATAAATCCTAAACCAAGCCATGAATGATCAACAAAACGACTCAGATAATGACTTCGACCTGTTTAAGCAGGCCGTAAAGGGCGTAAAAAAGTTGCGACAGGATACCATAGTCCAGCAGCCAAACAGAAACGCTAAGCTTGCGCAAAAGCGCAAACTTGAAAAAGAAGCCAATAATAGTGGCTTCTACTTTTCCGATGAATTTGTTCCGCTGTTAAATCAGGAAGGACCAACTCGTTATGCCCGTGATGGCGTGTCAAAATATGAGGTCAAACGGCTTCGGCGTGGAGTTTATGTTCCGGACGTCTTTTTGGATATGCACGGCATGACCCAAAAGGAAGCCAAACGTGAACTGGCCGCGATGCTGGCTTATTGCGTTAAAGAAAGCGTCCATTGTGCCTGTGTACAACACGGCATCGGTAAACATATCCTGAAACAAAAAGTGCCGCTGTGGCTGGCTCAGCATCCCGATGTGATGGCGTTCCATCAGGCACCGTTGGAATTTGGTGGTGACGGCGCGTTGTTAATTTTACTCTCGATACCGGAAAAATAGCTAGGGCCTGTTGACCCTAGTAACGCATATCCGTTGGAATGGTCATTGCGGCTTCATTCAGTTTAGGCCGCTGACCGCCCCGCTTACGATACTGCTTCAACTGGAAGACATAAGCCAGTACCTGGGCCACTGCAACGAACAAACCATCCGGTATCTGTTGCTCCAGCTCAGTAGTATGATACAAAGCCCGCGCCAGTGGCGGTGCCGCTACAATGGTAATATCATGCTCGCGTGCTACTTCCCGTATTTTCAGTGCCAGATGGTCAACGCCTTTTGCTACCACAATCGGCGCTTTATCAGTATTTTGTTTATAACGGAGTGCTACCGAGAAGTGTTCCGGGTTTGTCACGATCACATCCGCCTGAGGCACATCGGCCATCATCCGGCGCTGCGCCGCTTCGCGCTGCAACATACGGATACGTCCTTTAACTTCTGGCTTACCTTCAGTCTCTTTGTATTCGTCTTTGACTTCCTGCTTGGTCATTTTCAGTTGGTTCGCATGCTGCCAAATCTGAAACGGGATATCGATAGCGACAACAATCAGTAACGAACTACTGATCAGCAGAACGAAATTAAGCAGGATATCTAAAGCATGAAATATATTCTGTGGGAAAAGATCCAGACTCAACTGGAACAGGTCAACTTTGGATGAGTTAACCAGATAGAAAGCGACACCCGCTACCAACGACACTTTGAGGATCGATTTAATCAGCTCAACCCAGCTTTGCAGACCAAACATCCGCTTTAATCCGCTCAATGGATTAAGCTTATTGAATTTCGGCATCGCTGCTTCAGCAGAGAAACGGATACCACCAACGCCAGCGGCACCAATAAGGGCGGCGACAAACAGCACGATCAGAATAAGAGCCAGAGGAAACGCGAGACCCAAAATTGATTCAACAATGATATCGAACAACTGGCTACTGTCGAAAATCTCTTCACGACTCAGGGTAAACAAACGCGACATTACTGAAGCCAGCGCGCGCGCGAGCCCCTCGCCAAACCACATCAGCGATATTGCACCCACCACCAACACCATTACCGACGCAAGCTCTTTAGAACGGGCGACCTGCCCCTTCTCCCGAGCTTGCTCGAGCCTTCGTGCGGTGGCGTCTTCTGTACGTTCTTGTCCGTCAGACTCAGCCAAGCCGACCTCCTAGCAATCCATTCGTAGCAGACGACAAATCTGCCCTTCGCCTTGTAGCCAATACTGCTCGTACTGACCAAATAATCCGCTGACAATGTACCAACAAAGGAACAAGCCAATCAGCAGCGCAAAGGCAAAACCGAGGGAAAATATATTTAACTGTGGCGCAGCCCGGGTCATTACCCCGAATGAGAGGTTCACCGTCAGCAAAGCAATAATTCCTGACAAAGCCATACTCAGTGCCACTTTAAAAATGATACCAAACCATTGCGCCAGTTCTTGATAATCGACACTGGTTAAGCCACCACTACCGATCGGCAGGGTTTTAAAACTGTAGATCACCATATAGATCAATTTGAGATGGCCATCGGTGGCAAGGAAAAACATCGTAGCCAGAAACATAAAAAACTGGCCGAGTACTGGGGTATTCTGGCCGTTTGCCGGGTCAACCATCGAGGCAAAACCGAGACTCGACTGCATACCAATAATCTGACCGAGCATAACAAAAGTTTGGATCAGAAACTGAGTCACAATGCCCATACCAATACCAATCATTAACTGCTCAAAAGTAGTGATATAACCTTGCAGGGAGAACAGTTCAATGTCAGCGGGAACAGCTGGGACCATTGGCATTGCGGCAACTGTAATCGCCAGGCCGAGATAGAGACGAATTCTTGCTGTAACAAAGCGTGCCCCGGTGACACTCATTACCATCAGCATGGCGGAAATGCGCGTAAAGGGCCAAAAGTAATTGGCAATCCACTCTAAAACTAACTGCGTCGGATATTCCATCTCAACTCCGCTTAATAGAGTACCTGCGGCAAACGTTCAATCATGGCCATAAAGAAATCCATTAACATACGGGTCATCCAATGGGCAAATGCCATCAGTGCCAATAAGGTGACGATCAGACGTGGTAAAAAACTTAACGTCTGTTCGTTGATTGAGGTCGCCGCTTGAAACACCGCCACAACTAAACCAATCAGCAGGCTGGGAATAATAATCGCTGATACCATTATTAACACCATCCACAATGCATCGCGGAACAGTTCGACAAAAACTTCTGGTGTCATAGTCTACTCCTTCCTCACAACGCAAAACTGCCGGCCAGGGTGGATAAAATCAGGTTCCAGCCATCAACCAGGACAAACAGCATCAGCTTAAATGGCAAAGAAACAATCATTGGCGACAACATCATCATACCCATTGCCATCAGCACCGAAGCAACCACCAAATCGATGATTAGAAACGGCAGAAACAGCATGAAACCGATCTGGAACGCTGTTTTCAGCTCTGAAGTGACAAACGCAGGAATCAATATCGACATAGGCACCTGACTAGGGTCATCGACCTGTTGACCGGAAATCTCAACAAAAGTCTCCAGGTCATTCATCCTGGTCTGCTTAAGCATAAACGTCCGAATCGGTTGCTGAGCCGTATCGAATGCCTGACGAGCGGAAATCTGCTCCTGAATATATGGCTGAATCGAACGGTCATTAATTTCATTCAATACTGGCGACATAATAAAAAAGGTCAGAAACAGCGAAATACCGATAATCACCTGATTAGATGGGGTTTGCTGCAAGCCCATGGCCTGACGCAGAATAGACATCACCACCACAATCCGGGTGAATGACGTCATCAGAATCACCATCGCCGGCAAAAAACCCATTACGGTCATTAATGCCAGGATTTGTAAATTAATCGAGTAATCTTCACTGCCATCAGGATTGGTGGTCATGGTCAGAGCCGGAATGCCCTGATTACCGAGGCCTAAGAAGGTGCTGCTATTCGAAGTTGCCGTAGTTGTTTCACTCAACACATTGCTGGTTGCCACCGCCGTAGACACTTCATCGGCCGCCTGTACCTGAGTGATCAGTAACAATAAGGGCAGCAACAGCAGAATGTACCGAAAAGCACGGAAACAAGGAGGGTAGAGCCGGTTACGAGATAAATTATTTGTCATGGCGTTTTATTACTTGGCTAAGTTGCTGAGCAAAAGAGCTCGCCGCCGCCGGTGAGCTCTCTTTAGCGGATTTAAGCGGTTGTTCTAGCTTCGATAGTAATTGAATCGACTGAGCTGTTACACCAATCAAAAACTGCTCCTCTCCGGCCTGAACCACCATAATCCGCTCTTTGGTGCCAATAGGAAGCTGGCGCACAATACTCAGATCACTTGCGCCGCCCATCATAGGGAAACGCATTTTCTTCAGTAGCCAGGCTAAAAACAAAATCAGGGCCACGACTAAAGCCAGTGCCCCTATGCTTGCTGCGACATCAAATGAATCTGCCGGTGCTGCAAACGCCGGCAGTGAAAAGAGCCATAAGCCCAACCACTTCATCTAAATTACCTTAGTTTTTTAATTCGCTCAGTCTGGCTAATCACATCCGTCAGGCGAATACCAAACTTATCGTTCACCACCACTACTTCACCATGAGCAATCAGCGTACCATTGACCAATACATCCAGTGATTCACCAGCAATACGATCCAATTCAACCACTGAACCCTGGTTGAGTTGCAGCAGGTTACGGATATTAATTTTAGACCGACCAACTTCCATCGAAATGGTGACCGGAATATCGAGAATAGTATCCAGCTTGCGCATTTCATCTTCGGAGATAGGTTTTGCGGTATCTTTTAACTCCTCTAACGGAGCTGACAAAATTTCATCCACATCAATATCTGAAGGGGCATTAGGATCTTCAGAAAGTGCCGCTGCCCATTCGTCTGCTAGTCTTTGATCATCAGAATCAGACATAACTATTCACCTATTTCCATTACTACGTTTCCCATTATCACTTTGGCATGATAACCAGAATTACTGTTAATCATCATCGTCTTCAATTTCAGACAGTATATTTTCACTCAAAAAGGAAAGATCGCCCTTAACCACATCAGGGCGCTTAATTTTCTCAGCAATCTTCACCGCTACTTTGTCATTCGACCGACCCAGTTTAACTCGGAATGTCGGCAGTTCCTCAACATACATCAAAGCATGTTCGGGCATACGGATAGGAATAACATCTCCCGGCTGAAGATCCATTAAGTCACGTAACGAAAGCTCTTTCTCCAGTAAATTAACCCGATAATTTACTGGCACATCCATGATTTCTTCACGTAGCGCACTGCTCCAGCGCACATCGGCTTCCATTTTATCCGACTGAACCCCGGCATCGAGCAATTCGCGGATCGGTTCAATCATCGAATAAGGCATAACCACATGAAAGTCACCACCGCCACCATCCACTTCAATATGGAAGGAACTGACGACAATCACCTCAGTAGGACCTACGATGTTCGCCATCGCCGGGTTGACTTCCGAATCGAGATATTCAAACTCAACCCCCATCACCGGAGACCAGGCTTCTTTATAATCAGAAAAAACCAGCTTAAGTAATAATTGGATTACCCGGCGTTCGGTCGGCGTGAATTCACGCCCCTCAATACGCGCATGAAAACGGCCATCACCACCAAAAAAGTTTTCAACCAAAATAAAAACCAGTCGAGCTTCCAATGTCAGTAACGACGTCCCTTTTAACGGACGAAAGCGCACCATATTTAAACTGGTGGGGACATATAACGTGTTCTGATATTCACCGAACTTCATCATCTGTACGCCATTGATCGACACTTCTGCTGGCTTACGTAGCATATTAAACAGGCTAATGCGCATATGCCGGGCAAAACGTTCATTGATCAATTCAAGAGTCGGCATTCGCCCGCGGACGATTCGATCTTGGGATGAAAAATCAAATGCCACGGTTGAGGCATCATCCCCATTACCAACTAGATCATCATCTTCCTCATCGATCGAATCAACACCATGCAGTAGCGCATCAATCTCGTCCTGACTTAATAAATCCGTCACTCTACACCTACTATTGCATTACAAAATCGGTAAACAATACCCGTTCTATCACTGGATTTCCTACCGCTTTATTCAATGAAGAACGGATATCTTCCGTTGCTCTATCGCGCAGTTCTATCCGCCCGGTCGGGCTACGCAACTGATCTACGGTTGCCGAAGCAAAGGTAGAGAGCAACGAGCTTTCAATCAGTGGTGAATGATAACGAGCTTGCTCTTCATTTTTAGCACCGCGTACCATTAACTGGACTTTAATCTGCACTAAGCGGTCGCGTTTATCCCCGGTGACATTAAATACAAACGGCTGCGGTATACTGACATAGCTGATAGGGTCTACCGGTTCTTTAGTGGCCTGCCGTTCAGTTGCCATTTGACCTTCTGCTGCCGGATCATCCGATCCCATTAAAAAGAAGGCTGCACCGCCACCACCCACCAGCAGTACTACGACAGCAATAATGATAATAAGAAGCTTGCTTTTCCCTTTGGGTGCTCCATCTTTAACTTCTTCGTCTGCCATATCTATCTCGATTCGTTTATCTAATATTAATTAAAACAATGGCTATGTTCCCATTAACTGTTGTTGAATGTGGAACAGCCTGTTTTCGTTAAGGTTTTCTGGCGTATCCATATATCTGAACCAACCAAGATAATGGTCAAGATATTTTGTGGCTACGCCGTGAAACCGCTTTATCCAAAGCTTTAAACGGCTGTGGTACGCATTAACATTTTGAATGTGAAAGACTTTATCTATCACCTTTATTCCGCCAGCTACATCTAACCGCTTGTGAATTAAATCATTTTTTTCTGATAGCGCGATGTAAGGCTTATAGCCATCACTACACAACACGCTGTCTTTTTCCAACTTACCAACCAGTTCTTGGTGCAACGTTTCGGTTGTTACGTCAGGCAAAATAGCTTCATACGTGTTCTTGGCTCTGTCCCTGACCGTCAAAACTGGCACCCAATCTTCCTTAGAGCGACCTCGTTTTTGAGCTTTCATCCCTCGCTTATGCGGTGGACGGCTCAATTTCTTTGACCCTTTTTCTGAATACGGAAACAGGGTTTCGTCTGCTTCAATAATACCTTCAAGCCTGTTCGCTTTTAGCGTTGAAGGTAAGGCCAGAAAACGGTGTCGCCATCGGAATGATGTTTTCAGGTCGACCCCACATTCCTCGGCACATACACGTAAGACTTTGCTATCGAGCATACACCGTATGTAATCCAGCCAAAGCTCTTTGTATCTCAGTCTGGCTAGCGGAGTCGCTGTCGTTGCTACAAAGGTTTTACCGCAGTTTTTACAACGATATCGCTGCATCTTATTTACTTTGCCGTGTCGATTAATCAATGAGCTATGGCAGTGTGGGCATTCAGGTTTTTCAACCATCCGCTCCTCTAACTCTGATATCAACTGAGACGTACTATCCGCCCCTTTCAGCCACTTTTCGATATAACGAACTTGGTTATCCGTTAGGTGCTCAAGCTCGGCAATCAGCTTAGTAAATTGTGCTGGTATCATGGGTAAATCCTCGTTAGCTGGATCTACATACAGTATAGCAACAATTTAAGGGAACATAGCCAAAACAATTAACGACTTACTCGTCATTGCAATAGCGATTACGCGTAGTAGCTGATTCCATCACGCTTTGCGCCGACATTCAAATCAAGTTTAACATCAGAATCAAAATTTTCGTCGTTCAGCCCCATTTGATTACCAACATTCGATCCAGATTGAGACTGAGCTCTCCCCCCGGCGGCATAACCCTGCTGTTGACTCGCCCCTTGCTGCTGTACGTTAGTTTCACCCAACTGCACTCCTTGCTGGGCTAACATCTCGCGTAAACGAGGCATCGAACTCTCTAAAGCATCACGCACATGTTGGTTTGCCACGGTAAACTGAACGGTGGCGGCATCGCCGTTCATATTCATCCGGATATGCATCCGGCCGAGTTCAGGCGGGTCAAGGCGTATATCGATATTTTTCAGGTTCTTTGACAGCATCATCTGTACGCGTTCAGAAAGCTGATCAGCAGCAACCTCCTTATTTACCATGATCGGCATCTGCGGCTGACTCTGCTCGATCCGGTTAAGCTGATTCTGTTGACCACTCAGCCCACTTAATGATGATAACTGCTGAGCAAATGCAGCATCTCGGGGCTGCTGGCTATTTTCCGCTTCCTGAGCGGCCATGCCAGCGGCTTCCAGATGTGCTGCTGACCAGTTCGCTTTAGATGAAGAGTTAAATCCGTTGAGAACTGATGCTGCACCGACAGTCGCCACAGTAGGTACGACAACATTAGCCGCAGCAGTTGAGTTTACTGCCAAATCGGCAGTATTCACTGGTACCGCAACGGCACTTTGTGCCGCCAAACGCTCAGCAGTCGTCGTTTGAAGTGGTGTCGATAGCTGTGGCTGTTGTATTGACTGGTGAATCTGACGTGCAAGTTTAGTCTCATGAACCGATTGTTTCATGTTTTCGCCTTCAAGTATAACTTTAGCCGAAACGTCATCACCAACTTCAGCCTGAAGCAATTGCTCACTGGTCAGGCTCACCATCTGTGGTTCATCAGTACTTCCGATTGTCGCTGTAGTCACCCCTGCCATTCCGGCCAAAGGAATATCAATATGTTTACCTTGTGGCTGGGGCTGGGGCTGGGCCTGGGACTGTTCACCTTGTACTCGAGCTGATATTAATTCCGGAGAAGCGGTTTCATCGGCAAAGTCACTTCCTGCTATCAATGAATCTTCCGCCAGCTCTTTAGCGGCAGATTCAGCCAACTCTGGTTGACCCAATTTATGTTGTGGAACGGTCTGTTGCGCAGCAACCAGAGCAGCAGCCAGTGCCAGTTGTTCTTCTTCACTGAATTCTTGTCCAGATGCCGTTACTGTTGCTAACGTTTGTTCATCCAACTCTGCCGTTTGCAGTTCTTGTTGCTGCCCCTGTTTACTCATGGCTAAAACGCCGACACTTGTCGCCACAATTTGCTGTGGATCGACATCATCTTCAACGGCATTTGCCGATTGAGTCATTTGGGGCTCGCCGGACTGTTCAACTCTTATGTCAGCGCCTCTGTTGTTCTGCGCAGCATTAGTCAATCCTGACTCAGCGTTTACAGATTGACTAACTTGACTTACCGCCTTGGGCTCTGTTGATGAGGTTAACTGATCGGCATTGCTAGCTTTGACGGCTTCCACATCTGTCAATGGTTGCTCTGATGGCAAATCTTTGCCGTTTTGGATCTGTTCCGTCATATCGGAACGGGAAGGGGTTGATTTAGCCAATGCCTGATTAGCCTGCTTGAGTTTATGCAGAATCTGATCGCCTTCGCCCATCACTTTCTCTGCATCCAGTTCTTTGCCAGCCTGAGTTGCAACGGCAACAGCGGAGGTACTCGCCAACGTTTCCGTGGGCTTGCTCCCTTCACCTTCGCTCTGATTTGAACTTTTTTCATCATCCGATGGGATTTCACCCTGCTTCTGAGTCAGAATTTCATCAATCACTTCACCTTCGCTCTTCTGTACATTGAGCTCTGCATCTGCGGTTTCACTCTTAGGAAGAGTAGCCTTATCAACTGAGGTAGTTTCCACCTCAGCTTCTCCCTGAGCTTTAACTTTGTTCTCGCCCTTCTCATCACCTTTAAACAGTGCGGACAACTTAGCGAAAAAACCTTCTCCGGCTCCCTGAACACCTTCTTTGCTACTGACAGCATCAGTCTCTGCAGAAGCAATAAGCTTGCTGTTAGACGATTTTACAGAGGGGATGAAATCTATATTCATAGCAATAGTCTCGTAGATGATTCCACTAATCAGGCACATTGATTACCAGAGGCAAAAGTGCGCCGCTTATTGCAGCCATAGTAGTTAATTCACTGAACTTTCGGCTTATTTGAATATTATTTAGCAAGAAGCACGCCAATAATGGATTAGTGTGATTCCCTGCGGCGGGCAAACTGTAGTGTGGTGAATTCATCCAACTCTTTTTGTTCTCGCCGTTCCGCCGCTTTCTGCTTTTCGCTGCGTTTCTTTTCCAGCAACCACTCATAAGAACGACGCTGTTTACGCACTTCTAACCAGTGTTTTTCACAGTTAGCAACCTGCTGCTCGAATTGCGATTGAGCACTTCTCTGCTTGGTCAGAGTTTCATCAAGTTGGGTTAAAAAGCGGTTTAAATGGCCGTATTGACTAGCAGTAAGACCACTCATACCTCTTTGTACCATCTGATTACAATAGTCGAGTCGATACTGTTCGATCTGTTCGATCTGCTTATGGTAGTTTTCCAGTTCACTACGCGCTTTGTTTAAAGCCAATACCGCGTTGTGTTCTTTCTCCTGTACCTGTTCAAGTAAGAACTGCAGTGCATTTTCCATCACGACTACTCAACTTGCAGAATGTTTTTCAACATATTAACGCACATATCAAACGGAACAGAATCTTTCATTCCTTGCTGGAGGAATTGATCAATAGACGGCTTTAGAGTAAACGACTGGTCAACCGCCGGGTTACTTCCTGGCTTATAAGCACCAATCGAAACCAGATCCTGATTTTTGCGACAAACCGCCAGCACCTGACGCACTGCACGGGCCATCAGCATATGCTGATCGGTAGTCACCTGAGGCATAACACGACTGACCGATTTCTCAACATCGATAGCAGGGTAATGTCCTGCATCCGCCATCTCACGCGACAATACAATGTGACCATCGAGAATCGCCCGCGACGCATCGGCAATCGGATCCTGCAGGTCGTCCCCTTCCGTCAATACGGTGAAAAATGCGGTAATGGACCCTTGGCCTTCGGCACCGTTTCCAGCACGTTCAACTAGCGAAGGGAGTTTGGCAAATACTGATGGCGGATAACCTTTGGTTGCTGGTGGTTCACCGACTGACAGGGCAATTTCACGCTGCGCCTGAGCAAAACGGGTCAATGAATCCATAAGTAACAGAACATCCAACCCCTGATCGCGGAAATATTCAGCGATAGTCAGCGCGGTCTGGCATCCTTTCAGACGCATCAGCGGAGATGAATCGGCTGGTGCGGCGACTACAACGGAACGCTGACGGCCATCCACACCTAAAATTTCTTCAATAAATTCTTTAACTTCGCGACCACGTTCACCTATCAGGCCAACCACAACCACCTGAGCGGTAGTACCACGGGTCATCATTCCCAAAGTTACCGATTTACCCACACCGGAACCTGCAAACAAACCAATCCGCTGGCCTTTGCCAACGGTTAATAAGCCGTTAATCGCTTTTAAGCCCACATCCAGCGGCTCTGATATCGGTTTTCTTGCCAATGGATTAATCGTTGCCGCTTCAAATGAAGCATGATGGTCGGTATAAATTGCACCCTGTCCATCCAGCGGATTCCCCATACCATCAATAACCCGCCCCAGCAGTTCCATGCCAACCGGAATTCCTGCACTCTCATTTAGCGGGGTCACTTTGGCTCCGGGAAGAATACCGGTCACCTGTTCACTTGGCATCAAAAATAGCCGATCACCGGAAAAACCCACCACTTCTGCTTCGATTTCACCATACATGGTTTCAACCTTACAGGCAGTACCAATCGGAGCACGGCAACCAGTAGCTTCGAGAGTCAAACCTACCACACGAACCAGACGGCCAGAAGCCACCGGTCGATTACTCAGTCCGGTGGTTTTATAATTGGCCAAACGTTCGTTTAAGGCGAGCATCACTCTCCTCCGAAATGGCGATTAGCAGCACAGAATCGTTTTAATACCGAACGAACCCGCTCATCAATCCGGTAAGAAACGCTCGATTCCCCCGCTTCGATCTGCACGTCACCTCGTTGCAATGATGGCTCACTATGCAAACTCCAGTTACGTAGTACCAGATCTTCTTCGCCGTAGGCATCACGTACAATTTCTACATCTTCGGGATTCAGTTTTAAACTGATAGCATGGCCGGTAACCGGTAGCGATTCTACCGATTCCTTAATTGTATCGAGGATGATTTGTGGGTTAGTCTGTACTTCCACGTGCGTCACCTCTTTGACTAAAGCCAGAACCATGTCGACCAGTTGCCGTTCAACCTGAGCGTTCATTAATTCTAATGGCTTAGCAAACTGAGTCGCTAATTCAACGAAGCTGGCCACATGCTGATCGACCGTTTCCTTGCCTTGCTGCAACCCTTCTTCTTTGCCAGCTTGCAAGCCTTCTTCATGGCCAGCCTGCAAACCTTGTTCTTTACCCTTTTCATAGCCCTGATTAAATCCGGCTTCTTTGCCTTCCATCAAGCCATCCTGATAGGCTGACTGACGAATTTCTTCCAGATCTTCCTGGGTTAAAGGACGGACTTCAATTTCGGGTTCTTCACTGAAATCGGGCACCCAACCGGGATCATAATTTAATGCGGTCTCTTTGGCTTCCTGCTTTGAACCATACTCCGGCAGCCCCCATACTTGAGGCTGCTGTATCTCTGCGGAAGATTCAGGGCGCAAAAAACCACGTTTTCTTTCTAACGACATAGTACTAATCCGGTTTATAAGAACTCATCACCGCCGCCAGCTAACATGATATCGCCAGCATCCGCCAGTCTTCGGGCAATTGCCAGTACCTCTTTCTGCGCCGCTTCCACATCAGAAACTTTAATCGGCGGCATCGCTTCAAGGTCATCGCGCATCATATCGGCAGCACGTTTAGACATATTCTTGAATATTTTTTCCTGCAGAACATCATCAGCACCCTTAAGGGCTTTTTGCAG
The DNA here is from genome assembly GCA_963666615.1 of uncultured Vibrio sp. Taxonomy (GTDB): domain Bacteria; phylum Pseudomonadota; class Gammaproteobacteria; order Enterobacterales; family Vibrionaceae; genus Vibrio. The sequence goes on from OY762906.1 coordinate 1,733,703, forward strand.
AACATCCTGCGGAACATCACGCAGCAATTTTTGAATGCCCTGATCGTCGACTTCGGCCAGGTTCTCGAAAACAAACATAAGATCCTGGATCTGGGTCGCCAAATCTTCGTCTTTGTCACGCATCTGATCCATCAGAATGCCTTCGACGTTGTTATCTAAATAGTTCATAATTTCGGCAGCCGCTTTCAGGCCGCCAATTTTCGCTGCCTGGGCACCAGCCTGACCAGCAAACTGCTTCTCCATAATTTCATTCAATTCAGCCAGAGCGGAAGGCTGAACTTCCTCTAAGTGCGCGATACGCATCATCAGATCTAAACGGTCACGTTCGGAGAACTGCGCCAAAATTTCGGCAGATTGGTCCGGTTCAAGATAGGAAAGCACAATGGTCTGAATCTGCGGGTGTTCATTAAGGATGATGCTGGCAACCTGCCGCGGATCCATCCATTTCAATGAATCAAGACCTTTTGAACCATTACCCAACAAGATCTGTTCAACCAAATTATTGGCTTTTTCTTCACCCAACGCAGCAACCAGAGCATTACGCATAAAGTCTTCGCTGCCCATACCGATATTGGTATATTTCTGAATATCTTCAAGAAATGCACGATGTACTGCGCCCACTTTACCCTGACTTAAATCGGTTGCCCGCGCCATCGCAGCACCCACGCGCTGCACCTGCTTTGGCTCAAGATGGCGGATAATATTTGCTGCATCTTCTTCATTCAGACTAAGCAGTAGAATCGCCGCCTTCTCATCACCGCTGATAGAGGTAATATCAAAATCGGTCGTTGCAACTTCAGTTCCGGTCGCTTTATTTTCGGTATCAGGCATCAGGCACTACCATCCAGTTTTTCACTACCTGAGCAGCCAGTTCCGGCTCATTCGCCACCAGCGCTCGTACAGCTTTCAATACATCTTCATCTTTATGCAGGTTTGGCAGGTCGATACTTGAGCCAAACTCAAACAAATCGCCACCTTCCAAATCGCCACCAATCAGAGTGGTTTCACCATTAGCACCAATTGGCAGGCCATCCGGGCCATACATACCTTCCTGATCATCCGATACTGGGTTGATAAGCTTCTTCATCGCCGGACGAACCAGGACTAACACAATCACAATAATAACCAACGCACTGGCCGCCCAGCGAACCCAGTCATTGAAGTTCGGGTTTTCCCAGATTGGCATATCAGCAATCACTTCCATTTCAGGCTCAGCAAACTGTACGCTCAGTACATTAAGCAAATCACCACGATTCTGGCTGTAGCCAACTGCGCCAATCAATACCTGACGAATAGTGTCCAATTCGGCTTCAGTTAACGGTTCATAGGTCGTTTCACCAGTTTCTGCATTTACCATCGGGCGCTGTTTAACCGCGACTGACACTGTCTGGCGGTTTACCGTGCCGGTCTGCTTACGCTCATGGCTGATGGTGGTATCGATTTCATAATTGCGGGTGGCTTCTTTGTGTACCGAGCCCTGACCAATCAATGAACCATCTTTCAGTTGTGCAACATCTTCTGGAATAGAAGAATCGGCCGGAGGCTGATTGCTTAGCGCTCCAGGTACGCCAGCGACGGTATTACTGTTGTTATAGTCTTCAACCGTGTACTCGCTGCGTGGTGAACTAGAATTGGGATCGAACACTTTGCGAGTCTGTTCGATCGCATTGAAATCTAACTGAATATCAACCTGAGCAGTATAGTTACCCAAACCAAGAATAGGGATCAGCACCGAATCAATTTTTTCACGCAGAGCCTGTTCTTTTTTCTGTTCCAGTTCTTCTTCTTTGCGCCGGGCTGCTGAGACAGGATCTTCTGAGCCAGAACTCAGCAAGCGCCCATACTGGTCAGTAACCGTAATGCGGGTCGACTTCATCCCAGGGACAGCGCTGGCTACCATATCAACGATGGCATCAACCTCATCCTGATCTAAGTTGGCACCGGTACGCAGGGTTAAAAAGACCGAAGCCGAAGCTTCCTGATTCTGACGGACAAAGACACTCTGTTTTGGCATTGCCAGCAGAACACGAGCTTTGCGGACTTGAGTCATCTCTTCAATGGCTTTGGAGATTTGACGTTCGCGGCTAAGTTTCAATCGTTCCAGCTCAAGACGCTGAGAGACCCCAAACCCCATATCCTGCAGCAAGATATCATCACCGGCTTCAGCCTGCTGATTGATACCGGCACGCGCCAGATCCAGCTTCAGACCACTATACTCAGAAGTTGGAACCATGATGGTGTTACCATCAAGTTTATAGGTCTTTTTGCTTTGATCGAGATAATCTAAAACAGAAATCAGTTCGTCAGTTTCGTAAGCACCGAGCGGGCGCATTTCCGGCTCACGAACCCAGAAAAACAGCATTAAGATAAGAGCGACGCAGATAGAGATGGAGAGCACCAATACGATCTGACGAATCATATCCAGATCGCCTACCGCAAAGTCAAAGCGGGATGAGCTTTTTTCATCTAAATCAGGATTCTGGTGCTCAGCCGACAGAGCACCACCATTGGATAACGCCAGATCCGAGCTTTGAGCCAATGCCAGATCAGTGGATTGTTTATCTTCTGCCACAGTCGCCACCTATCCTGTTAAACCGGCATGTTCATCAGTTCTTTGTATGCATCAACCAGCTTATTCCGAACCTGAATGGTCGCATCAAAAGCAACGCTGGATTTATTGCGGGCAATCATCACATCAGAAAGGGAAACATTCATATCGCCCTGATCAAAACGAGTTTGCAGCGCGGAAGATTGTTGCTGCAAACTGTTTACCTTATCAAGAGCCTGGCCAAGTAGATCACCAAAATTACTGTTGACGCTATTTGCGCTCGGTTGTGCCTGACTGTTTGATGCTTCGAACATCATCGCCTGCATTTCATTTTGTAATCCGTCTAATCTCATACCCGACCTCTGAATGCCAATTGTTTGACTCTATTTTTAACTCACACTCTAATCGAGCAATTAATGTGCCAGTTCTCAATAAGTCGCTTAGCCGGGGATATCAATACCCGCATCACGCATTTTGGCCAGCTTATAACGCAGTGTCCGCGGGCTGATACCCAATTTTTCAGCCATCTCTTTGCGCCGACCATTGCAGGCAATCAGCGTATCTAGAATAATCGAGAATTCCTGGTCTCTTAACTCACCACCCAACCCAGACATCAATGCGCTATTTATGCTGTCAGATAAAGCAGCGACCGGTAGCGACGGTGACTCTTCAGCAATCGGAGTTACGCTTGGTGGAATTGACATTTCACGAGCCACAGATGGAGTATCATTAGCCACTAAATCCTGTAAACCACAGGCATCCTGCCAATCAACACCTTCAAGCAAAATATCATCGCCAGAAATTTGGCCCTTTTCACACAGGATTAAAGCACGCTGAACCACGTTATCCAGTTCACGCACATTTCCTGGCCAGGAATAATGCAACAGCTTACTGCGTGCCGCATCGTTCAACTTCGGTACTGGAGAGCCCATCTTCTTACAGTGACGCTCAATCAGATGCAGCGCCAATGGCTCGATATCCCCTTTACGCTCGCACAATGCCGGCCAGGTAATTGGGAAAACATTCAGCCGGTAGTATAAATCTTCACGGAAGTGCCCTTCCTGCACATACTGTTTCAAATCTCGGTTACTGGTCGCCAGCACTCGCACGTCCAATTTGACACTTTTACGGCTGCCAAGGCGTTCGACTTCCCGCTCTTGCAACACACGTAGTAATTTCGCCTGCAGTGCCAAATCCATTTCGCTGATTTCATCCAGCAGAATCGTGCCACCCTGAGCCTGCTCAAATTTGCCCGGACAAGCCTGTACCGCGCCAGTAAAGGCCCCTTTCTCATAACCAAACAGAGTGGCTTCCAGCATATTATCCGGGATCGCGGCACAGTTGATCGCAATAAACGGACCGTTTTTACGCGCTGACGCATTATGGATATAACGGGACATTACCTCTTTACCTGAGCCACTCGGGCCAAGCACCATAACATTGGCATCGGTCTTAGCCACTTTATCGGCCAAAGTAAGTAATCGCTTACTCTTTTCATCAGCCACCACCGCATCACCATTATCATCAGATTTAACTGGTGCGTAACGACTAACCATATTAAGTAATACTTCCGGTGCAAATGGCTTAGCCATATAATCAATCGCACCTTCTTTCATTGCCGCAACCGCATCTTCAATATTGGCATAGGCCGTCATCAGCAGCACCGGTAAATTCGGCCAATTCTGTTTAATATTACGTAGTAATGCCAGTCCACCCATGCCTGCCATTTGCACATCAGAAACCACGATATCTATCGCTTCGGATTTCAGCTTAATCAACGCTTCTTCCGCACAATCGGCTTCAACCCAGTCGTATCCGGCTAATGCCAAAGTATCAACCAACGCCTCGCGTAACCCTTCATCATCTTCAACAATGAGTACTTTGCTTTGAGCCATTACATGTCTCCTTTCTGATCGGATGAATGGGAAATAGTGCGCTCTATCGGTAAACACATGGTAAAACAGGCTCCTTCGCCGGGTTGAGATTCCAGTTCCAGACGGCCGTCATGCGCCCGACACACCATCTGAACGACAGCCAGGCCAAGCCCGGTTCCCTGCGAACGAGTAGTAAAAAATGGTTCCATAATCTTATTTTTTAGTTCATCAGCCACACCAGGGCCGTTATCCTGAACGGAAATTTTCAGTTCTCCATTCACTGGCCGGATAAACAGATCGATCTGCGCACCTTTACCGATAATCTGAATCGCATTCATCACCAAATTACTTAACGCTGAGGCAATGGCATTGGCATTACCTAATAGCGAAATCTCCGGCTGTTCTACTTCGCAGCCGTAATCGACCTGATGGCTGCGCAGCGCGGTTTCAATCATCGGATTAAATTCACCGACCAGCTCTTCCACCGTAAAGGGTTTGACGACTTTATTATCGCCTCCTTTCGCAAACAACAGCATATCGCTGACCTGTTTATCCAGATCATGCAGACGATCCATTAACTTGGCCTGAAAACGATCACGGGTCGGCGCCGGTAAGTTGGGAGCAGCCAGGTTCGAGCCATATAACATGGCACTGGATAACGGAGTTCTCACCTGATGAGCCAGTGACGCCACCATTCGGCCGAGAGAAGACAACCGCTGTAAGTCACTGACCCGTGACTGCAGCAAGCGGGTTTCGGTTAAATCGGTAATTAAAATAAGCTGACCGGTTGAAGAAGCTGAAATCGCCAAGCGAACTTTGCGCCCATTACGCAGTGATATTTCATGACCATCATCTTCACGTGGCGAGAATGCCGCCTGAATCACTTCATACCAACGCTGGCCGAGTAACGGGATTTCTAACAGACGCATCGCCTCTGGGTTAGCTTCACGAATAATCCCCTGTGTATCGAGCAAAATCACGCCAGCCGGCATCACTTCTATTACCTGCTTATACCGCTCAACCTGATTTTCCAGAGAGTCTAAGTGAGAATGTCCTTGCTCTGTCATTGTGTCATGCATAAAGGATACAGTCAGCCTGATTAAAAAAGATAAAGGCTTGGAAGCAAAAAACATTCCAAGCCTTTAAGCACTTAAAAATCATATGGTTAAATCAAGACACTATAATGAATGACAATATATTGACTCTCTTCTGACCTTATCGTTCTAACGCTGCATATTGTATTTGCGCATTTTTTCCACCAAAGTAGTACGGCGCATACCCAACATATCCGCTGCTCTGGCCACCACACCACTTTGTGCATCTAGCGCCTGATTAATTAGGTTAACTTCCAACTCTGCCAGTAACTCTTTAAGGTTAACCCCTTCTGGTGGCAACTCCTGTGCTGATGGACTTGCAGTATGCAATTCTTCCATTTCCTGCATATTAAAATCAGCTGAGAAGATGGTTGAAAGAGCTTCACGTTCTTGCTCTTCAATCGTTGTTGCTGCACCATGGCCTGGCTGGAATTCAGGAATATCACTGTAGCGATATTTGGTCGGTAAATGGTTCACATCAACCAGACTATTAGGATAAAGAATCGTCATTCGTTCGACCAGATTAGCCAACTCACGCACATTCCCCGGCCAATTATGTTCCATTAGTGAATTGATGGCCCGTGGCGAGAAATAGACCGGTTGCGCCCCTTCCGCCTGCATACGAGTTAGCAATTCCTGCAGCAATAAAGGAATATCTTCCCGACGCTCTTTCAGAGCTGGCATCTCGATTGGAAATACATTCAGTCGATAGAAAAGATCTTCACGGAACGATTCATTTTCAATCATGGTTTCCAGGTTGCGGTGAGTCGCCGCCACCACCCGGACATTGACCTTAATCGTATGATTGCCACCAACCCGTTCAAAGGTACGTTCCTGCAATACACGCAATAACTTTACCTGCATAGACATCGGCATATCACCGATTTCATCGAGAAACAGTGTTCCGCCATCAGCGAGTTCAAAGCGCCCTTTACGTGCCGTTAGCGCACCGGTAAAAGCACCTTTTTCATGGCCAAACAGTTCACTTTCCAGCAACTCACCCGGAATAGCACCGCAGTTTATCGGTACAAACGGGCCACCACGACGATTGGAATGATAGTGAATATTCCGAGCCACCACTTCTTTACCGGTACCGGACTCACCAAGAATCAAAACATTAGCATCACTGGACGCAACCTGTTCAATCAAATGGCGGACTTCCTGCACCCCAAGACTCTGCCCGACCAAGCTACGAAACAAGGTGTTTTTGCGACACGCCGCATTCACCGCAATGCCTTTGCGGCCAAGAAACTCTTTACAATGGCGCAGCGCTTCACTCAGTTGAGGGAAATTCAGTGGAAAATCAAGTTCGCCCACATAATTGGGAAATTCATCCAAACAATAAGGCTGCTTATCGGCAATCAACAAGGGGATATGATTAGCCTTTAATAACTTTTCCTTAAGTTCACTACTTAATGCTTTTCCGTTCATCGATCCTAAAATACAACCAGCCCAAATCTCGGACCAATTGATCTGATCGGTTTGTGAAGACTCAATGACATCGCATTGTTCACCAACAAAATCGAGGATAATCGATAAGTGCTGACGAGTAGTCGGGTCATCTTCAATGACAAGCAGTTTTGCTAAACCTTGCATGGATATCTGTATTTGCCTTCAATCTGGGTCACTGCCATCTTTAGAATCAACAACTTTGTTATTCTATACAATACGCTGAAAACGGCAGGCTATTTTATGTTCAGCAACTAAAAAGCCACTCAAACAGGAGTGGCTTCTATTCTAGGGAATAAAAAAAATATGGCAACACGCGACGAAACAGTTGTGATATGCGTTTAAAACTCAATGACCAAAATTTGACGTTTGGAAAAAATCACAATCGTAAACTGGTTAACGACCAACTTCATCAGCGGTTAAATTATGAAATTCCGGTGGTATTTGATCCCAGGCCGATTTGATCTCGCGGATAATATCAATCACATCATCAATCGGTTGTGGATTATTGGCCTGGTTAGCCCGAGTTACCTGAGTAATCATAAAATCATACAGTTGATCCAGATTACTCGCGATTTCACCACCATCTTCCATTGAAAGGCAACTACGCAGGCTGATAATGATATCCAGTGCTTTACCCAAACGTTCACCTTTGACCGGAATATTGCCTTGCTCCATCGCAACTTTGCCCTGGATCAGACGCTCTATCGCGCCTGCCATCAACATCTGTACCACGCGATGTGGTGACGCTGCACTCAGCTGGCTGTCTACTGAGACTTTCTTATAAGCCTGTAAAGAACCGCGCATAATATTCCTCTTATAAAAACTTCTGATACTGCCGAATCGATTTCTGGCCCTGACGGAACTTACGTAACTGATCCGCTATTTTAGCCGTTTCGGTAGCCATCAGGTTAACAAGCTGCTGTGTTGACATAATAGCCTGCTGCCACTGTTCAGATTTTGCAAAGCGTTCATTTTTTGACGCATAATCAATTAATACTTGCAATATCTGATCCCTTGTATCGACCAAGTCCGTTATTTCTTGACTATTAATTTCTTTATCCAATAAAAGAATATTAATTTTGCGATCGATATCACCAAGTTGTGCGAGATAATTATCCATTTTACTGACCTAATGCATTCATCATGCTCGCTAACTGCCCCTGCATTTTCCCGGTTGCATCCTGCATCGCGCTAAATTTAGCATGCGTGCGCTTTTCCAATTCACCCATTCTTCGGTCCAGTGCAAGCTGATCATCATTCAGCCGATAATTCTGTTCGTTCAGTGTCTGTTCACGGGTACGAATCGATCCCGTCACGCCCGTCAGGCTCTGGATCGCATCTTCAACCCGTTTGGCAAAACCGTCACGTCCACCAAAAAACTCACCCAACTTTTCAAAATTACCATTTACCTGCCGGTTTAACATATCATAGTTAATTTCCAGCGTCCCCTGCCGCGTGGTGGTAATACCAAATTCTGTCAGGCTACGTAGCTCTTCTGGTGCACTTTCGACCTGTGTTGAAAATACCCGTTTTAAGCGCGAATCTGCGCTACGAACAACACTATCACCAGCCAGGGGGCCAGCCTCTCCGGTCTGAGGATTGACCGATGACAGCTCTTGGCTAGTTTTGTAAAACTGATTATAAGCATCTACAAACTGCTCAATATAGCCACGAACGGCTTCACGGTCATATTCAATATTAATTTCTGCCGGGCGCCCTTTGGTGGGGGATAAACCGCTAATTTCCAGGTCAACACCATCGATGGCATTTTCAATTGTATTGTTTTCACTAGAAAGCGTCGCCACGCCATCCAGCATGATCTGTGCATTCTGTGGCGTTTCAACTTCACTCATGCCCTGATAAGCGTCAAAAGAGGATTGTGCGGCCAGCAGTTGCGCCTGCACGTTCTCCAGTTTGGTGATGTATTCCAGCTCTTCCGGGGTCAGTTGTGAACGGACTAACTGCTTAGCTTCTTCTTCTGATAGACCACCCGTTGCCACCGCCTGGTTGATATCTTTCTGCTCCTGGGCAAATTTTTCATCGATCTTGGCCTGAGCTTCTTCCGGCGTAACATAAGAATCGTACAAGGTACCGGATGCAGTATTACTCCAGCCGGGAACCTGTCCGGATTTATCTTGTGCGGCTTGGTCAAGCTGCGCCTCAGGCTCGGCATAGGAGTCTATCAGCGTGCCAGAAGCCGTTTCAGTCCAGCCAGGAATCCGATCCTCAGGACGTATATATTCATTGGAATCAGTTGCAGTTGAGCCATCAACCGCACCTTGCGCAGCATTTACAGCCGCCAGTTCAGCAGCCTGAGCGTTTTCCGCATCAGCAGGTGTGCTGCCATCGGCCGTTGCCGGGTCTGTTTTTGTAGTAGATTGGGCAGCATTGCGGTTTTCCGCTGCCTGCTGAATCTGCGCCGCCACTTCCTGATCCACCAGACGTGCCGCAGTACCGATTTTTTCGGCGACCTGGGCGGCAATTTTCTGCTCTGCCGGGGTAAGTGGTGCTAACAGCTGCTGTGCCTGAGAACGCGCAGCTTCGATATCTTTGACTCGCTCTTCCAGCGTTTTATACTCAAGCCTTTTCAACGGGCTGCCAGCTGCTGCTTCAGAGCGGATAATGATTTTGTTATCCGCACCGGATTGTTCCGATGCGACAATAAGACGCGGGCCCTGCTCATCATTTATGATGGATGCACGGACGCCGGGGTTTCCTTTAGAGCGGTTAATGCCAGCCACTACATCCTGCAATTTAGCGTTGGCACCCACCTCTACTGTATAACGTTTATTACCTAACGATATCTGCAGCTTACCGGGACCATATTTCGTATCTTCATCTAAAACCTGAGATGCGATTTTATGGCGCTGTGCAAGCTGCAGTACATCGACGGCATATCTACCTGCGATAGCTTTCGTCGACGCGACTGCGTTGACGACATTTTCGTCGCTGGTTTCCACCTTCCGAACCGCAAAAGCTTCTTCCTGACGAAAATTCGCCATCAAGTTTCTCATCGAATCTAACGACTCTCTAAGACGCCCGTAAGCACTGATACTGGCACCGTTTTCCATGCGCTGATTATCGATACGTTGCTGTTTAGGCACACGCTCCGAATCGACAATCTTGCTCACCATGGAATTGATATCCATGCCAGAATTCATCCCTATCGGGCCCAAGCTCATTAAATTACCTCAAAACGCTAGATTTACACCTGAGTCATAACCAGACCTGAGTGTTGTTCTCTGTCCCTTGCCAGACGGCGCAGCACTTCTAACATCTCCTCTTCCGGTATTTGCCGAATTACATCACCGGTGGAGGCTTCGTAAATCGTAACCACATCCCGTCCAGATTCTTTATCAGTTCGGAACGCCAGGTTTTTATTAATAGAAGAGACAAAATCTTTCATCTGTTCCATCATTTTTTCCCGTTGTTCTTCATTGATTTTTTCACGCTCTTTAGCCAGTTTTACCGCGGCTTCTATCGTTTCAGTTGATTTCTCAACTTTCTTCTCTTTCGCGTCTTCTGTACGAGGTGCTTTATCCGAAATCAAATGACGATTTTCAGTTGCTGCTGCAGCCTCTTTATCTGAAGCAAATTTAATGCCACTTTGAGAGCTGTAAGATTGGATGTTTGATGTATTATAGGATGGTATCTCCATAACAATCTCCCTTCCACCTTATACAATTAACCCAATAAACATCATTAATGTTTAACGATTAACCTAACAAGCTCAAAGCTGCGGATGGTGACTGTTTTGCCTGAGCCAGGACAGAAGTACCCGCTTGTTGCAGAATCTGCGACTTGGTCATCTCAGCCGTCTCTTTTGCATAATCGGTATCTTTAATACGACTGCGAGACGCATTAACGTTTTCGTTAATGTTGTCCAGGTTGCTGATTGCATGGCTGAAGCGGTTCTGGAACGCACCCAATTCGGCACGTTGACTGTCTACGGTTTTTAATGCTCCGTCGATTACCGATACCGCCAATTGCGAACCGCCAATGGTGGATACATCAACATTGCCTACCGTCATCTGTTTGGCATCACCAAACCCGATTTCAGAAGCCAGACCGCCACCCAGTTCAACTTCACCAGCTACTTTCTGGTTAGAAGCAAACAGCTGTAATTTCCCATCTTCGTCAACCGATGCTTTTACATCTTCAGACTGGCCATTGATGTAGGTAGCCAGCTCTTCGATATCATCACCGGATTTTGCATTAATGGTAAGCTCTTTTTCTTCGCCACCAGTTGTAGTATAGGCCAGAGTCAGATCTCTTGCGTTACTCACACGCCAGTCGGGTGCTTTACCCTCTTCGGCAATATAAGCGCTGCCGCCCATTCCCTGAGTATCTGAACGCATATTGCCCATAGTGAGCATAACTGCTTCACCAGAGGAGGAACCGATCTGGAAGGATTTGTTGCCAAATGTACCGTTAAGCAGTTTATTACCGCCAAAAGATGTGGTTTCTGCAATACGGTTTAATTCATCATTCAGAGCGGATACTTCTTCTTGAATAGACTTACGGTCCTCTGCGGTATTTGAACCATTAGAAGATTGCAGGGAAAGGTCTCGCATACGTTGTAGAATGGTGGTCGTTTCATTCATTGCCCCTTCCGCAGTCTGAGCAATAGAAATACCATCGTTAGCATTACGCACTGCCATATCTAAACCACGGCTTTGTGACGTTAAACGATTGGAAATTTGTAGACCGGCTGCATCATCGCGAGCACTGTTGATTTTGTAGCCAGATGAAAGACGTTCCATCGAACGTTGATTCACATCAGCGGCACTGTTCAGATAGCGTTGTGCTGTCATTGCACTAACGTTGGTATTAACGTTTATAGACATGTTGATCTCCTTATAGGGACAAATGTACCGCCGTGTCTCTCACCTCACCTTGGTACATTTTCATTTCTCTCACTCCTTTTAACGGCGCTTAGAGAAGATCCTTTAGGAAATTTTTTCATTTTTTTATAAATATATTGTATATATTCCCATAACATTATTTAACATATTGAATACAAAGAAAAATAATGAAAAAAAGAAATTATTAAAGGCAAAAAAAATCCAGCCCGAAGGCCGGATTTTGCTTCACTTGGCAATTAACCCAGAAGGCTAAGAGCTGCATTAGGAGCCTGTTTGGCTTGCGCCAGAATTGAGCTGGACGCTTGACCCAAAATTTGTGATTTAGTGAATGCTGTCGTTTCTTTCGCGAAGTCAGTATCTTTAATACGGCTTTTCGATGCGTTAACGTTTTCGTTAATGTTATCCAGGTTGTTGATCGCATGGTCAAAGCGGTTCTGGAATGCACCGAGTTCTGCACGGTGACTATCTACATATTTCAGCGCTGAGTCGATTACCGCTACCGCTTGTTGTGAGCCACCAACTGTAGTCACATCAATGGTATCAACCGTTTCTGCCTTGCCTTCACCCATGGATAGCTCACCAGCCAGTCCGCCTGAGAATGAAACTTCACCCTGAACTTTATTGGTACCAGCGAAAACCTGTAGCTGACCGTCTTCATTGACTGACGCTTTAACCATATCAGTCTGGCCGTTAATATAAGTGGCCAGCTCTTCGATATCGTCACCCGCCTTAGCGTTAATTGCGATAGTTTGCTCTTCGCCGTCTTTGCCAGTCAACGTAATTTGTAAATCACTGGCTCCTGCCGATACCGCCCAATCTTTACCTTTACCTTCTGCGGCAACGTAGCTGGTACCACCCATCGCAGAGTTATCGCTACGCATATCTTTGATGGTCAGCATTACCGCTTCACCATTATCTGCGCCGATCTGCATCGATTTAGTCTGGAAAGTACCGTTAAGCAGCTTGTTACCACCGAAAGATGTCGTTTCCGCGATACGGTTCAGTTCATCGTTCAATGAAGTCATCTCTTCCTGAATCGCAACACGATCATCTTTAGTGTTCGCGCCGTTAGATGACTGTAGAGACAAGTCACGCATACGTTGCAGGATGCTGGTGGTTTCATTCATCGCACCTTCTGCGGTCTGCGCCATTGAGATACCATCGTTAGCATTTCGTACTGCGACGTCTAAACCGCGGCTTTGCACATTCAAGCGGTTCGAAATCTGAAGCCCTGCAGCGTCATCTTTGGCACTGTTGATTTTAAAGCCAGAAGATAAACGTTCCATTGATGTTTGTTGTGCTTGTGTAGCACCGTTTAAATAACGTTGTGCGGTCATTGCCGATACGTTTGTGTTTACATTAACTGCCATGATGATTTCTCCTAATGATTTCCGATTTTTCCGGCTTCCGACGTCTCGGTAAACCAACTAGTTCTCTCAAAGTTACTTTTAATAACGGCGACCATTCCGAATCCTTGAGTATTTTTTTGGGAATTTTTAAAAAAATATTTTTTACATTTTAAAATCAACTATTTATACGATATTAATAACTAATAAAATCATCAGTTAAGAATTAAGAAGTGTAACGACAAGACTAGGTTGTTGCTTGGCCTGAGCCAATAAAGTGGTGCCAACCTGCTGCAAAATTTGCTGTTTAAGCATTTGTGTTGTTTCTTTGGCAAAATCAGTATCTTTTATCCGGCTATTGGATGCCGCTAAATTTTCATGGATATTATCCAGGTTGGTCACCGCATGATTGAAACGATTCTGCCAGGCACCCACCTCTGCCCGGTGCTGATCAACAAAACCGAGTGCAGTATCAATCACCGCTACAGCCTGTTGAGCACCACCAACATCAGTGATATCAATATCATCAACCTTTTCATAACCACGTAAACCCACCCGCAACTCATCAACCAGACTGCCGCTCAGGCTCAATGTTCCCTGCGTCTCTTTACCAGCCATAAAAAGCTGCAGGCGGCCATGTTGGTCAACTGAAGCGGAAAGCTTATCTGTCTGTCCATTTATATAAGTGGCAAGCTGCTCGATATCATCTCCGGCTTTTGCTGAGATGGAGATGGTTTGCTGCTGACCATCCCGGCCAAGGTAACTGATTTGCATATCATTATTGGCGGCAGAAACTTGCCAGTCAGAATCAGTCGCCACTTCAGCTTGATAACTAAACCCACCCATATCAATGGTATCACTGCGCATATTGTGCAGCGATATCTGCATCGCTTCGCCAGAACCAGCACCAATCTGAAACGCTGCTTTACTGAACTGGCCGTTAAGCAGTTTATTGCCACCAAATGAGGTAGTTTCCGCAATTCGATTTAATTCGTCATTGAGAGCACTCAGTTCCTGCTGCAGAGCCCGCCGGTCTTCGAGTGTGTTTGCCCCATTGGCAGACTGCAGAGAAAGATCGCGCATTCTCTGCAACAACTGAGTACTTTCCTGCATACTCCCTTCAGCCGTCTGCAGGATCGAAATCCCGTCGTTGGCGTTGCGTACAGCAACGTCCAGGCCACGCATTTGGGTAGTTAACCGATTTGAAATTTGTAACCCGGCCGCATCATCTTTAGCACTGTTGATCCGATTTCCGGACGCAAGGCGCTCCAGCGACTGATTTAACAGTTCACCGGAATTCGTCAGTTGTCTTTGAATCGTCAACGCGGGAACGTTGGTATTCACCGTAATCGCCATATCAAAACCTTTTGGTGCTATTAGACAGACTATCGGTATGGTGAAGGAAAACTTGAGGAATAAAACGAAAAAACCGGCTCATGTATGGCCGGTCTAATCTTAGAAAAGGCAAAATTATTTAAGCGCTAAGCTCTGCAACATCTCTTCTGATGGTGCGAAAGTAAATACGCCCGTCACTGCACTGGTGAAACGCAACATCTGGTCGGTTTTACCATCGAGTTCGCCGTACATACTGCGCAACATCTCCTGGAAGTTAAACGCGGTATGGCAATAGGCAATAAACACTAAACCATGTTCACCACTGACCGAACCGTATGGCAGACTATGGCGGACAATTTTCAGGCCCTTACCTTCCTTCTTAATATCAACTCGACCAACGTGTGAGGCGGCAGGTACATCGTCCAGCTCTACCGAATCTGGCTTCGTTCGACCAAACACTTTTTCCTGTGCCGCAATATTCAGTCGCTCCCAGGCGGGTAGATTATGCACAAAACGCTGCAACATGACATAACTGCCACCGGCGAATTCACCATCAGGGATAACTGCCACATCTGAGCGATCATTGGCTTTCGGATTTTCCGTACCATCAATAAAACCGGTCATATCGCGAGCATCCAGATAGCGGAAGCCATAATTTTCATCGATCACGTCAAGATCATTGGCTACTTCACACATAAATTTGCGCAGCAGATAGAACAATAAATCATGACGGGCACTGTGAGCATGAATAACAAAATCAGCCTCGGTTGCTGGTGCCTGAATATCACCTTTACCTAACGGGGTAAACGGTACCAATTCTTCCGGCATCGCAGCATCACACTGACTCCAGAAACGGTGAGTAAATGAAATGGCCACCGTTAAGCGAGCGCCAACCTGATCTTTATTAATTTGTTCAGCTAACTGTGGCAGCGCCTTCAGTTGCTCCAGTACTTTACCAGGGTTACTGTTGATCCGGCATAGAGTATAAAGAGCAAACGGCTCTGCTTCAGGTAAAATTGCGCTTTGGCACAGTGACATAGGTGCTCCTATTCTTGTTATCGATACTCAGAGTTAATAATACGCGGAATAACAACAAAGGGTAAAGCGAAACGCTCTACCCTCTTTACCTCGATTGCATCCATTCAGCGGCCTAAACTGGATGCAATATCATCTTGTCGATCTAAAATCCACTGGCTGTCGAATGGTCCCCAATCAGATAACTGATAATAGCCATCATTATGACGACGCCCATCCTGAACAAACATTAATTCAATCCCTATCCCTGGAAGAGCTTTAAGAACATCCTGAATAGTACGACGCGGCCACCCGGTAATTTCAATCAACTTCGGCACATTTGGTCTTTCTAAACTTTCAACCAAATAAGCTAGATATAACCGTCTAGCGAAAACAGGACTCAAATCCATTGATACCTCCTACATTCTGTATCAATTCATTATTTCTGTTTTCTCAGTTCGTTTGTTGCGTTCGATCAAGAGATCAATAACTCTCTGTTTGCATATTAGACTGAGGTTGTCGCATGCTCACACATTTGTCCCGAACTATAACCTTGTTGAAACATAATTAACTCATATTTTCAACGATGTTTACTTTATCAATAATACTGGTCTGACTTTTAAAGTAATACGCTAAAGTTTGTTTTAAATCGTTCCGAATTTCCTTTATCAAAGGTATTCTCATAGGCAGAACTAATAAGCCTCAAATGGGCATAACCGATAAAATTTCTCAAGCAGACAGAGAGACCTTTATGAACAAATTCAGACTACGCATCATCGGTACGTTAAGTATTTTGATCGCGTTAACCGTTAGTATTATGGCTGGTGTTAATTATTTAGCCTTTAGCAATGAAAGTATCGATTTGCATAAACAGATACTGCGGGAACGCAATGCTACAGTAGATGCCCAAATCACAGAACAACTTAACGGTTACAAAAACGTTCTAAGTGCGATTAACTCTTCTGAGTATGATATTAACAATGGAAAGTTATCCGAATTTGTCGTCACCCAACTGCAAGCACTCCACCGCAGTATTGGCACTATTGTTGATGATGTCGGCTTGGTCACCAGTGATGGTTCCATTTTTAATGAACAAGGTGAAAAGCTGCCGGTTAATGTCAAAACCCTCAATCGTAGTTACTTCAGCGCCGTGTTCAATGAAGGAAAATCATTTTTTATTTCGACGCCATTCAAGTCCGTATCTAGCGGCAACATTGTTATAGCCATAGTTCATAAAACAAACAACTCTCAGGCCGTATTAACGAATATCCACATTGAAGGCGTTCTGGACGAAGTAAATAAACGCGGAGATATGTTTGTCTACAACAATAATGGCACCATTTTAGCCGCACCGTATCAGGAACTGATTACTAAAAATATCTTTGAAGAGCGTCCACTATATAAGGATTTTAGTGATCAAACACCCGAGCTGACCTATGCTGCTACGGTAAATGGTAAAAAAACAGGCTTTACTGCATTCTGGGGCCGTATGGATATCACTGGATGGAATTATGTAAGCTTTATCCCGAACGCTGAAATTGAAGCGGGTGCCGATGCGCAGCTTATCTCTTCCGCGATTATTGGATTTATATCGCTGATTATTGCCGGAGGAATCCTAATGGTGACCATTAATAAACTGGTTATCACTCCTGTTGGTGGGGCTCCCGATGAAATTGCACGACTGATGGAAACCATGGCCAAAGGTGATTTAACCCAGAATCTGGCAAAAGTCGGCAACGAAACCGGCATCTACCGTTCGCTGCTTAACTTGTCTTCGCAGCTCGCTTCGTTGATTAAAACCTCACACAATATCTCGGAAAATGTCTCGTCAGCCGCCCAAGAGCTGAATGCGGTAATGAACGATACTCAGCGTAACGCTCAGGACGAACTACAGCAGATCGAACAAGTTTCAACCGCCGTCAATGAGCTTTCATCTACTTCTCAGGAAGTGAGCGACAAAGCAGTAATGGCGGAAGATGAAGCGCGTAGCACGCAGCACAGCGTTAACAGCGGTAAGCAAACACTGGAGCAAAATATTGCCCTAACCGACCGAATCAATACGTCGGTAACCAATACCGCAGCGATTGTGGTTGAGTTGACACAGTTTGTGAATGAAATCGGTTCGGTGACTGAAGTGATTAATACAATTTCCGAACAGACCAATTTACTGGCGCTTAATGCCGCTATTGAAGCAGCACGAGCGGGTGAGCAGGGCCGTGGCTTTGCCGTTGTGGCAGATGAAGTGCGTAACCTGGCATCAAAAACCCAACAATCGACGGTCAACATTCAGGGCATCATTGAGAAATTGCAGGCCCAATCGGTACGTGCTAATAAGAACATGAGTGAAAACGTTGATTTAATTAAAGAATCTGTCAGCTTAGCAGATCAAATCAAAGCGGCATTTGAAGAAATTGCTCAGGCAAGCGAGTCAATTTCCGATATCAATACTCTGGTAGCGACCGCTTCACAGCAACAGTTTGCCGTGACCAATGAAATTTCCCAGGCCACAACCCACACATTTGATCTGGTTCATCAGAATGTTGCCGCCATCAATCAAACGTTGCAGGCTTCAGCAGAACTGGCGCAACTGGCAGAAGCACAGAAATCTGAACTGGCGTTCTTTAAAGTCCGTTAATCGCATTTCATTCACTTCTTCAAAGCAAAAAGGGAATCACTTGATTCCCTTTTTGCTCTTTGTTTCCCCTCGCTCTCCTGCTAGGATCGGTTCCCTCAACAGACCTTCGTAAGAGATAAAATAATGACCACCACAATGTATGGTATCCCCAACTGCGACACGATTAAAAAAGCGAAAAAATGGTTAGAAAGCCAAGAAATTGCTTTTCACTTTCACGATTTTCGTAAAGATGGCATTGATAAAACACTGGTTACACAATTTTGCGCCGAACTGGGCTGGGAAAAGGTACTGAACAAGCGTGGCACCACCTACCGTCAACTAAGCGAGCAACAAAAAGAAGCAATTAATCAGACCACAGTCCTCGATCTTCTTGTAGAATACCCGGCAATGATTAAACGCCCGGTGCTCTCGGTACAGGGTAAGCTGTATATCGGTTTTAAAGCCGAGCAATATGCGGCTATTTTATTAAAAGATTAAAGGAATAACAAAATGACAGACAGTCCCGTTCTGGCTCTGGCAAAAGATCTGATCAGCCGTGAATCGGTAACCCCCGAAGATGCAGGCTGCCAAGAGGTAATGATTGAACGTCTGAAAGCACTGGGCTTTGAAGTCGAAGTGATGGTATTTGATGATACCACTAACTTCTGGGCGCGCCGTGGCAATCAAGCACCACTGTTTACCTTTGCCGGTCATACTGATGTGGTTCCTGCCGGAAAACTCGATCAATGGCATACGCCGCCGTTCGAACCAACAGTGATCGATGATCACCTGCATGGCCGTGGCGCGGCCGATATGAAAGGTTCTCTGGCCTGTATGCTTGTCGCTGTAGAACGGTTTATCGAGCAGAATCCCAATCACCAGGGTTCAATTTCTTTCTTAATCACGTCCGATGAAGAAGGCCCGTTTATCAATGGCACCACTCGTGTAGTCGATACCTTGATGGCACGGGATGAAATCATTGATATGTGTATCGTCGGTGAACCGTCGAGCACTCATCATGTCGGTGATGTGGTGAAAAACGGCCGTCGTGGCTCGCTCACTGGCGAACTGTCGGTAAAAGGAATCCAGGGGCATGTAGCCTACCCTCACTTGGCACGTAACCCGGTTCATCAGGCTATGCCAGCACTAACCGAACTGGCTATGACCAAGTGGGATGAAGGCAATGACTACTTCCCGCCAACCAGTTTCCAAATCCCGAATATGAATGCCGGCACCGGGGCGTCAAACGTGATCCCTGGTGAACTGGAAGTGATGTTTAATTTCCGTTTCAGCACTGAACTCACCCACGAAGAAATCCAACGCCGGGTTCATTCGACTCTGGATGCACATGGTCTCGACTACGATCTTAAGTGGATTATTAATGGTCAACCATTTTTAACCGATACCGGAGCGTTACTTGATGCGGTCGTTCAAGCAGTGACTGATGTAAACCATACCGCTCCAGAACTTCTGACCACTGGCGGAACGTCCGATGGTCGTTTTATCGCCCAGATGGGAGCTCAGGTGGTTGAACTGGGGCCAGTTAACGCGACCATTCATAAAGTTAACGAATGTGTCAGCGTTGCCGATTTAGAAAAGCTGACCGATATGTACCAAAAGGTTCTTGAGAACCTGCTCGCCTAAGCTTATGACACCAGAGCAACTGACCGGATTAACTTCAAGCCATTTAGTGCCAATGATGATTGGTGCTAAAAGCTGGCTGGTTCATCCGGATGTCCAGGCGGATCTGCAACAATTGATTGATGCAGCACACAGCGCTGGCTTTGACTGTACAATAGCCAGCGGCTTTCGTGACTTTCAGCGTCAATGTTCGATCTGGAATCGCAAATTCAGTGGCACATTACCTGTTCTGGATGATATCAGCCAACCTCTGGATATTAACTCGCTTTCACCTGAAGAACTGGTGTTTGCGATTTTACGCTGGTCTGCTCTACCCGGCGCCAGTCGTCACCACTGGGGCAGTGATTTCGATATCTACTGTAGAAAATCACTTGGCGATCACCCGTTAAAACTCGAACCCTGGGAATATCAGACCGGCCATCAGGCCCAATTTTCCCATTGGCTGACTAGCTACCTGCCTTCCTCAAATTTCTTCTTGCCTTACGCCAAAGATCTGGGCGGCGTCAATATTGAGCCCTGGCATATCAGCCACCGCAAGGTGGCTACTCAATGCTTACAGCAACTGGATATCAAACAACTTGATTCGATTATTGAATCGCAGCCCATTTTAGGTAAAGAGATAGTGCGCCAACAGCTAGAAACGATCTACAATCGTTTTATTATCGCTATCAATCAATAGTGGCCCATTATGGATATTCTCACTTCTCCCTGGTTTATCATCACCGTTATCATGGCTTTTTTAATCGGTAATATTGCCGCATTCAAATATTTGACGCCGAAGAATATTGAGCGGTTAAAGCCAAAAAATGATCAGCTCGACCGCCTGATTGAACTGGATAAAAAACACCACCAGCAACTAAACCCGTCTGAAAAACAGGAAAAAGAAAAGGACGAGTAAACTCATCCTTTTCGTTAAAACGACCAACACCTGGTTAAGACGTTATTTTTCTGAATGAACAATAGCCGTCAATACTGGAACCAGAGATTGTATCTGCTCTTCACTGAGCAGCTTACCATCTGAGTCAGTTACGTTGATCGAGGTGCGGTTACCTAAATCACCAAAGAGCAGCGTATATTTTTTCCGCTCCAGAGTTAATGGCCCTATAGCCAATTTCTGCCACACTTCTTTATCAGCGCCGCGATACTGTACTTTCATTGAACCCTGAGACTGGCTCTTATCCGTTACTTCAAAACCGATCTGATCAATCAGAGTGGGGATACGTTGCCATGTAGTATCAAATACAGCACGGGCAATAATCACCGGCAAGCCGCTGCGATCCGTTCCCATAGTAAAGACGATATCACGACCAAGCAGTTGAGCTTTACGCTGAGCTTCAGCTCTTAACTGACCGTCATACTCCGTAGTCACCAGATTAGCCATCGCAACGGTATAACGATCGAGCAGCGCCTGCTGACTTGGCAAATTAAAATCGTTTTTCAGATTGGTAATTTCGATACGGATGCCTTTACGACTACCGAGATCTAACTGAGTAAAACGGTAATCCGCTAGCGCTTCACCTTCTTCATCACCAATCACCCAGCGCATACCCAGGCCATCGAGTTCTTTGGCTGAAGGTGTCTTCACACTGGCACCATGACTTTGCAGTTGCTTGTTGATGATCGACCACATTGCATCAGCATAATCCTGCTGTACCGTCCACAAGGTTACCGCTGTTGGTTCATGGTCCACCCTGACGCCAGAAATCAGCTCCAGCACCTGTAGCGGCGGGCGGATATCCAGTTCAGAGCCTGTTTCACCAGAAAAGTTACCCTTAGGGATCACATATTCACGATTGAATTGTGGCTGAGCATCATCTGGTGACTGCCATTGTGAAAATGCCGGAGTCTCTAAATAGGCAAAATCGTCTTTGGCCTGATTTCGCTCCATTGGCGATTCAGCGCATGCAGAAAGGAAAAAAGCAGCCACCACCGCAGAGGTAAGCTGATAAGAAAATTTCATTCAAACTCCCAATGAAAACCGAGGGAAAAATCCCTCGGCATCAATATACTAACTATGGTGTTTAACGAAGGCCGGCAAGCTTCATCGCTTCAGCAACAATCGGCTGAGCTTTTTCAGACAAAGTAGTCAGCGGCAAACGTAAATCACCCAGTTCAATTAAGCCCAGTTGATGAGCGGCCCATTTAACCGGAATTGGGCTAGATTCAACAAATAGATTTTTATGCAATGGCATTAAGCGTTGGTTAATCGCTTCGGCTTCAGCAAACTGACCATTTAGTGCCAAATGCATCATCTTCGCCATATCAGCAGCGGCAATATTGTTGGTTACCGAAATAACGCCATTACCGCCCAATTTTACGAAATCAAGGCCGGTTGAATCATCACCGCTTAGTAGGACAAAATCATCACGACAAAGTTCACGATGCTTTTGCACTCGGCTCAAATCACCCGTTGCATCTTTAAGGCCGGCAATCACCTTGATCTCAGAAAGGCGAGCAACCGTTTCAGGAAGTAAATCAACCGCTGTACGGCCTGGTACGTTATACAGGATCTGAGGAATATCCGTTTCTTCAGCAATCGCTTTATAGTGAAGGTACAAACCTTCCTGAGTCGGCTTGTTGTAATATGGGGTAACGCTTAAACAACCTTTAATGCCGGTGTTATTGAACAGACGGCTAAAAGTAATCGCTTCATGCGTTGCATTAGCACCAGTACCGGCGATTACAGGAATACGACCTTCGGCAAACTCAACGGTCTTTGAGACAACCTTGACATGCTCTTCAATACTCAATGTTGCCGATTCACCAGTGGTGCCGACAGAAACGATGGCATCGGTTCCTGCTGCAACGTGAAAATCGACTAGCTTTTTCAGACTTGCGTAGTCTACTTCACCATCACTGTCAAAGGGTGTAATTAACGCAACAATACTTCCAGAAAACATGTCTTTCTCCATAGGTTGATACTCTTTGCATGGTACTGTAAGCCAGTTGAAAAAAACAAGCGAATATAGCCGCATATTTGAGTTATTTGGCTGAATATTTATCAGTGAACCATTTGACGTCGTTATATTGGCTTATTTTCTCAATTTCCTTCTGTATGGTGCTGTTTTTTTAATCGCTTATTTTCCATTTCCTATACTATTTCAGGACTGATCGTTACCGGCGAAGCTGTGATAGGATTAGAGTCAACTAATTATAAAAATGCCCCCAAATAAGGAGAAACAATGAAGACACTACAACCTGGCGATCAATGCCCGGCCTTTTCCCTGTTAGATGAACATGGAAACAGTGTTACGCTCGGTGATTTCAAAGGAAAAAAAGTCTTATTCTATTTTTACCCAAAAGCGATGACCCCAGGCTGTACCGTCCAGGCGCAGGGAATGCGGGATATTAAAACTCAGTTAGAAGAGAAGAACGTAGTGGTGCTGGGCGTAAGTATCGATCCGGTCAAACGTCTATCCAAGTTTATCGAACGGGATAATCTAAATTTCAGCCTGCTTTCCGATGAAGATCATCAGGTTGCAGAAGCTTTCGGCGTCTGGGGCGAAAAGAAATTTATGGGCCGTACCTATGATGGTCTGCATCGCATCAGCTTCCTGATTGATGAAAATGGCGTCATCGAACAGGTATTTACTAAGTTTAAAACCAAAGATCACCATCAGGTGGTACTGGATTATCTGAATCAGTAATCATTGCAAATCAAGCAATAAACAACACCCCACAACAGCTTATTCGCCATTGTGAGGTGTTGTTGATATCACTTTGATTTATACGATAAAGCTATTGAGCAGTTTTTCCTGCTCTTTCACTTTTTCAACCTGTGATTTAGTCGCTTTGGCTGCTTCAGAAGCCTGATCAGATACCTGAATAACGATATCTTTGATCTTAGTCGTATTACCGTTGATCTCTTCGGCTACCGCACTTTGCTCTTCGGCTGCAGAAGCAATATGAATATTCATATCACTGATCTGCTCAATCGCCTGGCGAATACGGCTTAGAGAATCCCCTGCAACCCGTGCATTTTCTACCGCTTCCACCGCTTTGCTCTGACTTTCCATCATCGCAGATGACACCGCAGAAGCCCCCGACTGAAGCTGTTCGATCATTGAGCGAATTTCAGTGGTCGATTGCTGGGTTTTCGATGCCAGAGTCCGCACTTCATCAGCAACAACCGCAAAACCACGTCCTGATTCACCCGCCCGAGCCGCTTCAATCGCCGCATTAAGTGCCAGCAGGTTGGTCTGATCGGCAATGTCATTGATCACTTTCAGAATGGTTTCGATATTGGCAGTGGCTCTTTCCAGCCCCTGCACTTCCTCAACCGCCTGCTCAACCCGTAAAGAAAGTGCATTGATAGAGGCAGCAGTGGTATCGACCACATTCGAACCTTCCAGAGATGCATCATCCGCCTCTTTTGCCGCACTGGCCGCCTGCTGAGCATGCCCCGCTACTTCCGAAGCTGTAACAGCCAGTTCGTTCATTGCTGTTGCCAGTTGTTCCAGCTCATACATCTGTGAATTAACCGCCTGGGCTGATTTTTGCGAGTTGGCCAATACAGTATCGGCACCACTGTGCAGCTCGCCACTGATCGCTTTAGACTGGCGAATTCGCTCTTGCAACGATGCAGAGAATTCATTAAAAGCACCTGCCAGTTCAGCAAATTCCTGGTCAGTATTGGTATCCAGACGTTTGGTTAAATCACCTTCACCTGTCGCCACATCCTTAATCGCACGGTTAAGTGCGGTCAACGGGCTCATCAGCGCACGTAACAGTAAAGTCAGCACAATAACACTGATAATAAAGCCGCCCAGCGTGTACAGGATTGAACTCATTTTCAGACTGGCTAAAGCACTAAAAGCAGCGCTTTCATCAATGATGGCTCCTACGTACCAGCCTTCACTATCCACCAACTGAAGCTGTGCAAGATAGCTCTTACCACCGACTTCAATATGTTGCAGGCCACTCTGCAATTTAACCTGTGGCAGGTAGGCAGAAAGTTTTTCACCGTTATTTTTGGACTCAGGGTGAGCGATGGTTGTGCCGTCTTTGGTCAGAATAAACAGATAACCAGCATCAAACATATTGGTAGAGTTAACCAATTCAGACAGACTCGCAAGCTCTAGATCATAGAAGACGACCCCAGTAAAGGAGCCATGATCCGCGACAGGGACACCAATAGAGATGATCATCTGATTAGATGCCATATCCATATAAGGCTGAGTGACCGTTAATGCACCTGCCTGTTGAGCATCGGTGTACCAAGGCCGTTTACGTGGATCGTAGCTGCTGTCAGGTGTCCAGCCGTCAATATTTTCAACCACAGCACCATCAGACTGATAACCTAACCCAGCCCCTAAAAAACTCGATTTGACCTGCGGCAACTCCAAAACATTTTTTATATAGCCACGGTCATTGGCCGCCAACTGCAACGATTCCGTTACCGTCTGCGCCAATACCTTATTACCCGTCATTTTAGTGGTGATGGTTCTCGATACCCCATCCAACATATCGTTAACTGTACTGGTCACTAGAGATTCAATCTCATTGCGAACCGTATTTAACTGCTGGAATGAAAGCAGACTTACCGTAACAAACAATAGCACCGAAGAAGCGGCGACAATTTTATGGCTAAATTTCATATATCCCCCATATGAAAGCCGATATTTTTAACACTGAACATTGACCAATTGGTAAATTTGAGCCTTGTGGCTCTCTTATTTTCTATTGATTTAGTAACTACTGAAATAATAGTACAACCTAGGTTATCGGCAAAGAATAGAAATAATTAAGCCTGCTGAAAAATTTTTTCAACAGGCTAATGATTTTTTGATTTTAAATAAATTTAGCAATAAATCTGCTAAGAATGCTGAACCGAATCGTCATCAACCGTCGGTACCACCTTCCACACGGCTTTAACCAAAGTCGCTAACGGGATAGCAAAGAACACCCCCCAAAAACCCCATAATCCGCCAAAGACCAAAACCGCAATAATAATGGAGACCGGATGCAAGTTGACCGCTTCAGAAAATAGTACCGGAACCAGCACGTTGCCATCCAGAGCCTGAATGATGCCATAAGCCAGCAGTAACCAATAGAAATCAGGAGTGAGTCCCCATTGGAATAAGCCCACCATCGCCACTGGTGCCGTTACCGCCGCCGCACCGATATAAGGGATCAATACCGAAAGGCCAACCGCCACCGCCAGCAGCACAGCATACCGCAGATCCAAAATAGCAAACGTAACGTAACTGACTCCGCCAACAATCAGAATTTCCATTATTTTGCCATTAATGTAATTCGAGATTTGCTGATTCATTTCAACCAGAACTTTATCCGCTAACTTACGATTTTTCGGCATAATATTGCTGGCGCTATTCATCATCTCCTGCTTGTCTTTGAGCAAGAAAAACATCAACAATGGCACCAGAATCAGGTAAACCGCAAGAGTAGCCAGGCTGACTAAAGAAGCGAGTGACCCCTTAACCACGCTTTCACTCATCGAAATCAGTTGATTCTTCGCGTTGGTCATCACCGATTCAACAATTTTCAGATTCGCCAGTTCCGGATATTTCTCAGGTATCGCAGCAATCTGCACTTGCAGTTCACTGTACATACTTGGAATGTCATTAATCAGGTTACCGACCTGCTGCCAAATGGTTGGAATCAAACCAAAAATAGCCACCAGCATCAAACCACTAAACAGCAAAATGGCAATGACAACAGCAATGGTACGCGGAATATTCCATTTAACCATCGCAGAAACCGGGCGCTCCAGCAGATAAGCCAATACTATAGCCACTAACAGCGGTGCAATTAAATGACCAAAGAAATAGATAACAAAGAAGCCAGCAAAAAGAATAGCGAAGAGACTGACGGCATTAGGATCAGAGAAGCGGCGCTTGTACCAACGAGCCAACATTTCAAACATTTATTTTGGTCCTTTTATCACATCGATCTGGAATGTATCGTTAATCTGCTTACACTGGCAAACATGAGAATGGCGGGTAAGAAAGGCTTGAATATCGGTCAATGAGGCCCGATCCCTAATCTGTATGACTAAAGCGCTTCCCAAGGTTATCTGGTGCATTTTACGCTTAACCAACAACAGGGATAATGGGCAACGCTGTTCGCGTAAATCAAGTATTTCTGCTTCCATTCTGCTACTTAACGCTTACTATATGTTGGTTATTGTATAGAGTTTTGGCCTGTGTGCCAGCAATAATCATTACAGTTTTATCAACTAAAGTGGAAAATTTGATAGACCGCTCGGCTTACAAGAAACCAATTGACAATTTGTCGGTCTCACCAAGTAGTAACTAATTCGTGACTGAAAAGAAACCACATTAAATTATGAAGTTAAGACGTACCGCTCTATCACTATTACTCACCCTCTGCTGCACCGTTTCCGTAAGTGCGGCCGATAGTCTGGATTTGCCAGATATCGGTACGGTGGCAGGTTCTACGTTAACCGTAGACCAGGAACTCCAGTATGGTGACGCCTATATGCGGATGCTGAGAAGTAATCAACCGTTAATTGAAGATCCGGTTCTGGCGGAGTATCTCTCATCGCTGGGGCACAAACTGGTCGCCAATGCCAAAGATGTCAAAACCCCATTTACATTCATCTTAATCCGTAATCGGGAACTGAATGCGTTTGCATTTTTTGGTGGTTATGTGGCTTTGCATTCTGGTCTGTTTCTCTATACCCAGACTGAAAGTGAACTCGCCTCTGTCATGGCACATGAAATTGCCCACGTAACCCAGCGCCACTTAGCCCGAAGCATGGAAGAACAGGCCAAACGTTCGCCGGCGACCATGGCAGCTCTGGCTGGCTCATTATTGCTCGCGATTGCGGCACCGGAAGCCGGAATCGCCGCATTAACCGCCACGCAGGCTGGCAGCATCCAGGGACAGATTAACTACACCCGAGCCAATGAAAAAGAAGCCGATCGTTTTGGTATTGAAACACTGGCTAAATCGGGATTTTCGGCTCAGGCTATGCCGACCTTTTTTGCCCGACTGGCCGATCAATACCGTTATGCCAGCACGCCACCGGCCATGCTACTGACTCACCCTCTACCGGAAGATCGTATCACTGACAGCCGGGTCAGAGCCAGTAGCTATTCACAAACCAATCCGGACAGTTCGATTGATTTTCAACTGGCACGCACACGCATCATCGCACGCTATTCCGGTCTGGATGATGCCAATATCCTGGACTGGCTGGAGAGACAGAAGAAAAAACGACCTGGGGAATTCTCGACTGCCTATGAGTACGGCACCGCACTGGTTTACCTAAATTCAAACCGGCTTGAAGAAGCTGAGACTATTTTGCAAAAGCTACTTGAGAAGGATAGCAACAACCGCTTTTATCTCGACAGCTTAAGTGACGTTTATATTGCCCAGCACAAGTACAGTAACGCAATAGACATGCTGCAAAGTGCGTTAGAACGTTCACCGAAGAACCAAGTGTTAACAGTTAACCTGGCCAATGTATTGGTTGAGAAGCAGGATTATGCCGAAGCCATTAAAATTCTCCAACGCTATACTCATGATTTCGCCAATAATACCATTGGCTGGCAATTGCTGGCCGAAGCCAGTGCCCGTTCAGGGGATGAAAGTGAAGAATTAGCGGCACGAGCCGAACTTTTGGCATTAAAAGCAGATTGGAATCAAGCAATCCACTACTATACTCAAGCTAGTCAGCTCGCACCGTTGGGTAGCCTGCTTCAGGCTCGTTATGATGCGCGCATTGATCAACTGATGCTCCAGCGAGATCAATATCTGGCGTTACAGAACTAAAACCAACTGAGGAAGTATTATGTCAGTCACCATCTACCACAACCCAAGATGCTCAAAAAGTCGCGAAACTCTGACCCTGCTGCAAACCCGCGGTGTCGAGCCGGAAGTGGTGAAATATCTGGAAGAACCACTAAGTGTAGAACTGCTTAAGCAGCTATATCAGCAATTAGGCTTAAGTGACGTTCGTCAGATGATGCGCACCAAAGAAGAAGAATATAAAGAGCTTAATCTCAAAGATCCTTCATTAAGCGATGACCAACTCTTTGCCGCTATGATTTCCCACCCTAAACTGATTGAGCGGCCAATTGTGGTTAATAATGGTCAGGCTCGCCACGGTCGTCCACCGGAAAATGTACTTGAGATTTTATAAGTGACGCAGCCAATGATGACCGATAAAACCAGAGTCTGGCGCATCAGTGCTCTGGTTTCCTATTTAACCTTATCGGTGTGGGTAGTGGCCTGGCAATTATGGCTGGCACCACATTCACAGATTTCCTCAACCGGATTAGCCCTTGCCTGGTTTATTCCGTTACTGTTTGCTCTGCCGGGCATCATCAGAGGCAAGCCCTACACTCATGCCTGGGCCAACTTTGTGCTGATGCTCTATTTTTTGCATGCTCTGACCATGTTGTATATCGACAATGGTGAACGAGTACTAGCTGTAGTGGAGTTGCTTATTACCTCAATGAGTTTTGTTTCTAACACCTTATATGCCCGTTTACGTGGCAAAGAACTGGGGTTAAAACTGACCAAACTATCCCAGGTAGAAAAGCAGGAAAAAGAAGCGTTTGAAAAGTCAAAGAGAGGCATTTAGCCTCTCTCCTTTTATCTCCAACCAATGATGATTAACGCCAGTGGTAAATCAACTCAGGGTTAACTGGAATCTCTTTACGGATCACCACGTTATTCTCGTTCTCGGAGGCCTGCTCTGAACTATTATCCTCCATTGTAGAATCCGCCGGCAACATAAGCCCACTCTCCACAACGGGTTGAGATTGCGCCAGACTGGCCTCTTCATCAAAAATCAATTGTGCCTGTAATGCGGCTTCTTTTTCAAACTCTTCGCGAGATGTCAGTAAATTCACCCGGTAAATTGAATAGAGGTCACCAATTTTGACCACATCGACAGAAGCTGTAGAGTTCATGGCATTTAACGCATTCTCCGCGGCAAAAAAACTTACCGGGGAAGTGAGGTTATCGACTTGAACCAGCAAGCTATTTGATGATTCACCCTCCACCAACAAACTATTCTTTGCCACGTAATATTGAGTGATCGAATTGACGATTCGTTCAAAACGGTTATCACCGGTAGCTTTACCCATCTGCGGGGTAATCTGTACTTCCACCATGTCCTTGGGCGATTGATCAAACAGAGTCCAGTTCGCCACATTATCTTTATCACGAATAATAAGTACCGCATCCGGCCCGTAACGATGGCTGGCGATGCTAGTTGGCTGGATAAAACCCGCCCATAAATCAGACACCTGTACGCTGGTAATATCCTGAAAATCCCCCACCGGGATGGTAACTGGCAAACCACGATTGGCAGCAGCCTGTTGTAGCTGAGCCACTTTTGGGCTAGAGGTATTTTCCCAGCTAATCGTGCGCTGGTAATCCTGATCTTCCAGCAACCAGACCAAAACGTTACTGCGCTGATTTGGCCACAATGGCAAATGCGCCTGAGTCAACAGTTCACGGATGAGTCTGGCATTAAATTCCATCTTCAGCACCCGCTGACCATTCACATCGATAAAACCGAACTGAGTCAGATATTTATCAGTTTCAGATAACGCTTTCTGCACCTGAGCATTATCTGTAGCTCGCAGATCGCCCGTGGTTCTGAGCAGCACCTGCTTCATCCCGTCAACCCGAGCCTGATCGATAGTTTGCGAATCGTCATTTTCGACCGCAATTTCTGTTTTATACACATCGACCTGAGTTGCAGCAACGCTTGAATGGGCCAATATCCCAATTAACAACAAGATGAAATAACGCATAGATTTCCGCCAGTTGACCAAATTAGCCACGATCATAAGCAAGTATCGGAGTTAGGGCAACAAAACAACCTAAAGTTTCAACAGATAAGCTAGCGATTTATCATAAAATCCATGCGAAAACCTCAACCAATTGGTCAAATAATTTGTTCAAATTCATGCCATCAAGCATAACAAGTGATAGAATTCACAAAACTTGCAAACTTGGGGAAAAATCATGAAAAACGTCATCCTGGGTATTCAGATGCTATTTGTTGCATTTGGTGCCCTCGTTCTTGTTCCACTACTGACCGGGCTAGACCCGAACGTTGCACTTTTTGGTGCGGGTGTCGGTACCCTTTTATTCCAACTTATTACCCGCCGCTCAGTACCTATCTTCCTTGCTTCTTCTTTCGCTTTTATTGCTCCTATCATGTACGGAACCCAAACTTGGGGTATTGCTGGCACGATGGGTGGCCTGGTTGTTGCGGGTCTGGTTTACGTGGTACTGGGAGCGTTTATTCGTATCAAAGGCCCGGAGTTTATCCATAAACTACTGCCACCTGTCGTTGTTGGCCCGATCATTATGGTGATTGGTTTAGGCCTTGCTCCGGCTGCAGTGAATATGGCTCTGGGTAAAAGTGGCGACGGTTCAATCCAGATTGTGAACGGTGATCTTTCCTTGTGGATTTCCGGCATTTCTCTGATTACCACTATCTTAATCAGTGTGTTTGCGCGAGGTATGTTTAAACTACTGCCTATTTTTGGTGGCATCGTAGCGGGTTATGCACTAAGCCTGATTTTCGGTGTTGTCAGCTTCGAACCTGTGGCTCAGGCCTCCTGGTTTGCTATGCCGAACTTCACTTTCCCTGAATTTAATATCAATGCCATTCTGTTCATGATCCCGGTAGCCATTGCACCGGCGGTTGAACACGTTGGTGACATCCTTTCTATCTCCAATGTAACCGGCAAAGATTATCTGAAAAAACCAGGCCTGCACCGCACTATTGCTGGTGACGGGGTTGCAACCATGGCAGCTGCATTTCTTGGTGCGCCACCAAACACTACCTATAGTGAAGTAACAGGTGCCGTAATGCTGACCAAAGCCTTTAACCCGGTCATCATGACCTGGGCTGCGGTAACTGCGATTGTTCTGGCGCTGGTTGGTAAACTGGGTGCGATTCTGCAAACTATTCCGGTTCCGGTTATGGGTGGTATCATGATTCTGCTGTTTGGTTCAATTGCTTCTGTTGGTCTGAATACGCTAATCAAAAATCAGGTTGATCTGCACAAATCACGCAACCTGGTGATTGTGGCGGTAACACTGGTATTTGGCATCGGTGGCATGGCATTTGGTATCGGTGACTTTAGCCTACAAGGCGTAAGTCTATGCGGTATTGTCGCTATCCTACTGAACCTGATTCTGCCTAAAGATTTAGGTGATAACCACATTGTTGATAATGCACAGATGGAAGATTAATCTTTCTTTCTGCCAGCTCTATCCAGCATAGAAAAGACAAACGGCCCGGTCTCTCTAAAAGAATCCGGGCCGTTTTTTATTTACCTAAACATTATTCTAGACAGAGATTGACAAACTTGGCTCTGACTAAACCAGCTAGGTCCTGAGCAGCTAACTCAATCTCCAGCCCACGCTTTCCGGCACTGACACAAATAGCGGCAAAATCTAAAGCACTGTTATGAATAAAAGTCGGCAGTAATTTCTTTTGCCCCAATGGACTGATACCACCGACCACATAACCCGTCACTTTTTGAGCGATTTCCGCATCAGCCATATCCGCTTTCTTCGCTCCAGCAGCTTTCGCCGCCAGTTTCAGATTAAGCTTTTGATCGACCGGAATAATCGCCACCGCCAAATTTTTCGGCTCACCATTTAAGGCAAACAGCAGAGTTTTAAATACCCGTTTAGGATCCTGGCCCAACACCTGAGCCGCTTCCAGCCCATAGCTGGAATGGCTAGGATCATGCTCATATTGATGAATTTTAAACTCAACTTTTTTCTTTTTAGCCAAATCAATTGCTGGTGTCATTTGGCACTACTCTCCCAAAAACAATAAATTACCACTGATAAATCATTTCACCCTGCGGGGTATAATCGCCAACCTGAAGGGGTGAATGAGACTGCAGATACTCTTTTAATACTTCCGCATCAACGAAACCGGTATTCACGTAGCCACTGTGTCCGGTGATTTTAGGATATCCGTCGCCACCCGCTGCATTAAAACTCGGCACAGAAAAGCGATAAGTCTTGGTCAGATCCAATGCTTTTCCCTGAATCTTAACATTCGAAACCTCGGTCTTCTTCACTGTCATACCGATACCGTAAAATTGCGGATAGGCGCCGGTATCAACCGGTTTAGTCGCAACCACATTCAGGTAATCTAGTACTTCAGCACCGCTCATATCAACATATGTTAGTTGGTTGGCAAATGGCTGCACTTTCAACACATCTTTGTAAGTCACGTCTCCGGCTTCCATCGAATCACGCACACCCCCGGAATTCATAATGCCGAAATCCGCTTTTGCCCGTTCTTGCTGAGCTTTGGCAATAAGACGCCCAAGATTGGTTTGCTCAAAACGGACCACATGGCGATCCCCTTCCAGCTTGCCATCAATATGAGCCACGACATTTCCCAACTCACTCTGGCCTTTTTCCTGATAAGGAGTTAAAAATTGCAACAACTGCGGGTCCTGAGCAATCTCCTGCGCGACATTTACCCGTTTAGATTCACCATCAATCTCAACTTTTTTCTTTAGGTTGACTGGTATTAGTTGGTAATTGACCAAGGTTAAATCGCCATTACGAAATTGGTAATCAGCGCGACCGACATACTTGCCCCATTCATGCGCCTGAACGATATAGGTGCCGTTCTGTTTATCCGGCACACATGCATCACCCGGTTTGAAATCTAAATTCATCTGATTTTCACTGGCCATACACACCGGGTCCTGCGAGTGACCGCCAACGATCATATCCAGCGCACCTTCAGGAAGCGAACGGGCCAGAGAAACATCGCCCGGCGCATTTACGCCAAACTGACCATTCTGATAATGGCCCATATGGGTGACAGCAAAAATCAGATCCGGCTTTTGATCGCTTTCCAGTTGCTCAATGACTTTTTTAGCTTCGGCTTTAGGATCTCGGAACTCAATGTCACTGATGTATTCAGGGTTACCGATTTTAGCGGTATCTTCGGTGGTTAAGCCAATCACCGCAAGTTTAACCCCTTTTACATCAAACATTTCATAGGGCTTAAATAGACGCTTACCCGTCGCTTTGTCATAAATATTGGCAGAAAGCATCGGAAAATTAGCCCACTCGCGCTGCTTTTCTAATACCGACAACGGATTATCGAATTCATGATTACCCAGTGCCATGGCGTCGTAGCCAATCAGGCTCATACCTTTAAAATCCGGCTCGGCATCCTGCAGATCCGACTCCGGAACTCCGGTATTAATATCACCGCCAGAAAACAACAAAACCTGTCCGCCGCTGGCTGCCACTTCAGCACGAATCTGATCGACCAGCGTCTTACGCGCGGCCATCCCATATTCACCATAACTGTTTTGCCAGAAGCGGCCATGATGATCGTTAGTATGTAATACCGTAATATTGTAAGTAGTATCCAGCTGCCATTGGTGCTGAGGTTGAGCCGCACATCCGGTAAGCGCGCTAGCAAGCAAGGCTGCTATCACACTGGTTTTATAGTTGAATTTCATGTGATCCCTTTTTTGACTGACGTTAAGTTTTTGTAAAAATAAAGAAACCAGTGTATGCAACTCAACTGTTTGAGGAAAGCCCTTAAGTTAAAATAAATAGCAAAATAAAAAAGCACAGTGGTTAATCCATCTGTGCTTTTAGATAATTCAGATAACTTAATTCTGCAACCGATTAATTAATCGATTTGGATCTCTGCAAAGCTCTTGATTAAATCATCCAGTGCTTTCATCTGCACCAGGAAGGGTTCCAGCTTATCCAGAGGCATAGCTGACGGGCCATCACATTTGGCTTGTGCCGGATTCGGGTGAGCTTCAATGAACAAGCCCGCAATTCCAGTTGCCAGGCCAGCTTTAGCCAGCTCAACCGTCTGCTGACGACGACCACCAGATGCCGCACCAGACGGATCACGCATCTGTAGCGAGTGCGTCACATCAAAAATGATTGGGCTGCCATTTGAAACTTTTTTCATTACGCCAAAACCAAGCATATCAACCACCAGGTTATCGTAACCATGGCAAGCTCCACGCTCACATAAAATTATTTTATCATTGCCGCACTCAGCAAATTTTTCAACGATATTGCCCACCTGACCAGGGCTCATAAACTGTGGTTTTTTCACATTGATCACTGCGCCGGTTTTGGCCATCGCTTCAACCAGATCGGTCTGACGAGCTAAAAATGCAGGTAACTGAATCACATCAACCACTTGAGAAACAGGCTGAGCCTGTGCTTCAGTATGAACGTCGGTAATCAGCTTAACGCCAAAAGTGGCTTTCAGCTCTTCAAAAATGCGCATCCCTTCTTCCAGGCCAGGACCACGATAAGAGTGCACTGAACTGCGGTTCGCTTTATCAAACGAAGCTTTAAACACGTAAGGAATACCCAGCTTATCGGTCACCTTTACGTAGTGTTCACAAATCTGCATCGCCAAATCGCGAGACTCAAGTACGTTCATTCCGGCAAAAAGGGTGAAAGGTTTATCGTTAGCAACCTGAATATCCCCGACCGATACAATTTTCTGTTCCATATTTAACTCTCTGATTCTGGGTTTAATGAAATGTAACCTGAGTGTCGCTTAATAGGCGCACTTGATTTTTCAGCAACTTAGCTGCCGGATCATCAGGACAATGTTCAATAAAGTATTGGTAATCTGTTAATGCCGCCTGATGGCAATCAAGCTGCTGGTAAATATAACCGCGATCGCGAATCTCATGTGGATCGGCCGGTACAAAAGATAATGCGATATCAGTACACCGAAGTGCAGAGACATAATGCTCTTCACGTAGCAGAGCCCCTTTGATTAACGCCAGCCAGCGACCAATTATCGTTGGGTGATCGGTCACTCGTAAATCTTCGGCTTTAAGCTTCTCTAATGGGCCAAAGTGACCAATTAGCCAAGACTGCAAGGTGTGTTGCGAAACATACTCACCAGAATAAGGGTTCACATACAAGGGTATTTCACCCGGCCACTGCAGTTGTATTAAAAATTGCGTCGGGAAAGTCACTGGTTGCAACGGAAAGCCAAGTTTACTACCAAAAAAAAGCAATAATGCGCCCAGCGACAAAGGAATTCCTCGCCGGGTCTGCAGCACTTTGTCAATAAATGCGTTACTGGAGTGAAACACTACCTGATCATCACCATGAAATTGCCATTCATGGTAGAAAATACGTAAAAAAGCTTCGAAACGCTGCTGAGGATGAGTTTCACTAGCCAGTTGCAATTCTGCATCAGCTAACAGGCGGTTAAGTTCCTGTTTACTCCACACCTCATCCGTTTGCAGATCGACCGCCTTATTCAATATCAGCGCGCCTTCCACCAGCTCCATGGCATCAAAATCTTCATCAAATAATCCAAGCATAACCACTCTCTTAGGTAAATTGATTACATGAAAATCGGTAGTTTTGATACCGCCAGATGCCCTGCCATGGCGATCCAACCTAGAGCGGCAAGAAAGGCCAGTGAACGCAGCAATTTATTACGCCCATATTTGAGGGCAAAGAAACCGAGAATAATATAAGCCACTACGCACATTAACTTTTCTGTCAACCACGCCGCGGAAGAGGTGAATGGCATAAACCCGGTCAGATAAATCAGATAAACACCCGAAGCTAACAACAGAGTATCATTCGCATGGGGAACAATTTTCAGAAACTTACGCTGTAGTAAGGGCGAATCTTTGAGCATTAAACCGAAGCGTATACAGAGCAAAAGTACGCTGATCGCTACGGTTAACATGTGAAAATGCTTAATCGCTTGATACATAAATCTATTTAACCTTATACATTCCCATGGTTACACGGTCTAAGCCCGCATAATCCTGTGCTGTTACTACCTCGCTATACCCTAATCCGAGCAAGCAGTTTCTGACCGCCTCGCCCTGTTCATAGCCGTGCTCAAACAGTAGCCATCCGCCATCAAGCAGATACTCTCTTGCATAGGTGGCAATGTGGCAGATATCAGCCAGACCATTCTTCCCCGCAACCAGTGCAGTGATCGGCTCGAAACGCACATCACCTTGAGTCAAATGTGGATCATTCTGATCAATATAGGGTGGATTTGAAACAATAACAGCAAATTTTGTACCAGAAGAGAGAGAATCAAACCAACTACTCTGGATAAAGCGGCAGTTTTCAATCGCTAGCTGTGTCGCGTTCGTTTGTGCCAGTAACACCGCATCTGGCTGCAAATCGACACCAGTAACCTGAGTTTGTGGCAATTCTGAAGCCAGAGCCAGAGCAATTGCTCCGGTTCCGGTACCTAAATCAAGTATATCGCCTTTGATTTCAACAGCTTTATCCAGTGCCAGTTCAACCAGCCGTTCAGTATCCGGACGGGGAATCAGTGTTGATGGCGCCACTTTCAGTGGTAAAGACCAGAACTCACGACTCCCGGTAATATACGCCACCGGTTCGCCCTCGCAACGTCTGGCGATTAACTTAACCAATACCTCAAACTGATCAGAGTCAATTGGACGTTCAGGCCAGGTAAGCAGGTAAGAACGCGGTTTGTCCAGCACATAACAAAGTAACACCGCAGCATCTAACTGCGGTGATTCACTGCCACTTTGCCGCAACCGCTGTGTGGCCTTAGACAACAAGGTCTCTATCGAATCTTGTGGATTCATTGCGTTAGTTCTGCTCCGCTAACGCTGCCAGTTGATCGGCCTGGTATTCCTGAACAATTGGATCAATCAACGGCTGCAGGTCACCTTCCATTACTTCAGATAAGCGGTAAATCGTCAGGTTAATACGGTGATCGGATACCCGGCCCTGTGGATAGTTGTAGGTACGAATACGGTCACTGCGATCCCCTGAACCAAGCAAATTACGACGGGTATCTGACACCTCTGCTGCACGCTTGGCTAATTCAGCCTGAGCAATACGCGCCCCTAACACCGCCATCGCCTTAGCTTTGTTTTTATGTTGTGAACGTTCGTCCTGACATTCGACTACCGTTCCCGTTGGTAAGTGGGTAATACGAATCGCTGAATCGGTGGTGTTAACGTGCTGACCACCGGCACCGGATGAACGGAAAGTATCGATTTTCAGATCGGTCGCTTTAATTTCCGGAATTTCTGCTTCCGGCAGTTCGGCCATAATCGCCACAGTACAAGCAGAAGTGTGCACGCGCCCCTGAGATTCGGTTTCCGGCACACGCTGAACGCGGTGACCACCGGATTCAAATTTCAGTACCCCATAGACACCATCACCGCTAACTTTCGCGATCATCTCCTTATAGCCGCCATGTTCCGCTTCATTGCTCGACATCACTTCAATACGCCAACCTTTTTTCTCAGCGTATTTACTGTACATACGGAACAGATCACCGGCAAAAATACCTGCTTCATCACCACCTGCACCCGCACGAATTTCCAGAAAACAGTTGCGATCATCATTTGGATCTTTCGGTAGCAACAGGATTTGCAATTCATCGGCCAGACGTTCGATAGCAGCTTTAGCTTCAGCGATCTCTTCCTGAGCCATTTCACGCATCTCTTCGTCGTCTTCCTGCGCCATCTCTTGCGCTGCAACCAAATCTTCCTGCGCCTGCTGATATAACTGGAAGCATTTTGTCACTTCTTCCAGCTGTGAGTACTCTTTAGATAGTGAACGGAATTTGTTCTGATCTCCGATAATATCCGGATCACCCAATAGGTGTTGTACTTCCTCGTAACGCTCAACCAGTGTTTCAAGTTTGGTTATAATCGACGCTTTCATAGATTCTTCTTTAACTCGATAAATTCAATCAGGATGGGTCATCCAGCCCAATGGTTTGCCGGATTACGGCAAGCCTGGCGGGTTCGCCCTGCTCTGCAGCACTCTGCATCGCCTTTGTTGGCGCATGAATCAGTTTATTCATTAACTTATTACTCAATTCATGCAGTATTTTTTCTGCATCGCCACCTGCGGCGAGCGACTGTAAGCTTTTATTTAATAGGTCTTCGCGTATCTCATTCGCCTGATGACGATATTCACGGATACTATCAACCGCCTGCAAGGAGCGCATCCACACCATAAAGGCACTGCTCTCTTCAGCGACGATCGCTTCTGCTTGAACCGCTTCGGCTTTGCGTTGTTCGATATTACTGTCGATAATCGATTGCAGATCATCAACGCTGTACAGATAAACGTCATTGATATCGCTGACTTCAGCCTCGACATCGCGCGGAACCGCAATATCAACAAACAACATCGGCTGGCGGCGGCGGGCTTTAATCGCATTTTCCACCATCCCTTTACCAATGATCGGTAATGGGCTCGCAGTCGAGCTGATCACGATATCCGCACGGGAAAGATGCTGAGGAATCTCCTGCAGACTAATCACTTCTGCGCCAAATTCCTGAGCCAATCCCAACGCACGTTCCCGCGTCCGGTTAGCGACAATCATCTTATTACAGCCATTAGAAGCCAGATGTTTTGCTACTAATTCAATCGTTTCACCAGCACCAACCAACAATACTGTTGATTTGGTCAATGACTCAAAAATATGTTTTGCTAGTGTACAGGCGGCATACGCCACCGATACTGCATTACCACCAATTTCCGTCTCAGTCCTAACCCGCTTAGCCACGGAAAAGGTTTTCTGAAACAGCTTATCCATAGCTGAATCAACTGCATTAAGATCCCTGGATTCAGAATACGCCTGTTTTACCTGGCCCAAAATCTGTGGCTCTCCCAACACAAGGGAATCGAGACCACAAGACACCCTCATCAGATGACGAATCGCATCCTGCTCTTCATGCACATAGAGACTGGGGCGCAAATAACTGGCATCCACCTGATGAAATTCTGACAACCACTGAATAATGTGGCTTTTCGCACTGGGTTGAACTGCGCAGTAGATTTCTGTGCGATTACAGGTAGATAATATGACCGAACCGTTAACCTGCTCTTTTTCACGCAGCTCATCGAGCGCTTTTTGCAGTTTATCGGGACCAAATGCGACCTTCTCCCGTAATTCAAGAGGCGCGGTATTATGGTTGATTCCGATAGCAAGTAAAGACATGAATAAGGTGTACTCTAACAGCGGCAATAGCAGTAAAGCCGGAATTTTACTGTATGCCCCAGTTGATTGAAAGCCTTGTTAGAATTTGTTTTCTTAACTTTTTATACCGTAACTTAGAAATAGATTACTATTCCTGCAGTTATTTTCCGGGTATTGAGCGCTTTGATGGAGCTCTGAATACTGCATCTTGAGGTTACTTCGGTATAACATAAATGATATACATAGGCCCATTACGTTCAAAATAATGACGATAATTTAAGCGATGAAAAGTATTTCAATCTATCCACTATTCAGACCTGTATTAATAGCTCTGATGGCGCTAACGATACTGTTTGGCTGTGCACAGTTGCCCGATGATCAAACCAATGTCCAGTGGCAACAACATCAACAACGCCTGGCTAAACTGACTCAGTTTCAGGCTTCAGGCAAACTCGGTTTTATTTCGCCGGATCAACGACGCTCCATGAATTTCTACTGGCAGCAAAACGGCAGTTCGTCACAACTGCGCCTGACCTCTGTTTTTGGTCAGACCTTATTGAAAATGGTGAGCGATCAACAGGGTACGACCATCGAAACCTATGACGAAGAACGTTATCAATCGGTAGATGGAGAAGCGCTGCTTTATCAACTGACCGGATTAATCATCCCGCTTAATCAGCTTGATGCCTGGCTTATAGGCTCAGCAAATTATGCCGATCACTATACTTTACTGCCAACCAATACTCTGGCCAGCCAGAGCAAAAAGGTTGGTCAACGCGACTGGCAGGTCAACTACAGCAGCTATGTCGACACCGATTCATCCGACGGTAGCAAGATTCCACTGCCCAATTCACTACAACTGATCCAGGATCAGATCAAAATCAATTTACGTATCAGCAACTGGAAGATTAACTAATGAACACGGCGATGTCCCAAACTACTGTATGGCCCTCACCGGCCAAACTTAACCTGTTTCTCTATATTACCGGCCAACGCAGCGATGGTTATCACGAATTACAAACTCTGTTTCAGTTTCTCGATTATGGCGATCAGTTGGCTATTACACCGAATCACAGTGGTGTTATCACCCTGTCGCCGCAACTTGAAGGTGTCGCCGATCAAGATAATCTTATTTGGCGAGCCGCAATGGCACTCAAAACGGCAACCCATTGCCCATTCGGTGCGCATATTGAAATCAAGAAAATTTTACCGATGGGTGGCGGCATTGGCGGCGGGTCATCCAACGCCGCCACCACTTTAGTCGCTCTCAATCAATTATGGCAAACCGGATTATCCGATCAGCAATTAGCCGATATCGGCCTCAAGCTTGGAGCTGACGTGCCAATTTTTGTTCACGGTAAGGCTTCTTTTGCCGAAGGGATTGGTGAAAAAATGACCTACATCACACCACAAGAGCGATGGTATGTAGTGATACGCCCCGATGTGAGCATCGCAACCGCAGCCATTTTTTCGCATCCCAAATTAACTAGGGACACGCCCAAGCGAGAGCTGGCAAAGCTTCTTGCCGATCCTTACGAAAACGATTGCGAAAAAATTGTCCGAATGCTGTATCCAGAGGTTGATAAGCAACTTTCATGGCTGCTACAATACGCGCCGTCAAGACTGACCGGGACTGGCTCCTGTGTATTCGCTGAGTTTGATAGCCAAGCCGATGCACAACGAGTTTTCGATCAAATTCCTGACGGAGTCACAGCGTTTATTGCCCAAGGACAGAATCTGTCTTCGCTGAAAAAGACTCTGGCTGAGCAAAAAACAGCCACAACCCAATTCCTTTAAAAACTGGACGCAAACCCGAGGTTTCCACCGTGCCTGATATGAAGCTATTTGCTGGTAACGCCACACCTGAATTAGCCCAACGTATTGCTGATCGTCTGTATATTTCCCTTGGTGATGCTACTGTTTCTCGTTTTTCTGACGGAGAAGTAGCAGTACAAATCAACGAAAATGTACGCGGAAGCGATGTATTCATCATTCAATCTACCTGTGCACCAACCAACGACAACCTGATGGAACTCGTTGTAATGATTGATGCGATGCGCCGTGCTTCAGCAGGTCGTATTACCGCAGTAATCCCATACTTTGGCTATGCCCGCCAGGATCGCCGTGTGCGTTCTGCTCGTGTGCCAATTACTGCGAAAGTTGTCGCAGACTTCCTATCGAACGTTGGCGTAGACCGCGTTCTGACTATCGATCTTCATGCAGAGCAAATCCAGGGCTTCTTCGATGTACCTGTAGACAACATCTTCGGTACTCCGGTACTACTTGAAGATATGAAAGCTCGTGGCTTTGAGGATCCAGTCGTTGTATCACCAGATCTTGGTGGTGTTGTTCGTGCTCGCGCAACCGCTAAAGCAATGGGTGATATTGATATTGCTATCGTTGATAAACGTCGCCCTCGTGCCAACGTTTCTGAAGTGATGAACCTAATCGGTGACGTTGAAGGTCGCGACTGCATTATCGTTGACGATATGATCGATACCGGCGGTACATTATGTAAAGCAGCTGAAGCACTGAAAGAGCGCGGCGCTAAGCGCGTTTTCGCTTACGCAACGCACGCTGTATTCTCAGGTAGTGCTGCTAAAAACATCGGAAATTCTGTATTAGAT
The DNA here is from genome assembly GCA_963666615.1 of uncultured Vibrio sp. Classification (GTDB taxonomy): domain Bacteria; phylum Pseudomonadota; class Gammaproteobacteria; order Enterobacterales; family Vibrionaceae; genus Vibrio. Next base: position 1,776,070 of record OY762906.1, read on the forward strand.
CAAGTTGTTGTGACTGATTCAATCAAACTTTCAGATGAAATGCTGGCAACAGGTAAAGTAACTCAACTGACCCTATCTACCATGCTGGCTGAAGCAATTCGTCGCATCAGCAACGAAGAATCTATCTCTGCAATGTTTAACTAAGCGTTAAACATTACTCAAAGGGCGCATTGATTCACGTCAGTGCGCCTTTTTTATTGGTACGTTTAACCGGGGTCAGAGCCAGCCAACTTTTGGCTGACTCTGACCTCGTGTTTATGCTATCATGCCGCGCTTTTAAATTGCTAAGAGACCAAACGGTGAGTCAACAAATCAAACTGCTTGTAGGATTAGCCAATCCGGGTAAAGAGTACGAACGCACACGCCATAATGCGGGAGCCTGGGTGGTCGAAGAACTGGCACGTGTCCATAACGTGACATTGAAGCTCGAGCCCAAGTTTTATGGGTTGACCGGGCGCCTGGTTCTGAATGGAGAAGAACTCCGCTTATTGATCCCTACAACCTTTATGAACTTGTCCGGAAAAGCTATCGCAGCGGTTGCGACCTTTTATAAAATCACACCGGAAGAGATCATGGTCGCTCACGATGAACTTGACCTGCCTCCCGGCGTTGCCAAATTCAAAAAAGGCGGCGGTCATGGCGGTCACAACGGCCTGAAAGACACCATTAGCAAATTAGCAAATAACAAAGAATTTTATCGCTTGCGCATCGGTATTGGCCATCCTGGTCATAAAGATAAAGTAGCAGGTTATGTCCTCGGTAAAGCGCCTGCAAAAGAGCAGGAATGCCTGGAGGCCGTAGTCGACGAATCTGTTCGTTGCCTGGATATTTTATTAAAAGATGGGCTGACAAAAGCGCAAAATCGTCTTCACACGTTCAAAGCTGAATAAGGTTTACAGTCATGGGTTTTAAATGCGGCATCGTTGGTTTGCCAAACGTGGGTAAATCCACACTTTTTAATGCGTTAACAAAAGCTGGTATCGAAGCGGCAAACTTTCCTTTCTGCACTATCGAGCCAAATACCGGGATCGTACCCGTGCCGGATTTACGTTTAGATGCGCTGTCTGAAATCGTAAAACCGGAGCGCGTTCTACCAACAACAATGGAATTTGTTGACATCGCAGGCTTGGTTGCCGGCGCATCGAAAGGTGAAGGCTTAGGTAACAAATTCCTGGCAAACATCCGCGAAACTGACGCGATTGGTCACGTAGTTCGCTGTTTTGAAAACGATAATATCGTTCACGTTGCAGGTAAGGTTTCACCGATTGAAGATATCGAGGTGATCAATCTTGAGCTGGCGATGGCGGATCTCGATTCCTGTGAGCGTGCAATTCAACGTCAGGCAAAACGCGCTAAGGGCGGCGACAAAGGCGCTAAATTCGAAATCACCGTACTGGAAAAACTGCTCCCAGTACTGACCGAGGGTGGTTCTGCTCGTACTGTTGAATTGAGCAAAGAAGAAGCTGCTGCTATCGGTTACTTAAACTTCTTAACGCTTAAGCCAACCATGTACATCGCGAACGTTAATGAAGATGGTTTTGACGATAACCCATACCTTGAAGCGGTACGCGAATTCGCAGCCAAAGAGAACAACGTTGTGGTTGCAGTGTGTGCAGCTATCGAAGCTGAAATGTCAGAACTGGACGATGCAGACCGTGACGAATTTCTGGCTGACCTGGGTATCGAAGAACCTGGTCTTAATCGTGTTATTCGTTCTGGCTATGAGCTACTTGCTCTGCAAACTTATTTCACCGCAGGTGTTAAAGAAGTTCGCGCATGGACCATTCCTGTTGGTGCAACTGCGCCTCAGGCTGCGGGTAAAATCCATACCGACTTTGAACGCGGCTTTATCCGTGCTGAAGTGATTGGTTACGATGATTTCATTCAATACCGTGGTGAGTCAGGCGCAAAAGAAGCTGGTAAATGGCGTCTGGAAGGTAAAGACTATATTGTAAAAGATGGCGATGTAGTGCACTTCCGCTTCAACGTTTAATTTTTAGGGCAAAACCTAATAAATATTAATCGTTTAAGGCTGCTCAAATGAGCAGCTTTTTGTCTACTTATCCCTACCCAAGCTAGATTGATAAAACCACTTTTCTCCGCTTGTGATCAACCGAGCAAATTGATTTAGCGCTTGATTTTGTCGATAAACAAAGCTCTTTGCTTAAAAAAAACACGAACAGTCGATTTAGAGCAATTTATTCAAAAAAACTGTTGACGCTGTTACCCCAGATCCGCATAATGCGCTCCGTTCTCGCAAATAAGCGAAGACATTGTTGGCTACGTAGCTCAGCTGGTTAGAGCACATCACTCATAATGATGGGGTCACAGGTTCGAATCCCGTCGTAGCCACCATTTCCTAAGCACTTTTTTTGTCCAAGCAGTTTTGCTGAAAAGATAAGTAAGAGTTTTTAGGAAATATGCGGAAGTGGCGAAATTGGTAGACGCACCAGATTTAGGTTCTGGCGCCGCAAGGTGTGAGAGTTCAAGTCTCTCCTTCCGCACCATTATTTAGTAGGTCTATCGCCAAGCGGTAAGGCAGCGGCTTTTGATGCCGCCATTCCCTGGTTCGAATCCAGGTAGACCTGCCATTATTGGGTCTCAACTTTTTTGAAAAAAGATTGAAACCAGTAGTGAGATTGTATTATATTGTCTCGCTCCAAAAAGTGGCTACGTAGCTCAGCTGGTTAGAGCACATCACTCATAATGATGGGGTCACAGGTTCGAATCCCGTCGTAGCCACCATTTATAGATTTATGCGGAAATGGCGAAATTGGTAGACGCACCAGATTTAGGTTCTGGCGCCGCAAGGTGTGAGAGTTCAAGTCTCTCTTTCCGCACCATACTTAGATGGTTACGTTATTCATAACGACCATCACCGTAGGTCTATCGCCAAGCGGTAAGGCAGCGGCTTTTGATGCCGCCATTCCCTGGTTCGAATCCAGGTAGACCTGCCATTATTTATCTTGATGATTCACCAAACGGTTAATCGTTAAGAACGGACACTAGTCCAATACAATTTGAATGCGGAAGTGGCGAAATTGGTAGACGCACCAGATTTAGGTTCTGGCGCCGCAAGGTGTGAGAGTTCAAGTCTCTCCTTCCGCACCATTATTTAGTTGTTGAGTAAGACAACAACCGTAGGTCTATCGCCAAGCGGTAAGGCAGCGGCTTTTGATGCCGCCATTCCCTGGTTCGAATCCAGGTAGACCTGCCATTATTTATCTTGATGGTTCACCAAACGGTCAATCGTTAAGAACGGACACCAGTCCAATACAATTTGAATGCGGAAGTGGCGAAATTGGTAGACGCACCAGATTTAGGTTCTGGCGCCGCAAGGTGTGAGAGTTCAAGTCTCTCCTTCCGCACCATACTTAGATGGTTACGTTATTAATAACGACCATCACCGTAGGTCTATCGCCAAGCGGTAAGGCAGCGGCTTTTGATGCCGCCATTCCCTGGTTCGAATCCAGGTAGACCTGCCATTATTTATCTTGATGGTTCACCAAAGGTCAATCGTTAAGAACGGACACTAGTCCAATACAATTTGAATGCGGAAGTGGCGAAATTGGTAGACGCACCAGATTTAGGTTCTGGCGCCGCAAGGTGTGAGAGTTCAAGTCTCTCCTTCCGCACCATTAATTCAAGATCATACGATCTTAAATGGCTACGTAGCTCAGCTGGTTAGAGCACATCACTCATAATGATGGGGTCACAGGTTCGAATCCCGTCGTAGCCACCATTTATTTTACAATTTGTACGCGGAAGTGGCGAAATTGGTAGACGCACCAGATTTAGGTTCTGGCGCCGCAAGGTGTGAGAGTTCAAGTCTCTCCTTCCGCACCATGTTAAGAAACCCAGCTTAATCGCTGGGTTTTCTTTTTTCTGCCAACAAATCCTCGTCAAAGTTGTATTTGGTTCCCGTGCTCAATCCCCTTGTTTCACCAAAGTCATGATAAAAAAAATCCAGCCGCAGCTGGATTTTTATCTTGAGTATACTGAATCGGACGATTAACCCAGTAAGCCCAATGCGGCATTTGGTGCCTGTTTGGCCTGCGCCAGGATAGAGCTTGAAGCCTGAGACAGAATCTGCGATTTGGTAAGCGTGGTAGTTTCCTTCGCAAAGTCGGTATCTTTGATCCGGCTCTTAGAAGCATTAACGTTTTCGTTAATGTTATCCAGATTATTAATCGCATGATCAAAACGGTTCTGGAACGCACCGAGTTCTGCACGGTGACTATCCACATATTTCAGAGCCGCATCAACTACCGCAACAGCTTCTTGTGAACCACCAACAGTAGTCACATCAATCGTATCAACTGTTTTGGCCTGCGCCTCCTGCATACCCAGTTCGCCCGCTAAACCGCCAGAGAATTGAGCTGTACCGTCAATGGTATTGTTATCAGTAAATAACTGCAACTTACCATCTTCATCTACGGATGCGGTAATCATGTCAGTCTGGCCATTAATGTAACTGGCTAACTCTTCTATATCATCACCAGCTTTAGCATTGATCTGGATAGTTTGCTCACCCATCACTTTATCATTCAAAGTAATGGTCAGATCATTAGCACCCGCTTGTACCCCCCAGTCTTTACCTTTGCCATTTTCAGCAATGTAGCTATTACCGCCCATCTGTGCGTTATCGCTGCGCATATCTTTAATGTTAAGCATTACTGCTTCACCATTATCTGCGCCGATTTGGAAAGATTTGGTCTGATAAGTACCGTTAAGCAATTTGTTACCACCAAATGATGTGGTCTCTGCGATACGATTTAATTCGTCATTGAGTGATGTGATCTCTTCCTGGATCGCAATACGGTCATCTTTGGTGTTCGCACCGTTTGATGATTGCAGCGCCAGGTCACGTACACGTTGCAGGATGCTGGTGGTTTCATTCATTGCACCTTCAGCGGTTTGTGCGATTGAAACACCATCGTTTGCATTGCGTACCGCCACATCCAGACCACGGCTCTGTACATTCAAGCGGTTAGATATTTGCAGACCGGCTGCATCATCTTTTGCACTATTGATTTTGAAACCAGAAGATAAACGCTCCATTGAAGTGTTCATCGTAGAGGTCGCGCCATTTAGATAACGTTGAGCGGTCATCGCTGATACGTTTGTGTTTACATTAACTGCCATAGTGAAATCTCCTAATGATTTTCCGATACTATGTAACTTTCGAACGAATCGTTTTCCGACGTCTCGGAAACCAGTAGTAGTTCTCTCAAAGTTCTTACTCTTAGCGACTCAGGAAGAAAATACTTTAGAAAATTAATAGGAAAAATAAATAAATATTTTTTATTCAATTAAAACATGGTGATATATTCTATATATTCAACAATAAAACCGATATTGTAAACCTGCCAGAAATAGCAATGACACTAAAACTCCCAGCTAAATATCATAAAGAGCTGAACAGGAAAAATTAATAAGAGATGAAGCTGATGGGCGGGAATAAATAAAACAGAAAATAAAGAAAAGCCCCTTTTCCTTTGAGAGAACCGGGGCTATTGGTTAGCCATAGCCAATGCGGAGATCGAGAGAAATGATTTCACATTTAGGCTATCCAGGGGCGCATGATCAATGAACGGTTATTAAGCAAGTGTGAGAGAGCTTAAAGGTCGTTCGCGACCACACTTTGCCAAAGTCACTCCATGATGGGTCCACGTCTGTACCCATCGTTTGGAATAACCGCTTACTACTGCAGTAATGAAACTGCAGAGTTCGGCAACTGTTTTGCTTGGGCAAGTATACTGGTACCTGCTTGCTGCAATATTTGAGCTTTCGTCATCTGCGTCGTTTCCTTCGCATAGTCGGTATCTTTGATCCGGCTCTTCGACGATTCCACATTCTCTTGAATGTTGGATAAGTTATTAATACTGTGGCTTAATCGGTTCTGTTTCGCACCGAGATCCGCACGCTGAGCATCCACATAACGTAACGCTGAATCAAGTACTGCCACGGCATTTTGTGAGCCACCAACCGTGGTGACATCAGCATCTTGTACGGTAGTTTTCTGACCTGGTCCGCCAGCTAGACCTAACTCTTGAGCCAGGTTACCACTTACTGTCAAATCACCCTCAATCGCAGGTTCGGCAATAAACAGCTGCAATTTACCGTCATGATCCACCGAAGCCTTAATAGATTCGTTCTGACCGTTAATGTAGGTGGCGAGTTCTTCAATATCATCGCCAGCCTTCGCACTAATATCCAATACCGTAGTTTCACCTTTTGGCGAGGTAAATTCTAAATGCAGATCATTCGCTTCTGCTGGTACGCCCCAGGTATGATCTTTTCCTTCCGTAGAAGAGAAAGTCTGGCCGCCCATACGAGAATCATCCGCACGGATACTGGTTAGCCCCATAATCATCGCTTCACCGGATGAAGAACCAATCTGGAACGACGCTTCACCAAAGGTTCCATTGAGTAGTTTGCGGCCACCAAACGAAGTGGTTTCAGCAATACGATTCAATTCATCCTGTAATGATGAAAACTCTTCATCAATCGCGGTACGTTCTGCGTCAGTATTGGTACCGTTAGCTGATTGTAGTGCCAAATCACGCATACGTTGCAAGACACTGGTTGACTCATTCATCGCACCTTCAGCAGTCTGCGCAATCGAAATGCCATCGTTCGCATTACGCATTGCTACATCCAGACCGCGTGACTGAGCGATCAGTCGGTTAGAAATCTGCAGTCCCGCTGCATCATCTTTCGCGCTGTTAATTCGGTTACCGGATGACAAACGCTCCATTGACGTATTAAGTTCATTAGAACTCTTAGTCAAATAACGCTGTGCCGTCATCGCTGACACATTTGTATTAACTGTAATAGTCATGGTTTGCTCTCCTGTTGAGCCTACGTGCTTTACGCAGTGTCAGTTTTACCGTTATTCGCAAGCACTGACGTCAACTACGCTTGTTGCAACTCTACCTGTCTAAAAAAATTTGTTGTCTGTTATAATAACATTCAATTAGCGTGCCAAGTTTGAAAATTTATTTTTATTTATTATTTTTCAATTAGTTATAAACAAAACTTCACTGAAATATAATAAATGACAAAAATTTGATTCCAATCTATCGGTAAATATTGCCGCCTCGTTGCCGCTCTATTTCCGTTTGCCGCTTTTCTGCCCATTGGCTATTTTATTGCTAATAAACTACTGCAAGTAAGCTATAGCAAATAGCAAGCCAGATTGTCCCTATTTTCTAGTTAGATTCGCTTTGGCGCTTAAGGCATAGCACTTAAGGCATCAAGCTCACACATAATTAAACAGGGTCAGATCCTTTGTTTTACCAAATGCCTGTTGAGAGGCCTCTAGCGCTCTCTGGTTTTCGTTGAACTCGATGACTGCCTCGGCATAATCGAGATCTTCAAAATTACTTTTCGACTTAGACAAACTCACCTTGAAGTCCTGATGCTGCTCTTCCTGAATATCTAAGGTATTGAGCCGGGCACCAAGGTCAGTACGAGTTTTATTCAGATGAATAAAAGCCGCGTTAAACTCTTCGGTAATCTGGTGTAGTTTTGCCGTAGCTGAGGCGTCGGAAACCGAAGCATCGGAAAATTCCATCGCCTTTTTAAAACTTTCAAAAATACTAAACTTATGCCGTGGTGACAGCTCCATCACATCTCCGGCAGAGATCTGCCCTTTCGGGTGAATCGTCAATCCTTTGTAATTAATACCTTTCGCCGGATCGAACTCGTCAGTACCAACAATCCATCCATTTCTCTCAAGCTGATAGCCGTATTTACCCGTGCCCATATCGACAAAAGTCACTTTATAGTGGCCATCATCTGCCGCGTCGGTATTGGTTGCTCTTTCGAGCAACAACTCAGATCCTTCCTGTAACTGGTAATCCGGCTCATAATCACCAAATGGATTGTCGATTTCCATAAAGACTTTGCTGCCCGGATTATTAAATGGCATATCCAGGCTGTTTGATATTTTCATCTTACGCTGGTAGTCATCCCCTGCATAAGTAACATCACCACCCTTATCACGGAAAAATGGCTGGTTAGAAGATTTAGTCCCGGCAAACACATAGTTGCCGGACTCATCCTGGGAGTTGGTAAGAGCGAGGAAATTATTTGCCAACTCTTGTAATTCACGTTTTTTGGCTAAACGATCTTCCGGTGATAACGAACCGTTAATCATTTCCATCACACTACGTTTAGCTTCATCGGCAAATTCTTCCGTGTCGGCAACCAAAACTTCCTGACGCTCTAATCGGGTCCGGACTAATACAATCGCATCGATATACTGGCGGATTAATTCTTCTTGCTGATTCACATTCTGTATGTAATGCGTGGCTAACGGATTATCTTCCGGAGCCATTAGCTTTTTACCCGATGCTAACTGAGCCTGATTGTGATGAATTTTATTTTCCTGACGGCGTAAATCATTCTGCACCGCCTGATAGTTATGAAAGCTTGAAATTCGCGTTAACATTTAGCTCTCCTCCTATCTCAGCTGCAAAATGCTGTCGAACGTTTCATTAGCCGCCTGCATAATGCGAGACGAAGCCATGTAAGCGCGTTGAAACTTCATCATATTTGCCGCTTCTTCATCCAGGTTAACCCCGGCAATTGAAGCGATGCGTGATTCTGCCGACTCTTTCTCCAAACGAGCAACATCCGTCAAACGTGATGCCGTCGCCAACTTCATACCAACGTTGGTATTGAGATCCTGATACAGATCGATAAGCGTCGATTGGTTGTTATTCAGCGTTTTATTGGTTTGGATATCCTGAATCTTGAGCAAGTTACCGTTATCCCCTTCGGAGGGGACAAGGTTTGCCGTAAACTTATCCTCCGGCAAGGCACCGGCAGATAGTTCAAATACGGTACCCAAGACTTTCACCGGGCCACTTGGCGGGTAATCCTGACAGTCTAAAAGAATGTTGCCCTGTTTATCCTTAACCGAGAAAGTATCGCCCAACGGGGATATATCCACTTCAAACTCGCGTAACTCACCGGCTTCTAATATATCGAAAGTGGCCGTCCCCTGAGCAAAGGTAGTGGAAGCCTCATAGCTCTGTGCGGCAATCTTGGTCGGATCATTCACGGCCATTTTCATGTCTTGGCCACCGCTACGAGTTGGACGTATCAGTATGCGCTCACCTCGCTTTGGCTCATTGTTTACTTCGATTCTTAAACCATCGATATGAATTTCACCGCCACTTTCTTCCAGCCGTACCTGTTCGCCATTTGGCATGGTAGTGAGATAGTCACTGCCATCAAACAGGATAGAATATTCAGCACCTTTAACCTGGCTCATATCCTCAATATAAACAGCCATATCGACTTCAGAATCACCGTTGGCGATCACCCGCGATTTGGCAATACGTTCGGAGTTAATGTCAGTAAAAATATTCTTACCAATATCACCATTAAGATCTAAACCCTGATGCTGTATATTGTTTACATCATAGGAAATGGATGTGGCCATACGACCAATCTCATCTAAAACCGCAGGAATATGTTTATCGCGCATATCCAGCAACGAACCGATCTTGCCACCAATATCTTTACTGCTAATAACTTTAGTGCCCAGGCCTTCAGTCATAGCCAGACGCAACTGTTTAGGATCTGGGTAACCGTCCACCATTTTCATCTGACTTGATTCGGTACCGGATACCAGAGTGTGCCCTGAGCCGATAAGAATGTTATAGCCTTTGCCATTTTGCCTTGGAATTACAGATACATTAGTTAGTTCTGCTAACTCATTAACTAACTGTTCGTGGCGATCCATCAAATCGTTATGCGGGCCTGGTGTTTTCATCATTAGCCGCTGAACATCACGCAGTTTGGTACCAAGCTCATTAATCCGTTCAATACCAATATCCAACGCTTTATTGGCAGTGTCGTACTGTTCAGATACGGCTTGGTGAAAATCATTCAGATTCTGAGTAATGACCTGGGCTTTTTCCATCACCACTTTACGCGCGCCGACATCATTTGGGGTGTCAGCCAACGTTTTTACTGAATCAAACCAATCATTAATGTTTTCCGGGATTTTTTTCGATGAAGCCGATGAAAGCATACTCGATAACATACTGAGATTTTTTTCAGTATCACCTTTGTTGCCAAAATCGGTAGTGGCAAAGTTTAGCTCTTTAACGGCAAATTGATCCCATGAGCGGCGAACATTTTCCACATGAACACCCATACCATAGGTCTGACCGCCAAACTGCATCGGGGCATTCGTCCCCTGTAGCACAGATTGGCGACTATACCCGTCAGTATTCACGTTAGCGATGTTATGACCTGTTGTATTGAGTTGTCTCTGCGATGTTAAAACGCTCTGAGCACCGATACTCAACAAATCAGACGCCATATTGCCGGCTCCCTAAACTAGTTAAAATCTTAAACATAAGCAAAACAAAGCAATATGTATGCCATTTAATTAAATCTTGATTAAACAATGAATTAAGAAGGAAGATGAGTAAAGGAATCACAGAAAGGGGAGAGAAATTACCGCAGCCAATCCGGCTGCGGCAATTATAATTAGGCTTGATTCATCTGTTCTATCTGCTGCTGAACTCGCAGAACTTTATCGGCATATTTAGGATCGGTAGCGTAACCGGCCTGGTGGATACCATGAATAAACTGCTCGCCACTGCTGTTATGTTCCAACGCCGATCGGTAGCGCGGGTTATCATTAAGGAAACGAACATAGTCATCAAAACTTTCCTGGTATGAAGGGTAAGCACGGAACGCGGCCTTTTCCATTACCGGTGTTTTTTGATGATATTCCAGGGTCTGGGAAGCGATACGCTGTCCGTTCCAGCGACTGTCCGCTTTAATATTGAATAGGTTATAACTGCTGTGGCGGGCATTTTTAATCACCTTATTTCCCCAGCCGGTTTCCAATGCAGCCTGAGCCAGAATCAGTGAAGGTGCCACACCAAGCGATTTTGCCGCTTTTTCGGCATAAGGGCGCAGTGTATCAACAAACGATTCCGGTGAGTCAAACGACTGCGGCTGCTGGACATACTGAATTGGTGGAACCGGAGCAGACGGAGCATTAGCATGGGCCCGAACACGCTCCATCGCCTCATCAAAGCGATCCACATCCGATGGCTGATTAGCCGGTCCATTTTGCCCGGCAGATAACTGGGCCACAATCATATCGGCCAAGCCTAAACTTCCAGAATGACTCATCTCGCTGGCACGTTGTTCATCAAGCATTTTATGGTAGAAATCCTCGGTCTGGCTATCAAACAGATCCGATTTAAATTCCTCATTGGCATTGCGCATTGAATCAAACAGCATCGATGTAAAAATCGCTTCAAACTGTTTAGCGGCGGCATGCAAGGCTGATTTCTCGCTCGCTTCATCGCCACTCACCGCCTGTTGGCGCAAGGTATCTAAATGACTAATGTCCTGAACAAAGCCGATATCATTAGGATTATTGATCATACTACTGCTCCTTAGATAATAATCAGCTGGCCTTCGATGGCTCCTGCCTGCTTTAATGCCTGCAGAATTGCCATTAAGTCTGAAGGGGCCGCGCCCACTTCATTTACTGCACGAACCAGGTCATCCAAGGTAACACCCGGCTGGAAATTAAACATCTTGCCCTGTTTTTCACTCACCTGAATATCAGAATCCGGCACAACCTGAGTGGTGCCTTCGCCAAAGGCATTAGGCTGACTGACATTTAAGTTTTCTTTGATCGCTACCGTCATGCCGCCATGAGTTACCGCGGCAGGTTTCAGCCGCACATGCTGACCGACAACAATGGTTCCGGTACGGGAATTAACAATAATTTTTGCCGAACCTTCGGCGGTATCAAACTGTAAATTTTCGATAGCAGAAAGAAATGCCACTCTTTGACCAGCATCACGTGGCGCTCGCACTTTAACAGAAGTCGCATCAATAGCAGTCGCCATATCGGGGCCAAGGAAATTATTCACTGCGTTCGCCATACTTTGGGCGGTGCTGAAATCAGAATCTAGCAGATTAAAGGTGATGAAATCACCGCGAGCAAATGGGGTTGGAATTTCCTGTTCCACCATAGCACCACCAGAAATCATCCCCACGGTCGGGTTGTTACCCACCAGGCGGGAACCATCAGCGCCGGTTGCACTAAAGCCACTAACCACTAGGTTACCTTGTGCCACTGCATAAACTTTTCCATCCAAACCTTTAAGAAAGGTTTGCATTAAGGTTCCGCCACGCAAGCTTTTCGCCGAACCAATCGATGAAACGGTAACGTCAACAGTCTGACCCTGCTTAGAAAATGGAGGTAGCTCAGCAGTCACGATAACTGCGGCAACGTTTTTTGTCTTAGGGCTGGTACCTTGCGGCAACTGAATGCCGAAATTTTGCAGCATGGCATTAAAACTTTGATCGGTAAACGGCGTCGATTCTCCGGTACCCGGCAAACCAGTCACCAATCCATAACCAACCAACTGGTTGCTACGAACTCCCGCCACTTCTGCAACGTCTTTAATCCGCGCAGCCTGTGCCCAACTGGTTACCAGCAGGGAGCTCAGTAATATCAGCAGCATTTTTTTCATCGTAACAACCTTCTCTATAAATCAGTCAAAACTTCGACTTTTATCCTACTTACAGAGCTACATTAAAAAATCGTGCCAAGAATCCAGGCTCCTGCATATCCTGATTAGATCCGGTACCAGAATATTGGATTCGTGCATTCGAAATACGGTTAGACGCGATAGTGTTATCAAAATCGATATCATCAGGGCGGATTGTACCACTCAGGCGGATATACTCATCTCCGGCATTAAGAGTCAGCCATTTTTCGCCACGAATCACTAGGTTACCATTAGCCAGAACATCAATAACTTCAACACTGATCGAGCCGGAAATGCTGTTGCTCTGATTCGCGGCAGCACTACCAGAGAATTTATTGTCGTTTTTCAGAGAGTAAGAAAGGTTGTAATCACCAAGAGTGACATCTTTGCCACCGACAGCTAAAGGATCCATTGATGCATTGTTCTTTTTGTCTAAATTGGCATCGGCACTTTTTGCCGCTTTGGTACTTTCATTCAGGGTAACGGTAATAATATCGCCAATATTTCTTGGCTTGGCATCGTCATACAAGTCATTAGCCAGATTCTGGTTAAACAGTGAGCCTGTTTCCGCCGCATAATGTTCATCTCTGCGCTTGGCATGAATCGGAGCCCAGGCCGGATCTCCGGCAACCGGGTCAACTCGGTTACGCAAGCCATCAGTGATGCCCCCCTGCTCATCTGCCGATTTATCTCCTTCAACCGCATCGACAATCGTCGTTCCCTGATCGGTAACCGTTCCTGCCATATCTGGCTGCAGCGCACAACCAGAAAGAAGCAATACTGTTAAAGCAGCAAAAAATTTAGCGTTAAATAAAACATTCATAACAAGGCCCACTCTAATCGGTTATAGCTGCTGGTTCACGTAGCTCATCATTTTATCAACGGCAGAAATCACTTTAGAGTTCATTTCATACACGCGCTGAGCTTCGATCAGGTTCACCAGTTCTTCGGTAACGTTAACGTTGGAACTTTCCAGCATCGATTGTCTGACATTACCTAAACCATCTAACCCCGGAACCCCTTCTTGTGGATCGCCACTGGCTCCTGTTGGTAAATAGATATTTTGCCCGACCGGCTCAAGACCACCAGGGTTAACAAAATCCACAATGGTGATCTGCCCTAACACCTGATTTTCCTGCTGGCCACGGATACGGGCAGAAACTTGCCCATCATTGCCGACGGTCACTGAAACTGCATCCTGAGGAATGGCAATTTCTGGCTGTAATACATAACCCGATCCCGATGTCACCAACGAGCCTTCCGCGTTAAGGGTAAACTGGCCATTGCGGGTATAGCCGATATTGCCATCCGGCATTAAAATCTGAAAGAAACCATCCCCTTCAATCATCATATCCAAGTTATTGGACGTGGTTTGGGCGTTGCCGTTAGTATGCACTTTCTGCGTGGCCACCACTTTAGAACCGGCACCGAGCATCAAACCGCTGGGTAATTCGGTGTTCTGTGATGACTGACCACCCGCCTGATTAATGTTCTGATAAAACAGATCTTCAAATACCGCACGACTTTTTTTAAAGCCAACGGTCGAGGCATTCGCCAGGTTGTTAGAAATCGTTGCAATGTTGGTCTGTTGGGCGTCAAGACCGGTTTTACTTACCCATAGTGCCGGATGCATAAAATACTCCTTTCACTCAATTAACTGGTACGAAGTAGAGAGTCGGACGCTTTGTCCATCTCTTCGGCAGTGCTCATCATTTTGACTTGCATTTCAAATTGTCGCTGAAGATCGATTAATGAGGTCATTTCACCGACCGCATTAACGTTACTCCCTTCAAGCGCACCGGTTAGCAGTTGCACATCCGCCGCTGCATCATAAGTTGCGTTTGGATCCTGAGCGCGGAAAAGTCCGATCGTATCTTTGTATAACGCACGGTTATCGGCTTTAACCAATTTGATACGGTCTACCGCTTCAATCGCATCCGCAGGGGCCCCCTGTGGTACAACAGAAATCGTGCCGTCTTTTCCGACTTCAACTTTACTAAGAGGAATTGGCAGTGTGATAGGAGCTCCGCCTTCCCCCAGAACCAAATGCCCTTGGCTATTGGTTAGCAACCCATTTTTATCAATACGTAGATTGCCGTTGCGGGTCAGCCCTTCATTGCCCTGTGGATCAAGGACGGACAGCCAGCCATCACCCTGGATTGTGACATCCAGATCCCGCCCAGTGGTGATCACGCTACCCTGAGCAAAGCTGTGCCCTGGACGTTCGGTCATGCTGAATACCCGGGTCGGCAAACCTTCGCCATACGCCTGCATTGAGCGGGCCTGAGCCAGATCTGAACGAAATCCAGTGGTACTAACATTAGCTAAGTTGTTCGCCCTAAGCTGCATTGCCTGCATGTTCTGCTTAGCGCCACTCATTGCGAGAAACAAAGCGCGATCCATAATTGACTCCTATCGTCGTTATACAAACGATAGTAAAGCAATAGGCGTGCCAATGTTATATTTTATTATTTATCAGTAAATTAGGAAACATACGCGGGGAATTAAACAGGTGATTGCCACCTTTTTGCCGCTTTGAATGGCAAGATCAAGCTGGCAATTGCCAGCCTGATCTTATTTAGAAAAGCATTAACGAATTTGCAGAATGGTCTGTTGAGTCTGGTTATGCACTTCTAGCGCACGCGAGTTAGCCTGGAAGTTACGTTGTGCACTGATCAGATCCACCAGCTCCTGGGTCATATCGATGTTGGACTGTTCAACCGTACCGCTGTTAATGGTACCAAACGAACCTTTGTTCGATTCACCCCAGATTTTTGCTCCGGAAGCAGAAGTAGAATCCCACTGAGTACCACCTTTTTTATCCAAGCCCTGCTCGTTAGCAACACGGACCAAGCCAATCCGACCTAAGGTGACATTTTCACCGTTAGAATAAGTCCCTAACACACTACCCGCTTCATCAAAGTCCAGCTTGGTCAAGAAGCCGGTGGTCGCACCATCTTCATCAAACTTAGTCAGTTCAAACGGAGCGGCAAACTGGGTTGACTCATCCAGGCCGAATGACAGCACCTGGTTAACATCTGCACCATTCAGTTCAATCGGATTCGCACTGGTACCCAAGGCTTCTGAAACCACATTGTTGCCACCATTAATGCTAGCCAATGTACCATCATTATTAAATTTCATGGTATGGCCAACATGGCCGGTTGCATTCGCCGCATCACCACCCACGATATTAACCGGCTTCTCGCCCTGACCATCGGTCACGGTATAATAAACCTGCCAAGTATTTGGCTGAGTCTGATCTTTCAGATAATACGTAGTCAACTTATACGACTGACCCATTGAGTCATAAATCGTTGATGAGGTCGAACGGTTAAACGTCTCCGCATCGGAATAATCAAACAGTGCTGGATCTTTCAGTTCGCCATTGGCAGGCAGATTTACCCCAACTTCAATATTGGCTGTCTGTTTGGGTTTACCGAATTCAGCCGGAATATTGATGGGTTGAGGCTCATAAGAAAGCACATCCCCTGTCTCCGGATTCACCTGGTAACCTAACACGAACTCATCGTTTGATGAGACCATGTAGTTATCTTTGTTCAGGTGGAAAGCACCGTTACGCGTCAGCTCATTTTGTTGCGGCGTCAGGCGGTCTTTTGCTACAGCAAAGAAGCCCGTACCGGATACACGCAAATCAAGCGGGTTATTGGTATAAACACTCGAACCTTCATGGAACTGCTGAGCGACAATATTTGCCTGAACACCAGATCCGGCGGTAGTTTTACCATTGGTAAAAATAGAGTTGGAATAAACATCGCCAAATTCAGCACGAGACTCTTTAAAACCAAAAGTATTGGCGTTAGCAATGTTGTTACTGGTTGTTTTCAAATCCAGCTGGGCCGCAGATAGACCACTTAACGATATATATGACATCTGGAATTCTCCTATCTAGCTAGCGCAATTACGCTTTGCCAACTTCTAATACTTCAGCCAATTTCACCGGTGATTCAAATCCGGCCAAATTGAGTAAGACATTACCATCACCTTTACCCAGCAGTACGCTGTTTACATTGGCATAGGTGGAAACCTCAAAGTTTTTACTTTCGCCATCAACCAGACCAGACGCTTTCACCTGGTATTTGCCAGCTGGCAATGAATTGCCTTTTTCATCCTTGCCATCCCATTGAATACGAGATTCACCAACAGGTTGAGCTCCCATATCAAAAGTTCTGACCAACTGACCGGCCTGATCTTCAATTCTCACCATCAGGTTATCCAGAGACTGCGGCAGATTGACCATTGCTCCCATACCGGAAAGATCATCTTTCTTCATACCGATCGGAGATTTTACCAATACATCTCGGCCAACCAGTGAAGATGCCTGCAGCGCCTGATTTGATGTCACCGACGAGTTGAGGCTCTCAAACTGAGAGTTCATTTTGCCGATACCATCCACGGTGGCAAATGATGCCATCTGCGCAATCATCTGATCATTACTCGTTGGCTTAAACGGGTCCTGATTAGCTAGTTGCTTGGTCAGCAATGATAAAAAATCTTCCTGCTTTAGCTCTTGTTTACCTGTGGTTTCGTCAGGCTTCTTCTGCTCTTGGAGCTTGTTAAGCTGATCCAGGTAGGACAATCCGCCTTGACCACCGACATTATTTATTCCGGCCATACGTTATCTCCTAATCCTCACTGACCCATCTGCAATGTTTTGAGTAGCATCTGTTTACTGGCTTCCGCAAGCTGAACGTTTGTCTGATACGCTCGGGAAGCTGAAATCATATCGGCCATCTCTTCCATAACATTGACATTTGGCTTATAGATATAACCTTCATCATTCGCAAGCGGATGATCCGGATTATATTCAGCGGTCAATGGCTTATTGCTTTCAACGATTCCCATCACTTTGACCGGAACCGTATAATCTTTACTGTTTCTGGCATGATTTAACTCGGCGGCAAATACCGCGTGACGTGCTTTATAGGTATCCGCTGCAGAACTGCTCACGCTGTCCGCATTTGCCAGGTTACTAGAGGTAGTATTTAGACGAACCGCTTCTGCACTCATCGCAGAACCTGTTACATTGAATACATTAAATAAGCTCATCTAACTTACTCCCCTTTAATCGCTTTAGTTAAATTACGAAACTTGCCGCCCAGAAAATCCAACGATGCCTGATGACGCAGTTGGTTCTGCATAAACAGGTTACGTTCAAGATCCATATCGACGGTATTGCCATCTCCAGTATCAGGTTGGGTCGGTAAGCGGTAAAGCTCTTCCCCCATAACGCTGTTAGTGGCAGAAATATGCCGTCCATCGGTTCTTGCTAAACTGATACTTTGCCCATGGCTTGCCGCTTGTAGTGCTTTATCAAAATCCAGGGCTCGAGCCTTATACCCCGGGGTATTGGCCTGTGCGATATTAGACGAAATCACTTCCGCATTACGCTCTCTCACACCGACGGTGTGCTGATGTATACCTAATGCTTTGTCAAATGATATGGCCATAATCTGCCTCACCCTGGATCTTTTCACTCAGTTGTAAGCATAAAAGCAATATCTATACCAACTTAATCAAACCTGCACTTACATGAAAAATACTGATTAACAAATAACAATAATGGATAGCAATAATGGGGCCAATAAAAAGAAACCCAGCCGAAGCTGGGTAAATGAGATGAAGAAACTATTTAAGTTTATACACGATGCCAGGATTACAGCGGATCATTTCAAAACGGTCCGTTAACCCAGTCAGCGATTCAGACGCTCCCAGCATCAGATATCCACCAGGATTCAGGCTTGAGGCCATTTGATTAAGGACTTTAGCTTTCATGTCTGCCGAAAAATAGATCAGCACGTTACGACAGAAAATGATATCGAACTTACCTAACATAGCGTAGCTTTCCATCAGATTCTGCGGCCGGAAATTGACCAACCGTTTTACATTGTCTTTGACTCTCATCCGCCCATCGCCATTATCATCAAAGAACATGCGACGACGTTCGGGGGAAAGCCCGCGACCTAACGCCAGATTGTCATACACACCGTTGCGACACATATCCAGCATGGTAGCCGAAATGTCCGTGGCAGTAATAGAAGCCCCGGCCAGCATACCCGGTTTCTTCTGCTGCGTTTCTAATATGGTCATAGCAAGAGAATAAGGCTCCTGGCCAGAAGAGCTTGCCGCTGACCAGATTTTCAAAGGCCTGCGACCTGCCGCCAGTTCGGGTAGTATCTTCTCCGCCAGAACCACAAACGGGTAAGTATCGCGAAACCATAACGTTTCATTGGTTGTCATCGCGTCGACCACAGCGATACGCAAGTCACGATTGCGCCCTGAAATCACCTCTTTTAACAAGGCGCTAAGCGACTCATAGCGATATTTGGTCACTAACGGACTCAATCGGCTACGGACTAGGTACTGTTTGCTGTCTCCCAGCACTATCCCACATTGAGACTCAAGAAAGCGACAAAACTCTTTATAATCCTGATCACTTATTGTTATGGTTGTCATTCAACTCTCTTTATTCAACTAACAGTGCGTGCTTAACGGCATTACCCAATTCATCAGGATTGAACTTAGCAATAAACATATTCGCGCCGACCCGTTCAACCATCGCCTGGTTAAATACACCACTTAACGATGAATGTAAAATCACATAGAGATCTTTTAACTTAGGATGGCGGCGAATTTCCGCAGTTAAGGTATAACCATCCATCTCCGGCATTTCGATATCAGAAATAACCAAAGAAATATGATCGAGGATATTACCGTCATCCGCCAACTCAACCAACTTATCGTAAGCCTCTTTACCATCTTTAACCGCGATAACTTCAAACCCAATCGCTTCGACGGCCCGCTGAACTTGTTTACGTGCCACTGTTGAGTCATCAGCGATCAAAATTTTATTCACGAACTGTTTGGTTTTCTTAACTTCGTTGATCTCGTCACCAATGCTTGAATCCATCTCTTCATCTGCAGGTGCGATTTCATTAAGAATCTTTTCTACATCAAGAATTTCAACCAGTTCGTTATCAATATTGGTTACCGCAGTCAGGTAGCTAGCTTTACCCGCCCCTTCCGGTGGCGGTAAAATTTCTTCCCAACGCATATTGATAATACGTTCGACCGAACTGACTAAGAAAGCCTGAATCGAACGGTTGAATTCGGCAATCACCACAAAGCTTTTATCAATATCTGTGGTAGGGCGGCCACCGATGGCTAAACTTAAATCAATAACAGATACGGTTTGCCCGCGGATATGGGCGACACCTTTAACCAGATAGTGTAAGTTTGGCATTCGGGTCAGTTTCGGGCACTGAAGTACCTCTTTAACCTTAAATACGTTTATCCCGTAACGTTGACGGCCATTTAAACGAAAGGTTAATAGCTCTAATCGGTTTTGACCGACGAGTTGTGTACGCTGATTCACAGAATCAAGAATACCCGTCATATGCTCATCTCCATCTCAAACTTTTTTAACAAAAAAGTGATAATCTAACGAAAACGTTAAACAAAAAGGGAAACAGAATCCAGTATGTCAATATCGTGTTTACCCCGAAAGACTCATCTTAAGTGTAGAACTTTATCGCGACTTTCTTACAAGTTTATCGTATCGCTAATGTTTTTCTTTAGTTTTTTTGCCCATTCGGCAACTCAAGAGCAACTCGATAACATCCGGCAAGTCGCTGAATCATACGCTATTGAAGCAATTCAGTCTCCGGAAGGATCGCAAATCGAAGCGACAGCCTCCCCCCTTGATAATCGGATACAAGCGTCTGATTGTCCAACCGGACTAAGCGCTTTTTCATCATCGAAAAATGGTTCTGCAAGCCACATCACTGTTCTGGTAAAATGTGAAGCTGAAGATTGGCGAATTTATGTACCAGTAAAGCTCACCACCCATATTCCGGCTATTGTCGCCGCGGTTCCATTATCACGTGGGCAAATCATTAGTCAGGGGCAAATCAGCGAAGCGATGGTCAACGTTTTGCGCTTGCGCCAGCAGAGCTTCATATCGACAGAGCAAATAATTGGCGCTAAAGTTAAAAGAAATATCAAACTGGGCGATATAATAGACAGCAACGATATCTGCATGGTTTGCCGTAACGATGCCGTTGTAATTAAAGCGGTGAAAAGTGGCATGTCAATCACCACACAAGGCACGGCATTATCCGATGGTAACTTTGGTGAACAGATAAAAGTGCAGAATAGCAAATCCAACCGGATCATCGATGCTCAGGTCTCCGGAATTGGTGAGGTCACGGTTCGTTTTTAAGCCGTTTTATTAATCGTCAAATAAATGCTAAAGTCCATGGAGCATTGGCCGATAACTACGGTACATACATCTACATCATAAAAGGCTCATATTATGGCAGGTATAGATAACATTCGTTCTGGGCATTCCCTGGTGAATGCAAACAGGACTTCTGCTAAAGCAGAACAGAGCAAGAGTTCGGATACCCAATCCGCATCCGGAACTCGCCCCGCACAACAAGATGCGGTGTCATTAAGTGATCAGGGCAAAGCGATTTCATCTCAGCTGAGTGCTTCACCAACTTTTGACAACGCGAAAGTACAGGCAATTAAAGAAGCGATTGCCAACGGTTCTTATGTTGTTGACGCAGATAAACTGGCCGATAACATGATCCGTTTTGAAAAAGAGCTCGGCAACGTAAATTGAGTTTTGCGTTGAATTTAAAGTGAGGCATTCCTTATGGCAGCACTGCACGATTTATTAGAATTTCAGTTGAAAAATGCCCAGGCACTGCTGGATCTTTTCGAGCAGGAAAAGCACGCCATCACTCAACGGGTATCGACAGATATCGAGCAGATTGCCAAGCAAAAAATGGCATTGGTGACAACTTTAGGCGATACCGATAGACGCATAGAGGCTCATCCGCAAGTTAAGAGCCTGACGGAAGATGAAGCCTGCAAGCAGCTTATCGCGCAAATCAAAGATATTATCCAGCAATGCCAGATGGCGAACGAAGTCAACGGTCAGGCATTAGAGCGAGCTCACATTAGTTTTAACAAGCTGAATAATATTCTTAACCAGAGTCAGAATAAACTCGGCACCACCTACAGTGCCGATGGTCAGACCAAACGAGTATCCACTCTCGGCACTAATTTGAAAGCCTAGTGCCTGATAACCTAATCATCCCAATTCGGTAATATCGGCAACGGATAAAAAAAGCGGCAAACTTAGGTGATAAGTTGCCGCTTTTTCAGTTAAGAGAAAAATTAAGACGAGAATAAAGCTGGAGTTAAAAAATCGTTTGTTGACGTTTATCCGGCACTTGCTGCACTTCGCCGTAGTCACGCAGGCGATCCATTTTAGTCACATCCAAGCGTAATTCTGTCACATAACTGTCACCCACTTTGTAGCTACGAACCACTTCTGCACCACGAATAATGCCGTCCACCGCACCCGATGTCGATTCCACGCCAAGACGCTGATCATTCAGCTCGGCACGGCCACTCACACGCATGCCATAAACCTGTTCAGCCAGTTCACGATACGCATCGATTTTCGAAGCCCGCATCGCGCGTACTTGCTTTTCTTCTATATTCTTGCCTTTCTGCTCACTAATCGAAGCGTAACCCACTGCGTTTAACCACTGTTCTGCGGTCATTGTTTGTAAAGGCTGGCAGCCCATTAAAAACAGCGAGGTTAGCAGGCCCATAATTATTAGTTTCAGTTTCATGCCATTAACTCCTATTATGGGCGCAGAATAACAGTGTAAGGTTGCGTCATACTTGGGTCAGAACGGATCATAACACCATCTTCGGTACGCATAGTATTGAGCGTATCCAAATCACGGCCAATTCGATCCGCAGGGAGGAAAGCCTGTGCCGTGGCAACCACAATACGAGTCTGCATACCTACCACACGAGCATTCACCAGTACCCCACCCTCTTGTCTTAGCATGGTTCCGGTTAATACATAACGAATATCTTGTTCTTCAGCCAGTTGTTTCCAGTCGCGGCTAAAAGCGAAATCGCCCTGATGTGTCACCTGAATCGAACCAGTCGTTTTATAGTCGACGACTTTGAAACCACGGGTTTGTAACTGATTAATAAAGCTTTCTGATACGGAGTTCCCCAACCAATTGGTGGCATCCATATTCTGTAAGTCAACAAAAGAGGTGACCGCAATCGGCGTACGAGCCGTCACACTGGTATTGGATACCATTAAATCTTCGGTCATACTCTCAACAAAGTAATCCAGAGTATGACGTGGGCTTTCCATCAACATAAACTCAGAACCACTGTAAGTTCCTTTACCATTGTATATCGGCGCATAAGAGCAAGCCGTTAACAGCAACACAGGCGCTAAAATTAGCATTTTTTTCATGATTTTATCTCCAAATACACTCAGGCAATCGAACGACCGAATTTTGACGCTAAAACTGGAACGCTCTTTGCTTTTCTCTTCTCGTCTCTTAGAAAAGTCTTGCCGAACATATAGCTGATAAATATAAAGCAAGAACCATACCCAACCGGGGATTAGTAATGAAAATAAAAACCATCGGACAAATATTTTTCACATCAGTGCTGCTATGGACCACTCAGGTCAGCGCAGCCTGGTATGAGGTTACCGGGCGTTCAGCCGTAGTCGCAACGCAGCAGCAGGCCCGCCTACATGCGCTTGAAGATGCAATATATAAAGCCGTTAACTTTTCCGGAGCGGATATTGGTACCATCAGTAACCTACTTCCGTTACTCGATGCCGATCGCAATGAATTCATTTTTACTAACCATGAAGTGCGCTACATTCTGATTGAAAATCGTGAGATCAAAAATGGGGTAATGGAAGTTAAAGCAAGAATCGACATCTACCCATCGGCAACAGGTTGCCACGTTGATCAATATAAAAAGACATTTCTGGTCAGCGAGATTGAACTGGAATCACCGCAGCAAGCCGCGATGGGTCAGCTATATAATATTGGTGGCGATTATTCTGAAGTAATCAGCAAGCAGTTAACTCAGCAGTCCCGGAGCTTTGTTTCTGTAGGTACCAGTCGTTACCAGATCGACAAAGATAATCCCGAGCGTGTTAAAATGATCGCCCAAGACAAAGATGCTCAGTATATTCTGACTGGTAATATTACCGATATGACGGCAACTTTTACCGCCGATGGCAATGATATCAACCGCCAGTTTGCGTTAGAAATGGCGGTTTTTGACGGCAAAACCGGCAATGAAGTAATGACCCATAATTACCGTGAAGTCGCTCGCTGGCCGTTCCCGAAAACCAGCCAGATTGACACCCGTAGTGCACGTTTCTGGGCCTCTTCATATGGTGATATGTTGCTTAGGTTGAGCCGAAAAGTGATGCTGGATCTGGAATCGGATCTTTCATGTAAAATTTCTTTACCTGAGATTGTGGTGAAGCGTGACAATCTGGTAATGATGGATCTTGGCCGGAAACATGGTGTTCAGGTAGGCGATAAACTACAGCTCTGGCACACTGGCTCATTTATCGATCAGCATGGCATCGCCCGAAATAAAGTAACCCAAAGTGAAATCACCTTAACGGTTACTCGGGTCTATGACAGTGAAGCTGAACTGAGCGTAGATCAGGAAAGCCTGGCTCAGAGTATTCAAATTGGCGATGTTATGCACAAACAGATAATAAACCAGTGATTTGTGGTTAACATATGCAGAGAATTCAGTAAACTATAGCCACAAAGCTCCCGTGGCACAGCTGGATAGCGCGGCCCCCTCCTAAGGGGCAGGTCTCAGGTTCGAATCCTGTCGGGAGCGCCAATTAAAACAAAGGCTTAGTGGTATTTTATCACTAAGCCTTTGGTGTTTATGGGGCTCTGTGTAGCAAAATAAAATCGGAAATTGGTAAAAATTTAAGGCATTCAAGCATTAAGTGAGCGTGTTTTTAGGTGATAAAACACGGAAATTGGTGTTGATAGAGAAATGTCTGGTTTTGGAGCTTTTAGAGATTTTGGCTTCGTCAGTCGTCATTTTGCTCAAGTTATCATCTTTTATGTAATTACTAGCCCAATTGACTGTGCGAGCAACGCTATACAAAAGCTCCTGCATTGCTCCGTAAACTCTAAACTAACTGCAAACCAAGAGCACCACGCGTTGCGAGTGACGGTTGAATTGCTTGTATGGTTTACTCAAAGATTTCATAGTGACGTTCAACGTTAACTGTCACTTTCCCCCAATGAGAAGCTTTAACTCGTTGCTGGTGTTGTTCAAAAGACGCTTTATCCGCGAATTCTTCATAAACGTCGAAACGAAGAGGATTTTCCGAATTTTGAATGACACTAAACGTTATACACCCACTTTCTTCGAGAGTAAGACGTTTATGGTTTACCAACTCACTTTTTACTAATTCAAGCTCCGACTCAGGAACTAAAATAAAGCCTTTCAATGTTACTTTTGACATGAATTTCCTTTTGACGCATAACGAATGACATGGATTCCCCCTCCCGAGGATCTGCCACACTTACGTGGTACTTATTAGCACTGGAGGCACCATGTCTGATTATTCTTATTTTGGCGGTATTGATTTAGCTAAAAACCACTTCAGTATTCATGTCGTTGACTCGAAAGGGAAAGTGGCTCTTCATAAATCGGTTACTCGCTCTAAACTACTGACCACAATAGCAAATATGCCACCCATGCGTATAGGGCTCGAAGCGTGTGGCGGTGCACATTATTGGGCAAGAACACTCAACAAATTAGGACACGATACTCGTATTATGGCGGTCAAGTATGTCGTCCCCCACAGAATTAAAGGTAAAAATGATCTTAATGATGCCGTTGCTATCTGCCAAGCAGTACAACATGTATCTACACGATTCGTTCCAGTAAAATCTCCAGAGCAACAAGCCATATTGTCTGTTCACCGAATGCGTGAGCATTGGGTGCGTGAACGAACCGCTCTAATTAACCGTATTCGCGCCTTACTCTCTGAATTCGGCCTTATTATTCCAGTCGGACGCTCTTCGCTAATGAAGCAAGTACCGCTGTTGCTGGAAGATGCTGAAAACGAACTTCCACATTTAGCTCGAACCGTCATTGCAGACGCTTATTATCACCTTGAACAACTTAACCAACGTATTGCAGATACAGAGCAAGTGTTCGATGCCTTTTCAAAGGTTAGCGAGAATGTTAAGCGGATTATGAAGGTCAGAGGAATTGGCCCACAAACAGCAACGGCTATTCTAGCTTCTATAGGTAACGGATCTCAATTTGATAAAAGCCGGGACTTTTCCGCCTGGCTAGGGCTAGTTCCAAAGCAGTATTCTACTGGCGGTAAACCTAGGTTAGGTAGGATAACCAAACATGGAGACAAGTACCTGCGCACCTTACTTGTCCATGGTGCCAGAACGGTCATTGCTAATCTAGGTGATAAACAAGACAAGCTCAGCCAGTGGTGCCGAGGAGTGTTAGAGCGGCGAGGAATGAATCGAGCGATTGTGGCACTCGCGGCAAAAAATGCTCGAATAATATGGTCTTTATTACACAACCAAACAGAATACGAAAATTATGCAGCTTAAATAACCAGTAACTCAAGCAATCTAACAAGAGAACACCAACCGGGTCATAGCAGACGCAATGGATGGAGATAGGTTAAGACCACTTGCGGAGAGCCTGTTAATGCGGCGGACACATTAGATGTCATCTAACGAATAAGGCACCGCAGTCGCGCAAAGTCATCAGGGTCACGATGTTGAGAATCATCGATATAAAGACCGAATGTAGAGCGGCAGTCCAAAACCAATCACTTGAAGTTTAGCGGATGTTTGACAACCGGGGGAATCCATGTAGCCGCGTTAAGTAGTGAGCAACGCCACCACAAAACTTAATCAGACCACCGTAAACACTAAACCCAACGATGGAATGAAAAATGCCATGCGTTGGGAATGACTCTTAAATTGTTAGGTTTGTACTGTTAACCCAAAATATTCTTAATGACCCACCAAAAGTTTTGAACAAACACTATCGAAATCAGTGAAAAACCGAAAGCATAACAAACGCAACATAAGATATACGAGATTTTGCGTGCCCTATCAGCCGTCCAATGCAAATGCCAAAATACACTTTGCATATACTCCTTACCTTCAAACACACGACCTTCAGCTTCATGCATTGACTCTTCTAGATCAAACTTGAACCTGTCATAATCACGACCGATATCTTGAGAGAATGGTCTTAAGTGCCATTCTTGCTTTCCTTCGCTTTCAAATTCTGAAAAAGAAGAATACTGCTGAATTAGCTTCGGACAACGTAAATTGTAAATCACTGTAGCAGCGGCAAAGAACAGAGCTGAAAAATAGAAAGACTGCCACGAGAATGGCAATTTCAAGTGTAACTCGAACGTGTAATCAAAAACTGTCACCACCGCTAAGTCATTGGTTCCAGAAAGTATCTTAGCTGCAACAGGAACGATAAAGATCCAAATATACATTGACGATATAAGCTTAACATTATGGATTTTGTTTAGGTTAGACCAGTTTATATCTTTACTTCTGTACCAGTTCTTTAAGTTATACCACCATTCTGACAATTTTATTTTCCTCATATATTGTAATTTTTCACCAAAAACCTAACGCCATGCTAAGGAGTGAGCAACGCAATCCCGATGTTACCGCATACCACCTTAAATACTTAAACCAACGCATAGTAAAAATGCCACGCGTTGCGAATCCCCCTTGAACAATTTGTTAGTTGGTTTCCTCCGCGTGCACCTGGGCACTATTACTTTCTCGTTCTTTTGTTGGCTGAATAGCATCACGATGAAAGCCTTGTGCTGATACCGCAAAGACCGCAAGACCACTTACGAAAATATAGATATCTATACCTGAAACCATAGCCTTAGCTTCAGGGAAAAATACACCTGCAATCAAAAATACACCACAGACAATACCACTTGCTTGAAAAACACTATTTATCATAACTGCATGATTAAATTCCGTACCAGTTTTCCAACAGCGCCATAAATATAAAAGAACTAGAACGAGCCCCAAAATAGCGGAAGGAATAAGCATTACTTTATCCACGATTTCCTCCCTTTGATTGATTGTCGTTTGATGGTGTTTTTTTACTTTTTGCTCTTTTAGAATCATTGACAGATTCACCAAGAGCAGCACCAATTACACCACCAATAATAGCTCCAAAGGGTCCACCTAGAGATGCTCCCAATATTGCTCCACCAACGGCAGAACCAGTCGTTCTTGTATTGTCTTCTTCAGATCTTTTATTAGACATAAAGCCTCCATATATTTTTAAGATTCACCTAGCAACTAACGCCGCGCTCTGCGGCAAATTTGAAGCGCAGCGTAAAATTTGTCCGGCAGCGCTTTGTTAGATGAATTTTTAAACTGCTTCTGCATCCGGTACATCATATATCGTCTCAGTAACCTCACTTAATAACCTATGATCAAGCAGAACTTGAATTACAACTTTTGCGGTATCTTGGCACAGAGTTATTTTTCCATTTTGATCAAAGTTAATACCCCAATTACGTGCCTCGCTAACAAATTTTACACGATCTGAAAATCCCGGTGCTCGATACAAAGCTTTTTGTTGGATCACGGTCATTCGTCTAAGTTGCATTGAGTTCTGCCCCACATATATTTTAAGTGGCTCAACGTCAGAAAAAACAGACAAAAACTCAGGGTCAACGGTTAAATCATCAAAACTTCTCTTATATGCTTTTTTGTCAGCCACTGTGCTTTCATAAGCTCGCTTAGACGCAACAAATATTGTTTCGTTGAGGCAATAAAAATCAAAATATGAATCAAAGGCAAATGACTCATCAGGAACAGCAGACAATTCTCCGTTGACGAATATTGCATTTATAAGCTTGTTTCTGACAGCCGGCTTCCATGTTGGCGCAGTTTTCCTAACTGCGTAAACAGTTTGCTCTTCCGACTGAAATTTAACCAAATACCCTACTGCACCCTTTAACTGCTTGAGTTGAGCGTCTGTATTTTCAGCTTCTGGTAAATCTACCGCTTGTAATAAAGCTATAAGACCATCGCTTTCCTCTAGCGAATGTTCAAGGCAACTATTTTCATTGTTTTGGGACAGGTGGTTATAAGCAACTTTTTCGGTAATTCTCGTTACTTCTGATTTAATTGCATTGCGAAATAGGTTTTCAACCTCTTCGTCAGTTCTAACATGCCATGCCCGAAACTTTGCAGGAGTTGTGCTTTTCTTAAACACCCAAAGCTGAACCGTTGAATTATCATAATCCAGCTCTCGCCAATCACTAAAGTCTGTCATTGTTGTTTTTCTCCTGTACTTATGTAGCTACCCTGAACCTCCTGACAGAGATATTTACCAGGTGTAGGATCATTCCTGCAAAGTAGTTTTACCGTTCTCTTATGTCCATTTATCTCAGCTTCTGCTTCGTATAAGTTCCAACCAAGAATCAAGAGTATGGGATTCATTATTATGTATCCGGCTCGATACGTAATTAGAAATAGCCATAATAGAAACACAGCTAATCCAGCAATTTTCCCAGCAGAACCATAATCCACCCCCATGAATGACACTATATAGGGAAAGCTATAGCTAATTAACTCACTTGGTATTGGCTTCAACCCAACTATAGTCACCGGATACTTATAACGCAGGCTTCGTAAAACCTGAACAGTTATCAGGAGACTCAAAAAGGTTATTGCTACAACAGTCAAAGAAAGATAAGAGTGATACCCACTGGGAATAACGCAATCTTTCATTTTCCAGCATAAGTCCATTCCCCAATACTCTGATTTAATATCTTGTAGGGCTAAAATAATAGCGAGGGGAAAATATGACCCTAAAAAAACGAGGAATGCTGGAACGATTTTAAATTGCATGAGATTACCTAGTCATTCATCTAACGCCGCCATAAACGGCGCGAGCTTGCGAGCGTCCGGCGACCGTAGGGAGCGAATTTAATGGCCTTGTTACACGTTGATCTTGGATACATGTTTAGCCAACTTCTCTTCTATTTGCATGAGCCGAAGAATGGGAGATTTTAACTCTTTTGTTTCTTTGGCAGCGTACCCTCTCAGTTGTGATAAGCAGTTGAGATACGCTTGGTTTATGATTGGCTCAAGTTCAACGCCAAATTCTGCGCGTAAATTCTGTTGGATTTCTTCGATATCTCTCGTTTGGTTATTCTTTGCACCAACACCTTGGTTTTTGACTATGGGCGACCAAAGCATAAAATGCTTTTCATACCCCTCGAAATACTTATTTGCATATTGAATATTTTTGCGAAACTTCTTAGTAAAGCGATCCACATTGTCAGGCTGACGATCTTTGACGTACTGAAGCCCCGTAACTAAATGGGTAGCCACTTCGCAGATATAAACGATTTTGTTTTTGGGATTTATGCCAACAACGTCAATCTCGCCCTGAACGTCTGGAGTATATAGGTTGTACTCAACGAAGTCGCAACCCAGAAAGTATTTCAAATACTCCCCTACAATTTCTTCTCCTGGGTTTTGCACGATCTCTCCTTAAGACGTGTAACGCCCGCTTAAGTGGTGAGCAACGCACCACAATACTCAACCATTACACCGTAAACACAAAAGCCAATTCAAACCAAAACCGCCGAGCGTTGGGAATCCCTCTTAAATTGTTTGTATGCATTTTTTAACTACGCGCTCAAAACCATAAACGGTAACTAGTGACATCAACACCCATACTAGCCACTTAAAGGCATTCTGCACTATAGCAACCTCTATTGGATTACCAACAACAAAGTCCATTAACGGTTGGCGAATTAATGCTCCATGTAAAGCCGTAAGCAACAAACTTAAGATAATAAAAGCTTTAAATTGGCCATATTTGATGACTTTATCTCTGATAAGCCAATACAACACTATTGCTGATATTCCATATTCTAATGATGTCAGCATAGCTATATATCTAACATCCCAAGAAGGAATCACACTTTGCCCTTCCATATATTGTGCAATCCAAGCTTGCAGCCATTCCGCGCTAAATACATGAACGATAAAACCGCAGCTTGATGCGATAGCCGCTATAACAAAATACTGTACATACTTCATAAAAACCTCGAAAACTAGACGGAACTAGGACTAATCAACCACCTTTAAGTTCCGAGATTTCTCATTAAAATGCCAACAATTTACTATACTGAAAGAATCTATATAGTCTGCCCTCAAAATTCAGTATAGTTTTCTCACCCACCTTCTCAAAAAAACTAAGGTATTGAATAGTAAGATAACCATTCTCTGGCATCTTCCAATCAGACAAAACCGAATCTTGGACATTAGCAAAAACTAACACTATTAAACAAAATGAATATCCATCAGTCTATCGGTTTTTCCTATATTTTCGATAAAAATACAGTTATTCACAGAACTCCAAGTTAAGAAGCCTTTTACAGCTTCGATTCAACCTGCCACTCGTGGACGCGAGAAATAAAGTCTTGCCCTTCGGCGCTGATCCCCTTTAAAACACGAACAAGCTCATTCTCATCATACTGACTCGTCTTAATCACACCATTGGCTTTATCCATCGCAAACTCATAGAACGGCTTAAAAGCCTGTTCAGTGCGTTTCGAGAAGACACCGCCCATCAGTTCAGTAAATCCTTTCCAAGCGTCAACACGTGCTGCCGAGCCTTTAGATGGATAATTCTCACTACATATTTGTAAAAAAATGCCTTGCCTCAAATGACGGTAAAGCTTGCCTCCTTGGCGCTTATCCTGAGCAATAAAGCGATAATTCCACTCGTGACTTACACGAGCACCTGCTTTAGTCAGCACGTTCGATATTTGCTCCGGACTCCAGTCTGCTTCCAATAAAAGTCGTATAAACTCAACTTGTTCCTGAGGGATGCGATACTTGCGAGCCCCTTTACGCATCTTGACTGACAAAGCCTGAGCGATTTTGGGACAATATTGGTTATTGTCACTGCCTCTTTTTACCTCTCGATATACGGTAGAACGGTGACACTGTACGGTTTTTGCTATTTCAGAGATTGAAATACCAATTCCAAAAGTGCTGAAATCTGGTATCTTCTCCCCTCGGTCAACTACTGATAACTCATGGTAGTACTGCTTGTTTCTTTGGCGAGAAGAGCTTACCACTTTCAGCAGTTGGCTTCCTCTCCTACGCCTTTCCATGAGTGTCGCACTTATTATCTGAAATCGGGAAATAAATAAAATCAAAGGCTTAGATGATATTTATCACTAAACCTTTGGTGCTTGCGCTTGTTATACTCTCGAACGATCTATTATTTGCTGAAGTGCGCTTTCATAAAACTGTATGTCTAGAATGTCTAAAAACAAGATGAACAGCCAGCACAATAGAAAAAATATATAAAACGTTATTATTACGTTGGTACTCCTAATCCCTAACAATGGGCGGTTAAAGTTCTTTGAAATGCGCGATAATTGCCGACCAGAATTTTCTAACTCAATTTCCTCTGCCACACTGAAAAAATATTTGAAATATTGAGAATATCTAAGTTCCGTCACCAAAATCCCAACGGATAAAAATAGGGCAATAAAAATGATCAAGTATCTCAAAGAAGCAATAGCCCCTACCAACCAAAATGCGGCAACAAGTAAAGTTGTAGAGTTCACAAATAGCTTTAAGTACTCATATTCCAATGAAACAAAATGTCTAAAATTATTATTGGCTTCTGAATATGCGATCTTCTTCATTACAATTCCTAAATATTACGCCCATTCTATCAACTGAATAACCTATAACCTAAAAAAAACCGAACCCAAAATTCTAATTTTTGTCCCTCGGAATTGTTATACCCGTTCTGTTAGAGCCAGCTTCAAGCCCATCGCGGCGAAACTACCTGCAAATATTTTTTGAATAACCAAACCTACCTTTTCTGAGCGTATAATTAGTTCACTAAACTTACTGGCCATAAAACCATAAACAATAAATATACAAAGTGTCATCAGCATAAACACCGTGCCGAGGGCTAACATATTAAACAGCGGCTGCTCTGATTGCGGTGAAACAAATTGGGGCAGAAATGCTAAAAAGAATATCGATAACTTGGGATTCAGAATGTTAATTAAAAAACCTTTCAACGCAATATCACTGAGTTTTTCTTTTGCCTGCTGATCATCCAGTAATAATGGAGAAGAAGTTTTCCACATCGTCCACGCTAGATAGAGTAGATAGGCAGAGCCACAATATTTGATAACCTGAAATACCAACGCACTAGTATGAAAAATTGCCGCTAATCCAAAGACACTCGCCAAAAGTGAAGGAACAATACCGAATGTACAACCAATTGCGGCAAAAACGCTAGCTTGTCTGCTATTGAATAGCCCAGTAGCCACTGTAAACAACACGCCTGTACCGGGTATTAGGACGACCACAAGAGAAGTGATTAAAAATTCTATTGATACCATAAGGATCTCTCTTTTCCAATTAGGGGATAACCGCGTTGAAACGTCACACGCGATTGCCAGGCTTTGCCAGCAACTAAAGCTTTTTATGCAGCAGTTCGATGCAGCGTTGGATTCTCTATCGAGAGACTGATAACAAACATGAATACAACATAGAACTCCAAGCACCAAACTCGACTGGGTCTCGAACCTGTATTACGCAAGCAATAGTTAGCTTATTATGAATACAAACACACTTCAAACCATGAATGTCGGGGTGATACTGGCAAAGCAAATCCGGATATTTATTTCCGGCCACTTGATAGCTTTTTCACCGTATCTAACGATGATTCGCTTTATCAATCGCAAACTCATAAAGTGGCTTAAATACCTGCTCAGTACGCTTTGAGAGGCCCCCCCCCATCAGTTCAGTAGGGGCATGCCTAAATTGAACTCTCTAGGGTCGATTCATTCCCTATCAACGCGAGGCTATCATCAGCAAAACCGACACCGGCCTCCGCATAGAAGTTAAAAACATTCGCAATACCTGCTTCAAGCATGGTATCGCGTTCATCCTGATAACGTGCTATGGCTGCAAATTGCCCGCTGTAACCTGTTTTAAGCAACAATTCATTGATTCGTAAACAATCTTCAACTATCGGTAAAGCAACCAGAATCAGTTTGACACTGCGAATATCCAGTTTTTCCCACAATTCAAGATCTTCTGCATCACCAAAAAAGACATTCTTACCAGCTTCACGCATCTTTGCTATTGCAAAGTGATCAGCGTCGATACCCGCTATCAAGTTTCCTTGTCTTTCACTCAATGCATCAAATGCACTTTTACCAACACGCCCCAAACCAACAACTAAAATTTCAGCACCTTTGGGCTGGATAACTCTATCCACCACTAAAGGTTCTGGATGTTCATAGGTTATTAATTTATTTTTGAAACGAGCAAAATATTGATGTGATTGACGATAAACAACGCTAGTTATAATAAATGACAGCGACATTGCCAACGCCAATACTACAAGCCACTCTTTACTCAACCAACCATTCTGCACGGACAAGGCGACCACAATCAGGCCAAATTCACTGTAATTAGACATCACCATCGAAGTTAAAAACGAGGTTCGAGCCCGTAATCGACGCTTGACCAAAACCACATAAAACAACAGAGCTTTAGCTGGAATTAACAGTGCTAGAATCATGCTCAAAGCAAACATTTCTATCGTTGGCACCGCAGTGAATCCAATAGAAAGGAAGAACCCTATGAGGAAAAGATCCTTAAAATTGAGCAATGATTTATTGAGTTCCGCACCTTTAGGATGGGTAGAAAGTAGCATACCCATAATTAAGGCCCCTAAATCGCCTTTCACTCCAACCAAATAAAAAAGCTCATATCCACCAAGCGCAAGAAATAGCCCTAACAATGGCAATAACTCACCGTGGCCGGCCTTTTCTAATAAAGTAAAAAGAATTTTTCTTGCTGGTATCAAAGCAAATAACGCGAGCGCCCAGATTGACGGAATCGCTCCCGTTGCAAAAACCAAAAAGATCACGGCAATCACATCTTGCATAACCAAGATCCCGAGAGCCAATTGACCATGCCTAGTTTTCAGTTCATTCGACTCTTCAAGTAATTTAACCACACATACTGTACTTGAAAAGCTCAGCGCGAAAGCAATCAGAGCGGCACTTGCTACCGTTAACGCTGAGAAATAACTTAAGCCAATCACCGACAAAACCAAGATTAAACCAAATCCAACCACTATCCATAATGCAGTATGAGCGAAAGTCGAAGCCCAGACTTCACGCTTGAACAAATCATTTAAGTGAATTTTTAGGCCTATGGAAAACAGCATCAAAGTAATGCCTAAATCGGCAAGATGCGGTAAAAAAGGGGCAGGGACAATCCCAAGAAAGTTAAGTAAAAAACCAGCAAATAAAAAGCCGAGCAGCGGTGGTAAATGAATTAATCGAACGGCAAAACCACATACGAATGCAAATATTATCCAGATAAAATCCATTGTTATTAAGCCTTTCTTTATATATTGCTGACATCGGTCACTTTACTATGACTTCAGCTATATACAAATCACCTCGTTAACAACAAACAATAAAAAAATGCTGGCTATCCCCTCAAAACTACCCCCTTTCAGTTAGTTTTAAACCGGACATCCTGTCAGGTATTCAGATCGACGCCAACCATTTTAAAAAAAGTTTTCAGGAATCGGCTCAAATATTTACTACATCACGATTTCAAGTACTTGGTCACGACATATTCACTGTAGTACAGAGGTAAAACTATGTGCTCATTTTCCAATGCAGAGGAACCTAGAGTCCCTGTTAATTTAATGTTCTTTTTCGGAGAGCATTTGGTAATGTAGGACTGTAGTGATTTTGCTCTGGTACGCTTGCCACTTTTTACTTCGATTGGAATCACATCACCCAGCTCATCTGCAACAATAAATTCAATTTCAGCCCGAGCGTCTCCCCAGGAAAAGGTTGGGTCGAGTCCCTGAACAGCAAATTCTTGTTGCACAAAGTTTTCTGCAACAAAGCCTTTGTATTCGTAGCCTTGCTGCTTAATTGCTTTATAACTGACATTCAACATGTGGTTGAGTAGTCCAACATCAAACAAGAACAACTTGATCATGTTCTCTTTACGATAAGCCGCAAGCGGGCTGCGTGGTGTACCATCCACTGGGTAGTTTCGCAGAACTAAACGGCATTTATCTAACCAAGTGATCGCACTTTCAAAATCACTATAACGCGATTTTCTCTCATGCACGCCTTTGAACTTGAACCGTTTAACAGATTCGTCCATAACAGATGCTAACTGAGAAGGTACATTGGTAAAGACCGATTCAATCAAGGTAGCATCTATTTTGCCGGAATATTTACCAAAATCACGCTGGTAGCCCGAGATTAAATCAGAATGAATTTTATTAACCGCTTGTACTCGGTCGAGAATACTACTTTCTGCTAAATCAAACCAAGACTGTACAGCCTCAGGCATACCACCAGTAAAGTAGTAATCAGTAAGTTTATCGAAAAGCTTAGTGTGGGCAGCGGATGAATTGGTCTGTGCTTCAAACGCTTTAATTAAAGCATTTTCGCCTGAGGCGGACAAAAATTCACGAAAGCTGAGCGGACGCAAATTATATTGCTCTACTTTTCCAACAGGGAAAGAGTTCAGCAGGCCGATATTGGAACCGCTGGCAGCCACGAACATTGTAGGAGCTTGCTCTGCAAAATATTTTAACGAAGTGACGGCTCTCGAACACTCACCGATCTCATCCAAAATCAATAGATCGGTTTTCGGGTTAAAAACCTCACCGGTCAGGAGTTCAAGATTAGAAAGCACTTCATTAGGAGAAAGAGAACCCGAAAAAGCTTCTGATATTTCAGGTGATTCCAGAAAATCAATACGCAAGATGTTCTCAAAGGTGCTACCAAATAAGGTTTTGAGCAGATAGGTTTTACCTGTTTGGCGAGCACCATCGATCAACAATGGTTTTCTCTGATCTTTTTCCTTCCAGGCTAATAGTTTATTCAGTAATACTCGTTGTATCATGATATCCGCTCCACTAATGAGCATTCATT
Source organism: uncultured Vibrio sp. (assembly GCA_963666615.1). Taxonomy (GTDB): domain Bacteria; phylum Pseudomonadota; class Gammaproteobacteria; order Enterobacterales; family Vibrionaceae; genus Vibrio. The sequence goes on from OY762906.1 coordinate 1,812,553, forward strand.
AAATCGCGCATAAAAGGCGATTACACTTTAATGCGCATAAAAATGTAAATCAAGGCATTTTTATGCGCATTAAAATGGTGAGGTATTTATGTACTTACTAAGATTGATCCTATGTCTACGCTTCCTTCCGTATCCATTCCAATTCTTGATAATCATGCAATACTATAACTATTGACTATCATGTGAGAAGTTAATGTATGAATAAGTTGGAAGAAGATGAAGCAGTGATAACCGCTTTACCAGATATGGTCTTTATCCTTACTGAATCAGGACGTTATGCCGGAATATTTGGCGGTGATTCTCCTGAGCTCTATCATGATCCCGCCTCTCTCAAAAACCTGACTCTATTTGATGTATTACCCCAGGAGCAGGCACTATGGTTTTTAGAAAAAATAAAGCAAACTTTAGAATCAAATAAATTACTGATCGTTGAATATTCACTGAGTGGTGAGGATGTATCGGGTATCGATTCTGAATCTGGACCCAACGGTAGCCTGAGGTTTGAAGGGCGTGTAAACCCGTTAAAATCCCAGCGCTATGGTGAACGTGCTGTAGTTTGGGTGGCACGCAACATTACGACACGATACAAATTAGAACAGCAACTACGCTATCAGTCAGAAACTGATGATTTATCTAAAACATTTAACCGTCGAAAATTGTTCGAACAGCTAGAAAATGCCTTTTATCTTTTCCGAGAGTCGCAACAGAATGCCAATTTTATTATTTTTGATTTAGATAACTTTAAGGCTATCAATGATACCTTTGGTCACCACATCGGAGATCTGGTCATTCAAAAAGTAACCGAATTATGCCATTCTCAGTTGAGGAAAACAGATGTCATAGGGCGAATTGGTGGCGATGAGTTTGCCATTATTCAATTTAATAACCCAATTGAAGCTGCACCGTCTTTTGCGAAAAGGTTAAACGACTTAGTCCGCCAGATAAACTCCCCTGACCTACCTGTGGATATTTCCATTTCAATCAGCATAGGGATAAGCCAGTTTAACCTTTCGGATCTCGATCATACTCAGATATTTAGGAGAGCCGATTCCGCACTCTATCGTGCAAAACAAATGGGGAAAAATGGGTTTTCACTGGCTTAGCTATTTGAGAGATTAAAATAGTTTTATCCGTATTGTTAATCCTTAACTGGTTTATCTTTATACTTAAGCTTAAGAAATAGTACCGCCAGTGCCAGGATCAGGGTAATACCATTGGCAGCAATCACTGAAATCTGATTGTTGATCAAACCATACGCCAGCCATAAGCAGATACCGGTACATAGCACTATGTACATAGGCAGCGAAATCCCTGACACATCTTTCGTTTTCATGGTCTGCACAACCTGAGGAACGAATGCCGATGTAGTTAAAACCGCTGCAACTAAACCAATAATTTCTGTTGAATCGATCATCAATAACCCTACCTTAATAGCCTACCTGAATAGGCGATACGCACTTACAACACAAAGTACTAGGCTGTGGATATTACGCCCAATTCGTTTCTTGGGAAAGAAACCGGTTTCATTAATATAAACAAACTGTGATATGTGCCCGATTTATCCTTTGCTGCCATTGGGGTAAAAGCCAAACTGATCACCTGGCATGGCCAACACCAGCAAATTGCAATTGTGCAGAAGATAAATGAGAATGAATAATATTGATATCTATCCTAGTAATTATTTTCTATTTGAGTAAAACTTAGTCTACCATTACTACTGATTAATTTATTGATAACTGACGAATGAAAAAGAGTAATCTTGAAACCAATACCGGTCATCGCTTTATCTCTAAAGCTAAAACAGCCTATAAAATTCATATCCATACTCCGGACGATAAGGTTCTCCATCGTTCGGTTGGATTTATTCGCATTGGTGAAAAGAAAGGGCTGAAAAAGGCGATCATACTGCGAAATCAGCTCGGTAGTGAAATGTGGGGAAAATTCTGGCGCTTGTTACTTAAAGATCCTTATCTGATGACGCGCCTGCCACACAGCCTTGAACCTAAAATCATCTATAAACCCCGCCCAACCAAAGAGAACCCGGATTATCGGGATGCCTGTTATATTGCGGCATGGCGAACCTATGATGAACAGGGGAAATGCCATTTTAAGAGTATTGTCTGCTCAATTAACAAGCACGGCAAACTTGCGGCATACAGCAAAACCAAAAAAGCATTATTGGAAGCCCATAAAGAGTATCTTGATCTACTGATCTTCATGGGTCGGCTGAACAGTATCGACCTGAAATAGCCTAACCTTATGCGTTAAAAAGCCGAAGCGTGCGACTACAGCTTCGGCTTTATTTATTCAGATTTTTCAGAAATTACATTGCCGCTTCGTATTCGAAAGTCGGTACATCAATTTCAACGCGACGGTTCATTTCACGACCAGTTTCAGTGTCGTTAGAAGCGATAGGCTCTAATTCACCTTTACCTGCTGCCGTTACACGTGACTGCTCGATACCCTGAGCAACAATTTCCTGAGCGACCGCTTGTGCACGTTGCTCAGATAGTTTTTGGTTGTAGGCTTCAGAACCACGAGAATCAGTGTGGCCAGTTACAGTCACAACCGCTTGTGGATATTGTTTTAGCAGAGCAACGACTTCAGAAACTTGTGATTTAGCCTGAGCAGAAAGTTCAGCACTTCCCGTAGTAAAGCTGCTTGAGCTGTCCAGTTTCATGTTCAGCTTCTGCATTTCAACTTTTGGTGCAACCACTTCTTCAACAACCGGTGCTGGCACTGGCTCAGGTTCAGCCATAACAGGTGCTTCTGAACCACCAAAGGTGTATAGCAGACCGATAGAAGTCATATTGACCTTAGCACGAACTAGGTCATTGTTCACATCTGTCAGTGTTTGATATTCCAAGCGTACAGAAAGGCTATCGGTAGCGTGCAGATCCACACCCACAGCACCCATCAATGATGGATCGCGTTCATCGCCGTAATCAACAGATGCAACACCTAATTTACCGAATACATCAAACTTATCCATCACTGGGATAGAAACTTTAGGAGCAAGCGTAATAGCGGTTGCAGAGTCATCATTCATGCCTTCACCGGTGAAATCACCGAAATCATCATAACCGAACTCAAGCGCTACATTTTCCCATGCCTGATAACCTATAAAAGCACCATAACCGTGAGAATCATCATCACATGGGTTACCCGTTACACATGCATCATTTGCCCAAGACTTACCTGCTTTTGCACCGACATAAAAATCATTCGCCATTGCTGCCGAACTCATTAATAGCGTTGCTGAAATTACCGCTGCTAGCTTCTTCATTTTGCCTTCCTTATATTGAATTTGTACGCCAACTTAATTACCACCACGTTGGATCTCCACATTGTAGTGGATTGTAATTTGCTGCAAAAGAACTAATCGTTAATTAGCTGTCTCACATATAAGATACTATATCATGCGTATTAATGCATAGCTATTTGCGGTCTGGTTTCAGTGCTATCCCCCCAGTCGACAGAGCTCATATTGGCCTTTAACCCACCTTTTCTGTTATCCTTTAGTTAAATATCTGCGTCAGGGAATGTCAGCATGCACGCCGAGCTTTTAGAAATAAAACAATTTATTAGCCAATATCCTCCGTTTAACGAGCTGGAAGAGTCCTTGCTCGATTATGTTACTAACCATATTGAAATTGCCTATTTCCGTCAATCAACTCCTGTGATCAAACCCGGTGACACCATCCACGACCTGTATATTATCCGTAGTGGTGCGGTTGAGCTTTCCCGACGTAAAGGCGAACTGTATAACCGCCTGGCTGAAGGCGATGTGTTTGGTCAGATGGGGCTATTGACCAACAATAAAGTCGTCTTTCCGGCAATGGCGATTGAGGACTCTCTGCTGTACTGCATTCCAGAAACTATTTTCCAGGAGCTGTATGAGAGCCAGGAAGTGTTTGCTGACTTTGTCGAAGTAGACGATAAAACCCGTCTGCGCCAAGCGGTAAAGACCACGGTTCAGCAGGACGATCTCTCGACCTCAAAAATTAAAACATTACTCACCGGCGAAGTACCGTTTATTTCACCGTCAGCTTCCATCGAGCAAGCTGCGCAAAAGATGGCAGAAGAGAATATCTCCGCTCTTTTGGTCTTTGCCGAAAATGAAAGTGGTGAAAATAGCGATGATGAAGATGAACCGGATTATTCTAACCTTCTGCGCGGCATTATCACTGACCGGGATCTTTGTACCCGGGTGCTTGCTACCGGCATTTCACCACAAGAGCAGATCGACACCGTCATGAGCCGGGAGATCTTTACCCTCGATCACAACGCTTATGTGTATGAAGCAATCATGATGATGCTGCGACATAAAGTGCATCACCTACCGATCGTGAAAAAGAAGAATCCTATCGGTATCATTGAGACAACCGACCTAGTTCGCTACCAATCGCAAAACTCCCTGCTATTGGTCAGTAGTATTTTTCAGCAAAACAGCATCGACGACTTAGTACAAATATCACTGCATGTAAAAGATAGCTTCGTGCGACTAGTCAATGAAGATGCAAACTCGCATATGATCGGCACCGCGATGTCGGTGATTGGCCGCAGTTTTAAACAGCGAATCATTGAACTGGCCGAAGCGGAATATGGGCCCCCACCGATTCCTTATTGCTTTCTTGCTTTAGGCTCAATGGGCCGTGATGAACAGTTGGTTGTTACCGATCAGGATAACGCGATTATTCTCGACAACAGCTACGTTAAAGAGAAACATGACGATTACTTTTCCAAATTAGCCAACTTTGTCTGCGACGCTCTTGATCGCTGCGGCTATAGCTACTGCACTGGTGATATTATGGCAAGTAATCCGATGTGGCGCATGACACGCGCCGAATGGGAAGAGTGTTTCAGTGACTGGATCGATAACCCGAATCCGAAAGCTTTACTCAACGCTTCAATCTTTTTCGATCTGGATGGCGTTTACGGTAATCTGAAATGGGCTGATCAGCTCAATCATTTCATTGTCAAAAAAGCCAAGCGAAATCGTCGCTTCCTGGCTTGCTTAGCCCGTAATGCATTAAACCGGACTCCGCCATTAGGCTTTTTCAAAAATTTCGTGATGGAAAAAGATGGGCAACACAATAACTCGATCAATTTGAAACGCCGTGGCACGGCACCTCTTGCAGACGTAATTCGCGTACATGCGCTAGCCATTGGCTCTCACGCAAAAAATTCCTTCGAACGCTTAGATGATGTGATTGAATCAAAGATTCTACCGCAGGGGCGTGGTCAGGACTTGCGTGATGCATTGGAATTTATCTCTATGGTACGTATCCGTCATCAAGCGATTGATGTCGAAAATGGCATTGAGCCGGATAACAATATCGAACCGGAAAATATCTCTGACTTTGATCGGCGCAATCTGAAAGATGCGTTTCAGGTCCTGAGCAATGCACAAAATTACCTGAAATACGGTTATCAGAATAATAAGGCGCTACGTTAAGTATGCTATCCCGACTGCTGAAAAAGCCCACCATCGACTGGAATGGAAAATATCTCGCTAAATGTGAACGAGCCAGACATCCGGTGCTGCTTGATTTTTACAGCGCACCGCTACCCGAGCGCACAACGCCGATTAATCAGATTAAATTCCTCGCCCTGGATTTCGAAACAACCGGACTGGATCGAGATAAAGACGAAATTATTACCGTTGGTATGGTACCGTTTGATCTGAATCGGATTTATCTCAATCAGGCTCGGCACTGGTTGGTTAAACCGCGTAAAGCACTCAAAGAGTCATCCATTGTTATTCATGGAATAACCCATAATGACATTATGAATGCGCCAGATCTGTCACTGTATTTACAACAGATCATAGGCGCAATGAAAGGCTATATCGTGGTAGCGCATTACCATGCGATTGAACGTTATTTTTTCAGTCATGCAGTAAAACGCCAGCTAGGTGAAGAAATAGAATTCCCGATTGTCGATACCATGCAGGTGGAAGAAACCATTATTCGCCGCCATTTCGGCTTTATGAGTCGACTAAAAGGAGAAGCCAAGCCTTCGCTTCGCCTGGGAGCAACACGAGCACGTTATGCACTACCGCCCTATTCGCCTCACCACGCATTAACCGATGCGATAGCAACAGCAGAACTGCTACAGGCACAAATCAGTCAGAACTTTGATCCCGCTACCGCCATCGAACAATTCTGGCTGTAGAACTTTTCCCAGTTACCGGAGCTGAAATAACTCGGGGTCAATATCAGCCATTTAACATGGCTGATATTGACCCCGAAATAATACCGTATAAATTGTCGGGAACTTACAATCCACCTTCGCGAATATGTTCAGTACGCATCCCCATAACTAAGCTGACACACATAGCCAACAAAATTACGGTGAAAGGTAGTGCAGTGGAAATCGCCGCGGCCTGCATCGCCTGAACAGCCTGAGTACCACCAACCCACAGCAAAGCAATCGCAATCGCACCTTCAATTGAAGCCCAGAAAATACGCTGAGGAACAGGTGCATCCACTTTACCTCCAGCGGTAATGCTATCGATAACCAGTGAACCAGAATCTGATGACGTGATAAAGAACACCAGTACCAGCACGATACCAACAAACGACAGTACCTTACCGTATGGAATCACATCAAACATCTGGAACATCGCCAGTGAGACATCGGTTAGGCCATTTGCGCCCAGTTCACCGACATGATTGATTACCTGGTCAATAGCCATACCACCAAAAGTTGACATCCAGACCAGAGTCACTATCGTTGGCACAAACAGAACCGCAGTAATAAATTCACGCACAGTACGACCACGAGAAACACGAGCGATAAACATACCCACAAATGGTGACCATGAAATCCACCAGGCCCAGTAGAACACTGTCCAGCCCTGGAACCATGCGACATCTTCTCGACCAACCGGATTACTCAGCGGAATAATATTCTCAATATAGGACATCAGTGTCGTTGGAATAGAACCTAAGGTGATGGCATACCCAATCAATGCAACCAAGACCAACAGCAGAAAAGCAATCACCATATTGATGTTAGAGATAACTTTTACCCCTCCATCAATACCACGGACTACAGAAATAATCGCTAACAGCGTTACACCGACAATCACCACAATCTGTAGTGTCATATTCGACTCAAAGCCAAAAACATGATGAAGACCAGAAGATGCCTGCTGAGCTCCCAAGCCTAACGATGTCGCCAAGCCAAACAGGGTTGCTACAACTGCCAGCACATCAACGATATGGCCCGGCCACCCCCAGGCTCGATCGCCCAGAATCGGATAGAAAATAGAACGAATCGACAATGGCAGCCCTTTGTTATAACAGAAAAAGGCCAGAGAAAGTGCAACAACGCCATAAATCGCCCATGGGTGAAGGCCCCAGTGGAACATGGTGGCACCCAACGCCAGTTTTGCCGCTTCCGGACTATTGGCAGCCACATTCAACGGTGTTTCATACCAACCGGTAAAATACGCTACTGGCTCAGCCACACTCCAGAACATCAGACCAATCCCCATACCAGCAGCAAACAGCATTGCCAGCCAGGACCAGTAAGAGTAGTCAGCCGTTGCTTCTTTGCCGCCTAAGCGAATTTTGCCGAATGGGCTGACCACTAAAGCCAGGCAGAAAAGCACAAAAATGTTGCCCGACCAGATAAATAGCCAGTCAAACGCGCCAATAATTTGCCATTTCAATCCGTCCAGAACAGATTTTGCCTGTTCAGGGTCGGTAACCAAAACAGCAATAAGAAATAATAAGATTATCCCGGCACTTAAGCCAAACACGGGATTGTGGACATCAAAACCCCACTTCTGCGTATTGTCCTGACCGATTGTATAGTCGGTACTGTCAATACTGTATTTATCGATACCTTTGGTCATAACCTCTCCATATCGTTTGGTACACATTTTTAGTACGGTACAAAGAAGATAATAAAAAATTAATTTGTACTCGAAACATTAATATCGCTTATTAGCATAGAGGTTTTGCTGCAAAATTTAAAGATAAATATTAATAACCCTACCTCAGAAAGATGAACAACCCATAGGTAATCACTATAAAAACCAATAGTATTAATGAGATTTTTGACATAAATCGGATGCGAATTTTATTAAATTCAACCAAATAATAATTTGTTTACTAATCAATTTTACTCTAATGATTTTTCTATTCCGCAAGGATTCTACTGCTTAAATCAGGATAAAAAAGCACAATAACCAGCAACAAAAAAGCCGCACGGACGAACCAGTGCGGCTTTTAAATTGTGATAATTTTATGTATCGGTTATGGCTTACTGAGCGTTGGCTTCACGCTGTTCGATGTAATCCAGTGCCATTTTAATCCGGGCAACAACACGCTCTTTGCCAATCAATGCCATCGTTGCATCAACCGACGGAGACTGACCACCGCCAGTAACCGCAACACGCAGCGGCATACCGACTTTACCCATACCTACTTCAAGCTCAGCGCATACAGCTTCAATCACGTCATGTAATGCTTCCGCATTCCATTCGTTCAACGCTTCAATCTTAGCTAGAGCCAATTCAAGCGGCTGTTTCGCCACACCGCGCAGGTGTTTCTTCGCAGCTCCCGCTTCAAACTCAGCAAAATCTTCAAAGAAGTAACGAGACTGAGAGGCCAGTTCAACCAGAGTATGGCAACGCTCACCTAACAACTTAATCACATCAGTTACAGCAGGGCCGTTAGCGGTGTCAATGTTCTGGTCTGCATAGTGCCATGCCAGATGAGAAGCTACGTATTCAGGATCAGAAGTCTTGATATAGTGGTTGTTTAACCACAGCAGCTTATCAGTGTTAAATGCCGAAGCTGATTTGCTCACTCCTTCCAAAGTAAACCACTGAATCATTTCTGCTTCTGAGAAAATTTCCTGGTCACCATGAGACCAACCCAAGCGAACCAGATAGTTTTTCAGAGCTTCAGGCAGGTAGCCTTCATCACGGTATTGCATGACTGAAACGGCACCATGACGTTTGGATAACTTAGCGCCATCATCACCTAAAATCATCGCACAGTGAGCAAAGGTTGGTACTTCGGCTTCCAATGCGTGGTAGATATTGATTTGACGTGCGGTGTTATTGATATGATCTTCACCACGAACAACGTGCGTGATGGCCATATCCCAGTCATCAACCACAACACAGAAGTTGTAAGTCGGTGAACCGTCGGTACGGCGGATAATCAGGTCATCCAACTGATCATTACGAATTTCGATCGGTCCGCGAATGCGGTCATTAAAAATCACGCTACCTTCGGTCGGATTACGGAAACGCACCACATAAGGATCGTTTTCCTGCGCCGCATCGTTTACCGCTTTAATTTTCGGATGATTGGCGTCGTAACGCGGATTCTGCTTATTCGCTTCCTGCTCGGCACGAACTTCGTCAAGCAGCTCTTTAGAAGCATAGCATTTATACGCCTTGCCCTTGGCCAGCAGTTGATCTACCACTTCGTTATAACGGTCAAAACGTTTAGTTTGGTAATATGGACCTTCATCCCAATCCAGACCTAACCAGCTCATCCCTTCTAGAATTGCATCTACCGCTTCCTGAGTTGAGCGTTCAAGGTCAGTATCTTCAATACGAAGAACAAACTCACCACCCTGGCTTTTTGCGTATAACCAGGAGTAAAGCGCGGTACGTGCGCCACCAACATGAAGAAAGCCGGTCGGGCTTGGAGCAAAACGAGTTTTAACCGTCATTATAGTTACCTTGTTGAATTACTATCCGCGAATATCGATTCACAGCGAAATTTTGCCGAGTATTCTAGCACCCGAGCCTTGTTTACCACAAAAATATTTTCTTGACCTTGCCCTTGTGTCAAGGTCTATGGTTAAAGAGAATTCGAAGTGGGAGAATCATCATGAGTCATATGTCGATAGCTCTGTCCGGGCTAAATTGCATGGGTTGCGCACGCAAAGTCGAGCGCAGTTTAAACGAGCATTTTTCCGTAAACATAACTGCCCTTTCACCAACTTCGATCGAACTTGATAGCGATGCTTCATTTAGTGACATTGAAAAAGTGATCAGTGAGCTGGGTTACCATGCCGGAAATCATCAGACTTATCAGCTGCAAGGCCTGCACTGTGGCAATTGCGTGAAAAAACTAACCAATGCGCTAAATGACAACGGAAACGTAGCCATTGAACAGATCACCACTGAACGACTGGCCATTTATACATTGCTTAGTGAAGCAGAATTAATCGCGATCGTACAAAAGGTCGGTTATCAGGCAAGCAGTGAATCAGCGATTGAACCAACCGTAGAGACGGCAACCGATCCTGCTACATCACCACCAGAAGCCGTAAAGAAAAATATAGAACAGGAAAATACCGAGCAACCAAACACAGTCACCCGATTGCTGATTGATGGCATGACGTGCGCCAGCTGCGTTTCTTCGGTTGAAAAGGCCATCAAGCAAGTTAACGGTGTGGTTCAGGCTCAGGTCAATCTGGCAGAACAAAGCGCCTCTGTCTATTCGAGCACTCCACTCGATACGCCAACACTGCTTAAAGCAATCAGTGATGCTGGCTATAAGGGAGCGTTGGTTGAATCTCCCGAAAGGCAGCAACAACAAATTAATGAGCAATATCAAAGCCAGATAAAAAAACACCGCCGTAGCGCCTTCGCCGGACTGGCACTTGGCGTTCCCTTGATGGCCTGGAGCGTACTGGGTGGTTCGATGGCGATTGAATCGCGCACCGACCAACTAGGCTGGGGCCTTATTGCCATATTGAGCCTGGTTCTGCTGATGACTGCCGGATCCGATTTTTTCCGCAACGCAGTCAAATCGCTACAGCATAAACGCGCCACCATGGACACATTAGTGGCTTTAGGTACTGGCGCAGCGTGGCTCTATTCTACCATGGTGGTTATTGCACCCGACTGGTTCCCAGAACAAGCTCGCCATGTTTACTTTGAAGCCAGCTGTATGATCATCGGTTTAATTTCGCTTGGTCACACAATAGAGACCAAAGCGAAGATCAAAACCACCCAATCGCTACAAAGCCTGATTGATTTGCAACCCAAAAGTGCAACGCAAATCCTAGCTGACGGCGAGCAGGTTATACCCGTTGATCAAATCACCCAGGGGATGATTCTGCGGATCAAGGCCGGTGAACAGTTGCCGATTGACGGCGTCATTGTGAACGGTGAATCTTATATCAACGAATCCATGCTGACCGGTGAACCGATTCCGGCATTTAAAACCGCTGGTGATAGTGTGGCAGCCGGTACTCTAAATCAGGATGGTAGCTTAGTGATTAAGGCAACAGGCGTGGGTAGCGAAACCATGCTGGCGAAGATTATCGAACTGGTCCGTCGGGCCCAAAGCAGCAAACCGGCAATTGCCCGACTGGCTGACTCCATTTCAGCCGTCTTCGTTCCTGTTGTGGTAGGAATTGCACTTGCAGCCGCAGCGATATGGTATTTCTGGGGGCCCGATCCAAAAATCAACTATATGTTGGTGGTCATGACGACCGTATTAATTATTGCCTGCCCTTGTGCTCTGGGCTTAGCCACTCCGCTTTCGGTAACGGTCGGGATCGGTAAAGCTGCAGAAATGGGTATCCTGATTCGCGATGCTCAGGTACTGCAAACGGCGAAGAAAATCGATACCGTTGTGTTTGATAAAACCGGCACCCTGACCCAGGGCCACCCCGAGGTACAGGCTTTTCACCCTTATGGCAACGAACGCAATATTCTCTCACTGCTATTTGCGGTTGAACGCCAGTCAGACCATCCGATAGCCAAAGCGATTTGTAACTACGCAACCCACCTCGATATTGAAGCGGCAGAAATCGGCCAGGTCAACACCGTCAGAGGACGAGGGATGAATGCCAGCCATAAGGATAAAATTATCCAGGTAGGTTCAATCAACTATTTAAGTTCTCTGAATATCGATACTAATCTGGCAGAAGAGCAGTTAAAAACCATGGAGCAGAATGCTTGGACTCCAGTTGCGATTGCTATTGACGGACAGCTTAAAGGCTTGATCGGTGTTTCCGATCCGATTAAGCAGGAAGCCAAAGTCACCATCAGCAGTCTGAAATCCCTCGGCATTGAAACCATCATGCTGACTGGAGACCATCAGGCAGTTGCTGACAGTATTGCACGTCAACTGGGCATCGATCTGGTGATTGCTGAAGTTTTTCCGGATGAAAAATCGGACAAAATAAAAGCTCTGCAGGCGCAGGGTAAAATAGTTGCGATGGTTGGTGACGGTATCAATGATGCACCAGCACTCAGTCAGGCGGATTTGAGTCTGGCAATGGGCGGCGGTAGTGATATTGCTATCGAAAGTGCGCAAATTACCTTGCTAAACAGTTCCCCACTGTTGATTGTTAATACGATCGAACTATCCAAAGCGACAGTGAAAAACATTCAGCAAAACCTGCTCGGAGCATTTATCTATAACATCATCGGCATTCCGGTGGCCGCTGGCGTACTGTTCCCTTGGTTTGGCTTTTTACTCAATCCGATGGTGGCGGGTGCGGCAATGGCACTATCATCAATCACCGTGGTGAGTAACGCCAACCGACTACGTCTATTCAAACCTTCTTCTAAATAAAATTTCAATCGTTGGAGTTAACGCACATTGTTAACTCCAACTTTCACTCCTGACTTTAACCGGTTTAATTTTATGTTACCCTTTTCCTGATTTAGCCGATAAGTTAAAGGAATATCATGAACATTACCCGCTTTCTTACCGCCGGATTATGTCTGTTTTCTCTGTTTAGCAAAGCGGAACCGCTCTATTGGCAAGCCACCCGTGGTGATATCAGCTATATGCTTATCGGTTCCATTCATCTCGGAGATCCATCGATGTATCCGCTTCCCGACCCGCTGATGAAATTTCTCGCCAGCAGCGATGGACTGATTGTCGAAGCCGATCTTTCGACTACTGCCAACATCCGCTATCCGGTGACTCAACTGACCAGCAAACAGGTACTCGATTTCCCTCAGCAACGGCAGTTGGTTAAAATTGCCGATCAAATCGGTGTTGATGTTGAACGGCTATATCGCTCGGCCCCGTGGGCAGCAGCACTTACGCTACAAGTCAGTCAAGTACAGCAACTCGGTTATCAATCCAGCCTGGGGATAGATCAATACCTTATCGAGCAAGCGCAACAATTACAGGTTCCGATTCTCGGGCTGGAAACATTGCAGTATCAAATCGATTTATTAGCTAATCTGGATCAGGGCGGAAAGGATCTGCTAATTTCAACGATTGAAAATTGGGATGAGGCAAATCAGTCATTACCCTGCTTATTTGAAAGTTGGATTGGTGGCGACAAAACAGAATTAAAAGCCGTCACCAATACATCAACCACACCCGATGAAGTAGCCCGGCAGTTAGAAACCGAGCGCAACCGACAATGGGTTGAAAAACTGGCAGGTAGCGATTTCTTACCATCAAATAGTGGGCATTATCTTGTCGCAGTCGGTGTACTGCACTTAATTGGTCAGGATAATCTGCTCACTTTACTGGAACAAAAAGGCTTTGTTGTACAGCAACTCAATCAAGTTAACTCAGCAAGCTGCATCAAAAAATAATAAACAACGAAAGAAGCCTTGGCATTTCTACCAAGGCTTTAGAATATGGTCGGTGAAGAGCCGAGTTTGAGAGAGCCGAACCCCCGGCCCTCTGGTCCCCCTTTCTATAACAAAGAAGGAGATGCGCTACCAAGCTGCGCTATTCACCGAACTCCAAACGTAAAAAAACCTTGGCATTTCTACCAAGGCTTTAGAATGTGGTCGGTGAAGAGCCGAGTTTGAGAGAACCGAACCCCCGGCCCTTTCTGAAACGAAAAAGCCCCAGTATTTCTACTGAGGCCTTAAATATGGTCGGTGAAGAGGGATTCGAACCCCCGACCCTCTGGTCCCAAACCAGATGCGCTACCAAGCTGCGCTATTCACCGAAATAATATACTTGGTATTTTGCTGAACAAGAGGGTCGCCCTCTGGTCCCGCTATTCTCAAAACACGTGATGCGCTACCAAGCTGCGCTATTCACCGGAACGAAGCGTATCTTACTCATTCCCAGATAAGACGCAATAGGTTTTTTGAATATTTTATTAAATTTAGGTTCAAATGCTTAAATAAACATCAAGCACGGCAAATGTGACTTACAACACAGGTTAAACATTCACCAGACGGATGGATACTCGGAATTGATCCAGATCAGTGTATAAAAAAGCACCGGAGCGTAGTTTCGTTGTTGTCATGACTGCTTGGCTACAAAAAGAAGATTATTTTTCTCTTTATAGCTCGGCAGTAACGACAAATCTCCTCACTAGATCGCTTAGCTGCTGTTTATACAGACTAACGCTATGCACCGGAGCAGAATCGTTGCCTGCTCCGGTTTTTTATTGCCTGAATTTTGCTAATTACTTTCTATTTATGCTTGTTATAATCCCCTTATCCATCTCAACTCAGGAATTAGCGTATGTCCCAGGACGATATGGAGTTATTCCAACAGATGATGGGGGATGTAAAACCCATCAAACATGACACGGCGGAACTGTTTTATCGCAGTGATGCTAGCGATACTCAATTAGCCAAACGAGCTGCGGCAGTCGCACTCTCGGAGCAGGATGTCGAATATCTATCGCTAGATAATGCGCCAATGCTTAAGCCTGAAGATCATTTTGAATACAAACGCGATGGTGTTCAGGATGGCGTGTTTCGAAAAATGCGCTTGGGGAAATACCCGATTCAGGCTCGGCTGGATCTACATAAGAAGTCGCTGGAAAAAGCGCGTGACGAGATTACTTCCTTTCTCAAGCAATGCATGAGAATGGATATCCGTACGGTAGTGATTGTGCATGGTAAAGGGGAACGTTCAAACCCACCGGCACTAATGAAAAGCTATGTATCACATTGGATGACACAAATAGCAGACGTGCAATGTGCACATACAGCTCAACGCAACCACGGTGGCAGCGGTGCGCTTTACGTGATGCTGCGTAAAAGCCCGGAAAAGAAAGCAGAAAACCGCGAACGGCATCAAAAACGGAGATCATAAGCCATAGCAGCATTGATCAAAGGAAATGAATTCGATTCCACAAACCGCTCAAGACTTCCATGTTCGCTCTGACAAGGGCATCCTTGCCCTTGTAGGTTTGTTCCTTCGAACACATTTCCTTCTGCAACCTTCACCGAATAATAAAAACTACTTAGTACCAAAGATCTTATCACCGGCATCGCCAAGACCCGGTACGATGTAACCTTTGTCATTCAGCTTTTCATCAATTGCTGCGGTATACAGCTCAATGTCAGGATGCGCTTTTTCAAGCGCGGCAATACCTTCAGGAGCAGCAACAAGAACCAAAACTTTAAACTGAGTACAACCTTTCTGTTTCAGCAAATCGATGGTGGCGATCATCGAACCACCGGTTGCCAACATTGGGTCAACCACCAAAGCAATACGCTCATCAATTTGTGACGCAATTTTATTAAAATACGGAACCGGCTCTAAGGTTTCCTCATCACGATAGATCCCAACCACACTGATACGTGCACTAGGAATATGTTCCAGAACGCCGTCCATCATGCCTAAACCAGCACGCAGAATCGGCACTACCGTTACTTTTTTACCTTTAATTTGATCCACTTCCACCGGGCCATTCCAGCCTTCAATGGTCACCTTTTCGGTTTCAAAATCTGCTGTTGCTTCATAAGTAAGCAGGCTGCCCACTTCTGTGGCTAGTTCACGAAAACGCTTGGTACTGATGTCGCCTTCACGCATCAAACCCAATTTGTGTTTCACCAAAGGATGTTTCACTTCAACAACTTTCATTTTTCTCTCCGATAATTCTGACTAAGTGGCCAGGATTATACCGACTTCTTCCCAGCTTTTCAGGTATCCAAATCAATTAAAAAAGCTACGCAAACGTTTTCCTTTTCTTTTTTTCCCCTGTAGAATAGCGCCGTTTTCATATCCAACAATAAACGAGGATTTCCCCGTGAGTGGCAATAACACTTCCCTAAGCTATAAAGACGCTGGCGTAGACATCGACGCAGGTAACGCACTAGTTGAACGTATCAAAGGTGCAGTTAAAAAAACTCGTCGCCCTGAAGTTATGGGTGGTATCGGTGGTTTCGGCGCACTATGTGAACTTCCGACCAAATATAAACAGCCTGTACTGGTTTCAGGTACAGACGGTGTAGGTACCAAGCTGCGACTGGCTTTGGATATGAATAAACACGATACCATCGGTATTGATTTGGTGGCAATGTGTGTAAACGATCTGATCGTTCAGGGCGCAGAACCTCTGTTCTTCCTTGATTACTATGCAACAGGCAAGTTAGATGTTGATACCGCTGCAGAAGTAGTAACCGGTATTGCAGAAGGCTGTCTGCAAGCAGGTTGTGCACTAATCGGCGGTGAAACTGCTGAAATGCCAGGAATGTACGAAGGCGAAGATTACGACGTTGCTGGCTTCTGTGTTGGTGTGGTTGAGAAAGAAGAAATTATCGACGGCACTAAAGTTGCGGCTAGTGATGCTCTGATTGCGGTTGGTTCAAGCGGCCCACACTCTAACGGTTACTCACTGGTACGTAAAATTCTTGAAGTTTCTGGCGCTGACAAAAATGAAATGCTGGACGGCAAAACCGTTGGCGAACGTCTGCTGGAACCAACTAAGATTTACATCAAATCGGGCCTTAAACTGACAGCTACTCACGATATCCACGCAATCTCTCATATCACTGGCGGTGGTTTCTGGGAAAACATTCCACGCGTACTGCCAGAAGGCACGAAAGCCGTTATCGATGGTAGCAGCTGGGAATGGCCAGTAATCTTTAAGTGGTTACAAGAAAAAGGCAACGTGGCAACTCGCGAAATGTACCGTACCTTTAACTGTGGTGTTGGTCTGGTAATCGCACTGCCACAAGATCAGGCTGAAGCCGCTGTTGAGCTGTTAAAAGCTGAAGGCGAAAACGCTTGGGTTATCGGTTCTATTGCAGCAGCACAAGCTGGTGAAGCTCAGGTAGAGATTAACTAAGCGATGAAAAGTATTGTTGTTTTAGTTTCAGGTAACGGGACCAACTTACAAGCGATTCTGGATGCTTGTGAGTCGACGATCACCACAGGCAAGGTAACGGCGGTATTTTCTAATAAAGCTGAAGCTTATGCACTTGAGCGGGCGAAAAAAGCAGGTTCTGCTGCTGTATTCGTAGATCCTAAAGCTTTTGAAACACGCGACGCTTTTGATCAGGCTTTGATGCAACAAATCGATGAATACCAGCCGGATCTGCTGATCCTTGCTGGCTACATGCGCATTCTGAGTGGCGAATTCGTTCGCCACTATCTTGGCCGCATGATCAATATCCACCCGTCACTACTACCTAAATATCCAGGCCTTAACACTTATCAACGCGCTATCCACGCCGGGGATGAAGAGCACGGTACCAGCGTTCATTTTGTAACGGAGCAACTGGACGGCGGCCCGGTTATTTTCCAGGCTCGTGTACCTATCTTTGATGAAGATACGGTCGACAGCTTAACTCAGCGCGTTCAGACTGAAGAGCACCGTATCTATCCGCTGGTCGCAAAATGGTTTGTTGAAGATCGTTTAGCGATGAAAGAAGGCAAAGCTTTCTTAGATGGCAAAGAGCTGGGGATGCACGGGCATCTGGGTGAGTAAATTACGGATGTTGTGAGTTTTGATAGAAAAAAGGACTGATTTTTCAGTCCTTTTTCATTGTATCCCATCAAGGGGCATCTACTTACACCAACGGCTCGGTCGGGGCCTGATTAGCCGGTTTTTTCTCGGCAAAAGCAACATTCCGCAATTGATCGCTATTGGTTTTAACCAGTTCACCGTAGTGAAACAGATTAAACTCGCCCGGCTTCATCCGTTGCCACTGTTCATTGGCAGTTAGCGGCTGAGTAGCCATCACAGTCACGACATCATTTGGTGTGGTTTCTTCCTGGAAGTTAACTTCCACATCCTCATCTATCAGGGTGGCTTTACCAAACGGAGCGCGGCGAGTAATCCAGTAAAGATGATTGGTACAATAGCTCATCACATACTCACCGTTGGAAATCAGCATATTGAATACCCCCATTGCACGCAGCTCATCACAGCATTGCGCCAGGTATTCAAACACACCCTCCAGATTTTCCGGCGGCTGAGGATAGCGGTCATCGAGCTTTTTCAATAACCAGCAGAAAGCCAGCTCGCTGTCGGTTTTCCCCACAGGCCGATGATTCGCCGTATAAAGATTTTCATAACCAGTCAATTGACCGTTGTGGGCAAAGGTCCAGAACTGCCCCCATAGCTCGCGAGTAAACGGATGGGTATTTTCTAATGATACCCCGCCACGATTCGCCTGACGAATATGGCTGATCACCGCACAGCTTTTTATCGGATACGCCTGGACCAGCTCTGCAATCTTTGATTTACAGCTCGGCTGTGGATCTTTAAACGTACGGAAACCTTTTCCTTCGTAAAAAGTAATACCCCAGCCATCGCGATGCGGGCCGGTATTGCCGCCCCGCTGCATCAGGCCAGTAAAACTAAAGCAAATATCGGTCGGTACATTTGCGCTCATACCGAGCAATTCACACATGCTTTATCCTCTTTCTTTATACAATCAATCAAGATGGTGTTATGCCATCTCTTTCTCTACTAACATAATCAAAATGTGGATGATTTTAATATGCACTTCCTGAATTCGATCGGCATAGCCAAAATGCGGTACACGAATTTCCACATCCGCCAGGTCCGCCATTTTACCGCCATCTTTACCGGTCAGAGCGATGGTTTTCATGCCTTTTTGTTTTGCCGCTTCAATCGCTTTAATCACGTTACCGGAATTACCAGAAGTAGATAGGCCAAACAGCACATCTCCGGCGTTACCAACGGCTTCAACATAACGTGAGAAGACAAAGTCATAACCAAAATCATTACTTACACAAGAAAGATGGCTCGGATCAGAAATTGCGATACCGGCATAACCCGGGCGATTGTCACGATAACGGCCAGTCAGTTCTTCGGCAAAGTGCATTGCATCACAGTGAGAGCCACCATTACCACATGAAAGAACTTTCCCCTGCTGCTTGAACGAGTCGGCGAGTAACTTTGCCGCTGCCTCGATCTGAGCCAGGTTGGCATCATCACTTAAAAATCGGTTCAATACTTCTGCCGCTTCTGTGAGCTCATTTTTAATTAGATCTTGGTACATAGGATTGGTCTCTTTAAGTCGGTCGGATGGAACGAAAAAGGAAATAAGAAGTGGTGAGTTTACCGTAATCCGCTCTTCTGTCGATAGAGAAACGGTCAAAAATTGAGGATAAGCACCGACTTACCCTCACAATATTATTTTTTGTCATCCGGCATAGTTAACTGCATTTCCGGCTGTAGCGCCCTTTTCGCCTTAATTTTACGAATAATAAACCAGATGACTAAGCCAAGAATCAATGCAAGCAAATTGCCGGCCCCGATGTAAATCAAACGGGTCTGGCGCTGAGCCTCTCGAGCGGCGATCAATGCTTGCTCTTCTTCCAGTTTGCGTTGTAGTTCAAGCGCCTGTTCACGAACCTGCCGTGCCTGTTCAACATCCACTTCTTCGACCACACTATAGGTGTGTTCAGGAATTGAAAACGCTAGTGGCCGATCACTCCCGTCCTCGGTCGCATACATTCGGCCATGCCATTTAAAGTTACCGAGACGGTCAACATTAGGCACTTGCAGATTTACCGTTAGTCCCTCATCTGAGGCCTGCCCTTCAATCCGGTCAATATTGTCATACTGGTCGGAATGTTCGATATGGGCAATCAGACTACCAGGTTTAATGGTGCCTTCATCGCCAGTCAATACAACATGATGGGCATTGGTTGCAACACGAGCCTGAATAAACGTGGTCGTGATCGGCATAGGATAAACCAAGACTTCCTGCTCGACCGCACGCAAAAAGACTCCGTTACCGGAAGTAATTCTGACCCTATATTTACCGGGTTCAGGCGACATGGTTAACCCAACGGTAAAAACACCATCGCCCGGATGCTCATCAAATCCACGTCCATCATCCTGAAACTCACCAACTGTAATAGGCTTCGGTCTGGCTTCCCAAACTAAATTTTCTTCATCTTCCACATACTTGGTAAAAGTAACTTTCAGACTAACTCTGTCGAGAAAATCACGTAATAATAATGGCTTACCATCAACTGTCAGACGAGCAGTAAATTTAACCTCTTCGTTCTGATACATACGCATCGGTAAAGTATCAGAGCTGAGTTGTAGATGGGAAATCAGAACAATATTATTTTTCGGTGTTACCTTTCCCACTGCCTGCCACGGACCGGGCATCGGGTTATCAATCGATACAATGTCCATCGAAGGTTCCTGATACCAACTGACATTATCCGGATGACGGCTTGCGTAATATTTATGCCCATCCGGACGCACTAATACAACAGGATGAGAAGGGTTGCTACGGTAGATAAGAAAAGTGATCTGTTCTATGGTCGGATCGATACGGAAGCGATTATCTAATAAAGATTGCGACGATTCGGTTGCGGCTATGCTACACATTGAGGTGATAACACCAATGATGAGCGCCATAATGCGTAGCATAGTTATACTCCTATTGACGCCACAGGCAGACGCCACTTTTCTCGACTAAATCTAAACGTTCTTGATGTGCTTGTAATTCATCGGCCGAAGCAGGCAAAACCTTTAGCATTTTTCGCCCACTGGCCACACGCTTGATCGCTTCACCCCCACTGCCGTCCGCAGAGGCTTCACCGGCACTGAACTGCAACGCCGTCTGACCCCCGGTCATCAGCAGATAAACATCCGCCAGAATCTCCGCATCGAGCAATGCCCCGTGCAAGGTCCGGTGAGAGTTATCGATGCCGTAGCGATCACAGAGCACGTCAAGGTTGTTGCGCTTGCCAGGGAAAATCCGCTTGGCCATTGCCAGCGTATCGGTCACCTTACAGATTTGCTCGGTGGTTAAAGTATTCCCTGCCAACTTGGAAAACTCATAATCCATAAAACCAACGTCAAACGGCGCATTATGGGCAACCAATTCGGCATCTTTAATAAATTCAATAAACTCTTGATGTACCTGAACATAATCAGGCTTATCCCGCAGGAATTCATCGGTGATACCATGAACGTTGATCGCCTCTTCCTGAATCATACGATCCGGTTTTAGGTAGACGTGAAAATGCCTGCCGGTCAGTTTACGGTTAATAATTTCTACCGCGCCGATCTCAATGATACGATGCCCTTCATAATGGGGGCCGCCTTCCTGGTTCATACCTGTTGTTTCGGTATCGAGAACCACGATACGCTGATATTCAGAATTGTGACTAGTATTCATTTGCTTATCTATGTCAGACTATGTTTTATCAATGACCTGCACATATAGTATCAAATCATGGCAAAACAGGTGGAAATTTTCACAGACGGATCTTGTTTAGGTAATCCGGGACCCGGCGGATACGGTATCGTATTACGTTATAAACAGAACGAAAAACAGTTAGCACAGGGCTATCGCCTGACGACCAATAACCGAATGGAGATGATGGCGGCAGTTGTGGCGCTGCGTTCACTTAAAGAACCCTGTCAGGTCATTCTCACCACCGACAGCCAATACGTGCGCCAGGGAATAACCCAATGGATTCATAACTGGAAAAAGCGCGGCTGGAAAACTGCCGACAAGAAACCGGTTAAAAATGCCGATTTATGGCAACAACTCGATCAGGAAACCCAGCGTCACCAAGTTGAATGGCACTGGGTAAAAGGCCATGCCGGGCATCGCGAAAACGAAATTTGTGATGAAATCGCCCGCGCGGCTGCAGAAAACCCGAGCGAAGACGATACTGGTTATCAGCCCGGCTAATCGCTGGCGCGGCAGTTTGCTCCAATCGGAGACAAAGCTCGTTTCAAACGCCAGTGTGGTTTAATCAGCTTCAACGGATAAGTACGTTTTCGCGCCACGATAAAATAAAGGCTGCTGATTGACCCAGTCCAGTCACTGGTGTGATTTTCCAGCCAAGTTCCAAAGGTGCGGTAACGCGCCAAAGGTAATAAGGCATAGCGGTCACACTCAATTACCTGATAGTTAAGCAGCCCGAGCCAGTCACTCACCCGATTGGGCGTAAACATACGCCCACTCCAGGGAAGATATTTTTTGCGCCACGGCAATACACTTGACACACCCATTAAACTAACCGGATTGAAGCCAGTTATAATCACATAACCGTCATCGACCAATACCCTGTCAACTTCGCGTAACAATCGGTGAGGATCATTGCAGTAATCGAGTTGATGAGCCAATACCACAACGTCAATGCTCTTCTCGAGAAAAGGCAAATAATAACTATCGGCAATCACGGTATGCAGAGGATTTTCAATATCCAGGTTCACCTGGTGTTGAATATTGCAGGTACAACTGGCAATCTCACAACTGAGTCCACCTAGCTTTAGCATATGGTAGCCAAATAATTTGGGGCACCATTCGTCAAGCCGTTGTTGAATCGACTCCTGAACCCATTGGCCGTTTTTCAACTGAGACCAGGAGTTCGGTTTCTCAAGCCTTTTTTTGCTACGTGCTGGTTCCATGGCAACCCATATACTCAGGTGATTGGAGATAAAATTATGTTACAAATAAAGAGCATACCCGCATTTAATGACAATTACATCTGGGCAATTCAAAATAACGAACAGCGATGTGCGATCGTTGATCCAGGAGACGCCCAGCCAGTTCTAAGCTACCTGGCTGCGAATAACCTAACCTTAGACGTAATTTTAATTACTCACCACCACAAAGATCACACTGGAGGAATTGCGGAGCTAAAACGTGCTTTTCCACAAGCCGATGTGATTGGCCCGAAAAACGACCCGGTTCCGGGGCTGACTCACAGCGTTGAAGATGGTGACCAAATCACCCTGTTTGACCACCAATTTATTGTTCTTGGTCTGGCCGGTCATACTCATGGACACATTGGTTATCTCGGCTATCAGATGCTATTTTGCGGCGACGTTCTCTTTTCTGCTGGCTGTGGCCGGGTTTTTGAGGGGACATATCAGCAAATGTGGAATTCGCTACAAAAATTAGCCGATCTGGATGAAGCAACCAAAGTCTATTGCGCCCATGAATATACCGCCAGTAATGTCGCTTTTGCTTTAGCGGTTGAACCTGAAAATTCGCAACTTGATGCTTATCGTGATGAAGTTAATCGATTACGTGCCAATAATCAGTCAACCCTGCCGACCACCATTGGCCGTGAAAAGCAGATTAATCCATTTCTGCGCACAACTGAGCCTGATGTCATAAAATCAGTGGCAAATTTGGCGGAAAATCATGATTCACTGACTATTTTTACGGCTTTACGTGACTGGAAGAACAATTTTTAACCACTTGCGACTTGTCATCGCTAAATTGAGACAATATTATCTCCAACTGTTAAAGAAAAAGGCTCTGAACTATGAAGTTTAATCTCAGTTGGGGATTATTGTTACTCTTGGCTGGTTGCCAAATTACGCAACCCACAACATCTGTCCCAGACAGTGAAACCAACAGCCCTGCAGCACCCGTTGAAAACGTATACGATCAAAGCAAGCTCAAATCTGCAGCGGCAACCGTAGCCAGAATTAAGCAACAGCAGAGCAACTCAAGCGAAACACCTCAGACACAAACCGATCTGTGGCAGCGTATCAGTATGCAGTTTTCACTGCCGGTTCCTGATAATAAAAAAGTTGACTACTACCGTAACTGGTTTTTAAAGCATCCCGGTCATTTACAGACCGTAGCACAACGAGCCGAACCTTTCCTTTATCTGATCACAGAAAAAGTCGAACAACGCAACTTCCCGCTGGAACTGGCGCTGTTACCGGTTGTTGAAAGCTCTTTTGACACCCAGGCTTATTCGCAAGGTAAAGCCGTAGGTTTATGGCAGTTTTTATCCGGTACCGCCAAACGTTATGGTCTGGACCAGGACTTTTGGTATGACGGTCGCCGTGATGTCTACGCCTCGACAGAAGCTGCCCTGGACTATTTATCCTATTTAAATCAGCGATTTGATGGTAACTGGTACCATGCTATCGCCGCCTATAACAGTGGTGGAGGTCGGGTTTCCAGTGCGATTAGAAAAAATCAGAAAGCCAATAAACCTACCGATTTTTTCAATCTCTCGTTACCAAAAGAGACCAGCAGCTACGTACCGAAACTATTGGCACTGGCCGATGTTATTGCTAATAGAGAAGTCTATGGCCTCGAAATACCAGCTATTGCCAACAAGCCCTATTTAAAGGTAATCGAACCAAACGAGCAGCTTGATCTACGTATTGCAGCCAATTATGCTGATATGAATTACCAAACGTTGCGAGCACTGAATCCAGGCTACAAGCAGTGGGCCACCTCTCCAACCGGGGCACAACGCCTGTTAGTTCCGCTGGAAAAAGCAAGTCTGTTTAATCAGAAGCTAGCGCAAAACCGGGGGAAAGGTATCCGATATGAGCGCTACCGGGTTAAAAGTGGTGACTCTATTGGAGTTCTGGCACAGCGCTACAATATCCCAACCTCATCGCTGAAAAAGACCAACAATTTAAAGAGTAATTTAATCCGCATCGGTCAATATTTGCTGATTCCGACTCGCAACCCACAAGTCACCACCGATCAGCAACTGGCAAATTTAATTCAGTCGTCATCATCTACTGGCCAGGTAGCCAATCAGGTAACGCATACCGTACAGTCTGGTGACACATTGTGGAAAATTGCCCGTCAACATAAAGTTCCTCACCAGCAGATTGCGCAATGGAACAATATTAAGGCCAGCAGTACTTTAAAAGTGGGCCAACAATTGGTGGTGAAGCAGTTAGATAATGCAACCACCTTAAGTAATCTGATCAACTATCAGGTTAAACCTGGCGATACACTAAGTGAAATAGCGCAACAATTTAATATTTCCAGCCAGGATATTGTTAAATGGAATCAGCTTGATAAATCGGGAGTTATTCGTGTCGGGCAGACGCTGAGAATTTATCTGCCGGAAGACAGTGCAGAAAATGCTTAATCAATAAAAAAAGAAGCCAGAATCGGATTATGATCAGAAGCGTCAGTGAGAGAAACATTGGCGCGTCTTAGATTTAATCCTCGGTAGAACAGATGATCGATCGGATTATCATTATAAAAAAAACGTTTACGATTATCCGGTGTATACACCGCTTCATGCAGATTCAGCGACGCCATAAACTCATGTAAAATCGCCTCTCTTTTGTCACTCCAGCTATTGAAATCACCGGCAACAATCATTGGCCCCTCATGGTCATACACCTGTTGTATCACCATTTTCAATTGATGCTGATAGGCTTCTACCCCGACAGTAAAATTAATCATATGCAGATTAACCACCACCAGCGTTTTACCGTTACTCAGGGGGAAATAACTCATTAGAGACGATTTGTTTAACCGAATATTTGGTTCCATTTCGGTTGTGCCACAACTTAATGTCGCGTTCTCCTGTGCAAGTGTGGTTACCCCGGTCGTATCACCCAGCATCGAAAAAGCGCTAACCTGTGCGGCACTGAACTGACGGATCCGCAACCAGTCTTCAAACTGATCATCGAGACGGTTTTCTTGTAACAATAATATTTGCCGATCGGTACTGTAGTTATTCAGATAAGTTGCCCAAGAATTTTTTTGTTGCTTATAGATATTCCACACCAGAATATTAAGCCGGCCGTGGTTATCAATTGGCGTTTTTCCCGATTGCATAATACAAGCCGCGGGCAGCATATGGGTGAGTTGAAAAACCGTTTTACTATCAGGCTTAGCAATAGAAACGATTTCTAAAGAATCTGATGTTTGAAAGACGTACAAAAAACCACCGATTGCTGCCAGCAGCACAGTGAGCAAGGTATAGAGAAAAACCCGTAGCTTCAATGTCATACGCCCATCATTGCAACTAAGGAGCCTGGCGGCTCCCTATGCAGAAATAACGTAGAATTAGATCGCGTCTTCATCCTCTTCACCAGTACGGATACGGATAACGCGCTCCACATCGGTGACAAAGATTTTACCATCGCCAATCTTGCCGGTTTGTGCCGTTTCGATAATAGTATCAATACATTTATCGACCACATCCGCAGCTACCACAATTTCAATTTTCACCTTAGGCAGAAAATCAACCATATACTCAGCACCACGGTAAAGTTCAGTGTGACCTTTCTGACGGCCAAAACCTTTGACTTCAGAAACTGTCATCCCGGTAATGCCCACTTCAGCTAATGCTTCACGTACATCGTCCAATTTAAAAGGTTTAATAATGGCTTCTATTTTTTTCATCTTCATCCCTTAAGCTTCAATTTATGTCTGACATTATTAGTCAGCTATGCAAAACAATCAATATAGAACCAGACTGATCATATAACGAGTTATTTTAAACTTGAGTAATAGGCGGCTAGGTTTTCCATATCATCATTACTTAACAGCATCGCTTGCGGCTGCATCAGCATCGCATTGCCACCAGTGCGTAACTTATCTTTATAAGCATGCAATGCAGAAACAATATACTTTTGATTCTGACCACGCAAATTAGGATAACCATCAATGACTGCGATGCCATCCTGACCGTGGCAGGCAGCACAAATCATGGACTTAGCTTTACCGGCTTCAATATCTGCGGCAAACGCCGTTGTCGCACTACACAACAGTGCAGCCATCAGCATGATCTTCTTTTTCATAAGCGTTGACTCCCTAGGATAGGCTTACTTATTGTTTATTCTCTACATTCTGGCACAATTTCAGCTTGTTTGCTCCAGATTAACTCACAATCTTTACCACTAAATTGGCGGTCGACAAATAAATCTGCCACAGCAGCAACCTGATTACCACAGAGCAAAATAGGTATCCGACGACGTAGCCAACTGGGAACGGCCAGTTGCTGGAACCACTTCTTGAGCTTTTTCTGCCCTACTCCACCAACAGGGCAAGCCTGTAACCCCTGAGGTTCAAAGATGACAGATAACGGTTCTTTCAATGCCTGGCAATTCAATCCCATTTTTCCATTTGATATTTGCTCGCCACTTTGCAGGACTAGGCAACCCAACTGATCGGGAAGCGCTAATTCCTGCCCTATCTGTAGCTGCGCTTTCCAGCCAGAGATATCCTGAGTCTGAGTAACACAATATAACCGCTGGGAAAAGCGACGAATATCAATATCATGCAACTGTAATTTCGGATTAGCATCGGATTTTGCCAGTGCAACCTGCAGCCAAAGATGATTCAACTGCAACTGGCTGGGCATAGGTAGATGGAGTCTGGCTAACCACATCCTTAGCAGATGATCACGTGCCGCATCACTTACCTGAGTTAAAGCCGAGATCGATAGACTGTTATCAGCTGCAAGCGCGGCACTTAGTTTATCGGCTAATAATTCATTAAGCAGTGCTTCTTGTTGGGCGCACAGCTGAGTACTGCGTTGTACGGCCTGATGAATAGATGGCCAACGCTGAGTGAGAACCGGAGTAACCTTATGGCGGATAAAATTGCGATCGAAACGAATATCCTGATTACTCTCATCCTCGATCCAATCTAACTCATGAGCTACAGCATAATGATAGATCTGCTCGCGGGTCACAGTTAACAGAGGGCGAATCAACAACGCCTGATTGAACGGCATTACCTGCGCCATTGAAGATAACCCTTTCGGCCCACTGCCACGTTTCAGTGCCAGCAAAAAGGTCTCCAACTGGTCGTCCGCATGTTGGCCGGTAAGCAGAATATCACCGGGATTTAAATGACCAGCCAGTACCCGATAGCGGGCTTCGCGGGCAATTTTTTCCAGGCTTTCACCTTGTCCGGTCTCCAGTTGTACATATTCGATGGCCAGTTCAATATTGAGCGCCTCACACCACTGTCGGCAGCGTTCAACCCACTCATCAGCATTGCAGCTCAATCCGTGATGAACATGCACTGCCTTTACGTTAAACGGTGATTTCAGTTTGAGCTGACTGACCAGTTCCAGCAACACTCGTGAATCCATTCCGCCACTGAATGCCACCACAACCTGTGGAGCCTTGTGAGATACTTCAGGTTCCAGATGAGGACAAAGCGTTTGACGGAATAAGGTAGCTAGCTCAGCAGACATAAGCACTCGCAGACAAAAAAGGGCTGAACTTGTGGTTCAACCCTATAAATTAACTAACCGTTGTTACACACCAGATGGATGCTTAGCAGTAACCGTAAGTCATCAGGCGCTGATAACGGCGGTCCAACAACAGATCGGTTTTAATACTTTGTAAATCATCAAGCTGACGAACCAGTGTCTGTTTAACATTAATCGCGGTCTGAACAGGATCACTGTGCGCGCCACCTAATGGTTCCTGAATAATTTCATCGATCAGTTCCAACTCTTTCAGACGATTCGCGGTTAAGCCCATTGCTTCCGCCGCCTGTGGTGCTTTATCAGAATCGCGCCATAGGATAGAAGCACAGCCTTCTGGTGAAATAACCGAATAGGTTGAATATTGCAGCATATTGACATAATCGCCGACACCGATAGCTAACGCACCGCCAGAACCGCCTTCACCAACCACATTACAGATCACTGGCACTTTCAGACCAGACATCACTTTTAGGTTAGTGGCAATCGCTTCCGACTGACCACGTTCCTCAGCACCCACACCAGGGTATGCACCAGCGGTATCAATAAAAGTGATAATCGGCATATTGAAACGCTCAGCCATACGCATTAAACGCAATGCTTTACGATAGCCTTCCGGCTTTGGCATGCCGAAGTTGCGACGTACTTTTTCGCGTGTTTCACGTCCTTTCTGGTGGCCGATAATCATGACCGGGCGACCATCCAAACGGGCAATACCACCGACAATCGCTTTATCATCCGCGTATGCGCGGTCACCACACAACTCATCAAAATCCGTAAAGATATGTTTGATGTAATCCAGCGTGTACGGACGCAATGGATGACGGGCAAGTTGTGCAACCTGCCATGCGCCTAAATCATCAAAAATTTTATGCTTCAGCTCGAGACTTTTCTTCTCTAGTTGCTCGATCTCTTTATCGAGATCAACCGAAGCATCACCGCCGTGACGAGAAACATCACGAAGCGCCTGAATTTTTGCTTCAAGTTCTGCAATAGGTTTTTCAAATTCTAAAAAGTTGAGGCTCATTACCGATCCCTTTTCTTTCAGCTTTTATACCCGATTTGAGTATATCTAATTGGCTGAATTTTTAGTTAAATTCTAATTCTACCTGGTCTTGTCCAAGTAGTTGCTTTAATTCATCCAGCAGCGTATCGCTGGGCGTTACCCGCCATTCCGTGCCCAGTGTCAGACGAGCCTGAGCATCATCGCGCTGGTAGTATACATGCACCGGAACCATACCTGCTTTGTGTGGCTCTAATATTTGGCTGAATTGCTCAAAAAACGAGTCACCAATTTGATTGTGTGCTACAGACAGTGACAAACTTCTGGCAAATTTCTCACGCGCTGTGGCCAAATCCATAAGATCGCGGACCGTCATTCTAAGTCCACCGTTGAAGTCATCAAAGCTGACCTGTCCGGAAACAATCAGGATTCTATCCTTTTCTAGCAGCTCTGCATACTTTTCTAATGTATCAGAAAACAGAGTTGCATCAATTCGCCCAGAACGGTCATCAAGCGTGATCACGCCAAGGCGGGAACCGCGCTTGGTAGTCATCACTTTTGCCCCAATAACCAGACCGGCTAATGTCACCGTTTGATCACGCCGGGTCGGCGCAGCATCTTTAAGCCGGCAACTGGTGTAATGGCTGAGTTCCTTAATGTAAGCACTGACTGGATGCCCGGTCAGATAGAGCCCGAGGGTATCACGCTCCCCTTCCAACCATACTTTTTCCGGCCATGGTGGAACCTGGGTATATTTCTGCTCTACCGCTTCCGGCTCTTCAGTCAATACACCGAACATATCCACCTGACCAAAAGATTCAGCCTGGTGATGCTGACTGGCCGCTTTAACCGCATCGTCCAGTGAGGCCATCATCGCGGCGCGATGCGGACCAAGGCGATCAAGCGCTCCGGCATAAATCAGTTTTTCAATCACCCGTTTATTGACCCGTTTAAGATCAATCCGGGCACAGAAATCAAACAGATCTTTAAAATAACCATCTTTATTACGCGCTTCGAGAATCGCTTCAATCGGGCCTTCACCGACCCCTTTAATCGCACCGATACCGTAGACAATCGCGCCATTGTCATCAACGTTAAACCGATACAGACCCGAGTTAATATCCGGTGGCAGCACCTTGAGATTCATGCGAATGCACTCATCGACCAGGCCAATAACTTTCTCGGTATTGTCCATATCAGCGGTCATTACCGCTGCCATAAATTCAGCCGGATAGTGCGTCTTAAGCCACAGTGTCTGGTAGGAAACCAATGCATACGCGGCAGAGTGCGATTTGTTAAAGCCATAACCGGCAAATTTTTCAACCAGGTCAAATATTTTCATCGACAGTTCGCCGTCGACACCGTTGGCAATCGCTCCTTTCTCAAAGACGTCGCGCTGCTTGGCCATCTCCTCCGGCTTTTTCTTACCCATCGCACGACGCAACATATCCGCACCGCCCAGAGTATAGCCGGCCAAGATCTGGGCAATCTGCATCACCTGTTCCTGATAGAGAATAATGCCGTAGGTCGGATCCAGCGTCTCTTTCAGCGATTCATGCTGCCACTTTTCATCCGGGTAAGAAATGGGCTCACGGCCGTGTTTACGGTCGATAAAGTTATCCACCATGCCCGACTGCAACGGGCCAGGGCGGAACAGTGCCACCAAAGCGATAATATCTTCAAAACAGTCCGGCTGCAGGCGCTTGATCAAGTCCTTCATCCCACGGGATTCAAGCTGGAATACCGCCGTTGTTTCCGAGTTCTGTAGCGTGCGGAATGACTTCTGGCAATCGAGCGGGATCGCTTCAATCCGAACCGGCTGCTTACCTTCTTTTTCCAAACGCGGGTTTATCAGCCCAAGCGCCCAGTCAATAATCGTCAGGGTTCGCAGACCTAAGAAGTCAAATTTAACCAGACCGGCGTATTCCACATCGTTTTTATCAAACTGGGTAACCGGGAAGTTACCTTCGGCATCACAATAAAGCGGTGCAAAATCGGTAATCGTAGTCGGTGAAATCACCACCCCGCCCGCGTGTTTCCCTGCGTTGCGGGTACAACCTTCCAGAATTCGGCATTTGTCGATCAGTTCGCGAACTTCTTCATCCGCTTCATAAAGCTCAGGTAATGCCGGTTCGGCCTTAAAGGCTTTTTCCAGCGTCATGCCCGGATCGGGCGGAATCATTTTCGAAATACGATCGACAAAGCCAAACGGATGCCCCAGCACCCGGCCAACGTCACGGATAACCGCTTTTGCCGCCATGGTACCAAAAGTGATGATCTGAGATACCGCATCGCGACCGTACATTTCGGCCACATGATCGATCACCTGATCACGCTTATCCATACAGAAGTCAACGTCGAAATCGGGCATTGATACCCGCTCCGGGTTAAGAAAGCGTTCGAACAGCAGATCGTACTCAAGCGGATCGAGATCGGTGATTTTAAGCGAGTAAGCCACCAGAGAACCGGCACCCGATCCTCGCCCTGGCCCCACCGGAATATCGTTATCTTTCGACCACTGGATGAACTCCATTACGATCAGGAAGTAACCCGGGAATCCCATCTGGTTAATCACCTGCAACTCGATCTGCAGGCGTTCATCGTATTCCGGGCGGCGCTTGGCGCGAACTTCTGGATCAGGGAAAAGGAACTCCAGTCGGTCTTCTAATCCTTCTTCCGATTTCTTAACCAGAAATTCTTCAATCTTCATCCCTTCGGTCGGGAAGTTAGGCAGGAAATATTCTCCTAGGCGGACAGTAACATTACAGCGCTTGGCAATTTCCACTGTGTTCTGCAACGCTTCCGGAATATCGGCGAACAGTTCACACATCTCCTGCTCGGAACGCAGATATTGCTGAGGGCTGTAATTCTTTGGTCGACGTGGGTCTTCTAGTGTATAGCCATCATGAATCGCGACCCGAATCTCATGCGCTTCAAACAGATCTTCACTTAAGAAAACCACTTCATTTGTGGCAACAACCGGCAAGTCAGTCTGCTCGGCCAGCTCAATCGCAAAGTGCAGATAGGTTTCTTCATCCGCACGACCGGTGCGGACTAACTCGAGATAATAACGATCCGGGAAATGCTTCTGGTAGAAAGCAACACAACTTTCCACTAGGTTGCGATTGCCTTTCAATAACGCCCGGCCAACATCGCCCTGGCGAGCGCCGGATAAAATAAGAATACCTTCGGCATGCTCCACCAACCACTCTTTGTCGATAACCGGCTGATGCTGAACATGCCCACGCAAAT
The DNA here is from genome assembly GCA_963666615.1 of uncultured Vibrio sp. Taxonomy (GTDB): domain Bacteria; phylum Pseudomonadota; class Gammaproteobacteria; order Enterobacterales; family Vibrionaceae; genus Vibrio. Next base: position 1,844,935 of record OY762906.1, read on the forward strand.
ACGCTTTGGAAATGAGTAAGGTGAGGTTTTTATACCCCGTATTATCAGCCGCCAGAATGGTTAAACGAGTTAATTCATCACCAAATTCAGCCGATTGAACTAAAAAATCAGCACCAACAATTGGCTTTATCCCGCAACCGTGAGCGGTACTGTAAAACTTCACCAAGCCACACAGGTTGGTAAAATCGGTCAAGGCCATCGCCGGCATACCCATGGCTGCCACATTTTTTACCAGCGGCGGAACCTTAGACAAACCATCAACCATAGAGAAGTCACTGTGAACTCTAAGGTGAATAAATTTCGGTTCAGCCATGGACAGATTCCTCATCATCCAGCAAACCTAGTGCGTGCTTAACCGGTTTAAAGCTTTTACGATGCTGATCAATCACGCCATGCTGCTCGATCGCAGCAAAGTGTGCTTTGGTCGGATAACCTTTATGTGCAGCAAAACCGAATTGCGGATAAAGCTTATCCAGCTCTTCCATTTCACCGTCACGCACAACTTTAGCCAGAATAGAAGCAGCACTGATCTCGGCAACACGCAGATCACCCTTAACTACCGCCTGTCCGGCATAAGGCCACTTCGGCAAACGGTTACCGTCGACCAAGACAAAATCAGGTTTGATTTTTAATCCATCAACCGCACGCTGCATAGCCACCATCGTCGCCTGCAGGATATTCAGTTGGTCAATCTCCTGCGGAGAACAGCGACCAATTGACCAGGCTAATGCCTTCTGCTGAATTTCAGGGAAAAGAGCCAGGCGCTTTTTCTCGGAGAGCTTTTTCGAATCGGTCAGCCCTTCAATCGGATTATTCGGATCTAAAATTACGGCAGCGGTCACCACATCACCGACCAGTGGCCCTCGGCCCACTTCATCAACGCCAGCAAATAAGGAATAGTCTTGTGGATATTCGAACGGAGCGAACTCTAACGGAGCTTTAGCCATTACCATTTACCTATTAAATTTAACACGGCCTTTGCGGCCTGTTGATCAGCCCCTTTGCGGATCTGCTGATGCAATTGGCTAAACGTTTGCTGTAATTGCTGGTTATCACTGCTTAGCAATCGGTTAACTTCTTGCGCCAGATTCTCCTCGGTACACTGTTCAAGCAGAAACTCTTTCACCAACTCCTGATCGGCAAGAATATTCGGCAGTGATACATATTTGGTTTTTACCAGGCGCTTAGCGATAAAGGCGGTAATCGCATTAACTTTGTAACCGACCACCATCGGCCGATTGACCAGCATACACTCCAATGCAACAGTACCGGAGGCGAGTAATACAACATCAGAAGCGGTAATAACGTTGCGTGCCGTATCATCAATCAGAGTAAATTCGAGCTCGGGAGCAAATTGCTGCCAGGCCTGTTCAAACTGTTCGCGTCGCTTGTGGTTAACCAGTGCTACCACAAAACCTAAATCGGGGTGTTGCTGCTGCAGCAACTGACAGGTTTTGATAAAGGGTTCACTGAGCATTTTTAACTCGCTGCCACGGCTCCCCGGCAACACAGCCAACCAGCGTTTAGACGGATCGAGACCAAGCAGTTGCTGAGCAGCGAATTGGTCGGAATTAAGAGGAATCGCATCAGCTAAAGTATGGCCAATAAATTCACACGGTACACTGAAACGGTCATAAAAGGCTTTTTCAAACGGTAGGAAAGCCAACACCAAGTTGGTTGCTTTGGCGATTTTATGAATACGTTTCTGCCGCCAGGCCCAAACAGACGGGCTGACATAATGAACGGTGGTAATCCCGCTTAGCTTAAGATCAAGCTCCAGGCGCAGATTGAAATCCGGCGCATCAATACCGATAAAGACATCTGGCGGATTAGCAACAAAGTAATCGACCAGCTCACGTTTGACCTGAAACAGGCGACGCAATCGGCCTAATACTTCCACTAACCCCATCACCGCCAACTCTTCCATATCAAATAAAGAATGGCAGCCCTGAGCGATCATTTTTGGCCCGCCGATGCCGACGAACTCGGCATCGGGATAACGCTGCTTTATCGCTTTGATTAAGCCTTCGCCGAGGGTGTCACCGGAGAGTTCTCCGGCAACAATACCAATTCGCAAAGGAGATCTAAGAGGCCCAGAAGCCGTCTGCGAATCAGCTAGCATTAGCGAATAATACCGCGGGTAGATTGATCAAGGAAATCAAGGAACAGCTTCACTGCTGGGTAAGTCTCCGCTTCCTTAGCAATTTCCGCTTTGGCATCATCCAATGTCAAGCCATTGCGGTACAGTGACTTATAAGCGCGGCGAATCGCATGGATTTCCGGCTTTTCAAAACCACGTCGTTTCAACCCTTCAACGTTAATGCCGAACGGTGCACAGTGGTTACCCTGTGCCATCACATAAGGAGGCACATCCTGCACCACAATCGAGCCACCACCCAGCATTGAGTGATCACCAACATGACAGAACTGATGAATCGCACTCATCCCGCCAACGATCACCTGATTGCCAATCGTTACGTGGCCAGCAAGGGTTGCATTGTTGGCAAAAATACAGCGATCTCCAATCACACAGTCATGCGCGACGTGAGCGTTAATCATAAACAAGTTATCACTGCCAACGCGGGTGATTCCGCTATCTTGAATCGTACCACGGTGCATAGTCACACTTTCACGAATAGTATTGCGATCACCAATGATCAGCTTAGTGTCTTCCCCTTTGTATTTCAGGTCCTGGCACTGTTCACCAATCGAGGCAAACTGGAAAATGCGGTTGTCTTTACCGATAGTCGTTGGGCCTTTCACTACAACATGCGAAAGAAGCTCGGTACCTTCGCCAATTTCCACTTTACTATCGACATAACAAAACGGGCCAATTTTAACATTGGCACCAACGGCTGCACCCTCTTCTACGATGGCAGTAGGATGAATCTGAGCGCTTTCATGAATCATAATCAGAACTCTCTACGAGCGCATTTTAGTTCGGCCGAACAAACCACTTCGCCATCAACTTTTGCCACACCGTTAAACAGTGCAATTCCGCGGCGCTCTTTCAGGAATTCAACTTCAACAAACAGTTGATCACCAGGGACGACAGGTTTTCTAAACTTAGCATTATCAATACTAGCAAAATAATAGAGTTCGTTTTCTGTCGGTGCTCCAAAAGTTTTAAATGCCAGCAGGCCGGTTGCCTGTGCCATTGCTTCAAGAATGAGGACACCCGGGAAAATCGGTAACTGCGGGAAATGACCGGTAAACTGAGGCTCATTAACTGAAACATTTTTTAAGCCAATAAGATATTTTCCTTCCTGATAATCAGTTACACGATCAATCAACAGAAACGGGAAACGATGTGGAAGAAGTGAACGAATTTCAGGGATATCCATGGTTTTCTTTTCAGTAGTCAAGGTCATTTTCCTATACTTAAATGCAAAATTATTCGCATTATAAACAAAAAAAGGCCGCTCTACGCGAACCTTTTTTCTTAAAAGTCCAAATGGAACGCTTATTTATCTTCGAGCTGTTTAGCCAGCGCTTTAAGCTGCTTATGCATATCATCTATACGATGCACCAAAGCGGCTGTCTTACGCCACTCTTTGTTGGTCTGCAAGGGAATACCGGATGAATAGACACCTTTCTCTTCAATGCTGCGCATCACCATTCCCATACCAGTAATGGTAACGCCATCTGCAATATCGATATGACCGTTAATCACCGCGCCGCCACCAATAATGCAGTATTTACCAATTTTAGAGCTACCGGCTACGATAGTTCCGCCAGCCATCGCTGAGCCGTAACCGATGTGTACGTTATGTGCAATTTGTAACTGGTTATCAAGGATAACATTATCGTCGATAATCGTATCTTCCAGAGCGCCGCGATCGATCGTCGTACCAGCACCGATCTCAACCCGGTTGCCAATTTTAACCGAACCCAGCTGAGGGATTTTCACCCATTCGCCTTTTTCGTTGGCATAACCGAAACCGTCAGAACCAATCACAGTACCCGACTGAACCAGGCATGAGTGACCCAATTCTACATTATGGTAAATCGACACATTGGCCCACAAACGAGTTCCCTGACCTAAACGGGCATTTTTACCGATAAAACAGCCAGCACCAATCACAACATCATCGGACAAAAAAGCACCACTTTCGATAACCGCATTGGCACCGATAGCAACGTTATTGCCAATCTCTGCATCATCCGCAATAACTGCCGTCGGATGAATGCCCTTCTCAGCAGGCTGCGGAGTAGTATCCAGTGCCTGAGCCACCTTGGCGAAAGCAACATACGGATCATCAACCACCAAGACATTCCCGGGGCAGGAATCTTTCTGCGGCTCTTTCACCATGATCACAGTCGCATTACATTCAGCGAGAAACTTGGCATAACGTGGATTGGAAAGAAAAGTCACATCCCCCGGATAAGACTTATCCATCGGCGCAACGGCGTGAACGGTTAATGTACCGTCACCAATCAGGGTTCCACCGGTAATCGCTGCCACTTCAGCTAATGTGATCTGTTTCATCTTGCTCTACTTAACTATTATTTTATGGATTTAATAACTTTATCTGAAATATCAAATTCAGGGGTTGCAAAACGAAGTGCCTGAGAATCAATGATTAAATCAAACTTCTCTTTTTCTGCAACTTTATTCACCGCATCGCCGATAATTTGAAATAACTTTTGATTTTCTTCCGCTTCACGTTTAGCTGTGGCTTGCTTAAAGGCCTGACCTTTGATCTTATAGCTGCTATCCAGTTGACTGATATCAACACGCAACTGGCTAACTTCATCGTCACTCATTAAAGAGGCATCGCGCTTAAGTTTTTCAACTTTCGCTTTGATATCCGATTCCAGCTGTTGTAGCTCTTGCGCACGATCTTTAAATTCAGCCTGAATTTTTTGTAGTGCCACTTCGCGCTGTGGCATTGCCTGAAAAACTTTCGCGGTATTAATGTAGCCGACTTTTTGTGCGGCTTCTGCTGCCATAGAAGAGAAAGAAGCCGCAGCAACGGTAAAACCAATAATTAACGCTTTCACTGAATTTTTCAAAATAATTCCCTTTGTACACTTTTAGAATGTTCGGCCAATGGTGAAGGTGAAGAACTCTTCATCGTCACCAGTATATTTTTTAACAGGTTTAGCCACCGAGAAAACCAACGGTCCCATCGGAGACATCCACTGCAACGCGGCACCGTAAGACGAACGGTAATAACCCGGGTCTGAATAGTCATAATAATAGGAACTGCCATAGTCCACCGAGCTGGCGTTGTAATCAAACTCGGTATCCCACACGCTGGCAGCATCCATAAATAAACTGGTGCGGATCTGACTTTGCGCTTCTTCTGAGGCAAACGGTGTCGGTACGATTAGCTCAATACTGGCGTTCGCCACTGCGTTGCCACCAACAGAATCTGAGCCCGCATAAACTGAGCCGTTATTGGAATCAGAGTAACTCTGATAAACCGCACGAGGCCCCACCGAGTTAGAACCAAAACCACGCAGAGTGCTGAACCCACCTGCATAGTAGTTTTCATAAAACGGCAGCAAATTATCCTGACCATTGGTCTGGCCGTAACCATTACCGTAGCCAACCCGGCCACGCATCAATAGAGCAAAGTCGTGCTTTTCGGTTAACGGGAAGTACTGACGCAGGTCATACTGCAACTTAAAGTACTGCGCATCCGATCCCGGTGTAGTAATGGTATAAGCCGCTTTCTGGTAGTTACCCGCCGTCGGGAAGTAACCACGGTTCAGGTTATTACGCGTCCAGGAAAGTGTAATATCAAAGTCGTTAGTGACCAGGCTACCGTCAGTGGTTACGTTCTCTTCTTGGGCAATCAGGAACTGCTCAACCTGAACATAAGGCGATAAGTTACCGATCTTGTTATGGGTATAACCGACACCAAAAGCAAAGCGGTTCAGTTCATCAAATGGGAAGCCCCAGGTAAGATCAACGCCGTAACTCTGGTTGTTATAGTCGACAATCCCGGCTTCTGATGCTTCAAACTCGTTATAGAAAATTTTGCCGCCCAGACTTACACCATCGATATTCCAGTACGGATCTGTGTAGTTAAGGGTAATGTTTTTCTGGTAGTCGTTCATTGTCGCACTGATGCCGACATTGTTACCGCTACCCATGAAGTTATCCTGAGATAAGCCAACCTGGAAGCTCACGCCAGACTCTGTGCCGTAGCCGATACCAAAGTTAATGCTGCCGGATTCGGCTTCTTTAACCTGATAGACCAGATCAACCTGATCGGCGGAACCTGGTACTCGTACCGTTTGTACGTCTACCGTTTCAAAAAATCCCAGACGATTGAGACGCGACTTACCGGTTTCGATCGCCTTAGCATTCAGCCAAGCCCCTTCCATCTGACGCATTTCGCGGCGCAGCACTTCATCTTTGGTATTGGTATTGCCAACAAAGCGAATCTGGCGCACATAAATACGTTCACCGGTGGCAATATTCAGCCCCAGCGAAACCTGCTGATGTTCATCATCAAACTGTGGCAAGGTTTGTACCTGTGGGAATGCATACCCGGCCTCACCAAGGATTTTTTTCACTTCCTCTTCCATAGAAGTGACCTTTGACCCCTGATAAATTTCGTCCGGCTTAAATGGGTTAAGTGCAGCAAACTCCCCCTCTTTACCGATCAGCTCACCAGAAAACTCAATATCTTTGACGGTATACGGCTTACCTTCATCGACCGACAGGGTGATATAAACTCCTTTCTTGTCCGGAGAAATAGAGACCTGTGTTGAGGTAATCTGAAATTTGAGGAAGCCTCTATCCAGATAATAGGTTTTCAATTTTTCGAGATCGCCCGCTAATACCTGCTTCTGATACTTTTCATCCGCAAGGAAGTTCCACCAGGCGACATCCACATTCAAATCAAACAGGTTCAGCAAGGTTTCATCGTCAAATTCCTGATTGCCGATAAAATTAATCTGCTGAATCTTTGCTGATACACCCTCTGAAAATACAAACTTCAGGTCAGCACGATTACGCGGCAACGGTGTAACAACAGCTTTTACGGTGGCGTTATATTTACCGACACTGTAATAGAAGTCTTCCAGACCCTTTTCAATATTACTCAGTGCAGTGCGGTCTAACGCCTCACCCACCTTAACATTGGAAGCATCAAGGTTTTGCTGAAGCTGCTCATCTTTGATCGCCTTATTACCTGAGAAGGTGACATCAGAAATGGTCGGACGTTCCTGAACTTTGATCAGCAGAACATCGCCATCACGAAAGACTCTGACATCTTCAAAATTGCCTGAGTCATACAGTGCGCGGATAGTATCTGCAACGTCCTGAGCGTCCATCGAATCCCCAATACGCACCGGCATTTTCAGCAGCGCCGCGCCAAGGGTAACCCTTTGCAAACCTTCGAATTGTATGTCCTTGACCACAAAAGTCTCGGCGCCATGTGCAGAGAGGCTGCTAACCAGCATTGCCGCCAAGAAAAGCTTTTTCATCGCCATCGTTATTCTAATTATTCCTTGCTACAACTCACTCAATGCCGAGCATTGCTGTGTCGTGTCATTAATGTTGTGAAATTAAAGTCGTGCAAAATCGTTAAAAATTGCAATCGCCATCATAGAAAAAATGATCGCTCCGCCAATACGATACCCCATCTCCTGAATCCGCTCTGAAACTGGACGTCGAATCACAGCTTCAATCGCATAAAACAGTAGATGACCGCCATCCAGCATAGGTAGCGGAACCAGGTTAATAATCCCCAGGTTAACACTGATCAAAGCCAGAAAACTGAGAAAATAGACTATGCCATAGCTGGCTGTCGCCCCCGCACCTTTGGCAATAGAAATCGGGCCACTCAAATTATTCAGACCGACATCACCATTCACCAGCTTGGTGAGCATAGTTGCGGTCAGATCAATTAATTGGCCGGTTCTTGCTACTGCCTTAGTCAAAGACTCTAGCGGGCCATATTTTAAATCAACTTTATACTCTTCCGGCCACTGCGCCATCTTCGGTGCAATACCGGCAAATCCAATCAGATTACCGCCATCCAGACGTTGCTCATCAGGCACCAAGCTTAATGATACTGACTGGCCGTTGCGTTCAACCACCACAGAGACCGCTTCCAGCGGATGACTGCGAATAGCATCCACCACCTGTTGCCAGTCACTTACCTCAACACCGTCAATTGAGCGAATAATATCGCCGACTTCAACCCCGGCTCGTGCTGCGGCACCATCATTAGCGACAAAATCAAGTTCAGTATAAACTTCAGGGCTATATGGTTTAAAGCCCAATGTCGCCATCGCCGAATCAAGTTCCGGGTTAAACTGCCAACGGCTCAGATCGAGATTCAGTTGCTGCTCCATGCCAATTGAGTCGGTCGAGCTGACCACCAACTGCAATTGACTTTCACCAATATGAGCAACCAACTGCATGTTGACCGATTCCCAATCCGGAGTTGTGACGCCAGAAACCGATTTAAGTTCCATTCCCGGCTGTAATCCGGCTTCAGCAACAATAGAATTGGGTTCTACTTCACCAATAATTGGCCTCACTGTTGAGACACCGAGCAGATATACCAACCATAAAGCAATAATGGCAAAGAGAAAATTAAATGCTGGACCGGCCGCAACTACGGCCGCACGTTGCCATAATGGCTTACGGTCAAAAGCATATTGACTCATTTCCGGCGGCACATCGTCGGCGCGACCATCAAGCATTTTTACATAACCGCCTAATGGAATCAGCGCGATACTGTATTCGGTTCCATCCTTACCCATACGACGCCAAATCGACTTACCAAAGCCGATAGAAAAACGTTCAACCCTGACACCACACTTTCTAGCCACCCAGAAGTGACCAAATTCATGCACAGTAACCAAAATACCCAGGGCAATGATAAAGGAAGCAAAGTTCCATAAAGCTGATGTCATAACCTACGCTCTTTAACTGCTTGTTCCGCCAGAGCACGACTTTCGCGATCCAGCTCCAACAAACTATCTAAGGTTTCGACCTTAATAGTATTGCGTCCGCTTACCTTCGACAACACAACGTCGTTAATAGTTGCAATATCGGTAAAACGAATTTCATGATTTAAAAATGCGGCCACCGCCACTTCGTTCGCTGCGTTGAGACTGGTTGTCGCATGTTGCCCGGTAAAACAGGCATCCATCGCCAGCTTTAAGCAAGGGTAACGTGCATAGTCAGCTGGCATAAAGGTCAGTTCACTCAATTGAGTAAAATCGAGCGGCTTAACCCCAGCCTCAATTCGCTGTGGATACGAAAGTGACAACGCAATTGGCGTTGCCATATCCGGCTCTCCCAACTGGGCAATAACCGAACCATCGCGATACTGTACCATAGAGTGAATCACTGACTGCGGATGAATCAACACTTTAAGCTGGTCTTCACGAGTATTAAACAGCCATCGGGCTTCGATAAATTCAAGGCCCTTATTCATCATGGTTGCAGAATCAACCGAGATTTTCGGCCCCATTGACCAGTTAGGATGCGCGATCGCTTGCTGCGGCGTGACATCTCGCAATGACTCAACTGCACTATAACGAAACGGACCACCGGAACCTGTCAAGAGAATGTGAGAAACACCATGTTGATCAAGATCGCAGCGGCCAAGCCTGAGCTGAACATCGCTCGGCAAACATTGGAAAATAGCGTTGTGCTCGCTATCAACCGGAAGTAGTTCTGCAGAATATTGTTCGACAGCATCAATAAACAATTGCCCGGACATCACCAAAGCTTCTTTATTGGCCAGAAGGACGCGCTTACCGGCACGAATAGCTGCCATGGTCGGTAATAATCCAGCAGCACCGACAATCGCCGACATCACCATTTCGACATCATCCAGTGCCGCAACATCGCACATTGCCTGTTCACCAGACATGACCTGAGTCGGGATATTGAGTTGTTTTAATTCAGAGGAGAGTTGTCGGGCAGCTGATTCATTAGCCATCACCGCATAAGTGGGACGCCAGTTCGCACACAATTCCACCATTTTGTCGACATTGACACCCGCCACCAGCGCTTCAACAATAAATTGGCCCGGATTGTTTTCCAGCACTTTAAACGTACTTGCACCGATCGAGCCGGTAGCCCCAAGAATGGTAATCTTACGCATAGTCCCAACCATTAACGATGTCAGGTCAACATCACTGTCTAATTAAATACAAAATAGAGAAAAGCAAACACAGGAAACGCCGAAGTTAGACTATCCACCCGGTCCAGAATACCGCCGTGTCCGGGAATAATATGACTACTATCTTTAATCCCAGCGACACGCTTAAACATACTTTCAACCAAATCACCGAGAACCGAAAAGACCACAGTGAGCAAAATCGTCACGCCCATAGTGAAATAACCGGCAAAATGGATATCAAACCAATCGGCAAATAGCCAAGCAACGATTAACGCGCCAATCACACCACCGATCAATCCTTCAATAGTCTTATTCGGACTCACCGCTGGTGCCATTTTACGTTTACCAAAACTACGTCCTGAAAAATAGGCAGCACTATCGGCAGTCCAGACAATCAGGCAGACAAACAGTACCAGCTTGGCACCGTGTGAAAAATCGCTTTCAATCCCTTCTGCACGCAGCAGCACAATACTCCAGAAAAAAGGGAGCAAGGTTAACCAGCCAAAGAGATGCTTGAGGTGAGCTTTCTCTTTCCAACAGAGTTGAGAATTCGGAAACGTCATCGCCGCATAGCTGGCCCAAATCCACCAAATAAAAGCGATCGCCAACAGGGATTGATGAAAAGAAGATATCGTATGGGTAAAGGAGAGCTGCGGGAAAGCAAACGCAACTAATGCTGCCCCTAAAACCAGAGCGGGAATCATCGAAGCAATCCGCGAACGGCCGCCAACGAATTGGGCCCACTCCCAGAATCCGATTCCGGTAATCACAGCCAATACCGCAATAAAAGCGAGCAGCGGTAGTTTAAAAATCCCCAGGATAACTAAGGGTGCGAGGACTAAAGCGGTAATTATTCTTTGCTTCAAATCGTGAACCTTTATTATTTATTATTTTCAATCAGTGCTTTTACTTGTTCACCGGTACAGCCAAAACGACGCTCTCGGTTGATAAACCAGGTCACCGCTTCGATTAAGCTTTCATCGTTAAAATCCGGCCAATAGGTTTCAGTAAAATAGAGTTCTGCATAGGCAAGTTGCCATAGCATGAAATTACTGATGCGGCATTCACCACTGGTACGAATCAACAGATCGACATCCGGCAAATCACTCATGCTCAGATATTGATGGATAGTCTCTTCAGTAATCTCTTCAGGTGCCAGATACCCCTGAGCGACCAGCTGTGCAACTTTTTTTGTTGCTTGAGTAATATCCCACTTGCCACCATAATTAGCCGCAATATTGACCACCATACCGGTATTGTTGGCGGTTAATTTTTCAGCCTGGGCAATTTTATCCTGCAAGCGTTGATTAAACCGAGAGGTATTGCCAATTACTCTTAACTGCAGATTGTTGCGATGCAGTTTTTTTACTTCAGTAGAGAGCACGGTAATAAACAGCTCCATCAACACGCCAACCTCTTCTTCGGGACGGCGCCAGTTTTCACTGCTGAATGCAAATAAAGTGATGGCTTTTATGCCAAGTTGAGCGGCGGTTGAAATGGTGCGGCGAACCGCTTTAACCCCATTTTTGTGCCCAAAAACGCGAGGTTTGCCTTTTTCTTTTGCCCAACGCCCATTACCGTCCATAATCACAGCGATATGTTGAGGCAATGCATCAGGTAAAAGTTGAGTGTTTTGCATAGAAATTAGACTTTATCGAATGACTAATAAATAAAAAAGCGCTGAGCTGTCAGGCACAGCGCTTTCAAATTCAGATGAGCGATTAAACTTCCATCAACTCTTTTTCTTTCGCAGCAAGAACATCATCGATCTTCTTCACTGCAGCGTCAGTCAATTTCTGAATTTCATCCTGAGCTTTATGATCATCGTCTTCTGAAATTTCTTTATCTTTCAGAAGTGCTTTAAGATCGCCGTTAGCATCACGACGAATATTACGTACTGCTACACGACCGCTTTCTGCTTCACCACGTACAATTTTAACCAAATCTTTACGACGCTCTTCGGTTAGCGGTGGCAGTGGAACACGAATCACAGTTCCCGCAGACATTGGGTTTAAACCCAAATCTGATGCCATGATTGCTTTCTCTACTTTAGCGGTTAATTCACGGTCAAATACAGTAATCGCCAGTGTACGGGCATCTTCAGCCACAACGTTGGCCACCTGATTCAAAGGAGTTGCTGCGCCGTAGTATTCTACAGAGATACCGGATAGCAAGCTTGGATGCGCACGACCAGTACGGATTTTTGACAGATTGTTTTTTAATGCTTCAACACTCTTGTCCATACGTTCTTGAGCGTCTTTTTTAATTTCATTAATCACAGTATCACCTTGATTCTTATCTCATTATTCTTATGGGCTATCACTATTATTTAGTAATTAGCGTACCTTCTGTTTCACCCATAACCACGCGACGTAACGCACCAGGTTTGTTCATGTTAAAGACACGGATCGGCATACTATGGTCGCGAGCCAGAGTGAATGCAGCCAAATCCATAACTTTCAATTCTTTATCAAGTACTTCGTTGTAAGTGAGCTTACCATATAATTCTGCATCAGGGTTAGCAACAGGATCGGCATTAAACACACCATCAACTTTAGTTGCTTTTAATACGATGTCCGCTTCGATTTCGATACCACGTAAACAGGCTGCAGAATCAGTGGTAAAGAACGGGTTACCAGTACCCGCAGAGAAGATCACCACACGCCCCTGACGTAATTGGCTAATTGCATCAGCCCAGTTGTAGTCATCACAAACACCGGTCAGTGGAATTGCAGACATTACACGAGCGTTAACATAAGCACGGTGCAGAGCGTCACGCATTGCCAGGCCATTCATTACGGTTGCTAGCATACCCATATGGTCACCAACCACGCGGTTCATCCCAGCCTGAGCCAGGCCAGCGCCACGGAATAAGTTACCACCACCGATAACCAGACCTACCTGAACACCCAGTTCAACCAGCTCTTTTACTTCTTGAGCCATACGATCCAGTACAGCAGGATCAATACCGAAACCTTCATCACCCTGAAGCGCTTCACCACTCAATTTTAATAAAATACGTTGATATGCTGGTTTAGGATTTGTCGTCATGGTCTTTACCTTCAAAAAGAACGTTGTTATTTAACTGTCATTAATGGAATTTCAATACTGCGCGGAAATGGGGGCAGAGACAACTCCGAAGTCGCATAAAATTGAATTAATCACAATTAAAAGAGTATTCAGCTATTCGTGAAAAGACCGCAGCCTGGGCTACGGTCCTTAATTTAAGCCTATTGACTAAGGATTAACCTTTTTGCGCCAATGCAACTTCTTCTGCGAAGCTTAAACCTTCTTCTTTAGCAATACCTTCACCTACTTCTAGACGAACGAATGTGCTAACAGTAGCGCCTTTCTCTTTAAGAATTTCGCCAACAGATTTCTTAGGTTCCATAACAAATGGCTGACCAGTAAGAGAAACTTCACCAGTAAATTTCTTCATACGGCCTTCAACCATTTTCTCAGCGATCTCTTTTGGCTTGCCTTCGTTCATAGCGATTTCAACCTGAACTTCACGTTCTTTCGCTACTACGTCTGCTGGTACGTCAGTTGGATTAACGTACTCTGGGCGAGAAGCCGCTACGTGCATCGCAACGTGCTTAAGAGTTTCTTCATCGCTTGCAGTACCAGCAACAACAACACCGATACGCTCACCGTGACGGTAAGTTGCCAGAGCTTCGCCTTCAACGTATGCTACGCGACGAACGGCAACGTTTTCACCGATTTTAGCAACAAGTGCAACGCGAGCTTCTTCGAATTGAGCCTGAAGTTCTTCAACAGTAGCTTTAGAAGCCAGAGCTGCATCAGCAACTTCGTTTGCGAATGCCAGGAAGTTACCATCTTTAGCAACAAAGTCAGTTTGGCAGTTAACTTCAACTAGTGCAGCAACACCTTCACCTTGTTTGATGATGATAGTACCTTCAGCAGCAGTGTTACCTGCTTTTTTCGCAGCCTTAGCAGCACCACTTTTACGCATGTTTTCAATCGCTAGTTCGATGTCACCATCAGTTTCAACCAACGCTTTTTTACATTCCATCATGCCCGCGCCTGTACGTTCGCGCAGTTCTTTTACTAGAGCAGCAGTTACAGCCATTCTCTATTCCTCGACTATTCCGGATGTGATAAAAATTAGGGGCCGTTATGTTGGCCCCCAATACTAACTATAACTTCATTTATGCTTCAGAAAGATGGCATAAATAAAGAAAACTCAGAGCCGCTAATTATTCAGCTTCAACAAAACCGTCTTTGTCAGCAATCTCAGCGATCGCAGCTACGTCTTTGTTACGACCTTCGCTGATTGATGTTGCTGCAGCGTTCAGATATAGCTGAACTGCACGGATTGCATCATCGTTACCAGGGATTACGTAGTCAACGCCATCTGGGTTAGAGTTGGTATCAACAACAGCAATTACTGGAATGCCCAGGTTGTTTGCTTCTTTAATCGCGATGTGCTCGTGATCAGCATCGATGATGAATAGTGCGTCTGGTAAACCGCCCATATCTTTGATACCACCAAGAGATTTCTCTAGCTTCTCCATTTCGCGAGTACGCATTAGAGCTTCTTTCTTAGTTAGTTTGTCAAAAGTACCGTCGGTAGATTGAGCTTCAAGATCTTTCAGACGTTTGATTGACTGACGAACTGTTTTCCAGTTAGTCAACATACCACCTAACCAGCGGTTGTTAACGTAGAATTGGTTGCTAGCTACAGCAGCTTCTTTAACAGCTTCAGATGCAGCGCGTTTAGTACCTACGAATAAAACTTTACCTTTTTTCTCACCGATTTTGTTTAGCTCAGCTAACGCTTCGTTGAACATTGGTACAGTTTTTTCTAGGTTGATGATATGAACTTTGCTACGAGCACCAAAGATGAATGGCTTCATTTTTGGGTTCCAGTAACGAGTCTGGTGACCGAAGTGAACACCAGCTTTAAGCATATCGCGCATTGATACAGTTGCCATTTTAAAATCCTCTATGGGGTTAGGCCTCCACATCTCCCATGCATCCGACCCTAATCAATTCGTTAGAGCACCCCGGAACACGTGTCGAAATGTGTGTGATTTACAATTAGTGTGTGTGAAATAATCAGCTAACGCACGAGTGAGATAGATGACCATTCCGGCGCGCTTTATATCATATTTTACCGCTCTGTGGCTAGTAAAAATTGCCAGGAATTACAGCCAAAATCAGCCCCAACGGGGTCCAGGATCAGAGAGATCAGTTGCGCTCATCAGCCCGATTGCTACAATACACCCGTTTGCACATTTTGACGTGCTAAGAGAATTAAAGTAGAGAAAGCCTAATGTCTGTAAAAATAAAGTCTGTCGAACAGATCGAAAAAATGCGTATTGCTGGCCAGCTGGCGGCTGATGTGTTGGAGATGATTGAACCGCATGTTAAAGCGGGTGTAACCACTGAAGAACTGGATCAGATCTGCCACAAGTATATTACTGAGGTTCAGCAGGCAATTCCGGCACCGCTTGACTATCACGGCTTTCCGAAATCTATTTGTACCTCAATCAACCATATTATCTGCCACGGTATTCCGGCGATCGAAGATAGCGAGTTTGGTCCATATGTTCGCCCGGCAATACTAAAAGATGGCGATATTCTTAATATTGATATTACCGTGATCAAAGATGGATACCACGGTGACACCTCACGTATGTTCCTGGTTGGTGATGTATCACCGGAAGATAAGCGCCTGTGCATGGTTGCCCAGGAATCACTGTACATCGGTATGAAGCAGGTAAAACCGGGCGTTAAACTTGGTGAAATCGGTACAGCGATCGAAAAATACATTAAGACTAACAATAAAAATAACCCACGCACTAAGTTCTCTATTGTGCGTGATTACTGCGGTCACGGCATTGGCGAAGGATTCCATGAAGATCCTCAGGTGGTTCACTACCGCAACGGTGATCGTACCGTACTGCAGGAAGGAATGACGTTTACCATCGAGCCGATGATCAATGCCGGTAAATTCGGCTGCCGTGTCGATGACGACGACAATTGGACGGTCTATACCGCCGATGGCAAAAACTCCGCTCAGTGGGAACACACCATTTTGGTCACCAAGACCGGTTGCGAAGTGTTAACCTTGCGTAAAGACGAAACCATTCCACGAATCATGCACAACTAATTGATTACGATTTTAAATATCCCTGCCTATCAGGGATATTTTTTTATCGTTAACTTTGATAGATTCATTGACTCCCTTTCTCAGTTCTACTTTGCACGGATGCGAATTATGCCTTACCAAACGCCGCTCACTTTTACCGATGGAATGATGACCACCACTGGGTTAAAAAATCAGTTGGAGATTTTTGGTCTCTATCAGAAAGAACGTTTTCTGGCCCATCACCCAGTGAATGATTTGGTTTACGGCCGTGCGGAATATATGGATGAGTTACTGCTACGGTTATGGCGTTATTTCGATTTTGATAAAATCGATGATCTTAGCCTGATTGCGGTTGGCGGCTATGGTCGTAAAGAGCTGCATCCTCTGTCGGATATCGATATTCTGGTCCTGTCGAAAAATAAACTGGATAGCGAATTACAAAGCCAAATTAGCCTGTTTATTACCTTCCTCTGGGATCTGAAACTGGAAGTTGGCCATGCGGTGCGTACCATTAAAGAGTGCTCCGATATTGGCCGGGAAGATCTGACCGTAGCGACCAACCTGCAAGAAGCGCGTCTGATTGCCGGTAGCCAGGAGAACTACTATCAGTTGAAACTGGTGATTCTTTCCGAATCCTTCTGGCCCACCGAAACCTTTTTTCGGGCAAAAATTGAAGAGCAGCGTGCGCGTCATGCCCGTTATCACGACACAACCTACAACCTTGAGCCGGATATAAAATCCACTCCTGGAGGGCTGCGCGATATTCATACCTTAAGCTGGATCGCCCGTCGTCACTTTGGTGCGACTTCCCTATTTGAAATGAGCCATTATGGATTTTTAACCGATGCAGAATATCGCGAATTGGCAGAATGCCAGGACTTTTTGTGGCGCATCCGTTTTGCCCTGCATCTGGAACTTCGTCGGTATGATAACCGTCTGACCTTTATTCATCAGGCCCCGGTCGCACAAAGTCTCGGTTTTGTTGGTGAAGGAAACCAGCCGGTTGAAATGATGATGAAGGAGTTTTACCGTACTCTGGGCCGGGTGGCAGAACTAAACAAAATGCTGCTTAAGCTGTTTGATCAAGTTATCCTCAACGATGATGAAGATCAAAACATTGAAGTTATTGATGAGCAGTTTCAACGTAGTGGTCATCTGATCGAATGCCGCATTGATAATCTGTTCCATGATAAACCGGAAACCATTCTCGATATGTTCATTCATATTGCCAATGACTCTTCAATCACCGGTATTACCCCATCGACCATGCGCGAACTACGCACGGCAAGACGCCGTTTAACCACCTTCTTATGTACCATTCCGGCAGCACGAGATAAGTTCCTGGCTTTAGTTCGCCATCCTAATTGCTTAACTAAAGCGTTCAGCCTGATGCATAAGCACGGTGTACTGGCCGCATATCTGCCACAATGGAGCCAGATTGTTGGCCAGATGCAGTTCGACCTGTTCCATGTCTACACGGTGGATGAACACAGTATTCGTCTGCTGAAAAATATTAACCTGTTTGCCGATGCGGAAAATCACAATAAGCACCCGATCTGTTGTGAAATTTATCCGAAACTCAAACGTCGTGAACTACTGATCCTAGCCGCAATTTTCCACGATATCGGCAAAGGGCGCGGTGGTGATCACTCGGAAATCGGCGCGGTAGAAGCGTATGATTTCTGCATAGAACATGGTTTATCCAAGCCAGAAGCTAAGCTGGTTTCCTGGCTGGTACAAAACCATCTATTAATGTCAGTAACAGCTCAGAGACGTGATATCTACGACCCGGAAGTGATCATCGAATTTGCTAAGAAAGTACGCGATGAAGAGTATCTGGAATGCCTGGTGTGCCTGACCGTTGCCGATATCTGTGCAACCAACCCAGAACTGTGGAATAGCTGGAAAAGAACGTTATTAGCAGAACTATTCTATTCAACCCAACGCGCGCTACGTCGCGGCCTGGAAACACCAGTCGATGTGCGGGAACGCATCCGCCACAATCAACAGCTGGCTTCTGCACTATTGCGTAAAGAGGGTTTTTCCGCACGTGAAATCGAAGTGTTGTGGCAACGGTTTAAAGCCGATTATTTCTTACGTCACTCTCACCAGCAGATCGCCTGGCACAGCAGCTGTATTTTAAATCATCGTACAGATGAACCTTTGGTACAGTTCAGCAAAACCTCAACGCGCGGCGGCACAGAAGTGTTTGTCTATACCAAAGATCAACATGCCCTTTTTGCAACCATTGTGGCCGAAATGGACCGCCGTGGTCTGAACGTTCACGATGCACAAATTATGTCGAGTAAAGATGATTATGTCCTCGATACCTTTATGGTGCTGGATCAGCAGGGCGATATTATTGAACCAGAACGTCACCTGGTGATCATCAACCATATCCAGAAAGCGATTCGCAATGGTGAGCCGGTGCTAAATAAAATGCGCCGCGCACCAAGCAATCTGCAACATTTCAAAGTCAAAACCAAAGTAGACTTTCTGCCGACCAAAACCAAAAAGCAAACACTGGTGGAATTCGTTGCGCTGGACATGCCAGGCTTACTTGCTACCGTCGGAGCAACCTTTGCTCAGCAAGGGCTGAATATCCACGGTGCAAAAATTACCACTCTGGGAGAACGGGCTGAAGACTTGTTTATTCTGACCAATCAGGACAACACGCGTCTGACCGAAGATCAGGAACAACAACTAAGTAAAGTGTTGATTGAAAATGTCGATCAGCTTCTGCCGAACTGAGTACAAAAAGCAGAGAAAGATAACGAACAGAAAATAGTTAGAGATCTTGCCCACAACTTATAAGTAAAGGCCTCCACCATTTCGGTATCACTGATACAGTTAAAAGATAGAGTTAATAATCTGTTTAATTGTATACCCAAATAGAGAGGTCGCCTATGTTTCCACACCTTACTAGTTTAGGCATCCATGATCCGAGCCAAATTGAGCGTTATACTCTACGGCAAGAAGCATTAAAAGATGTTTTAAAAATTTACTTTCGCAAACAAAAAGGAGAGTTGTTTGCTAAAAGTGTCAAATTTAAATACCCGCGGCAAATGAAGCATGTGCTGGTCGATAGTGGAAGTCACCAATACAAAGACATCACAGAAATTAACCGCAATCTGACTCTGGTTGTCGATGAGCTGAACCAGATTACCGATCCTCATATTCTGTCCGACACAGAACTGAAGGAGAAGGTGTTAGCCGATTTACACCATTTAGAAATGGTGGTATCAGCTAAAATCAAAGAAATTGAAGCGGATTTAGCCAAGCTTTAATTAAACACAGCATGGACAAAGGCCTCAATTCTGAGCGAACTGAGGCCTTTATTGTTTTATAGCCAGTTAAGAACATTCCCTACCAGCAACAAGGATACTCCAGCCATAATTCCGGCCACAACATCATCAATCATAATGCCCAGCCCACCATGAACCCGCTTATCCAGCCAGCCAATCGGCCAAGGTTTAACCATATCGAAAAAGCGAAACAGGACAAATCCGGCCGCTAACCACTGCAAATCAAGCGGATTTATCCCATAGAACGGAATAGCCAGCATAGTGATCCATAAGCCAACAAATTCATCCCAGACGATTGAACCATGATCATGCACCCCCATATCATCAGACGTCTTCTGACAAATATGAATGCCGATCCAAAATGAAAACAGGCACACTGCAACATATGGCCAAAAAGGAAGATGAGCGAGTAACAGATAAGGGAATATCGCCAGTGCAGTCCCCATAGTGCCAGGAACGATCGGCGCAAAGCCGCTGCCAAATCCTGTAGCCAGCAAATGCCAAGGGTTGGAAAATTTAATTTTTTTCTTCGGGTCATTCATCGTCTATTCTCCAAAATGGTCATAACCTACCAACTGCCAGGTCAGTTTTTTCCCTTCATCATGCAGTTCTAAGCCCTCTTTGCCACGGATCTGACCGATACAGTGATAAGGCGTCTGACAATGCGCCAGATGACTTTCCAGTGCACCGCGATTATAAGACGGAACGACAAAGCAAAGCTCATACTCTTCGCCACTGGTTAATGCATATTGCTGAGCCAGAGACTTATTACCATCTAAAAATGCCAGTAACTCTGGGGAGAGAGGCAGAGCATTCACATCAATCACGGCACCAACATTCGATCGCTGCAGGATATGGCCTAAATCAGCAATCAGCCCGTCGGAGATATCAATCGCGCAACTGGAAACACTCAGTAAAGCCTGCCCGGCTAAAACCCGGGGAGAAGAAAGATAGTGGCGCTGTTCCAATAGCTCAGCATAAGGCTGGGCGCGTAAAAGAGGATTAAGAATCACATCCAATCCCGCTTTGCTATCCCCCAGGTTTCCAGTCACGTAGATCCAGTCCCCGGCACGGGCATTATCGCGGGTTAAGGCATAATTAGCCGGTAAAAAACCATGTACGGTAATGGTGATGCTCAAAGGCCCTTTGGTGGTATCGCCGCCAATTAATTTGATGTTGTAATAGTTGGCCAGTTCAAAAAAAGCCGCGCTGAATGATTCCAGCCAAGCTTCATCGATTTCCGGTAGAGAAAGGGCCAGCGAACACCAGGCAGGCGTTGCGCCCATTGCAGCTAAATCACTTAGGTTCGATGCCAGAGCCTTATGTGCCACCCAACTAGGGTTGGCATCGGCAAGAAAATGAGTGCCCGCAACTAAGGTATCGGTAGTAATAGCCAAACGCGAATTTTCTGGCACTTTTACAATCGCACAATCATCACCGATATCTAAGTCTACATCTTTACGCTGGTTCTGCTTTCCGCTGAAGTAGCGCTGAATTAGGCTAAATTCTCCTGGCATATTCACTCTCGGTTCCGAACATAAAAAAGGTCAGCAGTGGCTGACCTTTTAAACAGAAATAATAATTACTTTTTACGTACATGGGGTGCGGCTTTATCCAGCACACCATTGACGAACTTATGGCTATCTTCGGCAGCAAAAACTTTTGCCAGCTCGATAGCTTCATTAATCACCACTTTGTACGGTACATCATCACGATGTGTCATCTCGTACATTGACAGACGCAGCAGAGCCAGTTCCATCATATCTAAATCCTGCATAGGACGAGAAGTATAAGGACGAATTTTTGCGTCTAAGGTATTGGTGTTCGTTACCACACCAACAAGCAAATCACGGAAGTAATCTACATCGGTTTCTGGTGCTTGCAACGCTGGCTCAGCAGCACGATGTTCTTCATCATCGTACTTACCATTAGACAGAAATTGCGCTTCAATATTAGCAACTTCATCTTTGGTGATTTGCCATGAGTAAATCGCCTGCAAAGCGAATTGACGTGCGTTACGACGTGCGGCTGGTTTCACACTTGCCCCCATTAGAGATCGATTTCAGAAAGAACGTTAACCATTTCAAGCGCGCTTAGTGCAGCCTCTGCACCTTTATTACCAGCCTTGGTTCCTGCGCGTTCAATTGCCTGGTCAATGGTATCAACAGTCAATACACCAAATGCCACTGGAATGCTGAATTCCAATGAAACCTGAGCCAGACCTTTGTTCATCTCACTACATACATATTCAAAATGCGGCGTACCGCCACGGATAACCGTACCCAGAGAAACAATCGCGTCGAACTTGCCGGTTTTTGCCACTCGCTGAGCCACTAAAGGAAGCTCAACAGCGCCCGGGCAACGAACCACTGTGATATTTTCATCCGCCACTTGTCCATGACGCTTTAAAGTATCGATCGCACCATCCAGTAGATTTTCGTTAATGAAACTATTAAAACGAGAAATAACGATAGCAATTTTTGCTTTTGGTGCAGGGAAACCACCCTCGATCACTTTCATAAGCTTTCCTTTAAATTCTGTTCATACGTGAGAATCGCCGGATTCTAGCACAATTCGGCGCGCAATATCTATTGCTAATTATCCTTTCATCCCAATTGGCACAAGGGACTATAGACAGGTTTCGTTATTAAACAAACCCGTGTTTTTGCAGAAATTCCATCGTCAAACGTGACTCAGGTTCAGCCTCTTCTTTGGCACTAATCAGGCGCTCCAGATAACGTGCCATCACATCGACTTCGAGATTAACCTTACGTCCGACCTGAAAATCATTCATCGTGGTCTGGGCCGAAGTATGCGGAACTATAGTTAACTTGAAGGCATTTTTCCGTAAGTCATTCACCGTCAGGCTGATACCATCAACGGTGATAGAGCCTTTTTCAGCAACATATTTACTCAATTCAGGCGGCATAGCTACCCAGAATTCGACCGCGCGACCGACTGGCTGGCGTTCAATAATTTCGCCAACGCCATCCACGTGGCCCGAAACAATGTGCCCACCAAAGCGGGTAGTCGGCAGCATGGCTTTTTCCAGGTTAACTTTATCGCCCGCCTTGTAGTGAGCAAACCCGGTCTTTTTCAGCGTTTCAACCGATAAATCTGCGGTATAGGTGTTACTAGTAAATGCAACCACGGTTAAACAGACACCGTTGGTAGCAATACTGTCACCCAACTGCACATCCGACATATCTAATGTGCCGACATTCACACGAATGCTGATATCGTCACCTTTTGCGGTTAACGCCTCTAGCGTACCGACTGTTTCCACAATACCTGTAAACATAACTGTTATTTCTTGTCGTTGGGAGTCTTATAATTGGGTTGCGCGGTAATACGAATATCCGCACCAACACGGGTAATGTCTTTGATATCGAGGTCGATAACATCGCTCATATCATTCAAGCCTAGTGCAGCAAACAGCCCTCGTCCATCGCTGCCGATCAACTTAGGTGCCAGATAAAGAATAATCTCATCGACTAACTGCTGACGAATCAGGCTTCCCGCCAGAGTGGCTCCGGCTTCAACCCACAGATGATTGATCTGATGCTCACTGGCTAACTGAGTGAAAAGCACCGCCAGATCCAGCTCGCCATCGTCGCTACAGCCGACACAAATATCGGCATCCTGAGCAGCAACGCGCAATACCTGCCCCGCACTCTCGGTGTAAAGGCGTAAATCGTCACTCAATTGATGGCGACGATCGAGTATTACTCGTGTTGGCTGCCTCAATGCTTGCTGAGAATATTCCTGTTGGATCGAAGCGGGTAGCTGTGACCAGCGCACAGCTAACGAAGCATTATCGATTAATACCGTCTGGCTAGTAGATAAAATCGCTCCCGATATCGCACGGTAGCGCTGCACGTCGCTTCTGGCGGCTGCAGAGGTGATCCACTGGCTCTTTCCATTCGCTAGTGCGGTCTGACCATCAAGGGTTGCGGCCATTTTTAACTGAACAAACGGTTTACCCTGGCTCATCTTCTTAATAAAACCACGGTTCAGCGCTTGAGCGTCGGCTTCAAGCAGACCGACTTCAACCTCTATGCCAGCTTCACGCAACATAGCAAAACCTTTTCCCGCCACCAGCGGGTTAGGATCGCTCATTGCACAGATCACTTTCGCGACTCCGGCTTTGATCAATCCTTCGGCACAAGGTGGTGTACGCCCATAATGCGAGCACGGTTCCAGTGTGACATAGGCGGTAGCGCCACGCGCCTTTTCTCCTGCCATCCGCAAAGCGTGTACTTCAGCATGGGGTTCACCGGCTCGGACATGATAACCTTCACCGATAATCTGCTGATCGAGCGTGATCACACAGCCAACATTAGGATTGGGGGCGGTGGTAAAACGCCCCTTGTTGGCTAAATGCAGAGCCCGGCTCATCATTTGATGATCAAAAGGGGAAAATTGACTCATTTTCTCAACCTAATCCTGCAGTTTAGCTATCTCTTCGCCAAACTCTCGTACATCTTCAAAACTGCGATAAACCGAAGCAAAACGAATATAGGCAACCTTATCCAGCACCTTAAGCTGCTCCATCACCAGATTGCCTATCAGTTCACTTGGTACTTCACGCTCACCGGTAGCCCGCAACTGAGATTTGATCACACTAAGAGAAAGCTCAATGGCATCGGCACTGACCGGGCGTTTTTCTAACGCACGCAGCATACCACTGGCCATTTTATCTTCATCGAACGGTTCGCGGTTACCGTTGGACTTAATCACTCGTGGCATGACCAGTTCTGCAGTTTCAAAGGTAGTAAAACGCTCATGGCAGGCAAGACACTCTCGGCGACGACGAACCTGATGTCCATCAGCAACCAGACGTGAATCGATAACTTTCGTTTCATTCTCTGAACAAAAAGGACAATGCATAACTGCTCCGTTTCCGTAATTGATTACCTGAAAATAATCGGCAACTGATCATTAGCTACGAACTAAATAATCCGCTTTACCCACCCACTTATAACTGGTGAGTTCTTCCAGTCCCATCGGACCACGAGCATGCAGTTTTTGCGTTGATACTGCCACTTCAGCGCCTAAGCCGAACTGAGCACCATCGGTAAAACGAGTGGATGCATTGACATACACTGCCGCCGAACCTGCCGAGTTAATAAACAGTTCCGCATTAAACAGATCGTTGGTCATGATCGCGTCGGAGTGGCTGGCATTATGCTCTCGCATATGCTCAATCGCGTCTTTTACATCGGCAACAACCTTAACGCCAAGAGTATAACTGAGCCATTCGGTATCAAAGTCACCGGCTTTAGCTGCACGAATATCTTTAGCCAGCGGCATTAACTGCTGAGCTTTTTCTTCGGCAACAAACGCCACTTTATCGTTAAGACGAAGGACTAACTTAGCCAGAAACTCTGGAGCAATATCCTGGTGAACCAGCAACGTATCAAGGGAGTTACAAGCAGAAGGACGCTGTACTTTGGAATTTTCCACCACAATCACAGAACGGTCTAAATCTGCACTGGCGTCAACATAAACATGGCTGATACCAAAACCACCGATAATAACTGGAATGGTGCTGTTTTCCTGACACATCTTATGCAGGCCAGCACCTCCGCGAGGAATAATCATATCCACATACTGATCAAGCTTAAGTAGTTGACCAACCAGTTCGCGATCCGGTTTTTCAATATACTGAACCGATGCCAGCGGTAATTCTGCTTTCTCAAGAGCAGACTGAATCACTTTAACCAACTCCATATTGGAGTTAAACGTCTCTTTACCACCGCGTAAAATACTTGCATTACCGGTTTTCAGGCACAGAGCGGCGATATCGATGGTCACATTCGGACGCGCTTCGTAGATAACTCCAACCACACCAAGCGGCACACGACGCTTGGCCAGGCTCATGCCATTTTCCAGCACCCGACTGTCCATTTCACTGCCAACCGGATCATTCAGGTTGATCACGTTACGCACATCAGCAGCAATGGCTTTCAAACGGGCATCATTTAATAGCAGGCGATCGAGTAACGCTTCACTCAACCCTGCTTCACGTCCCTGCGCAATATCAATCGCATTCGCGGCTAATATCGCGGCACTGTTTGCTTCTAATTCATCAGCTATCAGGCTTAATGCACGATTTTTTTGTGCGGTTGATGCGGTAGCTAGTTGGAAAGCGGCTTCTTTAGCCGCTTTACCCATGATTGTTAAATCCACGATACACTCCGTTTATTCTTGAATGACCACCATGTCATCACGGTGAATCACCTCGGCCCCATAGTCATGACCGAGAATGGCCACAATATCCTTACTATGCTTACCAAGAATTTTTTCTAAATCTTCATTGGAATAGGCGCAAATGCCTTTGGCGATAATCTTACCAGATTTATTAATCACGCGGGCAACTTCTCCACGGGCAAACTGACCTCGTACCTGAATCACCCCTTTTGCCAACAGACTACTACCGCGAGAAATAACGGCACAAACAGCGCCTTCATCAATCATAATATCCCCTGCTGATGCCGGTCCGGCCAAAATCCAACGTTTACGGTTTTCCAGTGATTCTTCAAGGGGCAAGAAACGGGTGCCTTGTGGCTGCTCACTCAGCGAATCAAAAATCACATTCGGCGCACTACCGGCAGCGATAATCACTTCAATGCCAGCGCGACGAGCAATATCGGCCGCCTGCAGTTTGGTTGCCATACCGCCAGTCCCCAACGTGGTGCCACTGCCGCCGGCAATTTTTCTCAGCGTATCGTCGATGGTGGTGACTTCGCGAATCAGTTGCGCATTCGGATCTTTGCGCGGATCGGCGGTAAACAGACCTTTCTGATCAGTCAGCAGCAATAATTTATCTGCGCTACAAAGAATACCAATCAAAGCGGATAGGTTATCGTTGTCACCTACTTTGATTTCAGTTGTCGCCACCGCATCATTTTCATTCACTACGGGAATGATGTCGGCATCAATTAAGGCTTCGATGGTATCGCGGGCATTAAGGAAACGTTCTCGATCTTCAAGATCGGCGCGAGTAATTAAAATCTGACCGATTTTAATTCCATAAATAGAAAACAGTGATTCCCAGGCCTGAATCAGTTGACTCTGACCAACTGCTGCCAATAACTGTTTGCTGGCCATGGTCTGGGGCAAAGCGGGGTAACCCAGGTGCTCACGGCCCGCGGCAATCGCTCCGGAAGAGACAATCACCACAGAATGACCTTGCTTTCTCAATTCAGCACACTGCCTGACCAGCTCGACCATATGGGCACGGTCAAGGGCTAATGTACCTCCGGTAAGAACACTTGTTCCTAGCTTAACAACCACGGTTTTGGACTGTTGAGCCTTTCCACTTTGCTTCGTCGTCATAACCTTATCTATCGATGGGAATTTGGATAGGATGTTTTAACAATCAATAAGAGAATTAACAAGTAGAAAAGGTGCTAAACGCACCTTTTCTATATCAGATGAAGTGGTTCCGGCTCAATCGCAGACTAAATCGCACTCATTGAGATCAATATGGATGGAAAAATCCTTATCCAGCATGGTTACCAGTTTCTCATGGAACACGATTCGGGTCCGTTCGACCTCTTCTTGGTTGGTCGTTTTTAACTCATCTTCAACCCAGTCACCGTTCAGATCATAACGCCCATATTTATAGCACGCCTGATAACTTCCTTCTTCTACGGTTAAGACCATCCACCAACCCCAGAACTCACGCTTCTCCGGAGCTTTCTGATCATTGACACATACCGATAAACAATCGAAAAAATAACACTCAGCCTGGCACTTATCTTCACGTAAATACGGACCTATCGCTTTAAATGCGCTTAACAGACGATGATATGTCGGATTTTTTGCCTCGTGTGGCATTATGATTCTCCCTGTCAACTTATTAATATTTAATCGTTTTTCTACCCCTAAATCAGTATAAACACATAAAGTTGCACAAATGTCGAGCAAATATCACTTAATCAGCTCGTCTTCGAGCCATTTGATCGCTAAATCGAGCGCTTGCTCATATCCTTTGAATAAACTCTTTGATTTTATTTGTTTAGCTCGTCCACGTGAACTGTACAAAGCAACCAGTTGATTATCAGAATAGGGAGAGATCGAATCACTCTCAAGTGAGAGAGCAAGAATCGGCACCTTAGTTTTTCTTCCCATCAAAAAGCCCTGCTCTTTGAGCGACCAAGCTCGTAACTGACGGGATAAACTTTCCACATCTACCGCTGATTTATCCAGACGAGAAGCAAGCACATCCAGGTACATCTTCGGCATATTTTTCAGTTTTTGTGGTGAAGAGAGCATGTCATGAATAGGCGCACCAAATGCAATACAGGCTTTCACCTTGTTCGCTTCGATGAAAGAGAGACGAATCATCGCATTGCCGCCAAAACGTAAACCAAACAGGCCAATACGATGGTGGTCAACCCACGGCAAAGTATGTAACTGATTAAGCACTTCCCGGTGCAGGACAGATGTGTCTTCAGTTAAAGGCCAATGTGAATTGGTACCAATTGATGGCATATCAACGGTCAGCATGGCGATATCGCGCTGTGCAAGGTAATCGCGGAAAACACGCCACATATCAGTTTGCAACGCATCAATACCAGCACTCATCATCACCACTGGCTGGGGATGGTCGGTGTTAGACAAGTGTAGATATCCGATGATATTTTTCCCTTTGTATGGGAATTCCAACCGTTTCACCACGTAACGCGTTTTTTCAATAGCATCGTTATAAGCTGACGTAGCCAAAGAGCGCGCCTGAGTGGCAAGTGAATCATTTTTTAGATGGGGATAACCGGCAATACTAAAGCAGAGCGAAGCCGAAAACAGCTTGTTTGCAGCTTCTTCACCTTGTAAATCTGCAGATTCCTGCTGATAACGAACCCCTAGCTTGGTCCATTCATACGCCCAGTTGCCACTGCGATACCCCATCACGGTATCCAGCCAGTCATCATGGGTACGAGAACTCGTCGATGACGCGATTCTGGCGAGTACTTCTTCCTGATCAATTGGATCAATGCCTTCCCATACCCATTGCATTCGCCGTAACGTTCGGTACCAGGGAGTGGCAGTTTGTGCGACTTTATCGGCGACAAATTTTTCGCTGCTGGGCATATACTGGGTTAAGCCCGACGTCTCTTTCGCTTGACGATGGTTAGCAAACAACCGTTCAGAAAGGTTTTTGCTCTTAACAGCTTTGAAGGGATCAACAGACATAAACTTCTCGCGTTGTAAATAATCCCTCTATCTTATTAAAAAAAATGGCCCTATACAGGACCATTTTTGAAAATTAAGATCAAAAGCTTACTTCAACTTACGATTAATCGGTTCAACATAAGCAACTGATGTATCCCAAGGCTGCTCGATCCAAGTGTCCTGAGCGATATCGACGATATACTCATCCACCAGCTCTTTACCCGCAGGCTTAGCACAAACAGTAATCAATTTGGCTTTAGGGTACATTTCACGAATCTTACGTGCGGTATCACCACTGTCTACCAAGTCATCAACAATAAGGAAACCTTCACCATCGTGTTCCGGTGCTTTCAACACGTTCATGTCACGCTGATGATCGTGATCATAGCTCGAAATACAAATCGTATCGACATAGCGGATACCCAGCTCGCGAGCCAGAATAGCAGCAGGAACCAATCCACCGCGGCTGACACCCAAAATACCGCGCCACTGCTCAGCAGGCATCTGACGAGCCGCAAGCTCACGACAATACATTTGCATGTTATCCCAGGTGATTAGGAATTTCTTACTCATTACTCTGCCCCTTGAATTCGATTTCACTCAGCAACACTCTATTTTATAGCAAAGATCGCCAACATTACCCAATGATTGGCCGAAACAGTACGATCTTTACCACTAAACAAGAGCGCTAGCCCCTGATAATGGGCGCAGATTATAGTGGCTTAAGTAGACAAACTCCAGATAAAAACTGACCTTTTAGTCAACTTTAATTCTTATCGAGGTAAAAAAGATCCAAAAAAAACGCCACCTCATCAGAGGTGGCGGCGGATATGGTAATCAACCAAAAGTTGAATTCTGTCCAATCAATTAGGGGTGAACAATAAAGTTCGTGGTGCAAGTCTAGCAAGCTAGTCTTAACAATAACGATCGGGATGATCATCACTGGATTGCTTAAAAATATACCATAACGAAAATTAATTACAAGATATTAGGGTAAATTCGTCATAAAAATTTCATTTTAAGCAATTAATTTCCAAAAATTAGTAATTAAATTACAAAAAAGTCATTTTATGTGAATATTTATCACCTTTTGTTAAGATTGCGCTAAATAATCTTCTGATCGAATTCAACCCAACACCGGCGACAAAGGGGAGATCCCGACTACACGCCACTATTTAATGGTGCTATTCTCTGAAAAATCGGCCATAAAGCAGCGGATTATTTTATCAGTAAATCTATGTGCCTTAATTTTTCGTAGTGAAAGGAGCAAACTGTGACACAACATTATTCAGAGATTGCAAAACTCTCGCCTTCTCTCGTCTGGGGATTCTTCGATAAGATCTGTTCCATTCCCCACCCCTCATATCATGAACAGGCACTGGCTGAATACATCGTCTCCTGGGCGACCGAACAAGGCCTGGCGGTTAAGCGCGATCCGGTTGGCAATATTTTCATTAACAAGCCGGCCACATCAGGTATGGAAAATCGCAAAGGCGTCGTACTACAGGCTCACCTCGATATGGTTCCGCAAAAAAATGAAGATACCGACCATGACTTCACCCGCGATCCGATTCGCCCTTATATTGATGGTGAATGGGTAACCGCCGATGGCACAACACTGGGTGCCGACAATGGCATCGGCATGGCGACCTGCCTGGCGGTATTAGCCGCCGATGATATTGAGCACGGGCCACTGGAAGTTCTGCTAACCATTAACGAAGAAGCCGGGATGTCAGGGGCGTTTGGCCTGGAATCGGGCTGGTTGGAAGGCGATATTCTGCTGAATACTGACTCAGAACAAGAAGGCGAAGTTTATGTCGGCTGTGCTGGCGGAATTAACGGCTTAATGGAGATCCCGGTTGAATGCCAGCCAATGCCACAAGGCTACCAGGCGGTTAAATTAACCCTAAAAGGATTAAAAGGCGGCCATTCTGGCGTCGATATCCATCTTGGCCGAGGCAATGCCAATAAGTTGTTGGCACGTTTCCTTGCATCTGCAAACAATGAATTTTCTCTGCACTTGGTCGAATTTATCGGCGGCACCCTGCGCAATGCGATTCCACGTGAAGGTTATACGATCGTGGCCTGCCCACAAGAGCAATTGGCTCAACTAACTAGTGCTTATCAGGAGTTCATCACTTTAATTCAGCATGAACTGAGCAAAGTTGAACCCAATATTGTTGGCCTACTACAAGAAACCGATGCAGATCAGGTAATGACCACACAGGCCAGCAAACAGGTGATCGCCACCTTAAACGCCTGCCCTAACGGTGTAATTCGCATGAGCGATGATATTGAGGGCATTGTAGAAAGTTCGCTTAATGTCGGGGTGGTCACAACTCAGCAAGATTCGGTTTCTTTATTGATCCTGATTCGCAGCCTGATTGACTCCGGTCGCCGTTATACTGAAAGCATGGTTACGTCAGTTGCTCAATTGGCGAATGCTAAGATTAAATTCTACGATGCTTACCCGGGCTGGAACCCGGACACGGACTCACCAATCATGGCGATCTTCCGTGAACAGTATCAGGAGATATACGGCCATAAGCCGAATATAATGGTGATTCATGCCGGGCTTGAGTGTGGCTTATTTAAGAAGCCATATCCAGATATGGATATGATCTCCTTTGGGCCAACCATCAAATTCCCGCATTCACCGGACGAAAAGGTGAAAATTGATACGGTTGAACAGTTTTGGTTGCAGATGAAGACCATTCTGCGTTCTATTCCCGAGCGTGACTAACTGCATTACGGCCCTGAGTGTAAAGCTGGCCAATTAAGAAATTTGATTCCCACGGAGTAGCGTGGGAATCAGAACAACAAAAGTATACCTTTTGCACTATTGATAGATTACATTAATCGACAAGATCAAAAATCTCATTCGTTCCCCTGTCTTACTCTTGTTACAGTTAACTTAATCTCTATCCATATCAATGTAACAATTGGACTATACTCAAAATAGTTCGCCTGGGTCTTTTAAACTCAGGTTGTCACTTAATTCCCCCAATTAGAAGAACTGCGCATGAAAGATAAAATGCTCGTCGGATGGCGCGAGGTTGTCAGCCTCCCATCACTCGGCATTTCTACGATTAAAGCTAAAGTCGATACAGGAGCTCGCACCTCTTGTTTACATACTTTTAAGTTGGAACCATTTGAACAGGATGATCAGCTGTGGGTTCGTTTTTGGATTCACCCATTACAAAATAATGAAGAGCAGATCACAGTATGTGAGGCTCCGGTGATCGATCAACGAGTGGTAAGAGATTCTGGCGGGCACGAAGAAACCCGCTTTGTGATTCGGTCTGATGTGATGATTGGCGAGCTGAGCTGGCCGATTGAAATCACCCTGACCAACAGAGAAAACATGCTGTTCCGAATGCTATTAGGACGGACTGCCATGCATAAAAAAATTATTGTCGATCCATCGCGTTCTTTCCTTACCAGGAAAGAGGAGCCAAAAAAATGAAAATAGGCATTTTGTCTAGAAACTCTTCACTTTATTCAACCAAACGATTAATTCAGGCCTGCCACGAACGTGGCCATGAAGTGAAGGTAATTGACGCATTACGCTGTTATATGAACATTAACTCGCTACAACCGGAAATTCACTTTAAAGGTGAAGAACTAGCTGGCTTTGACGCCATTGTGCCGCGTATTGGCGCATCGGTCACCTTTTATGGTACCGCGGTACTGCGCCAGTTTGAAATGATGGGCGTTTACCCGGTCAATGAATCGGTCGCGATCAGCCGCTCGCGCGATAAGTTGCGCTCAATGCAGCTACTGTCACGCCGGGGCATAGGAATGCCAATTACCGGTTTTGCCAGTAAACCCGATGATGTAAAAGACTTGCTCGACATGGTTGGCGGCGCGCCAGTCGTGATTAAATTACTCGAAGGAACTCAGGGGATCGGCGTTGTTCTGGCTGAAACCCGCAAAGCGGCAGAAAGTGTTATCGAGGCCTTTATGGGCCTGAAAGCCAACATTATGGTTCAGGAATATATTAAAGAGGCCGGTGGTGCGGATATCCGCTGTTTTGTCATCGGCGATCGCGTAATTGCCGCGATGAAACGTCAGGGTGCAGAAGGCGAATTTCGTTCCAACCTTCACCGTGGTGGCTCCGCCTCTTTAGTAAAAATTACCCCGGAAGAACGCCGAACAGCCGTTGAAGCAGCACGTATAATGGGATTAAATGTAGCTGGCGTGGATTTACTACGCTCATCACGGGGCCCGTTAGTCATGGAAGTGAACTCTTCCCCAGGTTTAGAAGGTATCGAAGCGGCTACCGGCAAAGATATCGCAGGCATGATAGTGAGTTTTATTGAGAAAAATGCAAAATCACAACGTACTAAAACGCGTGGCAAGGGCTAAGCCCAATAGCTCATACTCATTTTTAGGTGAGCAGATTGCCCCCAATAGCCGCAAAGTGGTTGAATTAACCGGCACTAAACTCTATACCAATTCGCCACTTTCGATTCCGATTGAGGTGATCAATGGTAAATATGCCGGCCCGGTATTAATGGTCAATGCCGCGATTCATGGCGATGAGCTGAATGGCGTAGAAATCGTACGCCAAATGATCAACGCGATTGATTCGGCAAAAATGAACGGCACCTTAATTATGGTGCCAGTAGTTAATGTATTTGGCTTTATCCAGAAATCACGCTATCTGCCGGACCGACGCGATCTGAATCGCTGCTTTCCCGGCAGTGAAAAAGGTTCGCTCGCCTCTCGTATGGCATACACTTTCTTTAATGAGGTAGCACTTAAATGTGACTACATTATTGATATCCATACCGGCGCTATTCACCGGACCAATCTACCTCAGATCCGTGCTGATTTGAGCAAACCGGACACACTGCGTCTGGCAGAAGCCTTTGCGACCCCTGTGATAGTAGATTCGCCATTACGAGGTGGCTCGCTACGCAGTGAAGCTGAAAATAAAGGGCTAACGGTGCTAACTTATGAAGCCGGTGAAGCATTGAAATTTGATCCGATCGCGATTACTGCTGGAATCAATGGTATCAAGCGGGTGATGCAGGCGATTGGCATGGTGCGTAAAAGTCGGCGAAAAACACCGACTTCTGTCGTCACCCGCTCTACGACCTGGATTCGGGCAGAACATGATGGAATTTTGCGAACTCTGGTATCACTCGGAGATAGAGTCGAAAAAGGCCAGGTTCTGGCACTGATTAACTCACCATTAGGCTATGTTGAAGTCGAAGTCAAAGCCAATAAACGGGGTATTGTTATTGGCCAGCAGACCCTGCCGTTGGTCAATGAGGGAGATGCGGTCTTTCATATAGCTCACTTTAATGAGGGCGAAGAACACTTGAATACCGTGGTTGAAGCTTTCATTGATGAGATTAATGATGCAGAACTGGATCCAATTACCACCGGTTACCTCAACGCTGCCGTCAACCCGACAACCTGATTACCTGGACTTAGCGTATTGAATCAAGACCTTGATTATCCATATGTGGATTATGCCGATAATGATAGGTCTTGATATACCATTGATCCCGCCCCTGATCTTTCGCCTGATATAACGCAGCATCAGCGTGATGGAAATAGCTCAGATAATTGGCTAATACCGGACCAACAATATTGACTCCACCGATGCTGATCGAGAGGGTCGGTTTGGTCGGTGATAAATCATGCTCGATATTCAGATCGGCAATGGCCTGACGCAACTGACGGGCATACTGATTCGCATCCTGTAAGTTATCGCTACCGCACACCACACAGAACTCTTCACCACCAAAACGCGAAACAATTTTTTCTCCGTCAAATGGTAATTCATCCAGCGCCTTAGCCACCGACTGCAACGCCATATCCCCCATTATATGCCCATAGTGATCGTTATAACGTTTAAAGTGGTCAATATCGATCAGGAATACCATCAGATAAGGAACCTGTTGTTGCTGAATAATCTGTGTGATTTTATTTTCCAGATGACGGCGGTTGGCTATCCGGGTAAGCGGATCGTGCTGCGATTGCCATTCCAGCTCCGCGCGGCTACTTTCCAGTTCACCGATCAATTCATTCATACTCTGAGCAAATTCACGCATCTCTTTGGATAAAAATGAATCTGTTTCCGGCATTTTTCCGCCGCTATGCTTAAAGTTGATAATCAACTGGCTTGCTTCAATCACAGGTTTGACGACCAGATTGGCCAAAGCATGGAAAATCACAAACATAAATAAGGAGAAAAAACCTAAAGCCGTTATCTCCTGCCAATCGAGAAAGGCAGGAAGCTTGACAACATGATTGATTTTTAACAGAAGGTATGGCTGACCGGGGTAACTCGCGATGGGAATATAAGAGATATTATTCGCAGTAACTGGAAGTTGATCGTCATTCGCCGCTACCTGAAGAGCAACCGATACCCCCGTAGCCTGGTTGATCTCATCAATAAAATCCTGACGGAGCTTCTTAACAAAAATCAACGAACCATAATTACAATCTTCGCCATTACTATTACAGACTCGCGAAGCGGCAACCAAATAAGGGCTATCCTGCATCGCCATAAACTGAATGAAAGGCGCGACTTGCTGATTCTGCAACTGTTCAAGCTGCTGTAGAATCGGAGTCATATAAGAAAGAAACTCTTCTGCATCGCTAGCCTGATCCGTTTGATAGTCATAGTTCAACGACCAAACCAGCCGATCTTGTGGATTGAAAATCAAAAATGAATCCAGTTGATTGGAGGTTAACGTATGAATGTTAATCGAATCCTGCTTGAATTCGTCAAAGGGTTGATCAATAAAATCAATCAACTCATTCCAGGCAGAATAGTCTGCCGTCCAAGAGAGCAGCTCAGTAGACTTCATGTCAAAAATCGTTTTAACCCGCGCTATTTCTGCCTGTTGCAATATCCGAGCGTTCCGCACATCGTTGTCGTGAGTCCAGTAATAGTTAAAGGCAAGATAAAAACACAAAAATAGCCCGACACCCGCCAAAGAGACGAGAGTGGTTAATGAACGAAGGCGGAAATGGCCGATATTCATCTGTACCTTAATTAAACGCAATTAGGCTTAGATGGTAAAAATACGATAATCATGCAGCTCCGGGATCTGTTCACGTAAATTGTCCTCCTGCTCCACGATATCGTGGAGAGATTCGCACATATTCCCTTGTTGCACATCCATCTGCTGCGAACGCGAATCAAGGCGCTCGGAAATCCGTGCTTCAAGGTCAACCAATAGCTGTGCCATTGCGGTCAGGCTAAATCCATCTTCCTGTTTTAGTTTAGCTGAAAATGCATCCCATGCCTGATCTAAAAATGTTTCATCAAACACTTCCTTAGCATTTGCAAAATGCTTCTGCCAACTATCACTTAATGACTCAAGGGTTCCAGACGGCAAAACCAGTTCCGTTCCAGCCTGATAGCTTTCTCCGACATTTTGCCAGAATCGGTCTAAATCACTTTTTAAACCAGCAAAAGCATCCGGTTTCCCCAGCGATGCGGATATATCATCGATCACATTATTGAAAAACTGTGCATTTTCCTCAGCATAGAGTTTAACTCTTGCCAGATGTTGTGTGACTGTATTCCGATAACGCTTTACCGCTTCAACCTGTTCTGGCGAGAGTTCTAATTCATTACCATGCAGGAAGACCTGATTATTCTCGTCGATTTCCACATCGCTGCCATCATCAAGACGGAACATCAGCCAGCCATCATTAGCTTTCACCTCATTAACCACGTTTACTTCACACTGAGAAGCACTGGCAGAGAAAGCCATAAAAGTAAGTAGTAGCAGAATCGTAGACTTCATAAAATGTGTTACCTCATTGAGCACTGGTAAGCTGAATATTAGTGGCCGGGAATTATACTTGATAAAATACGCAGCTTTTTCATCTTTTAGTCAATTAAACGCCCGTGTATGCAAAGTTAACTTCAGAAAAAACTCAGTTGCTTTGCTTGCTGGCTGGACTGAAGCATCACAGAAAGGCCGAGCAAGCGAATCTCACGATCTTTCTGTCGGGTCAGTATCTCGGCTAGTAAAAATCGGAACTGATTAAGTTCCAACTGCTTATGGCTATGCTCGATCGTAGTCAGTTGAAAGTCAGCAAATTTGACTTTAACCCCGATTTTAATCACCACTCTGGGAGTCGTTAGCGCGGCTAGCCGTTCCATTAACTTAGGATAAAGCCGATGTTCAATAATCTGCCAACACTGTTCAAAGGTTTTAATATTTTCTGCTAAAGTGACCTCAACACCTACCGACTTTCGTTCCCGCTCGGTCACCACTTCCCGTTCGTCAATGCCCTGACTTTTTTTCCACAATGATGCCCCTAAGCGGCCAAAGCGGCGCAATAATTCCCGATAATTACTCGAACGAACATCCTGGCAGGTATAGAGCCCAGCTTTATGCAGCTTAGCTGCCGCCACTTTGCCAACTCCAGGAATTTTCTCCAGTGGTAACTTATCGATAAATGGCTGCATCAGTTCCGGAGTGATCACACACTGTCCGTTGGGCTTATTAATATCAGACGCCACTTTGGCTAAAAATTTGATCGGGGCAACCCCGGCTGACGCAGTCAGGTTAAGCTCAGAAAAAATATCGCGCCGAATCGCTTCGGCAATCAGGGTAGCGGAACCGTGGCACTGCGTGGAGTGAGTGACATCGAGAAATGCTTCATCCAAAGAGAGCGGCTCGATCACATCGGTATAGCGTAAAAAAATAGCACGGATCTGTGCTGATACTTGTTTATATACCGCCATTCGCCCCTGCACCAGAACCAACTCCGGACACAGTTTCATCGCTGTGGCAGTGGCCATTGCCGAACGAACACCAAACTTACGTGCAGCATAATTACAGGTGCTGATTACTCCGCGCTGTTTGGAGGAACCACCGACTGCAATGGGTTTATCAGCCAGTTCAGGGTTATCACGCATTTCCACGGCAGCAAAAAAACAATCCATATCAATATGGATGATTTTCCGAGTTAGTGAAGTCAAGAAAACACACCTTTTCTGGTCATATACTCAAACTACTTGGATTTGCAGGTAGGCGGCAAGTGAGTGAATCCCCATGAGCATAGATAAACTATGTGATTGGGATAAGCGAACGTAGACAACACAGCTGCAACTTCAAGTAGGAAGAGTATAACAAATTAAGCAATACGGTCATCTTGCCATTCTGCCAGTTTCGCCGCACGTGCGGCTTCACGTGCCTCACGCTTTTTACGTGCATCGCACGGCTCAGGGCAGTTGCATACCTTTTCGATACCGACAGCACCAAGGCCACCACAGCTGCCGCTGACCACTTTGCGCTGGAAAATATATCCGACCGCCATCGCCGCTATCACGACGACAAAGGCGCCAAATGTAATTAAAAAGGTGTTCATTAGTTTTCCCCATCTCCGTTACCGAGATAAGGGGTCAGAGTCAGATGCAATCTGACTTTGACCCCGGCGATTAGTGTTTTAAATATGGTTTAAATGCTGTGGATGCCAGTTCTTTATATCCATCCTCGGTTTTTACCACCATAAACACCGCAATGTTATTCTGCTCAGCCACTTCCATTCCCTTAATATCCCCCATAACCATAAGACCAGTCGCTAGCCCATCGGCGGTCATAGTAGAAGGATCCAGAACCGTCACCGAGACCACTTTATTGCTAATTGGTCTGCCAGTTGCAGGATCAATAATATGCGAATAACGGATGCCATTTTCTTCAAAATAGTTACGGTAATCGCCAGAAGTTGCCACGCCCATGTCACCCGGTTCAATAATTTCCTGAATTGCCCGCTCATCCACTGCCGGTTTTTCTATTGCGATACGCCAACCTACACCCTGCTGGTTTTTACCACGCGTCTGAATTTCACCGCCAATTTCAACCATATAGTTATGAAGCCCTAAAGACTGTAGATAGCTTCCAACGACATCGACACCCCAGCCTTTAGCAATCGTCGATAGGTCGACATACAACTCTGGGATATCTTTAGTTAATGAATCACTATTAACTTCCAGATGATCAATACCCACGATGGCCCTACGCTTAAGTAGATCTTCATCTGTCGGAACGATATCCGGGCGGGCTTCAGGGCCAAATCCCCATAGATTAACCAATGGGCCAACTGTGACATCCAGTGCCCCCTGGGTAAGCCGATTGAGTCTTACCGCCTCGCTGACTACCTTGATCATCTCCGGAGAAACGTTATAAGGCTCAGTACCCCGATACTGATTAAACTGACTCAGCTGCGAATTTTTGCGGTAGGTCGACATCAGGTCATTAACCCGCTCCAATAACTGATCGATCTCTTTCTGTAGCGCTTCCGGCTTGGCGACACCCTGAACATCGGAGAGATACTTAACATTGTAGGTTGTGCCCATTGTCGAGCCACTTAAATGCACCTGTTCGATTGGCTGCTCACACCCAGCCAATCCGAATATTGTTGCTAACAGCAAAAACCAAATTCTCACCATCTCACTCCCAAAATATAAAAAAAGTAATATCGAAACCATCTATCCCAATATCTGAACTCTTGGAGGGATAAACTGATTTCGATATTAATTATCATATTACTCGTTATGCAAACGTTTACTTTTTAACCACCTTTTTAATCATCTTTTTAATCATCAGCTTTAAAACAAGAATGGCTGACTTTTTCAGCCAGCCATTCATTTTTAACTGTGTAAAAACTTAACCACCGAAATCATCCAGTAGAATGTTTTCATCTTCTACACCAAGATTCTTCAGCATGTTAATTACCGCTGCGTTCATCACCGGTGGACCACACATGTAGTACTCACAATCTTCCGGTGCATCATGATCACGCAGATAGTTTTCATACAACACATTGTGGATAAAACCAGTGTAGCCATCCCAGTTGTCTTCCGGCAGAGGATCTGACAGCGCAACATGCCACTTGAAGTTATCATTCTCTTCTTGCAGAGAATCAAAATCTTCCACGTAGAACATTTCGCGTCGAGAACGAGCACCATACCAGAACGACATCTTACGCTTAGACTTCAGACGTTTCAGCTGATCAAAGATGTGTGAACGCATTGGTGCCATACCGGCACCACCACCGATAAACACCATTTCCGCGTCGGTTTCTTTGGCGAAGAACTCACCAAATGGACCAGAAATAGTACATTTATCACCTTCTTTCAGCGACCAGATATAAGATGACATCTGACCCGGTGGTACATCTGGATTGCTTGGCGGTGGCGTAGCGATACGCACGTTAAGCATGATGATACCAAATTCTTCCGGGTAGTTAGCCATCGAATAAGCACGGATAATATCTTCATCAACCTTAGACTCGTAACGGAATAAGTTAAACTTATCCCAGTCTTCACGATACTCTTCCGGTACATCGAAATCTGAGTACTTCACGTGGTGAGCGGGAGCTTCAATCTGAATGTAACCACCGGCACGGAACGGAACAGATTCACCATCAGGAATTTGCAGTTTAAGCTCTTTGATGAAGGTTGCTTTGTTATCGTTAGAGATAACTTCACATTCCCATTTCTTAACACCGAAAATCTCTTCAGGAAGTTCGATTTCCATGTCAGTTTTCACTGCAACCTGACAAGCGAGACGTTCACCTTCGCGAGCTTCACCTTTGGTAATATGGTCAAGTTCGGTTGGAAGAATGTCACCACCACCCGATTTTACTTTAACGCGGCACTGACCACATGAGCCACCACCACCACAAGCAGAAGATACAAATACACCAGAGCCAGCAAGCGCACTGAGCAACTTACTACCTGGCTGAGTAACGATCGCTTTTTCAGGATCGCCATTAATAGAGATTGTAATGTCACCTGTTGGTACCAGCTTCGATTTAGCGAATAGGATCACTAATACCAAAACCAGTACGATCAGAGTAAACATCACTACACCAAGAATTATGTCCATTGACTATTCCTTTTTGCTGCGGTTTACCCGACTTACAGTTGAACACCAGAGAAAGACATAAAGCCTAACGCCATCAGACCTGCCGTGATAAACGTGATACCAAGACCACGCAGACCCGGAGGTACGTCAGAATATTTCATTTTCTCGCGGATACCTGCAAGCGCAACGATCGCTAACATCCAGCCCACACCAGAGCCAAAACCGTAAACTACAGATTCAGCAAAGTTGTAATCACGTTGCACCATGAAAGATACCCCACCGAAGATTGCACAGTTAACTGTGATCAAAGGCAGGAAAATACCCAACGCGTGGTACAAAGGCGGGAAGAAGCGGTCAAGGATCATCTCCAGAATCTGAACTAACGCCGCAATAACACCGATAAAGGTGATAAAGCTAAGGAATGTCAGATCAACCCCTTGGGCTAGTGCGCCATCTTTCAACACCAGGTTATACACCAAGTTATTTGCCGGCACTGCGATAGTCAGAACCACAGTAACCGCAATACCCAGACCAAATGACGTTTTTACTTTCTTAGATACCGCCAGGAAGGTACACATACCCAAGAAGAATGCGAGGGCCATGTTTTCCAGGAAAATGGATCTCACCAGTAAGCTAATATAATGTTCCATGACGTCCTTACTCCTTCGCTTCTACTTGTTCTGGCTTAATGGTACGGATAACCCAAATCATCAAACCAATCAGGAAGAACGCAGAAGGTGCGAGTAGCATTAGGCCATTTGGTTGATACCAACCGCCATTATTTACCAGAGGCAACACTTCCAGACCAAAAATCTTACCGGAACCCAACAGCTCACGGAAGAAACCAACCGTAATCAGAACGAAACCATAACCCAGACCGTTCGCAATACCATCGATCAGAGATGGGAATGGAGCCGACTTCATCGCAAATGCTTCTGCACGGCCCATTACGATACAGTTAGTAATAATCAGGCCCACGAATACTGAAAGTTGTTTTGAAATATCGTAAAGATAAGCTTTCAGAATCTGGTCAACCACAATTACCAGCGAAGCGATAATCGCCATCTGTACAATGATACGTACGCTATTTGGAATATGGTGACGAATTACAGAGACGAAGAAGTTTGACAATGCAGTTACAAAAGTTACCGCCAAAGTCATAACAAACGCCGTTTCGAGTTTAGTCGTTACCGCCAGCGCTGAACACACACCCAGAACTTGCAAAGCAATTGGGTTGTTGTCCAGGATAGGTGAAACCAGACTTTCTCTAAGTTGTTTTACACTAGACATTAGTTAAAACCTCCTTCACGAACTTTAGCCAGAAATGGACCGTAGCCATAATCGCCAAGCCAGAAGTTAAACTGGTTCTGTACCCCGGTACTGGTCAGTGTGGCACCAGAAAGAGCATCAACACCATGCACAGAACCTGCCGGAGCGCCACCTTTGACAATTTTGATTGCTGGTTTAAAGTTGTCATCAAACAACTTTTTACCGACAAATTGTGCACGCCAGTTCGGGTTCTCAACTTCACCACCCAATCCAGGGGTTTCACCCTGTTCGTAGTAAATGATGCCATCGACCGTATTGCCATCGGTTTCCACCGCGATAAAGGCATACATCATTGACCACAGACCGTTACCATGAATCGGCAGGATCATGCGTTCAACTTTGTCGCCCGATTTAACTAGGTAAATCAAACCGTAGTTAGCACGGTTGAAAATTTTACCAAAGTCGACATCGGTAGGTAGCTTAGTTGACAAAGCTTTGTCTTTCGCTGCAGCACGCTGATCATACTGACTGGCTAAAACACCTTGTGCAGTCTGATCAACCAGCTCGCCGGTAGCGAAGTCCACCAGTTTAGGTTCAATATACTGTTCATAAAGTTGAGGAATGCTGCCCTGAGACAGGTCAACACCCGATACTTCAAGAATCTTCGATTGTTTATCCAACGCTGCATTAGCTTGTTGTTTTGCACGCAGACCGACGGCAGCCGTCGATACAATAATTGAGCAGACTAAGCTCAATGCGATAACAACAAACAGCGTCTTTTTAATGCTATCGTTATTACTTGCCATAGCGCGCTAGTCTCCGTTTGATGTTCTTTTCAACAACAAGGTAATCGAATAGTGGTGCGAATAAGTTCGAGAACAGAATCGCCAGCATCATACCTTCAGGATATGCAGGGTTAACCACACGGATCAACACACACATCAAACCAATTAAGATGCCGTATGCCCATTTACCTTTATTGGTAAAGGAAGCGGATACCGGATCGGTCGCCATAAAGAACATACCGAAGGCAAAACCACCCAGAACTAAATGCCAGTGCCAAGGCATGCTAAACATCGCATTAGTATCTGAACCAATCACATTGAACAGAGTTGACAGTGCAATCATACCGACCATTACGCCAGCAATGATACGCCATGAAGCAATGCCCATATAAACGATGAACGCGGCACCGATAGCTAATGCAAGCGTTGACACTTCACCGATAGAACCAGGGATATTGCCGACAAATGCGTCCATCCAACTGATTGCTTCACCGGTTACATTGTTCATCAGCGCGCCGTTACCGCCTTGGGCCCATTGACTGAGAGCAGTTGCACCGGAGAAACCATCCGCAGCCGTCCAGACAACATCACCAGAGATCTGTGCAGGATAAGCAAAGAATAGGAAGGCACGACCAGCCAGCGCCGGGTTTAGGAAGTTACGGCCTGTACCACCAAACACTTCTTTAGCGATAACGACACCAAAGGTGATACCTAGAGCCGCTTGCCAAAGTGGCAGGGTTGGAGGAACGATAAGTGCGAACAGAATCGAAGTTACAAAGAAACCTTCGTTAACTTCATGCTTGCGCACCATACAGAACAGAACTTCCCAGAAACCACCGACGATAAATACCGTGGCATAAATCGGCAGGAAGTAAGTC
This sequence comes from uncultured Vibrio sp., assembly GCA_963666615.1. Lineage (GTDB taxonomy): Bacteria > Pseudomonadota > Gammaproteobacteria > Enterobacterales > Vibrionaceae > Vibrio. The sequence continues at coordinate 1,888,428 of OY762906.1, forward strand.
GCGCCCAGCAGCATTTTACTGCCCCAACCAGCATCAGACGACACGGTTGCACCAATAGCTTCAATCAGCCAGTAGTGCCAGTTGCCATCAATGATACCAGCAAGCTGAGCTCCCTGATAAAGATGGTTCAATGCTGCGATAGCCTGACCACCCGCATTATACATACCCCAGAACATCGCTGGGAATACCGCGAGCCATACCATGATCATGATACGTTTTAAGTCAACGCTATCACGAACGTGGGAACTCTTTTTCGTCACCAAACCTGGGGTATAGAAAAGTGTTGCTGCTGCTTCATACAACGCAAACCATTTTTCATGTTTACCACCAGGCTCAAAATGATGCTCGATATCTTCAAGAAACTTTTTAAGACCCATGGAAATTACCCTTCCTTCTCAATCTTATCTAGGCATTCACGAAGTAGTTGACCATATTCGTATTTACCCGGACACACAAAGGTACATAAGGCGATATCATCTTCATCCAGTTCCAGCACACCCAAGCGCACAGCACTGTCAGAATCTCCTGCACAAATATCACGAAGCAGTAACGTTGGTTCCATATCCAGTGGCATTACTTTCTCGTAATTGCCAATTGGCACCATCGCACGCTCACTACCATTTGTGGTGGTGGTCATGTTGAATAGCTGACCTTTAATTAAGTGACCAAGGAAAGAACGAGTCACGGAAAATTTATTTTTGCCCGGCATTGCCCAGCCAAGAAAGTCCTTCTCACGGCCTTCACGCAGAACCGATACCTGTTGATGGTAACGTCCCAGATAAGCGTGAGGACCAGTAGCCTGAGTACCAGACAGAACAGAACCAGAAATAACCCGAACTTCGCCCGGCATCATTTCATTACTGGTTAGTTGGTCTAAGCTAGCACCCATTACAGTGCGGACTAAACGCGGATTATTTACCACTGGACCTGCCAGCGAAATCACACGTTCGACGTACAATTCACCGGTGAGGAACAACTTACCAAACGCGATAACGTCCTGATAGCTAATGCTCCAGGCGACGTTCTCCAGGTTGACCGGATATAAGAAATGCATATGCGTTCCTGCCAACCCTGCCGGGTGCGGTCCGTCAAATACATGTTCTTCAACATTCGGCTGTGATGAACGCGGTAAACTGGACCCCGTTTTACAGACGTAGACTTTCTCTTCGGTCAATGCCGAAAGAATATCCAGACCTGCAATAAAGGCATCCGCCTGCTCGTTTATCACCAGACGTGGATCAGCAGCCAATGGATTAGTATCCATTGCGGTCACGAAGATCGCTTTAGTTGTTGAATCCGTTGCGGGAACCTTGCTGAAGGGACGAGTACGCAGCGCCGTCCACAGACCAGATTCGATTAATTGAGTTTTAATCGCTTCACGGTCAAGACCGGCTAACTGATTTGCATCAAACTTATCAAAAGTGATTTGGTCATCACCTGCTGCTTCAATCACAACCGATTGAAGAACACGTTTTGCACCACGGTTCACTTCGATAACTTTGCCGCATAGAGGAGAGGTAAATTTAACACCCGGATTCTTCTTATCTTCAAAAAGAATTTGGGCTTTCTTTACTTCATCACCTACACGAACATGCATTGTTGGACGCATGCCAACATACTCTTCGCCAAGCAAGGCGACTTTAGTGATGGATTTACCATCATTTATCACCTGGGAAGGAGCTCCTGCAATAGGTAGGTCCAATCCCTTTTTTATTGTAATCATACGCACTTGCACTACTTTATCGGGAAAAAGATTCTTTTGATTGCGTAAATGTAAGGAGGCCTTTATCTCAACTTGATAGGAAATCATGCAAAGAGAAAGGGGCCCTAGACACGACATTATGTGTCCGACTTTGCCCTAAACAAAATCGCAACATTCATTTAAAATTCTCATTCAGTTTTCTTAAATTAATCTGAAATCGAGTTTTCTCAGGTGCGTTAGTGTAACGTGTTTAGAGCGAGGATTCCATGAGCAATACCTGTTCTACCCACTATAATTTATGAACAAAAGCCCGTCTTTATCAGACTATTGGGCATAATTTTGAACTTCCGCACACTTAAGAATTTTTTATTCAGAAACTAATTTTTAACAATTAGCTCTGACTAATTTGAAAATTTTTGACACAATTCAAATGTTACTGAAAATTGATAATTTAGTTATTTTCAACTATCGAACTTGCTACCACCCAGACATTTTGGACTCTGTGGCGCGCTACTTTTTTCATGCCATTCATCAATGGTGTAGGTATGAATTGCCAGAGCATGGATCGATTCGGCTAGTTCTTCGGCCAGAATCTGATTTATCAGACGATGGCGGGCAATTAACCGCATACCGATAAACTCATCGCTGACCACCACCAATTTAAAATGGCTTTCCGAGCCAGGTGGGACATTATGCATATAGCTTTCATTGACCACTTCAAGATACTGAAGTGGGAGTTGATTTTTGATTTTCGCAGTGATGTGAGACTGAAGGCTTGTTTTTTGACTCATTTGGTTTCCTCTTAAGGGGCAAACTCTTTTATAGACGCAGTGTAGCGCTGAAGCCTGCCAGACAAAAGGATTTAGTTTGCACTTCCCTGTTCATTTGCGACAATAGCACTTTGAATTCTTCTACTGACATGGTTTATGAGCAATACTGAACTCACTATCGAAAACCGGCAACTCACCCTATTCCGCTACCCGCAAGACACCCATCAGCAGCTACAGGCATGGGATGCCGGTGACGAGTATCTGATCAATTATGTCGAACAGCTTAATCTTGAAGATCATCGGCATATCTTAATTCTTAACGATCATTTTGGTGCATTAACGGCATGGTTCAGTGAGCAGCATCAAGTAACCTCAGTGTCCGACTCTTTTATTGCCACTCAAGGAGCAAAAGAAAATTTGCAACGGAATAAATGTCAAGAGGTTGAATTCCTGAGCAGTTTAGACCCACTGCCGGATCACATCGATCTGGTTCTGCTACAGATACCGAAAAATAACCGTTATCTGTGCTGGCAGCTTAGCCAGTTACACCAGGTGGTAAATGCAGACACCAAAATCATTGCTGTCAATAAAGTTAAAGATATCCACACTTCAACGCTAAAGCTATTTGAGCGCTATTTAGGTGTAACAACCACGTCACTGGCGTGGAAAAAACATCGTCTGGTATTTGTCACTCCAGATCCACAGATACAACAGGCACCACCTCAGGATATGGTGTGGCAAACCGAAACCGATCATTTAACTCTACATAATCTGGCCAATGTTTTTTCTGGAGAAAGCCTGGATATCGGTGCTCGTTTTCTGCTCGATCATATTCCGCAAGATCCTGGGCTAAAAAATATTATAGACCTAGGCTGTGGTAACGGCGTGCTTTCAGTTAAAGCGGCTCTGCTTAACCCACAGGCGAAAATAACCAGTGTTGATGAAAGCTATATGGCGGTCGCTTCCTGCCTGCGTAACCTGCAGCAAAATGTTCCTCTGGATGAACAGAGCGAAGGGCGTTTTAACTGCGTTGCCAACAACTGCCTAGATGGTTTTGCGGCAGATTACTGCGACCTGGTTCTGTGCAATCCACCATTCCATCAGCAGAATGCCATTACCGATCATATTGCCTGGCAAATGTTCTGTGATGCGAAGCATGTTCTGGCTACAGGAGGACGAATATTAGTTATCGGCAATCGTCACCTCCGCTACGATGTTAAACTTGTAAGACTGTTTGGTAAGCAACAGGTAAAAACTGTCGCAGCCAATCATAAATTTGTTATCTTACAGGCCATTAAGCGTTAGTCTGTACTTAACATCACTATCGACCAATACGAAAAGGAATCGAAGATGAAGAAATTGCTCGTCGCTGCATCACTGGTTTTGTTGACCGCTTGCTCCGCTCCACCGCAACCACAGATCAATCTGATGCCTCAGGCAACTCTGAGCAGCAGTGACCTGGTAAAAGGCAAATCTTTCGTATTTAACAGTAAAGATCTCCGTGCCGCTCAGTACGTAGCTATCGTAGACAGCGGCCATTCACGGGTTGAACCTTTACACTCTAAACAGAATCTGCGTCTGGTTCTGGATCAGGTGCTAAGCGAGCAGTTTAAGTCGCAAGGATTCAGCCTGGTCGATAGCAGCAATAATACCGTTACTCTGGCCATCGATCAGGCATTGGTTACCGTGAGCCACTCTGTCATGTCAAATGAAATGAGTGCAGATGTAGTGGTAAATATCATTGCCGAAACACCGGCTGGCAAGCTGGTTCGCACCTTCAACGGCACAGCTAAACGCACTGGTGCATTTAGCGCTTCAAATGAAGAAATCGAACAAGTTCTGAATGATGTCATCAATCTGGTACTACAGAATATTGCCAACGATCAGGAACTACAAAAATATATGATGGAGCGTTTTTAAATGAAACGAGGTTGGACTGCCGCCCTTGCTCTTTTCACCTTTAGCAGTTGGGCCGCAAACGGGCCCAGTGTTGAATTTGAAACGACACTGGGAAATTTTACCGTTGAACTGAACCAGGAGAAAGCGCCAGTCAGTGCCGATAACTTTGTCCGTTATGTACAAGATGGTAGCTATGTTGGCTCCATTTTCCACCGGATAATACCCGGCTTTATGGTTCAGGGTGGCGGTTACAACCAGCAAATGCAACGGCTTGATACCTATAATCCAATCCCGAACGAAGCTGCCAACGGGTTAGAGAACAACGCGGCAACCATCGCTATGGCCCGCACTCAGGATCCTGATTCGGCAACCCGTCAGTTCTTTATCAACCTAGTGGATAACGATTTCCTTAACTACGGAGAACGTCCGCCCGGCTATGCCGTTTTCGGTGTGGTCACACAAGGATTTGAAACTATCGAGCTGATGGCACAGCAAAAAACCGAACAACGCGGCTATATGAAAGATGTCCCAGCTCAGCCGATTGTAATCACTAAAGCAACCTATATCCCCGCGCCAGTAGAAGAGGTTCAGGTTCTGGCGGAACCAACACAAGCGGTAGATACAGCAGAATCCGAACAAACGGAAGCAACAGAACAGGCACTGCTCGGTGTTGCTGCACTGCTGGCCGAAGAAAATATATCTAGCGAGCCTGGCACCGAAATCGTAGCAGAAACCGAGACTGATGCGCTTGAAACGATGAACACCGGAGAAGCTAGGGAAGAAGATGCACTAACAAGCACAACCGGAGATTTGGCTGAAAAAAATAGTGACGACTTATCAGCCCTTTCTGAAGAAGAACTGGCTCTGCGCACAGCTATTCAGGAAACCCTGGAACAGAATTCTCAGGTGTTAAAATCAATGGCTGAAACGCAAAACGAAAGTTCAGCTGTTGCTCAGTAATTGCCTAGAGTCCGTTGATCTTTTGAGTACAATTTTTGTTCAATCTAAAAACGATTTGGGCAAGGCATAAGGATATTGCATGAACACAGCCGCTTCGTCATGGTCGGAAACGATTAAAAGCTATGCAGATCGCCGTTTAGCCTGGGTTTTTATGCTGGGCTGTTCCAGCGGCTTTCCCTGGGTTTTGATCGGTTCCAATATGTCGGGCTGGTTAAAGGATGCCGGATTAACTCGGGCGGCAATTGGCTACTTTGGCAGTGTTTTTGCTGTTTATGCCATCAACTTTTTGTGGGCACCACTTATTGACCGGGTTCATTTACCTCTGCTAACCAAAGCGTTAGGTCAACGTCGTAGCTGGGTTCTTCTTTGTCAGTTCATCATTTTAATCGCAACCCTGATGATTGCCGGTATTAACCCAGCGCAAAACCTGATGTTGACCTCAATGATAGCACTGCTGATCGCTATCGCTTCAGCCACACAAGATATTGCGATTGATGCCTTCCGTATTGATTCTTTTCCGAAGAGCGAACCGTCAAAACTACCTCAGGCTTCCGCCATGGCGGTTATCGGTTGGTGGACAGGTTATTCTCTGCCTGGATACCTGGCCTTCACCAATGCCGATCAATACGGTTGGAATACCGTTTATTATGGCATGGCTGCGATTGTGCTCATTCTGATGTTCTTCACTCTGCTCTGTGGTGAGCCCAATACTGCCAGAGAATCCCTGCAACATAAGGCTGAGCAACGTCATAGTCAGATCGTCGGCTCAAAACTGGTCGCCTGGTTAACGGTAACCTTAATTGAACCCTTTTATGATTTCTTCCGCCGTAATGGGGTTCAGGTAGCCCTGACTCTGCTTTTATTTGTCTTTCTGTTTAAAATTGGGGAAGCTTTCCTCGGGCGGATGTCGATTACCTTTTATAAAGAAGTCGGTTTCAGTAATGAACAAATTGGTTATTACTCTAAGCTGATTGGCTGGGGAATAACCATGTTCTTTACCTTTGTCAGTAGCATGTTTAATGTCCGCTTTGGCATTGTCAAAGGACTGATGATCGGTGGTACAGCAATGGCGGCGAGTAATCTGATGTTTGCCTGGATTGCTCAGGTTGGCCCTGATGAACATGTTTTATTGGCAACGCTGGTGGTCGACAACTTTACCACCGCATTTTCAACCGTAGCCTTTGTGTCATTTTTAACCCTGTTAACCGGGCAGGCATTTTCCGCAACCCAATATGCACTGTTAGCATCACTGGGCAATTTAGGCCGAACCACGCTAGCTTCGTTTAGTGGTGAATTAGCCGACTATCTTAACGACTGGTCACTATTCTTTATCCTCACGGCGGTAATGGTCATCCCTAGCCTACTGATGCTCTACTCACTGCGTCACTATTTCACTCGCTTATTGGATAAAGCCCATCAATGAATATCGTTATCGTCGGGCCAGGTGCAATTGGCTCGTTATGGGCCTGCAAACTGCATGGTGCCGGGCATAATGTTTCACTCTGGTCACGCAACCAAAGTGACACACACGAACTACAACTCGATGACCAGCCATCCATTGAATTTGCCAACAACAGCCTCCAGCGACTGGTTGATGCCGATTTAATCATGCTGACAACTAAGGCCGGTCAGGTTAAAATGGCGCTTATGCCGTTACTTCCGCATCTCAGCCACGAGACAATTTTGCTGTTTATGCATAATGGGATGGGGGCAATCGATCCCATATTTGAGACAATTACTGATTTTCCATTACTTATTGCTACCACGACCCACGGCGCGCTAAAAACCTCTCCACATAAGGCACTGCATACAGGTAGAGGCATGACTCATATCGGCTCGATGAACAAAAAAGGTGATCAGTGTCACTTTATTAGCGACGTTTTTTCTCATGCCTTGCCCGATGTTAGCTGGTGTCTCAATATTAATAATGCATTATGGCTTAAACTGTCTATCAACTGTGCAATCAATCCCCTGACTGCTGTGTTGCAGTGTAATAACGGAGAATTGAGCGCAAAACAATATCAGCATCGTTTAAATGCAATCATTGATGAAATTGTTCAAGTGGCCAACGCTGATGGGCAGCAGTTTGAAGCGGATTCTCTGCGTGAAACCATCTCCCGTGTGATTCAAGCAACGGCGGCCAATTACTCATCAATGCATCAGGATATTGTGCATGGCAGAACCACTGAGATTGAGTACATCACCGGTTATTTATTAAAACGAGCCCAAACTCATGGATTGTCTGTACCTGAAAATCAGTCACTGTATCAACAGGTAAAAGAACTTGAGTCGCAAAGGAGTTCAGCATGAGCAAAAGAATTTTAGTCCCTATCGCTTCGGGCGTAGAAGAAATGGAAGCGGTCACCATCATCGATATTATGGTACGTGCTGGTTATAAAGTTATTGTTGCTACTGCTGACTTTGATGGTAGCCTAACGATGCAGGCCTCAAGGGGAGTTACCCTAACCGCAGATTATCGCCTGATTGATGTGGCGGATGATGAATTTGATGCGGTTGTTTTACCGGGAGGTTTAGGCGCTGCTGAGACCTTCCGCGACAGTACCTTGCTCGTTGAAGTGCTCAAACAACAAAAATTTGATGGTAAATTGGTCGCGGCGATCTGTGCTTCTCCAGCCATCGTCTTACAGCATCACAACCTTTATCCGAATGCGATTATGACCGGCTATCCGGGTATGAAGGAACAAATCCCGACGGGGCAATGGCGACAAAAACGAGTTACCTACGACGTCAATAATAACCTGCTCACCAGTCAGGGGCCGGGTACTGCACTCGAATTTGCCATGGAAATCGTCATTTTGCTCTCAGGCAAAGAACACGCCTGGAAAGTTGCAGAGCCAATGGTTACTATGCCAGCCCTGAACTACCAACAAACAGGCAGCAATAATGCTTGATAGCACAGTAATTCGTGCCCAATTTCCGGTTTTTACCGCACCATCACAACCTGAGTTAATTTATCTGGATAGTGCCGCTACCACACAAAAACCCGAGTGTGTAATTGCGGCACTGGCTGATTATTACCGTAGTCAGAACGCCAATGTTCACCGAGGCAGCCATCAATTAACCGCTAATGCTACCGCTCAGTTCGAGCAGGCGCGCAAGATAGTCGCTGACTTTATTGGTGCTGAGGACAGCAAAGAAATCATCTGGACCCGTGGTGCGACTGAGTCGGTAAACTTAATTGCACAAACCTATGCCCGCTCAAACCTCAAGCCGGGTGATATCATCCTGGTCGGTGAAGCGGAACATCACGCCAATATCGTGCCCTGGCAGATTGTCGCTGAACAGACCGGCGCACAAGTGAAAAAAATTCCGGTCGATCACAACGGCGAGCTGATCTGGGCAGAACTGGTGAATCATCTGACCCCACAAGTAAAAATTCTCGCTTTAGCCCAGGTAACCAATGTCACTGGCTACCGCCAGCCAATTGAAAAAGCGATTGAACTTGCCCATCAAAATGGCACTGTCGTAGTGATTGATGGCGCTCAGGGGATTGTTCACGAGCGAATCAATGTGGTTGATCTCGATGCTGATTTTTATCTGTTTTCCGGGCATAAGCTGTATGCACCAACCGGAATCGGAGTGCTTTATGGTAAACGCGATCTGCTGGAAAAGATGCCACCTTGGCATGGTGGCGGCAAAATGGTAGAAAAAGTATCGTTTGAAAAAACCACCTTTAGCGGTATTCCCGGCAAATTTGAAGCAGGCACACCGAATGTTGCCGGCGCTATAGCCCTAGCCAAAGCAATCACCTGGTATCAGCAGTGGCCAATTGAAGAGATCGAACGGCATATCCAGCACTTACAACATCGAGCTTATCGTGGATTATCCTGTTTTGAGGATGTGCGAATCATTGGCTATCAGCCAAATGCGAGTGTTATTAGCTTTGTTGTCGAAGGGATCCACCATCAGGATATTGCCACTTTGCTCGATCAGCAAGGCATCGCCGTCCGTTCAGGTAACCATTGTGCCCACCCGTTGATGGATGCACTCAATATCAAAGGCACTATCCGCCTTTCTTTCGCACTCTATAATACCGAGCAGGATGTGGATATTTTTCTCACCTCACTCGAAAAAGCACTCGATATTTTGTGATTGAGCTTAGCGAAGGCTCCTTAGATGGAGCCTTTGTTATTTATCGTGTGCCAATCCCTTAATCTGCTCGACAATCGCTTTCAAGCCATTGCCTCGTGATGGGCTAAGGTGGGCAAGCAATCCGAGTTGCGAAAAATAATCATCAATATCAAATGCAGCAATCTGAACTGCGGATTTATTATTCAGAGCAGCCAAGACAATCGCAATTAACCCCTTGACGATCCGTGCATCTGAATCACCGGCAAAGTGCCAAATACCATCAACTCGCTCAGCAACCAGCCATACTTCGCTTTCACAACCTGCAACTTTAACCAACTCAGTTTTGTATTCATCCGCTAATACGGGTAACTGTTTACCCCACTGAATCACCTGACGATAGCGATCTTCCCAAGCAGAAAAACGGCTCATGGTCTCAATCACATCCTGAGCCTGAATTTCACTACCGAATGGAGATTGCTGTATCAATGACATTTTCTGTTTACCCATTATTTATACGCATATTTCTGAATCAGTTTATCTACTACACGTGAAGCAGCAACAAAGCCAAAGCTGGCCGTTACCATGGTAGCGGCACCGAAACCACTGGCACAGTCCATCCGCTTCGGCCCTTCTGCACTCGATTTTGCAGCGCATACGGTGCCATCCGCCTGAGGATACTTAAGTTGCTCGGTAGAGAAAACACAATCGATACCAAATTTACGCGCTGGATTGGTCGGAAAATTATGCTCACGGCGCAGACGATCTTTTAATTTTTTCGCCAACGGATCCTGAATGGTTTTCGTCAGGTCAGCGACTTTTATTTGCGTCGGGTCGATCTGGCCGCCAGCACCACCAATAGTAATCACTTTGATTTTATTGCTGCGGCAATAAGCCAGCAGGGCCGCTTTCGCTTTCAGGCTGTCAATCGCATCGATGACATAATCAAACTCTTTGCTCAAATATTCCGCCTGATTCTCAGCTGAAATAAAATCATCAATCAGATTCACCTGGCATTCAGGATTAATTAACTTGATCCGCTGTGCCATAACTTCAATTTTACTTTGCCCGACAGTACCGTTCATCGCATGGATTTGCCGGTTGATGTTGGTGACGCACACATCATCCATATCGATCAGAGTCAGTTCGCCAATTCCGGTACGGGCCAGCGCTTCTGCGGCCCAGGAACCAACACCACCCAAGCCAATCACACACACATGCGCCGCACGCAGAACGTCCACCGCCTGCTCCCCGTAAAGTCTTCGGGTACCACCAAAGCGTTGGTTGTAGTGTTCGGAAGCCGGTGTATCCAGTTGGCGCATAGTCAAAACCCATGATTAAAACAGAAAATATAGCCCCACATTTTGGCAAAATGTGGGGAAGTAAAGAGTGCGTTTTATACGCATTCTTTATCAAAAAGTCTAGTTCAGCTTCTCCGGAGGAAGAGCCCACGGTGACTGAGTTGCTGAGTTTTCCAGCCCCAGTTTCCATACCCGGCCAAAATGGCGGTAATGTCCCGCTTCTAATCCGGCCCGGGCTCCCATGCCGTGGTAGAGATCAAGATGACCATCCGTCACCGCACCACCGGTATCAAGAACAATTAACAAACGTAACTGGTGCGTACCACTCCAGCTACCGTCAGCATTTAACAGTGGTACTTCGGCGAGAATTGGCGTGCCCATTGGGAAGATTCGCTTATCCCCGGCAACCGAAGCCATTGGCAGCAAAGGAACCCCGGCAGACCCCGTTACCGGAGCAGCGTCTCGTGGTTCAAAGAATACATAGGATGGATTCTGCTCCAGTAACTCTTTCACCGTGGCTTCATCCTGATTCAGTACCCACTGTTTAATCGCTTTAAGCGACATTTTCTCTTTTGCGACTTCACCACGTTCAATTAAGATTCGTCCGATACTCACATAGGGATGGCCGTTTTTACCCGCATAAGCAAAATATTCCAGTGAATCATCATCGCCAAAATGAACAAAACCACTGCCCTGCACTTCCATGATAAAAGGATCGATCATGGTTGCTGCGTAACCCAACTCAAGACCGAGGCCATCCAATATCCCCTGATTGATCTGTTCGCGAGTTGGACACTCTTTATTACAGTCAGGTTTAGCATACACAGGATAGCGGAACTGCTCATCTGGCAGATGGCGCAGCTCGATCACCGGAGAAAAATAACCAGTAAACAACACGTTGCCTTTGTGATCGGCTCCACCAAGTTGTGCGGTCTGAATTCCATATTGTGCTAAGGTATCCGGCTCACCACTCTCGATCAGCCATTCTTTCAACTGGTTATAAAGAGGCTGATAGAGCTCGGCATAACGCGATGATTTCTCGACCACCAAATCACTCTGGCGGACAAATTCACTGTAGTCACGTGGTACATTTGATTCAATACGATGCGGAGGGTTTAACCCTGGCTCCAGCTCTCCATCTAAATATTGTTGTGCTCGTTCCTCTTTCTGCGCACAGGCAGACAAAACAAGCGTAACCACCAGCAAACTCACTATTTTTTTCACGTTATAACCCGCTTCAATCACCGAATAGTGCGAGCATGGCAAACTCGTCATCAAACCGCAATCCTTAGCTTGCAGAATCTGTTCAAAGAGACAAATACTGACATAGCGCTGATGAAAATATTCATCGACCAAGAAAAAAACACTTGTTTATAACTGAATAAAAAGTCATTATTTGGACATATTTAAACAATTAAGTTTCTATCGTGAAAATTCGTAGCACAGCACTGGTTAAAGGCTTCCGTCAATCGGCTCCATACGTTAACGCACACCGTGATAAAACCATGGTAATAATGTTGGGCGGAGAAGCGATCGCAGACAAAAACTTCAGCAATATCATCAGCGATATCGCACTGCTCCATAGCCTCGGGGTGAAACTGGTTCTGGTGTATGGCGCACGTCCGCAGATCAATCAGATCCTGGCAGATAATCATTGTGAAACGCCTTACCATAAAGGTATTCGTATTACAGACCAAAATGCGCTGCCTTTGGTTATGCAGGCGGCTGGACAGTTACAACTGGCCATTACCGCACGCCTTTCTCTCAGTCTGAATAATACACCGATGGCGGGTACAGAATTAAACGTCGTCAGCGGTAACTATGTAATTTCACAGCCGTTAGGTGTTGATGATGGCGTCGATTACTGCCATAGCGGAAAAATTCGTCGTATCGACATCGATGGTATCAACCGCGCGCTTGACCACGGCTCAATCGTGTTACTTGGCCCGGTTGCGAGTTCCGTAACCGGAGAATGTTTTAATCTGCTGGCCGAAGAAGTCGCTACTCAGGTGGCGATTCGGATCAAGGCGGAAAAGCTGGTCGGCTTCTGCTCTGAGCAAGGAATCATTGATGAAAAAGGCAACTCAATTGCCGAACTATTCCCAAGCGATGTCGAGCGCTTACTTGCCCAATATGAGCAGCAGGTTGCGGAAAATATTCCGGTCAGCATGGGCAAGATACGTTTTCTACGCGCTTCAATTGCCGCTTGTCGTGCGGGCGTTCACCGCAGCCACCTGATCAGCTACAAAGAAGATGGCGCATTAATTCAGGAGCTATTCTCATTTGACGGTATCGGTACTCAGGTGGTCATGGCCAGTGCCGAGCAAGTTCGTTTGGCCAACATCGATGACATTGGGGGGATTTTCGAACTGATCCGTCCCTTGGAAGAAGCTGGAATTCTGGTGCGCCGCTCACGCGAGCAGCTAGAGCAGGAAGTACAGCGTTTCACCATTATTGAAAAAGATAGCCTGATCATCGGCTGTGCCGCGCTTTATCCTTATTTCGAAGAAAAGATGGCCGAAATGGCCTGCGTTGCCATTCATCCGGAATATCGTGATGGTAACCGTGGGGTGATTTTACTCAACCATATGAAGCAAATTGCTCGCCAGCAAGGTATAGACAAACTGTTTGTATTAACAACCCACAGCCTGCACTGGTTCCGCGAACAAGGGTTTACCGAAGTTGGGGTTGATGCTTTGCCCATGGTTAAACAAAATCTATATAACTATCAACGCCGTTCTAAGATATTGGTATTAAAACTGTAAATGCTATTGATTTGGGAAGGGTCCCAAAATATTTAATGGCTTTTATTTAGTATAACTTAGAACACAGTGCTAATTGAAAGTGAAATTTCAGATAAAAACACCAAGTATAAGCAGTAATTATGAGACTCTCACCATTTCTTAATTGTTTAAAAAAAACGCACCTTTTCTTAGTTCACACTTTTGTGTAAAATTCCGCCAAACAATAACTAAGAAATTGTTTTTGTGATAAAGATCGGAGTTTTTATTACAAACTTAAAGTAAAGCAAGGACGGCTATTGTATTTAATCAACTGCAAGAGCCTTATAAAAACTATGAGAACCGTGATCTGTAATTCGGTACAAAGCTTTTGGGACATGGGCGATAACAACTTCCTCAATGGCTTAGATGTACACTGTGTATTTCCAGTAACCGACGCATTAAAAGCGTATATACTGGAATTTCAACAACGCTACCAAATTCGTTCAATCAGCTTTTCCTCTGCTGTATAAAGAACAAACGTACCACCTATTTCAGCCGATCGGTTAAACCGCTTAACCGATCGGTCTTTACTGCCACCGCCCGTTTTAAAATCTGACTATCCGCATACAGCACCAGTTTTTTCTTTGCCCGGGTAATGCCGGTATACACCAGTTCTCGGGTTAATAGTGGCGAAAAGTCGGCTGGTAACAGCATAAATGTAGTCGCAAATTCACTTCCCTGAGATTTATGGATCGTCATCGCAAAAGCGGTGTCATGAGCAGGAATCCGACTCGGTAAAATTCCCTTAATCTGACCATCCACCAGTTCAAAGTAGACTTTCAGTTTTCCCTCTTCACTCTCCGGATCCGCCAGGCAGATACCGATATCGCCGTTATATAATCCTAGATTGTAATCGTTACAGGAAATCATAATCGGTCGACCGACATACCAGAGATCTTCACTATCCGGGATCAGATGCTGACGGGCGAGTACCTGTTCTATTCGCTGGTTTAAACCAGCAACACCAAATTCACCCTCTCGTACTGCACACAATAATCGGCAACGGTTATAACTATCGATGACGGGTTTAATCTGCGCTGAGGTTAGATTGGGCTGGAGTGCCAGCTTCAGATAGTCTCGATACGCCGCAACGACACTAGAAATAAGGTGAGAGTAGCCAGTCCCGTTAAGTGAATGGAATTCGATATCGGCATAACCTTTCTGCCAGATCTGTTCGATATCTGATAATGTGCCCTGATTTACCGCTTTAGCTAACTGGCCAATCCCTGAGCGATGGGTAAAACGGTAGCTTTTTTGCAGCATACATAAACTGTCGGCGATAACCGGGACGGGTTTTTCCTGATGCTGCAATAGAAAATTAAAACCGGTTAACTGAGATAAAAGCAGGCCCTGTTCACGACTGTAGCCACAGTCGATAAATGAACAAATATCACCTAACACGGCACCCGCTTCTACCGATGCTAGTTGATCTTTATCACCCAACAGAATCACGCGAGCATGCACAGGCAGTGCATCAAACAATTTATACATCAGCGGCAAATCCACCATTGAAGCTTCATCTACCACTAGAATATCCAGATGCAGTTTATTCCCCGCGTGATGGCGAAAACTGACACTGTCAGGAATTGTACCCAGTAAACGATGCAGGGTACTAGCCTGAGTGGGGATGGCCGCTTTGCTCTGCGGATCAATCGGCAATTGTGTGATCGCCCGGCCAATCGATTCAGTCAATCGAGCCGCTGCTTTGCCGGTTGGAGCAACCAGACGTATGATCGGTGTAGTATCAGAGTGTTGAGAAACTAACGCCGCGAGCAATTTAGCTACCGTTGTGGTTTTCCCAGTGCCCGGCCCACCGGAAATCACGGTGAAACGTCGGGTCAGGGCAGCCGCTGCCGCCACTTTCTGCCAGTTCAGCGTACATTCTACAGGCACTAGAGTATCAAGCCCGCGCAATTCATCGACACTTTGAGCATTGAGCAGCAGATGTTCAATCGCAGACCAGTCTAGCTGTTGTGGTACCACAATATCCAGATATTCACACACCAGACGCTGTCGGCGAGGTGACGTGTCACTCTCTTCTTCATTACCAAGTGCAGCAAACAGCAGACGATAATCCCGGGCAAACAAATAATCCAGGGTCTGTTTCAACTTGTTGAGCTGGTCATGCTGAAGACAAATCGGCTCAGCAAAATGACTCAGTTGATCCGCCAGCGCCGCTTCATAAAACCAGTAACGGTGGAAATAGAGCCGAGTGCCGTCATAAATTAGCGGTAACGCCTCTCCGGGAGAGCCGACAACATTGCTTTCGCTCAGCAGTTGCTGCCAGTTTGCCCGCTCCATAGCTGACTGTATCGCCACCAATTTGGGATCGCTGCTAGGTGAGGCAAGGTGCAATAGAGACCTGCCATCAAGATTAAGACAAATATGCCCCTGGCCCAACTCCCGGCTGAGCAACGCGCTAATCCAAGTAATCTGTGCCGGATTTTTCTTCTCCTGTCTGGCGATAAAGCCGGCTAGCTGAACATCAATCTGACGTAAAGTCCCCTGTTCCCCCAGAATAGCCAGCCAGGTTGATACATTGTGTTGGATATCGGCAGGATTCATAGTTCCAGCTCCATCTGCCCGGCTGAATTGGTTGGCAGCTGTTGCGCATCAATCCAGGCATTCAATTGCTCAATCAGTTGTTGATCCGGACGGGTATGAAAAATCCCGTTGCCCGAACCGGGAACCACGCCGCGCAAAAACAGATAATAAACACCGCCAAAATGTTGCGCGTAATTATAATCAGCAAGACGTAATGTAAGAAAGCGATGCAACGCCAGCGCATAAATGTGGTATTGCAGATCATAGCGATGGTCTATCATCGCCTGCTCAATCCGGCTCTGACTGTAATCATCCGGATGATTGCCAAGGTGATTCGACTTCCAGTCGACAATGTAATAACGTCCCTGATGTTCAAACACCAGGTCGATAAAACCTTTCAGCATTCCCTGCACCGGGAAGAAGTCAAGATCCTGAGCACGGGCCGACAACGGATCAAAGCGGCGAATAATTTGATTTAGTCGTGACGCATTAAGCAGGGCAATCGGCAGAAGAAATTCCATTTCCACCAGACGTTGCCGGGCCGGAATAGCCCCGAGTTTTAGTGATTTGCCATCCAAAGCGCAGTTCATAATCCGATCGATCATTTCACTCAATACTGGTAACCAGGACTCTTCTACCTGCTCTTGTTCCATCAACCTTTCAATCACCGGACGATTACCTTCACTCTGCGCTGGCTGGGTAAATTCCACTTGCTCAAACAATGAGTGCAGAAAGGTACCGGCCTGCGCCCCTTTGGCGAAGGTAAAAATGCTCTTTTCATCCGACACTTGCAGCGTATCATCACTCTCCTGCGCACTATCCAGATCAAAACCGGGAATTTCCAGCTCAGCAGCCAATCCATGTGAGTGAGTTCCCTGCTTGACCAGATTAGAATAACTGGTCATCCGCCATGAACGTTCGATAGTGCGTTGTAAGCGTGAATAGCTAAGTGATACCGCTTCGGTTTTCGGTGCGGTATAACCTTGCTCGGGCCGTTGCGGTGGTAGAGCTATCAATGCCGATGCAGCCTGTGCCACATAAGCCTGTAGAGCTTCACTGAGCCGTGCGCCATCCCCCGCCTGACCATTCTGCAGCAAATAACCCATCGCACTAAGGTGCGCTACGCTTTCTCCGGTTAAATTACGCGCTGCTGGTTTAGCGAGTGGAGCGATGCCGATATACAGCCCATACACCGCGCGGGTCAGTGCGACATAAAGCAGCCGCAAATCTTCAGCCAGTCGCTCGCGATCGGCTTTATCCAACGCATCACTATCTGGATTAATGTTGAGAATGGTTTCATCACTCTGGCTGTCATGGTATTTAGCCTCGCCGTCTCGCCCGCTAACCGCCCGGTAATTCATCACAAAAGGCGCAAAAACGATGTCATATTCCAGACCTTTCGATTTATGGATTGTGACAATCTGTACCAGATTCGCTTCCGATTCCAGACGCATTATCTGCTGGTCATCACCACCAATTCTAGCCAGAGCATCCTCTATCGCCTGAGAAAGGAAACGAATCAGAGCGATATCACTTTCAATCTCAACGCTGGCGGTCTGGAGCAGTTCTGCTAAATGAAGATAATCGGTCAAATATCGCTCACCATCCATTTCACTTAGCCAACGCTGGGCAAACTGACGCTGAATCAGTACCGCGCGCAACATAGGCAAAACACCGCGCTGCTGCCATAACTGGCGGTAACTACGAAATTCCAGATTAACCCGATCCCAGGCGGATTCATCATAATTGAGTTCATCCAGTTCCGTGATCGGCAGAGCAAACAATGGGGTTGCCAGCGCTGAGCGAACTTGGCGTTCATTATCCGGCAGATGAACCGCCTGCAGCAGACGCAGCAGATCGCGGGCAACCGGACTAATAAATACACTATCTTGATTGGAAAGATAAACACTGGCAATTCCCTGCCCCGCCAGCGCCCGCTTGACCAGCTTACCTTCTCGTCCAGTACGCACCAGTACCGCAATATTGTTGGCCACAATCGTTTTGCTTGAATCAGAAGACTTAAGAACCCCGCGGCCACTATCGCTGAGGCTGAGAATGGTTTGAATCTGTGCCGCTGTCGCATTGGCCATCTGCTGATTATAGCTATCCCGGTTAAGCAGATCTTCACCTTGCGGATACCAGAAAGTAACTGCCGGTTGTGGTTTATCTTCAAGCAACCACTGACGCTGATCGGCTTTATCGCTATAACCTGCGGCGATAAAAGGGATATCCTGCTGATAAATAAATGGCGCATCACAGCCAGTAAACAGCTGGTTGACTGATTCAATCACCTGACGACTGGAGCGCCAGTTCACCCCCAGGGTGTAGTGATCCACCACCTGATTGCGCGCTTTTATATAGGTAAAAATATCCGCACCACGGAAAGCGTAGATCGCCTGTTTCGGATCGCCGATCATAAACAAGCCACAACGAGGATCGGCCAGATAGATACCGCTAAAAATCGCGTACTGCAGCGGGTCGGTATCCTGAAACTCATCAATCATCGCCACCGGATAAAGCTGGCGAATCCGCGCCGCTAAAGCACCGCTCACATCATTGTCTAATGCGTGAGCCAGTTGGCTGAGCAAATCATCGAATGAAAGCCATTGATACTCATTTTTACGCTCCGCCAGTAAACTTCGGCAATGGCGTATCGCATGGGCTATCAGCAGCGGTTTAACCGTAACCGGATGAGCAAGAAAATCTTCGATCTCACTAAATAACGAATGCTGTGGCGTGCTACCGGATTTGGTCTTCTCAGCCAACATGGAATCACTAAAGCGGCTCAGCTCATCAGGCACAGAATCGTCCAGGGTTGGCTGTTGTGCCCATTGATGTACTTTGTTTTTCCACTTGGGCAAATTGGCCGAACTGTAGCTGCGTCGGTCAATTACTTTCTGCTCAAGGGCCAAGTCAAGCAGTGCCAGCGCATCCGAACTCTGTTCCAGCCACATCTGTTTAACCCGGCCGATGTTATCCAGTATCGACTGTAGTAACTCGGGCAACTCCCCCTCACCGACGGTTACCGACAGCGTTTCTGCTTTACCACTGAGATGGCGGTGAATCTGCTGATACAATTGTGCTGGCGTTGCCCAGTAACTGCGAATTAGTTGCGTCGCTTCTGCCGGGAGAGGATAAAAATAACGCCGCCAGTAATCGGCGACAACCTGACTTTTTAATCGGGTTTCATCGGTAACAAATTCATTTTCAAAACGTGAACCGGATTCGAATGCATTCTCAACCAGCATTCGCTGGCAAAAACCATGTATGGTAAAAATAGCGGCGGCATCCATTTCCCGTTCTGCCGCCAGCAATAATTCAGCCGCCTGAGCATGATCTTCAATCACATCAAGCAATGGTTTAATCACAGGATCATCACTCTGCCCTCGCGCAAAAGCGAGCCGGGCCTCATGAATCCGGCGTCGAATCCGCCCTTTCAGTTCGGCCGTTGCCGCCTCAGTAAAGGTTACTACCAGGATCTGATCTACACCCAGCGGCTGACCATAACCATATTCCTCACCGCCATGCCCGAGCAATAAGCGCAGATAAAGGCTGGCAATAGTGAATGTTTTACCGGTTCCCGCCGACGCTTCGATTAACCTTGCACCGTATAACGGGAAAGTCATCGGTTGGAGTGTCGTCGCCTTTTGCTCAGATGATGTGTTAAACATTGAGTAAACCCATACAATTGTGATCAAAGCTAAATATTTTGAATAAAACAGCCGCTTAGGTAATTCAGTCGTTAGGGAGTGAGATCTAACTCACGGACGGTAGAAGACCAAAACGGATAGGATTCGTGCCACGCAAACAGCAAAGTTCAACGACTTGCTTATCGCAACCGAATCACGGTCCCTCTGACCTATGGCCGCACAGCGAACGCCCTACAAATAAAAAGATTTTCTGGCGGCCACCCTCTTTTCTTATTCATCATCTTTTTTCTCCTGTGCCGCCATTCTGGCTGGTTTTAGTATCAGGCAAGCCCAATCAACCAGTTGAGATAATAATTCACCATCCGCTTCCGGCCAGACTCGGACAACGTACGGATTATCCGTTTCGGCACTGATGAACTGACCGCCGACAAACGCCTGTTGGACTTTTTTCTTCATTTCATCCACATCACCCACCCAGGTACCTTTATTCAACCCGGCATCAATCGCTGCCATGGCACTTTTAGGCAGATAAGCCATCGGCTGATTTAAGCCATGGAAATAATTTGCCACCAGCATAGACAAGTAACTTTGAGCTTCAGCCCGATCCCCGACAGGAGCAAAAACCAAATGCTCAATACCGGACTTTTTCTCATAACCGATTAAATGAGTAACCCGGCTTACTCCGCTCAAAGCCACCAACAGATGTTCAATCCAGGCACTGAGCAGATCTTCTGCCCGTATCCGCCCGACCCGATAACGCACCAAACCACAGGAATAAACCCCGGAAATCCAGCCCTGAACATAGACAGAGGTTTGATCATCCAGCGGCTGTAACGTCAGGTCGATCTCAATATTGTCGTACGCTTCTGCAGTCAGAGTGGCAACCATCTGCGCCAGAGGTAGCGTCTGCGACACATGTTGTTCAAATTCCAGATCACCAAATGACCCGTTTGCTAATGCTCCCTGAGCTCGTTTAACCTGCTTAAACCGCTCTATGGCACAAGAATCCTTCGCCTGACCGACTCCTTCAGCCAATAACCACTGCACAAACTCGTGACGCAATTGATAACTTTGCAGGTGATCAAAAGCAAACGGCTCATCATCTTCCACCAGAATAGAGCGATCATCAAAAGCCACTTTTAAGCGTTGATTAAAAAAGTATCTGACAGGAAGATTCCAAAATTTCAGCAATTCGCTCAGTTCCAGCATAATCGGCCGCGGCCATTCAATTAAGCAATCACGCAGTACCAATTCAGGCTTTCTGCTCTGCCACTCAGAGTAATTAGCCACCGGCCACCACTCCTGGGCATAACTCGGCTGAGCGCCGACAAATGCCTGAGTGCTATACGGTA
Organism: uncultured Vibrio sp.; assembly: GCA_963666615.1. Classification (GTDB taxonomy): domain Bacteria; phylum Pseudomonadota; class Gammaproteobacteria; order Enterobacterales; family Vibrionaceae; genus Vibrio. The sequence goes on from OY762906.1 coordinate 1,909,478, forward strand.
CCATCGGATGCTGAATGATAAGATGCTGCGCCAGTCGCTGAGCCGATTCATCACTTTCCCGTTCGGCATCACTCGCCAGACGATAATTCTGCTGACAATATTCCAACAATTCACTGATGAAAATCGAGGCCAGCCGTTCACTGTTATCCTTTATCGACTGACCGATATAGCTGATATAGAAACGTTGCCGAGCTGAAAGCAACGCTTCGAGGAACAGATAGCGTTCATCATCACGACGAGAACGATCGCCAATACGACTGCGGCCATTCATCAGATCAAAACCATCACTCTGATTAGTGCGCGGATAGGTACCGTCATTCATCCCCAGCAGGCAGACTGCCTTAAACGGAATTGAACGCATTGGCATCAGGGTACAGAAGTTAACCTGACCGGCGAGAAAGCGCTGACTGACCCGTGTGGTGGATAATTTTCTCTGTAGATAATAGCGAACGATACTGCTATCCAGCTCCTGATGATAACCGGCATCTTCCAGTTGTTCCTGTAAATGAATCAGCGTCTCCTGCACGCTCGCCAGAGCCACTTCATCCTCAAGGTCAACCAGGAAAAAATCACCCAGCATTTGGGCTAATAACGTTCGCCACTCAGTGACGGGGTGAGCCTGATCCAGTTGGCTCCGATAGTAAGCGATTTTATCGATAAAATGGGCTAGCTTCCCGGCTAGCTCTGCACCCAGCCCCTGAACCTCTTTAAACGGTGAATAGAGATTATCACCCAGTTCAACCAGATCCACCGTTTCTGACATCGCGTAGCCTATCAGCAGGCGCTCAATGCCGCTTTGCCAGGTATTTTGCTCATTAACTGCAAACCCCAGTTCATCACCGATATGAGCATCCAACCCCCAACGAATACCCGCCTGATCTACCCAACGGCGTGCCCGTTCAAATTCTTCATCATCCACGGAAAAACGGCGCAGAATCGCCGGAGTTTCCAGTAACTCCAACAGTTCGGAAGCAAGGCAACGTGATTGCGGCAGCGCCAGTAACTGCAGAAAGGCATGCAGAATCGGATTTTCATGATCGGAGGTGCGATCTGAGATCGAAAACGGAATAAACCGATCGTTAGGCGCATTACCGAACACCGCCTGAATCGCGCCGCTGTAGGCGTTGATATCCGCCACCATCACGATAATATCGCGCGGTTGTAACTGAGGGTCCTGATCAAACCAGCTAAGCAGCGTATCGTATAGCACTTCCACCTCACGCATTGCACTGTGGCAGGAATGCAGCGTCAGACTGTGATCATCATGGCTGACAGGGGTTTTATGCTGACTGGTCAGCAGCGCCCGATCGTCTTGCTGCTGACGCAGATGGAAAATATCGGACTGAATCGAGGTTAATAGATCCTGAGCGGGCAGATCGAGAAAATACTCATGTTCATCCAACTCCAGTTGCGATAGCAGATAAAGATTATCCCGCCCAAGTTTTCCCATAGAGGCAAGTAAAGCATTACCTGTACTCTGTTCAGTATGCAGCAGATCAGGTCGACTTTCTGCCTCAAGTGACCCCAACTGCCCATCTTTAATCATCAGCGTTTTGCGCCGCAGGGAAGCCAGATATTTTTCATCGCGGATTTCCCCCCAGTAATGCTGGCAGGGGTTGCTGAACATCAGGTAAATATCAATCTGCTGCCCCAGAGCTTTAAGCGCATCCAGATAACGAGGTGGCAATGCACTAATGCCAAAAATAAACAGCCGCTGGGGTAACAAGGTTTTATCCACCTTGCCTTCAGCCACCGCCTGAATAAACTCACTGTATAAGTTGCCACGATGATAATGAGAGTGGCCGGACTCAATCGTAAATTGGTATAGCTCACGCCACAAAATCGGCTGCCAGGGATGATCGCCGGCTAACTCCACCACTTCACGATTCTGTTCCCAGGCCTCAATCCAGTCGGGGCGGTAAACCAGATAACCATCGAAAATATCGGCAATTTTACCTGCCAACTGATAAAGCGTCAGAGGATCGGCATCACGTTCAAGATAGTGTTTAAGCGGGGCAAATTCAGCTAAATCCAGCAAGCCGGGTAACAGCGTCATCAGTTTCCAGCTCATCGCTTCTTTGTTGAACGCGCTGCGCTTAGGCACATCGGGAAGTACCCGGGTAAAAATATCCCAGATAAAAGTTGCCGGTAGAGGAAATTCAATATTGGCCGCCACGCCGAACTCTTTGGCCAACTCCATTTTCAGCCACTGGGACATCCCCGGACTCTGCACCAGAATTTTTTCTGCGGTAAAAGGATGATCCAGTGGTTCAGCCTTGATCAGGTGAACCAACAGAATTTTTAATGACTCTAGCTGATTGGAATGAAATACCGAAAACACGATTAGCCCAACCCCTTGTTTCTATATAGGGTTTAGCTTAACACAGCACAGATTTGATTGGTGTTACTTTTGTCTAAGCTTTAAGCCTGACTTTGGCCTAGGGAACATCAATTACTGCAACAGTTTTCACCTGACTATTCTCTGCACTCTTCTTTGTACTGTCGGCAAAAATGTAACCAATGGCGTTCGGGTTAGTTTCCACCAAAGCCAGAACTTCGCTGTCATCGGAAACCGACATCGGTGGTGCTGCCCGGCCACTAAAGAGTAATCGAGCCCAGTAAGCATTCACTTCGGCTACCGACATACGTACCAGATTCTCATAAAATGCCTGGCGCAGTCCTGAACGGTTAGGCGCGTCAATTTTCACTACAATCGAACCACTGGGGAAATAGTGGCTACGCCCCATATAAAGATCGGTAACCTGCTGCTTAGTCAGACTTTTTAGCGGATTGTTTTTATTTACGACCACACGAATCTCGAGTGCAAAGCTTATTGCTGGCACTAAGATGAAAAGCAGGCATAAATAGCTAAATAATTTTTTCATCTGGTTCTCAAAATACGAAATTCAAACTGACTGCCACAATGTCAACCGTCTGCGCGGTGGTTTCATCACTTGCTCTTTCCCACAACATAGCCTGATTTTTAGCCACCCAGGTTCTATCCCACTGTAATTTAAGCGCGAAATTAGGCTTAAAGTCCCAGCGGGTTCCTACTGAAAAAGTGGTTTGATCGACATCAGCATAGTTAAATATCTGTTGCACGAGATACTGTGTCTGCGAAGAAAAGGCTATAGATGTCGGTGCCTGATACGGACTTTGGGTCGTATGGCCATGAGACACCAAACTAAACAACGAATATTGTTCAAACCGTTTGACCACACCGGTATAAGCAGTGATATAAGGTAAAAATAGCTCTGCGTTTGAATCAAGATAAGCCACTTCTCCCAAAATCCTCCAGTCACCGTGACGATAATCAGCTCCCAGTGAATAATGGTTAACCCAGCTGCCATCAATATTTAGCTTATTCAGAATGGTCTGAACTTCAGGTAAAGCGACTGATGAATAGTTCTCCTCAAGTAAAGAGACTCGCTCCGAATAAAAGTGGGTTAATTGGGTTTGAGACAGTGAAGCACGATAGCTAAGCCTATTGGCTTCATACTGAAACGCCGCACCAATAAATGGTGTCATATCAAAATCACTGCTCTCATAATGACGCTTAGAATTCCCGGCAAACAGCTTGACAGATGCAAACCCGTTTTCGGTTACTCTGCGCCAGGTAAAATCACCACCATCGATCGAATAGATAGGAATTGGCCCATAAAACTCAGAGGTTGGCCGCACCCAGTCGTAGGCATAACCGACATTACCAAACTCATCAAGTAGAGTCAGATTGATCGCGACCCGACCAATACGCGCTACCCAATCATTGGAATTCTGATAGGTAAGATACGCCCACTCGATAGCGGTATCGATATCGTCGACCGCTCGTTCTTTTAATACCGTCTGAACGGTCGCCTTAACTGAATCATTAAACTGATGATCAAACTGTAACCCCACCAAAGAATCCACATTGCCACTGAACTCTGCAAATACCCCTTCCTGAGTCACATCACGGCGAAAGCCCAGCGATGAAGAGTCGGCATAAGTGGCCGCCAACGAACCAAAGCCACTTATTGTGCTTTGATCGCTTAAGCGAATTGTTGCATTAGCAAATACACTAACCATCAGCAGGAAACTGCCAACAGCAATCATAATTCTTCGAGACATAACACAAGCCATCAGCCAAAATTAATTTTTATTTAAGCTTTTCTTAAAAATAGTACGAATTTTCATTAACCGGCTCAATGAAACCATGATTCGAGTCATTCATACACCAATTAGAACAATATACCAAACTAAACAATTATGCATATATATCCATAAATTAACTCACTCAAGTCTTCCTATCGACTGACGAGTCCGACTATGGACTTTTTAGTAAAAAATCTGTATAAAAAACCAGTATTTTTTAAACTAATCATTTAGAGGAACTACCATGGCTGTAATCGTCAAGTACGTGGTTGAACGTAACGGAGAAGAGAAGATGACTTTCACCTCAAAAGCCGAAGCGGATGCGTATGATAAAATGCTGGATATGGCAGATGAGCTATTCAATCTGCTGGCAAAAAGTGAGTTGATTGAGCAGGAAAATGCTCAGGAACAACTGGCCATGTATCTGGCGCAAAACAAAGAAGAGGTACTATACGCTCTAGGAGCCAAAAAACGCCCGGCACCTAAAAAGGCAAAAGCGGTGAAAACCGCAGCTACCGAACTAAATGAAGCTGGTAATAAAGATGAGCAAGCGGCTTAATTTCGCTAACAGCGTTTTAAATAAAGCTTCTTAATAAAGAGATATATTTCTAAAAAGACAAAAGATATCGATTGCCGGACTTTATCCATAGCAAAGCTTTTCACCACTGGCTGCGCTCTTTATTATGCTGGATAACAACATTAAACAATCATTTGATAACAGATGGAGAAAGACAATGGCTAACTTTGCACTTGCCCTTGGCTCAGCAACAAAAAATCGCGATGGAAAAATCATTGAAGTATTCTTCCCTACCCCAATTTTAAATCCAGGCGATGATCTGGTTGCCGCATTAGCAACCATTGTTGGCTATACCGAAGGTAATCAGGCGATTGAAGTCTCCTCTGCACAATGTCAGGCAATTGCCGCGGCTTTTGCAGCGAATGATCAAGCAGCCGCCGCATCTTTTGCAGAAAAAGCAGCAGCTTCAGCTCAACCACTAGTTGTTGTTATTCTGGCTACTGATGAAAAACCGGCTTCAGTGGCTGAAGGTTTCCTTAAACTACAACTGATTTCTCACCGCTTAGTTCAGCCTCACGGTACCGTACTAGACGGAATTTTCGGTCTGCTGCACAACATTGCATGGACTAACGAAGGCCCTATCGATCTTCCTGAACTGGCAGAACGTCAGATTGAAGCGCGCCTGGCTGGCCGTGCTCTGACGGTCGATTGTGTCGATAAATTCCCTAAAATGGTCGATTACGTGGTTCCTACTGGTGTGCGTATCGCAGATACTTCTCGCGTACGTCTTGGCGCGCATGTGGGTGAAGGCACCACAGTTATGCACGAAGGCTTTATCAACTTCAACGCTGGTACAACTGGTGTAAGCATGGTTGAAGGCCGAATCTCTGCCGGAGTACTGGTTGGTAACGGCTCAGATATCGGTGGTGGTGCATCTATCATGGGTACACTATCTGGCGGCGGTAAAGTGGTAGTTTCTATTGGTGAAAACTCCCTACTGGGTGCGAACGCCGGCCTTGGTTTCCCTCTGGGTGATCGTTGTACTCTGGAATCTGGTTTGTATGTTACAGCTGGAACTAAAGTTCAGATGCTGGATAAAGAAGGCAACAAACTGGAAGTGGTTAAAGCGCGCGATCTTGCTGGCGTGTCAGACCTGCTGTTCCGTCGTAACTCAATGAGCGGTCAGGTTGAGTGCCTGGCAAACAAATCTGCGGTTGAACTGAACTCAGAGCTACACAGCAACAACTAATTACTTCTGTTTCAGCAGAAAAATATTGAGGCTAGCACTTATGTGCTAGCCTTTTATTATTAGTACTAAAAAGAATCACAGCTATGCATACATTTATTGAAAAATTACCCAAGGTAGAATTGCACCTGCACATCGAAGGTTCACTGGAGCCAGAACTGATGTTTGAACTGGCACAGCGCAACCAGATTGAGATTCCGTTCTCATCACCGGATGAAGTTCGTGCGGCCTATCAGTTTGAAGATCTGCAATCCTTCCTCGATATCTATTATCAGGGCGCCAATGTACTGATTAATGAGCAGGATTTTTTCGACCTGACCTGGGCCTATCTGCTTAAATGCCATGAAGAAAATGTCGTGCATTGTGAAATTTTCTTTGACCCGCAAACCCATACTGCTCGTGGAATTACCTTTGCAACCGTGATTAACGGGATCAGTCGCGCATTACAACAAGCGAAAACTGAGCTTAACATCAGCAGCCAGTTAATCATGTGCTTCCTACGCCACCTGAGTGAAGATGACGCAATAGCCACCTTAAAACAAGCACTGCCGTATAAAGATAAAATTATCGGTGTCGGCCTGGATTCATCAGAAAAAGGTCATCCGCCGGAAAAATTTCAGCGCGTGTTTGCGATGGCAAAACAAGCGGGATTTATCACCGTGGCTCATGCAGGTGAAGAAGGCCCGGCGCAGAACATTATCGATGCAATCACTATGCTGCAAGTCAGCCGGATTGATCATGGGGTGCGCTGTGTTGAAAATCCTGCTCTGGTTGAGCAACTGGCACAAAGCCGGATGCCATTAACCGTCTGCCCGCTGTCCAACTTAAAGCTATGCGTGGTGCAGGATATGCGTGAGCACAATATTATTGAGCTGCTACGCAAAGGATTGTGCGTGACGATTAACTCTGACGATCCGGCATACTTCGGCGGATATATGAATGATAACTTTAAGGCTGTCGCTGATGCGCATACGCTGTCAAAAGAGGAATTGGCCCAATTCAGCCTAAATGCGATTGAGGCGAGCTTTATTTCCGCAGAGGAAAAACAGACGCTGACTAATCAAGTGCTGGAGTATGTAGCTAGTTACCAAGCTTAACTACTGCGTTATCAAGATCCCGGATAATTAAGTCCTAATTTCCGGGATACCAAAGTAGGTAGGGAATTAATCGTCAGCCTGTTCTTCCGCTTTAACTTCAGGATTTTGGAAAGGAATTTCCACAAACTCATAAGTTGAGCGATTAGATGATTCATAATAAGTACGGCTCACCACTTCGGCCAGAATACCGGTGGTAATAAACTGCATTGCCATCAGAATTAGCAGCACACCGATCATCAGCATCGGACGACCACCGATTTCTTCACCCAGGATGAACTTATCGAAGCCTAGAATCAGCATCATCAACGAGCCCAAAGCGCCGCAGGCTAAACCAATCGGGCCGAAGAAATGCGATGGACGAGTACGAAAACGCATAAAGAAGATCACGGAGATCAGGTCAAGAATAACCCGGTAAACGCGGGAAATGGTATATTTTGACTCACCAAACTGGCGGGCGTGGTGGTTAACTTCCACCTCTTCAATGCGGTTGACCGGAACGTGAATAGCAACCCAGGCAGGAATAAAGCGGTGCATCTCACCGTACAGTTTCACATTACGAATAACACTGCCACGATAGACTTTCAGGCTACAGCCATAGTCGTTCAGTTTTACTCCTGTTGCTTTACCAATCAGCCAGTTAGCAATCTTTGACGGCACTTTACGGATCAGCATGTTGTCTTTACGATCTTTACGCCAGCCAACCAGCAGGTCCAGATCGCGCTCAATCAGGCGCTCGACCATGCGCGGAATATCAGCCGGATCATTCTGTAAATCCCCGTCCAGAGTAACAATATAATCGCCATCAGACTGTTCAATCCCCGCCTGCATCGCAGCCGTCTGACCAAAATTACGCTGCAACGCGATAATGCGAACCTGTGGACCATACGACTGCTGTACTTCCATCGCTACATGTAAAGTACGATCACTACTACCGTCATTGACCAGAAGCAACTCCCACTCAAATTCAACTGACTTCAGCGACTCATCAATCGCTTTAACCAATGGTGGTACGCTCTCTTCTTCGTTATAAAGTGGAACGACAATACTCACTTTGTAGTTTTTGCTACTTGCGGGAATGCTCTTCTCCGACATAATTGCTACTCTCGATCAGAAATTATGGTATTCTAAATAGCTGTTAACTATATCTCAATTCCCATGACAAGCCTAGTAATGAAACACCGTTCATCAATTCTTTCTTTCGCTACATTCCTGGCTGTGATTGTTCTGGTTGAGATGATCTGGGGCTGGGCAACACTGCTCTCTTTCTGGCAGGCTATTCCATCCAGTGCCTTGATTCTATTTACCTTTCTCTATTGGTTCAGTTATCTGGTGCGCAGTTTGCGTATCTCGATCTATTTTAAAAGTGAGCATATCCGCCTGCCGACCAAAATCGTCCTGCCGCTGGTGGTAAAACAGACTTTCTGGGCTAATCTTCTGCCAGCTAAAGCCGGAGAAATATCCTTCCCTATTCTGATGAAACGCGCCTTTGGCACACCGTATACGCATTCTGTCCCGGCACTACTGGTATTACGGTTATTCGATGCTTACGTTCTAGGCTCGATTGCGCTGGGAATGATACTGGTGCAATGGTCAGTGGGGGGGCTAATAGGATGGTTGGCACTGGCAATGTTACTGCCTCTGCTAGGGATTCATTTAAGAAAGCAATGTATCGGCCTGGTTTACCGTTTTCGCGGTGTCAAAAAAGTGCGTTTTTTCTGGCGGGTACTGGCCAGTATTCCAGATAGCCACCTTACCCTGATTAAAATGACCGGGCTTTCCTGGTTAAACTGGGCAGTCAAAATTTTTCTGTTTGCCGCGCTGCTGGCAAGCATGACGCCATTTGAACTGCCACAAACGATATTGGGCGCACTGTTTGGCGAAGTCTCAGGTATGTTACCCGGTTTACCGGGAGGTTTTGGCAGTTACGAAGCCGCTGTTTCCTTTGGCTTATTAACCCATGCGACGGAACAAATCGCCATCGACAAGAGTCTGATTGTTGCTGCCGCATTGAATTCACATTTTTTCATTTTATTTAACTCGGTGCTGGGCGCTATAATCGCCTTTCTGTTACCGAAAAAGTTAACCAGCCTAGAAGCGTCCGATGCCAAATAATACTCTTCACGCCAAACACCCTGAACCACAAACGGTTTCACTATTAAAACCACTACTGGTGGTTATTGTCGTCATTTCGCTGATCCGAGCTTATTTCATTTCCATCAGTCATATCGATCTGTTTGTCGATGAAATTCAATACTGGTGGTGGTCGAAAGAGCTGGACTGGGGCTTCTACTCCAAGCCGCCGATGATTGCAGTGCTGATTTATCTGGTCACCTCAGTATTTGGTGATTCGATGTTGACTATTAAACTCAGTGCAGTACTGGTTTACCCTATCACCACGCTGGTAGTCTATGCTCTTGGGCGCAAACTGATTACTGAACAGGTTGGCTTCTGGTCGGGTGTGATATTTATTACTCTGCCAGGCGTGGCGCTTTCATCGACCATCTCATCTACCGATGTGTTGCTCTTCCTGTTCTGGAGCAGCGCGATGCTGTTCTTTATCCGCAGTGTTGAGAATAACCATTGGTATGATTGGCTGATGTGTGCGGTAGTTTGTGGCCTGGGGCTGCTGACTAAATATAATATGGCAATTTTTGCCGTATCGGCATTGGGTTACTTGATGTTTTTTGGCCATATTAAGCAACTGGCTAATCCGAAACTGTGGCTAATGGCAATTATTGCACTGGCCATTCTTGCGCCCAACTTTTACTGGAACTATCTCAACGACTTCCCAACTTTCTCTCATACTGCCGAGTATGTTGATAAAACCGGCCTTTACCCGAAAAAAATGATCAGCTTTATTTTTGAGCAGGCTGGCATTGTCGGGCCGGTAGGATTTATTATCACCTGGTGGTGGATCATAAAAGGCAAACAGCCGAAAGCGCTGTTACTCACCTTTAGCGCACCAATTTTTATCGTGATCTGCGCTGTCGCACTACAGGGTAAATATAACGCCAACTGGGCCGCACCCACTTATGTTGCGATTACAATTGGTCTGGCCCATTTTCTTCAGCACCATCGTAAATGGTTAGCAGCGATGCTGATTACCAACCTGCTGCTCGGAGCCGTTGTTGGTCTGGCCGATCCGGTTCTGCAGGCAACCGGTGTAGAACTAAAATCGAAACAGGATCCGTTTAAACGGGTACGTGGCTGGAAAGAGTGGGGAGAGGAGTTAAAGGTTTATACCGATCAGTACCCACAGGCAACGTTTATTGCTGACGGGCGCACCATATTAACCGAAGCGGCATTCTATACCTTTAACGGACCGAATGACCGACTGACCGAATGGACTCCGAGCAATATAATTAAAAGCCATTTTCAGCTGACCCGCCCATATAAAGGGGATAGCAATCAGGCGATCATTGTGACAGATACAGCAATCACTGCATGGCAGTCGCATTTTACTCAGATTGAAGCTCTGGGTGAAATACAGCGCAATTTAGCAAAAGATAAAACTGAGCACTACTTTGTCTACCTTGCGGACGGATTTTTAGGGTACTAATAATGAGTAAGCCTTTTTTACCAATCCTCATCGCCAGTGTCGTGATAGTGCTTATCACGCTGGCTACACGTCTGTGGAATCTGGATTTAATCGTCAGCGGTGCTTTTTATCAGGCAGGAGAAGGATTCCCGCTTAAAGATTCGCTGATTGTTAGTTTCTTCTACAACTCAATTTCTTGGGCCGTTACCACCAGCGTACTGTTGTTTCTTGCTTATCCGCTGATCTATTGGCAGGTTCAGCGTAGCCGTAAATACCGGCGTATCGTGCTGGCACTATTTATCGCCTTAGCCGTTGGGCCGGGCGTGATTGTTAATTCCATCTTTAAAGATCATTTCGGCCGTCCGCGACCAGTTCAGACTATAGAATTTGGCGGAAAGTATGAACATAAGGCGGTTCTGGAAGCCAACTGGGGCAATCCAGGTAAATCATTCCCTTCAGGCCACGCGTCGGTTCCACTCGCTTATCTGCTGCTAGTATTTGCTGCCTATCGGCGTAATCGCAAGGTACTGGCCAGAAATCTAGCCATCGGAATTGTATTCTGGTATCTGGCGGTCAGCTACGCACGTATTGCTGCCGGCGGGCACCATTTTAGCGATGTTGCCTGGGGTGGGTATATTGCGTTTGTTTCTGCGTGGCTGAGTTATATTTATATAGAGAAGCGTGGGAATTAGATAATTTCATTATCCCGGCCTCGAGCCGGGATCTGCTCAGATACCGCCCTAACTTATTTAGCGTAAAACTCGCGATACCACTGTACAAACTTAGCCACCCCTTCTTTTACTCCTACCTGCGGTGTGTAGCCAGTGGCAGCAAACAAGTCAGCAGTATCGGCAAAAGTTTTATACACATCACCGGCCTGCATCTGGCGGAAGTTTTTCTTTGCTTCAATTCCCAGAGCCGATTCAATTTCCTGAATAAACTCCATCAGATTGATCGGGCTACCGTGACCTATGTTGTATACGCGGTAAGGTGCGGAACTGGTCGCCGGACTTCCTGTTTCCACTTTCCAGCTTTCATCGCGTTGTGGCACTACATCAGCAATCCGCACCACCCCTTCAACAATATCGTCAACATAAGTAAAATCACGCCACATATCACCGTTGTTGTTGATGTCGATGATTTCACCATCAAGAATACGCCGGGTAAAAATAAATGGCGCCATATCCGGACGTCCCCAAGGGCCATACACGGTGAAGAAACGCAGGCCTGTGGTTGGCAGATCGTATAAGTGCGAATAAGAGTGAGCCATCAGCTCATTAGACTTTTTGGTTGCCGCATAAAGCGAAACCGGGTGATCTACTGAATCCGATGTTTTGAATGGCGTACTTTCATTTAGGCCGTAAACTGAACTGGAAGAAGCGTAAATCAGGTGCCCCACCTTATGATGGCGACACCCTTCAAGAATATTGAGATGACCAACCAGGTTACTCTGTGCATAAGCGTGAGGATTCTGAATCGAATAACGCACCCCAGCCTGAGCCGCAAGGTGAATCACCCGCTCAAATTGCTGCTGAGCAAACAAAGCATTGAGAGTTTCACCGTCAGCGATATCGAGCTCGATAAATTCAAAATTTGGTGAATCTAACTGCGCCAGGCGAGCCTGCTTGAGTGAGACATCATAATAATCATTAAGATTATCGATACCCACGACCTGATGCCCCTTAGCACACAAGACTTCCACTGTTTTTGCGCCGATAAATCCGGCTGCACCCGTCACCAAATATTTCATTACACATCCTCAACATAATTTGTTGCTAGCAGTGTAACCCATTCAGAATAGAGGTCAATTGAACACTGTTCTTTTGTGTTTACCCAGGGTGCCCATCGGCACGGGTTTTCATCAGCATCGGTGCAAAGTAGAACAGATACATGACAAAAGCCGCTACCCATAATGTGCCGGTCAGATCGATGATCAACATATAGTGCTGAGTGAACAACGCAGCACCAAAGCTGCGAATCACAGCAGCCAACAACAACAGTGCCAAAGGAATCGCCATTGAAGGTCCGGCATAAACATTACGCCCGGTATGGCCCAAAGTCACACGGGCAATCATCGAGAGAACGATGCCCCCCAGAGCGCCGATCACAAACAGATGCAACATATTGTGGCTAAAGTAACTATCGCTGACCACAGCCCGTAGTATCAGGCTCAACGGGATACAGGCGTAACCCAAATGCAGCGACCAAACTAAAGGTTCTGCCAATGTTTTCCACGGTTTCCAGCGCATCAGCCGAACTAACTGTGCTAAACCCGAAATCAGCATTAATGTCGGTTCAAAAGGTGCAGAAACAGATGGAACAAAACTAGCAACAAACAACAGCACTAACGGTACATTCGCCAGCCAGTCAAGCCACACATATCCCTGTGCTTTTTCAAACTGAAAGCGACGTGCGGTAAAGAAAGGAATCACCCGGGTTCCCATCACTGACAACAGCAGAGTAAACCACCACAGCATCGCCATCCATACGTGGGAAGCACTAAAAGGCAGTGGCTGTTGCAAAGTAGCAAAAGCAGCAATATCGGCAATCGCTGCCAGTATAAACAGACCGATAAAAATCAGGTTATTCCAGCGCTTGGCTTTAATCACCCGCCGACCTACTTCAAAACCACACCCGGAGAGAAACAGCAATTCTGCCAGCAGAGCAAACCATACTGGCAGTGGCAACCAGAACAGGATTCGCACCAATAGCCACAGCCCGACCAATGCCATCAGGGGATATTGTTTCGTGCCGTTAATCCCGGTCCAGTTTTGTACGGCGGTCAGTAAAAATCCCGCCACAATGGCAAAAGCAAAGCCAAATAACATCTCGTGTACATGCCACCAAAGTGCGGGAACCTGCAACGCAGCAGGCTGGCCGGAATGGAGCATCATCAGCCACAGGACAATCGCGAGAACAGCATACGCACTGCCCAATAAGAAAAAGGGACGAAAGCCAAGACGAAACAGTGGAGGAATAGCCAAATCTTTGTTGCGATCAACAATATTGATCATACGGTACCTACCCAAAAACAGCTCGAAAACCATTGATAAAGCAGAAAGCATGCCAAATAACCGCCAAGAAAAGTAATTATAACCAATTGAATCTAATAAATTAAATTCAAGATAAAGCCTAATTCCATTCTGGAAAATAACTATTGTTGTATTATACACACGCAAGAGAGAGTCATTTAGACACCATCAGTACTTATCAACACAACAATCAAAATGATACAAAAAATCTTTTATGTCGTAAAAAAGGGCCAGATCCCTCAGGCTCTGCCCCTTACATTTATCCAATAAATGCTGAAATACCACAACTAGATGGTAAAACGATTCACCAGTTTTTCCAGATTTTGCGTATTGCCCAGCAGCTCCCGGCTACTCGCTCGGTTTTTATCCGCAATAGTAGCTATCTGTGAACTTTGATCAGAAATAATCACTACCCGTTCCGTAATTTCATGCCCAACTTTACTTTGCTCCTCCGTCGCGGTTGCAATCAAAGTATTCATGTCCATGATCATACTGATCGAGTAAAGAATCTCTTCCAGAGCACGGCTCGCCATATTTGCTTTATCCACCGTATCCTCGCTCTGTCCACGACTATCCTGCATTGAACGGACAGCATCACTGGTCGCCAATTTCAACTGTTCTATCGTATCATGAATGTCTCCGGTACTTTGCTGAGTCCGGCTAGCCAGTTTCCGCACTTCGTCTGCAACAACAGCAAATCCCCGGCCTTGTTCACCCGCACGTGCCGCTTCAATGGCAGCGTTAAGTGCTAAAAGATTAGTCTGCTCTGCGATATCCTGGATCATATTCAAAGAAGCAGAGATATGCGCTACGTTTCCTTCGAGTTTATCCATTACTGTGCCGGCAAACTCAAGTTTCTCAGCTAGGATGCCCACCGAAGAAACCGCTGAGTTGACCGTATCCATTGCTTCTTTCGCTTTACCATCAGCTGTTTGTGCTGCATCAGCAGCGCTCGAGGCATTGTGCGAAATATCCTGAGCTGTCGCTGTCATTTCCGTGATTGCAGTCGCCACTTGCTCCGTCTCTTCCTTCTGTGCGGAAGAGAGACTGTCAACCTGATTGGCCCGGTCTGACATTAAACGAGTTTCCCGCGCTACCGAATCACTGGTTGAACTTAACTGACTGATAATACTTTGTAAGTTGGCAACAAACTTGTTGAAATTCTCACTTAGAGAGCCGTACTCTGGCACAGAATAGTTTTCCATTCGTGCGGTTAAATCGGCGTCACCACCAGCAAAAGCACGAACCGAACAATCAAACTGTTTTAGAGGATGTAAAATACTGCGGCTAACCAGAACGGTAAACACAACGACCAACAGCACGATCACCCCACTCATCAGTGCCATGGCCCAGATATTATCTTGCATCTTCTTACCGGAAATATCAGCCATCTGAGTGGCAATTTCTTCCACTTCATCAAAATAGAAACCGGTACCGATCACCAGATCCCATTCAGGGGCATAAACTACGTAACTGAATTTTTCACTCGCTTCCGTCTCGCCGGGTTTCGGAAAATAATAACTAGAATAGCCTTCACCATTTTTAGCCTGTTTAATCAGGTTCTGGATCAGGAGGTTACCTTTGCTATCTTTCAGATCCCAAAAGTTTTTACCAATACCAGCCTGGGATTTTCCTAAAAAGATCCGAACTCCATGACTATCATAGCCAAAGAAATAGCCATTTTCGCCAAAGCGTAAACTTGATATATCTTTGACTACCGCTTCGAGACTAGCATTCTCTTCTCTCAACACTTCGAGTGCTGAAGATGCAATATCCACATAGGATTTTAGCTCCGTTTTTTTCTGTTCAATTAATTGCTGTCTGATCAGTTCAATCTGAGACTGGTTAAGTGCCGACATCTGCTTATAACCTGCATACATCATTCCCAGAGTGGTAAAAAGAATTGGGATAATGGATAAAATATAAACTCGGAATTTAATTGATACTTTTGACATAGAGTCTTCCTTTTATACTACTAATACAAAAGCCTAAAAACGTTGTTATAAAATGAAGGTAGGCTATTTATTATACTTTTTGATAGATATAGGATGATTTTTGTTGCGATGCAACCGAGGAATAGTTAGGCAGCGATATTAATCAGTAGATAGGTGATAAGCATCAACTTTTTGTCTTTCGCCCCAAAAATTCTATTCATTCGAGCCTGTTGCCCCTAGTATTACGAATAACCACGCAGGCGATCTGCTTCTGTTTACCGAAACCGACAATCTGCGCCAGCATCGATTTTCCCACCGGAATAAATGCCGAAGAAACCACCTCACTCTGATCATCGACATGCGGATCGTGAATGTAGAAAAATTTTTCACTCATACCACTTAACACAATCCAGTGAGGGCCTTTCTCACCAGTAAAACGGTAGGTACTAATCAACAGCAATACCGCAGCCCCTTCACTGATCCACTCTTCTAATTGCTGTTGTGTCGGTGCACTATTAAAATCAACCACATTGAGATCGGCTAACTGACGCACAAAATCCTGGTGAACCAGCTCGATGACCTGCTTCTTATTCGGATCGCGTACACTGTCGATAAACGGTGTCGAAAGCGACTGAGTCCATAGCTCAACGGAATAGCCACGCCGCACCGCCGCCAGAGCTAATCCCTGAGCGCTACAACCACCATGACCGGCCGCCATAAATATCGTGGTCGCTTCACGCCATAACTGCAGTTCTTCAATTCGACTCGGCTCAAAATCGCGATTCAGGCAACTAAAACTCATCAACAGGCAAGCCGCACCACAGGTAAATGGTGTGGTCTGGATATAGAGCGGCATCGGCAACTGCACTTTCGGTCCTTGTGGCAACAGACGTTTTTGCATCCGTCGCCCATCACACAAATCATCGTAATAATGCACCAGAAACTTCAGCATTTTATAGCCCAGTTTTTGGTACAAATTTATCGCCGATATATTGTCTTCACGTACTTCTAGTCGTAATGTAGTAGCACCTTGATCAAGAGCAGCGCGCTCGCATTGTCCAATCAGTTGTTGGGCAATACCACGTCCTCGGAAATCTGGTTTAACTGCAATTGAGTATAACCTCGAAAGCTGAGTTCCTTGGTGAAACAAAAGTAGTGCATATCCCGCCAGACCGGTGGCGGAATCGGCTACAAATAGCATGGCGTGAGGGGATTGTAAGAACCGCTTCATTTGACGTGGTGAGATTTTATCCCCGTCAAAAAGCTGATGTTCCAGGGTATTCAGTTCGGTGAGATCTGAACTGTTCGCAAGACGAAAGTCCATAAGATTTCCTGATAGGTTTGCAAGATTGCGAGCGTATTTACGTAGGTATAAATAATAGACCTAAAAAATCAGGAAAAATACAGCGATGGCAAATCTTTTAATCGTGACCGACCAATCCAGCGACTGGGGACAATACTTCCCGTCCGATCAGGTTATCAGCGTCGATCACTACCTCAATACTGACTGGAAAGCCGCCGGACATAAAACGGTTCAGGTAGTTAACTTGTGCCGCGATTACGACTATATGAGCAGCGGGTATTACTGCTCGCTCATGGCAGAAGCGCGCGGCCACCGGGTGATCCCCCGAGTAATGGCAATCAACGATATTAATCAGCCGCTACTGATGTCGAGTGACCTGTTTAAGCTCGGCAAACACTACAGTGCTCATGCCGAACTCAAATGCAAAATTTACTTTGGCCGTACCGCTGAAAAAGGGCTGGAGAAGCTGGCCAAACACCTGTTTGAAAAATTTATGGTACCAGTGATTGAGCTGGAACTAAGCAATCAGCGCGGCCAGTGGCATATTCAGCGGATCGCGCCGTTCCCGTTCCAGGATCTGCAAGATGGTGAGCAGGATTTCTTTATTGAATCGCTCGAACTGTTTTCAACTAAGGTATGGCGCAAACCGAAGCAGGAGAAAAAAGCCCGCTATGATATTGCTCTGCTGGTCGATCCTGAAGAAAAAATGCCGCCATCCGATGCATCAGCACTGAAGCGTTTTAAACGCGCTTCTGCACGCTTAGGCATGAATCTTGAGACCATCTACCCAGATGATATCTCGCGGTTAGGTGAATTCGACGGTCTGTTTATCCGCGCCACAACCAATATCAGTAACTACACCTACCGCTTTGCCAAAACGGCAGAAAAACTGGGCCTGGTGGTCATGGATGACTCGGAATCGATTATGAAATGTACCAATAAAGTATTTCTGACTGAATTGCTACAACAGAATAATGTGCCGGCTCCGCAAGGAGTGATTCTACAGAGCTTTAATCCGGACTGGAAAGCCCAGTTACTCGAAGAACTCGATTTTCCGATGGTACTGAAAATTCCCGATGGTGCGTTCTCACGCGGCGTTATCAAAGTACGTAATGAAGCTGAGTTGGAAAAAGAAGCGGCCGGGCTGTTTGAGAAAAGCGCTCTGATTCTGGCTCAGGCTTTTATGCCGACTGATTATGACTGGCGCATCGGCGTGATGAACCGCCAGGCGATATTTGCCTGCAAATATATGATGAGTCGCGGACATTGGCAGATCTATCAGCACCATAAAAGCGGCAGAGTCAGTTCCGGCGGTTTTGAAACGCTGGATCTGAAACAGGTACCAAAAAATGTGGTTGATATTGCGCTCAAAGCCTCTAACCTTATTGGTTCCGGCCTGTACGGTGTCGATCTGAAAGAGATCGATGGCAAAGTTTACGTTATTGAAGTGAACGACAACCCGAGCATTGATCATCATGTGGAAGATGCCTTCCTCGGCGATCTGCTGTACGACAGGGTGATGACTGAGTTTCTGCGCCGCATTCAGATGCGCGGCTTCTAATCTCGGCAGACCTAAGCAAGGAAAGTTATGGAATTTGTTATTGATCACTGGGATTTTAATTCTGTGCCTGCCTGCCAGGCGCAGATCGAGTTAAATAAAATCGAACCTCAGCACTGGTATCACTGTCATCGTGAAGGTGAAGGCGTGAAGCAGTGGCTGGCCACCAATCAAGTTCCATCTTCAATCATCGACAGCTTTTTAGCTCAGGATACCCGGCCGCTGTTTACTCAGTATGAAGATGGCAGCTTTTTATTGATTCTGCGCGGCGTCAATCTCAATACTGACGCCAATCCGGAAGATATGCTCAGCCTGCGCCTGCTGTATATCAACGGTGCCCTGATCTCAACCCGTAAAATTCCGTCCAAAACCGTTGCCGGGCTTCGCCAGGCGCTACAAGAAGGACACGGGCCAAAAAGTTTAGCCGAATTAGTCGGTCAGATTATCGACGGTCTCAGTACTAATATTGATAACTACCTCAATATGATGGAAGAAAAGATCAGCGAATTTGACGGACAACTGGAGTTATCGGAAGAGCTGATGCAAACGCATAAGGCTCTGTTAAAAATCAAACGTTTTATCAAACCACAGCAATACGCAATAGAAGATTTCACCAATTCGGAACATCTTCTGGCTGAAGAACGCCGCTTGCGTTTACACCACAGCGTCAATACCATTACCCGAATTAATGAAACCTTGGATTTCTATATCGGAGAACTGGAATTAATTAAAGGCGAACTGCGTCAGTATCATGCGGAAAAGATGAACCGTAACACTTATCTGTTTTCCGTGGTTGCAGCGATTTTTCTTCCTACCAGCTTTTTAACCGGGTTGCTTGGGGTAAACGTTGGTGGTATACCGGGTACTGATAACCCGATATCTTTTACCCTATTTTGCCTGGCTCTGGTGGCGATTTTTGTCGTTGAATACTGGATCCTGCGCAAACTGGAATTTTTTAAACAGTCTTAAGACAGATGCTATATAGATTGATATGACACATTATATTTTTGGCTACGGCAGCTTAATGAATTCCTCATCACGCCACTTAACCGGACAAACCGGTGTCGCCATCCCGGCAGTCGTTAGCGGATTGATTCGCTATTGGGGAAAAATCGATACCTCTCTGACCGCATCACCACTGGTGGTCGATCTCGGTCAGGGCAAAGTTAATGGTGTGCTATTGGAAATCAGTGCCACTGAATTACCCCAGTTTGATACTCGGGAAAAAGGCTATCACCGCCATCAACTTAACCGTCAGCAAATTGATTGCACTCATTCGCTGAATGATGATGACCAAATCTGGGTGTACATCAAAAATGAACCTGAGCCACCCTGCCACAAAGCGCCGGTTCTACAGACTTATATTGATACCGTACTAGAAGGCTGCCTGGAAGTTTCCGATTCTTTTGCCCGCTTTTTTGTTGAACATACCGTCGGCTGGCATCATCCGATTGAGAATGATCGCCAGCAACCCCGCTACATCAACTATGCCGGTGTTGAAGCGAATAAATTGCAACAGATTGATCAACTGCTGAGAGACGTAATTCCCGCCTGATTTTATGCGGAATTGATCACTTTTTGCTGCACTATTTCCAATCAAAGCCTTTTTTCAAATCTAGAACACACATCTGGAAGTAAAAACGTTTACACTAACGCCATTACCTTACTCGATAAGGTCTGGCGTTTTCTTTTTTCTATTGTAAGCCCCCAGATGTGTAACATGATTACACTCGATTAAATATACGGATTGATTAATGGCAACCATCAAAGATGTGGCCCGCCTTGCTGGCGTGTCTGTCGCTACAGTTTCCCGGGTAATTAACCACTCACCGAAAGCCAGTAAAGCTTCTATTGAGTCGGTCAATACGGCGATGAACAGTCTGGGCTACCGCCCCAATGCAGCAGCACGGGCCCTAGTCAGCCAAAGTACCAACACCATTGGTGTACTGGTGAGTGATGTTTCGGACCCTTTCTTTGGTTCTCTGATTAAAGCGGTCGATAATGTTGCTCAGCAGCAGGGAAAACAGCTGTTAATAGGTAATGGCTACCATAAAGCCGATAAAGAACGACAGGCAATCGAACTGTTAGTCAACAGTCGCTGTGATGCGCTGGTAATCCATTCCAAAAGCTTGTCCGATCAGGAGCTGATTGCCTATGCGAATGAAGTGCCCAGCCTGGTACTGATCAACCGCCATATTCCGGACATCGCCAATCGCTGTATTTCGCTGGATAACTATAAAGGCGCTTATCTGGCCACCGAATTTCTGATTAAAAACGGCCACCGTGAAATTGCCTGCATCGCCTCTTCACACCATATTGAAGACGCAGAACAGCGAATCAACGGCTATCTGGATGCGATGAAAGCTCATGGTATCGAATTAAACAGCAGTTATATCGAAAGTGCCGAACCGGACAGTGAAGGAGGGGAAGCGGCGATGACCAATTTGCTGCTCAAATCGCTTTCGATGAGCGCTGTAATTACCTATAACGATAATATGGCCGCAGGTGCCATTTCGGTACTGGAGGAGAACAGCATTCAGGTACCGCAACAAATATCTATGATTGGCTTTGATGACGCACTGATTGCCCGCTATCTGCGCCCACGACTGACAACAGTACTTTATCCCATTCAACTGATGGCAGAAAAGGCGACCCAACTCGCACTCGACCTGGCTCAGGGTAAAACGCCACAGGAGCAACCTCTGCGTTTTACCCCAACTCTGGTACGACGAGATTCCGTGCTGAATCGCCATTAAAACCGCTATTAACTCAGCGTAAACTGATAAATCGTTTGATAGCGGTAATGCTCATCCGGATTTAACCAGCAACTGACCTGATCCCATTGGGGGTGATTGGGTGAATCAGGCAAGAATTGAGTCTCCAATGCCACACCGTCATAGCAGCTGTATGTGCTGCCATCCCGGCTCGGAGTCCCGGCTAAAAAGTTTCCGGTATAGAGCTGAATCGCTGGTTTATCAGTTAATACTTGCATAGTGACTCGCCCATCGGGGGAAGTGAGCGTTGCCACCGGGCAATCCAGCGTATAAGGGGGATTGATAATATAAGCGTGATCATATCCTTTAACGATTTTCTGCTGCTCATCGGCCATCAAATCTTTGACGATCTGTTTGGCGAGTCGGAAATCAAAACCGCTATCGGCCACGCTGGCCCAGTCACCAAGCGGAATTCCCACCTCAGTGATCGGTAGATAGTGATCAGCACGTAACTGCAGAGTATGATCCAGGCAGGTTGTGCCCGACTCGGCCCCCTGCAGATTAAAATACGCATGATTGGTCAGGTTCACCGGACAGCTCTGATCACAATCGGCTTCATAAACAATTTCCACTGCATGTTTTTCGGTCAGTGTATACGTCACCGCAGCATGTAAATTACCTGGAAACCCCTGATCGCCATCAGCAGAATCTAGCGTCAGTCTCACGCTGTTATGAGTCTGCTGAGCAATCTGCCAACGCCGCTTATCAAATCCATCGATACCGCCATGCAAGGTATTGCCAGCCTGGTTAGTCGAGAGCTGATATTCATTATCAGCAGATGAAAATCGCCCATTCTTAATCCGGTTAGCATAACGACCAACCGATGCACCCAGGTAAGCGCCCTGGGCCTGAAAATCTTTCATCGTGGCAACGCCAAGCAACACTTCTCGGCTATTCCCCGCTTCGATGGCCAATTGACAGCTGAGCCAGGTCGCCCCAATATCCATAATAATAATCTTACTGCCGGCGGAATTACTTAACTCAATCAATCTGGCCGGCTCACCATCGTAAGCCGGAGTTTCAACCATCGTTTGCAATAATGAGTTTTGCACTAGGGAAGACATGAGTATTTACTCCTGCTCAATCAGACAAGCACCAGAAGTGGCATGGCACACATAAATAGAAGCATACAGCCCCGTCTGAGCATGATATTTTTCTTCAACGACAGCGATAACCGCATCAACCATCTGCGGTGGAACCAAAGAGACAATACAGCCACCAAAGCCTCCACCTGTCATACGAACACCACCCTGCTCACCAATCACTGTTTTGACCATTTCAACCAGCAGGTCGATCTCTTTAACGGTAATTTCAAAATCATCACGCATCGAAGCATGAGACTGAGCCATCAGCTCACCCATTACCTGCATATCGCCATCGGCCAACGCTTTAGCCGCAGCAACCGTACGATCATTTTCACTGATTACATGGCGCGCACGTTTAGCCACCACCTCGCTTAATTCGGCCTGGCGCTGCTCAAACTGCTCCATCGTCACATCACGCAGCGCTTTAACGCCAAAAATCTGCGCCGCTTCTTCACACTGCTGACGGCGGGTGTTGTATTCGCTATCCACCAGACCACGTTTTTTATTCGAGTTGATGATCACCACCGACATATCTTCCGGCATAGAAACCGGCTGAGTTTGTAGGCTACGACAATCGATCAGTAATGCCTGGCCTTCTCTGCCTTCCGCAGAAATGAGCTGATCCATAATGCCGCAGTTACAACCGACAAATTCGTTTTCTGCCTGCTGGCCGTTTAATGCAATTTCAGCCTGGCTGATCGGAAGCTGATACAACTCTTTAAACGTCTGACCAATCACCACTTCCAGTGCCGCAGAAGAACTTAAACCCGCCCCTTGTGGTACATTGCCACTAACCGCAATATTAGCACCATTGAATGAATAGCCACGCTGTAGTAAGCACTTCACTACGCCACGAATATAGTTAGCCCACATTTTATTCGGCAAGAATTCAATCTCTTTGCTTAGATCAAATTCATCTGTTTGGTCATCATAATCCACCGCAACCACACGCACTAATGAGTCAGAGCGAGGAGACGCAGCAACCACCGTCTGATAATTGATCGCACAAGGTAAGACGAAACCATCATTGTAATCAGTATGCTCACCAATCAAATTTACCCGACCCGGAGCCTGAATTAAGTAGTCTGGCTGACTGGAAAAAACCTGGTTAAAAGATTGTGTGACTGCTTTGATTAAGTTTTCCATATTGCTCTCTTTCTGATAATTGTTTCACTGTATCCAGGGCTATTTACCTCGGAAACGACCTTGAGGGTGTGAGGTATAGGAAACAGTCTAGCAGTGGTTCAGCCTAGCTTTTGTGACTGGATACACAGAGTGTAAACGTTTCCACAGCAAGTTCTAAGAATTTACAACCTGCAACCAGGTAAAAATGAGAATTAGGGATAGCGCAAAAATAATGCAGATAAACCCGATCTAAATCATATTTGGATCGAGAAAATGGAAAAGAATTACTACGCTTTTCTGCCAGTAACCTAAACTTAGATCGGATAGAGTAACAAATTATTATTAATACGATCGTTAGTGAGGAAGGAGCACAAATATTATGGGTAGCCGTTATCAGCCAAGCTCTTATCTGGACCGGAGCTTAAATGAACATCTTAGTGCTATTCACCAGGAAATCAAACAGGATATCCCGGTTATTGATCGTATTGCCTTTGCTCTTTATGACCAGCCAAGCGGCCAATTAAAAACTTATGCAGATAGTACCCCGAATGGTGAGTTACTCAATCATTATGAGTATCCGCTGGATAAAATGCCAGCATTAAAGGCCTGTGCTGAAAAACATCAAAACCGTCACATAAACAATATTCCGAATGTATTGCAGACCAGCAATGAACATAATGAGTGGTTGCGTCATCAGGGCTTTATTTCATCGCTTGCTTCACCAGCATACAGCGCGGAGCAGTTTATCGGCTTTATTTTCCTCGACTCTTATCAAACCAATGCTTTCAGCACTGAGGTTGAAACCCTTCTTCAGCCTTATCTCGACTCTATTGGTCAAGCTGCTGCGCATGAGTATCAGATTGTGCATACCATTCTCGATGCGGTTGAATTTGCCATGAAACGCGTGCCTAAGCTGCATAATCAGATTCGTGATCATCAACAGCGCATGTATCACTTTACCAGTGTGATTGCTAGAGGAGTGGCGGATCAGTTCAATCTTACCGATGAAGATGTGGATAATATTACCCAGTTCTCACGCTTTCACGATATCGGTAAATTATCATTACCACCACAACTGCTGCTTAAACCAACTCCTCTAGCGGCAATGGAACGGGTTCAGCTCACCGATCACATTGCTAAAGGCGTGAGAATTGTTGATCGAATTATCGGAGCTTCCGGTAAAACTAGCCACTCCTGCTTGGCGATTCTGAAAGAGATTATTTCCCACCATCAGGAAATGCTCGATGGTTCCGGTTATCCGCAAGGATTACGCGGAGAGCAAATCCCGATTTCATCACGGATCATCACCGTAGCCAATATTTTCGATGCATTAACCTCGCATCGTCCGTATCAACAGGCAAGATCGGTTCCATTTGCTCTGCTTGAACTGGAAAAAATGGTCAGCGATAAAAAGATCGACGGCGCTTGTGTCAATGCCCTGCGCGATCAACAGGACTTCCTGAACGAGATTATCATCCGTTATCCGGAAGCCGACCCTAAAGATATTTATCAGTAAATTCTTGAATCTGGTAACCAAACCGCGTTTTAATTGATGATCGCTACCCGCCATTACCTATACTCTTCTATATCAATATAATCAGAGGTGGAAATTTTAGTGCCTAAAGTAGTCCAACAACCGCACCAGGGAACTCTGCTATTTCCACATGAACATTTGCTAATTTGGGAAAAACAACGGCCAGATGAAATCTATCTCAAACAGATGGAGAATGGCAAAACCCGGACTTTTACCTTTGCCCAGGTCGCCGATCAAACCCGGCGTATGGCCAATGCGCTGCTTAAGCTCGGATTAGTTCCGGGGGATAAAGTCGCGATTATCGCTAAAAACTGCCCCGAATGGTTTATCGCAGACCTTGCTCTGATGATGGCCGGAATGGTCAGCGTTCCTATCTTCCCTACCGCCAGCCGGGAAACGATCGAGTATTGCCTTAAACACAGCGAATGCCGGATGGCTTTTATCGGCAAACTGGACAATGACGATGCTTGCCTTGAGGCGCTGAGTCATCTAACGGAGATTATTACGATTGGCTTCCCCTATGCCCAAACTCCCGAATGCCAGCTAAGTTATAGCGATCTTCTGGCTGAGTTTGCTCCGCTTGAGCAGGCAGTTGAACAAAATGACGACTCGCTGATGTCGATTGTTTATACCTCTGGAACCTCCGGCCAGCCTAAAGGAGCCCTACTCACCTTTGGCGCTTACTGCTGGACAGTTAATCAGATCACCAATCTTATTTGCGTCAATAAACGCGACCGGCTTTTTTCCTATCTGCCTTTGGCGCACATTACAGAGCGAGTCTACCTGTTTGGTTCTTCTATCAGCTGTGGCGTTTCCACGGCATTTCCTGAATCCCTGGATACTTTTATTGATAACATAAAAGCACAACGCCCAACACTGTTTCTCTCGGTGCCCAGACTTTGGACGCTATTTCAGCAGCGGATACTGGAAAAACTGCCACAGCATAAGCTGACTCTGTTGATCCGTATTCCGATTATTAAGCATGTGGTTCAGCATCGTATCGCCAAAGAACTCGGACTGGATAAAGCTCGCATTTTAGGCTGTGGTTCCGCCTCTATTTCTCCGGCCGTGATCACCTGGTACCAATCTATCGGCCTAGCAATTAGTGAAGCGTGGGGAATGACTGAATCCTTTGCTTTTGGCGCGCTTAACTATCCATACAATCCCCAAAAAGTGGGCAGTATCGGCAAAGCAGCTCCCGGCGTACAACTCAAACTCAATGATCAGGGTGAGCTGTTGATGTACAGCAAAGGGCTGTTTTCCGGCTACTACAAAAATGATCTGGCAACGCGTCAGGCATTTAATCGCGAGGGCTGGCTGAGAACCGGAGATATCGCCACCATCGACAGCGATGGTTTTATCCAGTTACAAGGTAGAACCAACGATAACTTTAAAACCGCCAAAGGCAAGTTTGTCGCCCCGATTCCAATTGAGAACAAGCTGACTGCTCAGTTCCGATGTGAAATGTTGTGTCTGATTGGTAGCGGCCTATCGGCCCCCATGCTACTGATTCTGGCACCTCATTTTGATCCTTTCGATCACAAACGCTATGAAGCTTCTGTATATAAAGCGATCAATGCAGTGAACAGCCAGTTACAATCCCATGAACAAATTAAATTCGTGGTGATCAGTAAACAACGCTGGAGTGTGGATAATGGAATTTTAACCCCGACACTTAAAATTCGCCGCCATGTGCTGGAGCAGAAATATCACGAGTTAGGCCATAACTGGCCGGGCAATGGGTTGATCTATTGGCAGGATGGCTAAAATAGGAAAGCTCTGATACACAAAAGCCCCGATAATCGGGGCTTTTGATTAAACACTTGATAAAGAGCTAATTATTTAGCGTCTTTACGTGCTTTAGCTTCAGCGATAACAGTTTCTGCTACGTTAGCCGGACATGGTGCGTAGTGAGAGAACTCCATAGAGAACTGACCACGACCTGATGTCATTGTACGTAGAGTACCGATATAACCAAACATTTCTGATAGTGGAACATCAGCTTTAACGCGAACGCCAGTCAGGCCAGCTTCTTGGTCTTTGATCATGCCGCGACGACGGTTAAGGTCACCGATTACGTCACCAACGTGGTCATCTGGAGTAAACACGTCAACTTTCATGATTGGCTCAAGAATCTGTGGACCTGCTTTAGGCATAGATTGACGGAATGCGCCTTTCGCTGCGATTTCAAATGCGATTGCAGATGAGTCAACTGCGTGGAAACCACCGTCAAACAGTTCAACTTCAACGTCAAGCACTGGGTAACCAGCCAAAGGACCTTCAGCCATCATTGACTCAAAGCCTTTCTCAACTGCAGGCCAGAATTCTTTAGGCACGTTACCACCAACAACAGTTGATTTGAACGTGAAGCCAGAGTTCTGCTCACCTGGTTTGATACGGTAGTCGATCTTACCGAACTGACCTGAACCACCAGACTGTTTCTTATGCGTGTAGCTATCTTCTACAAGTTGAGTAATAGTTTCACGGTAAGCTACCTGAGGTTTACCTACTTCAAGCTCAACGCCGTAAGTACGTTTCAGAATATCTACTTTGATATCCAGGTGAAGTTCACCCATACCTTTCAGGATAGTTTCGCCTGAATCTTCATCAGTCTCAACCTGGAATGATGGATCTTCTGCAACCATCTTACCGATTGCGATACCCATTTTCTCAGAACCGTTTTTATCTTTCGGCTTAACAGCGATTTCGATAACCGGAACTGGGAATACCATTGGTTCAAGAGTACATGGGTGTTTTGGATCACATAGAGTGTGACCAGTCTGAACGTTCTTCATACCCACGATAGCGATGATATCACCCGCTTGTGCGCTGGTCAGTTCTTTACGGTCATTCGCCTGCATTTCCACCATACGGCCAACACGTTCTGTTTTACCAGTAAACGAGTTAAGAATGGTGTCACCTTTGTTCAGTTTACCAGAGTAAATACGAACGAAAGTCAGAGCGCCAAAACGGTCATCCATGATCTTGAATGCAAGAGCTTTGAATGATTCGTCAGCAGAAACGATAGCGTGCTCACCAGTTTCGTTGCCTTCTTCATCCATAAGAGGCTGAGGTTCAACTTCTGTTGGAGCTGGTAGGTAATCAACAACACCATCCAGTACCAACTGGATGCCTTTGTTTTTAAACGCAGAACCACAGAAAGTAGGGAAGAACGCCAGATCACGGGTACCTTTACGGATACAAGCTTTTAGCTGCTCAATAGTTGGTTCTTCACCTTCCATATAAGCCATCATCAGCTCGTCGTCCTGCTCTACTGCAGTTTCGATCAGCATTTCACGGTATTCCGCAGCTTTCTCAACCATGTCAGCTGGAATTTCTTTGATTTCGTAGTTTTCTGGTAGACCTGAATCATCCCAAACGTAAGCTTGTTGGGTCAAAACATCAACCACACCACAGAAATCGTCTTCGATACCGATTGGTAGAGTCATAACAAGTGGGTTAGCACCTAGTACTTTTTTCACCTGTTCTACTACGCGGTAGAAATCTGCACCCATACGGTCAAGTTTGTTTACGAAGATCAGACGAGAAACTTCTGAATCGTTCGCATAACGCCAGTTAGTTTCAGACTGAGGTTCAACACCACCAGAACCACAGAATACACCGATACCGCCATCAAGAACTTTAAGAGAACGATATACTTCAACTGTGAAGTCTACGTGTCCCGGGGTGTCAATTACGTTAAAACGGTGGTCTTTCCAGAAACAACTTACCGCTGCTGATTGGATTGTAATACCACGCTCAGCTTCCTGCTCCATGAAGTCTGTAGTAGATTCACCGTCGTGTACTTCACCAAGTTTATGGATCATACCAGTTAGCTTTAGAATACGTTCAGTAGTGGTAGTTTTACCCGCATCAACGTGCGCGAAAATACCAATGTTTCTGTATTTTGATAAGTCAGTCATTGTCTTACTCTGTTAATAAGGTATAAAGTGCGCGCAGAGTATATCATAATCTGTCAATTCTGATAGTCCCGCGAACACTTTGGTTCAAATTATTTTTTGCGCAATCGTTAACCGATTTAAGCGCCCGGTTTCATTACTTATTCAGCTCAAATCATAGTCGTTATTTACCAGGATTAAAGCTCGTCAAATGCACTAATTGCATCCGCTAATTTTTTCACTGCATGAATCTGCATTCCGCTAATGCCGCCTTTGGGCATGTTGGATGCGGGGATGATAGCCTTTCTGAAGCCATGCTTAAAGGCCTCATTTAAACGTTCTTGCCCGCTCGGCACCGGGCGGATTTCTCCGGCCAACCCCACCTCACCAAAAATCACCACATCTTTCGGCAATGGGCGATCACGGAAACTCGACAGCAGCGCTATCACCAGCGCCAGATCGGCACCAGTTTCGGTCACCTTTACCCCGCCGACCACATTGACAAAAACATCCTGATCCGCCATCTGCAAACCGCCATGTTTATGTAATACCGCCAGCAGTAATGAAAGCCGGTTCTGTTCAAGGCCCACGGCTACTCGTCTTGGATTGGCCAGCTGAGAATAGTCCACCAGCGCCTGAATTTCGACCAACAATGGGCGGGTTCCTTCCCACAGCACCATCACTGAACTACCGGAGGTTTCTTCCTCACCACGAGAAAGGAAGATGGCAGAGGGGTTTTTCACCTCTTTCATCCCCTGCCCGGTCATGGCAAAAACACCCAGCTCATTGACCGCACCAAAGCGGTTTTTATGGCTACGCATAGTGCGAAAACGGCTATCGGCACCCCCATCAAGCAGAACCGAGCAATCAATAATATGCTCGAGAACTTTCGGCCCGGCTAAAGTGCCGTCTTTGGTGACATGACCAACAATAAACACCGCTACATTGTTTTGTTTCGCATAGCGGGTTAGCGCGCCAGCCGATTCACGCACCTGAGCCACGGTACCCGGAGAAGACTGCACATCGGCGACATGCATCACCTGAATCGAGTCAATTACCATAATCTTAGGCTTTTCCCGATCGGCCACCAGACAGATATTATCGACACTGGTTTCTGAGAATATTTTCAGTTTGTCATTTGGTAATCCGAGACGGGAAGCGCGTAGCGCCACTTGCTGCAGTGATTCCTCACCCGTTACGTACAGGGTGGCCATTCTTTCCGCCAGATAGCACATGGTCTGCAGCAGCAGAGTGGACTTACCCGCACCGGGGCTACCGCCAATCAGTATTGCTGCACCAGGAACAATCCCGCCACCCAAGACCCGATCCAGTTCGGCAAAGCCACTGGTAAAGCGCGGGACTTCCTGCAAATCAATTTCTGACAACGTCTGAACTTTATTATCCCCCACCGCACCGGCATAGCCGCTATGGCGTTCTGACAACCCACTTTTTGGTGTCGCGGCTAATCTGACTTCTGAAATTGTATTCCATGCCCCACAAGCACTACACTGCCCTTGCCAACGGGGGAAATCCGCTCCACAATCATTGCATACGTACGCTCGTTTTACTTTGGTTGCCATAGTTCCTCGATGAAATGTAATCATTTATTCAGTCAGCTGCTAAAGATCCTAAACGCATTGCCGATATAAAATCCAGTGGTATACCCGAATTAAAGTCTATGCAACAAACTGAGATACTATCCTTAACCGAACGATTAATTCCTGCTTACCATTCAAGTGATTTTGAACAGATACTTGATCAAGTAACTCAGGGTAAGCCGCCAGCAACCAAACTGCTGGTTAAAATGGAATTAAATCGCCGAATGACGCCCTGCAATCGTAGCATTGATTTACGAGGACGAGTGGCGGGAGTGTGTCGGGAATACGAGCTGGATGGAATAACTCATTGGCTGGACGACATCGCTTTCAATGATTATCACCGTTACATGAAGCGCTACGGCTCTTACACCGATGGGGTATGGGAAGCATTATACAATACCAAAAACAATTTTCGGGTAATGCGTAAGCGTGGTGTTGAGGTTCATAGCGAAGAGGAACAAGAGTCCCGCCCGTTCGAAGTCGAAGCAATTCCGCTCGGTTATGATTTAAAGCGCAAAGAGAATCGGCTGCAGGTCAGTTCACAAGTCAGCATCAAGCTGGCAGATAACCAGAAAATTTATGGTGTCACTTCCGATCTATCGCCATCTGGTGCACGCTTTAAAGTCCCTAACGTCTATGATTATGGGCTAGGCGATGTGATTGAAGTCCAATTTAGCGAACTGAGTAAAAAACTCGATATCGAAGGTATTGAGTTTCCCGTTACTTACCGAGTATTGGGTATTGAAGATGTCGATGAAACCGATTCCGTCAAACACCTGAGAACGATGAAACAGGATGATTCGGATCTGGTCAAAAAGATCATCAATGAATCTCTGCATAACGAAGCGAAACGCGCACGGCATGACAATCAGGACAAGATTGTCAGAGCACGTACCCGAGCCTATGAACATACTTTCCTCAAGCACGCCTGCCAGTTACCGGTCTTTTTCAGTGATCATGAACTAAAAGTGGTACTGCTGACCGAAAGTAATCAGGAAATCTGGCAGTACTGGCATGATGAGCGTAACCAGCAGACGCTGGGAGCAATGTTTAACCATGACCGGATGAGCCTGCTGGCAAAACCTGGGGTGAAAGGCAGTAGCAACACCATCTACTCGTTTAAGCATCAGCATCAGGACAAAACCTTATTCTTCTCAATGATGATGCCGGAAGCTTCGCCGGAAGTTCGTAAACTGTTCTGGCATCTCGGAGCCAAAAGAGACTCATGGCGAGTATTTCGCATTTCGATCTTTGAGCTTTCAGCCAAAGAACGCAGCAGCTTGGAAAGTGAGCAACCCGAGCTGACCAATGCAATTTCCTTGCTCACCCATTACGGTCTGGTGCAGGAAATTGGCAACCCGACAACGGCTAATGACTATTTATTGGTCGATAAGCCGAATTTACACAGCAATACCATTGCGCCCTTCCGTCAGCCACGAGCAATCAAAGGCCATCCAATTTCGATCTTTTTCGATGCCCGTCCCCAACGCAAAGAGCCACGCTATTTTCTCCGCTCTCCGGTTGAAATTAGCCTAAGTGCCACCGAGCAATTGCAGGGCCAATCGATCGACCTGTCAAAACGTGGGTTGAGTATCGAATTAGAACAACCAATCGAATTGAAGGTTGGCCGCAAAGTGAATATCGACTTTAAAGAGCTGCAACTGTACAACAAGCAGCTACCTCTACATAAGGTCACTTACCGCGTAGTCCGAATTTCCCCCAACGGTAAAACGATTCAGTTGGTGATAGTCGATGATAGCTGGACAGTAAAAATAGTTCACTTTTTTACTAAACTGATCGACACCAATATGGATAGACTGACTGAGCTGAAAGAAGTGCTGCCAAGCGACACTTTGCTGGAAAATTTACACCATATTATGCTGGCCCGAATCAAATGTTATCCGATCTTTGTAGAGCGCCACCACTCAACGCTGCATACCAGAGCAATTGGGGTTAATCATCCATTAGAACCCAGCATCATGTTACTGGCTAAATTGGGCCACAATGAAAATATTTCATTAGAACCGATTTTTAAAGGGCATACCAACAGCCTGCTATTAACGCCGATGAAGCATATTGATGGTGCAAAGCCACAATATAACGAAGTTTATATGGCAGTTCACCGCTTCGGTAACCGGATTCGGGCGGTAGACGTACGCCTGCATTCTGACTTTGAAAGTGTAAAACAGCGGATCGCTTTTATTGAAGAAGGCAAAATCTTAGGTGATGTATACGTTCTTCAGTTAAGCGGGATGCCGGTTTTCCACCCACTGACCGCCTTGCTACGGCATGATCTGTCGGAACTGGCCAAAATCAGCGCTCACCATGCTAAAAGCATCGAAAAAGAGATTGGAGCCCTCACTGGCTATGGAGAAATTATTGATATTACCGATGAAGTGTTAACCCGGCTGGAGCTGCATAACTAGCACAACTCACTACCGGTAGTGAAAAATAAAATGGCTCCGAGAGTTATCTACGGAGCCATTTTTATATTTGTTATGGTAATTCAGGAACCAAGGCTTACCAAGGCATCCTATTTTGCAGCGCCAGGCTGGCAGAAAGAATACACAACACCCCGCCCAGACCAGCATGCTGAATTGAGGTTTGCGCCTGTGCCTGAACTTTCGGTTTAGCATGATAAGCCACCCCTAAACCGGCTTCTGACATCATCAGCAAATCATTGGCACCATCACCGACAGCAACGGTATTGCGAATATCCAACTGATACTCTTGCGCCAGTTGCAGTAAAATTTCCGCTTTAGTGGTTCCCGACACCACACCGCCGAGAACCTGGCCAGTTAACTTGCCGTCAATAATTTCCAGCGTATTTGATTGCGCATAATCCAAACCAAGATTTTCTTTCAGATACTCAGAAAAATAGGTAAAACCGCCGGAAGCAATCGCCGCTTTCCAACCCAGTTTTTGCAGTGTCGTGACCAGCTCAGGTAAGTCGGGCATTAACGGCAAGGTTGAACGAACTTGCTCAAGGATAGATTCATCCGCCCCTTTCAGTTTACCAACACGCTGACGTAGACTCTGTTCAAAATCCAGTTCCCCTTGCATCGCACGTTCAGTCACTGCGGCAACTTCTTCACCAACACCCGCCAACTTAGCTAACTCATCAATACATTCGATTTGTATCGCGGTGGAATCCATATCCATCAGTACCAGACCTGGCTTGGTTAAATCCGGCAGGTCTTTTGTCGCCGCCGCATCCAGCTCAAGTGCATCAATAATCTCTTTACGTAACGGGGTTAACTCACCGGACATCAGCGCTACATCGTAATCACCCACTTTCCAGGCATTAACAATGGTATTTTCCATGCCGGTATAAAAATCAATTTGGTCGAACAGCTCTTCGCTCAGGTAGTCACCAAAAATAATCCAACCACCTTCAATCCGGCCGCTTTTTTTAATAAAACGGTTCAGTGAAATGCGCTGCAGTAATGTAGTGTGTTTTTTAATCGACAGTGTCTTCATTGCGTCCATGTAGTCAACCCTTTATAAATGTATCCGCACGTTACCCTATTGCAATTTAAAAACGCAAGTCTCAATATGGTGAAAGTCTCAATTTCTTTGGATTGGATGTGATATGGATGGCTCTCTTTTCTCATTTCGTGTGGTTTTACGCGGAATTGCTGTGATATTAGTTGCATTAATATTCTTTTTCACGGCGCAGAACAGCGTAATGATCAGTAAAGGGAATGAACGAATCCAGTCCAATCAGTTGGAGACACTGACCAAGCTGCTGATCTCGCAAGCTTCACATAGTGCCAGTGAGCCATTAGCTAACCAGGATCAGGATCGTCTGTTCGCCTTAACCAACCAACTAGCCGAAGATCGTCTGGTTTTTGATGCTACTATCTATGATGCAGAAGGGGTACAACTGGCAGCCAGCGACAGCGCTCTAACTGTGCGGGACATTCTCGGACTGGATACACCACTGGAAACTGCCAGCATCGGCCGCCAGCAGTTGGTTGAACCCGTAGTGCACGATAATAACGTGATCGGTTTTATCCGGGTGACCTTTGAAACCGGCCTGGTGACCGCGATTTCTGATCACCATTACCGTAAAAGTGATCGTGCGATGTACTGGATGATCATTGTCAGCTTTATCAGTGGAATCCTGCTTACCCTACTGGTACTTGGTATCGGTAAAGCTCCGCAAGGTAAGCAAGAAAACCTGTTACTGAAAAACGCGCCGATTAGTCCCACTGATCTCCAATAAGAATGGAGTCCAGAGCGATTTCAATCATCTCATTGAAAGTCGTCTGGCGTTCTTGTGATGTGGTCTGTTCACCGGTTTTAATGTGATCAGACACGGTACAAATCGCCAGTGCTTTAGCGCCGTATTCTGCCGCTACACCATAAATACCGGCCGCTTCCATTTCCACACCGACGATACCGTATTTATCCATCACATCGAACATACTTGGATCCGGGGTATAAAATAGTTCGGCAGAAAACAGATTACCCACTTTAACCTCGATACCGCGTTTTTCTGCGGCCATCTCAGCAGCTTTAACCATTTTATAATCAGCAATTGCCGCAAAGTCATGATCTTTAAAACGGATGCGGTTCACTTTGGAATCCGTACAGGCGCCCATACCAATCACCACGTCACGCAATTTAATATCGGTATTGACCGCACCACAGCTGCCGACACGGATCACTTTTTTCACGCCAAAATCTTTAAACAGTTCAGTAACGTAAATTGAGCAGGAGGGAATTCCCATCCCGTGGCCCATTACCGAAACTTTGCGCCCCTGATAGGTTCCGGTGTAACCAAACATATTACGTACATCGCACACCTGCTGTACGTCATCAAGAAAGGTTTCAGCGATATATTTGGCACGCAACGGATCGCCCGGCATTAAAACCACATCGGCAAAATCACCCATTTCAGCGTTAATATGCGCAGTCGCCATAATCAGTTCCCTTATCAGTTAGTTGGAGTCAACCGACTCCGGTTAATCGTGTATATAATCGTAAATTGTCGGGGTTGCTGGCGGTATTTCACTGCCAATGCCACTATCAATGGTCAGCGCATCCCCCAGACGTTGTGCCGCTTGTTGCCAGTCCTCTTCGCTCCGCGCGTGAATTACCGCAACCGGAGTATGCTGATCAACGCGTTGCCCGAGTTGAATAAACTGGTCGAAACCCACTGCATAGTCAATCACATCTTCAGCGTGCTGACGGCCACCACCCAATTCCACCACCGCCATGCCAATCGCATAGGTGTTCATTTGTGTCACCACACCAGCTTGTGATGCATAAAATGGTCGGATAACCTCCGCCTGATCTAAATAGTTGCTGTAATTGTCCACAAAATCAGTCGGACCGCCCAATGCACTAACCATACGGGCAAATCGTTCAGCAGCTGCACCACTTTCCAGCGCCCGGTTGAGTTTATCCAGTGCCTGTTGGCGCGAATCAGCCAGATGACCGAGTTGCAGCATTTCAGCGGATAGAGCCAGCGTCACTTCGCGCAAACGTGGATTCTGGTATTCCCCAGTGAGAAAACGCACCGCTTCACGCACTTCAATCGCATTACCGGCTGAGCTGGCTAGTACCTGATTCATATCAGTAAGAATCGCAGAAGTTCGGGTTCCAGCACCATTGCCGACCTGAACGATCGACTGTGCCAGTTGATAGGAGAGATCATAGGTTGGCATAAAGGCACCCGAACCGACCTTAACATCCATCGCGAGGCCATCCAGCCCTGCCGCCAGTTTTTTCGACAGAATCGAAGCGGTAATTAAGGAGATACTTTCCACCGTAGCGGTTACATCGCGCGTTGCATAAAAGCGTTTATCCGCCGGAGCCAGTTGTCCGGTCTGGCCGATAATCGCCACCCCGACATCACGGGTTACCTGCTGAAACTGTTCATAGCTCGGCATGACCTGATAGCCGGGAATAGAAGAAAACTTATCCAGAGTTCCACCGGTATGCCCCAGACCACGGCCGGAGATCATCGGTACATAACCGCCGCAAGCAGCAACCAATGGGCCAAGCATCAGCGAAACCACATCCCCCACGCCCCCCGTTGAGTGTTTATCCAGTACCGGGCCATCCAAATTCATTGATGACCAGTCCATTACCACTCCCGAGTCACGCATTGCACAAGTGAGTGCAACCCGTTCATCCATGGTCATATCCTGGAAATAAACAGCCATAGCAAAAGCCGCAATCTGGCCTTCACTGACCGTCCCCAAAGTAATGCCCTGAACAAACTGGTTAATTTCCGCATTGGTTAGTACCAAACCATCACGTTTTTTTCGAATGATTTCCTGAGGTAACAACATAGCCGATCCGCCTTTTTAGCAACAAGCCATAACCTAAATTCATAGGCTGAATTAATAACCCGAAATTAATAATCTGAATCGCTGGCGTGGTTTGAAGCAGCACCTAACGTGGTGAGTAAATTATTTAACAAGCTTGAAGCACCAAAACGATAATGCTGAGCAGTGACAAACTCTTTACCCAACATATTCTCTGCCATATCCAGATAAATTTTCGCATCTTCGGCTGTTTTCACGCCACCTGCTGCTTTAAAGCCAACCAGACGAGTCGCTTTAAATTCGGTAATTACTTCCAGCATCATATGGGCAAACTCTGGTGTGGCATTTACCGCCACTTTGCCGGTAGAGGTTTTAATAAAATCCGCACCCGCTTGAATAGAAATACGCGAAGCCTGTTTAACTAAATCTTCACTCTGCAATTCACCGACTTCAATAATCACTTTCAGCAACACACTATCGCCACAAGCCTGCTTACAAGCTTTAACCAAGTCAAAACCAACTTGTTCGTTACCTGCCATCAGCGCTCGGTAAGGGAACACCACGTCCACTTCATCGGCGCCGAGCTTAACCGCCTGCTCTGTTTCTGCTACCGCTTGGGCCACATCATCATTGCCATGCGGGAAGTTAGTCACCGTAGCAATTTTAATCTCAGGAGTGCCCTGCTCGGCCAATGCCTGCTTCGCCACAGGGATAAACTGCGGATAAATACAGATCGCAGCGGTGGTACCAAATTCAGTTTTTGCCGCACGCACCAGCTCAATGACTTTAGCATCTGTATCGTCATCATTGAGGGTGGTTAAGTCCATCAATGTCAGGGCACGTTGCGCCACTGTATATAAATCGTTCATCATTATCTCCGGTCAAAAAATTAGGGTAACGGTTTTGACTCCGTTACCCTAATAGTTTAGAAAAAGAAAACGTTTAGCATCTCAAAAAGAGGAAAATTCCGCACTGTATTCAACCGAGCCAGAAAGGCCGTTTAATGCACCTTCGATAATTTCCCGCACTTGCAGAGCCCCCGGTTCAGAAGACCAACGGCAGGAAAGGCCAAGCTCTTCCGCATTATGAAAACCAAATCTCGCATAAAATCCAGGAGCACCTAAAACCACACATCCCGGATAACTAAAATCGGCGAGAAACTCGATCCCCTGCTCAACCAAGCGCTGACCGATTCCCTGCCCCTGATACTCAGGGTCTACCGCAATAGGAGCCAACCCTTGCCAGTATCCCTCTTCACCGCCAATCGAAACCGGACTGAACATCGCATAGCCAACCACATCACCCTCATCGTTGCAGGCGACCAGCGCCAACGTCAGATTCGAGTTTTCACGTAAGCTCATGACCAGATTCGCTTCCTGATCGGTAGCAAAGGTCTTTTTCAGCAGGCGGTCAACCGCAAGAATATCGGCCGGAGCCTCAGTTCGAATAAGCATGTTTTACCTCATTTTGTGTAACAGGTGATTGTAATCCCTTATACACAAAATCAGCTAGTTGATTTAAGCAGACATTCAATACTTTCGGCAAGGCATCCAAATCGACGCTATCCATCAGATTTTTCACTTCCAGTCCCAGC
This sequence comes from uncultured Vibrio sp., assembly GCA_963666615.1. GTDB lineage: Bacteria > Pseudomonadota > Gammaproteobacteria > Enterobacterales > Vibrionaceae > Vibrio. The sequence goes on from OY762906.1 coordinate 1,947,724, forward strand.
TCTGTATCTCCTTCAATAGAGAGGCGGCGCTGGAAAAACAATGTATCCGGATCTTCTTTGCGCCCGGCAATCAGAACCAAATCATTCAATTGCCCGCTAAATGAGACATCCGCCTGCTGCTCGCTTTCAGAAACGACCAGTTGGCCATGACGATAACTGATAAACCAGTGCAAATTTAAATCAGTGACCGCCACTTTGAGCCACTTATCTTGCAGAAAGTCAAAATCACCATCCTCCAATGCTTCTTTGAAGACCAATTTTAAGCTTTCAAGCATGGTCATTCGTTGCACAAATTTAGGTAATAACTGGACTGGAGATCGCAAAAATGAAGCTGCATTTTTAACGATTCCATTATGTATCTTGTTAATCACGCTGTTTATCCGCTAAGTTTATGTCTGAGTATTGCCTATCATACTTAAAGAGATGAATTTCGAACCTGTTATTTGTCAAAAAATCGCACATCACCTATTGGTCTCTTCCCAACCTAACCAAAGCTAGTTATAGTGTGGTGTACGCTTTTTTTATGCTAATCCCTTGAATAAAAAAGCAGTTGAATATGATTAGCCTAGTCCTCGCGGAGCTCGTTAGTTGGTAATGGTTGCACAAGAAATCAAAGATTGGTTTACGAAATTTACATCACATAGCCCATTCTTTTTTGCCATTCTGGACAAACAGCATAACTATGCTGTGGTCAATCAGCGCTATTCCGATATTGCAGCGCTGAGTCAGGATGCACTGATTGGTATGAACGATGTAAAAGTGCTTGGCGAAGGCGTCTACCGACACCTTGCCCCCTACTATGACCGTGCCTTCAAGGGCGAGCATATCGAAAGCGAAATCACCCTGACCAATATCGATATCGAAACCACGCTGCAGTTTTCCGTGGTACCGCTGACGGTAGAAAACCGGGTAACTCATATTGTCTTTCATGCTGTTGATACTTCGGAAAAACAAATTCTGATCCGTTCACTGCAAGAGTCCGAAGACAAATTTATCGCGTTGACTCAATCTCTTCGTGAAGGCTTTTTACTGGTAGAAGACGATACAATTATCGCTTCCAACCCGGCAGCTAATACCATTTTAGGCTTTGACAACAGCAAAGAGATATTAGGTGAAACCTTAAGCCAGCTATTTGTCGATCCGAAGAGCGAACTACCATTCAAATTTGCCTTATCCAGAATGCTCACTGAAGAAGCGCTGGAGTGCCAATTAAGTTCTCAATGCCTGACGGATGGCATAGTACGCTTAACCGCCAAAGATGCAGTTATACTCGGCAGCCACACCAAGTTGGTATTAATTAATGCCCCTCATGCCGTTCACTCTGATTCGTCTACACAGGTCGCGCCAATAGCTGTTGCCGATCCGATGATTGACCCGCTGACCGAACTGTATAACCGCAACGGGTTCTCTAAACGACTGGATAAATTTATCGATAGCAATACCCCCTGTATCATGCTCTATCTTGATATCGATAACTTCAAAAATATCAACGATTCACTCGGTCACCATATTGGCGATAAAGTCATCTGTGAAGTGGCAGCGCGTTTAAAACGCTTAATTCCGACCAACGCGGTGCTCGGCCATTTGGGTGCTGACGAATTCGGTATTATCGTACCGGAACCTGACTCCTCCAATCTGGCAGAAAAACTGTCTGAGCAGGTAATTTCGATCATTAACCAGCCGTTTGATTTGAACTACTTCAGTAAACGTTTAGCCTGTTCAATCGGTAGTGTGAACTACCCGGGTGACGGTAATGATGCACGAATACTGCTGCAGAATGCTGACACCGCGATGTACGTAGCCAAAGAGCGCGGACGCAACCGACTAATTCACTTCAATGAGCAGATGAACAAAGAAGCGCGGACTCGTTTATGGCTGGAAATCGAACTACAGAAAGCATTGCAACAAAGTGGCCTGGAAGTATGGTATCAGCCCAAAGTCAACGCGCGTGATTTCAGTGTTTGTGGTGCCGAAGCTCTGGTGCGCTGGAAACACCCGGTGGAAGGTTATATCAGTCCTGGAGCCTTTATCCCAGTGGCAGAAAAAGCTGGTTTAATCGAACACCTGGGCCGAGTGGTGATGCGCGAAGTCTTTACCACGGTCAAACGCTGGACCCGCCAGGGAATCCTGCCAGGCCGGGTAGCGATTAACCTTTCCCCGGAACAGTTCGGTAACCCGAAACTGATCGATTTCATGGAGAAACTACTGCGCACCACACAGGTTGACCCAAACAGTATTACCTTCGAATTAACCGAAAGCGCAGTAATGAGTGACGGTGAGCATACCTTACAGATGCTGAACTCAATCAAAAAGCTCGGCTTTAGCCTCTCAATTGATGACTTTGGTACTGGCTACTCGTCACTGGCCTATCTGGCCCGTTTCCCGATTGATGAGCTGAAAATAGATCGAGCCTTTATTACCGAGTTGGACGTATTACCTAAACAGGTGACAGTGATCGAAAACATCATCAATTTGGGTAAATCACTGAATTTAATGGTAGTTGCCGAAGGGGTAGAAACCAAACAACAGGCTATGTTGCTTTCCAGCCTGAAATGTAACTCTATTCAGGGATTCCACTTCCACCGGCCACAACCGAAAGAAGAAGTCGAGGCTCTGTTTGCCAAAAACCGCCGCGCTACCCAAAAGTAGTTGAACGCTACCTCAATTGATTCGGCTAAACCTGCCCCATATCAAATTTCATTGCGAATAATTTCCATAAAATACAATCCTTTCCTGTAGAAACGATGATTAAACAGTATGGAACTATTATGCCCTGCCGGTAATTTACCAGCACTAAAAACGGCAATTGATTGCGGAGCCGATGCGGTTTATATCGGCTTTAAAGATGAAACCAACGCACGCCATTTCGCCGGACTCAACTTTGCGGGTAAAAAACTGGAAAAAGCCGTACAGTATGTGCATGACCACCAGAAAAAGATTCATGTCGCCCTGAATACCTTTGCTCATCCTGACCGTTTTAATCTCTGGACTCAGGCGGTTGATCAAGCGGCTCAGTTAGGCGTCGATGCACTAATTATTGCGGATATTGCCCTGCTTGAATATGCAGCGACACATTATCCGCAGATGGAACTTCATCTTTCAGTTCAGGCTTCTGCCACCAATGCCGCCGCTATTGAATTCTATCAGCAGAATTTCAATGTCAAACGGGTGGTTCTGCCTCGGGTTCTCTCAATTCATCAGGTCAAACAACTTTCCCAGGAAATCCCCGAAGGTGTTGAGCTGGAAGTGTTTGCTTTCGGTAGCCTGTGCATTATGTCGGAAGGTCGCTGCTATCTTTCTTCTTATATGACCGGAGAATCACCAAATACCGTCGGTGCCTGCTCGCCAGCTAAATATGTACGTTGGCAGGAAAAAGAAGACGGCCTCGAATCGCGGCTGAATAATATTCTGATTGATAAATATCTGCCGGGTGAAAATGCAGGATATCCGACTCTGTGCAAAGGCCGCTTTATAGCAGAAGGACAGAACAAGCCCTATCACGCTCTGGAAGAACCAACCAGTCTGAATACCCTTTCTCTGTTACCGGAACTTTTCGCAGCTAAAGTTGCTTCGGTAAAAATCGAAGGGCGTCAACGCAGCCCTGCTTATGTAGAGCAAGTGACCTCCACCTGGCGCGCGGCGATTGACCGCTACTTGGCTAACCCGGCCGCTTATCAGGTAGAAGATGCCTGGAACCGAACTCTGGCAAACGTATCAGAAGGCACACAAACCACACTGGGTGCCTATCACAGAAAATGGCAATAAAGAGGAGCCGCTGAATATGAAATATGCATTAGGGCCACTTCTCTATTTCTGGCCAAAACAGGATATCGAATCATTTTACCAAAAGGCTGCCGACTCGCAGGCGGATATTATTTATCTAGGCGAAACGGTATGTTCAAAACGCCGTGAATTAAAAGCTGAAGACTGGTTTGCTATCGCCAAACAGTTAGCCGACAGTGGTAAACAGGTCGTGCTCTCAACCATGGCACTACTTGAGTCGCGTGGTGAACTGAGTGTGATGAAACAGTACATAGACAATGGTGAATTCGTCATTGAAGCGAATGATGTCTCAGCTATTCAACTGGCACATCAAACCAAAGTGCCGTTTGTGGTTGGTCCGGCAGTGAATGCGTACAACGCCCAGACTCTGGCGCTGTTTTTAAAACAGGGTATGATCCGCTGGTGTATGCCAGTTGAACTGTCACGTGACTGGTTAATTAATACGCTCAATCAGTGTGAGCAGTTAGGCATTAAAGATAAATTCGAAACGGAAGTATTCAGCTATGGTTATTTGCCTTTAGCTTATTCAGCCCGTTGTTTTACTGCTCGGATGGAAGACCGCCCCAAAGATAAGTGTCTGAAATGTTGTATAAACTACCCAACCGGCATTCAGGTCAGTAGCCAGGAAGGCCAATCGGTGTTTAATCTCAACGGCATTCAGACTCAGTCCGGCTACTGCTATAACCTGGTCAACGACCTGCCTAGCATGGCCCAGCTGGTAGATGTGGTGCGTTTAAGCCCACTTGGCGTAGAAACCTTTAGTGAACTGGATAAATTTAAATCTAATCAGGATGGTGGAGCACCACAACCTTTGGTTGATCGGGAGTGTAATGGGTATTGGCATCAATTGGCGGGGCTGGAGGTGAAAACATCTTAATGATGTTTTTACCTCGTATAGATTTATCGTCGTTTTATATGCGCTTAATACTAAGTCGAAAAAATTGATTTCATTGTTAGCGCATAGTTCCTTTGCTGGGCCAAAGGAACCAAAGGCCCTTTAGTTTCTAGCGCGCTGTTCGGACCGATTTTGGAACGCTCCAGCGCCAAAATCTCAAAATTCATCCTTGAATTTTGTCCTGATTACGGGGTTTCAGAAGTTATTGCTTTCGCTTCTGTTTATTAAACACTTTTACTGCTATTGCTCGCTCCCACGCTCTGCGTGGGAGTGTATACCAATCTATCAACAAGCATACTTCCTCGTTACTACAACGCCTGTATGGTAGCGCATACCAAATTAAAAGTTACCACAACTGAGAAATATCAATTAATCCAAAATCACCTTCGTAATTACGAGCACTTGAATATCGCCAATGGCTAGCTCGATCAATATAACCTCTTTTAACCGGATTCTGGTGAATATAATCGACCTTCTGGCGCATCATATCTTCATCTTGAATTAATTCAGGATGCGCTCCTTCTTGCCAAAACTGATATGAGCGATCTTTTTTATGCGCCTTTTTGTAAAACATCAACTGTTCTAGGATACTTTTCACCTTATGTTCAGTTAGATACAATATCAACCTTCTCGCGGTATAGGACTTAAAGCGAGCTATATCCCTATCCAAGTGTTCACTTTGTACAATTAAATGAAGGTGATTTTCCAAAATCACATAAGCATAAACTTTTAAACCGTCACTCATTAGAAAAGATAATGAATCAAGCAAGATTTCCACCGTTTGTGGGCGAGTAAAAACTGGTATCCAATGTAATACTGTCAAAGTTACAAAATGAGGTGCATTTTGATGAACTATTTTATAGCGACTTCTGCCCATATTTCCTCTTTGTACTGAGTTTGTTTATTGCTAATTGTGCACAAGAAAGAACTATAAGAGAGAGAAAGAGATGTACATTATGCGTATCACTTCTAACAATTGTATACACTCCCACGCAGAGCATGGGAGCGAGAAATTTTTATTTTAGATTTTGTTTACTAGAGCCTTCTATCGTTAAGCACTAAACAAGGGGGAAATGCCTGGGAGGCATTTTAGGTTTCGGCGCCGGGAGCGTTCCGAAACCGCCCCGAACCACACGTACTAAACTCAACTAGGCACTTTTGGTTACTTTTGCTGCCGGGCAAAAGTAACTGATGCGCTAACGAAAATGACAAAGGGATAGGAAAACCTTTGCGCATCATGCTGCCAGAATTCGAAACTTAGTACCTAAAAAACTAAATACGAACCATCTTCTTAAGATCAACAACCATCATCCCCACCACCAACAACGAAATCAAAATATTCGACAACGGAAATGCTAGCCAGACGCCAGTCAACCCCCAATATTTAGGTAGGATATACAAAAACGGAGGTTGAACCAGGATATTACCTATAGCAATCGCCATGGCTTTGCGTCCGCGATTTGTTGACTGGTAATAAGCCGTAGCCACCACCAGGAAACCATCTAAAAACAACACGAACAGATGTAATACAATGCCCTGTTTAACAAAGTCACTCACCACTTCACTATCACGATTAAAAATAGCAATGATCGGATCGGGGAACAGATTGAGCAACACTAGTACCAGGATACCCAATGCAATCGCCAGGAACATTGCTACTTTTAGCAGCTTAATAATATTAGCGTACTGCTTAGCGCCAAAGCTATAACTGGCCAACGGCTGCATACCATTGGCAATCCCTTCCACTGTCAGATAGTAGAACGTCACGATATAGCCAAGAATCGCATAAGCGGCAATCACCTGAGTCCCGCCATAATGGGCAAACTGACTGTTATGCATGCCGACCATCACACCCCAGTAAAGATACATAAAAAAGCTCGACGTACCAATCAGTAGAATCGGACCAATCTGATTCAAGTGAAAGCGGAAATCCGTTCGGGTAAGACGAATCCTGGCAGCCGGAGAGAAGAAGTAATGCAGCGCCAACAGAGTCACCACAGCCTGCGATAACGACGTTGCCACACCAGCACCGGTTAGCTGCCAGCCAAATACCCCAATAAACAGATAATCAAACAGAATATTCAGGCCCGCCCCCAACACCATCAACAACGTAGCTCGGTTGGGGCTGTCATCGTTACGCATCAGAAACGGCATGGCAATAGCACCAAGCATAAACAACGAGTTGAAAGAGAGAATTTTCAGATAATCCCAGCCAAGGGATAATACCAATGGATCATCAGTTTGCCAGGAGAGAAATTGTCTGGCGAACTGCCACAAGAAAAGAGTAATTAGCAACGCCATAATCAGGCAGAGCATCAAACCAGTAGATAGCGTTTGCCTTGCGGCATGAAGATTCTGTTCCCCTTTGCGAATTGAAGTTAATGACCCCGTGCCAACACCGATCATCAGTCCGACACCAGTACAAGTGCCAGTCAGCACCCAGGCAATATTAATTGCTGCCAGACCACTGCTGCCCACATACTGACCAATAAAAATTCCGTCGACTAACTGGTATAAACCATTGACCAGCATCGCGGCAATGGTCGGCACGGTATAACGAAAATAGTGGCGATAAATCGACCCCTGCATATCCGACCAACTTAAATACAATAGTGAAAAGGTTATTCTGCTTTGGAAGCGTCATCCTTTAACTGTTGATAAATTTCATCCAGTTCAAGAAATGCATATCTGTGCTCGACAAATTCATAAACATTAAATGAAATCGCCAGTTTAAACAGAGAAATGGCCTTAGCGTACTCGGCTTGTATTGCATAATGTTTACCGAGGTAGAAATAAACTTCCGTTAAGCGTTCGGCTAGCAGAGTATTATCAGAGGTGCTTTTCACCACCAATTGGAAGATCTCTGCATCGCTGAGATCGCCAAGCAGCATTGCAACCAGATTCCAGCTCCATTCACCATCAGCGTGTTGCTCATAGGCTTCTCGCAACTGTTGTTGGGCCAGATCCGGATCAAATTCAATTTCAATCAGATAACGCCAGATATAAGCAAAAGGATCGGACTCTTCACGCTGCTGAAAACGGTGAATTTCATCCAAAGCAACCGCATTGCGTTTGCCATAATAAAGGGCGATTGCCTGGTTACGCATCGCATAACTGTTATTCGGATCCAGCTCTAAACTGGAGCCAAACGCTTCATACGCGGAATCAAAATCGGCGACTTCGGTAAAATAGACGCCAAGCATATTAAATACGTCTGCCTGAGCCGGATTAAACCGCAGCGATTGTTCGAAATCTAACCGAGCCAGATCGCGCAGGCCGAGCAAGTCATAGTTATTGCCGCGCTCAAAATAAATTTTCGCCCGTAAATCATCAGAGAGATCTTCTCTCAGTAGTAACTGACTAAGACGAACCAACTGCACTTCCTGCTCAATCGGAGCCTGTAGTGAGCGCGCCATCGGCGGAAAAACCCAGGTAGTCTGCTGTGGGGAAGAACAGCCAACCAGCAATGCAGCACCAACACTCAGTAGCGTTGTTTTAATCCAGTTCAAATCTGACTCCTGTACGGTAATACACTACGGCACTATCATGAATAGACTTCACTATAACGCTAAGCCTATGTCATTAAAACCAAAAAGCGATGAAAACTAAAAAGGGAGCAATTAAGCTCCCTTTGATTACGTTTAAATCTTCTGAAGATTATTCAGCATCTGCTGCTGGAGCAGCTTGCTCTTCAGCAGGCTTTTCAACCGCTTCTTTCATGCTCAGACGAACACGGCCCTGACGGTCGATTTCCAGTACTTTAACCTGAACTTCCTGACCTTCAGCCAGGTAGTCAGATACTTTCTCTACACGCTTGTCAGCGATTTGAGAAATGTGTACCAGGCCATCTTTCCCAGGAAGAATCGTTACGAACGCACCAAAATCAGCCAGACGTGCTACTTTACCGGCGTAGATACGGCCAACTTCAACTTCAGCAGTGATCTCTTCGATACGACGAATCGCTTCTTTAGCCGCTGTACCTTCGGTTGCCGCAATCTTGATTGTACCGTCGTCTTCGATTTCGATAGTTGTACCGGTCTCTTCAGTCAGAGCACGAATTACCGCACCACCTTTACCGATAACATCTTTGATCTTCTCTGCACTGATCTTCATCGTGTAGATACGCGGAGCATACTCAGAGATCTCTTCACGAGCACCAGAGATAGCCTGATCCATTACAGACAGAATGTGCAGACGTGCACCTTTTGCCTGGTTCAGCGCGATCTGCATGATCTCTTTAGTAATACCTTCGATCTTGATGTCCATCTGCAGTGCTGTAACACCAGTAGAAGTACCGGCTACTTTAAAGTCCATATCACCAAGGTGGTCTTCATCACCCAGGATATCTGAAAGAACAACGAAGTCGTTTTCTTCTTTAACCAGACCCATCGCGATACCCGCAACAGACGCTTTAATTGGCACACCCGCATCCATAAGAGCCAGAGATGAACCACATACAGAAGCCATTGAAGAAGAACCGTTAGATTCAGTGATTTCAGAAACCACACGTACTGTGTACGGGAATTCTTCTGGTGATGGCATTACCGCAGCGATACCACGTTTAGCCAGACGACCGTGGCCGATTTCACGACGCTTAGGTGAACCAACAAAACCTGTTTCGCCCACACAGTATGGAGGGAAGTTATAGTGAAGCAGGAAGTGATCTTTCTTCTCACCGGTCAGTTCGTCGATGATCTGTGCATCACGCTGAGTGCCCAGAGTAGCAGTCACAATTGCCTGAGTTTCACCACGGGTAAACAGAGATGAACCGTGTACGCGAGGAAGAACGCCAGTACGTACATCCAGTGCACGAACCATGTCTTTTTCACGACCATCGATACGAGGAGCACCAGAAATAATGCGGCCACGAACTACGGTTTTTTCCAGTGAGTGGAAGATATCTTTCACTTCATTGGTATCAATTTCTTCATCTTGTGCAGTCAGTGCTTCAACCACGTCGTTGCGAATCGCAGCAACCTGGTCATAACGAGCCATTTTTTCAGTGATCTGATACGCTTCTGTCAGACGTGCTTCGGCCAGCTCAGCAATCTTCGCTTTTAGCGTCGTATTCTCAACCGGAGCAACCCAGTTCCACGCAGGAGTTGCAACTTCTGCTGCAAACTCATTGATTGCATTAATCGCAACTTGTTGTTGATCGTGACCGAATACAACCGCAGCCAGCATCTCTTCTTCAGTCAGAATATCAGCTTCAGATTCAACCATTAATACTGCATTTTTAGTACCGGCAACCACAAGGTCAAGACGAGATGCTTTCAGCTCGGTTTGGCTAGGGTTCAGAACCAGTTGGCCTTCAATATGACCCACACGAGCAGCCGCGATAGGACCGCTGAATGGGATACCAGAGATCGCCAATGCCGCAGAAGTACCGATCATCGCTGGGATGTCAGGTTGTACGTCTGGGTTAACCGCCATAACGGTGACAATGATTTGAACTTCGTTAGTGAAACCTTCTGGGAATAGAGGGCGGATTGGACGGTCAATCAGGCGAGCCGTCAGCGTTTCACCTTCAGAAGGACGTCCTTCACGTTTGAAGAAGCCACCTGGGATTTTACCTGCAGCGTAAGTACGCTCTTGGTAGTTTACGGTTAGCGGGAAGAAATCCTGGCCTTCAACGGCATCTTTTTTACCCACAACAGAAACGAATACAGAAGTATCGTCCATAGTAACCATAACAGCAGCAGTAGCCTGACGTGCAATCACGCCAGTTTCCAGAGTTACGGTATGGTTACCGTATTGAAATGTCTTAACGACTGGTTTTTCGAACATTAATATTTCCTTTTTCCAGGAGGTCCTGGCTTTCTTCTATTAATACTCAAATCATTACGAATCGCGACTAGTAAAAAGAGTTTTAAGCACAAACCCCTTTGAATAGCCGCGACCAACTGGCCGACGTGAGTGGACTGTAATGAATTGAGACTGTTTTGTTTGAATCTACTGATGTAGAGACGGGCGTAAGTATAAACTACTCAGCCCCTAATTTGCCAAGTTTAGGCATCAAAAAAGGGGCATAAAGCCCCTTTTTCTTAAAATCCGGATCTTAGCGACGTAGGCCTAGACGTTGGATTAGAGTGTGGTAACGATCTAGATCTTTACCTTTTAGGTAGTCTAGAAGCTTACGACGGCTTGAAACCATGCGTAGCAGACCACGACGGCTGTGGTGATCGCCTTTGTGCTCTTTGAAGTGACCTTGTAGGTGGTTGATAGAAGCAGTCAGTAGTGCTACTTGTACTTCTGGTGAACCTGTGTCGCCTTCGCCACGTGCATATTCTGCAACGATTGCTGCTTTAGTTTCTGCATTCAGAGACATAATTCTCTCCTGAGAGTTAGGGTTTAAGTTTGTGTAAGCCAATCTCTGATTCAGCCTACACGAGGAAGCGGGATTATATCTGAACAGATGTGGGTGTCAAGAATCAATCTTCCTGACGAAAAACCACTAACCGCTTTGGTGCGATTTTACCGTCATCATCCATCTGACCAACACCGATAAACAGGTGCTCATCACCAGCGGTGATACGAACCTGACCTTCGGTTGGAGCGCCGAATACCTGTACCGCCTGACCGTGCAGAACCATGTCTGCCAGTTCAGGAATAACGTTCACTTCCGGCAGATCCTGAACTGCGGTATCCATCGGTAACAGTAGTGGATCAAGCAGCTCTTTGGGCTCGATGTCCTGCTCTTTCGCCTGCTGAAGCAGCGCTTCCAGTTGCTCTAGAGTCACCATCTGCTCATACGGATATTTCGCTACTGCGGTACGACGCAAATCAATCACGTGTGCGCCACAGCCCAGCATTTCGCCCAGGTCATCAACGATTGTACGAATATAAGTGCCTTTCGAACAGTGTACTTCCATCTCAACTTCAACGCCTTCAAAGCGCAGCAACTGGATATCGTATACAGTGATTTTACGCGACTCACGCGGTACTGAAATACCTTCACGCGCGTACTCATACAGAGGGCGACCCTGATATTTCAACGCAGAAAACATTGACGGAATCTGATCGGTTTCACCACGGAACTGTTCGATGTTGGCAAGTAGAGTATCGCGGTCAACATTGACCTCGCGACTCTCAACAACCTCACCATCCGAATCAGAGGTATTAGTCCGCTCACCCAGTTTAGCAATCACCCGGTAGCGCTTATCGGAATCGAGTAAAAACTGCGAAAACTTGGTCGCTTCACCCAGGCAGATTGGCAACATACCAGTGGCCAGCGGATCCAACGCACCAGTATGGCCGGCTTTCTCCGCAAAATAGATACGCTTTACTTTTTGCAGCGCATCATTAGAAGAAATTCCGGTTGGTTTATCCAGTAACAGTACCCCGTCGATAGGGCGTCCCTTACGACGACGAGCCATTACTCTTCATCTCCACGACCAGCTTTTTGCTTCTTCTCGTTATCCTGAGCAACGGTATTGCTCACCAGATTCGACATCCGCATCCCTTCAACCAGAGTGCTGTCGTAGAAGAATTTCACTTCCGGTGTCAGGCGTAAGCGAATACGCTTACCTAACATCATACGGATAGAAACTTCATGCTCACGCAAGGCTGCCAGAGAGCTTTCAGGCGTCTGCTCACCAACGCAAAGGAAAGTCACAAACACTTTGGCATAAGCCAAATCACGTGACACTTCAACGTCAGAGATCGTTACCATTCCTAAACGTGAATCACGAATTTCACGCTGGAGGATCATCGCAATTTCTTTTTGCAGCTGCTGCGATACGCGCTGCGTGCGACTAAATTCTTTTGCCATTTTTTGTATCTCTTAAATAGAAGAATGAGGGGATGGATTATTTCCATCCCCTCATGGTGTATTCAACAACCGATAATCTCAGTCGAATTAATCGATGCTACGTTGAATTTCAACAATTTCGAACACTTCGATCTGGTCACCAACGCGAACATCGTTGTAGTTCTTCACGCCGATACCACATTCGTAGCCGTTCTTAACTTCCTGAACGTCATCTTTAAAGCGACGCAGAGATTCAAGTTCGCCTTCGTAGATAACCACGTTATCACGCAGTACGCGGATTGGGTTATTACGTTTGATCAAACCTTCAGTAACCATACAGCCTGCAATCGCGCCAAGTTTTGGTGACTTAAATACGTCACGAACTTCAGCCAGACCAATGATTTCCTGTTTGAACTCAGGAGCCAGCATACCGCTCATCGCTGCTTTCACTTCATCAATCAACTGATAGATGATTGAATAGTAACGAAGATCCAGGCTCTCAGCTTCAACTGTCTTACGTGCAGAGGCATCGGCACGTACGTTAAAGCCAAGTAGAATTGCGTTTGATGCTGCAGCCAGAGTAGCGTCAGTTTCAGTGATACCACCGACACCGGTACCAACAATGTTCACTTTAACTTCATCGGTTGAAAGCTTACGTAGTGAATCTGCAATCGCTTCTACCGATCCCTGAACGTCAGCTTTAAGTACTACGTTCAGTTCTGCAACTTCACCCGCTTCCATGTTAGCGAACATGTTTTCCAGTTTCGATTTCTGCTGGCGAGCCAGTTTCACTTCACGGAATTTACCCTGACGGTAGTTCGCTACTTCACGAGCTTTACGTTCGTCACGTACAACCGTTGCTTCATCACCAGCAGCAGGCACGCCTGACAGACCCAGTACTTCCACAGGAATAGACGGACCCGCTTCAACGACTTCATTACCCACTTCATCGCGCATTGCACGAACACGGCCATATTCCTGACCACAAAGCAGGATGTCGCCTTTACGTAAGGTACCAGACTGAACCAGGATAGTAGCAATAGGACCACGGCCTTTATCCAGACGAGATTCAACCACCACACCCGAAGCCATGCCATCGGCAACAGCTTTCAATTCAAGAACTTCAGCCTGAAGCAGAATCGCTTCTAGCAGACCATCGATGTTAGTACCCTGTTTCGCAGAGATATGCACGAACATGTTTTCACCACCCCACTCTTCAGGGATGATGTTATGTTGTGCCAGTTCGTTCTTCACGTTATCCGGGTTAGCATCTTCTTTATCGATCTTGTTCACAGCAACAATCAGAGGCACACCAGCGGCTTTTGAGTGCTGGATTGCTTCGATAGTCTGAGGCATTACACCGTCATCCGCTGCAACCACAAGAACCACGATATCCGTTGCCTGTGCACCACGAGCACGCATTGCGGTAAACGCTGCGTGTCCCGGAGTATCAAGGAATGTGATCATACCGTTTGGTGTTTCTACGTGGTACGCACCAATGTGCTGGGTAATACCACCCGCTTCACCTGATGCCACGTGAGCACGACGGATATAGTCAAGTGTTGATGTTTTACCATGGTCAACGTGACCCATGATGGTAACCACAGGAGCGCGAGGAATCGCCTCTGCTGAGTGGTCACGGTCATTCATCACCTGCTCTTCCAGCTCGTTCTCTTTGCGCAGAACCACGTTATAACCCATTTCTTCACAAACAAGTTGTGCGGTTTCCTGGTCAATAACCTGGTTAATGGTTGCCATTGCACCTAATTTCATCATGGTCTTGATGACTTCAGTTGCTTTAACCGCCATTTTTTGCGCTATTTCAGAAACAACAATGGTCTCACCAATCACAATATCTGGTTTAGTGTGGGTCGCATTTTTATCAAAACCATGTTGCATTGATGTTGGTTTTGCCAGTTTACCTTTGCGATCACGCGGACCTTTAGGGCCTTTGCCAGCTTTACCGCGAGCGCTGGTATCACGCTCCTGACGGTCATCACGAGAGGACATTTTGCGTTTATTCGCTTTAGTAGAGCGGCGAGAAGCACCTTCTTCACGAAGATCGGCTTCATCTTCCGCTTCTCTAGCGTACTGAGAAGTCGTCACGTGGTAATCTGTATCTTTTCCTTCCATATCACCTTTTTTCTCTTCTTCAGCAGACCAACGCTCTTTATTTTTTTCTGCCATCTCACGAGCCTTCTCAAGCTGACGCTGACTTTCTTCTTCAGCTTTACGTCGTGCTTCTTCTTCTTGACGACGTTTCAGTTCTTCGGCTTCTTTTCGCGCTGCTTCTTGCTTCAATTTTTCTTCATCACTAAGTTCAGGCTTCTTCTCAACCTTCTTAGCGGCGTCTTTCTTCACTTGCTCTTCAGCTTCACGTTTCGCTTGCGCTTCACGCTTGGCTTTCTCTTCAGCTTCACGCTTCGCTTGCTCTTCAGCTTCACGTTTTGCCTGCTCTTCAGCTTCACGTTTTGCTTCCGCTTCACGTGCTGCTAATTCTTCTGCTTCGCGTTTTGCTTCTTCATCGATAGCACTACGCTTAACATACGTGCGTTTTTTGCGCACTTCAACCTGAACATTCTTACTCTTACCACCGCCCGCATTTACACTCAATGTACTGCGGGTTTTACGCTGTAGCGTCAAACGGGTTGGTTCAGATGATGAATCATCACCATGCTCTTTACGCAGATGAACCAGCAACTTCTGCTTTTCATCTTCGGATACGCTATCTGAACCCGTTTTTTTCATGCCAGCATCAGCAAGTTGCTCAATTAAGCGGTCAACTGGTGTACCAATTTCTTCACTCAGTGCGTTAACTGTAAGTTGTGTCATGCCGCTTTCTCCCCTTGCTGAAATTACTCTTCGTCGCCGAACCAACAGATATTACGTGCAGCCATAATTAGCTCGCCTGCGCGCTGTTCTGTTAATCCTTCGATACCTTCTAAATCGTCTACACCCTGATCGGCTAAATCTTCTAAAGTCACTACGCCTTTAGCAGCTAGCTGGAAGGCTAAATCGCGTTCCATACCCTCAAGGGCAAGCAGGTCGTCTGCCGGTTCAACATCACCGTAAGACTCTTCTTTGGCCAATGCGATTGTGGTTAATGCGTCTTTCGCACGAGTACGTAACTCTTCAACCATATCTTCATCCAGGCCATCGATTTCTAGTAGTTCGTTCACCGGAACATAAGCCACTTCTTCCAGTGTTGAGAAGCCTTCTTCAACCAACATTTCAGCAAAGTCCTGCTCAATATCCAGATACTTCATAAAGTGTTCGATTGATTCCAGAGACTCTTCTTGGTGTTTCTTCTGCAGATCTTCGACTGTCATTACGTTCAGTTCCCAGCCAGTTAGCTGAGAAGCCAGACGGATGTTTTGTCCTGCACGGCCAATTGCCTGAGCCAGATTTTCTGCTTCAACCGCAATATCCATAGAGTGTGAATCTTCATCAACGATGATCGATGCCACATCAGCAGGAGCCATTGCATTGATAACGAACTGAGCCGGGTTATCATCCCACAGTACGATATCGATACGTTCACCACCCAGTTCGCCAGATACCGCCTGAACACGAGCACCACGCATACCCACACACGCACCAACAGGGTCGATACGACGATCATTGGTTTTCACGGCAATTTTCGCACGTGAACCAGGATCGCGCGCCGCGCCTTTCAGCTCGATTAGCTCTTCACCGATTTCCGGTACTTCAACACGGAACAGTTCGATCAACATTTCCGGTTTTGAGCGAGTGACAAATAACTGGAAGCCACGAGCTTCTGGTTTAACCGCATAAAGCAGACCACGAACACGGTCACCTGAACGGAAGTTTTCACGAGGAAGCTGATCTTCACGCAGGATAACTGCTTCGGCGTTATTGCCCAGATCAAGAATGATAGTCTCACGGCTAACTTTCTTAACCACACCAGTCACCAACTCGCCTTCGTTCTCAATGAACTGTTCAACGATTTGTGCGCGTTCAGCTTCGCGTACTTTCTGTACGATAACCTGTTTCGCAGTTTGGGTAGTGATACGGTCAAATTTAACTGATTCGATCTGATCTTCTATATAATCGCCCAACTCAACGCTATCGTCGTCATAGCTGGCCGCTTCAAATGAAATCTCTTTGGTTGGGTTCTGCACATCTTCAACCACCAACCAACGACGGAAAGTGTCAAACTCACCGGTTTTACGGTCGATCGCGACGCGAACATCAATCTCAATTTCGTACTTCTTTTTAGTTGAGGTTGCCAGTGCAACTTCAAGTGCTTCAAAAATACGTTCACGAGGTACGGCCTTCTCGTTTGAAACCGCCTCTACTACCGCTAAAATCTCTTTACTCATTATTACTAGCCTCTAAGACTTTAAAATTTAGGGATCAGGTTAGCTTTTGAAATGTTGCTAAGCGCGAATTGCTCTTCTTGCCCATCAACAGTTAGCGTCACAGTTTCGCCTTCAATAGATTGAATAATGCCTTTCCATTTACGACGGTTACTGACGGCCATTTTCAAAACGATGCTGACCTCGTGACCAATAAACTGCTCGTAGTGTGCTGCTTTAAAAAGTGGTCTATCTAATCCTGGTGATGACACTTCTAAGTTGTAGACAACCGAAATTGGGTCTTCGACATCAAGCACAGCACCGACCTGATGGCTCACTTCTGCACAATCATCTACATTGATGCCATTTTCATGATCAATAAAGATTCTTAGTGTTGAATGCGCTCCTGCGCGAATAAATTCCAGTCCAACTAATTCGTAGCCAGATGCAACGACTGCTGATTCAAGTAAATCAGTAAGTTGTCTCTCTAAACCAGTCATAAAACCACTCCAGAAACAAAAAAAGGGCTCAGAGCCCAATCACAATTCCAAACAACTATCTGATTCTAATTGATAAATATTACCAATTTAAAAAATTCAGATAACAAAAAACCCCGAAAGTCGGGGTTTTTTGATGCTGGACCCTGATAAATTGAAACAATAAACCCAAGTTTATCATCTCAATCGCAGTGAGGTTGACACTGCTAAAACTTGCTACCAATCCGAATATAGAAGATTGGTTGCGGGGGCAGGATTTGAACCTACGACCTTCGGGTTATGAGCCCGACGAGCTACCAAGCTGCTCCACCCCGCGTCCGACTTGCGGCACATTATACGCCGTCAAGATAGTTTTACAAGTTTCTAAATAATGGTGCCGAGAGAGGGACTCGAACCCTCACACCGAAGCGCTAGCACCTCATGCTAGTGTGTCTACCAATTTCACCATCTCGGCTATATTCTTTTTATCACCCGGTTACCCGGCAGATAAATTATTTTGGAATTTCGTCGCTGTTAGTTTCAGCTGGAACTTCACTTACTGTGTCAGCCTGTACCTGTTCGCTGGCCGGAGCCTCAAGGTTAATCCATTGAGATTCTGCTTTACGAGTAGATAAATTACCCAAAACCAAGCTAATCACTAAAAATACTGTCGCAAAAATTGCGGTCATTCGGGATAGGAAGTTACCTGAGCCACTAGCGCCGAAAACTGTGTTCGATGCGCCAGCTCCGAATGAAGCTCCCATATCTGCGCCTTTACCTTGCTGAATCAACACTAAGCCGATAATAGCCAACGCTGCCAACAGGTAAATCACAAGTAGAACTGTAAACATGCTTTCCACCTATGTTCCAATTTGTTGAGCCAGCGCCGTTTTGTCTTACGACCAAACAAAGCTAGCGCCCCTCGTCGAGGGAGGACGCAATACTAACGGAAGCATCCAGACCTGACAAGAGGGATTCGTGTATTTTTTTCGTTTTACATTTCAACTGGCTAAAAAAAATGCATCTCCTTAAAAGGGACACTCGCTTTTATTCCTTAAGGGGACACTCACTTTATCAACACAGCAATCTGCTTATGGTGGTGTGTGTCCTTTTAACAGCTAAAAGCGAGTGTCCCCTTAAGAAGTAAGAGATCGAAAAGGGCAGAGTCGATTTGCTGACTCTGCCCTGATTTGTACCAAACTGACTATTTAAAAAAATTAACAGTTTGCCTTCACTGCCTCTGCAATCGATAGCGCTGACTGTTTAACCAGATCAGCATCTTCACCTTCAACCATCACACGCAACAGCGGTTCGGTTCCGGATTTACGCAGTAGCACCCGACCTTTGTCGCCCAGTTTAGCTTCCACATCAGCAACCGCAGCTTTTACCGCTTGCGCTTCTAATGGGTTGGAATCGCCGCTGAAACGGACATTTTCCAGTACCTGCGGATAGAGAGTCATTCCTTTGGCTAAATCTTGCAATGACATACCGCTATCAACCATTGAAGCAAGGACCTGCAGTGAAGCTACGATTGCATCACCAGTCGTCACTTTGTCCAACAAAATCACATGACCGGAGTTTTCTGCACCGATTTTCCAGTTCTTCTCTAGCAATTTTTCCATTACGTAGCGGTCACCGACTGCAGCGCGGATAAATGGAATACCTAGTTGCTTAAGGCCAACTTCCATGCCCAGGTTGGTCATCAACGTGCCAACTACACCACCTTTCAGTTCACCACGGCGCAAGGCATCACGGGCGATGATATAAGCGATCTGGTCACCATCAACTTTATTACCCTGAGCATCGACCATAATGATCCGATCGCCATCACCATCAAATGCCAGGCCAACATCGGCTTTTTCAGCCACAACTCGCTGTTGCAGAGCGCGTACATCAGTGGCACCGACTTCATGGTTAATATTGGTACCGTTTGGCTCAATACCCATTGAAATAACTTCTGCACCCAGCTCACTGAATACACTTGGTGCGATATGGTAAGTTGCACCATGCGCACAATCGAGTACCACTTTCAGTCCTTCTAATCCATGGTGTGAAGGAAAGGTGCTTTTACAGAATTCAATATAACGACCAGCTGCATCATTTAAGCGTGCTGCTTTACCTAGCTCTGCAGAAGGAACGCATTCGATCTCTTTTTCCAACTCTTCTTCAATCGCCAGCTCAACTTCGTCAGGGAGTTTGGTGCCTTCAGCAGAGAAGAATTTAATCCCGTTATCGTAGTAAGGGTTGTGTGATGCAGAGATAACAATCCCCGCTTCAGCACGAAAAGTACGAGTCAGGTAAGCCACCGCCGGTGTTGGCATCGGGCCAGTAAAAATGGCTTTAAGTCCCGCCGCCGCTAAACCGGCTTCCAATGCTGACTCCAGCATATAACCGGAAATACGGGTATCTTTACCGATGATGACTTTTTTTGTGCCCTGCTTAGCCAGCACACGGCCAGCAGCCCAGCCAAGTTTAAGAATAAAATCAGGAGTGATCGGGAATTGACCTACTTTGCCACGCACACCATCGGTGCCGAAATAACGTCTTTTGTCAGACATAATCTACCTTTCCTAACTGTACTTGTTGTACTTATTGATTCTGTTCAATTAACCGCGCAATGGTCAGCGCTTCGATGGTTTCAGCAAAATCATGCACACGGATAATATGTGCACCTTTACTAGCCGCCATCAGCGCACAGGTTAAGCTTCCCGCGACACATTGTGCAGGCTCTTTATCCAAAACTTTATAGATCATGGACTTGCGCGACAGTCCAGCCAATATAGGCAAGCCAAAATCGTGAAATTTATCCATATTAGCCAGCAAATGGTAATTGTGTTCAACACTTTTACCAAAACCGAATCCAGGATCAAGAATGATATTCTCGCGTTTAATCCCGGCATTCTCGCAGATTTCGACCCGTTGTTGAAGAAACTTACTCACCTCAGCAATCACATCATCATAATCAGGATTAACTTGCATGGTCCGCGGCTGTCCCTGCATATGCATGATACAGACAGGAACCTGCGTCTGAGCGGCCACTTCCAATGCACCGGGCTCCTGTAATGCCCGGACATCATTGATCAAATCAGCACCTGCTTCTAGAGCCTGTTTCATCACTTCCGCTTTGCTGGTATCGATTGAAATCCACACATCAGACTTAGCTCGAATCGCCTTAATCACCGGAATAACCCGCGCCAGTTCCTCTTCAAGCGAAACATCCGGTGCTCCCGGGCGTGTTGATTCACCGCCGATATCAATAATCGTCACTCCGGCTGCAATCATTTTTTCCGCATGCAACAGCGCTTTTTCTAAGGTCGTATAACTACCGCCATCGGAAAAAGAATCCGGGGTCGTATTCAGAATCCCCATTATCTGGGGAGTAGAAAGATCGAGTTGTTTTTGTTGATTATAGATCTTCATATATCTCTGTCACCCAATTAGCTCCAGCACTGGAAAGTGAATTTGTCAAAAAAGAATTGAAATAAAAACTAAAGTACGAATAAAAAAGCCCCGAGTAAACTCAGGGCATTTTACTAATCAAAAACTTATTCTGATTTTTGATCTTTATCGCTATCGTCCGCTTGAGGCGCTTCCTGCTTAGATTCATCCTGCTTAGCTTGATCCTGAGCATTTTCAGGCTCAGCTTCCTCAGCAGGTTTTTCTGCTTTAACGGCTGCACGCTTTTCCTGGGCGGCTTTATCGTGTTCCACCCACCCAGCAGGCTCACGAATTTCAGGCTTACGCGCCATCAGATCATCAATCTGACCAGCATCAATCGTTTCATACTTCATCAGCGCGTCTTTCATAGCGTGCATGATATCCATATTGTCTTCGATAATCTGCTTAGCTCGTGCGTAGTTACGGTCGATAATCAGACGAATTTCGTCATCAATCGCTTTCGCGGTTTCATCCGACATATGTTTCACTTTTGCCGCGCTACGCCCTAAGAATACTTCGCCTTCTTCATCCGCATACAGTAGCGGACCCAATTTTTCAGAAAAGCCCCACTGAGTCACCATCTTACGCGCGATTTCAGTGGCACGTTCGATATCGTTAGATGCACCGGTAGACACTTTATCGTGACCATAAATCAGCTCTTCCGCCAGACGGCCACCGTACAGACTAGAAATCATCGACTCCAGGTTCTGCCTCGACATACTGATGCGATCCTGCTCCGGCAGGTACATAGTCACACCTAATGCACGCCCTCGAGGAATAATCGAAACTTTGTACACTGGATCGTGCTCAGGGACCAGACGGCCAACCACAGCGTGACCCGCTTCGTGATAAGCGGTCGATTCTTTGACTTCTTCCGACATCACCATTGAACGGCGCTCTGCACCCATCATGATTTTGTCTTTCGCCAGTTCGAATTCAACCATTGAAACATTGCGCTTGTTACCGCGCGCCGCGAACAGTGCCGCTTCATTGACTAGGTTTGCCAGATCAGCACCGGAGAAACCCGGTGTACCACGTGCAATCAGTGATGGCTCAACATCATCAGCCAGCGGTACTTTACGCATATGCACTTTCAGGATCTGTTCACGACCACGAACGTCCGGCAAACCAACTACTACCTGGCGGTCAAAACGGCCAGGGCGCAGTAATGCAGGGTCAAGTACGTCAGGGCGGTTAGTCGCCGCAATAACGATGATACCTTCGTTACCTTCGAAACCATCCATTTCAACCAGCATCTGGTTCAGTGTCTGTTCACGTTCATCGTGACCACCACCAACACCAGCGCCACGCTGACGACCTACTGCATCGATTTCATCGATAAAGATAATACATGGCGAGGCTTTCTTCGCCTGTTCGAACATGTCACGAACACGAGAGGCACCCACACCAACAAACATTTCGACGAAGTCAGAACCAGAAATGGTAAAGAACGGTACTTTCGCTTCACCGGCAATCGCTTTTGCCAGCAAAGTCTTACCCGTACCCGGAGGCCCCACCATCAGCACACCCGTTGGAATCTTACCGCCAAGTTTCTGAAAACGGCTTGGATCACGCAGGTAATCCACCAGCTCTTTAACATCTTCTTTGGCTTCATCACAACCGGCTACATCACCAAACGTGGTTTTGATCTGCTCTTCGCTCATCATCCGAGCTTTGCTCTTGCCGAACGACATCGCACCTTTACCACCACCGCCTTGCATCTGACGCATAAAGAATACCCAGACACCAATCAGCAGAATCATCGGGAACCAGGAAATAAAGATAGTGCCTAATAGGCTCTGCTCTTCTGGAGGTGTACCCTGTACTTTCACATTCTGATTGATCAAATCATCAAGCAGCTTCTGATCATACACTGGCATATAAGTCACGTTACGCACAGAACTGCCGCGGCGGGTGAAGGTAATTTCACTGTCTTTGAACTGAGCTTCTTGAATCTGGCCCTGCCCCACTTCTTTAACGAAAGAGGTGTAGTCCACAGAGCGCCCTGCCGTTTCACCAGGCCCGAAGCTCTGGAATACCGACATCAGTACAACTGCGATGACCAGCCATAGGATTAAATTTTTTGCCATGTCACTCAAGGTGTAAGCCTCTCGATAACTAATTGTAATTAAAGGTAGGGTACTACAGATTTTCACATGTAGCTATAGTGTAACCGTGACCTCTACCAGCGAAATGGTTACCCTTTGTAACCAGTCGCAACCACATAAACCTCTCGAGAACGTGCACGTGAAGAGTCTGGCTTGCGAATTTTTACTGCTTTAAACATATTGCGAACGTCCTGAACATATTGGTCAAAACCTTCGCCCTGGAACACTTTTACGACAAAACTGCCATTCGGCGCTAATACCTGGCGGCACATATCCAGTGCTAATTCAACCAGATACATCGCCCTTGGTTGATCGACCGACAAATTACCGGCCATATTCGGCGCCATATCAGACATCACAACATCGACCATATCCGGGCCGATACGCTCTAACAAGGCTTCCAACACCGAATCTTCTCGGAAGTCGCCCTGCAAAAAGGCTACGCCAGCGATCGAGTCCATCGGCAGAATATCACAGGCAATCACCTGCCCTTCCTGACCGACAATATTCACTGCATACTGAGACCAGCCTCCCGGAGCGGCACCTAGATCTACGACCGTCATGCCCGGTTTGAGCAATTTATCTTTATTCTGAATCTCTTCAATCTTGAAGATAGCACGAGAACGATAACCTTTCTTCTTCGCTTCGTTCACATATTTATCATCAAAATGCTCTTTCAACCAACGGCCCGAGCTGGCCGAATGCTTCTGTTTACTCATTTTTTACCTAATTAAAACCATACTCTGCAAGTGAAAGTAAGGTAGAAAGTATAGTCTTCCATCTTAGATGGCGCTAAAATGGCGCTTTTCAACCCTAATGATAAATAAATTTGGCCGCATAATGAACCTAAGTACTAAACAAAAGCAGCATCTCAAAGGCCTGGCACACAGTTTAAAACCTGTGGTATTGCTTGGCGCAAATGGACTTACTGAAGCTGTTCTGGCGGAAATCGAAATCGCGCTCGACCACCATGAACTGATTAAAGTTAAAGTCGCAGCGGAAGATCGCGAAACAAAACAACTGATTATCGATGCTATCGTGCGCGAAACGAAAGCAGAAAAAGTTCAGACCATTGGTAAAGTACTGGTGCTGTATCGCCAGTCTGAGCAACGTAAGATCGAACTTCCTCGTAAGTAATTGCTAACGCAATTCACCCAATCTAAGAGATGAGGCTTCCTCATCTCTTTTTGTTTTACCCACTTTATCCCACTTTCTTTACTTACAAAACATATGAATACAGTGAAATATGACTGCGGTAACTTACTCAGCCGTAGAATTCACTATGCTGGAAAGAAAAACGCTCAACATGGAAGATAATAATGAAAATAAACCGTAACGATAAAGTCCCTTTACCCTCCAACACCCGAGAATGGTTTTTCAACCGCAACAGCATGATTGTACTGGCCGATATGGTGCTGTTTGCCGTGCTGTACAATACCATGCCAGTCGAAGCCAATGTTGCCCTCGGCATCAGTATGCTGATCTTTACCGCTATCCTGTGGCTGACCGAAGCACTGCACGTTACCGTCACTGCGGTACTGGTTCCGGTCATGGCGGTAGTATTCAAAGTATTTAGTACCACGGCAGCACTGAGTAATTTTGCCAACCCGATTATCTTTTTATTCCTCGGGGGCTTTGCCTTAGCTGCCGCGATGCACCGCCAGGGGCTGGATAAAGTCATTGCCGACAAAGTACTGATGATGGCTCGCGGCAAAATGAATGTCGCGATATTCATGCTTTTCGGTGCGACTGCCCTACTTTCCATGTGGATCAGTAATACCGCCACCACAGCAATGATGCTACCACTAGTATTGGGGGTTCTGAGCAACGTTGATGATAAAAGGGGACACTCCACGTATGTGTTTGTTTTGCTCGGTATTGCCTATAGCGCCAGTATCGGCGGCATAGCAACCATTGTCGGTAGCCCACCAAATGCCATCGCCGCCGCAGAAGTGGGGCTTTCATTCACCGGTTGGATGAAATTCGGCGCTCCTGTTGCCGCAATCATGCTGCCCGTGGCCATCGCCATTCTCTATTTTGTACTTAAGCCCGATCTCAACGGCGAATTTGCCCTGAACCGTCAGCCCATTAAATGGGATAAAGGCAAAATCGTCACCTTGGCGATTTTTGCACTGACCGTATTCTGCTGGATTTTCAGCAAACCGCTTAACTCACTATTAGGTAGTTTCGCCAGTTTCGATACGTTAGTCGCTCTAGGAGCGATAGTACTGGTTAACTTCGCCCGGGTCGTACACTGGAAAGATATCGAAAAAACCGCTGACTGGGGCGTTTTGCTACTGTTTGGTGGCGGTATCTGTTTAAGCAACGTATTAAAGCAGACCGGTACCAGCGTGTTTCTTGCCAACGAACTGAGCGCATTAGTGGCTCACTTTGGCATGTTCTTTATCGTGCTGGTGATTGCAATTTTCGTGGTGTTCTTAACCGAGTTTGCCAGTAATACCGCCAGTGCTGCATTGCTGATCCCAGTATTTGCCAGCGTCGCCGAAGCATTTGGTATCTCTCCGGTAATTTTATCGGTGCTGATCGCTGTATCAGCTTCCTGCGCCTTTATGCTCCCGGTAGCGACACCGCCCAATGCGATTGTGTTTGCTTCCGGACATATTAAGCAGAGTGAGATGATGAAAGTGGGTCTAATCCTGAATATCGCCTGTGTTGCCCTACTTACAACAATCGCCATGCTGATGTGGGCTTAATTTCAGAAGTAATAGTTGGTTAAGTAACAGGCGGTTAAAGTAGAAAAGCCAGAAGTTGATGAAACTTCTGGCTTCTTTTCATGCGAGATAGGTACTGATTAGATATATTCAACCTGATCGATTTCAAATACCTTTTCGCCGCCCGGAGTCACAATAGTCACTTCATCGCCTTCCATCTTGCCAATCAGGCCACGGGCAATCGGCGAGCTTACCGAAATAAGGCCAGCTTTAATATCTGCCTCATCTTCACCGACAATCTGGTAGCGGCTCTCTTCATCGGTGTCGACGTTAATCAAAGTCACCGTGGTACCAAAAATAATTTTACCGGTGTTTTCCATCTTAGTGACGTCGATGATCTGCGCTACCGATAGCTTATATTCGATATCACGAATCTGAGCTTCACAAATACCCTGCTCTTCACGAGCTGCATGGTATTCAGCATTCTCTTTCAAATCGCCAAGTTCACGCGCTTCTGCAATAGCTTGTGTGATTTTTGGTCTTAGTTTTAGCAGACGATCAAGCTCGACACGCAGCTTCTCAGCGCCGCGGACTGTCATTGGAACTTTTTCCATTTTATACCTCTGAACCAAAGCAAGCTTTGGACAAAACAAAACTACCCAATCCGAAGGATTAGGTAGTTGATGATTAATTTATTTAACTCAGTGTAAACAAAGTTGGGGGTTTTTGCTAGTCCAGGAATAATTGTCTAAACCTGATCATAGGAGGTGGTCCTATGAAAACTATCGATTTTGGATTGGTCTCCATCAGTGAGGCAGCTCGTTTTTATGGTGTTTCCGTCCCAACAATGCGTCGATGGGATCGACTGGGACAGTTAAAAGCTGAATTACGAACATTAGGTAATCATCGTCGTTATCTTCTTCACAAACAAGATAAAATCAAAGTAGGTTACGCCCGTGTCAGTAGTCATGACCAAAAATCCGATTTAATCACACAGGTTAAATTCCTGACTCCGTTCTGTGATTTGGTTCTGGAAGATTTAGGCTCGGGTCTTAATTGCAAAAAACCGCGACTAAGAAAGCTGATTTCCATGCTGTTATCAAAACAGGTGTCAGAGCTGCATCTGTCTAATAAAGACAGACTTCTGAGGTTCGGACATGAGTTAGTCTTTCAGCTTTGTAAATGGTCAGGAATTAAAGTCTTTATTCACAACGAAGAGCAAATTGTCTCGTTTGAGCAGGAACTTTGCCGAGATGTGATCACATTAATGACTGTCTTTTCAGCAAGACTTTATGGCAAGCGAAGCCATAAAAATCAACAACAATTAGCCAATTAAATTATTAGACAATACTGGATACCCATACAGCATTGTGGCATTATCTTCTTTATGCAAAAAGATCATATCGTATTGACCACACAAACAAAGCTTGAGCTTGACGAGACACAAAAAGTGGCTCTGGATGCTTACGCTCGGTTGTTTTGTCAAAGTAAGCGAAAACTGACCGCTCTGATACAACGTGGTGCGCTCACTGGTCTAAAACGGAAAGAAATCCGTGATCAGGTGTGTGGTAATGCACTGGCTTACCGCCAGTTCAAAGGCGTGGAAAGTGCCGTATCCGGTATGATGGAATCCCGAAAAGCCAATAACAAAAACTACATTGTTAACACCGAATCGAAAATTAAAAACCGCACCAAACGCCTGAATAAATCTCTTAATCGATTGAAATCACCCAGACCTACAGACGATATCGCAGAACTTCGTTCTAACATTTATCAGCAGCAGCGAGGGATCAACATCCTTCAAGATAAACTGATGAAGTTAAAATCGGGGGCTATGTCCTTCTGCTTTGGTGGTAAAAAACTGCTTCGGGAACGATCTGAATTAGGTCGGGACGCTACGCCCTATGAGATTGCCGAATGGCGGCAGCGTTGGGATGATGCTCGGCATGATGAACTGGTTCTTGTTGGCAGCTCCGATGAAAGTTATGGCAATCAAAACTGTCAGCTTGTGCCTCAGAATGATGGGACATCTATTGCCTTTCTTCGGTTGGCTCCGGCACTGGAAGCTGAGTTCGGTACACACATTCAGATCCTACTTAACATTCGGTTTTATCATGACGAGGTTCTTGCAGCGGCAAGCAATGGTGGTACGCCATTGACTTACCGATTCAAGCGCAAGAATGATCAATGGTACGTGTATATTTCATTCCGAAAAACAGGCACAGAGATGTTTACAAGTAAATCGCTTGGTGCCTTGGGGATTGACCTGAATGCCGATCACCTTGCTGTCACGCTGATAACCGGTGACGGAAATTATAAACAATCATGGACAATGCCTTTACCGCTACGCGGTAAAACCACTGAACAACGTAGTGATATTATTGGCAACGCTGTAAAGGAATGCACCGATTTGGCAGAACGATTTGGTGTTCCGGTGATCATTGAGGATCTGGATTTCAGCAAGAAGAAGCGAGCTTTAGATAAGGCATTTCCGAAGCAAGCCAGAATGCTCTCTGCACTGGCATATAACAAGCTTAAACAGAGTTTTATTTCTCGGTGTGCGAGGTTGGGGATTGAATTAGTTAAGGTTAATCCGGCATACACATCGCAGTTGGGCGGCATAAAATACGAACAACGATTTGGTCTGTCACGTCATCATTCGGCAGCAATGGTTATAGCAAGAAGAGGACTTGGTTTTAAAGAATCATGTCCTAAACGAATTATAAACATCAACAACGGGTCAATTCGCCTCTTACATTCACAGGATTTGATGAATGTGAGGGCAGGTAAATTTGGCAAAACTGTGGTTGATAGATTTAATAGGGCTTTGAAAGCACACGGTGGTTATGTGCTTGATACAGATACGATGTTTAATGCTTTAGCGGAAAACGGAATATCAGTTGAGAGACTAAGCGGAATGCTTTATCACCATGTTCAGAAAACACCGGATAAAGATTATCTGGCTCTTCTGACCAAACTGCGTATCGAGCAGTAGTTAGCTGTATCTACCTGATGATCAGGTTTGTATAGCTAATTTGAATCGGTAAATCATCCAAAATCAAGGTTAGGTGTGAGAAAAGTCTGGTTTTGTTACGGGGACAGTCGCTTTTTGGTTTTAACGTGGTTTTAACGGGACACGCGCTTTAATTTTTTAAAGGGACACTCGCTTTTACGTCTAAAAGTGAGTGTCCCTTTAAAAAATGAAGAAGAATTGAGAGCATAAAAGAAAGTTTAAGCCCGAATTGGCCTGATTCAAACCAGGTTCGGACTTAATTCGGACTTAAATAGATGAAGAAATTGAAAAGTTGCAATAAGAGAAGCAGCTCTACAGCCGTGATAGCTGAAAAGCTGAAAGGAAAAACTAAATTAAAAGAAGAAGCTAGATATGAACTTTCATACAGCGCATACGCTGACGTTCGAGTTTTTTGCGCACAAACTCCAGTCGTTCGGCGGAACCAATCCAATTGACCTGCTTTTTGCCCAGGTTAGTGCAAAGATTCAGACAATCATGTTCCAACAGAGATATACGATCCAAAATTTGCGGCTTATTTTTGTCAATAACACCGCTTTTCCCAGCTCGGAGCTGTCTTCCGACCCAATCGACCAAGTTGAAATAATCAATTAAACGAAACGGAATACCACACTGATTTTCATCGGAATTTTCACCAACAAAATCCACCAAGTGCTCATGAGAAGGTTGCGACAAACGTAATGCATCAATTCGGGCTTTAATCGATGTATGCGCGGATTGCTCTGGAGTTTCCGCCATCTGAGCCCGAACCGGATTCAAATCCACGTAGGCCATGGTCGTAAGTAATGCCTCAGGGCCATCGACAGCCTGAGACTTAAAGCGCCCTTCCCAGAAACGGCCAGTACAGCTATCTTCCTTATTGGACTGAAGTGCAATCAGATAATTTAGCTCTTTCATAAACCAGCTCAAAGAGTACAAACGGTTACGCCACTCCTCAATCACACTGGCACAGGCATCATACTCTGCCTGGCAACTCAGACCACCTACAATAAACTGTTGGATAATATAAGGGATCTCGTGTTCAACGCCCCAGCGATCAACCACCTCCTGATTTGATAACTCTAACGCCTTGTTTTTATTGATGCCAATGACGACATGATAGTGATTACTCATAACGGCATAAGCGCAAACATCAATGCAGTAGATAGAAGCGAGCTTGCAAATCCGCTGTTCTACCCAATCACGGCGATGCTCATAGGACTGACCAGTAACGCTATCCTTACCACAAAGATAAGAACGCCGCACGCAGCGAGATGTGCAGTGATAATAAGGAGTAATATCAGGATGAACCTGTTGTGAGCGAGGCGTAGTCATAAGCACAACCATTGATGAAAAACTTGTGGCTGATTGTGTATTATTTCCGACCAGCAAAAAAGAGCAAAAAACCAACAATACGAGTGAGTTATCGTATCTATGTAATTGATATGTTTGAAATGTCTTAGTTTTGAATATATGAGTAGTTTTTCCTTAAAGGGACACGCGCTTTAATGCATAAAAGCGCGTGTCCCTTTAAGAATCTCCGTGCCTCTTTAAAGAAACTGAGAAAATCTTCCGTTGAACCTCAACCAAGAATCATGGAAGATATAAATCTACGCTACAACAAGATGCAGTGGGTGAAATCAATGAAATTAAACAGCGACTTAGGTGAAAGCTACGGTAGTTGGGTGATGGGAATGGATGAGGCAGTCATGCCGTTTATCGATATGGCGAATATCGCTTGTGGATTTCATGCATCGGATCCTGATGTGATGGCCAAAACCATTCAAAGTGCATTGCAACATAACGTTATGATTGGTGCTCACCCCGGTTATGACGACAAAAAAGGCTTTGGTCGCCGCTCGATTCTCCATTCCGTCAGTGAGCTGAAAAACCTCATCGTCTACCAGGTCGGCGCTCTCATTGGCATGTGCAAACTGTACGGAGCTGAAGTTGAATATATTAAACCACATGGTGCGTTATATAACGACATGATGCGTGATGAAGCCATTTACCGAGCCATCATAGAAGCAATTTCTCAGGCCGGATTTAATCTGCCACTGATGATTCTGGCCAAAGCCGATAATTCCACTTATCAAACCATTGCGGATGAATCTGGAGTTTCCCTACTCTTCGAAGCTTTCGCCGACCGTGCCTATACCGCACAAGGGGATCTGGCACCACGCAATTTACCAGGAGCTGTCCATCATAAACCTGAACTTATTATTAATCAGGTCAAACAGTTAATAACAAAAGGCAGCGTTACCACCATTGACGGGCAAGAGCTGGAACTGCACGCAAATACCATCTGTGTACATGGCGATAATCAAGGGTCGATTAATACCGTACAGCAACTACGCAAAGTGATTGAGCAATGCCAATAAAAGTATCCCGAGTGTCAGAAAATTGCTTAATCGTCTATTTCGGCGAGAAGATCGACCTTAAGTTAATTGGCAAAATTGCACGTTTCACCCATACTTTAGAGCAACATTATGGCGCTTTACTGTATGAAGTCATTCCTTCCTATACAACAGTTTTGGTCGAGTACCACCCGTTAAAAATCGAAATAAATCAATTTATTAATTGGTGCCACCGACAAGCAGAACGGGTTATGCAAGAACAGATCGACACACAGGGAAAAGTCGTTACACTGCCAGTCTACTACCATACCGAAGTTGCTCCGGATTTAGAGTCACTAGCCAGAGATAAAAATCTAACTGTTCAACAAGTTATTGATATTCACTCACAAACCGACTATACCGTCTGCGCGATTGGATTTGCACCAGGATTCGCATTCCTTGGCTCGGTAGATGCAAAAATTGCCACGCCTCGACATGCTGAGCCTCGTCTGAAAGTCGCCAAAGGCAGTGTAGGAATTGCTGACCAGCAGACCGCAGTATATCCTCAACAGACGCCTGGAGGCTGGCAAATTATCGGCAATTGCCCGCTTGATCTGTTCAATATTCAACATGATCCGATGATGCCATTTGAAGTCGGTGATACCGTCCGCTTTTCACCCATTAGCCGGAAGCAGTTTATTGAAATGGGCGGCATGCTATGAATGGATTACGAGTACTTACTCCGGGAATGTTGAGCCTGATCGAAGACAACGGGCGCTTTGGTGTTGCGCGCTATGGACTCAGTGTTGGCGGGCCAGCCGATCTGCACAGCTATTGCTGGGCAAATCATCTGCTGGGCAATCCAATGAATGCACCAACATTAGAGATAACCATGGGAAATGCGACATTCTTAGCCGAATCTGATATGAAGTTGGCATTAACCGGAGCGAATACCGCTGCATCGATAGATGGCGTTCACCTAGAAAACTGGCGCAACTTTTGGCTACATAAAGGGCAAACCTTAAAACTTGGCTATGCTCACAACGGCCTACGCGCCTATCTGGCCGTTGCCGGGGGATTTGATATGCCAAAAACATTTTCCAGCAGCGCGACTGTAATGCGTAATCAATTAGGAGGGCTCGCTGAACGCCCAGGGACAGCGCTACAAAAAGGCGATATTTTGCCAATCTCTGCAGTTGCCTCTAGGGCTGATAAAAAATCAGCCTGGGTTCCACGCCATTTTATTCCCGACTATAGTAACGAATTATGCCTCGGCGTGATTGAGTCCTACCAGGCAGAGCTATTTAGCACCAGCGCAAAACAACAATTCTACGCAAAACCCTATCAAATCAGCGATAAATTTGACCGAATGGGCATTCGTTTACAGGGTGAAGCGGTTGATTGTGGTATGTCAGGCATCATCTCCGAAGGGATAGCTTATGGCGCGATTCAATTCCCACCCAACGGACAACCAATTATTTTACTTAATGATCGCCAGACACTTGGCGGTTATCCCAAAATCGGTTGCTTATCGAAAATGAGCCTGATGAAACTCGCTCAGGCTCGCCCGGGCAGTAAGATTAATTTCTATCGTGCAGATATTGACCTGGAAAGCCGGAAATATTGCCAGTTTGTTGAATATTTTCGTCTGGCTTAAGGGGACAGTCGCTTTATTTTGTTAAAGGGACACTCGCTTTTAGCGGATAAAGCGAGTGTCCCTTTAAGGAAAAACAGCAAACTAAAACGAAAAGCCGGACAGGTAACAACTCATAATAATGGCGTCTTCTTTACCATTGTTGGAAGGGTAATAACCAATTCGGCGATCGATTTCATTAAAATCCAACGATTGGTATAAATGGCGGGCAGCCAGGTTGCTCTCACGTACTTCAAGCCAAATACTTTCAGCACTTTGCTCTTCTCCATAATCAAGCAAAAACTGCAAAAGTTGCTTACCCAATCCATTTCCCTGTAATTCAGGTGCAATAGCAATATTAAGCAGCGTGATCTCGCCCACTACATTCTGAGCATAGAAATAACCGGCAACCCAGCCATTACAAAGCAAACTATGGTGAATGGCACAGCGACTATTCAACTCACGAATCATACTTTCTTTCCAGGGGTGAGAATGCGCTTGTTGCTCAATATTCCAGATAGCATCAAGATGCGCTTCTGCCATCGGCACAATGGAAATATTCATAGCTTAGGACTCTTTAAGTGCAACAATTTGTTGCCACAGCAATTTTTTTTCGGCGGGATCAGAGATAACTTCAGCCAACGTAGGGGAATGTAACGTCTTAGGTACATCGACTGTTTGAACCGGACAACCAATAAACCACGCCCAGGTAAGTAAGTGCTCACCTAAAACAGAAAGCTTGTTAGGCTGAGTAATCAATGCTTGATCCAAACTAACCTCGAAGCTCTGCAAGACTTTTTGTACAAAATCGATTTCTTCTGCCGCCAAAGGTTCGGGGCAAATTAATAAAATCGAGAAATGTGAATCGATATTCTGTTTGTGGTGTTCGATACCTTGCAAACGCTCTGGGTGAAGCAATTGCCATTGATCAATTCCCATCTCAGCAAGGTAGGCTTTTTGTCGTATCTGCATACTAATGTCTTACCGTTAGAATAGCGCCGATGTTAGCAAAGATTGCCAGATGAGTCATCGTTTGCTTCTTACTTAAGGGGGCAGTCGCTTTATCGATATAACGGTTTGTCATGCTTGGCTTACCTATCATTTACACAATTTCGGTTATTCTAAAAGCGAGTGTCCCTTTAAGAAATAAAAGCGACTGTCCCCTTAAGAAAAAATCCCGAAAAAAAGGCCGCAACAAAGTGCGGCCATTCAGATTTGGGGTTAGATTAAGATGAAGTAAGGTGCTAATTAAAAACTAACATCCATACCTACAGCATAACCAGTATCCTGATCGTCGGCATCAGAGAAACCAACTTCCGCATAAGCGTTCACGTTGTCAGTGATCCAGTAACTAGCATTTACGTAAACATCGTTCACTTTATCCGTTTGAGCATCATCATCAACATTCGCCCAACCTGCGGCGTAAGTCCAGCGGCCGCCGTCATCGAAACTTGCAGCCAAGCCAACGATGCTCAGGTCATGATCCGCAGCACCTGATTGCTCAGCACTGGTCGCGCCATAAGTACCAGCAATGATGAAATTACCCAGAGCATAACGCGCTTCTAATGTATAGCTGTCTGCGGTTAACGTTGCAGTTTCAGATTGAGCCAAAAACAGGGTGTAGTCAAAATCCCCCAGACGAGCGCCCAATTTACCATCAATCTGGTAATCACCACTTACGCTGTTTTTGTTCATCAGGTAAGCCACGTCACCATAGAACACTTCGCCACCATCATAAGCGTACTTAACAACCTGATCGCCAGAGGTTACGATGTTATCAACATAGCTAGAAAAACCAAATGCGTAATCATCACCAATACCTGCATCATCATATGAAGTACTTTGGCGACCCACAGACATCGTTAGTGATGGGCTCATTTCAAAGTAAACATACAAATCGCTAATGTTCGCTGTATCACCAGCACCATCGATTTCATAGTGACCACCAGCTGCCATCTCTTCTGCGATTTCATAGTTGGCATCAGCAGTTAACGTCGCTGTAGAGATATCAACAGCCAGATCACTGTTTGGAGTTTGTGACTGAATAACCTGAACTTCTGCTTCACCAGAAAAATCCAGAGTCATGCCGTCCATTGCGTAGATCTCAGCGGCGCTTGCAGAACCTGCGGCGCTTAACACTGCTAGTGCGATCAATGATTTTTTCATTTTATCCCTCTCCCTATATTTAGAGGCTACCGGCTCTCCGCCCGTAGTTTTGTCTGCTCTTTCTTACGAAAAATTAAGGTTCGAAAATTAGTTTGCCAATATTTTTCGGCTTGTCTTCAACAGGCAGCGGATAAACTGACTAGCCTGATTAAACCGACGTTATCTGTGTTATTAGAGGGCTTGTCTCGTTTTTAAACAAGCCTCATATGTGATAATCATCATAAATTCTTATATATGAGACAAATTAGATTATTAACTCAGATGATGTACTACCTCTTTTAGCCACTTTCATACTGGCCGAACACCCCGCCAGCACTAGTATCATAATAAAAGTCACGGCGTTGGCCGGCGGCTGGAGATTAAAATCAACCGTGATATGAATCAACATGCCAATAATCGCCATCAAACAACCTAAGGCCGTGCCTTTTAAGGTCTTACTATTCCGCTTGCGAATGGCACTAAAACTGAGCCAGATAGCCCACAATACGGAACCACAAAGTAACAAGGTCGCCGGAATACCCGCTTCGACAATAAACTGCACATAGTCATTATGGGCAAAATTGTAATAACCGATATTGTAATGAGTGTAACTCGGAAAGATTGAATAAAAGCTCCCCATCCCACTGCCGGTATAAGGGTAAGCCTGAATGGTATCCATGCTCCACTCCACTACCTGGTCGCGGGTTTCAGCCTGTACAGAAGTGGCCTCCAAGCGATCTTTCACCTTGGACAAACCAAACACCGCCCCCACTACCAATGTATCTATAGCAATAAGCGATAACATCAATACGGTTAATGCCCTCGGGCGATTTTTATAAAACAGTAAGGCCACAATACCGCCAATCACCGTCACTGAGAAAAAGGCACTATTGCCCATCCGCGAGCGGGTCATTACCAGCGCGATCACCATAACCACCAAGCATAAGCGGACAATCATCTTGGGTGACAACATCGCTGTGGTCCAGCGCTGCAAACGCACATGCCAGCTACCGGAAGCGGTTTGGTGAAGTTGTGAAACAATCAAGCCAGTGCCGATACACAAGGTCATCATCAGATAGTTGGCTAAATGGTTGTGATAAACAAAAGTCCCATTTGCGCGGTCCCCTTGTTCCATTCCCAATATCCAGCTCTCTTTGATATTAAGTAGTACTTCCAGCGCGCCATAAAAAGCCTGAAAAGTTCCGCTAATTACCAATGCATATAGCACCACTTTAATCCGGTTAACGCTATTAACCAGAACCACTGCATTCAATGCGAACAGGGTATAACCAATACCTTTCATCAATCCGGACAAAGTAGCGTAACGATCCAATGAAATGGTCATCGATTCTGCGCCGATGGCTTGATAAATATCAAATGCCTGCGGAGAAATCACCGCCAGCCAATTAGCGGGTAACGGCAAAATTTGCAGTCCAATCCATAACTGAAACACCACCAGCGGGATCAGTAACCAGGAAAAGCGTTTAACTCGCAGCCAGGGAAATTCGCTACGATACGTCGCAACCAGTAATAAAGTAGAAAGAGAAATCCAGGCTTCAAACAGCGACCAGGCCCAGGCTCGGTGGCTGGCAATCGGTATCGGTAACCAAATCAGAATAAAGACGAGATTATAAAAACAGAAGCGTTCCGTACGAGACATTCTTTATTTTCACTACAGCTGAAAATTAAAAAAACAAAAGTCCAGAGTAACGAACTACCCTGGACTTTGGGATAAAACTAAATTGAAACTGCATCAATATTAGCTAACTGAAACACCACCACCGTTGTCATTACGAGCACGACGAGAATTGCCGTTCGCATTCTGGCTTTGGTTATTTGCTGTTGTTGTTGCATTAGGGTTGGCATTCGCATTCGGATTACCAGCGGCAGTTGCTTCAGCAACCGCTGTTGGGTCCGCACCCGCTGCAATTGCAGCTGTAGTCACTTCGCCCGCATCCGCACCAGCAGTGGTTGCTGCTGCGGTAATTGATGCTGCTGCTTGTGGAGCTGCTGCTACTGCTGCTGCAACAATATCAGATGCTGCTTCAGGAGCTGCCGCTACTGCTGCTTGCACCGCTTCTGCTGCTTCAGCAGGACGAGCTGCTGCAACTGCTGCCACGATATCCGCAGCTAACGCTGGGTTTTCTGCAACAAGCGCAGCAACAATTTCTGCTGCAGTTGCACCTGGTTGAGAAGCAATCGCTTCATTAATCATAGCTTGCTCGCTATCAGTAATTGCAAACGCTGGAGCAGATGCAATTGCTAACGCGGCCATGACGCTAAGAGATAGAGTTTTGAAGTTCATAAAAGTTTCCTCGCACTACCGTGTGAACACTTTAAACAGGCATTAGCAAGCCGTTGTGAAATTTATCGAATAAACATCACAAATGCTATCGTAACGCTGTTTAAATATCCAACATCTTTCTTAGTGATTTAAGAAAGTATTGAATTTGAGACAATCTTGCATAACCATTATTTTTAATAAAGATAATCAACAAGATAAGAAATGTAATTTATAAATAAGAAAGGTGATATTTAATCGTTAACGAATAAAAAGCTTACGAATCAAAGCGTAAAATAGCACGCCTGAAGTAACACCCGAGATATTCACTGCCATATCTGCAAAAGAGAACTCGCGACGCGGCAAATAATACTGACTACATTCATCAATAATCACCGCGGCCAACAATATTAGTGATGGCCAGCCACACAAGCCTACCAGCCAGCGCAAGCGTGCAGGTGTAACCCAGGCAGATGCGATTGCCAGGGTAAAAGAGACCATAAAATGGAGATGTTTGTCTCCCCCCACCGACCACTCTATCTGGCGGATCTGCTCAGCCAGAATACCACTCGACTTAAATACCGATGCCAGGCCGCAAACGGTAAACAGCAGCAAAAAAATAGCGCTACGCTTCATCTCGATCCGAGTCATTGCACAGCTGAACATTAGCGGCAGGTTCGCAGTGAAAGTTGAACAAAACGCGCCACATTACACAATTTTTCTTTATGTACCGAATACTCCACCAATTGGTTTAATTCTCCGCGAGAAATACCGTATTTTTGGTGAGAGGTTAAGTAGTCCATCGCCTGCAAACGCTGTTCGCGATCTAACTCCGACCAGTGATCAAACAGTATCTCTATTCCGGCACGGGCAGTTGATGATTCAAACGGGCCAAAACGCTGCGCCAGTTCAAGCTGAGCCAATACCTTTGAAAAATCCTGCTGCTGATAGAGTTGAGTAAACGCCTCTTCAGCGTAAGTATCATAACCAATCGGACGTGTTTCGCTGGCCAGACGATGCAATTCACTACTACGCTGCAGTGCCTGCTGTGGAGTCATTCCATCCCAATAATTATTGGTTTCAACATACGCCAGTAGCGCCAGCACATCTGGATTATTGGCGTTAAAGTCAAACAGACGCGCACCCAACTCATTAATAGTGTCGCGTTTTTGCTGAGCTTTCTCGGCAAAATCGGCGGGATTTGGATCACTGTCGAACATAAATTCGGTATAGCGATCCAACTCATTTTCCAGCCCCACCTGATAGAGGGAACTCATGCCATAAATCGCCGAGTAGTAAATCATCACCAGGCACAGGGCAATTAAGGGAAATAAACTCAGACTGGTGGTTATTTTTGCTGTTTTCACTGGGTTCTCTATCGGCTATTGAATGAGGTGTTTCGAATTGATGGGTATTGTATGCGCTTAATACTTAGGCGATCAACTCAGCTATTTCTTTCACGTTTGTTGCTAAACTCGCCTGTGAATTTCGACTAGGACTCAGGAACCTGACTCTGAACCCGCAAACACGGCCACCAGCACACAAACCTTACATTAGCTCTGGTATGAATTCCCACGGAGGACCGTGGGAACTAGGAAGATCGATAATGGAAACCAATTACAGCTGAGATGACAAAGAAAAATCAATCGGCTGAATATCACTCAGGTTAATTGATTGCTTTGCTTGCCAGAGATCATACAGATCCTGCATTGCCAGCCAGCTTTCTGCTGAGCGACCTAATACTTTTGATAAACGTAAAGCCATTTCCGGCGAAACTGCACTCTGCTTTTTCAGAACACGATTAAAAGTCGATGGGCTGACACCTAAATGTTTTGCAACGGTACGAGCACTGATTTGATGCGGTTCCAGGTAAACATCTTGGATAAATTCACCAGGATGTGGTGGGTTGTGCATAATCATTAGTGGTAGTCCTCGTAATTTAGGATATAAGCATTTCCGTCAATAAACTCAAACGTTATACGCCAGTTACCATTCACAGAAATTGACCAAATACTCTTACGGCTCCCCGATAACTGATGTAGGCGCCAACCAGGCAAATTAATATCGTCTATAACTTCTGCTGTGTGAATCGCGGCCAGTTGATTCCTCAACTTTCTTTCATGCTTGAATTGTATGCCTTTGGTTTCACCTCTTAGGAAAAACCTTTCAAGCCCTTTGTGTTTGAATGACTTTATCATGGATAATTATATAACCTGTTGCGCAGTACGCAACACTAAATATCATGATAAATGCGAACAAATCAATCTGGAAAGAAAATCTATGCGATCAACTTTTTGTTTTATCATCCTTTTTTCATACTTGGCAAAACACTTACGGTCGAAGTGTCCTGGTTATGGGGTTTCAGTGACGTTTGAAACTTCGGCAGGGGTCAGAGTCAGGAACCTGACTCTGACCCCGAAATGCACTTAAAGCGACTGTCCTCAACAATAGTCTCCTAGCCAATCACAAAAACAACCAGTAAATCATCGACAAAGTACTAAGTGCATAAACTGCCGAAACAGGTAGGCCAATTTTGAGGAAGTTATTCAGCTTATATCCTCCCGCACTGTAAACCATCAAGTTGGTCTGATAGCCATAAGGGCTGATAAAGCTAGCGCTGGCGCCAAAGGCAATCGTCAGAGCCAATATATGAGGTTCAATCGATAAGCTATTGGCGACAGAAAGCCCCAGCGGTAACATCAATGCAGCGGCAGCATTATTGGTCAACAGTTCGGTTAACAGCCAAGTTATCAAATATACAATGGTTACAGCGATTAATGGACTAAAGGACTCCTGATAAGCCATTACCCAACCCATTAATCCATTTAAAGCACCGGAAGAACTCATCGCCTGAGATAACAAAATTGCCGAGCCAATCACAACCCAGATTTGCTTTGGAACCCGCTGAATAATTTCGTTGGTCGTTAAACAGCCACAAAAAACCAGCAACGCCAGAAAAATGACTAAACTCTTAAATAAAGGAACAACACCTAATGCAGCTAAACCAACAGAAAGAAGAAAACCGCCGACCGCCAGTTTTTCTTTATTACCACTCAATAGCTGCGCTGTCTCTACATCAGACACCAAGTAAAAGTTTTTCTGTATATTACGGCGAGATGAGAAATCTGGTCCAACTGCCAGAGTAAGGTAATCACCGACCTCAAGAATAGCATCGCCTAATTTACCGGAGACTCGATTACCATCGCGGCGAATACCGACCACCGCAGCATCAAATAAAGCACGGAAACCGGCCCTTTTCAGGGTCTTACCAACCAGGATACTATCAGGCCGAACAATCACTTCCGATAAGTTATTTAAAGGTAATTGATTTTTATCGGCAAAGGTTTCTAATCCATCAAACTGACTTAATAAGGTGACTTTTGAGATATCACCACTGAATATCAGTCGATCTCCACTTTCAATGATTTCATAGGGT
The DNA here is from genome assembly GCA_963666615.1 of uncultured Vibrio sp. Classification (GTDB taxonomy): domain Bacteria; phylum Pseudomonadota; class Gammaproteobacteria; order Enterobacterales; family Vibrionaceae; genus Vibrio. The sequence continues at coordinate 1,988,006 of OY762906.1, forward strand.
GAAACAGGAGATATTAGTCGATTAGCACGCAAAACCTCGACCAGAAACAATGACTCAAGGCTACGCAACCCATTGTCTTCTATCGACTTACCAATCATTCCAGAATGATTTAATACTTTAGCATCAATAAAATAGTCAGAGGCCTGTACTACTTCCCCTTTATTCTCTGGCAGAAACCTGGCGAAAAAGATAATGACTAATGAACAGGCAATAACAACGCAAACACCTATCGGTGTAAAATCAAAAAAATTCAGCGGAGCAATATCCTGATCTATCAGCAAACTATTCACAATAAGATTAGTTGATGTACCAATCAGAGTTAACGTTCCACCCAGTATGGCGGCATAGGAAAGAGGCAGCAATAGCCGACTTGCAGGAAACTTTGTATTGTTTTTTATTGGCGCCAGCATAGTGGCAACAATAGCGGTGTTATTAAGAATCGATGAAGCTAATGCAGTGAAACCACACAAACGCATCAAAGTTAGATAGTAATTATTACTGATTATTGAATTTGCCAACATACGTAACAGCTTAGTTTTTTCTAATGCCAGTGAACAAGACATCAGAAGAATCAGCGTTAATAACCCTTTATTAGTAAATGACTGAACCAACTGCTCAGAAGAAACATATCCTCCCAGATAAAGGACAAAAGCCGAAGCGCCGAACACTTTAGACGGGGTATGTTGAAAATAAACCAGTGAGGCAATGGTGATGGCGAAAATAGCCAGAATAACCGTCGAATCTTGAAACATTGAATAGTTAACGCCTACGTACAACAGATAGTAAAAAGGATGAAAAAAGGGGCAATCATTGCCCCTGCGTATGACTGATTAAATTTCCGCACAACCCCATTCAGGGTAGTTTTTACGGATATAGGCATTCAGCTCTTTTTCTGCCTGAGAATAGTGACGGATTTCACTCTCACCGTCAGCAGCAAAGGCATCGACCATACCCGCGCCCACGGTCACATTGGTCACTCGATCAATCACGATAAACGCACCGGTTTGTGGTAACTCCGGATAGCGGTCTAACGCCACTTTATCAGTGAGGTTAATTGAGGCTAATGCGATTTCGTTCAGCTCTAGCTGCTCGCTGTTTTCGGCGTGCTGCTCCAGGGTATTCACATCAATCTTATGTGGAATGGCGTTAATTTTACCTGAGCAAGATTTGGTGGCGAACTTAAACAGGTACTCTTTATGAGTACGCATCGGGGTTTCGCTCATCCATACCATATGCGCATCGAACTGTTTAGTGACGACCGGCTCATGGCCGGTATGTACCAGCATATCACCGCGGGAAACATCAATCTCATCTTCCAGAGTGAGGGTAATGGCCTGACCTGGCTGCGCCTGTTGCATTTCACCGTCATAGGTGTAGATGGTTTTCACTTTTGAAGTTTTACCGGAAGGTAGAGCGGTTACTTCATCACCTACCTGGACGATACCGGAAGCGAGCGTGCCGCAGAAACCACGGAAGTTCAGGTTAGGGCGATTAACATACTGAACCGGGAAGCGCATCTGCTCGAGATTCTTATCTTTACCGACTTTAACGGTTTCCAGTAGCTTCATTAAGGTGGCTCCTGGATACCACTCCATCTTCTCGCTTGGTGTGACGACGTTATCGCCCATGAGTGCAGAAATCGGCACAAAACGGATATCATCGATATTAAGGTGTTGTGCCATCTCGCGGTAATCCGCTTTGATTTTCTGGTACACATCCTGGCTGTAATCCATCAAATCCATTTTGTTGATAGCAACGATAACGTGTTTAATACCGAGCAAACTACAAATATAGCTGTGACGGCGGGTCTGAGTCTGGATACCATGTCGGGCATCGACCATCACAATCGCCAGATCACAAGTGGAAGCACCTGTTGCCATGTTACGCGTGTACTGCTCGTGTCCAGGAGTATCAGCGATGATAAATTTGCGTTTGTCGGTCGAGAAGTAGCGGTAAGCGACATCGATAGTGATACCCTGCTCGCGCTCGGATTGCAGGCCATCCACCAATAACGCCAGGTCAAACTCCTGGTTGGTGGTGTTGAATTTTTGCGAGTCTTTTTCAATCGCCGCCATCTGGTCTTCATAAATCAGTTTGCTATCGTAAAGCAGGCGACCAATCAGGGTGGATTTACCATCATCAACGTTACCGCAGGTTAAAAAACGCAGTAAGTCTTTATTTTCATGAACTTTCAGATAGCCTTCGATATCGGTAGCAATCAGTTCGGATGAATGTGACATTGTTTAATTCCTTGTATCAATACGCTTTATCAGGGGTCAGAGTCAGCTAAGCTGACTCTGACCCCGTTAACGTAAAGCTCTAATCAATTCTGTTGATAATATTGCGTAAGCACATCAATAAAGCGAGCCTTCTCATCCAGCGGCAGGGCGTTAATCCCTGCGGCTGCCTTGCGACCACCGCCAGTGGCAAACTGGGTACACACATCATCTGCGCCAACCCGGTTGCTCAGCGGCGCACGTACGCTTACGGTATAATCGTTTTGGCTCTGGTTGAGAGTTAATACTCCATGGGCCAAGTCGGGTGACTGGTTAGCTAATTCATTACCAAACACACCACTAATACGGCGGGCCCAGGCTTCGCAGGGCAGTTCAAACACCTTGCAGATACCGTTATCGGCAATCGGCGTTAAGCTGGCCACGTTGGTGTAGTCCTGCTCGTAACCTGCTTTCAGTAGAAAGTAAGGCGATTGAGTATCCTCACGCAACATAAACGGGTCGGGATAAGCCAGTAGCTGTTGGTATAGCTCAGCTGGTGCAATGTGCAGGTCATCCTGGGTCGCACCATAACCGTTGTAGTTAATTAGGGTTCCGAGTTCACAGAGGAAATCGATATCGGATTGTGCTAAGCCTTGGGTTTCACCGATGGCCTGGGCACGGGCATTGAGGTTGTCACCAAAGGCAGCGGCAATCGCCCAGTTCACATACTGACCTTGCAGTTTCTGATTAATTAGTAGTGAGGTACATACTTCCGCATCAAGATTAATCAGCGTTTCAAGATGTTGAGACTCCGGCATGTCACCCGTACGGTGGTGATCGCAGTAAAACACAGGAACGTCAGCTCCCAGTAACGCGTTCAGTGGCTCTAGATTTTTCTCCATCGAGATATCTAATGTGGTCACTGACGTAGCATCGCCCGCTTTCACTACCTGATTAAGCAGTTTGATATCCCGTTTTACGCCAGTAATTAACACGCTATCTTTCGGCTCAGACAAGCGCAATTGCAGCAGAGCGATAATCCCGTCAGCGTCACCGTTAAATACGTCGTAATGCATTAGTTCGCCCCCTGTAGATAACCGAGCTCATCCAGTTTCGCTACCACTTGCTCAGCACACTGTTCGATAGAAAGTTCAGCGGTTTTGATATGAATTTCAGGATCGATTGGTGCCTGATATTCCGAATCAATCCCGGTGAAATGTTTGATTTCACCCGCGCGAGCTTTTTTATACAAGCCTTTTGGATCGCGTGCTTCACACACCTCCAGTGGGGTATCGATAAACACTTCGAGAAACTGACCTTGTTCGACTAATCCACGCACTTGTTCACGGTCTGCAATAAACGGGGAAATAAAGGCGGTCAATACGATATTACCGGCATCGACAAACAGTTTGGCCACTTCACCGATGCGGCGAATGTTTTCTACCCGGTCAGCATCGCTAAAGCCTAAGTCTTTATTCAGGCCATGACGGACATTATCACCATCAAGCAGGTAACTGTGTTTGCCCAGGCTCATCAGTTTACTTTCAACCGCATTGGCAACCGTCGATTTGCCTGAGCCACTTAAGCCAGTGAACCATAAAATCACTGGAGTCTGGCCTTTTTGCTGGACGCGATCAGCATGAGTGACGGTTGAGTTATGCCATACCACATCACCACCGACGCTATCATGCTCGCGTCGTTCGTAAGGGGAACTCATTAGAAATACCCTTCGCGTTTTTTCTTCTCCATTGAGCCAGAGCTGTCGTGGTCAATCGCACGGCCCTGACGCTCAGAAGTGGTGGTCAGCAACATTTCTTGAATGACTTCCGGTAAGGTGGTCGCTTCTGATTCAACCGCACCGGTCAGTGGGTAGCAGCCAAGGGTACGGAAACGCACCATTTTCTCTTCCACTTTTTCCCCTTCACGCAGTTCCATCCGTTCGTCATCGACCATAATCAACATGCCATCACGCTCAACTACTGGACGAGGAGCAGACAGATACAGCCCTGGAATTTCAATTTGCTCTAGATAAATGTATTGCCAGATATCCAGTTCGGTCCAGTTAGACAGTGGGAATACGCGAATACTCTCGCCCTTGTTTACTTTGCCGTTGTAGATATTCCATAGCTCAGGACGTTGGTTTTTCGGGTCCCAGCGGTGGTGTTCATCACGGAATGAGTAGACACGTTCTTTAGCGCGGGATTTTTCTTCATCACGACGCGCACCACCAAAAGCCGCATCAAAACCGTATTTGTCCAACGCTTGTTTCAAACCTTGGGTTTTCATGATGTCGGTGTGTTTTGAGCTACCGTGAACAAACGGGTTGATGTTCATCGCCAGACCTTCAGGGTTTTGATGAACAATCAGCTTCATGCCGAGTTTTTCCGCCATATAATCGCGGAACTCAATCATTTCTTTAAATTTCCACGTGGTATCAACATGCATCAATGGAAATGGAGGGACGCCCGGTGCAAAGGCTTTCTTCGCCAAGTGCAGCATCACGGATGAGTCTTTACCTACCGAGTAGAGCATTACCGGGTTATCAAACTCGGCAGCCACTTCACGCATAATGTGGATCGACTCCGCTTCGAGCTGTTTTAAGTGGGTCATACGTTGTGGAGAAACTGGCATTACGACTTTCCTAAATAATTTGATTAATTTAATTCTAAAAACAAGACGACATTTTCCAAATAATAGATACAGTTCCAATCGCCCTGGCCATACAATCTAAAAAAATAATTAATAAAATAATATAAATTAACTTGCACTTAACTTTACCTTATTGTTGGCATTTTCTTATAATTTGAAATATATCAATGGATTGGTTCACTAATCGGTTGACCTCCAAATTGTCAATGGAGGTATTAGAAAACACTGAAAATGATCATCAAATTGATCCTTGAGCATTTGAATATACGTTGATTTTTACAAAACTATTTGTACTAAACACAATATTAAAAAATAACTTAAAAACAATTTTTATTGAGAATAATCGCGAAGAAAAACCATATACTCACAGATAACTATACTTAGTTGAATTTCTCATGAGAATCTAACGCCCAATCAATCAATGCTTTATCTAAATTGTATGGGAATTCAATCAGATTATTTTTAACGTAATTGGGATATATATTCGTTGAACGTATTAACTTTTCCACTCGTTCGGGATGAATACCAAGATTAAATATATTAAATACACGCAAAATCTTAGCCATAGAATAAACAAAAAAAGATGGAAACAAAAAGGTCTTAACGTTTTTAAATTTAACTTCTTTGAAAGAATCGATAATATTCTCTAACGTATATCTTTCTGTATAAGCTCCATTTAATATTAATTTAGATAAATGAGAACCTCTTGAAACCTCTATTAAATGAATTAAATCCTTAACATATATACATGATTTTATAGTATCTTTCCTTCCTGGATAAATAAAATAACCAGATTTTAAAACCTTTGCTAATCGCGTAAAATTACCGCCTTCTCCATAACCAAAAACAACAGCAGGCCGAATTATAGTAAGTTTCTTCTTCTCTCTTTTTTGCCAATCTAAATGAATTCTTTCAGCAGCTACTTTAGAATATCCATAAGCGGAATTTGGATTAAGCTTTGAATCCTCATTTCTTTCATCTTCACTAGTTCCATATACTGATATGGAACTAGTGAAGACTATTTCTGGGACGTTATTTCTTGTGGCAAAATTACAAACCTCAACAGCACCCAAAATATTAGTTTCGTAATACTCGAAGTAATCATGCCCTGGCGTTGTATGAATTGCGGCAAAATTAAATATAACATGAATTGAATCATCTAGTTCAAAACAAGACAAATCTCTAACATCATGCTTTATATATGTTAAACTTTGAGACTCGAACCTAGGTTTGCATATATCAACACAAAATACATGATGACCTTGCCCTATTAAATACTGACTATAATGTGTACCAATGAAACCAGAACCACCAAAAATCACAACATTCATTATAAAAAATCCTTATATTTTTCTAAAAATATTAATCTGGTTAAACCCGAATATTTTATATATAAAATACACACCAACTAGATTCTGTAAAAGCAAGGAAAAAACCACTGATAGAGAAGCACCAACAAGATTAAAAAAATGGATAAAAACAAACGATAAAGAAAGAGATAAAATCCCACAAAAGACGGTTATTTTTTTATATAAGTGTTCATTTCTTGTCATTAACAACAAATAATCCACGACTCCTGTAAATGAATTAATCAATTGACCAAATATCAATATTTTCAATAACAAAGCCGACTTAGAATAATCTTCACCTATAAACAACGGTATATAATCAGAAAATAAAAACACCACCATCGCTATTGGAATAGATATTAAAATCATCATTAAACTAGATTTTTTTGCCAGCTTATTTATTTCATCATAATTTGACTCAGAATAAGCAAATGCTATCTGAGGAGACACGATCATATTCACAGAGACCAATACTAAACTCACAACAACAGAAATACGTTGAGCTGTAGCAAATATAGCAACATCGTTAGGCAAAAGTTCATAACCAATAATAATCTGTGGTGCCCATCGACCAAGTTGGGACATAATACTAACAATAAAAAGGCTGAATAATGTTTTCTTAAACTGTTTACTAAATACCAAATTATCAGTTAAATTTAACTTAAATGTTTTTCCTCTAAACCAAATTCTCCCACCCCAAGCAACAACTAAAAGACAAGAAAATGAATATAGAAAAAATAAAGAATCAGAAGAAAGCCAATCACCGCAATATAAAACAACAATAACAAAAGAACACAAAACAGGAATCGAAAAATTCTGAATAATTATTGAAGCAACTGGTCGTTCTTCACTTTGATATAAAGCTGACAATATATCTCTTATAGCAAAAAACAACACTAAGGATAAAAGATAAAAAAAGAAAGATTGAGAAAATTTAATCAATCCAAATTCATAAAGAAAGTAAGAAATAGAAACTACAATTAATGAAGAAATTGAAAACACGAAAAAAATTGAATTTAACATATTTTCAATATATTTTAAATCGTAATTCTTAATTCCAACAGCCATTTCTCTTAATAAAAATTGAGGCATACCAATATGAATAAATATACTAATAACCTGTGCTATTGCTATTCCAAGAAACAACTCGCCAGCAATTGATTGATCAACAAATCTAGCAACAATTATAGTAAACAAAAATCCACTTAAAGCAGCAAGCATTCTAAAAATTGTAACACCAAATACTTTCTTTAAAAAACTCATATTATCTTAACTCTATAATTTCTTCTAAAAAAAAGAGAATATATTATGTATATAATTAAAATATGAACTATCAACATAACCAGACTTTGAGAAAAATATAAACCAGGATCAGCCAACCCTCCAGTTGTGATCACGGCCAAATAAAATGGTAAAGAATAATAGTGTTTATACTTCATCAAATATATGTGTTGAGTAAATCGCCCGATAATAACACCGCCAATAAGAACACCTATATAACCAAAGGACATATAAAATTCACCTGGTTTTGTTATTGGGTACCCTACACTAAGATCCTGAAATCTAAATACATTATACATAAGAATTTCACGTGTATTCATACAATCCAATAAACTTAATCCAGCATCATCTAAAATATCACATATCTGATTCACACCAAATGTAAAATCAATATTCTTAAGTTCTATTTCATTTATTACCGCACTTAAATTATAAAAATTATCAAAATTCCTATAATATTGAACACCATACATAGCATCAAAAACATTGTAATTTATATCATCCGATAAAAATGGTAGATATAAAATGGCCAACAGAACACATAAAGCCACTACTCCGCCTTTAACAAAAGGAATTCTTTTACACCTATAATGGTAAATAATTACAAAACTCAATATTGGTAAAATCGCCCTCCCCCTACCTCCTAACTGCAAAAAAGAAAAAAAAGTAAAAATAGAAAGGAAAAATAAAAACAAAAGTTTCATGACACTTAAGTTTTTATTTAAATAACATGAAACAAGAACTTGATAATATCCAAGAATGATAAAGATAACAATAAAAAAAATCTTACCATAAAGTCCTATCGTTAATGCAGAACGAAATTCGCTTCCTTTGCCGGGATGAAAAAAATACAAAAATTGAAATAAAATGAGAATCAAAAAATAAATAAAGCATTGAATTTTAAAACTGCCAGAAAAGTTTTTTTCACAACTTGAGTTAAATATGTATTTATTAGCTTTCGAATTTTGTATAAAACACCCGAATATCCATCCTAGAAAAAACAATAAAAATATAAAAACCGAATCAATTGCAACAAATCTATCGATATTAAAAATGTACCTCGTTCCTATATCAAACCAGTTAGACGCACCATAATTGATGCTATAAAAAAAGTAGGTAGCCCCGCCCAAGAAATCTAAAAAAGACCATGCTACAAAAAAAACTATTGGCGAAAAGATATCAATTTTATTCAGTTTCATTTCCTAACTTTCTAATATTCATACGTAAATATTGAACAAAAAAATAAATATAACACTTTGATATTTCTATAAAATTCAAATGATACTTTGAAGTAAGATTATTCAATATATCAAATTTAAATTCGGCACCTAGTTTTTTAGATAGGATATTATATACAAACTGCTTTTTACATTTATCATTCATGGTATTTTCATGCTTAGTAAAAAATTCCATACTAAACTTTGAACCATCTAATCTAGATAGCAACCCATTAGTATTATGAATAAGAAGATAGTCATAAATACAATAGCAATTTGCAATTTTGCTTAGCCTTATTAATAAATCCCAATCTTCATGTCTAATCAAGTTTTCATCAAACTTATTTTCCAACATAAGATTTCTTCTTATTACTAATGAAGATGTATGTAATCCATATTTATGCCCTCCAAAAATTTTTCTAGAAAAAATAGTATCTAATATAGAAACTTTTTCAAATATCCCTTTATTTTTATTATTTCCATATTTTTTTTTACTCGAACATGTAACGAGATCTGCATTAGTCGAATTAATAACTCCTACTTGACTAAAGAGTTTAGCTGGCATCCAAGTGTCATCATCATCTAAAAATGCCACATATTCGCTTGAAGAATATTCAACACCTAAATTTCTACAACCTGAAGCTCCAACATTAACAATTGAAGAAAAAATTTTTATATTTATTTTTTTACAATTTAAATTATAAATATAGTTAGAAATTTTTTCTGAACATTTTTCATACAAAACTTTATCATCATCTAATCTAGCACAATCTAAAATAACAATAATTTCTTTTGGTGATAAACTTTGATTAATTACAGAAGCAATAGCATCGATGATAGATAACCTCATCGGAAGACATGGAATAATCACACTAACTGAAAATTCAGAATTATCCCCACATTTTATTATTTTCTTCATAGCACTTACCTAGTAATTTAAGATCATCCTCAAAAAAACAAGATATTTGTCTTTCTAATTTTGAGTTAAGTTTTTCTTTTGATATTTTTTTTGCAAAAACCCTATACCTAATATAAGTCCTTACTTTTGAAAAATAGACAAATCTTTGCTCAAGTTTATACCAAAATCGTTTAATGTATGGAGTTCTAAGTAATCTTAATGCATTTATACTTCTAACTTGTGTATATTCATTCAATTTAGGAAATTCTGTTGCACTTATCTCAACACTAAGAAATTTAGACAATTTTTTTGATAATCTATTGTCTTTATTAATCAACTCTTTCTGGTTAATTAATAAAACATTTTCATTACCTAATTTTTTTACCCACTTATCAATCCAATAACCATATGCAATAGACTTAGAGTAATTAGATAATATTTCATTCTGCTTTGTATTACCGGATACTGAATCATACCAGGCATTATCTATATTTCTGTTTTCATAACCATTATTTTTTAACTGATTAAACCAACTTATATACCCGCCTTGATAATCTCTAAACATTATTATTATTTTTTCATCTTTACACATATCAAACAATTTACTAGAGTAAATATTTATAGACGATGCTTCGCATATATATTTTTCATCTCCAATTTTAAATTGAGAAATTGAGTTTTTATAAAAAAAAGGAAACTCTTGACAAAATAAAAATGTCTCCTTAGGAGTTGTAACAAATATATTTTCTTCTAACGATAATTGTGTAGCTAACGATGTTGTACCACACTTAGGGAATCCAATTAGTAACAAGTTAATTGGTTTTTTTATTTTTTGTTGTATAGGTTCAACCATTTCTCTTCCACTATATTATAATCAAAATTTTTCAATGCATAACTAAGAGAGTTATTAGACATATTTTTTAATACATCAGCATTATTAACAATATAGTTAATAGCTGTTATGTAATCCTCAACAGTTACGCATGACACTCCGTTTTTACCGTAACTATCCCCATCTTCAACGTCAAGAAAATCTCTATTTTCTAGAATACTTGAAACTATAATAGGTTTCCCCAAGCATATTGACTCTAATAGGAATCGAGATAATCCCTCCCATCTCGATGCTAAAAATGATATTTTATGTTCTTTAATAAGAGAAAAAACCTCATCCTGACTTAGATAATCATAAAATTCAACATTTGGAACATGTTCAGCTTCAGGGAGAATACCACCGACCCATGTAAATTTAATTTCAGGCATAGATTTAGCAATAGATAGAAATGTATCAAATCCTTTTTGCTTACATAATCTTCCTACACATATAACATCTCGCTTATATTCACTAATTTCAAACTCATCTACATTAATATTATATGAATTATTTATCTGTACAGATTTTTTTGTTAATGAACTTGCTTTATTGAACTCCGCAGGTCCACAAGCAACTGTTGTGCATCTTTTTGATGATAATAATTCTACTATGTAGAATATTTTTCTTAAAAAAATAGGGTAATCTTCACGTAGGAATGAATATCCTCTTGGCGAATATAATACTCTTATGTCCTTATGATACAAACCTATTAATTTTGAATATAAACCACCATATGTACTATGCCCATGAATTAAATATATATGATTTTTTTTTGCATATTGCAAAATAAAAATCATATTAACAATATGTTTAAACATCCCCTTCCCAGGAAGTTTTATCCATTCAACCTTTGAGTTAAGATTATTAATTTCAACATCACTTCCATCTCTATAGCCATAAAATACGGTGACTTTGTAATCATTACATAATGTTTTAACTAGTTGTTTAACTGATTTAGCTGTTCCAAATGAAAATGATTCCACTATTTGCACTACGTGATTCATCATACTCTCTTCTAATTACAATTTAGTTTATAGGACTTATACCAATCAACAAATAATGAAACCCCCTCTTTAATATCAAAGACTGGCTTATAGTTAACAATTTTCTCAATCCGTCCTATATCAGAAAATGTCATAACAACATCACCTTTTTGAATTGGCAAATATTCTTTATCTGCCTCCAATCCTAATGATAATTCTAGCTCACCAATAAATTCCTCTAATTCTATTGTCTTACTATTACCTATATTATAAACCTCATATGGTAATTTATTATTGGTGGGTATTTTATTTTGAATACCTAACACCCCGCTTACAATGTCATCAATATATGTAAAATCCCGTTTCATTTTTCCATAATTGAATACTTTAATAGTCTGACCTCTAGATATAGCCTCAGTAAATAACCAAGGAGCCATATCAGGCCGCCCCCATGGTCCATAAACAGTAAAAAACCTCAACCCAGTCGTAGGTAATTTGTATAAATGACTATAAGTATGCGCCATTAATTCATTAGCTTTCTTAGTCGCAGCATATAATGAAACAGGATTATCAACGCGATCATCTTCTGAAAAAGGAACTTTCTTATTCATTCCATAAACTGAACTGGAAGAGGCATAAACCAAATGCTCTACATTATTGTGACGACACCCTTCTAAAATGGTTGCCATCCCAACTAAGTTAGAATCCACATAAGCCATAGGATTTTCAATCGAATAACGCACACCAGCTTGAGCTGCTAAATGAATAACTCTCTGGAATTTTTCGGTAGAAAATAGGTCAGCAATCGCTTCTCGATCCGCGATATCCATTTTAATAAATCGAAAGTTATCCAGATGCTTAATGCGGTCTAATCGTGCTAATTTTAAATTTGGATCGTAGTAGTCATTAAGGTTATCAATACCTACTACTTCATGGCCTTCATTACACAAACGTTCTGCAACAAAGTTACCAATAAATCCCGCTGCACCAGTTACTAAAAACTTCATATTTATCTATACCTAACTACGCCTTATCCATTGAAGCACTGTAATTACCGTACTCCCCATACCCATATTCCACACTGGCTTCTTTACGACTAATCTGGTTAATCACCACCCCTTCAATATGGATCTGATGTTGAAGTAATTTGGCAAAGGTCTTTTTAACCGCATCCTGCTTAGTCTCATTAGCTTTCACAACCACCAAGGCCGACTTAGTTAACTGGCCAATAATCAGCGAATCACTCACTGGCAGGCTTGGTGGAGTATCAATTACAATCCGGTCAAACTGCTGCTCTAACGTATTTAGTAACTCGGCAAACTTAGGTGAACTTAATAGCTCTTGTGGGTTAGTCACAATCATCCCGGCTGGCAAAATGGTCAGGCCGGATTTTTCATCTTTATATAAACAGTCGACCAGCTCGGTTTCCATCATCAGATGGTTAGCCAGACCTTGTTGGAATTTCTTCAAACCAAACCGCTCAGCGATAGACGACTTGCGCAGGTCACAGTCGATCAGCACTACGTTTTCTAACTTAGCAAACGCCATGGCGATATTAATCGAAACCGTGGTTTTACCTTCCGAAGCGTTAGAAGAAGTAATAGCAATGCGCTTGTTCTCGCGACTATTGAGCATTAACGAGGTGCGAATAGAACGAATCGACTCACCAAATGAAATTTCATGGTCATCAAACAGTACCGAGTTATCCAACGGTTTTTTCTTAAAGCGGCGCGCTTTTACCACCGGCACACCACCAAGCGGGATCAGGCCAAACTTATCTTCAAAGTTCTTAACCGATTCAATGGTGTTCTTCATCGCATCACCGATAAATACCAGAACCACCGCCAAACCTAAACTGGCAACAAACGCTAGAGCCACAATCAGCCCTTTCTTCGGTGCGCTTGGTAACTGCGGCACTAATGCTTCATCAGTAAAGCGCGCATTGGTGGAGTTAAAGTCCTGAGTTGCTGTGGTCTCTTTCTGACGCTGTAAAAATACATTCAATACATCGCGGTTGGTTTCCACTTCACGCTTTAACGCATCATAACGGCTGCGTTTCACGGTTAAGTCCTGGAACTCGCCACGGCGTTCATCAATGGTGGACTGAATCAACCCTTCCTGCTTACGCAGTGCTTGCAGCTCTTTACCAAAGCCAGAGATTAACTGGCGAGTGGTAGCGAGCGCCTGATCTTCTACGGCAGTTAAACGCGCTTGGGCAGCAATCATTTTATCGTGCTTAGCACCGTAACGTTTGCTTAGCTCTTTTACTTCATTTTGTGCATCCAGTTCTGCCTGACGAATTGCCACCACCTGCGGGTGAGAAGAGATAGCCGGAATAGCCGAAATCGCCGCGATATCACGTGCATCCGTCGTACGCAGTGCTGAATACGCCGACTCCACTTCAATACGACGGTCGCGTACTTCCGATAAACGCGCAGTTAATGCAGAAAGCTCCTGGCTGGCCAGGGCATCGATACCGCTGTCATCAATCAGTTTTTCCTGAATCAGGTAGTCAGAAAGGGCTTGCTCTGAATTGGCCAGTTGCTGTTGCAGTTCACCAAGACGAGAGGTAATCCAGCTCGAAGCGTATTGAGTGGCATCCAAACGCGCCTGCAGGTTCTGTTCGATATAAGCATAACCAATTGCATTAGCTACTTTGGCGGCCAGTTTCGGATCTTCAGAAGTAAAACTAATTTTAACTAACTGAGTATTGCGCACCGGGGTAATTGCCAACTTCTTCTGGAACGCTTCCAATACACTCTGGCGGATACTTTCATCAATTTCTGCCTGAGATTTTTCTACGCCCTCTTTCTTCAGCAGTGAAGCGACCAGTGGGATCTCTTTAATATCATCAACAATGGTGCGTTCGGTATCGAGTGAGCCATTAAATTCCAACAGATCTTTCAGTTTTAGCTGCTCAATAACACGCTCAGCAATCTGGTTGGATTTAAGGATTTCAAACTGAGTCTGGTAGTACTCTTTCTGAGTTGAGTCGATGCCGACTACTTCCTGAATCGATACCGCTTTCTTCTCCTGCGCTTCAATCAATAACGTCGCAGTCGCGGTATATTTTGGGGTAAGTTGCAGCACGACTAAGATGGTTAGTACCGTTACCATCAGCGCAAACAGAGAGATCTTAAACCAGCTGTGCTTTAACACCCGGATGTAGTGGGATAAATCGATGATTTCTTCCGAACCTGACTTTTTGTCTTCAATGATTTGTTGCATTGTCTTTATACCTAAGTATTTAAACCTAATTCGTTATTATTCAATCGCGAACACAAGTGTTGCTGCGTTTACCAGAAAGAACTCACCACATAAATGGTGTCGCCAGGTCCGACCGGATCGTTAAGATTGGCTTCGGGTTTATCCGCCAGCAAATCTTCAATTTCTTTTTGACTCAGGCCCTCAATTTCAGCCGATTTAGTCACATAAATGCCTTTGGTTTTACGGTACTTGGCCAGAAAGCCACCGGCCAGGGCAATCGATTTTTGTACGGTTAAGCCAGGTTGATATTCATAACCACCCGGTTTGTTCACTACGCCGTTCACATAGATATTACGATATTCAACAATGTTTACTGTTACTTTCGGGTCAATCAGGTAATCCCCTTGTAGGCCCGCCGTAATCTCTTCCTGCACTTGTTTCAGGGTTTTATTTTTCAGCGAAATATTGCCAAGGTAAGGAAAATCGATGGTTTCGCCACTGTCGATCAGAAACTCGTCAAAGGTGAGATCCGGCTCGCCATACACGGCGATGCGGATGGAGTCGCCGGCACTTAAGGTATAGGCGTGTGCCTGGGCGATAAAGAGAAAACAGCCAAGGCTGAATACAGTTCTCATAAGTTTGTTTAACATCGTCTACCTTTTTCTTCTATCTTGAGTAATGACTATTACGCGAGTGGGGATTATTTGGGCTTAGTAGGCCGTTTTACCGACAAAGCCTTTAAAAACGGTTAAAAATACAATTTTCAGATCGAGCCACAGCGACCAGTTTTGGATATAAACCAGATCGAATTCAACCCGTTTCTGCATTTTATCCAGTGTATCGGTTTCACCACGCAGGCCGTTGATTTGTGCCCAACCAGTAATGCCCGGTTTTACGTGATGACGCAGCATGTATTTGTCGATCAGGCCACGGTACTCTTCGTTATGTGCCACGGCGTGCGGGCGCGGGCCGACAATCGACATCTGGCCGGTGATCACATTAAAAAACTGCGGCAGTTCGTCTAGCGAAGTACGGCGGATAAAGGCACCAAATGGAGTAATTCGCGGATCGTTTTTGGTCGCCTGCTTCACCACCGGGCCATTATCCATCGCACTCATCGAACGGAATTTCCATACACGGATTGGCTTGCCATCCAGCCCATAACGTTCCTGTTTAAAGATAACCGGGCCAGGTGACGATAGTTTTACACCGATAGCCACGGCAAGCAGAATCGGGCTGATCATAATCAGGATTAAGGTAGCAAGAATGATATCTTCGATACGTTTCACCAATGAGGTGAAGCCGTAGAATGGGGAGTCGTAAACGCTGAGGGTCACCATATTACCGACGTTTTTGATGCGTGACTGCATCAGATCGAAGGTGAAGAAGTCTGGAACAATATGAACGTGGGCGTTTGCATCGGAAAAGGCGTTAAGAATTTGCTTGATGCGTTTTGAGGCTTCGAGCGGCAGAGCAATATACACATCCTGCACGCTACGGCTTTTCGCCAGTTCCAGTGCATCATCAACCCGCCCACGCAGTGGTGCTGGCAGGCCAATTAGGCCGATGCGGTCGAGGTTACGGTCGTCATAAAAGCCGACCAGGGTTTCGTTGCTGTAATTGCGTTTTTTCAGTTGATCCGCAAGCTGAATGCCGGATTTGGTGGCGCCAATCACAATCACTTTGCGCTTGCCGCTTTCCCCTGGACGGAACCAATTGCACATTCCACCACAAGCCCAGCGCCAGAAAATCAGAATCAACGGGGTAAGAGTAAACCAGGTACCAATGGTGACGCGCGAGTAGCTTTCGGTAATTTTGAAGAAGAAACCCAGGGAGAGAGAAATCGTGGCGCAGACGGCCCAGGCATAGGCGATAGCCAGGAAGGTTTGGCGGAGTGAGGAGAAACGGTAAGTTTGGTAAACGCCAGATAGGTCAGCCACCAGATAGTAGATCACCAGCACAACGCTGAGTACCATCCAGTAGATGTTGGAGAAATTATCAATGTAGAGTTTGTTAACCGCGTAAAGGGATAACGCAATTAGAAAAAGGTCGAGTAATTTAAATGCTACAGCCGATTCTTCGCCGTGAAATTTAATCCGACTACCTTGTCCCATGATGAGATCACCTATTCCGTGAAATTAAGTCCGTAGAGATTGGAAGGTGCGTTCGGGTATGCTACCGCCCTTAGGTTATTTCAGCGCCCTACGTGCTTAATTCCTGCCAACCTGATTGCAATGTGGTTTTTCTTACGGGGACACACACCATAAGAGTCAAAAAAAAGCCGCCACACTGCGCGTTTTAATTTGCCTTTATTCTCGGGCTTATGTTTTTTATTTTTATGACCGTTACGGGCTTTTAGCTCTTGAGCTATCGGGGTCAGAGTCAATGCGATTGACTCTGACCCCATAAATTCGACAGTCACTCTTACGAGGACACACACCATAACGAATGCATATTATTAGATAGATGTCACAGTCGATGCAATGTTAAGACAGGGTCAAAGTTTTCTAATTTTCTTAAGTCTTAAATGTGAGACAAACATTTACATAAATGTTATTAACTGAATAGAAATAAGCGATATCTGTTCCAGATTGGTGTTGGTGGGATTTTTTTTAGGGGCACACACACCGTTATTAACGAGGACACACACCATTATTTAAGCGCGTGTGTCCTTGTTAAAAACTACATTATAGTTTTTACGATATAGTTTTTACGATATAGTCACTATCTGATAACTTCATAAAAGTGAGGATAAACGCATGTTCACCGACTACTTTTCAAAGAAAATTGCCCGGGGTAAAGCATTCTTCGACAGAGATGTAGAGAGAAGAAAAATCATCATTGATATTGCAAGCTCTTCTTCTGTATGGCTTTCTGGTGAACGGCGGATAGGAAAAACCTCTATCGCAACCTATGCTTGCAATGAAATCGCCAATTCAGCTAGCGATTATGGGCTTGATAAACTCGCCTGGAGCATTTGCGATATATCGACTTGCGCAACGCTCGATTCAGCACAACGTAAGGTTTTACATGCCATTAGCGAGGCAACTTCTTCATTAATTGATGATAAAAAATCTCTGGTTGAAGATGTGAAGAGCTTATTTGCCCGCTTTGATCCCGAGATTGCGCTTGGTGGCAAAGATTTAGCAAAATTGTCGGTGAAGCTGAAACCATCCAGCACCCTTGACGCGCCGCTCGACTTAGCAATTAGAACTCTCGATTTAGTGGCGAAAAAATGCAATTCCAGAGTTTGTATCATTGTTGACGAATTCCAGACACTGCTAGAAATCGATGCCCAAAATGGCGAGTTAATGGAATGGGAAATCCGTTCCGGACTTCAACATGCGGAAAATGTGTGCATGATTTTTACCGGGTCAAAAAGGCGAATGATGAATGATGCATTTTCAAACCAAAGTCGCGCTCTTTATGGCATGTGCCGCCGGATAGATATTTTTGATCTTCCCGAAGCTGAGTCGTTCTCTCATTTATTAATGGCTGCCAAAGATTGTGATTTTACCTACGATGATGGCGCGCTTGAACTGATTCACACCATCAGTAAAGGGCATCCGCGTGATTTTGCGCATCTGTCATTACAATCTTTTGAAAATGCCACTTTTAATAAAGAAAGGCCAAAGCATATTACTCAACGGGTTGTTTTGGATGCATGGGAAGAATACATCAACATGATTGTTGTTGATGAAGTAAAGTCGATTATTAAGGAAAAACAAGCCGCCAATAAGAGAAGTGAGTTGGCTTTGTTAACCGTATTATCCCATGTTAAGCCAAGAAAAATTCGTACCGCGGATTTTGCTGTTTTAACCGGTTTCGCAACGACGACTATTGTCCATGCAATCAAAAATCTAGACGAGCAAGGTTTGATTCGTTGCCAGGATGACGGCCGATGGACCCTTTGTGAGCCCTCTTACGAAGCAGCATTGAAAAAAATATCAGATGATCAAATCAATAAGGAAGCACTGGCAAAAGTGATTAAAAATGAAGAAAGCCGCTAAGCTGGTTTCTAACGAGGACACACACCACTATTTAAGCGCGTGTGTCCTCGTTAATTGGTGTGTGTCCTTGTTAATTAACCTGCCCGATAAGCCAGCGTTGTAGCTCTTGAAGTTGCTCTTTATACGGACTCAGCTCTTCGACTAAATCATGAATGCAGACTTCAATCGCTTGTTTTTTATATTCAAGCCCAGGTAACTGGCCAGCGAGAACTTCCACCGGATACGGATCCAACATATCGCTGAAAATATGCGCTTGTTCAATCGTGCCTTTTTTTACATCCAGCAGAATTTCAACCCCGCCCCATGTAAAACGTTCATCCAGGCTATGAGTGAACGGTGGCGTCTGGCCGAAATTCCAGTCCCAACTGCTCTGGTAGGCGAACTTGTCTTCAAAACCGGGCAGGTCCTGAAAATGCTGCGGCGAGATGTATTCCACATCCACCGATTCCTGATAGTAATCCTGGTAAGACTGCATGATGGCATCACACACCTGTTGGTGGTCGATATCTTGTTTAACGGTGTCGAGGTTGATGACCCGTGATTTAACCGATGTGATTCCTTTGGCTTGCAGTTTTTTTTCATCGGGATTGAGATAGTCTCCCAGACGGTTGAGATCGGCACTAAGTAATAAGGTGCCATGATGGAAACCACGGTCGAGTGTTTCGCGATAGGCTGAGCCGGAAAATTTGCGGATGCCCTGTTCATCTTCCAATACCAAATCGTTACGACCATTGGCTAAGCCGTTAATGCCCAACTTTGCCAGCCCGGACAGGACAATACTGGTTGATACTTCTTTATCGTATTCAGGCTTAGCCGCCATAAACGTGAAATTGGTGTTACCTAGGTCATGGAATACTGCACCACCACCAGTCTGACGACGAGCAAGTTTGACCCGATCCTGCTCCATGCGTTCGGTTCTGCATTCTCGCCACGGATTCTGCGCCCGACCAATCACCACCGTATCGGCATTGCGCCACAAAAAAAGCACCCGCTGGTCTGCTGGCATTGAACGGAAAATGGTGTCTTCCACCGCAAGGTTAAACCAGGGATTGGTTGATTCTGAGATTAAGATACGGGTTTTAGTCATTATTCGGCTTTCTCTGTGGGTAACGGTTTGAAAGATATTATCCCTTCTATATTAGAAAATAACGAGGACACACACCGATATATGGGAATAATGGAAAATAACGAGGACACACACCACTAATTTACGCATTTAATCGCGTGTGTCCTCGTTAAGTTGTGCGTGTCCTCGTTAGATTAGCTCTGGCCAGTAAGCTTTGTTAGCAGCAATCAGATCATCAAGAATTGACTTTGCTATCGATGCACTCGGTACCGTTTTAGATAACGCAATCGCCTGCCACAGTTTTTGGTAGGATTTTTCAATCCATGCTTCGACCACCAGTTTTTCTACCGATACCTGCTGACTCATCAAGCCCTGCTGGAATTGCGGAATATCACCGACACGCAGCGGCTCAGGCCCGTTGCTGCCTACCAGGCAAGGAATTTCTACCATGGCGGTTGAATCAAATTTCTCAATAGAGCCTTTATTTTCTACAATCAACAACATACGTTCTTTGGTGTTGTAGGCAATGGCGCGTGCCAGATCGACGATGTACGAAGCGTGTTCATCGACTTCCAAGTCACATCCTTGTGAGCTTCTCTGATCAATGATCTTGCGACATTCACCAAATACGTGCTGCTCGCGACCTTCCATTACCTCATTCGCCCGGGTGTGCTCAGGGTTGGAATGTTCTACAACATAGTCTGGGAACAGATAATATTTTAGGTAGGTATTTGGCAGTGTGTCCGGATCCAGAGCGTAGACATCTTTCGCTTTGGCGAAGGTGTCATTCCAACTGGCTTCTACGTGCTGACCACCTTCTGGTGTCGGTGGCACATAGCCGTATTGGGCGACATATTCTTTCAGTGCTGGCATTACATCGTTACCGGATTTGTCGGTGATACTCTTCCACCAGCCAAAGTGGTTCAGGCCGTAGTACATCACTTCCAGATCTTTGCGCGACTCCATGCCTAAGATGTTTGCCATGCGGTTTTCGATACCAATCGGCATATCGCAAATGTTAAGAATCTTGCTATCCGGACACAGCGCACGAGTTGCTTCGGCAACAATGGCCGCCGGGTTGGAGTAATTCAGCATCCAGGCATTTGGTGAATACTTTTCCATGTATTTCACCAATTCCAGTACGCCGCCAATCGAGCGCATTCCATAGGCAATACCACCAGGGCCACAAGTTTCCTGACCGACCACGCCATATTTCAGCGGGATTTTTTCATCCAGCTCACGCATTGGATATTTACCAACACGAATGTGTGCCATTACAAAATCTACATCGGTAAATGCGACTTCCGGATCAGTGGTATATTTGAATTCAATCTGTGGTGCTTTTTCTGCCAAAAGAATCTTACATGCTTCAGCAACGATCTCCTGACGTGCTCCGTCGTTGTCGTAAAACTTTAAGCTTCTGATCGGGAATCGTTCGATATTTTCCAGTAGCATCAATACGATACCAGGAGTAAAGGTACTACCACCGCCAGCAATTACAATTGAAAATGATTTCATGGTTCTCTCCTCTTTAATAGATTATGCCTGTAACAAGCCTTCGCACTCTTCACGGACTTGCGGCACTCTTAAGCCAATAATAATCTGTATCGCCTGTGCATTTTTCACCACACCATGAGCACCCAGTGCCATAAATTCGTGGTCTGCCGCAACTAAATCCGGGTTCTTTACCGTGATTCTCAGTCGAGTCGCGCAGTTGTTCAGCATTTCGATATTTTCTCTGCCACCCAGCGCTTGAATCAGTTGTCCAGCTAGGCTAATGCCCGTATCAGCGGCACCTTCTTCTGTGCTGTTTTCAGCCTGTTTCTGTTTAAAATCAGCCTTTTTATACAATTTGACTTCACTATCGCGGCCCGGTGTTTTGATATCCAATCTGGTGATCAGCGTGCGGAAGACAAAGAAGTAAATGAAGGTAAAACACACACCAACACCAATCTGGGTAAATATAATGCCGGCGTGGTTGTTGAACATCGGTAGCCAGTTTTGTGAAAAGATTTCCAGCAAACCACCACCCATATTGCCGACAACGCCCAGGCTAAACATGACTGCTGCCATGGTTGCCGCCAGAATTGCGTGAATAACAAAGAGTTGTGGGGCAATAAACAGGAAGGTAAATTCCAACGGTTCGGTAATACCGACCAGAATCGACGTTAGGGTAGCCGGGATGAGTAACCCCGCAATTTTATTGCGGTTTTCTTTATCGGCGCTCATGTAAATCGCCATTGCAATACCCACAGAGCCAAACAATTTTGAGTTGCCGTGCAGCGCAAAACCACCCGCAGGGAACAGCTCTTTAAGTGCCACGGTTGACTGACTGAACGCCTGAATGTTGTGTGCCCAGTCGGCCATAATGCCGTTTTCGGTAGCAACTGGACCGAAGATAAACGGGCCATAGATAAAATGGTGTAGCCCGGTTGGAATCAGCGCCCTTTCTAGGAAGGTATACAACCATACGCCAAAGGTTCCTGAAGCAAGCATCAGATCCTGTAGAGAACTGATCCCTGCCTGAATTTTCGGCCATACCAGTAAAGTAACCCAGGCACTGGGTAGCATAGCGAAGAAAGCGATAATCGCGACGAAGGCGGTTCCCTGGAAAATACCCAGATAATCAGGCAGTTTTACGTCAAAATAACGGTTGTGTAGATAAGTGACAAACCCAGCGATAGCAATTGCACCAACGATACTGGTATCGAGGGTTTTAATTCCGGCAATCATAGTTAAACCACTGACACCACCTACTGCCTGGGTGAAATCCACGCCAAAATAGCTCCCCCATACCGTAGCCATTGCTGCGATGAAGTAGTTAAAGGTCAGGTAAGAAATCAGGACAACCAGGCACGCCCGAGCGTGAGCTTTTTGTGCCAACCCTATAGGTAGTGCAGCAGCAAAAATCAGCGGCATGTTGCGGAAGATGGTCCAGCCACCTTCTTCAAGGATTTTCATCAGTTGGTAGAAGACGCCGTTAGGATCTGCCAATGAACCGACAAAATCGGGATTTTTTAACACAATCGCAATACCAACGATGATACCTGCGAACGGGAAGAGCAGTACGGGGGTAAACATTGCTCCACCAAATCTTTGTATTTGACTCAGCATAAATTGATCTTCCATTTTAGTAATAGGTGAATGAAATGAGCCGGCCAGGAAAGATTAGTGAATCTACGATTCCACAAGTATCGAAAGGTTATTTCAACGTGATATGCATCACCTTTTTATCAAATAGAGTTTGGTATATCTATCGAGAAAAAGTTAGACAAGTTGTATAATTATTTTCGCTCCCTTAGCTTAAAATTAAACTATACATTTGTTTATAGGCTATTTTTTGATTTAATTCTTATGATTTATTAACCATTAAAATCACATTTAATAGGTATAAAAGTGATCTATTTATCTATCGTAGAAAAAGTAAAATCGCGGATAAATTCAGCTGAATTTCAGCTCTATCAGCCAATACCCAGTGAAAATAAGCTGGCCGAAGAGTATGGTGTTGCAAGGATGACCATCCGACGAGCTATTGATAGTCTGGTTAAAGAAGGATATTTGGAACGCCGCCACGGCAGCGGTTGTTACATTATTAACAAAGAAGTGCTGCATGAAAATAAAGGGCTTAACAGCCTGACTGAGCAGGCAATTAAGTCGAATAAAACCTTAACCAGCAAAGTGATTACTTTTAGCGTTATCCCCTGCCCGACCAGTGTGGCACAGCGGTTAAAAATCAAACCTGGCGAGTCAATTTACTATACGGTACGGGTCCGGTACGTGGACGATCGACCGGTTCATTATGAAGAGTCATTTTTGCCCGTCAGCCTTTACCCGACACTGTCTGTCTATCATCTGGAACGATCTAAATTCGATTACATTGAAAAGGAGCGAGGGCTGGTCATTGAAGGCAACTATTTCACCTTTAAACCACTGCTGGTTCCGGAGGGGATCGCCCGTCATCTTGAGCTTCAGGCGGGAGAATTAGTAATGCAGGTAACATCGATCAGCCATGCACCCGACGGGCGGATTCTGGATTATTCGATGACAACCGAGAATATTCATCGGCATCAGGCGACGTATTACTATCGGCGCTCAAATTTGTCCTCCTCCTTACGGGGACACACACCATAATTTCTAGTTTTTCTCGCTTTCTTAACGAGGACACACACCGGTATATCGTGTGTGTCCTCATTAAAAAACGGAACCAGATTAACATTTATCAGCACCTGAGTGACATATCAAATTACACACCAGCTTGATACTGGTTGGATATCCAGCACTGTTACCTTTTCAAACTAACCCATTTCCGCCACACTCTCTTTAACACTTATTCATCAGGTACGAATATGACTACGGCCCGTTCACAGCTTATTTGCCCGGATATTACGCCTTACTACCACTGTGTTTCTCGCTGTGTCAGGCGCTCTTTTCTTTGTGGCCAAGACGAGGTTACTGGCCAGTGCTATGAGCATCGCCGAGCCTGGATTGAACAGCGGATCTTAGCTTTGGCGTCGATGTTCTGCATTGATGTCTGCGCCTATGCTGTAATGAGTAATCACTATCATCTGGTTGTTCATATTAATAAAAACAAAGCATTAGATTTAAAACCGACGGAAATTATTGACCGTTGGCATATGGAGCACCACCTTCCTCCCATTATCCAGCGCTTTCGTTCCGGAAAAATTTCAGATAAATCAGAGTATAAAGTTTGCCTGACATTGGTCGAGCAATGGCGTGAAAGGCTCTACTCACTTAGTTGGTTTATGAAGGAAATCAACTATCAGATTGCCCGCCAAGCCAATGAAGAAGATCAATGTACAGGACGTTTCTGGGAAGGGCGATTCAAGTCACAAGCTCTGCTTGATGAAAGAATGCTGCTCAGCGCGATGGCTTATACCGATCTTAACCCACTCCGGGCAGGGCTGGCTGAAACACCTGAAGCTTCCGAATTTACTTCACTTAAGTTGCGCTGGGAAAACCACCGTTCGCCTAAGCCAATTCCCAACTCACTAGCTGTTTTTAGTGAAGAAAAAGCCGATAAACATCAATATCACATCCCAATTAACCTATTGGATTATATGGAGATGGTAGATTGGGCAGGGAGAAGAATGCAGCCTGAAAAACGTGGTGTTATCGGTAAAGACCAACCTGGAATTTTGCAACGACTAGCGCTAAATGGCGACGATTGCCTGATGATCTGTTCGGATTTGGAGAAAAAATCGCATTTATGGATTGGCTCAGATCATCAACTTGAACAGGCCAAGAAACAACTTGGCAAACGACGAATGCAAGGGCTGAAAATTTCAGCTTAAAAACATCCCCTCTCCTTTCAAATCAGCAATTTCAAAGAAATGGCTTAAATAGTCACGCCTACGATTCTTTTATTTCATTCCTTAATTGAATTCATGCCCTCTAAAAACTGTCAAGTGGTAACAAAAAAGCAGTCAGAACGGCAATGAACTGTTCTGGCTGCTTTTTTTTGACTTCCAGAATCTTTTTAATGAGGACACACACCTTTCATTAGTGTGTGTCCCGCTAAAAAATGATGTGTCCTGATTAATAGGTAATAGGTGAGTGTCCTCGTAAGTAAGAGAGGATCACTCACGCTCTTTGGTGTACGGCACACCAATCGCCTTCGGTGCTACCGCTTTACCGATAAATCCAGCCAGCAGGAACACGGTCAGTACGTATGGGATAGCTTCAATCGCCTGTACCGGAATGGCGAAATTACCGATACTGACACCTTGTAAGCGAATCGCCAGCGCATCGAGGAAACCAAACAGCAGACAAGCTCCCATAGCTGTGAATGGTCGCCATTTACCGAAAATCAACGCGGCCAAAGCCATATAGCCCTTACCCGCACTCATATTCGGAATAAACTGAGCAGTCTGACCCACCGAAAGATAAACCCCACCTAAACCGACTAAAATACCGCAGATAACCATTGCGCTATAACGCATCTTGACTACTGAAATCCCGGCAGTATCAACCGCAGCCGGAGACTCGCCCACCGCACGTAAACGCAGGCCAAAGCGAGTTCGGAATAGTACGTACCAGGAA
Source organism: uncultured Vibrio sp. (assembly GCA_963666615.1). Lineage (GTDB taxonomy): Bacteria > Pseudomonadota > Gammaproteobacteria > Enterobacterales > Vibrionaceae > Vibrio. The sequence goes on from OY762906.1 coordinate 2,013,813, forward strand.
AACGGCACAATCAGTACAGTCAGATACTCGATAAACGAGTGTCCACTTATCAGTTCAGAATAGAACAAACCAATAACTGGCATATCAGCAACCGCATCGGCACCCGGTAAGGTGATCGGTGCAAAGCGAGCATCACCGGAAAGTGCCGGGGTCTGTCCCCCCTGATGGAACCAGTAACGGCCAAGGGTAATCGTTAAACCCGCAGCCAGAATATTGATTGCCATACCACTAACCACCTGATCACCACGGTGAGTAATCGAGGCAAACCCGTGCAACAGAGCAAGAATGACGGAAACGGCCACGCCAGCAAACATACCCAACCAAGCAGAGCCTGTTATATGGGCAGTCGCAGCACCGGCAAAAGCCGCCGCCAGTAACTTACCTTCCAGAGCAATATTCACGACCCCGGAGCGTTCGCTGAACATCCCGGCCAGAGAAGCCAGAATCAACGGAGCGGCAACGCGAATGGTCGCATCCAACATCAAAATGAGAGTTTCATACATGATTAGGCGGCTCCCTGAGAATATTTAGCAAATAGCTTAAGATAAGTACGTTCCAGAGTCGGTCTGAACATATGTTCCAGTGCTCCGGAGAAAAGAATCACTAACCCCTGCAGCACCACCACGATATTACGGTCAACCCCGTATTCAAAACTCAGCTCTGCCCCACCTTGGTAAAGGAAACCAAACAACAGACTCGCCAGTAGTACGCCAACCGGATGATTACGCCCCATCAACGCCACCGCAATACCAGTGAAACCAAACCCTTCCACAAAGTTCAGCTTGATCTGGTGCAACTCACCCTGCAGTACGTTAATACCAAAGAAACCAGCTAACATGCCAGAAATCAACATGGTAAGAACAATCACTTTCAGCGAACTGATCCCGGCATAAGAAGCCGCTGAAGCATTGGCACCGACGGAACGAATTTCATAGCCCCAGCGGGTATGCCAGATAAATAACCACATAAACAGACAGCAGACCAGAGCAAAAATAAAACTCAGGTTTAACGGGCTGGCGGCCATTTCAATACCGAACACCGACAGCACTTCATGCAATTTTGGTAACCAGCTGCTTGCCGCAAATACCCGACTTTCAGTCGCCATGGTATTTTCCGGTTTGAGGATATCCACCAGCAAATAAGCCATCAGCGATGATGCGATAAAGTTAAACATGATGGTAGTAATAACGATGTGCGAACCCCGTTTAGCCTGCAGATAGGCAGGAATAAATGCCCATGCTGCACCAAACAGACCGCCAATCACCACCGCAACAGGGAAGACGATATACCAAGGCGCAACCTCACCCAGAGTCAGGCAGATTAAGCCGACACCAAGGCCGCCGATATACGATTGGCCCTCTACCCCGATATTAAACAGACCAGCATGGTAAGCAACGGCCACCGCGAGGCCGGTAAAGATAAATCCGGTGGTGTAATACAGCGTATAACCGAAACCTTCGGCATAGCCAAACGCTCCGCTCCACATCACTTTAACTGCATCTAACGGATTAATATCGATATAGATAAATAACAGTGCCGAAACCATAAATGCGACCAGCACATTGATGGCAGGAAGGAGGCCGATGGTAACCCAAGCGGGTACTTTTGCTTGGCTCATGCGTTTTCTCCTTGCAGATTTTTAATATGGTCAGGAACAATATTGGCCATCATCAGGCCCAGTGTTTTTTCGTCAGCCTGACTCGCATCAAGCTCGCCAACAATTGCGCCATCAAACACCACCAGAATACGATCAGCCAGACTTAAAATTTCATCCAGCTCAACCGATACCAACAGAACCGCTTTGCCCTGATCGCGGCTGGCAATAATCTGCTTATGAATATATTCAATCGCACCGATATCCACGCCACGTGTTGGTTGACCGACCAACAGTACATCCGGGCTCTCTTCCATCTCACGTGCAATCACCAACTTTTGCTGGTTACCACCGGAGAAATTGGCGGTTTTCAGATGAATATCGTTTGGTCGCACATCCCATTTGTCCATGCTTTCCTGGCATAACTGCTCGATAGCCTGACTATTTTGCAGTAACCCTGAATTGTATTTGTCCAGATGATGATAACCGAGGATATAGGCTTCTTTAGCTTCAAACTTATTGATCAGACCTTGCTTATGACGGTCTTCGGGAATATGGCCCACACCCATCGCTCGTACTTGACGAGGATCGGTCGGTTGATCTGCGCTAATGGTATGACCGCTCATTTCTATCTGTCCGGCTGTCGGTTTGATCATCCCGGAAAGCAGACCAAGGATCTCCGACTGACCGTTACCGGATACGCCGGCAATTCCAACCAGTTCACCGGCGCGAACACTAAAGCTGATATCTTTCACCCGCACTACGCCGCTACTATCGACATAACGCAGTTTTTCAACTTTTAGCAACTCTTTAGCTGGTTTTGCTGGCTGTTTATCCACTTTTAAGCGAACTTTACGCCCAACCATCAGTTCTGCCAGTTGCTCTTTGTCGGTATCTTTGGTTGCGACATGCTCAACCATCGCTCCCTGACGCATCACCGAAACATTATCGGTAATCGCCAGCACTTCACGCAGTTTGTGGGTGATGATCATCACCGTGGTACCCTGGCTACGCAGCTTGTCGAGAATTTTAAACAGATGATCCGCTTCCTGCGGCGTCAGCACACCGGTCGGTTCATCAAGAATCAGAATTTTTGCATCGCGGTACAGCGCCTTCAGGATTTCAACCCGTTGTTGTAATCCCACCGGCAAATCGCCGACGATCGCATCTAATGGCACTTCAAGGCCATAATCTTTTTCGATCTGTTGAAGTTTCTTCCTTGCTTTTCCTAAACTCTCATCCAGCTTCCAGCCGTCTTCCGCGCCTAAGATGATATTTTCCAGTACGGTAAAAGTATCCACCAACATAAAGTGCTGGTGAACCATACCAATGCCAGAAGCGATAGCATCTTGTGAGTTGTTAGGTTGATAACGCTGACCATTGACCTTCATTTCACCCGAATCCGGGGTATAAAAGCCATAGATGATACTCATCAGCGTTGATTTACCTGCACCGTTTTCACCGATAATGCCGTGAATCGTGCCGGCAGGAACTTGTAAGTCGATCGCCCGGTTGGCATGCACCGCACCGAATCGTTTGTCGATTTTACTCAGTTCTATTGCAAAGTTTTGAGTTGGTATCACGTGGGAAACTTCCTGAACAAGAAATAACAATCACTTATAAAAAGATAGACGAACGTGATAATTCGTCTAATAAAATCTACCGAAAATCATTTCGATAGACAGCAGAAAGCCGCTGTTTTCAGCAGCGGCTATCCTTAGCACTAAAACAAACTAATCAATTAGTAAGTGCAGGTGTTGTCTGTCATGTAGTCATGAATTTTGATTTTGCCTGAGATAATGTCGGCTTTCAGTGAATCCATATAGGCTTTCATCTCATCAGTAATCAAGGCTTTGTTGTTGTCATCCAGAGCCCAGTCAACCGCATCCTGTTCCAGGCCAAGAACCTGAATACCCGGTTTCCAAGTACCAGCCATGTCCTGCTTCCAGCTATCCAGAGCCGCCAGACCAACACGCTTAACCATAGAGGTCAGCATAGTGCCTGGTTGCAGGTGGTTCTGGTTTGAGTCAACACCAATTGCAAATTTACCAGCATCTGCCGCTGCCTGGTAAACACCGAGGCCAGTACCGCCTGCAGCAGCGTAAATTACGTCAGCTCCTTTAGAGAACTGAGATTTAGCCAGCTCAGAACCTTTCGCCGGATCAGAGAACGCGTTTGGTGTTGAGCCAGTCATATTCTGTAGAACAGTGATATTAGGATTTGCGTATTTCGCACCCTGTTCATAACCACATTCAAATTTGCGGATCAGTGGAATGTCCATACCGCCAACGAAGCCTACTGTTGCCGTTTTAGAAGCTTTAGCCGCTAAAGCACCAACCAGGAATGAACCTTCGTGTTCTTTAAATACCACTGATTGAACGTTTGGCTTATCAACAACCATATCCAGAATAGTGAAGTGAATATCTGGGAACTCAGTCGCTACTTTTTCTACCGCTGAAGCCATATTAAAGCCCACAGCAACGATTGGTGAAAAACCACGGCTTGCCAAACGACGCAGGCCCTGTTCGCGCTGAGCTTCGTTTTGTGGTTCAAATTCGCGAACGGTCAGACCTTCCGCTTCCATAGCTTTCACTCCATTTTGGTAAACGGCTTCGTTGAAAGATTTGTCAAACTTACCCGCAGTATCGTAAATAACCGCTGGCTGAGATGCTGCAAGTACGCCAAATGAAGAGATCGCTAAAGCGACTGCAGAAAGTTTTAAGATGGACTTTTTCACATTTAAATCCCTATGGTTGTAATGCCACTGTATGACTCATACTCAGCAAGCGCAAAGATGAGATTAGGTTTGTAATTAATCGTTAAGTGTATCTTGCTAAGCAAAAAATTATATCGATTGCTTCACAGCAAACTATTTTGGTCGTTTTTATTTTTAGGTGTGCAAGTGCTTATGTTGCACATTTGTGAATTATATCATCTAAATCACCGAATAGCGCCGATAAAACGTGACATAGCGCAACAAAGAATATGAAAGGTATACTATCAAATTAAAATAATTTGAACCAGATCACATTAAATCCTAATAGCACACTCAACAGAAACTTCTCATCTAACGAGGACACGCATAAATTAACGGTGTGTGTCCTCGTTAAAATTCTCATTAAAATTGCGCCACAATTTTTGAGCGAGCCGATTTCTATCCATTCCTTTTAGAGCCGCCAGTTCATCAAGAATCATCACCAATCGTTCAGGATGGTTAGGTTGTCCCTGATAACCGTTGATAGGCATATCGGGGGCATCGGTTTCCAAAACTAAGGATTCGATCGGCAGATTGGCGATTGCTTTACGGGTTTTGTGCGCGCGTGGATAGGTAATGACTCCGCCGACACCAATTTTGAATCCAAGCCGGATAAACTCTTGTGCCTGATGTTCGCTTCCTGAGAAGCCGTGCAGAATTCCACCATAAGTAAATTTGAGTCGCTTCAGCACAGCAAGAATTTGTGGTTGGGTTTTACGTGAATGAAGAATCAGAGGCAAATGATAACGACTGGCGAATTCAACCTGGCGCTCAAATACTTCAATCTGTAACGCCATATCAACGTCGATTTGTGCATCCAGGCCACATTCTCCAACAGCGATACAATGAGCATCGCCACTGGCCAGTTTTTCTTCGAGTAACGCAAACTGAGTATCATCAGGTCGCTGTTGCAGAAAATAGGGATGAAAGCCTAGCGCATAAACAAAATAATTGGGGTACTGCTGCGTTAGCGACTCAATAACCGGCCAGTTTTGTGGCCCGATAGCGGGGAGCAGGATTTTCGCCACGCCAGCATTTCGCGCTCGCTGAATATGTGCAGCAAAATCCAGGCTAAATGGTTCAAAATCAAAATGACAATGAGTGTCGAACAGTTGGATGGGCTTATTGGCCATCGTCCTTGCGCTCTTCGCGATAGGCGACACAACTGCGTTTTTTCCCCGGTGTTAATCCCATCGAGTGGCACCAGGCATCGTATTTTCTCAGCCATGCTTTGAATAATTTGACCATACCAACCTCTACTGTTCGTGACGTTTAAATACCAGTTCCGTTGCACTCGATTCATCAGCGACAAAGAAATAACCAGCACTATCAAAATCTTTCAGGCCATCAATGGTGCTGATTCTGTTTTGCAGAATATAGCGCGCCATCATGCCGCGTGCTTTCTTAGCGTAGAAGCTAATCACTTTAAACTGGCTATTTTTTTCGTCTTTAAAGATCGGCGTCACAATCGTGCCATCCACCGCTTTAGGTTTGACCGCTTTAAAATATTCATTTGAGGCGAGGTTAATCAGAATATTGTCACCCTGTTTATTCAGTGCCAGATTGATTTTATCGGTAATAATATCACCCCAGAACTGATACAGATTACTGCCGCGTGGATTTGCTAATTTCGTGCCCATTTCTAAGCGGTACGGCTGCATTAAATCGAGCGGTTTGAGTACGCCATACAATCCGGAAAGCATACGTAGATGTGACTGGGCGTATTCCAACGTTTCTTCCCCGAGCGTTGCGGCATCGAGTCCGGTATACACATCACCCTTAAAAGCAAAAATCGCCTGACGTGAATTATCCAGATCAAACTTCGGTCGCCACTGCTCAAAACGCGCCGCGTTTAAACCAGCAATTTTATCGCTTACTTTCATCAACGATGCAATATCCAACGGGCTTAACTGGCGGCATACTTCAATCAACTGCTGTGAATGTTCGGTCAGCTCCGGCAGAGAAAATTTCCCGGTCGGTAGTTCAGATTCGTAATCGAGTGTTTTGGCTGGGGAGACGACAATAAGCATGGCTGACAATCCTATTCTGTTTCTATTGCCTAAAGACTACAGAAAAACCTGCATGATGTCTGCACGATACTGGCAATCGAGCTGATAGGTTATGCCCATCACTCCTCATCCCAAATCCCTTTCTCCAACTGAGATTCCAGCTCCGGATAATCACGAATATTAAATTTAGGCACCCTACCGGCTTTGAGTTGCTGATTATAATCTTTAGCCAGTTTGACCACGATACGGGAAAGTAGCAGCATGGCGATTAGATTAACCAGCGTCATTAATCCCATCGAGACATCCGCCATGGTCCATACGGTTGGTAATGTTGCCAATGAACCAAACATAACCATAGCCAAAAACAGAATGCGGAACAGTGCCAGCCCTTTTTTATGATTGTGCTCGAGGAAAACTAAATTGGTTTCCGCATAGGAATAGTTGGCAATAATCGAAGTAAAAGCAAAGAAGAAAATCGCGCAGGCAATAAAATCAGCCCCCCAGTCACCAACCTGGGAATTCAGCGCACGCTGGGTTAATTCAATTCCGGTAATTTCGCCCTGCGGAATATATTCACCGGACATCAGAATAATGGCCACCGTGGCGGTGCATATCACGATGGTATCAATAAACACCCCGAGCATCTGTACATAGCCTTGTGAGGCAGGATGTGGCGGATAGGGTGTAGCGGTTGCAGCAGCATTAGGAGCAGAACCCATCCCCGCTTCATTGGAAAACAGCCCACGCCGAACGCCATTAATCATCGCCTGGGCTATCATATAGCCAAGACCACCAGCGGCCGCTTCCTGCAAACCAAATGCGCTGTTAATAATCAGCGCCAGCACATCGGGGATTTTTTCCAGGTTGGTCAGCAACACGTATAGCGCAATCAACAGATACATTATTGCCATAAACGGCACCAGCACTTCTGCGGTACGCGCTATTTTGCGGATTCCGCCAAAAATAACAAAACCGGAGAGCAACACAATTCCCAACCCGACTTTATACGGTTCAAAGCCAAAAGCGGTATTGAGTGCATGAGTAATAGAGTTAGCCTGTACCGCATTAAATACCAGGCCAAAAGCGATCATCAGAAAGAAAGAGAACAGAATCCCCATCCAACGCATCCCTAGCCCTTTTTCCATATAATAGGCCGGGCCGCCACGGTAATGGCCGCTCTTATCTTTGGTTTTATACAGCTGAGCTAAGGTACTTTCGGCAAAAGAGGTCGCCATACCAACCATAGCCGTGACCCACATCCAGAATATGGCGCCAGGGCCGCCCACGGTTAGCGCTACTGCCACTCCAGCCATATTGCCGGTACCGACCCGAGCCGCGAGGCTGGTGCATAATGCCTGAAATGATGAAATGCCGACCCAGTCCGAATGGCGGCTATTTTTCAGCACACTGAACATATGGCCAAAATGACGGATCTGAATGAAATTGAGCCGGACGCTGAAATAGATCCCGACACCAACCAGCAGATAAACCAGGATCGATCCCCATAAAAGATCATTCATCAAATTAATTAGATCGGTCACTGAATTATCCCTTTTTCAGTTAGACGTAACAGTAGTAGAGGTAAAAAATAAGTTTACCTTTATTTGTTGACCAATCTCCACAACAAATCAATATTGTTACGATTGCACCAATTTGTGTCAGTTATGCATCAAAGCAACGCAACAATGACTCACTTTCGAGAATTATAAATATAAATTTTCTTTTATTTCAGTTTATTAGAAACAAATATTGTAGCTTAATCCATTTGGTACTTTATTTGCTAGAGCATTTACTTGTTAGAGGGTAGTAATCTTAGCCAATATCCCCGAAGTGATTGGATGCAAAGGGGATAGATTAACTGAATTATAGGGAAAGGTAGCGAAGGAACCCTTTGATAGATTTAAATAATTTTGGATATTTGTTATCTGGTCGACGAAATCATCAGAAATTCGTCATCAAATAGAAACAAATGAGAAACATATCAAGGTTAAGCTACGTTCGAATGTGGTATTTAGGGTTTAAAAAATAATCGTTGGCATAGTGGTAAAGAGAGGCTAATTATGGATGATTTAATGTTTGAAGAACTGCTTGAGAAAGAAATTTCCAGAGTACGTACCCGACGTTCCAAACCGACCAAAAGGATGTGGCGTGAGATTGAACAAATCCGTGATAAACAACGTCTGAAAAAAGAATTGATGGAAATGGATGTCTGCCTAGAATTGGATGACATCGATTTTTAACCTGTGAATATACCTATGTATAGGAAGAAATATCCCGGCCAACGTGTCGGGATATTTAATTCTGTACACAGAAAATCCGATTATTTCACCTCGGTATGCGTTCCCACGAAAACCGTTGGGATGAGGAAAAGTTAAGCTTAAACCAAAAAAATGGCCCCTCATTTGAGGAGCCATTGTTTGCCATTAACGAAGTTTGAAGTTCGCTTACACTGCTTGCTGAATAATCACTTTATCCGCAATGTCGGTATAGGCTGGCATAGTATGGAAGTTCAGGTAACGGTAAGTATCCGCTGCAGTTGCATCGATCTGCTTAGCGTATTCCATATACTCTTCCATGGTTGGGATACGCCCAAGGATAGCCCCCACTGCTGACAGTTCGGCTGAAGCCAGATACACGTTAGCACCCGTACCCAGGCGGTTCGGGAAGTTACGGGTTGAAGTCGACATTACAGTGGATTTATCTGCAACACGCGCCTGGTTACCCATACATAGTGAACATCCCGGAGTTTCAATACGCACTCCAGCACGGCCAAAGATACCGTAGTAACCTTCTTCAATCAGCTGATCTTTATCCATCTTAGTTGGCGGAGCCACCCACAGACGGGTATCTAGCTGACCTTTGAACTTCTCTAGCAGTTTACCTGCCGCACGGAAGTGACCAATGTTGGTCATACAAGAACCGATAAACACTTCATCGATTGGTGTACCCTGTACGTCAGACAGCAGACGAGCATCATCCGGATCGTTTGGTGCACACAGAATTGGCTCTTTGATTTCAGCCAGATCAATTTCGATCACATGCGCGTACTCTGCATCTTTATCTGCTTCCATCAGCTCTGGATTGGCTAACCACGCTTCCATCGCATTAATACGACGTTCGATGGTGCGCACATCACCATAACCGCTGGCAATCATCCATTTCAGCATGGTGATATTTGAGTTCAGATATTGAGCAATTGACTCTTCTGACAGCTTAACCGTACAGCCAGCAGCACTACGTTCAGCAGAAGCATCAGACAGTTCGAATGCCTGTTCAACCGATAGGTGTTCAACACCTTCGATTTCCAGTACACGGCCAGAGAATTCGTTGATCTTGCCGGCTTTTTCAACCGTCAGCAGACCCTGTTTGATACCGTAATAAGGGATCGCATGCACTAGATCGCGCAGAGTAATACCCGGTTGCATTTCACCTTTAAAACGCACCAGAATTGATTCAGGCATATCCAGCGGCATTACACCAGTCGCTGCCGCAAACGCCACTAGGCCAGAACCAGCCGGGAATGAAATACCCAGAGGGAAACGGGTGTGTGAATCACCACCAGTACCTACGGTATCAGGTAGTAGCATACGGTTTAGCCATGAGTGAATAACACCATCACCCGGACGCAAAGAAACACCACCACGGTTCATGATGAAATCTGGCAGAGTATGGTGAGTCTGTACATCAACTGGTTTTGGATAGGCAGAGGTATGACAGAATGACTGCATCACCAGATCCGCAGAGAAGCCAAGACAAGCCAGGTCTTTCAGTTCATCACGGGTCATCGGACCGGTAGTATCCTGAGAACCTACAGTGGTCATCTTAGGCTCACAGTAAGCCCCCGGACGAATACCCGCTACGCCACACGCTTTACCCACCATTTTTTGCGCCAGTGAGAAACCTTTGCCAGTGTCAGCAACCGGAACCGGACGACGGAATACGGTAGAAGCTTCCAGACCCAACGCTTCACGCGCACGGTCTGTCAAGCCACGGCCGATAATCAGCGGAATACGGCCACCAGCACGTACTTCATCGATAATTACATCGGTTTTCAGTTTGAATTCGGCCAGTACTTCACCGGTTTCGTGATTGCACACTTTGCCTTCAAATGGGTAGATATCAATTACATCACCCATATTCATTTTAGCTACATCAACTTCGATCGGCAGGGCACCAGCATCTTCCATAGTGTTAAAGAAGATTGGTGCAATCTTACCACCCAGCACGTAGCCGCCAGCACGTTTGTTTGGTACGAAAGGAATATCGTCACCCATAAACCACAGAACCGAGTTGGTCGCAGATTTACGTGAAGAACCGGTACCCACAACGTCACCCACATAAACCAGTTGATGACCTTTCGCCTGTAGCGCTTCAATCTGTTTAATCGGGCCAATCGCACCCGCTTCATCCGGTTCAATACCGTCGCGTTCGTTTTTCAGCATCGCCAGCGCGTGTACTGGGATATCAGGACGAGACCAGGCATCCGGTGCCGGAGAAAGATCATCGGTGTTGGTTTCACCGGTGACTTTAAATACTGTCAGAGTGATTTTTTCCTGCAGTGCCGGCTTAGAAAGGAACCATTCCGCTTCTGCCCAAGAGTTCAGAACCTGCTTGGCAAATGCATTACCCGCTTTCGCTTTTTCTTCCACATCGTAGAACGCATCAAACATCAGTAAGGTGTGTGATAATGCTTCAACGGCGGTAGGCGCTAGCGCATCGTTATCCAACAGACTAACCAGTGGCTCGATGTTGTAACCACCTTGCATGGTTCCCAGAAGCTGAGCTGCTTTGACTTGATCAACCAATGGCGATGAAACTTCACCACGAGTAATCGCAGCCAGGAAACCAGCTTTGACATAAGCGGCTTCATCCACACCAGGGGGAATACGATTTTCTAGAAGATCTAAAATGAATGCTTCTTCACCTGCTGGTGGATTTTTTAGCAGTTCAATCAGACCGGAGACTTGTTCAGCGTCTAGGGGTTTAGGAACGACTCCCTCTGCGGCACGCTCTGCGACGTGTTTACGATAGGCTTCAAGCACGACTTTTTCCTCTCATTGCTGTTGACCCCTTATGTTATTGAAATAGGGGTAAACGTCCTTGGAAACTTGGCCTGCGGCTACTCAGAGTAGAGTGATGGACAGACCAAACTGTTGACAGAGAATAGCAAAGTTACCTTTAAATGAAAATGAGTTCACTTTGAGCTAACCATCAACTTACGACTAAAGTCTTAGTTCAAGATGCGATTTTTACAACTTTAACCGTTATTTAAAACCAGCGCCTACGACTAAATAGATCGAATCGTAGTTATTTTCAGTTCTTCCGTAGCCAAACATAATCGGGCCGATTGGTGAATCAATTCCGGCAAAAAGTGCGGCCGCTTGATATAACGGCGCATGATCAACCTGAATATCCGGATCCGACCAGATCCCACCATATTCATAAGCAGCCCCCAGATAAACCGGGGAAGTAAACAGGCCAAAGTCATTATCAAACCAGCGGTAGCGGTAAGTCAGGCTGGTATAGGCTTTATTCTGCCCGTTAAGGGTGTTATTCGGGATCCCGGAAAGGTTTAAAAATCCACCCAGAGATAATGGGTGGATCGGGTAAGTAAACTTATCGGTGTCAACACCGCCATATTCGGCCCGACCAACCAGAGTGTGACGTTGGCGGCTTTTCGCCGCCAGCACCGTTGCTGAATATTCATAAACCCAGTCAGAAATATTGGATGACACACCATCCTTAATAATATCGGCACGATCATTGGAAAGCATATAGTCCAAATCGAGATACCAACCATGACTTGGAAACGAATAGTTATCCAGCGTATCAAGACGATAGCGGGCAAACAGTCCTTTGCGCTGATACTGCATATCGCCCCATGAGGGCAAAGTCGATAAACTCGCTTCACCATCTGAAGCCAGAAAGCCAAGCTTTATCTCATCCCAGGGATTATATTGATAGCCAAGTGCCAACTCACCGACCAGCTCGATGTAACTAGCCGCATAATAATTGTCAGTTATTCCCAGCCCGACATCTTCCATCGAAAGTTCTGAAAACTGGCGCTCCTCTTTCTGATAGATCAGCGACGCGCTGGAGAAAATCGTCTGATCCTGAGACAGCGGGCGAAAATACTCTAAGGCAATCCGACGGTCAGTCCCCATTTCCATATCTAGGCGCAGCTCACTGCCAATAGCATCTAATCCTGTAAAATTATTGGAAATACCGACCGAATAACGGCTTTGGTTATCAAAATCATCTTCCAGCGCCAGACGGAAAGTCATGTAATTGGGGCCCCAAGATTTTTCCCGCACCTGCACGACTAAAATCTGCTCATTCTGATCAGATTTAATCTGATAATTAATCAGTTCAAAGCGATCCAGCGCATAAAGCTGCTTAATATGCCGTTCAATTTGCTGCTGACTGACCGGTTTATCCAGTCGAATACCCAGCATTTCGAGTAACACAGTATCGCTATAATGGGTATTATTTTCCAGTTGGATTTGGCTGAACTGTAACGCTTCAGAGACGCCAAGCGGAGAAACTCCGAGCTGAATTTTCTGCCGGTAATCCTGATACTCTTTCGCCGATAAACTTAATGCTTTCAACTGATGAGCAACCAACTGAACTGAGGCATAGCCTTTTTGATACGCTTCATTAATCCGGTCAAATTCAACGGTTTCCATGTCGCCAACCGCCGGTTTGATATAGATATCATCGCGCCGAAGTTTCTGCGCCTGCTTCTGTGAACTTTGCCGTACCAGATAATTGGTCAGTTGATCGGCCACGGTAAGGTAGGTGGTGAACTGCTCTTCACTTTTGTAATCGGTACTGATATCCACCGCAATCACGATATCAGCACCAAGCGCTCGCGCCACATCGACCGGCATATTATTGGTGACGCCGCCATCAACCAGCAGTTGTCCGTCAACTTCATAAGGTGGTAGCACACCAGGAACCGACATACTGGCCATAAATGCGTCTGCCAGATAACCGTGGTTTAATACCACCGGCTCAAGTTTAACGATATCGGTCGCTACCGCCCGGTAGCGAATCGGCAGTTGATCGAATGAACCAAGGTAGCGGGAATCGGCGCTAGTTTCGCGAATAATACGCAGCATATTCTGCCCCTGGATAACGCCTTTTGGCGCTCGGATATCCAGAGTATTAATGCGAAACCCCAGATCGGTATCCAGGCGATAGCGGTCTTCAAACTCTTTTTCCCGAATATGCAGTTGTGAACGGCTGACCTTATCCCGATAACCGCTGTTCCAATCGACGCTGCTAATGGTCTGTTCGATTTGCTGCGCATTTTGTCCGGACGCATACAAACCACCAATATAAGCGCCCATGCTGGTGCCGGTAATAATATCGAGCGGGACATGCATCTCTTCCAGAGCTTGCAATACTCCGACATGGGCTGCTCCTTTGGCACCGCCACCTGCCAATACTAATGCGATAGTCGGACGTTTAACCGGGAACTCTGCTGGTATATTCGCTGTTGTATTGAGCTCTTTTGCAGCAGCCTGAAAAGAAATACTCCCGCAGATTAATGCCATGACAGACGTAGCGATAAGCGGCAATAAACCCAATAACGCAGACCAACGCAGAGTATTTCGCTTCAACTCAGTTTCCTTTTTTATTCTTATTTCAATCTATAATACCGAAGTGACCTCAAGATGCATTTTCAGCATCTTGAGGTCACTTCGGTATATAATCACCAACGAAACAATTTTTTTATCCATCCGGTTGAGCTTTTCTGCTTTTGACACGCCTGCTGATATTCACCGGACACATCCCATATTGGCAGTTTAAAATCATTACTACAATCCAGGCGTAAACCACCTGTGCGGTCGGGCGCAAAACCGATCATAGTAATTCCAGTTGGCCACGGCAGTGTCAAAGTCTGTGGCCCACGCTGCGCCAGATAGTTGGAATAGACTAGCTGCGCACCGCTGGCTCCGGTTAAACCGGTTGGCTTGTTATCGTCACGACCAACCCACACTGTGGTCACTTCACGTCCATCGACACCGACAAACCAGCTATCGCGGCTGTCATTGCTGGTGCCAGTCTTGCCAGCCAGAGCCGCCCCAGGGAAACGGCGATTAAGGGCGGTGCCAGTGCCTTCAGTCACTGCTCTTTTCATCGCATAAGTGGTTAACCAAGCCGCTTGTTGTTCAACCGCCTGAGTGCTTTTTGGCAGCGACTGGTACAGCACATTGCCATCGACATCAATAACCGAACGCAGAGCCGATAACGGGGCTTTTTTCCCGGAATTGGTAATGGTCTGGAACATCTGAGCTACCTGAATCGGAGCCAGACTGAAAGCACCGAGGAACATCGAAGGTACAGGACGAATTTCTTCGCTATCGATACCCAGTTCCACCAGCGTTTTACTCACCTCACCAATCGTAACCTGCATTCCCAGATCGACCGTCGGTACATTGATCGACTTCGCTAAACCGAGATAAAGCGGCACTTCACCGCGATAACTGTGGTCAAAGTTCTGTGGTGCCCACACTTCACCGTTTTCTGCTTTTAATGCAATTGGCTTATCGTACAAGGTAGTGGCTAATGAATATTTACTCGGTTCACTGAGCGCGGTCAGGTACACCGCGGGTTTAGCCAATGAACCGATCTGACGACTGGCATTTAACGCACGGTTAAATCCATCAAAACCCACCTGTTTACCACCAACAATCGCGCGAATTTCGCCGCTATGTCGGTCAACCGCCACTGCCGCTGCTTCCAAACCACTGCCCAGGACCGGAACGGTTTTCGCTACCGACTGTTCTAATTCAGACTGAGATACCGGATCTAAGGTGGTGAAGACTTTCAGTCCTTTATCGGCTTCAAATTTATCCGCCACTTTCTGTTTCAGCTCGAGGGCCACCTGTTGAAAATAGGCTGGCTGACGCTGAGCCAAACTAGGATGCTTAACCACATCGAGCGGACGTTCGACCGCTTGAGCGTATTGCTTGGCGGTTAAAATGTCGTGCTCCATCATCAGTTTTAATACTAAATCACGACGATTCTGCGCCCTCTCCGGTGAGCGAACCGGATTGTAGTAAGAAGGGCCTTTGACCATCCCAACCAATAAAGCTATCTGATCAATCCGTAATTCCTGCAAAGGTTGAGCAAAATAAAGGCGTGATGCCAGACCAAAACCGTGAATCGCTTCTGCGCCGCTTTGACCCAAATAGACCTCGTTCAGATAGGCTTCCAGGATCCGATCTTTGCTGTAACGATAATCGATGATCAACGCCATCAATGCTTCCTGAGCCTTTCGCCATAACGAACGTTCGCTGCTAAGGAAGATATTTTTCGCTAACTGCTGAGTGAGAGTACTGCCGCCCTGCACCGTACGGCCGGCTTTGAGGTTAACCACCATCGCCCGGGCTATCGCCAGTGGTGAAACACCATCGTGCTTATAAAATTCACGATCTTCGGTGATCAGCAGAGCATCAACCAGCACTTCAGGGAATTGTTCACGATGAAGGAACAGGCGTTGCTCATCGTTCTGCTTTTCCAGCATACCGAGCATTTTCGGCTCAATGCGTAAAAAGCCCATATCCGCACGACTGTCTAAGGATTGGATACGCGATAATTGATTACCGTTAAAAGAGAGCATCACATGTCGTTCCGGTTCGGAAGCATCTGTAAATTCAAACGGACGACGAATAAGCTCGATGCGGGTTGAGGAAGATGAATACTCTCCTGCACGACGCGGCTGACTGACTTTGCGGTAATTGAGCACGTCCAGTTCCTGACGCACCTCTTTTAAACTGATTTGGTCACCCGGAGTCAGAGTCAGGATCCGTGAATAGACCACTGTCGGCAGCTTGAACAGCTGCCCGGCAAAGCGCTGTTTGACGATATCATCCAGGTAGAAACCGTAAAAAATAATCACCGTCAGCAGAGTCACACCCAGCTTCCAGCCTATACTCCACAGTTTTTTTAACCAGCTTCTTTGGCCAGTTGATTTGCCTTTTTCGGCTGGTTTGCGTTTCCCCGCGTCAGCCTTGGTTGACGCAGGCTTATTACGGCGTGGAACACGGCGAGTGGTCGTTTTTTTCGAGCCGGATGCTTTAGATGGAGATGATTTATCTGTCATTGGTCAAAATGTCGCTTTGTTTTAGTCGTCGCAATATGGTTAGCCGGATCATCTGGCCAAACGTGTTTCGGATAGCGCCCTTTCATTTCTTTCTGCACTTCTTTATAGGAACCGGCCCAGAACGCGGCCAGCTCCTGGGTGACCTGAATCGGTCGCTGCGCCGGTGATAGCAGCTCCAGCACCAGGCGTTTTTTACCCTGAGCAATAAGTGGTGAATCCTGTTCGCCGAATACTTCCTGAATACGTACCGAAAGTACCGGCTCATGGCCAAGCTGGTAGCGAATTCGTTTACGGCTACCGGTGGGTAATAACTGGCTTTCCGGTAACCATTCGTCCAGTTGTTGATTCAGCGACCAGCCCAGATAGGCAGACAATGCCTGTTTCATTGGCACTGCCTGTAATCCTTTTACACTGCGCACCCCGTTCATGTACGGCAGTAGCCAGTTTTCCAGATTCGCTAACAACGATTGCTCATCCATCGCCGGCCAGGCTTCATCTGGCAGCCAAGCAATCGCACAACGTACCCGCTCCAGCCACTCCAGGCTATCCTGTTGCAAATTTAATACAGCCAGCCCCTGACGACGGACATAATTAAGCAAGGCTTGTGTCATTTTTTCTTCATCCGGTGCTGGCAACGGTTTGGATTTGAGCACCAATTGACCACAGTGGGTAAGTTTTTCGGCAATCAGGCGGCCACGCTTTTCATCCCAGTCCACATATTCTTCGACACTAACCAAGCTAGGTAATAGCGCTAACAGCTGTTTTTCATCCAAAGCTGCAGCACACAAAATCTGGCTTTGCGCCTGCTGGTGGCGCATCAGATCGATCACCACTAAATAATTTGCCTGAGTAAAAAGGTAATCTTCACGTAACTGAGATCCGTGGCCATTGGCCAGTTTAAACTCTTGTGACAATTGCCCGCTACGACGCTGTGCAATCCGGTCAGGAAATGCCAGTGCAGCACAGAGAGCCAAGGTATCGCTATCAACCTGCTGCAGCATAAAACGATGCTGAAGTTTCGTTGCCAGTACTCTGGCACGCTGAGTGAGCAAGGCATTTTTACTGTGCTTATTCTGCTGCCATAGATGCAGCGCCATCGCCATATCAACCTGCTGCAAATCGCGCTCATCAATCAGAGCGGCACAGGCAATCGCGCTATTGATCCAGTCTCCTGCCATCTGCTGAGCCTGGATCAGCATACTCGCCAAACGGGCATCGATTCCCAGTGCATAAGCACGCTTACCCAGCGGGGTTAGCGCATAATTTTCATCAATAAGATGTAAGGAAATCAGCAATTGTCTTGCCTGTGTCAGTAGTGCAGCAGGAGGCAAATCAAGCCAGCTCAGTTCATCTGCCTGCTGCACGCCCCAGTTAGCCAGTTCAAATGCCAGATTAGCCAGATCACTGTGCAAAATTTCCGCCGTGGAAACTTTCGCCTGTTGGTTAAACTGCGACTCACTATAAACCCGCACACAACTACCCGGCTCCAGTCGCCCGGCTCGTCCAGCTCGTTGTTGAGCAGATGACTGAGCGATACGTGACTGTTCTAAACGAGTCACACCACTGGCGGGATCAAAACGGGCGTTCCGTTCCAGGCCGGAATCAACCACCACGCGGATACCGTCTATGGTCAGTGATGTTTCCGCCACATTGGTCGCAAGTACCACTTTGCGCCGTCCGGCAGTTGCTGGGGCTATCGCCTGTTGTTGCAAAGCAAAACTAAGCTGCCCATAAAGCGGACAGACATCAACAGTGCTGAACTCTTCGGCCAGAACCTGATTCAGTCGCTCTTCCAGGCGCTTAATCGCCGCTACACCGGGTAAAAACACCAGAATTGAACCAGACTCATTATGTAATAATTGGATCACTTGTTGAGCCAGCTTAGCGGTCAGATCTTCATTGGCCCGCAGCGGCGCATAACGGATATCCACCGGATAGCTGCGCCCTTCACACTCAATCAGCAAAGCTTCAGGCAACAAATGAGTCAGCGCCTGGGTATCCAGGGTGGCCGACATAATGACCATTTTTAAATCGTCACGCAGCGCGCCCTGAACTTCGAGGGTTAGCGCCAGGGCCAGATCCGCATGCAAACTACGTTCATGGAATTCATCAAAAATCACCAGATCAATCCCGGTTAATTCTGGATCGCTCTGGATCATCCGGGTAAGAATCCCCTCGGTCACAATTTCCAACTGCGTCGCAGAACTCACTTTAGTTTCACCTTTGATTCGGTAACCGACCCGCTCTCCAACCGATTCACCCAACTGCTTAGCAATAAACGAAGCGATAGATTTCGCCGCTAGCCGCCTTGGCTCCAGCAGCAAAATTTTGCCGATTATCAAACCGCTGTTAAGTAACGCCAGAGGAAATACGGTTGACTTACCAGCACCGGGGGCGGCCTGAAGAATTAGCTGATGATGCGATTTGAGTCCGGAAAGAAGCTGAGGAATCACCGCTTCAATAGGCAACTGTGACAAAGTCATACCCTTATGGTTTAATGAAGCGACCATTGTACATAAAAACAGTAGATAAATGCAGTTTGATCCGCCACTAAAATCCGCCACTCTGATAAAACGCTATAAACGCTTTCTCGCCGATGTTGTTCTGCCTGACGGTAAACAGACCACCATCCATTGTGCGAATACCGGCGCGATGACCGGCTGTGCCACACCCGGCGATACTGTCTGGTACTCGCAGTCGGATAACCCAAAACGTAAATATCCATTCAGTTGGGAGATAACAGCAACGGCGAGTGGCGATCATATCTGCGTGAATACCATACGCGCCAATCAACTGGCGGTAGAAGCTATAGAGCAGCAATGGATTACAGAATTGGCTAACTATCAGCAGTTACAAACCGAAGTGAAGTATGGACAAGAGAATAGTCGAATTGATATCTTACTCCACTCACCAAATCGGCCCGATTGCTATATTGAAGTGAAAAGCGTCACTTTATTGGAGCAATCTGAATTAACACCAGACTTAAAAGGTCAGGGGTATTTTCCCGATGCGGTCACAAAACGAGGCCAAAAGCACCTCAGGGAATTAATGGATGTTGCTCAGTGTGGTGAGCGTGCAGTACTTTTATTTGCCGTATTGCATTCAGGGATTGAAAAAGTCTCTCCTGCCCACCATATCGACGCAGATTATTCATTTTTATTAAAGGAAGCGATCGAAGCTGGCGTGGAAATTCTCTGTTATAAAGCAGAGTTAAGTCAACATGAGATCAAACTCACAAGCGCAGTACCTTTTTGCCTAAACTGACAAAAAATTGATACACGCTGCATATTGACCAAGAGTTTGTTAATCAGTGTTTGCCACACCTACTTCTTTTTGCTATAGATACCCGCCTTAAAATACTGCTACGCAGTTGATAGGTGTTTGTAGGAGATGCTGTATGCCTGAAGAATCAAAAAAGAAAACGCTTGGCATCCTGGCCATTGCTGGCGTTGAGCCATACCAAGAAAAGCCTGGTGAAGAGTATATGTCACCAGCGCAAGTTGAACATTTCACCAAAATCCTCAATGCCTGGCGTGGTCAGTTGATGGAAGAAGTGGATAGAACCGTTCACCATATGCAGGATGAAGCCGCCAACTTCCCTGATCCGGTCGACCGTGCATCTCAGGAAGAAGAATTCAGCCTGGAATTGCGTAACCGCGATCGTGAACGTCGTCTGATCAAAAAGATTGAAAAGACACTGAACAAAATCGAAGAAGATGAGTTCGGTTATTGTGAATCTTGTGGCGTTGAAATCGGCGTTCGTCGACTGGAAGCTCGCCCAACTGCCGACCTTTGTATTGACTGTAAAACACTGGCAGAAATCAAAGAACGTCAAATGCAGGGTTAATCAATTCTGTACACGATCTGAAAGGGAGCGATTGCTCCCTTTTGTTGTTTTCGCTACCCTCTTCTGCATCCTATTTCTTCGGACTACTTCATGACGTACGTTGGCAGATTTGCACCTTCGCCTTCCGGCCCGCTCCATTTCGGCTCGCTTATCGCCGCCCTTGGTAGCTATTTCCAGGCTAAATCTCAGGGTGGAAAATGGCTGGTGCGAATGGAAGATCTCGACCCGCCGCGTGAAATGCCCGGTGCCGCTCTGTGGATTCTTCAAGCGCTAGAAGCTTATGGCTTGTATTGGGATGGCGAAGTAATTTATCAGAGCCAGCGTCACCACCTCTATCAGGCACAAATTGATCAGTGGCTGGCTGATGGCATCGCCTACTACTGTAATTGCAGCCGCAAACAAATTAAACAGGATGGTGGCTTTTATCTTGGCCACTGCCGCGATAAAAAACTCAGCGCAGCCGATGGGTGTGCGATTCGCCTGCGGATGCAGCATCCGGTTGAACGGTTCATCGATCAGCGCCATGGTGTGATTGAAATTCCACCGCAACTGGCGGAAGAGGACTTTATCATTAAACGCCGCGATGGTCTGTATGCCTACAATCTTGCGGTAGTTGTTGATGATATAGCTCAGGGTGTGACCGAAGTAGTGCGCGGCGCGGATCTGATTGAACCGACCGGTAGGCAAATCAGCCTGTATCAAACTCTTGATGCTGCACCAGTCAGTTATCTGCATCTTCCGCTGGCGATGGAACAAGTGGGACGCAAATTGTCCAAACAGAATCATGCGGCTGCCATTGATATTTCCAATCCTGGCCCCACATTAGTTCAAGCAATGCAATTTCTTGGATTTCAGTTACCAACAGGGTTTAACGACCTATCCGTCGATGAAATGTTGTGCTGGGGATGGCAGAATTGGTCGATATCGCAACTTCCTGACGCAACTGAAATCATACTTTAATTCTCAAATGCCTTTGCCTGAGCTATTATTAGCCGCAAATTGAGTCGATAGGCTCTTGGTCACAGACAGAAAACAGGATAGCTAATCACTATTTTGTCCCAAGCCGATGAATAAACACGAACAGACAACCAAAACTCAACACAGCTACCCAACTCTGGCGCTTAACGTCGTCACACGTGAGGAGCACAGTATTTCACGCAAGCAGATCAGCGATAACGCGCTTAAAGTGCTGTACCGCTTGAACAGCAGTGGCTTCGATGCATATCTGGTCGGTGGCGGTGTGCGCGATCTTTTACTCGGGCAGCAGCCGAAAGATTTCGATATTGCCACCAATGCCACACCGGAGCAGGTGCGAAAATTGTTCCGCAACTGCCGTTTGATCGGTCGCCGTTTCCGTTTGGCTCATGTGATGTTCGGCCGTGAAATCATCGAAGTCGCAACCTTCCGTGGCCACCATCAGGAAAATAACACACCAGTCTCTTCCCAGTCAGAAGCTGGAATGTTGTTGCGTGATAATGTTTACGGCACCATCGATGAAGATGCTGAACGACGCGATTTCACCGTCAATGCGATGTATTACAACATCGCCAACTACAGCATTCACGATTACGCTGGCGGGATAGAAGATCTCGACGATCGTCTGGTACGCATGATCGGTGACCCGGAAACCCGCTATCGCGAAGATCCGGTACGCATGCTGCGAGCGATCCGCTTTGCCGCTAAGCTCGATTTCGATATCGAAGAAGATACCGCAGAACCGATCGAGCACCTGGCACCACTGCTGCAAGACATTCCACCAGCGCGCCTTTATGAAGAGTCGCTAAAAATGCTGCAAACCGGTGTCGGTCTGGAAACCTACCATCTGATGCGTGAATACAATCTGTTCCAACAGTTGTTCCCGGTAGTCGCTGAGCATTTTACTGAAGATTATGACTCTTACACCGAGCAGATGCTTGATTTATCCCTCGATTCAACCGATTTAAGAATTGAACAAGGCAAGCGTATCAACCCGGCGTTTATGTTTGCCGCAATGTTCTGGTATCCGATGCTTGCTATCGCTAAACGCCTAAGTGCGGAGCGCCATCTGCAGGACTATGATGCAATGATGGAAGCGGCCAATATTATTATTGATCGCGTTGTACAGCGTATTGCTATTCCACGCCGCCATACCACCACTGTTCGTGAAATCTGGCAGATGCAGTTCCGCCTTGATCGCCGCACAGGTAAACGCGCATTCCGCCTGTTGGAGCTGAATAAGTTCCGCGCCGGTTTTGACTTTTTACTGATGCGTGGCGAACTGGAAGGTGGCCAGGTCAAAGCTTTGGCTGACTGGTGGTCCGCATTTCAGAATGCTGATCGCGATCAGCGTCAGATGATGGTCGATTCACTGGATAAACCAGCAGGTAACCGTCCGAAACGCCGTCGCCGTTCTTCCGGACGCAGCAAGAGCAAAGCAGAATAATGACCCGGGTATTTATCGCTGTCGGCAGCAATTTAAATGATCCGGTTGGTCAGGCACAGCGTGCTATCGAAGCGCTGAGAAGTGTGCCTGACACCGAGTTCGTCAGAACCTCTCAGCTCTACAGCAGCACCCCCATGGGGCCACAGGATCAGCCAGACTACATCAATGCTGTAGTGGAAGTGAATACGCAACTCCGCCCGCTCGAGCTGCTCGATCAGACTCAGGCGATTGAGCTAGAGCAAGGCCGGGTACGCAAAGATGAACGCTGGGGCCCAAGAACTCTCGATCTGGATATTATTCTGTTCGGCGATCAAGTAATCAATAACGAACGTCTGACCGTTCCTCATTACGGGATGAAAGTTCGTGAGTTTGTGCTTTATCCTCTGGCAGAAATTGCCGAAAATTTAATTCTCCCTGACGGAACTGAGTTAACGAACCTGCTTAAGCAGGTCGACAGGAACGGACTCAGAATTTGGCATGAAGCCAACTCCTAGTAAGGACTTTATAATGAAAAAAATCACCATCAATGACTTAATCAAATGTAAGCAGGAAGGCCGAAAATTTGCGACCGCCACAGCTTATGACGCCAGTTTTGCCCAACTGTTTGAAAGCCAGAATATGCCGGTACTGCTGGTTGGCGATTCGTTAGGCATGGTTTTACAGGGCGAGAGTGACACTCTACCGGTAACGGTTGACGAAATTGCCTACCATACCCGCTGCGTACGTGCAGGCAGCCCAAACTGTCTGCTGATGGCCGATATGCCATTTATGAGCTACGCCACACCAGAACAGGCTTGCATTGAAGCAGCAAAAATTATGCGTGCTGGTGCTAACATGGTCAAAATTGAAGGTGGTGAATGGCTGGCAGATACAGTGAAAATGCTGACTGAGCGTGCCGTACCAGTCTGTGCTCACCTTGGTCTGACTCCTCAATCAGTGAATATTTTCGGTGGTTATAAAGTTCAAGGACGTGGCGATGAGCAAGCTCAGCAGATGCTGAAAGATGCGATTACGCTGCAAAAAGCTGGTGCACAGATTATCCTGCTGGAATGTGTGCCTGCCGGTGTAGCGAAAATGATTACTGAAGCTCTGGATGTTCCCGTGATTGGCATTGGGGCCGGTGCCGATACCGATGGTCAGATCCTGGTAATGCACGATATGTTTGGTATCTCAGCCAACTATATGCCGAAATTCTCGAAAAACTTTTTAGCCGAGACTGGCGATATGCGTACAGCGGTAGCGAAATACATTGCTGACGTAGAAAGCGGCCTGTTCCCTGACGCTGACCACACCATTGCTTAAGGAAAAGATGATGCAAACTTTTGCTCTAGTTGACGAACTGCGCGCGCAGCTCAAAACACTGCGTCAACAAGGTAAGCGGATCGCTTTTGTCCCAACCATGGGTAATCTGCACGATGGTCATTTAACTCTGGTACGCCGTGCTCAGAGTGTGGCCGATGTAGTCGTAGTCAGTATTTTCGTTAACCCGATGCAATTTGAAAAGGCTGATGATTTAGCTAATTATCCACGCACATTAGACGAAGATCTTGCTAAATTATCCGCTCAGGGCGTTAATTTTGTTTTCACCCCTACCCCGGAAATCATGTATCCGCAAGGGCTTGATAAGCAGACCTTTGTTGAAGTTCCCGGGCTATCTTATATCCTTGAAGGTGAATCGCGTCCCGGACATTTCCGTGGCGTAGCGACCATTGTCACCAAGCTGTTTAATATCGTTCAGCCGGATGTAGCCTGCTTCGGTCAGAAGGACTTTCAACAACTGGCGCTGATCCGTCAGATGGTGGAAGATCTCTGCCTTGATATTGAGATCATTGGTGTACCAACTGTACGTGAAAATGATGGTCTGGCGATGAGCTCACGCAATAATCGACTCACTACCGAGGAACGTCAAATTGCACCACAACTGGCAAAGGTAATGAACGGAATTGCTGAACAACTGGCTAATGGTGAGCGTGACAGTGAACAGTTAATCAGCACTGCCAATCAGCAACTGGAACAGGCGGGCATGAGAGCGGATGAAATTTTTATCCGTGATGAACGCAACTTGTTAGCTATTGATGACAACAGTGCAAGCGCAGTGATTCTGATGGCCGCCTTTTTAGGTGCTGTGCGTTTGATTGATAATCAGGTTATTGCACTGAAATAACCAAAGCTTTCCCATATCGATTATAGAGTCAACTCACCATAGTTGGCTCTTTTTATATCTGATCCCCTCTCTATTTTAATGATCTTTTTCACACTCTAATTTCCTTCCCATTTGCATCGAAACGTTTCGATACTACAATCGAAACACCTCATAGAAACGTTTCGATACTCTAACTCGAATAAAATAAAGGTAACGTGATGAAAAAAAGTACCCTGCTAAATTCTGACCTCTCTTACCTAGTTGCTACACTTGGCCATACCGACGAAATCACTATCTGTGATGCCGGACTCCCCATTCCAGAAATGGTACAACGGATTGATTTAGCCCTGACTCATGGCGTCCCCGGCTTTCTGCAGACCGTGCGCGTTATTTTGTCAGAATCACAAATTGAAGGGGTGATCATGGCCGATGAATTTGCTCAGGTCAGCCCAGAATTACATATCGCTCTGTTGGCAGAACTAAAAGCAGAAGAACAACGCTGCGGTAAAACGATTAACGTTGCCTATCTGACACACGAAAAGTTTAAAGCCCGTACCCATAACAGTCGCGCTGTTGTCAGAACCGGCGAATGTACCGCTTATGCGAACGTTATTTTCCAGGCCGGTGTGGTGTTTTAAACCATTATTTCAATCAAGCTGAGGATTCACTATGAACGATTTAGTGGTATTAGGTAGTGTCAACGCCGACCATGTATTGCAGGTACCGTCTTTCCCTCGCCCTGGAGAAACACTGCATGGCCGCAACTATCAGGTCATTCCCGGAGGTAAAGGAGCCAATCAGGCGGTAGCTGCCGCACGTTTAAATGCGGATATCGGATTTATCGCCTGTGTCGGCGATGATGCTTTTGGCCTCAATATCCGCAAAAGTTTTCAGCAGGATGGGATGGAGATCAGTGGCGTTAAAGTTGAAGCTGGCTGTCCAACCGGGATTGCGATGATTCAGGTCTCTGACAGCGGTGAAAACAGCATCTGCATTTCCGCAGAAGCCAACGCCAAACTGACAGCTGAATCACTGGAATCTGAATTGGAGCGTATCCGCGCAGCAAAATACCTGCTGATGCAGCTTGAAACCCCACTCGATGGCGTAGTTAAAGCGGCGCTAGTAGCTAAAGATGCGAAGACTAAAGTCATTCTTAATCCCGCTCCTGCCCGTCCGCTACCGGATCAACTGTTATCCTGTGTTGATATTATCACGCCAAACGAAACCGAAGCAGAAAGCCTGACCGGGATTGCCGTCACTGATGATCAATCAGCCCAACAAGCCGCCAACCTATTGCATGATAAAGGGATTGAAACCGTAATGATCACCTTGGGCGCTAAAGGTGTGTGGCTTAGTCAGCAGAAACAAGGAATACTTATTCCTGGCTATAAAGTTAACGCCACCGATACCACAGCCGCCGGAGATACCTTTAATGGTGCCTTTGTCACTGGTCTATTAGAAGCAATGACTTTAGAATCAGCGATTAAATTTGCCCACGCGGCGGCAGCGATTTCCGTTACTCGCTTTGGTGCGCAGACTTCAATTCCAAACCGGGAAGAAGTTGAAAAATTCCTTGCTCAACAGTAATAACTTCTAATATCAATAGGAAAGTAATGACATGGCAACCATGAAAGATATCGCCCGCCTTGCTGGCGTTTCCACTTCAACCGTCAGCCATGTCATTAATCACAGCCGTTTTGTCAGTGAGGAAATTGCCGAGCGAGTTAACCAAGCCGCTAAAGAGCTAGGCTATACTCCATCCGCGCTGGCACGCAGTTTAAAAACTAACCGCACCAAAACCATCGGCATGCTAGTTACCACGTCCAGTAACCCCTTTTTCAGTGAAGTGGTTAAAGGGGTGGAAAACAGTTGCTATCAGCAGGGATATAACCTGATCTTGTGCAATACCGAAGGCAATCATCAACGGATGATCGAATCGATTGATACGCTTCTGCAAAAACGCGTTGATGGCGTGATCCTCATGTGTACCACACTAATCGGTGAAAAGATCGATATTTTTGACTGTTATCCTGATGTTCCGGTGGTAGTGATGGACTGGGGACCGGTACTGTTTAACAGCGATAAAATTCAAGATAACTCTTTCCAGGGCGGCTACCAAGCAACCCGCTATCTGATAGAGTGTGGACACACCGATATTGCCTGTATTACCGGGCCGTTGGATCGCCCGCAGGCCTATATGCGTTATCAGGGCTTCAAGCAGGCAATGGAGGATACAGGCTTAGCTATTCATTCTGAGTGGGTGGTTGAATCTGACTTTGAATGTGAAGGCGGCTATCAGGCCTTTCACTCCTTGCTGGAATGTGATGAATTCCCTCAAGCGATTTTTGTGTGTAACGATATGATGGCAATGGGCGTGATTAACGCCGCCAGTGAGCAAGATATCAAGATTCCACAGGATCTCTCGATTATCGGCTACGATGATATTCATATTGCGGAGTTTATGACCCCACCACTGACGACCATGCACCAGCCTAAGTATCGTTTAGGCCAGGTGGCGGTTGAAACCTTGTTGAAAAAACTGGATAAAACAGCGGATAAAATGCAACTGGTTCAGTTGGAACCGAGTTTAGTGGTGAGAAAGAGTGTGAAGGTTATCTAGATATCAATATCCTCTATTGATCCTTTGGTGTCATCCCGGAAATTACGTAGTAATTATCCGGGATCTTGAGGTTGGCATAATTACGGTTAAGCTCTGTACTCAACCAGATCCCGGCTCAAGGCCGGGATAATGACAAATAACAGACGAATCGAATCCGTTCAATCAGTTAACTACGCAATCCCGTCCCGCTGGTCACCAGATAGTGTGCCAGAGCGTACAAGCCCGCAACAAATACCGTTAGTACACCAAATGAAACGTAGACATTTACATCCGACACGCCAAGAAAGCCAAAGCGGAATGCATTAACCATATATACGATCGGATTGATTTTGGATACGCCCTGCCAGAACTCCGGCAACAGCGACAGTGAGTAAAAGACCCCGCCCAGATAAGTTAACGGCGTTAGAACAAAAGTTGGCACGATCGAAATATCATCAAAGGTACGCGCATAAATCGCATTGATTAAGCCCCCCAGTGAAAAAACTACCGAGGTAAGAAAAATCGTCGTCGCGATAATAAACCAATGCTCAACCTGTAGATCGACAAAAAACAGCGACACACAGGTGACCAGAATCCCCACCAATAAACCACGGGCCACACCGCCCATCACATAACCGGCAATAATCACATAATTAGGCACCGGAGCCACCAACAGCTCTTCTATATTCTTCTGCATCTTGGCACTAAAAAATGAAGACGCCACATTGGAATAAGAGTTAGTGATCACCGACATCATGATCAGACCCGGCACAATATATTCCATATAACTAAAGCCATTCATCTGACCGATACGCGAACCAATCAGATTACCAAAAATGATAAAATAGAGCGTCATGGTAATCGCTGGCGGCACGATCGTCTGAACCCAGATGCGGGTAAAACGTTTTATCTCTTTTCTCATTAAACTAAGAAAAGCAGTCCAATAAATTTGATACATCAACTCTCTCACTTCTGATTCTGTACCAGGCTGACAAACAGCTCTTCAAGGCGGTTTGCTTTATTCCGCATTGAAAGCACTTTAATCCCCTGAGCAGTCAACTGACTGAAAATATCATTCAGACCATGTGTTTTTTCCAGTTCGATTTCTATCGAACCCTCTTTATTTATCTGTTTAAGCACGCCAGTAAGCTGAGGCATTTCTTCATACGTATCGAGGTCAAGAATAAAGGTCTCAACCTGCAATTGACTTAACAGCGATTTCATTGAGGTATTTTCGATCAACTCACCACGCTGAATAATGCCGATATTGCGGCACAACATTTCGGCTTCTTCTAGGTAATGCGTGGTGAGAATAATGGTAATTCCCTCACGGTTGAGCTGCTGGAGAAAATCCCACATCGAACGACGCAGTTCGATATCAACCCCTGCGGTAGGTTCGTCTAGAATCAGCAATTTAGGCTCATGCATCAGAGCTCTGGCTATCATCAGGCGGCGCTTCATACCACCAGAAAGATTACGCGCCCGCTCATCCTTTTTCTCCCATAAATCAAGCTGAGTCAGGTATCTCTTCGCCCGCTCTTTTGCCAGCGCATAGGGCACACCGTAATAACCAGCCTGCTGAGTGACGATCTGTTCGACCGTTTCAAACTGGTTGAAGTTAAACTCCTGCGGCACCAAGCCCAAATGCTGCTTAGCTTCTTCCAGACGGCGGTCAATATCGTAACCGAACACCGATACCTTGCCGGATGTCTTATTCACCAATGAAGAAATAATGCCAATCGTGGTCGATTTTCCTGCGCCGTTCGGCCCGAGCAGTGCATAAAAATCCCCTTGTTTAACCTCAAGGTTAATCCCCTTTAAGGCTTCAAAACCACCCGCGTAGGTCTTACGCAAGTCAACTAATTCTAATGCGTTCATAGCTCGTGTTAGTCTCTGTTATCTTTCAATTAAACGAGTGCTCATCACCGTGCGATACCCATATTCCGTATGTTGGTATGTGCTCAATAATTGCTGTTTTAGCTTCAGATATAGTGAAATTTTTGTATTTGCCACAAAAGTGATCTGATGAGTTAAATAGAGTTGAATTTAACTAAGCGTCATCCATAAGTTTGTGTATAGTGATGCAGCGCACATTTATTAAACTATATTAAAAAGACCTGAAGAATGTAAATTAGGTTAGTCATTATACCCGAAATAGTTGGTCTTGCAGCCCCAACAAAAACAGGGGAATAGCTAACAGGAAAAGGAAGTTTGTATGCCAGAAATTAAACAGCTTTTTGAAAACAACACTAAATGGTCAAATTCGATCAAAGCTGAGAGCCCGGAGTATTTTGCTAAGCTGGGTGAAGGCCAGCGCCCGGATTTTCTGTGGATTGGTTGTTCAGATAGCCGCGTTCCTGCCGAACGTCTAACCGGACTTCATTCCGGTGAACTGTTTGTTCACCGTAACGTCGCCAACCTGGTGATTCACACCGATTTAAACTGTCTTTCCGTGGTTCAGTATGCGGTTGATGTATTAAAAATCAAACATCTGATAATTTGTGGCCACTACGACTGTGGTGGTATCAAGGCTTCATTAGCCAACCCTAAACTGGGTCTGATTAATAACTGGCTGCTGCATATCCGCGACTTATACCACAAACACCGTAGCTATTTAGATGCCATGCCAGAAGAGTTTCGTGCCGATAAACTGGCAGAAATTAATGTGGCGGAACAGGTGTACAACTTAGGTAATTCAACCATTTTGCAGAATGCCTGGGAAAACGGCCAGGAGTTTGAGCTGCATGGTGTCGTTTACGGTATTGATGATGGAAAATTGGAATATTTAGGTGTGCGTTGCGACTCTCCGGAAAGTGTGGAAGAAAATTATCATCGCTCTATGGAGAAAATTCTTAACCCTGAATATAAGCTGCTTTGTCACCATTAATTCTAAGTCAGGATTAAAACAATGCCCGGTCGCAGCCGGGCATTGTTATTTATTCATTATCCAGAATCACCTTACCTATATAAGGCAAGTGGCGATAATCCTGCGCATAATCGAGCCCCATACCGATCACAAATTCATCCGGAATGGAAAAACCGATCCACTTAGCATCAACCTCGACTTCGCGACGCGAAGGTTTATCCAGCAGAGTACAGATTTGGATCGAGTTCGGCTCACGTAACCTTAGCACTTCTTTAACCCTGCTTAAGGTATTGCCAGTATCTACAATATCTTCCACCAAAATGACATCTTTACCTTTGATATCATCATCCAAATCTTTCAGAATCCGTACATCGCGCGAGCTTTCGGTCGAATTACCGTAGCTGGATGCGGTCATAAAATCGATTTGGTGAGTAATTTTCACTGCGCGCGCCAGGTCAGCCATGAAAATAAACGAACCACGCAATAAGCCGACCAATACCAGCTTGTCGCTATCCTTATAATATTCCGTTATTTCTTGCCCTAGTTGTTGAATCCGTCGCTGAACATCCTGCTCAGAAATCATTTCTTCTATGATGTGTGCCATAACTTTGTATCTCGTTTCGAATCTATTTTGAGACTTTACCGATCTCAACCGCTTCAGAGCTTCACTCTCAATATATGCGGCGTATACTAACACTCTTGCAGATAGAGGCAAACTTAAGTGCATTACCAATGGCTAGCTGGTGAATTTTTCTAGCTTTTGCCAAATAAACAGCAGATTATCATCATATTGATAAAAATAGTGATTGTTAATTGACCCGTTTCATATGCACCAGTACACTCAAATATGCAACATTAATAATAAAATCATCACTACCTATGATATCTCAATGATCAGAGGAGTAGATGAATAAATATATCAACAACAGAAATTGGCAAAGGTAAACATTATGGATGCAACAATACAAAAACGTCCGAGGACGCGGTTATCACCGCAAAAACGCAAACTGCAGTTAATGGAAATTGCGTTAGAAGTATTCGCAAAACGCGGCATTGGCCGTGGCGGTCACGCTGATATTGCAGAAATCGCTCAGGTGTCAGTCGCTACCGTATTCAATTATTTTCCGACCCGTGAAGATCTGGTGGATGATGTATTAACTCACGTGGTACATCAATTCTCTAATTTCTTAGCGGATAACATCGAAATCGATGCCTATATTAAAGACAACCTGTATAACCTGATGCATGAGATGACAGAATTAGTATTCCAGGATTGTCACTGGTTAAAAGTGTGGTTTGAATGGAGCGCATCGACACGTGAAGAAGTGTGGCCGCTATTTGTTTCGACCAACAACACCAATAAACTGTTAGTGAAAAATATGTTTGTTCGCGCCATTGAAAATGGTGATGTAGCTGAACACTACAATCCGGATAATCTGGCAGATATTTATCTGGGTCTGCTCTACTCGATTTTCGTTCAGGCAAATCGGCTTAACGATCAGAAAGCAGTAGATGAATTAGTGCACTGCTATTTAGATATGCTGTGCATTTACAAGCGACGCAGCTAAACACTTATTCCCACGGGAAAAAAAGTAATAAAAAACCGCTTCTCAGATTGAAGCGGTTTTTTGTTTATTTAGTTTCGGTTATTTCTTCTTCGCTTTTGCGTTTGGCAGGTCAGTAATCGTACCTTCAAACACTTCAGCCGCTAAACCAACCGATTCATGCAGAGTCGGGTGAGCGTGAATAGTCAGTGCGATATCCTCAGCATCACAACCCATCTCGATAGCCAGACCGATTTCACCCAACAGTTCACCACCGTTAGTGCCGACAATCGCACCACCGATCACACGGTGAGTATCTTTATCGAAAATCAGCTTAGTCATACCGTCAGAACAGTCTGAAGCGATCGCACGACCTGAAGCCGCCCAAGGGAAAGTTGCGGTTTCGTAGTTGATACCTTCTGCTTTCGCTTCTTTCTCCGTTTTACCAACCCATGCCACTTCTGGCTCAGTGTAAGCGATTGAAGGAATCACTTTCGGATCGAAGTAGTGTTTCTTACCAGAAATCACTTCTGCTGCTACGTGACCTTCATGTACACCTTTGTGTGCCAGCATTGGTTGACCAACAATGTCACCGATAGCGAAGATATGTGGTACGTTGGTACGCATCTGCTTATCTACGTTGATAAAGCCGCGCTCGTCAATTTCTAAGCCTGCTTTCTCACCATCGATAAGTTTACCGTTTGGTACGCGACCAATCGCCACCAGAACAGCATCATAACGTTCAGCTTCAGCCGGCGCTTTCTTACCTTCCATTGAAACGTAGATACCGTCTTCTTTCGCTTCAACTGCGGTAACTTTGGTTTCCAGCATTAGGTTGAATTTCTTATCGATACGCTTAGTAAATACTTTAACGATATCTTTATCCGCTGCAGGAATTACCTGATCGAACATTTCAACTACGTCGATCTGAGAACCCAGAGCGTGATAAACAGTACCCATTTCGAGACCGATGATACCACCACCCATGATCAGCAGTTTTCCTGGAACTTCTTTCAGTTCCAGGGCATCAGTTGAGTCCCAAATACGTGGGTCTTCATGTGGAATAAACGGCAGCTTGATAGGGCGTGAACCCGCAGCAATAATCGCGTTGTCAAAGTTAACTACGGTTTTACCGTCTTCACCTTCAACTTCAATGGTGTTAGGACCAGTGAATTTACCGAAACCATTAACCACATTCACTTTACGCATCTTAGCCATGCCGCCAAGACCGCCAGTCAACTGGGTAATTACTTTTTCTTTCCACAGGCGGATTTTGTCGATATCGGTTGAAGGTTCACCGAACACAATACCGTGCTGAGCCAGTGCTTTTGCTTCTTCGATTACTTTAGCCACGTGAAGCAGGGCTTTAGAAGGAATACAACCAACGTTCAGACAGACACCACCTAAGGTGCTATAACGTTCGATTAAAACAGTATCAAGACCTAAATCTGCGCAACGGAAAGCAGCGGAGTAACCAGCAGGACCTGCACCAAGTACCACGACCTGGGCTTTGATTTCTTTGCTCATTTTGACCTCTTGTAGTCATTATCTTAAACAAGCTGATGTGGGCTTCATCAATATTTCGATTATTCAAATCATCTCGTATTAAACTTAGATAGTTTACAGAGATGTTAATAATATGAAAAGAAAATCCACAGTGCCTGTGAGCCAGACAACAATTCAACCAGAATAAAGTAATCTGATTCAATTGACCTGAAATTTTGTCAGTTAAAAATGAGAAATCAAGGCGGCTATTAAGCCGCCCCGAAACTATTTAACTACAGTACCAAACGGCGAATATCGCTTAGGCAATCGTTCAGATAAGTGATGAAACGCGCACCATCAGCACCATCAATCACACGGTGATCGTATGACAATGACAGAGGAAGTTGCAGGCGAGGAACAAATTCCTTGCCGTTCCATACTGGTTTCATTTCTGACTTAGAAACACCCAGGATAGCCACTTCCGGCGCATTAACGATTGGCGTAAATGCGGTACCACCGATACCACCAAGGCTGGAGATAGTGAAACATCCGCCCTGCATATCAGCCGCTGTCAATTTCCCTGCACGTGCTTTCTTCGATACTTCAGCCAGTTCAGCAGACAGTTCATAGATGCCTTTCTTGTTTACATCTTTGAATACCGGAACGACCAGACCGTTTGGCGTATCAACCGCAATACCGATATTAACAAACTTCTTAAGAATCAGGCTTTCACCATCTTCAGACAGAGAAGAGTTAAAGTTTGGCAATGCTTCCAGCGCTTTAGCCGCTGCTTTCATGATGAAGACTAATGGAGTGATCTTCACGCCAGTATCTTTCTTCGCTTCAATCGCATTCTGTTCTTTACGGAACGCTTCCAGCTCAGTGATATCTGCGTTGTCCCACTGTGTAACGTGGGGGATCATCACCCAGTTACGGTGCAGGTTCGCGCCAGAGATCTTCTTAATACGAGACAGAGGCTGGACTTCGGTTTCACCGAACTTGCTGAAGTCAACTTTCGGCCAAGGAAGCAGACCCAGAGCACTACCATCGCCGCCTTTGCCAGAAGCCGCAGCACCGGATTCAAGGCGTTTCAGCGCTTCTTTCACATAATTCTGTACGTCTTCTTTCAGGATACGGCTCTTACGACCAGTACCTTTCACTTTCGCCAGGTTAACGCCGAATTCACGGGCGAGACGACGAACCACCGGAGATGCGTGAGCATAATCGTTGTTCGCTTCGAACTCACTAGCACTTGCTGCAGCTGGGGCTGCTTCTACTTTCGCTGGTGCAGAAGCCGCTGCTGGCGCCGAAGCAGCCGGAGCCGAAACTGGTGCCGCCGCAGGTGCTGCGCCTTGAACCTCAAAGACCATGATAAGAGAGCCAGTCGATACTTTATCGCCTGCCGCTACTTTGATCTCTTTCACCACACCCGCAAATGGAGCAGGAACTTCCATCGAAGCTTTGTCGCCTTCTACCGTGATCAAAGATTGCTCTTCTGTCACAGTATCGCCAACCGCTACCATGATTTCGGTAACTTCAACTTCGTCACCACCGATATCCGGTACGTTCACTTCTTTTGCCGCGGAAGCTGCAGGTGCTGCCGCCGGAGCCGCTGCAACAGGTGCCGCAGCTGCTGGCGCTGAGCCCGCAGTTTCAAAGATAAAGATCAGTGATCCAGTGGTTACTTTATCGCCAGAAGCAACTTTAATTTCTTTTACTGTACCAGCAAATGGTGCAGGAACTTCCATCGAAGCTTTGTCGCCTTCTACTGTGATCAGAGATTGCTCTTCTGTCACGGTATCGCCAACCGCTACCATGATTTCAGTCACTTCAACTTCGTCACCACCGATATCCGGTACATGAACTTCTTTCACTTCCGCCACAGCCGCTGGCGCAGGTGCCGCCACTGGTGCTTGTGCTGCAGGAGCCGGCGCTGCTGCGCCCGCTTCTTCTTCAAAAATCATGATTAATGAACCGGTAGAAACTTTATCGCCCGCATTCACTTTGATTTCTTTTACAATACCCGCTTGTGAAGCCGGTACTTCCATAGAAGCCTTGTCGCCTTCTACAGTAATCAGAGACTGTTCTTCTTCAACCTTGTCACCAACGCTTACAAGAATCTCAGTAACTTCAACCTCATCCGCACCGATGTCAGGTACATTAATTTCGATTGCCATTGCTATTTCCTACCTCAATTAAGCGTATAGTGGGTTTGTTTTTTCAGTGTCGATGTTGAATTTCTTGATTGCTTCGGCAACCACAGATTTTTCTACATCACCACGTTTAACCAGTTCAGTCAGCGCGGCTACAACCACATAACCTGCGTTCACTTCGAAGTGACGACGTAGATTTTCACGGCTGTCTGAGCGACCGAAGCCATCAGTACCAAGTACTTTATAAGACTCAGCAGGAATAAAGGCACGAGCCTGTTCTGCGTAGTTTTTCATGTAGTCAGTCGCTGCAATTGCAGGTTCTTTACCAAGCACAGAGGTAATGTAAGGAACCTGAGCTTCTGCTTCTGGGTGAAGCATGTTGTAACGTTCAGCCGCCTGACCTTCACGAGTCAGCTCGTTGAATGACGTGACTGAGAACACATCCGAAGCAACGCCGTATTCTTCGCTCAGGATCACTGCCGCTTTGCGTACTTCATTCATGATAGTACCCGAGCTCAGAAGCTGAACTTTACCTTTGCTACCCGCATAAGCTTCCAGTTTATAGATACCCTTACGGATACCCTCTTCAGCGCCTTCCGGCATTGCTGGCATTGGGTAGTTTTCGTTCATCAGCGTCAGGTAGTAGAACACGTTCTCTTGCTCGCCATACATACGGCGAATACCGTCTTGAACGATAACCGCCACTTCATAAGCGAAAGTTGGGTCGTAAGAAATACAGTTTGGAATCGTACCAGCCTGAATGTGTGAATGGCCGTCTTCGTGCTGCAGACCTTCACCGTTCAGAGTTGTACGACCAGCGGTACCACCTAATAGGAAACCACGCGCCTGTTGGTCACCCGCCATCCACGCCATATCACCCACACGTTGGAAACCAAACATTGAGTAATAGATGTAGAATGGGATCATCGGTACATCGTTAGTACTGTAAGATGTTGCCGCAGCAACCCATGAAGACATTGCACCCAGCTCGTTGATACCTTCCTGCAGAACCTGACCCGAAGTGTCTTCTTTATAGTAAGAGACGATATCGCGGTCTTGCGGAGTGTAGTTCTGACCATGTGGGTTATAGATACCGATCTGACGGAACAGACCTTCCATACCAAAGGTACGCGCTTCATCAGCGATGATAGGAACGATGTTCTTACCAATATTTTTATCTTTCAGCAGTACGTTCAGCGTACGCACAAATGCCATAGTAGAAGAGATGTCACGCTTCTGCTCTTCCAGTAGCGGTTTAAAATCTTCCAGTTCAGGAACAATAAGATCCTGAGTAAATTTAGGCAGACGTTGTGGAGTATAACCGTGCAGAGCTTTACGGCGTGCGTGCAGGTATTCGTATTCTGCAGAACCTTCTTCCAGTTTCAGATAAGGCAGTTTTTTCACATCTTCGTCAGAAATCAGGTCTTCCAGAGCCAGACGGTCACGTAGGTGTAGTACGTGAGTCATGTCCATTTTCTTAACCTGGTGCGCGATGTTCTTACCTTCCGCTGCTTCACCCATGCCGTAACCTTTAATGGTTTTCGCCAGGATTACGGTTGGTTTACCTTTAGTGTCCTGCGCATTTTTGAATGCAGCATACAGTTTAGACGTATCGTGGCCACCACGTTTCAGAGCCCAGATTTCATCGTCGGTCATATCCGCAACCAGCGCAGCTGTTTCTGGATATTTGCCGAAGAAGTGCTCACGCACGTAAGCGCCATTCTTAGATTTGAATGTCTGATAATCACCGTCAACGGTTTCGTTCATCAGTTGCAAAAGCTTACCTGAGGTGTCTTTAGCCAGCAAAGAGTCCCAGTTGTTACCCCAAACGACTTTAACTACGTTCCAGCCAGCACCACGGAACAGACCTTCAAGTTCTTGAATGATCTTACCGTTACCCATAACCGGGCCATCAAGACGCTGCAGGTTACAGTTGATCAGGAAGCACAGGTTATCCAAACCTTCACGAGCTGCAAATGAAATTGCGCCGCGTGATTCCGCTTCGTCCATTTCACCATCACCAAGGAAAGCATAAACGCGCTGTTCAGACGTATCTTTCAGACCACGGCCTGCCAGGTATTTAAGGAAACGCGCCTGGTAGATAGAAGCGATTGGACCCAGACCCATAGATACGGTCGGGAACTGCCAGAATTCAGGCATCAGCTTAGGGTGAGGGTAAGAAGGAATACCTTTACCATCCACTTCCTGACGGAAGTTATCCAACTGCTCTTCAGTCAGACGGCCTTCAACGAAAGCACGGGAATAGATCCCCGGAGAAATATGGCCTTGATAGTAAACCAGGTCACCACCGTCCTTCTCGTTTGGCGCACGGAAGAAGTGGTTGAAGCATGTTTCATAGAATGCCGCTGATGATTGGAATGACGCCATGTGGCCACCCAATTCCAGATCTTTCTTCGATGCACGAAGAACGATCATAATCGCGTTCCAACGGATAATTGAGCGGATACGGCGTTCTAGCGTCGTGTCACCTGGGTATGCCGGTTGCTGGTCGGCTGGGATGGTATTGATATAGTTGGTGGTAACACCAGTCGGCATATCAACGCCACCTAAGCGAGCTTGTTCCAGAACCTGCTCAAGTAAATATTGAGCACGCTCTACGCCTTCTTCACGTACAACTGACTCAAGAGCTTCCAACCACTCTTGGGTTTCCAGTGCATCTACGTCATGCTTCATGTCAGACATGGGCGATCTTTCCTTTTGTTGGTTTGATCTAAAACGAAGGAATAACGATGAACTTAAACATCATCACTCTGCTGAATACGGCGCAAAGAGCGTTCACGACGTGTTTGCTCACGGCTTAAATCCAGCAATGTTTCTTCAATATAAGCCAGATGGGAATGCGATAGTTCTCGTGCTTTTTCTGGTTCACCAGAAACAATCGCATCAACAATACTGGCTCGGTGCTTACTTACTTTCTCGATCACCTCAGGGCGTCGATGTAATAGTTTTAAATTCTGTAGTACGTTTTTCTCAAGCAATGGTGCGAGACTACGTACGATGTGGAGAAGAACAACATTGTGAGCGGCTTCGGTCAGTAGCACTAAAAATTCCACGACCTTTGAAGCTTCCGCTTCTACATCTTGCTGGCGTTGCTGCAGATGAATCTGCTCAATGCTCTCCTGAATACGTTGAAAATCTTCTTCAGTGCCACGCAGCGCGGCAAAGTAGGCAGAAATGCCTTCCATTGCGTGCCGGGCTTCCAGCAAGTCCAGTTGTGTTTCTGAATGGTTTGATAATAAATTTAGCAAAGGATCGGAAAAGCTGGTCCACATTTTTTCACTGACAAATGTGCCACCACCCTGTCGGCGATTCAGTAACCGCTTGGCTTCCAGACGTTGAATCGCTTCTCGAATAGAGGGGCGAGATACATCGAACTGCTTGGCTAACTCCCGCTCTGGTGGAAGCTGCTGCCCCGGAACCAGGGTTCCTTCAACGATTAAACGTTCCAGCTCTTGTTCAATCACATCCGATAACTTCGGCTGACGAATCCTTTGATATGCCATAATTATTATTCTTCTTATCCACAGTCAATTGGTATTACCAATTTCAATTGCGACAAAAATTAACATATCCACCTGGGGGATGTCTAGGTAAAATTTGATATAAATCATAGAACAGCTCACATAACTACAAATCCTTAACAATAGCGAACAAAAAAAACCATAAATATTGGTCTTACCAATTACATCAAAGATAAGTTGTTACAAAATAGGAAGATTTTAATAATATGAGTAACCAATGTTAGTTGATTACTCATAGAAAAGAGGGAAAGTGTTACGGAGTTGAGCTTAACGGGCCTGGATATGTTCAACCATAAGTTGCAAGGTTTGATTACCACGAAACTCATTAATATCAAGGCGATAGGCGAGATGAATGGTCTTTACTGCCGGATCGGGCCAACGCCGAACATCGATGTTAAATGCAATTGCATCAACCATTACGTTAGAACCGAATCCTTTAAACAGGGGTTCCAACATCAGTTTGAGATGATTTTCACCCACCAGTTTTTGATGCAGAACTTTAAAATCACCATCAAAAATCGGTTCTGGGAACATCTGCCCCCACGGCCCACCAGCACGCAACATTTCCGCCGTTGCCAGGTTAAACTCTTCCGGCTGCAGTTCTCCATCACTTAACACAATCCCTTTTAACGCACTTTGGTCAATAGAATCACGTACAACCTGATCAAACAGCTGGCAGAAACGAGAATAGTGTTGTTCTTGGATGGTTAATCCGGCCGCCATTGCATGGCCGCCAAATTTAACAATCACTCCGGGGTTTTGCGTATCGATCACATCCAGAGCATCACGCATATGCAGGCAGGGAATCGATCGGCAGGAGCCTTTGAGCGTTCCATCGCCCCCTTCGGCAAAGGCGATCACCGGACGGTGGTAGGCGTCTTTGATTCTTGAGGCCAGTATGCCTATGACTCCCTGGTGCCAGTCACGCTGGAACAGCACCACCCCATAAGGCAATTCACTTTTATCACCAAATTCGAGCCGCTCACAGAATGCCATCGCTTCCTGCTTCATGCCCTGTTCAATTTCCCGCCGAGTCTGATTTAATCCATCAAGTTCACTCGCCATACGCCGCGCAGCATGGATGTTGTTACACATCAGCAGTTCTACACCGAAAGACATATCATCCAGTCGGCCAGCTGCGTTAATTCTAGGCCCGAGAGCAAAACCAAAATCCGCCGCGACCATTCGCTGCGCATCGCGTTTAGAAACTTCAATTAATGCCTGAATGCCGGGACGGGCCAGGCCAGCCCGTATCCGCTGTAACCCCTGATGCACCAATACCCGATTGTTCTCATCCAGCGGCACCACATCGGCAACCGTGCCCAATGCGACTAAATCGATCAGTTCCATCAGTTTCGGCTCGCTGATCCCCTGCTGCGCAAACCAGCCCGACTTGCGCATCGCAACACACAGTGCCATCATCAAGTAGAAAGCCACACCAACGCCGGCTAATGCTTTGGAAGGAAACGGGCAGTCCGGCAGATTAGGATTGACCATCGCATCGGCAATTGGCAGGACACTTCCGGGCAGATGGTGATCGGTCACCACCACCAGCAAACCTTTTTCTTTAGCGTAACGCACCCCTTCTATCGAAGATACTCCGTTATCCACCGTCATGATCACTTCAGCGCCCAGTTCGATCGCCTGATCGACCACTTCCGGACTAAGGCCATAACCGTCTTCGAAACGATTCGGTACCAGATAATCAACATTGTGGCTACCGAGCATTCGCAGCGCCAGCACCGATAAGGCCGAACTGGTCGCCCCGTCGGCATCAAAGTCACCAACAACAATGATGCGCTGCTGCTGTTTTATCGCATCAAACAGCAGTTGCACCGCCTGTTCAATACCGTGCAGTTTCTGGTAGTTATGCAGAGAACGGATACTTTTTTCCAGTTGCTGTTCACTAGTAATGCCACGCGCAATATAGATTTGGCGTAATCGCTGCGGAATAGAGTCGGGAAGCAGAGCAGGATCGACCTCCGCTCGGCGTTGAATTTCAATCATAGCTATCTCTGTTATGCAGGATAATTAAAGGTTTTCTAAACGTTCAAGCAAAGCTTCCGGCGGCAGATAACCGCCAACCATCGAACCATCGGGTAAAAATACCGCTGGAGTACCGGAAACGCCTAAACGCTGGCCGAGATTATAATGTTTGCTAATCTTTGACAGGCACTTTTCACCATCGACCTGAACAGATTTCTGCTTGAGCTTGGCATCATCCAGAGCCTGCTTGGGATCCTCAGCACACCAGATTTCCGCCATCTGTTTCGCCACCGGACCATTGTCGCCCTGACGCGGGAAAGCCAGATAACGAACCGTAATACCCAGATTATTATAATCTGCCATCTGGCTATGCAATTTAACGCAGTAACCACAAGTGGTATCGGTAAAGATGGTCACGGCATATTTTTCATCAGCTGCTTTATATTCAATCACTTCGTCTTTCAATTCAGCAATGGCTTGGGCATTGATCGGTGCCTGACGTGCCGCCAGCACATTAGTCACTTTTCCTTCTTTATCCAACTGATAGAGAGTACCGGCAATAAAGTATTCTCCATCCGGCGTAGCAAACAGCACCCCCTGATTAGTGCGAACTTCTAATAATCCTTCCATATCCGACGGGGTGATATCACCGACATTGATACCGATGGACAGCAGTTTATCCCGAACCTGATCACCCGGTTGTGCCCAGCTTAAACCGGATACAGCCAGTAAACTTAGTGATGAAATCATCAGACAGAACTGACCGGCTTTTCGCATTGCAGTACGCATAAAACTCCCCTTTTCAGGCACGTGGATGGTGCTCTTGATGAATTTGTTTTAATCGCTCGGTGGCGACATGAGTATAAATTTGTGTGGTGGATAAATCACTGTGGCCAAGCAACATCTGCACCACGCGTAAATCAGCACCATGGTTAAGCAGATGAGTGGCAAATGCGTGACGCAGGACGTGCGGCGATAATTTTTCCACATCAATACCAGCGATCACCGCATAATGTTTAATCCGATGCCAGAATGTCTGCCGGGTCATCATTTGTGAACGACGGCTGGGGAAAACCACATCAGAGGTCTGCTCGCCAAGCAGTGTCGGCCGCCCCTGTTTGATAAATTTTTCCACCCATTCAATTGCTGTTTCACCAATCGGCACCAAACGTTCTTTACCGCCTTTACCAAACACCCGCACCACGCCTTGACGCAGGCTGATATTTTCCATGGTCAGGCTAACCAGTTCCGTTACTCGCAATCCGCTCGCATATAATAGTTCGAGCATCGCTTTATCACGGAGTTCAATCGGATTGTCAGTATTTTGTGCGGTCAGCAAGGCTTCCACCTGCTCTTCACTGAGGTCTTTGGGCAAACGTTGCGGCAATTTGGGAGAAATCAATAATGCGCTCGGATCATCGGCGCGTACTTTTTCGCGATGCAGATACTGAAACAAGCGACGAATCGCCGACAGCATTCTCGCCCGTGAAGTCTGTTTGTAGTTTTGATCAAACAGCCACGCCTGATAATCCTGGAGCCCGCTAAAGGAGATAAAATGGAGCCGATAGTTATGCTGCTGCATCCAGCCAACGAGCTTATTGAGATCATTACGGTATGAAGCCAGTGTATTTTCCGATAAGCCACGCTCCATCCACATCGCATCTAAAAACTGCTCGATTAACCCCTGATCCGGAGAAAGCGCTTGAGTCACCGCCACTACCACCTGTTTATCGTTAATTGTCCGTTCTCTTTAATACCATAAAACCACCTGGCTTGTTGATAGTTTTTATCAATACGCACGCAAGGCAAATCACACAAACTTGAGCGATAAAGCTGAACGGAGTACACTCGCGCCATTCCAAGCTCAGCAGAAGAACAGTATGAAAATCGGTTTATTTTACGGATCAACGACTTGTTACACCGAAATGGCAGCAGAGAAAATCCGTGCCTTTATTGGTGAAGATCTTGTCGATATCTACAATGTCAAAGAGACTTCTTTAGACAAAATGGCTGACTATGACTTGCTGATCTTAGGTATTTCCACCTGGGATTTCGGCGAGATTCAGGAAGACTGGCAGGCAATCTGGAATACGATTCAGCAACCGAATCTAGCCGGAAAACACGTAGCTCTGTTTGGTCTCGGCGATCAGGAAGGTTATGGCGAGTGGTATCTGGACGCGATGGGATTGCTGCACGATCAACTGCTAAACTGCGGCGTACAGTTTATCGGCTACTGGCCGAACGAAGGTTATAACTTTGAAGCATCTAAAGCCCTGACTGAAGATAAGCAATTTTTTGTCGGCTTAGCACTGGACGAAGATTCCCAATACGAACTGAGTGATGAGCGTATCGAAAACTGGTGTGAGCAAATTTTGCAGGAATATCAAGACAGCCTTTAGACTGACTTAAGATCCTTCCGATAACGTCGCCAGTCAAATGTCAGCCCCGGATCGCTTTTGCGCAGCGGGGCAATATATTGATGGCCAGTGATCCTTCGCTGGTTAATCTGCGGATAAGTTCGTTGAATATCATCGGTTAATCGGGCTAATGCGTGATATTGCGCTTGAGTGTAAGCAACAAATTCGGTCCCTTCCAGTTCAATGCCGATTGAGTAATCATTGCAGCGTGGCCGACCAGCAAAACTGGATACACCAGCGTGCCAGGCTCGCGCAGTGAAAGGCACAAACTGCACAACCTCACCATCACGGCGGATCAGACAATGGGCTGAGACCCGCAAACTACTCACCACCTGAAAAAACGGATGCTCATCTGGATTAAGCTGACCGGTAAACAGTTGTTCGATATAGGGGCCACCAAACTGTCCTGGCGGCAAGCTGATATTGTGAATCACCAACAAAGAAATATCCTTTTCATCGATTCTTTGATCACAAAAGGGAGACTCAACCTGACGCGCTTCACTGTACCAACCTTGTTTATCAATCATCTATTTATTCTCGTCTTAATAAATCGCTCAATTTTAGTGCGACTACCATCATTTTTTAGATTTATGGCTGAATTTACAAGTGACTAGGCGTATTATTTCATCTCTGTTCAATTCCGATATAAGATTTGCGATGAAAAACACTCATAATAGCCAAGAGCGCCTGGATTACCTGAAACAGCAACTTCCTAATGATATTACCCGTAGCGTTAGCGAAACTCTGCAAGAGGATTTAGGCGGAACAGTTGATCCTGCGGCTGATATTACCGCATCTCTTATTCCGGAAACCAAGCAAAGCACTGCGATTCTGATTACCCGTGAGCACGGTGTGTTCTGCGGTCAGGCGTGGGCTGAAGAAGTTTTCCGTCAACTTGGTGGTCAGGTAACTATCGACTGGCACGTTAATGATGGCGACACACTCGAACCAAATCAAAAAATCTGCACCCTGTCCGGCCCGGCACGTATTCTGCTGACTGGCGAACGCAACGCGATGAACTTTATCCAGACCCTGTCTGGCTGTGCCACCGCTA
Source organism: uncultured Vibrio sp. (assembly GCA_963666615.1). GTDB lineage: Bacteria > Pseudomonadota > Gammaproteobacteria > Enterobacterales > Vibrionaceae > Vibrio. The sequence continues at coordinate 2,058,343 of OY762906.1, forward strand.
CAGCTCAATATGTGGAAAAACTAGCTGGTACAACTACCCGCTTGCTCGACACCCGAAAAACAGTGCCTGGATTACGTAGCGCGCTAAAATATGCAGTAACCTGCGGTGGTGGTTTTAACCATCGAATCGGAGTGTTTGATGCCTATCTGATTAAAGAGAACCACATTATCGCTTGTGGCGGTATTAGTCAGGCGATTGCTCAGGCGAAAGCTCTGAATCCGGGTAAACCAGTTGAAGTTGAAACCGAAAGCTTAGACGAACTGCAACAAGCGATTGATGCTGGTGCTGACATTATTATGCTGGATAACTTCAGCAAAGAAATGATGATTGAAGCGGTGAAAATTAATGCAGGACGTGCCGATCTAGAAACATCCGGTAATGTGACGTTAGACACCATTCATGAATTTGCTGATACCGGGGTTGATTATATTTCGGTCGGCGCTCTGACCAAGCACATTAAAGCACTCGATTTGTCGATGCGTTTTCAGGATTAATCATACCGAAAATTGAGTACCTGCTCGTAATTCTGCTGAGAGAAGATGTTGACCACGACGGATAAACACTTCTCTCTGTCGTAACTCCCTTGCCATCCTCTCGCATCACTCCCGTTCTTTTTGCACTCTTCCAGCTCAACTTACTTATTTTGCTGGAGAATTTTATGTACAAACGTCGCCATCAACAGTCCGGTTTTACCCTGGTTGAACTTTTAATCGTGGTTGCGATTATCGGTATCCTCTCTGCGGTCGCCGTTCCTGCCTATCAGAATCACACTAAAAAATCGGAAGCTACTGTCGGCGTCAGTACCGCCGGAGCACTGCTCACCAATATTGATCTTTATATTCAGGAAAAAGGCACCTTTCCGGTTACGGCAAATCTAAAAGATCTCGGTGCCAGTGAAAATATGACACCGATTGGTACTCTAGCTTTAGAGCAGACTGAGGGCACAACGGGATACGGTACCTTAACCTTTAAGTTTAATGCCAATAGCTCACTTGAAAATACCACCGTCACCTTTACCAAATCAGCAGATAACGGCTGGCAATGTGAGCAAACCACGGGTGAAACACTTAAATCCTGTGCGAAGAAGCAAGGCTAACCATGCCTCAGTTTCGCTTACTTTCAGCACTTGAAAAGTCCGGCTTTTTAAGTGCTGCGCAAAGCCGCCAGGTCGAGAATCAAGTCAGACAGCGTTCGATTTCATTGCAGCAGGCATTAAATGAAATTAGCACCATCGATACGCAGCAACTGTCGCGGCACTGCTCAACGCTGTTTCATCTGCCACTCAGCACGCCGGAGCCAACGGCCAGTCAGCAGTTGATGAATGAGCTGTCCCTGACTGAATTATGTAAAGAGTGGCTGGCGATTCCAGTAAAACAGAATGGCCAATGGCTGACACTGGCAGTCACCGATCCAACTAACAGCGATGTGGTTAATGCCTTTCAGTTTGCCAGCGGTCTATGTATTGATCTGGTGATTGGAGATATCAGCCAGATCCTGCCATTGCTCAATCAGCAAAAGGCCAGTGAATTACATGAACCGCAACTCAGCCATTATCAGATCGATATGGAAGCACAACTCAGTGCTTCATTACCTGAAGAAGATCCGGACAACATCGACGATCCAGAGCAAAACAATACGCCAATCGGCCAGTTTGTTCATCAGGTGATCCTGAACGCCCTTAACCAGCAGGCATCCGATATTCATTTTGAGCCCTATGAACACCATTACCGAATTCGGATGCGGATTGATGGCTTACTGGTTACCACCCATAATCCAAATAAAAAACTCAGCCGCCGTCTGGCTTCGCGGATTAAAATTCTCGCCCGGCTCAATATTGCCGAACGACGCTTGCCGCAGGATGGCCGGTTAAAAATCGCGATTAATCCGCAGCAGAGTCTGGATATCCGAGTATCCACACTGCCAACCCTATGGGGTGAAAAAATCGTGCTGCGTCTGCTCGGTAGCAGCAATAGTGCTCTACCTATCAGCCAATTAGGTTTGAGTAAAATACAGAGCCAGGCATTTCATCGCGCAATCAACCAACCACAGGGATTAATTTTGATTACCGGACCAACTGGCAGCGGTAAAACCACCACCCTGTATAGCGCTCTGCAACAACTCAACCAGGAACAACGCAATATTTCCACCGTAGAAGATCCAATTGAGATCCAGCTCGCCGGAATCAATCAGATTCAGACCCACGATCAAATCGGCTTAAGCTTTGCGGCGATCTTACGTTCTCTGTTACGTCAGGATCCCGATGTGATTATGCTCGGAGAAATTCGTGATAAAGAAACCGCACAGATGGCTATCCGTGCCGCGCAAACTGGGCATCTGGTTCTTTCCACCCTGCATACCAATTCAGCTTCTGATGCATTAATCCGCCTGCATCAGATCGGTATTCCTCTGTATCAGCTACTAGCCAGTCTCAAACTGGTGATCGCCCAACGGTTAGTACGCAAATTATGCCCGCACTGTAAACAGCCTCAATCAGCAGCCGAGAACACCCTTTCGGCTGATCAATCCCATCATTATCAAGCCAGCGCCACTGGCTGCCCGCACTGTTTTTCGGGTTATAAAGGGCGGGTGGCGCTATACGATTTTTTCAGTTTAGACGATTTTCTATCGCTAACTCAGAGCGGAGAAAACACGCTGGATACCGCCACTCAGCGTGGCTGCCGATTATGGCATCATGGACTGGAATTGATTGATCAGGGAATCACTAGTTTAAGCGAAATACAGCGGGTAATAGAGCTGCCTGACATAGATCTGCACGGCAAGCAGGAACAGACATCGGAGATCATCCATGAATCGGCAACCGACAGAGCCTGAGGTTCAACAGTTTCGTTGGTGTGGTATAGATCAGCTGGGGCGAAAACGACGCGGGCGACTGGTCGCACTCTCACTCGATCACGCAATTCAACAACTTTCCCGCCAGCAGTTGGTACTAACGCAAATTAATGGCCGCCGATTATCCTTACTAGAACGGTTTGATCAGCGCTTAACCAGCAAAGATATACAGTTATTGATTACTCAACTAGCCACGATGCTCTCTTCCGGCTTAGCGTTAGCCCAAGCGCTTGAACTGACACTGAGCCAGAGCAAAAAAGCCGGTGTGTTACTTTTGCTCGCCCAACTTAAACGGCAAATCAGTAACGGCGCAAGTATGGCACAGGCGATGGCCAGTAGCCACCCGCTGCTACAAGGCATCATCAGCGAACTAATTGCGGCTGGTGAAACATCTGGCCAGTTGGCGGAATCGTTCAGCCGCTTAGCTCAATATATTGAGAAACAACAGCAGATCCGGGCCAAAGCAAAAAAGGCCGCGATCTACCCCTCGGTCGTGCTGTCGGTTTCACTGCTACTCGCTTATCTGATGCTGACAGAAATTATTCCTCAATTTGCCACTATGTTTGCCAGCCTCGGCGCAGATCTGCCTTGGTTTACCCAACAAGTGCTGAATCTGTCTGATTTCCTGCAACAGTCCGGGATCTGGCTGTTGGGTGGCTTAATCATACTGGCAACCGGCTTTAAATCCTTATATCACCGTAATCAAACGTTCCGCTTTTTCATCTGCAAGATAAAACCATGGATTCCGGCACTCGGCCCGATTAGTCGCAAAACGACCCTGGCCCGATTTTGTCAGACCTTTGCCGCAACCTATCGCTGTGGTATCCCAATTATCGAAGCGCTCGATACCGCCATTCGCACCACAGATGATCTGCTATTTCAACGTTCAGCCAGCCAAATTACCACGCAGCTCGGGAACGGTATTCCGCTGAATCAGGCCTTACACCAAAGTGAACTTTTTCCCAATTTAGTCATTCAATTAGTGATGGTAGGCGAAGAGTCGGGTAATCTGGATCACACGCTGGAACATATTGCACAACTCTATGAGCAGGAAGTAGATAACAGCGTCGAAAATCTGGAAAAACTACTCGAACCGCTGGTAATTGTGGTACTTGGAGGCATTGTCGGCAGTCTGGTTATCGCAATGTATTTACCAATCTTTAACTTAATGAGTGTCTTAGGATAGTATACTGCCCTTAACAAGACTGACACGGCAAATATTGAGCACAATCTGAATGGATATTTTTTACAGTCATCCCTGGCTATTTCCAACCTTAGCCACCATTTTCGGTTTAATCATCGGCAGCTTTCTTAATGTGGTGATCTACCGTTTACCACAAATGATGGAAAATGCCTGGAAGCAGGAATTGGTCGAAGCCTTTCCCGAGCAGAACATAACGCTCAACTCTGAACAGATGCTCAACTTAAGTCTGCCACACTCATTTTGCCCGCACTGCCATGCCAAAATCCGCCCGTGGCATAATATTCCCGTGCTTGGCTGGATTCTGTTGCGAGGTAAATGTTATGACTGTAAGAAACCTATCTCTATTCGCTATCCATTGGTGGAACTACTCGGTGCAGGTTCAAGCTATCTGATTGCCAGCCATTTTGGTCTGAGTGGTTACAGTATTGCGCTGCTGTTTTTAAGCTACTGTTTAATCGCCGCTTCTTTTATCGATTTCGATACTATGCTACTGCCGGACAACATTACTTTACCTCTGATGTGGGCCGGTATCGTGTTGGCAATTAGCGGTATTTCACCGATTTCTTTACATGACTCAGTATTGGGCGCTATTTTCGGTTATATGTCGCTGTGGACTCTTTACTGGCTGTTCCGCATTTTGACCGGCAAAGATGGCATGGGTTACGGTGATTTTAAGCTGCTGGCGGCATTAGGCGCCTGGCTCGGCTGGCAGATGTTGCCATTAATCGTCTTTATCTCATCGCTGCTTGGTGCGATAGTCGGCATCACCATGCTACTGATTCAGCGGAAGAAATTTGAAAATACCTTCCCATTCGGCCCTTATCTGGCTTTAGCGGCCTGGATTGTCCTGCTGTGGCATAAACAGATTCTGATCTTAACTTTTTAAAGGCGGGGAAAGATGACATTTGTTGTAGCTTTAACCGGAGGTATCGCCAGTGGCAAAACCACCGTTGCCGATCTGTTTCACCACCACTTTGCTATCGATATTGTTGATGCAGATATTATTGCTCGTCAGGTTGTCGATATTGGAACTCCTGGGCTGAAGCAGATCACACAGCATTTTGGTAGCACCATTCTTAACCAAGACGGGTCACTGAACCGCGCCGAGTTACGCCAGCGTATTTTCTCTCAGCCAAAGGAAAAAAACTGGCTTGAAGCCCTATTACATCCGCTGATCCGGTTGCAGATGCAAACGGCATTGCAACAGACCACTTCCGCCTATGCTTTATTGGTGGTGCCGCTATTGGTTGAAAACCATCTCGAATCGATGGCGGATCGCGTTTTGGTGGTTGATGTGGATGAAAATACCCAAATACAGCGCACCATGCAACGTGATAATGTGGTGGAAGAACAGGCAAGAAATATCCTTGCCGCTCAGGCAACCCGCCAACAACGACTGGCAATTGCCGATGATGTCATTGAAAATAACGTGAATAGTGAACAACTTTTACTATTGGTGACGAAATTACATCAAAAGTATCTAGCCATAAGTGGTAAAAATTTGTGAAAATAGGCGTAATTGATTTAAAGGCTAGCCAATGACCACGCATCAGTTCGAACATCCATTAAACGAGAAAACTCGTATTTACTTAAGAGTTGAGGCTTTACTGACTCAGCTTGATCAAGCTGCGCAGTTTACTCAGGAATCTCACTATCAGTTATTCTTCCGTTCGTTGTTCGATCTGCTCGATATTTTCGAACAGATCCAATTGCGTAGTGAACTGGCGAAAGATATTGAGAAGCAACGTTTAATGTATCGTAGCTGGCTGAACGTCGATGGGGTCGATCATGAGATGCTCCAGGCGCTGCTCAATGAGATCGATCAGGTACATGCCGGGCTGATGAATGCGGATCGCTTCGGTGTTTCACTGAAAGAGGATCGTTTCATCACCTCGATCCGTCAGCGCTTTAATTTGCCGGGCGGATCATGCTGTTTTGATTTACCGGCACTTCATTACTGGCTACATTTGTCCACAGAGAAAAAGCAGCAGGATGCTCGGCAGTGGACCAACTCTTTGCAACCGTTATCGCAAGCATTGCGTTTGTGGCTGAAGCTGGCACGCGAGACCGGCCACTATCGCCAACAGATAGCCAACAATGGCTTTTTCCAGAGCGATGCAGACGAAGCCAGCCTGTTGCGTTTAACCATTCCACTTAATTTTGGTGTTTACCCGATGATCTCTGGACATAAAAATCGTTTCGCAATTAAATTCATTGAATTTGAAACCGGCAAAGCGACCAGTCAGGATATCGATTTTCAATTAGCAGTATGCAGTTAAACACCACATCAACTTATTCGATCTTATGACAAAAAAAACCACCACCGTAAAATGCCCACAATGTGGCAAGCCTGTTGAATGGAGCGAGAAAAGCCAATTCCGTCCTTTTTGCAGCAAGCAATGCCAGATGATTGATTTTGGCGAATGGGCCAACGAAGAGAACGCCATTGCTGGCGCTCCCGACATGTCTGATGTTGATGGCTGGTCTGAAGATATGGATTCTTAGTCTTCTTTACTATTCTCATTCTTGACTGGTGTAATAATTTCTCTCCGTTTACGTCTAAACTGAATAAACAACCAATGGAAATGTGACCGATTTTATGACCTCTACCAGCGAAACTGATTTTTTCGCCGATCAGCATAACGCAAGCAATCTTTTCCTTGATAGCGCCTATATGGAATCGTTACGCCTGCAGATGGTTAAATTTGCTCAGCTTCAAGTGCAGGATCAACAGCTTGCTGAAGATGCCGTACAAGAAGCGATGCTTTCTGCCTATCAGCATCTGGATAAATTTAAACGCCAGGCTGCACTGAAAACATGGATATTCTCTATCTTGAAGAACAAGCTGATTGATCTGCTGCGTAAGGAAAGGCGCCTTACCGTAGCGAGCCAATTGGAAGATGGCAAAGGAACCAATGGTGAAGCTCTAATAGAACAGTTGTTCAATCAAAATGGTCATTGGCATAAACATGAAGCGCCAGTGAAATGGGCACAACCGGATAACAGTATCGAGAATGAGCATTTCTGGCGAGTGTTTGATGCCTGCCTAACAGCATTGCCCGCACGCTATGGCCGGTTGTTTATGATGCGCGAGTTTCTGGAACTGGAGAGTGATGAGATCGTGAACAATGAGGAGATCACCATTAGCCACCTCAATGTCACGCTCTACCGTGCCCGGTTACGTTTACGCGAATGTTTAGAAAACCACTGGTTTACTCAAGGGGAAGAAACATGCTGAATTGTCGCCAAGCCACCCAACTGCTTTCTGAGCGTCTGGATCGCGAGCTCACCACCAAAGAAAAACTCGCCCTGAAAATGCATACTGCCATGTGTACCGCCTGCCGTCGTTTTGGCCAGCAAGTGGAAGAAATAAGCCACATTTCCAAAATTTATACCCAGAAAAACAACGATAGTGAAAAATAATTCAATTTAACTGTAATAAGTTCCTCACTCACTCCGTCAAAACAGGGAAACTAACCCATTGTGAGGAACATCATATGAACGCAACTAAATCATCTCTGGCTCTTGCTTTAACCACCGCAGTTACCCTTTCCGCCGCAGCCATTCCTGCCCATGCCGATGAAATGGCCAAAGAGAAATGCTATGGCGTTGCCATGGCCGGACAAAACGACTGTAAAGCGGGTCCAGGAACTTCCTGTGCCGGTACGGCTAAAATGGATGATCAGGGCAATGCCTGGAAACTGGTGCCTAAAGGTACCTGTACTTCGATTGAGTCTTCGACTTCCGATACTGGCCACGGTCAGCTTAACGAATTCTAAGCGCAACCGATTATGCAGCACAACACTAACTATGAAGGTGTTACGGCACCTTCCTCTTTCCCGCCAAACAGCGGCGTCAGCCTAAAGCCCTGTTGGTTTGAGCATATCGTCGAGAACCAACCTGAGGTTGGCTTTTTCGAAATCCATGCCGAGAACTATCTGGCTCCCGGTGGCCCCAATACTTACTATCTTGAACGAATACGCCGCGATTACCCATTTACCGTACATGGTGTTGGTTTATCCATTGGTGGTGAAGAGCCACTCAATCACTCACACCTAAACCGGGTTGCAGAACTGGTTAAGCGTAGTGAACCAATTGTTTTTTCTGAACATCTCGCCTGGTCAAGCCATTTCAGCCATTTTTACAATGACTTGCTGCCACTCCCCTATACTGAAACGAATCTAAGCCGCGTCTGTCAGCATATTGAGCAGGTGCAGGACACACTTAAACGAACCATCTTAATTGAAAATCCGGCCACTTATCTGAGCTTTAAGCAGACTGACTTTACCGAATGTGAATTTATCACTCAGATGGCGCAGCGTACTGGCTGTCAGTTACTGCTCGATATCAACAATGTTGCTGTTAGTTGCTTTAACCACCAGCAAGATCCTATCGCCTACCTGGATCACTTTCCGCTCCAGCAGGTGCGCCAGCTCCATCTGGCCGGTTATACCCTAGACCCGCATAGCCGGACACCACTGAGGATCGATTCACATGATCAACCAGTCAGTGATGAGGTATGGATACTGTACCAGGATCTTCTGCAACGTACCGGCGATCTACCAACGCTGATTGAATGGGATGGTCAACTGCCACCCTTTGAGCAATTGCAAGCGCAGGCACAAATAGCAGATCACTTCCGTAAAGTTAACCGCCAGCAACATATGCAGGTGACGTTATGAATGGTGACTTTCTGGCTACGTTACATCTAACGCCACCGCAAATAGCGGCCGAGCAAGAGGCATGGGGCGATGTAACAACAGCGATCCATTGTACCAGTGAGGCAGAAGCCCAAGAACGACTGGCAGTGTATCGTAATAATGTGGTCAGCTCTTTATCTCAGGCGCTGGCCGACATTTTTCCCGTTTGTCGGCAACTGGTGGGGGAAGAATTTTTTGCTGCCTTAAGCCTTGAATTTATTCAGCAGAACCTGCCAAGTTCCCCCATTTTAAGTGAATACGGCGCTCAATTTGGTAAATTTATTGCCACTTTCCCACCGTTAGCGAGTCTGCCCTATTTATCAGAAGTCGCCGAACTGGAGTACGCATTACTCAGCCAGACACTCAAAGCAGAACAAGCCGTGTTATCCACCAATGAAATTCAGCAACAGCTGGCCGCTATGGAAAACCCTGAACAGAGTTATTGGTCACTGGCAGATAATATCACCCTATGGCACAGCCATTATGCCACTGGTTCTTTATATCTTGCCCATCAACCCGACAGTCCATTATCACTGTCCGACATCCACTGGCAACAGGGCGAATATTTGCTGCTGGCCAAGCAAGGTTTATGGGGACACTGCTATCAGCTTGATATACCTACCTTTCAGTTGCTCAGACGACTACAGGCGGGTGACAGTTTAGAAAATGCTTGCCAGGCTATCGAACCACAACAACTAAGTAGCACATTCAGTCAGATGGTTTCCTTACCCATCATCTGCTCAATCAACTCGTTGGCCAGTTCAGCGCAAGGTAAATCATGATGCAAAGATTCTTTCCTCCAACACTTGCAGCAAAGCTGCTCCCTATGGCCGATACGGCTTTACTGCTACTCAGTCGCATTGCCTTAGCCACCGTATTCTGGCAATCGGGCCAAACTAAAATTGAAGGTCTGGCAATCAATCTCTTCACTGGACAATTTCAGTTAGGCTGGCCAGCACTCAAAGAGAGCACCTTTTATCTGTTTCAATACGAATATCAGTTACCACTGATTCCCTATCAATGGGCGGCTTATCTGGCTAGCACAGCAGAGCACCTGTTCCCTCTAATGCTGCTAATCGGTTTAGGTACCCGCCTTGCCGCATTAGGGCTACTGACGATGACCATGGTCATTCAGTTTTTCGTCTACCCCGATGCCTACTCAACTCACCTGCCATGGCTGGCGCTGTGTTTTTTGCTGTTTTTAAAAGGATCTGGCAAGGTCGGATTGGATCAGCTTTTTGTAAAATGAGATAGGTTGACTTGGTTTTGTGCAAAGAGGCTTAAACCAACGACGATGCCAGTGTTACGAGGAAGTTTCTTTTTTATTTGAAAATCATTATCATCAAGCCTCTACATACCAGCACGTAAGTAAAGGACGCATGCCGTTTTATGGAACGATTATTTGAGAAGTTGTTGTATTCAGCCCGATGGATAATGGCACCTATTTATCTTGGGCTAAGTTTTATCCTGTTGGCGTTGGGCGTGAAGTTTTTTCAAGAAGTGTATCATGTACTGATTCACATATTTACGATTACGGAAACCGACCTGGTACTGGTAACACTCTCTTTGATAGACATTTCACTCGTGGGTGGCTTGATTATCATGGTAATGTTTTCTGGTTATGAGAATTTTGTTTCTAAAATCGATGTAGATGATAACGCAGATAAATTGCTCTGGTTGGGCAAGTTAGATACCGGATCTCTAAAAAATAAGGTCTCCGCTTCTATCGTAGCAATTTCTTCAATTCATCTACTCAAAGTATTTATGAATACTGAAAATGTTCCGGATGATAAAATTAAATGGTACTTGTTACTGCATGTCACATTTGTTCTATCGGCTTTTGCCATGGGGTATTTAGACAAAATCACCAAAAAGGAACACTAACCAATAGACTAAGCGACTGACTACTCTTCTAGTGCCCAACTCACCGCTTTGGCCGCATGAATCTCGGTGGTGTCGTATAAAGGTACTGCGGTGTCAGTCTGCTGAATCAATAAGGCGATTTCAGTACAGCCAAGAATGACAGCTTGCGCACCTCGCTGCTGCAAGCTGTGCACGATGGCTAGGTAGGCATTTTTCGACGACGGATTAATCTCACCGCGACACAGTTCATCATAAATCACCCGATGAATCGTCTCGCGCTCTTTCTCTTGTGGGATCACCACTTCAATACCGAATTTATCCGTCAAACGAGATGTATAAAAGTCCTGTTCCATGGTGAAACGGGTGCCGAGCAGACCTACTTTACTCACACCATCTGCTTTAAGCTGCTCAGCCGTAGCATCGGCAATATGCAGAATAGGAATAGAGATTTGCGCTTCTATCTCGGGAGCCACTTTGTGCATGGTATTGGTACAAATCAGCAGGCCATCAGCACCACCAGCTTCAACCGAACGGGCTGCTTGGGCAAGAATTTCCGCTGTTTCGGCCCACTTACCCGCATGTTGCAGCTTTTCAATTTCATCGAAATTTACGCTGTACAGGCAAATTTTCGCCGAATTAAGGCCGCCTAATTTCGCTTTAATTCCCTGATTAATCGCTTTGTAGTAACTCAGGGTCGATTCCCACGACATACCGCCAAGTAACCCGATCGTCTTCATCTCTATTCCTTTCCCACCTAGTTATCAGTAATTGATATCACTCAGTCGCATCATGAATCGCTTCTTTGGTCCCTTGCACTACTTCACCGGTGGTCTGTTTGGTTTTATCCCAAATCGTCGAAGAGTCTTCTTTTACCCCTTTCCAAGTTTCCGCACAACCACTTAAAAGTAGTGCAGCAGTCATTGCAGTCAAAATCAGTTTCATAGATTTTTCCTTATTCGTTTTCCAGAGTCCGTTAAAAAATAACCGAGCCATGCCCGGTTATTGCACTCAAAAATGATCAGTTTTCACTTTCATCTGTCGCTGCGTTATCGTCAGCGATTTCAATCCGGGTAACCCGTTGCAAGCCTCTTGGCAACAAACCGCCACGGCGACCACGTTCACCACGGAAATTATCCAGATCACTCGGTTTCAGTCCCAGTTTACGCTTACCAGCGTAGAGCGTTAGGGTAACACCCGGTGGAATGGTCAGCAGATAAGCCACAAACTCTTCACGAGATTTCGCTTTAGCAGAAGGGATATTGATAATCTTATTCCCCTTGCCTTTGCCTAATTGTGGCAGATCCTTAACCGGGAACAGTAGCATGCGGCCCTGATTGGTGATCGCAACAATCTCATCCGACTCCAGTGAGCTTAATGCCTGCGGTTCCATAATCTCAGCATTTTCCGGTAAATTCACCAACGCTTTACCACTGCGGTTTTTCGACAGTAAATCGGCACCTTTACAGATAAAGCCATAACCGGCATCGGAACCGACTAACCACAGCTGGTCTTCTTCACCCATGACAACCTGACGGATAGTCGTACCTTCACTGATACTTAAGCGACCAGTGATCGGTTCACCCTGCGAACGAGCTGAAGGCAATGAGTGGGATTCGAGTGAATAACTGCGCCCGTCACTACCAAGGAAGACGGCTTGCTGGTTACTCTTACCACAAGCATGCGCCAGATACTGATCACCCGATTTGTAGTTCAATCCATGACAATCGATATCATGCCCTTTGGCATGACGAATCCAGCCCTTATCCGACAGGATCACCGTGATAGGTTCGCTTGGCACCAGATCACGTTCGGTTAATGCTTTAGCTTCAGCACGTTCAACCAGTGGTGAGCGGCGATCATCACCATATTTTTCCGCGTCTGCTTCAATCTCTTTTTTCAGCAGCGTATTCAGGCGGCGTTCTGAACCCAGCAGTTGTTCCAGTTTCTGCCGTTCTTTTTCCAGTTCATCCTGCTCGCCACGGATTTTCATCTCTTCGAGTTTAGCCAGGTGACGTAAACGGGTATCGAGAATCGCATCAGCCTGAATCTCAGTGATGCCAAAGCGCTGCATCAACACCGCTTTCGGCTCATCTTCGGTACGGATAATCTCAATCACTTCATCCAGGTTGAGATAAGCAATCAACAAACCTTCCAGGATATGTAAACGCGCCAGCACTTTATCCAGACGATATTGCAGACGGCGACGTACGGTTGTGCGGCGGAATTCAATCCATTCACTGAGAATATCAACCAGACCTTTAACCTGAGGGCGGTTATCCAGGCCAATCATATTCAGGTTAACCCGGAAGCTTTTTTCCAGGTCGGTCGAAGCAAACAGGTGATTCATCAGCAAATCACAGTCAATGCGATTTGAACGCGGAACAATCACAATCCGAGTCGGGTTTTCGTGATCCGATTCGTCACGCAGATCTTCCACCATCGGCAGTTTTTTCGCCCGCATCTGATTGGCAATCTGCTCAAGTAATTTGGCACCCGATGCCTGATGTGGCAGAGCGGTAATAACAATATCACTACCCTCTTTATGCCACACGGCACGCTGCTTGATACTGCCACGGCCGGAACGATAGATTTTCTCGATTTCCGCTGTCGGCGTAATGATTTCTGCCTCAGTCGGATAATCAGGCCCTTGTACGAACTCCATCACGTCAGCAAGAGAGGCATTAGGCTTATCGATCAAATGCACCGTGGCTGCCGCGATTTCCCGGACGTTATGTGGTGGAATATCGGTCGCCATGCCCACCGCGATACCTGTAACACCATTCAACAAGATGTGCGGCAAACGTGCTGGTAACATCTGCGGCTCCTGCATGGTGCCGTCAAAGTTAGGCTGCCATTCCACCGTCCCCTGACCCAGTTCGCCGAGTAGTACCTCAGCAAATTTAGACAGTTTAGCTTCGGTATAACGCATCGCCGCGAAGGATTTCGGATCATCCGGAGCCCCCCAGTTCCCCTGACCATCGACCAGCGGGTAACGGTAAGAGAACGGCTGCGCCATCAGCACCATCGCTTCGTAACAGGCGGAATCACCGTGCGGGTGGTATTTACCCAACACGTCACCCACGGTACGAGCTGATTTCTTATATTTTGCGGAGGCGGAAAGTCCCAGCTCCGACATCGCATAAATAATCCGGCGCTGAACTGGCTTAAGACCATCACCGATATAAGGCAATGCACGATCCATAATTACGTACATTGAATAATTTAAGTAGGCTTCTTCGGTAAACTTGCGCAGCGGCAGTTGTTCTACCCCGTCAAAGCTCATTTCTGTCGACATTCTGTTTATACCTCTGCCAGATCACCTTTGCTCTGCAACCAACTGCGGCGGTCATCCGCACGTTTTTTGCCTAATAACATATCCATCATTTCATCCGTTTCCTGATGATCGTCGATGGTCAGTTGCACCAGACGGCGAGTATTCGGATCCATGGTGGTTTCGCGCAATTGCAGTGGGTTCATCTCACCCAACCCCTTAAAGCGTTGTACGTTGATCTTGGCTTTTTTCTTACTCAGACGCTCTAACACGCCTTCTTTTTCCTGATCATCCAGGGCGTAATAGACTTCTTTACCACAGTCGATACGATAAAGGGGTGGCATCGCTACGTAAACGTGGCCTGCGGTAACCAGTGAACGGAAATGTTTTACGAACAGCGCACATAACAGCGTCGCGATGTGTAACCCATCCGAGTCCGCATCCGCCAGAATACACACTTTACCGTAGCGTAAGCTGGTCAGATCATCGCTATCCGGATCAATCCCCAGGGCAATAGAAATATTATGTACTTCCTGAGAAGCCAGTACTTCATCGGCCGCCACTTCCCAGGTATTGAGGATCTTACCACGCAGCGGCATGATCGCCTGAAATTCACGGTCACGCGCCTGTTTGGCACTACCGCCCGCCGAGTCCCCTTCCACCAGAAACAGCTCTGTACGCGCTAAATCCTGGACACTGCAGTCGGTCAGTTTACCCGGTAGCGCCGGGCCGGAAGCAATTTTCTTGCGCACCACTTTTTTACTGGCACGCATACGGCGATGGGCGTTGGAAATACACAGTTCAGCCAACAGCTCCGCCAGTTGCGGCTTCTCATTCAGCCACAGGCTGAAGGCATCTTTTACGACTCCGGACACAAATGCCGCCGTCTGGCGTGAAGAGAGGCGTTCTTTGGTCTGACCGGCAAATTGTGGATCCTGCATCTTAACCGAAAGTACATAAGAACAGCGGTCGAAGACATCTTCACCAGTCAGTTTGACCCCACGCGGCAACAGATTGCGGAATTCGCAAAACTCACGCATTGCATCCAACAGGCCCTGACGCAAACCATTCACATGCGTACCGCCCTGAGAGGTTGGGATCAGGTTTACATAGCTTTCGGTGATCATTTCACCGCCTTCCGGTTGCCAGATCAGCGCCCAAGTTGCCGCTTCATGATCAGCCAGAAATTCACCGGTAAACGGCTCTTCCGGCAGCAAGGTATAACCTTTAACGCCTTCAGCCAGATAATCTTTCAGGCCGTCTTCGTAATACCAGTGGTAGTCGTTGTTATTCACTTTATCCTGGAAAGTGATTTCCAGGCCCGGACACAGTACCGCTTTGGCACGCAGGTTATTCACCAAACGCGAAACAGAAAAATTAGCCGAATCGAAATATTTGGCTTCAGGCCAGAAATGGACACTAGTACCGCGATTACGCCGGCCACAAGTACCAGTTACGGTCAGATCGGAAACTTTGTCACCATGCTCAAAGGCAATCTCATACACCTGCCCGTCACGGCGTACCGTCACCTCTACCCGTTTGGATAGAGCGTTAACCACCGAGATACCTACGCCATGCAAACCACCGGAGAACTGATAGTTTTTATTGGAAAACTTACCGCCGGCATGCAATTTACATAAAATCAGTTCCACCCCGGAAACTTTCTCTTCCGGGTGAATATCTACCGGCATACCACGACCGTCATCAATGACTTCCAGTGACTGATCGGCGTGAAGAATAACTTGAACCTTAGAAGCGTATCCGGCCAATGCTTCATCGACACTGTTGTCGATCACTTCCTGACCTAAATGGTTAGGGCGCACGGTATCGGTATACATTCCGGGGCGACGGCGCACTGGCTCTAATCCATTAAGGACTTCAATGGCACCAGCATTATATTGTTCTGTCATAGTGAGGAATGCTTATATCAATCGAAAACGATAAAAAATTTATACACATATACCCCAGATAACTGGAGCTGCGACTTCGTATTTAAAGGGTATAGTAACAAACAATTAAGAGTTAAACATAAGACTCTGCGAAGCACGGGGGGTCTGTCAAGAAACTAACTGGCTTGTAAGATAAAATTTATGATTATCCGCTCATCAAGCGGCTATAAATTAAGGAATTGCAGAATCTTTTCCGGGTAATTCTCAAAACCGATAAAACTATGATCGCCCCCTTCTTCAACTGTCTGACGGGCAGCGGAAAATTTTTCTAGCGCCTGGCGATAATCGAGCACTTCATCTCCAGTCTGGGCTAATAGCCAGAACTGATCAGGGTGTTCTATCGTCTCAACATCAAGCACTTTAAGTTCATCCACATGATGCGCTTCCAGCACATACTGCTCTTTGGTGTAAATATTAGCCTGCGGGCCAAGGTAATCAACTAACAACTCATACGGCTTAACCGCGGGGTTTACCAAGACGGCCGGGCAGCCATAACGCTGATTGAGCCAGGTCGACATATAGCCACCTAATGAACTGCCGACCAGGCCGACCTGATAATCAGGAACGATTTCATCCATTAACTGCGTCAGTAATTGAGCAGACTGAGCGGGAAAGTTAGGCAGTTTCGGGATCACCACTTTGATGTCCGGACGATGTATCTGGCAATAATCGGCCATCACTGTGGCTTTAAACGATTCAGGTGAACTGTTAAAACCATGAATATAAAGCAGTAGTGAAGGTTTTTTATCGCTCATCGACTAATATCCCGTTGAGGTAAAATCAGGGAGAAACAGGCCGTTACTCAGTCTTTTTACCCGGGTCACCACTCTGCCATCAGAGTGTAGCTCAATTTCCCTCCATCCCGGAGACAACTGGTCAAGCGCAAACTCATCGGAATCGGGTTTAAACTGAATACAAGTGGATGGTGTCGTCAGCACTTCAACTCCCTGATGCTGACACTGACTATCCTGATGAACATGCCCACACACTACCGCACGCACGTTGTTAAACTGGCCAATCACATCCCAAAAGCGCTCACGCTCTTTCAGGCAGTGCTGGTCAAGCCAGGCACTACCAACCAATAATGGATTATGATGGAGTAATACCAGAGTATGACGCTGAGGGTGATCCTGCAATTTCTGACTTAACAAAGCTAACTGACCATCATTTAATTGCCCATGTGGTACCCCGACAACCTGAGAATCAAGAAAAATCACCTGCCAGTGTTCACCCAGCAGCAGATGGTTTGGCTGACTCACTTGCTGATTAGGTAATACCGAATTCATTCCCGGCTTATAATCGTGATTACCCGGCAACCAAAAGCAGGGGCGGTTGAGTGACTTAATCCCTTCAACAAAACGCAGATATGACTCTTCACTGTGATCCTGAGAAATATCACCGGTTGCCAGAATGGCATCAAAGGCAAATGGCTGAGATTGAACTGCATCAACCACCGATAAAAAACTATCTGCGGTATTTACACTCAACAGACTACCATCATCCGCACCAAACAGATGAGTATCGGTAATCTGAATCACCCTCGCTATGTCAGATTGTTCAACGGTAAGCGAAACGTCCAAAATTCTTTAACCTAAATCAGTTGCTTTTTCCAATACTAATCGGTGTCCGACTAATACCATGTTTTAAACAGAAAGTAAGCCAATCGCCAAGAAAACGATTGATTTGTGCTTTCTCATCTTTTTGTGCCATGTCGGCATTAGGGTAATCATAGCGTGCCTTAACCCGGCGGATCTGATCCGTTTCACACACTTCTGCGACTCTGGCATCGTGATATAACCTGACAGACATTGTCGGCAAAGGAAACATTGCCGAATCATCGCTTTGACAAACTTTGACTAAAGTTGTGTATTTTGTGACCTCAGTCACTTCCAACTGATACAACATATAAGCAGCCTGATAGCAACGTACGTCCTTAACCTGAGGTTGGGTCGGTAACAATGCATTCAGTTTGGCATAATTTTTTTCATATACCCGCATAAGATCAGATAGATCAACATGGTAGGTATTTTGAATTGCTACTTGTGCCATTTTGCCCTTAATTCGTCTTTATTCAGTTCCAGCCATTGTAAGGCGATGATCGAAGCACCGTTTTCTATCGTGCCATTTTTTACCAGTTGGTAAGCTTCTTCGCGGCTAACCACCTGCACTTTAATATCTTCATCTTCTTCAAGCAATCCATGGATACCCATGGCGGTAGAAGCATCCACTTCACCAACAAAAACATCAATAAGTTCATTACAACCGCCCGAAGATGGATAGTATGCGGTAACGTGTTCGATACGTCCAACCGTAACCCCGGCTTCTTCAATTGCCTCACGGCGAACCACCTGTTCGGCACCTTCCGCATCTTTATCAATAATTCCGGCAACAATCTCTATTTGCCATGGATTTGGATGTTCCAGTGCACCTACCCGAATTTGCTCAATCAGCACAACTTGATCACGAATCGGATCATAAGGTAGCAGTGCTGCGGCTTTTCCGCGAACAAACATTTCGCGCTGTATGACCCGGCTCACTCCGCCTTCGTAGCGTTTGTGTTTAAAATGGTATTTGATCATTTTAAAGAAACCCTGAAATAGGGTCTCTTTTTTGACAATTTCAACATCTTGAGGAGTAAATTCTCCCCATTTTTCATTTGAACGCTGCATAATCTACCTCGTAACTCATGAGCCTAGTTAATCATGGATAGTGGCGCCAACCAAGGATTTCACTCAACATTTTACGTAAAACTTAAAAAATTCTTTAAATTAGCAAATTAAATTAATTATCCAAGTGGATAGCTAACCATATTTAGTGCAAACTAATATATCAATACCCATGAATACATTACACTTGGACTAATCCTTTTTCATTACTACGGCAGGAATAAGACCGATGAAAAAAATGCTTTCTCTTCTTATCGCAACGACCCTCAGCGGGGTGTCGCAATCTGCATGGTCAGAAAACCTTGCTCAGATTTATGACCAGGCTAAACAGAATGATCCTCAGCTATTAAGTGCTGCTGCCCAACGCGATGCAGCTTATGAAGCCATTAACTCTTCTCGTGGAAGTTTTCTGCCGCAAATCAACTTATCCGCTGGCTATAACATAGTCAGCAGTGATTTTGATTCAGCCAACAGCAGTCGCTTGAGTGCCGGAGTCGGTTTATCGCAGGAATTGTACCGCCGCTCGAGTTGGATCACCCTCGACAGTGCAGAAAAATCAGCACGTCAGGCTGACTCACAATACGCGGCCATGCAGCAGGGATTAATCTTACGCGTTGCTCAGGCCTATTTTAACGTATTGCGTGCGAAAGATAACCTAGCATTCGTTCGCTCAGAAAAAGCGGCGGTAGCCCGTCAACTAGAACAGACCAAACAACGCTTTGATGTTGGTTTATCAGCGATCACCGATGTGCATGAAGCTCAGGCGCAATTTGATGGTGTACTGGCCGATGAAGTATTAGCCAATAACTCATTGATTAACAGCTATGAAGGGCTACGTGAAATTACCGGCCAACAGTATGACTCATTAAGTGGCCTCGATACTGCACGTTTTTCCGTGTCTAAAGTCGAACAGGGACCGGATGAACTACTTAAAGAAGCAGAAGAAAAGAACCTGTCATTATTGGCGGCGCGTATCGGATTGGATCTGGCTAAAGACCAAATCAAATTGGCCAGTTCGGCTAGCTTGCCAAGCCTTACCCTGGATGCCGGTTACAACATGATGCACGAATATAACGACGATAATAGTAACGTTGATATTTATGACCCAATCAATAATTTTAGCGTTGGGGTTAACTTCTCTATGCCGCTGTATACCGGCGGAAAAATCACCTCCAGCACTAAACAGGCTGAATTCGGTTATGTTCAGGCGGGGCAAAATCTGGAAGCTACTTTCCGTTCGGTAGCCAAAAATGTTCGGGCCAATAACAACAACATCAATGCTTCTATCGGAGCCATTCGTGCCTATCAGCAGACTGTGATTTCGGCTAAATCAGCACTTGAGGCGACTCAGGCTGGATTTGAAGTCGGCACCCGAACCATCGTTGATGTTCTGGATGCAACCCGTCGTTTGTACAACGCTAATAAGAGCCTGTCTAATGCCCGTTACGACTATATTCTGAGTGAATTACAACTTCGCCAGTCAGTCGGAACGCTGAATGAACAGGATATTCTGGATATTAATGCGGGATTAAAATAACCCCAAGTCATCATCTATACCCAAAGTAATTCTCTCGTTCCCACGCTGTGCGTGGGAACGAGAGAATCAATTCAACTTCGGATCTAGCCTCTGCCACCTTTAATCGCTTCGATAATTTCCGTGGTTGAGCAGCCATCTTCAAAGTTAAGCACCCGCACTTCACCACCCGCTTCGATTACCTCTTTACCACCGGCAATCTCTTCCGGTTTATAGTCACCACCTTTCACCAGCAGATCCGGCAGGACGGCAGCAATCAAACGCTGCGGTGTATCTTCTTCAAACGGAACCACCCAGTCGACCGCACCTAAACCAGCCAATACAGCCATACGACGATCGGTTGGGTTCACCGGACGACCAGGCCCTTTCAGACGTTTCACTGAATCATCGGTATTTACCGCCACAATCAGGCGATCACCCAGTTGCGCGGCATGGTTAAGGTAAGAAACATGGCCAGCATGGAGAATATCAAAGCAGCCGTTAGTCATTACTACTTTCTCACCACGTGCCTGAGCTTTTTTCACTGCGGTAATCAGAGCACTTTCGCCAATCACACCGAAATCGGTATCCTGACTGCCATGCACTGCTTCCGCCAGTTCAATCGTTGATACGGTAGCCGTACCAACTTTACCAACTACAACACCTGCTGCGGCATTCGCTAGAGCACAAGCCTCATCCAGCGGTTTACCAGCGGCGACAGACGCTGCCAGTACCGAAATAACCGTATCACCTGCCCCAGTTACGTCGTACACTTCTTTGGCCAACGTTGGTAAGTGGAAAGGTTTCTGACCACGACGTAACAGAGTCATTCCCTGCTCACTTCGGGTCACCAGCAGCGCATCGAGATCGTATTTGTCAATCAGCTCTAGCCCTTTTTCCACCAACATGGCTTCATCTTTCACTTTACCCACCACCGCTTCGAATTCAGACAGGTTTGGCGTCAGCAAGGTTGCACCGCGATAGCGTTCAAAATCCGATCCTTTCGGATCGATAAATACTGGCACACCCTCTTCTTTTGCAAGCTGAATATAGGTTTCAACATGCTCCAGAGTCCCTTTGGCATAATCAGACAAAATCACCGCTTTAACACTTGGCAGGATTTTCGCCATACGGGAGGTGATCAGTTGCGGGTCAAAATCTTCCACTTTGTCTTCAAAATCAAGACGAATGAGCTGCTGGCCTCGGCTTAGTACGCGCAATTTGGTAATGGTCGGAATTTCATCTAAACCAACAAAATCACACTTCACATCCAGAGAGGTCAGCTTCTCATTGAGGACGCTGGCTGGTTCATCATTACCAGTCAGGCCAATCAGATGAGCAACTCCACCCAATGAAGCAATATTCATCGCTACGTTAGCGGCACCGCCAGGGCGCTCTTCGTTATGCTCAACTTTAACCACCGGCACTGGTGCTTCCGGGGAAATTCTCCCGGTCGGGCCATACCAGTAACGATCCAGCATCACATCGCCAACCACTAACACGCCAGCTTGCTGATAATCAGGCAAAATGGGTTTCATCTAGATTCTCCAATTCTTATTTTGGGCTAAGTTTATCACATTCAAATTATTGAAAAAGCCTTACGGCCTAACCGAACCAATGCTGCCAGGCATTCACCACATCCTGCCGCTGCTGACTAAATTTACTTTCATCCACATCAGCCGATAAATTAAGCAAATTACGGTGATGAACTTCATCGCGAATCGTCGTATAGGCATGGGTTAACTGCTGCGATTGCTCGGCACTCATAACCCCTTCATTCATTAATGATTCAAATATCCGCACATTATCCGACCACCGGGTTAACTCTGGCTTATCATGACTAAAACGCAGTACCAGATACTGAGCAATAAACTCGATATCCGTGATACCCCCTTGATCCTGTTTGAGCATAAAACGTCCGGATTTTTTATTCGCCAGATGATCCGACATTTTTTTCCGCATATCAGACACCTCTTTACTCAACAGCTCAATATCGCGCTGTTTGGATAAAATATCATGCCGAACCTGAGTAAATGCCTGCTGTAGAGGTTGATCGCCAAAAATCATTCTTGCCCGAACCAGAGCCTGATGTTCCCAGGTCCAGGCCTCTTTGTCCTGATAGTCACGGAACGCGTCAATCGGGCTGACCAGTAACCCGGAAGCACCTGAAGGACGCAATCGGGTATCGATTTCATACAAAATCCCAGACGGCGTTCGGGTTGAGAACAGATGTACAATCCGCTGTGCCAAACGAAGATAGAACTGGCGGCCATCAATTTCTTTTTTCCCATCGGTGTAGACATCCGCCGGACAATCATGAACAAACACAATATCGAGATCCGAGTTATAACCCAGTTCCCAGCCACCCACTTTACCATAGCCAAGCACCGCAAAACCTAGACCATCGCGCTGCTTCAGGTGGGTTGGCTCGCCGTACTTTTCGGCGGTCTGCATCCACGCCTGCTTGACTACCGCTTCAACTATCGCTTCCGCCAGATAGGTCAGGTGATCGCTCACTTTCATGACAGGCAACACTTCCGCTACATCGGCAGCGGCGATTTTCAGCAGGCAGATCTGCTTAAACTGGCGTAGCGCTTCCATCTGCTGTTCCATGTCATCTTCCGGAATTCGGGCCAGAAAATCTCGCAGCTCAGTCTTGTAGGAATCCAATGCAACAGGGTTATACAGATGTTTGGGATCGATCAGTTCGTCAAGCAGAATGGGATAACGGGCCAGTTGCTCGGAAATCATCGGGCTGGCAGTACACAAACGTACTAACTGAGTTAATGCGGCGGGATGCTCATCCAGCAGCTCAAGATAGGTGGTACGAGTAACAATGTTCTGCAACAGGTGCAATACACGAGAAAAGCCAAACTGAGCATTCTTATGGGCGAATACGGCTGCAAATACTTTCGGCATTAAACGGTTAAGAACCTCGCGCCCGCGCGGGCCTAGGGTTTTCTTGGAAATTTCACCTTTAAAATCGGTTAAGGTTTCAGCAATACCGGCTTCCTGTGTTGCACCAATATCTTTTTCAATAATATCCGCGACTACTTCTGGTTTATGCGCTAAATCCCATAGTTCATGATAGCAACGATCCGGCGCATCTTGTTCGCCACTCTCTTCTTCACCGATCAACTCAGTAAAAACACCATGTACATTGCGCATATGCTGCTGAACCTCTGCCACCAACTCAGCCCAGTCAGACGCGCCCATAGCACAGGATAACTGATGCTGACACAACTCATTATCCGGCAAGGTTTGCGTCTGTTTATCATCCAGCGCCTGCAGCAGATTTTCCAGACGGCGCAAATAGAGGTATCCATAGCGCAGGTGTTCAACATCCAAATCCTTGAGCAATTGTAACTGCTGAATCGAATCCAGCGTTTCCAGCAAACCACGATAACGTAAAGTGGGTTCCCGCCCACCACGAATTAGCTGGAAGACCTGAACAATAAATTCTATCTCGCGAATGCCACCTGCACCGAGTTTAATGTTATTCACCAGCCCACGGCGGCGTACTTCGGTCTGAATCATTGATTTCATCCGGCGCAACGACTGAATCGCACTGAAATCGATATAACGACGGAAGACAAAAGGACGCAGCATCTGGCGCAGCTCCTGATAACGTGGGTACATCTCGCGCCCCATAACCCGTGCTTTGACCATTGCGTAGCGTTCCCAGTCACGCCCCTGCTCCTGGTAATAATCTTCCAGCGCGGCAAAACTCATCACCAACGGGCCACTTTCACCAAATGGCCGCAAGCGCATATCCACCCGATAACAGAAGCCGTCAACGGTTGGTTTATCCAGGCTCTTGATAATCCGTTGCCCCAGGCGAGTAAAGAACTGTGCATTGGCGATACTTCGGCGCGCGCCCTGGGTTTCGCCATTTTCCGGGTAGGTAAAAATCAGGTCGATATCGGATGAAAAATTCAGCTCACCACCACCCAGTTTGCCCATACCGATAATCAGCATCGGCTGAGCTTCTCCCTCGGCATTACAAGGCGTACCAAACTCCTGGCAACATAAACGATACTGCCACTGATAAGTTTCAAAAATCATCGCTTCAGCCAGTTCGCTGAGATGACTCAGGCTAAGCTCCAGCGACCAGTCACCATCAATGCCAGACTGTTCAGTCTGATTTAAAATGAAATCATGCCAGGCAATATAGACCATCTCCCGGTAGCGGAAATGACGTAACTGCACCATGCCCTGCTCTTCATTACTGATTTCATCCAGTGTCTGTTTCAGTTCATCCCGGTAGCAGCAACGACGGTCAGTGCTGGCGATCAGTTCCGGCAGTTGCCGGGATAAAGCTTCATTTCGCATCAGCGCTTCATAAATAAAGTTACTCAGCCCCAGAACATAGCGTAACTGCAGAGTAAACTCCGGCGACCATAGACTGATAAATGGATAACGCTCAAGCAGTTGATCATAGTGCTGGGTAGCCACAGAATTGAGTTCAGAAGGTAATTGCATTGAAACTCCAGATAAGACAGGCGATGAATTGAGTATATACCCAACTTCAATGACGTTATAACAAAACAGCCGCAATAAAAAACGCCCACTGTTTAAGAGTGGGCGTTATATCAACTCATTGATTGAACTAAACTTTAAATGAGCTTATTTTTTTGTCTAGCTCTTCAGCATTAGACTGCATGATCTCTGACGTCTCCAGCAGTTCTGTCACAACAGTAACCGAAGCTTCAACCAGCTCACGGACATTGTTTAAGTTGCTATCCATCTCCTGGGCCACATTGGTCTGTTCACCGGAAGCATCCGCAATCTGATAGTTCATATCATTAATCTGCTTGATCTGATCAACGATGCCGCTCAGTTCGGTGCCTGCATTTCCAACCAGTTCAACACCTTCAGCGGCTTCAACCACACTTTTTTCCATCAGATCAACCGCAGAATTTGCACTGGTTTGCAGATGACCAATCATATCCTGAATCTCAACTGTTGCCTGCTGAGTGCGCTGTGCCAGGTTACGAACTTCATCGGCCACCACCGCAAAACCGCGCCCCGCTTCACCCGCACGCGCAGCTTCAATCGCCGCGTTCAGCGCCAGCAGGTTAGTCTGCTCGGAAATACTCTGAATCGTCACCACTACGCTGCTGATCGCCGCGACCCGTTCTTCAACCTGATTAATCGCATTAGCTGACTGTGCAATATCTTTAGACAGCTCACTCATTTTTTTGATCGTGCCCTGGACGAAGTCCTGGCCAGTCTGAGCTTTCGTCGTTGCATCTTCAGTCAGTTGAGAAGCCGCATGAGCATTATCCGCCACGGTTCTAACTGCCGAAGTCATCTGACTCATTGCCGTAGCCAGCTGATCAATTTCACTGAATTCTTCCTGCGCTGAATCGCGAGTTTCCGCCATACTCATGGTCATGACTTCACTCAATGCCGATAATTCTTGTGAAGCATTAACCTGAAGTTTAATCACATCCTGCAGTTGGCGACGGGTTTTTTCCAGCTCTTTCGCCAGATCGCCATATTCATCTTTACAAGAAATTTCAATTTCCTGTGAAAGATCGCGTGAGGCCATAGTCTGAATCGCCTTGCTCAGCTGACTGTTCTGCTTAAGCATAACTCTGGCGGTAAACAACAAGATAACCACAAAGACAATAACCATCAGTGCGGTCTGCCATACCATGGTAGTGATGTAATGATTATAATACTGGTCAGCAATTTTGCTGCTTTGGGTAGCATCAAGCAGCACTTGATAAAACGCACTTGCATCACCTAACTGCTTGGCAATGATCAGCAGGGTACTAAACACCATTAAGATGACCATTTTAGGAACCAACCGAATATCGGTTATCACGCGTTCCCATGGCTTAAAGGCCATTTTCGTCATATCAGTTCTCCGTCTACAAATCTACTTAAAATGAAATCAATAGTAATAGTTATTATTTATACCGCTAATGCTGCATATTTAATCGTACTTTGTAACAAATCATATCAGAGATAAGAATTTTGCTCATAAAATTCATAAGCAATGTGACATAGGCAACTAAAATAGGAAGCAGTTGCTCATCTTCTCAACATTCAGAGCATCGACACTCAGAATAATATCGGTTAAGTCGCAAGAATCTTTAATTTTATTATATAAAAGGAACAAAAGTACTCTGATGAAGTTAGCGCAGAATAGACTACTTTACATACCGAATGTCTAGATTTACATCAATGAAAAAGTAAAAACGAAGGTCGCGTCAGAGTAGTGACGCAACATTGGAAAAATGAAAGGGGTTATACCGCCTTCCAGTATGGCGAAGCCGTCAGGCCAATACTTTTGGTCTGCTCCATGGCATGTAAAATAGACGTTTCCTGACGAATTAACCAACGAATAAGCTGCTCCTGTTCCTCACCCTCCAGCCGATCAATCAACCCCTGTAACGGTTTTAATGCCAGCAAATTATCAATGCCGTGCAATAAATCAGCCCAAGGCAGTCGGAAAGCATTCCGGTTATCGATGCTGTATAAGCTAGCCAGACCAATTCCGGTATACAGGTTACGGGTTAAATTATATTGCTGCTCAATATATTCAGCCGAAGAGAGCGTTTGCTCGGCCGGGAATACCGCCAACAATTCGTTCCATGAGTGTTCAAGCTGTTCAACGGAAAATAAACCGACCGCCTGAGCCATTTTATCTTTCGCTTTATCATCTAGAAATGGCTGCCATCCGCGGGATAGAATCCAGCGACTCAAATCAATAATCAAACCGACGTAACGCCCAGACTGCAACAGTCTTAAATTCTCCTCACGGTCAGGCAATTGATTTTGTAGATCCTGCAATTCTTTTACTAAGAACTTACGCGCATCCAGCTTACGCAAAACATGCCCTTTATCTTTAAGCAGATCATCAAGATAGGCATACTCTTTTAGCCAGTTAAGCTCCTGCTCCAGCCATTTTAACTCCTGGCGCAAAATGGCACTCGCCCGACGTGGAACGATGTTGCCATAGACCGCCAAAGTCTGACGAATAAAACAGATGGCCTGACGGATTTGATCTAAGGCAGGGATTGAACTTTGCTCGACAAAGATTTGCTCATGGTAAAACCAGTGGGAAAGGCCATGTTCCAACGACTTGATAAAACAGCTTTCAACCGAGTCACTACTTTGCGTATCAACCAGCGGTAGTGGCTTCACCTGCTCAGGAATGTAATCGCCAGCCAGACGATAGCCACGCGCCGCCTTACTTAAATTGCCTAGCCGCACACCACCCTGTTCACTGATCATGCGAGCCAGCGTAAACAGCGCATCGGTCTGGCCTGATTTCAACTCGAGTTCAACTTCACAAATCAGGTCTTGTTTGTCGCCTGAACTGACAGTTCCCTGATCAAAGGCAATTTCGATCTGGCTGCCATCAGCCATACTCACTAACCATTGTTCGCGGATAAAATCGGTGGAAAACAGCGGCATTAGCTCAACGTCAAGCTGTTGAATGCTTTTGCCCTCAGGCCAGATTTCTGCAGGGTGAAGAGTGAGATCAGGGATATTGGAATTATGTTCAGCATTATATTCCGGACGCTGATGCAGACCAGCAACCACGCGACCAGCGGTTTTTACCGTTTGAACAAACACCTCATCGTAACGCCGGATACGTAAACCAATATCATGTTGGCGCAACCAGTTATCGGAGGTGTCAAAGTAGGTATTCCCTAACTGTCGACTGCTGTGTTGGAGGACCTTTAGCTCGGCGATTTTTGCGACTAGAACATCCGAATAGTCTGAAGAAACAAAAAACTTAAGCTCTATCTCAGTTTCCATGCTGTACCCTTTTGCAACAGATAGCGACAGGATATTGCTTAAAGCGTCGACGAGCAAGATAGAAATTTCACTGGTTAGATGATCTAAAACAGTTTTAAAGCGCGATCGAATGGGTTAACATGCGCGCCGTAACAACCATCGCTTAACAATTAGCCAGCTTTGGCTTTTTACTTGTTATCGGCTATTTTTAGGTTTACTAACCATGCCAGTGAATACAATCATGGGGTTATTTGCAAAGTCCCCTATCAAGCCTTTGCAGAGACATGTAGTTTGTGTCAACGAATGTTGCTCGCATCTGATCAACTTCTTCGAGGTCAGCTTTCAAGGTGACTGGGAAAAAGCGGCAGAAATCCGAGCACAAATCTCCCACCTAGAAAAAGAAGCTGATGTTTTGAAACGTGAAATACGTCTCAAACTTCCGCGTGGCCTTTTCTTACCTGTCGACCGTACCGATATGCTGGAGCTGCTTACTCAACAGGATAAGCTAGCAAACCTGGCAAAAGATGTATCTGGTCGCGTTTATGGGCGCCAATTGGTGATTCCTGAACCACTGCAGGCCAACTTCATCGCTTATGTGAAACGTTGCTTAGACGCAGCGGATCAAGCGCAGAAAGTGATTAACGAACTGGATGAACTTCTGGAAACCGGCTTTAAGGGTCGAGAAGTCACGCTAGTCGCTGAGATGATCCACCAACTTGACGTGATTGAAGATGACACAGATATGATGCAGATTCAGCTGCGCCAGGATTTGATGGCGATTGAATCTAAATACAATCCTATCGATGTGATGTTCATTTACAAAATATTTGAATGGATTGGTGGTATCGCAGATCAGGCTCAACGAGTAGGTTCTCGCCTTGAGCTAATGCTTTCACGTTCATAAAACAAAATGATTATTTGGCAGCCAACTCAACCTCATTAATGATCAGGTTTGCTTTGCTGCTGCCTGCATAAACACAAAAACTGGATATTACAATGGATATACTTGCAAATTACGGCACGATTATAGTCCTTGTTGCGGCCCTCTTCGGCTTCTTAATGGCCATTGGTATCGGCGCGAATGACGTCGCCAATGCAATGGGAACCTCAGTCGGCTCCAAAGCTTTAACGGTCAAAAGTGCAATTATTATTGCCATGATTTTCGAATTTGCCGGCGCTTATTTAGCTGGCGGGGAAGTTACAGATACGATTCGTAAAGGGGTAATTGAAACCTCACTATTCATTGATCAGCCTGACGTGCTGGTTTATGGCATGATGTCATCACTGCTGGCTGCTGGTGCCTGGTTATTGCTTGCTTCTTATATGGGCTGGCCGGTTTCTACTACTCACTCCATCATCGGTGCCATCATCGGTTTTGCTTGTGTGACGGTCGGTACTGAAGCGATTGACTGGAGCTCAGTAAAAGGCATCGTTGGTAGTTGGATCATTACTCCGCTTATCTCTGGTATTTTTGCCTACGTGATTTTTACCAGCGCGCAACGATTAATCTTTGATACGGAAAATCCGTTGATGAACGCCAAGCGTTTTGTACCGGTTTACATGTTTATCACTACCATGGTGATTGCACTGGTTACGATTAAGAAAGGCTTAAAACACGTTGGTCTGCACCTGAGCAACACCGAAGCCTGGTTATGGTCTGCTGGTTTCTCTGCCATAGTGATGCTCGGCGGCTATCTGTACATCATGCGTAAATTCTCCGCGAAAGAAGAAGATCACAGCTTTGCTGGTGTTGAAAGCATCTTTACCGTATTAATGGTGATTACCGCGTGTGCAATGGCATTTGCCCATGGTTCTAACGATGTAGCGAATGCGATCGGCCCACTTTCAGCTATTGTTTCTACCGTAGAAAACCTGGGGAACATTGCAGCCAAAAGTACCATTGCTTGGTGGATTCTGCCTTTAGGTGGTTTTGGTATTGTGGTTGGTCTGGCGACTATGGGACATAAAGTAATGGCTACCGTAGGTACCGGCATTACCGAATTAACGCCAAGTCGTGGCTTTGCCGCTCAATTGGCAACCGCTTGTACGGTGGTACTGGCTTCGGGTACGGGTTTACCTATTTCAACTACTCAAACATTGGTAGGCGCTGTATTAGGTGTTGGCTTTGCTCGTGGTATTGCCGCCCTAAACCTGGGTGTCGTACGTAACATTGTTGCCTCATGGATCGTAACCCTACCGGCTGGTGCGCTACTATCTGTTGTTTTCTATTACGTTATCGAGGCGATGTTTGTCTGATTATTCTGTCAGATGAATGTTATGCCGATGTTATAGCGTGATAAATATTTGAGAAAGGGAGGCTTTGCCTCCCTTCTTTGTTGCACCTGATAAAAAAACTTCATACTATCTGCTGAAACCGTTGACTTTATCAATCTAACCTGCAAAGGATTTAACGTGAAAAAATTAATGACTTGGGTGCTATTTGCCTTATTTGCAGCACCGTCATTTGCGCAACAACTCTATGTTGCCGACAAACTATTTACTTATATGCATTCTGGCCCCAGTGCTGAATACCGTATCATTGGCAGCGTTGATGCCGGTGACAAAATTCGCCTGATAGAAAGTAATAAACAGACCGACTACAGCAAGGTAGTCGATGACAAAGGCCGTACCGGCTGGATTCAGAGCAAGTTTATTACCTCAACAGAGAGCATGGCAGTACGCTTACCACGCTTAGAGGCAGAACTAGCAGAAGTGAAAGCAAAATTATCCACTGCTGAAGAAGATGCCAACCGAGAAAAAGAGGGCCTGGCAGAATCACTGGAAGTTCGCAGCAAACAGGTGAGCGAGCTGGAACAGAACTACAGCGAAATGATGAGTAAATTTACCACTTCGCAAAGTGAAATCCGTGAACTGCGCGCTAAGCTGGATACGCAGAAAGAAGATCTGCTAATGAAATACTTTATGTATGGTGGCGGCGTTATGCTGGGCGGTATTTTCTTTGGTATCATTCTGCCGCACATTATTCCTAAACGTCGTAAAAATCGTTCTGATTGGGTATAACGTTAGCGAGTTCTGATCCTAAGCTGTACAGAAATGTGCAGCTTTTTTTATTCCAAAAGCCTTTTTATTTTATGAGGGATGTATGCAAACCTATTTAGTTGGCGGCGCGGTGCGTGATCAGTTGCTTGGCATCGAAGTGTATGATCAGGACTGGGTCGTGGTAGGTTCAACCCCTCAGGAAATGCTCTCCTTGGGCTACCAGGCGGTCGGTAAAGACTTTCCGGTATTCTTGCATCCCAAAACAAAACAAGAGTATGCCCTGGCCAGAACAGAACGAAAATCGGGCGCTGGCTATACCGGCTTTGATTGCTTTTTCGCGGCCGATGTCACCCTGGAAGAGGATCTCAAACGCCGCGATTTGACGATTAATGCGATGGCGCAAAGTTCTGACGGCGTGGTTATCGATCCTTATGGTGGCCAGCAGGATCTCGAAAATAGAATATTACGCCATGTCTCCTCAGCCTTTACCGAAGATCCTCTGCGTGTACTGCGTGTCGCCCGCTTTGCCGCCAAACTGGCACATCTCGGCTTCTCGATAGCCCAAGAAACCCAGAAACTGATGCGCGAAATTGTTGCTAACGATGAACTGCAACACTTAACTGCTGAACGTATCTGGCTCGAATGGAGTAAAGCGTTAACCACGCGTAATCCTCAGGTATTTCTTTCCTGTCTGCGTGAGTGTGGAGCGCTTGCGGTTATTATTCCCGAAATTGATGGCTTGTTTGGTGTCCCGCAACCCGAAAAATGGCATCCTGAGGTCGACAGCGGCATCCACACGCTGATGGTAAGCGAACAGGCAGCCTTACTTTCTACCGATCCCGTGGTTCGTTTTGCGGCTATGGTGCATGACTTAGGTAAAGGGCTTACACCCGCAAGCGAATGGCCCAGCCATAAGCTGCATGCTCACACCGGGTTAAAACTGATCCGCGAGCTGTGTCAGCGCTTACGTATTCCCAACGAGTTCCGCGATCTCGCTCTGGCCGTTTGTGATCAGCACTCAAACATCCACAGAGCCGCCGAACTGCGTCCGGCTACCTTCGTTAAAATATTTGATAAACTCGATGTGTGGCGTAAAGCAGAGCGTTTAGATAAGGTTTTACTTTGCTGTCAGGCGGATCATGCTGGAAGGCTTGGCTGTGAATCTCAGCCTTATCCTCAGAAAGAACGTTTTGAGATCGCTTATCAGGCTGCGCTAACGGTTGATGTTCAGTTGATAGTTAAGGATGGGTTTGTTGGTAAGGCTATTCGAGACGAGTTGACGATTCGCCGAATTAAGGCGGTCGATATTGCGCTTTCGGGTAGCTCTGCTGATATGTCACGCTAGTCGATTTCCATTTTCCTTGAAATTCGTCGATTGACAGGTAAAAGGCTCATATGTGTTAGGTATTTGACTTTAAAAAGTCGCCATCAATGATCAACAAATGAACACCATTTTCAGTTACAGAACGATGAGAGCTTAAATCGTCAGAAACAATATACGACATGCCTTTACGTAAAGTTGATTTGGTTCCATTTTGAAGCTCATTTACCACTTCACCTTCAAGGCAATATACTATGTGCCCTTTTTTACACCAATGATCAGCTTTATAATTTTTTGAATATTCTACGTATCTGACTCGTAACCCCTCGAATTGCATAGTTTGCCAATATGCAATTCCAGTTTCTCCTTTATGCTCTGTTCGAGGAACATTTTTCCAGTCTATAGTTTGAAAAGGTATGTTTGAGTTTTCCATTATTGCTCCGATTTAAAGATGCCAACGCCTCAAACACCGGCGCAGCTTTGCTGCGTCCGTGTGCTTTGATTTGTTAAATTTTTAGACTTCAAGACCGAATTCAGACTTAAGAATGTTTAACCTTTCCTTTATATTCGATGAATCATTTGTTCCTTGCTGAGTAAGGCGATCATACTCCAACAGATCGAACGATGAATTCTCATAGTCTTCTGCAGCTGAAATTCTGTTAGCCTTCAGCTTCTCCTGGAAGTCCAAGAACTTTCGTCTAGTGATGTTTTCGAGCTGATTGCTTGCCAATGCCTCTCTAAAGAGAAGGTAATAGACTGTCATATTTCCCTGAGATCTCAATAGTTCATCATTGCTTGTGAACGTCTCTGCCATATGGTTCAAAGTATTTGAGCATGCGGCCTGAAGAATTGCTACTTTATCCGACTCTCCTGAATAGTAGTTTCTAGCTAAGGCATCAAGATATACTTTCTTTGTGTCCAACAACCCTTTATTACTGAACAAGTTTTCTTCAGCCAGTAAAAGCCTTGCAGAAGTCTCTCTATGTTGATAACGCTTATTTCCGAATTTAACTTTATCAGTAAAAAATATATGTTCTGACAGCTCACGGATAGCCTTCACCATGTCACCACCTATAGCATTTCTTTTTTCTGCTGCATTTAGGGGAACGGCCTCATTAAGCCGATAGAACATATCTTCAATTAGATCTTCATCGTCGGTATCAACTTGAATGACAGGTAGAACAAATGAATCAAATTTGATCTTGATTCTAGGGTGCTCCTTTGCAAGGTCATCATAACTCAAACCAGCCAAATTAAGATCAGGGTCTCTTTGGTACTCAAAGTCCTTTGCTAGGGTATATTCGCCCTCGATAAAACCCCATATGGTTTCAAGTCGTTGCCTCCCATCAATAACAGCATACACCATCCCGCTTTCAGCCTGTACCTCTCGAGAATATGTATGAAAGTATATTTTAGGAATATCATAGTCATTAAGGATAGAATCAATGAGTAATTGCTTTTTTTCCTTCGTCCATACACCACCCATTCTTTGGTATGGCGGATCTAACTTGATCTCATCTCTTTCTGAATAGAGAAGCATTATAGTGCTATTTTTTATTGGTGACGTTTCTATATAGCTCATGAAAGTTCTCCATTAATAATATCGCCAATGCTAGCCAACTCTGGGAAAAGCTGAAACTTTGTAAAACCTAAGAGGGATAACTGTTTTAACAATGGGGCTTTAGATGCATCAGGAATAACATACTTAATCACATGACTCGAATCTCCTACACTCTCAATTGGCGTTCTTTCGTGATGATGAATTGTAAAAACGCCATGCTGAGCCTGAATGCGAGCATTGTTCCTTGTAGCAATCGTGGCCAATGGTCTCTGTTGGGTTCGGGTATTTTGACTTAGAGTTTCAACAGAGTAGTTTTTCAATTCTATATCTTCAAAAGACGGTACAAAAAATTCTTCGTCAGTATTATTGATCCCAGCATTTTTATTTAATTCGGATGGTCGCAATGACCATAAAGCAGCATCCTCTCCCTCATGCTGTTTATAATTTTCAACTGCAAAGTATAGAGCAACTAACGGACTTTCGCTCCAATCTAAAAGCCTTGTCGGCACACCATAATGCTGCATCAAGAATAGCCAATCAAACGATTGATTAGGAGTCGTACTTATAAGCATTGCTGCACTTTGCTTAAACTTTTTTATCAACGTAGACTCGGAAGGAGGATGGCTAAGTCGCAAGTAGCCAGGCATAAGCTCCCAATCTTTATTCGCTTGGCCCCGATACCATATAGCACCATTATAACCCTCATTATCTGCGGCTAATTCCACTAGCAGATCTTGTATCGAGTTTATTTCTTTCGTTATCAAGCTTCTTTCCTCAACTCGATTAATACGTAAATCTAACAGCCTTTTTCAACGGACAATCTCCATATTTTGCAGAGCTAAAATATGGACACGATGACTATAATCGTCTGATTAATTGCCCAAAATCTCAGACAGTGAATACAAAAGTGGAACATGTCGTCCTAATAAGATTCATCATGACACCTGAAGAAAAATAGTCAACTAAACTCATAATGTATCAGCTTTTAACCTGCCCCGGTAATTCTTTATAGCTGGGCACATTAGCTAAATTGTGAGACCAGTTTGCACCACTGCTTATAAAAATTTTAGCGGTAGGTTCAATTGAAACCGGGCTATCTAGACTCCCCGCAGGAACCACCACACTGTTAATACTTTCAGCAATCGTGGGAAGAGCAGAGCCACACTTTTGACAAAAGCTTTTTGCATGCATTGAGTTTGGATGCAGATAGGTTTTAACGTCACTTTCACCTTGCACCCAAGTTAATGTGCTAGCTTTAGCAAATAGATTCGCAGCATGAGCAGAACCACTATCCTTTTGGCAACGAGTGCAGTAGCACAAAAAGAAAGACTGAAAATCACCTGAAAGCTCAAACTTCACGCTACCACAAAGACAAGAACCTTGATGTTTATTGGTCATGAAACCCTCCTTCGTTTCGAGTACATATGCAGCTCGTGGCGACAAGCCCGAACGCATTAATAATCAACCATAGCCATATTGAGTCACTAATGAAATTTGGTCAAACACGAGAGACCGAGAATGTTGTGAGTGGCACATTTACCAAGAAAAGGGGCAATTTCGTTTCAGAAACCAACAGGGTGCCAGATTCCGCATCCAATGTTATCAGAAAGATAAAAACAAAAACGCCTCCCAAAAGGAGGCGTTTTCTAAAGCTTTAAAGCTAAGCTACTTCCGCAAGGAATTAAGCTTGACCTTTAACTTCTTTAAGACCGTTGAAAGGAGCGCGCTCACCTAGAGCTTCCTCGATACGGATAAGTTGGTTGTACTTAGCAACACGGTCAGAACGGCTCATAGAACCAGTTTTGATTTGACCTGCAGCAGTACCTACCGCTAGGTCAGCGATAGTTGCGTCTTCAGTTTCGCCAGAACGGTGAGAGATTACAGCTGTGTAACCTGCGTCTTTAGCCATCTTGATTGCAGCTAGAGTCTCAGTTAGAGAACCGATTTGGTTGAACTTGATAAGGATAGAGTTAGCAACACCCATTTCGATACCTTTAGAAAGGATCTTAGTGTTTGTTACGAACAGATCGTCACCAACAAGTTGGATTTTGTCGCCAAGGATCTTAGTTTGGTATGCGAAACCATCCCAGTCAGACTCGTCACAACCGTCTTCGATAGAAACGATTGGGTATTGAGTAGTCAGGTCAGCTAGGTAGTCAGAGAAACCTTCTGAAGTGAAAGTTTTACCTTCACCAGTCATTTCGTACATACCAGTTTCTTTGTTGTAGAACTCAGAAGAAGCACAGTCCATAGCTAGAGTAACGTCTTTACCTAGCTCGTAACCAGCAGCTTCTACAGCTTCTTTGATTGCAGCAAGAGCAGCAGCGTTAGATTCTAGGTTAGGAGCGAAACCACCTTCGTCACCAACAGCAGTGTTAAGACCTTTAGCTTTAAGAACTTTAGCTAGGTTGTGGAATACTTCAGCACCGATACGTAGAGCTTCTTTAAGAGTAGAAGCGCCAACTGGTTGAATCATGAATTCTTGGATATCAACGTTGTTGTCTGCGTGCTCACCACCGTTGATGATGTTCATCATTGGAAGAGGCATTGAGTATACGCCTGGAGTACCGTTTAGCTCAGCGATGTGCTCATATAGAGGCATGCCTTTAGCAGCTGCAGCTGCTTTAGCGTTTGCTAGAGAAACAGCTAGGATAGCGTTAGCACCGAAGTTGTTTTTGTTTTCAGTACCGTCTAGGTCGATCATGATTTGGTCAACAGCAGCTTGGTCTTTTGCATCTTTACCAAGTAGTGCTTCAGCGATTGGGCCGTTTACAGCGCCAACAGCTTTAAGAACACCTTTACCTAGGAAACGTGATTTGTCGCCATCACGTAGCTCAAGAGCTTCGCGAGAACCAGTTGATGCGCCAGATGGAGCAGCAGCCATACCTACGAAACCGCCTTCTAGGTGTACTTCAGCTTCTACAGTTGGGTTACCACGTGAGTCGATGATTTCACGACCTAGAACTTTAACGATCTTAGACATTAATGTTTCCTCTCGTTGATTTTTCAATGTCAAATTTAAAGGGTAGCGGCCATGATTAACAGCTACCCGGGTCCTTTACTGCTTATATCTTACTCTGCGCGTTGGTGTTCGCCTGCGGCTTTAACGAAGCCAGCAAATAGCGGGTGTCCATCGCGTGGAGTTGAAGTAAATTCTGGGTGGAACTGAGCCGCTACAAACCATGGGTGGTTTGGAATCTCAATCACTTCAACCAGTTTCTTGTCTGCTGATAAGCCAGATACTTTCAGACCAGCTTTTTCAATTTGCGGACGAAGAACATTGTTCACTTCATAACGGTGACGATGACGCTCATGAATCGTTGCGCTGCCATACAGTTCATAAGCTTTAGTCCCTTTTTCCAGGTGACACAGCTGAGAACCCAGGCGCATCGTACCGCCTAAATCTGATTGTTCAGTACGCTCTTCAACTGAGCCGTCTGAATCAACCCACTCAGTGATTAAACCAACCACTGGGTATTTCGTTTCTTTATTAAATTCTGTTGAATGAGCGCCTTCCATACCCGCTACGTTGCGCGCATATTCGATTAAGGCGACTTGCATCCCCAGGCAGATACCTAAGTATGGAACGTTATTTTCGCGTGCATATTTAGCAGCGAGAATCTTACCTTCAATACCACGGTCACCAAAGCCACCAGGAACCAGAATTGCGTCTAAATCATCTAACGCTTCAGTTCCTTTCGTTTCCAGATCCTGAGAATCAATATAGCGAATGTTTACGCTTAAACGATTCTTCAAGCCGGCGTGCTTAAGTGCTTCGTTAACCGATTTATAAGCATCAGGAAGCTCAATATATTTACCAACCATACCGATAGTGACTTCAGCAGTCGGGTTAGCTTCTTCATAAATTACCTGTTCCCACTCAGAGAGATCCGCT
Source organism: uncultured Vibrio sp. (assembly GCA_963666615.1). Taxonomy (GTDB): domain Bacteria; phylum Pseudomonadota; class Gammaproteobacteria; order Enterobacterales; family Vibrionaceae; genus Vibrio. Next base: position 2,095,894 of record OY762906.1, read on the forward strand.
TCTGGAGCGTTAAGACCAAAGCGAGAACAAACAAGATCATCCAAACCTTGCGACTTGATCAATTGCGGAATCTTGTAGATGGAATCTACATCCTTCATTGAAATAACCGCTTTTTCCGGTACGTTACAGAATAGTGCAATCTTCTTACGTTCATTCGCAGGAATTGCACGATCACTACGGCATACCAGGATGTCTGGCTGAATACCAATCGACAGTAGCTCTTTTACTGAGTGCTGAGTCGGTTTGGTTTTCACTTCACCAGCGGCAGCAAGATACGGCACAAGTGTCAGGTGCATAAACATCGCACGCTCACGGCCCAACTCAACAGCTAACTGGCGGATTGCTTCCATAAATGGCAGCGATTCAATATCACCAACCGTACCGCCAACTTCAACGATAGCCACATCATGGCCTTCTGAACCGGCAATCACACGATCTTTAATCGCATTAGTGATATGAGGAATAACCTGAATGGTTGCTCCCAGGTAATCACCACGACGCTCTTTACGAAGAACGTCAGCATAAACACGACCGGCCGTAAAGTTATTGCGCTTGGTCATCTTAGTGCGAATAAAACGCTCGTAGTGGCCTAAATCCAGATCCGTTTCGGCACCATCTTCGGTAACGAACACTTCACCATGCTGAGTCGGGCTCATCGTGCCTGGGTCAACGTTGATGTACGGATCAAGTTTCATCATGGTCACTTTAAGACCACGGGCTTCTAAAATCGCTGCAAGAGATGCTGCTGCAATACCTTTACCTAGAGAGGATACGACCCCACCAGTAACAAAAATATAATTTGTCGTCATGCTTAACCTGAAGTTGGTTGAATGAGGGAAATGGATTTCATCTGGACGGGATGCAAATATACCAGAACCCCTTTACCGTCACAACGTGAAACTTATCACACTCGAATTTTTTCTTTTTTGCTTCAAATCAAATCAAAGGATTAACTTTTGTAGCCCGATAATGATGGGCTTAATAACCATATGATTCAACACTGAATGTCTAATTATTCAACATCAGCTTTTTTTTCCTCTTTTTTTACCTGATCCCACATCTGATCAAGCTGTTCGAGGTTGTAATCGGTCAGCTGTTTACCACTATCCGCCACTTTATTTTCAATCTGATTAAAACGGCGAGAAAATTTTAGATTGGCTTTGGTTAAAGCACTTTCGGGATCGCAACCTAAATGACGCACCATATTAACGGTAGCGAACAACAAATCACCGAGTTCCTCTTCCAACCTAGCCTGATCAATATTCACCTGCAGCGCTTCTTCCATCACTTCATCGACTTCTTCATGAACTTTACCGACCACCGGGCCGAGTGAATCCCAATCGAAGCCATATTTCGCCGCACGCTTTTGTAGCTTGTAAGCCTTCGACAAGGCCGGGAGTGATTGTGGAATGGAATCAAAAATTGACTGCGCTTTTGCAGTGCCCTGTTGTGCTTTTTCTTCTGCCTTTACTTTATCCCAGTTGGCACGAATCTCTTCATCGGAAGCAAATTCCTGATCAGTAAAAACATGCGGATGACGACGCACCAGCTTTTCATTCACCGTATTAATCACATCGGTAAAATTAAACAGTCCTTGTTCGTCCGCCAGTTGGCTGTAGAAGATCGCCTGAAACACAAAATCCCCCAGCTCTTCTTTCAGGTTCTGATAGTCCTGCTTGTAGATAGCATCAACGACTTCGTAAGTTTCTTCAATCGTGTACGGCACGATGGTTTCAAAAGTCTGTTTCTTATCCCAGGGGCAGCCATTTTCAGGATCGCGCAACTGCTGCATAATCGCCTGTAATTTTTCAATTGGGTGCGACATTTTATTTATCCAAGCCGTTTGACCGACAGCACATCTTTAGTCTGTTCAATCCGGCCAATAATTCGGGTGAGAACTTCGACACTTCCTAACTCAAGGTCGAAGTCCATATAGATGATCTGCCGTTTGTAATCGCTACGGCTCTTCATGCTGGCTACTTTAACTTTCTCGTTCGCCAGCAGGCTGGTGATATCTTTAAGTAAACCACTGCGCTCCATCGCTTCAACCCGAATAGTCAAAATGTAAGAACCGGAAATACCCGAACCCCACACGGTCTCGATAATCCGTTCCGGAGCATGATGGCTAAGTTCTTCCAACTGTTCGCAATCGCTGCGATGTACCGAAATTCCGCGGCCCTGAGTGATATAGCCTTTAATCTCATCGCCGGGAATTGGACGACAACAACGGGCAATATGACTCATCAGGTTATCGACCCCCTGAACCACCACCGCATCTTTGCCGGTACGGGTCGAGGTTGGCGTTTTCGATACCGACAGTTTTTCTAAAGCCAGCTTATCTTCTTCTTCCGCGGTTGGTTTGTTCACCAGTGCATTGATATGGTTGATCACCTGGTTGATGCGTAAGTCACCACTGCCGATACCGACATACAGTTCATCTGGAGAATTGACGTTAAAGCGTTTCAATGCATAATCGGTCGCATCTTTTAATGTTGCGCCAATTTTATGCAGTTCGGTTTCGAGGATCTCTTTACCCGCTTCGAGGTTTTTCTCGCGACTCTGCTTTCTGAACCAGGCGTTAATCTTGGCTCGGGCACGTCCGGAATGAACAAAGCCGGTCGCCGGATTTAACCAGTCACGGGAAGGATTGGGTTCTTTGGCGGTGATGATTTCGACCTGATCACCCATCGCCAGTTTGTGAGTAAACGGCACAATTCGCCCACCCACTTTGGCGCCGATACAGCGGTGGCCGACTTCCGAGTGAATGTGATAAGCGAAGTCGAGCGGAGTTGCGCCCATTGGCAAGTCCACCACATCACCACGCGGGGTAAAGGCGTAAACTCGATCATCGAATACCTGACTGCGCAGCTCATCCAGCATTTCGCCAGAATCGGACATCTCTTCCTGCCAATCGAGCAGTTTACGTAACCAGGCGATTTTTTCGTCATAACCGCTACGGCCGGCACTTTTACCTTCTTTGTATTTCCAGTGAGCCGCCACGCCTAATTCTGACTCTTCATGCATCTGCTTAGTACGAATCTGAATCTCGATAGTTTTGCCTTCCGGCCCAAGAATAACGGTATGAATCGACTGATAACCATTCGGCTTCGGGTTAGCCACGTAGTCATCAAATTCACTCGGCAGATGTTTATACTTAGTATGCACCACCCCGAGCGCTGCGTAACAGTCCTGCAGTTTATCGGCAATAATCCGCACTGCTCGCACATCAAACAGTTCATCAAATGCCAGATTCTTTTTCTGCATTTTGCGCCAGATACTGTAGATATGCTTTGGTCGGCCACTCACTTCAGCATTGATGTTACAGGAACGCATTTCAGAGCGGAGATCATCGACAAAATTTTTAATGTATTGCTCGCGCACGATGCGCCGTTCAGAAAGCTGTTTAGCAATCTGCTTATAGGTATCCGGCTGCTGGTAACGGAAAGCGTAATCTTCCATTTCCCATTTGAGCTGACCAATACCGAGACGGTTCGCCAGCGGTGCGTAAATATTGGCGCACTCTTTGGCCGCCTTACGCCTTACCTCATCCGGCTGATCTTTCACTTCGCGTAAATTGCAGATCCGTTCTGCCAGTTTGATCACCACGCAACGAAAATCATCCACCATCGCCAGCAACATGCGGCGCACGTTATCCACCTGCTCGGAGGCATCACTGCCGTGCTTAGTGACATTTAACTGACCGATGGCGGCCATTTCATCTACACCATCAATCAGTTTAATAATTTCTTTACCTTGCTCTTCTTCAAGCAACTCACGGCTGATCACCCCACTGATTACTGCGGGGAAAAGCAGCGCCGCGACCAAAGTCGGACGATCCATCGACAAGGTAATCAGGATTTCGATCATTTCACGGCCACGCCACAGAACCAACTCTTTTAGCTCTGAGTTAGCCGCATGTTTTTCAATCGACTCATACACCTGAGTCAGGCGCTTTGCCGTCGCTTTATCCTGATTTAAGCCGGTGACCCACTGTTCCAGCAAAAACTGCTGATCCGGGTTTAAATGTGCGCTTCGTACCGCAACCATTATTCTTTCCTAGTTATTTTTTATTTTAACCAGACCAAATGGTTCAGGCCTGGCTCTGACTACTTATTTAAACAAGTTACTTTTGCTTTCTAATAAATAGGGCCATCGATTCCAGATGGCCGGTATACGGGAACATATCCAGCATACCAATTTTTTCTAACTGATACCCTTGCTCAAGCAAAACCTGACTGTCACGTGCCAGTGTCGCCGGGTTACATGAAACATAGACAATACGTTGTGCGCCAAAGTTCGCTAACTGAGCAACAATCGTATGTGCTCCAGCCCGAGCCGGATCGAGCAGTACTTTAGCAAATTTCTGCTTGCCCCATGAAGTCTGCGCCAATTCTTGCTCTAAATTTGCCTGAAAGAACTCGACGTTAGTTAAATTATTCTGCTGGGCATTATAACGAGCCTGTTCGACCATCTCATCGACACCTTCGATACCAACCACAGATTTAACCTGTTTAGCCAACGGAATAGTAAAATTCCCTACTCCGCAGAAGAGATCCAGCACGCTATCATCCGCTTGCGGTGCCAGCCAATCCATTGCCTGCTGCACCATCTGCTGATTTACAGTGCGATTGACCTGAATAAAATGGGTGGGTTCAAAAGCAAGCGGATACCCCAACTCCGAATAGGTCGGTTCAGTACCAATGACCCTTTGCAACTGATGGCTCTCCGGCATCAGGTAGAAAGTAGCCTGATATTCTGCCGCAAAAGCTTGCAATGAAGTGTGCTCCTGCTCAGTCAGCGGTTTAGTATGGCGCAACACCACGACAGGCCCCTGATCAGCCAGCACCAGTTCAACATGCCCCAACGCTTCCGGCTTACTTAAGCTCATTAGCCACTGCTTGAGCGGTTTGAGTAATTGATTAAGCTGAGGCTCAAGAACCGCACAATCGGTCACATCAACAATCTGTTTACTCTGCTTCTGACGAAAACCAAAAGCCAGTTGCTGCGACTTTTTATCCCACCATAAACTGACCCGGGCGCGTCGACGATAGCCTTTATCGCAGGGGGAAATAGTTGGCTCAAGCGTGACCTCAACGGCGGCAAATTTACCCATCAACTGCGCCAGTGTTGTCTGCTTATGTTCGACCTGATCCGCATGACTTAAATGCTGTAAATCACATCCACCACACTGTTCATAATGAGGACAAAAAGGCTCCTGCCGTTTCGAACTGGCCTGAAGAATCTTGATTTTTTTCGCTCGGGCAAATTTACTTTTTTGTTCGGTAAACTGCACCAGTACCTTTTCTCCGGGCAACACCCCTTCAACAAATATTGGCAGCTTGTTCTGGTACGCAATCCCACAGCCCTGATGATCCAGCTTTTCGATGGTCAACTCAGTATGCTTAGTATTGAGTGGAGTCTTCTTTTTCGGTTGATAAAAACGTGCCATTATTTGTACTTGCCTATTAGGGTCGGTGAGCGTAAAAAATACTCTTAAATATCACTATTCTAGGTGACAGATATTGTCGAATTCCGTCGACTTAATTAAGCTAGCGAATAGCAGGCTTCGGAACATCACGAATAATCTGAGGCTATTTTCCCATATCCACACGACGATGTTTAGAAAATAATGACCCGATATGGATTAAGAGCGCGAGTTATCACTTTAACTTTAGCGCCAACACTGATCATTGGCCTGGCTCTGAGCGCTTTTTTTTCGTTCAACCGCTATCACGATTTAGAGAATCAGGTAATCAACGCCGGCTCTAATATTATCGAACCGTTGGCCATTGCCAGTGAAGAAGCGTTACGCAACCAGAGTCGTGAATCTGTACGTCGCATTATCAGTTACGCTCACCGGAAAAACTCTAAATTTGTTCGCAGTATCGCCGTGTTTGACGGCAAACATCAGTTGTTTGTTACTTCCAATTTTCATCCCGATTTTGAATCCCTGACATTTAATAAAAGCCAGCCAATCCCGACCCTGGGCACAGCAGAGATGAAGGACAACAGCACCTTAATCCTGCGCACACCAATTCTGGCGGAAAGCCGCCTGGTTGATGGGTCGGCAAATGTCGAAACGCTGCCGGTACTCGGCTATATTGCTATCGAACTCGATCTCTCATCACTACGCTTGCAGCAGTATCAGGAAATCTTTTCCGCTATTCTGGTTCTGGCGCTTGGCCTGATTTTATCCAGTGTGTTTGCCCTACGCCTGATGCACGATGTCACCCGGCCAATCACGCATATGAAAACCATGCTGGATCGCATTCGCCGGGGTCATCTCGATGTGCGGATTGAAGGCAAAATGCATGGTGAGCTGGATGAACTTAAAAAAGGCATCAACGCCATGGCGGCGTCTCTGTCTGAATACCATGGTGAAATGCAACACAGCATCGATCAAGCCACCTCCGATCTACGTGAAACACTGGAGCAGTTGGAGATTCAGAACGTCGAGCTGGATATCGCCAAAAAACGCGCTCAGGAAGCGGCGCGGGTTAAGTCCGAGTTCCTCGCTAATATGTCGCATGAGTTACGTACACCACTTAACGGGGTTATTGGTTTTACCCGTCAGATGCTGAAAACACAACTATCCAACAGCCAGAAAGATTACCTGCAGACCATTGAAAAATCGGCCAACAACCTATTGAGTATTATCAACGATATTCTTGATTTCTCGAAACTGGAAGCAGGCAAACTGGCACTGGAAAATATTCCGTTTGAGTTTGAGCAGAATCTGGAAGAAGTGGTCGATCTGTTGGCAACCAGCGCCCATGAAAAAGGGTTAGAAATTACCCTTAAAGTCGATCCTAAAATCCCAGTTGGTCTGGTCGGTGATCCTCTGCGTATCCAACAGGTACTGACTAACCTGGTCGGCAACTCAATTAAATTTACCGAGCGCGGCAATATCGATATCAGTGTCGAGCTACGAGCAATGCGCGACGATACCGTTGAGTTACAGTTTACTGTGCGCGATACCGGGATTGGTATTTCTGAACGACAACAGTCACAACTGTTTCAGGCCTTCAGCCAGGCCGATGCCAGTATCTCACGCCGCTATGGTGGTACCGGACTCGGCTTGGTTATCACCCAGAAGATTGTTGGCCAGATGGGGGGAGAAATCAGCCTCACCAGTCGTCTGCATCAAGGGTCAACTTTCTGGTTTAACGTTCGCCTCGGTAAAACCGAGATTCCGATTAATGATTGGTTCAATCCGGAGCGCCTGGCCGGCAATGAAGTACTGCTGATCGAAAGCAATATGCATTCCGCCACCCTGATTCAGCAAACACTGAAAAATGTCGACGCTCATGTCACTTATGTCAATGAGTTGCCCGAATTCACCCAAATGTACGATTACGTCATTTATAATTTCTCACCGACGACAGAAACCCGTCTTGAAGTGGTGGAACCAGAAGTACGGCGTACCCTTGATTTTGCACCTAATGTAATTATCGGCATGCCAAGTACCGAGCTGGCGATGATCGATTACCTGATGAAGCACTATCCGGTAAAATGTATCAACAAACCGCTATCACGGAAAAAGCTGCTCCAGGCAATGCTGGATCTCACCCCGGTAGAATTAGAGTCTCCAGGGTTAATCATTACCAATACCCATGTTGAAAAACTGCCGCTGAAAGTGATGGCAGTCGATGATAATCCGGCCAACCTTAAACTGATCACCGCTCTGCTGGCTGAGCGAGTTGACTCCGTTGTTAGTTGCACCAATGGTCAGAATGCGGTTGAAGAGGCACTAAAACAGAAATTCGATATTATTCTGATGGATATTCAGATGCCGCATATGGATGGCGTTACCGCCTGCCAGGAGATTAAACGTCATTCGCTCAATACCGATACCCCGATTATTGCGGTAACGGCTCATGCGATGCTTGGCGAACGGGAGCGCCTGCTAAAAGAAGGCATGGATGATTACTTAACCAAGCCAATCGAAGAACATGTGCTGCAGCAGCTACTGGTACAGTGGAACCCGCACTCAACCAATATACAGCCTGAACCATTGAATCCAATTTCGGCAGACATTCCAGTGCCACGACAAAACAGTCAATCACAGCCACTGGCGGTGATTGACTGGAATATGGCGTTAAAACAAGCCGCCAATAAGCAGGATTTAGCTGAAGATATGCTAAAAATGCTGGTTGACTCAATTCCGGAGCTGATTCAACTCAGCGAGGATGCGATTAACCAGCAAGTTGGCCAAGATACCCTGCTCCATCAGATTCATAAGTTACACGGCAGTTGTTCTTATTGTGGCGTGCCAAGGCTGAAAAATATTTGCGCTGTGATTGAGCAGGCATTACGTTCCGGCAGCCCAATCGCTGATCTGGAACCTGAATGGTTTGAATTGCAGGAAGAGCTAGAGAAAGTGTTACACAGCGCCGGAGAGTATTTAACTGATGAAACGAATAATGAATAAATTAAATCGCTTCCAGAACTACCATTGCCGTCGCATAGTGCTTTTCATCAGAGATAGAGATATGCATAGAAGTGACACCAAATTCAGCGGCGAACTGAGCAGCTTTGCCGCTTAAGCTCAGGGTTGGTTTACCATTCTGATTGTTGATAATGGTGAAATCGTGAAAAGAAATCCCTTTGGCAATACCAGTACCTAATGCTTTGGAGGCCGCTTCCTTGGCAGAAAAGCGTTTAGCGAGAAAGCGTTCCGGATGGTGATGCTTATCAAACACCACCATTTCTTCAACGGTGAGAATTCGTTGTGCCAGTCCCCGGCCAGTACGCTCCAGAGCAGCCTGAATACGTTGAATTTCAACAATATCCGTACCAATTCCCACAATAGCCATTAGCTACGTGCCTTTTCCATGATCGCTTTCATATCAGCAACTGCCTGACTTAAGCCGTCAAAGACCGCGCGGCCAACAATCGAGTGACCAATATTTAACTCATAAATTTCAGGTAGAGCAGCGATACAGGCAACGTTGTGGTAAGTCAGACCATGGCCGGCATTAACTGTAATACCCTGATCACTGGCATAACTGGCCGCAGCAGCAATCTTCTTAAATTCATCCTGCTGATCAGCCACGGTTTGCGCATCGGCATAATGGCCAGTGTGCAGTTCAATAAATGGTGCACCACACGCTTTCGCTGCATCAATCTGTTCACGATCTGCGTCGATAAACAGTGACACTTTAATTCCGGCTGCGGTCAGTTTTTCTGTTGCCGCTTTAATTTTTTCCAGATTACCCAGAACGTCCAGACCACCTTCAGTCGTCAGTTCTTCACGCTTTTCCGGAACCAGGCAGACGAAGTCTGGCTTGGTATCCAGAGCGATCTGTACCATTTCATCAGTCACGGCCATTTCGAGGTTCATACGGGTCTGAATCGTTTCCCGCAAGATGCGCACATCGCGATCAAGAATATGACGACGGTCCTCGCGCAAATGGATAGTAATACCGTCAGCACCCGCTCGTTCAGCAATTTCTGCCGCATGAACCGGATCTGGATATTTAGTACCACGTGCGTTACGCAACGTTGCGATATGGTCGATATTTACACCTAATAGAATTGAGCTCATTGTCCTATACTCCGTGATCTCGAAATGCCTGTTCTTGGCAAAAATAGTTCCCGACTCTTCAACGGTTTGCTGCCGATATACGGCTTTAAAGCCATACGGGTAAAACGCTTCGCCGCCTGAAGTTGCGCTTTGGTGGTAAAACGCCGCTCACTTATCGCGATCAGCTCTTCGCCGAGAAAAGTTAAATTATCCTGTCTGACTGAAGCAATAAAGCCTTGTTGTTCACGAAAACGGTAAGTCATGGTTGCTTCAACCGCTTCACCGCTTCCGGCACAATGGAGAAAATCTACACCGTAACCAAGGCTGGCGAGTAAGGCCAGCTCAAAACGACGCAGAGCAGGTTCCGGGTTGTGATTATGCGCCAGTTCAGTCAGCACATCTAAATAATCATAAAATAGCCCCGGTTGGGCCACTTCCGGACCAATTACCCGCGCGAGCAGTTCATTGACATACATCGCCGAATAAAGATTAATCCCAGCAAGAGGCAACCCGAGGCTAATTGGCTCAGCCTGACGTAATGTTTTCATCGTGCCTTTACCCGACCACTTAATTAAAAGCGGAGTAAATGGCTGCAATACACTTTTCAGGCCGGAGCGCTGGCTTCTTGCCCCTTTAGATAATAGGGTAATACGCCCCTGATGTTCGGTAAAAACATCAATAATCAAACTGGTTTCGCTGTATGGGCGGCGATGCAGAACAAATGCACGTTGTAATCCACTGTCAGACATCGTGTGATTCCCTCACCACCGACCATAAAAAGCGCTAACGATTATAAATCGTCGATATAACCCAGGCTACGTAGCGCGCGTTCGTCATCTGCCCAGCCTGATTTCACTTTAACCCAGGTTTCCAGATACACTTTACGGCCAAACAGCTCTTCCATATCCAGGCGGGCTTCACGACCAATAGTTTTGATCTTTTCACCGTTTTTACCAATCACCATTTTCTTCTGGCCGGAACGTTCAACCAATATTAATGCGTTGATATGAAAACCATCAGTATCCGGGTTGTAATCGAAACGTTCGATTTCAACGGTTACTGAATAAGGCAGCTCTTCACCGGTAAAGCGCATCAGTTTTTCGCGCACAATTTCAGAAGCCATAAAGCGTTGTGAACGATCGGTCACGTACTCTTCTGGGAAATGGTGTATAGCTTTCGGTAAGTACTCGCGTACCCGTTGGCGCAACACGTCAATATTTTTACCCAGTTTAGCGGAAATCGGCACCACGTCGACAAATTGCATTTTGTTAGACATTTCATGCATATGCAGCATCACATCATTACGATCTTTAACGTTATCGACCTTATTGACGCACAATACCACCGGGAAATTGGCCTGACGAAGCTTATTCAGCACCATCTCGTCATCGTCAGTCCAGTGCGTGCCATCAACCAGAAACAGCACCAGGTTAACATCGCTTAACGAACTGCTCGCAGCACGGTTCATCAGGCGGTTAATTGCCCTCTTCTCTTCGATATGCAGCCCGGGAGTATCAACATAAATTGCCTGATAATCACCTTCGGTATCCACCCCCATAATGCGATGGCGGGTAGTTTGTGGTTTACGTGAGGTAATGGAAATTTTCTGCCCGAGCAGTTTATTCAGCAGCGTGGACTTACCCACATTCGGCCGGCCAACAATCGCAATAAAACCACAATGCTGGTTTTCAGGCAGACTTACCGGTGCGTCAGCGGCAACATGATCGGATGCAAAAAATGCATCGATATCAAATTCATTATCAACGCTATCTTTATTTTTATCAGACATTGGACAATTGCTCTAATGCTTGTTCTGCCGCCGCCTGTTCAGCTTTGCGTCGGCTAGTACCTTTACCTACGACCGGAGTTCCGATTCCTGCCACTTCACAAGACACAGTAAACTCTTGGTTATGTGCCTCGCCTTTAATTTTAGTCACAGAATAGACCGGTAGCGGCTTTCTTCTGCCTTGCAACACTTCCTGCAGACGTGTTTTCGGGTCTTTCTGCGATAATCCTGGCTGAATCGAATCCAGACGAGTCTGATACCAACCGAGGATAATTTGCCGTGCTTTTTCAATATCGCTGTCGAGATAGATGGCACCAATAATCGCTTCTACAGCATCGGCGAGAATCGAATCACGGCGGAAACCACCACTTTTTAACTCACCTGGACCTAATTTTAAGTAATCTCCAAGGACAAATTCACGTCCCAGCTCCGCCAGAGTGTTACCACGTACCAGCGTTGCACGCATACGACTCATATCACCTTCGTTAACCTTCGGAAAACGGTGGTAAAGGTCATCTGCGATAACAAAACTTAAAATTGAATCGCCCAGAAACTCCAGCCTTTCATTATGCAGGCCAGCGGCGCTGCGGTGAGTCAGCGCCAAATCGAGTAACTGAGCATTATTAAACTGGTAACCCAGTTTTCTTTCTAATTTATTAATAGGAGAATTCATACTTTCTCATGAGTTTAAAGGTGGATCACTCCACCTTAATGAATAGCACCGATACGATTGAATCGTACCCCGGTCGGGATCCAGGAAGGCAATACACTGTCTGAGCTGCGTTCAAATTCGAAACTGATCCAGATTGCCACCGCTTTACCCACTAAGTTCGCTTCAGGAACAAATCCCCAATAGCGACTGTCAGCACTGTTATCACGGTTATCACCCATCATAAAATAATGCCCCTGTGGAACCACCCATTCATTAACACCCGGACGCGGCTGGTAAGAAGCCACGTTATCAATCCGTTGAGTGTTGATTAAAATCTGGTGTTCCACATCACCTAACTGTTCATCCACGGTTAATAGCGGACGGCCAGCCTGAACAAATTCACTCTGCACCGCATTGCTCAGTTTAATCGGCTCACATGCAGACTGTCCGGCAGGTTGAATACAGACCTGTTTACCCAGACTATAGCGAATGGTATCACCAGGCATACCGATTACCCGTTTAATATAGTCGATACTCGGATTGGGCGGGTATTTAAATACCACGATATCGCCACGCTCCGGCTTACCGGTTTCCACCAATTCGGAACGCCACACTGGATCTTTGATTCCGTAAGAGAACTTCTCAACCAGAATAAAATCACCGACCAGTAAGGTCGGCATCATCGAGCCCGACGGAATCTGAAACGGTTCATAGATAAATGAGCGAACCACCAACACCAGAGCAATAACCGGAAAAATGGAGACACTGTTTTCCACCCACCATGGCTGAGGTGCAATTTTATCGACCAGTTTCGGATCCAAACCATTGGTTTGCGCTTCCACTTCAGCCATTTTTGCCTGGCGTTTTTTGCCCCAAACCCACTTTTCCAGAGCCCAGATAATCCCGGTAACTAAGGTAACAATCACTAAGATGAGTGAAAATGTATTCGCCATTGACTTCCCTTATCCAAAAAATACGAAAGTGAAAGAGCCGAAACCCTTTCACTTAACTGGTTTATTGTTTGGCTAGCATAAAGGCTAACTTAATTAATCTTTACCAACATGCAGAATGGCGAGGAACGCTTCCTGTGGCAACTCAACGTTACCAATCTGTTTCATGCGTTTCTTACCTTCTTTCTGTTTCTTCAACAGTTTTTTCTTCCGGCTGACGTCGCCACCGTAACATTTAGCCAATACGTTTTTACGCAGCTGTTTCACGGTTGAACGGGCAATAATGTGGTTACCAATCGCCGCCTGAATCGCAATATCAAACATCTGGCGAGGAATGAACTCTTTCATCTTCTCAACCAACTGACGGCCACGGGTCTGCGCCTGCTCTTTATGGGTAATGATCGCCAGAGCGTCCACCGTTTCACCATTGAGCAACACATCCACACGCACCATACTTGATGCCTGGAAGCGTTGGAAGCCGTAATCCAAGGATGCATAACCGCGTGAAGTTGATTTCAGTCGGTCAAAGAAATCCAGTACTACTTCCGCCATCGGCACATCATAAGTTAATGCAACCTGATTACCGTGATACACCATATCTACCTGAGTACCACGTTTTTCGATACACAGGGTAATGACGTTACCTAAGTAATCCTGAGGCACCAGAATATTACAGCGAGCGATTGGCTCACGGATCTCTTCGATATCATTCACTGCTGGTAGTTTAGCCGGGCTATCTACATAGATGACTTCTTTATTGGTTTTTTCTACTTCATAAACTACTGTCGGTGCGGTGGTGATCAGATCCAGATCGTATTCACGCTCCAGACGTTCCTGAATGATCTCCATATGCAGCATTCCGAGGAAGCCACAGCGGAAACCAAAGCCCAAAGCCGCCGAGGTTTCTGGTTCATAGAACAACGAAGCATCATTGAGGCTCAGTTTACCGAGAGCATCACGGAAGTTGTCATAATCATCCGAAGAAACCGGGAACATACCGGCATACACCTGAGGTTTAACCTTTTTAAAACCAGGCAGCGGTTTTTCGCAACCATTTTTTGCGAGGGTTAAAGTATCACCAACCGGAGCACCAAGGATGTCTTTAATACCACAAACTACCCAACCCACTTCACCGGTATTTAGTCCATCAGTATCAACCTGTTTTGGTGTGAAAATACCGATGCGATCCACGTTCCAGGTCAGACCGGTACTCATCACTTTGATCTTGTCGTTTTTCTTCAGTGCGCCATTTTTAACACGAACCAGCGAAACTACGCCTAAGTAGTTATCAAACCAAGAGTCGATGATTAAAGCCTGAGTTGGCGCATCTGGATCGCCTTCCGGAGCCGGAATTGCCGAAACAATTTTTTCTAAAACTTCATCAACACCTAAACCAGTTTTAGCCGAGCAACGAACAGCATCAATTGCATCGATACCGACGATATCTTCAATCTCTTCAGCAACACGTTCTGGTTCAGCTGCAGGCAGGTCAATCTTGTTTAAGATTGGCACCACTTCCAGGTTCATTTCGATTGCGGTGTAACAGTTAGCCAGCGTCTGAGCTTCTACCCCCTGACCGGCATCCACCACCAACAGCGCCCCTTCACAGGCAGCAAGAGAACGGGATACTTCATACGAGAAGTCCACATGCCCCGGAGTATCGATAAAGTTGAGCTGATAGGTTTCGCCATCTTTTGCCGTATAATCAAGCGTCACACTCTGTGCTTTGATGGTAATGCCACGTTCACGTTCAAGATCCATGGAATCAAGAACCTGAGCGGCCATTTCACGTTCAGTTAAACCGCCACATACTTGGATCAAACGGTCTGATAGGGTCGACTTACCATGGTCAATGTGGGCGATAATCGAAAAGTTACGAATGTGCTTCATAGATTCTGAGATGACTTAACTCTAAAAGGTAAAAAGAAGAATCTGAACACCAGATAACCAATAAAATAGGCGGTATTCAAATCAAGTTGGCAGATTCTACCCAATTTCGATTGGCTTCGCACCATAATTTAAGAAGCAGCGCTAGTTGCAATCGGATCACCTAACACGCGCAGCAATACAACCTGCTCTTTAGTCGAGGCTTCTAAACGCTGAGCAAAACGTTTTGCGGTTAGAACTCCCAGAGCCGTGAACAACACGGCCGTCAGAATCACGACACCTTCGCCACTATTAAGTAGCGGAGCCAGCCACATATCACCAACCGCGGCACCGAATAACAGAGCCAGCAGCGGCAGCAGATAGACCAACGCGGCCGACTGAAGCAGGCGTTTTTCCGGAAAACCGATTTCCACCACCTGGCCCAAAGAGACCAGCGAGCGAGTGGTTAAGTTCCACTGGAGTGATTTATTACCAATCGCTTTCGACACCGTGCCGGTAGCGCAGCTTTTTGCCGATGCACAACCGCTACAACTGGTTTTCTGTTCACAACTTAAGTTGACCTGGTAACCTTCGGCTAACGGAGTAACCCCCGTTACCGTTGCCAATGCTGTCATCATGGTTCCATCCTCATCTTACTGTTTGCTGAAGGTCACCGACTGAGCAATTCGTTGTGCTGTGGCTGGCGGAATATCACCGACAACCGAAATCTCGTTGGTACCTTTCACCACACTATGCAGCGTTCGTCTTCCCTGGCGAACCAACTGCTCCTTGAGTGACTGATTATCTGAATCAGTCACATAAACCGAGAAACTAAACAGGCCATCAGAGAAAAGCTGATTCTCAACCACTTTTTCGGTCATAGCCATACGATAACGGCTTAGCTCCTGTGATTCAAACCCATTCGGCACCCAATCGACCGACCAGTAACTGTTTTTCAGCTCGCTACTAGGAAGTGACAGCACCGCTGGTAACTGGGCTTCATTCAATCCAACCATCAATTGCGCTAGTTTCTCGCTGACACTGTAAGAGATGGTCCGATACTGTTCGATAACTTCCCCGTCACGATCCACCAAATCAGCACGCAATGGTAAATGATTGCTTTCACCGACCCACATGATATAGGAATAACGTAGCCCATCTTTAGGCACGATACGAATGACCTGACAGGCGGTTCCGGCTTCACGTCCCCGGCCGATATTCACGAAATCATAATACTGGCTAAGCTGGCTGACATCGGTATTAAGTAATGGAATCGTTGGGGCGACCATACTGGTCGATTTGACCGTAAACGGTTCATTACCCGGCTCGATATAACTCACTTCGTCACCGCGTTTAATGACCTCGCGCACTGGGCCACTGAGATAAATCAGATGGGCTAACGACTGAGTGCCATCCACGGCATGGCGATAGAGTAACGGTTCGATACCGTTTTTACGAATAAGAATATAGGAGAGCTCGTAACTAAGATTTTGACTTGCCTGATTCATGTTAAGCAACAAAGCCTCTGCTGGCGAAGAGTCAGCAAAGGCAGGTGTGTTACTTAAGCTGAACAGCGCAACAACACTGATCAGAAATTTTTTCATTCAACTACCGACTTTTAATGATTAACCAGTTCAGAATTCGTATGACTGTTTAAACGTAACTGTAACTCATAGTCCTGTAACAGCGCATTAATCCGGCGACGCTGCTCCTGAACGTCCTGAGTCTGGGCTGCTGTAGCCTGTGGCTGTACTGACTCACGGGTCAGGCTCACCGGAGATGCCACACCAGCCAGCGGAACGGTTTGTAATACCGGAATCGCCTGTGATTCAGGCGAATCCGACTGCATGCCGGTTTGCTGAATCCCTAACACCACCGCTAAACAAACACTGGCAGCAATAGAAATCTGGCCAAGATGCGATAACCAGGCGGGTAAGCTACGCTTGGCTTTTTGTGGGGAAGGCTGAGACTCAAGAGGCAACACCTGGTTTTCACTATCGGTCGAAGAAGAAAACAGCGAATGTGGCGCTTCATCTTCCAGAGCCAATGCCACGCGCTGAGCAATATCCCACTCTTTCTCAGGAACATCGCCACGCATAACATCACCAATAAGATGAAAATGACGCCAGGTCTGCTGACTTTCAGAATCCTGGCTTAGTTGGCTGATGAAAGCCTTATCCACCAGTTCTCCATCCATGAGTGCTGAAAGTTTTTCTTTATCAGCCATTTTGTTCACCATAATTTTGACCTTAAATTAGGTTATAAAAGCGGACTAATCTGCTTTTCAACCGCTTCACGAGCCCGGAATATCCGGGATCGAACGGTACCAACGGGGCAATCCATCACCGCAGCAATCTCTTCATAGCTCAAACCATCCAGCTCTCTCAGAGTCATTGCGGTCTTTAAATCTTCCGGTAAAGAATTTATCGCCGAAAACACAGCGTCCTTTAGCTCTTTAGACAATGAAATGTTCTCAGGGTTCGATATTTCTTTTAATCCGTCACCACTTTCATAATTTTCTGCATCTTCAGCATCGATATCACTTGCTGGCGGTCGTCGACCTTGTGCCACAAGGTAGTTCTTAGCGGTGTTCACAGCAATTCGATATAGCCAGGTATAAAAGGCACTCTCACCACGAAAGGTGGGTATTGCCCGATAAGCCTTTATAAACGTCTCTTGTGCGACGTCAGGAATGTCTCCCGAATTGCTCACATATCGGGAAATAAGATTACAGACCTTATTTTGGTATTTCGTCACCAAAAGATTAAATGCTTGCTTATCCCCGCTCTGAACTCGCTCAATCAATACTTGATCGGTTAACGGCTCGTTCATTCGAGCGTATACTCCTATTGTTACTCCCGTACCTTCTCAGATATGGGCATTAATACTGCAAAAACCAGTATTGACACCACTGCTACAATGAGCACCATATTGAGACTCGGTCGAATAGTATTAGTTCCCTCATCTCAAAAATTTTTTCTTATCTTTTTTAGCTGGGAATGTTGAGGTCTTGACAACAAATACTACAGAAAAAGGCGAACTATGCTACTCAAAATCGCACAGAGGTATGAGAGTTTATAATCAACAAGTCTTATAGACTAACTCGCTCGATCGTGTTTATATTTCGGATATATGACGAAAATGACGGAATTATGATTCTGTGTCGGAGCACAACCCCATTAAGATAAGTGAGCAAATGTTGGCTTAGGCTTAATGAATCATTGGGAAAACAGATAAGTTATGAGCGTAAATCGAGAACACCAGTGTGATGTATTGGTGATTGGTAGTGGCGCAGCGGGCCTGAGCCTGGCCCTGCATGTAGCAAAAAAATGTAATGTCATCGTCCTGAGTAAAGGCCCTTGGAGCGAAGGTTCAACCTTTTACGCTCAAGGCGGTATCGCTGCTGTATTCAGTGAATCGGACAGCGTTGAGTCACATGTACAAGATACCTTAATTGCCGGCGCGGGTATTTGTGATGAGTCTGCTGTACGCTTTATTGCGGAAAATGGCAAACGCTCGGTAGAGTGGCTGATTGACGGAGGGGTTCCATTCGACCTTGATGAAGACAGTGACGATGAAACACCTAAGTATCACCTGACCCGCGAAGGTGGCCATAGCCACCGCCGAATTCTGCATGCGGCTGATGCAACCGGGATGGCAATGCAGACTTCATTGCAGGATAACGTTAAAAACCACCCGAACATTACAGTTCTGGAACGCCATAACGCTCTGGATTTAATTACCGAAGACAAGGTCGGTGGCGATTCGAAGAAAGTCATCGGTGCTTACGTATGGAACCGCAATCAGGAACATGTAGAAACCATCTGTGCTAAAGCGGTAATTTTAGCCACTGGCGGTTCTTCCAAAGTGTACCAATATACTTCTAACCCGGATGTATCCTCCGGTGACGGTATCGCGATGGCATGGCGTGCGGGTTGTCGTGTGGCTAACCTGGAATTTAACCAGTTCCATCCAACTTGTTTATATCATCCGGAAGCGCGTAACTTCCTGTTAACCGAAGCACTGCGTGGTGAAGGTGCTTATTTGCTTCGTCCGGATGGTACTCGTTTTATGCCAGACTTCGATCAACGTGGTGAACTGGCGCCGCGTGATGTTGTAGCTCGTGCCATCGACTTTGAAATGAAACGTCTCGGTGCGGATTGTATGTATCTGGATATCAGCCATAAGCCAGCGGATTTTATTGAGAAACATTTCCCAACCATCAACATGCGTCTGCTCGATCTCGGCATTGATATGACCAAAGAGCCGATTCCTATCGTTCCTGCGGCTCACTATACCTGTGGCGGCGTAATGGTTAACCAACAAGGACAGACCGATCTTAAACAGCTGTACGCGATCGGAGAAGTCAGTTACACCGGGCTGCATGGCGCGAATCGCATGGCTTCAAACTCACTGCTGGAATGTGTAGTGTATGCTCGCTCAGCCGCGCGGGATATTCTGAAAAATCTCGATCAGTTTACTCTGGCTC
This sequence comes from uncultured Vibrio sp., assembly GCA_963666615.1. GTDB lineage: Bacteria > Pseudomonadota > Gammaproteobacteria > Enterobacterales > Vibrionaceae > Vibrio. The sequence continues at coordinate 2,115,163 of OY762906.1, forward strand.
ACGGACTACCAAGCTGGGATGAAAGCCAGGTGGGCAACTCTGATGAGGAAGTTATCATTCAGCATAACTGGCACGAACTGCGCCTGTTTATGTGGGATTACATGGGAATCGTGCGTACCGATAAGCGCTTAGAGCGCGCTTTACGCCGGATCGAACTGCTTAAGCAGGAAACCTTTGAGTACTACAGTAATTTCCGAGTATCGAATAACCTGATTGAACTGCGTAACCTGCTGCAAGTAGCCGAGTTAATGGTGCACTGTGCAATGCGTCGTAAAGAGAGTCGTGGCTTGCACTACACTTTGGATTATCCTGATCAGTTGGAAAACAGTGGCCCGACAATCCTTGATCCGGCCGAGTTCAGATAACAGCTAAGGTTCATCTTTTACTACGGAGGCGCAACGCCTCCGTTTTTCATCAAACAGCAGCATCCGGTATTGCTCTTCACTGCAGCTATCCCGCCACAACAGATAGCGCTGAAAATCGTCTTCTATTACCAGAAAAAGAGCGGAATATAAGGTTACAATTCGTTTTATTTCTATACGCTGATTGTTCGCTAATTCCACCGCACCGTGCGGAAAATAACGGACAAAGCCACTTAATACCGATACAGTCAAACGTCTGTTCAGCCACCAGCAGCATAGTAAATAACAGGAATAAAACTGAATAACGGCCGGTAGAGGTGCCAAAATAATCGCCCCTATTGTCAGATTATATAAAATAAACTGACCAACAGGAGCGGCATTGGAACGCCGTAAAACGAGGTTAACGGACTTTACTGAGGTTATAAGCAACAATCTTATCTACGATAGAAGCGTGAGCGAGATTTTCGCTACGCGCCTGGCCCATAATCCAAGTAAACAAATCAGGATCATCGCAGGTCAGTAACGAAACAAAATCTTTCTGCTCGGATTCATTGAGTGAATCAAAACGCTCTTCAAAGAAAGGCATAATCACGACATCAAGCTCTAACATTCCGCGACGGCACGCCCACTTGATTCGGGCTTTCTCTTCAGTTGAATACATCAATAATCCTCAATGAGTTATATAGTGGTCTCAGTGTAACAAGGGAATGTCAATTCAACTAGTAGCTTAGTCACACTCCTGTTGCTACTGACAAATTTTGCGATCCGCTTTACCATAGGAAGAAATTTCAATGTCGGACAATGATTATGACCTGGACTACTGAGTTTCCTGCTTTATCTCTGACCAGCAGTGATACACTGCCTTCACTCGCGCTGACCTATCTATCTTCATGGAGTACCATTACACTCGCAGGCCCGGATAAAAAATCCTACCTACAGGGCCAAGTGACCTGTGATGTAGTGACGCTGCAAGAAGATGACTCAACCCTGGGTGCCCATTGCGACGCCAAAGGCAAAATGTGGTCGATTTTTCGTCTATTTCATCACAAAGATGGTTACGCACTATTCCAGCCTAAGTCTGCACTAGAAGCCGAGTTACGTGAGCTGAAAAAATATGGCGTATTCTCTAAAGTCGAGATTGAGCAAGGCAATGATATCTGCCTCGGTGTGGTGGGTGCTCAGGCGCAAAGCTATGTGGATCAGTTGTCCGGAACCGATCAAGGTAACGTACGTCAGATTGGAGGGGGAAGTGCGGTAAAAATCTCTGACCAACGCTGGTTACTGGTTGTGAGTCCTGAACAGGCGGAAAAACTGTCAGTTCAATTTACCGAAACCAAGTGTGATGAAATGCTGTGGGATCTGCTGAATATTCTTGAAGTTCAGCCGGTACTGGAACAGTCAGAACAAAATCAGCATATTCCACAGGCAATGAATCTTCAGGCCGTAGGTGGCATCTCGTTTAGCAAAGGTTGCTATACCGGGCAGGAAACGGTAGCCAGAGCCAAATATCGCGGCATCAATAAACGCGCGCTCTACCGGGTGTCTGGCCCCTGTGATACACAAAGTCATACTGAACGACTCAGTCTGGAACGCTCGGTAGGAGAAAACTGGCGCTCGGCAGGTGAGCTATTGGTTCAGTACCAATTCAATGATCACCAAGCCAGCGGATTAATTATTCTGCCCAACGATCTGGAAGCCAATACTCAATTGCGTTTAACAACTCAGCCTGAACAGATCTGGCACATTGAACCGTTACCTTATTCACTGAATGAAGAGTAAGTGTGATACGTCCGCCGATTTAATATCTAACCGAGCAACAGGTTGATTTTAGCCTGTTGCATTTTACATTTGCTTTTGTGATCAAGATCTAAAAAAGACAAGTTTTGCCTCTGAATGGTTAATCGATATTGAAACATAAATAGTCAGCCCACTTTTTTTAGAGTAATCTTTAGCCGTTGGTAAAAGTCCAACAGCGCACCGCGCTGTTACATCCTTCTCCAACAATAAAAGTGAATGAACTGAACTTTCAGTATCAAACCACTTTTTGTGTAATGCATCTGTGACTATTTGCCCACCCATCGTTGGTGGGCTTTTTTTATTTCATCTGAAACCACTCATCCTACCAGATCAGCATTAAAAGCTGCTTTCTCTCCCTTAACCAAAAAAACATTTGAGAGTAGTCAAATTGTCATATAACACAGGCTTAATATGCCGGGTTTTAAAGTTAATACCCTAAATTGTCTACTTTAGGTGGACATGAACACGAATAAAACTATGGTTAACTTTCAGCCATATTTAAAAAATATGTGATAGATAAACGCGGATACAATTACATTCCGATAACAATAAAAGCCTATATTTGCTGCTTAGAGCACAAATATAGTCATTGGATTCTAAATTCATAAGATTTCGTCTTGGAAGTCACATATAGCAATGTTTTCAGATTCTATAATAAACAAAAAACAACAATGTCTAAGGTGAGGTTATGAGACGGTTTAAACTCTATACGCCAAGTATGATAGCAAAACACGTCACACGTTTATTTAAAGGTTCACTCTATATTTACGGGGTAGGACAGTTCGATTTCGACCAGGGAAAACTGCTGTTACCTGCAAGTGCTGAAGCTCGCCATTACCAGACAGTAAAAGAAGTTAATAAAGAAATCAGTAAGCTACGCTGCGCTTTCGCTTAATTGAATATGAATTATTATGCAAAATTTGGGCATATATTATGCCCAAATGTATGAGTAAAAAGTTAGCGCCGCAGACGGGCTAATTGTGGTAAATCCCCTTCAATACCTAACGCCCGTTTAATCAGCTCATTTTTCGGACCAGAAAGTTGATTGATCAGGCTCATTCCCACACCACGAACCAACTTTTTCGCGGGTGAAGAACCGGCAAACAACTCTTTAAATCCTTGCATTGCCGCCACCATTTTAGCTGCTTCAGCCTTACGCCAACGTTCATAACTGCGTAAATTACGATACAGGCCGATATCTTTTCCTTGCTTCCACAATTTGACTAACTCTTCTGCCAGCGATGCCGCGTCAAGTAATCCCAAATTAACGCCCTGCCCGGCTAACGGATGAATGGTATGGGCTGCATCACCGACTAAAGCGACTCTCGCTGCTGCGAAGTCACGAGAAAAACGCATTTTCAACGGCACGACAGCACGTTCACTGACCAGATGACACAAGCCGAGGCGGTTATCAAACTCGACGGTCAGTTGCTGCTCAAACTGCGACTGTTCCATCTCGAGCAAAGCTTCTGCATGCACCGGTTCGGTAGACCAGACTATCGAACTCATATGAGGATCCGCCAGCGGAAGAAAAGCCAGTGGCCCACGCGGTGTAAAAATCTGCCGGGCAATCCCCTGATGCGGTTCATCGGTGATGATATTTGCCACCAAGGCACTATGTCCGTAATCCCAATGGGTCAACGGCATATCACTATGTTGGCGCACCCAGGAATTCGCCCCATCAGCCCCTACCACCAGCTTGCAGGTTAAGCTAGTGCCATTATTTAAAGTCAGCCAGACTTCACTTTCCCCAACCGCCATCGATTGACACTGAGCCGGCATAAAAAAGGTAACATTCGCCTGCTGTTGCACTTGTTCCAGCAAAGCCAATTGAATAACCCGATTCTCAACTATATGTCCCAGATTGGTCTGAGCAATGGATTGGGCATCAAATTCTATTGAGGCAAAACTGTCTTGTTCCCAAACTGACATCCCCTGATAAGGGGCTGCTCTGCGTTCGATAATTCCCGGCCATGCACCAACATTCCGCAATACCTGTTCACTGGATCGACTCAAAGCAGAAACTCGAATATCAGGGATATCATTTAATTGTGTTTGCGGCGCGTAACTTTCGATAATCGCAATGCGTAAATCTGTCTCTTTTAACGCAGCAGCCAGAGTTAAACCGACCATGCCACCACCAACTACCGCAATATCAAAACTCTGAATCATAATATTTTTTATGCCCTTAAAACCAATGTTCTTTAAACAGGAACTCTCTGGTAGAAAGCGTTTAGCGAGAAACTAGCCCTAGCGTTCGTTGTAAGAGAGGCTTATTTAAACAAGGAATAGTGTCGAAAATCATCAATCCCAGGTTACGCCCCACCATCGTTGGCAACCACTGATTCGAAAACAGGTGAACCAGTGAAGAGGTCATCATCATGGTTAGCTGACGGTCCGTCTGGCGCCGATTCTGATAGTGATTCAAATAGGAATATTCGCCAACATCCAAGCTCTCTTCAGCAGCATTTTTTGCCATCAATAAGGATTCAACCAGACTTACCACATCCCGGATCCCTAGATTGAAACCTTGCCCGGCAATGGGATGTAGCGTTTGTGCTGCATTACCTACTACCGCAAAGCGATGCGAAATTGTCTGTGGGCGTGAACGCATAATCAATGGATAACTGACCCGCTCACCCACTTTCACCAGTTTGCCCAACCGCCAGCCAAACTGCTGCTGCAACTGCTCAAGGAAGTCGCTTTCATCCAGTTGCAGTAATTGCTCTGCACGTTCAGAGGCAACACACCACACCAGCGACATACGATTGTCGCTCATCGGCAGAAGCGCCAACGGGCCTGAAGCGGTAAAACGTTCAAATGCTCTGCCTTGATGAGGTTGATCCAGTCCGATATTAGCGATCACCGCCACCTGATGAAAATCATGTTCGTCTAATGCCAGACCAAGCTGCTGGCTGCATTCTGACAGAGCGCCGTCAGCCGCTACTAATAATTTCGTCGTTATTGTCTGCCCCTGTTGCAAACCAATGGTTACTTGGTCCTGGCTGCGATCAACCTGAGCAATTCGTTCGGGGCATAACCAACTAATCGAAGCAGACTGAGCAAGCAATTGCTGATACAGACGCCCGACATCAGCCAGTTCAACCACATAGCCCAATGCATCGAGATTCTCTCTGTCAGCATCAATATCGGTCATCCCCGCGTGCCCCTGGTCAGTGACACTAATATGAGTAATCGCGGTCGCCACTTTCTCTATTTCTGACCACAACTGAAAATGTTGCAGAATTTGCACCGTGCCATAAGAAAGAGCGATTGAACGCGAATCAAAACCAGGATGTTGCTGATCAACCTGAAAAGGCTCTACCACTGCGATAGACTGCGCACCAGAAAACGCGCTATCTAACATCAGCGCCAGTGTGGCTCCGGTCATTGCCCCTCCGGCAATCACCACATCAAATTTGTCACAGGATAGATTAGTTGCCTGCTCAATCAAAGTAACGACTCCTTAACCATTAATGAACAGTAGGTTTAGCCGTGTCAGCGCCCTGCTTGGCGCCATGTTCTGCATGCAGAGTGAGAATACAGGCTTTGACATGCTCAACCACCTGCTCCAGCAGCAGCGCCTGTTCCTGAATATCATCATTTTCATCCAGACCTAGCTTGGCGATTTCTTCCAGATCAGTCAGTGCTTCTTTAGCTTCGCTAGACAACTTACGTACATCAAGAGCGATTAAGCCCAGGCCTGAGATAAAATGATTCACCAGCTCAGCCACGGCATCACCACGTTCAAACAACCCGTCAACACCTTCCTGTTCGGGTAATAGTAAAGACAGGCTCAGACTTGCTGATGTCATCTCTTGCTGAGAAAACGCGATTAACTGTTCCGTTTTACCGATTAAGCTCACCGGCCAGGCCATTCCATCGTTGGTGTAATCAAACAACAGTGGCTGCCAGCTTTTGTCCGCCGCATTCAGTCCACCCGCTAACATACCCAGAACCAGCCCCTGTACTTCTGCCGGGGTTACCGCCAACATGGCACTTTTAAGATCATTGGCAAATGAAACATATTGCGGAAGCTGTTTTTCGCTCATAGTTAACTCTATCGTTTTGTTCAGAAAATTGTCTCAATCCTACCACTGATGGATATGGGCGAAAACGATCTATCGATAAATATGCCGTTACAATCGGCGAATTGTCCAAGTTTTGAGTGATTGAGTTAGCATTTGAATTTGTATACTCTTCGCTACTTGAATCTTATCGGTGCTTTATCTATAGTCTCAGACTAAATCGACCGGCAGCGTATTGCGGTCTTAGACATTATTACTACGGTTAGCTCATGAGTACTCAAGCAGTAGATGTTGAAATCTTAGGAAAAATCACCCGGGTCAATTGTCCAGCCGGACAAGAGGCTTCGTTGATCAATGCAGCAAAAGATTTAGACTCTCGCCTGAAAGAGATGGCAGAACGTACAAAAGTCAACAATGAGTCAAAACTGCTAACCATTATGGCCCTCAACCTGAGCTATGAATTACAGACGCTCAAAGGTGAGAAGGCCGATAATCAGTCTCAGTTTGCTGATCGTTTAGAACAGTTAACCACATCGCTGGAAAAAGCGTTGGCTGATGTAAAATGCGATACAAGTAAAAAGTAAAATGATAAATTACTCTATACTTAAAGTATAAAATTTACCCTGGGGTGTTCGTCAGAGGATGTACGTCCCCGAGCCGATAAGCAACACCAAAGGGTTGGTAACCTGGCTGCTATTGTGCAAGCTCGGCATGTACCGAGAAGCCTACGGTGGCCATTGCTGACCCGCCTTGAACTCGCTGGTTCAAGGGTCTTCAATTCTCAACGGCACTCTGGGGTATTCCTTATGCAGACATTGCAAACTCGTCAAGACTTTCGCAACCACATTCGTCAGGCACGCCGCCAACTTTCTTCCGAACAACAAAATCAGGCCGGCATCGATCTGATTAACCAACTCGAGCAGTTACCGGAGCTAACGCAGGCACAGCATATCGCGCTCTATCTTTCCTCAGATGGGGAGCTGGATACCACCCCGTTAATTCAGCAACTCTGGCAGCAGGGTAAATCGGTGTATCTGCCGGTAATTCATCCGTTCTCGGAAGGTCATCTGCTGTTTCTGCACTACCAGGCCGATACGGCAATGACCTTAAATCAGTTCCGTATCCCAGAACCAAAACTCAACAAACAGTTGATCATCCCGACCGTACAGCTCGATGTTATTTTTACTCCGTTAGTCGCTTTCGACAACAGTGGCCAACGACTGGGCATGGGCGGCGGCTATTATGATCGTACTCTGGCTGGCTGGTTCAATACTGGCTTGGGCGCCAAACCGATCGGCTTAGCGCACGATTGCCAGCATGTCGATTCCCTCCCCAGCGAAGCCTGGGATATCCCGCTGCCTAAAATCGTTACCCCAAGCAAAATCTGGGCTTGGGATTAGGCAACAAATGGGGCTATAATCGCGGCGAAATTTAACCTGAGTACAAAATATAGTCGATTGTTGGAGATGGATATGACACAAGATGAAATGAAAAAAGAAGCTGGCTGGGCTGCACTTAAATACGTAATTAAAGGCGGAATTATTGGTGTTGGTACTGGCTCAACCGTTAATCATTTTATCGATGCTCTCGGTTCAGTTAAAGACGATATTAAAGGTGCCGTTTCCAGTTCAATCGCTTCAACAGAAAAACTGAAAGGTTTAGGCATCACCGTTTATGACTGCAATGATGTTGAAAAACTGGATGTGTATATTGACGGTGCAGATGAAATCAACCCGACTCGCGATATGATCAAAGGCGGCGGCGCCGCACTGACTCGTGAAAAAATCGTTGCTGCTATCTCTGAAAAGTTTGTCTGTATCGTTGATGGCACCAAAGCAGTTGATGTACTGGGTAAATTCCCTCTGCCGGTAGAAGTGATCCCAATGGCGCGCGAACAGGTTTCTCGTAAACTAACAGCTCTTGGCGGTCAGCCAGTTTACCGTGAAGGTGTGATCACCGATAACGGTAATATTATTATTGATGTCCATGGTATGCAGATTACCGATCCTAAAGCGATGGAAGCGGAACTGAACAATATCCCAGGTGTAGTAACCAACGGTTTGTTTGCTCATCGTGGTGCGGATGTAGTGATTACCGGTACACCTGAAGGCGCGAAAATAGAAGAGTAATCACCCGTTATCCGGCACAACAACGGTGTAACCTCAAATACGTTGCATTAGCAATTGATGTATTTTCTTAACAAACGGCACCTTAGAGTGCCGTTTGATGTTTTTTCAACAAAAAAATTATTCCTTATTACGTAATTTTCTTACCCAAACGGATTTTTTTTTGTTAATTTATTGCGCAGAAGACGCATGAGGAAAACGTTTGCGTGTTGCAAAAATGCTAATTTTTTTCAATTTACGCACCGTGCGCTTTATTTGCCCCCCTTTGCATAGTTAAGGACGAGAAAATGGCCAAAATTTCACTGGAAAAAGATAAGATCAAGATTCTACTACTAGAAGGCCTTCACAGCTCTGCGGTTGACACCCTAAAAGCAGCTGGCTATACCAATATCGAATACCACAAAGGTTCGTTAGACGAAGAGCAATTGCTTGAAGCTATCTCCGATGCGCACTTTGTCGGTATCCGTTCCCGCACGAACCTGACAGAAGAAGTGATTAACGCAGCGAGCAAGCTGGTTGGTATCGGCTGTTTCTGTATCGGGACTAACCAGGTAGATCTTGCTGCTGCGGCAAAACGCGGTATTCCAGTGTTTAATGCTCCTTTCTCCAACACCCGTAGTGTTGCCGAGCTGGTGCTGGGCGAGATCCTGCTACTGCTTCGTGGTATTCCTGAGCGTAGTGCGCTTGCCCACCGTGGTATCTGGAAGAAAAGCGCCGACAACAGCTTTGAAGCGCGTGGTAAAAAACTGGGGATCATCGGTTACGGCCACATCGGTACTCAGTTGGGTATTATTGCTGAAAACCTGGGTATGCAGGTTTCTTACTACGATATCGAAAACAAACTGTCTTTGGGCAACGCAACTCAAATTGCATCAATGAACGATCTGCTAAGCCAGTCAGATGTAATTTCTCTGCACGTTCCGGAAACGCCAGATACCAAGAATATGATGGCTAAAGCTCAGTTCGATAAGATGAAGCCTGGTGCAATTTTTATCAACGCAGCACGTGGTACTGTCGTTGACATCGATGATTTATGTGCAGCATTAGAATCTGGTAAGATTTCAGGTGCAGCTATCGACGTATTCCCAACTGAACCAAAAACCAATGCTGACCCGTTTGAGTCACCATTAACTAAATTCGATAACGTGATTCTGACTCCACACGTAGGTGGTTCAACTCAGGAAGCGCAAGAAAATATCGGTATTGAAGTAGCGGGTAAACTGGCAAAATACTCAGATAACGGTTCAACCCTGTCTAGTGTGAATTTCCCTGAAGTTTCCCTACCAGAACTACGCGAATGTTCTCGTCTACTGCACATTCACGAAAACCGTCCTGGTATTCTGAATAAAATCAACACGATTTTTGCTGAAGATGGGATTAACATCGCAGCGCAATATCTGCAAACCAGCAATGAAATCGGTTATGTAGTTATTGATGTAGAAACCGCTCGTTCAGAAGAAGCTCTGGAAAAACTGAAAGGTATAGAAGGCACACTACGCGCTCGTATCCTGCACTAATTCTGCTGATTATCCTCACTAATACTGAAGCCACTCCCTCGAGTGGCTTTTTTCATGTCCTCTTGACCTTACCGACCAACTTCAATCTCCTAATTCTGGCAATCTGTAAACCTGGCTTTCCACCACGCCAGATAGAATAAATAAACTTATTTGTATCTACGTACTAGTACAAAAAGAAAAAACAGAGTAAATTACCACCCTTAAAATAACATCCAGATAATCTAACTACAGAGTTACAGTATGACAAAACAACCTTCGATCTTTGGCGGAGCTGCAATCATTGCCAGCGTTTGTGTCGGAGCCGGAATGCTCGGCTTACCCAGTGCCGGAGCGGGAGCCTGGACCATTTGGTCAATTGCCGCATTAATCCTGACCATGATCATGATGACCTTCTCTGGCTGGATGCTACTTGAAGCGTTAAGAAATTATGATCGGCGCGCATCATTCAGTACCGCAACCAAAGAACTACTCGGTCAAAAATTCAACTGGTTTAATAACTTAACCGTCTACTTTGTTGGCGGAATTTTACTCTATGCCTATATCACCTCTTCCGGCCTGATCATTGACAATCTGTTGCACTTAGGCAGCCAGGTTGCATCGGTACTGTTTGTCGCGATCTTTTCCGCTTTTGTCTGGCATTCAACCCGTGCCGTGGATCGTATCTCTGTTGTCCTGATCCTGTTTATGGTGCTGAGCTTTATTTTTGGTATTTCCGGGCTGGCAAGCCATGTCAGTGTCGCTACCCTTTTTGATCAACTTAATGAGCAGGGTCACTACGCCCCTTATGCGATGGCGATGCTGCCTGTCGCTTTAACCTCATTTGGCTATCACCATTCGGTCGCTTCACTGCGTGCCTACTACGGTAATGAAACCCGGGCTAAATGGGCGATCCTCGGCGGAACTGTTATTGCGCTGGCTCTGTATACTTTATGGATGGTGAGTATTTTCGGTAACCTGCCCCGCGACCAGTTCGCAGGTGTGATTGAACAGGGAGGTAATGTCGATGTATTGCTTAACGCCCTAGGTAATGTAATTGAATCTGAATCGGTAGCCAGTGCGATTAACACTTTTTCTATGGCAGCGATCCTCTCTTCTTTTATCGGTGTCGGCTTAGGCGTATTTGATTATCTTGCTGATTTAATGGGTTTTGATAACAGCCGTAAAGGACGCAGTAAAACCTGGCTGGTAACGTTTATTCCACCGCTGGTATTATCGCTGTTGTTCCCCTTTGGCTTTGTGATTGCGATTGGCTATGCCGGTGCTGCAGCAACCGTGTGGGCCTGTATTACTCCGGCTTTATTGGTAAGAAAAAGCCGCAAACTTAGTCAGGGTTCAGAACCTCACCTAGCGCCTGGTGGAAATATTGCGATTGCTGCAGTTATTCTTTTTGGTATCGCAACGGCCGTTTTCCATTTTCTCTCATTGGCCGAGCTACTCCCTCTATTTAAGGGCTAATCTCTCTTTCCTCTATAGATAAAACAAAGCCCGAACTATCAAAGATCGGGCTTTAATTTAACGACTGGAAAAGTATTCCGTACTACCCCATTACTTTGTTTGGCAACCAGGTAACCAAATCAGGGAATATCATCACAATAATCAGTACCAATAGCTGAACAGTAATAAACGGCATCACTGATTTATACAGATCCATCATGGTCACCCCTTTCGGTGCAATCCCTTTCAGGTAGAACAAGGCAAAGCCGTATGGAGGCGTCTGTACCGCAATCACGATATTGAGGATCATCAGCACCCCAAACCAGATCGGATCATAACCCAGTGCAACTGCAACCGGTGTGAAGATCGGCGCACACATCAGCACGATAATAAATTCATCGATAATAAAGCCGAGCAGCAGCATGATTACCTGGAACATCATAATGATCATGATCGGAGGCAGATCCAAACCACGGGTAAAACTGGAGACCATGCCCTGAATGCCCATTAGCAGATGGAAATTACTGAATACCGATGCACCAAGAATGATCCACATCGCCACACTGACCAGCATCGCTGTCTGCATACCTGATTTCATGATCATCGCTGGTTTAAAACGTTTAAACAAAATTGAAAGAATGATCGCGCCAACAACGCCCAGAGCCCCAGATTCGGTCGGCGTTGCTATCCCGGCAATAATACTGCCAAGCACCACCACAATCAGCGCCAGCGAAGAAGCACCATCACGAATGGTCTTAAACAGTTCATAACCTTTGGGGATCTCAATGTCATTATCAGAATCAAGTGGTGCACGATGTGGATTTAGCTTGCAGGAAACAATCACATAGGTGATTAGCATAATGATGGTAATCAGCGCTGGTACCATAGCCCCCAAGAACATTTTACCAACTGAGTTCTGGGTTGAAGAGGCGAACATGATCATCGGAATACTTGGTGGGATCAGAATACCCAATGATCCACCCGCCATAATCACGCCTAATGCCAGCTTTTTATCATAACCACGATCCATCATAGGTTTAAGCGCAATACTACTGGAGGTCATGATCCCGGCGCCAATAATGCCCACCATAGCACCAATCATCGAACAGACGCCAATTACACTGATTGCCAGTGATCCACGTAAGCGACCAATGACCAACTGACTGGCATTAAACATCGCATCACCGATCCCAGAACGAGTCAGGATCTGCCCCATATAGATGTAGAGAGGTATCGCTAAAAGGATAAAGTTAAAAAATGTGCTCTCAACAGTGGTTGGAATAATGTTAAACAGTGCTTCCCCCCAAACTAGGTAGCCGACACCCATTGCGATCCCGCCTAATGCCAAACCAACTTGCGCCCCAAGAACAAAGGCAACAAGAATACAGGCCAATAATACGAGAGTTAGCATCTCAATTCCCATTTGGACTCTCCTTGTCAAAAACTGGTTTGTTTAGCTGATGGCTATCTACTTTGAACGGTTGATCATTCAGATCACTTTCCGCATCCGGATCGGCAAACAGATCGCGCCGCGCGATTAGATGAAATAGATTACAAATAAACTCGGTTGAGTATTGCAGGATAAAAATCGAAGCAGCGACAGTAATCATCAACCAAAAATGATGCATTGAAGGTGCCCATTCACTCTGAGTTTTATAGTGAAATTCCAGGCTCTCGAAAAACATGCCGAAGCAGGTTTTAGCCATTACCCCTAAAAAACCCATAGCTAAGAGTGCACTGATCAGATCAAAGATGCGCCGCACATTGTCCGACACTTTGCCATGGACGATATCCACATTGATATGCGCATCTTTATGTTGTGCCTTAGCACCGCCTAATGCTGCGATATAACCAAATAAAAATAGCGAAGTATCGTAAGTCCAGATTGTAGGTTTACCTAATACATAGCGGGCGAAAACTTCAAACGCCACAATGGCTGCCAGTAAAGGCATCAGATAAGCGACAGAACGACCAATAAAATCCACCACATATCTGACACTCTGACAGTAACCGCGTAAAATCGCTTCCATCATATTGACTCCAAACGAAATAGGGTGAACTGATGTTCACCCTATTAATTCCATGTTATTGCTGCTCTAAGATCTCGACCAGTTCCTTAGAGAATTTATCTTCACTTGCGTATTCTTTCGCCAGAGAAAGGCCAGCTTCTTTCCATGCTTTTTTATCTGCATCGTTTGGCTCTGGGCTCCATAGCAGTCCTTTAGCTTCCATATCAGCCACAGCCTGAGATTCCCACATGCGGGACTTGGTCAACTGCTCCTGCGCATGAATAGAGGTTGCACCACGGACGATAGCCTGCAGATCTTTCGGTAATTTATTCCACGCTTTCTGATTAACGATGATCGGCAGCACCTGAGCACCAGCTAAAGGAAGCGGGTACATATATTTTGCTACTTCGACGTGGTTACCATCACGGTGGTCAATCATATTCGAACCAATTGAGCCATCGATAACACCAGTCGCCAGTGAGGTATAAATTTCGCTCCACGCCAAAGATACCGGAGCTGCACCTAAGTTACGTAAAAACTTACCATACGCACCTGGCGCACGAATTTTTTTACCTTGGAAATCGGCAATAGAAGTAATCGGCTCTTTAGTAATGATATAAACCGGTGGCTGAATATAAGGTTCTAACCAAACCAGACCTTGAGATGCGTAAGCTTTTTCCAGAACCTCTGCCCAACCTTTTTCGTGGAATAGTGTTGATAGTTCTGTAGCATCCGATGTACCACCAGGCAGACCGACTTCGACCACACCCGCCGGAAACTCACCAGCATGCATCGGTTGGAAAGGAGCCCCCATAGTAATGAGTCCAGATTTAACGGCGCTCAAGATACCACTGGTACCAACTCCCTCACCAGAATAGAGCACTTGCACCGAAATACGGCCATTAGACATGGTTTCAATATTTTTAGCTAGGTCTTCATAAACTTCGCCAAACGCGGTTCCGCGGCCATATAAATTCGCAAAACGCCAGTTATATTCAGCTGCGTAACTTGCAGCCGAGCTTGCTAATGCACTGATACCTAAGGTTGCAGCGAGTAAAGTTTTAGCAAATTTGTTTCCCTTTAAACTGAACATAGAAATTCCTCTTCCTGTGTCGTTATTTGTTTGTTACCAATTTGTTTCGCAACCTAATATGAAGAAAGCGTAATAATTCTGATAGAACCAGTACTAATGTTCGTATGGTACCAGAATGAAAAATCCAGCTGGTACCACGGATTTAAACCATCTGGTACTTAATTACGCGCAAAGTTTGGATCTACCATTCGCTTAACAGCTAACAAAAGAGACACAATGATGGACCATATTGTTAACAAATCATTATTAAATGCGACCTGCAAAGCGAGTGATGATGCTATTGCGGTATTAAACCCAGCAACGGACGAAGTGGTTGCCTATATCCCGTCAACGTCCACTCAAGAAATTCTTTCTCTCATCGAACAATCTAAGGTCGCTCAACAAGCTTGGCAGGAAAAATCTGCGGCTGAACGCTGTGCGATTTTGCGTCGCTGGTACGACTTGGTCATCGAAAACAGTGATGACTTAGCAAGAATCATGACACTTGAACAAGGTAAGCCATTAGCGGAAGCCAAAGGTGAAGTTTTGTACGGAGCTTCGTTTATTCAGTGGTTTGCCGAGGAAGGCAAACGCACCTATGGCGATACCATTCCGGCACCCACCAGCAATAAACGCTTGGTTACGATTAAACAACCCGTGGGCGTTGCGGCCGCAATCACACCATGGAACTTCCCGATTGCAATGATCACCCGGAAAGCGGCTCCTGCCTTGGCGGCTGGCTGTAGCTTCATTGTAAAACCAGCGAACCAGACACCGCTGTCTGCCTATGCCATGGCGGAACTGGCTTATCAGGCCGGTCTGCCTAAAGCACTACTTGTCGTGGTCAATAATCACTCTTCTGTTGCTGTCGGCGATATTTTCTGTAGCCACGATGACATCAAAAAGCTGTCATTTACTGGCTCAACTCAAGTGGGCAGCCAATTAATCAAGCAGTGTGCGGAAACCATTAAACGTACCTCAATGGAGCTCGGAGGCAACGCACCGTTTATCGTCTTTGATGATGCCGATATCGATGAAGCGGTGAAAGGGGCAATCGCCTCTAAATTTCGGAATGCAGGACAAACCTGTGTCTGTGCTAACCGCTTCTATGTTCAGGATGGCGTTTATGATCAGTTCGTCAAAAAATTCACCAAAGCTGTCAGTGAGTTAAAAGTCGGCAATGGCCTTGAAGCCGGGGTGAATATTGGCCCGCTGATCGATATCAAGGCTAAAGAAAGTGTGCTGGGCTACATCAACCGGGCAGTTGAACAGGGTGCGAATATCGCCTTTGGTGGCCGTTCGCTGGATGGGTTATTTGTTGAACCAACGATACTGACCGAAGTAACTCAGCAAATGGACATTGTTCAGACCGAACTGTTCGGCCCTATCGCACCAGTGGTTCGTTTTAAAGATGATCAGGAACTGGTCAGTAAAGCGAATGATACCATTTATGGTCTCGCTAGTTACTTCTATACCAGCTCACTACACCGGGCATTCAATATTGCCGAAAAACTTGAATTCGGTATGGTCGGTATTAATGAAGGCATTATCTCCAACGAAGTTGCTCCGTTCGGTGGGGTGAAACAGTCTGGTTTTGGACGCGAGGGTGCCAAAGAAGGCATCGAAGAATATCTCAATGTTAAATATCTCTGCTTTGGTGGATTTTAACCCATTTAAATCAGTATGTTAACGATAAAATGTAGCATAGGAATATATGGTGAAAACCATAGGAGAAAACGGAATGTTAAAAGATCAATTACCTCAGGTAAACGTTGCCCTTCCCGGCCCAAAAACACAAGCGCTTCAGGAAAGAAGAAACAAAGCTAACCCTAGTGCGATTCGTTGTATTTATCCTATTGCAATGAAAAGAGCTGAAGGTGCAATCATTGAAGATCTGGATGGTAACTATCTTCTTGACTGGATTGGTGGTGTCGGTGTGCTGAACATTGGTCACTGTCATCCTGAAGTCGTTGAAGCAGTTAAAGAACAATCTGAAAAATATTTCCACGGTATGTTCAACATTGTCACTCATGATGGCTATGTTGCCCTGGCAGAGAAACTGAACGAAATTGTTCCTGTCAGAGGTGATGACAAGAAAACTTTCTTTGCCAACAGTGGCGCCGAAGCTGATGAAAATGCAATAAAACTTGCAAGATCTTACACAAAACGCTCTAACATTATCGTTTTCTCTGGGGCTTTTCATGGAAGAACTTTTCTTACCATGTCGATGACATCTAAAAAAGCTTATGCCAGAGGCATGGGGCCATTACCTGGCGGCATCTTCCGTGCAGAATATCCTTATCTGTATCGTGCTGAAAAAGAAATGAACGAAGAAGAAATGCTGGCTTACTACAAACAAAAAATAACAAAAGTGTTTGAAGAAGCGTCACCGGCGAATGAAGTCGCAGCCATTGTTCTAGAACCACTTCAGGGTGAAGGTGGCTTTATTCCAGCACCTATCGCCTGGGTTAAAATGCTAAGAGAACTCTGTGATAAGGAAGGTATTCTGCTTATTGCCGATGAAGTACAAACAGGTTTCGGCAGAACAGGCCGGATGTTTGCAACCCATTACTGGGCCGAAGCAGGTGCTTATCCGGACATCATCACAACGGCAAAATCCATTGCTGGCGGTCTTCCGTTAAGTGCGATCACAGCCCGTACTGAAATTATGGAATCCACTCCAGTAGGGACAATTGGTGGTACTTACGGCGGCAATGCACTTGCTTGCGCTGCATCACTAAAAGTTATCGAGATCATGGAGCGAGATAATCTGGCAGAGCGCGCTCAGGAAATCGGTTCAACCGTTACTGAACGCTACTCTCTATGGATGAAAAAAAATCCATACATTGGAGATATTCGCGGCATGGGAGCAATGATTGGCATTGAGTTCGTCAAAGATAAGGCGACCAAAGAACCGTACCCTGAAATGGTGAACTATCTGGTTGAGGAATGTATATCTAAAGGCCTGATGATCGAAAATGCAGGGACTTTTGGTAACGTAGTTCGTTTCTTGGCGCCTCTGGTTATCACTGATGAACAGTTGGAAGCTGGTCTTTCAATCATGGAAGCTGCAATTGAAAAATTCACTAACCAATAAATGGAATTGATCGTTTTCCAGCTCTGGTTGTAAATGGAGCTGGATATTCCCCAAATTGGCATAGTTCACCCATTTAGTGCATATTTAGTATTGAATTTAACGTTCACATTGGGGTCAGTATGATTAAAATTATTAGCGGTAAACAGCCATTCAACCAGAGCAATTTTAATTTTTGTGGCGTTAAATAAAACATGGTTCGCTTCTTGCTTTCTATTGATTATCGAGCCTGAATGAGTCATTAACGAGCAGGAATCGTAAAAACAAAACTAAAATATTTCTAAGCTAATCGCTTATTTGCGAGGATACGGCAACTCCAGTTAAGCCGTATCCTCGCCTTTTCTCATTCATTAGCTTAGATTCTCTGAAGGTATTGGAGATCCATGCTAAGTCACTATATTCATCTTGATCCACAGGATACAAGGACACTACAAGATCAAATAAAAAGCAGCATTACCAGTGCTATTTTTGATGGTTTTGTTCCTAAAGATCAAAGCTTGGTCTCATCACGTCGCTTAGCTGAAACACTTAAAGTGTCCCGTAATACAATTTTGAGAGTGTATGAACAACTCTCTGAAGACGGCATTCTGATTTCAGCTGAACGTAAAGGTTACTACGTTAATCCATCTCTCGAAATATCAACACCACCACCATCCAAATCTCCGTCCTATCAACCACCTGCGTTAAACTGGAATAACTACCTGGTGAGTGAAAACTCGCTTTCCGGCCAGTTTGCCCAAGATTTAAAATCCTACCCGTACCTGTTTGTGAACGGTATGGTTGATGAAGATCTTTTTCCGGTTTCTGAATGGCGAAAATGCAGTATCCAGTCGCTCAATCGCATCAACCATAGGGCCTGGACCACCAATGATTATGACTACGATGAACTAATTGAACAGATCCGCACCCGGGTGCTGACCAAGCGCGGTATCTTTGTTGATCGATCCAATATCGCCGTCACGCTGGGTTGCCAGAACAGCCTTTATTATCTGTCTAAGCTGCTGGTTGCGCAGAAAAGTACCGTTGCAATGGAAAATCCTGGTTACCCGGAAGCCTTACACCAGTTCCAGGCCCGGCGGGCAAACCTGTTGCCCATCGATGTAGATCGGGAAGGTATGGTGATTGATGAGCGACTTAACCGGGTGAATATTGTTTACACCACTCCAAGCAATCAATTTCCAACCACGGTTCGTTTAAGTTCGGAGCGGCGCAGAAAACTGGTCAATCTGGCCGAGCAGCAGGATTTTTTAATCATCGAAGATGACTTTGAACACGATATCAACTTTATTGAAGATGCCTGTCCGGCACTGAAAAGTGAATATCCTTCGGATCGAATCATCTATATTTCCAGCTTTACCTCCACGATTGCCCCCGGATTACGCATCGGCTTCATTGTTGCTCCAGAGCCATTGATCAATCAAATCAAAGCGCTACAACTCAGAACCCATAGCCTGCCACCGAAAAATAACTGCCAGACTCTGGCACTGTTTTTAAGCCTTGGTTACTACGATGCCTTAGCGCAGAAAATGCTCAAGCGCTATCGGGACAAATGGCTGACAATGGAAAAGGCTCTCAACTACTATTTTCCTCAGTCAGGAGTGATTCCCTCACTGGCCGGAACCGCCTTCTGGATCGACTACAAACAGGGGTTTGATGCAAAGAAATTTGAACAGCTCGCAGCACAACAAGGAATCCTTCTCAATAGCGGAGACAAATATTACTGCTGTGATAAACGTACCAATAGCTTCCGCCTCAGCTTTCAGTCAATCCGCACCGAGCATATTCGTGAAGGTATCGCCAGACTGGCGTTAATTGCTAAAGAGATTCTGCCGATAGAAACCTTAAGTGAATGTAAAGCACCCGAGCTAACTGGACAGGAAATTCGCCAGCTATTAACCAATCACACATTATTAACTAAAGATTGCTTCCATATTCCCTACCGTATTACCTTTCAGGCCGATGGCAAGCTGATGGGAATTTCCGAACGCCCAAATGATGTCGATGAGGGGTACTGGTGGGTAGAGAACGATAAGTTTGTTTACCAATGGCGCAACTGGCAGTTTTCCGATATCCGCCGCTTTACCATTGTGCTGGATAATGGGGAAATCAAACGTTTTGATGAAGATGGTTATTTTGTCGGTGAAGCAAAATTAATTGATTAGCTTTTCAAGTTAAAGATAGCGATAAAAAGGCCAGCTTAACAGCTGGCCTTTTTATCATTATTCAGTTTAAGTAAATTAGGCTTTTAATGCGCGTTCTCTGCGTGACATGCCAACCACACCACTGCGAGCCACCTCGATCACTTCGGTAATTTCGCCCATGGCAGAAACAAACGCATCTAGCTTATCGCTGGTGCCAGTCATCTGTACCGTATACTGAGCAGAAGTCACATCAACAATCTGGCCACGGAAGATATCGGCGGTACGCTGGATCTCAGCACGGATATTCCCGGTTGCTTTCACTTTCACCAGCATCAGCTCACGTTCGATATAATCAGATTCAGAGACTTCCTGAACTTTCAACACATCGATCAGCTTATGCAGTTGCTTCTGGATCTGCTCAAGTTCTTTCTCATTGGTCTTAGTGGTAATATTCAGACGCGATAAGGTTTCATCATCCGTTGGTGATACGTTCAGCGTTTCAATGTTAAAACCACGTTGAGAAAATAGGCCAACCACACGAGACAGTGCACCAGGCTGGTTTTCTAGTAATAGTGAAATTAAATGTCTCATTAGGTTCTCTCCGTTTTGCTCAACCACATACCGTCCATACCCTCGCCTTTAATCTGCATCGGGTATACGTGCTCTGTTTCATCTACAGTGATATCAACAAATACTAGGCGATCTTTCATCGCCAAAGCTTTTGCAATACCTTCTTCCAGTTCATCTAGATTTGAGATGCGCATGCCTACATGACCGTAAGCTTCTGCGATTGCAGCAAAGTCGGGAACCGACTTCATATAAGAATTTGAATGGCGGCCCTGATAAATAATGTCCTGCCACTGCTTCACCATGCCTAAGAAACGGTTATTCAGGTTAAAAATTTTCACCGGAATATCATATTGCAGGCAGGTGGACAGTTCCTGAATATTCATCTGGATACTACCATCACCCGTCACGACAATAACTTCTTCCTCCGGATGGGTGAACTTAACCCCCATACCCGCAGGAAGGCCGAAGCCCATAGTGCCCAGGCCACCGGTATTAATCCAGCGACGTGGTTTATTAAACGGATAGTAAAGCGCCGCGAACATCTGGTGCTGACCCACATCGGAAGCAACATAAGCATCGCCATTGGTCAGTTTATGCAGAGTTTCGATTACCTGCTGTGGCTTAATCCGTTCTCTGGATTTTTCATAAGCTAAACAGTTGCGCTCGCGCCATACCTGAATTTCCTGCCACCAGTTTTCGATAGCCTGAGCATCGTTGCGCTCTGACTGGTCTTCCAGCAACTTCAGCATGGTATCGAGAACTTTATCCGCCGAACCAACGATCGGTAAATCAGCCGCAACGTTTTTCGAAATTGAAGATGGGTCAATATCGATATGGATCACTTTGGCATTTGGACAATATTTTTCCAGATTATTGGTGGTACGGTCATCAAAACGGACCCCGATACCAAAAATCAGGTCAGCATTGTGCATTGCCATATTCGCTTCATATACACCGTGCATCCCCAACATACCCAAGTGGTTCTTATGAGAACCAGGGAAAGCACCTAAACCCATCAATGTGCTCACTACCGGAAGATTCAACTCCTCCGACAGTTTTAAAATCTGTTCATCCGCACTAGAGATAACCGAACCACCACCAACATAAAGTACCGGCTTTTTCGCTGCGATTAACGCATTTAAAGCTTTCTTAATCTGGCCTTTATGTCCGGTTGTTGTCGGATTGTATGAGCGCATTTTCACGCTCTTAGGATACTCATACGGGAATTTAATCAATGGGTTCATCACATCTTTCGGTAAATCGATCACCACCGGACCAGGACGACCTGTTGATGCAATATAAAAAGCTTTTTTGATTGTTTCAGGAATATCTTCTGCTTTTTTAACTAAAAAGCTGTGCTTAACAATCGGGCGGGATACACCAACGATATCACACTCCTGGAATGCGTCATTACCAATCAGATTGGTCGCAACGTTACCAGAGATAACAATCATCGGGATAGAATCCATATAGGCAGTCGCAATACCGGTAACGGTGTTGGTTGCCCCAGGACCAGAACAAACTAGCACAACCCCCGGATTACCAGTAGAACGTGCATAGCCGTCGGCCATATGCGTTGCCGCCTGTTCGTGACGAACAAGGACATGTTTGATTTTGTCGGTTTTTTCATGCAGAGCATCGTAGATATCTAGAACGGAACCACCAGGGTATCCAAAGATCTGCTCTACACCTTCTTCGATCAGAGATTGAACCACCATCTCTGCGCCGGATAACATCGCCATATTTTTCTCCTTATCAGAATCCAGATTAGCGTGGTCAGCAAACGGATCTGATGTTACATAGTTTAGGGCTTATTCGTAGCCTAACTCGAAACACACGATTGTTTCGGGCTATGCCCCTGATCAGTCATAACTAAATCAAGGTATGCGAAGAACTTTACCTTTTTATTTAACGTTGGTCTAACCCTTTCTTTGCCAATCTGTGCCGAAGATCGCGAAGTTGCATAAGCAAACGGCTTTCACCGTTTCAATCGGTGAAAGCCGCCACAATCCGCAGTTTATTTATCGATAAATTACACAATTAAAAATTACACGATTAAAGATTATGACTTGCCACTACATCCTGGCATACCAACATCAGCTGCTCTTTCAGCCAATGGTGACCTTTATCTTTCTCACTCGACTCATGCCAGGACAGATAACCACTGATCTGTTTGCATTTAAATGGCACAGGTAATATTTGCAGTTGTTCGCGGTTTGGTGAACCGTTCACCAGCCAACGCGGTGCAATAGTCACCAACTCAGACTGACTAACCACATATAGCACATTGCTTAAACTGGTACCTTCATAGTACGTCGCGCAATCCACTTCACGATATGCCTGCTCACTGAAACTCTTAATACCATAGGTCTGCGAGAGTTTTGCATGTTTTTCTACCAAAACCTGCTCAAGAGAAATGTCTCCCTGAATACGCGGGTGTACTTTTGCGGCTACCACAACCAGCTCATCTTTAAATATTTCGGCACTGCGAAATCCGGCCTGTTCGAAACGTGGGTAATCGATAACGAAATCTACTTCCTGATAACGCAGGCGATCTGCCAGTTTCTGGTCATAATCGGCTTCCAGACGTAACTGAACATTAGGAGCTAACTGGTTTATTGCAGAAAAAATCTTTGGCGCAAAACGTAGATCGTGTGGACTTCCGATTGAAATATTAAACGCCCGGCTGGAAGTCTCTGGAGCAAAAAGCGAACTTGGCAATTCATTGCGAACTAGCTGCAGCGCCTGACGCAACGGACCAAACAGTTGGCGAGCTCGCTGAGTGGGCTGAATTCCACGCCCCTGACGCATAAACAACTCATCATTAAACATCACTTTTAAGCGTGCCACCGCATTGCTTACAGCGGGTTGCGACATACCTAAATTGTGCGCAGCTCGGGTAATATTCTGCTCCTGCATTACCGCATCAAACACAGTTAATAGATTGAGATCAACACCACGTAATGTGCTCTCCATACGAAAACTCTCAACTGAATTTACTGGGTCATTTTTTTCAAACATGGGTTAAACCTCTTACCTTAAAAAACTCTTACTTTAAAAAAGAAATCAAAACGCAATAAGGCTACTATTCATTAAGCTGGGAATTAACGACAAAGGAATTGATAATAATTGATTATGTTTTAGAGTTGCATTTATAACCCAATGAAAAACAATAGATTTTATAAATATAAAAAAATATAAAATCACTCATTTTATATTTTTGGTGAATACTATTGATGTAAGTTATGAGATAACGGCACACAGCCATTATCTCATAGGGAGAAAAAATACATTATCGAAGCAATATCAGTCGGGCTAATTAACTAAACCGCCAACCAATGCATAACTCGGAAAATCGACCTGCCGCCACAATCCCTGACACAACTGTTGCTGGTCATTCCAGTTGCCCTGAAGCAACCAATCGCAGATTGCACTGGCGACATCGGGATACACCACTCTATCTGCCTGCTTTTCATCCAGCCAGTTGCGTACCACTGAAGCATCCAGGTAGTCCATACTTGAAGCCAGTCCTAGCATTTCCAGTGTAGCGACATTTGATTGCTGTTCAAACTGACCATCCAGAGGCTTGAGTAACAGTTTTTTGCCTAAAGACATTGCTTCTGAAGGGAGTTCAAAACCACCATTTGCCATCACACCCGAACAACGATGTAGATCCTGCTGAAAACATTCATGGCTCAGCGGACGTAATTCGATATTTTCTACCGATTCAATATCGGTCACTTCCGGGTGGTAACAGACAAAAGTATGATTGGTAAAGCGGAACAATAACTCGCTGATCACACTTAAGCGCTCAAAAGGCAGATAAACCAGAATAAAAGCTTCACTGGCAATATCCTGTGATGATGTGTGAACTATCGGCGGCAGAATTGGCTGCTCAAAATGATACCAATGCAGACCAATATGAAAATCAGCCGGAGCAAAACGTTCAATAATCTGCTTGTCTAGCCAGGACGCGCCCTTTAGCGGAATGGGGTAACGAAAAGCATTCTGATGGCTTAAACCAAGACAAGGAACTTTTTGTTTTCTCGCGGCCCAGGCGGAGATCGGTTCAAAATCGTTGATCACCAGATCATAGCCAGATAAATCCAACTGGCGAATATCCCGCATCAGCTCAGTCAGATGAGTTTCTCTGGCGCTTTTAAAATAATTCACTTTGCCGTTATCGGAGACAAAAGTAAGCCCGGAGCGAGTCTGATACTCACCGAAGCTCTCCATGGAGAAATATTTATTCTTATCGCGCCCGCTGAATAAAAAATCAACCTCAACATTGCGCTTTTTTAAAGCCAACGCCATTGCCCTAGCTCGGGCAATATGTCCATTCCCGGTACCTTGCACACCGTAAAATATTTTCAAACGATAAACTCCACAATCAACCATAAGCCAGCTTCAGCGCAACACAAGCCAAGCAGACTACCGACCAGTACATCGGTAAAAAAATGGACACCAAGTAATATACGTGCCGCGCCGATACAACTCGCCCACACGAATGCAAGAGATGCGTATTGCGGATAAAAATAACTAATCAGCGACGCCATCAAAAAAGCCGCCGTTGTATGCCCGGAAGGCAGGCTAAAGCGATCAGAGGGCTTAATGAAAGCCGTTACCAGCGATGAAAACTCTTCAGGGCGACGACGTTTAAATAAATTTTTCAGAGTCAGATAAATAGGCAGCTCAATAAGAAAAGCGGCTAATCCTGCAGCAAAAAACACACCTCCGACCTCGCTGTCAAACAGCCAGGCCATCAGCCCTAACATCGCGTACATGTGCCCGTCTCCGGTACGGGAAACCGCTTTACTAATCCGGGCGACTGGCTGATTGAATCTGTGTTGCAGGCAAAACAGCGAAAATGCCAAATCAAAACGAGCGATTGAATTGATAGCTTTCATAAGTAGCTCCTCGTATGATTCTCTTTGAAGCTAAGTTAGAGAACAATCATGACAAATCCGTGATCATTTTTTGTCTGAACGATGAATTCGCATAAAAAAGTGACTAAAAGGTTGACGACAAGCGCCGAGTACGGTACTAATTTGTCTGTCTTTAAATAGTGGAAAATGTGTAATCATGACATTTCGTTTTTCAAACCTGCTCAACCTGCTCCTTATCGTGGAAAAATCACGCGGGTAGGCTGTGGACGAAAAACACCACAAACGAATTTGAGAAGCCCGCATCGAGATGCGGGTTTTTTTATAACTAAATCCAACAAGCAAACGATTAACACATCGGTCTAGGGAGCAAATATGAACGATCAGGTCATTATCTTCGACACGACATTGCGCGATGGCGAGCAGGCACTATCAGCAAGCTTAACCGTAAAAGAGAAACTGCAAATTGCTTATGCTCTGGAACGCCTTGGTGTCGATGTTATCGAAGCCGGCTTCCCTGTTTCATCTCCGGGTGATTTCGAATCAGTAAAAGTGATTGCACAGAATATAAAAAACAGCCGCATCTGTGCGCTATCACGCGCAGTAGAAAAAGATATCGATGTAGCAGCAGAAGCTTTAAAAGTTGCTGAAGCGTTTCGTATTCACACCTTTATCTCCACTTCCACCGTTCATGTACAAGACAAACTGCGTCGTAGCTACGATCAGGTAGTCGAAATGGGCGTAAAAGCCGTACAACGTGCTCGCAAATATACGGATGATGTAGAATTTTCTTGTGAAGATGCGGGTAGAACGCCGATAGATAATCTATGCCGAATGGTAGAGGCAGCAATTAATGCTGGCGCAAAGACAATTAATATTCCGGACACAGTTGGTTATACCGTCCCTAGTGAGTTTGGTGGTATAATTCAGACCCTGTTTAACCGCGTACCTAATATTGATAAAGCGATAATCTCCGTGCATTGCCACGATGACTTAGGCATGTCGGTCGCTAACTCGATTGCTGCAGTACAGGCAGGTGCGCGTCAGGTTGAAGGTACCATTAACGGCATTGGCGAACGTGCTGGCAATACAGCTCTGGAAGAAGTCGCGATGATCATTAAAACTCGTGAAGAGTTGATGGGAGTGCGTACCGGGCTGAAACACGAAGAGATTCACCGCACCAGTAAGCTGGTCAGCCAGCTTTGCAATATGCCAATTCAGAGTAACAAGGCAATTGTCGGTGCCAATGCATTTAGCCACTCATCCGGTATTCACCAGGATGGTATGCTGAAAAACAAAAATACCTATGAAATCATGACGCCAGAGTCAATTGGCCTTAAAAATCAGGCTCTGAACTTGACTAGCCGGAGTGGTCGTGCCGCGGTTAAGAGCCATATGGATAGCATGGGTTATAAAGAAGACGAGTATAATCTGGATGCACTTTATACTGATTTCTTGAAATTGGCCGATCGCAAAGGTCAGGTTTTCGACTATGACCTGGAATCGTTAATGCATTTCTCAAACCTGAAAGAAGAAGATGACTTCTATAAACTGAACTATCTAAGCGTTCAGTCTGGAAGCATTATGGCGACCACTGCGATTAAACTTCAATGTGGAGAGGAAGAGAAATGTGAGGCTGCTGTCGGCAACGGGCCAGTGGATGCATTGTACCAATGTATCTATCGCGTAACGGGCTACGATATTGTGCTGGATAAGTTTGACCTGACCGCTAAAGGCGAAGGGGAAGATGGTCTGGGCCAGGCTGATATCATCGCCAATTACAAAGGCCGTAAATATCATGGTACTGGTGTTTCAACCGATATCGTTGAAGCATCAGGCCAGGCGTTATTGCACGTAATCAACAGCATTCATCGTGCAGATCAGATCGAAGAGATCAAACAGAAAAAAATGACTACCGTTTAAGCCCCTGAAGCGCAGTCCCCGCTCATCGGGGGCTGCGTTAGGCCCCATAAAATAAAACGAGCAAAGGACTCCCATGACAGACAAATCTTATAAAATCGCCGTACTGCCAGGCGATGGTATTGGTCCAGAAGTAATGCAGCAAGCACATAAAGTTCTGGCTGCAATCGAAACTAAGCACAACATCAAATTTGAATCTGAAGAGTTCGATGTCGGTGGTATTGCGATTGATAACCACGGTTGCCCACTTCCGGATTCAACTCTAAAAGGTTGTGAAGAGGCAGATGCCGTTTTATTCGGTTCCGTGGGTGGCCCGAAATGGGAACACCTGCCACCTAACGATCAACCAGAACGTGGGGCACTACTGCCACTACGTAAGCATTTCCAACTGTTTTGTAATCTGCGCCCAGCGCAAATTCACAGCGGCCTAGAAGCATTTTCGCCATTACGTGCCGACATTTCTGCCAACGGCTTCGATATTGTTGTAGTACGCGAACTTACCGGCGGTATCTATTTCGGTCAGCCAAAAGGACGGGAAGGCGAAGGCGCAAACGAGAAAGCGTTTGATACTGAAGTTTATCACCGCTACGAAATCGAGCGTATTGCAAAAATTGCTTTTGAATCAGCTCAATTACGTCGTAAAAAAGTATGTTCAATCGATAAAGCAAATGTGCTGCAAAGCTCTATTTTATGGCGTCAGGTGGTTGAAGAAGTCGCAAAAGATTACCCGGATGTTGAACTGTCACATATGTATATCGACAACGCGACCATGCAGCTAATCAAAAATCCAGCTCAGTTTGATGTGATGCTGTGTTCTAACATTTTCGGCGATATTCTTTCTGACGAATGTGCAATGATCACTGGTTCAATGGGCATGCTGCCATCTGCAAGCCTGAATGAAAGTAATTTCGGTCTGTATGAACCAGCTGGAGGTTCAGCTCCGGATATCGCAGGCAAAAATATTGCTAACCCAGTTGCTCAAATTCTTTCAGCGGCGTTGATGCTGCGTTACAGCCTGGGTGAAGAAGAAGCGGCTCGCTCTATCGAAGCAGCCGTAAGCAAAGCATTGGCAGCTGGCGAGCTAACCGCAGATCTTGCCTCTGATAAAGCACCACTTTCTACCTCAGAAATGGGCGACAAGATTGCTAGCTACATACTAAATTCATAATTGATTGCGAGAGGGTAACCTCTCGCTCCAACAGCTCAATGAGCTCAAGGAAGAAGCAATGTCACAAGCAAAAACCTTATATGAAAAAGTTTACGATGCGCACATCGTAGTGGAAGCACAAGGCGAAAACCCGATTCTGTATATCGACCGTCATCTGGTGCATGAAGTAACATCACCGCAAGCTTTCGATGGTTTACGTGAAAAAGGGCGTAAAGTTCGCCAGGTAAATAAAACCTTCGCGACTATGGACCACAACGTATCTACCACAACCAAAGATATCAATGCTTCCGGTGAAATGGCACGTATCCAGATGGAAACTCTGTCTAAAAACTGTGAAGAATTTGGTGTTACCCTGTACGATCTAAACCATAAATACCAAGGCATTGTGCACGTTATGGGCCCGGAACTAGGTATTACTTTACCAGGTATGACCATCGTATGCGGGGACTCACATACTGCCACTCACGGTGCCTTTGGCTCACTGGCTTTTGGTATCGGTACTTCTGAAGTAGAACATGTTCTTGCGACACAAACTCTGAAACAAGCTCGTGCCAAAACAATGAAAATTGAAGTAAAAGGCAAAGTAGCTCCGGGCATTACCGCAAAAGATATTATTCTGGCGATCATCGGTGAAACAACTGCTGCTGGCGGTACTGGCTATGTGGTTGAATTCTGCGGTGAAGCGATTACTGATCTATCGATGGAAGGTCGTATGACCGTGTGTAACATGGCCATCGAACTAGGTGCAAAAGCAGGTTTAATTGCACCGGATCAAACCACCTTTGATTACATCAAAGATCGTAAATTTGCCCCTACTGGTGCTGATTGGGAAAAAGCGGTTGAATACTGGTCAACCCTAAAAACCGATGCTGATGCTAAATTTGATGCGGTGGTTACTCTGAATGGTGCCGATATCAAACCTCAAGTAACTTGGGGAACTAACCCAGGTCAGGTAATGGCCGTCGATTCAATTATTCCTGATCCAGAAAGCTTTAATGATCCTGTCGAAAAAGCTTCTGCTGAAAAAGCATTGGCTTATATGGGATTAGAAGCAGGTAAATCACTTTCTGACTTCCCAGTCGATAAAGTATTTATCGGTTCTTGCACCAACTCGCGTATCGAAGATATGCGCGCAGCTGCCGAAGTAGCAAAAGGCAAAAAAGTGGCAGATCACGTTCAGGCTCTGGTTGTTCCCGGCTCAGAACAGGTGAAAGCCCAGGCTGAAGCTGAAGGTCTGGATAAAATATTTACTGATGCAGGTTTTGAATGGCGTTTACCCGGCTGCTCAATGTGTCTGGCGATGAACAACGACCGTCTGGGTTTTGGTGAGCGCTGTGCTTCTACATCGAACCGAAACTTTGAAGGACGCCAGGGTCGTGGTGGACGTACACACTTAGTCAGCCCTGCGATGGCGGCTGCAGCGGCCATTGCTGGTCACTTCGTTGATATTCGTACTTTCAAGTAATCAGAGGATTTAACTATGGCAGGTTTTAAACAACATACAGGTTTAGTCGTTCCTCTGGATGCAGCGAACGTTGATACCGATGCAATTATTCCTAAGCAGTTTCTACAGAAAGTAAATCGTATTGGATTTGGTAAGCACCTTTTCCACGACTGGCGCTTCCTGGATGATGCTGGTGAGCAGCCAAACCCAGAGTTTGTGATGAATGCTCCTCGTTATCAGGGTGCATCGATTCTTCTGGCCCGTGAAAACTTCGGCTGTGGCTCATCTCGTGAACACGCACCTTGGGCTTTAGCCGACTATGGTATCCGCGTAATGATCGCGCCAAGCTTTGCTGATATTTTCTATGGTAACTCCATCAATAACCAAATGGTTCCGGTTCGTTTAACTGAACAAGAAGTTGACGAGATATTCCAATTCGTCGCAGCCAATGAAGGTGCTGAGGTTACTGTTGATCTTGAAGCAATGAAAGTAATGGCAAACGGTAAAGAATATAGTTTTGAAATTGATGAGTTTCGTCGTCACTGCTTACTAAATGGTTTGGACAATATTGGTCTGACTCTACAACATGAAGACAAAATCTCTGCTTACGAAGCCAATATTCCAAGCTTTTTAGCTTAATCTATATTGTGATTCGATGACTTTAAAGCGATGCCCCGGCATCGCTTTTTTGTTTGCCTGAAACAAGCAGTTTGCTTCAAGCAGTGTGGGCACTTTGAACACATTTTTCAAAGGCCATAAATGCAGAAACCCCAGTCTAATGACTGGGGTTGGCAATTAGAAGCCTAGCGATGTCCTACTCTCACATGGGGAGACCCCACACTACCATCGGCGCTACTTTGTTTCACTTCTGAGTTCGGGATGGAATCAGGTGGGTCCAAAGTGCTATGGTCGCTAAGCAAAATTCTTTAATACTACTTCTCTTTAAGAGAAGTGGTGCTGATACCCAGAATCGAACTGGGGACCTCATCCTTACCAAGGATGCGCTCTACCGCCTGAGCTATATCAGCATGATATATAAATCATCAAAAAAGCCCGTCAAATAAACGGGCTCTTTCTTAAATCGAAGCCTGGCGATGTCCTACTCTCACATGGGGAGACCCCACACTACCATCGGCGCTATTTTGTTTCACTTCTGAGTTCGGAATGGAATCAGGTGGGTCCAAAATGCTATGGTCGCCAAGCAAAATATGTTAATTCGGAAAGCTGTTTTTTCTTTATAAAAAGTAGGTTCTCTTACACAATCAATTCTGCTCTTTCAATCAAGTCCAACAAAACCTCTTCGGTGTTGTATGGTTAAGCCTCACGGGCAATTAGTACAGGTTAGCTCAACGCCTCACAACGCTTACACACCCTGCCTATCAACGTTCTAGTCTCGAACAACCCTTTAGGACGCTTAAAGCGCCAGGGAAGACTCATCTTAGGGCTCGCTTCCCGCTTAGATGCTTTCAGCGGTTATCGATTCCGAACTTAGCTACCGGGCAATGCGATTGGCATCACAACCCGAACACCAGAGGTTCGTCCACTCCGGTCCTCTCGTACTAGGAGCAGCCCCCTTCAATCTTCCAACGCCCACGGCAGATAGGGACCGAACTGTCTCACGACGTTCTAAACCCAGCTCGCGTACCACTTTAAATGGCGAACAGCCATACCCTTGGGACCGACTTCAGCCCCAGGATGTGATGAGCCGACATCGAGGTGCCAAACACCGCCGTCGATATGAACTCTTGGGCGGTATCAGCCTGTTATCCCCGGAGTACCTTTTATCCGTTGAGCGATGGCCCTTCCATTCAGAACCACCGGATCACTATGACCTGCTTTCGCACCTGCTCGAACCGTCATTCTCGCAGTCAAGCGGGCTTGTGCCATTACACTAACCTCACGATGTCCAACCGTGATTAGCCCACCTTCGTGCTCCTCCGTTACTCTTTGGGAGGAGACCGCCCCAGTCAAACTACCCACCAGGCACTGTCCTCACCCCAGATTATGGGGCTAAGTTAGAACATCAAACATACAAGGGTGGTATTTCAAGGACGGCTCCAACACAACTAGCGTCATGTCTTCAAAGCCTCCCACCTATCCTACACATGTAGGGTCAATGTTCAGTGCCAAGCTGTAGTAAAGGTTCACGGGGTCTTTCCGTCTAGCCGCGGGTACACTGCATCTTCACAGCGATTTCAATTTCACTGAGTCTCGGGTGGAGACAGCGTGGCCATCATTACGCCATTCGTGCAGGTCGGAACTTACCCGACAAGGAATTTCGCTACCTTAGGACCGTTATAGTTACGGCCGCCGTTTACCGGGGCTTCGATCAAGAGCTTCGCGTTACCGCTAACCCCATCAATTAACCTTCCGGCACCGGGCAGGCGTCACACCGTATACGTCATCTTTCGATTTTGCACAGTGCTGTGTTTTTAATAAACAGTTGCAGCCACCTGGTATCTGCGACTCTCAGTAGCTCCATCCGCAAGGGACTTCACCGCCAAGAGCGTACCTTCTCCCGAAGTTACGGTACCATTTTGCCTAGTTCCTTCACCCGAGTTCTCTCAAGCGCCTTGGTATTCTCTACCCGACCACCTGTGTCGGTTTGGGGTACGATTTCTTGTGAACTGAAGCTTAGAGGCTTTTCCTGGAAGCAGGGCATCAATGACTTCATCACCGTAGTGACTCGACATCGTGTCTCAGCCTTAAAAAGAGCCGGATTTTCCTAACTCTTAAGCCTACGCACTTGAACCTGGACAACCGTCGCCAGGCCCATCTAGCCTTCTCCGTCCCCCCATCGCATTCACAAAAAGTACGGGAATATTAACCCGTTTCCCATCGACTACGCTCTTCAGCCTCGCCTTAGGGGTCGACTCACCCTGCCCCGATTAACGTTGGACAGGAACCCTTGGTCTTCCGGCGTGGAGGTTTTTCACCCCCATTATCGTTACTTATGTCAGCATTCGCACTTCTGATACCTCCAGCATGCTTTACAACACACCTTCAACGGCTTACAGAACGCTCCCCTACCCAATGTGATAAATCACATTGCCGCAGCTTCGGTTTACAACTTAGCCCCGTTACATCTTCCGCGCAGGCCGACTCGACTAGTGAGCTATTACGCTTTCTTTAAATGATGGCTGCTTCTAAGCCAACATCCTAGCTGTCTAAGCCTTCCCACATCGTTTCCCACTTAGCTGTAATTTGGGACCTTAGCTGGCGGTCTGGGTTGTTTCCCTCTCCACGACGGACGTTAGCACCCGCCGTGTGTCTCCCGGATAGTACTTACTGGTATTCGGAGTTTGCAAAGGGTTGGTAAGTCGGGATGACCCCCTAGCCTTAACAGTGCTCTACCCCCAGTAGTATTCGTCCGAGGCGCTACCTAAATAGCTTTCGGGGAGAACCAGCTATCTCCGAGTTTGATTGGCCTTTCACCCCTAGCCACAAGTCATCCGCTAATTTTTCAACATTAGTCGGTTCGGTCCTCCAGTTGATGTTACTCAACCTTCAACCTGCCCATGGCTAGATCACTCGGTTTCGGGTCTATATCCAGAGACTGAGCGCCCAGTTAAGACTCGGTTTCCCTACGGCTCCCCTAAACGGTTAACCTTGCCACTGAATATAAGTCGCTGACCCATTATACAAAAGGTACGCAGTCACCCAACAAGTGGGCTCCTACTGCTTGTACGTACACGGTTTCAGGTTCTATTTCACTCCCCTCACAGGGGTTCTTTTCGCCTTTCCCTCACGGTACTGGTTCACTATCGGTCAGTCAGGAGTATTTAGCCTTGGAGGATGGTCCCCCCATGTTCAGACAGGATATCACGTGTCCCGCCTTACTCGTTTTCACTGAAATGGCATTGTCGACTACGGGGCTATCACCCGCTATGGCGTCCCTTTCCAGAGACTTCGTCTGACACCATAAAAGCTTAAGGGCTAATCCAATTTCGCTCGCCGCTACTTTCGGAATCTCAATTGATTTCTCTTCCTCGGGGTACTTAGATGTTTCAGTTCTCCCGGTTCGCTTCATTAAGCTATGTATTCACTTAATGATACTTACTTATGTAAGTGGGTTTCCCCATTCGGAAATCGTAGACTCAAGTGGCTTTTACTGCCTTATCTACGCTTATCGCAAGTTAATACGTCCTTCATCGCCTCTGACTGCCAAGGCATCCACCGTGTACGCTTAGTCACTTAACCATACAACCCGAAGAAGTTTCGGATTGGATGACAAATCACCAAGGTTTTTCGTTCTCTCTCATTGTTTGAATAAGCGAGAGAGATGATATTTGCCGGACTCAATTTTTGAATACTTACTTTAAAAGTAAGATTCCCAAGAACACTTGATTGTGTGTTGGTGTTTATCCTTTCCTTAAATAAGGAAGCGATAAACATTGAGAACTTTTTACAAACAATCTTTATTGAACGAATCAATAAACATTGTTTTGTCAGCTTTCCAAATTGTTAAAGAGCAAGATAACTTAATTGTTACCATTTTTAAAAACACTCACATTTAAGTAAATGTGCTTAAAAGTGGTATCCCGTAGGGGAGTCGAACCCCTGTTACCGCCGTGAAAGGGCGGTGTCCTAGGCCTCTAGACGAACGGGACACATTATCTTACGTCTCTTCTTTACTTAAACCATATCAATCTGTGTGAACACTCATCAATGCACAATCATCGTTTAAGGAGGTGATCCAGCGCCAGGTTCCCCTAGCGCTACCTTGTTACGACTTCACCCCAGTCATGAACCACAAAGTGGTAAGCGTCCCCCCGAAGGTTAAACTACCTACTTCTTTTGCAGCCCACTCCCATGGTGTGACGGGCGGTGTGTACAAGGCCCGGGAACGTATTCACCGTGGCATTCTGATCCACGATTACTAGCGATTCCGACTTCATGGAGTCGAGTTGCAGACTCCAATCCGGACTACGACGCACTTTTTGGGATTCGCTCACTTTCGCAAGTTGGCCGCCCTCTGTATGCGCCATTGTAGCACGTGTGTAGCCCTACTCGTAAGGGCCATGATGACTTGACGTCGTCCCCACCTTCCTCCGGTTTATCACCGGCAGTCTCCCTGGAGTTCCCACCATTACGTGCTGGCAAACAAGGATAAGGGTTGCGCTCGTTGCGGGACTTAACCCAACATTTCACAACACGAGCTGACGACAGCCATGCAGCACCTGTCTCAGAGTTCCCGAAGGCACATCAACGTCTCCGTCGACTTCTCTGGATGTCAAGAGTAGGTAAGGTTCTTCGCGTTGCATCGAATTAAACCACATGCTCCACCGCTTGTGCGGGCCCCCGTCAATTCATTTGAGTTTTAATCTTGCGACCGTACTCCCCAGGCGGTCTACTTAACGCGTTAGCTCCGAAAGCCACGGCTCAAGGCCACAACCTCCAAGTAGACATCGTTTACAGCGTGGACTACCAGGGTATCTAATCCTGTTTGCTCCCCACGCTTTCGCATCTGAGTGTCAGTATCTGTCCAGGGGGCCGCCTTCGCCACCGGTATTCCTTCAGATCTCTACGCATTTCACCGCTACACCTGAAATTCTACCCCCCTCTACAGTACTCTAGCCTGCCAGTTTCAAATGACCATCCCGGGTTAAGCCCGGGGCTTTCACATCTGACTTAACAGACCACCTGCATGCGCTTTACGCCCAGTAATTCCGATTAACGCTCGCACCCTCCGTATTACCGCGGCTGCTGGCACGGAGTTAGCCGGTGCTTCTTCTGTTGCTAACGTCAAACAATTACGCTATTAACGCAACTGCCTTCCTCACAACTGAAAGTACTTTACAACCCGAAGGCCTTCTTCATACACGCGGCATGGCTGCATCAGGCTTGCGCCCATTGTGCAATATTCCCCACTGCTGCCTCCCGTAGGAGTCTGGACCGTGTCTCAGTTCCAGTGTGGCTGATCATCCTCTCAGACCAGCTAGGGATCGTCGCCTTGGTGAGCCCTTACCTCACCAACTAGCTAATCCCACCTGGGCATATCCTGACGCGAGAGGCCCGAAGGTCCCCCTCTTTGGTCCGTAGACATCATGCGGTATTAGCCATCGTTTCCAATGGTTATCCCCCACATCAGGGCAATTTCCCAGGCATTACTCACCCGTCCGCCGCTCGTCAGCAAATTAGCAAGCTAATTCCTGTTACCGCTCGACTTGCATGTGTTAAGCCTGCCGCCAGCGTTCAATCTGAGCCATGATCAAACTCTTCAATTAAAGTTTTTTGAAGCCTAAGCTTCGACTCAGTGATTACTGTTATTCCAACCGAAGTTGGAATGAATTGACTGTGCCAAGTCTTCTTTTGTTGCCAAAAGAAATCTTGATTGGTCACTCAGTTCACTGATAAATCTTTTCGATTATCATCAACGAGTGCCCACACAGATTGATAGGTTTAAATTGTTAAAGAGCTTTTCTTCGTGACTCATCACTGAAGAGGCGGCCATTCTAGCGAGTTAAATCTTAGTGTCAAACACTTTTTTGATTTATTTTTTCAAGCTTTTTAAAAGCTGAAATCAACTCTAAATAACCAAAACTGTTAGTTGAAGTATTTGCTTCACCCTCAGTTCGTGGAGCGGCATTATAGGGATAAACAAAAGGAGTGCAAGGCATTTTTTTACAAAAATCACCCCCCACCACCTGACTGAACAAAAAAGTATCAAATAGATAATTAAAGCAGCGACTGATTGCTTTTCTTTAAGTTTTTTCCTTAAAGAAAAGCAACCAATCGCTGCAAGTCCTTAGTCATCATTATCAAAAAAGTACGATATACGCGCACGCGGGTTGAGGTACTCTCTGACCTTATCAGGTAATTTATGAGGTAACATAGCATTTACGATCTTCAGATCCCGATCGGCAAGATCGATAATTGGAGCCTGGCTACGTGGCACCGTCGGGTCGTAGATCAACACATTAGGGTAAAGTAACTGCTGGGCATTAACGGAAATAACTAAGCCTATCGAATCATCATCAAGCTGAACTACAGTACCAGGAGGAAAAACTCCCATGAATTTTATCAGAATACTGAGGTTCTCATTGCTATATAGGTGCTTACAATTCTTATACAGATACGATAGCGCAATATAAGGAATTTTTTGTTCTGATTCGATATTCGTATGGCACAAGTTATCATAGGCATTAGCCACGGAAACAATTTGTGCCAGCTCATCAATCTGAGATTCTTTTAATGCTTGTGGGTAACCACTACCATCATTCAACTCATGATGTTGCTCTATCACTCTTTTGGCACTATCTGGAAAGTCCTCAATATTAGCAGCAATATCCAACCCATACTTAGTGTGTAGCTTTAGATAATTTGACTCTGGATCAGTAAGCGCTGTTTTCTTTCTAATAATGGCAGTGGGTACTTTTATTTTCCCCATATCATGAAACAACGCAGCAAAAGCCAGAGCTTTGATTTTATCAGCACCATAGCCTTTAGCTTTACCGATCATCATTCCAATAACCGCTACATTTAACGAATGAAAGTAAATATCTTCAAAGTCATTCTTTCCATTCATCAAATGCAAAGTGACACTACCATCACTAAGTAATTTTTCGACAATGTTATCAACTAAAAGCGCAGCTTCATCAATCGCATCTGCTGGCCTATTACGAATTTTACTCATTACGGAACGCATTTGTGCTAAAGAACGTTCGAATTCTTTTTCACAACGTAGTACCCGTCTGCGATAAATATTTAGTTTTTCAATCTGCTTTTGCTTTTCTTCCCACAACTTCTGAGCTTCACTGTCGACCTGAACACCTTCCTCTTCTGAAATCTCTGGCTGAGCCGAGTCAACAGGGAGTGGTTGAGTATCACTTTGCGCTGGATTTACATAGACGTATTGAATCCCTAAGCGTTTAATCAATTGAATTTGCTCTTGAGATTTGATTTTAAAGCTATTAAAAAGAAAAGGATGCTGATTCCACTTAACCGGTAACCTTATATGAATCCCTGGCTGTAGCCGGTCTACAGTCATTTTTATTCGCGCCACAATATATACAACACCTTAAGTCATAACATCTCTAAGATAGAGAAACATCGTCAGAATCATCATTCTAATTCTCTATCAACCACTATGTATAGATATAGGCGCAACAAAAGCAAGCGAATTAATAAGAGAAAGTGAAGTCACAACACATCAAACCGCCGAAAAACACGTATTCAATAGAACAATACATTGAGCTGTGCCCCCACCTTTCATGCAGTGAGAGAGTTTAAAAACAATCTCTTTCGAGTTCATCAAGTAAATTCAATCCGATTTGATCATCATGTTGCTCAAGAAAATCACGAATATAGTAAACATTGCTATGCAGAAGGTATTGCGCATCCATCACGTGCCCTTCTTTGTCTTTTGCCTTTTCTGCTTTCTGTTTAAATTGCAGCCAAAAGGCATTCGCGCCACCTTTATTTATATGAAATAAAATTCTCTGTAACATCTCCTCATTCTTTTCACCATCTCGATCACTATAAGTCGATGAATGAAACAGGCTCGATGTTCTGAAATCTACACTAGACATAACGCTCTCCTTGCGTGAGTTAATTGATGTAACCAGTGTATAAATTGAAATTAAAGCTGTCTGTCAGCTAACTGACAGTTACCTCATATTATCAATTGGCGATCAATTGCAAACGAACTGGTGAGAAGATCAGGAAACGCCCTCGCCCCTCCCGACAAATTATCTGTTCTTTCTGCAATTCAGAAATCAGGCTCGATAAAGTCTGTCGTGAAGTACCGATAACCTGAGCAAGTTGTTCTGTAGTCAATGGCAAAGTCACGGATATCTTTTCCATCTCTCTTTGCTGTTCAGGGATCTGCCCAAATAAGAAGCCTGCAAATCTGGCCTTTACATCACGAAAAGCGAGATTCTCAATTGTATCTATACAGCCGGACAAAGTGGTTGATAGCACGCGAGTCATCGCTCCCATAAGTTGGGGATGATGGTGCAAGCGCATCGAGAAGGTTTTTAAATCACTGCTTTTAATTTCAGACTCATCCATGGCTTCAACAAAGGCCCGTGTGTGGGTGCAATAGATATCTCCTGGGTTAAGCAGTGCCAAGGTGAAAATTTTATCGCCATAAGAGAGAAACACTTTTAAGCGCCCGCTAGCAAGATAAAACACCCGATTGTCCTCATCCTGCGGATAACTGAGCATTTCACCGCTTTTTAGACGCCGCGAATGAAAACCTTCAACCAGGCTACCGATATGGCTATCTACCGCTATTGAATGATTTGAACATTTCATTATGGCCACCTGCTTTGTGTCTGTTTAGTGACAAAGTAATCGCAAAATTTAAGCTAAGGGAGTTACTTTGCAATTGGTAAGCCAGAATTAATTGATTGATTTAATTGAGTAGTAATAGTGCTACTGTCAGGTTGCTGACAACCAATAATGTGCCTAGGGCGTGTTGATCTTTCGTGATGGATTTTTGAGCGGCATGGTAAAGCGTTATAATTTGCTTCGCCAAAAGTAAAACCATGACCCAATACCATGCCGAGACTAATGCTAACTGATAAGCGGTGGGAAAAGCTACTTCAAATAATGATGAGCACTGGCCGCATTTATAACAAGCCTGAGCATAGAATGACCTTTGAAGGTATTCTTTTCCGATTGCGAACTGGTATTCCCTGGCGGGATCTACCAACAGAGTTTGGTGCCTGGAGCGCAGTTTATCGTCGTTTCAATCTGTGGTCTAAGAAGGGTCTATTGAATTTATTATTCAAAGAGTTAGCTAAAAATTCTGACTATGATTGGGTATTTGCAGATGGCTCGATAGTTAAAGCTCATCAACATAGTTCAGGGGCTGCAACATCAGAGAATGAATGCATAGGAAAAAGCCGTGGAGGAAACTCAACCAAAATCCATCTGGTTGTTGATAGT
The DNA here is from genome assembly GCA_963666615.1 of uncultured Vibrio sp. Classification (GTDB taxonomy): domain Bacteria; phylum Pseudomonadota; class Gammaproteobacteria; order Enterobacterales; family Vibrionaceae; genus Vibrio. The sequence continues at coordinate 2,154,622 of OY762906.1, forward strand.
GGCGGTTTGCCCATCTACTGATCTGCTCCAGCAAGACTGGACACCACATTAAGCGACATTTTGCTGTTCAAAGTTAACTGGGCTTAGATACCCAAGAGCACTGTGCCTTCTCGTACAATTATAATCAACCTCTATATACTCGAAGATCGTTTGCCGCATCTGGTCTCTCGTCATAATCGGCTCATATTGGATCGCTTCAACCTTCATTGAATGGAAGAAGCTCTCAACACAAGCATTGTCCCAACAGTTTCCTTTCCTACTCATACTTTGCTTGAGATTATAAGCAGTTATGAGGTCTCGGTAATCTTTTGAGCAGTACTGGCTACCTCGATCACTATGAATGATAACCTGCTCAGGGAACCCTCGACGGAACAAGGCCATTGATAGCGCATCACAGACCAGAGTAGCCGTCATTCTAGTATCCATCGACCATCCGATTACTTGTCTTGAGTAAAGGTCAATAATTACCGCCAAGTACAGCCAGCCTTCGCTTGTGGCGACATAGGTGATATCTCCCGCCCATTTTTCATTCGGAGCCTCTGCGTTAAAATCCTGAGCCAGCAGGTTTGGAGCAACTGGCATTTTATGTTTGCTATCCGTAGTACATTTAAACTTACGTGCCGCTTTTTGCGTTAAATCCTGACGCTTCATACTGGCGGCAATGGTTTTAACATTACGGTTGTCACCGTTATCAGCTAGTTCTTTCTGGATGCGCCTTGAGCCATCACGGCCTTTGCTATTGTCGAAAGCCTCTTTGACCTTTGTATCAAGCTTTTGACGTATTGCCTCACGTTGGATGGCCTTATGGCGATGCTTTATCCAGTAATAAAACCCACTTCGGGATACCCCGAACACCTTAGCCATACGCACAATATTGAAGCACAGCAGGTGTTCGAGCATAAATTCGTAGCAATTTACTTTAGATTTTTCGCGAAGTAGGTAGCGGCCTTTTTTACAATTCCTAGCTCTTCTGCTTGCTCAGCCAACTGCCTTTTGAGCTTGGCAACCTCTACGGCTAGCTCTTGCTCTCGCTGACTAGTATTGGTGCCTTTCTTCGAGTTCTTCCGCCACCCGTAGATTTGAGACTCATGTAAAGAAAGCTGCCTTGCTGCGGCAGCTACTCCGACTTTATCTGCTAACTTCAGGGCTTCTGCCTTAAATTCAGGGAATGTTTAATTCTAGTTTTCTTAGTTGTCATTGTTCACCTCGTTAGTGATTGTACTCACTTAACTCGGTATCCAAAACTGCTGGGGCGGATCACTCTAGTAGCCACCGAATGAGCTTAGGACAGCGATATTCTCACAGTTATGGTTAGTAGTAGCGATGGAATACCACCATTTATTACACTTTAATGAGGTCGGTAAGTCAGCCTATCTAACACCTAACCCATTTTTTCTTGGACTGAGGACTACGCTTGATTTGGTTATTTTTGGAAAGCTCATTAATAGCCTTAGTAAAATCTGACTTTGACAGCCCTAGCTGCGTTTGAAAGCTAGGATCTAAAGCACGAGGAGACTTCAAAGCATGAAGAAGCTTGTCTTCAGGGGATTTTTGGGGTGTCTGTTGTGGCTTAACAATTGGAACAACGGTGTTCTCTCTAGTTCTGATACTCTGACAAGGTGCGCCTAACTGCTTGCACTGAAACTCAAATGCTGAAATCAAGCTTTCATCGTTACTGTATAGCTCAAAATGAACAGAGCCCAACTGCTTTTTATCTAAAGCAAGTAGCACCCTAGACAGATATGCAATGATATAAAAATCGGCTTGGTTCTGACCTGTCGGATAGTCAGATAAGAACAGGTACAACGACTTTTCACAAACAAGCTTGACTGAATCTGACTTAGAAAAAACAAAGACTTTATCAACAACAGAAGCGTTAATTTTTTCTAGCTCCTTAAGTCCTACATTTTCAGCATCGACGAAAATCATCTTCATAGTTAGGCAAGCTCCAATTGTTCACCTCTATAAACAATATTGCACAGTTGCATATTGATATCAACTTGGAGTTAATTCATCTGTGTGATTGATTGTAGATGTATTACCCCAACGCGCTTACTACACACACCACAAAACCTCATAGCACCGTAAAGTCACCATGGTCGTACCATGGTTTTTCTCCCACGAAGCCCTTGGTAATACTGGTTTGCGCGACGGCTGCTTTTTGCATTTGTTGGATTTACTGGGATTCCCTTGCGCACAGAATCGTCATACGATGAACCATATATGGACCATGGGAGAAATTTTAAGGCTGATAAAGTGAATCTATTTTGGGAAGAAAATAGGCGATAGCAGAAAAGGAAAACTGAGGTAAGCTTCTGATTATCCTAGAAACAACAAAGCCCCGACTTACGTCGAGGCTTTATCGTATAAAGAATGGTACCACTGGGCGGACTTGAACCGCCACTCCCGAAGGAAACGGATTTTGAATCCGTCATGTCTACCAATTTCATCACAGTGGCATAGAGGAGTATTTCCCCTTAATGAGCCGCATTATACGGAAGAAATGATGCTGCGCAATAACAAAAAATGAAATCTCAATCATTTGCTGCTTATTTCGCCATCAAACCCACTTTACTAACAGTTGGAATGATTGCCAACTCGCTTAAACACGATGTGAATCAACAACCGCAGGGTTAGCGCTTTTATGTGGGAAAAATACCAGTTATTCTCTGGCTACATTCAGAAACTTGAGAATAGATAGCCCAATGGCCAGAAATAAACCAAGAAAGCCGAGAAAAATGGCAACCTCAGACTCAGTCAAAAACAGCGTGAAACAACCTGCTACTGCGGGATTTTTTCGTCGCCTTGGTGCCTGGTTCTATGATGCATTAATCATTATAGCTCTGGAGCTGATCGCTACCGGTCTTATTGTCGCATTGTTACAAGCAATTGATGCGATGGGTATGCTTCATCTGGATCAATATGGCTATATCGATTATTCCGACTTTATGGTCAGACAACCGATTATTCGTCCGTTATATACCATTTACTGTGCAGTTATCTGGATTGGCTTTTTTGTCTATTTCTGGAAGAAAGGGCAAACGCTGGGAATGCGGGCGTGGAAAATTGCTGTTGTCGATGACAAAACCGGAGGACCAATCACGGTGACTCAGGCATTAATTCGTCTGTTCACTTCCGCTTTTGGCCTGTCTAACCTAAGTGTGCCAATCGATCCTAAAAAACGCGCCTTTCACGATATCTGGGCGAAAACCCGCGTAATTAAGATTGACTGACAACGGAATTGACTGGCCGTAGTTACAACTTCCGTCGTAACAGCGCGATAGCAACAAAGAGAAAAACAATACTCGGAGCTATCGCGCCAAACAGCGGCGGCAAGCCATATACCAGACTAAGCGGACCGAAAAACTCACTGGAAATATAGAAACCGAATCCGGCAATAACCCCGGATAGAATCCTCGTTCCCATCGTCACACTACGCAACGGGCCAAACACAAACGACAGCGCCATCAGCATCATGACGGCAATAGAAAATGGCTGCAAAACTTTACGCCAGAACGCCAGTTCATAACGTGCGGCATCCTGTTCAGAAGCTTTCAGATAATCAACGTAATCATACAGGCCACTCAGCGACAACTCTTCCGGCTTAATGCTCGCAACCGCTAAGCGATCCGGCTCAATTGCCGTTTTCCACAAATAGTCAATTTCATGATGCTTATCGATCTCAACATCACTTTTCAGTTCAGTAAAATAAGCATTATCCATTTTCCACTGGCTATCGCCCTGATAAGAAACCTTATCGGCAAACACCATCTCTTTTAATTCTTTCTGCTGATCAAAGCGCCAGATATTGACCGCGTACAGGGTTTCCCCATCCACTTTGCCGATAAAAATAAAGTCATTCACATCCCGTGCCCAGACCCCGGTCTGAACTGATAGTAAATTACCACCAGAGATAGAAATGGTGCGTAAATCCCGGGCAAATTTCTGCGCTTGGGGAGCCCCCCACTGACCAATTGCCATAATGATAACCATCAGTGGAATAGCGGTTTTGAGTACCGACAAACCTATATCCAGTTTCGAAAAGCCCGATGCCTGCATTACCACTAACTCAGAACTCGACGCCAGAGCGCCCAGGCCAATCAACGCCCCCAATAAAGCCGCCATGGGGAAAAATACTTCGATATCTCGTGGCAGACTCAGCACAACAAAAAGCAGTGCTTTGAGCATATCGTAACTACCCTCACCCACCTTTCTTAACTGATCAACATATTTAATGATTCCCGATAACCCTAAAAAGGTCACCAGCACCAATGAAGTAGTAGCAATGATCGTGCGGCCAATATACCAATCTAATAACTTAAACATCGATTAGGCCACCTTCTTTCTAGTTTTGAATTTTTGCTTAAAACGCAACATGAAGGAAGTTTCCAAGCTATTAATCATCACAGCGGCGAGCAAAAGACCACCATGAATCGGCCACAAGCCGATACTTCCCGGAATCGTCCCGCTCTCAATCGCCGACTTACCGGCACTTAACGCTAAAAAGTAGGTCAGATAAGCCAGAATCGCAGGCCCTAATTTAGCAAAGCGCCCCTGACGTGGATTAACCGCAGAAAGCGGCACCACCAGCATGGTTAACAACGGAACACAAACCACCAAAGCCATACGCCAATGAAACTCCGCCTGTGCTTTGGTTGAGGTCTGCTGCATCAACTCAGGCGTTGGCATTTGGGTCCAGGAGGCTTTGCGATCTGGAATCGGCTTCTGACCAATTAAACCATCATACTGTTTAAAATCAGAAATCATGTATTCAACACTGGTCGGAACGCCTTCATAGCGAGTGCCATCGTATAAGGTAATGATCTGTCGCCCGTCACTCAGCTCTTTCACATCACCACCATCAGCAAACATCACACTCGGCAGCAATGAATTTTTCGGCCGGATTTGGGCAACAAACACATTCTGAAAGGTCTTTTTGTCCATCTGTTCGATAAACACCACCGATGACCCATCGGGTGTGGTTTGAAAATGACCAGTCTGCAATAGCTCAATACTGGTTTCATGCGCCAGTTGGTTTTTAACCTGAGATTCCTGATATTCACTCCAGGGAGCCAACCAAAGTGCATTAAATGCCGAGATTCCCATCGTGATCAATGCCAGATAAAGTGATGCGCGGATTAAAAAACGATTACCGATACCGGTCGCTTTCATGACGGTAATTTCACTCTCCGCGTACAAGCGCCCGAAAGTAATCAGAATGCCGATAAACAGACTCAATGGTAGCATTAACAGCCCCATTTCTGGCATATTCAGCGCCACTAACTTTAAAATCAGACGAGCCGGGATCTCACCATCCGATGCATCTGCCAGCACAGAGATAAATTTCTGGCTTAAGAAAACCAGAAACAGCACGAAAAAGATCGCAAGCTGGCTTTTTACTGTCTCTTTGATCAAATATCTAACGATTATCACGCCGAAATTACCTATACAAAACTTGTATTTTTACTCGAATCACTATAATTTCTGGTTGAAGCATTTATTTTTTCAAACTTTTGCGTTCAAAATTTAAGCTTAATCGTCAACGAAATAAACTGACTCACAATAGCTAGGACGCATTATCTATTATTTAGTTCTATTTGTCTTCACGATGTAGGAGTACGTATGGAGTTCAGTGTAAAAAGTGGCAGCCCAGAGAAACAACGCAGCGCTTGTATCGTTGTCGGAGTGTTTGAACCACGCCGCCTCTCTCCAGTAGCCGAACAGCTTGATAAGATCAGCGATGGCTATATCAGTTCACTACTTCGCCGCGGCGATTTAGAAGGAAAACCAGGCCAGATGCTGCTACTGCATCAGGTACCGGGTGTATTATCAGAACGAGTTCTGCTGGTTGGATGTGGTAAAGAACGTGAATTGGGTGAACGCCAATATAAAGAGATCATCCAAAAAACCATCAACACATTAAATGAAACCGGCTCAATGGAAGCGGTCTGCTTTCTAACCGAACTGCACGTTAAAGGCCGCGACACCTATTGGAAAGTACGCCAAGCGATTGAAGCGACCAAAGACGGCCTATATACCTTTGATCAGTTTAAGAGCGTTAAACCTGAAACTCGCCGCCCGCTGCGCAAACTGGTGTTTAACGTACCAACACGCCGTGAATTAAATCTGGGAGAAAGAGCGATTTCCCACGGTTTGGCTATCGCCTCAGGCGTTAGAGCCTGTAAAGATCTCGGTAACATGCCGCCAAATATTGCCAATCCTGCCTATCTTGCTTCCCAGGCTCGTCGTCTGGCTGACGATTACCAATCTGTCTCAACCAAAATTATTGGTGAAGAGGAGATGGAAAAACTGGGTATGACCTGTTACCTCGCTGTGGGTCGTGGTTCAAGAAACGAATCCATGATGTCGGTGATCGAATATAAAGGCCATCCGGATCCGGAAGCTAAACCGATTGTATTAGTCGGTAAAGGGCTAACATTTGATTCAGGCGGCATCTCATTGAAACCAGGCGAAGGTATGGATGAGATGAAATACGATATGTGCGGCGCTGCATCCGTATTCGGTACCATGAAAGCCGTAGCTAAATTAGGCCTGCCACTAAATATTATCGGTGTGCTGGCGGGCTGTGAAAATATGCCCGGAGGCCACGCCTATCGCCCGGGTGATATTCTGACTACCATGTCCGGGCAGACGGTTGAAGTGCTTAATACCGATGCGGAAGGTCGCTTGGTACTGTGTGATGCTCTGACTTATGTCGAACGCTTTGAACCTGACTGCGTAATCGATGTAGCTACTCTGACCGGTGCCTGCGTTATTGCACTCGGTCACCATATCAGCGGCGTGATGTCGAACCATAATCCGCTCGCTCATGAAATCGTGAATGCCTCGGAACAGGCCAGCGATCGTGCATGGCGCTTACCTCTGTCTGATGAGTTCCACGAACAGATCAAGAGCCCGTTTGCCGATATGGCGAATATTGGCGGCCGCCCTGGTGGTACGATTACCGCTGGTTGCTTCCTGTCGAAATTTGCCAAGAAATATAACTGGGCACACCTGGATATCGCAGGTACCGCCTGGCGCTCTGCCGGACCGAAAGGTTCAACCGGTCGCCCGCTCTCACTGCTGGTACAGTTTTTACTTAACCGCAGTGGCCTCGATAGCGAAAGCGCACAATAAGAAAAAGGGCCGTCCGGCCCTTTTTCTTTGCAACTTTCTTTAGTGACTCTCTTTAACCATTCTTTTTAACAAAAATTGGCAAACAGAAAAGCGTAATGAAACGAGCCACCTTCTATCTGGTTAATCCCGACAGCCCACAAGCTACAGAGCAGGGCTTAGCCGAGTACGCGCTATTTCTTTGCCAGCATTTTGTTCAGCAAGGTGCCAAAATATATCTCAACTGCAATAACAGAGATTCAGCAGAGGCAGCAGCCGAACTGTTTTGGCAAGTGCCAGCGGAGCAGTTCATTGCGCATAACCTGGTAGGAGAAGGGCCCAAATATGGCACGCCAGTCGAAATTGGCTTCAGCGGTATTCGCCCATCCTGGAATCGGCAAATTGTAATAAATCTGGCGCAAAACCAAGCAACCTTTGCCGAACGGTTTACAGAGGTGGTAGACTTCGTCCCTTGCGAAGAAAAAGCCAAGCAACTGGCGCGAGAAAGATATAAAATCTACCGTCAGGCCGGATATCAATTAGAGACCATTGAAATCCAGCATTCGTAGTCAGACATTATAGTTGAAACCGTCTGGATTCAAGCCTACCAGAATGTACAGAGGCTTGACCTATAACGTTTGACACCAGATTAACTTAATACAGTATCCGTAAAAAGACACCATGGAAAAGACATACAACCCAGCATCAATTGAACAAGCTCTTTACCAGACTTGGGAAGAAAAAGGCTACTTCAAGCCAAACCGTGACACCAGCAAAGAATCGTACAGCATTATGATTCCGCCACCGAACGTCACCGGTAGTCTCCATATGGGACACGCCTTCCAGGATACCATCATGGATACCCTGATCCGTTGCCAGCGTATGAAAGGTAAAAATACCTTATGGCAAGTGGGTACCGACCACGCGGGTATCGCAACTCAGATGGTTGTTGAGCGCAAGATCGCAGCAGAAGAGAACAAAACCAAGCACGATTACGGCCGTGATGCCTTTACCGATAAAATTTGGCAATGGAAAGCGGAATCTGGCGGCACCATCACTAAGCAGCTACGTCGCTTAGGTGCATCGGTAGACTGGGATCGCGAACGTTTCACCATGGATGAAGGTTTTTCTAACGCGGTTCAGGAAGTGTTTGTCCGTCTGTATCAGGAAGATCTGATCTATCGCGGTAAGCGTCTGGTTAACTGGGATCCAAAACTGCACACCGCGATTTCTGATCTTGAAGTAGAAAACAAAGATAAAAAAGGCAACATGTGGCACTTCCGCTACCCACTGGCAGATGGCGCAGTAACAGCAGAAGGTAAAGACTACATTGTGGTTGCGACCACTCGCCCGGAAACCATGCTCGGTGATACCGGTGTGGCGGTAAACCCGGAAGATCCTCGCTATAAAGATCTGATTGGCAAAGATGTACTACTACCAATCGTTAACCGCCGCATTCCTATTGTTGGTGACGAACACGCCGATATGGAAAAAGGTACCGGCTGTGTAAAAATCACCCCGGCGCACGACTTTAACGACTACGAAGTGGGTAAGCGTCATAACCTGCCGATGATCAACATCTTTACTTTCGATGCCAACATCCGCGATGCAGCGGAAGTGTTTACCACCAAAGGTGAACCGAGTGACGTCTATAGCTCTGAAATGCCAAGTCAGTATCAGGGTATGGAGCGTTTCGCTGCACGTAAAGCGATCGTGGCGGAATTTGAACAACTTGGCCTGCTGGAAGAGATTAAAGATCACGATCTGACCATTCCTTACGGTGACCGTGGTGGCGTAGTTATTGAACCTATGCTGACTGACCAGTGGTATGTCCGCGCTGCACCTCTGGCTGAAGTAGCGACCAAAGCGGTTGAAGATGGTGAAATTCAGTTCGTACCGAAACAGTACGAGAACATGTATTTCTCCTGGATGCGTGATATTCAGGACTGGTGTATTTCCCGTCAGTTATGGTGGGGTCACCGCATTCCGGCATGGTACGACAACGACGGTAATGTTTATGTTGGCCGTAGTGAAGAAGAAGTTCGCGCCAATAATAATCTGGCGGCCGTTGTGGTTCTTCGTCAGGACAACGATGTACTGGATACCTGGTTCTCTTCTGCGCTATGGACCTTCGGTACGCTGGGCTGGCCGGAAAAAACACCTGAATTGGAGATGTTCCACCCATCAGAAGTGTTGGTAACTGGCTTTGATATCATCTTCTTCTGGGTTGCGCGCATGATCATGATGACCATGCACTTCATCAAAGATGAAAACGGCAAACCTCAGGTTCCGTTTAAAACCGTTTACGTTACTGGTCTTATCCGTGACGAAAATGGGGATAAAATGTCGAAATCGAAAGGTAACGTGCTGGATCCTATCGATATGATCGACGGGATTGATCTTGAATCTCTGGTTGAGAAGCGCACCGGTAACATGATGCAGCCTAAACTGGCGGAGAAAATCGAGAAAAATACGCGTAAAACCTTCGAAAATGGTATCGAACCATACGGTACTGACGCACTGCGCTTTACCCTTGCAGCCATGGCATCAACCGGTCGTGATATCAACTGGGATATGAAGCGTCTTGAAGGTTACCGTAACTTCTGTAACAAACTGTGGAACGCAAGCCGCTACGTGTTAATGAACACCGAAGAGCAGGATTGTGGTTTCGCGGCAGGTGCCGAACTTGAATTCTCACTGGCAGACAAATGGATTGAATCTCAGTTTGAACTGGCAGCACGTGATTTCAATAACCATATCGACAACTACCGTCTTGATATGGCAGCAAACACACTGTACGAATTCATCTGGAACCAATTCTGTGACTGGTACTTAGAGCTGACTAAACCGGTTCTTTGGAAAGGAACAGAAGCACAGCAACGCGCAACCCGTAAAACGTTGATTACCGTACTAGAGAAGACACTGCGTCTGGCTCATCCGGTACTGCCTTATATCACTGAAACTATCTGGCAAAGCATCAAGCCATTAGTTGATGGTGTTGAAGGCGATACCATTATGCTGCAGGCTCTGCCACAGTATGATGAAGCCAACTTCCACCAGGAAGCGCTGGATGATATCGAGTGGGTGAAAGCCTTTATTACCAGCATCCGTAACCTGCGTGCTGAATACGATATCAACCCAGGTAAACCACTGGAAGTGATGCTAAAAGCGGCGAACGACGTCGATGCTGCACGTATCGAAACCAACAAGCAGGTATTGGTTTCTCTGGCTAAGCTGGAAAGTGTGCGTGTACTGACTGCTGGCGAAGAAACTCCGGCCTGTGCAACCGCTTTGGTTAATAAGTCTGAGCTGATGATCCCAATGGCGGGCCTGATCGATAAAGACGCCGAACTGGATCGTCTGGCGAAAGAAGTCGCTAAGACCGAAGGCGAAATCAAACGTATCGAAGGCAAGCTGAATAACCAGGGCTTTGTCGCCAAAGCACCGGAAGAAGTTGTCGCTAAAGAACGTGAAAAGCTTGAAGGTTATAAAGAAACCTTAGCTAAGCTGGAAGAACAGAAAGCGACAATTGCAGCGCTGTAATATTTTGCTTTTGTTGAAGAAAAGGGCCGATATTTCGGCCCTTTTTGTTTTTTCGTTAATGTTGGCGTTATCTAGAGTCTGTTGCCCTTTTCCTAAGTACCTCAGTCACTTTTCCCGGCAGCAAAAGTAACCCAAAATGCCTTTTAGCTCCGAGTGCACGGTTCGGATCAGTTTCTAAAACGGAAATGCCCCTTTTCTTGCTAGGGCTATCACTCCCAATAAACACACAAGCCATACCTTGGCTGAACCATGTGAATTAGGTTGACTATCCTAGAGCAAGTGTCATTATAAAACCTATTAGAACGTCAAGTTCCAAATTTGTATTCATCATCCTAAAGTTTGAACTATTAATCAGGCATTTACCTTGATATGTCCATATTTTATTTTGGCAAATTCGGATATTGTTCGTTGAAAAAATGTTAGCTATTAAGGTAACTTATGGAAAGATATGAAGATAGTATTGAGCTTTTAAAAGAAGTTGAAAATAATCTAGAGAGACTTAGAGAACAATATGAACTGGCTAGGAAAGATGACAATATCAAATCTTTTTTAAGACCTTTAATCAAAACTACCCTTGAGCATCTTCGGAGCATATTAGAATATTCAGCGCAAGACATATGGTCTTTCTACAATACTAAAAATAAAAAACTATACTTTCCTTATGGTAAAGATGAAGCTCTGTTCAAAGCAAATGTAAAAAGAAACCTACCAAATCTTCAAGATCATCCATCTATCTATAAATTAATTGAATCACTTCAACCTTATTCAGCAGGAGATGATTGGTTAACCGAGTTATGCGACCAAACAAATTTTAACAAGCATAACTCTTTAAGCAAACAAGTCCGTAAAAACTCAGAGAAATCCACTACCGATGTCGGTAATTTAGTTAGGATGAGCGGTGGCGGAACCGTAACATTTACTAACTGTAGCTATAATGGAATGCCCTTGGGGCACGGTAAACCAGCTGTTATATCCGGTGATATGACAACAGATGAAATTAAAGAAAGTATTGGTATTCCCATTCCGGTAAAGCGAGAATTTGATTGGGTTGAGTTCCGTTTTGAAAACTCAACACAAGATACATTACAACTTATAGAAAAAGCACATAATGAAATTTCTATTTATATAGACAAGTTAAAAATTGAGTTGAGCTAATAAAGTTGTCAACAGGGACAAAAAAACAGTTAGCCCGACTTCGCTTCACATTTTAGCTAGCTGTTTTTAGCCAGTGACAATGAGGTTACTCATAAGTATCTAAAACAAAAATGTCCAATTCCACCCCAGCCCCCCATCAAGGGAAAAAAGACATCGCCGAAACGAACAGCACCACATACTCACTGCGCTTATATAAATCGTTGGATAATACGTATAACCAGAAACTAAAAAAATCTGTCCATTTTTTATTCTGTATTAAATAGCATTTATACATTTACATTATACGTAAACTAATATTTACATAGTCAAATACCCTAATTTCCATTCAAAACTTGAAGTTTTATTATCAGTCACTGACCATTCACCCAAAAATTTTACCTATATAGGTGCAACTCAGCACTTTCTACCATCACAACAGAGTAAGTTAAGGATTTTGCGTGAAGCAATCATTAAAAATAACAGATATCACTGCGGTCGGCTTTATGCTGTTCGCCTTTTTCCTCGGAGCGGGTAACATTATTTTCCCTCCGATTGCGGGGCAATTTGCGGGTGAAAATGTGCTTTCGGCAATGGCTGGATTCTTGGTCACGGCGGTAGGATTACCACTTGTTGCCATTATCGCAGTAGCGATGGCTGGGGGGGACTGGAAGACATTGACACGCGATCTTCCTCTACGCGCATCCACCCTTATGGCCGTGTTGATGTTTATCATTATCGGGCCGGCATTTGCGGCACCACGCACCGGTTTAGTTGCCTATGAGATGGCGATCAAACCCTTCTTAGCCGATACAGCAGACTCTTCTTTGGTGCTATTTTCTGTCTTGTTTTTTGTCGTGGCCGCATTTTTCTCCTGGTTTCAGGGCAAACTGATTGACCTTATTGGTAAGGTGCTGACTCCAGCTCTTTTCATCGGATTGATTATTGTTGCTATTGGCGTGTTCATTAGCCCTCAAGGCGATCTGATGCCAGCGAAAGAGATATATCAGACACAACCTTTTACTAAAGGGTTCTTAGAAGGCTATAACACCATGGATACCTTTGCATCTCTGATGTTTGGCATGTTGATGGTGGATACCCTGAAAAGTAAGGGGATTACGGAAAAAGGGCCAACCACCCGTTACCTTATTTACGCGGCTATTATTGCTGCATGTGGACTGGCATTTGTTTATATTTCGCTGTTCTACCTTGGCGCAACCAGCTCTTCCATAGCATTAGGCGCTGACAATGGTGGTGTAATATTGAGCGCATATGTACAGGCACTATTCGGTCAGGCAGGGCAATTTGTGTTGTCTGCGATTGTATTACTGGCGTGTTTAACCACTGCGATTGGTTTGATCTCAGCTTGTTCTGACTATTTCAGTTCATTGACCAAGCTTTCTTATAAAACCTGGGTCATCATTAACGCGCTAGCCTGTGGTGTGATTGCAAATGTCGGACTTTCGCAGCTTATCTCGCTGTCTGTTCCCGTTCTCTTTGCACTCTACCCGGTTGCGATCGCGTTAGTCGCATTAACCTTTATTCGTGCTAAGTTGAACAACCCGACACTGGCCTATCGTATCGTGCTATCAGTATCACTGCTTTTTGCTCTGATTGATGCAGGGAAAGTGGCCGGGATTTCAATGGATGCCTTTGCATTCTTGCCACTATTTGATGTGGGCATGGCATGGATGCTCCCTACCGTTGCTGTGATGTTAGTAACGGCTTGGCTGCCAAAACCTGAGTTAAGCGTTTCTCAAGCGTAACATAACCAACGCTCATCCTCACAAGATGCCGGATAATTCCTAGCGAATTTCCGGCATTACCAATGATCGACATCAGATAGCAGAAATAATTACCGAACTCACACCCAAAAGATAATTTCATATACACTACCCGCCTGATTCTCAACAAAAACTACCATGCTTAAAATATCCAACACCGTACAACTTGCCGACTGGGAAATTGAACTTAGCGCTATTCGCGCCACGGGTAATGGTGGGCAGAATGTGAATAAAGTCTCCAGTGCAATCCATCTGCGCTTTGATATCACGCACTCTACACTACCCGCTATCTATAAGGAAAAGTTACTCGCTCTGTCAGATTCCAGAATCAGCAAAGAAGGGGTAATTGTGATTAAAGCGCAAACCTACCGAACGCAGGAAAAGAATAAAGAAGATGCGCTTAATCGGCTCAGAGAGTTAATCCTTTCCGCTATGGTGGTGGTGAAAAAGCGCAGAGCGACCAAGCCAACCAAAGGCTCACAACAAAGGCGACTGGAAAGTAAGAAAAAAGCCGGGGCAACCAAAAACTTGCGCGGAAAAGTAAACTTCTAATCAGCGCAGATTCAGGATCATTTATACAAAATCAAACGATCCGATTTTGCACGCCACCAGCCAGATAAACCTCAATATTCTCAATCAGGATTTCGACCAAACGCTGAATAGCACTGTCGCTGCCCCATGCTACATGCGGAGTTAACAGCAAATTCGTCAACTCACTATTGGCCAATAACGGGTTGGTATGATCCGCCGGCTCCTGAGTGAAGACATCCACACCCGCTCCGGCGATAACGCCGTTTTTCAAGGCATCGACCAGCGCCTGTTCATCAACTAAACCACCACGGCCGGTATTAATTAATATCGCGCTGGCTTTCATTTTAGCGAGTTCGTCGGCGGAAATAATATTGCGTGTTGATTCATTCAGCGGGCAATGTAGCGTGAGCACATCGGCCTGTTCAACAACCTGCTCAAATGGCAGATAGCCCTTACGACAGGATCCAGCGCCCTTACGCTCGGAAAAAACCACCTGCATACCAATGGCTCTAGCCAAAGCAGCCGTCGCCTGCCCTAGCGTTCCTGAGCCAATAATCCCCAGAGTTGACCCGGCAACATCACCAATCGGGTGGGTAAAGAAACAGAACTGTTTATTGCGCTGCCACTCGCCATTGGCGATGTCCTGATGATAACCCAACAGATTACGCCGCAGGGCGAAAATCATACCGATCACATGCTCCGGTACCGACTGTGTCGCGTAGCCCTGCACATTCGCCACGGCAATCTGATGTTCCCGACAATAATCGATATCCACGTTATTCACACCAGTCGCCGACACTGCAATCAACTGAAGCTTTGGTAAACGAGCCAGTAACTCTGCATTCAGTACCACCTTATTGGTGATAATGACCTCGGCATCTTTTACCCTTTCGTACAGCTCATCCGATGTAGTCAGCGAGTACTCGATCCATTGATGCTCAAGCGAAATCTTCGGCAATATGATTTGCTGCGGGATAGTCGAACGGTCGACAAAGACAATCTTAGGTTGAGACATCCTTTTCTCCTGATCTAAATAGTTATGGGCGTGGCAGGGTTTTATAATCCGGCAGTTTACGCGGTGGATCAAAGTGTTCAAAAATCACTTCCTGCGCCTGCGGGCAAAACTCACAAGGAACAAACAAACGCTTTAGCCAATCCGTACGCGGATGATAGAAACTCAGTTCTGCTGCGTGTAAATGCAAACGCGGCGCATAATCGCACGCTTCCTGATGTGCATAAAACTCGTCGCCGACAATCGGATGACCAATCGCCAGCATATGTACTCTCAGTTGGTGTGAACGGCCAGTGATCGGAAACAGACGCACTAATGTGGTTTTCTCTTTACGCTCCACCACCTGATACAGAGTCTGGGATGGTTTTCCTGTTTCATGGCACACCATCTGTCGCGGGCGATTCGGCCAGTCACAGATCAACGGCAGATCGATCATATCTTCATCTCGCTCAACATGACCCCAAACTTCAGCGTAATACACCTTATGCGTCAGACGGTACTGAAACTGCTTTTTCAGTGCACTTTCCACATGCTTATCTTTAGCAAATAGCATCAGGCCAGAGGTGGACATATCAAGACGATGAACCACCTGAGCTTGTGGGTAGGTTTCAACAATCCGGCTCCACATACTGTCATAATGCTGCGGCTGCCGCCCCGGAACAGAAAGTAGTCCGGATGGCTTATTCACCGCAACAATATAATCATCTTCAAACACGACTTCGACCCAAGGATCAGTTGGGGGACAATAGTCGATCATCGCCATACCGGCTCTCCACTAAACAGAATTTTTCGATTATATCAGTCTCTGTTAGATCACCAAAATGCAGACTTTTCAGCAAGCTAGCAAAACGGTTTCTTAACAGCCTGTCATCTCTTTGTAAAAGAGATTTGACACATGAGCAATATATGATATTCATATGGTTGCTTGACACCGTCCAAAACCGCACTACGCCTGACTAAAAGCGGTACCGACCCATGGAATATTTATCTCTCATCAACAGATGTTGTAAGGAACTAGAATGGAAAATGCGGCTTCGTATCCTTCGGAGAAAGGATCGTCTCTCTCTCAATTAATCAAATCATTAGGTCCGGGAATCATGATGGCAGCAGCAGCTGTCGGTGGTTCTCACTTGGTTGCCTCAACCAAAGCCGGTGCCATTTATGGCTGGCAACTCGCGATACTGATCCTGCTGGTCAACCTGTTTAAATACCCTTTTTTCCGTGCAGGCGTTCAGTACACCATGGGAACCGGTGAAACACTGGTTGAAGGTTATGCGAAACTTGGCCGCCCGTATTTATGGGTGTTTACCATTTTAAGCGCAATTTCCGGTGTGATTAACACCGCAGCATTAACTCTGTTTAGTGCCAGTCTGCTGGGTTATTTTATACCATTTGAATTATCCGGCACCGCCCTTTCTTTTATCGTGATTGGCGTTTGTCTGTTAATTCTGCTGGCTGGCCAGGCGAGTGTTCTAGGTAACCTTTCTAAAGTCATTATGGCGGTATTAACCGTTGCAACGGTTATCGCAGCGATTGTTGCCTTTGGCAGCCCAGCGGAAAAACTGCCCGATGCAGTAACGCCATCACCGTGGACATTAGCCGCTATTGGCTTCCTGGTAGTAACGATGGGCTGGATGCCAGCGCCAATCGAAATTTCCAGCATCACATCAGTATGGTTAAAGAACCAGTGTAAAGAACAAGCGGTAACACCGAAATCAGCCCTGTTTGATTTTAATGTCGGCTATATCGGCACCGCTATTCTGGCGATTGTGTTCTTGAGCCTGGGTGCACTGATTCTTAATGGTACTGGTGTTGAGCTTTCACAATCCGGCATTGGTTTTTCCCATCAGTTAGTTAGCCTTTATGCTTCTACTATTGGTGAGTGGTCACGCTATCTGATTGCTGTGATCGCCTTCTTCTGTATTTTCGGTAGTACGATTACCGTTATTGATGGTTATTCGCGCGTGGTGGCTGAATCACAGCGTTTGCTACAGAACAAGCAAGAAGAGTCTAAAGCTTCATTTGTTATCTGGATGCTGATCACCGCTGGTGCGGCATTAGGTATTCTGTTGTTCTGGAAATCAGCGCTGATTCCTATGCTGAACTTTGCCATGATTATGGCGTTTATGACTACGCCGATTTTTGCCCTGCTTAACTATGTACTGGTATCGAAAACACCATTACCAGCGGAACTAGCGGTAACGCCTAAGCAAAAACTGCTGTCTATTGCGGGACTGATTTACCTGTTCGGTTTCTTAGCGGTATTTATCTGGTGGAAGTGGTTAATGTAATTTAACTTTTTACATTCAATACTAAACGGAGGCGTCATTACGCCTCCGTTTTATTTTATTACGCTAATTATGAGCCACCACAATCACTCGTAACGAATCAAGCTGGTATTGCGCCTGAGCAATATAAGCAGATAGCTCTTGGATCTGCTGCTCCAGAACTTCCAGTTCCTCATCTCGAATAGTCGGGTTAACCGCTTTTAACGCCAGTAGACGTTCTAATTCGCTGTTTAATGAATGCTGCATTTCCTGATTGGCCTGCTGACGTACCGCATCGACTTTCTGCTCAATAAAAGTTTCGCTGGCTTTAATCAGCTTGACGATTTCACCCTGCACCGAAGTCACCAGTTTATTAGCAAGCTGACGATTGACCGGACTTAATTGACGATGGAAGCCTTCAAACTCAACCTGCGATGAAAGATCGTTGCCTTTAGCATCCATCATCAGGCGAATTGGCGTCTTCGGCAGAAAACGTCCAATCCCGCTACGCTTAGGAGCCTGAGCATCAACCACATAGATCAGCTCCAGTAACAGGGTACCCACCGGAAGGGCTTTGTTACGCAGCAGAGAAACCGCAGACGTTCCGACCCCTTCTGTCATCAGCAGATCCATTCCACCTTCGATCATCGGGTGTTCCCAGCTAATCAAATGCATATCTTCACGCGACAGTGCAGTTTCGCGATCGAATGTGATAGTAGCTCCTTCATAGGGTAGGCCCGGATAACTTGGAACCATCATATGTTCAGAAGGGGTCACCACAATCGCCTGACTGCCTTTATCATCCTGATTCAAACCAATCGTATCAAACAGGCTTAGCGCAAAGCTAACCAGATTGCTGTCACCATCTAAATCAGCAATTGACTGAGCGATCTGTGCAGATTTTTCTCCGCCGTTGGAGTGCATTTCCAGCAAACGGTCACGCCCCTGCTCCAGTTTGGCTTTAAGTGAATGATTGAGCTTGGCGGACTCTTCAATCAGTTGTTCTAACTGAGCTTCGTCTGGTTTTTCCAGCAGACTAACCAGAGAATCCACAAAGTGATCATAAACATTGCGTCCGGTCGGACAGGTTTCCTCAAAAGCATTCAGCCCCTGATGGAACCAGCGCGCGAGTACTTCCTGCGCACCACCTTCAAGATACGGCACATGAATATCCACATCCCGAGTCTGGCCGATACGATCCAAACGACCGATACGCTGCTCAAGTAGATCCGGATTGATCGGTAAATCAAACATCACCAACTGATTGGCAAACTGGAAGTTGCGTCCTTCCGAACCAATTTCACTACAGATCAGCACTTGAGCGCCGCCTTCTTCCTGAGCAAAATAAGCCGCCGCTTTATCCCGTTCGATGATCGACATACCTTCATGGAATACCGTCGCGCGAATACCTTCACGCTCACGCAGCGCCTGCTCCAGTTGTAGCGCTGTCTGCGCACGGGCGGCGATCACCAGGATCTTATCACTGCGTTTGGCCTTCACTTTTTCGATCAACCAGTCAACACGCGGATCAAACTGCCACCAGCGGGAAGATTCACCTTCATACTCCTGGAAAATTTCTTCCGGGAACAGGCGTTTATTCGCACTAAGATCACCGAACATACCGGCAACTTTCATTGAATTTTCATATTGCTTGGGCATTTCCATCGGAATCAGAGCCAAATTACGCTGTGGGAATCCCTGAATAGCCGAGCGAGTGTTACGAAACAGAACCCGACCGGTACCGTGGCGGTCCATCAGATTCGCGATCAGTTCATCACGTGCTTCGAGTTTTTCTTCATCACTGACATTGCTATCTAAAATACGGAATAGTGGTTCAACGTCCTGCTCAGAGAGCAGTTCAGTGATGGTGTTTTTCTCGTCATTACTGAGCTTCTGATGAGCCATCAATGCACTCACGGCATCGGCAACCGGCTCATATTGCTGCTCTTCTTCAACAAATGACTGGTAATCGTAGAAACGATCCGGATCAAGCAGACGCAAACGGGCAAAGTGACTCTCACGCCCCAGCTGTTCGGGAGTTGCCGTCAGTAGTAATACCCCAGCAGTCTTTTGTGCCAGCGATTCAACAATCTGATACTCGTAGCTTGGCGCTTCTACACTCCATTCTAAATGGTGCGCTTCATCGACCACCATCAAATCCCAGCTGGCCGCTAAAGCCTGTTCAAAACGTTGCGGATGATTTTTTAAGAAGCCCAGCGAGCATAAAACAAACTGTTGAGTGTCAAATGGATTACTTGCTTCGCTGTCGGCTTCAATACAGCGTTCCTGATCAAAAATAGAAAAGTGCAGGTTGAAACGACGCATCATTTCCACCAGCCACTGATGCTGTAGAGTTTCCGGTACAACAATCAGAATTCGTTCAGCACGTCCGGTCAAAACCTGTTGATGAATAATCATCCCAGCTTCAATGGTTTTACCCAAGCCCACTTCATCAGCCAGCAAAACACGCGGGGCATAACGACGCCCCACTTCATGCGCGATATATAACTGGTGAGGGATCAATCCGGCACGCATACCACACAGGCCGCGCAACGGGCTTTTTTGTTGCTGGTGTTGATTCAGTAGTGCGCGGTAACGCAGAGCAAAATTGTCCATTCGATCAATCTGCCCGGCAAACAGCTTGTCCTGTGGCTTATTAAAGCGAATCTGATGGCTGAGCATGATTTCCCGCAGCTTAACCCCGGCTTCTCCGCTATCTTCGCGGGTACCGATGTAGGTCATTACACCGTTATCTTCTATGACTTCTTCAACCTGCAACGCCCAGCCCTGTTGGCAATCGACGATATCCCCGGCACTGAATACCACCCGAGTCACCGGCGCATCATTACGCGCATACACCCGATTCTCTTCACTGGCAGCAAACATTAATGTCACTGTCCGTGCATCGACGGCAATCACCGTGCCTAGCCCTAGGTCACTTTCAGTGTCACTAATCCAACGTTGCCCAATCGTAAAAGTCATCGCTTGACCACCTTGCTACTTATTAAATTGATTATTTTTACGGCGTCTGAACCGAATTACCCATTCAATTATGGCTCCAATTCAGACCCTATACAGAAAAGGGAGCTAATCTTACTTGAACGCGTGATACAGGTCACGCGAATCTACCGGAAATAACCACGACACCAAAACGACATAAAAATGTCAAACTGGCATGTCATTTGTAAGAAGGAAAAAGAAGTACTCATCCACATCATTGCACTGAGCCTTTACGGCAAGGAGACGCTTATGGGCGATACCGAACGGAAACTGTTTGTACTAGACACCAACATCCTCCTTCACGAACCTTTTGCTATCTACTCCTTCAAAGAACACGACGTGGTCATCCCAATGACCGTCCTCGAAGAACTCGACCGAATCAAAGACAGTAAGCGTGACGTCGCCCGCGATGCCCGTGTTGCGATTCGTGCTTTAGAAGATATCTTTAAGGAAGTCACCCCCGATCAGATCTCCGCTGGTATTCCCGTCAATCCAGAGGCTGGTGACGGCACCATTTCTATTCTGGCCGATTATGAGCTACAAGAAACGGTTAAAGCCTTTGCCGATAAAGCTGGTGATAACCGGATTCTTAATGCGGTTCTTTACCTGCAAACCAAACGAGCCCCACGTGAAGTGGTGCTGGTAACTAAAGATATCAATATGCGTTTGCGCGCAAAAGGTGCAGGCGTGCGCCATGTTGAGGATTACCGTACCGACCAGCTGATCGATGATGTGCAGTACCTGACCAAAGGCTTTCAACAGCGCCCCGGCGATTTCTGGAGCAGTGTCAGTGAAGTGGAAACTAAAACCCTCAATGGCAAAACCTACCACATCCTTGATCGTGAACCGTTTGATCCGACGTTTATCAACCAATATGTGATTGATGAAGAGAGCGATTTTGCCGCGCGTGTTGCCGAGATTAGCGAAGATAAACTCACTCTCAAAGATATGAGTCGCGAGCGAATGATGCATCGCCGCGCCTGGGATATCACACCGAAAAATATCTATCAGGGAATGGCTATGGATGCTCTGCTGGATCCCGATATTGATTTGGTGATCCTAACTGGCGCTGCGGGTAGCGGGAAAACTCTACTTGCGATGGCTGCCGCGCTCGAACAGACCATCGAGCGCAAAATGTTCGATAAAATTATCGTCACCCGTAATACGCCAGATATCGGTGAATCAATCGGCTTTTTGCCCGGCAGCGAAGAAGAGAAAATGATGCCGTGGCTGGCGGCGGTTACCGATACTCTAGAAGCGCTGCATAAGAATGACCACTGCACGGAAAGTTCGCTGCGTTATATCTGTGATAAAGCCAATATCCAGTTTAAATCGATTAACTTTATGCGTGGTCGTTCGATTCAGAACGCCTTTGTATTACTCGATGAATGCCAGAACTTAACCGCCTCGCAAATCAAAACCATCATTACCCGCTGCGGTGAAGGAACAAAAATCGTCTGTTCTGGTAACCTGGCGCAAATCGACTCACACTACCTCACTCCGGTGACCTCCGGGCTTACCTATATGGTGGAGCGATTTAAAAACTTCGAAGGCAGTGCTAATATTCACCTTAATGGTGTAGTGAGAAGTCGCCTGGCTGAGTTTGCAGAAGAGAATTTATAAGCAATAAATGCGAGATATTATGCTATATCTCGCATTTTTATTAAAATACTTATTCACATTTGTCACCATTTTATGTTTTACTAATCAATCTGATTTTTAATGCTTGGTAATAGATATGGCTTTTAACTTACGTAACCGTAATTTCCTCAAACTTCTTGATTTTACGCCAACTGAAATTCAATTCCTGCTCGACTTGGCTGCGGATCTTAAACGCGCCAAATATTCAGGAACAGAACAGAAAAAGTTACTGGGCAAAAATATCGCACTGATCTTTGAAAAATCATCTACCCGTACCCGCTGCGCCTTTGAAGTGGCGGCATTCGATCAGGGCGCCCAAGTTTCTTACCTTGGCCCGTCAGGCTCACAAATCGGCCATAAAGAGTCAATGAAAGATACCGCGCGTGTATTGGGCCGCATGTATGACGGCATTCAGTACCGTGGCTACGGCCAATCAATTGTAGAAGAGCTCGGCCAATACGCTGGTGTTCCCGTCTGGAATGGCTTAACTGATGAATTCCACCCGACTCAGATTCTGGCTGACTTCCTGACGATGCAGGAACACAGCCGCGGTAAAGCACTACATGAAATCAGCTTCGCCTATTTGGGTGATGCGCGCAATAACATGGGTAATTCACTAATGGTTGGTGCGGCTAAAATGGGCATGGATATCCGCCTTGTAGCGCCAAAAGCCTTCTGGCCAGAAGAGCTGCTAGTTGCAGAATGTCATGCTATTGCAGCAAAAACCGGTGCTCAAATCACCTTAACTGAAGATGTGGCACAAGGCGTAAAAGATTGTGATTTCCTTTACACCGATGTGTGGGTTTCAATGGGTGAAGCAGCGGAAGCGTGGGATGAACGCGTGGCACTGATGAAACCTTACCAGATCAATATGGATGTGATTAAACTCACCGGCAATCCGCATGTGAAATTCATGCACTGCCTGCCTGCGTTCCATAATGATGAAACCACCGTGGGTAAAGAAGTGGCAGAAAAATACGGCATGAACGGTCTGGAAGTGACCGAAGACGTGTTTGAATCAGACTATTCCATCGTATTTGATGAAGCGGAAAACCGTATGCACACCATCAAAGCCGTAATGGTTGCGACACTGGGCGCATAAACCGGACAAAAAGTTAACCGGATAAATTGCTCTGGCAAAAGCGCGATGTAATCGCTTGCACTGATCAGGGTTAAGCGTATAATTTCGAGCAATTTATTAAAGGGGAATAGCATGAGTGACGACATTGTAGCGACAGTGCAATGTAACCGAGGTAAGTCAATCATCTTACCTGCCACTCTATTTTCCTTTATATAACAAGCTTAAGCCTCCCCTAATAGGGAGGCTTTTTTATGGCTGTCAGAAACGATAGGAAAAATGAACATGGCGAATTCGCTTTATAAAAAGCACATCATTTCAATTTCAGAACTGACTCGTGATGAACTGGAATTGATTGTAGCAACAGCCGGCCAACTCAAAGCCGACCCTCAGCCTGAGCTGATCAAGCACAAAGTGGTCGCGAGTTGTTTTTTTGAACCATCTACCCGGACACGCTTATCGTTTGAAACTGCCATTCAGCGCATTGGTGGTTCAGTGATTGGTTTCGACAATGACGGCAATACTTCACTAGCTAAAAAAGGCGAAACGCTGGCAGATTCAGTGCAAGTTATATCCTCTTATGTGGATGCATTCGTCATGCGCCATCCAAAAGAAGGCGCAGCGCGTCTCGCCTCTGAGTTCTCTAACGGAACTCCGGTGATTAACGCTGGCGATGGTTCAAACCAGCACCCAACCCAAACTCTGCTGGATTTGTTCACGATCGCAGAAACTCAAGGGCGTCTGGATGATATCAGTATCGCCTTTATCGGTGACCTCAAATATGGTCGTACCGTTCACTCCCTGACTCAGGCACTGGCAAAATTCAATAATGTTCGTTTTTACTTTGCCGCTCCAGATGCGCTGGCCATGCCAGACTATATTCTGGAAGAACTCGATGATGCCGGCATCGCTTACAGCCTGCATACTGAAATAGAGGAAGTGATTCCTCAGGTGGATATTCTGTACATGACTCGAGTGCAAAAAGAGCGTTTTGATGAATCGGAATATGCTCATATCAAATCAGCTTACATTCTGACGGCTACACATCTGGAAAATGCCAAGCCGAATATGAAAGTGCTTCACCCACTACCTCGCGTGGATGAAATCACCACCGATGTGGACAAAACACCACACGCTTATTTCTTCCAGCAAGCTGAAAACGGCGTGTATGCCCGAGAAGCACTGTTGGCTCTTGTTCTGAATGAATCACTGTAATCGAGGAGAATGAAACATGGTTAAAGAGACTCAATTGCAGGTTGAAGCAATTAAAAATGGTACGGTAATTGACCATATCCCAGCTCATATCGGCATCAAAGTATTAAAACTTTTCGATATGCATAACTCTAATCAGCGTGTAACGGTCGGATTGAACTTGCCTTCTTCTGCCTTAGGTTCCAAAGATCTGCTAAAAATAGAAAATGTCTTTATCAATGAAGCTCAGGCGAACAAACTGGCGCTGTACGCACCGCACGCAACAGTAAACCAGATTGAAAACTATGAAGTAGTGAAGAAGCTAGCACTACAGTTACCCGAACGTGTGAATAACGTCTTTGCCTGCCCGAACAGCAACTGCATTTCACACAATGAACCGGTAGAAAGCAGCTTTCGAGTGATTGAGAAAAACAACGATATTCGCCTCAAATGTAAATATTGCGAAAAAGTCTATTCACGCGAAATCGTAACAGAACGCGAGTAGCATAATTCACTGGCTTGGTCAGTAAATCGCCGAATAATCAGAGGGTTCAACTCTTTACCAAACCCTCTGATCTGGGCAAACTGGTTATTCTTATACACAAAATAAATGGAACTATAACAATGACGAAAGTACTTCATACGGAATCAGCTCCAGCCGCTATCGGCCCTTATGTTCAGGGTGTTGACCTAGGTAATATGGTCATGACTTCAGGCCAGATCCCGGTCAATCCGGTAACAGGCGAAGTACCAGCAGATATCGCCGCTCAGGCTCGCCAATCTCTGGATAACGTTAAAGCGGTTGTTGAATCTTCAGGCCTGACGGTTGCCGATATCGTTAAGATGACTGTTTTCGTTAAAGACTTGGCGGATTTCGCTACAGTAAATGAAGCTTATGGGAAATTCTTCGACGAGCACAATGTAGCCAACTACCCTGCGCGTTCTTGTGTGGAAGTGGCACGTCTGCCTAAAGATGTGGGCATTGAAATCGAAGCCATTGCGGTTCGTAAATAACCGCTATAGCAACTCAAACCGAATATAGTGAAGTCGATTCCACAAAACGCTCAAGACCTCTGACAAGGGCTTCCTGCCCTTGTAGGTTTGTTCCATCGAATTCACTATATCCTACAGTAGTTAATAAGTGGTGTTACTTAGCATTTAGCTGTTCAACTTCAGCGTCCAGCTCCGCCAGCTTCTCTTTCATCAGATTGCGACAATGGGTCGCCAGCTTGCGTACGTTTTCACGCTTATATTCAGAGATATCAATTGGCTCCATGATCTCCACGATCACATGACCGTTGTTCCAGCGATTCAGGCTGATATGCCCGGTCGAGCTGCACACGATAGGAATAATCGGCGCTCCAGCAGCAACAGCGGCATGAAAGGCTCCGGTTTTAAATGGCAACAGACCACGGCCACGGGAACGAGTGCCTTCCGGGAACATCCACACCGAAACCTCGCTCTCTTTCATCGATTTGACCACCTGATCAATCGTACCTTTCGCTTTGGTTTTATTTTCACGATCAATCAGAATATTCCCGGTCAGCCAATAAATCTGACCAAACAGCGGCATCCAGGCTAAGCTTTTTTTACCGACGGTCACCACATTCGGCGTTACAGCATTGGAAACAGTGAACATGTCCCAGTTATTCTGGTGGTTAGCAATATAGATATGCTGACCACGCTCTAAGGCACCTTCTGCCATACGCAGCTCAACTTTAATGCCGAATAAGACAGACATCTTACCGAACAGTCGACCGAAGGTATAAACATGCTTAGGATTGCGCGGGCTGAGCAAGCAATAGGCCGTACCTAAAACAAACATCACAGTCCCAACAACCGCAACAGCGATAATTCTCAATAGAGCAATCATACTTGTTCTCCGAAATACTCTTCTTGCTATAAAAACGTGGCTATAAAAAAGCCGAAACCCTTGTTCCGGCTTGCCTTATTCAGACTCTCAATTACTAGTTGTTACTTTAATAATAAAGAGTTAAACATGGTTATTAAAACGCTGAATATTGACACCAAGCGCAGTGAGTTTATCTTCAATACGATCGTAACCGCGATCGATATGATAAATCCGATCGACGATCGTTTCACCTTTGGCAATACAACCAGCAATCACCAAACTCGCAGAAGCGCGCAGGTCGGTCGCCATCACTTCAGCACCGCTAAGTGAAGCAACATCACCACAGATCACCGTATTACCTTCAATCTCCGCTTTTGCTCCCATACGCATTAACTCTGGCACATGCATGAAACGATTTTCGAAGATGGTTTCGGTAATCACACCGCCACCTTTAGCCATCATATTCAGCAAAGTGAACTGAGCCTGCATATCGGTCGGGAAACCTGGATGAGGGGCAGTACGAATAGTCACTGCTTTTAACTGTCGGCCGGTCATATCAAGGCGAATCCAGTCTTCACCAGTTTCAATTTTAGCACCTGCTTCTTCCAGTTTGGCCAACACCGCTTCCAGTAAATGAGCGCTGGTATTTTTACACAGCACATTACCGCCAGAAACCGCTGCAGCGACCAGGAAGGTGCCGGTTTCAATCCGGTCAGCCACCACTTTATGCTGGCCACCAGCCAGTCTGTCTACCCCTTCAATACGAATGGTATCCGACCCCATACCGGTGATTTTTGCGCCCAGGGTATTGAGGAACAACGCTGTATCGACGATTTCAGGCTCGCGGGCCGCATTATCAATCGTAGTCACACCATCAGCTAAAGTTGCAGCACACATAATGGTAATGGTCGCACCAACGCTGACTTTATCCATCACGATATGCGCGCCTTTCAGGCGACCATCGACACTGGCTTTCACATAACCATCTTCCAGAACAATGGTTGCACCCAACTGTTCCAGACCGTGAATATGCAGGTCAACCGGACGGGCACCAATTGCACAGCCACCCGGCAGAGAAACCTGCCCCTGACCAAAACGAGCGACCAACGGGCCTAACGCCCAGATTGAAGCACGCAT
The DNA here is from genome assembly GCA_963666615.1 of uncultured Vibrio sp. Lineage (GTDB taxonomy): Bacteria > Pseudomonadota > Gammaproteobacteria > Enterobacterales > Vibrionaceae > Vibrio. The sequence continues at coordinate 2,181,902 of OY762906.1, forward strand.
GGTTTTTACCAGATCATACGGTGCGCAATATTGGTTGATCGGTCCGGCATCAACATAAACAGAACCGTTACGTGATACTTTAGCGCCCAAACGCTTGAGCAGTTCCATGGTGGTATCAATATCACGCAGATGCGGAACGTTGCTGACTTCTACCGGGTCTTCAGCCAGAATCGCAGCAAATAAAATCGGTAGCGCCGCATTTTTTGCGCCAGAAATGGTTACTTCGCCTTGCAGCGGCGTTGTTGAACCTTTAATTCGAAACTTATCCATGAACCAACCTTACAGTGACATCAATTTTTTATCGCGCGCCCACTCGTCTGGAGTAAACGTTTTAATCGACACCGCATGAATATCATTTCGCTGTATGTATTCCATGAGCGGCTGGTAAATAAACTGTTGTTTTTTCACCCGGCTCATAGTTTCAAAGCAAGGATCGATAGCCATTACTTCAAAATGGCTGCCTTCGCCTTTTACATGAATTTCTTGGAGGGAAAGTGCTTGATCTAATATTTGTTGTACCTGGGCGCTATCCAAAATCGACTCCTGACTCATTCTTTTATATGTTGAGCAACCACACTATTGACGTTGCTCAATTGAAATAAGGTGCGCAGCTGAGCCGGCACGAAGTCGAACATTATATGACAGTTTTTACTTTTTGCATGCTCTATTAAGTGAATTAACAGCACCATACCGGCAGAATCAACGCGATTCACGCTTTTGAGAGACACCGTCACCTGCTGCAAGCCAGGCTGCCACTGCCGTAGATCACGCCATAAAGCAGGAACCTGTTCACGATCCAAATTGCCGCTCAGATAAACTAAACCCGGCTCCTGCACTTGCCATTGCGGATGACTCATGAGCTTGAACCCTGGATAACGATTGGCTGAGCCGCCATATCTTCCAACTCATGAGCAACAGCTAAAATACCCTGGGTGCGGATTTTACCGTTCCACTCAGATTGCTTAGCCGATAACAGACTGATCCCTTCAGCGATCATATCAAAAGCCTGCCACTGGCCAGTTTTACTGTCTTTACGTAGCTTGAACTCAATATTGATATTCGGATTTGGCGTATCAACAATAATGACTTTAGTGCTGGTGATGCGATCATCGTCACCTACTGCTTTCTCTGGCTCAAATTCCAGTTTTTGATTGGTGTACTGCGTGAGAATCTGCGCATAGTTGGTGACTAAATAACCACGAAATGCCTTGATAAAGGCCATCACATCTTCACGTTTAGCACCTTTAAGGTTTGGCCCCAATAGCTTAAGCGCAGCATACTGCTCGTTAACGTACGGCATCAGTTCCTGTTCAACAATCACTTTAAGATAATCAGGATCTTGCTGAATCTTTGGCTGCTCCGCTTTCAAACGACTAAAGGTTTTATCCGCCACCTGAGTAATCAGAGTATAGGGGTTGGTTGCATCAATCGTTGCTGCACTCACCTGAAAAACCAATACTAATGTAGCGAGTAATGCAGCCGGTACACTTAGCCAACGTTTAAACATAATCACCGTCCTCTTCACTATTTTTTACTGCTCGCTGCTCTGGCCGGAATTCCCGACACGATAGAGCACCTGACCAATCAAATCTTCCAGCACCAAGGCTGACTTGGTGTCTTCGATCTTATCACCATCTTTCAGCATCTCAGTCTGATCTTCCCAGACAAATCCAGGTTCCAATCCCAGATATTGTTCACCAATCAATCCCGAAGTCAGAATCTTTAATCCTGAGTTATCCGGGAACTGATTATAGCGGGATTCAATGTCAATACTGACAACCGGACGTAAAGTTTCTGCGTCCAATGTAATATCGGTAACACGACCAACCACCACTCCACCCACTTTTACCGGTGCGCGGATTTTCAGGCTGCCGATATTATCGAACTCAGCCGATACCCGGTAGGTATCATTCGACCCCATTCCGGTTACATCTGCCACCTGAAAAATCATCACTAAGATGGCACAAATGCCCGCCAGCACGAAGCTTCCGACTAACAATTCAATTTTTTTCGTTTGTTGCATGATCAATTCCCAAACATCAGTGCAGTAAGAATGAAATCCAGCCCTAAAACAGCAAGAGAGGAGTGTACGACGGTTTTCGTAGTAGCACGGCTGATACCTTCCGAAGTCGGAATAGAATCATAACCATTAAACAAAGCAATCCAGGTAACCGTCAGGGCAAAAACGATACATTTGATACTACTGTTACCAATATCTCGCCCCAGTTCAACGGAAGATTGCATCGCCGACCAGAAACTGCCGTGATCAATCCCTTTCCAGTCAACCCCGACTAGCTGCCCGCCCCAGATACCGACTGCCATAAAGATCATCGCCAACAAAGGCATAGAGATCACCCCGGCCCAGAAGCGTGGCGCAATCACTCGCTTCAGCGGATCGACGGCCATCATCTCCAGGCTCGATAGCTGTTCTGTCGCTTTCATCAGGCCGATTTCTGCAGTCAGTGCCGAACCGGCACGTCCGGCAAACAGCAATGCCGTTACCACCGGGCCAAGTTCACGCAGTAGCGATAATGCGACCATTTGGCCTAACGCACCTTCCGCACCGAAGTCGATTAGAATCACGTAGCCCTGAAGGCTCAGTACCATGCCGATAAACAGCCCGGAGAGTACGATAATCGCCAGTGACTGAACGCCGACACTGTGCAGTTGCTTTACCAGCAGCGGCAAATTTTTTAGCGGCCGGGGACGACCAACTAATGCGCCAAACAGCATCAGGCTGGCGCGGCCGAATACCGCACAAGTACTCATGACGCTATGGCCTAACTGAGCGACCTGACGAATAAAATTATTGAGCATGAAACAGATCCTTTTCTATCGACTCAGCGGGATAACGAAAAGGAACAGGGCCATCGGCCTGCCCCTCTAGGAACTGCACCACTTTAGGATCGCGGTTTTCACGTAGCTGATCCGGCGTTCCTTCCGCAATCACTTTACCATCGGCTAGGATATAAACCCAATCTGCAATGCTCATCACTTCCGGTACATCGTGTGACACCACCACCGAGGTCAGGCCGAGTGCGTGATTAAGATTACCAATTAACTCAACCAACACGCCCATGGTCATCGGATCCTGACCAGCAAAGGGTTCATCATACATAATCAAATCCGGGTCAAGCGCAATAGCTCGGGCCAGAGCTGCGCGACGCGCCATCCCGCCGGACAGTTCGCTGGGCATTAATCCAGCAGCACCACGCAGGCCAACGGCTTCTAATTTAAGCAGCACCAGGGTACGAATCAGATCTTCACTTAAATTAGTATGTTCTCGCAATGGAAAAGCCACGTTGTCAAACACACTGATATCGGTAAACAGCGCACCCGACTGGAATAACATGCTCATCTTCTTACGCGCCTGATAGAGCGCCTGGCGTTTTAAGGCCGGGATATTTTCGCCATCAAACCAGATTTCCCCTTGCTCAGGCAGCAACTGCCCGCCTATTAAACGAAGTAAGGTAGTTTTACCGGTGCCAGATGGGCCCATAATCGCGGTCACTTTGCCCTTGGGAACACGCAGCGTGATGTCATCAAAAATGGCTCTTCCCGAACGCGAAAACGAAAGATGATTTATCTGTACAAGATCCGTGTCAGACATTGTCCGTACCTAATCATTTACACAAAGAATGACCAATCATAAGCACTCTGAAGCAAAATTAAAAGCACTGTTCGATTAGACACTGTTCAGTGCGTGGCAAAATGGCGACATTTCTTGGCTTTCCTTTGTCGATTAATGCTATGATGTCGCTCCTTTTTAGTACCACATCTTATTGATACAATCTGTGCCGAAACATTTTTTCGTCATCAATGCTTACACAACAAAGCCGAGTCGAGCTTTGCATTTTTGCATTGAGTCGTCAGAATGGGCCGTTAAACAACCAACGATAGCGATTAGGAATTGTCATGCTAGAAGCCGTAAGTTTTTTGATTGTGGGCCTAATACTCCTGGTTTGGAGTGCCGATAGACTGGTTTATGGTTCCGCCGCACTGGCGCGAAACTTTGGTATATCCCCCCTGGTCATCGGGATGACAATTCTTGCTATGGGGTCATCGGCCCCGGAAATGATGGTTTCTGCAACGGCTGCATTAGCCGATAAAAGTGATACTGCCGTTGGGAACGTTTTGGGTTCCAACATTGCCAATATAGCTTTAATCCTGGGAATTACCGCACTAATCAAACCTCTTTCCGTTAGCTCTGCGGTATTACGCCGTGAATTACCTCTAATGCTAATGGTCACTTTGATTGCTGGGATTATTCTATGGGACAGCTATCTCTCTTTTTACGATGGCGTAATCCTGCTTTCTCTGTTTGTTGGCTTTATTTTACTAATGTTGAAAATCAGCCGTGAAGACAACAACAAAGATGATGTACTGCTGGAAGAGCAGGAATCAGAAATTCCCGAAGGTGTGAAAAACTCCAGTGCCTTCTTATGGATGGTTGTTGGATTAATTTTGCTGCCGATGGCCGCTGATCTACTCGTTGATAACGCGGTATTTATCGCCAAAGAATTCGGTATGAGCGACCTGGTAATCGGCCTGACCATTATCGCCGTCGGGACCAGCTTGCCTGAACTGGCAGCGTCACTGGCTGGAGTACTGAAAGGCGAAGATGATATGGCGGTCGGTAACATCATCGGTTCAAACGTATTTAATATTCTGGCGGTCATGGGGCTGCCAGGAATTATTAACCCTTCCATCGTCAATGATCTGGCCATGGGCCGTGATTTTTGGGTAATGCTGGGGTTATCTCTGATCCTGGTTCCGATGGCATTGGGCAAGTCCCGGAGCATCAACCGATTTGAAGGCTCAATCTTATTTATTGCCTTTGTCGCATACCAAGCTTATCTATTTATGAACATGGCCGCTTAATAACGTATTTCTGGAGTATGTAATGTCGACTCAATTTGATTTTTGCCGCGCAGGTAAACAGGTTCTCGCTACTGAGATTGCCGGACTACAACAAATTGATAACTATATAAACCAAGATTTTCATGATGCTTGTCAGCTGATTCTGAATAACACCAATGGCAAAGTGATTGTTATGGGCGTTGGCAAATCAGGACATATCGGCAATAAACTGGCCGCTACGCTGGCCAGTACGGGTACACCGTCGTTTTTTGTCCATCCGGGCGAAGCGGCACACGGTGACTTGGGGATGATTTCCACCGGGGATATTGTTCTTGCTATCTCTTATTCCGGTGAATCGTCTGAAATTCTGCCACTGTATCCAGTGCTAAAACGTCGCTCGATTCAGATTATCAGTATGACAGGCAATCCCAATTCTAATATGGCAACGCTGGCGGACTGCCACCTACAGGTCACCATTCCTGAAGAAGCCTGCCCGCTAGGTCTGGCACCAACGTCCAGCTCCACCGCAACGCTGGTGATGGGTGATGCTCTGGCAATCGCACTACTGCAGGCACGAGGCTTTACCAAAGATGATTTCGCCCTTTCTCACCCAGGTGGTGCACTAGGACGTAAACTGCTGCTGATGCTATCCGATATTATGCATAAAGAAGCCGAATTACCTCGCGTGGGCCCGGATGCTCTAGTGCGTGATGCTCTGCTGGAAATCAGTCAGAAAGGGCTAGGCATGACAGCCGTCGTGGATAAGGATGATAACCTGCTCGGTATTTTCACCGATGGCGATCTGCGCCGCATTTTAGATAAACGAGTTGATATCCACAGCGCAATTATCTCTGATGTGATGACCAAGAATCCAACCGTAGCTAACCCGCATATGCTGGCTGTTGAAGGGCTCAACCTGATGCAAGAACGTCGGATTAACGGTTTAATCCTGGTTGAAGAGGGCCGCTTAGTCGGCGCACTCAATATGCATGATCTGCTGAAGGCCGGAGTAATGTAATGACGGTAGCCACTTTATACGGTGAGGTTGACGCTTCTGTTCTAACCATCGCTAAACAGATCAAGCTGTTGATCTGCGATGTGGATGGTGTTTTTTCCGATGGTCTGATCTACATGGGCAACCAGGGTGAAGAATTAAAAACCTTCCACACCCGCGACGGTTATGGGGTAAAAGCCTTAATGAGTGCAGGGATTGAAGTGGCGATTATTACCGGGCGTCAATCGCAGATTGTCGAAAACCGGATGAAAGCACTGGGCATCAAACTTATCTATCAGGGCCAGGATGACAAGCTCAAGGCTTACACTGATATCTGCCAGCGCCTGAATGTCGCGCCCCAGCAGACCGGTTATATAGGCGACGATATGATCGACTGGCCGGTAATGGAGAAAGTTGCGCTGAAAGTCTGTGTTGCCGATGGTCACCCGCTGTTAGCGTCAAAAGCCAATTATGTCACCCACATTAACGGTGGCCGTGGCGCGGTACGCGAAGTGTGTGATTTAATTCTTCAGGCTCGGGGCGAACTGGAAATGCACAAAGGCTTGAGCATATGAGTTTCGCTCGTATTCTGAATATCATCCTAATCTGTGTCTGTGCCTGGCTGCTCTCTTCGCTCAACCAGGATAAGCAGTCGGCCGATATTCAGGTCTCGCCTAATATTGAGCTGCCAGTGTTCAGTGGCAATGAATTAACCAATACCACTTATAATCAGCAAGGCATCCGCAATTATCAGATTACCTCCACCAGCCTCGACTACTATTCGAACAGCGGCAATACCACCTTTAATGCACCAACACTGTTGGTATATCGTGACGGCACGATTGTCGAATGGAAGATCAGTGCAAAGCGTGGCATTCTAACCAAAAATAATGTCCTGACGCTGTATGATGATGTAACAGCGGAAAATCTGCTGGAAGGTGCCAGTTTCGATACACTCAATACCACCGAACTGAGCATTTTCCTGAGCAATAATGATTTTTGGACAGAAAAAGATGTTCTGCTGAAAGGCGCGCAATTTGAAACTTTAAGCCACGCCGTTAAAGGCAACTTTAGCGATCAGGTGGCAGAACTTTATAACCATGTGCAGGGTAGATATGAAATTCTTAAACCTTAGTTTATTGGCCATGCTAACGCTATCCAGTTATGCCTTTGCGCTATCCTCCGATTCTGAGCAGCCGGTTTATATCGATTCAGACAGCCAGCAACTCGACTTAAAAAGCAATCGGGTGACTTTTGTCGGCAACGTAGCTCTGACACAAGGATCGATCAAGATCAAAGCCGACAAAATTATTGTGCTGCGTAATGCCAAAACTGGGAATATTGATCAAATTGAGAGTTTTGGTGAACTGGCAACATTTTCACAAAAGACCGATGATGGTAAGAATCTTTACGGTGAAGCACGCACACTCACTTATCAGATGAGTAAAGACCAGCTCACCATGAAAGATAAAGCCATGCTCTCAGAGGAAGACAGCGTTATTCGCAGTTCAGAAATCCGATACAAAATATCGGAACAGACTCTGGTCGCGGATGGCGACCAAAAACAACGGGTCTCTACTGTTATTCAACCTAAAAGTAACAACTGATAATTAGCTATGGCGATACTCAAAGCACAGCACTTAGCGAAAAGCTATAAAAAACGTCAGGTCGTTTCCGATGTAAGCCTGGAAGTAAATTCCGGCCAAATCGTCGGGCTACTTGGCCCGAATGGTGCGGGTAAAACCACCTCATTCTATATGATCGTTGGCCTGGTCGCGCGCGATGAGGGAACGATCAGTATCGATGAGCAGGACATCAGCACCCTACCAATGCACAGCCGAGCGAGAATGGGCATAGGTTATCTTCCACAGGAAGCTTCGATATTTCGTAAACTCTCGGTTGAGGATAATATTCTCGCGGTTTTACAAACCCGTGATGAACTGACCCGCGAAGATCGTCAGGATAAACTTGAAGATCTGTTGGAAGAGTTTCACATTAATCACATTCGCAAAAGTGCAGGGATGGCACTGTCAGGCGGTGAACGGCGTCGGGTTGAAATTGCCCGGGCGCTAGCGGCAAATCCACAGTTTATTCTGCTGGATGAACCGTTTGCCGGGGTTGACCCCATCTCTGTTATTGATATTAAAAAAATTATCGAACATTTACGTGATCGTGGCTTAGGAGTATTAATTACCGACCACAACGTGCGCGAAACCTTAGATGTGTGCGAGAAAGCCTATATCGTCAGTCAGGGTCGCCTAATTGCAGAGGGAACTCCGCAAGAGGTTTTAAGTAACGAACATGTAAAACAAGTTTATCTAGGTGAACAATTCCGTCTATGATTAGACTAACGATAAAAAATTTAAGCACGAGAAGGTAATCCGTACCGAATGAAACCGTCATTACAACTTAAGTTAGGTCAACAACTGGCGATGACGCCTCAACTGCAACAAGCGATTCGTCTGCTGCAGCTGTCAACGCTCGATCTACAACAAGAAATTCAGGAAGCACTAGAGTCGAACCCGCTACTCGATGTAGAAGATTCCTTTGATGACGTCGCGCCTGCCGAAAATACTCCTGAAGTAAAATCGGAAGAGAAAGAAGCAACCGCCGATGTTGCTGAGCATGAAATTCAGGACAGTGAATTAAGAGACAGCACAGAAGTGATTGAAAAATCAGAAATCAGTGCTGAACTGGAAATGGATACTACCTGGGATGACGTCTACAGCGCCAATACCGGCAGCACCGGTATGGTGATGGATGATGATGTCCCGGTCTACCAGGGAGAAACCACCCAGTCTCTGCAGGACTATCTGTTATGGCAACTCGATCTCACCCCTTTTAGTGAAACCGATTTGATGATCGCCCATGCCATTATTGATGCGATTGACGACTATGGTTATTTGACTTTATCCCTCGAAGAATTACTGGACAGCGTCAATAGCGACAGCGATGAAGCCGAACCTGTTGAGCTGGATGAAATCGAAGCGGTGCGTAAGCGTATCCAACAGTTTGATCCTCTGGGCGTTGCTTCACTTAATCTTCAGGACTGCCTGTTATTGCAACTGGCCACTTACCCGGCAGAGACCCCGTGGCTGAATGAAGCCAAGCTGATTCTCAGTGACTATATCGATCAACTGGGTAACCGGGATTACAAGCTGATCTTAAAAGATGCCAAGCTTAAAGAAGATGAGCTAAAAAATGCCATGACACTGATTCAGGAGCTCAATCCTCGCCCTGGTAGTGACATCAATACCGAACATGCCGAATATGTTATTCCGGATGTGTCGGTATATAAAGATTTGGGTAAATGGGTCGTTACCATTAATCCCGATAGCATTCCAAAACTAAAAATCAATCAACAGTATGCGGAACTCGGCCGCGGTAACAGTGCCGACAGCAATTATATCCGTACCAATTTACAAGAAGCAAAATGGCTGATTAAGAGCCTGGAAAGCCGTAACGAGACGCTACTTAAAGTCGCCAAATGTATCGTAGAACATCAGCGTGATTTCTTTGAATATGGAGAAGAAGCGATGAAGCCGATGGTACTCAATGATGTTGCCCTGGCTGTCGATATGCATGAATCCACCATTTCACGGGTTACCACGCAAAAATATATGCATACCCCAAGAGGTATTTTTGAACTGAAATATTTCTTCTCCAGTCATGTCAGCACCGACAATGGAGGAGAGTGTTCATCAACCGCAATTCGCGCACTGATTAAAAAGCTGGTCGCCGCAGAGAATATCGCCAAGCCGCTCAGTGACAGCAAAATTGCGACCCTACTCGCTGATCAGGGGATCCAGGTTGCCCGCCGTACTATCGCTAAGTACCGGGAATCCTTGGGCATTGCCCCATCCAGTCAGCGCAAACGCCTACTGTAAAGGGCCAATAACGGAGAAGGAAAGTCTATGCAAATAAATATTAGTGGACATCACATTGATCTTACCGACTCGATGCAAGACTATGTACGAAGCAAATTTGACAAACTTGAACGCTTTTTCGAGCATATTAACAGCGTTCAGGTTATTCTACGCGTAGAAAAGCTGCAGCAGATCGCCGAAGCAACGCTGCATGTGAATGGCGGCGAAATTCATGCGACCGCTGAAGATGAACAGATGTACGCGGCCATTGATAGCTTAGTGGATAAACTCGTCCGCCAGCTCAATAAACATAAAGAAAAACTAAGTAATCATTAACCATGCAATTAAGCGAAGTATTAGCTCCGGACTGCACCAAAAGTGCAGTCCCATGTTCGAGCAAAAAACGAGCCCTAGAAATTATTAGTGAAATCGCGGCCCAATACACCGGACTGAATAGCAACGAACTGTTTGAGTGTATGCTCTCCCGTGAAAAAATGGGCAGTACCGGCATTGGTAATGGCATTGCTATTCCCCACGCCCGAATGACTGAGTTTGATCAGGCGATTGCCGTTTTAGTCCAGTGTGAAGAACCGATCGATTTTGATGCGATTGATAACCGCCCGGTGGATATTTTATTTGCCCTGCTGGTTCCGGAAGATCAGTGCAAAGAACATCTCAAAACCCTTGGCGCGATGGCAGCCCGCCTCAATGATAAACAGGTATTGAAAGCCCTGCGTAAGGCAGAGTCTGACCAAGAACTGTATTCGATTATGATCAGTGAGTGAGTATCAGGTGTAGATTATGCGTATCATCGTAGTCAGTGGCCAATCCGGAGCAGGAAAAAGTGTCGCCTTGCGCGTACTGGAAGACCTTGGCTACTATTGCGTTGATAATCTACCAGTTGATCTGCTCGATGCCTTTATCCACTCGGTCAAAGACAGCAAACAGAACGTTGCGGTAAGCATCGATATCCGCAACCTGCCCAAAGATTCCGAGCATTTTCAACAACTGCTTAGTGAATTAAAAAATGCCAATGATGTCAGTGTTCTATTTCTTGATGCCAGCCAAGAAACTCTGCTGAAACGTTATAGCGAAACCCGCCGCATTCACCCGTTAACCCTTTCTGATGGTAATATTTCACTGGCTCAGGCGATTGAAAATGAACGCCACCTGCTTGCCCCACTGCGTGAACAGGCCGATTTATTGCTCGATAGTACTGATAAATCGATTCATGATCTGAGTGAAATGGTCCGAATGCGAATTGAAGGACGAGAACGTAAAGAGTTAGTGATGGTGTTTCAGTCTTTCGGCTTCAAATTTGGCCTGCCAAGCGATGCCGATTTTGTGTTTGATGTCCGTTTCTTACCCAATCCGCACTGGCAGCCGGATCTGCGCCCCTTTACTGGCTTAGATGCTCCGGTGAAATCTTTTCTCGAAAGCCACCCGGATGTGATGGAGATGAAGCGCCAAATCCAATCCTTCGTTGAGTACTGGCTACCTTCACTACAAACCAACAACCGCAGTTATCTGACCCTGGCGATTGGCTGTACTGGCGGTAAACACCGCTCCGTTTATCTTACTCAGCAGATTGGTGAATATTTTCAGCAACTGGGTCATCAGGTACAGATTCGCCACACATCATTAGAAAAAAACCATTAGGAAAAACCCATGCCCCAATTGAGCAGAACCGTATTAATCCAGAACCGCCTTGGCCTGCACGCCCGTGCCGCCATGAAGCTCGTTGAACTTGCTCAATCGTTTAATGCTATTGTGACCATTCTCAGTCAGGAAGGAAAAGAAGCCACCGCCGACAGTGTAATGGGTCTGCTAATGCTCGAATCCGCTCAGGGTCAGTATATTACCATCTCAGCCGAAGGTACTGAGGCGGAAACTGCTTTAGATTCCGTCTGTCATCTGATTGAAGATAAATTTGAAGAAGAAGAGTAAAAAATTTTTAAGCTGAAATAACTTCTTATTAATTAAAGGCTAAAATTCGGTTACTATTAGCCAAATAATAATGAGAAGTAGAGGGGGATAACATGGCAGAGCAAATTGAATACGACCAAGCTCACCAGACCCTCCAGGAAATTGCGACCGCACTGGATAGTGGGCGTTATGTACATGTGCGCCGCCAGCTCCAGGATATGGAACCGGAAGATATTGCTGAGCTTCTGGAAGCCTCTCCACGTAAAAGCCGCCAGGTTCTCTGGCAACTTACCGACCCGGAAGATTACGGTGAAATCCTCGATGAATTAAGCGAAGACGTTAAAGATGCCCTGGTTTCAACCATGGCACCGGAACTGCTGGCTGAAGCTACCGAAGGGATGGATACCGATGACGTGGCCTATGTTCTGCGTAGCTTACCGGATGATCTGTCCAAAGAAGTTTTGTCGCAAATGGACAGCGCAGATCGGCTACGGGTTGAAACGGCACTCTCCTATCCGGAAGATACCGCCGGTGGGCTCATGAACACCGACGTAATCACCATCCGTGCCGATGTAGATGTAGATGTAGTATTACGTTATCTGCGCATGAAGGGCGAACTGCCACAGGCCACTGACGCTCTGTACGTACTTGATGACGAAGACCGCCTGACCGGTCATCTTTCACTGACCACCCTGATCACCACCCAACCGGATGTGAAGGTACGCGATGTGATGGATGACGCCGATGAAGCAATCCCGGTCGATACCACTGACAGCGATGTCGCCAATCTGTTTGAACGACGTAACTGGGTTTCTGCACCAGTGGTGGATGAAAATGGCCATCTGGTCGGTCGTATCACCATCGATGACGTGGTCGACGTAATTCGTGAAGATGCCGAGCATACCATGATGAGTCTGGCGGGTATGGATGATGAAGAAGATACCTTTGCCCCAGTGGTAAAATCGGCTCGCAAACGCAGTATCTGGCTTGGTGCCAACGTGCTGGCGGCACTCGCAGCAGCTTCGGTATCCAATCTCTTTGAATCAACGCTGGAACAGATGGCAGCGGTCGCGGTATTGATGACCATCGTGCCATCAATGGGCGGTGTTGCTGGTAACCAGACAGTTGCTCTGGTCATTCGTGGTCTGGCATTAGGTCATATCGGTGACAGTAACCAACGGGAACTACTGTTAAAAGAAGCGGCGGTAGGTCTGCTTAATGGTATCACCTGGGCGGTGATCATTGGCGGAATCGTGATGCTATGGAAAGGCAGTATCATGCTCGGCTTATTTATCGCCTGCGCGATGCTGACCAACCTCATTGTTGCAGGGATTGCTGGGGTGACGATCCCAATCATGCTTAAAAAAATGAATATTGATCCGGCATTAGCAGGTGGAATGGCATTAACTACGGTTACCGATGTCGTTGGGTTGTCGGTGTTTTTAGGTTTAGCAACCTTGTTTGCTTCTTAACCTAAGTTTAATGCTGCATTTATACCGAAGTAACCTCAAGATGCAATATTCAGAGCTCCATCAAAGCGCTCAATACCAGGAAAATAACTGCAGGAATACAATCTATTTCTAAGTTATTTGACGCAGGAGTGGGCGCTTTGATGAGCTCCCGGAGGGCGAGTTTTATTGGCTTCTATCCCGCGTTACTGATTTTCAACGTAGAATGGTATAGTAGTGGTAACGGCATGAAATTACCGTTATCGCTTGATCATCGACTGCGTAAACAAGCCTATTAGTATCATCAATACGACGAGACCACAAACCAGATAAGTTCTCTTTTAACGGCTCTGGTTTACCGATGCCCTCAAATGGGGAGCGCTTAACATCATTGATGAGCTTGTTAATGCGCTTGAGTGTTTTTTTGTCTTGAGTTTGCCAATACAGGTAGTCATCCCAAGCTTCATCAGTCCACGAAAGTAAACGTTGACTACTACTCATCAATTAACTCTCGTGCTGTTGTTTTACCAGCACGGTACTGTGCTATCGAACGGTTTAGGTGTTCGGCATTTTGAGGAGAGCGTAGTAAGTGAACTGTCTCCATAAGGCTATTGTAGTAGTCTAAAGACATAACCACAGCATCTTCAGAATCTCGGCGTGTAATAACGGTTGTATCAGCGTCATTAACTACACCATCCAAAACAGCTTTGAGACTATTTCTAGCTTCAGTAAAAGATACGATTCTCATCGGAACCTCCACATGTACATTTAATGGAACAAGTATAGTCTTCACCAATCTACTTGTACAGTAAATTGAACATACGATATTGATGAGGCTACGCTAAGCTCAATCGAGCGCCTTGTTATGCGCCGCCACTTGCACCGAAGTCCTTTTAATACCATAATTAGGTATTATTTGGTACTAAGGAGGCTGTAATGGCTAAAAATACTAGTATTACTTTAGGAGAACACTTCGATAGTTTCATTGCGAACCAAATCAAAAGTGGCCGCTACGGCTCTGCAAGTGAAGTAATTCGTTCTGCTTTACGCTTACTTGAAACCCAAGAAACGAAAATGAAAACACTACGCCAACTTCTGATTGAAGGCGAAGAAAGTGGCATGGCTGACTATGACCTTGATTCGTTTATCAATGAACTCGATAACGAAGAAAGAAAATGAAACCATTTCAACTCACTAACAAGGCTAAGTCTGATTTGAGAGATATCGCCTTGTTCACCTCGCGTCGCTGGGGGCGTGAACAACGAAATGTTTACCTAAAACAGTTTGACGATTCATTTTGGCTGTTAGCCGAAAACCCTGATATTGGTAAAACCTGTGATGAAATTCGAGATGGTTACAGGAAATTTCCGCAAGGGAGTCACGTCATATTTTATCGTCAGATTGGCAGCCAACACATTGAGATCATTCGTATCCTACACAAAAGCATGGATGTGAACCCGATCTTTGGCGCATAAACGCACGCTTAAGGGGCAGGCAACGCTACTACTCACTTTCCGCATGACATCGTAACCACAGAGAACCAACGCATAGTAAAAATGCCACGCGTTGGCTGTCCCTCTTGAAGCGTTTGTTATATTCGTAGCCTATTGATTAAAAAGAGATTCTACCGTTTTCATTGGTAAGAACATACGAATACGCTCATTATGTTCGCACAATACTTCAAAGCCGAACTTCGTATAGAACGCTTGAGCAGAATCTGTCAGACAATCCACAACTATTGCGTATGCCCTCATGTGATGATTCACTTCCCACAAGTACTTCAGCGCACGAATTAGACTGACCTTTCCAAGTCCAGAACCGTGAAATTCTTTGTGCACAGCTAATTGAGCCAACAGAAAAACAGGGATTGGATATCTCGGTAGTTTCTTTGCTAATTGTGTCGGTAATGTTTCTCGGCTGATTGAGCTCGGTGCAACACTATAAAATGCACAAATAGCGAATTTTTGATTTAACAGTGGTTGAGCACTAGGTAAAACCATTGTTCGGCTAATACCTGCTTGCATGTGCTTTGCAGCTTGAGTTTTGATAAATGTGTTTAGTTCTTGCTCACCACAGTCAAATGAGTCGCGGTCATGCTTTGATTTACTAAGTTCTACAAACTCTTTGCCCCAACTCACTTGATACCGCTCTTCTCTGTAAATTTAACAGCTTCAAGCAAAGCTTGATTCGGTGCTTTTACTTTATTACACGCAGCCATAAACTCATCAAAAACACTGTCTTTAACCATAATACTTTCATGCTCCTCAATAACATGAGTCGCATCTTCATCCATAAGTCTCACCACATATTCAGTGAGACTTTTTAAACCAAGTAAAGCCGATGCCTTTTCGGCTTTTGCCTTGATCTCTTCATCAAGGCGGATATCTAAACGTGCCGTTGCCATAACTCCTCCTGCGTACGGATGTATTTCGTCAGTTGAGCGATTATAGGCCAAACTTAAAGCACATTCAATTCGTACGGAAAGTTTACGGAACTAGGGAGAATAATCGCGGTAGAGCGCCCCATTACTGAGGCGACCCCACACAGATCCGGACGTGCGAAATTACCGCATCCGGCTCTTCAGTTATATATTCACTCGTGTTAAACACGTGACTGATACCAGTCAACATGAATAGTTCGCCTACTCACTCGTGGCCGCTCTAATCCATAATACGTCAACATCTTCTTGAAATTACTCCAGTTATAACTTTCCAACCACTTCGCCTGTTCAGCCATTTAAACAAACTATGGACGATGTAACTGTATAATCTGTCACAGATGCGGCTGTTGTCCGACAAGCCAAAATAATTTCGATTGCGTATTCCAGAGCAACGCAGACCACCACACTTAAAGTATTGTGCCGTAAAGACTGAAACTGAAGGAAAGCAAAAATGCCGAGCGTTGGGAATCCGTCTTAAATGCTTTGTATGGATAATAACTACTCAAATTAGGGTAAAGTGAGACCCAGACTTTAGCTGCAACTAAAGCCTTCTATGTCGTAGTTCGATTGAATGCTTGTTAGTTGCCCTTGCCTAACGTCAGTGCTAACATTTGTACACACGTAAATTTAGGAGTTACTCATGGACACTAGAATTCAATTTCGTGTTGATGACGAAGTTAAACGCTTAGCTCAACAAATGGCAGAGAGCCAAGGACGCACACTTAGCGATGCTTGCCGTGAGCTTACCGAGCAAATGGCTGAGCAACAACGAAAAGCATTATCTCACGACAATTGGTTGACTGAACAAGTAAACCTAGCATTTGAGAAGTTTGACTCAGGAAAAGCTTCATTTGTTGATCACGACTCAGCAAAAGCACGAATGGCTGAGCGAAAAGCTAAGATTCGTAACCGAGGTCAACAATGATTTTATGGGAAGAAGAATCGCTAAATGATCGTGAAAAGATCTTTGAGTTTCTTTATGACTTCAACCCTGACGCGGCAGATAAAACTGACGAAATCATCGAAACTAAAGTAGATAATTTACTTGAGCAACCACTGATGGGTGTTCAACGAGATGGTATTCGAGGGCGACTACTAATTATCCCCGAAATCTCGATGATTGTTTCCTACTGGGTTGACCGCTCAGTAATTCGTATAATGCGAGTTCTACACCAGAAGCAGAAATTCCCTACCGACTGATTATAGTCGGTGGGCAAACGCCCTTGTTAACTGGCGCGTAGGTTGGTATTGTTTTTGCGCTTTTTCTTTTGCAAAAACAATGACAACCGTTATGCGTCCAGTTGAACAGCTTGTTATGTGCTTGAACTAATTGCCAATTTAAGACCTAAAGCTACAAAAACAGCACCAACAGCTCGGTCGAGTAATACACTTACCCGTTTACTGCTTCTTACTTTTTTAGTCAGTTTAGATGCAAGCAATACGTAGCTAATTTCAACTATAATCGCAACGGCAATGACCAACAAGCCTAAATAAAGCAGTTGTATTGGAACAGCCCCATGATCATTCCGAATAAATTGGGGTAAGAATGCCATGAAAAAGATGGCTACTTTAGGATTCAAGATATCAACAAGTACCCCTTGTTTAAATGCTTTCCACGGAGACTCTTTTGGCTGATCAATTGATGTAATGTTTAAACTTGTGCCAGCAGAGCGGAAAGATTGGTATGCAAGATATAATAAATATCCAACACCAATAAATTTAACGATAGAAAATGCAAGAGCAGACGATACTAAAATTGCTGACAAACCAAGCGATGCAGCAGCAACATGAAAAAGAGCTCCAGTACAAACGCCAAGAGCAGACGCTATACCCACTTTTTTTCCATTTGCTATTGTTTTAGTCAATATGTAAAGAAGATCAGGGCCCGGCGCAATATTCA
The DNA here is from genome assembly GCA_963666615.1 of uncultured Vibrio sp. Classification (GTDB taxonomy): domain Bacteria; phylum Pseudomonadota; class Gammaproteobacteria; order Enterobacterales; family Vibrionaceae; genus Vibrio. Next base: position 2,199,336 of record OY762906.1, read on the forward strand.
ACGCCAAAGCAGTAGAAAAAAATAATAACCAAAAATGTAAGTCTGACACTAAAACTCCTTGTTTCGTTAAATATGTAAAGCACATAACCGCCCGCTTAAGTGGTGAGCAACCCTACCACCATACTCAATTATTACACAGTAAACACAAAAGCCAATTCAAACCAAAACCGCCGAGCGTTGCGAATCCGTCTTAAAGCGTTTGTTAGCCAATTTTTAAGTCTAATTGGAAGTTCATAATTATTTTTTCATCGATACAACTGCGCAAAAACTCATTCATTGGATCCATGTCATTACTTGAGTAAAACTCTAGCATTAATGTATTAAATTCTTGTTGTCGTTTAGCTGGAACATTAATTATGGGAAAACCACATGAAAGTAGAATCCCATTCATCATGAAGCGACCTGTTCGTTTATTAACATCCCAGAAAAATTGAGCTCTAGCCATTTGTAAAAAAGCCGTAATCGCCTGATCATAGATGTCTTCACAAGACTCGACTAAAGACTGAACTTCATCCCATTTATCATTTAGTTCGTGTGGTGCTGGTGGCTCATAGTCAGAGCCAGTTATTGATACATAACCAGAACGAAATTTGCCCCACTCTAAAGCCTCTTCTTCACCAGCGATATTGTGTAATAACAACGCAGTTTCTTTATTAAAAGAGAACTCTTCGGAATCTACTAACTCAAAAATTCGCTCCCAAGTTTTAGCTTGATTCATAGCCATATTTTGATCGCTGATGCGATGACCACCCACCGTAATACCATCCAAAATAGTTTGAACTTCAGGGAGTGTCATAGCCACTCCTTCTAGGTTGACAGCATCGTAAACTAACGCTGGGACATCTCTTTTAGCTAGCTGTTTTGCAAGAGGAATATTCGGTTTCATTCCCCATTTAGATTCAGTGAACATATTTAATTAACTCGCTCATACATTATGCTTAAAAGTATACACCTTTTAATAAATCACTGGAAAACTCAAATTGGGGAGAAGTTGGCTAACGAATGATATGGACTCCCTCTACCTGACACTCCATGTGCCATAGTTACTCATGACACGTTGATAATACGGAGGTGACTATGTCCACCATTCAAACTATTGGCATTGATCTCGCCAAGAATGTATTCAGTATTCATTGCGTTGATGCATATGGCAAGTGTGTACTACGCAAAACGGTTAAAAGAAACAAACTGTTAGAGATATTCGCCAATCTACCACCCTGTCTAATAGGGATGGAAGCTTGCTCTGGCGCCCACCATTGGGCTAGAGAACTGAGTAAACTTGGGCATACTCCTCGCAGTATGGCTTCTAAGTTTGTTATCCCTTACCGACAAAATGAAAAGAACGATGCCAACGACGCTGAAGCCATATGTGAAGCGGTCAGCCGACCTAAAACACGATTTGTCGCCATTAAAAGCGCAGAGCAACAAGCTGTACTTACCCTTCACCGTATTCGACAGGGTCTGATTAAAAGCCGTACCGCTACCATTAATCAGCTACGTGGATTACTTTCTGAATTCGGTATTATTATTCCTCAAGGTCGATACCCTCTCCAGAATACCATTTCCAGCATTCTTGAAGATGCCGAAAATGGGTTACCGATGCTAGCTCGTGAGCTGCTCAATGACTTAGTCAATCGTATCCACAATATCAACGACGAAGTACTGCGATACGACCGCAAAATTTATGCGCTCGTCAATCAGATGAAAGAGGCTAAAAAGCTCATGACTATTCCTGGCGTTGGAGAACATAGTGGTACCGCCATTGTGGCTACTGTTTCTAATGGAAAACAATTTCGTTCCAATCGCCAATTTGCCGCATGGATAGGATTAGTACCGAGACAATATACCACTGGTGGTCACGTCCAACTTGGACGCATAAGTAAACGAGGCGATAAACACATCCGTACATTACTCATTCATGGTGCACGCGCTGTTATAGCAAGATGCAAAGATAAAACGGATAGAAACAGTCTCTGGTTACAACAATTAGTTGAACGACGTGGCTATAAGCGAGCAACCGTCGCTTTAGCTGCTAAAAATGCCCGACTTATCTGGGCGTTACTGACTTCGGGAAACGAGTACAAAGTTAACTATATCAACGGTTAACCCCACCGAGTCAACACAATAGCAATTGATGACAATACGGTCAGACCGAGGTATCAAAGCCTGTTTAAGCGGGAAGTAAAAAATACTGTCTAACGAATGAGGCTGATACCAAGCGAATATCATCAAGGTAATGGCAATAAAGCCTGTCAAATACCGAATGTAGAGCTGCTGTCCGATCCACTGTTGTCAGAGAGAGCTATTGTTGACAAAAGAGGGAGTCCATGTAGCCCGCTTAAGTGGTGAGCAACGCAACCACAAGACTCTATTTTTACACCGTAAACACAAAAGCTAAATCAAACTAAAACCACCGAGCGTTGCGAATCCGTCTTGAAGCGTTTGTTAGTTTACTTTTCGCATAAATAGCACGATTTAATTAAATTGACCATTTCATGCGACCAGCTATAATCTTATTGTAATTCCATATTTGGAGATTGACCATGCACACATTAACCGCAAATGATGCGAAACGTAATTTTGGTGAGCTACTTCTTAGTGCCCAACGTGAACCAGTAAAGATTAGCAAAAACAGCAAAGACGCCGTAGTAGTGATGTCTATTAAAGATTTTGAAGATCTAGAGGCAATGAAAGCTGACTACCTTAAACATTGCTTCGAGTCAGCCAAACAAGACTTAGCGCAAGGCAATGTAGTCGATGGTGAAGACTTCTTGAGCGCCTTGTAATCCCCTATGCAAAAGAATAAATACAAACTTAGCAAATTAGCTCAGGCTCACTTATTAAAAATAAGAAACTACACCGTTAATAACTTTTCAGAGATGCAGTGGCGCAACTATAAAGATACGTTACTGACTGGGTTTCAAATGCTTGCTGACAATCCAGAAGTTGGTCGAAGTTGCGATCAACTATACCCAAAGGGTTTTACTTCCCTGTTGGTAAGCACACAGCTTACTTTACAAAAGAAGACGGCTTCATTTTGGTTGTAGCTGTACTTGGTCAGTCACAACTACCACAAAACCACTTATGATTGATTCTTCACCCTTCACTTGAATTTAGGGTGAAGATCTTAATTGGTAAACTAACGCCCCACTCAATTGCACATTACGACGTTATGAAAGCGTTTAAAAAACTATGAAACGCAACTGCGAAGGTTGACTGCGTCAATTGCATTGGATTGTTATGTGAATTCTCGATTAAAACGCCGAACTTTTGTACGCATATTTTTCATTGGTGATGAAGTGTTAAACTGGATCATGCGACCTAAAGTCCATTGTTCATACCATTCAACACCATATAGCTCATGGTTACTTAAGTTTGAAATAAGTAAAAGTATTTCATCAACAATGGACTCTAGTTCAGCAAGCAAAACATCGTATTCCCAGTCGCGATATTCTTTATGGAAACTTTCAGCAAGTAACCCTAGCTGATTCCATTTATAGCCAGTTTCAGGGAAATCTACATGCTTATTTTGGGATTTTAGGTCATACCATTTGAGGACAAGCTTTCCCCAACCAATTAAGTAAGCCACCGTATCACTGACGCTAATGAGAGTACCTTTAAGGTTTCCTTCTACCCCAATATCACGAGCTTTGCTTTCAGGAATTGAACGATAGTCCACCATTAGTTTGGGAAATATCGTATTTATGGCTAACTCCAACTCATTCTTATTTTTTGGTACTGAAGACAATTTCAAACTCCATTCACATAACGCTAAGTTCAGTTGCAAAATTGCTGGCACTATATTTTGCGAAGCAAAATTCGTGACAGTTATTTTGTTAATTGGAACGTTTTGTTATGTGCATTTTTACCATAGGTCAGGATAATTTAATGCCTCAACACATTGAGTAGCGCCAGCCATAGGCTTAATTACTTGTCCATCTAGCGATTGCGCTAGCCAGCCAATTGGATGACTTAGAGGGCAAGGCGCTTTTACAGTACTTTCATCGATTTGCTCGAAGCCAGTTTTGGAATAATAACTTGGGTCACCGTAAGTGAAAACTAAATTGACATTTAAAGACTTAAGATGATCTAGACCATATTTAATTAGCTTTTGGCCAATGCCTGTCCTTTGAATGTCTGTTGAAACGGCAACCGGAGACAAAATGAAAGCAACCTGCCCACTAGGCACTGTAAGGCGACTAAAAAATATGCACCCAACAACATTCTCGTTTTCTTCTGCAATACACCCGACTAGATCTTGTCGAGCCGTAGTGGCAATTAGATTTGCTACAAAATCCTCAATTACTTGACCTTCGGCTTCTCCCTCGGATGCAGAGAACACTTTCTTGAAAAGAGAGATTACCTCTTGAGATTTTGATTCATTAAATAGTGAAAACTTCATATTTCTTTATCCTTCGGTACTATCGCCAAGATGCACATAACAATTTACTATACCGAAAAAATCTTTATAGTTCCTCAAAAAAACTCAGTATAGTCTGCTAATCAATATTGATACACACTACCATAAGTCAATGTAATAATTGGTGATTATGGTATGGATCTAGGTGATCTTCGTCAGAAAAAACGCATTTCGCATATTAGTTAATTTTCTAGGTAAATTATCATTTACTGTACATTTAATCAGTAAGAAGATTACCCATGAAATCTCTATTTTTACAATCCATTAAAGGAACAATGATTACCAGACATTACGCAAAAAACACCATTAACTCTTATATCTACTGTGAAATGATGAAGTGAAACTATTTCTCGAATATCTGGCAGTAAAACGTAATGTAGCAGCAAAAACCCAAGCGGCGGCACTTAATGCTCTTGTCTTTCTGTATAAAGAAATTATCAAGACGCCGCTAGATCCAGAGCTAAACTTTGCTCGCTCAAAACGCCCCCAAAAACTGCCTGTGGTTTTAAATTCGGATGAAATTGTAACAATATTTAATCACATACCGCCTAAACACGAGCTAGCTTTCAAGTTAATGTATGGCTCAGGCCTTCGTTTAATGGAATGTCTAAGATTACGCTATCATGATATTGATTTCGACTACGGTGCAATCCGAATCTGGCAGACAAAGGGGAAGAAGAATAGCTTGGATGGCAATTTTTGTTTCCATCAGCCACATTAAGTACATACACTTCTGAAGGTCAGCTATCACGCCACCATATTCATGAAACTTCAGTTCAACGAGTACTAAAATTGAAAGAGGAGCAAATGGTGTCAAAAGTCCTCTTTCATATCTGAAACTTTAAGCGGCATAAAACCGATTATTGCGAACACCAGCAAATAACGCAAAATAGCGCTATTTCTTATCTCTTACTCTCCGGCAATTTTCATCGATTCAATGAGAATCGAGCCAGTCTGAATCTGAGAACGAACATCCACATCATTACCCACAGCAACGATATTAGAGAACATCTCTTTCAGATTGCTGGCAATCGTGATTTCCGATACCGGATACTGAATTTCTCCATTTTCTACCCAGAATCCAGCCGCACCGCGTGAATAGTCACCGGTAACAATATTGACACCCTGACCCATCACTTCAGTCACCAGAAATCCGGTATCCAGTTGCTTGAGCATCTGTTCGAAATTGTGATCTGCCGAAGACGCGACAAACCAGTTGTGGATACCGCCAGCATGACCGGTCGGCGACATTTTAAGTTTTCGGCCTGAATAACTGGTCAGAAGATAAGTGGCTAACACACCGTCAGTAATGATGTTCATGTCCTGAGTTTTCACCCCTTCACTATCAAAAGGAGTCGAAGCCAACCCACGCAACAGATGAGGCCGTTCATCAATATTGAACCACTCAGGCAGAATCTGTTCACCCAACTTGTTCAAAAGGAAGGAAGATTTACGATAAAGATTACCACCACTAATCGCCATCACCAGATGGCCGATCAGACCGGTAGCCACTTCCGGAGCAAACATCACTGGATAATGGCCGGTTTTGAGTTTACGCGGATCCAAACGGCTTACGGTGCGTTCAGCGGCTAGACGCCCCACTTTCTCCGCGGCCCACAAATCATCTTTATGCCGAGCGACACTGTAGCTGTAATCACGCTCCATCTCGCCATTTTTGCCCTGACCAATCACACAACAACTAACACTATGGCGGCTTGAGGCGTAGCTCGCAAGCAGACCATGGCTGTTGCCATAGACCCGGACACCATAGTGGCTGTCATAGCTGGCACCGTCACTCTGTTTGATTCGGTCGCTATAACTCAGAGCCGCCTGTTCGGCAGCGATAGCGATTTTCGCGGCATAATCAGGATTTGGCTCATCGGGGTGGAACAGATCGAGATCAGGAATATCCTGCACCAGATATTCTTTATCTGCCGGGCCGGCACAAGGATCTTCCGAGGTATACTGCGCAATATCCAGTGCAGCCAGTACCGACTGCTCAATTGCCTTTTCACTCAGATCAGAAGTCGATGCACTGCCTTTCTTCCCGCCACGATAAACGGTAATGCCTAACGCACCATCACTGTTAAACTCAACATTTTCGACTTCACAAAAGCGTGTCGAAACACTTAATCCGGTACTTTTGGTTATTGCAACTTCGGCGGCATCTGCACTGGCAGAAGCGAGCTGTAATGCCCTGGCAACGGCGGCTTCAAGCTCAGAGCGCTGCAGAGTGACTTGCTGTTTTATGTCCATAAATCGTCGTTCTCTTCATTATCTTTCGCTAGCATAACAAGAATTTCGCTTTCTCCCCAAGATTCTTGCTAAAATAACGATATTGCTAACGATAAAGAAAGAGATCATGGCTCGTAAAAATCAAAAAGCACCTTGGGAAGAAGAAGAGGAAATCATTTGGGTCAGTAAGACTGAAATGAAAAACGATATGATTGCCCTGCAAAAATTGGGTGAAGAACTGGTTGAACTTAAACCATCTGCTCTGGCGAAATTTCCGCTTCCGGAAGATCTGGCCAAAGCGATTAAGGATGCACAACGCTTCAACAAAGAAGCCCGCCGCCGCCAGCTTCAGTATATCGGTAAACTGATGCGTACTATCGATCCGGAGCCGATTCAGGCTGCGTTGGATAAGTACAACAATAAACATGCCCAGGCAACCATCGTCCTGCATAAACTGGAACAACTCAGAGATAAGGTAGTAGCAGAAGGCGACAGTGCGATTGAGGAGGTCATGGAGTTATATCCACAAGCCGATCGTCAACGTCTGCGTCTGTTGGCTCGTCAGGCAGCCAAAGAGAAAAATTCGACCAAGCCGCCAAAAGCGTCTCGTGAGATTTTTCAGGTTTTGAAAGAGTTACACGGCCAAGAGTCTTAAACAAAACGTTTAAACAAAGCTGTGCCCTTTATACCCCTGCGCGTACGAATTCGGCTAGCAACGGATTGGTGTGTTCAGGGGTAAGTTGTTTAATCTCCCCACTTTGATCAACCCGATGATTGGCAATAAAAGCAAATTTATTGGCAATGGCCCGGGCATCATTCAGGTGGTGCGTGACCATAATCACCGTCAACTTACGTTCACTTGCCAACCGTTTCACTAACGCCAGCATCTCTGCACGCAGAATCGGATCGAGTGCGGAAAACGGTTCATCCAGCAACCAAATTCGGTGAGGCTGAACAAAACAGCGAGCCAAAGCCACTCGTTGCCGCTGACCACCGGACAGTTCCTCGGGAATCCGGTCGAGTAAATTTTCCACCCCTACCTGAGCTGCCGCCTGAACCACCGCTTGTTGTTGCTCAAGCGAAAGCTTGAGGCCCGGATTTAACCCCAAACCAATATTGTCTCTGACGCTTAAATGAGCAAAAAGATTATGTTCCTGGAACAGCATGGAAAAAGGACGTTGGTATGGAGCTAACCCGACCAAAGAATGGCCTTCAACACGAATATCCCCTGCTGCCGGTTGAATAAACCCGGCAACCAGACTAAGCAGTGTTGACTTGCCCGCACCACTCGGCCCCATTAGTGCCAGGATATCCCCTGCTGCGACCCGGAGACTGAACTGAAACTGTTCCTGTTCATAATCGTAGATGACCTGCTGTAATTCGAGCATGATTAATTTTCCTTGCCGATATGAAAGAGTTTATCCGCAATATAAAAGCAGCCCAGACAGATCAATAGCATCAAAAGTGAAACCACAGCGGCCGCTTCCATTTGATAGCTACCGAGCAAACGGTAAAGATAGAGCGGCAAGGTCTGAAAGTCCTGACTACCGAATAGTGCAATCGCACTGAGATCACCCATTGCTACCAGAAAGCTGACCACGAAAGCGTGAGCAAGCGGCTTTTTCATCGCCCGCCACTCTACAATACACCAGCGCTGCCAGCCGATAATACCCAGACTGATACTCAATTGCTGATACTGTTTTGCCAGCAGCCACATCGGCTGATGCAGCGTTTTTATTACATAGGGTAGCCCCATCAGAGCATTGACCCACACCACAATCCAATAGGCCAGGCTAAACACATCGGTATAACTGCGTAGCAGTAAAAATAGCCCGGTACTCACCACCAGACCAGGTGTGACTAGAATCATCGTACCAGACAGTTCAAGCAGATCGGCTTTACGGTTAGCCTGAACTAAGCGCCAAGCCCGGCTGGTGGTTAAAATGGCAATACCGCACACCAGCGCTAGCACGCTGGCAGCCAGAGCAACGCGTAATGAGTTGGCTAGCGCGTGCCATAGATGCGCCTGGCTCAACACATCAAAAAGTGTAGGATTAACGCCACCCAGCACGACCGCAAACAGCGGCGGCAAAATCAGCAGCAAACTGCTGGCAATAACAGATTTATCCCACCAGCGAGCCTGACGGCTATCACGAAATAGTGCCAATTTCTCTTTTAAACCTTGTGCTACCACCGGAAGGGGTTTAGCAAAGCCCTGAATAAACAACGACAGAGAAGCGCACAACAAAATTTGCCACAAAGCCAGCAATGCTCCGGCCTGCAGATCAAAATCAAACTTAATCGCCTGATAAATTGCCAGCTCAATGGTGGTTGCTTTAGGTCCGCCACCAAGAGCCATCACCGTAGCAAAACTGGTAAAACAGAGCATGAACACCAGCCCGGCCACATGTGGCAATTGCTGGCGTAAACGCGGCCATTCCACCAGACGAAAACGCTGCCAAGGCGTCAGACCAAGGTGTAGTGCTAATTTATCCTGCTCAGGTGGAATAGTATCCAGGCTGTGTAAAAACAGCCGGGCAGCATAAGGCAAGTTAAAAAAGACATGGGCGAGCAAAATTCCATTTAAGCCGTACAAAGAAAATGGCAGTTCAGTACCAAACAATTCAGTATCAAACATGGCCAAACCACGACTAAGCCAGCCACTGCGTCCATACACCGCAATCAAGCCGAATACCCCGACCAGAACCGGCAGAACCAGAGTACTGGAGAAAAGTTTAATTAGCAGAGACTTACCGATAAATTGACGGCGATTCAAAGCTACTGCTAAAGCAATTGCGGGAATCACACTAAGCAAGGTTGATAGCAGAGCCTGATAAAAGCTAAAACGGGTAACATGCAGATAGTAAGGATCGTGCCACAGCGCCGCCAAATTTAAGCCCGGCGTATAACTAACCAGAGCTGACAGCGCAGCAAAAATAAAGGTTACGACCAGAGCCGCAACCCATAATCCTGATTTAGGAATCGAATTCACTTAACTTTCCAAAAATTAACCCGACGATTAGCGAGTTAATGCACTTTGCCATTGGCGAATCCAGCCTTTACGTTGCTTAGCCACATCCTGAGCGGAAAAACTTAAGCTGGTAGCAGGAACGGTTAAGATTTCAAATCCGTTGGGTAACGCAACATCCGTCACCGGATACATCCAGTTACCGGTTGGGATGATATTCTGGAATTCGTCACTTAGCATAAAGCTAAGGAACTGATCCGCCAGTTGCTGATGCTGGCTGGTTTTGGTCTTAGCCGCGACTTCAACCTGGATATAATGGCCTTCACTGAAATCCGCCGCTGCATAATTATCATCTTGTTCTGCAATCAGGTGATAAGCAGGTGATGTGGTATAGGAAAGTACCAGATCCGATTCTCCCTTAAGGAACATCGAATACGCTTCAGACCAGCCTTTGGTCACGGTTACCGTTTTCTTCGCCAGAGCCTGCCACGCAGTGTCAGCTTTATCACCATAGACAGATTTAACCCAGAACAATAACCCCTGGCCCGGTGTTGAAGTACGCGGATCCTGATAAATAATGCTCAGATCATCTCGCGATTCAACCAGCTCTTTTAAACTTTTAGGCGGATTAGCCAGACGCTGCTTGTTATACACAAAAGCAAAATAACCATAGTCAAACGGAACAAAGGTGTTATCACTCCAGCCACCCGGCAGGGTAACACCACTCATATCGGTACCGTTCTCAGCCAGCAAACCGGTCTGTTTCGCCTCTTCGATTAAACTGTCATCCAGGCCAAGGATAATATCCGCCTTATTATTTTCCCCTTCCAGCTTTAAGCGGTTAAGAATTGATACACCATCATCAAGAGCAACAAAATTTAAATCACAACCACATTGGGCTTCAAACGCCTTCTCCACCGCCGGGCCAGGGCCCCATTCGGAAGCAAAAGAGTCATAGGTATAAATAGTTAAGGTATCTTGCGCCATCGCAGATGCAGAGGCCACTACAGACAGGGTCAGAAGGGTTTTGGATAGATTCACGGCTCGCTCTCCTTAATTACGAGCGGCACAGGGATGAGGTGGATGATGAGTTGATCATTCCAGGCTCATTTCCTACGCCAGCATTATCTGGTTCAGGTGTACCAATAGCATCGTGCTATCGGTGGTGCGGGTCCCAAGTTTCACTTGATCTCAGCTTCAGCCTATTTTGCTGGCTAGCTCCCCGATGAGTCGCAAGAATTCTACTGTGAATTGCGCAAATTAGCTACGCTCAGGCAGAGATAATGTTACCTGTGATCATATCCCCAGGGTGGCATCAGCGTCTGCTCGATCCCCAAATGATCCAATACTCTCGCTACCATAAAATCAACCAGATCATCGATGCTCTGCGGCTGATGATAAAAGCCCGGTGCCGCTGGCATAATCGTGACGCCGAGTTGCGATAATTTATGCATATTTTCCAGATGAAGGGTAGAAAATGGCGTTTCCCGCACTACCAGCAGCAACTGGCCGTGCTCTTTAATCACCACATCGGCCGCCCGTTCAATCAGATTGTCCGACATCCCGTGAGCAATCGCCGCCACACTGCCGGCAGAACAAGGGCAGACAACCATTTTTTTCGGTGCCGCAGAACCGGAAGCCACTGGCGAGAACCAGTCATCTTTACCACAAACGATCAGCTTTTCTGCATCACACTGCAGATATTCCACCAATGCAGCCTGGGCTTTCTCTGGTGCGGCAGGCAATTTCAGATTCTGCTCGGTAGCCAATACCACCCGAGCAGCAGAAGAGATCAGCAGATAAACCTGATAATCAGCCGCCAGTAAACAGTGTAATAAACGCAAACCATATGGGGCACCGGAAGCACCGGTAAAGGCCAAGGTAATCGTTTTTTGTGCTTGCGGATGTGCCATTACTGATTCAATGCCTCTAATAATTTTTGATGAATTCCGCCAAAACCGCCGTTACTCATCACTAAAATCTGATCGCCTGGCTGAGCTATTTCCACCAGATGCTCTACCAGTTGATCAATATTATCGCTGACAAACGCAGGCTGAGCACATTGCTCCGCTACATCCTGCACCGCCCAGGGAATACTCTCCGGCTGATATAAAGTCACTGTATCAGCCTGAGCAAGTGACGCCGCCAGTGTCTGTTTATGCACACCCAGTTTCATTGTTGCGGAACGAGGTTCAAGCACCGCATGAATACGCTGCTGACCAACCTTATTGCGTAATCCACCCAGAGTCAGCTCGATTGCAGTCGGATGATGAGCAAAATCATCATAAACCGCAATGTCCTTAACCTCTCCTTTCAGTTCAAGACGACGTTTGGTATTAACAAAACCAGCTAATGCTTCACAAGCAAGATCGGGAGTAACGCCAACATGACGAGCGGCAGCCACTGCCATCACCGCATTATTGACATTATGATCGCCAACCAAATCCCACTGAACTTCACCCACAGGTTGATTTTCGAATAAAATTTTAAACCGCGAACCATCTGCCGTTAATTTTTCAGCGTTCCACTGGCTATCTGCACCGAAAAACTCGGTCTCGCTCCAACAACCACGGGCTAAAACATCACTAATTGCCGACTCATTTGCCGGAGAGAGAATACGACCATTACCGGGAACGGTACGCACTAAATGGTGAAATTGTCGCTTGATCGCTTCAAGATCATCAAATATGTCAGCATGATCAAACTCAAGATTATTGATTACCAGTGTGCGTGGATGGTAGTGAACAAACTTAGATCGCTTATCAAAAAAAGCACTGTCATATTCATCCGCTTCCACCACAAAAAAGATACTTTTACCTAAACGGGCAGAGATACCGAAGTTGCCCAGCACCCCTCCGACCAGGAAGCCAGGTTGGTATCCGCAGTAGTCTAAAATCCAGGCGATCATACTGGATGTGGTGGTTTTACCATGGGTACCAGAAACCGCTACCACCCAACGATCATGCAACAGGAATTCCTGCAGCCACTGCGGCCCGGAAACGTAACGCAGATTATTATTCAGCACATATTCAACACACGGATTACCCCGACTCATGGCATTACCGATCACCACTAAATCCGGCTGAACATCAAATTGCGACGGATCATAACCTTCAATAATTTCAATACCTTGAGATTGAAGCATGGTACTCATTGGTGGATAAACATTCGCATCCGAACCAGTCACTTTATGCCCTAACTGGCGTGCTAACACCGCGACTCCACCCATAAATGTGCCGCAAATTCCTAAGATATGTATGTGCATTTGTGGTTCTCTAATCATGCCTGCCAAATTGGCTACCATTATCCCGATCCTGCCAATAAAAGCGAGTCAGTTTCGCGCAAGAAAATCGCACTTTTTTGAGCAAAAACCAGCATATTACAACGTAAAAAACCTTGTTTAAAAAATGTGAAGTTGATCGGTTAGTTTATTACCAATAATAAGATCCAGCTCATAGAATCGAATTTAAGCGGTGACAGTCAACCGCCAGAAACCACTCAGCTTTCGCACCATAATCAAACATGCTAAAAGGAAATAACATGTCTAAAATGCAAACTTTAGGAGAGTTCATCGTCGAGAAACAGGCCGACTTTCCTCATGCCAGTGGCGATTTATCTTCCTTACTCGCTTCGATTCGTCTGGCCGCTAAAATCGTCAACCGAGAGATCAATAAAGCCGGATTAGTCGATATTACCGGAGCCGTCGGCACCGAAAACGTCCAGGGAGAGGCTCAACAAAAACTCGATGTGTACGCCAACGACAAATTCAAAGCCGCATTGGAAGCGCGCGATCAGGTTTGTGGCGTTGCCAGCGAAGAAGAAGACGAAGCCGTCACTTTCAATAAAGAACTCAACAAGAATGCCAAATACGTGGTGTTGATGGACCCTCTGGATGGCTCCAGCAACATTGATGTGAATGTTTCGGTCGGCACCATATTCTCCATTTACCGCCGCGTATCACCGATTGGTACCACACCGACAGCAGAGGATTTTCTCCAGCCAGGCCATAAGCAGGTTGCCGCGGGTTATGTCATCTACGGATCGTCAACCATGCTGGTATACACAACCGGTAATGGTGTAAACGGCTTTACCTATGACCCGTCGATTGGTTCATTCTGCCTCTCGCATGAAAACATGATGATTCCGGACAACGGCCGTATTTATTCCATCAATGAAGGTAACTACATCCGCTTCCCGAAAGGGGTGAAGAAGTACATTAAGTACTGCCAGGAAAATGTACCTGAAGATAACCGCCCGTATACCTCACGCTATATTGGATCTCTGGTGTCTGATTTCCACCGTAATTTGCTCAAAGGCGGGATCTACATGTATCCGAGCACCGCGAGCTATCCACAAGGAAAACTGCGCCTGCTCTATGAATGCAACCCGATTGCATTGTTAATGGAACAGGCCGGCGGGATTGCCAGCGATGGTGTTCAGCGCATTCTGGATATTGAACCGACAGAACTACACCAGCGTGCACCATTCTTTGTTGGCTCAAAGAATATGGTTGAGAAGTTACATGCGTTTCTCGAAGCCAATCCGGACAGTGAGTAAAACTGACTTGATAGCAATAAAATAAAGTCCGTTAGAAACAACAAAGCCGCTGGCACTTAACATGTCAACGGCTTTTATTCGGAGCATTAAGTATCACTTAATTGCTTCAAGCAATTATAGGTCATTCCAACGTTGGATTGATTCAGCAATCACTTCTTTCGCTTCAGCAATATCGCCCCAGCTTTCAACCGTTGTTGTGCCAGCTTTCTTCAGATCTTTGTAGTGATTGAAGTGGAATTCGATTTGCTTGATAAGTTGTGCTGGAAGATCTTCCAGGGAGTTGATCGCGTTACCATTGCTACGGTCATCAGCAGGAACAACAACAACTTTGTCATCAACTTCACCGTCATCAACGAATTTCATTACGCCAATGATTTTTGCTTTAAGGAAGATACCGGTTGTTAGAGGTTCGCTAGTGATGATTAGTGCATCAAGCTCATCACCATCTTCATCAAGAGTTTGCGGAATAAAACCGTAGTTAGTTGGTTTTGCAAAAATCTGAGGTTCAACGCGATCCAGTTCAAACACAGCAAGCTCACGGTTCCATTCAATTTTGTGGTTGCTACCAGCTGGGATTTCTACAACTACGTTCACTAGGCCATTTTCGTAATCGCCTGGAGTTAAAATTTTATTAAAATCTGCCATTTCAGCTTCCTATATTAATATTTCGACCGTATTTTAGCAGTTTTTGTTACTCAGCGGTAACGATAATCACCCAGTTCTTCAAGCATGGCAAAGAGCTTGAAACCGATAAATAGCAGAAAGGTTGGCGGTTGGTTGCCCTGATCACTTTACCTCAAACACCAATCCCCCGAGGGAATCAACTGCTCACGTTGAGTATCTTCCTGGTAGAGATAAATCCATGCTGGGCCAAACGGGGTTTCAATCATTTCGCGGCGATATTCGATAGGTATTTCTTCCAGAATATCCAGTTCAACCAGCGTTGCGTCATCGACCCGATAAACTTCACCTATTACGCTCTGCTCACCTTCAATCAAACCAGGGTAAGGGCCAAGGTCGAACAGTGCATATGCCGGGTTGGTTTCGACAATACCCAACATTTCACAATGCTGCAGATAGTGATGGTTACTTTCACCCTTGCGCAGGGTTCCATAGACAAAAACCAGATGCGACATGGCTTTGCTCCTAATCAAATTCAAACTGATACAAAATATCGACCGCGCTGGTCAACCCGGATACCGCTTCAATATAGAGATCCTTCATCAAGCGATAACGTAGAGTAAATTCGCCCAGCGAGTTAAATATACCAACACCATATTTCACTTGTAATCCCGGTAGCACATAACCACTTACCGTCACCTGAGAATCATCGCCGGAACCGGAAGTGTCGAGCTGCAAATCCTGCACACCAAATGCCTGGCCGATCTCGCCGACCAATTTACCACTTTGCGCCAGACTTAATCCAATCAATGTGGTGGTCATACTATTATCACCGGATTCCGCATCCAGGTTGCGGCCACGTAACAGATAGGAAAGCGCATTGGCCGACGCCATGGATGGGTCGGAAAAAACCGTAACTGACGGGTTTTCAGCTGAACCGGTCACCTTAATCCCCGCCGTCACGTCATCTTCAATATTATCCGGATTGCGGATCGCGCTAATCGACAGATAAGGTTGAGCGACAGGGCCGTTCATCAAGACTTTACCTTCCTGAATCACCAAATCCTGACCAAAGGAGCGGTAAGTACCATCGACGATATTTACTTCACCAGCGACAAACGGTGCATTATCCCGCTGACTCACATTCAGTTGTCCGGTTAAATTACCTTTCAGACCAAAGGCCTCAAGACGGAAATCATCACCAATATTCACCCGTACGTTGGTTTCAATCGTCATCGGCAAAGAGCTTGGCTGCTCCAGCGGCTGAAGATTTTCATCCACCAACACCTGATCACTGGAGACACTCACCGCGCTCTGTGGCAGTTCATCCACCACAATCCGGCCCCATGGCAGACTGATTTCACCATCGACCAGAGCTTTGCCCGGAACCATGCTTAATTTCAGATCGGGACTGGCCTGAATATCCACCATTGGCGGCATTTTTACCGCTAAGCGATCAGCATAAACCCGACTGTTAACCGACCACTGCTGCATATCCTGCCAGTCGGCATTACCGTCAACATTGAGCCGCCCATCTGCAGTATCCAGTTGAGCCAAAAGATTGGCCTGATAACCATTGAAATCGATGGTCAACTGCCCTTTATTGACATCCACCGGTGTCAGTTCACCCTGCACCACTATGTCTTTAACCGTTAACTGACCGATAGCCTGCGGATGCAACAGGGTTCCTTTTAATTCAATCTGGCTGTTGATTAGCGAATTGGCCTTGCTGTATTCACCCAATAACGGCGCCAATGCATCTAAAGTAATCTGACTAATCGACAGGTTACCGTCCATTTGCCGCTCCTCAGCAGTAACATCAGCCAGAGTCAGATTCAGAGCCAGCGAACCATTTTCAGTCAGATTTAAGCGCGCCTGACTGTCTAAGCGATTTTCGGCCAGATTGGCCTGCAGTGACAGATCATCCCAGCCAACCCGGAGAGGTTGCGATAATGACTGCACCACATACCCTTTACCGAAACGTACATCCGCTGTGACTTTGGGTGCCTGATCCTTACGCCAGTGCAGATCAATATCCGCATCCGCCCGGCCAACCAACTGCGTATCTTCCGGCAACCAGTGAGCAATCTGAGCAAAGCTGAAACCGTTAAGCGCCAGTTGCGCATCCGCCGCCAACGCAGAAAATGAACTACGTTGTTCCAGACACAGACTGGCACTACTTTCCCGCCAGCAGTGTGCATCAAGCGTAACCTGCTGTTTATCAATATTTGCCACTAGTTTGGTCGGCGCTTCAAGATAAAGGCGATTAGGATCGCTATTGATTTCGACTCTATCCAACTGCCCGGCCCATTGGGTCATCGCCTGATTCAGATTCCCCTGCAACTCAACCAGCGTGTTGCCCCAGTCTGCCTGCGTAGCGAGTGATAATGAATGTTGTGGCAGAGTCCCATTAACCGCCAAATCAATATGATGTAAATATTGATCCTGAGCTTTGAGATTATTCACCGCCAGTTGCAGATCAGCACCAGGCTGAGGCAAAGGCTGAACCTTACCTTGCAAAGTCACGTCACCAATATCCAGCAGATCCTGCCAGGCCACTTTTTCACCACGCAGCCCCACTTCGATATCCGGTTGATTGAACGCCCCGCTTAGCTGAATATTGCCCGCCAGTTCACCACTTAACCCATCCACCGATTTATCCAACTGCGGCATATTAATCTGTACCGCCATATTCCACTGTTTCGCCAGTGAACCCTTGACATAAATATTATTAGCACCATGCGCCAAGGTCAGCCCGGAGGTGGTGATATTTATTGGATCCTGTGGTTTATTCTGGAATGCCTTTAATGCCCCGTTCACATCGAGTGGATAGCCACGCACTGTGCCGTAAATATCCAGTTTAGGTGCTACGACCTGCCACAGCACGCCATCACCAGAAACGGCCTCCGCCACCAGCTCACCATTAACCACGCCATCGACCTGCGGCCACTGCTGAGCTGGTTGGATATTATTCAACTTAAGGTGAGTGTTGACCTTAACCGCTGCCGCCCAGCCGGCTTCTATGGTTCCGGAAACATCCCCCCCCAGAGTCTGAACTTCAACCTGACTTAAACGGATATCGTTTTGACTGCCCTGGCCAACAAGCTGTAGCATCATCTGCGGAATAGTTTTACCAGCCACTTTGCCCTGCATATCCAGCGTAAACTGCTCCAGCGATCCAGCAACGTTGGCGCTAGCAATGTCTGCCTGATAGTCGGGTTGTTCAGCCACCAAAGGCCACTGGCCCTGTAACTGTTTGATTGAAAGAGAGAAAGGTAATTGAGATTGTAATGGTTCAAGTTGTGCGGCTATTTGTCCGCCAGCCCGGCCGGATAATTCAAGCTCAACGCCAAGCTTATTCAGCGAACCAGATACCTTAGCACTAAGCTGCTGCCCTTGCGCTTCGGCAAGTTTTACGGTGGATTTCAGCTCAGCCTGTAATGGATAGCCGTCAGCTAAAGTTACTTTCGCTGTGGCCTCGGCATCGACCTGTGGCATATCCAGCTTGAAGGAGTTCAACTGCACATCATTATGTAATGCCTGGCCGGCAAAAGTGAGTTGATTAACCACCACCGGAGTCGCCTGCTGCAGCGTAAAATCAGCAATCGCAAAGTTTTTCAGTTCAACTGACAGTGGTATCCAGACTTCAGGCAAAGCGATCGGTTGCTGAGAAGAAGTCGTTGCTGCCTGGCTGGTTTGATTGTCGCTGGAAGAAGTCTCGGTTTCTGCCAGTGCCAAATTCACCGATTGCCACAGTGTTTCGTTGATCACCAGCTTATTACGCCGCCAGTTAAGACCAGTCGCGAACTGCTTCCAGCTAATCTGATTACCGAGCAGATTTAGATCGATATCATTTAATTCAATCTTGTTCAGTTGAATAGGTAAAGGAGCATTAAGTACCTCAAGTGGAGCTGAGTCAGATGAAGCAGTGTCAGTTGCAACTGAACTTTCAGGCAGTTGTGGCAGATTTAATCTCAGGCCATTTACGCTCAGTTGATCAATACAGACCGCAGGTTGAAACAAGCAGCGCGCCCTAATCGCCAAAGTCAGTGATTCAAGACTCACATCCAGATTATTTTGCGGCTGATGAAACTCAATTTGACCAAGAGTAAACTGCCTGCCCAATTGCCCTTCCACCTGAGCAACCGTCAATTCGGGAAGTGCTTTCTCAGCCCCCCAGATAACCAAGCTCAGACCGCTCTGGCTATACAACAGTCCCACACAGATCAGAGAGATCATCAGGATCAAAGAAACGGTAGTGATAAATAGCCATTTGCTAACTTTAAATAGTGCTTGAATCATAGCTCAGGCCCTATCGTAAAGTGGATACGGAACTGATCCCCCGGACCCTCATCCAGGCCTTTAGCAAAATCTAGCCGTAGCGGGCCGATTGGAGAAACCCAACGCAAACCGACACCCTGGCCACGTTTCAAATCCGGCTTATCATCGAAGGCGTCACCCAGATCATAGAATGCGGCGATCCACCAGTTGCCATACACCTGATACTGATATTCAACTGAAGCGGTGGTTAAAAATTTAGCCCCAGCCAGTTCTCCACTGGAATCGGTCGGTGAGATAGACTCATAACCATAACCACGAATGCTATTGTCACCACCGGCAAAGAAACGCAGTGACGGCGAAATTTCCGAATAGTCATCCATAATATTGGCACCGCCGTTGGCACGCAGCAGCACCCGGTGAGAATCATCAAAGGTATTGATCAGCGAAGCACTGCCGAGTAAACGCAGCACTTCGGTATCTGAGAAAATATCCTGATTACCATATTCTGCGGTCACACTGATTTTATCCCCCCAGTTAATTAAACGCTGACCACGGCTACGGGTACGCGAGAAAGAAATCCCCGGCAGTACAAAGTGGGCAATATCATCGATGACACCCTGCTCGTAGTTTTCAATCAGATATCGGATCGATATGGTTCGATTCCAGCCATTGTCCAGATGCCAGAAGCGCTTGAGAGATAAGTTAGATTCCAGACTTTGCGTATCTAGGCTATCGACATTTTTTAATCCATAATCAATCAGATAATACTGGTTTAATACATCGGAGAGAGGAATTTTATAACTGGCGGTGACCGTCTGCTCCGGCTGAGACAGGGTTAAACTGGTATCAAGAGAGTGACCGGTACTGCCTAACCAGGGCTTCTTCCAACTGAGCGATCCCCGTACTCCTACATCGGTAGAATAACCGAGACCGGTTTCCAGCTGGTTTCGCGCAGCAGGCGCTAAACTAATATCCATCGGTAAGTCTGAGCGCCCTTCCAACGAGTCCAACTGCGGCTGAATCAGAATCGAAGAGAACCATTCGGTATTGGATAAACGTTGATTGAATTCACCGATATCAGAGACCAGATAAGGCTCTCCTTGCTCAAAAGGCATCAGTGATCGCACGCGTTTCTCATCAATCTGACTACCATTAATGGTGATATCTCCATAACGGAAACGAGCACCACTGTCATAATGCAAGGTAACAAAGGCCTGATTGGTTTCCGGCGATACCGCCAAACGGCTTTGAGAAAAAGTAGCATTAAAGTAACCGCGGTTTAAACCAAGACTCTGAATCGATGATTTCAAATTATCGTAATCCTGGTGATTTAAAATCGCTCCGACATGCAACGGACTATTTTCGATCAGAGTTTTAAATTCCTCATCCTGCTGAGCATCGCCACTGATCACAATATCCACCCGGCGCAGGGTGGTGACCGGACCGCGGCTGATATTCACTACCAGCTCCTGGCCGTCATTGACGACGTCAAAATCGATTTCAGGATGATAGTAACCCAGGGCATTCAACGCCTGAGTGATCGATTCTTCAATTCGCGAACGAAAACGCAAGCTGGTGGAATAATTGCTGCTATCAATTGACGAGAGGTGAGCATCGATATTGTCGCGCAACGCACCATCGACACCGTTAATGGTCAGAGTCACCTGAGCGGAAGCGCTAGCAGAAAAAAGCAATAAGCTGACTAAAAGTAGGGAAAAATAGCGTCGCATACACCAGACAGTTTGTTGTTAAGCTTGATTGATTAACAGCATCTTAACGGTTCAGACTACAACTGTCTGTATCCTTTCGGTAAAAACTCGGCTACATTAGAAAATAAAAATCAACAAAGGTAAAACATGTCAGATAAACAGAATTTAGCGACAGAAGAAACCGCGCTGCGTGGCCGTGCTACTCCGCTAAAAGTGGACGATGTTCATTTTGTCAATCACAGCCAGTTATCGGCAGAACCGAAAGAAGGGCAGCAAAAAATCTTAATTGGTATGGGCTGTTTCTGGGGTGTTGAACGTCTGTTCTGGCAACTGGAAGGGGTTATCTCTACCTCTGTCGGCTACTCGGGCGGCTATACTCCCAATCCAACGTATGAAGAAGTATGCACCGGAAAAACTGGTCATGCCGAAGTGGTTAGAGTGATTTTCGATCCGGCAATTATTTCCCTGGAAGAGCTATTAAGTCAATTCTGGGAACGACACGACCCGACTCAGGGGATGCGTCAGGGGAATGATGAAGGCACTCAGTACCGCTCCGTCATTTATTACTACAAACCGCAGCAAAAAACCGTGATTGAAAAAACGCAGCATACCTACCAGCAAAATCTTAAAGCACAGGGATTCGGCCCTATCACCACTGAAATCCAGTCAGCAGGTCCATTCTATTTCGCTGAAAGCTATCATCAACAGTATCTGGCCAAAAACCCGGACGGTTACTGTGGATTAGGTGGTACCGGCGTCTGCTTCCTGTCTCAGGATTGAGGCTTGCACTGAATAAGAATTGTTATACTATAACAATTCTTATTCATGCTCTGCATTCAATCATGTTTTTATCAATAACCCGGCAAAACAAAGCAGGCAAAGTTGCCTTTTTCTCCATACTGCTGACTTTATGGCTCGGTTTTGCTTTTATTGATCATCAGTTTGACACAATTGCCGACCATCATAGCCATCACGATTGCCAGTTGTTTGCTAATATTCAGAACGGCGTAAAATCCGCAGAACTGATACTTACTCCGGCTATCGTGCACGGTTTTATCGCACAAATTGCAGAGCCCATCCGTATAAGTCGCCCGATTCAGGCTTATCTGGCCCGCTCTCCACCGAAAACCGTATTAAGAATAGCAAGCTAACAATAACAGGGTCTGCAGACCCTAATATCCCCTTTACCACGTAGACAAACAGAACTGTCTTGCCACAGAACTGGGGATCATCTTAATTACGGAGAAATAACATGTTTAAACAAACTAGCCTGTCGGCACTTATCGGTCTTATTTTTGCAACTTCACCACATGCAGAAGAAGCTTTTCGTCAACACGAAGCCCATGTACATGGTAGCGTCGAAATGAATATTGCACAGGATGGCCACGATCTGCTGATTGAAATCACAGCACCGGGTATGGATGTTGTCGGCTTTGAACACGCCCCGGAAACCGATCAGCAGCATCAGCAAATCGAAAAGATAGCGAAACAGCTGGAGAACGCCGGACAACTGCTAAGCATTAATCCACAAGCGAATTGTCACCTTGAGTCAGCAGCCGTTCACCACCCGGCATTGGAAAATGAACATGAAGGCGAACACGCTGGACACGAACATGACTCTCATAACCACGAAAGTCATGCAGATGAGCATCATGATCATGCTGACCACGATGAACATGAGCATGAGCATGAGCATGAGCATGAGCATGAGCATGAGCATGGCAACCATAGCGAGTTTTCTATCGAATACAGCTACCACTGTGAACAAGTGGAGCAACTGCAGTCACTTGAAACCAACTGGTTTAAACAGTTCCCGCAGACTAACTCTGTCAAAGCCAATGTGTTTACCGATAAACAGCAGACTACTGTTGAGCTAACAGCCCAACAAACTGAAATCAGATTCTAAAGCTACTCAAATCCCATAAAGTAAGTGAATGCTTACTTTATGGGTTAAAGGCAAACAGCATGAATGATTCATCTTCTGTCATACAACTGAATGACGTTAAATTTCACTGGGCCAGTGACGGCCCAGCCGTGATTGATATCGACAACTTAACTGTCCAACGCGGCGAACACCTGTTCGTCAAAGGGCCGAGCGGCTGCGGCAAATCGACGCTGCTTGGCCTGCTAACCGGAATCAATACCGCCACCGCAGGCAATGTCTCGATTCTGGGCAGTGAACTCAGCCAATTCAGTGCTCAGCAGCGCGATCAGTTCCGCGCCGATAATATTGGCTATATTTTTCAGCAGTTCAATTTACTGCCTTATCTCTCCGTGATTGAAAAT
Organism: uncultured Vibrio sp.; assembly: GCA_963666615.1. Lineage (GTDB taxonomy): Bacteria > Pseudomonadota > Gammaproteobacteria > Enterobacterales > Vibrionaceae > Vibrio. The sequence continues at coordinate 2,222,413 of OY762906.1, forward strand.
GTCCTACTGCCGTGTCATTTTTCATCCCCGCGACGCAGTAATGTTCAGGGAAAACTTGTACACAACGGTGAGCAATTACTTACTCGCCTTAAGCTGAATAAGGAACTGATCAATAAGCCAGTAGTTGAACTAAGCATTGGTCAGCAACAGAGGGTCGCAGCGGCACGCGCATTAATCGGCGCACCGCAATTGCTAATCGCCGACGAACCCACTTCGGCTCTGGATTTCGACAGTCGAACTGCTTTTATCGATTTACTGCTCGAAGAAGCCAACCGAGTCAACTCCACCGTGGTTTTTGTCAGCCATGATCCGACGCTGGAAGCAAAATTTTCCCGAACTGTCAGCCTACCCGAAATCAATCGTGCTGGAGGTAACTCATGAGTATCATCACCAATCTGGCATGGAAAAGTGTTCTCAATCGTAAAACCACCGCGATGTTAACCGTTCTGACCGTCGCGATTTCGGTTATTTTACTGATGGGAGTGGAACGGATTCGCACCCAGGCCAAAAGCAGCTTTGCCAATACCATATCCGGCACGGATCTGATTGTCGGCGGTCGCTCTGGGCAGGTAAACCTGCTGCTCTATTCGGTATTTCGTATCGGTAACGCCACCAACAATATCGACTGGAAAAGCTATCAATACTTTAGCCAGGATCCGGCGGTCAAATGGGCTATTCCTATTTCCCTTGGAGATTCACATCAGGGCTTCCGTGTGATGGGAACCAATGGCGATTATTTTAAGTATTACCGCTATGGAAGTAAGCAAGCACTTACATTCAAACAAGGAAAACCGTTTAACAGGCTGTTCGATACCGTGATAGGTGCTGATGTTGCGCGGAAACTCGGCTATCAGATCGGTAGTAAAATTGTCATCGCCCACGGAATCAGCGACGTCGGTTTCAGCCGTCACGATAACTTACCGTTCGTTGTCACTGGAATTCTGGCCCCAACCGGCACGCCGGTGGATAAAACCGTGCATGTTTCATTAGAAGCAATCGAAGCGATTCACGTAGGCTGGGAATCCGGCGCACATATTGGCCAGACACCGAATGCAGAAATATTGGAACAGGCCGATGAGTCAAAGCAACTGCAACCAAAACAGATTACTGCAATGCTGCTCGGACTTAAGTCAAAGATTAAAACCTTTGCCTTGCAGCGCAAAATTAATGAGTTTCGCCAGGAACCATTAAGTGCCATTTTACCCGGTATCGCTCTGCATGAACTATGGGATATGATGTCGGTGGCAGAACAGGCATTAATGGCGGTATCGATTTTTGTGGTGATTGCCGGACTACTTGGTATGCTCAGCAGTCTGCTCACCAGTTTGCAGGAACGCCGCCGTGAAATGGCCATTTTGCGCGCGATGGGAGCCAGACCTAAACATGTATTTGCCTTATTGATGAGTGAGGCCAGTGCACTGACGTTTATCGGTATTGTTTGCGGGGTTGCCGGCACTTATCTATTGATGTCACTCGCTGCACCAATTATTCATAATCAGTATGGTATTGTGATCGGTTTAAGCGGCCTGACTGCACACGAATGGTTGCTGCTCGGCTATGTTCAGTTGGCCGGTATGGTGATCGGTATTATTCCGGCAATTCGTGCCTACCGACAATCGTTAGCCGATGGCATGACCATCCGTATTTAACCTTCCGTAGTTAATTAGGTTTCTCTGATGTTAAAAATAATCCGAATTTTAGGTCTTAGTTTAAGCTTGTTGGCGCCGCTGGCGTCAATATCCAGCCATGCGGCAGAGCATGCTGAAAAAATTGATTGGCTGGATTTAGTTCCCCTCGATGAACGCAGCCAGTTTAATGCGCAAGGACTGCCGGCGACCAGCCATGAAGGCGAGACCCAAGCACTCCAGGTTAAAATAGGTAAAGTACGCCCCGAACTGGATGGTACTCAGGTAAAGATTCCCGGTTTTGTTATCCCGCTGGAAGGGGATGAAAATACCGTTACCGAATTTTTGCTGGTGCCCTATTTCGGTGCTTGTATCCATGTTCCGCCACCACCACCGAATCAGATTATCTATGTTAACTTTCCTAAAGGTGCTCCTGTCCAGCAACTGTGGGATGTTATCTATGTGATCGGCACACTGAAAACCGAAACCTTTGACACTGATATCGCCCAGGCCGGCTATGTAATTCAAGGCGAACAGATCGAAGAATATGATGATATGTAAATGATTTGGTGGAAAAAGCGTCAAATCGTGATGCTCTGACTAGATGTGACCACGGTTAACGGTTAAATTGATGTATATCGCGATTAATGGGTGATTCTATTCATGGATGAGCAAAAAACTCCGGTAACAATTGATCAAGTGGCTGAAACTACCGTCGAAACCGCAGCCAAACAGAGAAAACGCAGCTCCACCTACATCAAAGACAGCTCCAGCCGGGTAATGAATATTGCACAAATTCATGGCCTGGATGCGCTGTTGAGTGAAGTAGAACCGGAAAAGACCACCCTGGAACGCGCCCTAAATCGTGAACAACAGATCAAAGAGCAACGCCAGCAGAATCTCGAACAGATCCTCAAACTGGCCTTTTCCGCCTGTAAAGATGAAACCGCTGGTGACCCGGATCAGGACTGGCTGGTGCGTTTCTTCTCCATGGCGCAGGATATTCATAACCCGGCAATGCAGCGTCTGTGGGCGCAGGTATTTAAGCGCGAGGTAACTAATCCTGGTTCAACCTCAATGAAAGCACTGAAAGTGCTGCGCGACATGACACCCAAAGAGGCGCAAATCCTACAGCGAGCCGCCTCATTGGCCTGCAGCTTTGGCCAGGATCACAGCCGAAAATTGTTTGTTGGCCTCAAAGCGCATGGCAGTATTTTTAGTTTCGGTAAACGGGATAACACCATCAATTTGAGTCTGGGCAACTTTCAGTTACCCTATTCCAGCCTGTTAGTACTGATTGAACTGGGCTTATTACATGCTTCAGAGCTGGAATCCGGGGAAATCGAACAGGATCCGGCGCTGATATTTACTTATCAGGGCAAGAATCTGCTGCTCGCCCCGTTAAGCAGAGGTGTGCACCTACTCTACTTCCGTTTTACGCCAACCGGGAACGAGTTGTGCAAGCTACTAGGCAACAAATCCAACATGCCCTACTACGACCAATTAGTTGCCGTGTTAAGCCAGAAATTCAGCGTACAGACAGAAGTCACTAGCTCAGTGGATCATACGGTTTAAGCCGCAATAATCTGGCGCTGTTTTAATACTTCGATACAAAGATCAACCAGCTGATCAATGGTTTTTTCTCCGGCAAGTAGATCAATCTCTGGTGACTGTGGTGCCTGATACTCGGAATCAATCCCGGTGAAATTGGTGATCTCACCCGCGCGAGCTTTTTTATATAAACCTTTCGGATCACGCTGCTCACACACATCCAGTGACGTATTGACATACACTTCAAGAAATTCATTTTCCGGCAGCATATCACGCACCATCTGGCGCTCTGCCCGATGAGGGGAAATAAAAGCAGAGAGTACAATCAGCCCGGCATCCGCCATTAGCTTTGCCAGTTCACCGATCCGACGAATATTTTCCCGACGATCATCAGCCGAAAAGCCAAGATCACGGCACAGTCCATGGCGAACATTATCACCATCCAACAGATAAGTGTGATACCCCAGTTCTGCCAAACGAGTTTCCAGAGCACCGGCGATCGTTGATTTGCCCGCACCAGACAAGCCAGTAAACCAGAGCACCGCTGGCTGCTGCTGCTTAAGCTTAGCGCGAAACTGCTTATCAATTGCATGTTGATGCCACACAATATTGTCATCTTTTTTAGTCGGTTGCGTGCTCATAGAGCCATCCTGTCGATTGTTTAAAATGGGAAAAATAGCGGAATCAGTACTAACACCAATACCGAGTAAGTCAGTGAAAGTGGAATGCCAACCCGGGCATAATCACTCAGCTTATAGTTACCGACACTGTAGACCAATAAATTGGTTTGATAACCATAAGGTGAAATAAAGCTGGCACTGGCACCAAATAAAACCGCCATAATAAACGGCATCGGATCGACGCCATACGCAGTCGCAACACTGTATCCGACCGGAAAAGCCAGAGCAGCAGCCGCATTGTTGGTCACCAGTTCTGTTAAAATCAGCGTCATCAGATAGGTGGCAATCAAAGCGCCATACACCCCCCAGCCATTAAACGCAGTGATCAATGCTTCTCCCATCTGCTGTGAAACGCCGGAGCTGATCATCAGTTGAGCGATAGAGAGTGCAGAGCCGACAATCACGACAATATCGACCGGGAAACGACGACGCAGTTCGCCGAGCTGAACAATTCCAAATGCGAGCAACAACAGAATATAGATCGAAAGTCCCTTAATCACCGGTATCAGATCCAGCAGCGAAGCCAGAATAACCACAACGAAACCGACTAAAACGCAGGTGGATTTGCAACCATCCAGTTTAGCACTAGAATCGAGATCGTTAATCAACACAAACTCACGGCGATTTGCTGCCCGTTCAGCTTCAAAACGTTTGCCAGGAACAATAATCAAAGTATCACCCGGCATCAGGGTAATATTACCTAAGCCACCTTCCAGGCGTTCATGCCCACGGCGAATCGCAACCACCACCGCATCGAAACGGTCACGAAAACGGCTTGATTTAAGGGTTTTATAACAGAAACCGGCCGAGGAACTCACCACCACTTCAATAAAATTCTGCCCATTCAGATCATGTTGACCAAACAGAGTTAATCCAGGAATTTCCTGCAGGGTCGAGACACTTTCGATATCGCCACAAAACAACAGTCGGTCCTGGGCTTTTAAAATGAATTCCGGGTTAACCGAAGGAACACTTTCACCATTGCGAATCACTTCGGCAAGAAACAGTTTACGCAGTGCACGCAGCTTATTCTCATGGATACTTTTGCCCACCAGCGGTGAATCCGCTTCAACAATCGCTTCGAGAAAATACGGCAGATCTTCCTGTGCATGATCATCATGATTCGGCAACAGATAGCTCAACGGGATCAGCAATACCACACCGGCAACCATCACAGCCAAACCAATCATACTCGGCGCAAAGAATCCCAGACTCGGCAAGCCGGCATCTTCGACAAAGCTATTGACGATCAGGTTGGTCGAGGTACCAATTAAAGTCAGCGTGCCACCCAAAATAGCCGCATAGGAAAGTGGCAATAATAATTTAGACGGCGCATGTTGCTGGTTACGTTTAATCGCGCCGATCAGAGAAACCACTACCGCGGTGTTATTGGTAAATGATGAAAGCAGCGCAGTCGAAAAGCCCAGCTTGGTGATCACCGACGCCAGGCCTCCTTGCGAAATACCACGACTGACCCAGCCGATCAAACGGGTTTTTTCCAGTGCTGCAGAAGCTAAAATCAGCAGAACTAAAGTAATCAGCGAAGAGTTGGTGAAGTTCTCGGCCACACTATTGAGTTCAATCATGCCAGTGAAAAATGCCACAAATGCAGCACCGGCAAAAATCAGGCTAGGCTTGATTTTTGTCGCAATCAGGCAGATAAGCACACTGGCTAAAATCGCCAGAACTACCCATTGTTCCCACATAGCACACCTCAGAGAAAAAGTGGGGGAAAGAACATTCCCCCATAAAGAGAAGATTATTTCAGCAGTTGGCTGAGATCTTTAGCACCCCAATGCGGGAAGTGCTTACGAATCAGCGCATTCAGTTCAACTTCAAATGCTGAGAGTTCACCCTGCTGTAACTCCGCCTGAGCCAGACTCTCACGCACCAGACCCGCACCAACCGTCACATTCGACAGGCGATCAATAATGATAAAACCACCAGTATCGGCCACATCCAAGTAGTTATCGATCGCAATCGACTCATTCAGAGTCCATTCGCACAAACCGATACCATTAAGTGGCAACTCGTTGGTCTCAAATGACTGAAGGTTATTGATATCGTACTGATGGCGAATCGCCGTCACATGGCCGACTGTTTTCTTACCGGCAATCTTAATATCGTAATCACGTCCGGCCTGAAGTGGTTTTTCCGTCATCCACACTACATCGGCCAGCAGACGATTGCTGCTTTCAGTCTGTTCACCATCCAGTACAATCAAATCACCACGGCTGATATCAATTTCATCATTCAGCGTTAGGGTTACTGCCTGACCGGAAAACGCGCCTTCAAGCTCACCATCAAAGGTAACAATGCTCTTAATGGTTGAAGCTTTACCAGACGGTAAGGCTCGAATCCTGTCGCCCACTTTAACCATGCCGGATGAAATGGTGCCGGCAAAGCCACGGAAATCGAGATTAGGACGGTTAACGTACTGCACCGGGAAGCGGAACGGGCCGTTGTTTTTTGAACGGTCAATATCAACGTTTTCCAACAGTTCCAGCAGAGCAGGTCCCTGATACCAGTCCATATGCTGGCTTTTCTCAACCACGTTATCCCCTTCTAATGCAGAAATTGGGATAATCTGGATATCAGTCTCACCCTGCAATAGCTCAGAAAATGCCAGGTAATCTTTGCGAATTTGTTCAAATACTTGTTGCGAGTAATCCACCAAATCCATCTTATTCACTGCAACCACAAAGTGTTTCAGACCTAATAGGTTTGAAATAAATGAGTGACGACGAGTCTGATCAAGAATGCCTTTACGTGCATCGATCAGAATAACCGCCAAATCACAGGTCGAAGCACCGGTTGCCATATTACGGGTGTACTGCTCATGCCCCGGAGTATCAGCGATAATAAATTTACGCTTCTGGGTTGAGAAGTAGCGGTACGCAACGTCAATGGTAATGCCCTGTTCACGTTCAGCCTGCAAGCCATCCACCAGTAATGCCAGATCCGGACGCTCACCAGTAGTACCAACGCGTTGACTGTCGGAGTGAACCGCGGCCAGTTGATCTTCATAAATCTGCTTTGAGTCGTGAAGCAAACGACCAATCAGCGTACTTTTACCATCATCTACCGAACCACAGGTAAGAAATCTGAGTAGCGACTTGTGTTGATGTTGATTGAGGTATCCTTCGATACCCAGTTCAGCAAGTTGCTGTTGTACTGCACTATTCATAAAACTTTCCTTAGATCCTTAGAAGTAACCCTGACGTTTTTTCAATTCCATCGATCCTGACTGATCGTGGTCGATCGCGCGCCCCTGGCGCTCACTGGATGTTGCCACCAGCATCTCTTCAATAATGGCCGGTAAGGTATCGGCGGTCGATTCCACCGCACCAGTTAACGGATAACAGCCAAGGGTGCGGAAGCGCACTGGTTTGTGCTGCACGGTTTCATCTGGGCCGATTTCCATTCGATCGTCATCCACCATGATCAACATGCCATCGCGCTCAACCACCGGGCGCACAGCTGAAAGGTAAAGAGGAACGATCTCGATCCCTTCCAGATAGATATATTGCCAGATATCCAGTTCGGTCCAGTTCGACAGAGGGAAAACACGAATACTTTCACCTTTGTTGATCTGACCGTTATAGGTTTTCCACAGCTCCGGACGCTGGTTTTTCGGATCCCAGGTGTGGTTTTTATCGCGGAATGAATAGACTCGCTCTTTGGCGCGGGATTTCTCTTCATCACGACGCGCGCCACCAAAAGCGGCATCAAAACCATATTTGTTCAGCGCCTGCTTCAGCCCCTGGGTTTTCATGATGTCGGTGTGCTTGGAAGAACCGTGGACAAACGGGTTAATTCCCATTTCCAGACCTTCCGGGTTCTTATGTACCAAAAGCTCGAAGCCGTATTTTTCTGCGGTACGGTCGCGGAATTCGATCATCTCGCGGAATTTCCAGTCGGTATCGACGTGCAATAGCGGGAACGGAATTTTCCCCGGATAAAAGGCTTTACGAGCCAAATGCAGCATCACCGATGAATCTTTACCGATGGAGTACATCATCACTGGGTTAGAAAATTCAGCCGCCACTTCACGGATAATGTGAATACTTTCGGCTTCAAGCTGTTTTAAGTGTGTTAAGCGTTGTTGATCCATCTTTGCTTCCTTTTGACTCGCGTGGCGAGCTTTTGGCAATTCAATTATTTGTTCTAATTCAGGCATATTGAGATTCAGCTTGAGGCTGTGCCTCGCCAAACCAATTAAGCTTGTCAGAGAGTCTGACGACTTCACCAATCACAATCAGTGCAGGCGATTCAGCATTAGCGGCCAGTTGAGCCAAGCCAGCCAAATTGCCTTTAAATACTTTCTGCGCGGTCTGCGTGCCGCGTTCGATAATCGCGACCGGCGTATCAGCAGCGCGGCCATGTTCCAGCAATTGTTGTTGGATATAGCTCGATTTCATCAGCCCCATGTAGATCACCAGCGTCTGATTACCACGAGCTAATGTCGACCACTCCATCTCATCGTTTTCCGCTTTTACATGACCGGTGACAAACAATGCAGACTGGGCATAATCTCGATGGGTCAGCGGAATGCCAGCATAAGCGGTTGCTCCGGCAGCAGCGGTAATCCCAGGAATAACCTGAAACTTAACCCCGGCTTCAAACAGCACTTCCAGCTCTTCTCCACCACGGCCAAACATAAACGGATCGCCACCTTTGATGCGCACTACACGGTGGCCTTGTTTGGCAAAATCGACCAATAGCTGGTTGGTTTTTTCCTGTGGTACGCTGTGATGCCCGGCGCGCTTACCGACACAAACCAAAATCGTATCGCTCGGCACCAGAGCCATAATTTCATCGGAGACCAGGTAGTCATAAAGAACCACGTCAGCCTGTTGCAGATAATTGAGCGCTTTGAGCGTCAGCAGCTCCGCATCTCCGGGACCTGCGCCAACTAAAGCAACTTCACCCGGCTGCAACTGACTTTTGCTAAAGCGCGGCATGGCGGATGAAATGTCACGTTGTTCAGAAACCGAACGTGATATTCCATTGAGCGGAAATTGTGTAACCTTATTGTTGCCTGCCATGTATACGCACCTTAACTAATCCAGTTCAGACATTATGGCGTGCTATGTTTATAACTTGAAATTCTAAAATTTCATTTTTTATTCCAAAAGCTGATATAAGAGTAAAGCAATCACTTTCTTGTGGCTTTGCTCCTGATTGACTAGAATGGCGCATCATTTCTTATTTCAGGTTAACAATATGAACGACACCACCGCAAAACCAGCTCTGCCAGATCACCTATCAGGTAACCCTCGTAGCCCTCATTTTGTAGAAGAGTGTTTTGAACATCAGATCGGCATTCGCCTTAACGGTAAAGAGCGTACCGATGTTGAAGAGTATTGCATCAGTGAAGGTTGGGTGAAGATCCCTTCTCCAAAAGCGAAAGATCGCTACGGTAACCCGATGCTGATCACCTTAAAAGGTCAAGTTGAAGCTTATTACCTATAAGCAATTATTGGTGTACTAGCGCTAAAATCGCTGGCGTAGTACACCATATTTTTGATTTTTCAATTTTTTCTTAAGTTCATCCAAGGACATAACCCGCCCTTCTTGAGCATCAGACAAGCCTTGAGCTATAGCTTTAAGAAAAGCACGTTCTGATTTACGGACGCCATTCTGGCGCGATCCCGGTATCTTCATATAGCGGCTTATTGTATTGATCGCGCTGCTCGCTGAAATACCAGATATTTTTCGGAAAATAATCACGATATTCAGGAAAACGTCGGGCAAATTCCTGCTGGCAGGGAAGCGTGAAATCTTGTGTTTTTAGTTGAGGATACTTGGCAATACAACACTCAACTAAACGGCTGAAAAAGTGATTTCCCATAAAGCGGTCATAAGTAATGCTTTGAAATGCACTCTGTTCCATACGGTTGTAGCTGTTAAGATTGTCGCTCGATAACCCCAATGCTCTTCTACGCCGCATATCAATACCGACACTTAGATCACGATGGACTATCCGCTTTATCTCGAGAGACTGATCTACCTCAAGTAAAACATTCTGCCCATGCGGTTCGATCATATAACCAAAGTAGCGGAAGCAGTCGATCCAGTGGCGTACAATCGGTAACAGAATTTTGTTCAACACAAACTGCAAAGGATCACTATCGCCAATAAGCTGATACAGCAGTGGAGTCGTTCCTGGCTGATAATAATCATCGCCATACAGAGCAAAACCAGGAATCAGAGAACGATTATCGTTGGCCAGAGGAAAAGGCCTCATATCGCGAATAACAAATCCCCAGTTAGCACCACGGTCATCATCATTTAGCTCTGTTTCTTTAAAACTGACACCAATCACTTCGCGCAGAAAAGCAAAATCATCGCCCATTTGCCTAATGCCATTTTCCAATTCAGCAGAGACATTGATCGCTTGCTCAACCACTTCATCACGCATCTTGCGCGTATAGCGAGACACCTTGTAGGGGAAGTGAACTTTCACCGCATGTGGCTGTTGTTCATCCAGGACAAACAACGTGCGGGTCGACGAGCTGGCAATCACCGGAATTTCATCAACCGGAGCATTTAATTGCAGGCTTTTTTGCAGATAAGGATCCTTGATCTCCTCTTGCAACAATTGCGGGTGAATACAAAAATTCACCTTATCATCCTGGAGATATTTATCGGCCAGCATCTGATCAGGGTTGGCCTGATAAATATTAAGTCCTTCTTTAGGCAGCTGAATCACCTTTAAACCAAATCTCTCATTATCCGAATCCGGCTGATAGGCAGTATCTGCCTCGGTATAGGCCGAATGACTACTGTAGGTTCGGGTTCCTTTGTTCCGATAACGTTCCAGATAATAGAGATGAGGTAGTGACATATTTTTACTCTTATTGTAAAGCTGGCAAAACCTAAGATTACTTCAGAATGCGCGCTCTGAACTGACGGCCTTTCATTTTACGGGTTTCAAACTGTTTGAGCGCCTTTTTCACCACATTCCCGGCCACAGCCACATAAGCCCGCATTGGCATCACGTTAATTTTACCAATCTGATCACCACTCAAACCATCTTCAGCAGTTAATACCCCCAAGATATCTCCTGGTCTGACTTTCTGTTTTTTGCCGCCATCGATCTGAATGGTCTGCATCGGGGCATAATAAGGGCGCTGGTTAAGTATCTCTTCATCCGGTAGTGTAGAAGGAGTAATCGGATGCTCCAGATAATCTTCAATCTGCGCTAAACGGTAGCTTTCTTTCTCGCTATAAAAGCTGAACGCCAGCCCCTTACTACCGGCACGCCCAGTACGGCCAATACGGTGAATATGCACTTCTGGATCACGGGATAGCTCGAAGTTAACCACTGCGTCCAAGTTTTCCACATCCAGCCCACGCGCCGCTACATCGGTAGCGACAAGAATCGAAATACTCTTGTTAGCGAAGCGAATCAACGCCTGATCACGCTCCTTCTGCTCCATATCACCATGCAGTTCAACCACACTAAACCCGTGGTGAGCTAGCTCGTCGGCAACATTCTGCACTTCACGTTTAGTATTACAGAACACCACGGCCGACTCCGGCGTATAATGCATGAGCAGCTGACGCAGAGCTCGGTCACGATTTTCACTTCCTTCTACCGCATAAAAACGCTGCTCAATAGTTGAAGTATCGTGTTTAGACTCAACCTTGACCATTTCCGGATCAACCATCAGCTTGTCCGCTAATTGCTTAATTTCTGCTGGGAATGTCGCACTAAAAAGTAATGTCTGACGCTGTTTAGGTGCATGAGCGATAATTTCATCCAACGCATCCTGAAAACCCATTTCCAGCATACGATCCGCTTCATCCAGTACCAGCGTATTTAATTCACTGAGATCGATACGTCCTTTGCTCAGATGATCAAGAATACGCCCCGGTGTTCCCACCAGAATATGCGCACCGTGCTCCAGTGAACCGATTTGTGGTCCCATTGGCATACCGCCGCATAAAGTAAGCACTTTGATATTATGAATGGCCCGTGCCAGAGTACGGATTTCCGTTGCCACCTGGTCAGCCAGTTCACGAGTCGGGCAAAGTACTAATGACTGAACGCGGAAACGCTTAACGTCAAGATTAGACAGTAAACCCAAACCAAATGCCGCTGTTTTACCAGAGCCGGTTTTTCCCTGACCAATCACATCTTTACCGGCCAGCATCTGCGGCAGACTCAACGCCTGGATCGGTGTCATCGTCTGATAGCCGAGGCTATCCAAATTGCTCAATAGTGACGAATGTAATGGTAGGGTTGAAAAGGGAGTATTACTCAAGGTGGCATCCTATGATTAGCGGCAATAAAGGGGCTATTATCGCTTTTTGCCGGCGGATAGCCAATGATTTACTGACTGCGGCCAAAACCACCTTCAGATAGGCGGAAAAACATAATCGACTGGTCACTACGCTCGAGCTGCAGAATATCCAGTTCACCCTGCTTATTTAATTTAAAACGTACCAACTGGCCGGGGCGAATATTACTCAGAGGCTTATCACTACCTTCAATCTTAATCAGAGCATTAAGATCAGACAGTGGAAGATCATTGGCACGAAATACTGCAGAAAGCGTATCGCCATCTTTCACGGTATAAGAGATCCAGGCTGAACGAACCAAAGCGGCAGCCGACTGTTGCGAGCGCGCCTGAGGATCAGTGGTGGTTGTCCGGGTTTCAGTTAAAGGAGTGATATCCAATCCCACCTCGACCCTTTGCGGAGTAACCGGAGCAGTCGTAGCCTGAGAAATAGGTTGTTCGGGTAAAGGGACAATGGCAATAACCACAATGAAAGGAGTCAGTACACGCAGAATTTTTCGGTGCATAACAGGCAGGCTATGCCATAGGCAACGAGCAGGCTCCAGCCAATCCGGAACTGGCATTTCCGCCCATTTTTCCTGTAGCACAGCAATATAATCAACCGCTTGCTGCTTGTTCCGCTGCTGACGCGCCATCTTCACCCGACTCCTGATGTCTCTGCTCACAGTATAGAAACTCCGGATGGCTACGTATAGTCCTATCCATGAGATCGACTAAGCGTTAACACAATCCTGATATTACACCGATATTTTTATGACTTTAATCACACATCGGCGGTGATTAAGGCATTCGAGCCCTTCACCATTTAATCATAGGCCCATACCTGTTATCCTTCTCTCTTTGCAACTAAAAAGAGTGACATCAATGTCTGACGTTAAATTCGAAACCGTAGAGCAAAAAGCTAGCTACGGTATTGGTCTTCAAATGGGCCAACAACTTGCGGGTAGTGGTCTGGAAGGCCTGAGTGTTGATGCGATCGCTGCGGGTATCGCTACAGCACTAGCGGGTGAAATGCCAGCAATCGAAATCGATGAAATCAACAACGCACTACAAGCTCTGCACGGTAAGGCACAAGAAGCTCGCGAAGCAGCAGCAAAAGAAGCTGCAGCACACGGCGAAGCATTCCTGACAGAAAACGCTCAGCGTGCTGAAGTAACCGTACTTGAATCAGGTCTTCAATATGAAGTAATGACTGAAGGTACCGGTGAAATCCCAACTTCAGACAAATCAGTACGTGTTCATTACCACGGTCAGCTGACCGATGGCACCGTATTCGACAGTTCGGTATCTCGTGGCCAGCCTGCTGAATTCCCAGTAACCGGCGTAATCAAAGGTTGGGTTGAAGCACTGCAACTGATGCCTGTTGGTTCTAAATGGAAACTATTCATTCCTCAGGATCTTGCTTATGGTGAGCGTGGTGCAGGTGCAGCAATTCCTCCATTCGCAGCACTCGTATTTGAAGTTGAACTGCTAGATATTCTTTAATCGCTTTTCACTTTTACAAGATTCAAGAGGTAGCCCGCGGGTTACCTCTTTTTTTATGCACTTTTAAATCTAATCGATTATGATGCTAGCTTCGCACACTTAGCTAATAAGGATAATTTCTAATGAGAGACGAGACTCTGGCGATTCACTACGGTTACGAATCAGACCCAACCACTAAATCTGTCGCAGTGCCGATCTTCCAGACTGCCGCCTATGAATTTGACAATGCTCAACATGGTGCGGACCTGTTTAATCTCGATGTTGCTGGCAATATTTATACCCGTCTGATGAACCCGACTAACGACGTATTGGAAAAACGTCTGGCCGCGCTTGAAGGTGGTTTAGCTGCATTGGTAACCAGTTCCGGCAGCGCCGCTATTAACTATGCGATTCTCACCCTGGCTAAATCTGGCGATAATATCGTATCAACGCCGCAGCTTTATGGCGGTACTTACACCCTATTTGCGCATATGCTGCCAAACCAGGGCATTCAGGTAAAATTCGCTAAAGATGATAAGCCAGAAAGCCTCGCTGAACTAATTGATGAAAACACCAAAGCTGTGTATTGCGAATCTATCGGCAACCCGGCAGGTAATATTATTGATTTGGGCAAAGTGGCAGAACTTGCTCACGCACAGGGTGTGCCTGTGATTGTTGATAATACCGTAGCCTCTCCTGTTCTATGCAAACCGATTGCCTTCGGCGCTGATATTGTAGTGCATTCCATCACTAAGTATGTAGGTGGTCACGGCAATTCCTTAGGTGGTGCAATTATCGATTCTGGCAAGTTTGACTGGGCGAAACACGCCGATCGCTTCCCGGTGTTTAACCAGCCAGAGCCTTCTTACCACGGCGTCGTTTATACCCAACAGTTTGGTGCTGCGGCATTTATCGCTCGGGCTCGTACCGTACCAATGCGTAATACCGGTTCGACCCTTTCTCCGATGAATGCCTTCTTGCTGCTGCAAGGGCTAGAAACTCTGCCGCTACGTATGGAACGCCATTGCGAAAACGCGTTTAAAGTTGCGCATTTCCTAAACAATCATGAAAAAGTAAGTTGGGTAAGCTACGCCGGTTTAAGCGACTCGCCATACTACGACCTTGCGCAGAAATACATGGATGGCAAACCATCATCAATTCTGTCGTTTGGATTAAAGGATGGTTATGACGCGGGGGTTCGCTTCTATGATGCACTCGGAATGATTAAGCGCTTAGTCAATATTGGCGATGCCAAAACTCTGGCATGCCACCCAGCTTCAACTACTCACCGTCAGTTAGAGCCGGAAGAGCAGAAACAAGCGGGCGTGGTTCCTGAGATGATTCGTCTGTCGATCGGTATTGAACATATTGATGATATTCTGGCTGATTTAGACCAAGCGTTAAAAGCTTAATACTCAGTGGACGAAATGGGATTCGATTCCGCAAACCGCTCAAGACATCCTTGTTCCGCTAGCAAAAGCATCCATGCTTTTGCTAGTTTGCTCCACCGAAGCCCATTTCCCCTTACTCATTTGTAAATACGAGTAAGGGGTCCGAGTCTGCAAAGCTGACTCTGACCCCTGATTCTATAAACATACAAATTTCAGACACAAAAAAACCGAGCCTTAGCTCGGTTTTTTCTTATGAGTTACGAACTCACTATTACTCAGCAGCTGCTTCTTCAGCAACTTCTGGGCGATCTACAAGCTCAATGTAAGCCATTGGAGCTTTATCACCTGCACGGAAACCACACTTAAGAATGCGAGTGTAGCCACCTTGACGTGCAGCGAAACGTGGACCTAGTTCGTTAAACAGTTTTGCAACTACTTCGTTGTCACGAGTGCGTGCAAACGCTAGACGACGATTTGCAACGCTGTCAGTCTTAGCTAGGGTAATCAAAGGCTCAACTACGCGACGTAGCTCTTTTGCTTTAGGCAAAGTAGTCTTGATAACTTCATGACGTACTAGAGAGCTAGCCATGTTGCTGAACATCGCTTTGCGATGACTGCTGTTGCGGTTGAGTTGACGACCACTTTTACGATGGCGCATGACCTAATCCTTCTAACTATTATCGATTAATCTTCAGCGATGGATGCAGGTGGCCAGTTTTCCAGGCGCATGCCCAGAGAAAGACCACGAGATGCAAGCACATCTTTAATCTCGGTAAGAGATTTTTTACCAAGGTTTGGCGTTTTAAGTAGCTCAACCTCAGTGCGCTGTACAAGATCACCGATGTAGTGAATCGCTTCTGCTTTCAAACAGTTAGCAGAGCGAACTGTTAGTTCAAGATCGTCTACAGGACGCAATAGGATCGGATCGAATTCAGGCTTCTCTTCTTTCTCCTCAGGAACTCGTACATCACGTAGATCTACGAATGCATCCAACTGTTCAGCAAGAATTGTTGCTGCACGGCGAATAGCTTCCTCAGGTTCGATAGTTCCGTTTGTTTCCATATCGATGACAAGTTTGTCTAGGTCAGTACGTTGCTCAACACGAGCCGCTTCAACCGCGTAGGCAATTTTGTCTACTGGGCTGTAAGTTGCATCGATAAGCAGACGACCGATCGGACGCTCATCTTCTTCAGTATGGATACGCGCAGAAGCCGGAATGTACCCACGACCACGTTCTACTTTGATGCGCATTGCGATCTCAGCGTTGTCATCTGTTAAATGACAAATTACGTGCTCAGGGTTCACGATCTCAACATCACCATCATGAGTGATGTCACCTGCAACAACAGGGCCTGAACCGGATTTATTTAGTGTAATGAACACTTCATCTTTGCCTTCGGCAACGCGAACAGCCAGACCTTTAAGGTTCAGAAGAATCTCAAGGATATCTTCCTGAACACCTTCTTTGGTGCTGTATTCGTGTAGTACGCCTTCAATTTCAACTTCAGTCGCTGCACAACCTGGCATTGACGAAAGAAGAATACGGCGAAGTGCATTACCCAGAGTATGGCCGAAACCACGCTCTAACGGCTCAAGAGTTACTTTTGCGTGTGTCGCATTGATTTGTTCAATATCAACAAGACGTGGCTTAAGAAATTCTGTTACAGAACCCTGCATTGTGTCCTCTCTTTAGTTTAAACCTTACTTAGAGTAAAGCTCGACGATCAATTGTTCGTTGATATCAGCTGATAGATCTGAACGTTCAGGCAAACGCTTGAATGTTCCTTCCATCTTGCTAGCATCTACTTCAATCCAAGTTGGTTTTTCACGTTGTTCAGAGACTTCTAGAGCCGCTTTGATACGTGATTGAGCTTTCGCTTTTTCACGGATAGAAACAACGTCATCTGCCGCAACTTTGAAAGAAGGAATATTTACCACTTTACCGTTAACTAGGATAGCTTTGTGGCTAACTAGCTGACGTGCTTCTGCGCGAGTTGCACCAAAGCCCATGCGGTAAACTACGTTATCTAGACGACCTTCAAGAAGCTGAAGCAGGTTTTCACCTGTGTTGCCTTTCAGGCGGGCAGCTTCTTTGTAGTAGTTACGGAATTGTTTTTCTAGTACGCCATACATACGACGAACTTTTTGCTTCTCACGAAGCTGTACACCATAGTCTGATAGACGGCCACGACGAGCGCCGTGTACACCTGGTGCATTATCAATTTTACACTTGGTATCAATCGCACGAACACCAGACTTAAGGAATAAGTCAGTACCTTCGCGGCGACTAAGCTTCAGCTTAGGACCCAAATATCTTGCCATGATCTTTCTCCAATCTTCCTAGAAACGTTATACGCGACGTTTCTTCGGTGGACGACAACCGTTATGAGGGATAGGAGTCGCATCAACGATGTTAGTGATACGGAAACCAGCTGCATTCAGAGCGCGAACAGTTGATTCACGGCCTGGACCAGGACCCTTAACCATAACTTCCAGGTTCTTTAGGCCATATTCTTTAGCCATTTCAGCACAACGCTCAGCCGCAACTTGCGCTGCGAATGGAGTTGACTTACGAGAACCACGGAAACCTGAACCACCTGCAGTAGCCCAAGCTAGTGCATTACCTTGACGGTCAGTAATGGTAACGATTGTGTTGTTAAAAGATGCATGGATGTGCGCCACGCCATCTGCGACTTGTTTGCGAACGCGTTTACGTGCGCGAGTTGGTTGTTTAGCCATTGTACTCTACCTCACCCGACTATTTCTTGATCGGCTTACGCGGACCCTTACGGGTGCGAGCGTTGGTTTTAGTACGCTGTCCACGTAGTGGTAGACTGCGACGATGACGAAGACCACGGTAACAACCAAGGTCCATTAGACGCTTGATGTTCATGGAAACTTCACGACGTAGATCACCCTCTACAGTGTATTTAGCTACACCATC
This sequence comes from uncultured Vibrio sp., assembly GCA_963666615.1. Lineage (GTDB taxonomy): Bacteria > Pseudomonadota > Gammaproteobacteria > Enterobacterales > Vibrionaceae > Vibrio. The sequence continues at coordinate 2,240,377 of OY762906.1, forward strand.
ACGCAGTTGATCGATCTGCTCTTCAGTTAGTTCACTGATCTTAACATCTTCAGCAATACCCACTTCAGCTAGGATAGCTTGAGAGCGAGTTTTACCGATGCCGTAGATTGCAGTTAATGCAATCACAGCATGCTTTTGATCAGGAATGTTAATGCCTGCTATACGGGCCACTATTCACTCCTAGTACTTTAATAAAGAAATTATCCGTAACAAAGCCCGTCGAGGATACGTTACGGAATGCTACTTCTTTTGCACGCAAAAGGTAGGCCGAGGAATATACTCGACCAACCCTTAATTTTCAAGTAAAAATTTCTGCTAATTAGCCTTGGCGTTGCTTATGCTTTGGCTCACTGCAAATTACGCGAACAACACCGTTGCGCTTGATAATTTTACAGTTACGGCAGATTTTTTTAACGGAAGCACGAACTTTCATTGCTAAACTCCGTAATAGAAATCTGAGTCAGAATCACAACCGAATTAACGGCCGTAACCTTTCAGATTTGCCTTTTTCAACACAGAATCATACTGACTTGACATCAAATGAGTCTGTACCTGTGCCATAAAATCCATGATTACAACCACTACGATAAGTAGTGAAGTACCGCCGAAATAGAAACGTACGTTCCAAGCGGCCATCATGAACTGGGGAATCAGACAGATAAAAGTGATGTATAACGCACCAGCTAGGGTTAAACGCGTCATCACTTTATCAATATATTTCGCTGTCTGCTCACCTGGGCGGATACCGGGTACGAACGCACCAGACTTCTTCAGATTATCGGCTGTTTCACGCGGGTTGAACATCAACGCCGAGTAGAAGAAACAGAAGAAGATAATCGCTATTGCATAAAGTATTACGTAAAGTGGTTGGCCTGGGCTTAATGCCAAAGACAAATCGGTTAACCAGCCAAAAGCTGAACCTTCACCACCAACACTTCCAAACCACTGAGCTAAAGTGCCCGGGAACAGAATAATACTTGAGGCAAAAATCGCAGGAATAACACCAGCCATATTAACTTTCAATGGCAAGTGAGTACTCTGTGCAGCAAATACTTTACGACCTTGTTGACGTTTCGCATAGTTAACGACGATACGACGTTGACCACGCTCCATGAAAACAACAAAGTAAATTACTGCAAACGAAATTACACCAATCAACAATAGCAGAAGTACATGCAATTCACCTTGACGCGCTTGCTCGATTGTCTGACCGATTGCCGAAGGCAATCCAGCAACAATACCTGCAAAAATAAGTAATGAAATACCATTACCAATTCCACGCTCTGTGATCTGTTCACCTAACCACATTAAGAACATGGTACCAGTTACTAGACTCACGGTAGCGATGAACGTAAACATGGTTTGGTCGATAACAACCAGATTAGAGACCATGTTTGGTAGTCCTGTCGCAATACCCAATGCTTGGAATGTTGCAAGTACGAGCGTGCCGTAACGCGTATATTGGCTAATCTTACGACGGCCTGCTTCACCCTCTTTCTTGAGTTCAGCTAACGCGGGATGAACTACAGTCAGCAGTTGGATAACAATTGATGCCGAAATATACGGCATAATACCCAACGCTAATATAGATGCACGCGAAAGAGCACCACCGGAGAACATGTTAAACATTTCAACGATGGTACCTTTTTGCTGTTCGAACAAATCGGCAAGTACAGTCGCATCAATACCAGGAATCGGCACAAAAGAGCCTGCTCGAAAAACTAACAGTGCACCAATTACGAAAAATAGGCGCGATTTTAGTTCACTAACACCGCTTTGAGCACTACGAAAATCTTGTCCTGGTTTCTTAGCCATCTGTACCTCGTTCCTCGAGATTATTCCTCGATTTTACCGCCTGCAGCTTCGATTGCAGCTTTAGCGCCTTTAGTCACGCGTAGACCTTTAACAGTCACAGCTTTGTTAATTTCACCAGAAAGAACGATTTTAGCGTTCTCAATGTTCTTAGTGATAACGTTAGCTGCTTTTAGGCTGTTCAGATCAACAACATCACCTTCAACTTTCGCTAGCTCAGCTAGACGAACTTCAGCAGACACTAGGCTCTTACGAGAAGTGAAACCGAATTTTGGCAGACGTTGTTTAAGAGGCATTTGACCGCCTTCAAAACCTGGACGAACAGAACCGCCAGAACGTGACTTTTGACCTTTGTGACCACGGCCACCGGTTTTACCCAGGCCAGAACCGATACCACGACCTAAACGCTTCTTAGAAGGCTTAGAACCCGCAGCCGGTGATAGAGTATTCAAACGCATTCTGATTACTCCTCAACTTTAACCATGTAGTAAACCTTGTTGATCATACCGCGTACACACGGAGTATCTTCAAGTTCTACTGTATGGTTGATTTTACGAAGACCTAAACCGCGCAAAGTAGCTTTATGCTTTGGCAGGCGACCAATTGAGCTTTTAGTTTGTGTTACTTTAATAGTTGCCATGGTGTTCTTACTCCGAAATAGCTTCAACAGTCAGACCACGTTTAGCAGCAACCATATCTGGTGACTTCATATTGCTCAAAGCATCAATCGTTGCACGAACGATGTTGATTGGGTTCGTAGAACCGTATGCTTTAGACAGTACGTTGTGTACACCTGCAACTTCAAGTACTGAACGCATCGCACCACCTGCGATTACACCCGTACCTTCTGATGCTGGCTGCATGTAAACTTTAGAGCCCGAATGGCGACCTTTCACCGCGTGGTGAAGAGTACCTTCGTTTAACGCGATAGTAACCATGTTACGGCGCGCTTTTTCCATTGCTTTTTGAATCGCTGCAGGTACTTCACGGGCTTTACCGTAACCGAAACCTACACGACCATTACCGTCACCAACTACAGTTAGTGCAGTGAAGCTCATGATTCGACCACCTTTAACCGTTTTAGAAACGCGGTTAACTGCGATTAGTTTTTCTTGCAAATCACTTGCTTGTTGAACTTGTTGTTCTTTAGCCATCTTCCAACCCTACCTTAGAATTTCAGACCAGCTTCGCGAGCAGAATCTGCTAGCGCCGCTACTCGACCGTGGTATTGGAAACCAGAACGATCAAATGCAACTTCTGTTACGCCTTTTTCAAGCGCACGCTCGGCAACGGCTTTACCCACTGCTTTTGCTGCATCGATGTTACCAGTGTATTTAACCTGCTCACGGATCGCTTTTTCTACAGTAGAAGCTGCTGCGATAACCTCAGAGCCGTTAGCTGCAATCACTTGTGCGTACACGTGACGAGGAGTACGGTGCACGACTAGGCGAGTTGCACCCAGTTCTGCAATCTTACGACGTGCGCGAGTGGCACGACGGATGCGAGATGCTTTCTTATCCATAGCGTTACCTTACTTCTTCTTAGCTTCTTTAGTACGCACATTTTCATCTGCGTAGCGAACACCTTTACCTTTATAAGGCTCAGGAGCACGGTATGAACGAATGTCAGCCGCAACCTGACCAACAAGTTGTTTATCACAACCAGTCAGAATGATTTCAGTTTGGCTTGGACATTCAGCCTTAATACCCGCTGGCAGTTCATGCTCAACCGGGTGAGAGAAGCCCAGGGTCAGACCTACAGCGTTGCCTTTGATAGCAGCACGGTAACCAACACCCTTAAGTTCAAGTTTCTTCGTAAAGCCTTGAGTAACACCAACAACCATGTTGTTTACTAGTGCACGAGCAGTACCTGCTTGTGCCCAAGCGTTAACTACGCCTTCACGAGGACCGAAAGTTAGGTTGTTCTCTTCCTGTGCGATTACTACAGCATTGTTAACAACGCGAGTAAGCTCACCTTTAGCACCTTTTACGGTGATCTCTTGGCCGTTTAATTTCACCTCTACGCCAGCTGGAATAGCGACAGGTGCTTTAGCAACACGAGACATATCTACTCCTTAATTACGCTACGTAGCAAATGATTTCACCACCAAGACCTGCTTTGCGAGCAGCACGGTCTGACATCAGACCCTTGGAAGTGGATACGACAGCAATACCCAATCCGCCCATCACAGTCGGTAAGTCGCCTTTTTTCTTATAGACGCGCAGACCAGGACGTGAAACACGTTGGATTTGCTCAATTACAGGTTTAGCTTGGAAATACTTAAGAGTAATTTCAAGCTCAGGTTTTACTTCGCTATCAACAGCGAAATCTTCGATGTAACCTTCAGCTTTTAGAAGTGCAGCAATTGCAACTTTAAGCTTTGAAGAAGGCATCTTAACAGCAACTTTGTTTGCTGCCTGACCGTTACGAACGCGGGTCAGCATATCCGAAATCGGATCTTGCATGCTCATAAACTATACTCCAAATGATTAAGTGGCAATTACCAGCTAGCCTTACGAAGTCCAGGAATCTCGCCTTTCATGCAAGCTTCACGAACTTTGATACGGCTCAGACCGAACTTACGTAGGTAACCGTGTGGACGACCAGTTTGGTTACAACGGTTGCGCTGACGTGATGCACTAGAGTCACGTGGTAGAGATTGTAGTTTAAGAACTGCATCCCAACGATCTTCTTCAGATGCGTTTACATCATTAATTGTTGCTTTTAGCGCTGCACGCTTTTCTGCGTACTGTGCTACTAGCTTTGCACGTTTTGCTTCACGTGCTTTCATTGACATTTTAGCCATAACAGTAACCCTTCACCTTACTTACGGAATGGGAAGTTAAAGGCAGCCAGCAGAGCACGGCCTTCCTCATCGGTACCAGCTGTAGTCGTGATAGTAATATCAAGACCGCGTACACGATCGACTTTATCGTAGTCGATTTCCGGGAAGATGATTTGCTCGCGAACGCCCATGCTGTAGTTACCGCGTCCGTCAAAAGACTTAGCGCTAACGCCACGGAAGTCACGTACACGTGGAAGTGCAATAGAGATTAAACGCTCTAAGAATTCCCACATACGTTCGCCACGCAAGGTTACTTTACAACCAATTGGGTAGCCTTCACGAATTTTAAAACCTGCAACAGATTTACGTGCTTTAGTGATAAGTGGCTTTTGACCAGAGATCGTTGCCATATCAGAAGCCGCGTTTTCTAGCAGTTTCTTATCGTTGATTGCTTCACCAACGCCCATGTTTAGGGTGATTTTCTCAATCCTAGGGACTTGCATGACGCTTGTGTAGCTGAACTGTTTGGTCAGATCAGCGACTACAGACGACTTGTAGTAATCATGCAGTTTCGCCATAGTAGAACTCCAAATTACTTATATTAGTTAGAAACAGTTTCGCCGTTAGATTTAAAGAAACGAACTTTCTTACCATCTTCGAAACGGAAACCAATACGGTCTGCTTTACCAGTTGCCGCGTTAAAGATTGCAACGTTAGAAGCGTCAATTGCTGCTTCTTGTTCAACGATGCCACCTTGTTGACCTAGAGCCGGTACAGGCTTTTGGTGTTTTTTAACAAGGTTGATACCTTCAACGATAACTTTACCAGTTGCTAGAACTTTAGTTACTTTACCTTTCTTGCCTTTATCTTTACCAGCAAGAACGATTACTTCGTCATTACGACGGATTTTAGCTGCCATGTTAGCGCTCCTTACAATACTTCTGGCGCCAGTGACACAATCTTCATGAATTTCGCATTACGAAGTTCACGAGTCACTGGACCAAAGATACGTGTACCGATCGGTTGCTCTGAATTGTTGTTCAACAATACGCAAGCGTTACGGTCGAAGCGAATGACAGAACCGTCTGGACGACGTACGCCTTTACGGGTGCGAACTACCACCGCCTTCAGTACATCACCTTTTTTAACTTTACCGCGAGGAATTGCTTCTTTCACAGTAACTTTGATGATGTCGCCGATGTGTGCATAACGACGGTGAGAGCCACCCAGAACCTTAATACACATTACGCTGCGGGCGCCTGAGTTATCAGCTGCGTCCAGCATACTTTGCATTTGGATCATGTTAGTGCTCCGCTAAATATTAAAACTAGACCCATCACGGGTCGGGCTGCCTCTTTAAAAGGGACGCGAATTGTAACACCCTTTTTTGTGATTGGGTAGTCAAAAAACAAGCGGCCCCAAAAATAATTGGGGCCGCTTTCTTTTAGTAGAAAAGTGAGATTAGATCTTCGCTTTTTCTACTACTTTTACCAAAGTCCAAGACTTAGTCTTAGACAGTGGACGACACTCTTTGATTTCAACTAAGTCGCCTTGGCCACATTCGTTGTTTTCATCATGTGCGTGTACTTTAGTCGTACGTTTAACGAACTTACCGTAAATCGGGTGTTTTACGAAACGTTCGATAGCAACAACGATAGACTTTTCCATCTTGTCGCTTACAACACGACCAGTTTGAGTACGAATTTTGTCGCTCATTATGCGCCTGCCTTCTCAGTCAAAACAGTTTTCACACGTGCGATATCACGGCGAACAACTTTCAGAGTATGAGTTTGCTGTAGCTGACCAGTTGCAGCTTGCATACGCAAGTTGAACTGTTCTTTTAGCAGACTCAATAGCTCAGCGTTTAGCTCGTCAACGCTTTTTTCGCGTAGATCTTGTGCTTTCATCACATCACCTGCTTAATTACGAAAGTAGTCTTGAATGGCAGTTTAGCTGCTGCAAGAGCAAATGCTTCACGTGCCAGTGCTTCAGGAACACCACCCATTTCGTACATAACCTTACCAGGTTGGATTTGGGCTACCCAGTACTCAACGTTACCTTTACCCTTACCTTGACGAACTTCAAGCGGCTTTTCTGTAATTGGTTTGTCTGGGAACACACGGATCCAGATTTTACCTTGACGCTTAACGTGACGAGTCATAGCACGACGAGCTGCTTCGATTTGACGAGCAGTTAGACGACCACGGCCAACAGCTTTAAGACCGAAAGTACCGAATGATACTTCAGTGCCTTTCGCTAAACCACGGTTACGACCAGTGTGAGTCTTGCGGAACTTAGTACGTTTAGGTTGTAGCATCTATCGACTCCTTACTTACGGCCTTTACGCGCTTGCTTCTTAGGCTTGTCAGCCTTTGGCTCTTGCGCTTCAGCAGTTGGCATACCACCAAGGATTTCACCCTTGAAGATCCAAACTTTAACGCCGATTACACCATAAGTGGTGTGAGCCGAAGAAGTTGCGTAATCAATGTCAGCACGTAGAGTATGTAGAGGCACACGACCTTCACGATACCATTCTGAACGTGCAATTTCAGCACCGCCTAGACGGCCACTTACTTCTACTTTGATACCTTTAGCGCCTAGACGCATTGCGTTTTGTACCGCGCGCTTCATAGCACGACGGAACATAACACGACGCTCTAGCTGAGACGCGATGCTATCACCTACAAGTTGAGCGTCAAGCTCAGGCTTACGTACTTCAGCGATGTTAATTTGCGCTGGTACACCTGCGATTTTCGCTACAGCTGCGCGTAGTTTTTCTACGTCTTCACCTTTCTTACCGATTACAACGCCTGGACGAGCAGTGTGAATAGTCACACGAATGCTCTTAGCAGGACGTTCGATAACGATGCGTGATAGAGACGCGTTTTGCAATTCCTTAGATAGGAACTGACGTACCTTGAAGTCGCCGTCTAGGTTGTCAGCGAAATCTTTGGTATTAGCAAACCATGTAGCATTCCAAGGCTTAACGATGCCAAGACGAATGCCATTAGGATGTACTTTCTGACCCATTGCTTACTCTCCTAGTCCCTTAGCGATCTGCTACAACAACAGTGATGTGGCTTGAACGCTTCAAGATACGATCCGCACGGCCTTTGGCACGAGGCATAATACGCTTCATGACAGGGCCCTCATCTACGAAGATTTTAGCGACTGATAGATCGTCGATATCTGCACCTTCGTTGTGTTCCGCGTTAGCGATAGCTGACTCAAGAACTTTCTTGATCAGTTCAGCAGCTTTTTTGTTGCTGAAAGTCAGAATTTCCAGAGCTTGGTCAACTGATTTACCACGGATTAAGTCTGCAACTAAGCGAGCTTTCTGAGGAGAAATGCGAGCAAAGTTATGTTTAGCTAAAGCTTCCATCATCTACTCCTTATTTCTTCTTAGCTTTCTTATCTGCAGCATGGCCGCGGTAAGTACGAGTCGGTGCGAATTCGCCCAGTTTGTGGCCGATCATTTCATCAGTTACAAATACTGGAACGTGCTGACGACCATTATGGACAGCGATGGTCAAACCGATCATTGTTGGAATGATCATTGAACGACGGGACCAAGTCTTAATAGGCTTTTTGTCTCCGCTTTCCACCGCTTTCTCTACCTTCTTCAGCAAGTGTAGGTCAATGAATGGACCTTTCTTGAGAGAACGTGGCATGGCTTATCCTCTTAAATAGATTACTTATTACGACGACGTACAATGTACTTGTCGGTGCGTTTGTTCTTACGGGTTTTGAAGCCTTTAGTTGGCATACCCCAAGGAGATACTGGGTGACGACCACCAGAAGTACGACCTTCACCACCACCATGTGGGTGGTCAACCGGGTTCATTACCACACCGCGAACGGTTGGACGAACACCGCGCCAACGTTTAGCACCGGCTTTACCCAGTTCACGTAGCATATGTTCGTGGTTGCCTACTTCACCGATAGTTGCACGGCCTTCAGACAGCACTTTACGCATTTCGCCAGAACGTAGACGGATAGTTACATATGAACCATCACGAGCAACGATTTGAGCGTATGCGCCAGCTGAACGAGCTAGCTGTGCACCTTTACCAGGCTTAAGTTCAACACAGTGTACAGTTGAACCAACAGGGATGTTGCGCATTGGCAGAGTGTTACCTGCTTTGATTGGCGCATCTACACCAGATTGGATCGCGTCACCAGCTTGAACACCTTTAGGTGCGATGATGTAACGACGTTCACCGTCTGCATATAGTACTAGAGCGATGTTCGCGCTGCGGTTTGGATCGTATTCAATACGTTCAACTTTTGCAGGGATACCATCTTTAGTACGTTTAAAGTCAATCACACGGTAGTGCTGTTTATGACCGCCGCCGATGTGACGAACAGTAATATGACCGTTGTTGTTACGACCACCGTTTTTAGAGTTTTTCTCTAAAAGTGGAGCGTAAGGCTTACCTTTATGAAGGTCAGCGTTAACAACTTTAACTACGTGACGACGACCAGCCGAAGTCGGCTTACATTTAACAATAGCCATTTTTCAACTACTCCTGTTATTCCGCGCCGCCAACGAAGTCAAGATCTTGACCTTCTTTCAAAGTAACGTACGCTTTCTTCACGTCTGAACGACGGCCTTGGCGTAGACCTTGACGTTTGGTCTTACCCTTAGTGATAAGAGTATTTACAGACTTAACTTCAACTTCAAATAGCTGTTCTACAGCTGCTTTGATCTCTTTCTTAGTTGCATCGATTGCTACTTTGAAAACGATAGTGTTCGCTTTCTCTGCAGCCATAGTTGCTTTTTCAGAGATGTGCGGAGCACGTAGAACTTTTAGTAGACGTTCTTGCTTGATCATCCTAGCATCTCCTCAACTTGCTTAACTGCAGCAGCAGTCATTACAACTTTGTCGAACGCGATTAGGCTAACTGGGTCGATACCCGCTGCATCACGTACGTCAACTTTGTATAGGTTACGAGCTGCTAAGAACAGATTCTCATCTACTTCGCCAGTTACGATTAGAACATCGTTTAGCTCAAGCTCTTTCAGCTTAGCTACTAGCTCTTTAGTTTTTGGTGCTTCAACTGAGAAGTTATCAACAACGATTAGACGCTCTTGACGAACAAGCTCAGAAAGAATGCTTTTCATAGCACCGCGGTACATTTTTTTGTTTACTTTTTGGCTGTGATCTTGTGGTTTCGCAGCAAAAGTAACACCACCTGTACGCCAGATTGGGCTACGAATTGTACCAGCACGTGCACGGCCAGTACCTTTTTGACGCCATGGTTTTGCGCCACCGCCAGAAACTTCTGAACGAGTTTTTTGAGCACGAGTACCTTGACGAGCACCTGCTGCATACGCAACAACTACTTGGTGAACAAGAGCTTCGTTGAACTCACGTCCGAAAGTAGTTTCGGAAACAGTTAGTGCGTCGGCACCTTTAACCATCAATTCCATTACTTACTCCTAGACGTTATGCTTTAACAGCTGGTTTTACGATCACGTCAGCGCCAGTTGAGCCTGGGACTGCACCTTTAATAAGAAGCAGATTGCGCTCAGCGTCAACACGTACGATCTCTAGGTTTTGAGTCGTTACACGCTCATCACCCATGTGACCTGCCATTTTCTTGCCTTTAAATACGCGACCTGGAGTTTGACATTGACCGATAGAACCAGGAGCACGGTGAGACAATGAGTTACCGTGAGTCATATCTTGAGTACGGAAGTTCCAACGCTTAACAGCGCCTTGGAAACCTTTACCTTTAGATGTACCAGTAACGTCTACTTTTTTAATTTCATTGAAAAGTTCAACAGTTAGTTCTGCACCAACAGCAAACTCTTCGCCGTTTTCTAAACGGAATTCCCAAAGACCGCGGCCTGCTTCAACACCTGCTTTCGCAAAGTGACCAGCTTCAGGCTTAGTTACACGGTTAGCTTTCTTAGCACCAGCAGTTACCTGGATTGCTGCGTAGCCGTCAGTTTCAAGTGTTTTAACTTGAGCAACACGGTTCGCTTCAACTTCCACAACTGTTACTGGGATAGAAACGCCTTCTTCAGTAAATACGCGGGTCATACCCACTTTACGTCCGACTAGACCAATCATTATTCCAATCTCCCTTAACCTAGGCTGATTTGTACATCAACGCCAGCAGCTAGATCTAGACGCATCAGCGCATCAACAGTTTTATCTGTTGGTTCAACGATGTCGATTAGACGTTTGTGAGTACGGATTTCGTACTGATCACGAGCATCTTTGTTGACGTGTGGAGAGATAAGAACAGTGAAACGTTCTTTACGAGTAGGTAGTGGAATTGGACCACGAACCTGTGCGCCGGTACGCTTAGCTGTTTCAACGATTTCCGCTGTAGAAGCGTCGATTAGTTTGTAATCGAATGCTTTAAGGCGGATACGGATACGTTGGTTCTGCATGAGACAGAGCTCCAATAGTTAAAAAATTACACAAACAATATCGCCACTCCGACTCACTTTAGGTGAGAGAATGCCGATTGATTTATGTGAAACCGTAGCACCCAGATCGGGCGCATTGTCAGCTAATAGATGATTAACTTGCTCTATCCAAAAAGGTAGAGAGCTAAATTTTAATTAACTGCGAACATAAGCTGAGTATACATTACTAGGCAGTGCCTACTCCTCGCTGCTCATTGGTTCACAACTGACCTAAGTCAGTGGGCGGTATTATACAGATTGGCGGGTGGGTTGCAAGCGGTGTTTAATAAATAAACGCAAATTAAACACTCGCCTGCTTTATCAGCGAGTTATGCTAGGAGAATTAGGATGCCAGACGTTGTCTTACCGCTTCAAACAGGCAGATCCCGGTCGCAACCGAAACGTTTAAGCTGGAAACGCTACCTGCCATCGGGATTTTGATCAAATCATCACAGGTTTCACGAGTCAGACGGCGCATACCGTCGCCTTCGGCACCCATAACAATCGCCAATGGCCCGGTCAATTTAGCCTGATAGATATCATGCGTAGCCTCACCCGCAGTACCAACAATCCAGATACCCTGTTCCTGCAATGCGCGCATGGTTCGCGCCAGGTTGGTCACCCGAACCAGCGGAACCGTTTCTGCCGCGCCACACGCCACTTTAGATACCGTTGCTGTCATCGGTGCTGATTTATCTTTCGGTACGATCACGGCCGCTACACCGGCGGCATCAGCATTACGCAGGCAAGCACCGAGGTTATGTGGGTCAGTGACGCCATCCAGAACCAGCAATAACGGCTGCTCATGCTGCGCAAGGATATCATCCAGATCGTGTTCATTAAGCGCTTTAGTCGGTTTCACCCGGGCAATAATCCCCTGGTGATTGGCCCCTTTGGCTTTATCGTCCAGCGTCTTACGCCCCATTTGCTGAATGGATACCCCTAAACGTTGCAGCTCATTCAGCACAGGCAACAAGCGATCATCCTGTCGGCCTTTCAACACAAACGCTTCAATAAAGCGTTCCGGTGATTTTTCCAGCACGGCATTAATTGCGTGAATGCCGTAAATAAATTCGTTACTCATTAGTTACCTTGCTTGCTTTTACTTTGGCTTCTTACTTTGGCTTATTGCTGCTTATTTTTACGGTGCGAAACTTTGCTCCGGGCCTTATTTTTACGTGTCTTGGTCGCTTTGCTCTTTTTCTTTGGCTTAGCGGCTACTTCTGGATACTTAGTTGGCTCAACCATTGGCTTAGACGTAGTCGACTTACCCGATTTTGTTGCGGCTTCTTTTTTACCGCGAGCTTTAGCACGTGCTTCTTCAGCGCGCTTCTTCGCCGTTTTTCCTTCGCCGCGTAGCTTACGACTTGTTTCGACTAATTCAAAGTCAATATGTCGTTCATCGAGGTTCACAGCCGCAACTTTTACTTTGACCGCATCACCTAAACGGTAAACCGAACCAAAGCTTTCACCAATCAGACGCTGGCCGACCGGATCAAATTGATAGTAGTCATTGGCTAAACTGGAAATATGCACCAGACCATCAATATGATAATCGGTCAGGCGAACAAAGAAGCCGAAACCGGTAACGTTAGCAATCACCCCTTCCAACTCCTCACCAACGTGATCCTGCATATACTCACATTTCAGCCAATCCGAGACTTCGCGGGTAGCATCATCGGCGCGGCGTTCGGTCATCGAACACTGCTCACCATAGAAATTCATATCATCGAATGAATAATGGTAACCACCAGTTGGTGTCCGGCGATCCTGATTAGTATGTTCGTGTTTCGCGATCAAATATTTAATCGCCCGGTGTAACAGCAGATCCGGGTAACGACGAATCGGTGAAGTAAAGTGCGCATAACGTTTCAATGCCAGACCGAAATGGCCAGCATTATCCGGGCTATACACCGCCTGCTTCATCGAGCGTAATAACATAGTCTGAATCAGTTCGTGATCCGGGCGATTGATAACTTGCTTCATCAAGTTAGCGTAATCGGTTGGTGATGGCTCCAGGCCACCGGTCAGATTCAGCCCCAATTCTCCTAAGAAATCACGGAAACCGGTCAACTTCAGCTCTCCCGGAGTCTCATGGATTCGATACAGTGCGGGTTCCTGAGCTTTTTCCACTAACGATGCCGAAGCAATATTGGCCAGAATCATACACTCTTCAATGAGTTTATGTGCATCGTTACGTTCAACTGGCTCAATGCGTTCAATCTTGCGGTCCGGATTAAAAATAAATTTGGTCTCAACGGTTTCAAACTCAATCGCCCCACGATCATCACGCGCAGCTTTGAGCACTTTATACAGGTTGTACAGCTCTTCCAGATGTGGAACCAACTCCTGATAGCGCTCGCGCAACTCAACATCATCCAGCTCTAATATCGCGTGCACTTTATTGTAAGTTAAGCGGGCGTGTGAATTCATTACCGCTTCATAATGCTTATAGCCAGAAAGCTTACCGGCAGCAGAGATAGTCATCTCACACACCATACACAGACGATCCACCTGTGGGTTAAGAGAACAAAGACCATTCGACAGCACCTCAGGCAACATTGGAACAACCTGAGAAGGGAAGTAAACCGAGTTACCACGCTGGATTGCTTCTTTATCTAATGGGCTGTCGGTGCGCACATAGTAACTCACATCGGCAATCGCTACCCATAAACGCCAGCCACCGCCTTTTTTCGCTTCACAATAGACCGCGTCATCGAAGTCTCGTGCATCTTCACCATCAATGGTCACTAGCGGCAAGTCGCGCAGATCAACCCGGTTAAGTTTGGCTTCTTCCGGTACATCTTCGCCAAATTGCTTAATCTGCTGTTCAACAGCATCAGGCCAAACATGAGGGATCTGGTGAGTGCGAATCGCGATTTTAGTTTCCATCCCCGGTGCCATATTCTCACCGAGAACCTCAATCACCTGCCCCATCATTCCGCGCGTACGGCTACCGCGGTCGGTAATTTCAATCACCACCACGTTGCCCATTCGAGCCGTACCACGCAGTTCATTCGGGATTAAAATATCGTGATGGATACGCGAGTCATCCGGTACAACATAGGAGAAGCCCTGCTCAAAGAAAAAACGCCCTACAATCTGATCGTTGCGCTGCTCAAGAATTCGGACCAGGCGCCCCTCTTTTCTACCCTTTTTATCGGTGCCCGACGGCTGCACCAAAACATAATCACCATGAATCAGAGTACGCATTTGATGGTACGGCAGTAGAATATCCTCATCCTTACCACTGGTTCCTTCCGGACGCACCCATCCATAGCCATCTTTATGGCCGATCACATAACCTTTCACTATCTCTAACTTTTCAGGCAAGGCATAGCACTGACGGCGGGTAAAGACTAATTGCCCGTCACGCTCCATCGCCCGCAGGCGGCGACGTAATCCTTCGTACTGATCCTCTCCCTTCAGCTCCAGGGCTTCAAAAATATCATTGCGGTTCATCGGCACATTTGCGCGCTCGAGAAACTCAATAATAAATTCCCGGCTTGGGATGGGATTGTCGTAATTGCTTGCCTCGCGGTCAGCAAAAGGATCATTTTGAATCGAATCAGACATAATCAGTCCTAAATTAGAGAGGGATAGGTATTCTCGTCACCGCTGACCACTGACAATCAGCACAACAACGAAGACTCTAATTATTATACTAGTGCTATGTGTCCATTTCTTCAAAAAATCAGATATTTAATTGAATATTAATTGGCAGGGGGATTTAGCCTGTAACACTTAGGAGTACAGGCTGGGCTATCGGCGGAGTGCAATAGGAAGGTCGCTACCAAAAGGTTTCACGCATTTTGGCCCGGGAGATAATGTTTTCCGGCATGCGTTGTTCCAATCCCTGACGTAATAAATTGATACGTTTATGTAAGCGGCTATCGGCAGTCACTGAGTTATATAACCAACGGTAAGCATCTTCATAATCCAGCGGACTTCCATAGTTACGTAACAACAACTCCGCCAGTTGAATACGGGCATTCAGGTTACCCATTGCTGATGCTTCACGAAAATAAGGGATCGCACGCTCTTTATCCTGCTGCACCATAATCCCCTGAGAATAATAACGTCCCAGTTGTTCCAGTGCAGCGGCTAACCCCTGATGCGCAGCAGACTCCATGTAATAGAGCCCCAACTCCACATCTTGGTCAACGCATACCCCCGATGCAAGCATATCGCCGTATAAGAATTCATAGGAAGGAAGACTGACCCGGGTTGCACGGGCAACAATATCTTCCACCAACTGACAGTTATCGGCTTTTACTCGTTCGAGGTGCTTATTTTGCTCAATCAGTTTGAGTAGTTCAGCTTCGGAATAAATTGGTATCGGCTCTCCGACATCCGCCACATTGGCATACGATGTAGAAAGCATGAACAATAACGATATCGAAGCTGCTACTTTTCGTAGCTTCATATTAGCACTCTTTGTTCAATGCGATTGCTTTCTCGCCATCCTAAAAGGAATACGACCTGAATAGAGTATCGGCAATGGTACTGAACACTTTAGTTAAAAATGAACAACCCTAAAAATTGATTATAATTCGAACAATATAGCATATACAGACGAAAAAAAGCCGATCCTGAGATCGGCTATTATTTGAATCGATATCACGTATTAAACGTTAAAAGGATGAACCTTAATAATCGTCTCAACGCGATCCGGGCCAGTAGAGAT
The DNA here is from genome assembly GCA_963666615.1 of uncultured Vibrio sp. Taxonomy (GTDB): domain Bacteria; phylum Pseudomonadota; class Gammaproteobacteria; order Enterobacterales; family Vibrionaceae; genus Vibrio. The sequence goes on from OY762906.1 coordinate 2,256,085, forward strand.
AATATCTACCGGAACACCCGTTAGTTCTTCAATACGCTTGATATAATCCAAGGCCGCTTGTGGCAGTTCTTCCAGAGTCTTAGCTCCGAAAGTGCTTTCGCTCCAACCTGGCATGGTTTCATAAACCGGTGTTGCACCTTCAAAAGCATCAGCAGCCATCGGTGAAACAGAAGCCGTTGAACCATCTTTCATCAGGTAAGAAGTACAGATTTTAATTTCTTCTAAACCATCAAGAACGTCCAGCTTAGTTAAGCAGAAACCTGTTACTGAGTTGATCTGAATAGCACGGCGCATTGCTACCGCATCAAACCAGCCACAACGACGTTTACGACCAGTAGTTGCACCAAACTCAGCACCTTTAGTGCCTAAGTGGTTACCCACTTCATCATCCAGTTCAGTCGGGAACGGGCCAGCACCAACACGGGTACAGTAAGCTTTCGCGATACCCAAAATATAACCTAAATGACGAGGGCCAAAACCTGAACCAGCAGCAACACCACCCGCGGTAGTGTTAGAAGAGGTTACATACGGGTAAGTACCGTGGTCGATATCCAGCAGCGTACCTTGAGCACCTTCGAACATGATTTTATCGCCGCGCTTACGTGCTGCATCCAGCTCGTCAGTCACATCAATAACCATAGAAGTCAACAGGTCAGCATAACCCATCACCTGCTCAAGAACGTCTTCGTAGCTTACTGCTTCTGCTTTGTAGAAGTTAACCAGTTGGAAGTTATGATATTCCATCACTTCCTTTAGTTTCTCAGCAAATGACACTTTATCGAACAAGTCACCCACGCGCAGACCGCGGCGAGCCACTTTGTCTTCATACGCAGGACCGATACCACGGCCGGTTGTACCAATAGCTTTCTTGCCACGCGCCGCTTCGCGAGCCTGATCAAGTGCAATGTGATACGGAAGAATTAGAGGGCATGCTTCAGAAATGAAAAGACGTTCACGTACAGGGATTCCGCGCGCTTCCAGAGGTTCCATCTCATGAATTAATGCGTCAGGTGAAAGCACTACGCCATTACCAATGATACATTTCACATTGTTGCGTAAGATACCTGATGGAATTAAATGAAGAACGGTTTTTTCACCGTCGATAACCAGAGTGTGACCTGCATTGTGACCGCCTTGATAACGGACCACATATTTAGCGTCTTCAGTTAACAGGTCTACGATTTTTCCTTTACCTTCGTCACCCCATTGGGTGCCTAAAACGACAACGTTATTTCCCATCTTTCCAAGTCTGATTGCTAGTTAAAAATGGATTCTAGCACCGAATGAAAGGATGTGCAGTCATTTTTTAAGCATAAATATGTGATGGAAAATAACTGCCTGATCTCTCGCAATTAATTATTCTTGATATGTTAACCAATAGGGAACCTGGCAGCTAGTTCCCCTGACAAACCTAGATAATTCGATAATATCTATGACTATTCGTCTGCATAAATCGCTATGTATAAGGGGTGTTCTGAACTGATAGAAGCGCGATACATGCCAGAACTGTTGAGCGAAAAATGAATATTTCCTGACTTATCTACACCAATTACGCCACCTTCACCACCAACCTGCTGCAATTCGCCTTTTATCACAGCATCGCAAGCCACACCGAGCGGTTCATGCAGATAACGCATCCTTGCCGCAATATCGGCCGAGACACAGTGGCGAATAAAAAACTCTCCCATCCCCGATGCTGAGAGCGCAACCACACCATCCTGTGCATAAGTACCGGCACCGATTAATGGCGAATCACCGATACGTCCGTACTTTTTGTTGGTGATACCGCCTGTACTGGTTGCGGCTGCTAAATGGCCCTGCTGATCCAATGCCACCGCTCCGACTGTGCCGAATTTTTTATCATCCGGATAGGATGATTCGGAAAGTGCGAATAGCCCTTTAGCTTTCATTGACTGAAGTTGATCGTAACGCCGTTCAGTAAAAAAGTAATCCTGCTCGGTATATTCATAACCCTGTTCAAAAGCAAAGCTTTCAGCACCGTCACCCGCTAACAATACATGAGGACTTTTCTCCATCACATCGCGTGCGAGTAATATCGGATTGCGGATATGTCGCACCCCGGCAACCGCACCGGCCAGGCGATCAATACCAGACATCACTGCCGCATCCATTTCCACCATTTCATGGTGAGTTAACACCGAACCGTGTCCGGCATTAAAATGCGGCGAATCTTCGAGAATTTTTACCGCCGCCACCACGGCATCCAGCGCGCTGCCACCCTGCTCAAGTAATTTATGCCCGGCCAGTACTGCCTGTTCAAGCGCTGATTCGATCTGCTGCTGCAGTTCAGGAGACATCCGATGGCGTTCAATCGTTCCCGCGCCGCCATGAATTGCGATAGAAAAAGGGGCTGTCATATTCTGATTCCAGGTTCTGTTGACCGATACAAAAACACCTACCGAAATCAGTAGGTGTTTGCAAATTCAAGCTATGCAGTTAAAGCGCAATTAGCTGAATTAGTGGCAACCACAACCGCCTTTTTCACCGCCGTTTCCGCCACAACAGCCAGAATCATCGCCATGATCATGACCGTGACCACCACAGCACTCATGATCATCATCATGACCGTGGCCGCCACAACATTCGTGGTCATCACCATGGTCGTGACCACAGCCACCAGCCTGATGAATATGGCCGTGTGCTACTTCATCTTCAGTCGCAGGACGAATCGCAACCACTTCAACATCAAATGTCAGAGTCTGACCAGCAAGCATGTGGTTACCATCAACCACCACTTCATCGCCATCTACTTCAGTAATCTCTACTGGGATTTGACCCTGATCGGTATCAGCCAGGAAACGCATACCGACTTCCAATTGATCAACACCGTGGAAAACATTAGCCGGAACGCGCTGAACTAAGGCTTCGTTGTGTTCACCATACGCATCTTCTGGTGCAATTACTGCAGTGAATTTGTCACCAACAGATTTACCAGTAAGCTGATTTTCCAGGCCAGTGATCAGATTGTTGTGACCGTGTAGGTAATCCAGAGGAGCATCAACTGTTGACTGATCCAGAACTACGCCATCATCAAGTTTTAATTGGTAAGCAAGGCTAACCACTAAGTTATTTTCAATTTTCATATTCGCTCCGAAGCGCTAAGAGCATCAGTCAGTGGAAAGATGCTAAAACAAAGATTCCCTTATTATGGGGATCTTATATAGAAACACAATTATTCAGGCTTAAAAATCCCGATCATTGACTCATCCGCATGCGAAGATTGATCCAATTGTTTTGGTTTTCGCTGTTCAATATAACCACACTCGACGCACTCCACATGCTCGATATTATTCTCTTCCCACCAACACAGTGAATCCTGCGCCTTGCATTCCGGGCACTGAGCCCCAGCGATAAAGCGTTTTTTCATTCCAATTAATCCTGTTCTCTTTCCCACCGATCACGTGCCTGGTGATCTTTATCCATTTCGCGACCAAAAATCTCTTCCAACTCTTTACGCACCTCTTTGGCTCGAATCGATAATTGGCTGCCTTCATTATGCATTGGCAGCAGTTCACGCAACATCGCATTATCTAACTTACGGAAATGAGCCTCTGCCCGTTTGGCCTGGTAAGGATGCATTCCCAACTCAACCAGAGTCTGCCGACCAAGATCCAATGCGCCATGGAAAGTTTCCCGTGTATAACGGTCAACTCCCAGGTTGATTAGCTGGTACGCCTCGACCCGGCTACGCGCCCGCGCCAATATTTTCAAACGAGGAAAATGTTGCTTACACAGTTCAACGATACTAACCACTTCATCCGGAGAATCGGTACATATCACAATGGCTTCCGCATCTTCTGCTCCGGCAGAACGTAGCAGCTCAATATTAGTCGCATCACCATAAAAGACTTTATAGCCATATTTACGCAGCAGCTTAATCTGACTGGCATCGCTTTCCAACACCGTGACTTTGATCTTATTGGCGTACATCAAACGGCCGACAATCTGCCCAAAGCGGCCAAAACCAGCGATGATTACCCGTGGCTGTTTATTTTCCACATCGACCTGAAGATCACTTTCCTCTCGATTCAAGTTACGCGCGTACCAGCGTTTCTGAGCTGTCAGCAGCAATGGCGTAGTAACCATCGACAAACTCACCACCACCAGCAAGAAAGAAGACTGCGACTGAATCAGCAATCCATTAGTTTGTGCCGCAGTGAAGATAACAAACGCAAATTCCCCACCCTGACTTAATATCGCTGCCATATTGCTGCGCGCTTTGGTACGGGTGCCGAAGAGGCGCGCCAGGGTATAGAGTATGCCCCCTTTCACCACCACCAGCACAATCACCGCACCGAGAATTTCCAACGGGTATTGCAGCAGCAATCCAAGATCGACTGCCATACCAACCGCAATGAAAAACAGGCCGAGTAACAATCCTTTAAATGGCTCAATCGCAATTTCCAGCTCATGACGAAATTCAGATTCTGCCAGCAGAACCCCAGCGAGGAAAGTACCGAGCGCCATCGACAGACCTAACGACTGCATCAGCAGTGAAATACCTATCACCAGTAGCAACGCTGCAACCGTAAATAGTTCGCGCACTTTACTCGCCACGATATAACTGAACAGAGGGCTTAACAGGAAATGACCACCGAGTAGCAATCCTATAATTCCGCCCAACATCCATACACCATCGATCCAGCTACCACCAGTACCACCAGCCAATACCGGTAGCAGTGCAAGAATCGGGATCACTGCAATATCCTGAAACAGCAGTACCGCAAAACCAGACTGACCGGTTTCGCTACGCTCGAGTTCTTCTTCCTCTATCACGCGCAGCGCAATTGCAGTTGAAGACATCGCCAACCCCATACCAATCACCAGACTCGCCTGCCAGGAGAGAGCAAACATATGGGCAATACTGGCTAAAATGGCACTGGTAACCACCACCTGAGCGCCACCTAAACCGATAATCGGTCCACGCATCTGCCACAGTTTTTTCGGATTCAGTTCCAGGCCAATCACAAACAGCAGCATTACTACGCCAAATTCGGCAAAGTGGAGAATCGCTTCAACATCACTGATCAGGCCGAGTCCCCAAGGCCCGATGGCTACGCCAGCCAACAAATAGCCAAGCACAGCACCCAAACCAGCCCGCTGGGCCAGAGGAACCGCCACCACCGCAGCCGTTAAGAAGATGGCGCCACTTTGTAAAAACTCACTGGTTACTGCCGCCATATCATTCATCCTCCAGGGTAAAAGGATCACACAACCACTGACGATAATGTTCACCATGTTCCAGACGATCAATATCACTCACATGTCTGGCCCAATAGAGCACCAATGGCTCTAACCAATGCATTTTGCACAATGCCGCAGTCAGTTCGAAGGGCTGCAAAATCTGCTCCAGCGGATATTTATTGTAACCTTTGGCGCCAAACGCACTCTGCTTACCACCTACGGTAATCACACTGCGCCAGTATTTTCCTTCCAGATCGCTTTTACTACCGAAAGCGAAATCTTTACTGAGTACCCGATCCATCCACTCTTTAAGTAAAGCGGGACAAGAGTACATATACAGCGGATGTTGCAAGACAATCACATCATGTTCCAGCAGCAATTGCTGCTCAGCACTGACATCGATAAAAAAATCTGGATAAATGGCGTAGAGATCGCGAATCGTAACATGGGCAAGATTCTCAATACTTTTGAGCAAAACATGGTTAGCTACTGAATTCTGTGGTTCAGGATGAGCATAGATAACCAATACTTTGGGACGATAAGCTGACATGATGGTGACTTCTCACTCTTTAATCTTTATGCATCTAAGATACCTGCAAATAGGTTAGTGATCGACATTTATCCTTAATCCACCTACTATTCCCCACAGATTCCTACTCCATTTAGAAAGCGATATGATTACCTTTTCAGACATTCAACTGCTGCGTGGCGGCAAACCTCTTTTAGATCAGGCTTCGGCTACCATTCACCCCGGTGACAAAGTCGGGTTGGTAGGGAAAAACGGCTGCGGTAAATCCACTCTGTTTGCATTATTAAAAGATGAGTTGAGTATTGATGCGGGTAATTTTTCCATGCCAAGCCAGTGGGAACTGGCCTGGGTCGCACAGGAAACGCCAGCCATTGAGCGTAGCGCGATTGAATATGTGATTGATGGTGACCGTGAATTTCGTCAGTTAGAAAATCAATTGCGCCAAGCAGAAGAGCAGGATAACGGCACCAGAGTGGCCGAATTGCACGGCAAAATAGAAACTATTGGCGGCTACAGTATTCAAGCGCGTGCGGCTGAATTGCTTAACGGCCTGGGATTCAATCAGGAGCAGATGAAATGGAATCTGACTCAGTTCTCCGGTGGATGGCGGATGCGTCTTAACCTCGCTCAGGCACTGCTGTGCCGTTCTGATCTACTGCTACTTGATGAACCAACCAACCACCTCGATCTCGATGCCGTTATGTGGCTGGAACGCTGGCTACAAAGCTATCCTGGAACGTTAGTGCTGATTTCACACGACCGCGATTTTCTCGATCCGATTGTCGGACGAATTATTCATATCGAAAACCAGCGCCTCAATGAATACACCGGTAACTATTCATCGTTTGAAAATCAGCGCGCGGAACGCATGATGTTGCAGCAGGCAATGTATCAGAAGCAACAAAAGCAGATGTCGCATATGCAGAGCTATATTGATCGCTTCCGCTATAAAGCTTCCAAAGCCCGTCAGGCACAAAGCCGGATTAAAGCCCTGGAGCGGATGGAAAAAGTCCTGCCGGCACAGTTTGATAACCCATTCAGCTTTGAATTCCGTGAACCAGCAGCCCTGCCCAACCCCATCATAATGATGGATCAGGTCAGCGCTGGTTATGGTGACAAGCTGATTCTGGAAAAAATTCGCCTCAACCTAGTTCCGGGAAGCCAGATTGGTCTGTTAGGCCGCAATGGTGCTGGTAAATCAACCCTAATTAAACTGCTGTCGAACGAGTTAAAACCTTTTAGCGGCGACCTGACCTATTCTCAGGGCGTGAAAATCGGTTACTTTGCTCAGCATCAGTTAGAAACCCTGCACCCGGAAGAAACACCTTTACAGCATATGATGCAGATTGCGCCGGATCATACCGAGCAACAGCTACGTGACTATTTAGGCAGTTTCGGCTTCCAGGGCGATAAAGCTCTGGAAAAAGTCGCACCGTTTTCCGGTGGTGAAAAGGCTCGTTTAGTATTGGCACTCATTGTTTGGCAAAAGCCAAACCTGTTGCTACTCGATGAACCGACCAACCACCTAGATCTGGACATGCGCCAGGCACTTACTTTAGCGCTGCAAACTTTCGAAGGCGCAATGGTCATCGTCAGCCACGACAGATATTTACTGCGCGCGACCACCGATGACCTATACTTAGTTCATCAGGGGCAGGTTGCTGAATTTGATGGTGATTTAAATGACTACTATAAGTGGCTGACCGATCAGCAGCGCCTGGAACGCCGTGATGCACAGCCTGGTGCCGTAGACAAAGAAAACAACATCAACAGTGCGGCAGCGAAGAAAGAACAAAAACGGCGTGAGGCAGAATTCCGCACTCAAACGGCTCCGCTGCGCAAAAAAATCACTCAGCTTGAAACACAGATGGATAAATTGTCTGCTCTGGTGAGTGACATTGAGAACCAACTTGCCGACAGCAGCCTTTACGAAGCGGAAAACAAAACCAAATTAACCGATTTAATCGCCTCGCAGGCCAAAGCAAAATCTGAGCTGGAGAAGGTCGAAGCGGACTGGATGGAACAGCAGGAGATCCTGGAACAGATGGATCAGGAGTTTAATGCGTAAGGAGTTGAAAAGTTAATGAGTGAACAACACGTCTCTTTTGCCTTGACCAGCGAACAATTATGGCAATTTTGCCTGCGCTACTATGCGGTCAGAGAAGTCAAAGAGGCGTGCCTGGCGCTACAGAATAATTACTCCGGCAACGTCAATCTGCTACTACTGCTCAAGTACCTCGATCAGCAGCAGATCATGCCGATCGAATCTGACTGGCAACGGTTACTTGCCAGCATTGAGCCCAGTGAAACACTGTTAATTGACTACCGTGAACTACGCAAATCTTTCAAACCTCACCTGCCTGATACCCTCTACCGCGAAGCGCTGCAATTTGAACTGGCACTGGAAAAACAGCAGCAACTGGATTTAGTTGACTGTATCAACCAATCTCAGTTTGTCCCGGCAAGCGGAAGTTCCTTAACCGAGCGCTACTGCCAGATTCATCATGCCCCGCACCTTTATAATGCACTGAATTACATTGCACCACAATAAAGCCCAATCAATAGACAATATGCACCAATATAATGCGCAACACTCATTTTCACTTAACGAAGGCGAACAGCGCAAATCAGATATGCACCAAAAAAAGACAGTAATTACAGTCATCATCACCACAAATCATGCCATAAAGTAACTTATTCTTATTAAAAACTAGCCAACTCCAGTTGATTCCAATTAATTCTCACAAACGGAACACATTTTGCAATTCTTGCACAAGTGCTCAGTGGAACTGAGAAGAAGAATCAATAGGATTGAAATATGCACCTCTCCCATGAAGAACGTCATTGGCTGCCGTGGTTTGGCCACACCGGTAAACTTGCGATGCGTAAAGCCTGTTATTTAAACCGCAATCGCAGCACATCGTTAAAACAAACCTTTGAGAATATCGCTCAGACCCGGGTAAAAATTCTCACTACCTGGGCAGAAAACCAATGGGCCTTTCTTCAGGACGCCTCTTTCTATCTTGCGAGCAAAAATTCAGCCGAATATAGCCAGTCACTACAACAACTGACGAAACGCGCTAAAGATTTCTCGGAAATGTTTATCGTCGATACTCTGGGTAGTGTTGTCGCTTCGAGTGCTAATCAAAGGCAGGGCAAGAAAGTTGCTTCGATTCAGGCGCTGGAGCAGGGGCTGAAACAGCCTTTCCTACACGGCCCTTATATAGACCCGGTTACCCTGACCTTAGGGCCTTCCAGTTCTGAGTTTCATGATGAAGTCACTCTGATGTTCTACCAACCTCTGTATGAAGGAAATCAGGTTATTGGCTGTGTCTGTGGCCGGGTGCCCAATGATGTACTGGGTGATCTGATCCAGCGTGAAGCCGGACATATCTATAGTGAATCAGGCGATAACTATCTGTTTATGGTGGAATCAAAATTTGACCCATCAATAAAAACCGGTATTGCTCTTTCCCGCTCGCGCTTCGAAGATAACCGCTTCTCACATGGCGAGAACCTTAAAGATGGCGTACATACCAAGTGGGGCACGGTAAAAGTCCGCCAGCATACCGAATTTGAAATTATGTTTACTGACCCGGCGACTAACCAACTTCACCCGGGCGTGCGTGAGACCATCCGCAACGGCAGTAATCTCTACATTGACTATCCGGGCTATTCGGATTACCGACATATTCCAGTGATCGGCAAGGGGGTGACCTTTACCCTACCCGGTTCCCCGGATCGCTGGGGGATGATGTGCGAATCCGACTTAGAAGAAGTTTATCGCCACCGTTCTGTGGCGCAGAGACTCACGCGTAATTATTCATTGAGCCTGCTTGCCGCCATGTTGGCTCCGGCACTAATCACTCTGATTCAGCCGTTATCACCGCTGTTTTATGCTGCAATATCGCTATTCTCTGGCTTACTTTCCATAATCACTTTCCATCTGATGAGCGCTTCTCCACTAGCAAAGCAGTTAGATGGCATGACTCATGTGATGCAGATTCTGGCCGAAGGCGACGGCAACTTAACCCAACGACTGGATGCAAAACAATTTAAAGCGGATGAAACCGGCGATCTTGGGCGCTGGACCAACAGTTTTATTGATAACCTGGAAGGGCTGATCAAAGAGCTGCTGTTTGCCAGCAATGAGGTAAAAAGTGTTTCCGAGTCCATGTTCCGCCGTGGTCAGGTGCTGACCAGCAGTAGTGATACTACCGCCAGTTCGATTCACGATATGTTGTCGCTTTCCAATATCCAGAGTCAGGAAATTGCGTTGGCCAATGAAACGGCGATGGAGATGAATAGCTTAATGACTCAGGCTGTACAGAATGCGCAACGGGATTACCAACGAGCGGCAGAAAGCGCCCAGCAGATTAAGCATATTGTTCAGTCTTCAGCGAAAACGGTGAATGATGTGAATAACGAAATGCAGAAGATTGGAGGTATCGTCAATATCATCACCGAAATCACTGCCCAGACCAACCTGCTGGCACTCAATGCGGCGATAGAAGCTGCCCGTGCCGGAGAACATGGCCGAGGCTTTTCCGTCGTCGCAGATGAAGTCCGAGTATTAGCCAATAAAACCTCCAGCGCAGCGAAAAATATCGGTGACTTAATGGTCACGCTCCATCAACAGTCAGAGAAAGCAGTGCAGTTTATGCAGGAAGGGATTGAGAACGTTGAAAATTCGACTCAAATAGGCGGCGATAACAGCCAGGATGAGAAATTGCAGCATACCGCAACCACTCTGTTTGACGTCATTCAGGGGCTGGCTCGCAACAGTGAAGAGAACCGCAGAACGGCCGATGACGCTCAGCATATTATTCATACTCTGCAAGAATCTTCCAGTCAGCTATCACGCCGCACAAATCTGATGAAAAACACCATTGGCCGACTTGATCAGTTGGTTGGCCGTTTTGAAGTCAATCGTGCCTGATTTGACTTCATTTCGTATTGAATAATGAACACCGCTGCGCGATCTGCCCGGCGGTGTTTTTTTTATTTATCAGTTAGGGCTGCAAATGAGAATGGTTCTATATAAAATATACTCTTCCTACTTGAAGTTGCAGCTGTGTTGGCTACCTGCAAATCCAAGTAGTTTGAGTATAGTTACCTCATCATTTGTGTTAGGAAGTCGATAATGATTGTACCGTGGCAGGATATTGCACCAGAAACTCTGGATAATTTAATCCGTGAGTTTGTCTTACGTGAAGGCACCGATTATGGTGAGCAGGAAGTGGATCTGGCGACTAAAGTGGAACAGATAAAGCAGCAACTGCAGGCTGGCCTAGTGGTGGTAGTCTATTCAGAATTGCATGAATCGGTTGATATTCAGCCCCATCCTAAATTTCGCTAATACGAAGCCTCTCTCGGTATGGGGTAATATTTCCATGCTATATTGCAGTTTCACTTTTCAGGAATGAACTACAGACAAGGTCAGTCATGTCAGCCAAACATCCCATAATTGCCGTAACCGGCTCATCAGGTGCAGGAACGACAACCACCTCAGAAGCATTCAGAAAAATGTTCCGTTCACTGGACGTCAAACCCGCCTGGGTCGAAGGAGACAGCTTCCATCGCTTTACCCGCCCGGAAATGGATATTGAAATTCGCAAAGCCCGCGAACAGGGTCGCCATATCAGCTACTTCGGTTCTGCCGCGAATGATTTTCCATTGTTGGACGAATTTTTCCGAGAATATGGTAAAAGCGGTACCGGCAAGGTACGCCGCTATCTGCACAGCTTTGATGAGGCAGTTCCCTACAATCAGATGCCGGGCACCTTTACTCCGTGGCAGGATCTGCCGAAAGAAAGTGATGTGCTATTCTATGAAGGGCTGCACGGCGGGATTAAACATGGGGATATCAATGTCGCTCAACACGTTGATTTCCTGATCGGCATGGTGCCGATTGTCAACCTGGAATGGATTCAGAAATACGTCCGTGATACACGCGATCGCGGCCATTCACGTGAAGCCGTGATGGACTCCATCGTTCGCTCAATGGATGATTACCTCAACTATATTACGCCACAATTTTCACGCACTCATATTAATTTTCAGCGCGTACCAACCGTGGACACCTCCAACCCACTCAATGCAGAAGGTATTCCGAGTCTGGATGAAAGCTTCGTTGTGATCCGCATCCGAGGAATCAAAAACGTCGATTATCCTTACCTTTTGGCAATGATTGACGGTTCATTTGTTTCCAGCCATGACACCATCGTAGTACCAGGCGGAAAGATGAGTTTTGCCATGGAATTAATCGTCCGCCCCATTTTACAGCAGCTGATTGAAACCGGGAAAATAGGCTAAATATGAAAGCGGTTCCAACAAAAGTTGACAAATGACTAATCGAACGGCGTTCTATTAACTTACTTCTCATAGCGTGACCATGTGCACATTTTTGCGTAAAGTTTTGCAGTTGTCACACGATTAAAATCAAGAAATTGTGTCCGAAAAAGGATACTATTTGGTATGGAAACAGAAGATAACTTGCACACTTCGCTTAGAGCTTTTAAGCTGACGGTTCAGTTTTTGGCTTTGATATAATACGGAAAGCAGCAAGCATACCCTGCAGAGGAAGAGAGATATTATGGTTCTAGGTAAACCTCAAACCGATCCAACCTTAGAGTGGTTCCTTTCACACTGTCATATTCATAAGTACCCATCAAAAAGCACTTTGATTCACGCAGGTGAAAAGGCTGAAACGCTTTATTACATTGTTAAGGGTTCCGTCGCTGTATTGATTAAAGATGAAGAAGGTAAAGAGATGATTCTTTCTTACCTGAATCAGGGCGATTTTATTGGCGAACTGGGCCTGTTCGAAGATGATCAAGAGCGTACAGCATGGGTGAGAGCAAAATCACCATGTGAAGTTGCTGAAATTTCATTTAAGAAATTTCGTCAGTTAATTCAGGTTAACCCAGATATTCTGATGCGTCTGTCTTCTCAGATGGCTCGTCGCCTACAAGTGACCAGCCGTAAAGTCGGTGATTTAGCCTTCTTAGACGTAACTGGCCGTATCGCACAAACTTTACTCAATCTGGCAAAACAACCGGACGCTATGACTCACCCAGACGGTATGCAAATCAAAATCACCCGTCAGGAGATTGGTCAGATTGTTGGCTGTTCACGTGAAACTGTTGGCCGTATCCTGAAGATGCTGGAAGAGCAAAACCTTATCTCCGCGCACGGTAAAACCATCGTGGTTTACGGTACTCGCTAATCTGTTGCTAAAGATTTAGTGTTGAAAAGCCACTCGTATGAGTGGCTTTTTTATATCATCTATCAGGAAGTCCGATGATTAAAACAACGAAGCAATAGCTTTTTCTAATCGAGCCAGGCCTTCAGTAATCTCAGCTTCGGAAATGACCAGAGATGGAGTGAAACGCACCACGTTAGGGCCAGCGATCAACAGAAGCAAACCATGTCCACCGGCAGCAGCGAGGATATCGCGTGCGCGGCCTTGCCACTCTTCATTCATAACAGCGCCAAGTAACAGACCTTTACCACGTACTTGACTAAATACCGGATAGGTTTGATTAATTTTCGCTAGTCCATCTCGAAAAAGTTGCTCACGCTCTTTTACGCCAGCTAATATTTCAGGCTGGCTGATAGTATTAATTACTGCTTCAGCAACAGCACAAGCCAGCGGGTTACCTCCGTAAGTAGAGCCATGTACACCCACTTTAAAATGCTGCGCCAGTTTTTCAGTCGTCAACATCGCACCGATAGGGAAACCGCCACCAAGTGACTTTGCCGTGCTCAGGATATCCGGTGTTACACCCAGGTTCTGGTACTCATAAAAAGCACCGGTACGGCCATTACCCGTCTGAACTTCATCAAAAATCAGCAGGGCATCATTCTGATCGCACAGTTCACGTACTGCTTTAACAAATTCATCGCTTGGAGAGATAATGCCACCCTCACCTTGCAGTGGTTCCATTACTACCGCGCAGGTACGCTCAGAGATTTGTGCTTTGAGCGCTTCAATATCATTATAAGGCAGATGTGTCACATCTGCTGGTTTTGGGCCAAAACCATCTGAATAAGATGCCTGACCACCCACAGTTACGGTAAAGAAAGTACGACCATGAAAGCTTTGAGTAAAAGCGATAATTTCCGATTTTTCAGCACTATGAGTCTCAGCAGCCCAACGACGAGCCAGCTTAAATGCCGCTTCATTCGCTTCAGCTCCGGAGTTAGCGAAAAAAACCCGTTCAGCAAAGGTCAAATCAATCAGCTTTTTCGCTAATCGCAGTGCAGGTTCATTAGTCATCACGTTACTCACGTGCCAGATTTTATTCGCTTGTTCAGTCAAAGCGTTAACCAAAACAGGGTGGCAGTGGCCGAGGCAGCTTACTGCAATACCACCGGCAAAATCGATATACTCAACCCCGTCCTGATCCCAGACTGTCGACCCTTTCCCTCTTACCGGGATCATCGCCATCGGGCTGTAACAAGGCACCATCACTTGATCAAACTGAGACCGTTCAACTTTTACTTCTGTTGTCATATCTATTCCCTCATTCGATGCACTATCGCCTCACACCATCTCGGCGGGCAGATAAACGATAGCACCCGGCGTACTGATTATTGCCAATCTTCATTTAGACCACTTTATCGCCCAAAATGACTATTTATGCAATATTTTTAAGAAATTATTTATTCTCTTTTACTGAGCTAACGGCGTAAAAAATTAGCCAATAACTCATGACCTTGTTCTGTTTTAATCGACTCGGGATGAAACTGAACCGCATCAATCGCCAAGGTTTTATGCCGATACCCCATGATCTCTTCAAACTGTCCCGATTCATCAGTACTCCACGCGGTGATTTCAAAGTAATCCGGCAGCGTACCATTTTCCACCACCAATGAATGATAGCGAGTCACGGTAAGCGGATTATTCAAGCCAGAAAAAACGCCCTGATTGGTATGTTGGATTAGCGACGTCTTACCGTGCATCACTTTTTTTGCCCGCACCACTCGCGCACCAAAGACCTGAGCAATCGCCTGATGGCCAAGGCAGACCCCAAGTATCGGCAATTTTCCAGCAAAATGCTCAATTGTGGCTAATGAAATACCTGCCTCATTAGGCGTGCAGGGGCCCGGAGAAATAACTAAATGGGTCGGCTGGCGCTGTTCGATCTGCTCAAGGGTAATCTCATCGTTGCGGTACACTTCAACCTTCGCGCCCAGTTCACAGAAATACTGGTACAGGTTGTAGGTAAAGGAGTCGTAATTATCGATGATCAGTAGCATAAATTATCGTTCTGCCATTGGTGAAAAGCCTTAGCATTGGGCTAAGGCTTTTATAGAGAGTGAATCCTAAGCGAATACTAACTACGGGCGAGCGATAAAGCCGACCGCATCAAACGCTTTTTTCAGGGTAATTGCCGCTTTCGCCGAGGCCTTTTCAGCCCCTTCTTTCATCACAGTATCTAAATAGGCGCGATCCTGACGGATACGCTGATATTCAGACTGAATCGGTTCCAGCATCGCAACCAAAGCTTCACCGACATCTTTCTTAAATGGGCCGTACATTTCCACACCCTGATACTTCGCTTCAATTTCAGTAAATGAAAGACCTGTGGCTGCCGAGTAAAGCCCCATTAAGTTAGAAATACCCGCTTTATTTTCAATATCGTGCGCAATGCGTGGCGGCATTTCAGTATCCGTTTGCGCTTTATTGATCTTCTTGATAATCGATTTCGGATCTTCTAGCAAGGTGATGACGTTTTTACGGTTATCATCCGATTTCGACATTTTCTTAGTCGCATCCTGCAGGCTCATTACCCGTGCGTTAACGGTTGGGATATATGGCTCAGGAATGGTGAAGATCGGCGCATCCGGGCTGTAGATATTATTGAAACGGGTCGCAACATCGCGGGCTAGTTCCAGGTGCTGTTTCTGGTCACTGCCAACTGGCACTTGATTCGCCTGGTATAACAGAATATCCGCGGCCATCAGCACTGGATAATCATACAGACCAACGTTTACATCATTGGCGTAACGCTGAGACTTATCCTTAAACTGAGTCATACGATTCAGTTCACCCATTTGTGTGTAACAGTTCAGAAGCCAACCAAGCTGAGCATGTTCCGGTACATGTGATTGTACGAATAACGTGCTCTTCTTCGGATCAACGCCAACTGCCAGACAAACCGATAACGCATCTAAGGTTGCTTCACGCAGGGCTTTAGGATCCTGGCGGACAGTAATTGCATGAAGATCAACCACGCAGTACTGGCAGTCGTAATCGTCTTGCATATGATGCCATTGACGTAGAGCACCCAAGTAGTTACCGATACTCAGTTCACCTGACGGTTGAACACCACTTAAAACAATGGGCTTGCTCATAGCTTGAATTTCCTTTTACACAAAATAGGTCGATATTACGAATGATACCCATCAGCCCTACGGCCAATGGGTATTAAAGAAGTGTACTCATTAACAAGTATATTGCTAGCCTTTGATCGGATTTTTCAGCTAAATATTCAGCAACTTGACCAGTTCGCTGATGTTATCCGCCACATAGTCCGGCTCAGAGTGAGCAATCGGTACGCCGTGGTTATAACCATAGGTTAAACCGAATGAAACACATTCTGCATTTTTCGCCGCCAGTATGTCATTTTTCGAATCGCCGACCATCAAAAACTGTGCAGGTGTTGCCTGATATTTTTCCATCAACCAGTTAAGAGCCATCGGATCAGGTTTACGCTCCGGGAACTGATCACCGCCAATTACTTCACAAAAATGATGCGCAATGTCATGCTGCTGGAGAATTTCTGGAACAAATTTTAACGGTTTATTCGTTACCACCGCCATTTGATAACCGGCTGCAGATAAGGCTTCCAGGGTCTCTTTGACGTCAGAATAAAGGTGACTTAACTTATGTCCGGTCTGCTCATAGAAATGATCAAAACGAGTTCTGGCTTCCTCAATCACTTGCTGAGAAAGCTGCGGATCAATATCGATACTGCCGCTGAGTGAACGGGCGATCAGAATATCAGCACCATTTCCCACATAAGTACTGACCTGAGCTTCACTCACTTGCGGATAACCAAGCGACACCGCCGCCTGATTTGCTGCCAACGCCAGATCAGGAACGCTATCGAGCAGAGTTCCATCGAGGTCAAAAGCAATAAATTTTATACGGCTAAAAGGCATAGCGGCATCCTTTTCAATCAATTAGTTATTCACTTTCGCCAGTTCAGCACGCATCTGATCGATCACTTGCTGATAATCCGGCTGATCAAAAATCGCAGAACCGGCAACGAACATATCCGCACCCGCTTCAGCAATTTCCTTGATGTTATTGATTTTCACCCCACCATCGATTTCCAGACGAATATCGCGGCCAGACTGTTCAATCAGAGCGCGAACCTGACGTAGTTTATCCAAAGTATGCGGAATAAATGACTGACCACCAAAACCTGGGTTAACTGACATCAGCAGAATAAGATCAACTTTATCCATCAGATAATCCAGATGGCTTAATGGAGTCGCCGGATTCAGCACCACGCCCGCTTTACAACCACAATCTTTAATCAGTTGTAGTGTACGGTCTACGTGGTCAACGGCATCCACATGGAAAGTGATCATCGACGCACCCGCTTTAGCGAAATCAGGGATAATCCGGTCAACCGGGTTCACCATCAGATGCACATCGATTGGCGCGGTAATGCCATAATCACGTAATGCTTTGCAGATTTGCGGACCGAAAGTCAGGTTAGGAACGTAGTGATTATCCATCACATCAAAGTGAATAACATCAGCACCCGCTTTGAGTACTTTCTCAACGTCTTCACCAAGACGGGCTAAATCTGCGGATAAAATGGATGGAGCAATAAGAAAATCAGTCATACCTTGCCTCTGTAGCAGTTACCTGGGTAGCGGTTATCGGGTCAATCAAATTGAGCGCAATTCTACCTAAGCCAGGGGCAAGATCCTAGAAAATGTTAACCTTTTGTAGCCAAATAAGCAGATTTCTGCTGCAGGTAAACCGGCTCAAATACTGCTATCGGGAGAGAATAGTGCCAGTAACTCGTCCACTTTATTCCGTCCGGCTCCATTGCGGCTAATCGTACGTTTAACCTTAACCACATTCAGTTGAGCACCGTGATATAAGCGGCGGGTTAACACCGTATCATGATTGGAAATCAGCACCGGGACACCGCGCTGTTGCGCAGCAATTTCTGCTTCATTAGCTAACCCAGCCTGATCATCCAGAGAAAAACCACCACCGGCATAAGAGGTGAAATTGGCAGTATTGGATAATGGTGCATATGGGGGATCGCAGTAGACCACACAATCCTGTTGCGCCTGCTGAAAAGTTTCTTTATACCCGGCACAGATAAAAGTCGCTTTGCTGGCCTTTTCGGCAAAAAATTCCAGCTCAGCCTGTGGGAAATAAGGTTTCTTATACGAACCAAACGGCACATTAAAGCCGCCTTTTTTGTTATAACGGCACAGGCCGTTAAAACCAAAGCGGTTCATATAGAGAAAAGCCAGTGAGCGATACAGGATATCGTCGCTCTGATTAAACTGCTTACGCACATCGAGATAGGCTTCTTTGCGGTTGTTCTCCGGGGTAAACCAGCGGCGAGCTTCGTTGATATACAACTCCGGCTGCTGTTTGAGCAGATTATACAGATTGATCAGATCCGGATTGATATCGGCAAGCAGGTAACGTTCAAAGTCAGAATTAAGAAAAACAGAACCGGCACCGACAAAAGGTTCAACCAACAACGACGCTTCTGGCAGGTGGCGTTGAATATCTTCGACTAAACCGTATTTTCCACCCGCCCATTTTAGAAAGGCACGCTGCTTTTTCATCGACTGCTTGCTCTGCTCACTGCTTTAATTCAAGGCTGCGGAATGTAACATATTTTTCGTGGAGATACTCAAAATAGTTGCAAGCCGAGCTGCAACTATTTGGTATTGAGATTATTTAAACAGTTCGATTTCGCGCTGCACCTGACGTAACGATTTTGCCCAAGGGCTCAACTGCTGCACCGGACGGGGTAAGGTTTCTACCGCATCGCGCGCCTGTTGCAGGGTCGCGAAGTTATCGTAAGTAACGATAAACCAGGTTACGTCCTGACGTACCGTTTTATACACATTTGCTTTATCTTCCAGGTAGTTGCTGCCGATAAACTTATCGACATCAGCCTGAGTATTAAACGCAGCCAACTGTAGGGTATAGCTACGATCAGGCATCGCCATCAATCGACCTTCACCCGTAGATGGTGTCGGAGTCGGATTAACCGCAGGGATCCCCTGAGCGTCAGGAATGGCACTGGTTAAGTTATCGGTCAGGCTTTGTTCAGGTTGTGGTGCTGCAGATATCGGTGTTGATGCCGCAGTCCGAGTCATCAGCCCTGACTCTACTGCAGCGGCTTCCACCACCGGAGGTGTTGTCGCCGTTCCATCCATCAGAGCATCCACCACTTCTGATGTAATCACCACCCGTTTACGGCCATCATCCACACCAACGTTTTCTCCATTACTCACCACGCTTGGCGGCAATGCGTTAGAGTCATCAGCAGCATTCGGATCCAAGCGAGCAACCTCGATAGTTGCCGCTCTTGGCTGAACTGCCGAAGTGCTATCGGATTGATTAGCTGATTGAATCTGTGCAGCAGAATTAAGTTCACCGGTTTGCTCAGTCGCATCAAGAGCCAATGTTGGAATGGCCGTCTGCTCCATGTTATCGGTGCTCACGGACTGCTGCAACTCTTGCAGACCCGTTTCGCTGGATTGAACCGTCACTGGCGTACTTTCAGGCAAAACCGGCTGGCCCAACAACCACCAATAACCACCGCCAATGGCTAAAGCCAATAGTACAGCTACAATCGCAATATTGATTGGGGATGCCACGATTGAGCGAATAATAATCCGCTTTTCCATTTTCTGCTCTCCTAACGCCATAATTTCACCGGGAATTTTCTTCGCCTTACTATATGCTATACGGACGCGTCTCTCCATCTGATCGTCGACAAATCTCATAACTGAGAATTCAAACAGGCGATCGGCATCTTCGTCTGAGAGTACTTCAATTTCCAGCTCAACCGGTTTCTGCTCCTGACCGTAACTAAGGCGCTCAAGAAAACGATCGAGAACATTGGGCAAAGAGAACAGAACCACGTTAATCGACCATTTAGGCTGCCCCTGAGCTTCCTGCACCAACGTCCACAATTCACTTAACAGTGCCTGAGAAAGAAACTGAGCATCATCAACCACGATCACCACATTACAGCTTTCATGCTCAAACAGCTGATAGAAGCTATCCACCAGTGGGGCATCCGGATCGATTGAAATATTAGGGCGCAATTGCGTCAGCATAGTATGGCGATGTTGCGGATCAGACTGTTTATGGAAACAGAGCAGTAAGGATTGATTCTTATCTTCGGCCCAGGCTTCCAGATAGCGCTGCGCAATCCAGCTTTTACCAGCCCCGTTTTCACCAACAACATGGATAAGATTAGAACCAAAACTAGCCAGAAGCTGCATACGTTCAAGTAATGCGGCCTGAGAAGATAACTCCAGCGTTCGTTGTTGCTGCGCCAAACCCATACTCTGCCCTTTTTGTGAAACCAAAAATAAAAAACTTCACACCTGAGTGTGAAGTTTAATGATATATCCAGAGTTAATCACTGTTGAACTTAAATCGTTCGACAGTAATCAATCGCCTGTTCAATCACACTTTCAGGTGTATCTTTCCGGACTTCAGACTGGCCGATTCCGGTCGGTAAAACTAAACGTAATTCGCCAGCAAGCACCTTTTTGTCACGCATCATATGCTTGATGAAATCCGCATAAGACATGCTTTCGGGTGTTTGCACCGGTAATTTAGCCTGCTTCAGAATAGCCAGAATACGTTCAAACTGCTCTGCACTGATTAAGCCCTGCAACTGCGCGGTTTTTGCCGCCATCGCCGTTCCGGCCGCAACTGCTTCGCCGTGTAGCCAATTACCATAACCTAATTCAGCTTCGATCGCATGGCCAAAAGTATGACCGAGATTTAATAATGCGCGAATACCTGACTCTTTTTCGTCCTGAGCCACAACTTCTGCCTTAATTGCACAGCAACGAGCAATCGCGTAGGTAAGCGCCTGATTATCCAAAGCATAAAGCTTTGACATATTCTGCTCTAACCAGGTAAAAAATTCCGCATCATAAATAATGCCGTATTTGATCACCTCGGCCATACCCGCAGCAAATTCGCGCGCCGGCAGCGATGCCAGGCAGTCGGTATCGATAATCACCGATTTGGGCTGATAGAAAGCACCAATCATGTTCTTACCCAGCGGGTGGTTCACCGCTGTTTTACCCCCAACCGAAGAATCCACCTGAGACAGCAGTGTGGTCGGCACCTGAACGAAATCAACTCCACGCTGATAACAAGCTGCAGCAAAGCCAACTAAGTCACCAATCACACCACCACCGAGCGCAACTAACACCACATCGCGGCTATAGTTATGTTCGATAAGAAAAGTCATTACCGTATTAAAGGTGTCCAGGCTCTTATACTGCTCGCCGTCAGGCAGTTGCAATACTTGCGTCTGACAACCCTGCTGTTCGATCAGCTCAACAATACGATCCGCATAGAGAGGGGCAACGGTGGTATTGGTGATGACAACGACTTTCTGCTTAGAAGTGATAAATGAAACCAGTGCAGGGTCGTTAAATAACCCTGCACCAATTGAGATTGGGTAACTGCGTTCATCCAGGCTGACCGTGATCCGTTCCATGGGGATACTCCAATTGTTGAATATTATTGTTGCTCTAACAATTTTACGATTTCACTGGCAACAACTTTTGCGCTTTGATCGTCAGTTTTTACCACGATATCGGCCACTTCCTCATACAGCGGGTTGCGCTCCTGAGCCAGGTTTTCCAAAACAGAGCGTGGATCATCAGTTTGTAGTAACGGACGCTTTTTATCGCGATTAGTACGGGCAAGCTGTTTCTCGATAGTCGTTTCCAGATAGACCACCACACCACGAGCAGAAAGACGGTTTCGGTTCTCTTTGCTTTTTACTGAACCGCCACCAGTTGCCAGCACAATGCCCTGCTCCTGAGTCAGGTCGTTCAATACCGCTTCTTCGCGTTTACGGAAACCCGCTTCACCCTCAACATCAAATACCCATGCAATATCTGCACCGGTACGTTCTTCAATTACAGTATCCGAATCAATAAACTCCATATGAAGTTGTTGAGCCAGATATCTACCAATTGTACTTTTGCCGGCACCCATTGGGCCAACAAGAAAAATATTGCGTTTTTCAGCCATGTTCAGCAGTAATTTATAATGTTAATTCAATGACATCGCCACAAGTTAACTTATCGGTTTTACAACAAAAACCGGGCTTGCAGCGCCAATTCCTCACAGATAATTCGTGATAAGACCCGAAATTATCTAGATCTGAGTGACCGAATGCAACTTTATTTTTTGATTAAGCTGAATTCATCCTGATTCACTCGGACCACTCATCAAGGTTGGGGTAACAAAGATCAACAGTTCACTTTTTACCGAACGTTGGTAGTCGCGGCGAAACAACCTGCCCACTAAAGGTAAATCTCCAAGCAGAGGAACTTTCTCCTGACTATTAGTTTGACTTTGCTGTTGGATGCCACCGAGCACAATAGTTTCGCCATTGGCAACTTTAACCTGAGTTGCCATGCGCTGAGTCATAATCGCCACCGCTTCACCATTTCCCGCCTTGACCACTTCACCGGGGCGATCCTGAGTCACTGACAGATCGAGAATCAATTGCTGGTTGTCACTCAGGTAAGGCGTGACTTCCAGACTCAGCACCGCTTTTTTAAACGCCACTGTCGACTGACCATCATCACCCGCTTCCAGATAGGGAATTTCGGTGCCTTGTTCAATATAAGCGGTACGGCGATTGGTGGTTAACAAACGCGGACTGGAAATCACTTCTGCCTTAGATTCACTTTGCAGTGCCGACAGTTCCAGATCGAGCAGCGAGCCTGAGCCAAGTCTCGCAAGCTGAAACGCGACAGAAGATGAACCACTCGATGTGGCGGGCAGATTGACACTCAATAACTGATTAAACCGTTCGCTGCTCTCTCCTCCGCTGGAGCTTCCTTCAATCGATGCACCCAACGGCTGGGTCGTTTGCTGGTTAACCAGCCCCCAGCGTACGCCCAACTCTTCCAGTTCTCCCTGATTAATAATCACTATCCGCGCTTCAATTTCAACCTGCTGTACCGCAACATCCAGCTTTGCCACCAACCGACGCATATCCTTGATAATCTCAGGATAGTCGACCACCACCAGACTATTACTGCGCAAATCAGCACTTAATTTCCCGTCTGCCGACAACAACCCGCCCTCACCGCTGCCATTAAGCAGTGCTGCAATTTCATCGCTTTTAGCATGGATCAGTGGGATCACTGCAAAGTCAAGTTTAGCGCTTACCGACTCGACAGGCGAAGGCGCAAGCATTTCCATCACATCACTCACCACCGGGACAAATAAATCCGTTTGTGGCTGAGCTTTGATGGTGGAAAAAGGATCAGCAAGTGATTCCTGAGCCTTCACTCCGCAATGAAAGCTGCTCAATAACAGACACAGAACCAATCTGGCACCAGAGTATTTAATCTTCATTGCCCTTCTCCTCAGCACTGAATGGGCGAACTAAACTGGCTTGAGCGCTAAACTCAATTTGGGCACTTTCGGCGCTTATTCGCTGCCAGCGTGCCTGTTCAAACACCACCACAAACAGCGACTGACCAAGCTGCTCAAAAAAGTGCAATAACTGCGCATATTCGCCGCGCAGAACGACATTAAACGGAGTGATGCTCAAAACTGAGTCTGACTGCTGCACCTGCCAATCAAACTGTTCAATCGAAATCAACGACTCCTGAGCCAGCAGCGCGAAACGATTCACCACACAGGCCGCATCACAAGCAGCACTAAAACGATGGCGCATAAGCAGAAGCTGCTGCTCTTGTTGCTGCCAGGTCGGCTGTTGACGAGCTTGTTGTTCAATCGCCTGACGTAACATTTTTTGCTGCGAGTAAAGCTGCTGAAGCTGTTGACCCATTTGACTGAACTGCTGCTGATATCCCGCCCACAATCCGATTTCCAGTGCAATATAGGCCGTCAGCAATCCAATGCCAGCCAGCACAAAGGGCAAAGCGTAGCGTTTCCATCTATTCATTGTTAGCTCCTGGCCTGTCGCTATCCCCGGCGGGTTGAATACGGATGTGTAACTGAAACGGAAACAGTCGCTGTTGCCAGCGTTCACCTGGCGCGGTGATCTGAAGCTGTGCAACTGCCTTAACCTGATGATTGGCTTGCAGATTCGCGGCCAAACGGGCAGCCTGAATCTGTTGCCTGACCAGACCGTTGATAAACAATTGCTTTCCCTCCATATTCAACTCATCCAGATACATACCGCCAGGCAGTGCGGTCTGAATCATCTGCATCACCTGAAATGGCCGCTGACTGGCCAGATAATGGTTATGCAAGCGCTGTAATTCATCACTCAACTGTTGATGATGCCGTTCCTTTTCCAGCCAATTAGCCTTACGCTGCTTAAGCGTATCCACCGTTCGTTGTGCCTGAATAAGCTGCCACTTTTGCTGCTGCTTTTGGATAGAAACCGTCTGCCACCGTTGCCATTGCATCAACGTAAGTAGTGCACAGGCGATAAACAAAGCACTGGCCCAGCGCAAATGATTGGCCCGCCGCTGGCTCGCTCGCCAGTCACAGAAATTAATTTCAGGCAGCATAGTCATTCCGCAGCGCATCGATGCCACGAAGCGCGATAGCACAGGCATTTGAACAATGTAATAAGCTTTTGGCTTGCCATGATCTTTTTGCAGTAAAAACGCCAGAAAAAGGATAAGCCTGGACTGCAAGCCCCGTGACTTCAGCGATCTGAGTAATAAGATCATCATGATCCAAATGGTTAATTAACCAGATCCCGGCACAATCAGTAAATGAATTTAAGGTTCGAATCCGCTCCAGTTCCGCAGTTAAACGCCGGGTTATCACGGCTGATATTTCACCATTGACCACATCTTCCTGGTTAAACGGCAGATGGCGATAAAACTGTTCGCTAACCGTCATAAAGCCCAACGTCATCGCACTACTGGTTAACTCAAGTAAAATTCGATCCGGAGAGGATAATCCCGATTGAGCGGCAAGCAACAGACGTAGAAATGCCTGTTTTTCACTATCCACCAGCGCGGTTCTCATCCCGGCCTGTTTCACCCATTGGCAGCGTTTTTCGATGGCTTCCTTCTTGGCGGCATAAACCATGATGCCCTGCTCGCAAGGCTGATAGTCCAACGCCAGTTGCTGAACCGGCAATGGTGCCCCCGAGGCAAACTGATGCAGAGCCGTTAAACACTGCTGTTCGAACGGTAAACGTTTATCGGTGGGAATGGTTTTGGTCATCACTGCCGCTTCAGGTATTGCCAAAGCCACCCGATGACGAAACAGCGGCTGGCTATTTTTCACCTCAAGCAGTTTATTGACAATTTCATGATGATTGAGCGTGTCATTATCCGCGAAAATATCTATAGAAAATTTGAATTGTTGGATAGCCAGAATAGTGAGCCGGTTACGATGATATTCGATCGTCACGGCGCTGAGTGCATACTCACTAAAATTCAGACCTGTCACTATAATGCGATTCATTAATGCTCTCTCAAATCAGCCATGTAAAAAATTTGGTTTGGTAGTACAATAAGCAACCTTTTGCGAGCTATTTTGTAGCGAAAAGCAGATGAAAAAGCATCTGTGCAACTCGACTAATCAGGGATTATCCGGTGAAGTTCATAAAGTATTTTTTGGTGTTTACATTAATTTGCATCGTGCTGGGAGTAGGGACAATTTTTGGCTTTTACACTTATGTAAAACCAGAACTCCCTAACGTAGCCGAATTAAAAGATGTGCAACTGCAAACTCCGATGCAGGTGTTTAGTCAGGATGGCAAACTGATCGCCCAGTTTGGCGAGAAGCGCCGTATACCGTTACATCTTGAGCAAATGCCGCCGCTGCTGATCAATGCTTTTATCGCAACCGAAGATAGCCGTTACTACGAACACTTCGGTTTCGACCCGATCGGTATTACCCGCGCCGCCTTCGCCGTACTCTCTTCGGGTTCAGCCAGCCAAGGAGCAAGTACCATTACCCAGCAGTTAGCCAGAAACTTCTTCCTCTCCAATGAGAAGAAGATCATGCGTAAAATTAAAGAGATTTTTATCGCCGTTCACATTGAACAGTTACTGACGAAACAAGAAATTCTCGAACTTTACCTCAACAAAATTTATCTCGGCTATCGTTCATACGGTGTCGGTGCTGCAGCTCAGTCTTATTTTGGTAAAGAGCTGAATCAACTGACTCTGGGTGAAATGGCACTGATCGCAGGTCTGCCTAAAGCGCCATCAACCATGAACCCGATCTATTCACTGGAACGGGCGACCCAGCGGCGCAATGTGGTATTAAAACGGATGTTGGATGAGGACTACATCAGCCAGCAACAATATGAACAGGCACGTAATGAGGTGCTTTCCTCGAAGTACCACGGGGCAGAAATCGAAGTTGATGCTCCTTATGTAGCGGAAATTGCCCGCGCCTGGATGGTGGAACGATATGGTGAAGAGGCCTATACCTCCGGGATGCGCGTGGTCACCACGATCAAATCTGATCTGCAACAAGCAGCGCACCATGCCGCCATCAGTAATCTGATTGATTATGATATGCGCCATGGTTATCGCGGTGCTGAGCAGGTGTTATGGCAAGAAGGGCAAGTCGCATTTGATCAGGAAAAAATTGAACAACACCTGAAAGAACAACCTGTTTATGGTGATTTGATTCCTGCCGTTGTAACTTATGTTGATAATAAATCAGCCAGTGTCTGGGTCAAAAACCTCGGACCTAAGATGATTGGCTGGGACGGAATGAAATGGGCACGCCGCTATAAAACCGATACCCGCCAAGGGCCTGCACCGAAAAGCGCGAAAGAAATCGTTCAGGCTGGCGAGCAGATTTGGGTTCGTCAGATAAATGCTCAGAACGATTCATCAACCGGGGAACAATGGCAACTCAGCCAGGTTCCATTAGCAAACACGGCTTTTGTTGCAATGAATCCGGAGCGTGGTTCGGTACTTTCTTTGGTTGGTGGATTTAACTTCGTCCACAATAAATTTAACCGCGCCACCCAATCTGTGCGCCAGGTAGGTTCAGGTATTAAACCGTTTATCTACGCGGCAGCTTTAGATAATGGAATGACTCTGGCGACCTTAATTAATGATGCACCAATCAACCACTGGGATGCCAGCATGGGTACTGCGTGGCGGCCGAAAAACTCACCACCAACCTATTACGGTCCTACCCGGGCAAAAATAGGTCTGGCTCAGTCGAAAAATGTAATGGCCGTGCGTGTATTGCGTGAGGTAGGCATTGATAAAGCACGTAACTACCTGGCGCGTTTTGGTTTTGATTTAGAAGATTTACCGAAAACTGAAACTCTTGCCCTAGGAGCCGGTAACCTGACACCGATAAAGCTAGTTCAGGGATATTCCGTTTTTGCTAATGGTGGCTACTACGTTGAACCTTACTTTATTGAGCGAGTGGAAGATCCGTACGGTAAGTTAGAGTATCAGGCTTCGCCACAGGTTGTTTGCCAACAAAACTGTGGTGAAGATCTGTCTGGTTATGCTCCGCAGGTTATCACTGCTCAGAATGCATTCTTAGTCAGAGAAATGCTCTATGCTAACGTATGGGGCGGACAGGGCTGGCGTGGCACTGGCTGGCGCGCACAACAACTCGGTCGTCATGATATCGGCGGTAAAACCGGTACAACCAATGATTCAAAAGATGCCTGGTATAACGGTTTTGGTCCGGGAGTCGTAGCTACCGCCTGGGTTGGTTTTGACAGCTATGATCGTGATTTAGGCCGAACCTATCGTAATGATAATCTTGGCAACGATCAGGCAACTGGCGGCGAATCTGGTGGTAAAACTGCGCAACCAGCCTGGGTAGAATTTATGCAAGCTGCTCTGCGTGACGTACCAGAACAGCACAAAACCGTTCCGGATAACATCATTCAGGTCAGAATCGATCGAGACAGCGGTATGTTAAGTAATGCGACCGATTCGACTGCGACATTTGAATATTTCCGTGAAGGTACCGAACCTAAAGAGTATAAGAAAACGACGGCTGACAGTATCTATACTAGCTCCAACGGTGAAGAAGAACTGTTCTAGGTTTGTTCACAACTCTTAAATGAACAAGGGGAAGTGATTGAATTTACTTCCCCTTTTTACTGACTTCCTATTTTCAGTGGCATAAAGCTCGATTAGGCCAGCTCAGCGACTTTAGTTGGCGAGTGATTCAGTTGCTTTGCCATCGCCTTTGCCAATTGCTCAAAGCGCTGACGAATCGGTGAGCCCGGCCGATAAACCAGAACCAATTGACGCGACGGCACCGGATTATATGCTGGCAAATAACAAACACCGTCTTTCTCCCGACAGTCCGGTAATGACAACTCTGGTAATAGAGTAATTCCCGCACCAGCAGCCACCATATTACGTAATGTCTCTAAACTGGTTGCCTTAAAGCGCTCATCATCTTTAGCACCTGCGGCAAAACAGAACCCCAGCGCCTGATCCCGTAAACAGTGTCCATCACCAAGCGATAATACGGTTTTTCCATTAAGCAGATTCAGATCGACTTTATCCAGCTGGCTCCATTCATGACTGCAGGGAACTGCAATACTCAAAGGCTCATTATAGAATTCAATTTCTTTAAAAGGTTTGGTCTCTTCAACAGAAGCAAGCACCAAGCAATCAAGCTTCCCTTCTTCAAGTTGCTTCACTAATTGGCTGGTCTGCGCTTCATGCAGGTACAGTTCCAGTTCAGGAAAATCATGTTTAAGCGCGGGAACGATCTTCGGTAACAGATAAGGTCCTAGAGTCGGAATAAAGCCAATATGAATCGGGCCGCTCATTTCACCACTTTGACCACTGGCCATATCCTTAAAGGTTTTCACTTCTTTTAGAATTCGTTTGGCCTGTTCGACCAGTTGTAAACCAGAATCGGTAAACAACACCCGGCGACTGCTACGTTCGAGCAGAATAGTACCCAGTTCATCTTCCAGTTTTCGAATCTGGCCACTCAGCGTTGGCTGACTAACAAAGCATGCCTCAGCCGCTTTGCGAAAATGCTTATGTTCAGCCAATGCAATTAGATATTCAAAGTCACGAATGTTCATTACCATTACACAATAGAGTTTACCTATCAAAACCATAGCATTAAACGATTGGAACTATCAAAGGATTTTTTTCATAATTGCTTGATTGATGCAATCCATCAACAAGTAACAGCACTGTAAGTAACCACTGCTAATTGGGAAAAATACCATTAAAGGATATATTGTCCTTCCCCAGTTCATCTAGCCCGAGAACTGGGGATTTTTTTATGTCTGCGGTATTATTGAGGCAAGTTCCCGGGCTTAGAGTCAGCAGATCTGACTCTAAGCCCGAGATACTCTATTCTTCAGATATTCAAGGTTACTTATGTCTTGCAATAATTGTGATCAACACTGGTTTTGGAAAAAAATCGGCCGCTGCAATCGCTGCATGAAACAGCTCGCGGTACTTTGTATTGCGGTATGGATATTTTGGTTTAGTTGGGGAAGTGAGCATATACGTCAGATAGAAACCATTGCGATTCTCTGCTTCGGTATCGCTTTTCATGGCTTGTTACTGGCTCATCTGTGGATGAAAGGGGTAATCCTTACGAGGAAGAAAAAGAGCGGTTAAAAACGGCAGGCAAAATAAAAGCCCCGTAACCAAGACTCTAGGTTCGGGGCCTCTTAGATTCTTCTAAGAAAAAGCAGTGGTACAATTATAGACTCTGCCTTTTCCTGATAGTTCCAAAATAATTTCGATCTTTTTGATCTTTTTTTCACCAGCAAGATCGATGGTTTATTTTCAATGAGTTAGCACTTATTTTTCAAAATATGTGTTCCCACGGAGTAACCATGGGGACAAGCTATTGCGGGAAATGGATTCGGTGGAGCAAACGTTAATGGGCATGGATGCCCATTGCTAAGCGAACCAAGGATGGCTTGAGCGGTTTGCGGAATCGACTCCATTTTCAGCTAACCACCCAAGTTCATTGGTTTTAAGCCACATTGGTCTTGAAAATGGCTTCACCCGGCAGATTGATTTCCAGTGCAACTTCATCACAAGCGTGCTGACGTGGGCACTGGTCGCAATCTTTCAGTACTTTCTCTGGCAACAACGTTTTTGAAGTCGGGATAAAGTCCATCTTCATAAAGAACTCTGGTGTACGAGTCAGAACGAATACTTTCTTGATCGCCATCTGACGCGCTTTTTTCACCAGGTAGTTAACGATCGCTTTGCCCTGTCCCTGACCTTGCCAGCCTGCTTCTACGCCCAGCGAGCGAATTTCTGCCAGACCGGAGTCATAAACGTACAAAGAAGCACAGCCGGTCACTTCACCCTGATGTTCCACCACGGCGAAAGAACCAATATCGCGCACTAGCTCGTTGCGTGAACGAGGTAGGTTTTCCCCCATATTAGCCCAGTAAGCCACCATACCTTCTAACGCTTCAATATCGGTCAGACGTGCCGGACGAACTTTAACTGGGTTAAGATCATGCTTACCGAGACGAACTTGTGCCTGATCAACCGCATGAGCAACCTGAACTGGTGATACACCGCCCAGAGCACTGCGTTTTTCCAGACAGGATTCAATCGTCAGGATTTTATACACATCCTCTTCAATCACATCGGAGAACTCTTTCAGTTCTGCAATCGACAGTTCTTCCAATGCGCAGCCTTTGGCAATCGCACCGACTACCGCCACACCGACGATATGGTGAGCTTCACGGAATGGAATGCCTTTCGCTACCAGGTAATCAGCCAGTTCAGTGGCGTTGGCATAACCCTGTTTCGCCGCTTCCAACGTACGCTCTTTATTCACTTTGATACCATCAAAGCACAGCGCTGCCATTTCAATACAATCATTCCAGGTATCCAGTGCATCGAACAGACCTTCTTTGTCTTCCTGCATATCTTTGTTGTATGCCAAAGGAAGCGCCTTAACGGTCATCATCATGCCCGCCAATGAACCGTAAACACGTCCGGTTTTACCACGGATTAATTCCAGTGCATCCGGGTTTTTCTTCTGTGGCATCAAAGACGAGCCAGAAGTCACCGTATCAGCAAGTTCGATAAAGCCTGACTCACCCGAGTTATAGAAAATCATATCTTCAGCCAGACGCGACAGGTGCAGCATAGATATTGAAGCAGTGGTCATCAGCTCCATTACATGGTCGCGATCCGATACCGAATCGAGTGAGTTACGGGTCGCGCGGCGGAAGCCCAAGTTATGCGCCAGTTTTTCACGGTCAATCGGATACGCGGTACCCGCCAAAGCACCTGAACCGAGCGGGCAGGTATCAAGGCGTTTGATCGCATCTTGTAAACGAGAGTAGTCACGCTCAAACATTTCTACATACGCAAGACACCAGTGGGCAAAAGTCACTGGCTGAGCGCGTTGCAGGTGGGTATAACCCGGAAGAACGGTATCCTGATGCTCACGAGCTACCGACACCATTTTGCGTTGTAGCAGATCAAGAGCAATCAGCAGTTGATGTCCCTGTTGGCGACACCAAAGTTTTAAATCAGTTGCTACCTGGTCGTTACGAGAACGGCCGGTATGCAATTTTTTACCTAAATCGCCCACACGTTGAATCAGTTGCTGTTCAACCCATGAGTGAATATCTTCAGCATCGGAGCGTAGAATCTGTTCAGGATCTTCCATTACGGCAAGCTTTAGTTCATTCAAAGCCAGCTCAAGCTTTTGCTGCTCTTCTTCGCTTAACACGTTCACCGAAAGCAGAGCTTTCGACCATGCGATTGAGCCCACAATGTCTTGCTCAGCCAATCGGTAGTCAAAACGCAGCGAGTCGTTAAAGTCTTTGAATCTGGTATCTGCTGCTTGGGTAAATCTACCACCCCATAATGCCATTGTGTCTCTCCTGATACTGAAAAGGGACCTGGGCTAGCACGCCCAGGTCCTCACATTGCTTTGGTGCTGAAATTATATAGTAATTATTTTTTGCTTGCTGCGTTTAGTGCACGAATACGGCTTGATAGCGAGTACAGACGGATAAAGCCGCCCGCGTGGCTTTGGTCATATACTTCGTCAGCACCGAAAGTCGCGAACTCTTCTGAGTACAGGCTGTTGTCAGAACGTTTCTGAATTGCAGTTGCCTGACCTTTGTAAAGTTCGATAACCACTTCACCATTAACGTCTTTTGCCAAAGACTCAGCAGCAGCAAATACAGACTCACGCAATGGAGTGAACCAACGGCCGTCATACACAAGATGTGATGCTTTAATGCCTAGCTCTTCACGGAATTCGAAAGAAGTTTTATCCAGAACCAGCTGCTCAACTGCACGTAGAGCTTCCATCATGATAGTGCCCCCCGGAGTTTCATAACAACCACGAGACTTCATGCCTACCAGACGGTTTTCTACGATATCAATACGACCAACACCGTGTTTCACACCTTTTTCGTTCAGGTAAGTCAGTACTGCATAAGGAGACATTTCCTGACCGTCTACCGCTACAACTTCACCGTTTGCGATTTTCAGAGTCACTTGTTCTGCTTCATCCGGTGCTTTCTTCGGATCAACAGTCCAAGCCCAACAATCATCGTTTGGCGCATTCCAGGTGCTTTCTAATACACCACCTTCAGTGGAGATGTGCCATGAGTTTGCATCGCGAGAATAGATCTTAGTCAGTGATGCCGCACATGGAATATTACGCTCAGCCAGGTAATCGAGACACTCTTCACGAGAAACCAGATCCCATTCACGCCAAGGAGCGATTACGTGTAGATCAGGGGCAAGTGCAGAGAATGCACCTTCAAAACGGATTTGGTCGTTACCTTTACCAGTACAACCGTGTGCCAGTGCATCGGCACCAACTTTACGTGCAACTTCAACCTGTGCTTTTGCAATAACAGGACGAGCCATTGAAGTACCCAGCAGGTATTTACCTTCGTAGTAAGCACCGGTTTTTAAAGTTGGGTAGATGTAATCGGCAACGAACTCTTCTTTCAGGTCAACGACATGACACTCAGAAGCACCAGAAGCGATAGCTTTCTCTTCGATACCAACCAATTCGTGTTCACCCTGGCCAACATCGGCCACGAATGCAACAACTTCACAACCGTCATAGTTCTCTTTTAACCATGGGATGATTACTGACGTATCCAGACCGCCAGAGTATGCAACAACAACTTTTTTAACTTGTACTTTGCTCATTATATTTTCTCCAAAATCCCGGCTCTGCACATGGCGGTCAGTGCCAAGGGTTCATACTATCTGTAACAAGATTACTTTAATAAAATTGACTGCCAGATTCATTAAAAAAACATCTAACAGCATAGATTCATTTTGCTGATTATGCCCGTTTCTAACTAGATAACAGGCAAGAAACGTGTACCAATACTCTCACCAGCAAATACCTGAGAAAGCAGTTCTGGATTACGCCATCCGGCAACTTCAATCGCACGGCCAAGATCATTGGCCGCTTCTAAAGCAGCTTTAACCTTAACAATCATGCCATCGGTAATAACACCATCGGCAATCAGTTGATCCGCAGTAGCCTGATCTAATGATTTGATCAGTTGCTTGTCTGCGTCTAATACACCGCTGACATCCGAAAGCAGTACCAATTCAGCATCAAGCGTTTTAGCCACAGCGACGGCAGCATCATCCGCGTTCACATTCATCAACTGACCTTCAGCCGTTAAACCGATGGAGCTGATAATCGGTGTACCGCCAGCCGCCATAATTGCATTAACAACTGTGGCGTCGCCAGCACTGGCGTGGCCAACCGCACCCAGTTCAGGATCCAGCTCTACCACATTACACAAACCGGCATCGCCCAAACACAGGCCGACCGCTTTAAGGCCACTTTTCAGTGCTTCACCCTGCAGCAATTTATTCGCCGTACCAGCCAATGCTCCGGCAATATAAGGAATTTGATCGTAAGGAGTTACACGCAGGCCGTTTTTCTTCACGGTTTCAAACTGCAGCTTCGCCATCAGTTCATCTACCAGAAAGCCACCACCGTGCACAATCACAATCGGGCGTTGCGGCTGGTATTGTGCAACAGTTGCAAACAATTTGGCCAGTGTCTCTTCGCTGGAAAGTACTGCGCCGCCAAGTTTTACCACCACAGGAGTTGTTTGAATTGTCATTATCTGTCCTTAGACCAAAGCGGTCAGCTCTGGGTATCCGTAATGAATATTCAGGCATTGCATCGCCTGGCTTGATGCACCTTTCAGCAGGTTATCAATCGCGGACACAACAATAACGTGCTGTCCTTTAACTTTCCAGCCAATATCACAGAACGGAGTAAACTCAACATTCTGAATACGAGGTAGTGTGTTTTGATCAATCCGAACTGCTGGCTTATCACTGTATGCATTAGCAAATGCTTCTGTTACTGCTTCTGGTGAAACACCATCAGCCAGCTTCATGGTTACCGTTGCCAGAATACCGCGTTTGAAGTTGCCCAAATGCGGAGTAAAGATCACATCACACCCCAAGTGTGTGGCAATTTCTGGTTGGTGACGATGGGTAAATACCCCATAAGGCTGTAGGCTCACTTCGCAGAAACTATTGGTCATAGTCGCTTTACGCCCAGCTCCGGAAACACCACTGGTCGCGTTAATCACTGGCCATTGGTTCAAATCAAGCAGCCCGGCTTCAACTAGCGGTTTAATCGCCAGTTGTGAAGCGGTCGGATAACAACCTGCTACTGCAACTAACTGTGCCTGCTTGATCGCTTCCGCATTCCATTCTGCCAGACCATACGCAGCTTGAGTTAACCACTCACCAAACTGATGTTCAAAACCGTAGAACTCAGTATAAAACGAATCGCTATTTACCCGGTAAGCGCCAGACAGGTCAAAGACCTGACAACCATTAGCCAAAAAGATTGGAGCCAGATCATGACTGACTTCATGTGCGGTACAAAGAAAAACCACATCACACTCTTTCGCTGCCTGTTCAGGATCAACCAGCGGCTGAACCGGCATCTCAACCACACCAGCTAACTTACCGTGCAATTGGGCAATTGTTTTTCCTGCGTCTACACTGTTGGCTGAAACGTATAAACCTGTTAGCGTTAGCTGTGGGTGCTTTTGCACCATATAAGCAAGCTCTGCGCCTGTATAACCACTGGCGCCGATGATGGTTGTTTTAAGCATATTGTGGTACCCGGGTAATTGGTGAAAATCCAAATTAGAAACTGATTATAAATTTTACAAATTCAGCTAAATTTGGTTTTTTATTCAAAAAAAGTGATTTAATATGTCTTTTACCTTCTCTGCATAACTCTGTCAATAGTAGGAGCCAAGATTCTATGCATTTCCCTAATTTCCGCGAGGTTTACGAGGGTCTGATTTCGACCTCATCCATTAGTTCTACCGACCCTAGCTGGGACCAGGGGAACGAAAAAGTGATTGAAAAACTGTCACTATGGCTGAGTGGACTCGGATTCAGTGTTGAAACCGTTGCGGTAGCCCCAGGTAAGCACAATCTGATTGCCAAGCTTGGTTCTGGCGAAGGTGGTTTACTCTTATCCGGCCACAGCGATACCGTGCCTTTTGATGAAGGACGCTGGAATTTCAATCCCCATGCATTGACCGAAGCGGACAACCGTTTTTATGGGCTGGGCACCGCCGATATGAAAGGCTTCTTTGCCTTTATAATAGAAGCGGTGCAAAAAATCGATTTCACCAAGCAGAAAAAGCCTCTTTATATTCTCGCCACCTGTGATGAAGAGACTACCATGCTCGGCGCTCGTCATTTCTCCGCCGACACGCCGATCAAACCCGACTACTGTATTATTGGCGAACCGACCCAACTGGTGCCGGTGTACGCGCATAAAGGGCATATGGCGAATGCCATTCGTGTCACGGGGAAATCAGGCCACTCATCCAATCCGGCGTTAGGGGTCAATGCTATCGAAATTATGCACGAAGTGCTGTTCGCTGTGATGCAGTTGCGTGATCGACTGATCAAACAGTATCGTCATCCGGGCTTCGAAATCCCTTCTCCAACACTGAACCTCGGCCATATTCACGGCGGTGACAGCCCGAACCGCATCTGCGGCTGTTGCGAACTGCACTATGATGTGCGGCCACTACCCGGTATGAGTCTCACCAGCTTGGATGACTTGCTGCGTGATGCATTAAAAGAAGTAGAAGCAAAATGGCCAGGTCGAATTGAGATTAAACCACTGCATGATGCCATCCCCGGATATGAATGCCCGCACGATCACCACTTTGTCCAGCAAGTGAGTGGCCTATGCGAAAAGCCGGCTGAAACCGTCGGTTACTGTACCGAAGCCCCATTTTTGCAACAAATCTGCCCGACTCTGGTAATGGGGCCAGGCTCAATCGACCAGGCACACCAGCCGGACGAATTTCTCGCGTTTGAGTTTATTGACCCGACAATCAATGTGTTAGCCAAGGCTATTCACAAGTATTGTTTTTAATGGCACAAACAGAAAGTGCGTAAGATTAAAATAACGTGGCAAAAATGTAATAAACTTTCAGTAAGTGAGGTTAATTGATTAGTTTTAATACCTTCAATTAATCAAAATAATATCTATGGAATATTGTTAAGCTTTAATTGACTTGGCGGGATACTTTTCGCTAGATTGAAGGGCTAACAAAGAACATTGGATGTAATTTTATTTCAAGGCAGGACGACAATGAATGAAAAATATGCCGCACTAAAAAGTAACGTAAGAATGCTCGGCAAGATGCTGGGCGATACCATCGCAGATGCGGATGGCAGTGCTATTTTAGAAAAAGTGGAGACTATCCGCCAACTCTCCAAATCTGCCCGTGATGGCAATCAAGCGGATCACCGCGCTCTGGTTGAGGAGATTAAAAACCTTCCGGATGACCAGCTAACGCCTGTTGCTCGTGCGTTTAACCAATTTTTGAACCTGACCAATATTGCCGAGCAGCACCATACTATTTCACGCTACTGTGACGAGCACATTTGCGAGCCGGATGCGATCAATTCGTTATTTGCCAAACTTTCTAAAAATAACATCAGTAAGCTCGACACTGCTCAGGCGATCCGGGATTTGAACATCGAGCTGGTGCTGACCGCTCACCCGACGGAAATCACTCGCCGCACCATGATCAACAAGCTGGTGAAGATCAACAAATGCCTGTCCAAACTGGAACAGTCTGAACTGTCAAAAAAAGAACAGACAAAAAATGAACGTCGTCTTGAGCAGTTGATCGCTCAGTTCTGGCACTCAGATGTGATCCGCAAACAGCGCCCAACGCCAATGGATGAAGCGAAATGGGGCTTTGCTGTGGTAGAAAACTCCTTATGGGAAGCGATTCCAGAGTTTATGCGCGATCTCAATGAGCGCGTACAAGAGTATATCGGTGAAGAGTTACCCATTGAGGCAAGTCCGGTACACATTTCATCCTGGATGGGTGGTGACCGCGATGGTAATCCATTTGTAACCCATAAAATCACCCGCGAAGTTCTGCTCCTTTCTCGTTGGAAAGCGTCTGACCTTTACCTGCGCGATATTAACGAACTGGTCAGTGAACTTTCAATGACCAAATGTAACGATAAAGTTCGTGAAATGGCTGGTGAAGAATCACACGAACCTTACCGCGCCATCCTCAAACAGATTCGCAACCTGCTGACCGATAATATCGAAATTCTCGATGCAAAAATCCAGGGCCAGAACCTGCCAATTAAAGCGCCACTACGCGATGCCAGCCAGCTTTGGGAGCCATTGTATACCTGTTATCAGTCTCTGCATGAATGCGGTATGGGCTCGATTGCCGACGGTTCTCTGCTGGATACCCTGCGCCGAATTAAAGCGTTTGGTGTGCATCTGGTACGCCTCGATATTCGTCAGGAAAGTACCCGTCACTCCGATGTACTGTCTGAACTGACCCGTTACCTGGGAATGGGCGACTACAACCAGTGGAGCGAACAGGATAAAATTACCTTCCTGACCACTGAACTTAACTCCAAACGCCCACTGTTCCCACGCGACTGGCAGCCATCAGAGCAAGTAAAAGAAGTCATCGATACCTGTAAGACCGTTGCCAATCACCCTCGCGATGCGTTTGGTGCTTATGTTATTTCAATGGCACGTACCGCTTCTGATGTACTGGCGGTTCACCTGATTCTGCAGGAATCTGGCTGTCCTTACCGTATGGATGTATGTCCTCTGTTTGAAACGCTGGACGACCTGAATAATGCAGAAAAGGTTATTCGTCAGTTGATGGATATCGACCTGTATCGCGGCTTTATTCAGAATCACCAGATGGTGATGATCGGCTATTCGGATTCTGCTAAAGATGCAGGCGTAATGGCCGCAGGTTGGGCTCAATACCGTGCAATGGAAGCGCTGGTTAATGTGAGCGAAGAAACTGGTGTTGAACTGACGCTATTCCATGGCCGTGGCGGTACTATAGGCCGTGGAGGTGCGCCAGCACACGCCGCGTTACTTTCTCAGCCACCAAAGAGCCTGAAAGGTGGTCTACGCGTTACCGAACAAGGCGAGATGATCCGCTTTAAACTGGGTCTGCCAGAAGTCGCAGTGAATAGCTTCAACATGTATGCCAGTGCGATTCTGGAAGCCAACCTGCTGCCACCTCCTGAGCCAAAACAGGAATGGCGTGATCTGATGGATGTGTTATCAGAAGTGTCGTGTGAAGCGTACCGCAATGTGGTGCGTGGAGAGCCTGATTTCGTACCGTACTTCCGCCAGGCAACTCCGGAACTGGAGCTGGGCAAACTGCCATTAGGCTCACGTCCGTCTAAACGTAATCCTAACGGTGGTGTAGAGAGCCTGCGTGCGATTCCATGGATTTTCTCCTGGAGCCAGAATCGCCTGGTACTGCCTGCTTGGTTAGGTGCTGGTGAGGCAATTCAGTATTCGGTAGACAAAGGCCATCAGGCGCTGTTGGAAGATATGTGCCGTCAGTGGCCATTCTTCTCAACTCGCCTGGGTATGCTGGAAATGGTATACAGCAAAACCAATATTGAGATCTCTCGTCTGTATGATGAACGCTTAGTTGAAGAGCATCTGCGTCCACTAGGTGATCGTCTGCGCAATCAGCTACAAAAAGATATCAAGTCAGTGCTGAATGTAGAAAACAATGAGAACCTGATGCAGAGTGATCCATGGGGTCAGGAGTCGATTAATCTGCGTAATATCTATGTAGAGCCATTAAATATGTTACAGGCTGAGCTGCTTTACCGTACTCGCCAGTACGAAGAAGCACCAAGCGAACTGGAAGAAGCATTGATGGTGACTATCGCGGGAATTGCAGCAGGTATGCGTAACACAGGTTAAAAATACCAAATAAAACACCAAATAGAAGACAAAAGGTCGCACCAATGCGGCCTTTTATTCTTTTGATACCAATAATTGAGAATTTTATCAGTTTTTTGCGCCATTTTGTCCACGTATTCCACTTTATGCTTATTATTTAGATATACTACTGCTCCGCTACAGCTATAGCAGACAATAATTTGTTGTAGCGGTAAGTCGTATAACGAAAGTTATTTAGGTGATAACGGCTTTTTTAAGGTGACAGGCGAACTCAACTTGAGTCGACAAATTCAGATTAATAAAAAGATTGGTGCCATAGAAGCCCGACAAAATCTGAATTAATTATATTGTTTATCAACTATTTGGATTTTTGACATGTCATTACCACACGTTATCCTTACTGTACTAAGTACCCGTGATGCTACCGGTTACGATATTACTAAAGAGTTCTCCTCTAGCATCGGTTATTTTTGGAAAGCAAGTCACCAGCAGGTTTATCGCGAGCTCAACAAAATGGGCGAGCAGGGCTTGGTTACTTGTGTTCTGGAACCACAAGAAGGTAAACCGGACCGTAAAGTCTACTCCATCACCGATTCTGGTCGCGCGACTTTAGCTTCCTGGTTTGATCAACCCACCGCTCACCCAACCGTTCGTGACGAATTCAGTGCTAAACTGATGGCTTGCTCAGTACAACAAGCAACACCTTATCGTAACCAGTTGGTCGGTCTGATTGAAGATTCGAAAAAACTGGTAAATCATTACCGTGAAATTGAAGCCGCTTACTATGCGACTCCAGTATCACTGGATAAACATCAACGCCTTGAGAGACTGACTTTACGTCGTAATATTCTGGCTCGT
The DNA here is from genome assembly GCA_963666615.1 of uncultured Vibrio sp. Taxonomy (GTDB): domain Bacteria; phylum Pseudomonadota; class Gammaproteobacteria; order Enterobacterales; family Vibrionaceae; genus Vibrio. Next base: position 2,296,113 of record OY762906.1, read on the forward strand.
GGTGCATGGATTGAGTGGGCAGAAGAAGTTCTGGCTGAACTGAACGAAATCGCTTAATTCATTGAATTGAAATGATAAAGGGGTCAGAGTCAACTGCGTTGACTCTGACCCCTAGCGTTTTAGTCGGACTTTAAATCCCATCACCAGCAATAAAGGTCTGAGACCGGACATTAAACTGCTGATCCATATCCAGTGAGGGCTTATCACTCTGTGGCCGACCGACAATTTTCGCCGGAACACCAGCAACGGTGGTATGTGGCGGTACAGCCTGCAAGACCACCGAACAAGAACCAATTTTCGCCCCTTTACCCACTTCGATATTCCCCAGAACTTTAGCCCCGGCACCAATCATTACCCCTTCACGAATCTTAGGATGCCGATCACCGGATTCTTTACCGGTACCGCCTAAAGTCACATCCTGTAGAATCGAGACATCATTTTCAACTATAGCCGTTTCACCAATCACAATTCCGGTTGCATGGTCAAGCATGATGCCACAACCAACCTTGGCCGCCGGATGGATATCCACCTGACAAGCTACCGAAATTTGATTCTGTAGATAGGTCGCTAAAGGCTTGCGCCCTTGATTCCACAACCAGTTCGCTACTCGATAGCCCTGCAGAGCGTGGTAGCCTTTAAGATAGAGCAGAGGAATAGAGTAATGGGCCACTGCCGGGTCTCGCGTTACTGTGGCGCAGATATCACAAGCTGCCGCATCAATCAGAGACGGATCGGCACTGAAAGCCTCTTCCACTACTTCACGTACCGCCATCGCCGGCATTGAAGCAGTCATGAGTTTATTAGCCAGAATATAACTTAACGCTGCACCTAAACTTTCATGTTTGATAATCGTTGCATGGTAGAAACTCGCCAGCATCGGCTCTTGTTCAACCAATCCCCGCGCTTCTTCTACGATGATTTGCCAAATACTTTGGTTTTCACAACAGGTCATCTTTTACTTCCTCTCCACTTAAAGGCACTACGACTTATCGTTCTGATTTTTTATCGCGTGCTAATAGATCCTGAGCTGCCAGTCGGGCATCTTTATCTTGATACAACACCTGATAAATCTGCTCAACAATCGGCATTTCTACCTTCATTCGCTTGGCCAGCATCCACACTTCTTTGGTGTTACGATACCCTTCAACTACCTGACCGATTTCGTCTTGTGCGGTTTCAACACTCTTACCTTGACCTAAAGCCAGACCAAAACGGCGGTTACGCGACTGATTATCGGTACAGGTTAAAACTAAGTCACCCAACCCGGCCATACCCATAAAGGTTTCCGCCTCAGCACCCAGCGCCGCACCCAGACGACACATTTCTGCCAATCCGCGCGTGATTAACGCCGTTCTGGCATTGGCACCAAAGCCAATCCCGTCGGACATCCCCGCACCAATCGCAATCACGTTTTTTACCGCACCGCCCAATTGGATACCGATAAAATCATCATTGGCATAAACCCGGAACGTCTTGCTACAGTGAATTTTTTCCTGCAAATCAACCAAGAACTGCTGGTCAGGTGAAGCAACGGCAATCGCGGTCGGCATGCCCATCGCCAACTCTTTGGCAAAAGTCGGCCCGGAAATCACCGCAAGCGGATAGTTGTGACCAATCGCATCGTAAGCCACATCCTGCAATAAACGACCGGTTTCCGGTTCTAGCCCTTTGGTTGCCCAACAGATACGGCTGTCCGGGCGTAAATGTGGCTTAATCGAATTGAGCACAATACCGAATACATGACTCGGCACCACCACCAGCAAATCACGGCAGCCCTGAACCGCTTTATGAATGTCGGACTCAATAATTAATGAATCAGGAAATGCAACTCCAGGAAGAAATTCACGGTTTTCACGATCGGCCTCCAGCTTTGCCATATGCTCCGGCTCATGCCCCCACAAAACGACATTGCCACCGTTTCTGGCCAATGAAATGGCTAACGAGGTTCCATACGATCCGGCACCAATCACTGTCATTTCGATTGGTTGCGGATAAATTGCCTCAATTTGAGTTCCTGTCATCACTATGCCCACCATCAATAAAAAATGCACGCCACGAGGTCATCAAAAATCATTTCCTCTAATGCACGTGCACTTTATTTACTATTAAAAATCCGCGGGTTAAAACCAGCGTTTAAGCCTGCTCTTTTTTCTCTTCTGCCTGCTGTTGTAGATAGTTCATAAACAGAGCATCAAAGTTTACCGGAGCCAGGTTCAGTTGTGGGAAAGTACCTTTCACAACCAGGCTAGAAATCGTTTCGCGCGCATAAGGGAAAAGAATGTTTGGACAGAATGCGCCCAAGCAGTGTGCTAACTGACCCGCTTCCATTTTCTCTGCAGTAAAGATACCCGCTTGCTGAACTTCACACAGGAACGCGGTTTCTTCTTCATTGGTTACAGTAACGGTTAAGCGCAGAACCACTTCATACACGCCCTCGCCGAGTTCACGACTCTGAGTGTCAAGATCCAGATTTACATTTGGATTCCAGTCTTTCTGGAACATTACTGGTGAGTTTGGCGCTTCAAACGAGACATCTTTCAGGTAGATACGTTGAATAGTGAAGTTTTGTTGCGGCTCTTGTTGCTGTGCTGCTTCTGACATTTTTAGATCCTTAATTCTGTTTCATTCTAAACTGGAAAACTATTTTCTGCCGCGAACCAGAGGTAAGTTCGCTTCATTCCATGCCGTAATGCCGTTAGTTAAAACGTTTACTTTCTCAAAGCCCGCTTTTACTAAATCGTCGGCTGCTGCTTGCGCAGTTTGTCCGGCACGACATACCACAATGATGGGGTCTACTTTATGACTTTCAACACCAGACAGGTTACCGGCTTTAATATCAGAAGCTAAAATGTGAATTGAGTCAGTAATATGACCTTTTGTGAAGTCGTCTTTACTGCGGATATCGATAACCAGTCCGTTCTCTTTGTTCACCAGTTGAGTCAGTTCATTGACTGATACGAACTTAAATTTTGCCGTGGCCGATTTGAAAATATTGAAAATCAGTGCGCCGAAAATACCCAGCCAAGCCAGGCACATTAATGTGTTTTGCTGAAAAAAGTCGATGTACTCTTGCATATCTTTGCTCTATTTTGCTTTTGCAATGGGTGTTGATAAATAGATAAGGAGTATAACGGGGATAACCCCGTTACGCGAGTACTAACATTACTCATTCCTTTTGAGGATCAACTTCGTTTCACACTTTCTGCTATTTTTAACCTAAGTTATTTAAGCTGAGTCATAAAGGTGCCCTGTGGCTGCACTGGCAGATATTTCTTATAAAAATCCGCATAAGCCTGCTCAGGATTAAGATCCTCAAACAACTCCGGATACATGGATTTCGCATAGAACTGGATCATTGCCCCATCGAGAATGGTGCGACACGCACCATGATAAGCAGCGTAAAGGCGGTTATTCTGCACCGCTGCAATGGATGACCAGCCAGTTCTCTGCCTGAATCCCGTCAGTCTTTGCTGCGCGAGTTCCTGACTGATTCCCTGCCCCATAACCATCGCATCTTCAGCACTGCCCGCTTCATAGCCGGTCATTACGATAACATCCGGGTTAGCCGCAATGATCATCTCTGGATTGAGTTTTCCCCACCATTCCACATAGGGTGCTGAAATATTATCGCCGCCAGCCACGGTTGCTATCGCGCCCCACATATTCTTACCAAAGGTGTAACCTATCTCGTTCACACCCGCTGCACCGTACTCAGTATAAACTTTAGGCTTCGGCAGGTTAGCCTGTGCTAAACGCTGTTCAATCAACGTGACATTCTGCTGATACTCGTCGGCAATTTGCTGTGCCCGTTGCGGCTGTCCGGTAATCTCACCTATCAATTGAGTGGTTTTAACGTGGCGCTCAACCGTTTGTGCATTATAGTCCACCACCACAACTTTAATCCCGGCCTGTTCCAGACGAGCAACTTCATCACCCAGCGCCTTATATTGCCAGTCGGCCAGCATAATCAGATCCGGACTCAGGCTGATCACTTTCTCCACTGAAAAAGTATTGGTATCGACCCGACCAATTTCTGGAATCTCATCCAGCGAAGGGCGGTATTGTAAATAAAGCTCCCAGTTCGCCGAACGTGCCTGCCAAATATATTTCGACATACCTACGACGTTGTCATACGCCGCTTCCGTGCCAATTGCCATGTAATCTTCGGGATAAAAACCGACCACAACTCGCTTAGCCGGAGCATCAAATGTTACTTCGCGATCCAGAACATCATGAACGGTAATCATTTGGGCGAACGACAAAGAGCTGAATGCCAATCCACTCAACAACACTGCCTGTTTAAACATAGTTATCGATCCTTTTAATAAGAAAGCGCAGGCTACCCTTCGGTTAGCCCTTCTGTTCGCCATTATAAGAATTCACACACCAGCAAGGCAAATGATAATTATTGTTATTATTAATACCTGCATATGGTATATTGAAGTTATCCTTTCAAATTCTGCGCAAACTTTATTCTGGATGGTCTGATGTCAGCCGCTACTGTTTCACAAGCCCTTGCCTTTCAACGTAAGAGAGAACGTAAACGCCTTAACGTAATTGGTGTATTTACCGTTGTTTTACTGATTTCATTTGTCCTCGACATAATGACCGGCCCATCGATGATGGATGCCGCACGAGTCGTGAATGCATTATTTGAAATGATCGGCTTACCTTTCCAGGTCGATCCGGCAACCAGAGTCATTGTTACGGATTTACGCCTGCCTATCGCCTTGATGGCAATCATCGTTGGTGGCTCACTCGGTATTGGTGGCGCGGAAATGCAGACCCTGCTGAATAACCCGATGGCCAGCCCCTATACACTAGGTATGGCCGCCGCTGCCGGATTTGGTGCCGCCATCATGCTTTATGCCGGTTCGCTCGGTTTCAATAGCTCGTATGCCGTGCCAATCGGCGCATTTATCTGTTGCATGCTTTCAGCCAGCTTTCTGTTTGCCTTAGCATCTATGCGTCATATCAGTTCCGGCCAGCTTATCCTGGCGGGTATTGCTCTGCTGTTCCTGTTTCAATCGCTACTTTCACTGGTTCAGTTCATATCTTCACCAGAGCTGAGTCAGCAGATTCTATTCTGGCTGTTTGGCAGCCTGACCAAAGCAACCTGGGGAAATCTGGCCATCACTGCCACTGTTGTTCTAACCAGCTTTGTATTACTGATGCAGGATGCCTGGAAACTCACCGCATTAAGAATGGGCGAAGAGCGGGCTAAAAGTGTCGGGATTAATGTCACAGCACTGCGCCTGAAAGTATTGTTGATCGTGGCGGTAATGACCGCCACCGTCACCAGCTTCGTCGGCATTATCGGCTTTATCGGCATCGTTGCGCCGAACATTGCCAAAATTCTGGTCGGTGAAGATCAGCGCTTTTTCCTTCCACTTTCATTTCTTATCGGTGCGTTTTTACTTTCATCCGCTTCTGTGTTGGCAAAAAGCATTGTCCCCGGAGCGCTGTTTCCAATCGGGATTGTCACCGCCATTATCGGTGTCCCTTTTTTCTTCTGGTTAATCATTGGCAAAAAGCGGGGATAAGAACATGCTGCAGATTCAGTCACTTACTATCAACATCGGCGCACTTAACCTTGCTGATCAACTATCATTTACTCTGCAGCCAGGCCAGGTAACGGCAATACTCGGGCCAAACGGCACCGGTAAAAGTACCCTGCTCAAAGCGCTGTTTGGTGAAATGGCGATCGACTCAGGTGAAATTCAACATCAGAACACACGATTGTCCCACAGTAAACTAAACCACTGGCGCCGCCGTTTTGGCTACATGCCTCAGGACATCCATTTTGATCTTAGTTTGTCGGTGATCGAAGTGATTCTTCTTGGCCGAATTGATGCGTTAAGTTTGCGCATTGATGAAGAATTACTCAACGAAGCATTATCTATTTTACAGCAGATGGGCCTGGAACATCTTGCCAATCGTGATATAAATCAGTTAAGTGGCGGGCAGCGACAAATGGTACTGTTTGCTCAGGCATTAATGCGCAATCCGCAGATTATGATGCTGGACGAACCGGTCAGCGCCTTAGACCTGCACCACCAGCATCTATTGTTATCTCACCTGAAAAATCAAACCCGGCAGCGGCAGTACATTACCCTGATGGTCCTACATGACCTCAACCTGGCCGCCCAATATGCCGACCAGTTACTGGTATTAAAACAGGGCCAGTTAATTGGTCATGGTTCCCCGACAACATTACTCTCCGCGGAATTGGTGGAATCCGTTTATGGGGTAAAAGCCAGTGTGCATTATGATCAAAACCAAGTGCCGTATGTGCGAACTTACGGCACTCAATGTGCCTAGGGTCTGTTGACCTTTTGTGTTCATTTTTGCAGCGAGTTATTTGAACTTTATACAAGGCAGGGGCTGTGTAGTGTAGCCATCTACATAAACAGCCACTAACGCAGTAGAAAGTTCAAATAAACGCTGCCCTTCGGGTTCATCTAAAAACAATTTCTGCTGCGTTATTCGTCGTTCACTTAGAATAACTAAGCTTCTCTCCTCATGCCTTGCCCAAATCGTTTTTAGATTGAACAAAATTTGTACTCAAAAGATCAACAGACCCTAGCAACGCTCAAACGGAAAGGCAATTACCTGATCAATACTCTCTAAACTGAGTGCTAACATAATCAACCGATCAATGCCCAGCGCGACCCCTGCACAGGCAGGTAACCCGGCTTCAAGCGCAGCCAGAAGGTGTTCATCAATCGGCTGCTGCGGTAGTCCCATTTCTGTACGCATCTGGTTATCCTGCTCAAAACGGCGGCGCTGCTCGGCGGCGTCATCCAGCTCATGGAAACCATTGGCCAGCTCGATACCCCTAAAATAGACTTCAAACCGATCAGCAACCCGTCGATCCTGCTGATTAATCTTTGCCAGTGCAGCCTGAGACGCGGGAAAATCATAGACAAATACCGGTCTTTCCTGGCCGATTTTCGGTTCGATAACCATACTGAACAGCAACTGGAGCAAGGTGTCAGCATTGGTTTCGTCTTGCGCAATATCAGCAAAGCCATGCCGACTTGCCTGTTCACGTAATTCGCTCAAACTCGCATCTAACGGGCAGAACCCCAATAGGGTCTGAAATGCCTGCTGATAACTGATTCGTTCTGCTGATTGAGATTGCAGGATCAACTGTAGCAACTGATCCATTTCATCCATCAGATCATGATGATCAAAACCGATCCGGTACCATTCAAGCATAGAAAATTCCGGATTATGGTGGCGGCCACTCTCCTCATTGCGAAAAGACTTGGTGATCTGAAAAATCGAGCCACTGCCCGCGGCCAGTAAGCGCTTCATATGATATTCAGGGCTGGTCATCAGATAGACATCCTGCCCGGCAGCATGACCAGGCCCGACAAAATGGCTCTTAAACGTCTGCAGATGGATATCGGTGACAGTTGCCTGGCTCATTACCGGCGTTTCCACTTCCAGCACCTGCCGGTCAGAAAAAAATTGTCTGATGGAGTGAATCAGCTCGGCCCGGAGCTGTAAATGTTTCAGGCTGGCGCTTGGTTGCCACATACTTAGATCAATCCTGTTCAGCATCACAAAAAAGGTCGCCATTTTATACTCCTGTTGTACAAAACCAAACCGAATACGTGACATATTTCACGCTTAGACGATTATTTATACAAACAGTTGCGTCTCTCTCCGAAAAACCCAACAAAATCAATTTTTTCGTCACTTTGCTCCTTTACACTGGATTAATCATAAAACTTTCAAAATCTACCCCCAAATGGTTAGAGCCCGTTAACTAATAAACTCTGTCACGCGGGGATAATAACTTTCAATATAACAAGCGGACTTGCTCCGCATACAACTGGAGGATAACTGTGAAAATAATAACCACAGATATCGCAATCGTCGGCGCAGGTGGCGCTGGGCTTCGATCGGCTATCGCTGCTGCTGAAGCTAACCCCGACGTCGAAGTCGCCCTTATCTCTAAAGTCTATCCAATGCGTTCTCACTCTGTTGCTGCTGAAGGTGGTTCTGCCGCCGTCATCAAAGAAGAAGACAGTCTGGATAACCACTTTAACGATACAGTAGGTGGCGGCGACTGGCTTTGTGAACAGAACGTGGTGGAGTATTTCGTTGAGAATGCCACCCGTGAAATGATCCAAATGGAACAATGGGGATGCCCATGGAGCCGCAAGGAAAACGGTGAAATTAACGTACGCCGTTTTGGTGGTATGAAGGTAGAACGTACCTGGTTTGCCGCAGATAAAACCGGCTTCCATATGCTGCATACCCTATTCCAGACTTCAATGAAGTACCCGCAAATCAAACGCTTTGATGAGTATTTCGTGGTTGACCTGCTGGTTCACGAAGGTGAAATCCAGGGCTTGATCGCCATTCATATGGCCGAAGGCGAAATGGTAGCGATCAAAGCAAAATCCGTCATTCTGGCCACCGGCGGTGCAGGTCGTGTTTATCACTGTAATACCAACGGCGGTATCGTAACCGGTGACGGTATGGCAATGGCCTATCGCCACGGTGTACCGCTACGCGATATGGAGTTTGTCCAATATCACCCAACCGGTCTGCCAGGCACTGGTATCCTGATGACCGAAGGCTGTCGTGGTGAAGGCGGTATCATCGTCAACAAACATGGCTACCGCTACCTGCAAGACTACGGCATGGGGCCGGAAACTCCGGTTGGTGAGCCAAAAAACAAATATATGGAACTGGGTCCGCGTGACAAAGTTTCACAAGCGTTCTGGCATGAACAGCAGAAAGGCAACACCATTGAACACCCTCTGGGTGATGTGGTGCACCTTGATCTTCGCCACCTGGGTGAAGAGTACCTGCATGAGCGTCTGCCATTTATTTGTGAACTGGCCAAAGCCTACGTAAACGTCGACCCGGCCAAAGAGCCGATTCCAATTCGCCCGACTGTTCACTACACCATGGGTGGTATTGAAACTGATGCGCAATGCGAAACCCGCATTAAAGGCCTGTTTGCCGTCGGTGAATGTTCTTCCGTCGGTCTGCACGGTGCGAACCGTCTGGGTTCTAACTCTCTGGCTGAATTTGTCGTATTTGGCCGTGTTGCTGGTGAAGGTGCGGTGAAACGTTCAGCCGAATTTAGCAACTGGGATGATGCCGCTATCGAAGCGCAGATGAAAGATGTCGAAGCGCGTATCGAACAACTGCTGAATCAGGAGGGTGATGAAAACTGGGCGGATATCCGTACCGAAATGGGTAAAACCATGGAAGCGGGTTGTGGTATCTACCGTCAGGAAGACCTGATGCAGCAGACTGTCGACAAAATTGCTGAACTGAAACAACGCTATAAAAAAATCAGCATCAAGGACAAAGGTAAAGTGTTTAACACTGATTTGTTCTATGCGATCGAAGTGGGCTACGGCCTGGAAGTAGCAGAAGCTATGGTTCACTCAGCCATTCTGCGTAAAGAATCTCGTGGTGCTCACCAGCGTTTAGACGAAGGCTGCACCGAACGTGATGATGTGCAATTCCTCAAACACTCGTTGGCTTTCTATCAGCCTGATCAGGCGCCAACCATCGACTACAGTGATGTGACTATTACTAAGTCACAGCCTAAAGCGCGTCTTTACGGTGAAGCAGCAGAAAAAGCCGCTGCCGAAGAGAAGGCCAGTCAGCAGGAGGAGAAATAATCATGTCATCGCAACGAATGCAAAAAGTGAATATTCTCCGCTATGACCCGGAGAAGGATGCTGAACCGTATATGCAGGCATTTGAGGTTCCGTTTAACGAAACCATGTCAGTGTTAGATGCTATCGGCTATGTAAAAGATTATCTGGACAAAAACCTCTCCTATCGCTGGTCTTGCCGGATGGCGATCTGTGGTTCATGCGGCGTAATGGTCAACGGAATTCCGAAACTGGCGTGTAAAACTTTCTTACGCGATTACCCAGACGGCGTGACTATTGAGCCTTTGGCAAATTTCCCGATCGAAAAAGACTTAATTGTGGATATGACGCCGTTTATCGAGCGTCTGGAAGCGATCAAACCTTACATCATCGGCAACGACCGCAAACCTGAAGATGGCCCGAACAATCAAACTCCGGAGCAGTTGGCTAAATATAAGCAGTTCGCTGGTTGTATCAACTGTGGTTTATGTTATGCCGCTTGTCCTCAGTTCGGTCTGAATCCTGAGTTTATCGGTCCAGCTGCCTTAACATTAGCACACCGCTATAACTTAGATAGCCGTGACCACGGTAAAGCTGAACGGATGAAACTGATCAATGGTGATAATGGTGCCTGGGGTTGTACCTTCGTCGGCTTCTGTTCAGAAGTATGTCCGAAGAACGTTGACCCGGCAGCGGCCGTTAACCAGGGTAAAGTGGAATCATCCATGGACTTCGTGATCGCCATGTTTAAACAAGGGGAGGCTGAATAATGAGTAATCGCAAACCCTATGTAAGAGAAATGAAGCGTACCTGGTGGCAGAAACTCGCTTTCTACCGCTTTTATATGTTACGTGAAGCGACCGTGCTGCCTTTAATCCTATTCACCCTGTTCCTGACCTTTGGTCTGGGTTGCCTGGTGAAAGGTGCCGACGCATGGCAAGCCTGGCTCGACTTTATGGCCAATCCGGTTGTTGTGGCAATTAACGTTGTTGCATTAGCCGGTAGTCTGCTGCATGCACATACCTTTTTCGGTATGTTCCCGAAAGTAATGCCAGTGCGCATTAAAGGCAAACTGGTGGATACGAAAATCCTGGTGTTGTCTCAATGGGCAGCGGTTGCTTTTATCTCTCTGATTGTTCTCGTGATCGTATAAGGAGCTTATTGTGATTAATACCAATCCAAAACGTTCAGACGAACCAGTATGGTGGGGACTATTTGGTGCCGGCGGTAGCTGGTTTGCCATGATCACACCTGTCACTATTCTGGTGTTAGGTATTCTGGCTCCGCTAGGTGTTATCGATGCTGAAGCTCTGAGCTATGAACGTGTTGCTGGCTTTGCTACCAGTATCATCGGCGGCCTGTTTGTGATCGCGACTCTGGCTCTGCCAATGTGGCACGCTATGCACCGAGTTCACCACGGTATGCATGATCTTAAATTCCACACTGGTGTAGTCGGCAAAATCACCTGCTATGCGATTGCTGGCTTTATCAGCGGCCTGGCAGTTGTGTTTGTATTTATGATCTAACCGCTACTGGTTGTTCAATAATGAGTAAAGCGCCGGATCTTTGGATTTGGCGCTTTTTGTATATGTCCGCTTAACGCCGAACGCTGAGGAATCCCTTGGAGATATTAGCTCTCCTACATGTGCCTTTCTGCTTTTAGTTTTTCTGGTCTTAAATTAAAGAAACAACCTCAAAAATATTATATTAATTGCATATTTGTGATTCAGAGCGAAAAACCAGCTAGCGACAAATCGTATCTTTTGTCTGGTCAAACAATAAAGTGCTGTTGAATGTTTATGCCCAGATATCAGTTCTATACTTTCCCATTTAATCAAAGAGATCAGTTTACCTATCTCGACCTTGAATCAGCGACATTTTCAGATGATGAAGCTCAACTATTGAACCAACACTTTGAACCTGATGGTGCCCCAATTGTGGCCAAGAATTCTCAGAGTGCCGTAGAAATCTATCAGAATAGCATTTCCTCGGTGGTTGAAGATTACCAGCACTCCTTGGTGAGTTACGTAATTATCGCGGGTATTACCTCGTGGATTGATAAACTGAAAAATCGCAATCATTAGCGTCAGATTAATTAAGGAAAACTCTATGTATGGTGAAGAGCGAACCAAAGCGTTCTGCTCACATTGCGAAAGCATAACTCTGCATGAATACGTTTTATTTGGAAATAAGCAGAAGTCGAGCAGTCCATTAGCACAACGAAATATACTCTATGCATTGTTCTCTTTTTTAGATCTAGGCTTTGGCACGGGAGACTATAAATGCACAAAGTGTGGCACTTATTTACATACGCCGGATGGATTAGATTAACCAGGTAAAGGAAAAACAGATTGGATTTATTATTGATAAAAAAATCACTTAAACAGCATGGATATACCTGTACAGGAGGACATGATAAGCCGCTCATTGTTAAGTTTGGCGGAATTTCGAGTTCATTACGGATTTCATATAACCACAATATGAAACTACTCGATTATTCATATGACCAGATCAGTATGTGCTTACTGGCTGGATGCTTTATCATTGCGGCAATGGTCAGTATCGGGAATAACAACTACCCTTCATCAGGAATTTTTCTAGCTGGAGGCCTAGTATTATTGACCAGAATAATTATTACAGAAATAAAAGTTACCACTCTCAAGCAATATCTGAACATAGAAAACATTGGTTAAGAAAGTGATGAGGATTGTTTACAATTTCAGATCAGCGAGATGTCTAATTGGTTGTATTGCTTGGATCTCGGGTATCCTATTAATCAACTTTAGTGATAACAGCCCGTCAGCTGTCAGCTTACTTTTATGTGGCTTCACCTTAATTCACAGCGTGCAACCAACAGCTGAAATATTCGGGTGGTTCAAAATGATGCAGATAGGATCTGCGGCTGTATTAGGCCTGAATCTGTTTTATTCACTTAATGAACTTATCGGGTTTGATATACTGATATTTACTATCTTTAGTAACAACCTAGTAGCGATATCATCGACTATTCTTTTATTGCTTGTCCCTTACAGGGTATTCACACAAGGAAAATAGTATTCCCCCCCTCTTAGAAAACATATTTTTACATCACCAGGGATTCTTACTGATATCGATGGCATATTGGACCTACGTATTACGTTGATTACATTGCAATAAAGAAATTCGATGACTCTATAGTCAATTATTATCAATTTCAGTATTGATTAATTTTTCCTCGTTATCCGGCTCCGCGTGGGAATGCATATCCTTACTTTTGGACTAAGCTTTTAATATACCAACCAGTAAGTTAGAGGCCATGATGAAAAAACAATTAAAAGTTGTGGTAACCGGAGGACCTGGTGGCGGAAAAACTACCGCATTGGATCTGTTCTGCCGTGAGTTAGGGGATAAAGTCGCCGTAGTACCAGAAGCAGCTACCGTGCTATTTTCCAGTGGCATTACCCGCTCAGAAGATGAAAAAATCATCAAAATGGTCCAAAAAACCATTTTTCAACTGCAAAAAAACCTCGAAGAAATTCATCAAATCCAGTTTCCTGACCGACTGCTGGTGTGCGACCGTGGCTCGCTGGATGGTCTGGCTTACTGGCCGGGCAGTGAACATGAGTTTTTTAACGAGATCAACTCTACTTTAGAAGAGGAAATCGCCCGCTATGATGCGGTGATCTTTTTTGAATCTGCTGCCGCGACCGGGCATGATATCAACAGCAACAACCCTGTGCGAAAAGAGACATCCCATCAGGCCGCACAGTTAGATAAAAAACTGCAAAAAGTCTGGTCGCAACATCCACAGTACTATTTCGTCGGCAGCTCAGAGTCATTCCTGCGCAAAATTACCTATGGCATCATGACCCTGGAAAACGTGATTAACCGCTACCATAAATAGCGGCTGAATCACTACAGGTGTTTATGGAAACGCTTGGAGGCGATAAAAATACCCACACAGGTAAAACCGATCAGCCACAATGCATCGTACTGCAGCGAAAACACTTCCGCTTCTCGCAGAACAATGCCACGCACCATGCGAATAAAGTGTGTGGCAGGGAGTACTTCAGCAATTTTCTGCGCTATTGATGGCATGGCCTCAAAAGGAAACATAAAGCCAGACAACAGAATCGACGGCATCAGCACAAATACCGTCATCTGCATCGCCTGTAACTGAGTTTTGGCGATGGTGCTAATCACCAAGCCCATGGTTAAACTGGCGCAGATAAACAGCATTGATGCCATCAGCAAGGAATCCAACCCACCACGGATCGGCACAGCAAAAACCCAGTGGCCAACACTGAGAATAATCGCTACCTGAATCAACCCGACCAGCACATAAGGGATAATTTTACCCAGCATCAGTTCGAGCGGCTGAACCGGAGTGACAATCAAAAACTCCATATTGCCTAGCTCGCGCTCACGCACTATCGCGGCTGAAGTAAACATAATCATGGTCATGGTGAGAATAATCGCCAGCAGGCCTGGCACGGTGTTCACCACCGAACGGTGCTCAGGGTTAAAATATTCCACCACTTCAAAAGACGGCACTTTCTGAATGGCTGCCCGCCCGGCAATTTCATCCAGTGGCATATTACGCAACGCCCGGATGGAGGAAGCCACCATGGTATCAGAACCATCGAGTAACCACTGACCTATCGGCTGAGTTAATGATGACATTTCCCGCTGCGCGTCAAAAGCAGGATGTGAGACTAAACGGCTACCAAGATCCGGCGGCAGATAGAGCACCGCTTTAACCTCACCATTAGTGATCGCCTTTTCCGCATCGTTAAGCGAATAATAAACATGATCGAAATCCACTACCTGAGTCGCTGCGACAGCCTGCTCAACCGCCCGGCTGTAACTGCTCTGGCTCATATCGAGAATTCCAGCCGGAACATGACGCACATCGGTGTTAATTGCATAACCAAACAGAATCAACTGCAACAGCGGGATCATCACGATCATACCGAAAGTCATTCGATCCCGGCTAAGCTGCTTGAGCTCTTTGATCACAATCGCACTTAATCTAGCCCACATGACGACCTCCGGTACTCAGAACAAACACATCTTCTAAACTGGCACGTACCCGTTCCACCTGGTGGTTGGGACAATAGCTTTTCAGCAACCCAAGCGGATCGCTATGCTTATCCTTGATTAATACTCGCAAGCGGCTTCCCGCCTGAGAAGCAGAAATTACATCGGTTTCTTCAACCAGTTTCTGTTTAATCAGACGTAATCCATCGCCGGAAATTTCCAGCACACTTGCACCCATTGAATCCATCAGATAACGCGGTGAACCATCAGCACGTTTAACCCCTTTTTCCATGATCGCCAGTTGATGGCAGCGTTCCGCTTCGTCCATATAGTGCGTTGAGACCAGAATCGTGGTTCCGGCCGCACTGAGATCAAACAGCCGTTCCCAGAAGTCACGTCGGTTTTGCGGATCAACCGCCGAAGTCGGTTCATCAAGAAACAGCAGTTCCGGACGATGCATGGTGGCACAGGCCAGCGCCAAACGCTGCTTCTGCCCGCCACTCATGGTCCCGGAAAGCTGCTTGATACGATGAGATAACTCATACTGTTCGAGTAATTCATCAATTCGCCCTTTCTCTTTCACCCCATACACTTTGGCCACAAAACGCATGTTCTCCATCACGGTCAGATTGTCGTACAGAGAAAACTTCTGCGTCATATAACCGATGCGTTTTTTCAGTTGTTCTTCATTTCCGACTAAAGGTTCTCCCAGCACCATTGCCTCGCCTTCACTCGGCTCCAGTAGCCCAGTCAGCATACGAATCAGAGTAGATTTACCGCAGCCGTTCGGCCCGAGAAAGCCGTAAATACTGCCTTTTTCCACCTTGAGATCCATCTGATTAACCGCAACCAAATCACCGAATCGGCGGGTCAGCTTTTCAGCAACGATGGCATAATCACTGTTCATGGCAGGCTGACCTCCACTCCCATCCCAACCGCCAGATCGGCATCCTTAGGCAGTTCAATGTCGGTCAGGTACATCAAACGCGCCCGATCCCGCTCATTTAAGGCGAAATACGGGGTATATGCCGGACGGCTGCGGATATTGGTAATGATGCCGTTAATCGCTTGAGCATTGCCATCGACCTTCAGTGCAACCTGATCGCCGGGCTTTACTTTGGCTAATGCGGTGGCGGGCAGATAAACCCGCGCATACAAACGTTCATCACTCATCAAACTAATAAGCTGTACGCCCATGGCAACCCGATCACCTTGTTTCCATGGCAAGATATCCACTACACCGGCTTTAGGAGCAACCAGACGTAAATCATCCATTGCACGTTGGGCATCGTCCAGTGCCGCCTGTGCCAGTTTTACCTGAGCCTGAGCCTGAACAATTTCCTCACTACGGGTTCCGTTCTGTAATTCCAGTTGTTGCTGCTCCACCTGAGCCAATTGCGCCGCCATACTTTTCTGATAGGCTCTCGCTTCATCAAAGTCTGATTTAGTAACCATTTTTTTCTGATACAGAGTGTTGATGCGTTGATAACGCAAGTTCGCTTCATCCGCCTGAGCCTGTGCAGCTCTCACTGCTGCCTGCGCTCTGGCTATCTGTTCACTACGTGCTCCGGTCTGCAGTTGCTGCAGTTGTGCCTGTGCCAGTTCCAGTGATGCCTGTTTCTGTACCACCAGTAACTGAGCATGGCGATCATCAAGTTGAAGTAACAGGTCACCCGCCTCAACGTGCGCCCCTTCCTGAACATTCACCTGAGAAATTTGTTCCGCAACCGGAGCGGAAAGGACTATTCGGTCGCGTTCAACCACTCCCATCGCCTGCTCTCCCTGTTCGTCACTGCATCCGACTAATAGCAAAACCAGCAACACACTGAGATACTGTTTCATTATTCAACTCCTGATTGGTTTGTGTCAGATAAAGGGGAACGGAATATGCCCTGACTCATCACCTGACTATTATGTAGCAACAGCTTGTCGAGCATTTCCGGGCTCATCGACAGCCCCAACTCATCGAGTAGCAGTTTCGGAGCCACCAATGGAAAAACCATCAGGCTAACAAAACTCAGTTTGACCAGATTAGGATCTAAGTTGGGGTTTAGCTGTTGTTGTTCTGCGAGCAAAAAAACCCATTCGCCGGCACTACCGAAGATTTCGCGAAACACCGTCGAGATAATTTCGTAAGCCTGAGGGTTACTCTGCTGATGTAAAACCTGAAAAACCAAACGGGGTAATGCCGGAGAGCTGGCCATCATCTGGTAATAAGCGGTCAT
This sequence comes from uncultured Vibrio sp., assembly GCA_963666615.1. GTDB lineage: Bacteria > Pseudomonadota > Gammaproteobacteria > Enterobacterales > Vibrionaceae > Vibrio. The sequence goes on from OY762906.1 coordinate 2,312,992, forward strand.
TAAATCGACGGGGGATTCACCAGGGGTCCGGCTGTTTTTACGCAACATTTCCACTACCGGAGCAAATGTTTCTCTGACCATGGTTTCGAATAATCCGGCTTTTGAGCCGAAGTAGTAACGAATCATCGCGGGATCGACGTCAGCTTTATGTGCAATTTGCCGTAAAGAGACCCGATCATAATGATTGTGTAAAAAGCTCTCTCGTGCCGCCTCAATCAACGCTGATCTGGCGTGAAAATCATTCTTAGGGCGTCCTGGCTTGGCTGGCATAGTCAATTCCCGTTTAATTCCACATATGTTGAATATAGCGAATTAATCAGCAATCAGGATGGGATTTAATTCTCCAATTTGTCATCTGATGAAGAATAACAAACAAAAAAAAGCGAGCACCACGGCTCGCCTTGATTATTCCATAGCGATGGAAACGGGATTACTTAACGCGGCTCACATACTCGCCTGAACGAGTGTCCACTTTAATTACTTCACCAATCTGGATAAACAGAGGTACTCGAACCACAGCACCGGTAGTTAGGGTGGCAGGCTTACCACCAGTACCCTGAGTATCGCCTTTCAGGCCAGGGTCGGTTTCAGTCACTTCTAACTCAACGAAGTTAGGTGGAGTTACGGTAATCGGGTTACCGTTCCATAGAGTCAGAGTACAGGTGTTGTTTTCTACCAACCATTTCACGTTCTCGCCTACTGCTTTTACGTCAGCCGCAATCTGTTCAAAGGTTTCGTTGTTCATAAAGTGGTAGAATTCACCGTCGTTGTACAGATAATCAAGATCGATATCGATAACATCTGCAGTTTCTACCGTATCACCGGATTTGAACGTTTTTTCTAAAACTTTACCTGACAGAAGCTTACGAATCTTAACGCGGTTAAACGCCTGACCTTTACCTGGTTTCACATACTCGTTTTCGAGAATGACACAAGGCTCGTTATCAAGCATAATCTTGAGACCGCCTTTAAATTCATTGGTGCTAACAGTAGCCATTTTTTCCTCTTACCATTCTTCGAGTTAAAATTAATGCCGCACATAATAACCCGAAAAATCGAATCTGTTGAGCAAAACTGGCTCAAAGAGCTAACGAATGCGATCTCCGATCCTGAAAAACTACTCAACTATCTCAATATTGACCCGACCCCATGGCAAAAAGGCTTTAGCGCACGTCAACTTTTTGCGCAGCGGGTACCGCTCAGCTACGTCAATCGTATGCAGCCCGGTAATCCTCATGATCCGCTTTTGCGTCAGGTTCTGCCACTCATCGACGAGTTTACCGTTCAACCTGGATTCACCACTGATCCATTAGATGAGCAGGATACCGCTCAGCCGGGGCTGCTACATAAATATAAAAACCGGGTATTACTGATCGTTAAAGGCGGCTGTGCCATCAACTGTCGTTACTGTTTCCGCCGCCATTTTCCCTATCAGGAAAACAAGGGCGGGAAAAATATCTGGCAGCAGAATCTGGACTACATCGCCACTCATCCGGAAATCAATGAAGTGATTCTCTCCGGCGGTGATCCGCTGATGGCTAAAGATAATGAACTGGCCTGGTTAATTGAGGGGATCGAAGCTATCCCTCACGTCAACACACTGCGCATCCACACTCGTCTGCCAGTAGTGATTCCGAGCCGGATTACCGATCAGCTGTGTGAACTACTGGCTCAGACCCGATTAAATACCGTGTTAATCACACATATCAATCACGCTAATGAGATCGATCAGCAACTAATACAGGCCATGCAGAAACTCAAAACAGCAGGCGTGACATTACTCAATCAGTCCGTGCTGTTAAAAGGAGTCAACGATTCGGTTCCGGCTCTGGTTAGCTTAAGTGATCGATTGTTTACGGCTGGCATTCTGCCTTACTATCTGCATTTGCTCGATAAGGTTCAGGGTGCACAGCATTTTCTGGTCAGTGATGAAGAAGCACGGCAGTTGATGCAGCTGGTCATCGAACAGCTTTCCGGTTATCTGGTACCGCGACTCACCCGCGAAATCGGCGGGCGAGCGAGTAAAACACCATTAGATTTACATCTGGGATAAACAACTATACCGCCGGGCTGGCCACAGCCCGATAGCCACCCTGTTCATAAGGATAGAAATCAACGTAATTGTTGATTGCTGCCAGGCTGTCTTCTTCATGATGAGTAACATACAGCAGCTGAGTCAAATTCAGTTCAGCAAGACGCTGCAAGGTACGGAATACCAGCTTACGGTTCAGGTAATCCAGTCCCTGATAAGGTTCATCGAGAATCACCAATGCCGGTTGTTTGATCAGTGAGCGGGCAATCAGTAATAAACGTTGCTGCCCATAGTCCAGTGATTTAAAACTGACTTTAGTGTAATCGGCCATCTCCAGAGCCTGCAGCCACACTTTCGCCAACTGAATTTCTTTGGTTGAAGGCTGAGTATACAGACCAATCGAGTCGTAAAAACCAGACAACAACACCTCTATTGCCCGACAGTTAACCCGATATTGAAGATGCAGTGCAGAAGAGACCACACCAATATGCTTTTTCACATCCCATATAGTTTCACCAGAGCCGCGTTTCATCCCAAGCACTTCGATATCGTTACAGTAGCATTGCGGATGATCACCCAGGATAAGACCGAGTAACGTACTCTTGCCACAACCATTCGGTCCGCGGATCTGCCAGTGCTGGCCGGATCGAATTGTCCAATTCAGATCATCAAAGATCAGGCCATCGGTATATTCCACTTTGGCCTGTTTCATCTGCACCAGAGGATCAGGATAATGCTGCTCATGCTGATGTTGACGAATCAGATCCACCAACTGGTCGCTTTTTTGTTGAGAAAGGGCGGATAGTTGTTGAGTAATCGGATGATTATGCCACTCTTCGGCCGTCATAGTCTGAGTCAACCGCTGCTCATCAAACAACGCAATATGGGAAATACACTCAGGTAATTCATCTTCACGCGACGTAATCAGGATCAATTGCACCGACTGAGACAGCTCAGTTAACAGTTGGCTAAACCACTGACGATGCGCAGCATCCATTCCTGTGTAAGGGTCGTCGAGAACCAGCAATTTAGGATTTAACGCCAGAGCACGCGCCAGCATCAAACGCCGGGTCTCACCGGTCGATAATTGACGAAAACCACGTTTACGCAGCTTGGTTAAATCAGTCAGCGCTAACAGTTCCTCAACTTCATCCGCAGCAATACCCTGCTGGGTAAGCAACTCTTCTACCGTAGAGCCATAGTCGATACAGTCCATAAAGTCAGTATCATCTTCTGCCAGCTCTTTTTCCAGTAACTGTTGCTGCAAAGCTAACGACACCACGGCCAACGGATATGGCACATCGGATAACACCGATGCCTGTTCAGGCAAATCCTGTAAAAACAGACGTGAAAGCAACTGTGTTGTCTGGGCTCGGGTGGCAAATACCCCCCAGTGCTGGCCGGGCGCAATGTGCCATTCATCAATGATCAGCGCATGATTCTCTGCCTGATACTGAAGCCTTTTGATTTGCATCGTTATCCTTAACTAAGGTTAGAAGGGAGTTTTTCAGCCTGGTAGATCCGGTAATATCCTTTACCATTACGTTTAACTTCATACATAATATCATCCGCTGATTCAAGCAGACTGCTGATGTCATAACCCTGAGTAGCAGACGTACTGACCCCGATACTGGCACCGACACGCACTGAAATAGTTGAGCTAATTTCAATATCATGCAGAAATGAGCTCTGAATGTCGTCCAAAATATGGGTTAGCCGCTCCAGATTATCCAGCACCAGCGCAACAACAAATTCATCGCCCCCCCAACGTACAACGATATCATCGCTACGTAACACACTACGTAAACGGGAGGCGACCTCTTTCAGCACAATATCTCCCGCTTCATGGCCATACTTATCATTGACGGGCTTAAAGTCATTCAAATCTAGCAACAGCAGGACAAAAGCCATATGATTCTGTTCAGCAATATCCAACTGCTTAGCAAATTTTATTTCACCGCCACGGCGGTTAAATAAACCGGTCAGCGGATCATGGGTCGCATTATATTCAAAATGACGCTCTTTCTCAGCCCGGTCAGAAATGTCATACACCACCATTTCGACAAACTGGCCCATTTCGCCACGCTTATCATCAATTAGAGAGAACAGTGAACGGATCCAAATATCGTTGTTCCCTTTTACTTTAAAGTCGCGGAAAATGTTGCCTTGGCTACGCCGAACCTGGCTGATCACCTCTTCCATTTCTGACGGCTCTTCGACCAAATCGGCTGCGTGGTAATAGCTTTTCGATTGCAAAGAAGAGAGATGGCTGCTGAACATGGCTTCAAACGCCGGATTAGAGAGTAATACTTTATTCTGCGCATTAATCAGTGCAATCCCGGCGTGAGAATATTCAAAAATCATCCGGAACTGACGCTCCAAATGGGCAATCTTGGCATTTTTTTCAGAATCCAGAGCATAAGAATCGTGAATTTTTCTTACCATCACATTCATGCTTTCGGCCAGGAAGCCAATTTCATCATCACTGCCGATCTCAATCGGCTGATGCGGTGAAACCGTACCGATTTGTACCGTACGTAGCTGAGAAACCACCTTTTGCATCGGCCGGGAAACCACTGCACGGAACAGAATAAGAAATACCGCTGACACCGCAATAATCAGGACTGACTGCCACACCACCAGCGACAGACCTTTCTCTTTGGCCTGGCTGTTAATAAAGTTCTGGTTAATAAAAATATTTAGTGAACCAACTGGCTCCGGGCTATCAAATTTGGTGCTTAGTGCAATCTCAATATCAGCAGCAGAGTTGTAGCGGACTTCGCCATTAGTCAGCTTAACACCGGAAGAAAGGGTAAAAATAACGCCGTTGATTTCAGGTATCGTCCCTAAACCATTAACAATTTCAGTTGCCAGAGAAAAATCGCTCAGGTAGGCAGCCATCGACGCGTTACTTTCGATAACGTTAACGAACTGCTCGACCCGGTCATGGGCATCACGCTGAGCAGATTCATAGGCATGGCGGTAACTAATAATACTGGTAACTGGAATAAAAAGAACGGCTACCACCACCATCGAAACCAGTATTTTTAATTCAAGATGTTTAGTTACCCACGTGAATAACGAAAACGGTCTTGATTTTCGCATTTTCGTCTCCCTCCAGGATATAACCTAATGCGTTAGGATTTTCCGATACCAGTTTGGCAATATCTTGGCTACTGTTCATTTGCATCGGCGGCGTAGCCCGTCCACTGAACATTAAGCGCGCCCAATAGGCGTTAATTTCCGGTAGTGACATCCCGACCAAAGATTGGTAAAACCGGGCTCGTAAATCAGAACTTCCCGCCGCATCCATTTTTAATACTGCGCCACCGACCGGGAAGTAATGAGTTCTTCCCATATAAAGATCAGTCAGTTGTTGCTTAGTTAACGACTGTAGCGGATTTTTCTTATTTACAACTACAAGAATATTCTGCCCAAAGGCAAAACCAGGCATTAGCAGACAAGCAGTAATAATGGTAACAATAATGCGCTTCATTGAATACTAAAATACAAAGTTCAAACTAACGGTAAAAACATCGACACGCTGTGCATCGGTGGTATCTGATGCTTTAGCCCACAACATCGCCTTATCTTCTGCGACCCAAATACTGTCCCACTGCAGTTTCAGCGCCAGGTTATTGTAAACATCCCAACGTGTTCCCAGACTGACTGTATGCTGGTCAATATCGTAGTAATCCAGTGCCATTTGCGCATAATCACGATACGAGCTGTTTTCGTCGACTTGATAAACATTTTCTGTCGTTTCGACAAATGAGAACAAACCATAAAGTGCCAAGGTATCCGCTAAACGGTAACTGGCGCCCGAATAAACCGTGAAAAACGGCAAAATCAGTTCATCAGAAAAATCGGCATACGCCATTTCTGCCGTCCACAACCACCGTTCATGCTTATATTTGAAGCCGCTGGTTAAAAACCACACAGGCACACTTTCGATCTGCAACCTATCCCAGGCCACCGGGTCAAAATGACTTAAATCACTCTCAACAGCGCTAAGTAAAGGTTTAATCCATTCCAGAGAAAAATCATTGAGTTCGGTATAGGTAATACTACTTTTGTAAACAAAATTACCGTTGCAGTATTCCGCCATCAAACCAGTCAATGGCGATAACTCAAATGAACTGCCGTTATAAACCCGATCTGTCCGGCCAAGATAATACTTAAGATTCCATTCGCCATTGTTAAGACGAATGGTGTGATTAATGTCCAGACCATCGAAACTGTAAATCGGCACAAATCCGTAAAATTCCACAGGGCGGCGCACCCAGTCGTAGGCATACGAAACATCGCCATAATCGGCAATCAGCGAGTTATCAATCGCAACCCGACCAAAACGAAACGTCCAGTCATCATTTGGCAGATAGGTAACATAAGCCCATTCAACCGCCTGATTTAAACCATATTCCGGCCGGTTCTTCGCCACCATCTGCACAGTAGCTCGCCAACCATCCTCTATATAAGTATCCAATTGAACACCAAGCAAAGAATCGGTCAGCGTAGACCAGCCAGCATACTCCCCTTCCTGGGTTAGCTCGCGCCGAAAGCCAATTTGTTCCGAGTCAGAGTAAGTTTCTGCTAATGAGCCAAAACCGGCGAAATGTAGTTGTTCACTGCCGGGAAGTATACGGTTATCGGCCATCGCCATAGTTGTCGCCAGCATCATACTGATCGATACCAATGACTTACAGGAATACGCTTTTATCGTCTCAATTATTCTGTACTGCATAACCATTATTAAAATATAGAACTAGCCCAAAATGTATGATTTTCGACTGAATTCATTGAATGAATAACAAGTCTACATAAAACTCGCTTAGAAAACGCTAAACGAATAAAAATTCCGCAAAGCTGCAGAATTCTACTACTTTTTATAATTTAAGATTCACTAAAATGAAAAACGAGGCATAAAGCCTCGTTTTTTCTTATTTATAAGACAGTTAATAGCTGGAATTACATCATTCCCATGCCACCCATACCGCCCATGCCACCCATATCAGGCATAGCAGGACCGTTATCGGACTTAGGTGCGTCAGTCACCATCGCTTCAGTGGTGATCATCAGGCCAGCCACAGAAGCGGCAAATTGTAGTGCGCTACGCGTTACTTTGGTTGGATCCAGGATACCCATCTCAATCATATCGCCGTACACACCCGTTGCCGCATTGTAACCGTAGTTACCTTCACCCAGCTTCACGTTATTCGCAACGACGGACTCTTCATCACCTGCGTTACCAACAATTTGACGCAGAGGTGATTCCATCGCACGTAGTGCCAAGCGGATACCCACTGTTTGGTCTTCGTTGTCACCTTCAAGGCCAACCACTTTTGAAGCGGCACGGATCAGAGCAACACCACCACCAGCAACCACACCTTCTTCAACGGCAGCTCGGGTAGCGTGTAATGCGTCTTCTACGCGATCTTTCTTCTCTTTCATTTCTACTTCAGTTGCTGCACCAACTTTAATTACTGCAACACCGCCAGCCAGTTTCGCTACACGCTCCTGAAGTTTCTCTTTGTCGTAGTCTGAAGTCGATTCCTCAATCTGTTGACGAATCTGTAGTACACGGCCCTGAATCGCCGCTTCATCACCGGCACCATCGATAATAGTGGTGTTTTCTTTAGTGATAGAAACGCGTTTCGCCTGACCCAAATCTTCCAGAGTTGCTTTTTCCAGCTCCAGGCCGATCTCTTCAGAAATCACCGTACCACCAGTCAGAATTGCGATATCCTGTAGCATCGCTTTACGGCGGTCACCGAAGCCAGGTGCTTTAACCGCTGCGACTTTCACGATACCACGCATGTTGTTGACAACCAGTGTTGCCAGCGCTTCACCTTCAACATCTTCTGCCACAATTAGCAATGGACGAGAGGCTTTAGCTACACCTTCCAGGGTACTCAGCAGCTCACGGATATTAGATACTTTTTTATCCACTAACAGGATAAATGGGTTTTCCAGCTCAACAGAGCCCGCTTCCTGGTTATTGATGAAGTATGGAGAAAGGTAACCGCGGTCAAACTGCATACCTTCAACTACGTCCAGCTCATCTTGCAGAGCCTGTCCTTCTTCAACTGTGATAACGCCATCACGGCCTACTTTTTCCATCGCTTCAGCAATGATGTTACCAACGGTAGTATCAGAGTTAGCTGAAATAGTACCAACCTGGGCAATCGCTTTATTGTCTGTACATGGTACAGACAATGCTTTCAGCTCTTCGACTGCAGCGGCTACCGCTTTGTCTATGCCGCGTTTCAGATCCATCGGGTTCATTCCCGCTGCAACCGCTTTAACGCCTTCGTTAACAATTGCTTGTGCCAGAACCGTCGCTGTTGTGGTACCGTCACCCGCCGCATCATTCGCTTGAGATGCGACTTCTTTAACCATTTGCGCACCCATGTTCTGGAATTTATCTTCCAGTTCGATTTCACGGGCTACCGATACACCATCTTTAGTGATGGTTGGTGAACCAAACGATTTGTCCAGAACCACGTTACGTCCTTTAGGACCCAAGGTTACTTTTACTGCGTTCGCTAATACGTTCACGCCTTCCAGCATTTTTACGCGTGCGTCATTACCAAATTTTACGTCTTTAGCCGCCATCGTTATTTTCCTTTTCTCAATTCGGTTTTATCTGTTAGTTCTTGAAGTAAGAGGCAAAATTATTCGACAATTGCCAAAATATCGTTTTCAGAAAGAATCAGCACTTCTTTGCCGTCAATCTTTTCTGATTTGGTACCGTAACCTTCTGAGAAGATCACAGTATCACCAACTTTAACGTCCAGAGGTTGAACGGTTCCATTCTCAAGAATGCGGCCTTTACCCACAGCCAGAACTTTCCCACGAGTTGATTTTTCCGCAGCGGAACCAGTTAAAACGATTCCACCAGCAGATTTAGATTCAACTTCTTGGCGTTCAACGATAACTCGGTCATGTAATGGACGAATGTTCATCGGTCGTCTCTCCTGATTAGATGTCAGTAATAGTTAATAGAAAAGCTACTGAGTAGCTCGTGGTTCATATGTGGGGGAGGATCTGACATAACCCAAGGGGTATGCGTAAAAAAAGTGTGATCATTTTAACGAATATCAGGTTTGATTATTCAACCTGACCGAAGGCAATCTGTGGCATTAAACAATAGTCAACTGTTTACTTTATTAACAACAGTTACCATAATGATTATTCATCAATGGGGAAACGTATGAAAACGGTTGAAAAAATTCTACATACCATCAAACGTGATGGCGCCGTCACCGCCAAGCAGGTCGCCGATCAGTTTGAGATAACGACCATGGGTGCTCGTCAGCATCTACAAAGTCTGGAACAGGATGGTTTGCTGGAATTTTTCGATGTTAAAGTTAAAGTCGGCCGTCCGACCCGCCACTGGCGCTTAACCAATAAAGGTCACGAACAGTTTAGTGATCGCCACGGTGAATTAACCATTCAGGTGATTGAAGCGGTCGAGCACCTGTTTGGCAGTGACGGACTAAAAAAAGTCACGCAGGAGCGGGAAAATCATACGTTGGCCAATTATCGTCAAGCACTCAGCCATTGCAACTCCCTGGAAGCTCGTCTGCATACTCTGGCTAAATTACGCGAAAATGAAGGCTATATGGTGGAAGTCGAAGCCTTTGAACAAGGCTATCGCCTGATTGAAAACCACTGTCCAATCTGCCGTGCGGCCACTCGCTGCCCGAGCCTGTGCCAGTCTGAATTAAATGTTTTTCGCCAATTACTGGGAACAACCGTGAACATTAGCCGCGAAGAACATATTGTTTCTGGTGAACGTCGCTGTTGTTATCTGATTACTTTTGCGTGATAAATTGTCTTAAATGTGAGAATAGTTCCGTTATTATCCTACACTTTCTTTTATTTCTGCATTTCCTGTCTTACTGTTTACAAAGTAATCAGTAAATTTTTTTCAAGCTTAGCACCAAGAGGTAACGCATGGATAACGCAGGTAATGATCAGGTACTGCCTCCATTCGAAGAGCTGGTCGCACTGGCTCAGGCTAATCCCGCCGCTTTTTCTTTATTGAAACAAGATATTTGTGAAGAGGTGATTTTGTCCGCCTCTAGCAAGATGCAGGATCGCTTGTGGGCTCTACAAAGTCATATCGATCTGGTGATCGATAATTGTAAAAATCCGGAACATATCAACGCCCGTCTCATGAATGAGTTAACCAGCCAGGTGGTTCGCTTTCAAGAGACATTAAACGGTGGTTATCAACAACCGGCAAGTTCAGCGCAGATCATTCCGTTTCCACGCTAAGTTGCCCGATAATTGCTCTAATTAGCTAAAATGGGTCTCTTTGGCAAAACAGAGCGGGTCCATATCACGGATGTTAATCGTCAGACTCTGCACATGCAGAGCCTGTTGGTTGAGTACCGCCATCAATGCCGTGGATAAAATCGCTTTTTGTTCATCGGTCAGTCCGGCTAATGGCTCCAACGTCAGGTGGATAAAATCAACAGAATCGGCCAAATCTCCCACCAGCCAGTGATGAAGACGAATCGCACGTGATTTTATTGAGGTCGGCGCAAAATATTCGCTTTTTATCAGCACCATATGCAAATCTTCCAACAGCGACTGTACGTTGATTCTTTCATCTACTGAATGAGTGTATTCCATCACTAAATTAGGCATATTCTCTCCATTTATCGCTCAGTCCGATACGGTTAACTAGTCATCTACTCAGCTTACAGTGAAATCTATGATAATACCGCAATATATCTTCCTGGCGGATCACACTTCCTTAACATCAAGCTTTCGTGAATATCCATCAAAGTCATGTCCCTAATCATGATCTATGCGTTTTTATCTGGTATATTCACTCGCAGTTTTTATTATTTTAACTATTTTCTTTCACTCACTGAATTTGGAGATATTCCTATGCGTCGTCCTGTAGTTATGGGTAACTGGAAGCTAAACGGTAGCAAAACAATGGTAACTGACCTTCTGAACGGCTTAAATGCTGAACTTGAAGGCGTAACAGGTGTGGACGTAGCGGTAGCTCCACCAGCACTTTACCTAGACCTTGCAGAGCGCCTAATCAAAGAAGGCGGCAACAAGATGATTCTTGGTGCACAAAACACTGACCTGAACAACAGCGGTGCTTTCACTGGTGATATGTCTCCAGCAATGCTGAAAGATTTCGGTGCTTCTCACATCATCATCGGCCACTCAGAGCGTCGTGACTACCACGCAGAATCTGATCAGTTCGTTGCTAAGAAATTTGCATTCCTGAAAGAAAACGGTCTGACTCCTGTTTTCTGTATCGGTGAAACTGACGCTCAAAACGAAGCGGGCGAAACTGAAGCTGTATGTGCACGCCAAATCAACGCTGTTATCGACGAATGTGGTGTTGAAGCGTTCAACGGCGCAATCATCGCTTACGAACCAATCTGGGCAATCGGTACTGGTAAAGCAGCAACAGCAGAAGATGCACAACGCATCCACGCTTCTATCCGTGCGCTAATCGCTGCTAAAGATGCAGCAGTGGCAGAACAGGTAATCATCCAGTACGGCGGTTCTGTTAAACCAGAAAACGCAGAATCTTACTTCGCACAGCCAGACATCGATGGTGCTCTAGTTGGTGGTGCATCTCTGGATGCAGCAAGCTTTGCCGCTATCGCGAAAGCAGCAGCAAAAGCAAAAGCATAATTAAAAAAGTATCGTACTTTTTTCAAAGAGCCGGCTATATGCCGGCTCTTTTCATTTCTTACAATTAATTCTTGCAACCTAGGTGCTAGGTGATTGTCTCACTATCCAGTATGCTAACAACAAAGCCTTAACATAGATCTTATATGCAAGATAAATACGGCCTACTCACTAGCCCGATTGATGTGGTACTGCGCCAGATGACCGTGCCGATGGTATTTGGTCTGATCGCGGTACTGATGTTCAGCTTGATCGATACCTTCTTTGTCTCACTATTGGGGACTGAAGCTCTGGCCGCAATGAGCTATACCTTTCCAGTCACCTTTGCCGTTAACTGCATCACCATGGGAATTGGCACCGGACTATCTTCACTGATCGGCCGTCTGCTTGGCCAGGGTGATATCAAAAATGCCGGCACCTTGACCAGCCACGGTCTGCTTCTTGCATTGGCCTTAGTCGCATTGACCTCGCTGTTTGGTGTACTATCGATCGAGCCACTGTTTCGCCTACTAGGTGCTTCTACCGAACTGATTCCGCTGATCGACCAGTATATGCATGTGTGGTATCTGTCCGTACCTTTGTTGGTAATTCCGATGGCGGGAAATAGTGCGATTCGGGCGACGGGAGATACTCAGACACCAGCTAAAATAATGATGCTCTCCGGAGTGATAAATGGCGTGCTCGACCCACTGCTTATTTTTGGCTATGGCCCTTTCCCCGAACTCGGAATACAAGGTGCAGCCATAGCCAGTGGCCTGAGCTGGCTTGGTGGTTTAATGGGCTCGTTCTATATTCTATTGGTTCGAGATAAGTTGCTCAGCCTTCCACAGTGGAGCGAGCTTTTTGCGGACTGGAAAAAAATTCTTACCATCGGAACACCGGCAGCATTTTCGATTGCCATGAATCCGCTTTCCGGTGCGATTCTGATGATGTTGCTATCACAACACGGGAATGCGGCGGTTGCGGCTTACGGCGCAGCACAACGGATTGAATCGTTACTGATTATTGTATTAATGTCGTTAACTTCGGTATTAACTCCGTTTATGGCGCAGAACTTTGGTGCCCAACAGTCGCAGCGCAGCTTTGATGCCCTGTTCCTCAGTATGCGTTTTTCTATCGTGTTTCAGATTCTGATCTTCATGATGATGGTACCAATCAGTGTGCCGCTTTCTCATCTCTTCTCTCAAGAACAACAAGTCCGGGAACTGCTGTGGCATTATCTGCTGATTGTACCGATCAGTTACGGATTTCAGGGGATTGTGATGATGCTGGTATCCGGGCTTAATTCAATGCATCAGCCACTTAAAGCGTTTGGCTGGAACTTTATGCGACTATTTATGTTTACTCTCCCAGGCGCTTGGATCGGTTCCTGCTACTACGATATTGAAGGCTTGTTTATTGGTATGGCGGTCGGGACGACCCTGGGTGGCATCAGTGCTTATGTTTATGCGTTAAAACTGAAGAAACAGCATCTGAGCAAGCAAGAAGAATATCAGATGGAGTAAACGACAAAAGCCAGAACGACAAGCGGCCAGAGTCAGCAAAGCTGACTCTGGCCGCGAAAAAGTAGGTTCTGTAAAACTAACTAATTGAAGAAACTAGAGTTCTTCTTCACCGTCAATTTCTTCAGCTTCTTCAAAATCATCCTCATAACCTTCTTCGCTCAGCGCTTCTGGCGAGATGATAATGCCGGTACTGTCGGCATACAGATAGTCATCTGGCAGGAAGGTAACACCACCAAAGTTAACCGGGATATCCGCTTCACCGACACCCTGATTGGCAGCGCCAACCGGAATCGATGCAATCGCCTGAATACCCAGGTTAGTCTCTTCCAAATCATCGATTTCACGGACACAGCCGTAAACCACAATCCCTTCCCATTCGTTCTCCTCTGCCAGTGTTGCTAGTTCAGCATCGAGCAGCGCACGGCGTAAAGAACCACCACCATCAATCAACAAAATACGCCCGACACCATCTTGTTCTAAGACTTCACGAATCAGGCCGTTATCTTCAAAACATTTAATGGTCGTAATCTGCCCGGCGAAAGAAGTACGTCCGCCAAAATTACTAAACATCGGCTCGACAACATCGACTTGGTCTATGTACATATCACAGAGTGCAGAGGTATTGTATTCCATAGCAACAGTTCTCATAAGGGAGGTTTCTCAATCGAGTATATAGGCTGAACAAGTCATTGCAATGACAAAGTTCAATTAACTGACAATAGTTTGCGCCACCAGCACACTAACAAACAATAAGTTAGTCACTACCGAGCACTTTACGATCACCGGTAGCATTGGCGCTATTTGTAACGGATAGCGCGCCTGCTTTACCGCAACCGCATGCTTCACGACAACAATCAAGCTCAATGCAAATGGCATTAGCCATATCGCATCACCCTGCAATAGCAGGTAGCCACTAAAAGCCACCAGTGCGCCAAATAACAGTGAAAAATGATACTTCTTAGCCAGTTCCGGCCCAAGTCGGACTGCAACCGTTTTTTTGCCGCACTCCTGATCATTCTCAATATCACGCATATTATTAATGTTCAGCACAGCAACGGCAAACAAACCACAACCAATCGATGGCAAAAGCAAGTGTGAATCAATCACGCCAGTATGCAAAAAGTAGGTTCCGTCCACCCCGAGCAGACCAAAAAAGATAAATACCGACAGGTCACCCAGGCCAACATAACCATAAGGTTTATTGCCCACGGTATAAGCAATCGCCGCCAGCATGGCTAACACACCAAGGCCGATAAATGCCAGAATACTCTGCATTGAATCGAGCGCGTAGAAAATCAGAGCCAGGCCGGAGAAAATGGTAAACGTAATATTGATCATGATCGCCTGGCGCATCTCTTTTAGTGTCACCGCACCGGACTGTAGCGCGCGCATTGGACCGATACGCGCCTCATTATCGGTCCCTTTAACCGCATCGCCATAATCGTTGGCCAGATTGGAAAGAATTTGCAACAGAATCGCGGTGACTAATGCCAGCAAAGCTACCATTGGCGAAAAACTTCCGATGGAGAAAGCCAGAGAACTCCCGGTCAGAATCGAGACCAGTGCCAACGGTAATGTTTTCGGACGAGCGGCATCAAACCAGATTGATATTGAGCGATTCATGATTCCAACAACAGTCATATACAATAATTTACAATGGACTTCAGTATACGCTGAAATTACAGCCAGAAAAAAGCCCGTCTGCAACGGGCTTGACTTAAATTAATAAACAACATGATTTATGTGCTATTAAGTGTTTAAAAATACGCAACTAAACACCTAATAATTCACCCTTACAGAATAAAACGGGTTAAATCTTCATCTTCAACCAGCTCACCCAGGCAAGCTTTTACATATGCTTGGTCAATAGTGAATGTGCTACCGGGTTTCTCAGAAGCATCAAATGAAATTTCATCCATCAGACGCTCCAATACCGTATGCAGGCGGCGTGCACCGATATTTTCCGTGGTTTCATTAACTCGCCATGCAGCTTCAGCAATCTGGCTGATGCCGTCCGGAGTAAATTCAAGTGTCACCTGCTCGGTATTCATCAACGCCATATACTGTTCGGTTAATGAAGCGCGCGGCTCAGTAAGGATGCGTTTGAAATCGTTACTGGTCAGCGCTTCCAGTTCAACCCGAATCGGCAAACGACCCTGTAGCTCAGGAATCAAATCTGACGGTTTCGCCACCTGGAATGCGCCGGAGGCGATAAACAGAATATGGTCGGTATGCACCATGCCATGTTTGGTCGATACGGTGCTACCTTCGATTAGCGGCAGCAGATCGCGCTGCACCCCTTCACGGGACACATCCGGGCCGGAAACTTCGCCGCGTTTACAGATTTTATCGATCTCATCGATAAACACGATGCCGTTGTTTTCCACGTTAAAAATAGCCTGCTCTTTCAGCTCTTCCTGATTAACCAGCTTAGCCGCTTCTTCTTCTACCAGAGATTTCAACGCATCTTTAACTTTCATCTTGCGTTTTTTCTTAGTATCTCCAGCCAGATTCTGGAACATGCCTTGCAGTTGGTTGGTCATTTCTTCCATACCTGGAGGCGCCATAATCTCAACGCCCATCTGTGGAGCAGCGACTTTGACTTCAATCTCTTTATCATCCAACTGCCCTTCACGTAATTTCTTACGGAAAATCTGGCGAGTTTTTGAGTTATCTTCGGCTGGCTGATCCTGGCCCCAACCCTCACGCGGTGGTGGTAATAAAGCATCGAGCACACGCTCTTCAGCCTGCTCTTCAGCACGGAATTTCACTTTTTCCATCGCCTGCTGGTGAGTCATCTTCACCGCCACATCAGTCAAATCGCGGATGATGCTTTCCACTTCTTTACCCACATAGCCCACTTCGGTGAATTTGGTCGCTTCCACTTTAATAAATGGCGCGTTGGCCAATTTCGCCAGGCGGCGGGCAATTTCGGTTTTACCCACACCAGTAGGACCGATCATCAGAATATTTTTTGGCGAAACCTCGGATCGCAGCCCTTCTTCAAGCTGCATACGGCGCCAGCGGTTACGTAATGCGATCGCAACAGCACGCTTGGCTTTGTCCTGACCGATAATATGGCGGTTAAGTTCGTGAACAATTTCTCGAGGAGTCATTTCAGACATAGTTAATTCCTTTATCCTGCGGCGCGCGACGATTTATTTGCTTTCAACAACTAAAGATTCTGGGATTTCCAGCTCTTCAATAGTGTGATGATGGTTGGTAAAGACGCAGATATCACCGGCAATATTTAACGCTTTTTCAGCGATGGTACGGGCATCCAAATCGGTATTCTCCAGCAAGGCAATCGCAGCAGCCTGGGCATAGTTGCCACCAGAACCAATCGCAATCAGGTCATGTTCAGGCTGCACCACATCACCATTACCGGTAATGATCAATGAAGCGGTTTCATCCGCTACCGCCAAAATCGCCTCAAGTCGGCGCAGGGCACGATCACTACGCCAGTCTTTGGCCAGTTCAACCGCCGCTTTGGTCAGATGACCCTGATGCATTTGCAGCTTGCTTTCAAAACGTTCAAACAGCGTGAACGCATCCGCCGTACCACCCGCAAATCCGGCCAAAACCTGATTGTTATACAAACGGCGCACTTTACGTGCATTGCCTTTCATTACAGTGTTACCCAGTGAAACCTGGCCATCACCGGCGATCACGACTTTGTTATTACGGCGTACAGATACGATGGTAGTCACGAGATGCCTCTCAATTTGAATGTCATTATTTGATAATAAGGTTTTATAAATAAGTTTGATAAAACCTTATATGAGGATCACTTAACCACTTTTCAAGAGTACTTTCTATGAGTTAATAAGCATACAGATATACTCAAACTACTTGGAGTTGCAGGTAGGCGGCAAGTGAGTGAATCCCCATGAGCATAGATAAACTATGTGATTGGGGTGAGCGAACGTAGCCCCTATACAAAAACATAAAGTGCTGCAACTTCAAGTAGGAAGAGTATAAACGAAGAGCGGCCAGAAGCCGCTCAAATAACTAAATGTTCTCTTTCCAGATCGCACAAGGTTCGATCTTCACCCGTTGTAATTTATGCTTATCTCGCTCGGCATCGCGCTTAAATTTATAAGGCCCGAGTACGACCCGATACCAGCTACTGCCTTCTTTATTGCGCACCCGACTGGTGATCCCCTGAAAAGCGATCATCGCTTTCCGTTCTTCTGCCTGAGCGAGTGTTTTATAGGCACCACACTGCATCACATAAGGAATATCCGAAACTTCCAGCTCTTTGGCGGTTACTTCAATTTCTTTATTCGGCAGCAGTTGTTCGTAATCCCACTTCTGCTCTGGCGGTGGCGGCAAACTGTTTTCCGCCTTTGGCTTAGGTTTGGGTTTCGCCACCGGAGCGGTAACGACTTTAGGGGCAGGCTCTGGAGTCTGGCTTAAAAAAGTCAGCCCATAACCAAACAGTGAGACCGCAGCGATAGCAATCAGTCCACTACGAATCGGTAGTGGTTTGGCTGTTTTTTTCGGAGCGGGCTTTTTCCTTGCGCCACTACCCCGTCTTACATAATCTTTACTGGCCACGGTGTATCAATCTAGTGTCAAATATGAGGCCCTATGGTACTGGAAGAGCCCGGTTTAACTCAACCCCAAGATCTGTGACATTTAATATCGATTAGTTCTGGGAGCGGCAACGCTTTCGCGAATGACCAGCTTGGTTTCGAGTAAGCGCGAACCGGCATGAACGTCATTGCCACGCAACACTTCAAGCATCATAAGCATCGCCTGACGACCAATCTCATACTTCGGCTGAGCCACCGTCGTCAACGGAGGATCGCAATATTGAGCAAACTTAATATCATCAAACCCGACCACAGAAAGATCCTGCGGAACACGGAGTCCCAGACGCTTTGCTTCCTGAATGGCACCAATAGCCATCATATCGTTATGGCAAAAAACCGCGCTCGGTGGTGTTGGCAACTCCAGCAACTGCTGAATCCCTTTGGCTCCCGATTCAAAAGTAAAGTCACCAAATACCCGGTAAGCAGGGTTCATGGTCAGATTGGTACGGCGCAGCGCCTGCAAATACCCCTGATGGCGGAAGTGGCACAGCGTGGCACTTTCAGGGCCGGAAATCTCGGCAATATGCTCATGGCCGACCTGCGTCAGATAGTTCACTACCTCGAAAGCAGAGGTCAGGTTATCAATGTGAACCGTCGGTAATTCCAGTTCCGGTGAGTATTCACACGCCATCACCATCGGTGGCAGATTCTTTTGCTCCGCGATGCTGGCATCAAATGGTAAATCGGTTCCCAGCAGTAACATGCCATCGGCCTGTTTGGTCAGAACCAGATTAACGAATGAGCTTTCACGGCGCTTCTGCTGACAGCTGTCGCCCAACAGTACCAGATAACCATGTTCCACTGCCGCATCTTCTATCCCGCGAATAATTTCCGAAAAGTAGGGGTCGCAGATATCGGGAACAATCGCCACGATGGTTTTTGACTCATTCCGCCGCAGATTACGAGCCAGCGAGTTAGGTGCATAACCCGATTCCAATACCGCATCTTCGACACGTTTACGGGTAGTGGGTGATACTTTATCCGGATTCATTAATGCTCGCGACACGGTTGCGGTAGAAACACCGGCAAGCTGAGCAACATCCTTCATTGTCGCCATACTGATTCACCCTTCATCATTGCTGTTATCAATCTAGTGTAAGCCTTTCCTAAAGGAAAATTTCGGGCTGTTTAACAGATCTTACATTACAAGCGTGAAGATGGTCACATTAAAAATCATTTGAATTTATTGATAAAAGACAAGGTATCCAGAATTAGGATAAATCGTAGGGTTCAATATCGAGACTCCAGCGTACTTTACCAGCCAGAGGCAGCGTAGCGATGACCGGCTTGGCGCTGGTAATTAAGCGTTGCATGGTCGCGCGAGTCTTAGTCTGCAAAAGTAAATTCCAGCGATATTTCCCGGCACGTTTAGCCAGTGGTGCAGGAATGGGGCCCAATACCACACAGCTATCGTCAAACAGCGGATGCACTTCCAGAGTCTGGCGGATCTGGCGCAGAAAATTTTCTACCTGCTCGGCACTGTTCGCTTCCGCGCGGATCAGGGTTAAGAAAGTAAACGGCGGCAACCAGGCCATTTTCCGTTCCGCTAATGCTGACTGGGCGAAATGGCAATAATCTTTCTCAACCAAAGATTTCAGTAAACCGTGTTCCGGATGGTGAGTCTGTAGTACCACTTCACCGCGTTTACTCGCTCGTCCTGCTCGCCCGGCAACCTGAATAAACAGTTGAGCCAGCCGCTCCGCTGCACGGAAATCGCTGCTGTACAGCGCACTGTCAACATCGAGCAGAGCCACCAGAGTCACATTCGGGAAATGATGCCCTTTGGCCAGCATCTGGGTACCGATCAGGATCTGATACTCACCCTGATGAATCGCATTTAACGCATTTTCCAGACTTCCTTTACGCCGGGTACTGTCACGGTCGATGCGCAAAGTTTTATATTCGGGAAACAGAGTCTCCAGTTGCTTTTCCAACTGCTCGGTACCCACCCCAACCGTGACCAGATTAGTCGAGCCACAACTCTGGCACTGATGAATCACCGCTCGCTGAGAACCGCAATGGTGACAACGCAGTTCATTGCTCGCCTGATGATAGGTGTAATAGGCATCGCAGCGCTGACATTCTGCCAGCCAGCCACATTCGTGACACATTAAAGCAGGGGAAAAGCCTCGTCGATTAAGAAAAAGCAACACCTGATTGCCCTGCGAAAGATGGCGCCGCATCTCAGCAATCAGCGGGGCTGACAAGCCGCCTTCTAAATAAAGTCCTTTAATATCTAGCACCCGGTTAGTGGTAGCAACGGCCTGCCCCGCGCGCTGAGTCAGCTTAAGATGGTGATATTTACCAACCTGAGCATTATATAACGTCTCTAGTGCTGGCGTCGCCGAACCCAGTACAATGGGAATGTTTTCCTGACTGGCACGCATCACCGCCACATCCCGCGCATGATAGCGCAGACTATCCTGTTGTTTGTAGGAACTATCGTGTTCCTCATCGACGATGATAATACCGAGTTTACGAAAAGGAGCGAACAGTGCCGAACGGGTGCCAATCACAATCCCGGCCTGACCATCCCGCGCCGCCAGCCAAGCGTTCAGCCGTTCGGTTTCGTTCAGCCCGGAATGAATGACATCAATCGGCACATTAAAGCGGCGTTTAAAGCGATTGATAGTTTGCGGGGTTAACCCTATTTCAGGCACTAAAACTAATGCCTGCTCTCCACGGGCGAGCACGGGTGTGATCAGATTAAGATACACTTCGGTTTTACCCGAACCGGTAACTCCATCAATCAAATAGCAGGCGAAACCACAGTGACTATTCACCGTAGCAATAGCTACTGCCTGCTCCTGATTGATTTTCGGTTTATCCGCCTGATTCTCACATTCTGCCGACCATTTCCCCTGTACAGGCATAGTTTCGCAACACTCAATCCAGCCTTTGTCCTGCAGGGTATTGAGCACCGAACGGGCAATCTCCTGTTCGATAAAATGATCCTGCGCCACCGGGCCAGACTGCAACATGGTCAATACTGTTGCCTGTTTAACCGCACGCCCTAGCCCCTGCATCAAACGATCTCGCCCAGCTTCAGTCAACGACCATTCGATGATCGGTGTCAGTGCCGCGGCTTTGCCTTTACGCAGCGCTGAGGGCATAGCAATAGCAAACGTATCACCAAGCGGATAGTGATAAAACTGGCTGCACCAGTTGAGTAAACGGTACAGTTCATCACTCCATAGCGGCGCACCGTCCAGTACCTGCTCAATCGCTTTTAGCTGATGCTCGGGGAAATCGGACTGGGTGACAAACTCGGTAACAATACCGATCAACGTTTGTCGGCCAAACGGAACCGATACGCGCCCACCGACCACCGGAAAGCAGTGGCCGGGAATTAAATAGTCAAACTGTTTGTCCAGCGGAACCGGCAGAGCGACTCGGGCAATGGATGGGCGCATAAAGAAAAATTCACTAGCAAAATGGAATGCACAGTCTAAACGATGAAATAATGAATTTCGAGCAGTTAAACTGGCGAAAATAACGGCAAAATAAGTTGATCGTGAGCTCACTATTCATTAATATAGCGCGCCTTAAAGTTGCATCGAATAACTGGTGCAGCCTTAATTTTACTTTTATTAACGATACGTGTGGTGTCCGGCTAAGATTCGGATGGCGACACGGCCTAATTTTGAGGTTATCCCATGAAAGCTGGTATCCACCCAGAATACAAAGAAGTAAACGCTACTTGCTCTTGCGGCAACTCGTTCACTTTCAAATCTACTCTAGATAAAGATTCTCTACACCTAGACGTTTGTGACAAATGTCACCCATTCTACACTGGTAAACAACGTATCGTTGATACCGGCGGCCGTGTTGATCGCTTCAACAAACGTTTTGGTGCTCTATCAAGCGCTAAAAAATAATGTGCTGATAGCCATTAGAACTGAAAAGGACGCGACTTCGCGTCCTTTTTGTTTTTTAACTTACATAATGTGCGCCTTAGCTAGGAAGATCACGATAGTTACATTAAAATAACAGCCTCTTATCCAACCTAATACCTTGGGGCTCAACACTCATGTCAGATGACAACAATCAAGAATTAAGCGCAGAAGAACAGTTTCGCCAACAGGCTCTCGATTACCATGCAATCCCGACTCCGGGGAAAATCGAAATTGCCCTGACCAAACCCGCCAATTCAGCCAAAGATTTAGCTCTAGCCTACAGCCCGGGTGTTGCCGAACCGGTACGTGAAATCGCTCAGAATATTGATAACGTTTACAAGTACACATCGAAAGGCAATACGGTTGCAGTTATTTCTAACGGTACAGCGATTCTGGGTCTGGGCAATCTGGGGCCAATGGCATCGAAGCCGGTTATGGAAGGCAAAGCATTACTGTTCAAACGTTTCGCTAATATTGATTCTATCGACATTGAAGTTAAGCACCGCACCATCGAAGAGTTCGTCGATACCGTGGCCAATATCGCCGATACTTTTGGCGGTATCAACCTTGAAGATATTAAAGCACCGGACTGCTTTGAAATTGAACGTCGTCTGATTGAACGTTGTGATGTACCAGTGTTCCACGATGACCAGCACGGCACCGCAATTGTTACCGCTGCCGGTATGCTGAATGCACTGGAATTGCAGGGCAAAGATCTTAAAGATTGCACCATCGTCTGCCTTGGCGCTGGCGCTGCAGCAACCGCCTGTATGGAACTGTTGATCAAATGCGGCGCAATGCGTGAGAAAATCTATATGCTTGACCGTAAAGGTGTGATTCATACCCGCCGTGATGACATCAACGAATACAAAGCCATGTTTGCCAACAACACCGATAAACGTACTCTGACTGATGTAATTGAAGGTGCCGACCTGTTTCTTGGTGTATCCGGCCCGAACCTGATTAGCGCTGACGAACTGAAACTAATGGCAACAAACCCGGTAGTATTTGCTTGTTCCAACCCAGACCCGGAAATTAAACCTGAACTGGCGCACGCAGTACGCGATGACCTGATTATGGGTACTGGACGTTCTGACTATCCAAACCAGGTGAACAACGTACTCTGCTTCCCGTTCATCTTCCGTGGTGCACTGGATGTACGCGCGCGTGAAATTAACATCGAAATGAAACTGGCTGCCGTTGAAGCAATTCGCAGCCTGGCAAAAGAGCCAGTACCAGCAGAAGTATTAGCAGCAGCTGGCGTTGATAGTCTGGAATTTAGTGCTGAATATATTATTCCGAAACCAATGGATCCGCGCCTGCTACCACGCGTAGCTAAAGCGGTCGCTCAGGCCGCCGTTGATTCTGGCGCAGCTCGTATCGAAATGCCTGCGGGATATATGGAATAAGCGTACGGAACTGAGTCCATACCATTCTTCTCGTTCCCACGGTCCTCCGTGGGAACGCATACCGATATCAGATAAGTTATATTTTTAATTGACATATACACTCCCACGCAGAGCATGGGAGCGAGATCTCATAGTAGTTGATCATTATACGTCGATGACGGCTTTACTTACTTAATTTGAGGGTACCTTTCAGCGGCTTATGCTGAGCCGATTTAGCACGTGAAGAGCTTCGTTGCTCCTGAGTGGATTTATTGCTCCGCGAATGCGACTGATTAGAGCGACCGGGTCTGGAATTATACGCTTTGCCTTTACCAAAAGAGACCTTCCCTTTTGCTACCGGCTTAGTTGTTGTGCTTGCTGCTTCTACTTTAGACGCTTCTTCCGTACCACTCGATCCTTCACACAAAGCCAGAATATCACTCACTTCCTGCTCGCTCAGATAGCGCCATTTACCGTTCGGAATACCATCCAGGGTAACATTCATAATTCTGACCCGACGCAATTTATACACATCGTAGCCAAGCGCCTCACACATACGACGAATCTGGCGGTTTAGCCCCTGAGTCAGAACAATACGGAATGAGAATTTGGTTTCCTGCGTGACTTTACATGGCAGAGTCACTGTATCCAGAATCGCGACCCCTTGACTCATTTTCTCAAGAAAATCAGCAGTAATCGGCTTATCAACCCTAACCACATACTCTTTTTCATGCTGATTACCGGCACGCAGAATTTTATTGACGATATCGCCATCATTGGTCAGAAAGATCAATCCATCTGATGGCTTATCTAAACGGCCAATAGGGAAAATACGCTCACGATGACCAACAAAATCGACAATATTGCCCGCCACATCACGCTCAGTGGTACAGGTAATACCGACCGGTTTATTCAGTGCGATATAAATCGTTTTACGTTTGGCTCTGAGTGGCTTGCCATTGACGGTTATTTCGTCCGCATCCGTGACTTTAAGGCCCATTTCAGCAACCGCACCGTTAACGGTCACTTTACCTTCCGCAATCAGACGGTCAGCTTCACGGCGTGAACAAATCCCGGTTTCACTGATAAATTTATTGAGCCGTTTTTCGGTTAAATCAGACATGGTTACCTCAGAGCTATCATTACCGGCGCCGATTATACATCAATTTTCACGCGGAAATTGAAATCCGCTGAAGCGAAAAAAATTTGCCCGTCAGATTTCCTGTTTGCCCCCTCGTATCTCTGCGTTTCGGTGTTATAGTAATCAGGAAAAATCCACAATCATCAATAATGAAATCAGTCAATTACAACGTACAGGGAACAATTATGAAACGGCTTATTCTGGTTACCTCTCCGCCAGCTAGCGGAAAAACGTATATCTCTAAGCAACTGGCCAAAGCGCTAAAGCATGTGGTTTATCTGGATAAAGACACACTAATCGTGCTCTCACACCAGATTTTTAAAGTCGCTAATCAGGAAGTAAACCGTAGCTCAGATTTCTTTGAGGAACATATCCGCAATTACGAATATGAAGCGACACTGGCTCTGGCGATGGAAGCACTGGAATATGATGATATTGTGCTGATCAACGCACCGTTTACCCGCGAGATTCGCGATCAGGCATACATCGACAATCTGAAAAGCCAACTGGAAGAAAAAGGCGCCCGCCTGACCATCGTCTGGGTGGTAACCGACATCGACGTGGTCAGACAACGAATGATCGATCGTAACTCACCAAGAGATACTTGGAAACTGGCCAACTGGGATGAGTATATAAAAGATGTTAATTTCGATATTCCGAGCAATCTTGACGATCCAGCGATTGTCGATGATCTGCTGATTTTCAAAAACTCCAATGAGCAGGAATACCAGCAATCAATGCAAGATATCGTCCAGATTCTTGAGCAGAAATAATCGAACGATAAAAGACAAAAGCCGCTATCGGCATAGGTAGCGGCTTTTGTTATAACAGAAGATAATCAGAACTCTTCATCGTAAGCTTCGAACTCAATGCCCATTGCGGTCATCAGTTCTTTGGCTTCTACTGGAATATCATCCGGACGATCTTTACGCAAATCTTCATCCGTTGGCAGCGGTTGCCCGGTGTACGCATGCAAAAATGCTTCGCAAAGTAGCTCACTATTAGTTGCGTGACGTAGATTATTCACCTGACGGCGGGTACGCTCATCGGTCAAAATCTTCAGCACCTTCAACGGAATTGAAACGGTAATTTTCTTTACCTGTTCGTTCTTTTTGCCATGCTCAGCGTAGGGACTAATATAGTCACCATTCCAATCGGCCATGCCACACCCTCTTTGCCCACTATTCTGATTAAAAAATAAGGTTTAATTCTAGCGTTTCTTACTGCTATAAGCAAAGACATATAGACGTCTAGAAGTGTTGACGTCTCACAATATAATGATAAAGTGTTGTCTATAAGTTCGCCCGACTGCGACCAGGTGCAAATCTGCCGAAACTGATAAGCAGTACAAGCGGCTGCAGAAAATTAAGGGTAAAATAACCCCAGAGCAGTTGAAGTTGCCACTTCAGCCAACCAGGGAATACAAAGTCAATCTCGCCACAAGGCACCGACATTTTATGTCAAAAGGAAGGAATCACTATGGCCAATCGCAAGCCTGCTACCATCGCTGTTCGTACCGGAATTGAATCCGATACCCAATATCACGCAGTCGTTCCACCGATTTATCTGTCGACCAACTACGGTTTTCCCTCCTTTGGTGAAGTACCTCAATACGATTACACCCGTTCAGGAAACCCGAACCGAGGCCTGCTGGAAACGGCATTATCCGACCTGGAAGGTGGCAACGGTGCGGTAGTGACAAACTGTGGGACAGCGGCGTTAAACCTTTGGGCTTCAGCATTTCTCAGCCCGGGCGATATTATCGTCGCCCCGCATGACTGCTACGGTGGCACTTATCGTCTGTTTAATACTCGTGCCAACAAAGGCGATTTTAAAGTACTGTTTGTCGATCAATGTGATGATCAGGCGGTTGCAGATGCTCTGGCACAAAAACCAAAGCTGATTTTATTGGAAACCCCGTCAAACCCGCTGGTTCGGGTGGTTGATATTGAAAAAATCTGCCAACAGGCAAAACAGGTAGGTGCTCTGGTTGCGGTTGATAACACCTTCCTCACCCCGATTTACCAGAAACCACTTTCGCTTGGCGCTGATTTTGTCATCCACTCCACCACCAAATTTATTAATGGCCACTCTGATGTGATCGGCGGAGTGATCATTTGTCAGTCAGCACAACATGCTGAAGAACTGACCTGGTGGGGAAATTGCCTTGGTTCAACTGGCACACCATTTGATAGTTATATGACCCTGCGCGGTGTTCGAACTCTGGCAGCACGTATGCGTTGTCATGAAGAAAGCGCACAAAAAATTCTCAGCTACCTGCTCGAGCAACCGCTGGTTAAAAAAGTATTCCACCCGAGTCTGCCTAGCCATCCCGGACATGATATTGCGAAAAAACAACAAACCGGATTTGGCTCAATGTTAAGCTTCGAATTCGCCGGTGATTATGAGCAGCTCAAACAGTTTGTCAGCGGATTAAAACTGTTTTCATTAGCAGAATCTCTCGGTGGGGTGGAAAGTTTAATCTGCCATCCTGCCACCATGACTCACCGGGCAATGGGCGAGCAAGCGCTCCAGACCGCCGGCATTTCACTACAGTTATTGCGCTTGTCGATCGGTCTGGAAGATGCCGATGATCTGATCGCCGATCTTGAGCAAGCCTTTACTCTGGTTAAGGAGAACAATTAATGGTATCACCCCGCCACCTACACAAGTTTGGCGGCAGCAGCCTGGCAAATCCAGAATGCTACCGTCGTGTGGCTAAGTTACTCAAAGATTATTCGCACAGCCACGATCTTATCGTCGTGTCTGCGGCAGGCAAAACCACCAACCATCTGATCGAATTTGTTGATTCGATCAGCGTGGATACCACCCAGGCTCAAACCCAACTAGAAACGCTCAGACAGTTTCAACTCAGCCTGATTGAAGAGTTGCTAGAAGGTGAAGTCGCGAACTCCCTCAAAGCCCAGTTAAATGATGAGGCCAGCCTGCTGGCTGAATTCGCTGCATCAGGCGAAGTGAATGATCGCGCAGCCATTCTGGCTCATGGTGAAGCCTGGTCAGCCCGTCTGCTGGCCGCTCTGCTCAACCAGCAAGGCATGGTTGCTTGTTCACAAGATGCCCGCAGCTTCCTGCGTGCACCAAGCGGCGCGCAACCGGAAGTGGATCGCGCCAAATCCTACCCGCTGTTGAAAGAGATCCTCGCTCAGCACTCCCATCAACGGATTATCATCACTGGTTTTATTGCGCAGAATGAACAAGGTAATACCGTACTGCTTGGTCGTAACGGCTCCGACTACTCCGCCACGATTATCGGTGCACTGGCTGAAGTCGAACGAGTCACCATCTGGAGTGATGTCGCCGGTGTATTCAGTGCCGATCCGCGTATCGTTGACGATGCCTGCCTGTTGCCGTTATTACGCCTGGATGAAGCAAGTGAACTGGCACGTCTGGCTGCTCCAGTGCTGCACAGCCGGACACTACAGCCAGTAGCACAAAGCGCAATCGATCTACATCTGCGTTGCAGTTACGAACCTGAATCTGGTTCAACCCATATCGAGCGGGTACTGGCTTCCGGGCGTGGTGCAAAAATCATTACCTCACTGCAGGATGTCATGCTGATCGATCTTACCTTCCCGCGTGGCCACGATTTTAAACGCCTGCAGGAAGATGTTATTGAACAACTGAAACGTGCGCAGTTAATGCCACTGGCATTAGAAAGCCAGGCCGATCAATCTCGCTTGCGCCTGGCCTACACCGCTGAAATTGCCAGTGGTGCTCTGACTTATCTGCACGATGTTGCTGTGGAAGCTGAGACCAAACTACGCGAAGGCTACTCTTTAATTGCTGCTGTCGGTGCTGGCGTGGCGAATAACCCGAATCACTGTTTCGGCTTCTACCAGCAGTTGAAAAATGCCCCGGTTGAATTCTTTGCCGAAGCAGAGTCAGGCCTAAGCCTGATTGCAGTACTACGTAAAACCGAAGTGGCTCCTTTGGTTGATGCCATCCACACCCAACTATTCCAGGCACAGAAACGCGTCGCGCTGGCACTGTGTGGCAAAGGCAATATCGGCTCGAGCTGGCTTACTCTGTTTGCTCAACAAAAAACCGAGCTGGAAAAACGCCACGGCATGAACTTTGAACTGGTCGCAGTAATTGACAGCCAGACCTATTGGTATGATCAAAATGGCATCAATCCCGCGCAGGTCAACAGCCATTTTGCCGATCGCTCAATTGCCAATGACGGTCAAGAATGGCTGCTACGCTTAGGCAATATCACCGGTTATGATGATGTTATCGTGCTGGATGTCACGGCCAGCAGCGAACTGGCCAGCCAGTATGTGCAAATTGCCGAACAGGGAATTCACCTGATTTCAGCCAATAAAGTAGCCGGCTCCTCCGCCAGTGAAGAATATTACCGGGTCAAAGATGCCTTCAGTAAGGTTAGCCGTCACTGGCTGTATAACGCTACCGTCGGAGCAGGCCTGCCAATCAACCACACGGTACTTGACTTACGAGAAAGCGGGGATGAAATCGTCGCTATCTCAGGCATTTTCTCCGGCACACTCTCGTGGTTATTCCAACAATACGATGGTTCGATTCCATTCAGCCAGTTGGTTGACCTGGCCTGGCAGCAAGGGCTGACCGAACCGGATCCACGTAACGACCTTGATGGTTCAGATGTAATGCGCAAGCTGGTGATTCTGGCTCGTGAATCCGGCCTGGATATTGAGCCAGATTCGATTTCGGTGGAATCCCTCGTCCCGCAAGCGTTACGTAAGCTATCCTTAGATGACTTCTTGGATAATGGCCAACTGTTGGATGAACAGCTCTCTTCACGCTTAGAAAAAGCGCAGAAGGAAGATAAGGTGCTACGTTATGTTGCCCGACTGGATAAGTCTGGTGTCGCCAGCGTCGGAGTAGAAGCTCTGGCGAAAGAGCACGCATTAGCCAACTTACTGCCAACGGACAATATCTTTGCGATTGAAAGCAAATGGTATAGAGATAACCCGCTGGTGATTCGTGGCCCGGGTGCCGGACGAGAAGTGACGGCCGGGGCGATTCAGTCCGATATCAACCGCTTGGCAAGTTTACTGTAATTTATCGCCATAAGAAGGAGCTGCAATCAGCTCCTTCTTTTTTCAGTTGAATTACGCTCACCCACACCATGAATATTATTCATGGTGATAGGATTGACATCAAATTCATTTCAGGACATTCTTTAGACATATAGACGTCCAAATGACGAATAACCAATTTAAGGGGTGCGCCCCGACCGGAGAGCCACAATGGGATATTCACACGCAAGCCATATCGATGCTTTAAACCGTAGCATTGCTGAAGTATCAGACATCAATGTTTCTTTTGAGTTTTTTCCGCCAAGCACCCCGCAAATGGAAGAAACCCTGTGGAACTCGATTCATCGTCTGAAAACGCTTCAGCCTAAGTTTGTGTCTGTGACCTACGGTGCCAACTCTGGTGAGCGTGATCGTACCCACTCAATCATTAAAGAGATCAAAGAACAGACTGGCCTGATTGCCGCGCCACACCTGACTTGCATTGATGCAACCCGTGAAGAACTGATTCAGATTGCCAATGACTACTGGAATAACGGTATTCAGAATATCGTTGCTCTGCGCGGTGATATTCCACCAGGAGGTGGCAAGCCGGAAATGTATGCGTCTGATCTGGTTGAACTACTCAAAGCACAACACGACTTTGATATTTCCGTGGCTGCTTTTCCTGAAGTTCACCCTGAAGCGAAAAGTGCCCAGGCGGATCTGCTAAACCTAAAACGTAAAGTGGATGCAGGTGCTAACCGTGCTATTACTCAGTTCTTCTTCGATGTAGAAAGCTATCTGCGTTTTCGCGACCGCTGTGTAACCGCTGGAATTGATGTTGAAATCGTACCAGGAATTCTGCCGGTTACTAACTTCAAGCAGGCCTCGCGTTTTGCCGCACAGAACAACGTAAAAGTACCGGGCTGGATGGCTAAACAGTTTGAAGGTTTAGATGATGACCCAATCACGCGCCAACTGGTTGGCGCTAGCCAAGCGATCGATATGATTCGTATTCTGTCTCGCGAAGGGGTAAAAGATTTCCACTTCTACACTCTTAACCGTGCAGAGATGACTTATGCTCTTTGCCACACGCTGGGTGTGCGCCCTCAGTCTGCTTAAGCCGGTAAAGAAATCATTAAAAAGCCCGAGTCATTCGAATCGGGCTTTCTTTTATCTTGCTGCAAAAGAGATTATTCTACGTCATCCATTTTACCCAGCAGAGTGCGGATGCGCTCTTGCCATTGAGCATGTTCCTGCTCAACCTGCTGAACTTTCTGCTCTAACTCTTCGCGATTAGATTTCAGTTCATTGGCTTCATCAACTAATTTCTGTTTCTCTTCTTTTAGTTCTTCAACTTCCATCTGCAGCAATGCGATAGTATCAACAGCAGTCTGAATTTTCGCTTCTAGTTTTTCTAACACTTCAAAAGACATGGTGGTTCCTTTTTTATTTATTAAGGTGAACGCTTTCTCGCTCAATGCGCCCATTCTACTCAGGCTGGGAATGAGACACACGCGCTATCTTGAACAAATGACACCATTTGCTTAAAAAAGCGACGCATTTGACACGATGTTAACCTTATTGATGTAACCAGACGCAACAGATAGCGGCGATCTTTGATCAAATGCAATCCGAACCGACAAAATCAGCAACGAATGGTTTTGGTTATGCTAGAATTCGCAGCAACTTTCACGTTTATCGGAGTCAACATGAAACGCGATTTAGCGATGGCATTTTCCCGCGTCACCGAAGGCGCAGCACTAGCTGGTTACAAATGGTTAGGCCGCGGTGATAAAAATGCTGCAGATGGTGCAGCAGTAGAAGTAATGCGCAGCCTACTGAACAAAACCGAAATCCAAGGCGAAATCGTTATTGGTGAAGGTGAAATTGATGATGCGCCAATGCTGTATATCGGCGAAAAAGTGGGTATGGGTGGCGACGCCGTTGATATCGCGGTTGACCCAATCGAAGGTACCCGCATGACGGCCATGGGTCAGTCGAATGCTCTGTCTGTGCTGGCAGCTGCTGAAAAAGGTAGTTTCTTAAAAGCGCCTGACATGTACATGGAAAAACTGGTGGTTGGCCCTGGAGCAAAAGGCTGCCTGGATCTGAATAAACCACTGACTGAAAACTTAGAGATGATTGCTCAGGCACTGGGTAAAACTCTGCAGGAGTTGGTCGTTATCACTTTGGCTAAGCCTCGTCACGATGAAACCATCGCTGCAATGCAGAAAATGGGCGTACGTGTTTTTGCTGTGCCGGATGGTGACGTAGCCGCTTCAATTCTGACTTGTATGCCGGATAGCGAAGTTGATGTGATGTACTGTATTGGTGGCGCACCGGAAGGTGTGGTATCCGCAGCAGTCATTCGTGCACTGGACGGGGACATGCAGGGTCGTCTGCTTCCTCGTCATGAGGTGAAAGGCGATACCGAAGAGAACCGTAAACACGGTGAACTTGAGCTACAACGCTGTAAAGAGATGGGCGTTGAAGCTGGTGTGGTATTGAAGATGGAACAGATGGTCAGCAGTGATAACGTGATCTTCTCTGCCACCGGTATTACCAAAGGTGATCTATTGGAAGGCGTAACCCGCAAAGGGAATATCGCTACCACAGAAACCCTGCTCATCCGTGGCCGCTGCCGCACTATTCGCCGCATCCAGTCGATTCACTATCTGGATCGTAAAGATAGTGAAGAGCGCGATATTATTCTTTAATTGAATAATCGAATGTGAAAAGACCGCCAAAATGGCGGTCTTTTTGTATCTGCATAACTAATAGACTAACGAGCTTAAAACAGCTCTTCAGCGACTTTGTACAGATCATTACGAACCGGACGCTTCATGTTTTCAATCGCATCGATGATGTCGTGGTGAACCAGTTGCTCTTTCTGGATCCCAACACAACGACCACCGTATCCTTCTAACAGTAGGTGTACTGCATAGTTACCCATGCGAGAAGCTAGTACGCGGTCAAATGCAGTTGGACGACCACCACGCTGGATGTGACCAAGAACGGTAGCGCGGGTTTCACGACCCGTTGCTTTCTCGATCTCTTTCGCTAATACATTTGCATCCATCATCAGCTCAGTCAGAGCGATAATCGCGTGCTTCTTACCTTTCTGGATACCATCTTGCAGATTCGCAATCAGCTGATCCATATCCAGGCCAGTTTCTGGTGTGATCACATATTCACAACCACCCGCGATTGCAGACATCAGAGTCAAATCACCACAGTGACGGCCCATGATCTCAACAATTGAAATACGTTGGTGTGAAGAAGAAGTATCGCGTAGACGGTCAATAGCATCGATAACGGTGTTCAGTGCAGTCAGATAACCGATAGTATAATCGGTACCGGCGATATCGTTATCGATAGTGCCAGGCAGACCGATACATGGGTAACCCATCTCAGTCAGTTTCTTCGCACCCATGTACGAACCGTCACCACCGATAACAACCAGCGCATCGATACCGTGTTTTTTCAGGTTTTCGATTGCTTTTGCACGTACAGCTTCTTCTTTAAACTCAGGGAAACGTGCTGAACCCAGGAAAGTACCACCACGGTTGATCACATCAGATACACTAGAGCGCTCTAATTTCTTGATGCGGTCTTCATACAGACCTAAATAACCGTCATAAATACCGAATACTTCAAGGCCTGCGCCCAGAGCAGTACGTACTACACCACGAACCGCCGCATTCATTCCAGGAGCGTCGCCGCCACTTGTTAAAATCCCGATCTTTTTAATCATGCTCACCCTCTATGATATTGGGAACCCTAATATAATATTTTTGTAACTACCCGCTGAATTCTCTCAGCCGATAGCGGAACTATTCTGATCGACTCGCTATACTACCCTTGTCTGTAAGGAATAGCACTCTTATTTTGCGTCAATGAATAAGTTCGTAATTTGCTAAGGAGTATGGCAATTTTAGCACCTATTTTTGTTGATTCACATCAGTGATCATGCGTATTTCTTGCGCTAAAGCGTAGCAGATGTGAGTTTATTTTTTATTACCAACCCTTTAATTTTTGTTCTTTTTCGGGTCCCAAAATAACTGAATAAGGGTCATGATGTACCAGTACATCGGAGTTGGGGAAACGTTCAAGCAGCATATCTTCAACCGTATCAGAAATTTCATGCGCTTCGATTAACTGCATTTCATCATCCAGTTCCAGGTGTAACTGAATAAAACGAATCGGCCCCGACATCCGGGTGCGGATACCATGTACGCCCAACACATTATCCACCGACAAACAGATCTGACGAATTTCGATGATCTCTTCATCCGGTAACTTACGATCCAGCAGGGTCTGGGCCGCTTCTTTCACCATCTGGATAGCGCTGTACAGAATATAGATGCCAATCGCCATCGCAAACACCGCATCCGCCTGACCCACTCCAACCCAGCTCAAACCTAAAGCGACCATAATCGCCGCATTCATATATAAGTCAGTCTGATAATGCAGAGAATCTGCTGCAATCGCCTGACTACCGGTTTTGCGCACCACATGTTTCTGGAACATGACTAAGCCAAAGGTCAGTACCATAGCAAAACCACTCACTGCGACACCCAGCTCCGGCGACTGAAGGTCATGGGGGCGGAAAAAACGATCAATACCGTTCAGCATCAAAAAGCAGGCCGAACCGGAAATAAACATCGCCTGAGCGAGAGCGGCCAGTGATTCCGCCTTACCATGACCAAAAGCATGTTCTTTATCGGCGGGTTGCAGTGAATAACGCACCACAATCAGGTTCACCACCGAGGCGGCAATGTCCAGCATTGAATCTATCAATGAAGCCAGCACACTCACCGAGCCAGTGACCCACCAGGCCGCTATTTTTATCAGCAATAAAATTGAAGCGACGATCGTCGCAGCCCAGGCAGCCGTTGAAACCAGGCGGCCATACTCTTTATCCATCATGTTTTAAACCCTTACTTTTCGGATATCTCTCATCCAAAATCAGCATATTCTAATAATCTTAAGGCCATTAAATGAAATTTAGCTGAAAAATAAAAGAAAAAAAGCAGCCGACATGCGGCTGCTTTAATTGTGAGACGAAGAATAATTAGTTACGAGGGCCTTTACCCATATGATGTTCTGAACGGCGGTCATCCCTGCCCTGACCTGGTTCGAAATCACAATCGCCCATCTTATCCATACGTTGTTCCTGTAGCTCGGTAAATTTTGCTTTCTGCTCAGGCGTTAGAATACTCATCATTTCAAAACGATTTTTCATCATTTCAACTCGGTTTGCCGCTTGGATGTCAACCATCTGTTTAGCAAGATTATGAGCGGCTTTCTCGTCAAAGTTCGCTCCCATCATCAGTTTATTCTCTTGCTGATGCAATGCGCGCATCTGATCACGATGTGCCTGACGCTCTGTCTGCATATCATTACGATCTGTCTGACGAAAATCGCGCATTTTGTCACGCTGCTCGGCGGTCAGATTCAGTTCACGCATCATGCCGCGAGGGTCCTGGCGTTCACACTGTTCAAAGCGACGGTCATCTCTGTCGCGCTTGCCACGGAAATCATCATCACCGTTTCCACCTTTAGCAAAAGCACTGGCAGAGCCTAGTACAACAGGTAAAACAGAAGCAGCCAGCAATACTTTAGTCATTTTTTTCATCTTGATATCCTCAATAGTGATCTTTCAGTCTTTTAAACAATTTGTCGCTATCGGTTAGCGTATGACTAAAGAATACATCCTCCAGAGTCAAGCTACGTATAGGCAGTGTAAAGCTACGTAAAGAGAATAAAAAATCTCAGACATACACTTTTTTATGAGTAAACTATCATCAAAACAGAGAGCCAAAAATTTCAGGCGGAGAAAATAACATGCCCAATATTCTACTCATTGATGATGATACAGAACTGACATCACTACTTAAAGAAGTCCTTTCTTTTGAAGGATTTGATGTATCTGAAGCCAATGATGGTGAGGCAGGACTGGCATGCGTAAAGGAAAGTACCGACTTAGTGTTACTTGACGTAATGATGCCCAAGCTCAATGGTATGGAAACGCTAAAACGCCTACGCGAATTTTCTCATGTGCCGGTACTGATGCTGACAGCGAAAGGGGAAGAAATAGACCGGGTGATTGGTTTAGAACTCGGTGCCGATGACTATCTGCCTAAACCGTTTAGTGATCGGGAGCTACTGGCCCGTATCCGCGCTATTTTGCGCCGAACTCAATCACTAGAAACGCCGAAGCACAATGATACGATTGAATATCAGGGCTTAAAGCTGTTTCCGGGTAAACAGGAAGCTTACTGTCATGATGAACTGCTCGATCTGACCACCACCGAATTTGCTTTACTCAGCCACTTTGTACAAAACCCGGGCGAAACCCTGACCAAAGAAGCACTGAGTATCGATGTGCTGGGTAAACGCCTGGCCGCCTTTGATCGCGCCATCGACATGCACGTATCCAACCTACGTAAAAAACTACCGGATCGCCCCGATGGCAAGCCGCGGATTAAAACCCTGCGTGGCCGTGGTTATATGATGATTCTGGAGGATTGATGGCTATTTCCAAGGCAGACTTAAGCAGATTTGATAAGTTGAAACTGAATAGTCTCAACGGACGTATTTTTGCTATTTTCTGGCTGACCATCTGTATTGTATTACTGGCAGTGATTTCGTTGCCACATTTGGATCCGCGGATTTCCAGACCGCTTGGCCCTCACCAGCTAGAACGAATGAATGATTTCAAACTACGTCTGGAGCAGCGCTTCGCCGGACAACCGCTCAATTCAATTATCATACAGTTGCAAACAGCACGTCGAATGGGACAACGGCGCGGGAATGAACATGATCGTTTTCAGTTTTTCCTTACCGATATGGATGGCAATATTCTCAATTTCAATGACGATGATGATTTTAAAATCCGCACTGTACGCAACTTCATTACCAGTATTGAAGATATTGATGAACCGCAGGAGCGCCAGTACGGCAAGTACCTTATCTCCGGCCCGGTCAGTGTGAATTTAGGGAATCAGCAACTGCTGCTTTATGCAGGCTTTAAAGGCGATGAACCGTCTGCCTTTTTGATCGGTCTGTTTGATCGGCCATTCACACTGCTATTTACCTTGATGCTGGTCAGTACGCCTTTTCTGCTGTGGCTATCCTGGGCTCTGAGCCAACCAGCCAAACGGCTGGCCAAAGCCTCGCAGCGAGTTGCGCAGGGACAGTTTGAAGTGGATCAGGATCTGGAACGCGGCCCCAGTGAATTCCGTCAGGCCGGACGCAGCTTTAACCAGATGGTCGAAGCGGTCAACGGCATGATTTCCGGTCAACAGAGGCTGCTGTCCGATATCTCCCATGAGCTGCGTTCACCGCTAACTCGCCTGCGCATGGCGAATGCTTTAGCCACGCGTAAGCTGGGCAGTTCGTCGGATCTCGAGCGCATCGATACCGAAGCACAGCGCCTGGAACAAATGATTGGTGAACTGTTAGAACTATCACGAATGCAGGTCAACAGCCATACGGTCAGGGAAGATCAACCCCTTTCCAGCCTATGGCAGGAACTGCTGGATGATGCTCAGTTTGAAGCAGAGCAGATGAAAAAAGCACTCTCCTACTCTGTTATCCCGGATCGAATGATTTCCGGTAATCCGAAATTACTAATGAGTGCAGTGGAAAACATTGTGCGCAATGCCATCTACTACGGTAAAGATCAGATAAAAGTGACCTTTAGTGCTACGGCCAGTCAGCTCAATATTATTGTTGAAGATAATGGCGACGGGGTGCCGGAAGATGAATTAAAAGAAATATTCCGTCCTTTCTATCGCGTCTCAACCGCACGAGATAGACACAGTGGCGGCACCGGGCTAGGATTAGCCATTACCGAAAGTGCAGTCAGACAACATAGCGGCAGCATTACCGCCAGTCGTAGTCCACTTGGCGGACTTAAAGTAATGATTACCTTACCGATTAAAGCGAAGAAATAGATTTAAATTATGTTTGATATTGCACTTTATGAACCGGAAATTGCACCCAATACCGGTAACATCATCCGCTTGTGCGCCAACTGTGGTGCTAATCTGCATCTGATTGAGCCGTTAGGTTTTGATCTCGAAGAAAAGAAAGTTCGCCGTGCCGGTCTCGATTACCACGATTTGGCCAGAGTAACGCGTCATGCTAACTACGCTGCATTCCTTGAATATCTTGCTGCTAATCGTAGTGAGTTCCGCATCTTTGCCTGTACAACTAAGACTACCGGTCACCATGTGGATGCCAGTTTTACCGAAGGCGATGTTTTGCTATTCGGCCCCGAAACCCGCGGGTTACCAGCCGAGATAATAGAAAGCCTACCAATGGAACAGCGCATCCGCATCCCGATGATGCCGGATGCCCGGAGCCTAAATCTATCAAATGCAGTAGCGATTATTGCGTATGAGGCGTGGAGGCAACTGGGATTTAACGGTTCAATTTAACCTGGTACTTACGGCAGGAAAAACTCAGCAAACGATTTCACAGGGGCACTTATGCCCCTGTCGACTTATCAAGAATTACTTCAGACGCTTTGATGAATCATCATCA
The DNA here is from genome assembly GCA_963666615.1 of uncultured Vibrio sp. Classification (GTDB taxonomy): domain Bacteria; phylum Pseudomonadota; class Gammaproteobacteria; order Enterobacterales; family Vibrionaceae; genus Vibrio. The sequence continues at coordinate 2,350,795 of OY762906.1, forward strand.
TCTTTACGTTCAAATTCCCCGTCAAAGGTATTGCCGCCTTGCGTGTCAGAACCCTGGTCGAACGGCCCTCTTGAGTGAAACTCATAATGTTGCTGACTAAATCCGGACTGAAAATTACTATTGACCACCACTTTAGTCATCAGGTACTGGGCCAATTTTGCCCGAGTTACCGGAAACAACACCAGCATCCCCATTAAATCGGTCATAAAGCCAGGGGTTAACAACAATACCCCCGCAACAGCAAGTAACACCCCTTCCAGAATCTGCTGCGCTGGAATTTCCCCTTGATTCAACCGTTGCTGAACTGACATTAAGGTCATAATTCCCTGACTGCGCACCAAAGAAGCACCGACAAAGGCGGTGATCAACACCAAACCCATGGTTGGCCAAAAGCCGAGAAAGCCGCCAACCTGAATAAACAGAGCAATTTCAATAATCGGTACCGCGATAAATGCAAATAAAAGTATCGGAAACACATGACCTCCTAAGGCCGCTTAACGCATATCATTTAACCCGAGTGTAGCGTTATGCTGACATAAAACCGAACGGGATTACATAACTTTACCGAAAGCCACTGATTGAGAAATATTTTTCCATCAAAAGTGTGAAGCTTAAATCTGGTTAAGTATTCCGTTATGGATCACCCGGCACTTATGTACTAATTTTTATACTGGATAGTAATCACAAAGTAGCATAATGAAACTCATCACCCAGACAATAAAAAAAATGGTGATTCTATGGCTAGGCTTATCGGTTATTCCAGCTGTTTACTACTGGCACCTAACTAAAGAATCGCACGCTTTCCTGCTCGAAAATATGGTGAGTCAGGGTGAGCAGTTTTTGTCTTTTGTTGATGAGCGGGCGTCCAATCAATACTCGCAGGATCGAAAAACCTTTCACCGCTTAAGCCATTCTATTCTGCTCAAAGACTTTGCCCTAAGTGGTGATGACAAACTGAGAGAATATTTATTAAATCAGTGGGTTACTACATCAGCCAATTCAAAATTTTTCTATCAGTTGCGCTACCTAGATGCTGTTGGCCAAGAAATCATCCGGGTCGATTATACCGACAAGATGATAGAACCTTATGTAGTTCCCGCGAATGAGCTGCAATTTAAAGGGGAGCGAGATTATTTTCTCTATGCTAAGCAGCTAAACGAAGGAGAAACCGGCTATTTTGGCCTGGATATTGAGTATGAACATAGTAAGCCTGTCATCCCCTATTTACCCGGCTTTAGGATTATCTACCCAATTGATGATCACGGCCAGCGACTCGGCTACTTTATTGCCAACCTAAATGTCATGAATTTGATTAGCATAATGACCGCAAACACTCAGCAATTTTCCGTGGATTTTGTTGATCATAATGGTGACTTTCTGATCAGTAGCGATACTAAAAAATTATTTGGCCAGTTGGTCACTGAACGCGCTAAATTTAATCTGCGTAAGACCAATCCAGAGCTGTGGCAGAAAATTCAGGACACACCACTACAACGCGGCTCACTATTTAATCAAAACGGAATGTATATTTTCCGCCCTTTTTATACCCGTCTGTTTGAAACCCCCGGAGGACTTACGCTGATAACGTTGATCCCGCAATATAAAATACAGCAGGCATTCGCCAGTCGTGATCAAAATGTACGCAGTGATACGCTGATCATGTGGATTCTAATTGGCATTATTGCCGGGATTTTGGCTTTGCTCTGGGAAACCTATTTGCGCAATCACGAGGCTCAAACCTTTAGTCGCGTGGTTATGGATAATTCCGGAGCCGTCGTCATGACCGATGAGGAGCAAAGAATCCTACAGGCAAACTCACGCTTTTGCCAAATGCTCAATAAAGAACCTGCCGAACTACAGGGAAAGTTTATTGCTGATATTCAGCTGTCCGCAGCAAAATACCGTACGATGCAGCGGCAATTGAATGAACAAGGCAGTTGGAGCGGTGAACTGCTGATTAAATCGGACGAAGCACAGATTGTGTGTAAAGTGGATGCCAAAGCGATCTCAGGAAAGATGCGTAAAGTACGCTACTACGTTTACTCATTCAACGATATCTCCGACCAGCATCAGGCGATTCTCAATCTGAAAGAAGAGAGCGAACGCGATCCCGGCACCGCCTTGTGGAATAAAAAGAAGTTTAACCAAACCTTATCCCACTATTCCCGCCTGCAAGAGCGCTATCGCGACAGTGAAAAATTCACTTTAGCCATTATTGATATTGATAACTTCAAACAGATTAATGACAACTACGGCCACGATATTGGTGATAAAGTGATTTTATTGCTCGCCACTAAGCTCACCTCATTATTGCGGGATACTGACTTTATCTCACGTATCGGTGGCGATGAATTTGCCGTGATTCTGCAACATGTGGATACTCACACCGCATTTAATATGATGGAACGCATTGCTCATGCCATTCAGGCAGATCCCGAATGTCTTACCACCGTCAGTATTGGTCTGGCCGATATCACCGCTAACCATAAACAGTCATTTATCAATGCCGATAAAGCACTTTATCGTTCAAAGAATAAGGGGAAAAACTGTGTCTCAGCCCACGGCTTTGAACAGTTCCGCTTAATTGATACCGCCCATCCTGATTGAGAATGCCCATTTTCTTTTTCTTAAGTTATGATAAACCACTTAAAGAAATACAGAGTTAAGAATAAAGGATCCTTATGCGCCTGTTGATTTCATCGGTTATCATCCTGATCGGTTTGTTGCTCTCACCCGCCAGGGCCGCTTTCGAAGCCCCCGACAGCCAACTGACTTTTTCAAATCAGTCCAATCAGTTTGTGCCAGTCGATCAGGCGTTTGCCTTTAGCTCTCTGCAACAAAATGATCATCTAACCCTGACCTGGCAAGTAAAACCGGATTACTACCTCTATCAACATCAATTACAGATTAACGGGGACAATGTTGAACTGGAAACTCAGGTACCTGATGGTACCCCTTACCATGATGAATATTTTGGTGATGTGGCGATTTACGCCGAACCTCTGCAAGTCGATGTATTACTGAAAAATATCCAGGATAACGCCACCGTTAGTGTCACCTACCAGGGCTGCGCCAAAGCAGGATTCTGCTATCCGCCAGAAAAACGACTGATTGAGATCGCTCCGATCAGTGATATACAAACAACACAGCAACCTTGGATCAGTGAACAACAGCAAATAGCGGATTCATTAAGCGATAACGCCTGGTCGCTGCCGCTGTTTTTTATCCTTGGCATCGGCCTGGCCTTTACGCCCTGCCTGTTGCCGATGTATCCGATTATCACCAGTATCGTGTTGGGCCAGCAGCAACTGAGCCGGGGCAAAACCTTTTGGCTGGCGTTCAGCTACGTGCAAGGAATGGCGATCACCTACTCATTAATCGGCTTGATCGTCGCGTCTGCCGGATTTCAGTTTCAGGCGATGCTACAAAGCCCGGCCGTTTTGATCGTGATTAGCCTGCTGTTTGTGCTGCTCTCGCTCTCAATGTTTGGTTTCTACACGCTGCAGATGCCAAGCAGCCTGCAGACCCGTTTAAATCAATGGAGTGCACAGCAAAAAGGCGGAGCACTGGCTAGCGCCTTTATCATGGGTGCCATTTCCGGTTTGATCTGCTCGCCTTGTACTACAGCACCGCTTTCGGGTGCGCTGTTGTATGTCGCACAATCCGGCGATCTGCTGACCGGATCATCGGCGCTTTACCTGCTTTCACTGGGAATGGGCATACCCTTGATTGGGGTTGCTCTGTTTGGTCAGCGAATCCTACCTCGCTCCGGTGCCTGGATGGATAAAGTAAAAACACTGTTCGGTTTTGTGCTGCTAGCAGCACCGATATTTCTACTGGAGCGAATAACACCAAACTGGGTTTCTGCTCTGCTCTGGTCTTCTCTTGGCCTCACTACCTTTGCCTGGCTCTACTGGCAAAAAAACCGTTTACCATTTGGTGGCTGGAAACAGACCGCACTAGGCGTGATTGCCGTATTGGGGCTGATCGCCTCAATCAAACCTTTATTACCGTTATTTGATACCTCTGTGACAACATCCACTGAACAAAATCAAACCGGGGGGCAGCAATTGTCTGCCTCTGTTGAATTTATCCGGATAAAAACGGTTGAGGATTTACAGCAACAATTAGCCATTGCTCGTGAAAATGGCAAACCGGTAATGCTCGACTTTTATGCTGACTGGTGTGTCGCCTGCAAAGAGTTCGAACATAAAACTTTTGCTAACTCAGATGTTGCTCATGAACTTAGTCGTTTCCATCTGCTGCAGGCTGATGTGACCAAAAACCAAAAAGAGGATTTTGACTTACTCAGCCATCTGAAAGTGTTGGGGTTACCGACATTGATTTTTTGGGATGTGAATGGCCAGGAAATTGAAGCGGCACGCATCACCGGATTTATGCCGGCCGAACCATTTTTACAACATATTCGCCAACCTCGCTTGCAAAAGCGATAAATAGTAAGCAAAAAGGGATAGAGTTCAGACTTTTCACCTCAACCTATTGTCGACAAGCGCAACTGAGTTAATAATTCGTTTAAACAAAATGTTAAAAGTGTGAATGAATATGGATTCCAACTACACCATCATTATTGCAGACGATCACCCGTTGTTTCGTAATGCGCTGTTTCAGTCAGTGCATATGGCAATCAGTGGTGCTAATTTGCTGGAAGCCGATTCTCTCGACGCACTGTTACAACAGCTCAGCCGCGATACCGATCCGGATCTGCTATTGCTCGATCTGAAAATGCCCGGAGCCAATGGGATGTCAGGCCTGATTCAGCTGCGTAATCTCTACCCAGATCTGCCGATCGTGGTGATCTCTGCCAGTGAAGAACCCGCAGTAATCGCCCAAGTTAAGAAGCATGGCGCGTTTGGTTTTATTCCCAAATCCAGCGATATGCGCTCTCTGATTAATGCTCTTAATCAAGTACTTGCCGGCGATCCCTTCTTCCCCGAAGGAATCGATGATAGCGTGGATGACAGTAATGACCTGGCAGAAAAGATCGCCGCATTAACGCCACAACAATATAAAGTGTTAACCATGCTCAGCGATGGGCTGCTTAATAAGCAGATCGCCTACGAACTGAATGTTTCGGAAGCAACAATCAAAGCGCATATGACCGCCATCTTCCGCAAACTTGGGGTTAAAAACCGCACTCAGGCGGTTATTCTGCTCAATGACAAGAGTGAATAATCCAGATTATTCACTCTTGCCTGCCCTTTTCCCCTTGTTATCTCGACCTCTCTTATACTTTCGGCTAATAAAACAATTTATTAACATTCAATTCTTCTCTATTCCTTTAGTTAACAAAACGTAACCAATTAAAAAATAACAACTTTAAATCAAGACTAAAGTTGCACAGACGGTAACTCATTTCGCTGTTATCTTTATTTTGTAACATGTGATTAACATTGAAATCACAACCAATAACAAACAAAAGGAGACAGCCATGTCCTTCGAATCAACCGAAAAGGCCCAAGCCTACTGGAAAGAGAATCTCGGCATTATGGGCTCATTACTGACAGTTTGGTTCCTCGTTTCTTACGGAGCCGGTGTCATGTTTGTCGATAGCCTCAATCAGATTCACTTAGGTGGATTCAAACTTGGATTCTGGTTTTCACAACAGGGATCAATTTACACCTTTGTAGCACTGATCTTTATCTACGTTTGGCGCATGAATGCGCTAGACAAGAAATATAACGTACAAGAAGATTAAGAGGTTTAGAGAATGGATATTCAAACTTGGACCTTTATCCTGGTCGGCATCACTTTCGCTCTGTACATCGGTATCGCTATCTGGGCACGCGCTGGATCAACCAGCGAATTCTACGTAGCGGGAGGCGGCGTTCATCCGATAGCCAATGGTATGGCCACTGCAGCAGACTGGATGTCAGCAGCTTCGTTCATTTCTATGGCCGGTATCATCTCGTTTATCGGTTACGACGGTGGTGTTTACCTGATGGGCTGGACCGGTGGTTATGTACTGCTTGCTCTGTGCCTTGCTCCATATCTGCGTAAATTCGGTAAGTTTACCGTGCCAGATTTCATCGGTGACCGTTACTACTCCAGAACTGCACGTATGGTAGCGGTATTCTGTGCAATCTTCGTTTCTTTCACCTATGTAGCCGGTCAGATGCGTGGTGTTGGAGTGGTATTTGCACGTTTCCTCGAAGTTGATATCAATATGGGTATCATTATCGGTATGGCTATCGTGTTCTTCTACGCGGTAATGGGCGGCATGAAAGGCATCACTTATACTCAGGTTGCACAATACTGTGTACTCATTTTCGCTTTCATGGTTCCGGCTATTTTTACCTCTTTGATGATGACAGGCAACGCTGTGCCACAACTTGGTTTTGGTTCCACCATGGCAGGTACAGACACCTATCTGCTTGAACGCCTTGACGGACTAACTCAGGAACTCGGCTTTACCGCCTACACCGACGGCTCAAAGAGTATGGTTGACGTATTCTTCATCACCGCAGCGCTGATGGTGGGTACTGCAGGTCTGCCACACGTAATTATCCGTTTCTTTACCGTACCAAAAGTATCCGATGCACGTATCTCCGCTGGCTGGGCACTGGTATTTATCGCTATTCTGTACACAACAGCGCCAGCGGTTGCCGCTTTCGCCCGAGTGAATATGATCGAAACCATCAATGGCCATGATATGCAAGGTGTGGTCGCTACAGAAGCACCTAGCTGGTACAAAAACTGGGAAAGCACCGGTCTGGTAGCCTGGGAAGATAAAAACGGTGACGGCCGCATGTTCTATGCGGGCGACGATCGTAACGAAGTGAAGATCAACCGCGATATCATCGTACTGGCTTCACCTGAGCTTGCTCAACTACCGAACTGGGTTGTTGCCTTACTGGCAGCGGGTGGCCTCGCGGCAGCACTATCAACAGCAGCCGGTCTGCTACTGGTTATCTCTACCTCGGTGTCACACGATCTGCTTAAGAAAGGCTTCAAACCCAATATGACCGATAAGCAGGAACTGCTCGCCGCCCGGATAGGCGCTGCAGCGGCTATCGTCGGTGCAGGCTACTTAGGGATTAACCCTCCGGGATTCGTGGCACAGGTGGTAGCGTTCGCCTTCGGTCTGGCCGCCTCCTCCTTCTTCCCGGCAATCATTCTGGGCATCTTCTATAAGAAGATGAATAAGGAAGGCGCTATCATGGGGATGCTGTCAGGTATTGTATTTACCGCCGCATACATCATCTACTTCAAGTTCATCAACCCGGCAGCAAACACAGCAGACAACTGGCTATTTGGTATCAGCCCTGAAGGTATCGGTACTCTGGGTATGTGTCTGAACTTTGTAGTGGCTATCGTAGTGAACAAATTTACTGCGGAAGTACCGGAAGATGTACAGGATATGGTGGAATCTATCCGCTACCCTAAAGGTGCTGGCGCTGCTCAGGATCACTAATCTTGGCTCCATTAACGACAAAGTCCGGGTCATTCGCCCGGACTTTTGCTTTTAAATGGAACCAATCAGCCTAACGCGATTAAGCATTAACTCCAGCCACTTTCAGATTTGGATTAATACTGGTGAGTTTTTTCACCAGATAGTTCAGCAGCAGTCCATACATCGGCACAAACAGTCCCAGGCTGATCAGCAATTTAAAACCGTAGTCAACCAGTGCAATTTCCTGCCAGTGTTGCGCCATAAATGGATCCGGACTCTGATAAAAAGCAATACCGAAGAACGCCACTGTGTCTAACGCGTTACCGAACAACGTTGAGCAGGCCGGTGCAACCCACCATTGCTTCATCTGACGTAAGCGGTTAAATACATGCACATCCAGAATTTGCCCCAGTAGATAAGCCATAAAGCTGGCAATCGCAATCCGCGCCACAAACCAGTTGATCTCGCTTAGCGCTGCCGCTCCCTGAAATTGCGTTTCATAAAATAGAACCGAAAGCAGATAAGATACCACCAGCGCAGGCAGCATCACCAAAAAGATGATTTTTCTTGCCAGTTGCGCACCAAAAATACGCACGGTTAAATCAGTGGCTAAAAAGACAAACGGGAAAGTAAACGCGCCCCAGGTAGTGTGGAAACCAAAGATGGTAAACGGAACCTGAACCAGATAGTTACTGGATGCAATAACAACAAGATGAAACAGAACGAGGTAGCTAAGTGCTTTGCGCATTTGCGCCGGGGTAAATTGGCTCATAATAGACCTTTTTAGTTTGATTTGGGGGTGAGGGAACCCAAACGAAGGACCAGCCTTCTTCCAACAATGTTTTGATGCCCCATGCATCAAGGGCGGCGATTATACGTCATAATAAAAATTGTGCAACAGGTCAACAAAGCAGCAAAAATGGAGCGGCCACTTGAGAAGATCCTATGGATCGTGCTACTCTTCGCCTCCTTTTTTTTCATTTGCGGAAGATAAACAATGGGCAAAGGTACTCTCTATATTGTCTCGGCTCCCAGTGGCGCAGGTAAATCAAGCTTAATTGCAGCCCTGTTGGAAACCAATCCGACTTACGCAATGAAAGTATCGATTTCTCACACTACGCGCGGTAAGCGTCCTGGTGAAGAAGATGGTGTTCATTACCATTTTGTCGAAAAGGCTTATTTTGAAGATCTCATCGGCAAAGGTGAATTTCTTGAATATGCCGAAGTGTTCGGTAATTACTACGGCACATCACGTGCCTGGATTGAGCAGAACCTCGACAAAGGCATTGATATCTTTCTCGATATCGACTGGCAGGGCGCACAACAGATCCGTGAGCAAATGCCATTAGCCAAGAGCGTATTTATTCTACCGCCATCGAAAGATGAGCTGGAACGTCGTCTTAATGCCCGAGGTCAGGATAGCCAGGAAGTGATCGCCAAACGCATGAGCGAAGCACAGTCTGAAATCTCACACTATAACGAGTACGATTATCTGATCGTCAATGATGATTTCGACGTAGCGCTGATGGACTTTAAAGCGATCATCCGCGCAGAAAGAATTAAACAGATTAAACAAGCGGCTAAATACAGCAGCATGATTAAAGATCTTCTTAGTCATTAATTAACTAAAGAAGTTTAACGATAGCGTCTACACCTAGTCACACCATTCGTTAGGTTGTATACTTTCTATTCATACATGTAATATTGATAAATTATTTGGAGTTCTCATGGCACGCGTAACTGTTCAAGACGCTGTTGAAAAAGTTGGCAACCGTTTCGACTTAGTTCTGATTGCGGCTCGCCGCGCTCGTCAAATGCAAACTGGCGGCAAAGATTCTCTGGTGCCAGAAGAGAACGATAAGCCTACTGTAATCGCACTGCGCGAAATTGAAGATGGCCTCATCACTAAAGAAGTGCTGGATGCACGTGAGCGCCAGGAGCAACAAGAGCAGGAAGCCGCTGAACTAGCCGCTGTAAGCAGCATTGCTCACAACCGTTAATTCAGCACAGCAATAACACTCAAACTTCACGGGCCCGCAATTTGTATCTATTTGATAGCCTCAAAGAGGTTGCCCAGGAATACCTAACAGAGCCTCAAATTGAGGCTCTGCGTCACTCTTACGTTGTTGCACGCGATGCACACGAAGGGCAGACGCGGTCCAGCGGCGAACCTTACATCATCCATCCGGTCGCAGTTTCGCGTATTCTTGCGGAAATGCGTCTCGACTTAGAAACCCTTCAGGCAGCCCTGCTGCACGATGTTATCGAAGATACCGAAGTCAGCAAAGAAGAGCTGGAAACCAAATTTGGCACTGCCGTTGCCGAACTGGTTGATGGTGTATCAAAGCTGGACAAGCTTAAGTTCCGTGATCGTAAGGAAGCACAGGCAGCTAACTTCCGTAAGATGATCCTCGCCATGGTGCAGGATATCCGGGTTATTCTGATCAAACTCTCTGACCGCACCCATAACATGCGGACTCTGGGAGCACTAAGACCGGACAAACGCCGCCGCATCGCACGTGAGACGTTGGAAATTTATGCTCCTCTTGCACACCGTTTAGGTATTCACAATATCAAATCCGAGCTGGAAGAGCTGGGCTTTGAAGCACTCTACCCTAACCGTTATCGGGTGCTGAAAAACGTTGTCAAATCGGCACGTGGTAATCGTAAAGAGATGATTCAGCGCATTCACAATGAGCTGGAAGGTCGCCTAAACGACTTTGGCCTGCACTCTCGTGTGCTTGGCCGAGAGAAAAACCTCTACTCCATCTATAAAAAGATGAAGACCAAAGAGCAGAAATTTCACACCATTATGGATATCTACGCTTTCCGTATTATCGTGGATAGTGCTGACTCCTGTTATCGTGCACTTGGTCAGGTACACGGCTTGTTTAAGCCACGCCCAGGCAGAGTAAAAGACTATATTGCGGTACCAAAAGCCAACGGTTATCAGTCGATCCATACTTCAATGGTCGGCCCACACGGTGTGCCGGTAGAAGTTCAAATCCGTACTGAAGACATGGATCAGATGGCGGATAAAGGGGTGGCGGCTCACTGGTCTTATAAAGCCAACGGTGAACGCACCGGAACCACCGCACAAGTCAAAGCACAGCGCTGGATGCAGAGTCTGCTCGAGCTACAACAAAGCGCTGGTAACTCGTTTGAATTTATTGAAAACGTAAAATCGGATCTGTTTCCGGACGAAATTTACGTATTCACGCCAAAAGGCCGGATTGTTGAACTGCCAGTCGGTGCCACTGCGGTAGATTTTGCTTACGCGGTTCATACTGATGTAGGTAATACCTGTGTTGGATCACGGGTCGATCGCAACCCATATCCGCTAAGCAAAGCACTGAAAAACGGCCAGACGGTTGAAATCATCAGTGCACCGGGCGCAAGACCAAACGCGGCCTGGCTAAACTATGTGGTGACTTCCCGTGCCCGGACTAAAATCCGTCAGGTACTGAAAACCATGCGCCGGGAAGAATCGGTCAGCCTTGGCCGTCGACTGCTTAACCACGCGCTGGGTGATCACTCCATCACTGATATTGCCAAAGCGAATCTTGAGCGAGTGCTTACCGAACTGAAGATGAGCAGCACCGATGATCTGCTAGCCGCAATCGGTCTGGGTGAGCTGATGAGCATCGTAATTGCCCGCCGCCTGATGGGTAGCGAAGAAGGTATGGTTGCCAGAGAGAGCAATACACCGGAACGCAAACTGCCGATTCGCGGTGCCGAAGGTATTCTGCTTAACTTTGCCAACTGTTGTCACCCGATCCCAGATGATCATATCGTTGCGCATATCTCACCAGGAAAAGGCCTGGTGGTTCACCGAGAAACCTGTGCCAACGTGCGTGGCTATCAACGTGAGCCGGATAAGTATATGGCTGTCGAGTGGTCGAACGATTATGACCAGGAATTTATTGCTGAACTGAAAGTGGATCTGCTGAATAATCAGGGCGCTCTGGCTTCTTTAACTAACGTCATCTCAAAAACCGGATCCAATATCCACGGTCTTTCAACCGAAGAGCGTGACGGACGGTTATATACGGTAACGGTTCTGCTCAGCACTAAAGATCGCGTTCATCTGGCGGATATTATGAAGAAAATCCGTGTGATGCCGCAAGCGTTGAAAGTAAGGCGCAAGCGTAGTTAATCGACCGACAGACATAATGAACTAAACTTGACGTTGCCCTTGATATTAAACGTATCAAGGGCTTCTTTTTTACCGAAACAGGAAAGTTTTTCTTCCTCAATCACGATTATGAATATTGAACGTTACAACCGAATCCAACAAGTCCTGAAAGCGCGCCAGACGGATCTGACCCTCTGTTTAGAAGAGGTGCATAAACCAAACAATGTGTCGGCAATTGTACGCACTGCCGATGCGGCCGGATTACACCAAATCCATGCAGTATGGCCAAACGGAGAGATGCGAACTCTGGCTCACACCTCTGCCGGTGCTCGTAACTGGGTTGAAGTCGAAACCCACGATACTATCGAGCATGCGGTTACTGAGCTTAAAGCGCAGAATATGCAGATACTGGTGACCAACCTGTCTGATGACGCTGTGGATTTCCGCAAGATTGACTACACAAAACCAACAGCGATTATTCTCGGCAGTGAAAAGGTCGGCATTTCACAACGCGCACTGGAGCTGGCGGATCGGGATATCGTCATTCCTATGGTTGGTATGGTGCAGTCACTCAATGTTTCCGTTGCCAGCGCCCTGATCCTGTATGAAGCACAACGCCAGCGCGAGCAGGCCGGTATGTATCAACGTGAAACTAGTCCGCTCAGCAATGAAACCATCAACCGCATCCTGTTTGAACGCGGCCACCCAGTTCTGGCCAAAGTCGCCAAAGCAAAGCGTCTCGATTACCCTTCACTGGATGAACAGGGCCAAATCATCGCCGACCAAGATTGGTGGAATGCGATGCAGAGTAAGTAAAGCCTAAGCCATCAAGTAATGTGTTAGTTAGTTTTGAAAAGGTTGCCAATAGCAGTAGTTAGGAAAATTTATCGTACTGGATATTTGTTGGAAAAAAAGAAAGAAAGGAAGGAAGGAAAAAAGAAATGAAAGAATTGACGCAAGCGGGAGTTAACCGCCTGCGCCATTTTTAATCTTATGCAGCTACAACGTTTGCAGCTTGAAGACCTTTTTGGCCTTGCTCTACTTCAAAAGTCACTTTTTGACCTTCGGTTAGAGTCTTGAAACCATCTGAAGCGATAGCACGGAAATGAACGAATACATCCGCACCGCCGTTATCTTGAGTTAGAAAACCAAAACCTTTAGTTTCGTTGAACCATTTTACAGAACCAGTTACTTTATTAGACATGTTGCGTCCCTTATATAAATTTAAAAAATTAATCGCTGAATGTGCGATGCTCGCTAGTAGCTTGAATTATTTAATGTATCTATGAAGCTAAGGGAAACACTGAGGATGACAACGAAGCAATTCTGAGGGTTTTACTTTTACAACTGGATGTATCATTGAATAACCCTGAACAACAGAGCGAACTTAGTATTGTGCTTTATTAATTAAATGTAAAGAACTATTTAAATTATTTTACTCAAAAAATGAACAATCAGCTCATTTAGCACATCACGGGCGAAGATATCCCCGTCCCTCGCAAGTATCATGTAACCGCATTAAATCCGCGATCTCCTCCGTAAAATACCCCAAAAATCCCTGTACAAAAAAACAGTTCGATGGTTGAATACTTGTTAAGTCAACCAGTTACTCGGGCTCGATTATGTCGCAACTTCTTTCTGCTATCTCACTAACCTCGATCTCCGGAGTCGGAGCGAAAGTGGCCGAAAAATTGGAAAAAATCGGCCTGAATTCGGTACAGGATCTGCTGTTTCATCTGCCACTGCGCTATGAAGATCGCACCCGAGTTTACCCGATCGTCAAACTCCATCCGGGAATGTGGGCCGCAGTTCAGGGCAAAGTCATGGCGGTCGATACCAGTTTTGGTCGGCGCAAAATGCTGACGGTGAAAATCAGCGATGGTAATGGTTCGCTTACGTTACGCTTTTTTAACTTTAATGCCGGGATGAAAAATAACTTCACTGAAGGTAAGTCGGTACACGCTTACGGTGAAATTAAACGCGGCATGGGCGGGCTGGAGATTGTTCACCCCGATTACAAATTTACGACCCAGCAGCAGTCAGAACAGCCCGAACAACAAGCCACACTAACGCCGGTTTACCCCACTACCGACGGGCTACGGCAAATCACCTTACGTAATCTGACGGATCAGGCGCTGGTGCTGTTAGAAAAAAGTGCCGTCCAGGAGCTGTTACCCGAAGGGCTCTACCCCAATCAGTTAACGCTAAATCAGGCGCTCGCCACCATTCACCGACCGATGGCTGGTATTGATCTTGAGTTGTTCGATAAAGGGCGCCATCCGGCTCAACTACGCTTAATCATCGAGGAGCTACTGGCACAGAATCTTTCCATGCTCGCTGTGCGTAGTCAGGGGCATAAAGATCAGGCCATTCCACTAGCTTCAACCGGACAAATTAAAGCCGCTTTTCTTGCTCGGTTACCCTTCAGTCCAACCGGAGCACAGCAGCGAGTGGTAGATGAGATTGAACAGGATCTCAAACAGCCTCACCCTATGATGCGTTTAGTTCAGGGAGATGTCGGCTCAGGTAAAACCCTGGTAGCGGCACTGGCGGCAATGAATGCGATAGAACGGGGTTATCAGGTTGCGCTGATGGCCCCGACAGAACTGCTGGCAGAACAGCACGCATTGAATTTTTCCCAGTGGCTGGAACCGTTAGGCATCAAAGTTGGCTGGTTAGCCGGCAAACTCAAAGGTAAGGCACGCGAACAGGCTCTAACGGATATCGTTTCCGGAGAAGCAAAAATGGTGGTCGGTACCCACGCGCTGTTTCAGGAACAGGTTGAGTTTGCTCACCTTGCGTTAGTGATCATCGATGAACAGCACCGCTTTGGTGTCCATCAGCGATTGGGGCTGCGCGAAAAAGGCGTAAAGCAGGGCTTTTATCCTCATCAATTAATTATGACCGCCACACCGATCCCGCGCACCCTGGCGATGACCGCTTATGCCGATCTCGATACGTCGATTATCGACGAATTACCGCCGGGCAGAACACCGATCCAGACTGTAGCGATTCCGGATACCAAACGTGATGACATTATTGAACGTATTCGCCACGCTTGTGCCGAGGAAGGCAAACAAGCGTATTGGGTCTGTACTCTGATTGATGAATCTGAAGTATTAGAAGCACAGGCCGCCGAAGAGATTGCTCAGGAATTACGCTTGCGTCTACCGGAGATAAAAATCGGTTTGGTACACGGTAGGCTAAAAGCCGCAGAAAAGCAGGAGATCATGAGCCAGTTTAAGGCCAATCAACTGCAACTGCTGGTTGCAACCACAGTTATCGAAGTGGGCGTGGACGTACCGAACGCCAGCTTAATGATCATTGAAAACCCGGAGCGTTTGGGTCTGGCACAGCTACACCAACTACGCGGCCGGGTTGGCCGAGGTTCGGTCGCCAGTCACTGCGTATTGCTCTATCACGCACCACTGTCTAAAACGGCGCAGAAGCGACTTGGAGTACTACGTGACAGCAATGATGGTTTTGTCATTGCGCAGCGCGATCTGGAAATTCGCGGCCCGGGTGAATTACTCGGCACCAAACAAACGGGTTTGGCCGATTTTAAGATTGCCGATTTACTGCGTGATCAGAGCCTGATTCCCGAAGTTCAGCGCATTGCGCGTCATCTTCATCAACACTACCCAAAGAACAGTCAGGCCATTATTCAGCGCTGGCTTGGTGATCGTAACCTCTATTCCAAAGCCTGATTCACCAAGTCAAAACGTAGCGGATTAACTACGACGTGTGCGGCGAGTCGGAAAACTAAGCTGCACTTTTAATCCACCACCGCTACGGTTGGTCACCACAACTGAGCCATGATGCTGGTTAACGATTCGTTTGACGATGGCCAGCCCTAATCCGGTTCCTTCACTTCCCCTGGCAGTATCACCTCGGGTAAACGGCTGAAAGACTTTGCTGATCTGGCTCGATTCAATACCCGGGCCATTATCTTCGACACAAACCCAGACCAGGGTATTATCAGCAGTCATGCCGGTGGAAATCTGCACCCAGCCATTACCATAACGAATCGCGTTAACAATAATATTGCTGATCGCGCGTTTAATCGCGATCGTGCTACCTAGAGCAGGTTCAATCGGCTTAGCCAGCTGAGTTTCAATCTGCAGCTCATAACCTCCTTCGGCACTGGCCACATCATGGGCAATTTCATTAATATCCACCGATTGAAACGTCTGTCGATCCAGTGGCTTCAAAAAATCCATAAACTGGCTGATGATCTCATTACACTCTTCGGTATCACTGATGATGCCCTGGGCCAGATAATCATCTTCCGGCGACATCATCTCGGTAGCGAGACGAATCCGGGTTAATGGAGTACGCAAATCATGGCTAATCCCGGCCATTAGCAAGGTACGATCTTCCTCCAGTTCCTCAATCCCTTTAGCCATTTGGTTGAAAGTACGGGTCACCGAACGTATTTCTAACGAACCTTTTTCGGTCAGTGGCGGCGGATTTTCCCCTCGCCCGACCGCTTTCGCCGCTTTTTCCAACGCTTTTAGTGGCCGATTCTGCAAGCGAATAAACAGCCAGCCACCAAATATAATCAGCAGCGACATCAACAGGCTATTACGAAATAACGGCGCAAAATCTTCGTTCTGCAATTCTGAAAGGGGAATCCGGATTAGATTATGTGGCAAGGCTTCCATCTGCAGCCACAAAACATAGCTCTCTTTGCCCAGGTAGAGTCGAACCTGCGTCGGAGTATTAAGCTCAGCACTCATTTGTTCGCTCATCAGATCAACAGTAAAGGCGTGATGATATTCGCTAGCCAGTTCACTTTGATCGGAATGAACCGTCACTCCCAGCTTCTGCAACACCTTTTGTCGCATCGGTACATCCAGATTTTGTGCAACTTCGTTTTCATCCGAATCATCAATCATCAGGCTTATTTCATGGCCAAGAATCTTATTCACCTGCTGCAGGCTGGGCAGTAGCGCATAGTTAAAGACGGCGTAATAGGAGTAGAGCTGGTTAGCAATTAACAGGATAAGAAACAGAATAATAGTTTGAGTAAATGAACTGCGAACGCGCATAGAGTGCCTATCAAACGAAAAAGCTCCTGTAATACAGGAGCCGAAAAAAATTAAGCAGGTTTACCATCCGGAACAAAAACATATCCCAGACCCCATACCGTCTGAATATAGCGTGGCTTACTCGGATCCACCTCAAGCATACGCCGCAGACGGGAAATCTGGACATCAATCGAACGTTCCATAGCCGAATATTCACGCCCCCGTGCCATATTCATCAGCTTATCACGAGACATAGGTTCACGCGGATTCATCACTAAGGTTTTAAGCACCGCAAATTCACCAGAAGTCAGCGGCATCGGCTCATCACCGCGGAACATTTCCCGGGTTCCCAGATTAAGACGAAACTCGCCAAACTCAACGATTGAATCTTCTGCACTCGGAGCTCCCGGTGCTTCTATCACCTGACGGCGCAGTACCGCTTTGATTCTCGCCAGTAATTCACGCGGGTTAAATGGCTTGGGCAGATAATCATCAGCGCCCACTTCCAGACCAACAATACGGTCAATCTCATCGCCTTTTGCGGTCAGCATCAGAATCGGCAAATTGTTATTGGCGTTACGTAAACGACGGCAGATAGAGAGCCCGTCTTCGCCCGGCAACATCAGGTCAAGCACCATCAGATGAAAAGTTTCACGCGTCAGCAAACGATCCATCTGCTCACTATTGGCGACACTACGTACCTGAAAACCCTGTTCAGACAGGTAACGCTCGAGCAGGGAACGTAAACGTGCATCATCATCCACCACAAGAATCTTGGCATTCTCTAACATGGGTAACCTCGTAATTGGCCTTACCAACTTGATTTTTAAGAGTATAAACTAACTTTAGCCGTTACTCATAATAAGTCACCTGAATAATTGTTAACGAGTATTACCCAAAAAAAATAGCAAGTAAGCTGCCCCACTTGCTATTTTTATCTCGAAAATTACAGCTATCCCTTATAGCGCAGCAAATGCCTCGGCAACTTTAGCGACGTTCATTTCATTCAGCCCCGCCAGGCACATACGACCACTGGCGATCAAATAGATTCCGTGTTTTTCACGTAATTCATTCACTTGCTGTTCGGTGAAACCGGTATAGCTGAACATACCTTTTTGCTCAATCAGAAAATCAAAGTTCTTCTCTGGCACTAGGGTTTTCAACTGTTGATGCAGAGAATGGCGCATAGTGTCGATACGGCTGCGCATCACTTCCACTTCATCCAGCCACTGTTGGTTAAGCGCACCATCATTAAGCACTTTAGAGACCAGAACCGCACCGTGTTTCGCCGGGCTAGAGTAATTACGGCGTACGGTTGCTTTTAACTGACCCAACACGCGAGTAGCCGTTTCGGCATCCTGACACACTAAAGAGAGTCCACCGACACGTTCACCATATAAGGAGAAAATTTTAGAGAATGAATTACTGACTAAGAAAGTCACATTCTCTCGTTTAGCCAGTTCGGTAATCACATACGCATCTTGAGCCATGCCATCACCAAACCCCTGATAAGCCATATCAAAGAATGGGATCAATTTTTTCTGTTCCAGCACATCCATCACCGCATCCCACTGAGCCGGAGTCAGGTCAACACCGGTCGGATTATGGCAGCAAGGGTGAAGCAACACGATATCCTGCTCTGGCAAAGAAGATAAAGCACTCATCATCCCGTCAAAATCAAGCGCGCAAGTTGCAGCATCAAAATAAGGGTAGAAACCGACTTCAAAACCAGCGCCAGAAAAAATAGCATTATGGTTTTCCCAGGTTGGGTTACTTACCCACACTTTTGATTGCGGGAAATAGAACTTAAGGAAATCCGCACCAATCATTAATGCGCCAGACCCACCCAGGCTCTGGATAGTCGCAACACGCTGTTCAGCAAGTGCAACATGCTCTGAACCAAACACCAGTTTCTGTACTGCCTGGCGATAAGCGGCTAAGCCTTCCATCGGCAAATATAAACAAGGTTCGTTTGGTGCTTCATATACGGCTTTTTCTGCGGCCTGAACACAATCCAGCGTAGGAATTTTACCTGCCGCATCGTAGTAAAGACCGATACTTAAATTCACTTTTTCTGCACGATCGTCAGCAATAAACTTTTCCATTAGCGATAGAATCGGGTCCCCTGCATACGGGGTTACATGACTAAGCACTCGCGTTTCTCCTTTTTAAACTTTGTAACGATCATTGCGATGGTTAAGGGCGATTATCAGGTTGAGTACCAACCCACAGACAATCGACAACAGCAATAGATAAGGTGATACCACAGATAATGAGATCAGCATAATCGTGACATCCACAGCCATCAACAACCAACCGGCTTTAATGCCAAATCTGTCCTGTAGATAAAGGGCCAAAATGTTGAAACCGCCCAGGCTGGCTTTGTGACGGAACAGGATAATAAAGCCAACCCCGAACAGGAATCCACCAAAAATCGCGGCATAAATGGGATTAAGCTCCTGAATATGGATAAATTGACCGTGCAAAGATGAAAAGGTTGAAACCAGAAAGACGGCAGCAAAGGTTTTACCAGTAAATACCCAACCCATACGGCGAATTGCCAGATAATAGAAAGGCAGATTAATTAAGAAAAAGACAATACCGAATGTAATACCGGTTTTGTAGTGTAAAAATAGCGACAGTCCCGCTGTTCCACCGGTAATCAAACCTGTCTGTTTTAAAAACAGTACACCAAAAGAAACCAGGCTAGTTCCCATGAGCAAAGCCATGGCATCTTCAAACCAACGATGGCCTGTTTTGCTTGCCACTTTTTCCTCTGCTAAAGCCAACTCTGACATAAAACACACCTTACTGTTGAAAAAACCATCACACTGCGTGATCTGTGCAATATTAATATCACAAAGGTTATTTCGTGCAAGTATTGTTTAAATATTTCACCAATCTAGCTTTAGAATTTATTTTCGTGCACTAAAAATGCAAAAATCCCCATTTTGGGGATTCTTTATAGTGCTCCACATAAGAACTTAAACGGTCGCCATGCCGTTTTCTTTGATGCGCTCTAACACTATTGAGGTTTTTATATGCGAGATAAGCTTGGTCTGGAACAAACGAGAAATCAGATCATTCAGGCTAGCCAAATCGGCCACCACCATTTTTAACGAATAATCGGCTTCTCCTGTCGTTTTGTAGGCATCGATGATAGTAGCTTCACCAGTAATAAACTGATGGAAACGGTGCGCGTTTTCATCTTCGTGGCTGGTCAACTTAACCTCAACCATCGCCATAATCTCTTGTTTCAACGCCTTAGGAGACAAGCGGGCATGGTAACCCAGAATCAATTGCTGCTGCTCCAGACTAATTCTTCGCCGCGAACATTGTGACGGAGACAGCCCCACCAGATCACTGAGCTCCTGGTTGGTTAAACGGCCATTCTCCTGAAGTAACGTAAGAATTTTTACATCGTACTCGTCAATACTCGACATTAGCGTTCTGTTCCCTTTGAAAAACTGTGCTGCAAAGTCTAACAAAGAAGTTCAGCGACTGCTCTGTTTTTCACCGAGATACATACTCCCCGCGTTATTGGCACTGAGATTACGACTGAAGTTACGAAAATTCTCTGGTCTTTTATCGAGCATGATTTACCCCGGTTCAAAACCGAGGCTTTTTTATTCCAACGATCATAAAGATGAGGAAACATCGATAACAAATGACTCGTAAGGTTGCAGATTCAGCGTACGGCCAAGTTCCGAAACAGGCCGATAATTGCTGATTAAGCACTCCCCATGCAGTCCACAAATTTCATCGGTCAGCGATAATTCAACCACTTGCCCGCTAAAATTGCAGATAACAACAAGCTGCTCATCACCAAGTGTTCTCTGGTAAGCAAATACCTGAGGGTGCTGTTCAAACAGCGGTTGATAGTCACCATAAACCATCACTTCACGTTGCTTACGTAATGCAATTAACTGCTGGTAATGGTAGAAGATCGAGTCTTTGTCCTCTAAAGCCAATTCGACATTAATTTCACCGTAATTCGGGTTCACTTTAAGCCATGGAGATGACTGGCTGAAACCACCATTAGCACTTCCGTTCCACTGCATCGGGGTCCGGGCATTATCCCGCCCATTCTCATAGATACCTTCCATCATCTCTTGATGAGAGACTCCCGCAGCAATACGCTCATGATAAAGGTTGATACTTTCAATATCCTGATAATCTTCAATCGATTCAAACCGGACATTGGTCATGCCAATCTCTTCACCCTGATAGATATACGGAGTTCCTTTCAGGAAATGCAGTGCCGTCGCGAGCATCTTGGCCGATTGAATCCGATACTTACCCGGATCACCATATTTCGACACGGCTCGTGGGAGATCGTGATTATTCCAGAATAATGAGTTCCAGCCCTGATCGGACAGCTCTGTCTGCCATTTGCTAATGACATTTTTAAATTCAACCAATGAAAACGGTCTCGGCTTCCATTTACCTTCAACAGGGTCAAAGGTAATCGTAATGTGTTCGAACTGAAATACCATCGACAGCTCCTTACGCGCCGGGTCTGAATACAGTTTGGCGATTTCGGGAGTGACACTCCAGGTTTCACCGACCGTTAAGACATCACGACAACCAAACGTCGCTTTATTCATTTCCTGTAAAAGAGTATGCAGATGCGGACCATTGGCCATGATTTTCTGATCAACCACTTTGCCAATTAAATCGATCACATCCATACGGAATCCGCCAATTCCCCTATCCAGCCACCAGTTCATCATGTCATGCACTTCTTGCTGAACTTTAGGATTTTCCCAATTCAGATCCGGCTGTTTTTTAGAAAACTGATGAAAATAATATTCACCGGTTAATTCATCGAATTCCCAACCACTACCGCCAAAATAAGAATGAAAATCGCTCGGCGCTGAACCGTCGGCTAATGGCTTACGCCACACATAATAATCCCGGTATGGGTTGTCGGTAGACTTGCGAGCCTCGATAAACCAAGGATGCTCATCACTGCTATGGTTGACCACCAAATCCATAATGATGTGAATATTACGCTGCTTTGCTGCAGCGATCAGCTCATCCATTTCTTCCAGGGTGCCGAATTCCGCAGCGATATCCTGATAATCGGAAATATCATAGCCGTTATCATCCATTGGCGATTTAAATACCGGCGATAACCAGATCACGTTAATACCCAGTTGGTGCAAATAATCCAGTTTGCTGATAATCCCCTTCAGGTCACCAATCCCGTCATTATTCGCATCCATAAAACTTCTTGGATAGATTTGATACACAACCGCGTTATGCCACCATTTTCTTTCTATTTGTTGAGTTGTCATTAGATAAACCTTATACAGAACTAAAATTAACGAATTCCACCTGCTACCATTGCGCAGACTGATTACTCAGTACCAAACCGATTTTTTGCGATAGATTGCAATCTACCGTAAGCACGTTTTTCTCCACATATCTGCTGGCTAACCAAAGAAGTAAGTGCCTGATAAAGCTGCTTAACCTGCTCATCACCGATAACAATCTGATATTGCCCGCGGGTGAAGAAGGTATTTTTTACCGGTGCCAATTGCAGTATCTGCTTATCATCAACCTGCATATAGTTAGACAATTCAAACCTCAAGCGGGTCGCACAATAGGCAACCGACAACAAATTCTCCTGGCCTCCAATGCCAAGCAATATAGATGTTGCCCAACTATGTTCTGGCATTAATTCTTCAACATCCGTGGATAGATAGCCGATTAATTTCTGATAAAGTTCTTCGATATTTTCTGCACCGACAACAACCTGATATTGTCCTCGTGTATTAAAGGTATTTTTTACCCCTGGAATATTACGCACCTGATCATCCTCCACGAGTGTTTCATCTTTTAAGACGAACCTAAGGCGGGTGGCACAATACACCAACGACTCTATATTTTTTCTACCACCCACTTGATGCAGAATCATCAACCCAACTGCTGCTAAATCCATAATCTCTCCTTAATTCAGTGAACTCACTGTAAACCGCAAACTCCCCATGTCTCTCAACAAGATAGATGGGGAAATATTAAATAAGGTTTAAACCACCGCCTGTGACTGGCCAACCATAGGTAGTACCGAAGAAATATTTTTATCTGGAACAACAATACGATCGAAAGCATTCCCTTCTGCGTCAAATAGATAGCAACACTCTGATGGCAGGAATACATCTACTGCATCCTTAGCTTTAATCGTGGAACGCTCCGAACTGCGCACAACCCAAGGTTCACTGGCATTACCATTGTCCAGATAGAGATAGGTTTCGTTACCCATATGCTCAACAAACAAAACTTTGGCTTTGTACTGGCCATGAGCGACATCGCCACAGTGGATGTGTTCAGGTCTGATACCTAAATTAACCGAACTTCCCTCCGCTGATTTGGGCGTCCGTACGTTGAGCACCAGCTGTTTGCCATTATCCAGTTCGATCAGCGTCGTCTCATCACCGGACTTAACCAGCATGGCAGGCAGGAGGTTCATTTTTGGTGAACCTATAAACTGAGCCACAAATTCGTTGGCTGGATGGTCATAAAGCTCAAGAGGTGTCCCTACCTGCTCAACATTTCCTTTATTAAGAACCACAATCCGATCAGCCAGCGTCATCGCTTCTACCTGATCATGAGTAACATAAATAATGGTGGAACCAAGACGCTGATGTAAATTAGCAATCTCCATTCTCATCTGAACCCGTAAAGAGGCATCAAGGTTTGATAACGGCTCATCAAACAAGAACAATTTAGGCTCCCGAGCAATCGCACGGCCAATGGCAACCCGCTGACGTTGCCCGCCAGACAGATCCTTAGGACGGCGCTCCATCAGTGGTTCAAGCTGCAAGGAACGGGCGGTATCTTTCACCCGCTGTTCTATTTCACTTTCAGGTAATTTAGCCAACCTCATGCCAAAGGCGATATTCTCTTTGACATTCATATGCGGGTAGAGCGCGTATGACTGAAACACCATCCCGATACCCCGTTCTGATGGAGTATCATCATTCACGTAAGTACCATCGATATACATACTGCCGTGGGTGATATCTTCTAATCCGGCAATCATTCTCAATAAGGTCGATTTCCCACAACCAGAAGGCCCAACGATAACCACAAATTCACCACTATTAATTTCCAAATCCAGATTTGGAATCACTTGAGCCTTTTTTCCATAGGTCTTATTCAGTTTCTCTAAATTAAGCTGTGCCATATGTTTTTATTCCTATAATTCGTTGTAGTGCTGGTTCAGCACCATGAATGCGACGATTAAATGCGCTGTGTCTTAGCCTTTAACGGCACCGGCAGTCATACCGCTGACAATTCTCTTCTGGAAAATCAACACAAGAATGATGATGGGTAATGTCACAACAACAGAGCCCGCCATGATATTTCCCCATGGCAACTCGTATCGGGAAGCTCCCTGCATCATGCCGATAGCAACCGGAACAGTGCGGTTTTCTCCTGAGATAATGAAGGTTAAAGCGAACATGAATTCATTCCATGCTCCGACAAAAGCCAACAGTCCTGTGGTCACTAAAGATGGAGCCATAATCGGAGCAAACACTTTACTGATAATGACCCACAGGCTGGCCCCATCAACAATAGCAGCTTCTTCCAACTCAACCGGGAGGCTCTTCATAAATGTCGTCAGAACCCAGACCGTAAACGGCAAGGAAAAGGTGGTGTAAGACAATATCAGTGAACCAAGTGAATCATAGAGACCCAAGAATCTGACCAGCTCAAACATCCCTGAAAGTACGGCAACCTGTGGAAACATGGATACGCATAAAATGGTGAACAGCAGCCCCTGCTTACCGCGAAAGCGAATACGAGCTAACGCAAATGACGCCGTAATAGAAACCAGCAAGCAGCCGCCAACCGTCACCGTTGCAACGAAAACCGAATTAAACAGGCTGCGAGCAACGCCGTTATCGATCAATGCATTAACGTAATTTTTCCATTCAAACGTGGTTGGAAGATAATTAGGTAAAAATAGATCCTGCCCGGTTCGTAGCGAGGTAAGAATCGCGTTATAAAAAGGAAATACGCAGAACAACGTTGTAATAGCTACAGCAACGTAAATCCCGGATTGAGATAATAGGTGCTTCTGGCGATAAGTTAGTTTCATCCCTGATTCTCCTTTTGATTGATTCGTCCAACGTAAAGAAAAGTCGCCGCGATACCCGCTACCATCATGAACACCAAAATCGATGCCGCCGAACCGGAACCCATTTCCTGATACGCAACCATCTGATCTCTTGCATAACCAGAAATGGATATTGTGGCTTCACTATTGGAGGTCAGAACATAAATCAAATCGAATACTCTTAGCGCATCCATCGTGCGGAAGATCAGAGCAACAATCATTGCCGGCATAATCAGAGGTAAAGTAATTCGGGTAAAACGCTGAATCGGCGTTGCGCCATCAACACGGGCCGCTTCATACAAATCAGCAGGAATGCTCTGTAACGCCGCCAATAACATCAACGCCATAAATGGAATGGTTTTCCACACATCAGCAAATACCACTGCCCACATCGATAAATTCGGTTCAGCTATCCAGGCAACCGGGCTGTCAATCACGCCGATACGAGTTAGAAGATCATTGATAACTCCGTATTGATCATGGAACATCCATCCCCACATTTTCGCGGTTACGATAGTAGGAATCGCCCAGGGAACCAGAACGGCCGCTCTCAATAGACCTTGCCCACGAAACTTTTGATTCATCAACAACGCAACTAGCATGCCGAATATCAGCTCTAAAGAAACTGACCAACCCGCAAACCACAGCGTATTACGCACCGACTGCCACCATAATGGGTCACTAAGAACGCCATAAGCTTCACCTTCAAAAAATGAAAGGTAGTTATCAAAGCCAACAAAATTGTAAATATCCGGAGTGTCTAACGCCGCATCGGTAAAGCTATAAAAAAATGTTCGTAGTAATGGCCAACCCGCCACCAATGCAAGCAAGAAAATAGCAGGAAACACCAGTAGCCAAGCAGCCCGAGCACGTCTTTGCTGTAAGCTGTGTTTTTTGCACGTTTTCGCTGTGGCAACCAAACCGGGTGAACTTAGAGGCGAAGAATTCGTCATCTATTCATCTCCTTTTGGTGGCGACTTCCGCAAGCAGAAGCCGCCTGATTAAAGAAAAACTGGATAACTTAACGAGAAGAGAAGCGTGGTTAAGTATTCAGAACAAAGATTGAAATAGTGCCTGTTTGATAGTTAGCTATTTCCAACCCTTACCTTTCACTCGTTTAAGACGCTGTTCTGCTTCCGCAAGCGCATCTTCGCTACTTGATAAGCCACTCAACACGTTGTAAACCGCATTAAACGTGTATTTAGAGACTTTGTTATATTGGCCCTTAACCGCCGTTGCCGGACGCGGCACAGCATTGGAGAAAACTTTTTTAAATTCTTTAAGATGTGGCGCTTTGGCTTGAATTTCAGGATCTTCGTATAAAGCAACCCGCGAAGGAGAGGTGCCGTTAAGCAAGAACTGCATTTTTTGCGATTCCGCATCCGTCACTATTTTTAGCATCTGTACAGCGGCTTCTTTACTGTTTGAGTAGTTGTTAATTGACCACTGCCAACCACCCAGCGTTGCAGCACTTTTACCATCGACACCCCCTTTAGGAATTGGCATAACACCAACTTTACCTTTGACTGGGCTATTTTCATCCTGAGAAAGCAGGTAGGCATATGGCCAGTTGCGCATGAACAGTGCATCACCATTTTGGAAAACCGCCCGGGATTCTTCTTCCATATAACCTAAAACCCCTTTAGGTGAAATGGTATCAATCCAGCTTGCCGCCATATCCAGCGCTTTAACGGCCTGTTGATTGTTAATTGAGATAGTGCCGTCAGGTTCGACGAAAGAACCGCCGTTATACGAAGATATCCACTCCAGAGCATCACAAGTCAGACCTTCATAGGCTTTACCCTGAAAGACAAATCCCCAGAATTCATTTTTACCAGCATCACGTTCAGCCTGTTGAATCTTGTTAGCAATTCGAGTCAATTCTTCCCAGGTGGCCGGTGGCTGTTCAGCATATTTCTCCAGTAGATCTTTACGGTAGTAAAGCATCCCTGAATCTAAAAAGGCTGGTATACCTTTGACTTTTCCATCAACAATATCGTTCTGCCACGCTGGTGCAAAAAAGTCTTTTTCCATATCTTTGACGTACGGTGTCAGATCCATGGTATGTTTGTCCAACAAGCCCATCCACACCGTGTCCGCCTGGAAAACATCAACCGTATTACTATCTTTAGAGGCAAACACCTGCTGGAATAAACCGAGTTTTTCATCTGAAGCATTCGGCAGCTCAATAAATTCAACTGTATGCGATGTCTCCGTTTCATAACGATTTTTAATATAATCACAGAACGGCTTGTTAGCACCGCTGAATCCGGCGCATTCCATCTTTATAGAATCCGCATGTGCCGTGCCAAATACACCAGCACAGATGGTAGCGATAATGCTAAGAGTATGTTTTCTCATGATGTTCTCCGTTGATTTATAGTTCTCTATGATAAACACCGTGCCAGCAGAAATTGTTTTTGATAGGGCAATTCAATTGCGGACGCTGAATATGGAATCAATATATAGAGAGACAACAAACCGATGAAATGCATATTCACCCAGCGTTATATAGAAAAAATCTATAATAGATGAAATAGGCGTGATCTCCGGCAAAATATGCAGAGAATTGATTGAATTTTCACATGACCAAAACGTGATATAAGCAACATCCAATAGCTGCCCCAATAGACGATTTGATGGCAGAGACCATGGCGTTCTCATCGAGATGGAAGCATAAATACAGAGAGGGCCCTAGGGCCCTCTCTGTATTTATTTTGATTGGTAGAACAAAATTAGTGGTTAATATCGCAACGGTAGACACGAGCTTCATACGGACGCAAATCAAAACTAAACAGTTCGTCAGCCTCATCGCCAGGGTCAGCATAATTACTCAACAGCATATTTGACCGACTTAGTTTCAGATCCAGATAGTGATAATGCGCGGGCGTTCGGCTTATATTACAAATCACAATAAAGTTACCTCTCTCCGAGCTACGTAAATAGGCAAAAATTTGCTTATGCTTAGCTAAAATTGGCCTGTACTCCCCGTAAACAAGCCCCGGCTCCATTTTTCGCAATTGAATCATCTGACGATAAAACTGAAAAATAGAATGCGGATCATCGAGCTGAGCCGCCACATTAATTTGCTGATAATTTTGATTTAGCGGAAACCACGGATTACCGGAGGTAAAACCTGAATTTACCGTATCATCCCACTGCATCGGTGTTCTGCTATTGTCTCGTGAAGTTTGAGCAAGAAATTGCAGAATTTCCGAATCGGCGATGCCTTTCCCTTTCATTTCCTTATATTGGTTCTTACTGTTAACACAATCAAAATCGGCGATTTGGCTGAATTTCGTATTGGTCATACCAATCTCTTGCCCCTGATAAATAAACGGCGTTCCCTGCATCAAGAAATACATCGCCCCCAGTGCAGTTGAGCTTTGATACCAGTATTTTTCCGGGTCTCCCCACTTTGAGACCACCCTGACCAAATCATGATTTTCAATAAAGAGCGCATTCCATCCCCCACTTTGCTGCATTCCATGCTGCCAGCGGGTAAATACCTCTTTTAACTTGACTAAATCGAGTTCTTTTTTCGTTGTAGAATTCCACAAATGGAGATGGTCAAATTGAAAAATCATATTTAACCGATTGTGTTTCTCAGCGACCCAGTCTTCAGCCTGCTCAACCGAAACACCATTGGCTTCGCCCACGGTCATGATGTCATAATCATTAAAAGTACGACGACTCATATCATCGAGGTAATCGAGCACCCCTTCGACATTCATCATTTTGTCCCAGGCCGGAACATGTTTTAATCCCTTAGGGTTGGGCATATCGGTTAAGTCACTTTCTTTTTTCATGTGACTAATCGCATCAATACGGAAACCATCGATGCCTTTGTCCAGCCACCAGCGGATCATGTCATACATCGCTTCCCTAACATCCTGATTATCCCAGTTCAGATCCGGTTGTTCCTTGGAAAACAGATGTAAATAATATTGATCCGTCAGTTCATCGTATTGCCATACCGAACCTTCAAATATACTTTCCCAGTTATTGGTATCTTCCTTATCTCGCCAGATATACCAGTCCCGCTTAGGATTATCTTTAGAAGAACGGGATTCGATAAACCACGGGTGTTGATCACTGGTATGGTTAGGAACCAGATCCAGAATCACCTTGATTCCTAAACCATGCGCTTTATGCAATAAGGTATCGAAATCATCCATCGAGCCGAACTCATGCATGATATTGGTGTAATCACTGATATCGTAACCATTATCTACATTGGGAGACTGGAAAATCGGGCAAATCCAGATGACATCAATACCAAGCAGTTTCAGATAACTGAGCTTTTGCGTGATGCCATTTAAATCACCGATGCCATCACCGTTACTGTCCATAAAACTACGCGGATAGATTTGGTACACCACCGCTTCTTTCCACCATGCCCCTTTGCTCACTTTATTCATTGTAATTGGTTCCCTTGCCATTTTTTCTGATTATAAAAAGTGAGCAAAAGCCAAGAAAATGCTATATTCCCGCACTACCATAGAAAAAATATATATCAGCAACTAAAAGTGTGATCATGGATAGAATTTTGCGCCAATTCAGCGTTGTAGCCACATGTAAAAATGTGAGCCACGCTGCACTCCGACTCTGCATCAGCCAACCGACTCTGTCGCATAATATGAAGAAACTGGAGTCCGAACTCGGTGTGACCTTATTTACCCGCTCTTCAAACGGAATCGAACTGACTGAAAGTGGCGAGGTTCTTCTCGAACAAGTTCGGATTATGCAGCGGCTTTATGACAACACGCTGATCAAACTGGAGCACATTAACCGCCATCATGAACGAGAGCTAAAAATAGGCACCGGCCATGCGTGGTGGCATTTGTTCCTGCGTAATCTGGTCAAATCCTATCGTCAGCTTCACCCGGCCGCCAATCTGAATGTGGATATCGGTAACCATTTACGGCAGATGGATTTACTGATGAGTGGTGATATCGACTTGTTTATCGGCCATGAGATTGTCGGATTACATCGCAAAGCTGAAGTTAAATTTATTCCCTTATTTACTTCTATCGATGCCATTTATGTACGCAAAGATCACCCGCTTACATTGAAGGAAAGCTGTACTCTCGCCGATTTGATCGACTATCCGACAATGGAAGCGACCCCCAATGAAAACAGCTACAGTCATTTAATCGAAGATACACAACAACTTAGACTTCATCGCAACCGACATCATCTAACAGAGAAAATTCTCTACGCGAGCAACTCGTTAACTACTGCCATTGATATCACCAATGATAGTAATGCGTTGCTGCCTTTTCCGGAGAGCATGGAAAACTATTTCCGGCAGATGGGATTAGTCAGAATACCAATTAACGAGCATTATTCCGATGCCACCATTGGCATTTATCTGCTGCGGGAAATGGCCGACGATGTGCATATTGGTGAATTACTACAGCTGATCAAAAAAGAAGTCACTAAAGCCAAATAACCCAACTCTCACATTCCGCTATTAACCTTTTGATCGTTTTTGGGTAAGGTAGCCCATTGAGTAAAATCGTGATTGCCATGCTATGAAAATCAACTTAATCACCCGCGAAGGGTTTAATCGCCTGAAACAAGAGCTCGACTATCTGTGGAAAGAAGAGCGCCCCGAAGTGACCAAAAAAGTAACCTGGGCGGCCAGTCTTGAAGATAGAAGCGAGAATGCTGATTAGATTTTAGGTAACCAATGGTATGGATATCACTCACTCCCTTAACCGACTCCTGAGCTAAAATTTAGCTTATCAAGTGTCGAATTGAAGTGGTGATTGAAATGAATGATATATCTCGAGTTGGTGTTGATATTGCTAAGAACAGTTTCTTTATTCATGCGGTTGATTCAAATGAAAAAACGGTTTGGAAAGGAGAATATCGTAGGAAAAACTGGATTCAGTCAATAGTGAAGCGTGTATCTACAGAGGCAGTGATTGGTATTGAAGCATGTGGAGCTGCCCACTATTGGGCAAGAACACTGCAACACTATGGATATAAGGTTAAATTAATTGCCCCTCAATTTGTTAAGCCCTATGTGAAGACTAATAAGAATGATGCATTGGACGCTGAGGCTATTTGTGAAGCTCTTGGAAGGCCAAATATGCGTTTTGTAGCAATTAAAACGGTATCTCAGCAAGATACACAAGCGCTACATCGAGTTCGTGAAGATTTGATGAAACAAAGAACTGCTAAAGTAAATCAAATTAGAGGGTTAGTCGGTGAGTATGGTCTTGTCGCCCCTGTTGGAATCAGTGCGATTAAGAAGGCAATACCATTGTGGTTGGAAGATGCTGAAAACAATCTAACGTCTGATTTTCGGTATCTCTTGAGCTTACTACACGAGGATCTGGAAACGCTTAATACTCGGATTACATTGATTACTGAGCAAATAACAGTTCAAGTACTAACGTTCCCTGAAGCAAAACCACTTCTGAAGGTTACGGGTATTGGTCCGATTATTTGTAGTGCATTAATGACATCTCTCGGTGATGGTAAGCATTTTAAAAAGGGGCGAGATTTTGCAGCATCGCTGGGCCTGGTACCAAGACAACACAGTAGTGGAGGTAAAAACACGCTACTTGGAATAAGTAAAAGGGGCAATGCTTACCTGCGAAAGTTGTTAGTCCACGGGGCAAGGTCCGCATATAGGGTATCACACAAAAAAAAATGACAAGTTAAGCTGTTGGATTCAACACTTACTCAAAACAAAACATCCGAATACAGTAGTGGTTGCTTTGGCTAACAAATTAGCTCGCATTGCTTGGGCAATGATATCTAAGGGGCATGATTACAACGAACAGCTAGCAGCTAGTTAATTCTCTCTAGTATTGGCAATGTAAAGGTGATGGCAAAAGGTTTACCAACCACTCTTGCAAAATCCGTGGTGAACGTAGAGTCAAAAGCTCGTGTAACCGTTTTAGGAAGCAGGTGTTGCGGAACATAGCCATTAGGGTCATTGAATCCACTAAGCTGGGTATTTCAAATTGAAAAGACCGAATACACGTAGGCAATAAACCATTTAGCTGAAACTTTTACTTGCATAACGGGTGATATCCATACACGTTCACCAGCCCCCTATTGACACATCAAATGTGATCAACAGCACTGGATCCACTTTTTCCTATTGAGTGATCATTTCCTCTCTTCATGATGTAAGCATGAAAATGAAAAAATCCAAATTCACAGAAGCGCCTCCGGTGGCTTCTAATATCAACGAAGCGAACGCGCTCATAAATGCGGCCAGTGCTCATCATTATTTGAAGTAGCTTTTCCCACCGCTTATCAGTTAGCATTAGTCTC
This sequence comes from uncultured Vibrio sp., assembly GCA_963666615.1. Classification (GTDB taxonomy): domain Bacteria; phylum Pseudomonadota; class Gammaproteobacteria; order Enterobacterales; family Vibrionaceae; genus Vibrio. The sequence continues at coordinate 2,382,798 of OY762906.1, forward strand.
GGCATGGTATTGGGTCATGGTTTTACTTTTGGCGAAGCAAATTATAACGCTTTACCATGCCGCTCAAAAATCCATCACGAAAGATCAACACGTCCTAGTCATACTAAACCATTCTTTATTACTGATCTTAAAGATTTTTTATTTAGTACGAATACCAATTAAGTATACTATTTCAAATTTACCTTTTTTATAAGCTATTTTCAAAACATGAAAATCTAACACTAACATTCTATGACAGTTAAAGAATGAGATCTTACCTTGCTAAGTTGTGGTCAAGATAAGATCACTTAATTCTGAAAATATTTTATCTAGTAAGTATACTTACTTAGTTCTCCATGCAGATTATTCGATATATTGTTTATTTTTTCACTATTTTTTGAAATGAAATCAAATGCCAAATTTATTTCATTCATTGACGCATCTGAATTTTCCAAATCAATTGCCAATTTTTTTGACTTTATATTTTGACTATTTGAAAAATTGAAAATATTGTTATTTAACTCTCTAATCTCAGTACTCATTACTTTTATACTATCAATCGTATGTTCTGACTCATTACTATATTCAATACTATTCATTATTAAATCTGAACTTTTTTCCATCATTAAAATTAATTGAACAGCCTGTTCTTCAACTTCTTTCATTGTATCGGTAATTTCAATAGTTGATTTATTAGTTCTATCAGCTAACGACCTAACTTCTTCTGCAACGATTGAAAAGCCCTTACCGTAAACACCGGCCCTTGATGCCTCTATAGCAGCATTAAGTGCTAGTAAATTAATCTGAGAAGTAATTCCATTAATTATCGATATAACATCTTTAATTTTTTCTATCTTTTTATTTAACTCAGATGATTTGTCGGAGGAAACAGTAATGTTGTCGTTTAATTCATTTAGACTAGATACTGTATTTTTAATATTTTTAAAACTGATATTTACTTGTTTTTCAATATCATTTGATTTTGAACAAGCATCTTCTGCATTTTTCGTAACCAAATCAAGCTGAGAGCATAAATCCATAAAAAAAAGACAATTATCATGAATTAGTTGCTTTTGATTTAATACCAAAACTTCACTACTCTGTGATGATGATTTCAACTTTGTAGATAGATCATTCAAATTTTCATGATTGTCATTGATCTCATTGAGTATCTTACAAATAACTGCATTATTTCCTAATATGGATTTTATTAATGTTCCTATTTCATCATTTGAACTTTCATCTATGCTATATTTGAAGTTACCATTTGATATACTTTCATTTATACAATTAGCCAATTTAACTTTCGATGATATCCCATAGTAAAAGTAGTAGAAAACGAATAGAATAGAAGCCATAGAAAATAAAACACAAACACTTAAAATGATCATGGTTTCATTTAGTACAGACTCTGATTTTTTCACATCTAATTTAATTAAATTCCGTTGATAATCTAACAACTTTGAAATTGAGGAAACAAAGGCAATTGATTTTGCTTTCATATCAACTTTCCATACTTTTAAAGTATCTTCATTTAAGTTATAAGAGCCATTGCTTTTTAGAAAATTTACGACTAGATTGTCAAAGGAAACGCCATCACTTAATACTTGTTTAAAAATTTCATTTTCTGATATTTCAGTGTTTGAAATTGCATTTAGATCGTCTAAAAACTCATTCCTGAAAATATTTAACCTTTCCAAGGTGGATTGTATTTCAACATCATCACGATTAATGACCAAATATGATGTTTCTATTCTATAACGTAAATATAGATATCTTAAGTCTGTTATTTTAGATATTATTTCATTTTGTTTATTGGTAATTTCATAAAAATTATCATACATTGAAGATATATTATTTATAAAAAACAAAAATGATATAGCCAATATTAGTGATATTATTATTGAAATTAACTTTAAACGACCCTTGATAGATAAATTATTCATATATTAAGTCCTTACCTTCCAGCTATCCAGATTAGCAAACGTTTGCATTAACGTTGCAAAATAAAGTTAACTCTTAACAAAAGTCAAGATAAGTCATTACGTATCTTAACCATCCATAAATATTGATCTTAATCAATAATCACAAATAAAACCCATAATAAATAATATAAATAACTGTTTTTATTGATTATTTACAACCTTGGTTAAGTTAAAAAAAATTACAAGAACGGGCAATTTGTGAACAGGTTAACATTTATGATATTCACACCTTGTTTAACCAAATTCTAGCGGCTATTGTTTCCCTACTTGCAAACGTTTGCACGAACGATTGCAAACACATTCGATAAGTAACATAGCTATCGATAAGTAAATTAAATTATTAGGAAATGAGAAATGAAAGATTTAAAACAAGATTTTGATCTAAAAGGATTAGTACCTGCTCCAGTAACTCCATTCACTCGTGATGGTGAAATTGATTTTGATGCGATTCAACGTTTAGGTTCATGGCTAGCAAGTATTGATGGCGTAAAAGGTTTGGTTGTTCTGGGCCACGCTGGTGAGGGCACATTCTGCACTTCAGAAGAACAATGTGCTGTAATTACTGCATTCAAAGATGCAGTTAAAGGTGCGATTCCAATTATTGCTGGTATCACTGGTGAAGGTGATAAAGTAGCAGCACTTGAAGCAAAGCGTGCTAAAGCGGCAGGTGCATCTGCAGGTCTACTATATCCTTCACACGGTTGGTTACGTTTTGGTTACCAAGATGGTGCTCCACAACAACGTTACAAAACTGTCTTTGAAGAAAGCGGCCTACCACTGATTTTATTCCAATACCCTGATGTGACTAAAGCTACATATAACCTTCAAACATTGCTAGACATCGCCAAACAGCCTGGTGTTATTGCAATGAAGAATGGTGTACGTAACATGCGTCGCTGGGACACTGAAATCCCAATCATCCGCCGCGAAGTTCCAGAGCTACCAGTATTAACCTGTCATGATGAATACTTGCTACATACAATGTTTGATGTTGATGGCGCTTTAGTTGGTTACGGCGGTCTAGCTCCAGAGCCACTAATTGAGTTAATCAAAGCAGGTAAAGAGCGTGATTATCCAAAAGCTCGTGCAATTCATGACAAACTGTTCCCAGTAACTCAAAAAGTTTACCACCGTGGTTCTCATATGGAAGGTACTGTTGCCCTTAAAGAAGGTTTGGTCGCTCGTGGTATTCTTGAACATGCAACAATCCGTGGACCTTTACTTCCACTGGATCAAGGCGCTCACGAAGAAATCGCAGCAGCTTTACGCTCTGCTGGCCTAATTGATTAATATCTAACTATCTAAAATAATAAGAGAATGGCCAGTTTACAAAATTACTGGCCTTATTTCATAACTGTGAAACAAAAATAGGTACCTCATGGAAACTAATACGAGCAAAACTGAAGCAACAGTTCAAAACTCGTATCAAGATGGTGAAAAGTCATCAAATTGGTACAAAATCTTAATGCTAATGGGGCCGGCATTTGTTGCTGGTGCATGGCGGTTTGGCCCAGGTGCACTTACCTCTGCTGTTCAAGCAGGAAGCCAATATGGCTATCAACTGCTTTGGGTAATTGTAGTTTCTGGCATATTAATGTTCTTTTTCAATGATATGTCTGTCCGAATCGGTCTCTCAACAAATGGTGTTTCTCTTGTTGATACGATCAAATATAAGCTAAATCATAAAATTGGCGTACTAGCTGGTATTGGAGTATTTTTTATTACACTTTGCTTTTCAGTGGGTAATGCCGTTGGTTCTGGTATTGCGTTAAAGCTCTTATTCGGCGGTTCTGTAACAGCTTGGGTACTTGCCTCGACTGTTTCAGTTGGAATACTGATTGCGATGCGCAATGCGTATCGAGCACTGGAAAAATTACTCGTTATCTTAATTGCTATAATGTCAATTGGATTTCTAGGCTCTGCAATTTTAAGTGACCCTGAATGGGTTGATGTGGCAGTAGGATTAATCCCTTCTATACCTGATTCAGCTGGATATTTACTAATAGCTTTAATTGGTACCAATTTTTCAATTAACTCTGCGTTTTATAGTGGCTATTCGATCCATGAAAGAGGATTGAAACCTGAACAATATAAACACTTAACTATTGCTGACACAATTCCAGGAAATATTGCTACTGCAGCAATGACAATGCTAGTAATCATTGTATCAGCAGCTGTATTTAACGTTACCGGTGAAAGTGTTAAGAACTTTACACAATTGGCTAAGGTTTTAGAACCGTTATCAGGAAAAATGGGATCCGTAATCTTTAGTATCGGTTTTTTTGCAGCAGCATTTTCCTCAATGGCAGCGAATGCTTCGGCTGGCGGTACTTTGCTATGTGATGCAATTGGTTGGGGTAACAAGTTATCTAATCCAAAAGTCAAATTCTTTGTCTATGCAATTTTAGTGTTTGGAGCTTCAGTGGCTATCTTTAATAATGGCTCACCAATTCGGTTAATAATTGTTGCTCAAGCACTAACAGTATTAGTTGCACCATTCCTGGGAATTATACTTTTCTACATTTCATGCAGAAAAGATATCATGGGTAAATTAGTTAGTAATAAGTTGCAAAAGTTAATGGGATTAATTGGCCTAATAGCAATCTTCTCATTATCATTTAGACTTATTTTAAATTTAATCAACTAACACCATAGTTTTCTATAAAAATAAGCTTAGGACTTATATAAAAATAAGTCCTAGGCTAGTCACGCTTGGAGGTTATATGATATTAGGTATATCGGGAAATTTTAAAGGTCATTTACAACAAACGTCAAATACAGATAAAAAAAATGGCTTACCAGGTTGCATATTCCCTATTTACGCTCGCTCTCAAAAAAATAAAAATTATTCTACATATCCAATTAATAAAGAATACTTACTTATAGAGCCAGATAAAAATTATCAAATAGAACCTGAGATATGCATTACATTATCAGTAAGTTATGAAAACTCAAAAATAAAAGAACTAAAAGCAACGCACTATACGTTATTTAATGATTTTTCGATAAGAGATGAAAATGTAAAAAAAATATCTGCAAAAAAAAACTGGGGTAACTCATGCAAAGGAATGGCAGATAAAAAAATCCCAATAATTTCATTTGATAGAAATTCAGAATTTAACAAACTAAGAATAGCATCATATATAATAAGAGACGAAAACTTTTACGAATACACAGAAGACTGTTCTGTTCAAGAATATACTTATAATTATGATGAATTGTTAGCATGGATAAGAAACACCATAAACTCACAACTAGAAAATGAGATAAAAGATAATATCTTGAGCATTATTGAAGAAAACAATTACCCACAAGAAATAGATATAGCAATAGGTGCAACAAGATATACCCCATATGGGAAAAGTAATTTTTCCAAAGAAAATGATACAGTCATAATAGTCTTATATAGTGAAGGGGAACACTCAAAGTTTGACATAAAAAAAATGATATATAATCAAGATCTTGATCATGAAAACTTAGTTTTTATCCGTCAAAAAATATCAGTAGGATAAATCATGAAAATATTACCAGATACATTCATTTTGATGGGCATGGGAATGGGATTTGTGTTTACAATTTTACTAACACTAATCTTAATTATTTTCATGCTAAAAAAATTGGTCTCAACTAATATTGAAAATTTGGAACAAAATAAAACAAAAATAAAGAATGAAAATAATGACAATGAAATAGCCGCAGCTATTACAGCTGCCGTATTATTTCATACTTCAAATAGATAATGGATTTATATAATGAGTTACAAGTCGAAAAAAATAGGAATAACTGAAGTAGTATTAAGGGATGGGCACCAATCTTTACTAGCTACAAGATTACAAATGTCCGACATCTCCAATATATGCCATCAGTTGGACAATATTGGCTATTGGTCTATTGAATGTTGGGGAGGCGCAACATTTGATTCATGCATTAGATATCTAAATGAAGACCCTTGGCAACGATTAAAAAATCTAAAAAAATTAATGCCTAAAACACCACTACAAATGTTGATAAGAGGTCAAAACTTGTTGGGCTACCGGCATTATTCCGATGATGTTGTCGATCGTTTCATTGAAAAAAGTGCAGAAAATGGTATCAACATATTCCGAATTTTTGATGCGCTGAATGACGGGCGAAATATCAAACGGTGCATAAATGCCACCAAGGCAGTACATCAACACGCCCAAGCAACTCTATGTTACACAACAAGTCCTGTACATGACATCGATTATTGGGTCAACAAGGCAATTGAGTTTGCTGAGATGGGTGCTGACTCTATCGCCATTAAAGATATGGCCGGCATACTGACTCCATACATGGCCGAAGAATTAGTTTATAAATTAAAACAAGAAGTAGATATAGAGTTACATTTACATGCCCATGCTACAGCTGGCTTATCAGATATGACCATAATCAAGGCAATTGAAGCAGGTATTGACCGTGTAGATACTTCTATTTCCTCAATGAGCGGGACATATGGACATACGGCAACAGAAAGCGTTGTCGCTTCATTAAATGGGACTAAGTTCGATACTGGTTTAAATTTAGAGTCACTTGAAAAAGTAAGCAAGTACTTCGCTTCAGTTAGAGATAAATATAAACAATTTGAAGGAAAGTTAAAGGGAACTGACTCTAGGATATTGATATCTCAAGTACCAGGCGGAATGCTTACCAATATGGAGAACCAGCTTAAAGAACAAAATGCACTTGATAGAATGGAAGAGGTTCTTGATGAAATACCAAGAGTTAGAAAGGACTTGGGGTACATCCCATTAGTAACACCAACATCTCAAATAGTTGGAACCCAAGCTGTCTTGAATATATTAACAAATAGTAGATATTCAACATTAACAAATGAAACCAAAGCAATTCTTAAAGGAGAATATGGAAAGACGCCGGTAGATATTGAACCTTCATTTAGAAATAAATATATCGAAGAAAATCAGATAATCACATGCAGACCAGCAGACTTGCTAAAACCCGAATGGGATGAAATGAGTCAGAAAGCATTCAATATGCTGAAAGAAACAAATAGTAATATAGAAGTCATTAACGATGAAGACATTCTTACATATGTACTATTTCCCAATATTGCCCAACAGTTTTTTAATAAGAGAAACCAAGGACCAATAGAAATAATTAACAACATCGAATTATCTGATGTAAGTGATAGAAAAATTATGAATAAAATTTACGAAGTAAAAATTAACAATACCATCCACATCGTAGAAGTCAAAGATGCAGATATTTTAGACGTTGTATCTAATCAACCATTGGAAAATACTGGTAATAATCAAAATAATGAAACAATTAACTCACCTCTCGCTGGAAATATTTGGAAAGTATTGGTTAATGAAGGTCAAAGTATAATTGAAGGTGATGTGTTAATAATTTTAGAAGCCATGAAGATGGAGACCGAAATTCGTTCTCCAGTTTCTGGTGTTGTGAGCAAGCTATTTGTCAAGGAAGCATCAGCAGTGAAAGTCGGTGATTTGCTAATCGAAGTTGGTGTATAAAATGGACATTATATATAATATGATTAGCGAGTTTGGTATTTTCTATCTTACAAGTGGTCAATTTATAATGATTACTATTGGGTTAGTTTTATTATATTTGGCTATTGTGAAGAAATTTGAACCACTTTTATTACTTCCAATAGGGTTTGGTGGAATACTTGCAAATTTGCCAGATATTGGCTTGGCAATGTCGTCTATTGAAAATGCTATTAATGCACATGATCCTCTATTCTTCAGTTATGCATCAAAGATATTGGGGCTAAATGGAATTACTGTGCATTCACTAAAAGAAATGCTACACGATATGGATTATAGCAAATTCAATGAATTAAGTTTATATGCTGAGTCATTGGGTTATACTGATGGCCTGTTGAATGTATTTTACAACGTATCAATCGCATCAGGCATGGCACCTCTGATTATCTTTATGGGCGTTGGTGCAATGACGGATTTTGGCCCATTGCTTGCGAATCCTAAAACTTTATTATTGGGAGGAGCGGCTCAATTTGGCATATTTGCAACGGTATTAGGTGCAGGTCTACTAAATGATTTTGGAATAATGGACTTTTCATTACCCCAGGCAAGCGCTATAGGAATAATTGGTGGCGCAGATGGTCCAACAGCTATTTATGTTTCGGGAATGCTCGCTCCTGAACTTTTAGGAGCAATTGCCGTTGCTGCATACTCCTATATGGCTCTCGTGCCGATGATTCAACCACCAATAATGAAAGCTCTAACAACTGAATCTGAAAGAAAAATTAAAATGGTTCAGCTACGTCACGTAAGTAAAAGTGAAAAAATTCTATTTCCTTTAATATTATTGTTAGTTATTGCAATGATCTTACCATCTGCAGCACCTCTCCTAGGAATGTTTTGTTTTGGTAACTTAATGAAGGAGTCAGGAGTTGTAGATAGATTATCTGACACAGTGCAAAATGCATTAATTAATATTGTAACCGTATTTTTAGGCCTATCCGTTGGATCAAAACTAGTTGCAGAGAAATTTCTTCGCCCGGAAACTCTTGGCATTTTGGCTCTCGGTGTGATTGCTTTTTGCATAGGAACAGCTGCTGGTGTTTTAATGGCTAAGCTAATGAATTCACTATCAAAAAATAAAATTAATCCATTAATTGGTTCTGCAGGTGTTTCAGCTGTTCCGATGGCTGCTAGGGTATCAAATAAAGTGGGACTAGAAGCAAATAACCAAAACTTTTTATTGATGCATGCAATGGGACCAAATGTAGCAGGTGTAATAGGCTCAGCAATTGCTGCTGGGGTGATGATTAAATATATATTGGGGTAATTAAATATGCTTGTTCATAAAATTTCCAAGCTAAAGCTTAACGAAGATAGTGCCAAGCACTGGCATGAATACTGGACCTATTTTTCTAGCTATGATGGATTCTTTTGTTCAGAAATTAATTGCTTAGAAAAGCATGAATTAGGATTATTAGTAAACAGAACCGATAATTATGATGATACTACTTATGTAATACCATTATGCAAAAAACACGCTTTAGATTTTAATTCTGTTGATGAAGCAACATTTGATTTAGCGCCAGAAACGATACTAATTCCTCACAACTACTCCCTTTAATTATTGGTGTAATATGGATAATTTTAACTTTAAGCTTCAAGATTTAACAGATGTGATATCTTATAACAAAACTCTAATAGAAGCAGAGAATAAATTAATAGAAAAGTATAACTCACCAATAATGTCATTACATCTTAGAAAAAACAAATGCTTTTCTAGCTTATCATTTAGAAAATGTAATATTAAAAAAATATTAAATCACATTGAAAATAATTTATTCCCTATGGATATATTATTCAATGAAGTTCAATCTATATATATAGGGGATAGTATATATCGGCTATTTTCAGTAAGTAATTATAGTTCTAGCAACTTAAAAAAAGAAATAATAGCATTAGAAAACATTCATGAAACCATGTCATTAGTAAATATTGAAGTTATAAATTCAAAGGGTATTACTATTAGCCGAAAGTTTTCTGATGTTCCACATAAACAGTGTTTAATATGTGGGAAACCTATTTACATATGTAGCAGAATAAACAGAAATGATATTAACATAAATTTAGATAAAATTTAAAAACATAGATATGATTAATATGGCAATTAATTTACTACTCGATTCAAATAGTAAAAACCCAGACAATGGTTGGTTAATTCCAGGTTTGGCTACTCAGTCAATTCTGGTAGTTCAATCCCTTCAGTTTAAACCTGGAACATTCGATTTTGAAAGTATAGAACAATATGAAAATATTCTATCATTAGATAAGACGATATTCCGTTTAAATTCTATTTTTGAAGATTTTTATTTATATGGATGTCAGTTTGGACATGAATACATTGACAAGCTCGAAGATATTTTCATAAAAAAATGGGATGAGTACATTAATACCTGTCAGATTATGTGTGAAATTTTAGTTTCATCAATCAAATCTATGAGTATGCTATGTTTTATGTTTGGATGGTTGATTAAAAATGAAATGCCAACGTCATATATTTATTTGATTAAATCAATAAAATTAGCATTCCCATATATAAACAATTACTGTTCATCCTTAAATAAAATAAGAGGTGGTAAATTTAAATTTGTTAATGAAAATGATATAAACAAGTTATTCTTACTATATAGCAGCATGGTAAAAAGTGGAAAATCTATAGAGTTTTCCCTATTTTCGACTCTATCTAAATTAATTTTAGACGATGAATATTACCAAGATCAATTAGATCAGGTAACTTATAAGAGAGTAGAATCTCTACATCAAAATTTTATATACAACCTCCCACCTGTCGAATATATAGATTCAAATTTGTACAAAAAAATTGAACATACGTTTTCTCTTCTGAACAATGTCAATCCAATTAAATATCTTAATATATTAAGCATCATATGGTTTCTATACCAAGTTGATGATTTAACTAAATACCCTCAACGCCCACTGTAAATTTTCTGGGAGTGCCGGTAATGATTTTATTACCGGCTATTTTTTTCCCATTTAGAAGAGTCTCTTGGAACTAAAGTAGGCATAATTTTAATAACTTCATTCTTCTTCTCAGAAAATAGCAAGTCTATCGCTTTATATGAAATATAATCTAAGGGTATATTAACAGAACTAAGTGAAATAGGAATACGAGTTGCAATAGGGGTATCATTATATCCGACTAACGAAAAATCTGTCCCTGGTAATAGGTCAAGATCTTTAGCAGCAGACATAACACCAAGTGCAATGTTATCACTTACAGCAAATATAGCTGTTGGGGGGTTTTTACTGCTAAAAAACTTTCGTGCACAGCGTTCTCCAGATTCGAAATCAAAATGATCTTCAATACATAGATCTTTATCAAATGTATGATTTGATTCCTCCAGTGCTTTCCTATAGCCATCAAGCCTACCTTGAGAATTTGATGAATCACTAGGTCCTAATATTATGCCTATTCTTTCATGTCCCAAATCTAATAAATGCCGAGTAGCTAAATACCCACCTAATATATCATCACCAATAACAGAATTACTCGTATAATCTGTCCGTAAAACTAAAGCGTGAGGTATATTTGTGTCTCTTAATTTCTTGGCAGAATGACTATTAATTCTAGCCGTAGCTAATATTAATCCGTCGACTCTCCGACTCAAAAGTGAATCTACAGCTTCTATTTCACTATTTTCATCATCACCACATGTTGCAACTATCGTAAAATATCCACTTTGTTGAGCACTTTTGGCAATTTCTTCATATAAAATAGCCATAACAGTGTCTGTTAAGTGTGGAACAAGCACACCTATCGTTCCTGTGCCACCTCTCCTTAAACTTGAGGCCATAACATCTCTTGTATAACCCAGTTTCTTGGCAGTATCCCTAATTAAATCAGCAGACTTACTTTTAGATTTAGGAAGCCGCTCATCAAGGACTCGAGATACTGTAGAAACGCTAACTCCAACGATTGCTGCAATATCTTTTAATGTTATTGGCGTAGACCTGGCGTTATCAGGATTGTTATTAAATTTGCTCATTTCAATTCTTTCTGATTATTTTGTAAAATTTTATCACTCTTTAGTGCGATGATAAAGAATACTTAAAAGTCAATAATATCATCACATTTCATTGCGCTTTCAATTTATTTCGAGCTAATTTTGTGATCCATCCCTATTTAAACACTCCTAGTTGCTCATATTTCTTCCAATTTTTGTACTTAATTGTATAGTCTGCAATCGATAGTGCAAACGTTTGCACTATCGATTGCAGACTATACAATAACGGTGAACTTTATGAAATACTACAAATTAACATCATTTTTTTTACTAACGTTTACTTGCTTCGCCAATGCATCATTGCTTGACATCAGGCATGAATACACTCCAGATAAAGCCTCAAACGAGAATGCAGATCGAGTATTCATTAGCACTCCAATCAAAGATGACATCTACCTATCTCTGGAATCGAAGTGGGGATACAAAGATGGCAATACTATCGTAAACGATAAGCAGGTATCTACCGGCCATGAGGTAGCTCTATTCAAGTCATTTCAACTTGAAAATAGCAAACTATCATTAACGCCTAAAGTATCGATCGACTCCTACAATGCCTTATCGATTTACAAGGCGAATCTACAACTCAACTATAAAGCAACCGATGATTTGAGTTTTGCAATTAGATATAGACTTGGTTATAAGAACTCAGATTATTCAACATATAACCAGGTAAATGTATTCGGTGATGTTAAACTCGACAAATGGAAATTTGGTGCGGAGTACGAATATAAACTTCTTGCCGATAATGATGCTGGCTATAGAAATCGTGGTTATGAAGACATTCTTAATTTTAAAGTCCAGTATCTGGAGAGGTTTGCAGGTTGGTCACCTTATGCTGAGCTTGGGTATGTTGTAGGTTCAAAGCAAAATGATGCTGTTCTTGATGACTATCTAGCAAGATATAGAATTGGTATTAATTATATTTTCAAATAGAACATTAGCTATGCGGAATTCGATTCTGCATAGCTTTTTTAATTAAACCCACCATATTTAATTATTTAATAATTTCGATCAGGGATATTAAATGGACTTAGCAAAAATAAAAGCCAATCTTCAGTCATATGGCATTGAATCCACACAACAAATTATCAGAAATCCAAGTTATCAAACCCTTTTTTCAGAAGAAAGAAAAAATGACTTGCTCGGGTTAGAAACTGGCACTTTAACCTCGCTCGGTGCGATATCCGTCGATACTGGCGTATTTACTGGTCGCTCGCCCAAAGATAAATACATTGTTCAAGACGATATCACTCATGACACAGTATGGTGGACATCTCCCCAATCACCAAATGACAATAAGCCAATTTCGATTGAGACTTGGAATGAATTAAAATCCACCACGGTAAAACAGCTTTCTGGTAAGCGCTTATTCGTCATTGATTGTTTCTGTGGCGCAAATCAGGATTCACGTCAGTCTGTAAGATTTATAACGGAAATTGCTTGGCAGGCTCATTTCGTTACTAATTTATTTATTCGACCATCCCCAGAAGAGTTAGATAGTTTTGTCCCTGATTTTGTTATTCTTAATTCAGCAAAATCTGTAAATAAACGTTGGAAGGAGCACAATTTAAATTCAGAAAACTATATTGCTTTTAATATAAAAGAAAAAATGCAGTTAATCGGCGGAACCTGGTATGGAGGCGAGATGAAAAAGGGGATGTTCTCAATGATGAATTACCTTTTGCCTCTAAAAGGAATTGCATCAATGCATTGTTCAGCCAATATAGGGCCGAGAAATGACGTTGCTATTTTTTTTGGGCTATCCGGTACAGGTAAGACAACACTTTCCACAGCAAAAAATAGAAAATTGATTGGTGATGATGAGCATGGTTGGGATGATAAAGGGATCTTCAATTTTGAAGGTGGTTGTTATGCAAAGGTCATTAATCTTTCCCCAGAATCTGAGCCTGAAACCTATAATGCAATAAGACGAGATGCCTTATTGGAAAATGTGGTTCTAAGGGCTGATGGTTCGATTGATTTTTCTGATTCTTCGAAAACTGAGAATACCCGAGTTTCTTATCCTATCTATCATATTGATAACATCGTAATGCCAGTTTCCAAAGCTGGTCACGCTAAAACTGTCATCTTTCTTACTGCAGATGGATTCGGAGTTCTTCCTGCAGTTGCAAAGCTGACAAAAGAGCAAACGATGTATCATTACCTTTCAGGCTACACATCAAAACTTGCTGGCACTGAACGAGGAATATTATCACCCCAGCCTGTATTTTCTGCCTGTTTTGGAGAAGCGTTTCTAACCCTTCACCCAACAACATACGCCGAAATACTGACTAATAAAATGGAAGCTTGTGGTGCTAGCGCATATTTGGTAAACACCGGATGGGATGGAACTGGAAATCGTATCTCATTGAAAAATACTCGGCATATAATTAACGCCATTTTAGATGGGTCTATCGATAAAGCAGAGCATATATGCCTGCCAATATTTAATTTATCCATCCCTCTTGAAATTGAAGGTATAGACAGCGATGTTCTCGACCCCAGACGTACCCATATTGATCCCCTTCAGTGGCAATCTAAAGCTGAATATCTCGCTCAAAAATTTATTGATAACTTTGATCGGTTTTGCGATACAGCCATAGGTAAGTCACTGGCTCACTCAGGGCCAGATATCTGCAGAAGTTATTAAGCGTTTTTTCTTCGGTGCTCACATGAGTTTGCTAAAAGTGACATACTACGTTACCCAGTTGTTCTAATGGCTACATTTAATAATTCATCTGAACTAGCTGAGCAGACTCATTCATATCCGTAAAGTGATCAAATTCATAGCCACATCGCAGCATAGAGGAGCGAACCAACATCAACCAAATCACGCAACTCTCACATTCCGCTATTAACCTTTTGATCGTTTTTGGGTAAGGTAGCCCATTGAGTAAAATCGTGATTGCCATGCTATGAAAACCAACTTAATCACCCGCGAAGGGTTTAATCGCCTGAAACAAGAGCTCGACTATCTGTGGAAAGAAGAGCGCCCCGAAGTGACCAAAAAAGTAACTTGGGCGGCCAGTCTCGGAGATAGGAGCGAGAATGCTGATTATCAATATAACAAGAAACGGTTAAGAGAAATTGACCGCCGAGTCAGATACTTACGCAAACGTCTTGATGAAGTCAAAGTAGTCGATTACGCCCCTGCCCAGGAGGGAAAAGTCTTCTTTGGTGCCTGGGTTGAGATTGAAAATGAAGCTGGCGAAATCAAAAAATTCCGTATTGTTGGCCCGGATGAAATTTATGGCGGAGTAAAAGACTACATCTCGATCGACTCGCCCATGGCTCGTGCACTGCTGAAAAAGCAGGTAGACGAAGAATTTATTGTCCGAACCCCAGAAGGTGAAAAAGAGTGGTTTGTGAACGCCATTAGCTACATCACCGAATAATCCCGTTACAACCGCCAATCCCGGCGGTATCCACCGATTTATTAGAGAAGAGACACGGATGAGCCAAGCTATCTGTAAAATTATTGCTCAGGAGCTGAATGTTCGCTCGGAGCAGGTTAATGCCGCAGTTACCCTGATTGATGATGGTAACACCGTACCTTTTATTGCCCGTTACCGTAAAGAGGTGACTGGCGGGCTGGATGATACCCAGTTACGAACGCTGGATAGTCGCCTCTCCTATCTGCGTGAGCTGGAAGATCGTCGCCAGACGATTCTGAAATCGATCGAAGAACAGGGCAAACTGACCCCAGAACTAGCCAAAGAAATTCAGGATGCCGACAGTAAAACCCGCCTGGAAGATCTTTATCTGCCGTATAAGCCTAAGCGCCGTACCAAAGGGCAGATTGCGATTGAAGCTGGCTTAGAACCATTAGCCGACCGTTTGTGGAATCAGGCTGACGTTGACCCCGAAACTGAAGCGGAAAAATACCTCAATAGCGAACACGCGATCAATGATACTAAAGCCGCTCTCGACGGAGCCCGCGCGATCATCATGGAACGTGTGGCGGAAGACGCCAACCTGCTGGAAAAAATCCGTCAGCACCTCAACCGTAATGCGTATATTGTGTCGCGCGTAATTGCCGGTAAAGAGCAACAAGGCGAGAAATTTAAAGATTACTTTGAACATCAGGAACCGATCAGCAAAGTACCATCGCACCGTGCTCTGGCGATGCTGCGTGGCCGTAATGAAGGTTTTCTGTCATTAAATCTTAATGCCGATCCGGAGCAGGAGGAAGGTGCCCGCGAATCTTACTGCGAAACCATTATTGCTCAGCACTATGGGATTCATCTTAGCCAGGCTCCGGCAGATGTATGGCGCAAACAGGTAATCAGTTGGTCGTGGCGCATTAAAGTTTCCATGCATATGGAAACCGAGCTAATGAGCGCAATGAAAGAACGTGCGGAAATCGAAGCGATAGAAGTGTTTGCCACCAACTTAAAAGATTTGCTGATGGCGGCACCAGCAGGCCCTCGTGCAACGCTAGGCCTCGATCCGGGCCTGCGTACCGGTTGTAAAGTCGCCGTAGTTGATGCCACTGGTAAAGTTCTTGATACCGGTGTTATCTACCCACATCAGCCGCAAAACCAATATGATCGTTCTTTGCAGGTGATTGATGCGTTGGTACGTAAACATAATGTCGATCTGATTGCGATTGGTAATGGTACCGCTTCGCGCGAAACCGATAACTTTGCGGCAGATCTGATTAAGCGCGGCAACCTGAAAGTACAGAAAATCGTGGTCAGTGAAGCGGGTGCCTCGGTTTATTCAGCTTCAGAACTGGCGGCCAAAGAATTCCCGAATATGGACGTTTCACTGCGAGGGGCGGTTTCTATTGCCCGCCGCCTACAGGACCCGTTGGCGGAACTGGTAAAAATTGATCCGAAATCAATTGGTGTTGGCCAGTATCAGCACGATGTCAACCAAACTACGCTGGCAAAACGTCTGGATGCCATAGTAGAAGACTGTGTAAACGCGGTCGGTGTGGATGTGAATACCGCTTCCGCCGCACTGCTGACTCGCGTTGCTGGCCTTTCTGCCACTTTGGCACAGAACATTGTCGACTACCGTGATGAAAATGGCCGCTTTGATACCCGGACAACACTGAAAAAAGTGGCCCGCCTAGGGCCAAAAGCTTATGAACAGTGTGCCGGATTCCTACGTATTATGGACGGCAAAAACCCACTCGATGCCTCAGCGGTTCACCCGGAAGCTTACCCGGTAGTAAAACTGATCGCAGAAAAAAATCAGCAAAAGATCGATGCTCTTATCGGTAACAGTGAATTCCTGCGCAACCTCAAAGCGGTCGATTATACCGACGAAAACTTCGGTATTCCAACCGTCAGCGACATCATTAAAGAGCTGGATAAACCGGGCCGCGATCCTCGCCCTGAATTTAAAACTGCAACCTTTGCCGAAGGGGTTACCGAAGTTTCTGACTTAGAACCGGGAATGATCCTTGAAGGTGTAGTATCGAACGTGGCGAATTTCGGCGCGTTTGTCGATATTGGTGTGCATCAGGATGGTTTAGTCCATATTTCAGCGCTGACCGATCGCTTTGTTTCCGACCCACGAGAAGTGGTTAAAGCTGGTGATATCGTGAAAGTTAAAGTGATGGAAGTGGATGTTCAGCGTAAACGGATTAGCCTGTCGATGCGTTTAAGCGATGAGCCAGGGCAAGAAAGCCGCCCACGTTCTGCTGGTGCAAAACAGCAAAATAACTCACCCGCCAACACACGTAAGCCACGGAATGAGCAGCCCGCTAACGGTGCAATGGGCGGAGCCTTTGCCGCTGCCTTTGCCAAAGCAAAACGTTAAGTTCAAGCATAAGCTCCCTGCATAAAAAATCCCCACTTGGTTTATCGCCAAGTGGGGATTTTATTGTACGACGGCTTATAAGACCGCCAGCACTTCTGAAGGGGTATTAGGGGCAACCGCATGACCATAATGATATTTAATTACCACTCGTCGGCGCGCCATTGTTCCTTCAGTTATCGCTTCATCAATGATGTGCCTGGGTAACCGAAACCGAATCGTATAGCCCTTACCCTGCTGATTGCTGTAAGTAGCTAAGGCGAGCAGATCGAACAAACGTTCAAGCTGACTCTTCGGCGGTTTATGCTCAGATGCTTCCATCTGGGCTTCGGTTCCCACTTCGTATTCAGGATGCTCAGCGGGATCCCAAGCAGCACTTCTACGTCGTTTTTCATCAGATTTAATCTTGCGCTCAGCCTTAGTCTTTTCCAGTTGAGTTGCCGGAGCAACCGGCTCTTTGACCCGGTTATCACGCGCGATCTGTTCTGTCAGCACATTAACTGATGGGGCGATAAGTGGCACACTGACAATATTTGGTGACACAATCATAGCTGAACCTCCTCAGCATCGCCCAACTCAGTCTATCCGATGCATATCGAAGCTGAGTTACGATTTATATCGACCATCATTAGAATAATTTTAGAACAAATTGGTGATTTTTTCCGCTAGTGGCCAAATTGAACCAACTGCTGGCAGAAACTCTCCGCCTCAGTCATAAATGGCGCATGCGATGACTGAGTGAAAATATAACACTCACTCTCACCAGCCAGGCTATCGGTCTCTTTAGCCACTTTGACCGGTACCAGACCATCCAACCGACCATACAAACGCAAAAACGGAACACTGATCTCTGGCAGACGCTGACGAAAATCCACGTCTGCGAGCATCTCTAAACCCGCTAACAGGGATTGTGGATTGGGTGCCGGGCGGGATAGCACCGCCTTTTTAAGCTGCTTCACATCCTGCCGCGCGGTCGGGCTGCCCATCGCCTGAAGTGCCATAAAGCGCTCGATGGTCTGCTGAAAATCTTCAACCAGTTGTTCGGTAAAAGCCTGGAGAACTTCTGGTTTGATACCACGCCAGCGCTCATGTGCAGCAAATTTCGGCGAACTGGCAACGGTGACTAATTTGCTGACGTAATCGCTATGGTGCAACGCCATATGGGTTGCCACCAGCCCACCCAGTGACCACCCAACCCAAATTGCGTTCTGTGGTGCTTTATCTAGTAACTGCTCAGCGATCGCTTCCAGCGTTGCCGCATGACAGTGTGAACTGTGGCCGTACCCTGGCAAATCAACAACATGAACCCGATAGTGATCCTTTAATGCATCCACCGTTTGATCCCACACCGCACCATTCATGCCCCAGCCATGAACCAGCACCAGATCCTGTCCGGCCCCGGATACCTGCCAGTATAATTCTGCCGGGTTGTTCGCACTTTCTCGCACTTTATTCCTACTCCACTTTATCCCTTTTTCAGCACTATATACCGCAAATGCCCTCAAGATACATGTCCAGAGAGAATTTATTAGCCGATGATCCGCTTAAAATCCATCCTAACCCCTTATCTGCACCGCATCTGCGATATCTGTGCGATGACACTAAAAGATAATGAATCTTTCTGGTGTACCCACTGCCAACAGCGCTTTCTTCATCAGGGCTATTGCCGCTGCTGTGGCTTGCCCATGCCGAAGATAGTGTCCCATTGTGGAGCCTGCCTGACTCAGCCGCCACATTGGCATCGGCTCTACTGTTTGGGAGACTATCAATTTCCCCTCAGCCAGGAAATCCAGCGGATCAAATATCGTCGCCAGTTCTGGCGTATGCCGCCACTGGTTGAACTACTCGCCCCTCGAATTGAACAACCCGCACCACTGATTACCAGCGTACCTTTGCACTGGCGGAGACGTTGGCAACGAGGATTTAATCAGAGCGACCTGCTGGCCCGACAGTTAGCAAAAACTTTACCGATCTCCTATCAGCCAAATCTGTTTAGCCGGGTTCAGGCAACACCTTACCAGCGTGGCTTAAATCGCCAACAACGGCTGTGCAATCTAAGTGGCGCTTTTCGATTGAATGCCCAACCGGGCTCACTCCCGGATCACATTGCCATTTGTGATGATGTCGTCACCACTGGCACTACCGTCGAGCAATTGTGTCAATTACTGCTTGATGTTGAAGTAAAAAGGATTGATATTTACTGTTTAAGTCGCACTGCTTACGATTGAACCGGTTAAATTTTTCGCATATTGAGTGACAAAAGAACTGGATTCATACAATCACAAGAGTAAAATGGTGCAATAGCCTACAAAAACACTCAGGTATTAGTCGTGTCAAATTCAATTACAATTACTGAAAGCGCCCAGGAACATTTCTCCAAGCTGCTGGCTCAACAACCAGACGGTACTAACATCCGCGTATTCGTGGTAAACCCAGGAACACCGAATGCAGAATGTGGCGTTTCTTACTGCCCCGCTGACGCAGTAGAAGCAACCGATAGTGAAGTTGCCTACTCAGCTTTTTCCGCTTATATCGATGAAATCAGTCTGCCATTTCTGGAAGATGCACTGATCGATTACGTTACCGACAAAATGGGTTCACAGCTGACACTGAAAGCACCGAATGCCAAAATGCGTAAAGTGTCTGACGATGCTCCACTAATGGCTCGCCTTGAATACGCAATTCAGACTCAGGTTAACCCACAGCTGGCTGGCCACGGCGGTCACGTTGAGTTAATCGATATTACCGAAGACGGTATTGCATTAATTCAGTTTGGCGGTGGTTGTAACGGCTGTTCAATGGTCGATGTCACCTTGAAAGAAGGGATCGAAAAAGAACTGCTTGCCCAATTTGAAGGGGAAATCAGCGCGGTGCGCGATGCTACTGAACATAACCGTGGCGACCACTCTTTCTATTGATCGAATTGGTCATCACTAACTCATCTCCAGTCCCAGTCTGGGATTGGAGATAACTCTCTTTATTGAATGTTCAATAATACAATACTTTCCAATCGTCACATTTTTCTCATATAGTTAAATGAAGAATCAGCGCTTAGGGGAGCGATCATGTCCAGTAAAAAATGTCCAGAGATCCTTAATATTCAAACAGTTGCAAAATCGCGACTGTTCACGGTCGAAGCTCTGGACTTACGTTTCTCTAATGGTGTAGAACGCACCTACGAACGAATGAGTCCCACAGGCCGGAGTGCGGTTATGATGGTTCCGATCACCGAACAAGGAGATCTGCTCCTGGTACGTGAATATGGCGCCGGAACCGAGCGGTATGAACTGGGCTTTCCCAAAGGTCTGGTTGACCCTGGTGAAACCAATGAGCAGGCAGCAAACCGAGAATTAAAAGAAGAAATTGGTTTTGGTAGCCATCAGCTTATACACTTAAAGGATGTAGTGTTGGCTCCTTCCTATTTTTCCAGCCAGATGAGCTTATTTATTGCTCAGGGTCTTTATCCGGAACAGTTGGAAGGTGATGAGCCCGAACCACTGGAAATCATTCGCTGGCCGCTAGCTCAGGCAGACGAACTTCTCACTCACCTGGATTTTTGTGAGGCTCGTTCTATCACAGCCCTTTTGCTAACCTTGCGTTATTTCCAGCCAAACAAATAAATAAACAGAGGAGAGCAGCATGACAAAAGATTTATCGGATTTACTTCCTGATGTCATTGCCATTGCTCGGGAAGCCGGAGCTCTGATACTCGACTATTACCAGCGCAATGACTATCAGGCTTTCACTAAAGATGACTCGACCCCGGTGACCAGTGCAGACTTAGCGGCACATAAATTAATTACCTCTCGCCTGTCGGCACTGACTCCGGATATTCCGGTACTTTCCGAAGAAGCAGCCGATATCAGTCTGGAAAAGCGTTCACAATGGAATACTTACTGGCTGGTTGACCCACTCGACGGAACTCAGGAATTTATCGCCAGAAGTGGTGATTTTGCCACCATCATCGCCTTAATCCATAACAACCAACCGATCATGGGTGTGGTATACGGCCCGGTTTCTGACGTCACTTATTACGCCTATCAAAATTATGGAGCGTGGAAGATCATTGCCGACGAGCAGAAAATCCAGATTAGTTCCCATCAACATCGTGAGATAAAACAGTCAATCACAATTGCTATCAGCCGCCGCCAAAATATCAACCGCATCACTGCACGACTCAGTTCTGCCTGGGATTACGATTTAGTGCCGCTGGGTTCAGCAGCGCTGAAGGCTTGCCTGGTCGCGGAAGGGGCCGTCGATTGCTATCTGCGTATCGGCCCTACCGGGGAATGGGACACCGCCGCTACTCAATGCATTGTTGAAGAGTCCGGCGGACGGATTCTCAGCACTCAGCTTGAACCACTCTCTTACAACCTGCGTGAAACGTTAGAGAATCCCAATTTTATCGTGCTTGGCGATGAGAACTTGCCCTGGGATGAGATCCTGGTAAATAAAAGCTAGATTCACCATCTGCCATTTTGTTTTATCTGATAATGGTTCTGTACATCCGGCGAACCCAGCCAGTGTAGCTGCTGACGGAATGAGTCCGACAAGCCACTATTCGGCATCAGCCAACCGCTAAGATTAAAACGGTTTGGCGCACTGACGTTGAGACTGAATTCACTACTTATCTGCTCACTCTGCTGAGTGGTTTTTGCCACCAGCTGCTGATTCTGACAGCTGAGTATTGCACTTGCTTCACCTAAATCCAAACGATTGGTCATTACTTCAGCACTGGCCTGTTGCCAGTTCAGCTGACCATCCAACGTCTGGCAAAATAGTTTGCCGCTAAACTGATAGTCAACGACAAACAAGGATACATTACCTTCCAGAGTGACCGGAACCGGAGTCTGAATCCATGAAGAGAGTGGGCGAGCCGGCATAGACAGCGAGAATTGCTCCACACCGACCGAATTAAGCGAAGCCGTAACCACGCCCTTACCTCGAGCCTGAATTGAACTCTGTTCGCCAAAACGGAACAGTGCGCGTAACTTACCGCTGAGTAAAGAACCAGGCTCTACTTTCCACAGAATTTTTCCCAGAGCAACGTTTCCCAGTTCCCGGGATGATATTTGCAGATTAGCGGCCTCACCACGCCATACGCTACCTGAAACCTCGCTCAGCTTAATACTGTTTGGAAATGGCACATACTTAACCACCAATGCAGCCGGTAAATGCACTACGGCACTCACCAGAGCAACCAGCAGTAATCCTAGCGTGAGAAAAATTTTTGCTTTCACCGTTCTTCCTTACCTGAATTCCTATTTAAACTGCAGTCTGCGCACTTCAACCACACCGTTCTGCTCTGTGCGTTCGATATCCAGAGCTGTGACCTGAATTCCCTGTTGACGGTTAAGATAATTGACCCAATCTAACAGGCTATTAAACGGTAGCGCAGCCACCCACACCTGTAGCTCTTCTCCACGCGGCTGAATACGGATTAGAGAAATCGAAAACTCCTGGCTTGACGTGGTAATCACCTGATTTAACGGCTGGCGGGTGGTTGCACTTATCCCGCCCGACTGGCGCAATGACTCAATCTGATTGGCGCGCGATTTTACCCAGTCAAGTAACTCACTTTCTCGGTTTGCCTGCTGCTGAGCCATTTGCAGCCCGACACGCATCGGTTGCCACAGACCGAAAATAAACACAATCATTACTCCACTGAGCAGCAACAGAGCTAATAGTGAACGTTCGCGCCCGGACAGCTGCGACCACCAGGCTTGTAAACGATAAAATTGACGTGGCATCAGTTCAGCTCCTTAAGAGTCAGCGATCCCAGAACGGCATTGCCGTTGCGGTTTAACGGGCCGGACTCCACACTAAATGTACCGTCCAGGGCTTTGCGTGCCGCCTCAAACTGCTGAAAATCACTGCCCTGCAAATCAAGGCGAATATCACTGCGATTAGCATCAAAACTAATACGATTAACCTGCAGACCAGCAATCGCAGAAACCTTTTGCGAGATAGCATCCACAGCAAGCAACAAGCGCTGTTCCCCTTCTCCGCTGTTTAAGCGAGCCAGTTCATCGTCCATTTGCCGTTTAAGATAGCTCACGGTTGGAATGCGCTGTAAATCCGGAAATACCGAACGGAAAATGCGCTCACTCTCAGTACGCAATGCCTGGCTGTGATTTTCCAACTGGTGAATAGAGATAAATACGTTCGCACAGTAGACCAGAGTCAGAAACAACCCGGCCAGCAACGCTTTGCGCCAGATATTCCACTGTTTTTTCGCCGAACCACTAACTTTAAATAACCCACTTAGCAGTGAAAATGGAGTATGAATAGCGCCCCTCGCCAACAGATCAATCGCACTACTGATATTCTGCTGTTGCCAGTGAGGATACTGCGCAGCGATTACGCCATTTTCTACTGCACTTTCATTAGCGAGAAAAGTAACTGCCAGCTCGTTTTCCTGCCAGTTACTACTAGCGGCTTCCAGCCACTCATTCTCTAGCAGATAAGCATTGTGGCTACTCTCTCTGACCAGCCATTGTTGTTGCCAGTTCATCAGGGTAACCCCTGGATTATCAGGTAAAGCAAGCACATCCGGCAGTGCTTTAACCAGATTCAATTTTGCCTGCTGACACAACTGCCACAGTTGATTAAACCATTCACGATCGACCCCGGCCAGCAGCAACTGATCACCCTGTTTATTCACCACAGTCAGATGCAATGCTTCCACTTCCTGAGCGACTTCATCTTCGATGAGAAACGGCAGCATCTTGGACAGATGACGGCCACTACCTTTCGGCTGAGTCACCTGTTTGAGCAATACGTCGGCACCGTGAATCAACAACACCGTTTTACGCCCTTGTGCCAGATCGCTCAGATCAGCAAGATCATGCCAGCCCGGTAATTCACCCGACTGGACAACTTGATGATCATTATCAGACCAAATCCACCACGGCGCAGCCGCTTGCTGTTGGTTACTGATCCGGATGATCAGGTATTCGTTCACGCATTCCTCCAAATCGGCGGCGCACCACCTTAATATTTTCTCGGTCAGAACTGTAAAATAGCGTTCTTAACCGGACTGATGACGCATCCACAGTCACCAGTGCATCCAATTCATAATAGTCGCTGACCACGTCTAAGTAACCTTTAACCTGAGTAACTATCTGGTTATCAATCGCTTCTATTTGGGGTTCAGCCACAAAGCTGTCCAGATCTGCCCAGCCTTCATACGGACGCGATTCAAGCAGAGAACGGGCGTCATCCAAACTCAGGTATGGGTCAAACAACGCAGCCAATAACGGAGCCTGCTGCAATGAAAGCGTATTTACATTTAAGCGCCAATCCGCTTCCGGCAAAGCGCACCACAGGCCGTGCATTTTTTGCATCACATCACCGCTAACCTGCTGTACCGCGCGTAGTTCACTTTCATCAGCAATCAGCCCATTAGGTGGCAGATAAGCCGGCGTCATTGATTCGTAGTAACTATCTTCCAGTCCCAAAGCGGTATCCACCTGATTATCTCTATCGAGATATTCATACAGCGAATCGGCGATCATCTCAGCCTGATAGCTATCCACCTGCTGCAATTCCAGAGTATGCAGTAACACTTCCACTAAAAAAGGCCGTTCACTACCACTGGCGGTCAACGAATCACTCGCCAGTACATTAAGATTGAAACAGGCCTGTTGATCAAAAA
Organism: uncultured Vibrio sp.; assembly: GCA_963666615.1. GTDB lineage: Bacteria > Pseudomonadota > Gammaproteobacteria > Enterobacterales > Vibrionaceae > Vibrio. The sequence continues at coordinate 2,407,759 of OY762906.1, forward strand.
TCTGCCCAACCACATCACCGTAATCCAGCGGGTAGTGACGTTCCTCCACGGCCCATGGCTGACTTAAATTCGTCGTATCACTGTCGTTAAAACTCTCTTTCAGTGCTACTTTGGCCAGAGCCTCTACACCAATCGCATACCAGTAAGCCTGTTGATAATTCTCGCGTTGTGTAGCGCGCTGAAACTGAGTAAATACATTTTCCGCAATCACCGCTGCCAGCGAGACCATCAGTGATAGTGCCAGCAAGACAGTAATCAGCGCCACACCCGACTGTTTACCCGGACGATTCATTATTCGCCTCACTGCTTTCATCACCAGACGTACCGTTTACCAACATATACACCCGGGTAATGTCACCATAATCCTCCAGATGCAGGGTTAAAGATAGCGCCTGCGGCAGAGCGGATGCGCTTTCCCAATTATCCTGCCAGCCGTTCTCGGTAAGAAACTTAGCACTCAGACCGGTAACACCCTCTAATAACGGCACCACGACACCCTGATCTCCGGCGACACTGTCCGGATAACGCCACCAGATGCGCTGCAACTGGTTATCGATAAGTCGATAGCCGACTTTCACCACTTCACCACGCGGGAACTGCTGATTAGGATTGGACCACCCCAGGCGGGTAAACAGCAGTCCTTTGCTGTCAGAATCCAACAAATAATCTTGCCACAATAACCAGTAGGAATTTGCTTCCTCCCCATTGGTTCTAAATGCGCGCGGAGCTACCTGACGTAAATCGCTGTCCAGCACTAACACCGCTTTTTGAATCTGATTGAGACGGGTACTGTTTTCCCGGGTCAGTTCTTCACTACGTTGTACCTGATTGAGTACCTGATAAACACCAAAGCTGAGTGCGACGAAAATCACCAGCGCAACCATCACCTCAATTAAAGTGAAGCCGTGCTGATGGCGTGCTACCCGGCGTGAGTGCTTGTTCAACTTACTGTTCGACTTACTGCTCAACATAGCTACGCACACTGATCAAAGGCTCACCACCACGCTTAAGCGACACTTGCATATCGAAAGCTTTAAGCAGATCACTTTCGGTCGCAACAGGGGTCAGTGTCCAATACCAGGTCTGACCGGCCATCTGTTCAGTTCCGCTACTTTTTTTTGCAGCAGTCCTTGATAACATTGCCAGTGCAATCTGATTATCCGCCACCCAGGAAGCGAAGGTTTTTTCTTCCATATAAGCGAGTGAATCTACCTGCTGGGTCACCGCCTTAATCACGCTTAGTGAAGCAGTAGCAAAAATAGCCAGCGCCACCATCACTTCGAGCAAAGTCATTCCCCGGCAGTTATTCATCATTTGCCTCTGCCGCGGTTAACAGTTCGATCTGACCAATTTCATTCGCTTTGACTACCCAGCCCTGATCCGCCTGAGCTTTTGGCTCAAAACGCAGTAAAAAAGGGGTAACCTCGCCACTCGACATCAATAAAATCTGTGGCGTCATCACCGGCTTTTCGTCTTCATCGTCACTATCTGGTTTAAACAGACGATCATCGTCCTGCCAGACGCCGGCTTTCAACGAAAAGTCCAAAACAACCTGCTCATCCAATACGATTTCACTATTAATTCTGGACCATTTGAGTGGTTGCCAACCTTCAGCTTGTAGCCCGACCAGAACCAGCTTTTCTCGCTTCGGACTAATCCAGACGCCAAGCTCCTGACCACTTAATAAAGCTTCTTCATTCATCAGTTGTAAGCGATAGTAGAGCTGGCGAGCTTGTTTATGCGCAGCATCATCGGCAGAGACGGGAATATTCATCACCACGGTAAAAGAGGCCAATGCCACTACCACCAAAGCTAATAACACTTCGATCAAGGTAAAGCCCTGTTGCCGGCTCGTTTTTGTTCCCATCTGCGGAATCACTGGCTAAATAACTTAGTTAACTTCTAACAGATTCCAGTTACCGATATCGCTATTACTCTCTTCGCCACCTTCTTCACCATCGGCACCCAGAGTAAAGATATCCACTACGCCGTGATCACCCGGGCTGATATATTGATATTCGCGGCCCCATGGGTCATTAGGTAAACGCTTGATGTAGCCGCCTTCACGGTATTTACGCGGCTCGGGATTATTCGGCTTGCTCACCAATGCTTGTAAGCCTTGATCGGTTGTCGGATAAACACTGTTATCCAGCTTGTACATATCCAGCGCATTTTCAATTGCTACTATATCAGCCAGTGCCTTATCGCGATCTGCACTCTCTTTGTTGCCCAACACGTTAGGCAGTACAAATGTTGCCAACAGCGCCAGTATTGCCATCACTGCCATCACTTCGATTAATGTAAAGCCAGCTTGTTTTGTCTTTTTCATTCCTAGTCAACCTCAAAATTACCCGCAAGCATTAGCGGGTCATCAAATTATTCATTTCTAAAATCGGCATCAGCGTTGCCATTACAATAAACAACACTACACCCGCCATCAGACTAATCAGTAGTGGTGTAAACAGTCCCAATGCGATATTTACTGTTGATTCAAACTGGTTATCCTGGTTATCTGCGGCACTGATCAGCATCCGCTCCAGTTCACCGCTCTGCTCACCACTGGCGATCATATGCAGCATCATCGGTGGAAACAGTCCGGTAGTTTGCAGTGCTTTACGCAGACTAACCCCTTCGCGCACCGATTCTGCCGCCTGCTGCACCTTCTCTTTCATAAAGCGGTTGGTCACCACATCACGCGCTACCATCATACCGTCCAGTATCGGGATATTACTCGAAGAGCAGATAGCCAGAGTCCGGGCAAAACGAGCGGTATTCAATCCCTTAATCACCTTGCCTATCAGAGGAAAGAAGATCAATCGGCGATCAAAAGACAGCGCCATTTTCGGTGAATGCAGTGCCAGACGAAAGGCGGTTAGCCCAGCCAGAGCCACCATGGCACACAACAGCCCCCAAGCCTGAATAAACTCACTGATATCCATCAGCAGTTGTGTCGAGCCGGGCAGAGCCTGTCCCATATGAATAAACTGTTCAATCAGCTTAGGCACCACACTGGACACCAGAAAAGTCACCACCCCTACCGCAACCACCACCAGAATAATAGGGTAGAGCAACGCCTGCATCAGCTTACTGTGCATTTTTTGCCGGTGTTCGGTGTAGGTGGCTAAACGCTCAAGAATCAGATCCAGATGGCCGGAACGCTCCCCGGCGGCCACCATTGAACGATAGAGAACATCGAAAATATGTGGGTGTTCACCGAGACTTTCGCCCAATGTATAACCCTCGGTAACCTTAGCGCGAACAGAGGTGATCACCCGACGAATTCTTGGCTTTTCCGTCTGTTCAGCGACGGCCTGCAAACAGGCCTCGATCGGCATACCAGAGTGCAACAACGTCGAAAGCTGACGAGTAACTAATGCCAGATCCGTAGCACCGATACCGCGTTTAAAAGTGACTGCTCCGTCACTGGTTTTACTGCGGCTCTCAGTCTGGGTGATTTCAACCGGAGTAAGTCCCTGTTCTTTCAGTTTTTGTCGGATCTGCCGGGCACTATCACCTTCGAGAATCCCTTTCTTACTGCGGCCTCGGGCATCCAGTGCCTGATATTCAAATGCTGCCATCAGGACTCCTCAGTCACCCGAATCACCTCTTCCAGGGTAGTGATTCCTTGCTGAACTTTAAGTAATCCATCGGCACGAATACTTGGGGTATGTTCCCGAATTTGAGCATCAATTTCCTGCTCACTGGCATCAGTATGAATCAGAGTTTTCACCTGTTCATTCATAATCAACAGTTCATGGATACCGGTACGCCCCCGATAACCTTTATGCAGACAGTGTGGGCAACCTATTGGCCGATAGAGCGTTAAAGGCTGCTTTTTCTTTAAGCCGAACCGATGCTTCTCTTCAGGAGTCGCTTCATAAGCTTCTTTGCATTCCGGGCATAAGGTGCGCACCAGGCGCTGTGCCAGCACACCAACCAGTGACGATGAAATAAGAAAGGATTCAATGCCCATATCTTTAAGACGGGTTACGGCACCGATAGCAGTATTCGTGTGTAGTGTTGACATCACCAGGTGACCGGTTAATGAGGCCTGAACGGCAATTTCGGCGGTTTCCAGATCGCGTATTTCACCGACCATCACCACATCCGGGTCCTGACGCAGAATCGCCCGTAAACCACGAGCGAAGGTCATATCCACTTTCGGGTTGACCTGAGTCTGGCCAATGCCATCGATATCAAATTCGATCGGATCTTCTACGGTAAGAATGTTTTTCTCGTGGCGATCCAGTTCCTGTAAACCCGCATACAATGTGGTTGATTTACCGGAACCTGTCGGACCGGTTACCAGCAAAATACCGTGCGGGCGTTGAATTAACTCACGGAATGCCTGATGGTTGTCGGCGGTCATTCCCAAACTATGCAGATCGAGTCGGGTGGCATTTTTGTCCAGAATACGCATTACCACCCGTTCACCGTGAGACGATGGCATGGTTGAAACCCGCACGTCTACCGCACGCCCACCGATGCGTAGCGAGATACGACCATCCTGAGGGATACGCTTTTCGGCAATATCCAGCTTGGCCATTACCTTCACCCGAGAAACCAGCAACGGGGCCAGTTTGCGGCTCGGGGTTAAGACTTCACGCAATACTCCATCAACCCGGAAACGGATCGACAATACCGTTTCAAAAGTTTCGATATGAATATCGGAAGCACCCTCTTTAATCGCCTCACTCAGCATGGCGTTAATCAGTTTGATGATCGGCGCATCATCATCGGAATCGAGCAAATCCTGATTATTAGGCAACTCTTCTGCCAGCGAGAAAAAGTCATCGTCTGAACCGAGATCTTCCATCAACTGACGGGTTTCCGACGAGTCGCGCTGATAAAGCTGAGTCAGTTTACTATCGAATGCTTCACCATCGAGTTGCTGAATAGCAAAATCAACTTTGAGCACTCGCTTAGCTTCACGCACAGCCTCAATAGGCAGTGGCGCAACAAAATAGAGCACCGGTTTGTCGGCAACCATTTCTAGTGCCAGTTTATAACGGCTGGCAAAACTAAAGGGTAAACGAGCAACTGCCATTACTGCCCCGCTGTAAGCTGGTCAAGAAAAGCCTGAATTTCCGGCGGATGCTGAATTTCATGACCAAATTCAGGTAATACCGGAATGGTTTTTCCTTTGCCCATCAACTTGAGATTATCCTGAGCCCGATACAGCTGCTCGGCGCGAATAAAGTTGTATTTACGCTGAGTAATACCATCAGCCGTCATCCCATCACGAATAATGGTTGGCTTTAAGAACACCATCAGGTTTTTCTTTTCCACTTTACTGGTGGTCGAACGGAACAAATAACCGAGCAACGGAATATCACCCAGCAGCGGCACTTTGGATTCACTCTCTTGTGTGCGCTCATCCATCAGACCGCCTAACACAATCATCTGACCATCTTCCACCAACACAGAGGTATTGAGCTGACGCTTAGCAAAGCGCACATCAACAGCACCATTGGCCGCCGTCACATTCGACACTTCCTGCTCGATATTTAGCTGAACAGAATTCCCTTCGTTGATTTGTGGCACGACTTTAAGCTTGATACCGACTTCTTTGCGATCTACGGTCTGGAATGGATTACTATTGCTTGAGCTGGAGGTTGAACCTGTCAGAACAGGAACTTCTTCTCCGACCACAAAAGAGGCTTCACCGTTGTCCAAAACAGTAATACTCGGAGAAGACAAAATGTTAGAACTGGAGTCCGTTGATACGGCGCTAATCAATGACGTCCAGTCACCCATCACTAAACTTACGGCCGCACCTTCAACACCACTGAGAGCGTCAGAAAGGGCACTGTAATCACCAGAATCTGTCGTCGTGTAGCTGTGACGTACACCAGCATTATCGTAATAATATTCTGTGGTGGTTTGATCTTGAGCTTGTTCCAGCCCCACCATCACATTACTGATGGACGCTCCGGTATTACCAAACTGTACCGCTGAACCACTTTCAATCGAGCCCCACTGTACCCCCAGGTTAATGCCATCACCTTCCGACATTTCGACAATCAACGCTTCAATCAATACTTGGGCACGACGAATATCGAGCTGCTCAATCACATTGAGCATCGCTTTCATTATCTCCTGAGGTGCGCTTAACACTAATGAATTGGTTGCCTTGTGTGCCGTTACGATAACCGGGCTGCTCACCGAACTGGTTGATTTGCCATCTTTATTTTTTTCGGCCTGAATATTGTCCGAAACGCCTTTCAGCACATCAACCAACTCTTCGGCTTTAGCGTATTTCAGGTAGATAACCTGATTATTACTTTTGGTCGCCATTTCGACATCAAGCTGCTTAATCAGGCGGGATAAACGTGCCCGGACTTTTGGATCGCCGGATAACAGAATTGAGTTAGTACGATCATCCGCCACCAATTTCGGCTGCATCTGATCAGGGGTATTTTTATTATTGTCAGTACGATTCAAAGCTTCAACAATACGCACAATTTCGGCCGCAGAGGCATTATTTAATACAATAACTTCAACATCTTTGTCTCCTGCCTGATCAACACGCTGAATGATATTCACCAGACGATCCACTACCGCTGAACGTCCGGTCAGCAGGATAATATTGGCCGGATCATAATGAACCACGTTGCCGGCTCCGGCATTATTCACCAACTGACGTAAAAGTGGCGAAAGTTCTTTGACCGAGACATTGTGCACAGGCACCACTCGGGTAATCACACTATCTCCGGAGGAATTGTCATTTTCATCTAACACCGGAACCGCCGATGTTTTCGCATCTTTGGCTTTGATGATTTTCAGAATGCCGTTGTCCATCTCAATCACGGCAAAACCATACACTTCCAGCACATTAAGAAAGAAACTGTAATACTGTTCTTCATTGAGTGGTTCGTAACTACGTACATCAATCTTACCGCGTACTGCTGGGTCTACAATTACGGTTTTTTCCAGATTACGGCCAACAATATTAATAAATTCCTGAATATCGGTGCCTTTAAAACTGACATTGTACTCATTTGCCCAAACCAGTGGTGAAAGCAACACGCTTCCTAATAACCAACCATTCCTTACCAGCCAACGCTTCACGTAATTACTCCCTGAGTACTGCATTTTTGTTTTAAAACTGAATATAAATTTCATAAGGTTCACCGTCACGCTCAACCGTCAGGTTTACCTCGGTTAAATCTTGCATTAAAGGCATCAACTTACCGATGGCATCTTGTTCTGTCAGATCGATACCATTAATTTGCGTGGCAATATCACCTTTTTCTAACCCAACTGAGTTAAATAGCTCGGCAGAGCGTCCGGGGCTAAGAGTATATCCCACCACCTGATCGTCGCGCTTGAGAGCAGACAGACGAACATATTGGAAAAGCTGGGAAGGGTCGTCCATAATTTTTTGTTTAATGCCTTCCAGAGAATCGGCTTCAGCAGGCGTTTCCCGGTTATAATCAACATTAGGTCGTTCTGCCGCAGATTGGCGACGTGATGGCCGCTCGACGGTTCGATTGTTATACGCTACATCAAGCAACATTAATGTTTCATTACGCCCCGCATTATTAATCACCACTCGATCAGAATAAACCGCAGAGACTTCCGCTCGGGTACCGTCAATTCGCTCACCAATACCATAAGTAGCCTGTTGTCCCTTATTGGCAATAATCGCCAGACTTTTCTGCGCTGGTTCAACCGAAACCACACCAACCAAACTCAGAGCTAAACGAGTTTCGGGGGCATCCTGAACCACAGGCTTAGAGGCTTTATCTGCTGCCTGCGCCTGATATTGGCCAAACAGATTACGCTTTTGGATTTCGGAGACATTAACAGAAGAGGTGGTTACCGCCTCGTTACTTAACTGAACCTGCCAAGCCTGCACCGAGGTCTGGGAAAACGGCAGCCACACCATAGAACCGAGTAGCCAGGCACTAGCGGCTAAAAACAGGGTCATCATCAATGAGCTAAACAGGGGCTGATGCTGAACAAGCCGGCTAACTAAAGGCTCTAATCTATGTTTGATTTGAGTTGGTGAATGCAATGTGGTGATCGTCCTTAATTAAATCAATTCCGTTTTCTGTTAACGCGTTTCTCCTTTTTCTGGATTAGAAAAAGGCAAACCATTTTGCAGCATTATGAACAGCATAGCGGCCAATATAACACACTTACGCCCTATGCCTATGATACGCAAAGTCAATAATCACTTGAATTTTTCGACTCAAATCACCACTTTATATGTCGAGTTTTAAATAAATAAGTACATTAGAGGAAAAACAGGCCAATGAGTTCCGAAAAAGATCCCATCCGCCTCGATAAATGGCTCTGGGCTGCCCGTTTTTACAAAACCCGATCCATCGCGCGAAATATGGTGGATGGAGGTAAAGTTCACTATAATGGCCAACGTAGTAAGCCAAGTAAGATAGTAGAAATTGGCGCCATCATTACCCTACGACAAGGTAATGAAGAAAAGACAGTAACTATCGAGCAAGTTTCAGGACAACGCCGAGGCGCTCCCGAAGCTCAGTTACTCTATAGCGAAACCGAAGATAGCATTAAAAAACGCGAGCAATATGCTACGCAGCGTAGACTTAATGCGCTCAACCCAAGTCCCGAACGCCGCCCGGATAAAAAGCAGCGTCGCGACATCATCAAATTTAAAAATCAATAACCATCAAGCTGGAGTTTCCTCAATGGCAAACAATATTTTAAACCGCTACCTTTTCGATGATCTGTCGGTACGTGGCGAGCTGGTTCAACTGGACGAAACCTACCAGCGCATCATATCCAGCAAGGAATACCCGGCACCGATTGCAAAGCTGTTGGGTGAGCTATTAGTGGCAACCACGTTATTAACCGCCACACTTAAATTTGAAGGTTCGATTACCATCCAACTTCAAGGTGAAGGCCCGGTCTCTTTAGCCGTCATCAACGGTGATAATAATCAGCAGGTTCGCGGCGTAGCACGCTGGGAAGGCGATATTCCAACTAACGCGAATGTCCGTGAGCTGATGGGGAAGAATGGCTATCTGGTCATCACCATCGAACCGGAGCAGGGCGAGCGTTACCAAGGTATCGTTGGTTTAGAGAGTGATAACTTATCAGAAATTATTGAGAGCTACTTTGAGCGTTCTGAGCAATTAAAGACCCGTATCTGGATTCGCACTGGTGAATTGGACGGAAAAGCACATGCAGCAGGAATGCTGCTTCAGGTAATGCCAGATGGAACCGGAACGCCAGAAGATTTTGAGCATCTGGAAAAGCTGACCGACACAATTAAAGATGAAGAGCTGTTCACTCTACAAGCTCAGGAACTGCTTTATCGTCTATATAACCAGGAAGTTGTGCAGTTATTCACGCCTCAACCAGTTGAATTTAACTGCGGCTGCTCAAGAGAAAGAAGCGGCGCTGCAATTATCACCCTGCCACAGCCAGAAGTTGAGCATATTCTGCAGGAACAAGGGCATATTTCACTGCATTGTGATTATTGTGGAACCACGTATAAATTCGATAAAAATCAAGTGGATGAATTATACATTGATGCCAAGGTTGACAATAAGACCATTCATTAATTTAAGTGATGTATTAAGTTACTTCAATTTGCTCGAGGGCCAGCTAAATGCTGGTCTTTTTTCATAAAGCTCGCAGAAAAACTCGTTCCTTTCTAACCATAAACAAACATTACCGAACATTCCCTACTAAATTTGTCGACTTTATTTTTAGCAAATAATAATTATTCCCATCTGTTCATCTCATTTTCAGCTGTTAAAATAACTTTGACTACAATATGTGACCAAACACCTAAAAAGCTCAAAAAATGCGTGGTCTTTTTTTGAGCTATCTCCCTGTTTTAGGTAACCCTCATTGCTAGCATGGAAGTCAGACAATTATAAAATTTTAAAATCCCTACAATTAATATTCCTAGAAAGGAGCACCTATGACCGTTATGGAACAAACAAAGGCTGCACAACTTGATCTTACCTCGTACGGAATTTCAAACGTAACTGAAGTGGTTAGAAACCCAAGTTATGATTTGTTGTTCGCAGAAGAAACCAACCCAAATCTGGAAGGCTACGAAAAAGGCGTAGTCACCGAGCTTGGTGCTGTTTCGGTTGACACTGGCATTTTTACCGGCCGTTCACCAAAAGATAAATATATCGTAAAAGATGCTACCACCGAGAACACCATGTGGTGGACCTCTGACCATGCGAAAAACGATAACAAGCCGATTGACCAAGCGGTTTGGAACGATTTAAAAGCATTGGTTGCTAATCAGCTATCGAACAAACGCCTGTTTGTGGTGGACGTATACTGTGGTGCGAACCCGGATACTCGCCTTAATGTTCGCTTTATTACTGAAGTAGCATGGCAGGCGCACTTCGTAACCAATATGTTTATTCGCCCAACCGAAGAAGAACTGGCAACCTTTGAGCCAAGCTTTGTGGTAATGAACGGTGCGAAATGTACCAATGATAAATGGCAGGAACACGGCCTGAATTCTGAAAACTTCACCGTATTTAACCTGACTGAAAGAATGCAAGTTATCGGTGGTACCTGGTACGGTGGCGAGATGAAAAAAGGCATCTTCGCTATGATGAACTACTTCCTGCCCCTGAAAGATATCGCAGCAATGCACTGTTCAGCTAACATGGGTAAAGACGGCGACGTAGCCATCTTCTTTGGCTTGTCAGGTACCGGTAAAACCACCCTTTCAACCGATCCTAAACGCGCACTGATTGGCGACGATGAACACGGTTGGGATGATGAAGGCGTCTTTAACTTCGAAGGTGGTTGTTACGCAAAAACTATCAATCTGTCTAAAGAAGCAGAACCTGATATCTATAATGCAATCCGCCGAGATGCACTGCTGGAAAACGTAACCGTACGTAACGATGGTTCAATCGATTTTGATGATGGTTCTAAAACTGAGAACACTCGTGTTTCTTACCCTATTTATCACATCGAAAACATCGTTAAACCCGTATCAAAAGGTGGCGCAGCACAGAAAGTGATCTTCCTTTCTGCCGATGCCTTCGGTGTACTTCCACCAGTATCTAAACTTACTCCGGAACAAACTAAGTACCACTTCCTGTCTGGCTTTACCGCCAAACTGGCAGGTACTGAACGTGGTATTACCGAGCCGACTCCAACTTTCTCAGCTTGTTTTGGTGCAGCATTTCTAACACTACACCCAACTAAGTATGCAGAAGTACTGGTGAAACGTATGGAAGCAGCCGGTGCGGAGGCTTACTTGGTTAACACTGGTTGGAACGGTTCAGGCAAACGTATCTCGATCAAAGATACCCGTGGTATTATCGATGCAATCCTTGATGGTTCAATCGAAAATGCAGAAATGAAAGATATTCCTATCTTTAATCTGCAAGTTCCGACTTCACTTCCAGGTGTTGATCCAGCAATCCTGGATCCTCGAGATACTTATGTTGACCCACTACAGTGGCAAAGCAAAGCTGAAGATCTCGCAGCTCGCTTTATTAAGAACTTTGAGAAGTATACCGACAATGCCGAAGGTCAGGCTCTGGTTGCAGCAGGCCCGCAGCTAGACTAAACAAACCGTTCGATTGTCCTAACTTTGGAGCAAGCCCCTATTTTTAGGGGCTTTTTTATTGAAGAAAACACAAATTTGTTTCAAGCTGTCACTCTGCATTTATAAAGGTTGGTGAACATGCTGCGAGCAACTCTTCGTCTGTTGTCTGTAATTTCAATTGGTCTGCTACTGGGCATAGTCGCTATCACCATTATTCTGAATAGCAGCTTAATCACACCAACCATTAACTTCCTAGTAAATCAATGGATTATACCTAATTCAAAAATAGAACAAGTCAGCTATCACGCACCCAATCATTTCAGATTGACCAACCTGACGGTGAATAACGCTACCAAAATAAAACAGCTCGATGTCTGGCTTTCCCTTCTTCCCCAGCAAATCCAGACACCAGAATTAGACGCTCTGCTGATCAGCGGAACACAACTTGATACCACGCAAAAAATTGAATTTCCCTTTACAAGCTGGAGAATTCATCAACTGTCAGCCAACGATATATCCCTGGCTGGCGATGGTTGGTCTGCGCAACAGGTCGATATTCAGTGGCAAAATCCTGAATGGGATGGTGCTCAGACGCTTCCTCATGGTCAATTTCAGGCTTACCTGCCGCAGGTTAACTGGCAGGATCAGCAAATGAAAGAACTGCTGGTCCGCGGGCAATTCACCCCGCAACAGCAATCTCTTGACGCCGTATCCTTGAAATGGAATCAAGCTCTGATTCAGGCACAAGCTAGCCGCAACAGTGATCGTCAACCTTGGGTTATCCATGAACTGACGGCTGAGAACCTGCGTATTTCTCAAACCTCGTTATCCGAAGCTTTTCGTAACAAACTAGCCGCACTAATAAAACAGGTTGATCATATCCAGCGGCTCGACCTGATTCGCGGAGAAATAGAATCTGAGACTCTTAAGCTGCATAACTTGCAGTTATCGGCCACCAATTTAAATCCTAACCAATCTCTGCTTTGGCAGCAAAATAACAGCCAGATTTCTCTGACAGCAGAAGGTATAGAAAAGAATGGATTACTTTGGGTTGAACCCAATATCAAACTAACCCTTAATCCTCAATCGATTGATATCCAGGATCTGAATGTCAGTCTGGCGGAAGGAGATATTTATCTTTCGGCAAATTTTCAGCCGCAGAAAGTGCATATCCGTGAATTCGATATTATTGGTGTCCACTATACCATTGAGTCACCACTGGCCGGTTACCCACAGCTCACCCATTATCTGACCCAGCTTGAGCAACTACAGGTCGACAAATTGAGCATCCATAACAGCCAATTGATTCAGTTGGCACAACAGCCTTATTGGCAATTATCGGGAATTAATTTCGACCTGAATCAGGCACAATTACGGGAAAACCATCAATGGGGACTGTGGAAAGGGCAACTTTATACTTCAGTGAATAGTCTAAGCTACGATAAGGTGCTGGCCACTCAGGCAATCATCGAGATGAAGAGTGACGGTAAACGCTGGGATCTCTCACGCTTGTTTATTCCGTTCAATATCGGATATGTGACCGCTCAGGGAGAATGGCAATTCGATGCAGCAGGTAAACCATGGAAACTGAATATTGAAACCGATAGTCTGCCACTGAAACTGTTCAAACAATGGGATATACCGATGCGGGCACGTGGTCTATTGGATATAAAATTTGCAGCTAATGGGCTGTCAGGCGATGAAACCATTCTGCGCCATACCGCATCCGGCTCCTTAGATGCTGCGATTCGTCAGGGTTCACTGGCTCTGCCACTGAACGATGCTGTCGTTTACCAACCATTTCAGCTCGATAATCTACATATCGAGGCAAACAACGGAATGCTTGCGGCCAAACGCGCTACCCTGGGCGGCCGAGACTTCTACGCCATCATTAATGGTGGTGTTGATCTGACGGGTGTCGATCAGCAGAAAAAATTAACCCTGACCTTTAAAGATCAGGGTCAATGGAAAACACTCGATATACTCAATCCAGCGGTTAATGTGCAATAAGCTTTTGATAATCAGGTATCAGCATATAGGTACCAACGAAGCGAACCGCATCGGTATCACCACTTTTTATGGTGACATTAACGACAATACGCGCTTTACGCCCCGACTCCAGGCGATCCAGGTCACCACTGATATCATCTAATGAGGTAGATGCAATCGGCGCCGAAATCACAGGTTTATGATATCTGACCTGGCTGTCCACCAACACAATATCACCTTTGAGATTGCGTTCTTTCATCAATAACCAGGCCATTCCCCATCCAGTGAGAGTCGCTAGGGTAAATGCCGCTCCAGCAAACATACTATTATGTGGATTAAGGTTTGGGTTAAGCGGTGCACTACACTCAAACTGAAAACCAGTGTACTGATTGATTTTTATCCCCATCTTATCACTGATCGGGATCTGTTGACCCCAACGCTCCTGCAATTCGTTACACCACTCGGGCTTACGCTGCACTGTTGCCATAGGGTCAAGCGGTTTAACCATCTGCTGATGGCGCACCGGGCCACGTTCATCACTCAACTGACCACGGCGTTCAAAACCATTCCTTTCGTAAAAATCGATCGCATCTTCACGTGCATTACACACCAATCGCTTCGCTCCTTCCTGACGAGCCAGCGATTCCAGAGTGACTAGCAAAAACGAACCCATACCACGATTGCGTCGATTTGCTTTCACCGCCATAAAACGGATTTGCCCTTCATTATCGGGAGTAATGTACAAACGTCCCACCGCCATCGGTCTACCACGGCTATCCAGAATCATCCTGTGATGGCTCATTGAGTCATACTCATCCCGTTCAGAGCCCAACGGCAAATGCCATGGTTCACGCAGCATCTGCCAGCGGAAATGAAAGTACTTATTTATTTGGTTTTCGGTTGTCGGTGCGATAATTTTAAACATTCAAGATTACCCTAAGCTTGTAGCCAAAAAGTCACAGGCCCATCATTCACCAGCGCCACTTGCATATCGGCAGCAAACCGTCCGGTTTGGGTTGGGACGATTTCATGGCTTAGCTGGCTGAATAACTGATAAAGACGCTCTGCTTCACTCGGCTCGGCTCCACGAGAAAATCCGGCACGAGTCCCTTTTTTGGTATCAGCAGGCAAGGTGAATTGCGAAACCACCAACAACTCGCCACCAACATGCTGTACATTAAGGTTCATTTTTCCCTGATCATCTTCAAATACCCGATACTGGGTTACCCGTTCAACCAGACGCTTTGCTTTCGCATCGTCATCACCTTTTTCCACTCCGAGCAAAACCAGCAAACCTCGCTGAATCTGACCGATCACATCACCCTCTACGGTCACCGATGCTTCACTCACCCTTTGAATCAGAGCTATCACTATCAATATCCTTTACTTTTTCTTGCTGATGAGAATTGCTCTGTGAGTTTACCACGGCTGGAAATTCTCTCCACTGTTGTTGCTCTCCAAGTGTCGCGGTGAGCTCCGCACCCAGCAATACAATAATCCACGAGAGATAAACCCAGACGAACAAGATCGGAATCGCCGCCAGTGCACCATAGATAAGTTGGTAAGAAGGAAAGTTAGAAATATACAAGGCAAATACCTTCTTACCCGCCTCAAAGAGCAGAGCAGCCAACAGAGCACCAGCCAGAGCGTGCGTCGGCCTTACTCGGATATTCGGCACAAACAGGTATAAGCCAGCAAACGCAAGCAAGGAAAGAAAAAACGGTAGCCAGCTAAATAGTAGCGTCACCACTCCGGTAATGGTTTCATTTTCCAGCAGGCGAATGGATGTCAGATAAGAAGATAATGCCAAGCTGGTACCAACCAGAATAGGGCCTAGAGTTAACACCATCCAGTACATCGAAAATGACAATGCCCAGCTTCGCTTCTGATGAACTCTCCAGATATAATTGAGACTCTTATCAATATTTGAAATCAGGGTTACAGCAGCAACAAACAGAAAGGCACCGCCCACAGCGGTCATTTTCCCAGTGTTAGCAACAAAACTGCTTAATGCGTTGCTCACTGCATCGCCGGCCGCCGGAACAAAATTAGCGATCACAAAATCCTGAATCACCGCACCAGCACCCTCGAAAAAAGCAAAAGAGCTTAATACAGAAAGTAGTACCGTCAGCATCGGAACGATCGAAATCAGCGTGATATAGGCCAGATACCCGGCTGTCACACTAATACGGTCATGCTGTGCACGCTGGATATAGTAGCGGATAAATGACAAGCCGGCCTTAGCCATAGGATGATTTCTCAATCGGCCTCCTGCACAATCAATAAGGAACATTCATCATATTAACTCTATCCCAGGCAGATGATGAATAAAAAATAAGGGCGAGATCACTATCCCGCCCTTAATCAATTTTAACTATCGGCAAATGCTCTGCCTGTAAACAACTTACGCTCGGTTAGCTCGTTTACGGTCGTTTTCCGTCAGGTGTTTCTTACGCAGACGAATGCTCTCTGGCGTTACTTCTACCAATTCATCATCATCGATAAACTCAAGCGCCTGCTCCAGAGTGTATTTAATTGCCGGAGTCAGAACCTGCGCTTCATCAGTGCCTGATGCACGTACGTTAGTCAGCTGTTTACCTTTCAGACAGTTAACTGTCAGGTCGTTTGAACGGTTATGAATACCGATAATCTGACCTTCATACACTTCATCCGCGTGTTCAGTAAAGAGACGGCCACGTTCCTGCAGGTTGAACAGTGCATAAGTTAACGCTTTGCCGGTTGCGTTAGAAATCAGCACACCATTCTGACGCTGCCCAATCGTACCGCCTTTGTGTGGGCCATAATGATCAAACGTATGGTACAGCAGGCCTGAACCTGAAGTCAGAGTCATAAATTCAGTCTGGAAGCCGATCAAACCACGTGATGGCATCACAAAGTCTAAACGTACACGTCCTTTACCATCTGGAGACATATCTTTTAGTTCACCTTTACGGATACCGATGTTCTCCATGATACCGCCCTGATGCTCTTCTAGAACGTCAATAGTTACGGTTTCAAATGGTTCCATTAACTGACCATCTTCCTGTTTCAGGATAACTTCTGGGCGAGAAACCGCCAACTCAAAACCTTCACGGCGCATGTTTTCGATCAGGATAGAAAGGTGTAGCTCACCACGACCTGAAACACGGAATTTATCCGGATCGTCAGTTTGCTCAACGCGCAACGCAACGTTGTGAACCAATTCTTTCTCCAGACGTTCAAGGATATTACGTGAAGTAACAAATTTGCCTTCTTTACCCGCAAACGGAGAAGTGTTTACCTGGAAAGTCATGGTTACTGTTGGTTCATCCACCGAAAGTGGAATCATCGCTTCAACACAGTTCTGATCACAAATGGTATCTGAGATTTTCAGTTCACCTAAACCAGTCACAGCAATGATATCACCAGCGGTTGCTTTTTCCACTTCATGGCGCTCAAGGCCCAGATAACCTAAAACTGTACCAACTTTACCATTACGCTTCTTACCATCTGCGCCGATAACGGTCACTGGCTGGTTGGTTCTTACACTACCACGTGTTACACGAGCAACACCGATAACGCCCACGTATGAGCTGTAGTCAAGCTGAGAAACCTGCATCTGCAGCGGGCCTTCCAGGTCAACTTCAGGCGCAGCAACATTATCCACGATAGCCTGGAACAGAGGTTCCATGTTTTCGCCGACTTCACCTTCTTCAAGAGTCGCCCAACCATTCAGTGCTGAAGCATACACAACCTGGAAATCCAGCTGTTCATCCGTTGCACCTAGGTTGTCAAACAGGTCGAATACCTGATCCATAACCCAATCAGGACGAGCTCCCGGACGGTCGATTTTATTGATAACAACAATTGGCTTCAGGCCATGGGCAAACGCTTTCTGAGTAACAAAGCGAGTCTGAGGCATAGGTCCATCAACCGCATCGACAATCAGCAAAACAGAATCAACCATCGACATGATACGTTCTACTTCACCACCGAAGTCAGCGTGTCCCGGGGTATCCACGATATTAATTCGGAAATCATTCCAGTTAATTGCTGTGTTTTTCGCCAGGATGGTAATACCGCGTTCTTTTTCGATATCGTTGGAGTCCATCACACGCTCTTCAATCTCGCCACGAGACTGCAACGTCCCTGACTGTTGCAAAAGCTTGTCAACAAGAGTGGTCTTGCCGTGGTCAACGTGCGCGATAATCGCGATATTTCTTAGTTTATCAATCTGTGAAGTGGTCATGGATTCTATATCATTCAAGTGAAAGTCAAAGGCCACTGGAGTCTACTCCAGCAACAAGACAAAATTCTTACATAAAAAGTGGCGAATAATTTACCAGAATTTGAGCAAAAGCCTAGGAATATGTGATCTCAAACGGACATTATTTGCGTTTTTAGCAGAAATCATCAGCAATATGAGTGACAAGTATTGTTGACCTGAAACAAACTGAATCTAAATCACGCTAAATGCCGATTGACAAATTACCGTGAGATAGTGCTAACTAGAGCGTTAAGTGGCTTACATTTGGTGCACAATCCGATATTAATGCACCACATTAATGCAACAATGAATCATTTTAGTGCAATGCTCAAAGGGCAGGTATAGCAAAGCCATAATAACACATTGAATTAAAAGGATTTGAAAACATGGCACAGATTTAGCTTAAAGTGATGCAGTAATGATTATGCTCTAACTAAATAGTCGCACTGCAGATTTCACTTAGAAGCAAATCGAGCGTTTACCGATTTTTTAACACTGGAGGTTATCCAAGATGTCAGTAGAAAATGTTCTATCGCTGATCCAAGAAAACGAAGTTAAGTTTGTTGACTTACGCTTTACCGATACTAAAGGTAAAGAGCAACACATTTCTATCCCAGCACACCAAGTCGACGCAGACTTCTTTGAAGATGGTAAAATGTTCGATGGTTCGTCTGTTGCTGGCTGGAAAGGTATCAACGAATCAGACATGGTGATGATGCCTGATGCATCAACTGCTGTTCTTGACCCATTCACTGAAGATGCAACGCTAAACATTCGTTGTGACATCCTTGAGCCTGCAACTATGCAAGGCTACGATCGCGACCCACGTTCGATTGCAAAACGTGCTGAAGAGTTCATGCGTTCAACTGGTATCGCCGATACCGTTCTAGTTGGTCCAGAACCAGAATTCTTCCTGTTCGACGACGTAAAATACGAAAACAACATGTCTGGCGCATCATTCAAAATTGATGATGTTGAAGCGGCATGGAACACTGGCGCTGAAATCGAAGGCGGCAACAAAGGCCACCGTCCAGGCGTTAAAGGTGGTTACTTCCCAGTAGCTCCAGTTGACTCATCTCAAGACATCCGTTCAGCTATGTGTCTGATCATGGAAGAAATGGGTCTGGTTGTTGAAGCTCACCACCACGAAGTGGCAACTGCTGGTCAGAACGAAATCGCAACTCGTTTCAACACAATGACTGCAAAAGCTGACGAAATCCAAATCTACAAGTACGTTGTACATAACGTTGCTCACGCATTCGGTAAAACAGCGACTTTCATGCCTAAACCACTAGTTGGCGACAACGGTTCTGGTATGCACGTTCACCAGTCTCTAGCAAAAGATGGCGTTAACCTGTTTGCTGGTGATGCGTACGGCGGTCTGTCTGAAATGGCTCTATACTACATCGGTGGTATCATCAAGCACGCTCGCGCAATCAACGCATTTGCTAACCCATCAACTAACTCATACAAACGTCTTGTACCTGGATTCGAAGCACCAGTTATGCTTGCATACTCTGCACGTAACCGTTCTGCATCTATCCGTATCCCAGTGGTACCAAGCCCTAAAGCACGTCGTATCGAAGTTCGTTTCCCAGATCCAGCGGCTAACCCATATCTAGCATTCGCAGCTATGCTAATGGCTGGTCTTGACGGTATCAAGAACAAGATCCATCCTGGAGATGCAGCAGATAAAGATCTTTACGATCTACCTGCAGAAGAAGCATTGAAGATCCCAACTGTTGCAGAATCTCTCCAACAAGCTCTTCAAGCTCTTGACGCTGACCGTGAATTCCTGACTGCTGGCGGTGTATTCTCTGATGACTTCATCGATTCTTATATCGAACTGAAATCAAAAGACGTAGTACGTGTGAACATGGCCGTTCACCCACTAGAATTCGAACTATACTACTCTGTATAATTCAAGTCTGGTCATTGCTTAAGAAAAGCTCGCCCAAAAGGCGAGCTTTTTGTTGCCCCAAAATAAAGTGACCTTTCCCACTCAACGCTTTCGTTTACTAATTGATATATCAGATAAATCTCGAAAAAAATCTTGGATAAATAAGCCTTTAAGGCAAGAATATTGCATTACTATAGACATAATTGGTGCATAAGAAATTTCCAGGTTCCAAGTCTTTGTTTTATACGCTGTAATGCAGATAGGATCCTTGTTTTTGATCGGTAATGCTCCATACTGACAAGAATCATTGCATCGCATTGGTGCAGCGCATCATTTTGAGTCAAGGCGGTTTATTAATGAGTAGCGAATTAAGTGAGACGATATTAAATAATATTGTGACATCCACTCTGATATTGGATGAGTCTCTGCGTGTTCGATATGCCAATCCAGCTGCCGAGCAACTGTTTTCTCAAAGTGCCAAACGCATTATAAATCAACCGTTGTCCAACCTGATCCAGCACGCCTCAATGGATTTGGCTCTGCTATCTCAACCTTTACAGAGTGGCCAAAGTATCACTGACAGCGATGTTACCTTTGTCGTGGATGGCAAGCCGCTAATGCTTGAAGTTACAGTCAGCCCGCTCTCATGGCAAAAGCACTTAATGTTGCTGGTAGAAATGAGAAAAATCGGTCAACAACGTCGCCTTAGCCAAGAGTTGAATCAACATGCACAGCAACAAGCGGCCAAGTTACTGGTGCGAGGATTGGCACATGAAATTAAAAATCCGCTAGGTGGATTACGTGGTGCAGCACAACTTCTCGAACGAATGCTGCCAGATCAGAACTTAACTGAATATACGCAAATCATTATTGAACAGGCAGATCGCTTACGCGCATTGGTTGATCGCTTATTAGGTCCGCAAAAACCGGGTAAAAAGCGGTCTGAAAATCTCCATCTGATATTAGAAAAAGTGCGCCAGTTAGTAGAATTAGATGCACACGCCAATTTGGCTATTGAACGGGACTACGATCCAAGCCTACCTAATATCGTGATGGACACCGATCAGATAGAGCAGGCTTTACTTAATATCGTTAGTAACGCCGCGCAGATACTATCTTCTCAGTCACATGGAAAAATAACCTTGCGCACCAGAACGGTGCACCAAGCCAATATTCATGGCCAACGTCATAAGCTTGTGGCTCGAATTGAAATTATTGATAACGGGCCGGGTATCCCGACTGAATTACAGGACACGCTGTTTTATCCAATGGTCAGCGGACGCGAAGGCGGCACCGGATTAGGTTTATCAATATCGCAGAATATTATCGACCAGCATAACGGCAAAATTGATGTCGAAAGCTGGCCAGGCAGAACAACATTTACCATTTATTTACCCATCAACTAACGTTAGCGAAGGTTGCTGTTGAGGACAGAAGATTATGAGTAAAGGATACGTTTGGGTTGTCGATGACGACAGTTCTATCCGCTGGGTTATGGAAAAGACCCTATCATCAGCCAACATCAAATGTGAAACTTTCTCTGATGCAGAAAGTGTACTTATGGCGCTAGAAAGAGAAACGCCAGATGTCTTAGTTTCTGATATTCGTATGCCTGGTATCGATGGCATTGAATTGCTGAATCAGGTTCACTCTCGCTCACCAGACTTACCAGTGATCATAATGACAGCGCATTCCGATCTGGATGCAGCTGTAAATGCCTATCAAAAAGGCGCTTTTGAGTATCTGCCAAAACCATTTGATGTGGATGAAACACTGACTTTAGTTGAACGAGCCATTGCTCACGGACAAGAACAACGCAAAGAAAATTCCCAACGGCTCGAAGCCCAGGAAAGTGCTCCGGAAATTATCGGTGAAGCACCAGCAATGCAAGAAGTTTTTCGAGCCATTGGTCGCCTATCCCGCTCTTCAATTTCAGTCTTAATCAATGGCGAATCAGGAACAGGTAAAGAACTTGTGGCTCATGCTCTGCACCGGCACAGTCCTCGCGCACAAAAGCCATTTATTGCATTGAATATGGCAGCAATTCCAAAAGACCTGATTGAATCAGAGTTATTTGGCCACGAGAAAGGTGCTTTCACTGGTGCGAATAATGTTCGTCAAGGGCGTTTTGAGCAAGCGAATGGCGGTACGCTTTTCCTCGATGAAATTGGGGATATGCCATTAGATATTCAGACTCGCCTTCTCCGCGTGCTTGCAGATGGTCAGTTTTATCGTGTCGGCGGTCATTCAGCAATCAAAGTTGATGTTCGTATTGTCGCTGCAACTCACCAAAATCTGGAGAAACTGGTTCATCAGGGAAAATTCCGTGAAGACCTTTTCCATCGTCTCAATGTTATTCGCATCCAGATTCCTGCATTACGTGAACGTAAGCAGGACGTGGAAAAACTGACCAAACACTTCCTAGCTCAGGCTGCAAAAGAGTTGGGCGTGGAAATGAAAACACTACACTCCAAAACGGTTGATATCCTGAACCGCCTTGATTGGCCAGGTAACGTTCGCCAACTCGAGAATATGTGCCGCTGGTTAACCGTGATGGCAAGCGGGAGCGAAGTGCTTCCAAGTGATTTACCAGCAGAGTTACTTGCAGAAAAGAAAAATGTTGAATTTGACGGTGACAGTAGTTGGCAGAAGCAACTTGAAGCCTGGGCTAAATCAGCACTAGCTTCCGGTCAAACCGAACTTCTTTCTTATGCTCTTCCTGAGTTCGAACGCATTTTACTTGAAGCCGCACTAAACCATACTAATGGGCATAAGCAGGATGCAGCAAAAGTTTTAGGCTGGGGACGAAATACCCTGACCCGCAAACTAAAAGAACTTTATTAACCCGACCAATAAACCAGATAGCCAATAAATTGATGCTTGTCTATCTGGTTTAATCTGATTTTTTTCTCTCATAAAAGCACAATCTTTTTTATAATTAGCCTAACGTATGTAAATAGTGCTAATTATGATCAATCGAAATCTTCCACTTACCGATCTCCACCGCCACCTGGATGGCAATATCCGGATTCAAACTATCATCGATCTCGGACGACAATTCAATATCCAACTACCTGGCTATAGTCCCGAAGCATTGCGCCCTCACGTTCAGGTCGTTGAAAACGAGCCCTCCTTAGTCGCGTTTCTAAGCAAGCTGGATTGGGGGGTAAATGTATTAGGTGATCTCGAATCATGCTACCGAGTTGCAAAAGAAAACGTTGAAGATGCCTATAACGCAGGTATTGATTATGCAGAGCTTCGCTTTTCACCTTACTACATGGCTAAAGCACAGAATTTGCCAGTGCAAGGAGTAGTTGAAGCTGTGGTAGCCGGAGTGGCCGCCGGGCAAGAAGAATATGATATTGCAGTAAACTTGATTGGTATTATGAGTCGTACTTTTGGCCAGAAAGCATGCCAAGAAGAACTGAACGCCTTAATTCAGTGTAAAAATAACATTGTCGCTGTCGATCTTGCAGGAGATGAACTTGGCTATCCTGGCAACCTGTTTAGTGAACATTTCCGTATAGCCAGAGATGCAGGATTTCACATTACCGTTCACGCGGGAGAAGCAGCTGGAGCCGAAGCGATATGGTATGCCATTCATCATTTAGGTGCAGAAAGGATTGGTCACGGTGTGAAAGCTGTTGAGGATGATAAATTGCTCGCTTACCTGGCTAGTGAAAATATCGGCATAGAATCATGTATAACTTCAAACATCCAAACCAATACCGTTAAATCCTTCGTACAACACCCTATACGTACTTTTATTGATAATGAAATATACGTATCACTAAATACTGATGATCCAGCTGTGGAAGGTATAGAGATAGCGCATGAGTATCGCATAGCTAAAGACAAGGTAGGATTAAACGATGTTCAAATAGAAAAACTACAGAATAATGGCTTATCGATGGCTTTCCTGACAGAACAAGAAAAAAATACGTTAAAAGATAGAGTGAAACAACGACAGTAGAGATCAAAGAGGTTGGGGAAGAATCATCGACATTCCCACCCCAATCTTCAATTTCCGGATTGGGATGACCTGGTATTCCAGAAAAGCAAAAAGCCTCAGTCTTTCGACTGAGGCTTCTTAAACAGTGGCGGAGCGGACGGGACTCGAACCCGCGACCCCCGGCGTGACAGGCCGGTATTCTAACCAACTGAACTACCGCTCCGCATTGGTCAGACTGTTAAGTCTTAAATCAAAGCCTGGCGATGTCCTACTCTCACATGGGGAGACCCCACACTACCATCGGCGCTATTTTGTTTCACTTCTGAGTTCGGAATGGAATCAGGTGGGTCCAAAATGCTATGGTCGCCAAGCAAAATATGTTAATTCGGAAAGCTGTTCTTTCTTTATAAAAAGTAGGTTCTCTTACACAATCAATTCTGCTCTTTCAATCAAGTCCAACAAAACCTCTTCGGTGTTGTATGGTTAAGCCTCACGGGCAATTAGTACAGGTTAGCTCAACGCCTCACAACGCTTACACACCCTGCCTATCAACGTTCTAGTCTCGAACAACCCTTTAGGACGCTTAAAGCGCCAGGGAAGACTCATCTTAGGGCTCGCTTCCCGCTTAGATGCTTTCAGCGGTTATCGATTCCGAACTTAGCTACCGGGCAATGCGATTGGCATCACAACCCGAACACCAGAGGTTCGTCCACTCCGGTCCTCTCGTACTAGGAGCAGCCCCCTTCAATCTTCCAACGCCCACGGCAGATAGGGACCGAACTGTCTCACGACGTTCTAAACCCAGCTCGCGTACCACTTTAAATGGCGAACAGCCATACCCTTGGGACCGACTTCAGCCCCAGGATGTGATGAGCCGACATCGAGGTGCCAAACACCGCCGTCGATATGAACTCTTGGGCGGTATCAGCCTGTTATCCCCGGAGTACCTTTTATCCGTTGAGCGATGGCCCTTCCATTCAGAACCACCGGATCACTATGACCTGCTTTCGCACCTGCTCGAACCGTCATTCTCGCAGTCAAGCGGGCTTGTGCCATTACACTAACCTCACGATGTCCAACCGTGATTAGCCCACCTTCGTGCTCCTCCGTTACTCTTTGGGAGGAGACCGCCCCAGTCAAACTACCCACCAGGCACTGTCCTCACCCCAGATTATGGGGCTAAGTTAGAACATCAAACATACAAGGGTGGTATTTCAAGGACGGCTCCAACACAACTAGCGTCATGTCTTCAAAGCCTCCCACCTATCCTACACATGTAGGGTCAATGTTCAGTGCCAAGCTGTAGTAAAGGTTCACGGGGTCTTTCCGTCTAGCCGCGGGTACACTGCATCTTCACAGCGATTTCAATTTCACTGAGTCTCGGGTGGAGACAGCGTGGCCATCATTACGCCATTCGTGCAGGTCGGAACTTACCCGACAAGGAATTTCGCTACCTTAGGACCGTTATAGTTACGGCCGCCGTTTACCGGGGCTTCGATCAAGAGCTTCGCGTTACCGCTAACCCCATCAATTAACCTTCCGGCACCGGGCAGGCGTCACACCGTATACGTCATCTTTCGATTTTGCACAGTGCTGTGTTTTTAATAAACAGTTGCAGCCACCTGGTATCTGCGACTCTCAGTAGCTCCATCCGCAAGGGACTTCACCGCCAAGAGCGTACCTTCTCCCGAAGTTACGGTACCATTTTGCCTAGTTCCTTCACCCGAGTTCTCTCAAGCGCCTTGGTATTCTCTACCCGACCACCTGTGTCGGTTTGGGGTACGATTTCTTGTGAACTGAAGCTTAGAGGCTTTTCCTGGAAGCAGGGCATCAATGACTTCATCACCGTAGTGACTCGACATCGTGTCTCAGCCTTAAAGAGAGCCGGATTTACCTAACTCTCAAGCCTACGCACTTGAACCTGGACAACCGTCGCCAGGCCCATCTAGCCTTCTCCGTCCCCCCATCGCATTCACAAAAAGTACGGGAATATTAACCCGTTTCCCATCGACTACGCTCTTCAGCCTCGCCTTAGGGGTCGACTTACCCTGCCCCGATTAACGTTGGACAGGAACCCTTGGTCTTCCGGCGTGGAGGTTTTTCACCCCCATTATCGTTACTTATGTCAGCATTCGCACTTCTGATACCTCCAGCATGCTTTACAACACACCTTCAACGGCTTACAGAACGCTCCCCTACCCAATGTGATAAATCACATTGCCGCAGCTTCGGTTTACAACTTAGCCCCGTTACATCTTCCGCGCAGGCCGACTCGACTAGTGAGCTATTACGCTTTCTTTAAATGATGGCTGCTTCTAAGCCAACATCCTAGCTGTCTAAGCCTTCCCACATCGTTTCCCACTTAGCTGTAATTTGGGACCTTAGCTGGCGGTCTGGGTTGTTTCCCTCTCCACGACGGACGTTAGCACCCGCCGTGTGTCTCCCGGATAGTACTTACTGGTATTCGGAGTTTGCAAAGGGTTGGTAAGTCGGGATGACCCCCTAGCCTTAACAGTGCTCTACCCCCAGTAGTATTCGTCCGAGGCGCTACCTAAATAGCTTTCGGGGAGAACCAGCTATCTCCGAGTTTGATTGGCCTTTCACCCCTAGCCACAAGTCATCCGCTAATTTTTCAACATTAGTCGGTTCGGTCCTCCAGTTGATGTTACTCAACCTTCAACCTGCTCATGGCTAGATCACTCGGTTTCGGGTCTATATCCAGAGACTGTGCGCCCAGTTAAGACTCGGTTTCCCTACGGCTCCCCTAAACGGTTAACCTTGCCACTGAATATAAGTCGCTGACCCATTATACAAAAGGTACGCAGTCACCCCACTAAGGAGGCTCCTACTGCTTGTACGTACACGGTTTCAGGTTCTATTTCACTCCCCTCACAGGGGTTCTTTTCGCCTTTCCCTCACGGTACTGGTTCACTATCGGTCAGTCAGGAGTATTTAGCCTTGGAGGATGGTCCCCCCATGTTCAGACAGGATATCACGTGTCCCGCCTTACTCGTTTTCACTCAAACTGTGTCGTTGACTACGGGGCTATCACCCTTTATTGCGTCCCTTTCCAGAGACTTCGTCTAACACAGTAACAGCTTAAGGGCTAATCCAATTTCGCTCGCCGCTACTTTCGGAATCTCAATTGATTTCTCTTCCTCGGGGTACTTAGATGTTTCAGTTCTCCCGGTTCGCTTCATTAAGCTATGTATTCACTTAATGATACTTACTTATGTAAGTGGGTTTCCCCATTCGGAAATCGTAGACTCAAGTGGCTTTTACTGCCTAATCTACGCTTATCGCAAGTTAATACGTCCTTCATCGCCTCTGACTGCCAAGGCATCCACCGTGCACGCTTAGTCACTTAACCATACAACCCGAAGAAGTTTCAGATTGGATGACAAATCACCAAGGTTTTTCGTTCTCTCTCATTGTTTGAATAAGCGAGAGAGATGATATTTGCCGGACTCAATTTTTGAATACTTACTTTAAAAGTAAGTATTCCCAAGAACACTTGATTGTGTGTTGGTGTTTATCCTAAAGATAAACATTGAGAACTTTTTACAAACAATCTTCATTGAATCAATCAATAAACATTGTTTTGTCAGCTTTCCAAATTGTTAAAGAGCAATGCTTCTCTTTCGAGAACCACTTTTTAAGGATTTTCACGGACAAAAACCGAACCACTGGCAAAACTTGCGTGGTTTGGAATCCATTTCCAAAAATACTTAAAGAGTGGTGGGCGATACCGGGTTCGAACCAGTGACCCCCTGCTTGTAAGGCAGGTGCTCTCCCAACTGAGCTAATCGCCCACAGCTTATTTGTATCCACTTTAAAAAGTGAAATCAAATAGGTGGTTGTAAAATAATGGTGGGTCGTGCAGGATTCGAACCTGCGACCAATTGATTAAAAGTCAACTGCTCTACCAACTGAGCTAACGACCCTCTACTTCATTAAGAAGTGGTATCCCGTAGGGGAGTCGAACCCCTGTTACCGCCGTGAAAGGGCGGTGTCCTAGGCCTCTAGACGAACGGGACACATTATCTTACGTCTCTTCTTTACTTAAACCATATCAATCTGTGTGAACACTCATCAATGCACAATCATCGTTTAAGGAGGTGATCCAGCGCCAGGTTCCCCTAGCGCTACCTTGTTACGACTTCACCCCAGTCATGAACCACAAAGTGGTAAGCGTCCCCCCGAAGGTTAAACTACCTACTTCTTTTGCAGCCCACTCCCATGGTGTGACGGGCGGTGTGTACAAGGCCCGGGAACGTATTCACCGTGGCATTCTGATCCACGATTACTAGCGATTCCGACTTCATGGAGTCGAGTTGCAGACTCCAATCCGGACTACGACGCACTTTTTGGGATTCGCTCACTTTCGCAAGTTGGCCGCCCTCTGTATGCGCCATTGTAGCACGTGTGTAGCCCTACTCGTAAGGGCCATGATGACTTGACGTCGTCCCCACCTTCCTCCGGTTTATCACCGGCAGTCTCCCTGGAGTTCCCGACATTACTCGCTGGCAAACAAGGATAAGGGTTGCGCTCGTTGCGGGACTTAACCCAACATTTCACAACACGAGCTGACGACAGCCATGCAGCACCTGTCTCAGAGTTCCCGAAGGCACATCAACGTCTCCGTCGACTTCTCTGGATGTCAAGAGTAGGTAAGGTTCTTCGCGTTGCATCGAATTAAACCACATGCTCCACCGCTTGTGCGGGCCCCCGTCAATTCATTTGAGTTTTAATCTTGCGACCGTACTCCCCAGGCGGTCTACTTAACGCGTTAGCTCCGAAAGCCACGGCTCAAGGCCACAACCTCCAAGTAGACATCGTTTACAGCGTGGACTACCAGGGTATCTAATCCTGTTTGCTCCCCACGCTTTCGCATCTGAGTGTCAGTATCTGTCCAGGGGGCCGCCTTCGCCACCGGTATTCCTTCAGATCTCTACGCATTTCACCGCTACACCTGAAATTCTACCCCCCTCTACAGTACTCTAGCCTGCCAGTTTCAAATGACCATCCCGGGTTAAGCCCGGGGCTTTCACATCTGACTTAGCAGACCACCTGCATGCGCTTTACGCCCAGTAATTCCGATTAACGCTCGCACCCTCCGTATTACCGCGGCTGCTGGCACGGAGTTAGCCGGTGCTTCTTCTGTTGCTAACGTCAAACAATTACGCTATTAACGCAACTGCCTTCCTCACAACTGAAAGTACTTTACAACCCGAAGGCCTTCTTCATACACGCGGCATGGCTGCATCAGGCTTGCGCCCATTGTGCAATATTCCCCACTGCTGCCTCCCGTAGGAGTCTGGACCGTGTCTCAGTTCCAGTGTGGCTGATCATCCTCTCAGACCAGCTAGGGATCGTCGCCTTGGTGAGCCCTTACCTCACCAACTAGCTAATCCCACCTGGGCATATCCTGACGCGAGAGGCCCGAAGGTCCCCCTCTTTGGTCCGTAGACATCATGCGGTATTAGCCATCGTTTCCAATGGTTATCCCCCACATCAGGGCAATTTCCCAGGCATTACTCACCCGTCCGCCGCTCGTCAGCAAATTAGCAAGCTAATTCCTGTTACCGCTCGACTTGCATGTGTTAAGCCTGCCGCCAGCGTTCAATCTGAGCCATGATCAAACTCTTCAATTAAAGTTTTTTTGAAGCCTAAGCTTCGACTCAGTGATTACTGTTATTCCAACCGAAGTTGGAATGAATTGACTGTGCCAAGTCTTCTTTTGTTGCCAAAAGAAATCTTGATTGGTCACTCAGTTCACTGATAAATCTTTTCGATTATCATCAACGAGTGCCCACACAGATTGATAGGTTTAAATTGTTAAAGAGCTTTGCTTTCAGTGCGTTAGCACTTAGGCAGGACGCGTATAATACGCTTTCCGCTTTGAAAGTCAACATAAAACTCTAATCTTTTTTAGAACTTTATGGTGACTCGCTTAAGTCTTAAGCAAGTCGGAATCAAAGCCTGGCGATGTCCTACTCTCACATGGGGAGACCCCACACTACCATCGGCGCTATTTTGTTTCACTTCTGAGTTCGGAATGGAATCAGGTGGGTCCAAAATGCTATGGTCGCCAAGCAAAATATGTTAATTCGGAAAGCTGTTCTTTCTTTATAAAAAGTAGGTTCTCTTACACAATCAATTCTGCTCTTTCAATCAAGTCCAACAAAACCTCTTCGGTGTTGTATGGTTAAGCCTCACGGGCAATTAGTACAGGTTAGCTCAACGCCTCACAACGCTTACACACCCTGCCTATCAACGTTCTAGTCTCGAACAACCCTTTAGGACGCTTAAAGCGCCAGGGAAGACTCATCTTAGGGCTCGCTTCCCGCTTAGATGCTTTCAGCGGTTATCGATTCCGAACTTAGCTACCGGGCAATGCGATTGGCATCACAACCCGAACACCAGAGGTTCGTCCACTCCGGTCCTCTCGTACTAGGAGCAGCCCCCTTCAATCTTCCAACGCCCACGGCAGATAGGGACCGAACTGTCTCACGACGTTCTAAACCCAGCTCGCGTACCACTTTAAATGGCGAACAGCCATACCCTTGGGACCGACTTCAGCCCCAGGATGTGATGAGCCGACATCGAGGTGCCAAACACCGCCGTCGATATGAACTCTTGGGCGGTATCAGCCTGTTATCCCCGGAGTACCTTTTATCCGTTGAGCGATGGCCCTTCCATTCAGAACCACCGGATCACTATGACCTGCTTTCGCACCTGCTCGAACCGTCATTCTCGCAGTCAAGCGGGCTTGTGCCATTACACTAACCTCACGATGTCCAACCGTGATTAGCCCACCTTCGTGCTCCTCCGTTACTCTTTGGGAGGAGACCGCCCCAGTCAAACTACCCACCAGGCACTGTCCTCACCCCAGATTATGGGGCTAAGTTAGAACATCAAACATACAAGGGTGGTATTTCAAGGACGGCTCCAACACAACTAGCGTCATGTCTTCAAAGCCTCCCACCTATCCTACACATGTAGGGTCAATGTTCAGTGCCAAGCTGTAGTAAAGGTTCACGGGGTCTTTCCGTCTAGCCGCGGGTACACTGCATCTTCACAGCGATTTCAATTTCACTGAGTCTCGGGTGGAGACAGCGTGGCCATCATTACGCCATTCGTGCAGGTCGGAACTTACCCGACAAGGAATTTCGCTACCTTAGGACCGTTATAGTTACGGCCGCCGTTTACCGGGGCTTCGATCAAGAGCTTCGCGTTACCGCTAACCCCATCAATTAACCTTCCGGCACCGGGCAGGCGTCACACCGTATACGTCATCTTTCGATTTTGCACAGTGCTGTGTTTTTAATAAACAGTTGCAGCCACCTGGTATCTGCGACTCTCAGTAGCTCCATCCGCAAGGGACTTCACCGCCAAGAGCGTACCTTCTCCCGAAGTTACGGTACCATTTTGCCTAGTTCCTTCACCCGAGTTCTCTCAAGCGCCTTGGTATTCTCTACCCGACCACCTGTGTCGGTTTGGGGTACGATTTCTTGTGAACTGAAGCTTAGAGGCTTTTCCTGGAAGCAGGGCATCAATGACTTCACTGCCGTAGCAGCTCGACATCGTGTCTCAGCCTTAAAAAGAGCCGGATTTTCCTAACTCTTAAGCCTACGCACTTGAACCTGGACAACCGTCGCCAGGCCCATCTAGCCTTCTCCGTCCCCCCATCGCATTCACAAAAAGTACGGGAATATTAACCCGTTTCCCATCGACTACGCTCTTCAGCCTCGCCTTAGGGGTCGACTCACCCTGCCCCGATTAACGTTGGACAGGAACCCTTGGTCTTCCGGCGTGGAGGTTTTTCACCCCCATTATCGTTACTTATGTCAGCATTCGCACTTCTGATACCTCCAGCATGCTTTACAACACACCTTCAACGGCTTACAGAACGCTCCCCTACCCAATGTGATAAATCACATTGCCGCAGCTTCGGTTTACAACTTAGCCCCGTTACATCTTCCGCGCAGGCCGACTCGACTAGTGAGCTATTACGCTTTCTTTAAATGATGGCTGCTTCTAAGCCAACATCCTAGCTGTCTAAGCCTTCCCACATCGTTTCCCACTTAGCTGTAATTTGGGACCTTAGCTGGCGGTCTGGGTTGTTTCCCTCTCCACGACGGACGTTAGCACCCGCCGTGTGTCTCCCGGATAGTACTTACTGGTATTCGGAGTTTGCAAAGGGTTGGTAAGTCGGGATGACCCCCTAGCCTTAACAGTGCTCTACCCCCAGTAGTATTCGTCCGAGGCGCTACCTAAATAGCTTTCGGGGAGAACCAGCTATCTCCGAGTTTGATTGGCCTTTCACCCCTAGCCACAAGTCATCCGCTAATTTTTCAACATTAGTCGGTTCGGTCCTCCAGTTGATGTTACTCAACCTTCAACCTGCCCATGGCTAGATCACTCGGTTTCGGGTCTATATCCAGAGACTGTGCGCCCAGTTAAGACTCGGTTTCCCTACGGCTCCCCTAAACGGTTAACCTTGCCACTGAATATAAGTCGCTGACCCATTATACAAAAGGTACGCAGTCACCCCACTAAGGAGGCTCCTACTGCTTGTACGTACACGGTTTCAGGTTCTATTTCACTCCCCTCACAGGGGTTCTTTTCGCCTTTCCCTCACGGTACTGGTTCACTATCGGTCAGTCAGGAGTATTTAGCCTTGGAGGATGGTCCCCCCATGTTCAGACAGGATATCACGTGTCCCGCCTTACTCGTTTTCACTCAAACTGTGTCGTCGACTACGGGGCTATCACCCTTTATTGCGTCCCTTTCCAGAGACTTCGTCTAACACAGTAACAGCTTAAGGGCTAATCCAATTTCGCTCGCCGCTACTTTCGGAATCTCAATTGATTTCTCTTCCTCGGGGTACTTAGATGTTTCAGTTCTCCCGGTTCGCTTCATTAAGCTATGTATTTACTTAATGATACTTACTTATGTAAGTGGGTTTCCCCATTCGGAAATCGTAGACTCAAGTGGCTTTTACTGCCTAATCTACGCTTATCGCAAGTTAATACGTCCTTCATCGCCTCTGACTGCCAAGGCATCCACCGTGTACGCTTAGTCACTTAACCATACAACCCGAAGAAGTTTCGGATTGGATGACAAATCACCAAGGTTTTTCGTTCTCTCTCATTGTTTGAATAAGCGAGAGAGATGATATTTGCCGGACTCAATTTTTGAATACTTACTTTAAAAGTAAGATTCCCAAGAACACTTGATTGTGTGTTGGTGTTTATCCTTTCCTTAAATAAGGAAGCGATAAACATTGAGAACTTTTTACAAACAATCTTCATTGAATCAATCAATAAACATTGCTTTGTCAGCTTTCCAAATTGTTAAAGAGCAAGATAACGAAACGTTACCATTTCTAAAAATACTCAAGAGAATACCTTTAAAGATGGTGGAGCTATGCGGGATCGAACCGCAGACCTCCTGCGTGCAAGGCAGGCGCTCTCCCAGCTGAGCTATAGCCCCATCGTGGTGGGTCTGAGTGGACTTGAACCACCGACCTCTCGCTTATCAGGCGAACGCTCTAACCACCTGAGCTACAGACCCACTATTCTCTTCTTCATCTAAACCGTATCAATCTGTGTGAACACTCATCAATGCACAATCATCGTTTAAGGAGGTGATCCAGCGCCAGGTTCCCCTAGCGCTACCTTGTTACGACTTCACCCCAGTCATGAACCACAAAGTGGTAAGCGTCCCCCCGAAGGTTAAACTACCTACTTCTTTTGCAGCCCACTCCCATGGTGTGACGGGCGGTGTGTACAAGGCCCGGGAACGTATTCACCGTGGCATTCTGATCCACGATTACTAGCGATTCCGACTTCATGGAGTCGAGTTGCAGACTCCAATCCGGACTACGACGCACTTTTTGGGATTCGCTCACTTTCGCAAGTTGGCCGCCCTCTGTATGCGCCATTGTAGCACGTGTGTAGCCCTACTCGTAAGGGCCATGATGACTTGACGTCGTCCCCACCTTCCTCCGGTTTATCACCGGCAGTCTCCCTGGAGTTCCCACCATTACGTGCTGGCAAACAAGGATAAGGGTTGCGCTCGTTGCGGGACTTAACCCAACATTTCACAACACGAGCTGACGACAGCCATGCAGCACCTGTCTCAGAGTTCCCGAAGGCACATCAACGTCTCCGTCGACTTCTCTGGATGTCAAGAGTAGGTAAGGTTCTTCGCGTTGCATCGAATTAAACCACATGCTCCACCGCTTGTGCGGGCCCCCGTCAATTCATTTGAGTTTTAATCTTGCGACCGTACTCCCCAGGCGGTCTACTTAACGCGTTAGCTCCGAAAGCCACGGCTCAAGGCCACAACCTCCAAGTAGACATCGTTTACAGCGTGGACTACCAGGGTATCTAATCCTGTTTGCTCCCCACGCTTTCGCATCTGAGTGTCAGTATCTGTCCAGGGGGCCGCCTTCGCCACCGGTATTCCTTCAGATCTCTACGCATTTCACCGCTACACCTGAAATTCTACCCCCCTCTACAGTACTCTAGCCTGCCAGTTTCAAATGACCATCCCGGGTTAAGCCCGGGGCTTTCACATCTGACTTAGCAGACCACCTGCATGCGCTTTACGCCCAGTAATTCCGATTAACGCTCGCACCCTCCGTATTACCGCGGCTGCTGGCACGGAGTTAGCCGGTGCTTCTTCTGTTGCTAACGTCAAACAATTACGCTATTAACGCAACTGCCTTCCTCACAACTGAAAGTACTTTACAACCCGAAGGCCTTCTTCATACACGCGGCATGGCTGCATCAGGCTTGCGCCCATTGTGCAATATTCCCCACTGCTGCCTCCCGTAGGAGTCTGGACCGTGTCTCAGTTCCAGTGTGGCTGATCATCCTCTCAGACCAGCTAGGGATCGTCGCCTTGGTGAGCCCTTACCTCACCAACTAGCTAATCCCACCTGGGCATATCCTGACGCGAGAGGCCCGAAGGTCCCCCTCTTTGGTCCGCAGACATCATGCGGTATTAGCCATCGTTTCCAATGGTTATCCCCCACATCAGGGCAATTTCCCAGGCATTACTCACCCGTCCGCCGCTCGTCAGCAAATTAGCAAGCTAATTCCTGTTACCGCTCGACTTGCATGTGTTAAGCCTGCCGCCAGCGTTCAATCTGAGCCATGATCAAACTCTTCAATTAAAGTTTTTTTGAAGCCTAAGCTTCGACTCAGTGATTACTGTTATTCCAACCGAAGTTGGAATGAATTGACTGTGCCAAGTCTTCTTTTGTTGCCAAAAGAAATCTTGATTGGTCACTCAGTTCACTGATAAATCTTTTCGATTATCATCAACGAGTGCCCACACAGATTGATAGGTTTAAATTGTTAAAGAGCTTCTAGCGAGCCTTTGCTCGGCTAGGGGTGCGTATGATACGCTTTAAGACTTCCGAGTCAAGATATATTTTCTTATATCTTAAACTCTTTTTTCTTTTCACTGTGAAGTGTATCTCACTCCTCAGTGGGTAGGCGGCATTATAGGGATCCTTTTATTTCTGACAAGCACTTTTTGCAAATATATTTTCGTTTGCTTAAAAAGAAATCAAATGTCGCAAATTTGATTAATCTTTGAACCTTTGAGGGTAATCACAGCAATACGTTGGAAAAATAGGAGGGTTACACGTAAGATTGATAGGCCTGTTCATTTATCGATTTTTATTCATTTAATCTATTAATTATAAGCAGCCTTATATGAATTCAACTAAATCAATCTTACTCGCTGCTGCATTTGCCGTATTAGGTATTGCAGTTTTTTCTACTCTGGACTTTCCACCAACAATTGTATTCCTTGCTGGTGTATTAGGTACAACCGTTATCTTTATATTCACATCTAACAAAGTGAATGATGTCTCTGAAACTGATGCTTCGCAAACTGATTCTGGCTCGACCACTACATTATATGTGGGCAACCTGCCATATAAAGCCAATGAAGCGAATGTCAAAAACCTCTTTTCTGAACATGGTGAGGTGTTTGCCGTTCGTTTAATGAAAGACAAGAAAACCGGAAAGCGTCGTGGTTTTGGCTTCGTAGTAATCGCAGAGTCTTCTGCACAAACAACGATAGATAGTCTGAACGAATTTAATTACCAGGGGCGAACCCTAAAGGTAAGAATCGCTAACGACCCAAAAGACCAAGACCCAAATACAGATTAAGTTGAGAAAAGCCTAACTGTGTTAAATTTTTCTGTAGTGCTACCTCATAAGCTGGGGGAGCACTACAGAATATCTGATTCACACCTTTCTCTTTGTGTAAGTTGCTCTGCCTTTCCATCAATAGTGATTCAACGCGCATCGCTATCGCCTTGCCCGAATCGACCAAAGTGACATTATTCCCCATGACTTCCTGTATCTCTTCTTTTATAAGAGGGAAATGAGTACACCCGAGTACAACAACATCAACATGACCTGTAAGCGGTTGTAAAATCACCGACAGTTTATCCATATCAACCGGAATATCCCTTAATTTACCTTCAGCCATATCAACCAATTCACTTGAACCCAGCAGATCCACTTCTTTTTGGCAAGCAAAGGCGTTGATCAGATCCAATACATAAGGTCGGGTAACCGTTGCAGGTGTTGCTAGCAAACCTACGGCATATTTAGCAGCTAAACAAGCAGGTTTGATGGCTGGTACAACACCTACGACCGGAATGGCTAATTGCCCTCTTAGCTTCGGCAATACGACAGTACTGGCCGTATTACACGCTATGACAACCAAATCAATATCCTGCTCTTCAACCATACTTCCGACTAGGTCCGTAACTCTTTCAAGCAGAATCTCAACAGGTAGTTCGCCATAAGGATAAGCCTGATTATCAAAAAGATAGGTGTAATTTAACTGAGGGAGACGTTGAACAATTTCTTGATACACCGAAAGCCCACCGACCCCGGAGTCAAAAATCAGGACATTTGCAATTAAATCAGAGGAAAGCATGAGATAACTTAAGTAAGGGTATGATTGATGACAAAATCATACCCTCAATTTCGTTTTAGACAAATGGGAATTGCTGAAGAAGGTTATATACCGTATTGCTCACGGTACGCCTTTACTGCCTGCAGCTGTTCATGGCTATCACCTTTTTCTTCAAGATAAGTGATCAGATCACCTAAGCTAATAATAGAGATAACTGAACACCCGAAGTCTCTTTCCACTTCCTGTATAGCAGAAAGGTCACCTTTACCTTTTTCCTGGCGGTCAATCGCCACCAATACACCCGCTAAATCTGCTCCATTCGCTTTAATGATTTCCATTGACTCACGAATCGCGGTTCCTGCAGTAATAACATCATCCACCAGCATGATACGCCCTTCGAGCGGGCTACCTACCAAAGTACCGCCTTCGCCGTGATCTTTAGCTTCTTTACGATTAAAACAGTATGGCGTATCGACGTCGTGGTGATCTGCCAGAGCAACCGCCGTTGTGGTCGCAATTGGGATACCTTTATAAGCTGGACCGAATAACACATCATAGCTAATACCTGAATCAGCCAACGCTGCTGCATAAAAACGGCCCAAACGAGCTAAGTCACGTCCAGTATTAAACAGGCCAGCATTAAAAAAGTAAGGACTTTTGCGTCCTGATTTCAAAGTAAACTCACCAAATTTCAGAACCTGCTTTTCCAGAGCAAACTCAATAAACTCGCGTTGATATGCTTTCATCACTTTCTCACTTTGGGTAATCATGGCAGAAGTAAATCTCTCCTGCCGATAAAAAAGTAGGAACAGGGAAATTGCCCCGCTTCCTTATTTAACGTCCAATACTGCTTTTTGTGCTGCAACGATTTCCTGAATCCCTTTCTGCGCACAAGCTAATAGGGCCAACAACTCATCATGACTAAATGGTTCACCTTCTGCGGTGCCCTGAATTTCAATCATTTTACCATCTTCAGTCATTACCACATTCATATCGGTATCGGCCGATGAGTCTTCTACATATTCTAAATCACATAAAACATCATCACCCAGAATACCCACTGAAACAGCCGCCACATGACCTTTCATTGGATTTTTCTTCAACTGGCCTTTTTCTACTAGGTGATCAAAAGCATCTGCCAGTGCGACACTTGCTCCGGTAATAGAAGCCGTACGAGTTCCACCATCGGCCTGGATAACATCACAGTCCACAGTGATCATAAACTCACCCATCGCATCCAAATCAACCACGGCACGAAGACTGCGGGCAATAAGACGTTGAATTTCCATCGTCCGGCCACCCTGTTTACCGCTTGCCGCTTCACGGCGAGTACGGCTATGAGTCGCACGAGGTAACATACCGTATTCAGCGGTTACCCATCCTTTACCCTTGCCTTTCAACCAGCGAGGAACGCTATCTTCAACCGTTGCATTACACAACACTTTGGTGTTACCGAATTCAACCAGAACGGAACCTTCTGCGTAGGCAGTATAATTGCGGGTAATTGTGATTGGACGGACTTGATCTGCAGCTCGGTTATTTGGGCGCATGATGCATCTACCTTTTATTAGATTGGTGTTGGTAATAATTGGGCGCAGATTATATAGGAATTCACAGATCGTTCCTAGTTTAACCCCTTTGAGAGTTGAATCGCCTCTCACTCTCCGCGGATGAACTATGCTACTATTCAACGAATAATATTTGATCTTCAGTAACCTAAGGATAAATTGATGATATACAGTATGACCGCGTACGCACGCAAAGAAGTCAAAGCTGACTGGGGAACCGCGGTGTGGGAAATTCGTTCCGTCAATCAACGTTATCTCGAAACCTATTTCCGTTTACCTGAGCAATTCCGCGCACTGGAACCTGTGCTGCGTGAACGCTTCCGTCAACGCCTTGCTCGCGGGAAAGTAGAATGTCATCTGCGCTATGAAGCCAATCCTACCGCCAAAGGTGAACTGACGATCAATCAACCGCTCGCAGAGCAAGTTATTAAAGCAGCTAACCAAGTGATGCACATGACTGGTGAACTCAGCCGGATTAACCCATTCCAGGTTATGCAATGGCCAGGCGTAATGGAAACTCCAGAACAGGATTTCGATGCGATTAATCAGCAGCTGCTGGAAGCTTTCGATGCGACCGTGAGTGAATTTATCGAAGCTCGTGGCCGCGAAGGACAAAATATGAAAGAGCTGATCGAGCAGCGTCTGGATGCTATTAGTGCAGAAGCTGCTAAAGTACGTACTATGATGCCAGAGATCATCGAGTGGCAACGTACTCGTTTAACCAGCAAATTTGAAGAAGCTAAAGTAGAGTTGGATCCAACTCGTATCGAACAAGAACTGATTATGATGGCGCAAAAATCAGATGTTGCAGAAGAGCTGGACCGCCTGGATTCTCACGTAAAAGAAACCAAAAACATTCTGAAGAAAGGCGGAGCCTGCGGACGCCGTCTTGATTTTATGATGCAAGAATTTAACCGCGAATCGAATACGCTGGCCTCAAAATCAATTAATACTGAAGTAACGGCGACAGGTGTCGAACTCAAAGTGTTAATTGAACAAATGAGGGAGCAGATCCAGAATATCGAATAGTTTTTTTACCCGTCCAAGAATGTCTTAGAAGCCCTGTTATTTGCTTGTAAATACAGGGCTTTTTTATTTTTCCCGTCCAAATCGGTTTGCAGATGTCCGTTACCAACTACCTGTTTAGTGGTGGGCAGAATGGTGGGCAGCCCCCTCATTTTGGCTCAATAAGCGTTTTGCGGTGAGCAAATTGGTGAGCAGTAAGTTGCCCAATTTTCGCATTTAACTCGCCACCACAACAGGTTAGCTGCTGATTCAATAAGCAAATCGGTGGTGGGCAGCCATTATTGCCCCCTCCATTATTTCAGCAACTATGGAGTAAACATGGGAAAACTCACAGCAAAACAGGTTGACGTTAAAACTCACGTTCTACGTGATTGTCAGCCTAGGACGTAAACTAGGGCTCATCCCGCCTGCACGCCCAACGTACAGCCTAGGTTATGAAGAATCCCTCTATTGGTTCAGAGTATTGGCGTTCTTCGATGGCAAACGCAGCCGTATGCCAAAAAAGCCATACAGGCGAAACTAACTAGCCACCCACTTGCTCACTTTCCGTGGGCAGTTGGGACAATGGGGCAACATTTGATACCACAAGCTTTAGAAGGTGAATAAGAGGAAATTAAACTACCCCAAGGAATGGGGCAATCGGGGATGCGATAAGAACTCCTAACCGCATCAAAAATGCCAAACTTGCAAAAGTCCCAATATGGGACTAACATCTGTTTATGAGAATTATCGCACTATCAACCTTAAAAACATTTTGGGAAGACAGCCCAGAATACATTGACGCGAAAGAGCCAACGTTAGCGTGGTATAGGCATGCATTAAACGCTGATTGGGGATCACCGTCGGATGTGAAACAGGACTTTAGAAATGCCAGCATCCTCAAAGATGGGCGTGTCGTGTTTAACATTGCCGGTAATAAATACCGATTAGTCGTTTGGATCAATTATGCCTACAAGGTGGTTTACATACGGTTTATCGGCAGTCATGCACAATACGATCAAATTGATGTGCAAACGATTTAAAGCCAAAAGGTAGTAACAAGAGGTAAATATAATGGACATCAGACCTATAAAAACAGATGCCGACTACCGCGCGGCATTAAACGACATCGAAAACCTAATGATGGCGGAGCCAGATACCGTTGAAGGTGAAAAGCTAGACATTTTGGTTACGTTAGTCGAGGCCTACGAAGCAAAGCATTTTCCAATGGATTTGCCAGACCCTGTTGAGGCAATAAAGTTTGAGATGGAGCGCAAAGGCTTAACCGTTAAAGATCTTGAACCCATGATAGGTAAAAGCAATCGTGTTTATGAGATCCTAAACCATAAGCGATCACTCACGCTAAAAATGATTTGGAAACTTCATGAAGGATTAGGTATTCCAGCAGAGTCGCTGATCAAGCCACCGCAAGTTCGCGCTTCATAGCGCTGCGAATCAACAATAGTTTGTTATGAATGACGCTCGTTACCCAAACATTTCTGCTATTGATAACAGGCTAGCTGAGCTTGAAAACGAAAAGCAGCAGCTTCTCGCATTAAGAGAGGCTTTGCGTAGCGCTCAAATCGAGCGTTCAGTACAGACATTCACGCCAGAACAAAAAGTCGCCCTATTCAGACAACGATTTCGTGGAAGAGAGGATATCTTTGCCAATCGTTGGCAAAATCAACAGGGGCGCAGTGGCTATTCCGTAGCCTGTGATAATGAATGGGTAAACGGGGTTTGCAACAAACCCCGCATTAAATGCCAAGACTGTTCACACCGAAAGTTTAGCGAACTAGACGAGCGCATTATTTACAGGCACCTTGCCGGTCATCAAGTGGTGGGGCTGTATCCCTTACTGAAAGATAATTCGTGCTATTTGTTAGCAGCCGATTTTGACAAAGGCTGTTGGCAAGAAGAAGTCAAAGCCATGTCTAAAGCGTGCCAAGCGTTTGATATTCCGCACGCGATAGAAATCTCGCGTTCTGGCAACGGGGCGCACTTATGGATCTTTTTTGAAACCAATATCCCAGCTAACCAAGCACGAGCACTGGGTTTTGCTTTGCTTGATAAAGCCATGGAAATATTTCCAAATCTTTCGTTTGACTCCTATGACAGGCTCTTTCCTAACCAAGATGTACTTCCTGAAGGCGGGTTTGGCAATCTCATTGCGCTACCACTTCAAAAGGAGGCTCGCCTTTCAGGCCGTAGTTGCTTTGTTGACAGTGATCTGAATGCCATCGATGATCAATGGCAGTACCTTGGTGGGCTTAAAACGCTCACTCAGTCGGGTATTGACCAACTCATAACAACCATTTCACCCAATACCCTATTACTGTCCGAACAAGGGCTAACAGACAACCGCCCTCCTTGGGAAATCACAGCCAAAGCCGCACCAATAAAATTAGAGTCTTTGCCGAAAAACGTGACTATTACCTTGGCCAACCATATCTACTTTTTGATGAGCGAGTTACCTGGGCCACTACTGGCAGGACTAAAGCGATTAGCGAGTTTTTCTAATCCTGTGTTTTTTAAAACACAAGCGTTGCGCTTTTCAACCCATGGCATTCCAAGGTTTATTTCCTGTGCTCGTATCGAAAACGGTTATCTAGCACTACCGCGAGGCTGTCTTGATGACGCGATTGCTTTGCTACAAGAGCAAAATATTTCGCCACTGTTTGACGATAAGCGTGAAACCGGCAAACCATTATTAAAACTTGCCCCTGAGTTCACTTTGCGAAAGAACCAGCGAGACGCAGTGGCCGCAATATCTAAACATGACTTCGGTATTTTGCATGCGCCGACCGCATTTGGAAAAACGGTTACTGCCATTGGTATGATCGTAAAACGCAAAGTAAGCACCCTCATACTGGTTCATAGCCGACAACTGCTTGAACAGTGGCAAGAGCGCTTACGCACGTTCCTACCCGAAATAAACATTGGCAGTATAGGCGGTGGCAAGAGAAAGCCGAGTGGCATTATCGACATAGCCACCTACCAAAGCCTGGTCAATAAAAAAGACAACTCTATCTCCCCTCTCATCCAAGACTACGGCCACATTATTGTTGATGAATGCCACCATCTATCTGCGCCAAGGTTTGAAATGGTACTCAACGAAGTAAGAGCAAAATATGTGTTGGGCCTAACAGCAACACCAGAGCGACAAGATGGTCATCAAAAGATCATTTTCATGGCGGCAGGGCCAATTCGCTACAAAGTGAAACAAAGCCCTGATGAGCAATTTACTCAAACCGTGATGATTCATCAGCTCTACGATAAACCGCCAGCTGAGCTAATAAAAACAGATGAGCGCCCAAAAATAAGCGATGCCTACCGCTGGCTCGTCGATAACCAACAGCGCACTTCAAAAATCGTCTCAGGTGCCTTCCAGTGTGTTCAAAATGGCGGGCACCCGTTAGTCCTTACAGAGCGTAGAGAGCACGCAGAGTTCATACACTCACAACTTACCGAGATGGGTATAAGCGCTGTCGTACTCAAAGGCGCCATGAAAACTGCCGAACGCAAGAACGCTGACAATCATCTGCAATCGGCTCAAGTTGTCGTCGCAACAGGAAAATATGTGGGCGAAGGATTTGACCTTCCAAGACTGGATACGTTGTTTTTGGCTATGCCAATCGCATGGAAAGGCACATTGGCCCAATATGCCGGTCGTATTCATCGTGAATCGGAAGGAAAAACACAAGTGACCATTCACGACTATGTAGACTGCGCCCTCCCAATGCTGCAACGCATGTTTAAAAAACGCGAGAAAAGCTACAAGGCAATGGGGTATGCCCTTGATTACATTGATGGCAACAGTAACAAGCAACCTTCACTGAAGTTGGAAAACGCCTCTTCATCAAATACCAAGTCAAATTAGCAAGCAGCACTTCGTTAAACACTTCCCCATGCCTTTACCCCCTTACGCCAAAACCACTATCCGTTTGGCTTTTGGATCGAAACGCCAAACAGGGAAATTAGCCCATTTACTGTTTGGCTTCTCGATTGAAATCCAACGCTGCTAGGCCTTGCCAATACTGGCTCAAAGCAAGGTTTGGCACTTTTTTTCGCCCCTAAAAACCTCGAATCCCAAGTGCAAACCGTTTGATTTTTTAAATCCAGAATACAAACGATCGTTTGGCGTCTCGATTTTTTTGCACTAGCCAAATGCCGCCAAACAGCGCCGTATTGGACTATGTATATCAAACAGTTAGCCGCGCACAGGTCATCATAAAAAACTGATTTGACTGGTTAGTTTGATGGCCATTTCTTTCATCTATTTCACCACCGAGTCTGCACCCGACGACTGAAAATAGACGGCATGAAGAACCAAAAGGTGATAAGTGACGTGTTATGGGCAAGTGGCAACGATTGGGATAGAGAATGGATAAAGCAGGTGGTCGATTTATTGGTTGGGCATACCGCGTTTACCCTCTACCCAGCACTAAGCCAGTGCGATAATGCCGCCGAACGTTTAACCCGCTGGCTGACCTATCAGTTACCGCGCGTTAAACAAGCACACCCTGGCTGCCCGATTCACCAATGGCTGAACAGCATTGGCGCACAAGTGATCGTGGAAAAGTGGCAAAGCCCCGAGCAATGGCCAAACCTGTATTGGTTGCCTTTACCTGAGGTTGATGGCCACGCGCAAGGCGGGCTAGTTTTGTTGCCAGCTCATTTGTTACCGGCACATTTATTACCGACAGACAGGAATGGCACAAGTCAAACCAACACATTGCACGCAAACACACCTGCCAACGCCTGTATCTTTTGGTGCATAACGCCTTTATCTAAAACAGGAAAACGCGCTACCTTGCACCCCAAACAGCAAAACTGCGCCTTTTGCCTACCCAGCGCGCCAGAGCAAATAGTAAAATCATGCACGGGGTTATTACTGAGAGGTTTGAGAAAAGAAAGCCAAAAGCGAAACGGCAAAGTGATCAGCCACCAGATCAACCTAGCGCTGCTACACCACCTTTGTGGGCCGGAGAATGATGTGTGGATTACGAACAAATGCTTTGTTAACGACAAGAAGGAAACTCAACAACAAGGCTAAATAGCTTGATATTTG
Source organism: uncultured Vibrio sp. (assembly GCA_963666615.1). Classification (GTDB taxonomy): domain Bacteria; phylum Pseudomonadota; class Gammaproteobacteria; order Enterobacterales; family Vibrionaceae; genus Vibrio. The sequence goes on from OY762906.1 coordinate 2,451,968, forward strand.
TTATGATGAAAACCACAATTTCACTCAAGCTCTTTAAAGCTGGTTGAGCCTTTACCTAGTGTTTTGGCTCGTGGCTGCGCCTCAGTCGCCGTTAAGACTGGGGCCTATCTCTTACAAACTACTCGAAATCACAAGCCCCAGAAACGAGTAACCCCTCACAGGGCGCTGATCTAACGGGTAGCGGGAGGGGTGTTGTTGGTGTGATTTTAATATCAAAAGCGCCAAATAGCGCGATATTATTTGATGTCGCTTTTTAGTTACTGTTTGCTAAATTGCACTGTTGGTAAAACAACTCTTGGCAAACGCAGTCGTTCACATTGAGTACTCAAAAACTCGCGCCAATAAGGCCAAATATGGTAGCTAGCATTTTTCAGTGCAAATTCATCAATCGCTGCCTGTTCTAGTTCTGCTGCGACTTGGTATTCTGCAATAAAGTCTGCTTCAACAAAGGCTTTAATATCAGGTTCGCCATTTTCCTTAGGATTCACCCAACGAGTCCCCAAACGGATATAAATGCGTACCAGATGGCCATCGCCATCAATATCGATCAATTCACTTCGAAGAACAACATGCATTTGTTGCACTAACAACGCTTCAAGTTCCGTGGATTTTGGGTCAAAGTCTTCAACACACTTAGCTTGGCACGATTTAACGTATACATCCTGTATCACTAAAGCATCAATAGCCTGTTGTAACGATTTTGATACTTTTTTAACCATAACACGCCTCTAGTTCGAGTTCGTGCGATGCAACAACTCTCGTCTTTCGAGCAGTCGATGAGAAATCCACTACAGCTACATTTTTCCAGCTTGTCTGGATATTACGCTCAACACCCGCATCCAACATCAACTTATCTAAAGCAGCTGGCACTTCCGCCGCTAAACGGAGCAGTTTATCCATTGCGTCTGATTGCATCACATCGTCTGATTCGTACTTGGAAAAAGCAACAGGGCCACCACCAAACACTTTTGCAGCATCAGCCTGTTTTAAGCCCCAGCGTTTACGCAAGACCTGGAGTTCATTACCCGTTAACAAGCCTTGCACCTGCTTTTTAAAAGCAATCATTGCACGCTTGTTAAAGCGAGCTTCAGCAGTACCAGTCTGTTCACTGCCACAGCAATCACACACTGCATACTGGCTTTCAATTTGACCTTGTTGACCTAAATGCTCAACTGTAACCCTCTCAGTATGGAGAGTTAATTGGCCCATCTCACAAATTGGACAAGTTTGACTATTCATCACATATCCTCAGCGCGACAAATGACAAGAAACCAATAATAACAATTTACCTGTCTTGCCTATCGCAAATTTCACATAGTATTCGTAGCGCATTTCTTTGTACGCATACTCCACCCATTCATCCCGAAACAAGCGGTAACCATCGCATGCAGCCCAAGGTCCAGTTGGTTTTTGTACACACCATTGCGAATTCACATACTGACCTTGAGTAATAGCTTGCCTTATAAGCTTTTGCACATCAGCTATCTCATACGACAGCTGCTGAACATGACTTTTACACTGCCTAGTCCATAAAATAGTTGCACTCTCACCTACTTCCAATAGGTTTAATACATCTTCTACCGGATATAACGGCCCGTCAGAGATATAATGTCTGTCATCCCCAACTTCGCTAGGAGGTAGGCCTTTATAGGCGCTTACATTTATCGCATTATTTACCATAATGGTAATTTAATCCAGTTAAAGTTGAACATTTAACCTCACACCATTGCCTCTTCGTACACTTTTTCAACCTCGGTAAACTTAGTGACGCTCTCTAGGCGCGTTAAGGTTGTGAGTTTCATCGAGTTTTTCATTGGACGATGCGGCACATTGGTCACTGGCGTTTGCAGTGACAGTGGTTTGCCTAACTCAAATAAATAATACAAATCAGCAGAACCTGACTTCTTACCCGCTTGTTCTTCGGTAATGGCGTAGCGTGGTAACACTGTGACTCGTTTAACCGGCCAAAGTTTGTCAATTTGCTTGGTTGAGCTTTGAGTATCTGAGGTAGACGCCAACGCTAAATAGCGAATTTCCTCGGCAATATGCTGCTTAAATTTCTGCAAAAACGTGCTTTGCGGTAGGTGATACCACAGCGCTGTGCCTTGCTCAAATTGTTCAAAGTAGCCATTATCACGGCCACGTTGCCCACCCAATGCCACTGTCATCGTCAAATCAGGGTACAGTACTTGGCGCATGCCGTAATAAGGTATGCGTGCAGCGTCTTGTACGTAGAGCCTTTCCGCCATACCAGCCACGGGATACATGGTCTCATTGCCTTGCCCTGTTTGTGCATTCGGTGCTGTGCCAATTTGGGCTTGCAAGAACTCTAGCAACCACTGGTGACCGGAATAACGGCTCTTAGTCTGGGTAGGATCAGTTTGACTCAGTTCGTTTTGGCTAGGTCTATTTTGACTGGGTAAAAGGGCAAATGCGCCAATACCTACTTCTTCTATCGCGGCTGCGTAGGGGTTGGGGGTTGTAGCTTGATCAAAAAAGCCTGGGTATAAAGCAAACGCACCAAAAACAGGACGGCTTTTCTTAGGAGATTGGCCAGCGTTTCCACTTGATGGTGATTTAGAATCGTACGGTTCTGATAGGCGAATCAAGGCATCCCGATAACGGTGCATTTGGTTGATGGCATCGTCTGGTACGTAATCCTTACTTTCGATATCTTCATTGCTGTCATCAAAGCGGTTTTTCTCGGTTTTAATGCGGTACTTGGCATCAAACAGCCAAATAAACTGCTTTTCTTCTGATGAGTCTACTTTTGTTAAATCGGCGCTTTTAGGCAGTGTCACTTCCAATACAATATCTGGCTCTTGGTTCACTAAATACGAGCGGATTGATTGACCCTTTTTGGTAAATTTCGGCTCGTGTGCCAGCCTAGCGGTCACACCATCGCTGCGTTTAAAACGAAAGGCACCGGCAAACCCATCTTTTAGTTGGTACTCAAAAAAGTCATTTTGGGCGAGCTTAGTCGCACTGTTTTCCACCAATTCAAAGCCGAGATCCTGCTCTAAAATCTGTTTCAAACACAAAAAGCACCACACTTCGTAAATTTCAGCCACCGATTTCATTGAAATGCTCGACTGATTGCCAAACACATCTAAATAAAATTTCAGCTCCTGCCAAATGCGATACACCGCGCTGTATCCGGTTTTTTGCTGTAGCACTAACGACTCACGGCTTAACCCTGTGTATGCCCCCACCTCTTTTAAAAAACTTTGACCTAACACTTTTTGCAGTGGTTGTTGCCAACTATGTAGCTCATTTAAAAATGAATCTGACAACCGTTGCCGCTCTGGCGCTTGGTTACTTTGCCTAAGCTTTTGTTCAAACTCCGCTAATTGCCGCTTGCTTTTACTCACCGCCATTTTGATAAAGCGGTTTTCTGGGGTATCGACACTCAGTTGCTTTTTTTCGACTGCATAGCGTTTATCGTACTGGCCATTCGCAAAGTCTTGCTTTACTTGCTCCGCTAACTTATGAGGCAGACGGCCTTTTAATTTGGCCGCTTTAATATTGGCCACTGTAGGTTGCAAACGGCTATGGGGTGCGGCACAAATCACTTTTAAGCCTTGCTCAAAGCGCTCCCGTAACGCAGCAAAATTAGCCAACCACATAAGTGGAAAATGCATGCGTTGTTGGCTAGTTGCTGCGTCTTGTTCTGTTTTTTCTACCAAGCTAAAGCGCCAAAGGGGGTAAACTTTGTCTATGGCTTGGTACATGGCGGGCAAGTCTTGGTGCAGTGCCATTTTGGTTGGCAGCACTTCAAAGGCTATGTGCTGAGTCTGTGTTTTGCCATTGTGCTCAAAGGTAAGTGGCAAACGTAACCAGCCCACATCATTGCCGGTATTAATGGTGCCGGTTAAACGTGCGGGCACCACGCCCCTTGCGGTTTTTACTTCGGGGGCAAAACGAAATGCCTCATTCACGCTTTGGCTGCGATGGGTTAACCGCGCATTAGTGACTTCACTAAAAAAGACCCACTCAAACTGGTACTGAGTATTCTCAAAAAACAGCGGGGAATTTAATGTAAGCTCAGCGTGTTTCGCTAAGCCATTGGCAACAAGGTCATTTTCGGCTAAGTCACTTTCATCTAACCCACTTTGTACCAGATCATCTGCAACTAGCCCTTGCGGTTCAATAGCATTGCTCAGCTGCGCTGCTGGCGCAAAGCGCAATTCGTAGCTAGGTTGTACATCATTAGCGCTCGCCCTATGCGCCATTGTATTCTGGTACACGCTCAACCGCTGGCTAATATCATTCGCCCAGACCGAAAACTCAAAGTCAGGGGTTTGTAATCGTATTAACTCTGGCATTCCCTACCACTCCTTACGCCTTCGCTGTACGTTTTTTTTATGGGTTGCATTCATTGCAAAAAGCATCAAACAACACCAACCCATTAAGGCCAGAAACTGGTGAAGGTGGCACTGGCTAATCGCTCGCTCATCCACTTCAACTTCGCTTTTGAACGGCAAGGTATACGAAGTACTTTTTCCTCTTCAGTAGCACCATCAGCCACTATTTTCTCGCGATACAAGTCAGGGCGTTGATCCTTATCACCTTGTCCTGCTTGCCAAATAAGGGCTAACTGGTCTGAAAGCACAACGCCAAGCTCTTCCAGCAAATCCTTGCGATTTGATGAAGTCAGTTTGTCGGTATCGCCTTCAATACGCGGTAGAACCTTACACATCATAAAGTCGTCCCATACAGCTTTTAGAGTCAGGTCATCTTGTGGTTGGCTGCTAGCAACCGCAAGCAGCAGCTCATTGAGCGCACGAAATGCCAATTCAAAAGGTGTATTTTTTAGCACCGCATTAACGGCCGATAAAAACGCAACCGTTTTTGTGCCATCAACATCAAACGTATCAGCTAAATCTGCTTTGCTGGCGCTTGACCAAATAGGATAGCTAAGGCGTTTATTGCAGCTGGTTGGGGTGAAAAAGTCGTTATAGTCGTTAGGGAAAAACGCACCAAAATCAAAGCTCAGCGCTCGGTCAATCACTTTGCGTGAAAAGCCATGGGTGGTTTCATCCATATTCACCGTGCCCGCAACAAGCAGGTTAAACGGAATACCTAAACCATATTGGCAAATATCTGCCCACAGCTCATCGTATTGCGCGTCATCAAAACCTAGCGCTTCGCGTAGCTTTTCTTTGTCCGCAACTTCTTTAATGGTGGCGGGTTTTAAAAGCGCGTCACTGCTGTAGGTAAAGCTATCACCTGCCCAACACCATTCGCGGGTTTCCAGCACCGACAAATAATCGGCAAAATACTGCTCTACAGGGGCAAGGTTCATTTCATCTAAGCACAGCCAGTAAGGTAATACCTGCTCAAGTACAGCACGCTCACCTGATACCACTAAGCGTTTACCTAGGTCTTCGCACTCTTGCACTTCAACGGTTAAGCCGCTATCAGCAATCGCACGCCAAGCTTTGGCGATAAATTGCAATACATCCGTGGTGATGTATTCCGCAGTGCCATTTAAGCGTGAAATATACCCCAGCAAATCGCTCGGCTCATGCCAGTCGGGGCGCACCGAGGTTAAACAATAAGTTTCAGCAAACTGCCCCGAGCTTTTTGCTTGTTCGCGCACAAAACGGGTTTTACCTGTACCAGAGATACCTGCGAGAAGGAGGAATGGTTTGGATAAAAGCTGCCCGTTACTTATTGCTGGCATTGAATTCTGATTGGTCTCTAAATTTACATCCGCATATATTTCTAATAATTCTATTAGGTCCGATGCAAGAGTATTATCATCTGGCATATTGTCTAAAGGATAAAATTTTGCTCCAGCTGAAGCCCACTCATAAGACTGGCCTAATGTCGTATTAGATCGCAAATCAACTTTCTGATCCCAATCATCAAGTCGATTATCTAAGCCCCTTATGGTATTACGCAATTCCTCCGCCTTCTGCTTTGCTAGGGTTGTTCCATATTGCCTTTTAAGCTCCGTAGTTCCAAAGCCCAACGAGAGATAAACACCACTGCCATCTGAACGGAACAAATAAACTGGATAAATACCAGACTGTGTTGACTCTGTTATTGCCGGATTGAGGATAGACAACCAAGGTACGTCAGCCCAATTTCCTGCCCCAGCGCTCGCTTTTAATAAATAATCTGTTGGAGAAGGTAGTGTGGTTTCTATTGCCTGAATCAAATCTCGTCTTAGTAAATTAGCTATTGGGTGACCTGTAAAGTTCTCATTTTTAGCTTGTACCCATCCACCAGCTATTTCTGTTAAAAGTTGTCTTAAACTCATACGTATCCTTTATACCAAGACCAAGAATTTATGGTATTCCAGTTCGATTTTCTTTGTATTTGCATATTCTGAAGATACCAATCTTACAATACCTAAACCATCCAATGTTTTCAGTGTTCTCGACACATTACTGACCGCTCGGCCTGTCAGCATAGCCAGCTCAGTGACCGATTGCGGCTGTTGTTCGGCGATTACTTTTAACAACTGCTGATTTTCTTTCGACAGCACATTGGCCACCGATTTCAGGGAGTCGAACCAGATATCAACGGGGTAATCGGGGTCAGGCGTTTGCCCTTTAATGCCAATCACGCAGCGCGATTGTTTTGCGTTTTTCATTACTTTACTCAGATTGTTTGCCTGCACTCTCTACTTGCCTTCTTCACTCACAAAAGGCCACTGCCAGCAAAAGCGTAAAACAGCATTTAAACAATCAAAAGACTGTACGCTTATACATAGCCCTAGAATCTTATCAACCACTGATAATATCGCAAGATTATTTTCCATCATTCAGTGCAATGGCGATCACCAATCACTGCAAGTACACAATCAGTACACTAGCGGTATTGTCTGCCTTAGCCTTTAATCCTCGCCCAGCCCTTAGGTTGACTGGCGGTACACTGCAAGGCGACAAGCCTACACAGGATTCATCGCCTTTTTAGTCATCCAAGATGCTGCCTTTAACACAGTACATGCGTGGGCGGGTGTTGTCGGGCAGACTGACTTTGCGCTGTGGTCGGTTACCATCGGGGATTAGATAACCTGCGGCTATTAGTGCTTTGGCGGCACGATCTGGGCTTAGGCCTTCGGTGGCTTCACGCCAGCCGGTTGGGTAAAACAGGTAGAGGGTTTGTGAGCCTGTAGAATCAAGCCAACCCGCACGTTGACGTACTTGGCTGCTGTAACCGGTTTGTTTAAGCGTAAAGCGGCTTTCGCCATGTTGCTCAATAAAGCTGCGCACTTGGCGAATGGCTTGTTGGTCTTCATTGGCGGTCACACCACCGCGGGCAAGTATCCATTGGTTTAGCTGGCTTAAACAGGCAGCTTCGACACTTTGGGTTGGCCAATCAAGTACTTTGGCTTGAATGGCTAACAGGCCTGCACTGGCCAGTAAGGCAAATTTTTCGGCGACCCGGCGCGCTTGGCCGTCTGCATCAGTGGGTAAGCTGGCTAAAAAGCATTGCCGTACGTTTTGGAAAACGGGTCGCACCTGCGCGCTGTGCTGCGTTAAATACCGCAACCAATCCAAGGCCAAGCTGCCGTAATGTTGGCGACTTTGTTGTTTTAGGTGGTCGGCTAAATCGGCGGCGTTCATACCATGACTCTGGTTAAACACGCCCATTTGCGCTCCGGCATCGGCACTGAGATCAATCACACGCACTTGCTGGCCGGCTTTTACGCGCTTGCCGATACTGGCGAGGTGGCTTTCGAGCGTCACTTCGCCAGTGGATAAAAACACCAAACGCCAACGCGCGGGTAAACGCATTTCACCGTATTTGCCTGCACGGGTTTTACCTTGACCATTGGCAAGCATATAAGCGACATCGCCCGCCTCCTTGGGGTCAACTTCGCCCATTTCATCGAGCGCCAACAAGGCATCGTTATGCGCTAACGCTGTTCCTTCTAAACCGTTAGCCGTGGCACGCCAACTATGGCGCAATTGATTAGGTTCGCCCCACACCGATAATGCTGGATACAGCGCCGCGGTTTTACCGGTACTGCTGGCACCGTAGAGGTGTAAACCAAAACCATCCACCCCGCACAAGTGCAACAAAGGTGCGGCCAGTGCAGCGCAGACACCAACTATTAATAGCGAGTTATCCAGACAATAACGGCCAACGTTCTGCCGCCAACTGTCACTGCTACCTTGTTGAATAAAGCCTTCTATCGGGTGCATGGTTTGCAGCACCATGCGCGGGTTGTTGCTGTGTTCGATTGGGTAAAAGGTGAGGCGCGGATGCACATAAGCGTGGTGATGCCAGCCAATGCAGTTCACGCTGATGGCCTTTTGCGTGGCCAGTTCGCCCATTTGTTGAATAAACAGCGAGAGCAACTGCCGCGCTTTGACACTGTTGCTTAGCCGCATGCCTCGGCTGAGCAGGATTCGGCGGTACTCGCTGCCGTCTCCGGCCAATAGTTCTGCGGGCATGGCCCAGTAGCGATGGCGATTGTCATCGTCTAACCAGTGCAATAAATAGCCGCCTTTGTTTTCAAGAGAAGTGTCCCCTTGCGGATCGCGGGTTCGGGCAGCCACTTGTAGCCAAGAGCAGATTTTAACTGGGCTATCTTGCCCTGCTGGTTGCATCACTAGCCAGTTTTGCGCGTTATAGGCAAAACCAGCCGGTAATGTTGGCATGTTGTTATTTATCTCATTGGCAGGTAACGGGGTTGATGCTGATGGTTTATCCGCGGCCATAAGCAGCACCGATACGGCGGGTTTCAATCCACTGGTCGATATCGCTTTCTAACCAGCCCACGGCACGCGCACCAATGCGAATGGAACGGGGAAATTCACCATTGGCCATCAGGGCATAAATGGTGCGGCGGCCAAAACCTGTTTTGGCCTTTACCTCGGGCAAGCGCAAAATCCGCTGCTGACGCGCTAGGCGTGTTGATGTGGTGGATGATTGTGTAGTTGGGTTCATCATTTGCTTCCTCACTGATCTGTTAAGTTCAGTTAGGAGTTTGCCAGTACTAAACGGACGCAGTAGGCAGATAAATGCCCAGATCATGCAGCTTTCTGAGGGTACAGGTATCTACCTGCCCCAGTTTGTAGATAATGCCCCAAATAATAAATGCCATGTGGGCAGGGTTAGTGGATGTCTAAATAGCGTGAATTAAGGCTTTGCCCATACTGCCCCAAAAGCCCAAGGGGTAAGAGGTGTGTTAAAACACATGGAGAGTGAGGCAAAGCATAAAAGTGAAACTATAACTTCTCTATATGCTAAAAAATGAAAATATAGTTTCACTGACTCATTAAACGTTAAACGCCGATTCTTTCATGGCCTGCTCTGCTCGGCTGATCCCTAGGCGCTTAGCAACGGTTTGCCATTGCTTAACCGCCATTAATATTTCATCGTAAATTTGCGTGGCTTGGGTTTGCGAAAGTCGGAAGAAGTCTTTCACATCAAAGGCTAATTGGTAGTCTAAAGCGTTGTCTGCATCGGTAATATTCAGATGCAGGCCATGCTTACCCACTATCGGGTTTAAATCATAAGCGGGTGATAACTTCCACCCCTTCTTGGTTAATAAAAATCCATGGTTACGCAGGTGATCATCCGTGTTAGACACCGCAATATTAAACACGATACGTCGCCATAACTGTGCTAAATCAGCTTCGGTTTGTGCACCAGAATTGGAAATAAATTCAGCAATTTCTAAGTAGCTGGCACCTTGAGATTGTTCACCATCATAGTATTGAAGCTGTGTCATGGCCGATGAAAAATGCAGCCGCTTTTCACCGTCGCGGTCAAACCGTTTGGTTAAAAAGGTATGATGCTGTGACGAAAATTGCCTAATCTCACTTGGAAACATGTCAACACCTGCCGCCAGCGCCAATTCATAGCAGACCATCTCCCACGCGCCCACGTCATGGGTGTCATTTAGATTGGGAAACTTGGCAATCCACAAGTGGCCTTGTTCGTCTGTCACACAAGCCTTGGGCCTTGCACCGCCTAATGATGAGCCTGGAGAAATCAGCATTTTCAACCAGCGGTAATACTCGTCACTGTCGATGTTATCGTCTTTTTCAATCTGCATTGCTGCGTGCTCTAGCTCTCGCAAAGAAGCCATTGGCGGCGCAGCAAATTCAGCGTTGTCATCTAAGAACGCAGCCGAGCCTGCTTGCTTAAATCGAATACCGCCCATCCGGTAAGAGTCGTGCACGCCCAACAGGTAATCCAATTCGTTTAATCGACTTGTTGCTCGAATGCCTTTGCGCGCTTCAATGGCCGCACGCCGCTGCATTAAAATACGCCCCCATCTATCAGGCGATGAATCAAGAAATGCACGAAAGTTTTTATTGGCTTCATCGTTGTAGAGTTCACCGGAGTGGAGGGTCAGAATGGGATCAATTTGTAAACGATAGGCTGAAGTTAAAAATGCTTTATCGTAGGCAAAACTAAACACGCCACCTCGGCTTGAATCGCTGTAAGTCAGCTGTCCTATTAGCAAAGGCGCCTCAATTGGCTGCCAGTCGGCATAGACTTCGACGATTTCACGGCTCATCTTGAACCTTCCAGCAATTTTATGTTTTGCAGCTTGATACCCACTTCATCATGAGCAGCCATGTCTGCAAAGTTGCTTTCCATGCCAAGAACGGCCATGACTTTTAAGTAAGTGCCTATGGCAACACCCGGATCACCGGCAAAGACTTTATTCACGGTTTTATGATCAAAACCAGTACGTTCACACAGTAGCTTTTTGGTAAAACCACGTCGTTTCATCGCCAACAGCAAGTCTTCACCAAAATGAGTCAGGATTTTGCGCTGCTTTGGAAACAGTACATTGTGTAAGTCACGCTTAGCCATATCACCAACCAAAGGGACTATATTCCCACTATTCAACCGTTAATGGGAATATAGTCCAACTTTGAATCCCAAGCAACTCCAGCAAGTTAAATGCGGGACTATATTCCCACTTTACTCAATATAATTGGATTTATATCCCACCTTTAGGTTTAGCTTGCGCGTTGGCCAAGGCGATGATCTGGATCCCTGAATGCCAAAGGTCATCAAATTACACTTTTATGCGCATAAAAATGTAAAATTCCGCACTTTTCTGCGCGTAAAAGTGTGAAATGCAAGTTGAGTACTCGTCAGTGTATTTTGCTGAATGGATAAATGCAGCGGTTAGAGGTCTACACAAAGTTACCTTATGGGTAACAATTTGTAGACCTTTGGACAGGTAGGCTTACAACCTTTCAATCACCCCTCAATCAGTTTATTGCTAACGTCATTTGGCCAGCCTATCGCCTCATCGTTTAAAGCAAATCACTCAAACGATTTAACAGCGCTTTCCGGCTATTATTCGCCACAACAAAGCGCTTAAAACGTTGTTCAAACGCCGCTTCATCCGCTTTGAACTGATAGGCCTCAAACAACTGATGCAGATAGCGTGATGCCGCATCGTAACCACTGGCGCAAGTTCGATCCGCTTGCTCTTGTGATTGCTGCCAGTAGTGCTCACGTTGATTGTAGATATCCGTCAACGCTTTTTCTTTTTCCGCTTTTTCGATAGCTAATTTTTTTGCGAGTGCTGCGGCTTGCTCTTGCTGTAATTGACTTTGCGCTTGCTCAATGAAAGGAGAAATGACGGCGGAGGTTAACCAGTATTGATAGATCTCGTCTGTGTTGACAGGTTCTTTTCGCGTCAGCGCTAAGGCTTGGTGACGGGTTAACTGGCCTTGCTCAAACAGCGCGCGTAATAGCGTGTCTTTCTCGGCTTCCGAGAGGTTGTTTAGCCACTTGTCAAACTGAAACTGGGTTTGTTTGGCTTGATGACTGGGTTGTTCGGTCAGCACCATGGCGAGCGCCTTAACTAAGGCTAAGGGAATCTCATACAGCGCTGCAAAGGCCTGCAACTCTTCACTGAGGTGTTCAAAATCGAATTGAATCAACGGCATTCGCTCAACGTCATCATTAAAATCAAACGCTTTGAGCCACATAAAGTACACAAGGCGCCAATCCCCTTGCATTAAACCGCTGCGTAAAGCAGCTAAATGCTGGAAAAAGTCGTCAGCATCTTCATCGTCAAAATACTCGTCATACTCCTCAAGGGAAAAAATCAGCAACTGCCACTCATCGTTTTCGTGAACATGAAGCCCATCACTTGAAAAGCCAAGTAACGCTTCAGGGAGCGTTCCAGCTGGTAGCTTGATGTAGGCATCGATTGAGCCCCAATCGGCATAGTAAAAACCGATATCAAAGTATTTTAACATCAGCTTAAAAGGCTCTGCCTTTAGATCACTGTAGGTGTAATACACCTGAAAGGACGTAGCGCTGATCTCGGCACGGCTTGAAATGGCTCTGAGTGCTTGACGTGATTTAGCATCTAAATACCCATCCAGACGCTCAAATTTATAGTATTGATATTCGCTCACGATGACCTTGCTATCTATTTTTTGTGAATTGAAAAGTGTGTTTTACTGTCATTGAAACAGCGCGGCATTTTCTTGTTTGCGCTGCTCCAGTGATTTAGTAATCGCAGACACTGTTGTTTTACTGATCCCTTGCTGCTGTGCAAGATAAGCAAATTGACTGATGGCTTCTGCCACTTCTTCAATGACTTGCCTTGCATCATGCCAACTCCCATAGCCAGCACTGCTCGCTAGTTTTTGCATCACCTTAAGCGATGGCGCTTTGCCATAACCGCCGAAAGCAGTGGCGTGTTCGTTGAATGGATGCGGGCTGTAGGTAACATCGTAAAAAGGTGCAGGGTTCCATTGACCGTCATCCGCTTGCAAAAACGCCCAGTTTTTACTGTGGTCGTCTTGATTAGACGACAGCAGGTTAAAAACGGCACGGCGAAATTGCAGCTGCCCAGCAGCGGGGGATTTACACAACTGACGGCTGGCTTTGATCAAGTCAATATAATCTAAACTTGGCGTTCGAAAGTCTGCATCCAGCAGCCCGCAAGCGCTGTGCATATGTAGGCGACCTGAACTGCGATTACCGCTTAAACGGGCCTGCTCCGTGACATAATCAAAACGCTTAAGCGCCAACCAGGCAGACGCACCGCTTGTAGTTGGTGCTTCAATGAGTTGCCAGACTGGTGGTTGGCACTTGGCAAGCTCGGCCATTTGCAAATAAACCGCTTCACACAACCCTTCTTCATGCCCGAGCGCGAGATTTTTCGAGGTAAACTTAATCAGCCAAGCCTCATCTCCAGGCTGAGCAAAGGTTCGACAATGCTGAGTTTCCCCTGCAGGCATATAAATCTGCGCCTTGGGCCTTGCTCCACCCGAACTACCACCGGCGACTAATGCGGCCAACACCTGTTGCGTATGCCCATCTAACTCATCGTGATTATCATCCATATAATCTGACATTGAAGCATCGAACAGCGTTTGTGCTTCTAAGCCCAAGGTTGCTAAATCAATGTCCGCGTATGTCGTGGCTGAAAACTCAGACACCGGAGAAAAAGACAGCGCTCCCATGCCTTTATCACCGACAAAGGCCAGTCTATCCATCGCCGTTAATTGATTAGGTAGGATGCCCTTTTGCCGGAAAATACGATCTTGTAACAACATGCCCCAGCCATCGGGCAAACAATCTCCAAATACGCCATGTACACCTTGGTGCGGCGCTTTAGGTGCGGCTTGAACTAGCGTATTCGCTTGCAAGGTAAACGGTGATAAATTGCCAAACTGCTGCAAATAGTCGTCAGTATACTGAAAAAAAACGCCTTGCCGATTCTGCGCCAAGACTCCAACAGATATCTGCTCACCTGAGCTTAGCGTACGAGTAACATTAAGCTTCTGAATCGGTTTAAAACTCATCTTTTAGCACCTCATCAATACTCGTGGGTATAGCAGCGCGTTCTTTGCTAAGTTGCGTGAGCTGATAAAGCCTATCTAGCGAATCAAGTGTCTGCCATAGCAACAGCAATTGACGAAATGAAATTTGCCCGGTCAGCTCAAATTTCTTAATGGTGGCCGCAGGTACGCAGCTTCGCTCAGCCAATGCAGCGCGCGACAGCTTTGCCTGCTTGCGTAACTCACGTAAATAAGCCGCATAAGCTTGGCTTACATCGGTATCATCAAGTAAGGTAAAATTCATCCGCAAAGACCAAGTGGATACAGTTATATCCATTATAGCGAAATAAAACAGAAATTGGATACTATAATATCCATCAGTGCGTAGAGTGTTGAAAAAATTACTCGATAAAGCCCTTCAAAACTGCTATTTTTAGACCCTAACAGCAGCATAAAAACAGCACTGTTTTTCCATTGCTAACCACTAAGATTCAGTAAAAGCCAGAGGCAAGTGGTGGGCAGTTTGGTGGGCAAACAGGCATTTTTGAACGGTTTCTTTTCGGTAACTTATTGAATTTGTTAGGGTCTAGACCGCTACTCAATGAGCAGATCCAGAATATCGAATAATTTCAGTTCTTCTCACGATTTGAAAAAGTCCGACCCTCAATGAGGAAAATCGGACTTTTTATTTATTGCCCTGTCAAAAAAACTTGTTGCTCACAACCTCATCCTCACTCCTTAGTATTCAGATCGAGATAATAGGTGATACAAGCTTAGCGCAATGTCTGCTCAATATGCGGCGCTAATGCCCCATCCGGCCGAGAAGCTAATTCTTCATAGAACTGCCATTTCCTTTGTGCCACTTGCTGAGCCTGAGCTAACACCGTTTCCGCTGCAACCGGATCTGCATCATAGAGCACTTTGTAACGCGCTTCATTGAGGCGGTACTCTTTCAGCGGAATGGTCGGTCTCAACGTATCCAGTGAGAATGGGTTGAAATCAGAGTCACGCAGTGCCGGGTTATAACGGAACAATGGCCAGTGACCCGATTTCACCGCCAACTGCTGTTGGCGCAGTCCGTCATTCATATTGATACCATGCGCAATACAGTGGCTGTAAGCGATAATCAAGGACGGTCCGTGATAAGCTTCCGCTTCGCGAATCGCTAACAATGCCTGTTGTGGGTCACCGCCAATCGCAATTCGAGCGACATAAACGTTATTGTAGGCGATCGCCTGCAACGCAATGTCTTTCTTGGTGGCATGTTTACCTCCCGCAGCAAATTTTGCCACCGCCCCCAAAGGAGTAGACTTCGACATCTGTCCACCGGTATTGGAGTAAACTTCCGTATCCATTACTAGTACATTCACATCAGCACCGCTGGCCAGCACATGATCCAAACCACCATAACCGATATCGTAAGCCCAGCCATCTCCCCCCACAATCCAGATTGAACGACGAATTAATTGATCGGCTACTGAAATCAGATTTCTCGCATCATTGGTATCAAATCGTTCCAACAATTGCTTGAGCTGATCAACCCGCTGAATCTGCATCTGAATATCAGATTCGGTTTCTTGCTTAGCATGCAACAGCAGATCCACCAACAAAGGTGGTAGACGATCTCTGTGTTGCAACAGTAGTTGTTTCGCAAGTTCAGCCTGCTTAATGGCGGCAAGTCTGAAACCGAAACCAAACTCAGCATTATCTTCAAACAGCGAGTTTGACCAGGCCGGACCACGGCCCGCTTTATTTTTGGCCCATGGTGTTGTTGGCAGGTTACCGCCATAAATAGATGAACAGCCGGTCGCATTGGCGACCATTAAGCGATCACCAAACAACTGGGAAACCAGTTTAAGATAAGGTGTTTCGCCACAACCAGAGCAAGCACCGGAGAATTCAAACAGCGGTTCGAGGAACTGAACCCCGCGTACGTGGGAGAAATCTACCCGCGCACGATCATTATAGGGAATGGACTGGAAATAGTTCAAACTGGACTTCTCTGTTTCCAGATAAGGTTCCTTGAGTTCCATATTGATCGCTTTATGCGATACGCCCTCTTCGCTGACTTTCAACACCGGACAGGCTTCAACACACAATCCGCAACCAGTGCAATCTTCCGGATAAACCTGCAGGGTATAACGGGTATCCGGGAAACCTCGCGCAGTAATTCCAGCCGATTTAAAACCATCCGGCGCATCATCGAGCAGCGATTTATCGTAGAATTTTGCGCGAATTGCCGCATGCGGGCAAATCAGGCTACAGTTGCCGCATTGAATGCAGTCTTCCGACTGCCAAATTGGAATACGTTGGGCGATATTACGTTTTTCCCACTGACTGGTGCCGGATGGATAAGTGCCATCTGCTGGTAACATGGACACCGGAATTAAATCACCTTTACCACGAATCATCTCCGCAGTAACACTTTTCACAAACTCAGGAGCCTGTACCGATACCGTATCTTTTTCAACGGCAGAAGAGGAAACTGATTCCGGCACATCCACCTGATACAGGTTGGTTAACGCCTGATCAACCGCGGCAAAGTTTTTCTCGACTAAAGCTCTGCCTTTGCGCGAGTAAGTTTTCTCTATTGCGTATTTAATCTTGCCTAGCGCAACATCTTTATCAATCACATCTGATAAAGCAAAGAAGCAAGTCTGCATAATGGTATTGATACGGCTGCCCATACCGATCTCACGAGCTACTTTGTATGCATCAATGACGTAAAACTTCATCTGTTGTTCAATCAATTGGCGCTGCATCCGTTGCGGCAAAGAATCCCATACCTGCTCTTTGCTCACCGAACTATTGAGCAGGAATGTAGCTCCCCTCGCCGCTTTTTCCAACATATCAACCGTTTCAACAAAAGTAGCCTGATGGCAGGCGATAAAATTCGCCGACTGGATCAAGTAAGGACTGTTAATTGGATGATGGCCGAAACGCAGGTGCGACTCGGTTTTTGAACCGGATTTTTTCGAATCGTAGACAAAATAACCCTGAGCAAAATAGCGTGGTTCATCACCAATAATCTTGATGGTGTTTTTATTCGCCCCGACAGTACCATCTGCGCCCAACCCAAAGAACAGAGCCCGCACAATCTGATTCGATTCAATATCAAAGTTCTCATCCACCGCTAGGCTGGAATGACTGACATCGTCGATAATACCCACCGTGAAGTGCTGATGGCTTTTCTCTTGGTAGAGATTATCGTAAATCGCTTTGACCATCGCCGGAGTAAACTCTTTACTCGACAGACCATAACGTCCGGCGATCACTTTTGGAAAAGTGGCAAAATGCTCGGAATTTTCCACCAGCGCAGTCAGAATATCTTGGTAAAGCGGGTCACCGTTGGCTCCCGCCTCTTTGGTGCGATCCAGTACCGCAATTTTTTTCACCGACTTCGGCAGTGCAGCAAGTAAATGCTCTGCTGATAACGGACGGTATAAATGGATCTGAATCACGCCGATTTTTTGCCCCTGGGCCGTCAGGTATTCAACCGTCTCTTTGATGGTTTCCACCCCGGAACCCATTGCGATGGTAACGAATTCCGCATCTTCTGCGCCGAAGTAATTCATCAACTGATATTGCCTACCAGTCAATTCGGCCAGTTGATCCATACAAGCCTGCACAATGTCAGGGGTTGCCGTATAATAAGGGTTAACTGTTTCCCTTCCCTGAAAATAGACATCCGGATTTTGCGCCGTACCACGGATAAATGGCATATCCGGACGTAACCCACGCTCACGATGTTCGCGCACCAGACGATCGGAAATCATCTCACGAATCACTTCATCAGGAATCAAACTGATTTTATTTACTTCGTGTGATGTTCTGAAACCATCAAAGAAATGCAGGAATGGAATCCGTGCCAATAGTGTTGATGCATGAGCTACCAACGCCAGGTCATGTGCTTCTTGTACCGATGACGAAGCAAGTTGAGCAAAGCCGGTTCCTCTCGCTGCCATTACATCCTGGTGATCACCAAAAATAGACAACCCCTGTGCAGCCAAAGAGCGAGCCGCCACATGAAATACCGCCGACGTCAGTTCCCCTGCGATTTTGTACATATTGGGCAGCATCAGCATCAGCCCTTGCGATGCGGTAAATGTGGTAGTCAGTGCCCCACTTTGCAGAGAACCATGTACCGTACCTGCTGCACCACCTTCACTCTGCATCTCGGCGATCAGAGGAATATTGCCCCAGATATTGGTTTTTCCTTCAGAAGCCCACTGGTCAGCAAACTCCGCCATAGTAGAAGAAGGGGTAATCGGGTAAATCGCACACACTTCCGAGACCCGGTAAGCGACATAAGCCGCAGCTTCGTTTCCGTCACAGGTATGCATGACGGTCTGTTTATTGAGATTCATCATCCACTCCTTATTTCGGACTAACTTGAGCATCGACCATTTCAATCGCATGGCACGGACACTGAGCGTAACAAGCACCGCAGCCGGTACACTTGCTATAGTCAATCTTAAAGCCCTTATCTTTGCCGAGTTTGATAATCGCATCATTCGGGCAGGCACCATAACAGCCATCACACTCAAAACAGTTCCCACAGGAGTAGCAGCGCTGCGCTTCGTAAAATGCTTCCTCTTCCGTCAGGCCACCAACCACTTCATCAAAACTGGTTTGGCGAATTTCAGCCGCGATTGCTGGTTGCTCACTCTGATCTGCATCCGTTTTGTACCAAAGATGAAGCTGGTCAAATTTCACCAGCGGTTTTTTCTGCTCTTTCGCATAAGTTCGACCATGCAAGTACGCATCGATATGCGCTGCTGCTTTTTTCCCGTGACCAACCGCAATAGTCACGGTGCGCTCACTCGGTACCATATCTCCCCCGGCAAATACCCCCGGATACGCGGTCATCATTTGATCATTTACGGTCACTACGCCACCACGATCATGTTCGACTCCCGGAAGATTCTGGGTCAGTTTGGAATCGATATTCTGCCCCAGTGCCAGAATCAACGAATCAGCCTCGATGGTTTCTAGTTCACCACTCGGCAACGGATAACCTTCTCCGTTAAGCTCCATTTTTTCCAGAGTAAAGGTGGTGCCATCTATCTGGTTAATGGTTCGCAACCAGGCAAATTCGATCCCTTCTTCCATCGCTTCACGGCACTCAAAATCATGCGCCGGCATATGTTCCCGGTCACGGCGATAAACCACAGTCACCTCGGCACCTTTGCGCCTTGCAGTACGAGCCGCATCCATGGCGGTATTACCACCGCCATAAACAATCACTCGCTTGCCCAGCTCAGGTGCTTCATCCATTTCATTACTGCGCAGATAAGAAACCGCTTCATAAGTACTGCTATGTTCATTACTTGGGATCTTAAGTCCTTGCCCGACATGCGCACCAATCGCAATAAATATCGCATCAAACTGACCGGAGACTTTTTCCGCTAACAGATCTTCAACCATATGATTCAGCACAATCCGTACGCCCATGTTTTCAATACGTTGAATCTCTTGCTTGAGAATATCGCGCGGTAAACGGTAGGCGGGAATACCAAACAACATCATTCCTCCGGCCATCGGTGCGGATTCATGAATTTCAACGTCATGACCTTTACGTTTAAGATGATAAGCTGCGGCCAAACCACTAGGGCCGGCACCGATCACCAACACCCGTTTACCGGTTGGCTTAGCCTCATAACGCACCTGCCATCCATCTTCGATGGCTTTATCACCCAGAAATCGCTCAACGGCATGAATGCTAACCGACTGATCGACATTCGCCCGGTTGCAGTCATTTTCACATAAGTGATAACAAACCCGGCCAAGCACCGCTGGCAGAGGATTATTCAGCAACAGTTCCTGAAACGCCTCTTCATAACGTTGCTCTTGTGCCAGCGATAACCACTGCTGAATATTACTCCCGGTCGGACAGGCAAAATTACAAGGAGGCAGGGAATTCGAGTAAACAGGAAAGTGGCTACGCACCGCTCCGGTACCTTTTTTCAGGGACAGATCCGGCGGTGAAGTCATATCTCTAGATGGGTGACTCATGATAACGTTATACCTCCTGTGCTGAATGAACTCCGCCTCAGAAATCACTGAACGATCATTAGCATCCTGCTAGCCAACAGAGTACTTTAGGGAAAGTTAATATACGCATTCAAATATAGACGCTATAAAAAAATAAAGTTTGAAGTGATGCAGAGTTCTACAAGAATCTATGACTTAAGCAGGAGAAATAAGAAGATGGCAGCAGAGTTAATGAGAATCGCAACTATTCCATCAAAATTTATCCCTTGGTACTCCGAGTGATCACTCAAAGCACCAAGAGAAGGAGGATTAAATTAGATTTTAAATTGAGCTACTAATTCACGTTGTTCATCCGACAGATGATTTAATGACTCACTATTGCATGCCAGCCGCTCTGAATCCTGGGCAATATTGGATGCCATATCGGAAATGCTCACCACATTTTGCGCGACATCCTTAGCAACAACACTCTGCTCTTCACACGCTGTTGCAATCGAACGGCTCATATCATTAATCTTAGCCAAACGCCCAACCATAGCCTGAAGTGCGTTATTACTTTCTAGCGTATGCTGCACCGATTGATCGGCATAAATCTGGTTATCGCTGACAATAGAAACCGCTTGAGAAGCTTTGTCCTGCAATGACTCAATCATTTTACCGATCTCATCCGCCGACTGACGGGATCGGTTAGCCAAAGAACGAACCTCATCAGCGACCACCGCAAACCCACGACCATGCTCACCAGCGCGCGCGGCTTCTATCGCCGCATTCAGGGCCAATAAATTGGTTTGATCAGAAATGCCTTGAATAACACTGAGCACATCACCAATCTGCTCGGTTTCATTGGATAAGTCCTGAATAATATTGGTCGCCTCATCCAATGACTGTTTGAGCTTACTTACAAACTCAACATTTGACTGCATAGTGTGCATATTGGTATTGGCCAGTTCGGTCACCTGTTCCACTTCATGACTGGTTTCAACGGCGTTACCCGCAACTTCATGAACTGCTGACTCCATTTCAGTAACAGCTGTAGCGATCAAATCCGTCTGGCGTCGCTGCAGCGCCACATCGTCGTTGGTTTTTTGGCTCATCGCCTGGCTTTCATGGGCGACATTACTCACGGTTTGTGCCGAATTATGAATTTTACCAATCAAAGTATTCAACTGGCGACCGAGCTCATTAATATTGCGTACCACGATCCCCATCTCTGAGCGAAACTCGCTATCAACCTGATGAGTTAAATTACCTTGAGCCAGCTCATTCAAAGCCTGAGTGATTACCGCTAATGGTTTGCGAATTGAAATTACCACCGTAATCGCCACCACCAACGCAACAATCATCGAGATAACCGCCAAAATAATATTCAAGCTTAGTGAAAATGTTGACTCCTGATTAGCCTGCTTAAGCGCGAGTTCCGACATATTGCGAATTTCGCTGGTAATCTCATCCGCATCGGAAATAATCGAATCTACCTTATTGGCGATATCCTGCAGAACCTGGCTACTGCTTTTCTGTAGCTGATTATATTGCAGGTGCTGTCGCAATAAGCCTTCCGGCTGGGCAATCATCCGCGTTAACAAATTCAGGTAAATCGATAGCGACTCTTTACTGGAAGGCATAATGGTAAATAGATGTTCGGATTTTTCGCTGAACAACTGCAGATGCTGAGAAACTTCTTTCTGTAACGCTGCCAGCTCTTGCTCTTTCTCTACCGCAAGCACACGTTGCAGATATCCTTTCGCTGCCTTGCCCTGAGCATTAATTGCGTCTATATCCCAAATTGCCGCCTGAATATTATCGAATTCAGCATCGGATTTTATTTCTGCAATATCCTGGTCAAAGAACAACCATTCAGTATCGTAGCGGCTAAATTCGGCTGATGAGGCTGATCTTGCAGTGATACGTTGATTCTGAATTTTCAGGTGTTGCTTAGCCTGTTGAATAAATTGTTCAGTATCGAGGTTAACCTGACGTAATTGTTGTGACAGTTTAGGATAAGCAACTAACTGTTGATCCAATCGAGAAAAGCTTTTCTCAATACTCACTACACTGCGATTAAAGTTATCTGCCAGTTGATCTCGTTTGTCCTGCTCCGGCGTATTGGCGTGAACCAACATTAAACGGTTAGCATTTTGAATCTGTAATATCAGCGTATTGGACTGATCGAGTAACTCAGTTAACGTAGATGCCGTTAATTTTAACTGTTCCGCCATTTTTACCTGTGAGCGGTAAGCTGAACCACTAATGGTTAAAACGAATAAAATAATCACGGCAAATCCAGCGATTACTCGTTGAATCAGAGATAAATGCATTGCCACTCCAACCTTGTATTAGGGTAAATTTGCAACCAACATCACAAATATTGAACGTTCTTTTTAACTAACTCTGACTTATTATGCAAAGCAATTTATCAATAAAATTATAAATAGCAGAAATATAAAGAGATTAGATAGCGAAAGTTCAGGATATATGTTGGTAATCCAACAAATTAAAGAGCGATTATAATTTTCCACCAAAAATGCAAATGCCAGCCTGTAAGGTTCTGGCTGGCATTCGATGGTAGAAAAAACGGGCTAACGATTAAAAATCATAGCTAGCGGAGAGCATTAAGGTTCTTGGTGCGCCTTGAACTAAGTAATTTTTGCCTGGGTAACCACCAGAAGATGCCCAGTAATCTTTATCTGCAACATTTTCTAAGCGTGCACGTAGCGTCAGATTATGCTCATCCACGGTCGTTACATAACGCGCTCCGAGATCAAAACGAGTCCAGGATGGAATATCGTATTGGTTGGCTGCATCTAAATACTGTGAACTGGTATAAATACTGCGCCCTTCCAGGGTTAGCCCCTCAGCAAACGGAGTATCCCATTCCAGGTTCAGATTAGCGGTCATATCCGGAACGCCAATTGCCGTATTACCATCATTGGTTCCGTCCGTTGTTTTGACTAACTCAGCGTCGATAAAGGTCATCCCACCCAAAACTTTTACTGAATCGGATAGCAGGCCGTAACCTGAGAGTTCCAAACCACGGTTGCGCTGTTCACCATCACGGGTATAAGTATTATTTACTACAATATAGGTTGGTTTAGAGATTTCAAATACACTCACCACCGCACCTAACATACCATTGTCGTATTTAACACCCGCTTCATACTGTTCTGAACGAGTCGGTGAAAATACTTGTCCTGGGTTAGTGTAACCACCCCAAGACGAAACGATTTCACCTTTAATCAACGCTTCTGCATAGTTGGCATACAAAGACCAGTCATAAGTAGGCTGATAAACCACACCTGCGAATGGCGTAACCGCACTCTTGTCATACTCACTCGCCGCACTGCCATCATAGTTATAGCCTTTCTGCTCGATAGTCTGTGAACGGCCACCCAGCGTTAACTTAACTTTGTCATCCAACAATGCCATGGTATCGGCTAAAGCAATGCTGGATGTGGTATTACGTTCGGTAACCTTAGGTGCATCCAAATCACCTCCGCTATAACGAACTGTCGTATTCTGTGCTACCTGCTCGTAATCGGATAAAGTACCCGCAGTAAAGTCTGTAGACCAAAAATAAGCATTCTTACTTGCCGAATCAAAATACGAAGCGGATAACACAGCCGTATGGTGAATATCACCGGTCGCAAACTCCTGGCGAATACCGGCATCGGCTGAAAATATATCGTCTTCACGTACGTTTTCAAACGCATAAGTCGTGATGTTACCCGCGCTATCCGCCGTCGGGTTTGCCAAAAGATTGTGTTCTTTGCCCTGACGTGCCCCTATGGCAACCCACCCCATAGTGGATGAAGTAAAATCATATTCACCGCGAACGACACCAAACAGTTGCTTCTCGTCAGTATAACTCCAGTCCTGCGCATAATTGGTTGACGCATCAGGAACAGCCGGTGCGCTGCTTGAAGGTGTCACGCTTGGTCTTGCTGCATCAATATGGTTATCCTGGTAACCGAAATCCGCAGACAAACGAGCACGTTCCCCCTGATGATCCCAACCTAGAGTCAGGCCGCCAAGCTCACGATCTTCCTCCGTGGCATTGTTACCGCTACGCTCAATCACGTTGACGCGGATGCCATCTTGCTGGTTATCGCCAAAACGACGGGCGAAATCTATTGCTGCGTAGCCTTGACCACCACTTTGCATCCCAACAGTCAATCGAGTTAGTGGCTCATCACCTGCACGTTTGGGAACCAGGTTAACCAGACCACCAATCGCACTGCCACCCGGAGCTGCACCGTTTAAAAAGGTATTCGCGCCACGGAAGACTTCTACACGTTCAAGCATTTCTGCCGCAACAAACTGGCGCGGTAAAATACCGTACACTCCATTTAAGGTCATATCGTCGGAATAGACGTTAAAACCACGAATCATATACAGTTCCTGGAAGTTGCCAAAACCGGTCGCTACCCGAACCGTTGGGTCGTTCTGCACTACGTCCGCCACACTGACCGCCTGCTGATTACGAATCAGCTCTTCGGTATAGTTAGTCGATGAAAATGGCGTATCCATGCTATCCATATTACCCAGCAAGCCCAAACGACCCGTTGTCGCCACCTGGCCACCTTCATATTCATCACCCAGTTTGACTTGTGAGCCATTCACCACAATAACCTCACCAGAATCGGAGGATTCCTCTGCCGCAAATACGGATAAAGAAACGGGCAAAGTCAGTGCGCTAAGCACGGCGATAGAAACGGCGGAAAACCGAAAATTGAACATAATTTCCTCTGCTTAATTAACTATTTTGTCATTATGAGCTGGAATATATGATCAATGATAATCGTTTTCAATATCATTTGTATTTAAACTATTCTATCACAAAGGAATGACCTATTTTCTCACGCGCTGGATCAGCAACAGCAGCAAGAAATATCCGGCTCCGAGTACAGCAACCAGGGTTCCAGCTGAAATCTGTTTAGGGAAAAGCCAGATCTGGCCAAGCCAGTCGGCCCACAGCATCATACTGACACCGATTAACATGGATAATTTAAGCTGTGGACCCACTTGTCGAGCACCGAGCATCGCCGCCAAATGAGGAGCGATCAAACCGACAAAACCGATAGGCCCGATTGTCGCGGTAACGGCAGAACACAATACCGAAACCAAAACCAGAAACCATAAGGTTACTGCTGAAACAGCCACCCCACGGGCTCGGGCAAAATCCCGCCCAATTGACAACAGGCTAAGCCAGCGCTGGCTTAGCCAAATAAGGCCGGAAAAAGCCACCACCAATACGGTTAAAGAGATCGCCTGTAGCTCACTCACCCGGTAAGTGGAACCGGATAACCACAACATAATCCGATAACTGTCCTGATTCCCTTTGGCCAGTGCAAACTGGACAAAAGCCTGCAACAGTGCACTTAATGCAATACCCAGTAAAATAATACTGGCAGGGGCATACTGATGGCGTCGGGCCAGAATAATCAGCAACAGTAACACGGCCAGACTGCCAAGTAGTGCAATCAGCCACTGCGCAACAACAAATGTGGAACCAAACAGCAATGCCGCCAAAACCACCGCAAAGGTTGCACCGGAAGAGACGCCAACTAAATCAGGGCTGGCGAGCGGATTATAAATAAGCCGTTGTAGAACCATGCCCGCTACCGCTAAACCGATTCCTACCGCAAATGCCACCAATGCACGCGGCCAGCGCAGAGACCACTGATAGTCCGTCGGCCAGGTAAAATAGCCCATCTGATTTTCCGGCTGATAGCTGAAGGTCAGCAGCAGAATCAGTACAAAACTGAAAACAAGAATGAAAGTGAAATAGCGACTCCAACGCGAATCAATTTCCGGCAATTTCACACCAAGAGAATCCTGGGCCTGCATTTTCTTACGGCTAAACCAGATCAAAGCCGGAGCGCCAATAAAGGCAGCAGTAACACCGCTCGGCACCAACTGACCAGCCCAACCACTGGCCAGCACTGCCAATATGTCGGTGATCAGCAATAATACCGCGCCAAGATAGAGGCTTAGCCACAACTCCTGACGCGGAGTACGCGCACCGATTGCCCTTGCAAGATTCGGGCTGATAAGCCCGATAAAGCCGATCAGCCCAACGGCAGTAATTGAAGCCGATACCAGCCAAATTGCGCTCAGCATTAAAGCAAAAAAGACCGGAACAACTGATAGACCACGAGCTTCAGCACCCTGTTGCCCTAAGCGCAACAGCATCAGCAAACGCGGCGCAATAAGCAAAACGGCAGCGGCGGGAAGTAATAATCGACCAGACAGCCAACTTGCCCACTCCCAACCATTTTGTGCTAAATCACCAGCGCCCCACATAAAAACACTCTGCGCGTATTCCTGGTTGAGCAGAATAATGGTGGTCGCAAAAGCACCGAGCAGAATATTCACTACCATACCGGCAATAATCGTCGGTAACCCAGCCAAATTATCGAATCCAGCGATCAGCACGACCAACAAAAAGGCCAG
Source organism: uncultured Vibrio sp. (assembly GCA_963666615.1). Taxonomy (GTDB): domain Bacteria; phylum Pseudomonadota; class Gammaproteobacteria; order Enterobacterales; family Vibrionaceae; genus Vibrio. The sequence continues at coordinate 2,478,151 of OY762906.1, forward strand.
CAAGGCACCAGACATCGCAGCCAATGCCGAATAATCGGCACTTAACTCAGGGAAAAAGATATTCAACACCAACAATGCCAGCCAAGCCCCAGATGACGTCCCCATAGTCAACGGAGACGTCAGCGGATTATTGGTCAACTGCTGCATCAGGCTACCGACCAGGCCAAAGATCGCGCCAACCAGAATAGTCACCGCCACTCTTGGTAGCTGCGCATAAGCAAACTGAAAGTCAGCAAAGGTTGCAGCGCGAGAAAAATCCCCCGCCAGTAGCCATTGCTGCGAAAACGAGAGCGACTGATTAATTTGCAAACTGATCAAAGACAGTAACAGCACACTGCCAAATGCCAGTACCCAACGAAACATCATGATGTCTGATCAGCAATCTGCACTAAAGTCTCAGTGATCGCTTCCGCCATATATTGAATCGATATCGCGCCACCATAACTCCAGACAGAAGGAACAGCACCAACATGCCGATTACGCACAAACGGCATCGCTTTCCATAAAATGGATTTTTTCAACTGTGCTTCCTGATTGAACGGCAAAATGTACAGGACCATGCCCTGCTTAATATGCTGTAAATCAGCAATAGGTTTTTGCACGATCCCCCACTGAGCGGTTGGCTGTGGCAGCGCATTGGCCAATCCCAACCGTTCCAGCACATACTGCGGAATCGAGTTTTCGGTATAGAGAAAGGTCGAGGTCAGGTTAGCAAAACGCATCAATACCACTGGCGGTAGTTGCCCGGCAAAACGTTGCTGCAACAGCTCTTTTAATTCATCTAGTCGTTGCTCGATCTGCGCCAGTTTTTGTTCAGCAATTTCACTCCGTTGAAACAACTCTCCCAATTGGCGCAACTGCTCGATGGCAACCTGAGCATCATTATCATCGGCCGCAAAATTCGAGAAATAAAATACCGGAGCAATACGTTCAAGCTGAGGAATAATATCCACATGCCGCTCAGAAACCAGAATCACCTCCGGCTTAAGTGCCACAATTTTCTCCAGATTGGGTTCACTACGATTGCCCAGCTCCACCGTTTGTGTAGGAATTTCCGGCTTGACCATCCAATCGGCATAACCATCCATATCGGCCGTCCCCAATGGGGTAATCCCCAATTCAATCACAGCTTCGAGCAGATTCCAGTCCAGCACCACTACTCGCTGAGGCACCTGTTCAAGTTGATGTTCACCGCGGCTATCATGTACCACATAAGCTTGCGCGCAGGTTCCCCACAGCAGATTCAAAAATAAAAACAGGCGAAATACTACGCGCATACAATCGCTACCTTATGTTGTTGCAGGTCGGTTTGAGGATGAGAAATGAGTTGAATCCGGGTCTGATAAAGCTCGCTAAGGTTGTGCTCATCTGCCAGCAGATCCACTCCGCCGGCAAAGGCAACTTTACCCTGTTTGAGCGCAACCACGTAGCTCGCATAACGCAGCGCCAGATTAAGATCGTGCAGGATAACAATCACGCCACAGCCCTGTTCCCGGTTCAGCTCTGCCAACAATGCCATTAATTGATACTGATGTTGAATATCAAGTGCCGAGGTCGGTTCGTCGAGAATCAGGACCGGCGATTGCTGAGCCAGCAGCATCGACACCCAAGCACGCTGGCGCTCACCACCGGAAAGGGTATCCGCCAGATGATCGGCAAAAGCCTCAACCCCGGTGCGCAACATGGCCTGCTGAATAATCTGCTCATCTTGCTGATTCCAGCGCCCCAATACACCCCGCCAGGGAAAGCGCCCCAGCCGCACCAGCTCTTTCACCGTTAATCCGGCACTGGTCGGTAGTTTTTGTGGCAGAAAGGCAACCGCTTTCGCCAACTGTTTCGCGCTATAACGGCTCAAATCATTCTGATTCAAGCGCACAGAACCGTGATCCGGATTTTGCTGACCGGATAATAAACTCACCAAGGTTGATTTGCCCGAACCATTGTGCCCAAGCACTACCGTCAGGCGATCAGTCGGAACCTCCAGATGGTCGATTGATAAAATGCGCCTTCCTCCTCGCACCATTTCCACATCGGATAACTGAAACATTCCAACCTCTGACAAATACAATAAATCAATTGAGAACTATTTTAATTATCATTACTATTAAAAAGCAAATTTATTCCTCTACTCTAGGTCACCTACATGTATCGCTGGTTTGAAAAACTCACCACTCCTTTTCCCGATTACGATTTAACCACACCACCAAAAACACTGTTCGGTTTCTGCCGTTACTACGCGAGAGGGTTTGAAAAGCCTCTGTTACTGATGGCTCTACTCAGTGGCTGCGTGGCTTACACCGAAGTAACTCTGGTGCGTTATATGGGGGAACTGGTGGATATTTTAAGCAGCCAGAATCGTGTGGACTTCTGGCTCCAGCATGGGGATCGCCTGTTAACCATGGCTGTACTGGTACTGGTCATCATGCCAATTCTGGCTCTGGTGCATTCTATGCTGCTCCATCAGTCAATTCTCGGGAATTTTCCGATGGCGGTACGCTGGATGGTTCACCGCTACTTACTCAAGCAAAGTGTCGGCTTTTTTCAGCGCGATTTTGCCGGCCGGGTTGCAACCAAAGTGATGCAAAGTTCTCAGGCTACTCGTGAAACTGTGATGAAATTCGTCGATCTGATGGTCTACCTTGCAGTCTATTTGGTTTCGATGCTGGTGATGATCACTCAGGCCGATGCCATGTTAGTCATTCCGATTCTCATCTGGCTCGGAATTTATATCCTAATTCAGTGCTATTTTGTGCCGCGTTTAAAACAGATCTCAACCGAACAAGCCGATGCCCAATCCACTATGACCGGGCGAATTGTCGATACCTACACCAATATCACTACGGTGAAACTATTCTCTCACGCCCAGCGTGAAACCGATTACGCTCATCAGGGAATGAGACACTATCTCGGTACAGTCTATAAACAGATGCGAACCTTAACCGCCCTGCTATATAGCGTTGATATTCTTAATTATCTGCTGTTATTTTCGATTGCGACTCTCTCAATTATGTTATGGCTGGAAGAATCGGTCACTGTCGGGGTCATCGCTATCGGCATCAGTATTGCGTTACGCATGCAGGGCATGTCGAAATGGATCATGTGGGAGATTCGCGCTCTGTTTGAAGCGATTGGCATGGTGATTGACAGTATTCATACCGTATCCAAACCGATTGAAGTGTTGGATCGACCCCAGGCAACGCCTTTGAGCGTAACCGAAGGGAAAATTGAATTTGCTACGGTTGACTTTGCCTATAATTCACACCAGTCAATTTTCAACCACTTACAATTGACGATTCAGCCCGGTGAAAAAATAGGTATTGTCGGCCGGTCCGGTGCGGGCAAGTCCACTTTGGCCAACCTTCTGCTGCGCTTTTACGATCTGCAATCGGGGCAAATCAAAATTGATGGGCAGCCAATTGATCAGGTAAGTCAGGAATCTTTACGCCATCAGATCGGCATGATTACTCAGGATACCTCGCTGATGCACCGCTCAATTCGCGATAATCTACTGTATGGCAATCCGCAGGCCACGGAAGAGCAGATTATTCGCGCCAGCCAGCATGCTCAGGCACACGAATTTATTATGCAATTAAAAGATGAACAGGGGCGTAGCGGCTATGATGTGCAGGTTGGCGAACGTGGAGTGAAGCTCTCCGGCGGCCAGCGTCAACGAATTGCGATTGCCCGAGTGCTGTTAAAAAATGCGCCGATTCTGATCATGGATGAAGCGACTTCAGCGCTTGATTCAGAAGTTGAACTGGCCATTCAGGAAAATCTGCAACAACTGATGCAAGGCAAAACGGTGATTGCAATCGCTCACCGCTTATCGACTATCGCCGCAATGGATCGACTGATTGTACTGGATAAAGGCGAAATCGTTGAACAGGGCACTCATCAGCAGTTGTTAGCCAATCAGGGCATTTATGCCCAACTCTGGGCCCATCAGACCGGGGGCTTTATCAGTGAATAAGGCTAAGCCGAATAACGCTCGATAAAACGGGCGATAAAACTCAGTTCTTCCTGGCTGTGAGCAGGCTCCAGTGCTTCCAGCCAGATGGCCTGAGAATAGTGTTCGGCTTTAAGTAACAAACGGCAACCATCAAAATCAATCAGCCAGCTATGGATATCTGCATCCTGCTGCTTTTCGACTACTTGAGCAGACAGTAACGTCACCAGCTTTTCTCCTAAGTTCGGAAAGCTATCGAAGTCAAAATCCGGGCTGTTCAGAAGCAAAACCCCGGATTCTGCCAGCAGTTCTTTAACCGTAAACTTAGCCATGATTGGTCAGATACTCCTGGATTGCATCAAGAAACGGATCGGCGTATTTTTCCAGCTTTTTCTCACCCACACCGTTCACTGCCAGCATTTCACCATAGGAGGTTGGCAACACTTCGACCATATCGATCAAAGTGGCATCATTGAACACCACATAAGGTGGTAAACCTTCCTCATCAGCGATCGATTTACGCAGTTTACGCAGACGAGCGAAAAGCTGTTTATCGTAATTTTTGTTCGCCAGTTTATCGGATTTAGCCGTACGAGCCGCAGTATCTAAACGCGGAACCGCCAGTTGTAACGGGGTTTCCCCGCGCAATAGCGGACGGGCTTCGGCGGTCAACTGCAAAGTGGAATTACGGGTAATGTTCTGCTGGAGCAATCCTTTATGAATGAGCTGACGGAAAATACTTACCCAGTAATCATGGCTATGGTCTCGCCCCAAACCATAGGTAGATAATTTGTCGTGGCCGTTTTCACGAATACGGATATTCTGCATACCACGCAGCACTTCCACTACATAACCGATACCAAAATTCTGGTTAACCCGATAAACGCAGGAAAGCGCTTTTTGTGCCTGCTCGGTGGCATCAAAATGTTTCGGTGGGTCGAGGCAAATATCACAGTTACCACAAGGCTTTTCCCGGTATTCACCAAAATAGTTGAGTAATACCTGGCGACGGCAGGTCTGCGCCTCAGCAAAAGCATTCATTGCATTCAGCTTATGGCTTTCCACCAGTTTTTGCGGTCCTTCCGGTTTTTCATCCAGCATACGGCGTAACCAGCCCATATCGGCCGGATCATAAAGCATCATCGCTTCTGCTGGCAGGCCATCGCGCCCGGCACGGCCGGTTTCCTGATAATAGGATTCGATGTTACGCGGAATATCAAAGTGTAGTACAAAACGCACATTCGGCTTATTGATGCCCATTCCGAACGCGACAGTCGCAACAACCACCTGAAGATCATCTCGCTGAAACGCTTCCTGAACATACGCCCGTTCATCGGCATCCATCCCGGCATGATAACCCGCTGCGCGAATCTGGTTATTGCATAACTTCTCGGTCAGCATTTCCACTTTTTTGCGACTGCCACAATATATAATGCCGCATTGCCCACGTTGGGTGGCCAGAAAACGAATCACCTGCGATACCGGCTTATGCTTTTCCACTAAGGTATATCGGATATTGGGTCGGTCAAAACTACCCAGATAGATATGTGGTTCAATCAGTTCTAGTCGATGCAGAATATCTTTGCGGGTGGCTTCATCCGCCGTAGCGGTCAGCGCCATGGTCGGCAGCTGTGGAAACAACTGCTTCAAACGGCCTAATGCGGCATATTCCGGGCGAAAATCGTGCCCCCACTGAGAAATACAGTGCGCTTCATCAATCGCGATCATCGCCAGATCGATGTTGCTCAACCGTTCTAAAAACTCAGCGGTTAACACCCGTTCCGGAGAAACATAAAGCAACTTTAGCTGATCGTTATGAATACGCTGATACACTTTGATCAGATCTTCACGGCTTTGACTGGAATTGACACAAGCCGCTGCGACACCATTCGCCACCAGTTGATCGACCTGATCTTTCATCAAAGAGATCAAGGGAGAAATAACCAGAGTTAACCCCGGTTTCATCAGCGCCGGAATCTGATAACAGAGCGATTTACCACCACCAGTCGGCATGATCACCAAGCTATCCTGTCCAGCCAGCACAGCGTCAATCACCTCTTGCTGGCCAACCCGGAATGACTGGTACCCAAATACACTGCGCAAGATCTCTTGGGCCGTCGGGTTCACCGGTTGGTCTTGTTCAGCAATCAGGGTTGCACTCATGGTTAGCAATAGCTCTAGGTTGTGGAATCGGATAAGGAAACAGCATTATACGGAACCCGCTATTGTAGTCGTCATCCAGTGGGATTAAAACCGCAAAATTTGCGAGATTTTTCACGGTTAATAATGCGTGCAAAATGTCGAATATTAAGTATAAACTGTTATTCCTTTCACAAAATCCAGCTAATTACGGTAATTTATGAGTACAGACAATGATCAATCTCGTCAGGGAGTTTTATACGCTTTAGGTGCTTACCTGATGTGGGGCATCGCGCCGGTCTATTTTAAAGCTTTGCATGGCGTTCCCGCTCTGGAGATTTTAGGTCACCGTATTTTCTGGTCATTTCTGTTTCTGGCGGCTCTGATCTATTTTGGTCAACAAACACCGATGCTGAAACAGCTTATGCGCAGTAAAAAAAAGCTGATGCTGTTACTGATTACCAGCCTGCTAATCGCCTGTAACTGGCTAATTTTTATCTGGGCGGTGAATGCTAACCATATGCTGGATGCCAGCCTTGGTTATTACATTAATCCACTATTTAACGTATTACTCGGTATGCTGTTTCTCGGCGAAACGCTCCGTAAACTACAGTGGGTTGCGGTACTGCTGGCTGCAATTGGCGTGTTAATTCAGTTGATCATGTTCGGTTCGATTCCAATCGTAGCATTCGCACTGGCAATCACTTTTGGCTTTTATGGCCTGCTGCGGAAGAAAGTCAACATCGGCGCACAAGTTGGCCTGTTTGTTGAAACGCTGATTCTGGTTCCGGTCGCAGCGATTTATTTATTTCTGATTGCCGATTCTGCCACTAGCGATTTTGCCAGTAATAATCTTAGCCTTAATCTGCTGCTGTTCTCCGCCGGTATCGTTACAACTTTACCGCTGTTGTGCTTTGCCGGAGCAGCGACCCGACTGAAACTATCTACCCTTGGTTTCTTCCAGTACATAGGCCCAAGCATGATGTTCTTACTAGCCGTACTTGCCTATGGCGAAAGTTTTACGCCGGATAAAGCGATTACCTTTGCCTTTATTTGGGGGGCGTTAATTCTGTTTAGCTGGGATGGAATTAAAAATCGCAAGCAACGAGTAAAGTAAATGATTGCTGAATGGCCAATCATTGTTACCTTGCTGATGGTGCATTGCGCTGGCCTGGTTAGCCCCGGGCCGGACTTTCTCTTGGTAGTGCAGCATTCGGCACGGGAAGGACGTTCGGCAGGGGTTGTGATCGCGCTAGGTTTAGCCACGGGTCTGGCGGCTCATACCGCTTTCGCGATTATCGGCGTATCGCTGGTTATCCATCAATATCCGATACTCTATATCACGGTACAACTGCTGGGTGGCGGATATTTAGCTTATCTGGGCCTGCTTGGCGCCAAAGCAGTAACGCAGTATTTTCGCTCGCCACAACCGATTAACACTTTTTCAACAGATCGCCCATTAACCCATCACTTAAGCTTCCGTCAGGCTTTTAGCCGTGGATTGTTCACCAATCTATTGAACCCGAAAGTTATCGTCTTTTTTCTCAGCTTAATTTCCAGCTTAATCCCGGCGCATATGTCAATTCAGGGCAAGTCAATCAGCATCGCGTTACTGTTTCTGGCTTCTTTTACCTGGTTCGCGACCCTGGCACTGCTCTTCTCCAGTGCAAAAGTTCAGAAAAAGTACCTTTCATTAGGCCGTTATCTGGACGGAATCTGCAGTCTTATCTTTATCAGTGTTGGCCTATCCATCATTGGACATGCATTTTATTCACTTAATCAAGCTATTTATTAAACTACATCAACCTGTTGTTTCAAGCTAATGAACATAGTTCAATAAATTAATGTAGTTGATTGGCGATCAATCTTGTAAGAGATCTCTCACAAAGCGTTAAGTTATAGCCGTCTATTACTATAAATTTTGGATTAAGACCTATATCTAAGCTTATGAAAAATATAAAAACGACTATTTTTTATGCAAAAAAAGTGTGATGAAATCGATTTCTTTCCATTGTCGAAGTTGAGAATCCGGGTAGTATGTACTTATCGGCAGGACGCTGATAGCGGACATGAACGGAATCTAATCGTAGCTAGGATGGTTACGACTAAGGACGGAAATGGACACCCTCTGGATGAGGATACGGACCAACATCAGGATGATGTGAATGGAACCACGCTTAAGGATTAAGCGATGCTGATTAACCAGGATAGTTAATCGACCAGGATAAGGTCACGGACACCGCTAGGAAGGCGATGAAAGGATTAAGCTGACGGATTGAGCAAACTGATCAAGGATTAGATGCAGGAAGCACATTGAGTAGCGGGAATGCTGCAAGTGAGAACATAAACCCCGATGAGCCTGGCTCTCGGGGTTTTTCTTTTTTTAGACTCAAGCACCAATAATAGCTGCAAATTTATCGCTCAGTTTCACACCCATAAACTCAAACAGACTGGCTATCACAGCGACTAAAAAACCAGCCGCAACGACATATTCGACAACCGTCAAACCTTCTTCATCACTCCAAAACGATGCCCATGTAGTTATTGTTGTTTTCACAAAATTCTCCCATGCCATGCTTTCACTTATTTAGTATAGGATCGCAATAGAAGATATGTTAGTTACCAAGAAAACGAGGTTAGTTTTACGCCAAGATAGGAGCTGTTCTAGTTAGGGCTGGCCTTCATCACTAGCTGAAAAATTCATATGTAGCTGTATGAGTTTGTCTTCGACTCTAACCCATAATTGATTGTGAAATTGATACACCTTACCTTTCACAGCAACACTAAACGCAGTTTTATCAATAGAATTAAACTGAATTTCAGAGACATTTGTTATCAGGAATGGCGTTCCCACCTTTCCATCACGACCTACAATATAAAAATTATAGCTAAATCCTGATGTTGCATTCGCGGAATTGTTTCGAAATCCCTTAATCATGACATCATTATTAATTGGCTGCTCATAAACTAATTTATCGAGATTAACGCTCGGTTCAAGCCACTGATTAAAAGCTAAAGCCAGCACTACTCCCACCAGGATGAGGCTAATAGCCTTTATTTTTTGCATACTCAATTCCTAGCTGAATAAATTCCTGATCATTGGGATCATCGCCATATGGCATATCTCCCCAACAACTATCCCATGCATCTAAAGAGGTTCCAGCTTTCATTTGTGCGCACCCTGCTGCGCGAAGCAACACATTTTCAGGTATCCCACCAGCATACCCGACAGCACCATAGTGAAAGTTTCCGAAGTTTTCATATGGACCCGCCTGTTTAAAATCCCATGGTCCTTTATTTCTGACTTGCTGATAAAACCAATAGTAATCAGACGGCCCGGCAATCCTACCAAATTTATTTCGGATCGATTTCATATTGGCATCAACTGACACGCCTTCTGGAGATGTGGGGTATAGCGGCATAACGAATTAAAATTTCACAAATAATACATTTATTTGATAGTAATACTCTTCCAAACATATTTCGCCGCTGAAGAGGCGAATATTAGTAATTGTCTAACTTTTATGACATCAATGCTCATCCATAAATAGTCGAATAATCAAACCTTCTCCAGTCTCGCGTAAGCAGTTACCAGCCATTTTATGCCTTCACCGTTAAACGCAACCTGAACCCGGCTTTGCGCTCCGGCGCCTTCGAAGTTGATAATGGTGCCTTCGCCGAATTTCGGATGTTTAACCCGTGAGCCGAGGCTAAAACCAGTTTCATTGAAACTATCTTTCACTACTGTCTGACTAAAACGGCCACTGCTGGTCGGGCGACTGACCTGGGCTTTCATCCGCACTTCATCTAAGCAGCTTTCCGGCAGTTCTCGAATAAAGCGTGATGGTTTGTGGTACTTATCCTGACCATATAAACGGCGCATTTCCGCATAAGTGATATAAAGCTTCTGCATCGCGCGGGTCATGCCGACGTAGCAAAGGCGACGCTCCTCTTCCAAACGGCCAGCTTCTTCGACCGACATCTGGCTCGGGAACATCCCTTCTTCGACACCGACCATAAATACCACCGGGAATTCGAGCCCTTTGGCACTGTGTAGAGTCATTAGCTGTACCGCATCTTCAAACTCATCAGCTTGCCCTTCGCCCGCTTCAAGCGCAGCATGAGTCAGGAACGCCAGCAGCATCGACATCTCTTCCGCTTCTTCCGGCTTTTCAAACTGACGGGTTGCCGTAACCAGTTCCTCTAAGTTCTCAATTCGGGCTTTGGATTTCTCACCTTTCTCCTGCTCATACATGGCGTACAGACCGGAGCTTTTAATCACATGGTCAGCCTGCATATGCAGTGGCATCTCCGCGGTATCATCTTCCAGTGCATTGATTAATTCAACAAAACGGCTCAAAGCACCGGCAGCTCTGCCCACCAGCACACCTTCATTAATTAATGCAGTGCTCGCCTGCCATAAGGTACAACCGCGATCCCGAGCTGCAAAACGGATAGTTTCGAGGGTTTTATCGCCCATGCCACGAGTAGGTGTATTGACGATTCGCTCGAATGCCGCATCATCATTACGGTTCGAGATCAGTCGCAGATAACCTAACGCATCACGAATTTCCTGCCGTTCAAAAAAGCGCATTCCACCGTAGATCCGATAAGGTAAACCAGCTTGGATCAGAGCTTCCTCCAACACCCGCGATTGAGCGTTGTTACGATAGAGCATCGCCGTTTTATTCAACGCACCACCATCATCCTGCCAAGCTTTAATCTTACTCACGACAAAGCGTGCTTCATCCAGTTCGTTGTAGGCAGAATAGACTGAAATCGGCTCGCCCTCTTTACCTTCCGTCCAGAGGTTTTTCCCCATTCGCTCGGTGTTATTGGCAATCAGGGTGTTGGATGCCTCTAGGATAGTTTTGGTTGAGCGGTAGTTTTGCTCTAAGCGGATGGTATTCACACTCGGGAATTCAAGGGTGAATTTCTCGATATTCTCGATTTTGGCTCCACGCCAGCCATAGATCGACTGATCATCGTCACCAACAATCATCACATGGCAATCAGGGCCAGCCATCAAGCGTAACCAGGCATACTGAATATTGTTGGTATCCTGAAATTCGTCCACCAGAATATGCTTGAAACGCGCCTGATAATGTTCGCGAATAAATTTGTTCTCGCGCAGTAATTCCTGAGTGCGGAGTAAAATCTCTGCAAAATCAATCAAGCCTGCCCGATCACACGCATCCTGATAAGCTTTATACAACTGCAGATAAGTCGCCGTTACGGGATCGTGATAACTGTCGATATGCTGAGGACGTAACCCTTCGTCCTTCTTACCATTAATCCACCAAGCCACCTGACGCGCCGGCCACTGCTTTTCATCCAGATTCTGCGCTTTAATCAAGCGACGCAACAGACGCTGCTGATCATCAGAATCAAGAATCTGAAAATCTTCCGGTAATTTGGCATCCAAATAATGAGCACGCAAAATCCGGTGACAAATACCGTGGAAAGTGCCATTCCACATTCCTGAAGCACTGCCCTGCATCAGTTCCTCAATCCGCCCGCGCATCTCTGCTGCGGCTTTATTGGTAAAGGTTACCGACATTATCGAGAAAGGCGAAGCCTGTTCGACCGACATTAGCCAGGCAATACGATGCACCAGAACCCGGGTTTTACCACTACCGGCTCCGGCCAGAATCAGCAGGTTCTGCAGCGGAGCGGCTACCGCTTCACGTTGTTTATCGTTAAGACCATCGAGAAGTAGGGAAGGATCGAGCATGACGTATCACTTACTGGTTATTTATACATATTAGTTGGAATTATAACCATAAATCGTCTCTGGATGCTCGCTTTTCAGGGAAATTCTTTTTCAGGCTGTCACTGTAGTTTTGAACTCAACCAGAATAGGGTTGTGATCAGAAGCTGTGGTTTGCAACACTTCGGCCTGTTGTAAATCCAGGCCACGGTAATAGACGTGATCGAGTGCCAGTTTAGCCAGAAACCGACGCCGAGTGTCATTGACATAATGAGCTTCCTCTAATCCCAAATCCTCCATCATGCCATCGATCATCCGCTGTCGTTCCCGGCTCCAGGTATTAAAGTCTCCGGCAAAAATCATCGGCCCTTCGACATATTTAAGATCATCAATCAGGGTTTGCATCTGCTGGCGATAGGCTTTTAATCCCAGAGTAAAATTAATCAGATGCACATTAACTGCGGTTAAAATTTGCCCGTTGCTCAGCTTGTAGCGGGAAATACTCGACGACTTAGGCAGACGAAATACTGGCTCCGGAGCCAGATAGCAGTAGATATCTTCCACTGGCGTGCGACCGGCAGACAATACTCCAGCGCTATTATTAAAAATAGTAAAGGCATCGACATGGTTAGCATGCCAGTGGAAATCCTTGATATAGCGCTTAAATACGGTAGTGAGTCTGACTTCCTGTAACAACACTATCTGCACATCCTCGCTATAGCGGATTAACTCATTGCGCCATTCACGAGCATTCTGCTTATGCAGATTCCAGACTAGTACCTGTAAATACCCCTGAGCATCGATTGAGTACACAACGGCCTCTTATTGGTGATAACCCTAATCAATATATAGAATGTATTTGCCGGGAAAACAAACAGAGGAGCTAAAAAGCTCCTCTGATTCCAATACGATACTATGACCAATTGCAGTCTTGCAGATTAAGCCGCAATCCCGGAGTGACGCAACAAGGCATCAATACTTGGCTCGCGGCCACGGAAACGTTTAAACAGCTCCATCGGCTCTTCGCTACCACCCATTTCCAGAATGTTATGCAGGAAGCTCTGTCCGGTTGCTTCATTAAAGATCCCTTGTTCTTCAAAAAGAGAGAACGCATCAGATGACAGCACTTCAGCCCATAGATAGCTGTAATAACCGGCACTGTAACCTCCAGCGAAAATATGGCTGAAGCTGTGTGAGAAGCGATTCCATTCGAGTGCAGGTAATACCGCCACTTTCGCTTTCACTTCCGCTAATGTTTCCAGTACCCGAGGGCCTTCTTCCGGGTCATAAGTGGTGTGCAGAGTAAAATCGAACAGTCCAAATTCCAGCTGACGCAGAATAAACATTGCCGACTGGAAGTTTTTCGCTGCCAGCATTTTATCTAACATCTCTTTCGGCAACGGCTCACCAGTCTGGTAATGACCGGAAATAAACGCCAGCGCATCTTCTTCCCAGCACCAGTTTTCCAGGAACTGACTTGGTAGCTCTACCGCATCCCAAGGCACACCATTAATCCCCGCAACCGCACCAACGGTTACCTGGGTCAGCATATGGTGAATACCATGGCCAAATTCGTGGAACATGGTGACCACTTCATCATGGGTAAACAAGGCAGGCTTATCACCCACCGGACGGTTAAAGTTACAGGTCAGGTAAGCCACTGGTGTCTGTAATTCACCCTCAGCGGTAATGCGACGGCCACGGCAGTCATCCATCCACGCACCACCGCGTTTGTGTTCGCGAGCATAGAGATCAAGATAGAAACTACCACGCAACTGATCCTGAGCATCAAAAATATCAAAGAAACGTACAGACTCGTGCCAGGTTTCAACGCCTTGACGCTCTTGCACTGACATGCCGAAGACTCGCTTAAGGACTTCAAACAAGCCACTGATCACTTTAGCTTCTGGGAAATATGGGCGCAACTGCTCATCTGAAATATCAAACAGGTGCTGTTTCTGCTTTTCGCTGTAATAAGCGATATCCCACAGTTCAAGTTCACTAACGCCGAACTCCTGCTCAGCAAATTCACGCAGTTGCTGGACTTCCTGCTCACCCTGAGGTTTGGCGCGCTTAGCCAGGTCATTAAGAAAACCTAACACCTGATCCGGTGTTTCCGCCATTTTGGTCGCCAGTGATTTTTCACTGAAATTGTTAAAGCCAAGCATCTTGGCAATTTCATAACGCAGCTTGAGCTGCTCAGCGATAATTTCACTGTTGTCCCATTTTCCGGCATTTGGCCCACGATCAGACGCACGTGTTACGTAAGCTTCATACATTTCTTTACGTAGCGCCTGATTATCACAGTAAGTCATCACTGGTAGATACGATGGCATCTCCAGAGTCAGCAAGTAGCCTTCCAGTCCTTTAGCTTCTGCGGTAGCACGTGCTGCCGCTAAGGCGCTCTCAGGCATTCCCGCCAAATCACCTTCTTCAGTAATGTGCTTAGTCCACCCCATGGTGGCATCTAAAACATTATTAGAAAACTTAGAACCCAGCTCCGACATCCGTTTACTGATCTCGCCATAGCGTTTCTGTTCGGCCAGAGGCAAACCAATCCCGGATAATTGGAAATCACGCAGTTCGTTAGTAATTGTTTTTTGTTGTGCCGCTGTCAGTTTGGCAAACTCATCACTCGCTTTAAGCTTTTTATATGCTTCAAACAGCCCTTTGTGCTGACCAACCCAAGTGCCATATTCAGAAAGCAGTGGCAAACAGCTTTCATAGGCTTCGCGCAGCTCTTCACTGTTCACTACAGAATTCATATGACTAACCGGAGACCAAATACGACTTAAACGGTCATCCACTTCTTCAATCGGTGCGACTAAGTTAGCCCAGGTTGGTTCGGTATTGCCTTCCAGCACCTGTTCGGTCACTTTACGACATTCGGCGATCGCCTGTTCTATTGCTGGTTTAACATGCTCAGGCTTAATGCTGGCAAATGGAGGCAGATCGGTAAAAGTAACAAGCGGGTTAGACATAAAACATTCCTTTTATATGAAGACAACTTACCAGGACAATTTACCAGGGTAATGCAGCGCGCTAACGCGAATCTAACGCGAAAGAGACGTAAATAGTAAATATAGGTAGGTTCTGCATTTTTCAATAGTCGCGTATAATCTTAATCTACCTAATTCAAGTATAAATGCACCCGGTTTCGGGGCTAAAGAGTCAATTTTGTTGAGTTATCGCCACAGTTTTCATGCGGGTAATCACGCTGATGTTGTTAAACATATCGTCCAGAGTCTGATTCTTTCCGCACTACAGCAGAAAGATAAGCCCTTTGTTTATCACGATACCCATTCCGGTGTCGGCCGTTATGATCTGACCCACGAATGGTCGGAAAAGACCGGTGAATATAAGCAAGGTATTGCCCGGCTGTGGCAACAGAACCAGCTCCCCGAAGAACTGAACAGCTATATTGATGCCATTAAACAGCTCAATAATGACGGCGAGCTGCGCTACTACCCAGGTTCTCCCCGTATTGCCAGGGCTCACCTGCGTACTCAGGATCGTATGGTATTAACCGAACTGCATCCAAGCGACTACCCGCTGCTCGAGCAAGAGTTTCACCGCGATCGTCAGGTGCAAATCTATAAAGAAGATGGCTTCCAACGCCTTAAAGCCAGCCTTCCGCCACAGGAACGACGCGGCCTGGTGTTGATTGACCCGCCGTATGAACTAGCCCATGAATATCGCGATGTAGTGAAAGCGATTGCCGCCAGCTACAAACGCTGGGCGACCGGCATTTATGCCATTTGGTATCCGGTGGTCAACCGTCACGATATTGATGATATGCTAGAAGGCTTACAAGGATTAGGTATCCGAAAAATCTTACAAATTGAATTGGGTGTCAGCCCGGATACCAATGAGCGCGGAATGACCGCCTCCGGCATGATTGTGATAAATCCGCCATGGAAACTGGAAAGCCAGATGCAGACACTGCTGCCATGGTTACAGCAGGCTATCGCACCAGCCACCGGCCATTGGAAAGTGGACTGGATCGTTCCTGAGTAAGGGATTCGAATAGTAACACCCGAATAAATAATCCTAGATCTGTCAAAACAGGCATTAATGGAGAAAGTAATGGCAAAACATTTTGATTATATCTGTATCGGTGGCGGCAGCGGCGGTATCGCCTCCGCTAACCGGGCGTCAATGTATGGTGCACGAGTCGCTCTGATTGAAGCCAAAGATCTCGGTGGCACCTGTGTCAACGTTGGCTGCGTACCGAAGAAAGTCATGTGGCACGGAGCACAAATCGCAGAAGCGATGCATCTGTACGCTAAAGATTACGGCTTTGATGTCAGCGTCAACGGCTTTGACTGGGCAAAACTGGTCGACAGTCGTCAAGCGTATATCGGTCGTATTCACCAGTCTTACGATCGTGTTCTGAACAATAATGAAATCACCGTCATTAAAGGGTTTGCGAAATTCGTTGATGCTAAAACGGTTGAAGTCAACGGTGAGAATTATACGGCAGACCATATCCTGATAGCTGTCGGCGGCCGCCCGTGTATTCCCAATATTCCCGGTGCAGAATATGGCATTACCTCAGATGGCTTCTTTGAACTACAGCAGCAGCCAGAGCGTGTCGCGGTCATCGGTGCTGGCTACATCGCGGTAGAAATTGCTGGTGTGTTACACGCACTAGGCACAAAAACCGATCTGTTTGTCCGGAAAGAATCCCCTCTACGCAGTTTCGATCCGATGATCATCGAAACACTGACCGAAGTAATGGCAACAGAAGGCCCAACTCTTCACACCAATTCCGTACCGAAAGAAGTGATTAAACAGCAGGATGGCAGCCTGACATTGCATCTGGAAAATGGTGAAAGCTGCAATGTTGATACCCTGATTTGGGCGATTGGCCGTGAACCAGCCACCGATCTTATCAATCTGCAAGCAACTGGCGTAGAACTGAATAAAAGCGGATACATCAAGGTCGATGAATTCCAGCAAACCAATATCTCTGGCATTTACTGTGTTGGCGATATCATGGAAGGGGGTATTGAATTGACCCCGGTAGCCGTTAAAGCTGGGCGCCAGCTTTCCGAGCGGCTGTTCAACAATAAGCCTAACGCCAAAATGGATTACAACCTGGTGCCAACCGTGGTTTTCAGCCACCCGCCAATCGGCACCATTGGTTTAACCGAGCCTGAAGCAATCGAGAAATATGGTGCAGATAATATTAAAGTCTACACTTCTGGCTTCACTGCCATGTATACCGCCGTTACCTCGCATCGTCAGCCATGTAAAATGAAACTGGTCTGTGAAGGTGTGGATGAAACCGTGGTTGGCCTGCACGGCATCGGCTATACCGTTGACGAAATGATTCAGGGGTTTGGCGTTGCAATGAAAATGGGCGCGACCAAAGCCGACTTTGATTCCGTGGTTGCCATACACCCAACCGGCTCAGAGGAATGGGTTACCATGAGATGAAGCACGCAATAACTGTGCTTTAAATTGAAAAGAAAAAGCCAGAATGCAATATTTCTGGCTTTTTAGTACTGAGAAAGGAAACCTTTATACCCTGAACTGAGCAATCAGTTGGCGCTGCTTCGCGGCCTGGGCCTGCAAACTTTGGCTCGACTCGGCATTTTCTTGCGCTCCGCGCGCGGTTTCATCGGCCGAATCACTGATATTCACCACACTGGCACTAATATCTTTCGCAGTTGTACTCTGCTCTTCAGTAGCAGTGGCAATCTGCATATTCATTTCAACAATTTGCCCGATCACGTCACTCATTTCAGTCAAGCCGACATCGGCTTTTTCCGCTACCGAAATATTCATTTCATTACGGCTGACGTTGATATTAATCGTCTCCACTACGGCCTGAATCAGCTTCTGCATGATTTCAATCATGTTCTGAATTTCTTCCGTCGAGTTCTTGGTGCGACTGGCCAGATTGCGCACTTCATCCGCTACTACCGCAAATCCGCGCCCCTGATCTCCGGCACGCGCGGCTTCAATCGCCGCATTCAATGCCAAAAGGTTAGTCTGCTCAGCAATGTTCTGAATCGTCTCGATAATCGAATCAATTTTACGACCGTAATCATCCAATTCCAGTGCGGTTTGTGAAGTCTTCTCAATCTGTATCGCCTGCTCGCGAATATTGTTAATCGCTTCTTTAAAGCTAACCCCGACTTCACTCACTTTCTCATTCGCTTGCTCAGCCGCCATCATCGTATCATGAGCACGGCTCGCCACTTCGGCAACCGTACTTTCCATCTCAGTCATCGCTGATGCGGTGGATTCAAGCAAATAACGCTGATTAGAGACCGCCTGGGTGGTTGAGTCACTGATTTGCGCATTACGGGTCGCAACATGCGAAAGCTCATCAGCAGAAATATTCAGCGAGCTAAACACACTGCGCAAGTTATCCACCAACCCGTTCAGATATCCACCCAACTCGCCAAACTCATCTTTGGTGGCGGCCTCAAACTTAACGGTTAAATCACCTTGAGTCATCTTAAGCAGGGCATCTCGGAAGTTGGCCAGCGTCTTACGAATCCACGACGCCATTAACAGTGGAACAATGACAGCGATGGCTAAGGCCACAGCACTTACTGTGATCATCACCGTTTTAATTAAATTAAACGAGTCGTCAGTGTCTTGTTGCGCTCTGTCTACACCTTTCTGTGCTTCTTTCACAAAGGTATCGGCAGATTGAGTCAGAGCTGCAATGCTTACTTCCGTCTGGCCAAGGATCTGCTGAATTTCACCATGATTCTGAGATTGTTTTTGATAGAGTTGATATAAACCATTTACATCACGTAGCTCATTGAGTAACGGTAATAGCATTAAACTAAATAGCTTACCTTTATCCTTATCCATGTTGCGGATCTCTTGGTAACGATGGTCAATAACCACACCCATACCACTCAAATCTGCATTCATTTTTTCAATATCGCCATTCAGCATATAGTTGTTGAAAGCGTTGAGAATTTGCTTAATTTCCCGATCCAACCCTTTCATAGTCAACGAAAAGGTGTCACCCAAATAACTACGACTACCGTAACGTTGTAAATAATAGGTAAGACGGCGTTCAATATGACCTAGCGTACGCATCGCTTCTGTTACTTTGCTGGCAATAACAATATCATCTCGGCTTAATTCAATCAGTTTTTTGGCCTGACCATCGTACTGCTTTTTCGCCGCCATAATGGTATTCAATTCGTTCTGTAACACAGATGATCTCTGAATAATGTCACGAGGAAACGAATTTAATAGTTGATCAATCTGACTAGTGTAGTGTGCAAAACGTTGCTGGCTTTGCTCGACAGCGGCAACATCATCAAAACTAAACACAGAAATAACATTTTGATGTTGTTGTAAAATATTCAGCTTCACTGCATTCGCTTTTTCAGAAATGGGCAACGTATCTTCCATTACCTGATCCAAATCACGCTGAACCTGAGAGATTGACACGTAACTGACGGTGACCAACGTCAACAGCGCCAATAAAAGGATTAAAAATCCTCCAATAATTCTCTGAACTAAAGACATACTCTTATCCTCGAATTCTTATTCTGATGACTAGACGACGGATTATTGGAAATCACTGAGATTGTCAGGGGTCACCAAGCGGAACGGTACCCAAACAGCATCACCAACACTCTCTTTATTGATCAACTGGTAGGCAACGTCTACCGCCGCATAAGCCTGACCTTCAGCATCCTGGAGTACAGTAACATCCATCGTTCCTTTCTCCATTTCACTCAGCGCATCTTTGGTCGCATCAATACCGCCGATAAGATAATTATTTACATCCTTTCCGGCATCCTTAATCGCCATCACCCCCCCGATGGCCATCTCATCGTTATTGGCAACCAGCATTTGAAAATCAACGCCATCTGCCAGCCATTTTTGTACTATTGAATACCCCTGATTACGAGACCAGTTACCGGATTGCTCTTTAACTAAGGAAATATTGGGATATTTATTGACGATGTCTTTGACGACCTGCGTACGCTCAATCGCAGCAGGATGATTGGCTTCTCCAATCAATAAAGCCACTTTCCCCTTATAGCCAGAGAGCTTAGCCAACTCTTCCATTTGCATCGTTCCCGCATCGGTTTCTTTTGAACCAACGTAAACTGATGTTGCAGGCAGCTTAGTTAAGTCGTCTACGGGTGGAGCATTAACAAAAATGATCGGCACCTGTTTAGATAACTCAACTATTTTCTGGTTAATCGCTCTATCTCCACCAGCCAACACGATAATGGCATCAGCGCCGGCATCAATGTAGCTTTGAACCTGTTTCAGTTGATACTCAACATCTCCTCCGGCAAAATCGATATAGATATCATCCATATACTCATCAACTGCTTTTTCGATCTGCTCAGTAATCAAATTACGGAAGTTATCCTGGGAAATTACAGATACAGCAATAAACTTAGCACTGACACTTGGCGTGAGCAGCAAACAGGTAAGAACGAGTAAGATAGAGACTATCTCAGCTAGCTTGTTCCTCAACATTCTCAAACTCTTCATAATAGAACACTCCCGAATTCATCTTATCTCTGTCATATTTATTATTTAAATTAACTATAGCTAACTTTTTCACTTTGTCTCGCAGAAGCAATTGACGATATTTGGCTAGTCTATGCTTCCAAGTGGTGCAGTGTCTCGCGTGCTTTCTCAGAAATAAAACACTTTTAATAGGGAAGCTTGATAGTGTGATTTTGTGTGCAATAAAGAGGTCGCAACAACATCAGATGTTGCCGTTTGAAAGTGAAGTGAAGCAGAAAATAAAAAGCCCCGGCATGTCTACCAGGGCTTTAGAAAGTGGTCGGTGAAGAGGGATTCGAACCCCCGACCCTCTGGTCCCAAACCAGATGCGCTACCAAGCTGCGCTATTCACCGAAACATATTTTAAAATGGGGTGGCTAATGGGGCTCGAACCCACGACAACCGGAATCACAATCCGGGACTCTACCAACTGAGCTATAGCCACCACTAAAGTGGTTTCGTTTTTCCGTAGAAATATCTACCAAAAAACTTAAAGTGGTCGGTGAAGAGGGATTCGAACCCCCGACCCTCTGGTCCCAAACCAGATGCGCTACCAAGCTGCGCTATTCACCGAGTAATTTCTTTGGTATTTGCGATACGAGAGGGTTATCTCTCTAGTCCCGCTATTCTTAAAACAAGTGATGCGCTACCAAACTACGCAACTCACCGAATGGTTACTCACCGATAGTAATAAATGGGGTGGCTAATGGGGCTCGAACCCACGACAACCGGAATCACAATCCGGGACTCTACCAACTGAGCTATAGCCACCACTGTATTTATTTACTTCTCCGAAATGGCGCGCCCGAAAGGATTCGAACCTTCGACCTTTGGCTCCGGAGGCCAACGCTCTATCCAGCTGAGCTACGGGCGCTTCATGCCCTATCGGCGAGGACGAATAATACGTATATCACTTTAGGCCGTCTAGTACTTTTTCAAGTTTTTTTATCATTTGATGGCTTTTTCGTCAGTTAATAAACAAAATTCGCTATCTAATGATGTGACTAACTCCATGAAGATCGCAACTGCCTATTTCTAGTAAGGGATTATCGATATATAATCACCTAATGTTTACATTGATTTAACAGTTTTAATAACCTAATTTCAATGCTATACCAATAATAATCAAGGCCGTTCAAGCCTCAACTGAAAGTAAAGTGGATTAACTCGTATGATTCGAACAATCTTAAGCACTGTAATCGCAATATTCGCCCTCTCTGGTATCGCATCCGCGGCAAATCAGGCGGATTATGACGCTATTGCTGAACGCATCAAGCCCGTTGGTGATGTTTACCTTGCTGGTGCCGAGCCGGTAAAAGTTGAACCTACCGGGCCGAGAGACGGCGCAACTGTCTATAACACTTTCTGTACCGCTTGCCATAGCACCGGAGCAAGTGGAGCTCCAATTAAGGGTGATGCTGCTGCATGGCAGCCGCGTATTGCTCAGGGTAAAGATGTGCTGATGAATCACGCCATTAATGGTTTTAACGTCATGCCACCGCGCGGTACCTGTATGGACTGTAGTGATGATGAAATCTCCGATGCGATTGATTACCTAATCGAAGGTTTGTAAATCACTGGCTTTAAAACTTAAGGTCATCGGGGGGAGGCTACGTAAACGTGCCTCCTCTAATTATTTTTGAACCTTCAATCTTTTTTAAACATCGACTTCAGGTTAGCAATGTGCGCTTGACCTTTGGCCATACGCTCTTCCTGGCTAATCGGCTTTTTCTTTAATTCCCACTCAATATCATCGTAAGGTAACTCATCGAGAAAACGGCTTTGAATCGGCTTAATCAATTCGCCATACTGACGGCGCTCTTTACACATAGTGAAGGTTAATTCGCGCTGCGCTCGGGTAATGCCGACATACATCAGACGCCGCTCTTCTTCAACATTATCCTCATCAATGCTGGTTTGATGCGGAAGAATTCCCTCTTCGGCACCGACTAAGTACACATAAGGAAATTCGAGGCCTTTTGACGCATGCAGCGTCATTAACTGCACGGCATCACTATCATCATTTTCTTCACCACGTTCCATCATGTCGCGCAGTGTCAGACGCTGAACAACTTCTTTCAGGCTTCTCTCTTCCTGATCAGGATTATCACCTTCCAGATCGGCAACAATCCAGGAGTAGAGATCAGAGACATTTTTCATCCTCATTTCAGCCGCCTTCGGGCTGGAAGAAGTTTCGTACAACCAATCTTCATAATGAATATCACGCACTAACGAGCGCACGGCTTCAACCGTATTACCCCGTTCAGCATTATCAGCAATCGCCACCAGCCATTGAGTAAAACGGCGTAAGTTTTCCAGTCCTCGTCCGGTTAAATGCTGTTCAAGTCCTAATTCAAAGCTGGCTTCAAACAGGCTCTTTCCGCGCATGTTGGCATAATTACCAAGCTTCTCTAAGGTAGCCGGGCCGATTTCCCGCCGTGGCGTATTTACAATGCGTAAAAATGCATTGTCATCATCCGGATTCACCAGTACCCGCAGGTAAGCCATGATATCTTTGATTTCGGCCCGGGCAAAAAACGAGGTTCCACCAGAAAGACGATAGGGCACCCGGTTCTGCATTAAATACTTTTCTAACAGACGGGATTGATGATTACCCCGATACAAAATCGCATACTGGCTGTAATCGGTTCGATTAAGAAACTTATGCGCGATAATTTCCCCGGCAACCCGCTCCGCTTCATGCTCTTCATTATTAGCATGAATGACTTTGAGTTTTTCACCTTCCGGGATTTCCGAGAACAGCGTTTTCTCATAGACGTGTGGATTATTAGCAATCAGGATGTTGGCGGTACGTAAAATCCGGCTGGTTGAACGATAATTTTGTTCCAGCTTAATCAACTTCAGTTGCGGAAAATCCTGGCCTAACAACACCAGATTCTGCGGCTTGGCACCGCGCCATGAATAGATTGACTGATCATCATCCCCCACCACAGTTAAGCGGGCCCGCTCCCCCACTAACAACTTCACCAACTGATACTGGCTAGTATTGGTATCCTGATATTCATCGACCAGCAGATAACGGATCTTGGCCTGCCAACGCTCACGAACTTCCTGATTGTCATGTAACAAACGCACCGGCATCTGGATAAGATCGTCAAAATCAAGCGCATTATAGGCACGCATCTGGTTCTGATACATTTCATAACAGAATGCAAACAGCTGCGCCTGCTCTCCCTGAGCCAGAGCTTTGGCCTTTTCCGGCGCGACCATGTCATTTTTCCAGTTGGAAATAGTACTGAGTAGCTGACGTAGTAGATCTTTATCGCCATCGAGCTGCTTTTCGGTCAGCTCTTTTAATAGCGCCAACTGATCCTGATCGTCAAATAAAGAAAAGCCCGGTTTCAGGCCAAGCTGCTTATATTCACGACGGATAATATTGAGTCCGAGTGTGTGAAAGGTCGACACCATCAAACCTCGGGACTCTTTCTTACCCAAAGTCTGACCAACCCGCTCTTTCATTTCTCGGGCGGCTTTATTGGTGAACGTCACCGCCGCAATATTACGCGGCTTGTAACCACATTCCTGAACTAAGTAGGCGATTTTATTAGTAATGACCCGAGTTTTGCCCGAACCGGCCCCTGCCAGCACCAAACAGGGACCAGACACGTATTTCACCGCTTCATTTTGTCTCGGGTTCAATTTCATCAATCTACTGCGCTATTACTGTCAAATTTGCTGCTAATAATAATCTTCATACCTGATGATTACCACGATCAATCGATTCTGTAGTTAATACAAATTTATTGTACAGGTGTATTGCAAAAACAAACTCATTGAACACATAATGCGCTATCTAACTTGTTGTTGGGCTCGCTAACCACTTAATCCACCCTTTGGAGTACAAAAAAAATGAAAAAGTGGACATTTATTATGCTGCTGATTGCACTGGTTTTATTTGGCAGCGTGATCGGTTTTAACTTGTTTAAACAAAAGATGATTACTCAGTATCTGGCTAACCGCCCAGAGCCTTCGAATCCAATCACGGTGGAAACAACCAAATTCACCCCATGGACTCCAACCATTGAAGCAGTGGGATTTATCGAGCCTAGCCAAGGTGTGACTCTGGCAACTCAAACGGCTGGTGTCATCGATAAGATCTCTTTTGATTCAGGCGAAACCATTAGTGCAGGCAGCACGTTGTTAACCCTGAATTCAGATGTTGAACAAGCGAATCTGAAAAGTGCCTTAGCTCGCCAACCAGCAGCAAAAGCAAAATATGAGCGCTATAAAGGGCTATACAGCAAGGGATCTCTTTCTCAGGAGGCGTATGATGATGCTCAAGCAGCTTATCTGTCACTCTCTGCAGATATTGAAAGCCTGAAGGCTTCGATTGCCAAGCGCACGATCAGTGCACCATTCTCCGGAATTGTCGGCATTCGCAATATCTACCTGGGTCAATATTTGCAAGCAGGAACTGCTATCGTCCGCCTAGAAGATATTTCTAACATGCGTTTTCATTTCACTGTCCCACAAACAGATATTTCTCTGATTTCCAAACAGCAGATCGTCGACATCAGTGTTGATGCTTACCCCGAACAAACATTTACAGGTTCCATTACGGCTATCGAACCCGCAGTAAATGCGCAAAGTGGCTTAATCCAGATTGAAGCGAGTATTCCAAATAGCGATGGCCTGCTACGTAGCGGCATGTTTGCCCGTGCCAGTATCCGTCTGCCAGTGTTAAATGATCAAATCGTTGTTCCGCAAACGGCGATCACCTACACCCTGTATGGTAATTCGGTTTACGTTACTAAAAGCGTTAACGACGAGCTGCGTGTTGAGCAGCGTGTAGTAGAAGTCGGTGAACGTCGCGGCAGTGTAGCCCACATAGTGGGTGGACTAGAGGATGGAGAAACAGTGGTTACATCCGGACAGGTTCGCCTCAGCAATGGCTCTAAAGTCCATATTGTCGAAAGCAATGCCACAGCGCCACGCGCTGAAATCCCAATGCTATAACCGGAGGCGACATGCGCTTTACAGATCTGTTTATTCGCCGTCCGGTACTGGCCATCTCACTAAGCCTGCTGATCGTTTTACTTGGCTTGCAAGCCATTTTTCAACTTCAGGTGCGTCAATACCCGGAGATGACCAATACCGAGGTCACGGTGACAACAAGCTATTATGGTGCCAGTGCCGATCTAGTGCAGGGCTTTATTACCCAGCCTTTAGAACAGGCGATTGCTCAGGCGGATAATATCGATTTTATGACTTCCGAGTCTTCACTTGGCCGTTCAACTATTACTGCTAAGATGAAGCTCAATACCGATCCGAATGCTGCACTGGCCGATATTCTGGCCAAAGCGAATTCGGTACGTTCAATGCTGCCAAAAGAGTCCGATGATCCAACAGTAACACTCTCAACCGGTTCGTCCACAGCGGTTCTCTACCTCGGCTTTACCAGCGACACTCTAAACTCAAGCCAAATCACTGACTATCTCAATCGGGTGATCACACCACAGCTATTCACCGTCAGCGGAGTGTCCAAAGTTGATCTGTACGGCGGTACTCAATATGCCCTACGCGTTTGGTTAGATCCGCTAAAAATGGCGTCCCTTAATCTGACTGCTACCGATGTTATGTCAGTATTAACCGCAAACAACTACCAGTCTGCAACGGGTCAGGCAACCGGTGAATTTGTGCTGTATAACGGTGATGTCAAGACCCAGGTCAGCTCGACCGAAGGATTAGAAAATCTGGTGATTAAATCCAAAGACGGTACGCTAATCCGCCTGCAGGATGTCGCCAAAGTCACTCTTTCCAAAAGTCATGACTTTTTCCGCGCCACGGCTAATGGCAAAGAGGCGATCGTTGCCGCTATCAGTGCAGCACCAAGTGCCAACTCAATTACCATTGCCAAAAACGTAACTCAATTATTACCGCGCATTGAAAAGAATGTTCCGAGCACCATTAAGATGGAACTGCTATACGACTCAACCATTGCGATTAACGAGTCAATCAATGAAGTAATTAAAACCATAGCGGAAGCCGCTTTGATCGTACTAGTGGTGATCACGCTGTTCCTCGGCTCGCTACGTGCAGTATTAATCCCGATCGTCACCATTCCGCTATCACTAATCGGTGTCGTGGTGGTTATGCAGATGTTCGGCTTTTCTTGGAACCTAATGACGCTGCTGGCTATGGTACTGGCAATCGGTCTGGTGGTTGATGACGCAATTGTTGTGCTGGAGAACGTTGATCGCCACGTTAAACTGGGAGAATCACCATTCCGCGCAGCGATCATTGGTACCCGAGAAATTGCCTTACCCGTTATTGCGATGACCCTCTCTCTCGCAGCGGTGTACGCGCCAATTGCGATGACTAGTGGCGTCACCGGTTCGCTGTTTAAAGAGTTCGCACTCACATTGGCCGGTTCAGTGTTTGTTTCAGGTATCATCGCTCTGACACTCTCACCGATGATGTGTTCCAAGATGCTAAAAGATCATGATGAGCCCAGCCGTTTTGAATTGGCGGTACATGGCTTTCTCGATCGCATTACCAGCCGCTATATGCGAATGTTGAAAGCGGTATTAAAACATCGTCCGGTTGTACTTGGCTTTGCTTTTATCGTCTTTGCTACACTTCCGGTTCTGTTCAAAATGATACCCACCGAACTGGCACCCGCAGAAGATAAAGGCGTTGTCATGCTGATCGGCAATGGCCCGTCCAACGCTAACCTCGATTATTTGCAAAACACGATGAATGAGGTTAACAACGCTCTACTTGAGCAACCAGAGATAGAGCTGGGGCTGGTATTTACCGGCATTCCTAAGTCTAATCAGGCTCTGGGGATTTCTGCTATGGTTCCATGGAGTCAACGTGAAAGTAGCCAGGCCGATATCACCAAACGAATACAGGAAGTGCTGAAAGAGATTCCGGGGATGAATATTTCAGCCTTTGAAATGCCAGAACTGCCGGGAGCAGGTTCGGGCCTGCCGATTCAGATGGTGATCACCACTCCGGATAACTTTGAAAATCTGTTTACCTTGACTTCGGAAATGCTAAGTAAAGTGCAACAGAGTCCACTGTTTGTCTACTCAACCCTTGATCTGAACTTTGATTCGGCAACCATGCGGATTGAAATCGATAAAGACAAAGCTGCTGCCTATGGCGTAACCATGCAGGATATAGGTATTACGCTCAGCACAATGATGGCTGACGGTAGCGTCAACCGGGTTGATCTGGATGGTCGTTCTTATGAAGTGATTCCACAGGTTGAACGAAAATACCGTCTGAATCCTGAGTCATTGCAACACTACTATGTCCGCTCAGTCTCCGGTCAGGCGATCCCACTAGGCAGTTTAATAACAGTCAACGTTGAAGCTCAGCCTCGTTCTCTAGCGCACTTCAACCAGTTAAATTCAGCAACCATTGGTGGTGTTCCATCTCCGGGTGTCGCAATGGGCGATGCAATTAACTTCCTTGATCAGTTAGCTGAAGAAAGCCTGCCTGTCGGTTACGATTATGACTATATGGGAGCTTCACGCCAGTATGTCAATGAAGGTAGTGCGCTATTTACAACCTTTGGTCTTGCGTTAGCTATCATCTTTCTGGTTCTGGCGATTCAGTTTGAATCAATGCGCGACCCATTAGTCATCATGGTTTCGGTACCATTGGCGATTTCTGGCACACTGATAACTCTGGCCTGGGGTGCCGCTACAATGAATATCTACTCACAAGTGGGATTGATCACCCTAATAGGCTTAATTACCAAACACGGTATCTTGATTTGTGAAGTAGCAAAAGAAGCACAATTACATCAGCAGATGAATCGTATCGAAGCGGTAATGGAAGCGACCCGAATTCGACTGCGTCCGATTCTGATGACAACCGCAGCAATGATCGCCGGTTTGATCCCACTGATGTTTGCTACCGGAGCAGGAGCCGAGCAACGCTTTAGTATCGGGGTCGTGATTGTCTCCGGTCTGGCAATCGGAACCATCTTTACCTTGTTTGTGTTGCCAGTCATCTACAGCTACCTGGCAGAAAAACACCAACCACTCCCGGTTTTCGAAGAAGAAAATGAGCGTAGCTAATCTTCTCTAAGTCGTAACTTAAAGGTCACTCCGGTGACCTTTTTTATCATTACAGGGACGACTTTTGCCGCTGAATTGCATAGAATATTGCTAATTGAATAGGAGTTTATCAGCGTATGTTTGATCCAAAAAAAATAGAGCAGATTGCAAAACAGATTCATGAATCTATGCCTCAGCCAGTAAAAGAGCTCGGCGCAGATGTTGAACATAAGGTACGTCAGGTTATTCAGGGCCAACTGAATAAACTAGATGTAGTAAGTCGCGAAGAATTTGATGTTCAGACTCAGGTACTATTGCGTACTCGTGAGAAGCTAACTCAAATGGAACAAAAGCTGGCAGAGTTAGAAGCAAAACTTGCAGATAAATAATTAGCAGATTCCTTTTCTGCTCAACAATCAGCAACAGCGTCTTCCAGAATGAAAAAAGGCTTGGTATTCACACCAAGCCTTTTCTTCTATCAGAACAGAGAGTAACGATTAGTCACCTACAGCGATACGCTTCATGTCTTTCATGTAGCCACGTAACTCTTCACCGATGTACTCAACTGGGTGGTTACGGATAACACTGTTGATTTCGATAAGCTGAGCGTTGTCTACCTGGTTAGATGTTTCACCCAGACCTTTACCAATTACGTCAGTACCCACGTTTGGCATGAACTTCTCACGTAGAAGAGGAGTTGCTACGTTAGCGAACAGGTAGTTACCGTATTCTGCAGTATCAGAGATAACCACGTTCATTTCGTACAGGCGCTTACGTGCAACAGTGTTTGCGATCAGTGGCAGTTCATGTAGTGATTCGTAGTAAGCTGACTCATCGATGATGCCAGATGCTGTCATTGCTTCGAATGCCAGTTCAACCCCGGCACGAACCATTGCGACCATCAGGATACCGTTGTCGAAATACTCTTGCTCAGCGATTTTAACATCAGATGCAGGGTAGTTTTCGAAAGCCGTTTCGCCAGTTTCTTTACGCCAGCCTAGTAGGTTTACGTCATCGTTCGCCCAGTCAGCCATCATAGTGCTTGAGAATTCACCACAGATGATGTCATCCATGTGTTTGTTGTATAGAGGACGCATAAGATCTTTCAGCTCTTCAGAAAGTTCAAACGCTTTCACTTTAGCTGGGTTAGACAGACGATCCATCATGTGAGTGATGCCACCGAATTTAAGCGCTTCAGTGATAGTTTCCCAGCCGTATTGCAGAAGTTTGCCTGCATAACCAGCGTCGATACCGTCAGCAATCATTTTCTCGTAGCATACGATAGAACCTGCTTGTAGCATACCACACAGGATAGTCTGCTCGCCCATCAGGTCAGATTTAACTTCAGCAACGAAAGAAGATTCCAGACAGCCAGCACGGTGACCACCTGTTGCAGCAGCCCATGCTTTAGCGATATCCCAGCCTTCACCTTTTGGATCGTTCTCTGGGTGAACAGCGATTAGTGTAGGAACACCGAAACCGCGTTTGTACTCTTCACGTACTTCTGTACCAGGACACTTCGGAGCAACCATCACAACAGTGATGTCTTTACGAATCTGCATACCTTCTTCAACGATGTTGAAGCCGTGCGAGTAACCAAGAGCTGCACCTTCTTTCATTAAAGGCATTACAGTTTCAACAACGTTTGAGTGTTGTTTATCCGGAGTCAGGTTAACAACCAAATCCGCTTGAGGGATCAGCTTCTCATAGCTATCTACTACGAAACCATTGTCTTTTGCATTTTTGAATGACTGACGTTGTTCATCAATCGCAGCCTGGCGTAGAGCGTAAGAAACATCTAGGCCAGAATCACGCATGTTAAGACCTTGGTTCAGACCTTGAGCACCACAACCCACGATCACGACTTTTTTACCTTTTAGGTAATCCGCTTCTGTCGCGAATTCAGAACGGTCCATAAAACGGCAACGACCAAGTTGGTCAAGCTGCTGACGCAGGTTTAGGGTATTAAAATAGTTAGCCATGTGGCACTCCTTTGAATTTATCTTTCTCATGTCGGTGGTCAAACACCGAGTTGGCTCATACTAAAACAGACATCCCATTGCGAAAAGTGATATATTCACAATCAAGTATTGCGAAATACACAACATAAGATCTGTGTCACTATGAATATAAAATCACTGCAAATTTTCATCCATTTATGTGAGAGCAAAAACTTTAGCAAAACCGCAACGGCTATGCATATGAGTCCTTCTGCTCTGACACGCCAAATCCAGCGTTTGGAAGAAGAGATTGGTCATCCTCTTTTTATGCGTGATAATCGTAGTGTAGAATTAACTCCTTCAGGCGGCCAACTGATCCCTGTAGCGCAAAAAATTCTTAATGAATGGAATCAGTATCACATTCAGCTTCAAGAGCGAAGCAGCAACCTTAAAGGAGAAATCAGGCTCTTCTGCTCTGTAACAGCCAGCTACAGTCATTTGCCTGAACTTTTATCTGAATTTCGAGCCCACCACCCTTTTATCGAGTTTAAGCTTCTAACCGGAGATCCCGCTCAGGCGATTGATAAAGTATTAAGTGATGAAGCCGATCTCGCTATATCAGCCTTACCCGAACAACTCCCTTCCCGCGTAGCTTTTGAATCAATAAGCGAAATTCCGCTCTCGGTCATTGCCCCGATGGGAATCAGCAGTTTTGCTACCGCACTAAACCAAGTTCCACCTCATTGGGCAGAGATCCCTTTTATTGTTCCCGAAGCAGGAACCGCTCGCGAACGAGCTAATTCATGGTTTAAAAAAATGAAAATTAAACCCAATATCTACGCTCAGATTGCCGGGCATGAAGCAATCGTCAGTATGGTAGCTTTGGGTTATGGTGTGGGCATAGCACCAGATGTGGTCATCAACAACAGTCCAGTAAGAGAAAAGATTCTTCGTCTGAATGAAAGTGATTTTATCAAACCATTCAAGCTCGGGGTCTGCTGCAAACGGGCGAAGCTGGATGAACCTTTAGTCAATGCGTTATGGAAAGTTGTCACGGTAAGACACAGTATTGTCAGTTAATTCCGGCCAACTTCTGCGGTAATTATGATATGGATAAAAGGAAAAATTCCCCTGAAACTTTTGGCATCAGGGGAATTAAAATTTACTTAGATTAACGAATTTTAAACGGGTAAAAATATTTACCGTTATCAACAATACTTTCAATTGAAGACTGCCGTTCTTCGTCAAACCTAGCCTCGATCACACGGCTACCGAAATATTCACCAGTGACTTTCACCTCTTTACCTTCGCCTACTTTATGGCCGTCAATAAAGTAAGATGCATCGACATTTGAACTCAGATTCAGAGCGATGCTTTTTATTCCAAGCTCAAAATTCAAATTATGACTCATTGCAGTTGAATATGGCACGGTATACTGAACATCAATTCCATAGGTCACTTTACCTGACAAATCGATTGTTGCTCCGGTCAATTTAGAGCGGCTGATCTGAGGAACAATATGCTGCTGTTCAAAGTAACTAAGAACTAACAGATTTTGCTTTTCCTTCATACAGGTCGTCAAACTTTCACTCGGAGAACAAGCCGTTGAACCATTAACCGACACCTCGTGAACCGTATTTCCTTCACGGATTAATCGATCTTCAATCATATTTTTGAGCGATTGAATATCCTGCTCTTTTTCCCATGAAGCATCTGTCATTTTTTTTGACAGGCTTTCTATTTCATTGGTTAGCGAAGTAATCTGCGCAGTCATACCTTCAATTTTGGTTTGCTGCTCATGAATTAAATCTGCTTGTTTTTTTAGTTGTGATAACAACTCATCCGTATTGTTGTTACTTTCCAACTCAGAACGAAACGACTTTATCAATGAATCCGTCTGCGAAATAGCAACCACCCGACGTTCTAATTCTTCACGTCGATTGTTCATCAATAAATTCAACTCATTCTGCCGTGCACTTAAACCCAGTGAGGTCAGCGTATTCTGATATGTTTCGTTAATGAGATTTAACTGTTTTAGCTCGTCATCATTCAAAAGCGATGATGATGCTACAGGTGCTGCATTAGCCACATTTACGAAGGCAGAAAGTAATACAACAAACATGAAATGCTTCACTATCAATCCCTTGTTTAAAAAATCAGTCGTTTTGTATGCTAACTGTTTCAAATTGCTTTAGCCATAAAAATTCACCAAACCATGACATTTAACACACACAAAATAGTTGTTCTGGAAAACAAGCTGATGAAGAGACTGTAGAAATGATCTTGGAGAGAATTAAAAATTGAATATAGCAAAAAGCCCGCTGATATTCAGCGGGCTTTTTTAATAGTGGCGGAGAGATAGGGATTTGAACCCTAGGTACGCTATTAACGTACGCCGGTTTTCAAGACCGGTGCTTTCAACCACTCAGCCATCTCTCCACAAATTGTACTAATATCGAGTCTTACTCTAATGATGCTAGATTTTAGTTTTGTTCAAAGCCTGGCGATGTCCTACTCTCACATGGGGAGACCCCACACTACCATCGGCGCTATTTTGTTTCACTTCTGAGTTCGGAATGGAGTCAGGTGGGTCCAAAATGCTATGGTCGCCAAGCAAAATATGTTAATTCGGAAAGCTGTTTTCTCTTAAATAAAGAGCATGTTCTCATTACACAATCAATTCTGTTCTTTCAATCAAGTCCAACAAAACCTCTTCGGTGTTGTATGGTTAAGCCTCACGGGCAATTAGTACAGGTTAGCTCAACGCCTCACAACGCTTACACACCCTGCCTATCAACGTTCTAGTCTCGAACAACCCTTTAGGACGCTTAAAGCGCCAGGGAAGACTCATCTTAGGGCTCGCTTCCCGCTTAGATGCTTTCAGCGGTTATCGATTCCGAACTTAGCTACCGGGCAATGCGATTGGCATCACAACCCGAACACCAGAGGTTCGTCCACTCCGGTCCTCTCGTACTAGGAGCAGCCCCCTTCAATCTTCCAACGCCCACGGCAGATAGGGACCGAACTGTCTCACGACGTTCTAAACCCAGCTCGCGTACCACTTTAAATGGCGAACAGCCATACCCTTGGGACCGACTTCAGCCCCAGGATGTGATGAGCCGACATCGAGGTGCCAAACACCGCCGTCGATATGAACTCTTGGGCGGTATCAGCCTGTTATCCCCGGAGTACCTTTTATCCGTTGAGCGATGGCCCTTCCATTCAGAACCACCGGATCACTATGACCTGCTTTCGCACCTGCTCGAACCGTCATTCTCGCAGTCAAGCGGGCTTGTGCCATTACACTAACCTCACGATGTCCAACCGTGATTAGCCCACCTTCGTGCTCCTCCGTTACTCTTTGGGAGGAGACCGCCCCAGTCAAACTACCCACCAGGCACTGTCCTCACCCCAGATTATGGGGCTAAGTTAGAACATCAAACATACAAGGGTGGTATTTCAAGGACGGCTCCAACACAACTAGCGTCATGTCTTCAAAGCCTCCCACCTATCCTACACATGTAGGGTCAATGTTCAGTGCCAAGCTGTAGTAAAGGTTCACGGGGTCTTTCCGTCTAGCCGCGGGTACACTGCATCTTCACAGCGATTTCAATTTCACTGAGTCTCGGGTGGAGACAGCGTGGCCATCATTACGCCATTCGTGCAGGTCGGAACTTACCCGACAAGGAATTTCGCTACCTTAGGACCGTTATAGTTACGGCCGCCGTTTACCGGGGCTTCGATCAAGAGCTTCGCGTTACCGCTAACCCCATCAATTAACCTTCCGGCACCGGGCAGGCGTCACACCGTATACGTCATCTTTCGATTTTGCACAGTGCTGTGTTTTTAATAAACAGTTGCAGCCACCTGGTATCTGCGACTCTCAGTAGCTCCATCCGCAAGGGACTTCACCGCCAAGAGCGTACCTTCTCCCGAAGTTACGGTACCATTTTGCCTAGTTCCTTCACCCGAGTTCTCTCAAGCGCCTTGGTATTCTCTACCCGACCACCTGTGTCGGTTTGGGGTACGATTTCTTGTGAACTGAAGCTTAGAGGCTTTTCCTGGAAGCAGGGCATCAATGACTTCACTGCCGTAGCAGCTCGACATCGTGTCTCAGCCTTAAAAAGAGCCGGATTTTCCTAACTCTTAAGCCTACGCACTTGAACCTGGACAACCGTCGCCAGGCCCATCTAGCCTTCTCCGTCCCCCCATCGCATTCACAAAAAGTACGGGAATATTAACCCGTTTCCCATCGACTACGCTCTTCAGCCTCGCCTTAGGGGTCGACTCACCCTGCCCCGATTAACGTTGGACAGGAACCCTTGGTCTTCCGGCGTGGAGGTTTTTCACCCCCATTATCGTTACTTATGTCAGCATTCGCACTTCTGATACCTCCAGCATGCTTTACAACACACCTTCAACGGCTTACAGAACGCTCCCCTACCCAATGTGATAAATCACATTGCCGCAGCTTCGGTTTACAACTTAGCCCCGTTACATCTTCCGCGCAGGCCGACTCGACTAGTGAGCTATTACGCTTTCTTTAAATGATGGCTGCTTCTAAGCCAACATCCTAGCTGTCTAAGCCTTCCCACATCGTTTCCCACTTAGCTGTAATTTGGGACCTTAGCTGGCGGTCTGGGTTGTTTCCCTCTCCACGACGGACGTTAGCACCCGCCGTGTGTCTCCCGGATAGTACTTACTGGTATTCGGAGTTTGCAAAGGGTTGGTAAGTCGGGATGACCCCCTAGCCTTAACAGTGCTCTACCCCCAGTAGTATTCGTCCGAGGCGCTACCTAAATAGCTTTCGGGGAGAACCAGCTATCTCCGAGTTTGATTGGCCTTTCACCCCTAGCCACAAGTCATCCGCTAATTTTTCAACATTAGTCGGTTCGGTCCTCCAGTTGATGTTACTCAACCTTCAACCTGCCCATGGCTAGATCACTCGGTTTCGGGTCTATATCCAGAGACTGTGCGCCCAGTTAAGACTCGGTTTCCCTACGGCTCCCCTAAACGGTTAACCTTGCCACTGAATATAAGTCGCTGACCCATTATACAAAAGGTACGCAGTCACCCCACTAAGGAGGCTCCTACTGCTTGTACGTACACGGTTTCAGGTTCTATTTCACTCCCCTCACAGGGGTTCTTTTCGCCTTTCCCTCACGGTACTGGTTCACTATCGGTCAGTCAGGAGTATTTAGCCTTGGAGGATGGTCCCCCCATGTTCAGACAGGATATCACGTGTCCCGCCTTACTCGTTTTCACTCAAACTGTGTCGTCGACTACGGGGCTATCACCCTTTATTGCGTCCCTTTCCAGAGACTTCGTCTAACACAGTAACAGCTTAAGGGCTAATCCAATTTCGCTCGCCGCTACTTTCGGAATCTCAATTGATTTCTCTTCCTCGGGGTACTTAGATGTTTCAGTTCTCCCGGTTCGCTTCATTAAGCTATGTATTTACTTAATGATACTTACTTATGTAAGTGGGTTTCCCCATTCGGAAATCGTAGACTCAAGTGGCTTTTACTGCCTAATCTACGCTTATCGCAAGTTAATACGTCCTTCATCGCCTCTGACTGCCAAGGCATCCACCGTGTACGCTTAGTCACTTAACCATACAACCCGAAGAAGTTTCGGATTGGATGACAAATCACCAAGGTTTTTCGTTCTCTCTCATTGTTTGAATAAGCGAGAGAGATGATATTTGCCGGACTCAATTTTTGAATACTTACTTTAAAAGTAAGATTCCCAAGAACACTTGATTGTGTGTTGGTGTTTATCCTTTCCTTAAATAAGGAAGCGATAAACATTGAGAACTTTTTACAAACAATCTTCATTGAATCAATCAATAAACATTGCTTTGTCAGCTTTCCAAATTGTTAAAGAGCAAGATAACGAAACGTTACCATTTCTAAAAATACTCAAGAGAATACCTTTAAAGATGGTGGAGCTATGCGGGATCGAACCGCAGACCTCCTGCGTGCAAGGCAGGCGCTCTCCCAGCTGAGCTATAGCCCCATCGTGGTGGGTCTGAGTGGACTTGAACCACCGACCTCTCGCTTATCAGGCGAACGCTCTAACCACCTGAGCTACAGACCCACTATTCTCTTCTTCATCTAAACCGTATCAATCTGTGTGAACACTCATCAATGCACAATCATCGTTTAAGGAGGTGATCCAGCGCCAGGTTCCCCTAGCGCTACCTTGTTACGACTTCACCCCAGTCATGAACCACAAAGTGGTAAGCGTCCCCCCGAAGGTTAAACTACCTACTTCTTTTGCAGCCCACTCCCATGGTGTGACGGGCGGTGTGTACAAGGCCCGGGAACGTATTCACCGTGGCATTCTGATCCACGATTACTAGCGATTCCGACTTCATGGAGTCGAGTTGCAGACTCCAATCCGGACTACGACGCACTTTTTGGGATTCGCTCACTTTCGCAAGTTGGCTGCCCTCTGTATGCGCCATTGTAGCACGTGTGTAGCCCTACTCGTAAGGGCCATGATGACTTGACGTCGTCCCCACCTTCCTCCGGTTTATCACCGGCAGTCTCCCTGGAGTTCCCACCATTACGTGCTGGCAAACAAGGATAAGGGTTGCGCTCGTTGCGGGACTTAACCCAACATTTCACAACACGAGCTGACGACAGCCATGCAGCACCTGTCTCAGAGTTCCCGAAGGCACATCAACGTCTCCGTCGACTTCTCTGGATGTCAAGAGTAGGTAAGGTTCTTCGCGTTGCATCGAATTAAACCACATGCTCCACCGCTTGTGCGGGCCCCCGTCAATTCATTTGAGTTTTAATCTTGCGACCGTACTCCCCAGGCGGTCTACTTAACGCGTTAGCTCCGAAAGCCACGGCTCAAGGCCACAACCTCCAAGTAGACATCGTTTACAGCGTGGACTACCAGGGTATCTAATCCTGTTTGCTCCCCACGCTT
This sequence comes from uncultured Vibrio sp., assembly GCA_963666615.1. Taxonomy (GTDB): domain Bacteria; phylum Pseudomonadota; class Gammaproteobacteria; order Enterobacterales; family Vibrionaceae; genus Vibrio. Next base: position 2,515,375 of record OY762906.1, read on the forward strand.
TCGCATCTGAGTGTCAGTATCTGTCCAGGGGGCCGCCTTCGCCACCGGTATTCCTTCAGATCTCTACGCATTTCACCGCTACACCTGAAATTCTACCCCCCTCTACAGTACTCTAGCCTGCCAGTTTCAAATGACCATCCCGGGTTAAGCCCGGGGCTTTCACATCTGACTTAACAGACCACCTGCATGCGCTTTACGCCCAGTAATTCCGATTAACGCTCGCACCCTCCGTATTACCGCGGCTGCTGGCACGGAGTTAGCCGGTGCTTCTTCTGTTGCTAACGTCAAACAATTACGCTATTAACGCAACTGCCTTCCTCACAACTGAAAGTACTTTACAACCCGAAGGCCTTCTTCATACACGCGGCATGGCTGCATCAGGCTTGCGCCCATTGTGCAATATTCCCCACTGCTGCCTCCCGTAGGAGTCTGGACCGTGTCTCAGTTCCAGTGTGGCTGATCATCCTCTCAGACCAGCTAGGGATCGTCGCCTTGGTGAGCCCTTACCTCACCAACTAGCTAATCCCACCTGGGCATATCCTGACGCGAGAGGCCCGAAGGTCCCCCTCTTTGGTCCGTAGACATCATGCGGTATTAGCCATCGTTTCCAATGGTTATCCCCCACATCAGGGCAATTTCCCAGGCATTACTCACCCGTCCGCCGCTCGTCAGCAAATTAGCAAGCTAATTCCTGTTACCGCTCGACTTGCATGTGTTAAGCCTGCCGCCAGCGTTCAATCTGAGCCATGATCAAACTCTTCAATTAAAGTTTTTTGAAGCCTAAGCTTCGACTCAGTGATTACTGTTATTCCAACCGAAGTTGGAATGAATTGACTGTGCCAAGTCTTCTTCTGTTGCCAAAAGAAATCTTGATTGGTCACTCAGTTCACTGATAAATCTTTTCGATCATCATCAACGAGTGCCCACACAGATTGATAGGTTTAAATTGTTAAAGAGCTTTGCTTCATCTCGAAGCGGACGGCCATTCTAGCGATTTAATTGTCAGTGTCAAACACTTTTTTACAATTTTCTCTCTGGCCTTGTCACAGCTGCGTTTGAGTAACTCAGTGCGCCGTGTCAGTGAGGCGGCATTATAGAGATCATCGTCACAGACGCAAGGCCTTTTTGCAAAAAACTTTGATTTTTTATCTGTTCGGGTGTTTTTTGCTCAAATGGTCTATTTTTACTACTATTCGGACTAAAAACCTCGTTTAATCTGCTTATAAAAAGGAGAAATTATGAGTTCAATTCGTAGCTACAAAGGAATTTGTCCACAAGTGGGCGCAAGAGTTTATATCGATTCTAGCTCTGTACTGGTCGGTGATATCCGAATTGGTGATGACTCGAGTGTATGGCCTTTAGTTGCCGCACGGGGAGATGTCAATTATATCTCGATCGGTGATCGGACAAATATCCAGGACGGTTCGGTTCTACATGTCACACATAAAAATGCAGAAAACCCCGACGGTTACCCGTTAATTATTGGTAATGATGTCACTGTAGGGCATAAAGTTATGCTGCACGGCTGCACTATTCATGATCGGGTACTGGTGGGTATGGGAGCAATCATCCTGGATGGTGTGATTATAGAAGAAGAAGTTATGATTGGGGCGGGAAGTCTGGTCCCACCCAACAAACGGTTAGAAAGCGGCTATCTTTACGTTGGCAGTCCGGTAAAGCAAGCTCGCCCTCTTTCAGAAAAGGAACGAGCGTTTTTACAAAAATCTGCTAATAATTATGTTGCCAATAAAAATGATTATCTCACTCAGGTTGAAGATATTGATACCAAAGCTTAACTCAGCATCACTTGCCCATCGGCATTAAACTCTTCATCTTCTATAAGTGACTCGGCCAGTTCTTCTATATCAAAGCGATATTGAATGAACTGTTCGAGGGCACTTTCTGCATCAATAACCTTTTTTCCGCTCAATTTTTCAAGAACAGCCGACGGTACAACACAGAGGATCAACGCTCCCATACATTGAGCAGAAAACTCAACCTGTTGTTGCTCTTCATTCCATACCTGATCATCAGAAAATAAAATCGCCTGATTCATAGCTGCCCCTGTAAATTCCGGCGTAACTCTCTTAGAACCTGACGAGTACCTGGTCGCAAACCACGCCACAACATAAAACTTTCCGCAGCCTGGCCAACGAGCATACCCAAGCCATCATAGGCATGCCCACAACCCTGTTCAACAGCCCATTGGTTAAACTTGGTTAAACCAGCTCCATACATCATATCGTAGCTAACGCTGTGTGTAGAAAAGATTACCGGGGATATATCGGGCAATTTCCCATCCAGGCTTGCTGATGTCGAGTTGATGATGACATCAAACTCCTGGTTGATGTTCTGCATTTCCACAGCTTGCACATCACCATAAGCGTGAAATATTTCAGCCAATGTCTGAGCTTTGGAAAAAGTACGGTTGGTAATCGTGATACTCATCGGTTGCTGATCGAGCAATGGCTTAATCACTCCGCGAGCTGCGCCACCAGAGCCAATTAACAGAACTCTGGCACCTTTAAGCGGCACTTGGTATTGCAAAAGGTCCTGAACCAGCCCTTCACCATCGGTGTTATCGCCCAGGATGATACCATCATCGAGTTTTTTCAGCGTATTGACCGCGCCGGCGAGTCTGGCGCGTTCCGTTAGCTGAGTAGCAAATTGATAAGCATCTTCTTTGAAAGGAACTGTAACGTTGCAACCTTTTCCCCCTTGGGCAAAGAATTGCTTAGCTGCGGTGACAAAACCATCAACGGGAGCAAGCTCAGCCGTATAATCCATCGCCTGATTTGTCTGGCGAGCAAAAAGAGTGTGAATAAAAGGAGATTTGGTATGGCCGATTGGGTTACCAAATACAGCGTACCGATCAATAATAAGCGTCATATCCCTGCCTGAGTATAATTGAATGGGGCCCGATAGCCGAACCCTACCATCCACATTAACAACTGTCACCACTCGCGCGGCTGTAAATAATCTTGCAATTTTGCTTCTGGACTTGCCGACTCAGGCTGATAGCCATATTCCCAACGGGCTAAAGGTGGCATTGACATCAATATCGACTCAGTGCGGCCTCCGGTTTGCAGCCCAAACAGAGTACCCCGGTCAAACACCAAATTAAATTCGACATAACGACCACGGCGATACAGTTGGAACTGACGTTGACGTTCGCCATACGGAGTCTCCCGACGCCGTTCTACAATCGGCGCATAGGCTTTGGTATATCCTTCACCCACCGCTTTTATATAGCCAAAACAGGTAGAAAAGTCCCATTGGTTGAGATCATCAAAAAATAACCCACCGATCCCACGAGTCTCTTCGCGATGAGGTAAATAGAAATAGCGGTCACACCAAGCCTTATGTTCTGCATATACCTGATCGCCAAATGGCTCACACAATGATTTTGCTACATCGTGCCAGTGACGACAATCCTCATCAAAGGGATAAAACGGAGTTAAGTCAAAACCACCACCAAACCACCAAATCGGTTCTTCACCCTCTTTCTCGGCAATAAAAAAACGGACATTAGCATGGGAAGTCGGTACATAAGGGTTATTCGGATGGATAACCAAAGAAACGCCCATCGCTTCAAAGTGACGCCCTGCCAATTCTGGTCGATGGGCTGTCGCTGATGCCGGCATCGCCTTTCCGGTTACATGGGAGAAATTAACCCCACCCTGCTCAAATACGGCACCATGAGTTAATACCCGGCTACGCCCACCACCACCTAAACGTTCGCCCGGCTCACGAAACCATTCATCTTGTGTGAACTTTGCAACACCATCTAATGCTTCCAGTTGTTCACAAATGGAATCCTGTAATGACATCAGGTAGGCTTTGACCGCTTGTTTATTAATTACATCATTCATCGTTCACCCCTGACGAATAACAGCTAACGTTTGTACATCACGAATTTCACTCGGTTTATTGCGTCCGCCGGTTTCGCCATCCAGGATGGTGATATTGAGGTCACCCAGTTGTTGTTGCACCTCTTGAGTAGTAATACAAGCTGGCTGGCCGCTTAAGTTGGCACTGGTTGAAGTAATCGGCTTACCAAAGGCAAGGCATAACTGTTGCACCAAAGGATGATCAGTAACCCGCACGGCAATGGTATCAAACTGACCAGTAAGCCAATGCGTAGCTCGACTGCTGGCTGGCATCACCCAGGTAACAGGCCCGGGCCAACTCTGATTGACTCGTTCAAGCTGCTGCACGCTCAGTTTAGATAACTCAATATAGGGTTTGAGCTGCTCAAAATTAGCGGCGATTAAAATTAATCCTTTTTCTACTGATCTCTGCTTAATTTGTAGTAGCTGTTTGATCGCTTGTGGAGAATCGGGATCGCACCCGACACCGAACACACCTTCTGTCGGATAGGCAATAACCTGCTCTGCCTGCAACGCCGCAATGGCTAGATCAAAATTGTTCACACGACTTCCCATAGAATCTGACTTATTTTTTCGCTAGTGTACAAATTATCGGGGCAGAAACCTAAATCAATTTGTTACAACTGAATGCAGCAGATTACGCGCAAACGTTTTCCTAAGGCAATTTTCCCCGTATAATGCGCGCAAAATTTTTGCTGTATACACAAATCAGACTGACTGCGAGGAGTTCGAGATGAAAGTTGGAATTATCATGGGTTCAAAATCCGACTGGCCAACCATGAAGCTAGCGGCAGATATGCTAGACCTATTTGGTGTTGAATATGAAACTAAAGTAGTTTCTGCTCACCGTACCCCTCAACTTCTTGCTGACTATGCCACCAGTGCTAAAGAGCGCGGTTTAAGCGTCATTATTGCTGGCGCGGGCGGTGCGGCACATTTACCGGGAATGACAGCTGCATTTACCAGCTTACCAGTGCTTGGTGTGCCAGTTCAGTCTCGCGCACTATCTGGGCTTGATTCATTGTATTCTATCGTTCAGATGCCTAAAGGCATCGCTGTAGGCACTCTGGCGATCGGCGAAGCAGGCGCTGCCAACGCAGGTATCTTAGCTGCGCAAATTATCGGTGTGCATAACGAAGAAGTAATGCAGAAGGTTGAAGCATTCCGCAAAGAACAAACCGATACTGTTCTGGCTAATCCAAACCCGGCTGAGGAATAATCAATGCACGTTTTAGTCTTAGGTGCTGGCCAGCTGGCGCGTATGATGTCATTAGCTGGTGCACCGCTTAATATTCAGATCAGTGCCTTTGATGTGCTGAGCGGCAATGTTGTCCACCCACTGACACAAGCAGTTCTGGGGCATGGATTAGAGTATGCGGTTGATCAGGCTGATGTGATCACCGCCGAGTTCGAGCATATTCCTCACGATGTACTGGATGTGTGTGAACAGAGTGGCAAGTTTTTACCAAGCACTGAGGCGATTAAAGCTGGTGGCGACCGCCGTTTAGAAAAAAGTCTGCTGGATCAGGCCGGAGTTAAAAACGCCAAGTACTTTGTGATTAACACACGTGAAGATTTCACAGCAGCGATTAAACATGTTGGCGTGCCGATGGTACTGAAAAGTGCTCTTGGCGGCTATGACGGTAAAGGTCAGTGGCGATTGAAAAACCAAGATGATGCAGATGCTATCTGGCCAGAAATGCAAGCCTGTATCGAAGCAACGGCTACTCAGGCAATCGTTGCCGAAGAGTTTGTTCCGTTTGATCGTGAAGTCTCTTTAGTCGGTGCCAGAAGCAAAAATGGCGATGTTGCGGTTTATCCACTAGCAGAAAATGTTCATGTTAATGGTGTACTCAGCCTTTCGACAGCAATTGAAGACGTAGCACTGCAACAACAAGCGAAACAGATGTTCACGGCAGTAGCAAACAGCCTGGATTATGTCGGCGTGCTGGCACTGGAATTCTTTGATGTTCATGGCCAACTGTTAGTCAATGAGATTGCGCCTCGGGTACATAACTCTGGCCACTGGACCCAACAGGGAGCCGAAACCTGTCAGTTTGAAAACCACTTGCGTGCGGTCTGTGGAATGCCATTGGGGAATACTCAGCTGATCCGCCCGACCAGCATGATTAATATTCTCGGAGAAGATTCTTTACCAGAACAAATCCTGGCAACCCATGGCTGCCATGTTCACTGGTATGGAAAAGAAAAACGTCCGGGGCGTAAGATGGGGCATATCAATGTATGTGCAGATACGCAACAACAGTTGAATGAACTACTTTGCCAGCTTAGCCAAATTCTCGATAAAAATGCCTTTCCGGCAGTTACCGAGTTTGCTCAAACACATCAGGCGTAATTGATAAAATCTGACAAAAAAACCGACCTGTTTAAAACCTGGTCGGTTTTTTTATTGCTGCTCAGCCGAGCATTTTCTGTCGGCACACACCAGTTTTGTGCCACCAGCGTGTTTCTTTTCCATCAATAACGGATAACCACAAGTTGTACAGTTCCCAACAACCGGGCGAGAGTTAAGAGCAAACTTACACTTAGGATAAGCATCACAAGACCAAAACGTTTTGCCAAAGCGGGATTTTCGCTCCACTAAATGGCCGTTTTTACACTCTGGACAAACGATCGATGATCGAGATTCCGATTCTGCCGGATGATCATGCGATTCAATATGGTGGCACTGCGGATAGTTACTACAACCAATAAACATGCCATAGCGCCCCTGCCTTAACACCAGCTCATTACCACACTCCGGACAGGCAACGCCTAACGGTTTAATGATATGCCCATCATTCTGATGTAAAGGACGAATATAATCACATTGAGGATATTGGCTACAACCAAGAAAAGGGCCATGTTTGCCATGGCGAAGCTGCAGGACCCCACCACACTTCGGGCAGGGCTCATTCTGATTTAAAGCATGTTCATGCGCGCTGAACAGCTGGTGATCAATTTTATGCTTCATGGTCGTTGATTAATGGAGCATACCCAGCTCTTTGGTGTAGAGCCACTCTTCCATCAGGGTATAAGCACTCTCATTGCCCGGAACGTTAAACAACACCATCAGAATAATCCATTTCAGATCTTCCAGGCCAAACTCATGGGTTTCCAGTCCCATCACCCGATCGATCACCATCTCTCGAGTTTCGGCACTCAGTACTTTAATCTGCTCAAGAAAAAGCAGAAAACCACGACATTCAACATCTAACCGAGCCATTTCAGCTTCAGTATAAATGCGACTCGAGGTGCTGGCACTATAAGATAGGGCGGAGTGGTCATCAGCCTGCTGTAGTGCAGCCAGCTCTTCTAGCCAGTTAAGTGCTTTATAAATATCGTTTTGATGAAAACCAGCACGGAGCAATTCATCTTCAAGTTCATCTTGATCAACCTGCAGATCCGCATCGCTATGGATATAGGTTTCGAACAGATACATTAAAATATCCATCATCATAGCTAGCCCCTCCCCTTTAGAATATAGCCACCATTTACTGCCTCGACATGGCCATTTAGTTCCAGTTCAAGTAACTGTACCATCGCCTCTTGAACCGGTATATGGGTACGCGCCGCGATAATATCAATGGGCGTAGCCTCTACCCCTACGTTAGCTAACAGTTCAGGAAATGGCAATTCTTCTTTATGATTAATTGTCGGAAACAGATCGCCCTGCTGTGGCAGGCTCTGTTCCATCGACCAATTGACCATATTCTGTACATCCTGCAACACCTGATCACTGCTCTGAACCAAGGTAGCCCCCTGACGAATCAGTTCGTTGCTACCCCGGCAGTTGGGCTGATAAATCGAGCCAGGAATCACAAATACATCCCTTCCCTGCTCAGCGGCATATTTTGCCGTAATCAGCGAACCACTTTTTTCGGCGGCTTCAACAATCACCACTCCCACCGATAGCCCACTGATAATCCGGTTACGCCGGGGAAAAAATTCCGGCCGTGCTTTAGCATCAGGGACAAATTCCGAAACCAATACACCTTGTTCTTCCACCCGTTGTGCCAGTTGCAGATGACGCTTCGGGTAGATGTGGCGAAGTCCAGCCCCCAGTACGGCGACAGTTTTACCTCTAGCATTAAGCGCGCCATCATGAGCATAGCCGTCAATCCCCAACGCCAAGCCGCTAGTAACAATCATACCGTTGTTACAAAAGTCACCAGCAAACTGGCGGGCCGTTTGCTGACCATTACGTGAAGCGTTGCGACTACCGACGATCCCAATCTGCGGCTGACTGAGCAGTGAGTAATCACCACTGGTAAACAGAGTGCAGGGAGCACCAGCCGTTTCACGCAACAATGCCGGATAAGCAGGATCAAGATAAGGAATAATCGCCCGCTGCGGCGCGTGATCACACCAGGCTAAACAGCGCTCAGCTTCAGCGAGAGATTGATAGCGCAGGTAGTCCTGTTGCAACTCCGTCAGCCCTAACTGCTGCCAGTCGCTGCGGCCAAACCGGCTCAGCTCAGCTAATGAATAGCGAGCCAGTAATTTTAACAATCGATGCAAGGCAATATGGGGCGTCAGGCTTAAGCGTAACCAGGTTTGTAAGGCGAGATGATCAAATAATAATGTTTCTTTGGGCACAAGCGCTCACCTCAAGCGATGACCATCATACAAAATATTGACGGCATTTCGTGATAAAACCAGTTGAAATTTCAGTAATTACTAAGAATCAATGCGATTAATAGCCAGCGAATGCTGTCATTTCATCGGTAAAATGTCTAGAATTGAGCCAAACAGCTTGCTGTTGTTACGAGACAATTCAACATTTGAGTGTATATGCCTGTATTAGAAGTATTAACGTTCCCCGATGAACGCTTACGCACTGTAGCCAAACCGGTTGAAGCAGTGACCCCAGAGATTCAGAAAATTGTCGATGACATGATTGAAACTATGTACGAAGAAGAAGGTATTGGCCTGGCGGCAACCCAGGTTAATGTTCATCAGCGTATTGTGGTGATTGACGTGTCCGATAGCCGTGATCAGCCGATGGTGTTGATCAACCCTGAGATTATTGAAAAATCAGGCGAAGACGGTATTGAAGAGGGCTGCCTGTCGGTTCCGGGAGCTCGCGCCCTGGTGCCTCGCTGTGGCCACGTGACCGTAAAAGCACTGAACCGTGACGGTGAAGAGTACAGCTTTGAAGCTGACGACCTGTTGGCGATTTGTGTGCAGCACGAGCTTGACCATCTGATGGGTAAACTGTTTGTCGATTATCTGTCACCGCTAAAGCGTAAACGGATTAAAGATAAGCTCGAAAAAATCAAACGTGCCAATCAGAAAAACCAATAAGAGAGGTTAGCTTGAGTCAATCACTTCGTATTGTCTTTGCTGGTACTCCAGACTTCGCCGCCCGTCACCTGGCGGCGTTGTTGTCTTCTCAGCATGAAGTTATTGCGGTATATACCCAGCCGGATCGTCCGGCAGGTCGCGGTAAAAAGCTGACAGCCAGCCCGGTTAAATCCCTGGCGCTGGAACATAATATTCCGGTTTATCAGCCAGAGAACTTTAAATCGGATCAAGCGAAACAAGAGTTAGCTTCACTGAATGCCGATCTGATGGTCGTGGTGGCTTATGGACTGCTGCTACCGAAAACGGTACTGGACACCCCTAAACAGGGTTGTATCAATGTACACGGATCCATTCTGCCACGCTGGCGGGGAGCCGCTCCAATTCAGCGTGCGATTTGGGCCGGTGATGCTCAGACTGGCGTCACCATCATGCAGATGGATGTCGGTCTGGATACTGGCGATATGTTAAAAGTGGCCACACTTGATATCAGTAGTGATGACACCAGCGCTTCCATGTATGAAAAGCTGGCCGAACTGGGGCCACAAGCACTGATCGATTGTTTAGCTGATTTGGCCGATGGCAACATCCACGCCGAAAAGCAAAATGATGAGTTGGCCAACTACGCGAAAAAGCTGAGTAAAGAAGAAGCCAAAATCGTCTGGAGTGACAGCGCCGAACATATCGAACGCTGCGTGCGCGCCTTTAACCCATGGCCGATGAGTTACTTCAGCGTTGAAGAAAACAATATCAAAGTATGGAAAAGCTCTGTGGCTGATGAAAATTGCGATGCAGAGCCTGGTACTATCATCAAAACAGATAAAAATGGCATTTATGTAGCAACCGGTAATGGTGTTCTGGTTCTACAACAACTACAGATTCCAGGTAAAAAAGCGCTTCCTGTGCAGGATATCCTCAATGCGCGTGCTGCCTGGTTTGAAGTTGGCAGCCAGTTGAACTAACCCGCAGACCAGAGATACCCCTCTGGTCTTTTTTAATTTATGTGGAATAACAAGTGATCATGAACGTTCGTGCCGCTGCGGCTCAAGTTATCTTTCAGGTTGTCGATCAGGGAGAATCTCTTTCATCAGCCCTACCGGCAGCCCAACAGAATGTGCGTAGCCGCGACCACGCGCTATTGCAGGAAATCTGCTTTGGCGTGCTGCGCTATTTACCCCGACTGGAATCAATCATCGGCCAGTTGATGGAAAAGCCACTCAAGGGCAAACAGCGTGTATTCCACCACCTGTTATTGGTTGGTGTTTACCAAATCAGTTTTATGCGCATACCGGATCATGCAGCTGTAGGAGAAACCGTTGAAGCGACCAAAGATCTGCGCGGTCCGAAATTACGCGGCCTGATCAATGGCGTTCTACGTAACTACCAACGCGGCCAGACAGAACTGGATACGCAAGCCGTCAGCCATGATGCCGGAAAATATGGCCACCCAAGCTGGCTGCTGAAACTGCTCCAGGAAAACTATCCCACACAATGGCAATCAATTGTCGAAGCCAATAATAGCCGGGCGCCGATGTGGCTAAGAGTCAATAGCCAACACCATAACCGGGAACAATACCAGGCTCTGCTCAATACTGAAAACCTTGATACAACTCCCCATTCACAAGCGCAGGACGCTTTAAAATTGAGTGCTCCGTGTGATGTAACCAATCTACCGGGGTTCAGTGAAGGATGGGTTTCGGTGCAGGATGCAGCCGCACAGCTATCGGTTGAATATCTTCAGCCACAAACTGGTGAACTAATTCTCGACTGTTGTGCGGCGCCGGGTGGTAAAACCGCACATATGCTGGAGCGAGTGAATGATCTGAACGTGATTGCCATCGACAGCGATGCCAATCGCCTTAAACGGGTGAATGACAATCTGGCTCGTCTTAACTTACAAGCGAAAATCATCTGTGGTGATGCCCGTTATCCGGAGGATTGGTGGCAAGGTGAGCAATTCGACCGTATTCTGCTCGATGCGCCCTGTTCTGCAACTGGTGTCATCCGCCGTCATCCGGATATCAAATGGTTACGCCGCGCCAATGACATTGAGGCTCTGGCGCAGCTACAGAGTGAAATTCTCGATGCGATGTGGCAACAGTTAAAGCCCGGTGGCACACTGGTTTATGCCACCTGCTCAATTATGCCACAAGAAAATACCTTACAAATTAAGGCGTTTTTAGCTCGAACTCCGGACGCACAATTGGTAGATTCTGATCAAGCAAATCCGGGGCGCCAGATTATCCCTGGTGAAGAAGATATGGACGGCTTCTATTACGCCGTATTAAACAAGAGCATGTAAGAAAGCAGGCAACCAACCCTGAGTTGCCATTTTCATGGTGAACAAGAGATAACAGTATGAAAATCATCATTCTTGGTGCAGGCCAGGTCGGCGGTACACTGGCAGAAAACTTGGTTGGTGAAAACAACGATATCACGATTGTCGATCACGATAGTGATCGCCTGCGTGAGCTGCAGGACAAATACGACCTGCGGGTCGTAACCGGCCATGCCAGCCACCCCGATGTGCTACGGGAAGCTGGCGCGCAGGATGCGGACATGCTGGTTGCCGTAACCAACACTGATGAAACCAATATGGCAGCCTGTCAAATTGCATTTACACTGTTTAATACCCCAAACCGTATTGCTCGGATTCGTTCGCCCCAATATCTGGCAGAGAAGGAAGCGCTGTTTAATTCAGGAGCGGTACCGGTCGATCACCTGATTGCTCCCGAAGCGCTGGTAACCAACTATATTGAACGCCTGGTTCACTACCCAGGAGCACTCCAGGTAGTAAACTTTGCCGATGAAAAAGTGAGCCTGGTTGCTGTCAGAGCCTACTACGGAGGGCCATTGGTTGGTAATGCACTGTCTGCTCTTCGTGAACATATGCCACATATCGATACTCGAGTAGCGGCCATTTTCCGCCAGGGGCGGCCAATCCGCCCACAAGGAACCACCATTATTGAAGCAGATGATGAGGTGTTCTTCGTTGCAGCCAGTAACCATATCCGCTCAGTAATGAGTGAACTACAACGTTTGGAAAAACCGTACCAACGCATCATGATCGTTGGTGGCGGAAATATCGGTGCAAACTTAGCAAAACGATTGGAAAAGAGCTACCGGGTTAAACTGATTGAGCGCTTTGCTGAAAGAGCGGAAAAACTCTCGGAAGAGCTGGAAAACACCATTGTCTTTTGTGGTGATGCCGCAGACCAGGAACTGCTAACCGAAGAGAATATCGATCAGGTTGACGTTTTTATCGCTCTGACCAACGAAGATGAAACCAATATCATGTCCGCGCTGCTGGCAAAACGCCTCGGGGCGAAAAAAGCCATGGTACTGATTCAGCGCGGAGCCTACGTTGATCTGGTTCAGGGCGGCGTGATTGATGTAGCCATATCGCCACAACAGGCCACCATCTCCGCCCTGCTGACACACGTACGTCGAGCCGATATCGTCAACGTATCTTCATTACGTCGTGGCGCCGCAGAAGCAATTGAAGCGATTGCTCATGGAGATGAAACCACCTCAAAAGTGGTCGGCCGTGCGATCGGCGATATCAAACTGCCGCCAGGTACCACTATTGGTGCGATAGTACGGGGAGAAGAAGTGCTGATTGCCCATGATAAAACCGTGATCGAGCAGGATGATCACGTAGTAATGTTCCTGGTGAATAAGAAATATGTGTCCGATGTTGAGGCACTATTCCAGCCAAGTCCTTTCTTCCTCTAGTGTTTAACCGGCTATGTTGAACTTTAAACCAATACTATTTGTTCTGGGGCTGGTGTTATCCAAACTCGCCCTATTTATGTATATCCCCACGCTGGTCTCGTTCTTCAGCGGTACCCCCGGCTTCATCAATTTCGGCCAAGCGGTGATTATTACTCACATTGCCGCTTTTCTCTTTTTAACTCTGGGTCAGACCGCTAATTTTAAGCTCAATGTACGCGATATGTTCTTGATCACCAGTCTGGTCTGGACGATCGCCAGTGCCTTTGCCGCATTACCTTTTGTCTTTATTAACCACATCAGCTTTACCGATGCCTATTTTGAAACCATGTCGGGGATCACCACCACAGGCTCAACCGTATTAAGCGGCCTGGATGATATGGCGCCGAGCATTCTGCTATGGCGTTCGATCCTACAGTGGCTCGGTGGCGTTGGTTTTATTGTGATGGCAGTTGCCATCTTGCCAATGCTCAACGTCGGCGGGATGAAACTGTTCCAGACCGAATCTTCCGACTGGTCGGATAAAAGTAGCCCTCGCGCCAAAACGGTGGCAAAAAATATTGTTGCGGTTTACCTGATCCTGACCGCACTATGCTGTATCGGCTACGTGTTTACTGGTATGACCTGGTTTGAAGCCATCAACCACTCATTTACCACCCTATCAACCGGCGGCTATTCCACCAGTGACAGCTCAATGAACCTGTTTTCCAACAATGCTCACTGGGTCGCAACTGTCTTTATGTTCCTCGGAGGACTGCCATTCCTGCTATTTGTCAGCGCATTACGTAAGCGCCGGCTTCAGGAATTATTTAAAGATGCTCAGGTAAGAGGCTTTTTCTATCTGTTTATCGCCGCCAGCTCGATTGTTGCTCTGTGGCTTCATCTGCATAACCACTATAGTCTGGCAGATGCTCTGCGCGTCTCAATGTTCAATATTGTCTCCGTGGTAACCACTACTGGTTATGGCCTGGATGATTTTACTTCCTGGGGAGCTCTGCCGGGAACGCTGTTCGCCTTCCTAATGATGGCAGGAGCCTGCTCTGGTTCTACCGCTGGGGGAATAAAAATTTTCCGGTTCCAGATCGCGATGACCCTTCTTAATAAGCAGATGATGAAGCTAATCCACCCTAATGGAGTGTTCGTCCAACGCTATAACCAGCGTCCGGTCAATGATGACATTGTTCGCTCAGTGGTAGCATTTGGCCTAACCTTTTTTATTACCATTATCGTAATTGCTGGATTACTGAGCGGCTTAGGTTTAGATCCGGTGACCAGTATTTCTGGTGCCATTACCTCGGTTGCCAACGTTGGGCCCGGTATGGGGAAAATCATTGGCCCGACAGGGAACTTTGCCCCTTTGCCGGATGCGGCCAAATGGATATTAAGTTTTGGAATGTTGATGGGGCGTCTGGAGATACTGACTATCCTTGTACTGTTCTTCCCTGCCTTCTGGAAACGTTAAGCCGGGAAGAGAGCACCAATCCACAAAGAATCCACAAAGATAGCCGATTAACTTAGCAACTCGTATCGAGAAATTCGAGCACCTGTTTCGCCGCTTCGTTCGGGTTACTCTCAGCCGATAAGGAGAGATGACGTTTAATTTCTCCTTTACCCAACATGTTGGCCAGCATACCGCCCATTCCTCGCAGTTGGCGATCAACTTCAAACCACAACTCCAGTGAATCTGCATCACGGAAAGCAATAATTTCCACCTCGCGCCAACGGCCATGAAATGGTCCGGTCGTCGGTACAAATTCAAATTCCTGAACAAATGGCATATTAAAGCCTTTTGCTGCCTCACACTCCACCTGACGAATACGCAATCCCTGCTCTTCAAATTCACTGAAAATAGCATCTAATAGCGGATCGGGGCGTACCGTAAGAATATCTTTATCTGCCGGATCTTTTGCCATGGAAATATCCAGGCCAGTTTCCAGCCATACTTTTGCATCACCAATAGTAATCGGCGTATTCCACGGAATATCCAGTTCAACGTCAAAATCGCGCGTTTCACCAGACGCAATAGTAAAAGAATAAGGCAGCGACCAGGAGGCCAGGGTATAGCGACGATGAACCCGGCGTTTATTCTGACTGTCAGAATCTTTATTGTTGACTACTTCCTCATCAACATAGCGGCACAACAGGCGTAAATCGATATTGTCGATCAGTTGCTCAGTTGAGCCACCATACACATGTACGGTAACTTTTACCTTATCACCCGGATAGAGAGCTTCTTGCTGCAATACAGTATCAACTTTTGCCGATCCGATGCCGAAGCTAGCGAGAGTTTTCTTTAAAAAAGACATACATACCTCCTTTTGCCAGCCCCAGTGTAATACTGTTATCCAACTAAACTCAATTGCATAACCAACAATTTATTAAATAGTTGCATTGTTGAAATAATAATCTATCGATCTTTAATTTTTAAGATGTTAAACTCGTCACATTATGTAGGCACTTAGAGTGTAAACATAGTAAGTGACTCCTAAGTAATTATTTGGAACGGCAAATTGCCAAAATGAGCGAAACTTCGCTGCTAAAGTGAGGCTCAACTCAATAGTTATTTTAGGCCTAGAGCTGGACAATGGACTTGTCTGATCGTTAGGTAAAATTGTTAAATGCACCCAACAGCCGTTAGATTTTCGCACGCCCATGGGAGTGCCTCTCGCCGTCGTGGTAGTTTCGCTTCAGCAAGAGTAATCAAAAGAAGTGCGCCAGCAGTAACACCCGCTGAAAAAAATGCTCATGTAGCAGTGGAAACAGCAACCGTTATCAAAGCAGCTTAAGAAACTAAATAAGCGAAAGCGCGGCAACTTACCGCGCTTTTTCAGTTTCTGGCCCTACAAAATTCCCCGCTTTACCTCTTTGGAATTTCTCCCATTTTTGATACCTTGTAGGAAAATCATTATAAAAGTTATGGAGAAAGCTAATGAAGTGTCATCGTGTTGAAGAGTTGCTCGAACTACTAGAGCCGGAATGGCATAAAGATTCCGATCTAAATCTGATTCAGTTTTTACTCAAACTCGCGCAGGAAGCCGGATTTAAAGGCCAGTTAGAAGATTTGACTGACGATGTTTTGATCTATCACCTGAAAATGCGCAACAGCGCTAAAGATGAAATGATTCCAGGCCTGAAAAAAGATCAGGAAGAGGACTTCAAAACCGCTATCTTACGCGCACGCGGCATCATCAAATAATCCTCCCTCTTTCAACACCATGGTACATCTTCTGCTGCAAGTGCCATGGTGCAAAATCCCCAGTTTGGTTGTTATAGTTTGATTGATGTAAAGTTAATCGCTGTTAACAAGCGCTATACTTGTACTTTACCAAATTCTAATAAAAGCTAACTTTGCCTGCATTGCTATACGTTTCAGTACGTTTTCGTGTTCCGCAGACAAGAAAGTAATCAGTACGCCGGAAGGAAAGGCCATGAGCCAGAAAAAAATCGACATCAAAGATGTCACACCGAAAACATTTAATCCCAAGACTCACAAAGGTCAGCAAGACCGCTTCAATCCCAGTAATCGCATCTATGTGCGAGCATCACAGGGAGCCTACCAAAAACTGCGCCGCTATGGTGCCTGGTTCCTCCTGACACTGTTCGCCGCAATACCCTGGATTCCATACGGCGAGCGCCAAGCAGTTTTGCTCGATCTGGGCCACCAGCAGTTTAACTTTTTTGGTACCACCCTCTATCCACAGGATCTGACCTTGCTGGCTCTGCTATTTATGATTGCCGCGTTTGGCCTGTTCTTTATTACCACCTTTTTGGGCCGAGTTTGGTGTGGTTATCTATGCCCGCAAACGGTATGGACGTTTATGTACATCTGGTTTGAAGAGAAACTGGAAGGCTCCGCAAATAAACGTAAAAAACAGGATTCAGGTAAACTCACCAAACAATTGCTGTGGCGTAAAACCCTAAAACATCTCGCCTGGTTTGGTATCGCCCTGATTACCGGCTTGACGTTTGTCGGCTATTTTGTGCCAGTTAAAGATCTGTACATCGACTTTTTCACCTTCAACGCTAACTTTACTCCGGCATTCTGGACGCTGTTCTTTGCTGTGATTACCTATGCCAATGCTGGCTGGATGCGCTCTATCGTCTGTATTCACATGTGCCCTTATGCACGCTTTCAATCTGCAATGTTTGATAAAGATACTTATATCGTCGGCTACGATACCGAGCGTGGTGAAACCCGTGGCCCGCGTTCAAGAAAAGACAATCCGCAAGAGAAAGGCCTCGGTGACTGTATCGACTGTAATCTGTGTGTTCAGGTTTGCCCGACCGGTATCGATATTCGTGATGGGTTGCAGTATGAATGTATTAACTGTGGTGCTTGTATCGATGCCTGTGACGTTACCATGGAAAAAATGGGTTATGAAAAACGCCTGATTAGCTATACCACCGAACACCGTTTGTCTGGTAAACATACTAAAGTAATGCGACCAAAACTGCTGGGGTATGGCGCGGTCATGTTAATTATGATCGGACTATTTTTCGCTCAAATCGCGTCGGTCGAACCTGTTGGTTTAAGCGTTCTTCGCGACCGAAATCAACTGTTTAAACAAAATACTCAGGGTGAAATTGAGAATACCTATAACCTGAAAATCATTAATAAGACCCAGCAATCTCAAACCTACCACCTATCTGTTGCCGGTTTGGATGGCGCTTCCTGGTACGGTAAACAAAACGTGACTGTCAAGCCGGGAGAAGTTCTTAACCTGCCGCTGAGCCTAGGTATTAATGAGGAAAAACTCAATTCCTCTATCAGCAAAATTCGGTTTATACTCCAGGACAGCCAACAATTTACTATCGAAGTTGAGAGTCGATTTATCAAAGACTTGTAACTCGATAACCATTAGTAGAGGAAAGGGTTCAGCAATGAGCCCTTTTTTATTATGAGCCAAGCCAATTTTCATTTTGACGCCCTGACACCAGATTTGATCTGGTATGCTCTGGAAAGTATCGGCATCCGTGCCGAATCGGGCTTTCTGGCCCTCAACAGCTATGAAAACCGGGTTTACCAATTTACCGATGAAAAGCGCCAGCGTTATGTGGTGAAATTTTATCGGCCACAGCGCTGGAGTGAAGCACAGATAATTGAAGAACACCAATTCGCTCAGGAATTGGCTGAAAATGAAATTCCAGTTGTCGCGCCACAAGAAATCGCCGGAACAACACTACACAGCTATCAAGGATATCTGTTTGCTCTGTTTCCCAGCGTAGGCGGTCGTCAGTTTGAGATTGATAACCTGGATCAGCTTGAGTGGGTTGGCCGTTTTCTTGGCCGGATCCATAAAGTCGGTCAGAGCCATCCGTTTGCTCACCGCCCAACCTTGGGTCTGAACGAGTATCTTTATCAGCCGAAAGCGATTTTGCAGAATTCAACCTTTATTCCTGCCCACCTGGAAAACGCCTTCTATAGCGACCTGGATCTGCTGATTAAACGTTTGGAGCAACACTGGGATAGTACCTGGCAACCGATCCGCTTACACGGCGACTGCCATCCGGGTAATATTCTGTGGCGTGATGGACCCATTTTTGTTGATTTAGATGATGCGCGTAACGGCCCGGCAGTGCAGGATATATGGATGATGTTGCACGGAGACCGAGCAGATAAACTAACTCAATTGGATATTCTGCTTGAAGGTTACCAAGAGTTTTGCGATTTTAATCAGGCTCAATTGAAACTAATCGAGCCATTACGTGGTCTACGAATGGTGCATTATATGTCCTGGTTAGCCAAACGCTGGCAAGATCCGGCCTTTCCCAACGCGTTTCCCTGGTTTAACGATGACAAATATTGGGAAAGCCAGGTGCTGGCCTTTAAAGAACAGATTGCCGCATTAGAAGAAGCACCACTGAGCCTGTTGCCTCAGTGGTAAATAATCAGATGGAGAAAAGTATGAAACGACTATCTGCGAAATTAATCGCACTAGCCACAACCCTGTTAATGAGCCTGACTCTGCATGCCGCTCAGTTTGAGGAAGGTACATATTACAAAGTGCTCGACCTACCCCACTCTGCACAGCCTAAAGTTGCTGAGTTTTTCTCTTTCTACTGCCCGCACTGCTTCAGTTTTGAACCCATTATCGAAAAGCTCAAACAGCAATTGCCTGAAGGTACCAGTTTTGAGAAGAACCATGTGTCCTTTATGGGTGGCGAGATGGGTCTGCCGATGAGCAAGGCTTATGCAACCATGTTATCGCTAAAAGTTGAAGACAAAATGAAGCCGGTTCTGTTCGATCGTATCCATAAAATGCGCCAACCACCGAAAGACGTTGCCGCATTACGCCAGATCTTTACCGATGAAGGTATTGATGGAGAAAAATTTGATGCCACTTTTAACAGCTTTGCGGTTGATTCAATGGTGCGCCGTTTTGATCAGGAATTTAACGACAGCGGCTTAACCGGTGTACCGTCTGTGGTAGTTAACGGTAAATACCTGGTTCAGGCTCAGGGAGTGAAAAGCCTGGAAGAGTATTTTGCTTTAGTGAATTATTTGCTGACGCTTCAGTAACCTCAACTTTACCTGTATGTGTACGGGGAAATGGAGTCGATTCCATTACCCCGACATGACCATCGATACTTTCAATTGAGCAGTAGTTGATCAATGTCAGTTGTGATAAACCCGCTCCAATAGCTTATCTTTTATTTCCCAGCGATTAGCCAGCCACTGCTGGAACTGGCGTTTGTAAGGCTTATCATTGAAGTAATCACCCGACACCTGTTCATCCACCGTGAGTACATCAATCCGTACCACAATTCGTTTCATCTTACCCATCAGCATCTCTTTAAATGGCAGATTGCGGTTATCCGGATAAGCTAATGTCACGTCAATAATGTTGTCAAACTGTTCACCCATTGCCGCCAGTGTATAAGCTATTCCACCCGATTTAGGGGATAGCAGATGTTGATAAGGTGAACGGCGCTGCTTTTCAGTAGTAAAGCGAGTTCCTTCCACATAATTAACCACGGTCGTCGGCATACCACGGAATTTCTCGCAAGAGCGACGGGTAGTTTTTAAATCTTCACCCCGTTTTTCCGGATGGCGAATCAGATATTCACGGGAATAGCGGCGCATAAACGGCATATCCAGCGCCCAGCAGGCCATGCCGACAAAAGGCACATACAGCAGTTGCTGCTTAAGGAAAAACTTAGGCATCGGAATACGATCTTTAAATACCGAACAAAGAACCACGATATCAGTCCAGCTCATATGGTTACTTATCAGCAGATACCAACCATGCTTATTTAACTGTTCGCCGCCCTGAATATCCCATTCCACCCGATTCGACAAGCGCAGAATCGCCGCATTTACTGTTGCCCACAACCACATCATTCCATTGGCTACCCTGCTAGCCTGGTGCTTTGCTACAGCAAGCGGTATCAATGCCTTGATCAAAGCAGCAACACAAATCGCTACTGAACAGATAGCTGTGTTTAACAAAACCAAAAAAACGTTAATAATCAACAGTAAATAAGCCATCGTGCAGCATAAAATCCAATTCAGCGAAAAATAGCCCCTGATTATACAAGGTTACCGTCTGATTAAAATACTGGCAGATAATGGTCCGAGCTCAGTAACA
Organism: uncultured Vibrio sp.; assembly: GCA_963666615.1. Classification (GTDB taxonomy): domain Bacteria; phylum Pseudomonadota; class Gammaproteobacteria; order Enterobacterales; family Vibrionaceae; genus Vibrio. The sequence continues at coordinate 2,535,890 of OY762906.1, forward strand.
AGCTAAAATGAAATGCTCTGTGAGCTGAGCTGTTTAAGCAGGCGATCCATCGAGCGATAGCCCAATGCCTCACACAAGTGAACCCGACTAATCTCAACTTCCTCCGCTAAGTCAGCTATAGTACGGGCGACCTTTAATATCCGGTGATAGGCGCGGATCGATAAACCTAACTGATGCAAAGCCGCTTCGAGAAATTCAGCGTCTGCCCGCTCCAGGTGACAGATTTTTTCTATCTCCCGACTCCCGAGCAGCGCATTAACTTTACCCTGACGCTGAATCATTATCTCTCTGGCCTGAAAAACCCGTTGCTGTACTACCTGCGTTGATTCACCTCGCTCTCCTCCATGCGCCAGCGTCCCCTGAGGCAGCGCCGGAATTTCAATCGACATATCGAAACGATCGAGCAACGGGCCAGAAAGACGGCTCAGATAACGCAGAATACTCTGGGTGTTCATCCGAGCTTCACTGCCTTCGTAATAACCAGTCGGGCTGGGATTTAATGCACCGACTAACTGAAAGCGCGCTGGGAAACGAGTTTTTCCCTGAGCACGGGAAATAATAATCTCCCCCGATTCCAACGGTTCTCTTAATGAATCCAGTACCTTACGTTCAAATTCCGGCATTTCATCGAGAAACAATAACCCATTGTGCGCCAAAGATATTTCGCCAGGGCGCGGATTAGAACCTCCACCAACTAAAGCAGCCATAGAACTGGAGTGGTGCGGCGAGCGGAACGGGCGCTGTTTCCAGTTATCCTGATTGATCTCCTGCTGCACCAGAGAAGCGACAGCTGCTGTCTCCATCGCTTCATCATCATTCATTTCTGGCAGCAGATCGCGCAACCGTGAAGCGAGCATTGTTTTCCCGGTGCCTGGCGGGCCCAAAAAAAGTAAATTATGGTTTCCTGCTGCTGCGATTTCCAGCGCGCGCTTGCCCTGCTGCTGGCCGATGATATCGCGCAAATCACGATCATGAGGCGGAGCTTGGATCACTGATGGCTTTACCTCTAGTGATAACGGCTCATCCCCACACAGGGCTTCACACACCTGCAGCAGTGTTTGAGCCGAACGGTGCACCTCTTTACCAACCAAGGCGACCTGATCGCCATTATGCTGAGGAACCACCAGACTCCGTTTAGCTTTCTGCGCAGCCAGAGCTGCCGGAATCACCCCTTTAACGGCACGCAGTTCCCCAGACAACGCCAGCTCACCAAGAAATTCATACTCGCCAATTTGATCGCAGGGCAGCTGCTCCGATGCCACTAAAATTCCGAGCGCAATCGGCAGGTCAAAACGGCCCCCCTCTTTGGGTAAATCAGCCGGGGCCAGGTTAACCGTAATTCGCTTTGGCGGGAACTCAAACCGGGAATGCATAATCGCACTACGCACCCGGTCGCGTGACTCTTTTACCGTGGTTTCAGGCAGCCCCACCAGTGCAAACCCAGGCATGCCGTGACTGATATCCACTTCAATCGTCACCTCTGGTGCTTCAACGCCAACGCTGGCCCGACTATGAATGATTGCGAGTCCCATGCTTATCCTTTTTCCTGATTGAAAACCGTTAATCGCTGCTATTAAGCCAACCAAATAGATATAACCGATCTGAAACCGGCCGGAATATGAAAAAAGAATGAGTTTTTACTTGTCATCTCACAGAAATATATGTTACCACTAGGGCAGCGGAAATTTTCTCCAATCGTCCATAAGAAGTGTTATTAAGAATGAGTCTAAATCATTATGTTTCAGCACTGATTAGCCTGATTATCGTGGTGGTCATTATTGACACCGCGCGGGGACTAGTGGACGAAAGATAAGCAAAAGAATCACAAAACCCCCGCACTGAAAAGTTCGGGGGTTTTTTTACAACTATAAAATGTATACCCAAATAATTGGACATTTTGATCGGCTCACGCCAAATCAAGCGAGAATAATGGGAGTAGCACATGAAGTGCAGACACAACACAACAAGCAACCCTAGCCGTGGTTGCGCAGCAGGAGGGTTACGATGAACGGAGCACAACTTGTCGTAGCCGCACTGAAAAAACAGGGAATTGAAACCGTTTTTGGCTACCCTGGCGGCGCCATTATGCCAATTTATGATGCCCTTTATGATGGCGGCGTCGAACACATTCTATGTCGTCATGAGCAGGGCGCAGCCATGGCTGCAATCGGTATGTCCCGCGCGACACAAAAAGTGGCCTGCTGCCTGGCAACGTCCGGCCCGGGTGCGACTAACCTGATCACCGGTCTGGCAGACGCATTTCTCGATTCCATTCCGGTTGTTGCCATTACCGGTCAGGTTGCCAGCCCATTAATCGGTACTGATGCGTTCCAGGAAATGGATGTGATTGGTATGTCACTGGCCTGTACCAAACACAGCTACCTCGTTACCGATATTAACGATCTTGAAGAAACGCTGGCAGAAGCGTTTGAAGTGGCAGTTTCCGGTCGTCCGGGCCCAGTTATCGTTGATATCGCTAAAGATGTACAGCTTGCCGCAGCACCAATGGTAAAAAATCCGGTGATTATTCCTCCGGCAATGCCACAAACGACCAAAGAACAGATTGCAGCCGCTCAGGCTCTGCTGAATCAAAGTACCCGCCCGGTACTGTATCTCGGTGGAGGTGTTCCTCTAGCTCATGCAACCGAAACCGTTCGCGAGTTCCTGCGTCTTAATCCAATGCCATCGGTCAGCACACTAAAAGGCCTTGGTTCGGTAGAGCGTCATGATCCGCACTATCTGGGTATGCTGGGAATGCACGGTACTAAAGCAGCCAACCTGGTTGTGCAAGAAGCCGACCTACTCATCACTGTGGGTGCACGTTTTGATGACCGAGTGACCGGAAAACTGGATACCTTTGCCCCACACGCAAAAGTGATTCATATCGATATTGATGCAGCAGAGTTCAATAAACTACGTATTGCCAATGTACCTCTGCGTGGTGATATCAACTCGATTTTGCCGCAACTGGAAATGAGCCAGGACATCACGCCTTGGCTGCACCATAGCGAAAGTCTGCGTAGCGGCTTTAAATGGCGTTATGACCATCCGGGTGAACTAATTTATGCTCCACTGCTGCTTAAACAGCTATCGGATATGATGCCAGATAACAGCATCGTTTCTACCGACGTGGGCCAGCACCAGATGTGGGCGGCACAACATATCCAGCCACGCGAGCCACAGAACTTTATTTCATCGGCGGGCCTAGGTACGATGGGCTTCGGCTTACCGGCCGCAATCGGTGCAGCGAAAGCGCGTCCGGAAGATCCATCGATCCTGATTTCCGGTGATGGTTCATTTATGATGAACGTACAGGAACTGGCAACACTGAAACGCTACCAGATTCCGGTTAAAATGGTGCTGATCAACAACCAACGTCTTGGTATGGTGCGTCAGTGGCAATCCCTGTTCTTCGACGGCCGCTACAGTGAAACCATTCTTGATGACAACCCCGACTTTGTGAAGCTGGCGAGTGCCTTCGACATCCCGGGACAAACCATCACCAAGAAAGAAGAAGTGGAGCCTGCACTGAAGGAGATGCTGGCAAGTAAAACCGCTTATATGCTGCACGTTCAGATCGATGAAGAAGAAAACGTTTGGCCGCTGGTTCCACCGGGTGCATCGAATAACGAAATGCTAGAAAAGGCATAGGAGACTCAACTAATGGAAAGATATCTACTCGACATTAAAGCCGACGATAAACCAGTTCTGTTAGAACGTGTTCTCCGTGTGGTTCGTCACCGTGGGTTTGTGATTAAGCAGGTGGCTGCAACACAGAACCATGAAAGCAAAATTGCCAGTGTTGAAATTATCGTCGATAGTGATCGCGCAATTACAACACTGACTGATCAGATAGAAAAACTGTGGGACATCCGTTCTGTTGAGGTAACCAAAATCAGCAATAACGAATTACCCAACAACAACCTACAACAGAAGATTTGTGCGTAAAATCGCCACTTCTACTCGCAGGTTAAAACACATTTACCCACAAGAAAACTAATTTGAGGGACAAAGGAATGCCAAAATATCGTTCGGCAACGACAACACATGGTCGCAATATGGCTGGTGCACGCGCTTTATGGCGTGCAACCGGCGTGAAAGAAGGTGATTTCGGAAAACCAATCATCGCAGTAGTTAACTCATTTACCCAGTTCGTACCAGGTCATGTTCACCTGAAAGATATGGGTCAGTTGGTTGCCCGTGAAATTGAAGCCGCTGGTGGTATTGCGAAAGAGTTCAACACTATTGCTGTCGATGACGGCATCGCGATGGGTCATGGCGGTATGCTTTACTCGCTACCATCACGTGAACTGATCGCTGACTCAGTAGAATATATGGTGAATGCGCACTGTGCCGACGCAATGGTGTGTATCTCTAACTGTGACAAAATCACTCCAGGAATGATGATGGCGGCGCTGCGCCTCAATATCCCGGTGATTTTTGTTTCCGGTGGTCCGATGGAAGCAGGTAAAACCAAGCTGTCTGACCAAATCATCAAACTCGACCTGGTTGATGCGATGATGCAGGGCGCCGATCCGAAAGTGTCTGATGAACAGAGTGAGCAGATTGAACGTTCAGCCTGCCCGACCTGTGGTTCATGTTCCGGTATGTTTACCGCGAACTCAATGAACTGCTTAACGGAAGCGCTGGGGCTGTCTCAGCCAGGCAACGGTTCTCTGGTAGCCACTCATGCTGATCGCCGCGAACTGTTCTTAAGTGCAGGCCGCCGCATTGTTGAACTGACCAAACGTTACTACGAACAGGATGATGCATCTGCCCTGCCGCGCAACATTGCGACCAAAGCGGCGTTTGAAAACGCGATGGCTCTGGATATCGCAATGGGTGGCTCAACCAATACGGTTCTACACCTGTTAGCCGCAGCTCAGGAAGGTGAAGTTGACTTTACCATGGACGATATCGATGCGATGTCTCGCCGCGTCCCACACCTGTGTAAAGTGGCACCATCCACTCAGAAATACCATATGGAAGATGTTCACCGTGCTGGTGGTGTAATGGGTATTCTGGGTGAACTGAACCGCGCAGGGCTGATCAATGCTGATACCAATACCGTTCTGGGTATGACACTGGCCGAGCAATTAGCGCAATACGATATCATGTCGACTGACTCACAAGCAGTTAAAGACTTCTACCGTGCTGGTCCGGCAGGAATCCGTACTACTGAAGCGTTCAGTCAGGACTGCCGTTGGGAAAGCGTGGACGATGATCGCGCTGAGGGTTGTATCCGCACTAAAGAACACGCGTATAGCCAGGATGGTGGCCTTGCTGTAATGAAAGGTAACATCGCACTGGATGGCTGTATCGTAAAAACAGCTGGCGTGGATGCAAGCATCCTTAAATTCCAAGGTCCTGCGGTAGTATTTGAAAGCCAGGAAGATGCAGTAGACGGCATTCTGGGCGGCAAAGTAAAAGCTGGCGATGTGGTTATTATTCGCTATGAAGGTCCTAAAGGTGGCCCAGGTATGCAGGAAATGCTGTATCCGACCACTTATCTGAAATCGATGGGCTTAGGTAAAGAATGTGCGCTGCTGACTGATGGTCGTTTCTCTGGCGGTACTTCAGGTCTGTCTATCGGCCACGCTTCTCCGGAAGCTGCTAATGGCGGTACCATTGGTCTGGTGAAAGATGGCGATATGATCAATATCGATATCCCGGGACGTACCATTACTTTGGAAGTTGCGGAAGATGAACTGGCTGTGCGTCGCGCCGAGCAAGATAAACTTGGCTGGAAACCTGCTGCACGTGATCGTCAGGTATCATTTGCTCTGAAAGCTTATGCCAGCATGGCAACCAGTGCTGACAAAGGCGCAGTAAGAGACAAATCTAAGTTAGAGGGCTAGTCCATGCCTCATGCAAAACCAACTGGCGCAGATTATCTGCGCCAAATTCTGCGCGCTCCGGTTTATGAAGTGGCGATGATCACGCCACTTCAGGATATGCCTCGCTTGGCGGAACGTATCCACAACCGGGTGCAGATTAAACGTGAAGACCGTCAGCCGGTAAACTCGTTTAAACTGCGTGGCGCCTACAACATGGTAGCCAACCTGACCGAAGAACAGAAACTGGCTGGCGTTATCGCCGCGTCAGCAGGTAACCATGCGCAGGGTATGGCACTATCCGGTACTAAACTCGGTATCAAAACCACCATTGTGATGCCAAAAACCACACCAGATATCAAAGTCGATGCAGTGCGCAGCTTCGGTGGCAATGTGGTACTGTTCGGCAGCAACTTCGATGAAGCGAAAGGTGAAGCCGAGCGTTTAGCGCAAGAATCCGGCTATACTTTTGTTCCGCCGTTTGATCACCCATTGGTGATTGCCGGCCAGGGCACCATTGGTATGGAAATGCTGCAACAAAATGGCCATCTGGATTATATTTTTGTTCCGGTCGGCGGCGGCGGCTTAGCCGCTGGCGTTGCAGTACTCGTGAAGCAACTGATGCCGGAAGTCAAAGTGATTGCGGTAGAACCGGAAGATTCCTGCTGCCTTAAAGCCGCACTCGATGCTGGTAAGCCAGTAGTTCTGGAACAGGTCAGCATGTTTGCCGACGGTGTTGCGGTAAAACGGATTGGAGATGAAACTTTCCGTCTCTGTCAGCAGCATCTCGATGGCCATATCACCGTATCCAGCGATGAAATCTGTTCTGCAGTAAAAGATATTTTTGAAGATACCCGTGCGATTGCCGAGCCTTCAGGTGCGTTGGCACTGGCTGGTCTAAAAAAATATGCCGAACAGAATCAACTGGTCGACAAACAACTGGGAACCGTGCTTTCCGGAGCTAACACCAACTTCCACAGCCTGCGTTATGTTTCAGAACGTTGTGAACTGGGTGAAAAACGAGAAGGCTTACTGGCGGTCACTATCCCTGAAGCCAAAGGAGCTTTTTTCGAATTCTGCCAGATCATTGGTGGACGTGCGGTAACGGAATTTAACTACCGTTACAGTGACGATAATCTGGCTAATGTATTTGTCGGTATTCGTCTTAATGGCGGCCAGGAAGAACTGAAAGGCATTATTCAGGACCTGCACAAAGCGGGCTATCCGGTGGTGGATCTTTCCGATGATGAAATGGCGAAGCAACATATTCGCTATATGATCGGCGGCAAGCCATCGAAGAAACTGACAGAACGCTTATACGCATTTGAATTTCCGGAATATCCGGGCGCTTTAATCAAATTCTTAAGCACCCTTGGGACTCACTGGAACATCAGCCTGTTTAACTACCGCAATCACGGTGCCGATTACGGCCGCGTATTGTGTGGTTTTGAGCTGGAAGAACATGATCTAGCCCGTTTCTCGGCGCATTTGGTGGAATTGGATTATCAATACAAAGATGAAACCAATAATCCGGCTTATCAGTTCTTCTTGTCTTAATATTTGCGTTAATTCTTCGATTTTCAGATAAAAAAATTCCCGCTGATCGCTCAGCGGGGAAGCCCAAGAAATCGGGAGATTTAGGAGTTTGTTTGTGCAGTTCCTAATATACCTAGGAAGTCATGTTAACTATCCTAGCTAACAAGGCCATTTGTTAACTAGATGTTAATAAGTTATAACATTTATTTTACCTTTCCAATGGTGTTGGAAACTTTTTTTGCCCTAATTATTAATTAGGTCTCATTTTTGTGATTAAGTTATCAATAATGGCGATAGAAATGGAAAATGTGGACGTAAAACTGGACGCACAAGGACTGCGCTGCCCGGAACCGGTAATGATGGTACGCAAAACCATTCGGAATATGCAGGATGGAGAAACACTATTGGTACTCGCCGATGATCCGTCAACGACGCGGGACATTCCCAGCTTCTGCCGTTTTATGGATCACCAGCTTATTCAAGCGCAAACCGATCAGCTCCCCTACCAATATATGATTCGCAAAGGGATAGAGTAAGCGCTTATTAATCGCGATCTTGAATTTGCTTTCTCAACGCATCGATCTGCTCATGTAACTGACGCATCTCTTTGTGCATCGGAATGATATGTGCAACCCGAATCCAGGATTCAACCGTTAACGCAGTAAGAATAAATGCCCCTACCACCATCGGCATCCACAAATCCGTTAGTGCCATTCCAAGAAAAGTCAGAACCAAGCCAAAGCTAAACATATAGCTCTGGCTTTTTACGCTCATATTCGTATAACGAGTTAGCATCATATCTCTCCTGCTATGTGGCTTATCGCTAACTAAAGCTTAGCAAAGCAGGAGCAATCCATGATGTAAATCGCGATGCATAATCAAAAAATTACTTAAAAAAATGCAGCGCCTATTGCCAGTGCAAAAAATAATCCCGCTGTCACTTTACGAATCAGGCCTAAAGGCATTTTATCAGCGGATAATTTCCCGATTAATACCACTGGCACATTCGCCAGTAACATACCAATGGTCGTACCGACTACAACCCATAACAGCCCCTCAGCATACTGAGCGCCAAGGATTGAAGTAGCAATCTGCGTTTTATCACCAATTTCAGCAATAAAGAAAGCGATAAAACTGGCGATAAACGGACCTCTGGTGGAAATCTCTTCATCATCATCCAGTTTATCCGGGATCAGAACCCAGCCCGCCATAGCGAGAAAACTGACCACAATTACCCACTTTAAAATTTCCGGCGACAGATAATCAGCCACCACCACACCTAACCAGGCAGCTAAAGCGTGATTGGCGATGGTAGCAACCAAGATCGCTAGAATAATGGGAACGGGTTTACGATAACGACTGGCCAGTAGCAAAGATAACAGTTGGGTTTTATCCCCGATCTCGGCTAATGCCACGGTGGTAATTGAAATAGCTAAAATGCTCACGACATGCTCTTTTATTTTATCGGGCAGGATTTAAACCATAGACAAACGTCACACCCTGCCCTTATTGTGTGAAGTTTGTCTAAGGTCTTGCTCAGCTAATTAGCATCAGCCCCGGCCGCCATGGTGATTTTGCACCAATTATGTTGACGGACGAACCAAAGTACCGAAGATACCCAGGCAAGCTACTCCCCAAAGACCGGCCAATATTAGCTGCTATTCATGATCATCTCAACTTGCATCCACCGGCTGAATAGCAAAAACCGCCGAAAATCTCCATTTGCAACAGAAATCCCCCGAGTGATGCAGAATTAAACACTATTACCCCTACTCGACCAGCCAATATCCCGGTATACTTTATCGTTATTTTTATTCATTCATTGACAAGAACCGCGCGAACCCGACTATGCAAAAATTCGATATAAAAACCTTCCAGGGTATGATCCTCGCGCTGCAGGATTACTGGGCCCAACAAGGCTGTACTATTGTTCAACCGCTGGATATGGAAGTAGGTGCCGGCACCTCTCATCCGATGACATGTTTACGCGCCCTTGGCCCGGAACCGATGGCAACAGCGTATGTTCAGCCTTCACGCCGCCCGACCGATGGCCGCTACGGTGAAAACCCGAACCGTCTGCAACACTACTACCAATTCCAGGTGGTTATTAAGCCTTCTCCGGATAACATTCAGGAGCTCTACCTTGGCTCGCTGAAAGTACTGGGTATTGACCCGACTGTTCATGATATCCGCTTCGTTGAAGACAACTGGGAAAACCCGACTCTGGGTGCCTGGGGCCTTGGCTGGGAAGTATGGCTTAACGGCATGGAAGTGACGCAGTTTACTTACTTCCAGCAGGTAGGCGGCCTGGAGTGTAAACCAGTGACTGGTGAAATCACTTACGGTATCGAGCGTCTTGCTATGTATATTCAGGGAGTTGATTCGGTTTACGATCTGACCTGGACCGACGGTCCACTGGGTAAAGTGACTTACGGTGATATCTTCCACCAGAACGAAGTCGAACAGTCCACTTACAACTTTGAACACGCGGATGTAGATTTCTTATTCACCTTCTTCAACCAGTGTGAAAAAGAGTGTAAGCACCTGCTTGAGCTGGAAAAACCACTGCCGTTACCGGCTTACGAACGCATTCTGAAAGCGGCACACGCTTTTAACTTACTTGATGCACGTAAAGCAATTTCGGTAACTGAGCGTCAACGCTACATTTTACGTATCCGCGATCTGACCAAGTCAGTTGCTGAAGCGTACTACGCATCACGCGAAGCACTGGGCTTCCCTATGTGCAAAAAGCAAGACGAAAAGGCATAAGGGAACAGACTCATGGTAAAAGAATTTTTAATTGAATTAGGTACGGAAGAGCTTCCGCCAACCCAACTGCGCACACTGGCCGAAGCCTTTGCTAACAACTTTGCAAAAGAGCTGAGCGATGCTGAGCTCACTCATCAAGGCGTGAAATGGTACGCCACGCCACGCCGCCTGGCACTAAAAGTATCTGCTCTGGCACAAAGCCAGCAAGACAAAGTAGTCGAAAAACGTGGTCCTGCAGTTTCCGTCGCTTTTGATGCCGACGGCAACCCGACCAAAGCCGCTCAGGGCTGGGCGCGCGGTAACGGTATCACGGTTGATCAGGCGGAGCGTCTGGTCACCGATAAAGGTGAATGGCTGCTGTTTAAAGAAGAAGTAAAAGGCCAGGAAACCAAAGCGGTTATCACTGAACTGGCGGCGAAAGCACTGGCTAACCTGCCAATCGCGAAACCGATGCGCTGGGGAGACAAAGAGACTCAGTTTATCCGTCCGGTAAAAACCCTGACCATACTGATGGGTGATGAACTGATTGAAGGCGAAATCCTTGGTGTTGCTTCCGGTCGTACCCTACGTGGTCACCGCTTTATGGGTGAAGCGGAATTTACTATCGATTCAGCCGAGCAGTACCCTGCTATTTTGGAAGAGCGCGGTAAGGTCATCGCTGATTACGAAACCCGTAAAGCAACCATTATTGCTGATGCACAAAAAGCCGCCGACCAGGTGGGTGGTTGTGCTGATCTGGAAGATGATCTGGTTGAAGAAGTGACCTCGCTGGTTGAATGGCCAGTAGTTCTGACCGCTAAATTTGAAGAAAAATTCCTCGCGGTTCCTTCTGAAGCTCTGGTTCACACCATGAAAGGTGACCAGAAGTACTTCCCGGTTTACGATGCCGCTAACCAACTGCTGCCAAACTTTATCTTCGTTTCTAACATCGAGTCTAAAGAGCCTCGTCATGTTATCGAAGGTAACGAGAAAGTGGTTCGTCCGCGCCTCGCGGATGCAGAGTTCTTCTTTAATACCGACCGTAAGAGCCCGCTGATTGATCGCCTGCCGATGCTGGAAAATGCAGTATTCCAACAGAAACTGGGCACTATCAAAGACAAAACCGATCGTATTACCGAACTGGCTGCTTATATCGCAGAGCAGATTGGTGCGGACGTAGCACAATCACAACGTGCCGGCCTGTTGGCGAAATGCGACCTGATGACCTCAATGGTATTCGAATTCACCGAAACCCAGGGCGTTATGGGTATGCACTACGCGCGTCATGACGGTGAAGATGAAGCCGTGGCTGTGGCTCTGTATGAACAGTATATGCCGCGTTTTGCTGGCGATACTCTGCCAAGCAACGGTGTATCCGCTGCGGTAGCGATGGCAGATAAACTGGATACCATCGTCGGTATTTTCGGTATCGGCCAGGCACCAAAAGGCTCTGATCCGTTTGCCCTGCGCCGTGCTTCACTGGGCGTGCTGCGTATCATCGTTGAATACGGTTACAACCTGGATCTGGTTGACCTGATTGCTAAAGCGAAATCGCTGTTTGCAGACAAACTGACTAACGCAGCGGTAGAAACTGAAGTCCTTGAGTTTATGCTGGGCCGTTTCCGCGCCTGGTATCAGGACGAAGGTTTCAGTGTTGACGTGATTCAGGCCGTACTGGCCCGTCACCCAACCAAACCGGCCGACTTTGACCAACGCGTGAAAGCCGTATCAGCCTTCCGTGAACTGGATGCCGCCGAATCACTGGCAGCCGCCAACAAGCGTGTAGGTAATATCCTGGCTAAATTCGATGGTACACTGGCTGAAGAAATCGATTTAGCTCTGCTGGCTGAAGACGCAGAAACCGCGTTAGCGGAAAAAGTGGAAGTACTGGCTGAAGCACTGGAACCCGCATTTGCTACCGGTAACTATCAACAGGCACTAACTCAGTTGGCTGAACTGCGTGAGCCGGTTGATGCGTTCTTCGATAACGTGATGGTAATGGCCGATGATGAAGCACTGAAGAAAAACCGTCTTACTCTGCTGAACAAGCTGCGTAATTTGTTCCTGGAGATTGCGGATATTTCTGTGTTGCAGAAGTAAGCTTGAAGCTTATGTTTGGGCTATGTTCCCATTAACTGTTGTTGAATGTGGAACAGCCTGTTTTCGTTAAGGTTTTCTGGCGTATCCATATATCTGAACCAACCAAGATAATGATCAAGATATTTTGTGGCTACGCCGTGAAACCGCTTTATCCAAAGTTTTAAACGGCTGTGGTACGCATTAACATTTTGAATGTGAAAGACTTTATCTATCACCTTTATGCCGCCAGCTACATCTAACCGCTTGTGAATTAAATCATTTTTTTCTGATAATGCGATGTAAGGCTTATAGCCATCACTACACAACACGCTGTCTTTTTCCAACTTACCAGCCAGTTCTTGGTGCAACGTTTCGGTGGTTACGTCGGGCAAAATAGCTTCATAGGTGTTCTTGCCTCTGTCCCTGACCGTCAAAACTGGCACCCAATCTTCCTTAGAGCGACCCCGTTTTTGAGCTTTCATCCCTCGCTTATGCGGTGGACGGCTCAATTTCTTTGACCCTTTTTCTGAATACGGAAACAGGGTTTCGTCTGCTTCAATAATGCCTTCAAGCCTGTTCGCTTTTAGCGTTGAAGGTAAGGTCAGAAAACGGTGCCGCCATCGGAATGATGTTTTCAGGTTGATCCCACATTCTTCGGCACATACACGTAAGACTTTGCTATCGAGCATACACCGTATGTAATCCAGCCAAAGCTCTTTGTATCGCAGTCTGGCTAGCGGTGTCCCTGTAGTCGCTACAAAGGTTTTACCGCAGTTTTTACAACGATATCGCTGTATCTTATTTACTTTCCCGTGTCGATTAATCAATGAGCTATGGCAGTGTGGGCATTCAGGTTTTTCAACCATTCGCTCCTCTAACTCTGATATCAACTGAGACGTACTATCTGCCCCTTTCAGCCACTTTTTGATATAACGAACTTGGTTATCCGTTAGGTGTTCAAGCTCGGCAATCAGCTTAGTAAATTGTGCTGGTATCATGGGTAAATCCTCGTTAGCTGGATCTACATACAGTGTAGCAACAATTTAAGGGAACATAGCCTATGTTTGTATGAAGAAGCCCAGCGAATGCTGGGCTTTTTTGTGGAAAATTGAAATTGGACAGAGCCGTGTCAGTGATATTGCTAAATTAGCAATCTACAAATTACTTGAGGTATGGCAAAGTCACTCAATGTCATACTCGGCATTAATAGTTTATTAAAATGGTGGAAATGGCTGCCGAAGGCAGCCATAACTAATTCATTTACAATTAAGATTACCACCAAACTTCTGCTTGGACACCAAAGCTTAGCTGGTGATCACTATTATCATTGAACGTTGCAGATGATATATCATTCTCTAGTATATTAAGATAAGTACCATAAAAACGTATTTCTGGCCGAGATCGAAGCATACTAGTTTTCACTTTTAATGCATGATATGCAGTAAGTTTATAACCTGACTCGGTGAAAGATTCACCATCAGCTTTCGTTGTCTGTTTAAAATATCCAGCTTCTAAACCTGTTTGATTAAATTGGTCCCAAATGTAGGCTGGTCTTACCGCCGAGCGTATGAACTCAGAATCTGCATGAGATCTGGAATCGTCAGGACTATAGACATTATCACCCACCCCGGCAACAAGAGCATGAGCAATAATCACATCATCAGTTAGGTAATTTTCTCCTTGGCTTATCAGCCTATACGTCATGCCAGAGGCGTCACCGTCAATATAACGATAGTCTGGATTTGCTCCATTGATTTTTATCATGCTACTTGCAATCGAATTACTTCCGGCTTGTAATGAAAACTCATTAAAACCACCATCTTTAAAATTTGTTTTTAAAATAGCAGTAGTAACCCAAGCATCTTTGAAACTGATGTCTGATTGGGAGTCTGTTTTGTTAGCTAAATGATATTTACCTGCTAACTCCAAAGTCGTGTTTTCATAGACTGGGATATTTCGATAACGGACGTCTATAAAATTGGTGTTTATTGGATCACTATTAGCACTAATATCTTCACGGAGTAGAGATAAATCTAAATATGAATCACCAATACTAATATTTTCTAAGCCTACTCCCCCTGACATTTTGGCACGATGAAACTTCCAGTCCAACATTTGTATTTCATGATTTGCTAATTTATGCTTACCAACCCATAGAGTAGTTCCAGGTAGAGATGGAATGAAGCCTTCTGTCGACAAATATATATCAGAAAACTGAAGATAGCTTCCATCCGCAGTTGGACTATCGAACCATCCATTGGAATTTGAAGTGCTTACATTACCATCAAAATTAACAATAGCAGTTGCTTTTTTACCATTCTCTTTATACACGTCTTGTATAAACTTCAAGTCATACCATCCGCTATGTTCGTTACCAAAACGCCCTAAACTACCAACAGCGTACTCGGTAGGAGAACCATTGGTAGTAGTTGCATATCCAGTTCGAAAATAACCACTATATTTAAATCCTAATTCATTTTTCACTTTCTGGACAATCTGGTCTAATTCTTCATCTGATAACTTTGATGATAAAGAATCTTGAGCAAAAATATAAGGTGAAACGAGTAGGGCACAAAGAAATGTAGCCAGTCCTTTTTTATTACATATATTATTCATATATATACTCACTTAATTTTAATTAAAATTTAATTTATTTAAGATATAGAGGGCCATACACATTAGCCTTATCAACAAGAATAATGTGTTAACTATAACAATAAAATATTTAAGATTGCTTTAGATTAATCTTGTTACAATAATGATTTAATATTGATTACAAATATAATCCTTTAGCCAAAAATAGGAGTCCTTCTTAATTCTACGACCAGAACCACATCCAGAGTCGTCATAATCGACGTAAATAACCCCATATCTTTTAGTCATTTCGATAGTACCACAGGAAATTATATCTATAATTCCCCATATGGTATAACCAATAATATCGACACCATCAGTGATGGACTCTTTAATTTGATCTAAATGGCTCTCTAAATAATCAATTCTATATGTATCATGAATTTCATCATTTTCAGTAACATAATCAATAGCACCTAATCCATTTTCAGCAATAAACAATGGTAAGTTATATCGGTCATAAAATTGATTTAATGTAATTCTTAATCCAATAGGATCTATTTGCCATCCCCATTCACTGGCTTTCAGGTAAGGATTTCGATTACCTGAAATTAAGTTTCCATCTGTAGTTTTCCAATCTTTATCAGTAGATGCAACCATTGACATATAATATGAAAAGCTGACAAAATTTACTGTGTTATTTTTAATTAAATCATCATCGCCCTCTTCTTTTTCTATCTCAATTTTATTTTCATGAAAATATCTCTTCATATAAGAGGGGTACATCCCCCTAACCATTACATCTGTATAAAAATAATTTGAATACTGCTCTTTTTGTATTGCTTCCAACACATCTTCTGGTTTAGGTGTAGCTGGATACGTTGTAAATCTGGCAATCATACCCCCAATCATTGGATTATTAAGTATCTCTTTCGCTAGTTGAACAGCTTTTGCATTTGCAATAAATTGATGGTGTAACGACTGAAATATTGCTTGTTCATAATTAGCCTCTTGATCTTTAATTAAACAGGCACCGTTATAAGGATTAAATTTGGCAGCATTTATTTCGTTGAATGGCAACCAATAATCGACTAGATTACCTAGCCTTTCAAATAATACTTTTACATATCGCTCATAAAACCCGATCATTTTCCTATTTTTCCAGCCACCATACCTAATAACTAGGTTAACAGGAGTGTTATAATGCAAAATCGTAGCAAATACTTTCATTCCTTTATTTTTACATGACCTAAACAGTGCCTCATAATGTTGAATTCCTTTTTCATTAGGCTGTTCATCATCACCATTTGGAAATATTCTCGACCAATCGATAGATGTTCTAAAAACATTCACACCAAGTTCACTTAACAATTGAATATCATCTTCATACTGATTATAAAAATCAATACCTCTTCGAAATGGGTAGTTATTCAAGCTGTTATCATTTAAGGCCTTATTAAACATCTCTGTTGTTATATTAGTTCTATTAAAGTCGCGTTCTTCACGTGACCAATTAGAGTCAAAATATCTTAGAGATTGAGTATCTAAACCTTTTCCATCGACTCCAAATGCGCCATCAGCCTGAGACCCAGAAATAGCTCCACCAATCAAAAAATCTTTATTTAAATAACTATTCATTTAATATAAACCTTTTAGTATATTATTTTATATCTTCATTATTTCGCATTAATACTGTTGCTAATGCATAAGCTATTGAGAAACTCATAATAAGACCAATAATGACGTGGACAATATTCATTGAATTTAATGGGTCAATAAAAATTGGAAGCGTAGTAAGTCCAGTTGGTGCTAAAGCTAGGCGCTTGACACCATTAATTCCAACATATAAACCTGCGATCCCACCTGCGATCATAACTGCATAGAATGGTTTACGGTGCTTTAGATTAACACCATATAGCGCTGGTTCTGTAATGCCCAGTAAAGCGGTCATACCAGCAGAGTTTGCCATTGATTTAAAATCTGTTTCTTTAGCCAATCGAGCTACAGCAAACGCAGCGGCCCCCTGTGCTATATTTGCCATAAAAAATCCAGCTCCAACCATATCAAAACCATGTGCGGCAATTGATGTAATCACAATAGGAATTGTTACCGCATAGTGCATTCCTGTCATAATAAAAATAGGAGATAAAACTCCAAAAATAACAGGCAATAGCCATGTCATATGGTTATTTACATAATCAATACCAACCCCTAAGCCTTCACCAACATAGATTCCAAGCGGTGCAATGATAATTAATGCTACTGGTGCAGAAATAAGAAGAGTAATGAATGGCTTCATAAAAAATAAAATAGCTTTTGGAGAAAATCTTTCCGCCATTTTTTCAACATGTGATGCAAACCAGATAACCAAAATAATTGGAATAACTGTTGAACCATAGGGTACTAATGGAATATTAATATCTAAAAATGACATTGGTGTTTTACTTTTAACCATACCAATGAAAACCGGATGAAGTAAACAGCCTGCTAATGTCATAGCCAAATATGTATTCATCTTAAATTTCTGAGCAGCAGAATATGCTAACATCATTGGTAAAAATAAGAAGGCTGAATCAGAAATAAAATTTAGTACTAGATACGTTTGTGATTCTTTACTTAGAAGTTCAGACAAAGTTAAAACTATTATTAGTGTTTTAACCATTGCAGCACCAGTAATAGCACTCAATATTGGTGTAAAAATACTGGTAATCGTATCTAAAACAGTAGAAACAATGCTTTGCTTAGTATTATTTTTTTGATCTATCTTTTCTGTAACCGTTTGCCCATTTTCATTATTATTAACATTCTCTAGTAGGTGAAATACATGAGATACATGTTGACCTAATATTATTTGTAACTGCCCACCACTTTCTACAACACCTAATACACCTGTTATCTTACCAATGGCATCTTTGTCTACACTGTCACCATCTACTATAGCCATCCGAAGCCTAGTGGCACAGTGTGTCATATGTTGTATATTATTTATTCCGCCTATTTTATTCAAAATAGAGCTTGCAAGTTCTTGATAATTCATAAATCACCATTAAATACTTAAAGTCATTAAAAATTTAAATTGCAACTGGAGCTCATTACTTTGCTTTCATTCATCTTTTACGAGAAGGTCAAACAGGTAACTAGCAAAAAGTAAGAACCTTACTGTTCATCATAGAAAGATGAACCAATTGAGAAACCCTCTTCAGTTCATACTACAATACGTGCTATAACTGAGTTTTCTCAACTACACGCCCAGTGGTTGTAACAATAAATTAGAGCTAAGCTTTGAAACAACGGCATAAAGACACACAGATACCAACAAAAAGTAAGGAATTGATATGTTGAATCACAAATTGGACGAACAGATACGAGAGCTAACAGCAAGTGAAATTAACTATCTGAAGTATCCTGGCGTCTTGAGTGAGAAATATAAAAAAATTAAAAAAGTGAAGATGAAAAACACAGAAGTATACGTGTTTGAATTACCAAGCCTGGCTTATAATGACTTTACCATACATAAGGATTCTAGATTTACTTCATCACCTTTTCATATTCATTCAAATGTTAATATTAATTACATATATTCCGGTTCTTGTACTTACACGACTAACTCATCAACCATTAAGTTGGAAAAAAATGATATTTGTATATTTGATAAAAACGTAATAAGAAGTAAATGTTATTTAGGGGAAAATGACATTGTAATAAGCATAAGTCTCAGTTATGAATTCTTATCAAACTCATTAATTAACAGATTAACACATAAAAGTATTTTATCTAAATTTATACTCTCTGCACTTTCAGATGAAAACACTCATGAAAACTATCTATTTCTCAAAACGAGAAACAATAAAAAAATAAGAAATTTGTTCAAAAACTTGATATCTGAATGCATTCAAAAAAGTATTTATTCATCTGAACTGATTAGCTCTTACTTATCAATCATTTTCATTGAAATATTAAAGGAATATCAAAACAATTCTTCATTGCATGATATATATATTTCCGACAAATCTTCCGGTGACATAATTGAAATAATCAACTATATTGAAGATAATTATCTATCTTGCTCTTTAAAAAGTTTGGCCGAAAAATTCAATTACCACCCACAATACCTGTCACAATTAATTAAAAATAAAACCGGCGTTAGTTTTAAGGAAATTCAAATCCAAAAAAAAATGAATGTATCTATGAGTTATCTTGAAAACACATCTCTTCCTGTTTCAGAAATACTACAAATAGTTGAAATATCTAATGAAAGCTATTTCTATAAGAAATTCAAAGAAACCTATGGAATGACTCCAAAACAATACAGAGATAAAATTAAAGTAGATGATAATGAGTTACAACGTTTAGGCACTCCAAGTTAAGGTGATATCCCCACGAACTAATCCAAAACTTCATTATTAATACTTGAATACTTGGCTCTGACATGAACTCCGTTTCATGCCGCTTAAAAGTAGTAATTTCCGGCTCATACCGGCGGCAATAGCTATGCAAACTATATTGGCTTCCTTTATTGCGATTTGAATCTACAGTGGCTGGAGGAACAACAATTATGAGATACGAAAAATAAGAGCACTGGTAAGGACTAGAAACTAAATGTGCAGGCATATACATTGCCATTAGGAAATCTAATCAAAATCCCCAACCAATTCGAAAGAAGAGTAAAAACCCTAACGAAATAAGGGGCAGTTTCGTTTTAGAAACTCACTACACTAGGGAAAATTTCAGGACGAAATTTTAGGTTTTGGCGCCGGGAGCGTTCCAAAACCGACCGGGCCGCGCGCTCTGAACCCAAGGCATTTTTGGTAACTTTTTGGGCCAGCAAAAAGTTACTGGCACGCGAACGCCAATCGTCAAGACTACCGAAAAACAAATTGCGTGACATACCTACCCAAGCAAAAGAACAAAAGCCTACCCAAAACGATAGCTAAAAATAAATCTCCACTTTCCGTCTGCCAACCATTGCGCTATCGTTGCCACTCTTCGGTTTCAGTTAGCAAAAATCAGGACACATCCCATGCAATTCTCGTCTTTCGGTGAAAAATTCAATCGCTATTCCGGCATCACCCAACTAATGGATGATCTTAACCAGGGGCTGCAAACTCCGGGGGCGATTATGCTCGGGGGCGGCAACCCGGCCAGAATCCCGGCGATGCTCGATTATTTTCACCAGGCGTGCAGCGATATGCTGGAGCAGGGTGAATTAATTGATGCAATCACCAACTACGACGGACCACAGGGAAAAACAACCTTTATTAAGGCGTTAGCAGAGTTGTTCAAAACCAACTACGGCTGGGAAATCAGTGAAAAGAATATCAGCCTGACCAATGGCAGCCAGAGCGGCTTCTTCTATCTGTTTAACCTGCTGGCCGGGAAGCAACAAGACGGTTCACATAAAAAAATTCTGCTGCCACTGGCGCCAGAATACATCGGCTATGCCGACTCTGGGCTCAGCGAAGATATGTTCGTTTCCTATCGTCCGGAGATAGAACTGCTCGATAACCGCCAGTTTAAATACCATGTTGATTTCGATGCACTGACTGTCGACGAATCGGTTGCTGCTATCTGTGCTTCACGCCCAACCAATCCGACCGGTAACGTACTAACCGATGAAGAGATCGCCAAACTTGACCAACTGGCACAGGAGAACAACATTCCACTGATTATCGACAACGCCTATGGTCTGCCGTTTCCCAACATCATTTTTGAAGATGTTCAGCCGTTCTGGAATGAAAACACCATTGTCTGTATGAGCCTGTCTAAACTCGGCTTACCCGGCATTCGTTGTGGGATCATCATTGCCAGTGAAGCAATCACTCAGGCACTGAGCAATATGAACGGCATCATCAGCCTGACTCCGGGCAGCTTTGGCCCGGCACTTGGTAAGCATATGATTGATAATAACGATCTGCTGAGACTGAGCGATGAGGTAATTCAGCCGTTTTATCAGCAAAAGTCACAACAGGTGGTGGCTCAACTACAACAGGCAATTTCTGATCCACGCTTTCGTATTCATAAACCGGAAGGCGCCATATTTCTCTGGCTGTGGTTTGATCAACTGCCAATCAGTACCATGGAACTTTACCGTCGTCTGAAACAACGCGGCGTGCTGGTTATTCCGGGCGAATATTTCTTTATCGGTCAGCCGGAACAGGGCTGGGAACATGCACATCAATGTCTGCGCATGAACTATGTACAGGATGATCAAGCGATGCAGACGGGTATCGATATCATCGCCGAAGAAGTCACTAAAGCTTATCAGCAATAATCACCGTTTGGACTGGCGCGAGCGTTTCTTGCGCCAGTCATATACCCGATACCCCAACAACAATGCCGCAAGGCTGCCATACAGAACGGCATCAAAATAGCTAGAGCGAATCTGTAGCGCGATATGTATCCAGGCGAGAACCGTGGCCAGATAAACCCAGCGATGCAACCGCTGCCAGTTTTTACCCAGCCGTTTCATCCAGCCTTTGGTCGAGGTAATTCCCAGAGCAATCAGAATCACTAACGCCGGCATTCCCAGCAATATATAAGGCCGTTTGACGATCTCACTGGCTAACATCGCCAGGTTGCCACCGAGAATAAACTGGTAATAAGCCAGCACATGCAGCAACAGATAAAACAGCGAAAACAACCCGAGCATGCGCCGGTGTTTCATCAGCCAGCCCCATTTGGCAATCCGCACCAGCGGGGTAACCGTCAGGGTAATCAGTAAAAAACGCATGCCCCATAAACCGGTGGTCAATACTATCGTCTTCGCCGGATCACCACCCAGCGTCTGCTGTAGCGTTGCCCAAATCAATCCTCCCAGAGGCCAAAGTGCAACGATAAAAATCAGAGCTCTACGCCATACGACCGGCATACTCATACCTCGGCTAGCTAATAGTAACGTTTTAAATCCAAACCCTGATACAGATGCGCAACCTCGTCCTGATAGCCATTAAACATCTGCGTCGGAATAATATTGGGGCTGAATAACCCGGAAGGTAAACGGCGCTCCTCTTTCTGGCTCCAGCGCGGATGATCAACCTGAGGATTCACATTGGCAAAGAAACCGTACTCACGCGGAGCCAACTGACTCCAGGTGGTTTTTGGTGGCTGTTCAGTCAGCTCAATTCTGACAATCGATTTAATACTCTTAAACCCATACTTCCACGGCACCACTAAACGAAATGGAGCACCGTTTTGATTCGGTAGCGGGTTGCCGTATAAACCAACCGCAAGCAGGGTCAGCGGATGCATCGCTTCATCAAGCCGTAACCCTTCTATATACGGCCAGTCGATTGAACTGAAAATACTGCTCTGGCCCGGCATCTGTTCAGGCCGTTCAACGGAAGTAAAAGCGACATATTTTGCCTTGCTGGTCGGCTCGAAGCGTTTAAGTAATGTGGCCAGAGGAAAGCCAATCCACGGAATCACCATGGACCAGGCTTCTACACAACGCATGCGATAAATGCGTTCTTCCAGCTGAATTCCTTTGAGCAGATCTTCGAGATGATATTTTCCCGGTTTAGCTACTTCACCGGCTATCTCAACCTGCCAGGGAAAGGGCAAAAATTTATCGCTACGCTCAGAAGGATCGCTTTTATCAAAGCCAAACTCATAAAAATTATTGTATTGAGTCACATTGTTGAACGGCGTCAAAGCATCTTCAATCCGCATATCATTCTGTTCGGCCTGACCAATCTGATTGGTCAGCCAGCCCGGAGCATCTGCGCGTGCGGCTCCTTCTTGCAAACTTGGCTTGGCCTGTAATAACCCACTCGGCAGTAAAGCGCCCGCTCCCAAGGCCAGGGTGCCGCGCATAAACTGCCGTCGGGAACGGTAAATGGCTTCCGGGGTCACTTGTGATTCGGTTAGATCGGTACGCTTTTTGATTAACATGTGACTTCTCCCTTCGTTGATAACAAACAGCATGCCGTTAAAGCATGGCACATAACCCGGCAGACATGAGTCAGATTCGGCACTGTTTTCTACTCTGATGGCTAATAGACGTAACTCAGCCAAATAAAATTACACCGAAAGAAAAACTTTTTTCTCCTGTTTTAAGTTGATCACAAAAACAGCAATCATATAAAAAAGTGTGACAAATATAACATCATGTTACCAATGTTACCGATAACATTAATGATGTTCCCGGTAACATTGGGATGCCTACTGAAACAAAAGGACTCAACCCTATGAAAAGCACTATAAAAACCCTAACCGCTTCGCTGGCAGTCGCTCTACTTTCAACTTCTGCTTTCGCTGCTGATTTTAATTTTAAATTCCAGTCCAGTGACCCATCTGGTGACAAAAACTTCCAGGTACAAAAAGAGTGGACTGAACGTGTAGCAAAAATGTCCGGTGGCCGAATCAAGATTGACCTGCTACCCGTTGGGGCGGTGGTGAAACACACCGAAACCCTCAGCTCGATCAAAATGGGCGTGATTGACGGTCATATCACTGCAACAGGTTACTTCTCCGGTAAAGATCCAGCCTTTGGCCTGATCGGTAACATGGTTGGTGCCTGGTCCGATACCCGTGAACTGCTGCAATACATCAACTATGGTGGCGGTTATCAGCTGATGACGGATCTGTACGCACCTTACGGGGTTAAATTCATTGGTGGCTCCACCACTGGTGTTGAATCT
Source organism: uncultured Vibrio sp. (assembly GCA_963666615.1). Taxonomy (GTDB): domain Bacteria; phylum Pseudomonadota; class Gammaproteobacteria; order Enterobacterales; family Vibrionaceae; genus Vibrio. The sequence continues at coordinate 2,559,300 of OY762906.1, forward strand.
TTCGTCTCTAAAGTGCCAATTGATGGCGTAGATGATCTGAAAGGCCTCAAACTGCGTGCTCCGGAAGGTCTGGTACAGCAGGTATTTGCGGCAGCAGGTGCAGCTCCGGTTAACCTGCCAGGTTCCGAAGTATTTACCGGCCTGAGCAAAGGCGTAATCGATGCAGCGGACTACACGGTATTCTCCACCAACCAGAAAGCCGGCTTAAACGATGTTGCTCCTCATCCGGTTCAGCCTGGTTTCCACTCTCTGCCACTGGTTGATGTCTCGATGAGTCAGAAAAAATGGGACAAAATGCCAGAAGATCTACAGGAAATCCTGATTGTCTCAGTACGTGACTTTGCCCAGGACATGACCACTCAGCTACGTATTGAGGACCAGAAATCAGTGCGTGAAGCACAGGCTGATCCAAAGATTACCATTCATGACTGGTCAGCGGACGAACGTAAAAAATTCCGTAACATCGCGATGGGCGAATGGGAAAAATATGCGGAACGTTCACCAAACGCCAAAAAAGTATATCAGTCAATCACCACTTACCTGAAAGAGAGCGGTTTACTCTAACCCCTCAACCATAGGGAGGCCCCGCCTCCCTATCACCTTGGACCAAAACTATGAAAGATGCTGCGACTAAGAAAGTCGAAGAGGCAGAAATGCCGATCAACTTTCTCGATAAACTCATCACGAAAATCAGCCACGGCCTGAGCTTACTGTTCATTTTTACTGTGGTGATCTCGTTCTATGAAGTATTAAGCCGTTACCTGTTTAACTCACCAACCATCTGGGTGCATGAAACCGCTTCGTTTATCGGCGGCTCCCTGTTCGTGATTGGCGGCTCTTACGCTCTGGCGACCAATAAACACGTACGCGTGGTACTGCTTTACGACAACGTGACGCAGAAAACCCGCCACATCCTCAATATGATTCACCACGTAGCCGGACTGCTTTTCTCCGGGATGCTGATCTACGCCGCTTATGAAATGGTGATCAATGCCTGGCTCGCTCCGTGGGGAGAGATCCATCTGGAAACCTCTGGCAGTGCCTGGAACCCTCCGTTTCCTGCTCTGTTAAAAGCACTGATTCTGTTCACAGTTTGCTTAATGTTTGTTCAATTCACACTGCACCTTATTTATGAAATTAAGCAGTTAAGGAATAGTAAAGATGTTTGATTTATCTGCTATTGGCATCGGTTACGGCAGTCTGCTGATGCTGGTCATGATGATTGGCCTGCTGCTCACCGGGATGCAACTTGCTTTCGTTACTGGTTTAGTGGCCCTGGTATTTACTCTTGGCTGGTTTGGCGTTGACGCCCTGCCCTTAATCACCAGCCGTATTTTCAGCTTTGTAAACGGCTATGTGTTCCTTGCCGTGCCGATGTTCGTATTGATGGCTGCGCTGCTCGACCACTCCGGTATCGCCCGGGATCTGTTTGATGCGATGAAGAGCGTCGGCCGCAGAGTGCGCGGTGGTGTTGCAGTACAAACGCTGTTAGTAGCGGTGGTACTGGCTTCAATGTCTGGTGTAATCGGTGGTGAAACGGTACTGCTGGGTATTCTGGCTCTGCCACAAATGCTGCGCTTGGGTTATGACCGCAAGCTGGCAATCGGTACTACCTGTGCCGGTGGTGCATTAGGCACCATGCTGCCGCCAAGCATCGTTTTGATCATCTACGGTTTAACCGCATCAGTATCAATTGGTGATCTGTTTAAAGCGGCTTTTTTACCGGCGTTTATCCTGGCTTCTTTCTACATTTTGTATGTATTAGTACGTTGTAAGATGAATCCGTCTCTGGCTCCTTTACCTTCAGCAGAAGAGCTGGCACGCGATGCTCAGGAACACCCAAGCTACTTTAAGGCGCTTTTCTTCCCACTTCTGGCAGTTGCCTCTGTACTGGGCAGTATCTACACCGGTATCGCATCAGTAACCGAAGCGTCTGCCCTGGGTGTGGTTGGCATTATGATCAGTGCCGCTATCCGTGGTGAACTGAACAAAGAGATGCTGTATGAATCAGCCACCGCAACCATGCGTACCTGCGGCATGATTATGTGGATTGGTATCGGTGCATCGGCTCTGGTTGGTGTTTACAACCTGATGGGCGGTATCGACTTTGTTGAAGAAACCATCCTCGCCTTAAGCGGCGGCAGCGCAATGACTACCCTGATTATCATGATGGTTATCCTGTTCGTTCTCGGTATGTTCCTTGACTGGGTTGGTGTTGCCTTGCTGACCATGCCTATCTTCGTGCCGATTATTACCGGCCTTGGAATGGACCCGGTCTGGTTTGGTGTGGTGTTCTGTCTCAACATGCAGGTATCTTTCCTCTCCCCTCCATTCGGCCCGGCGGCTTTCTACCTGAAATCGGTAGCGCCTAAAGATATCAGCTTAGGTTTGATCTTTAGTTCTCTACTGCCGTTTATCGCTATTCAAACCGTGGTTATGTGTCTGGTCATTGCGTTCCCGGATCTCGCCATGTGGTGGCAGTAATCGTGATAACCCAGATGGAAAAGTGGAGAGATAACTATGAATAAAAAATATGTCGTTATGGGAGTATCGGGCTGCGGTAAATCCTCGATTGGCGCTCAGTTGGCCCAAGAACTGGGAATTCCCTTCTTTGATGGTGACGATTTTCACCCGGCAGAAAATGTCGCAAAAATGCAAAGTGGTCAACCGCTGACCGATCAAGATCGCCAATCGTGGCTGGAAAGTCTTAATCAATTGATCAACCGTAATGAACAACTGGTACTGGCTTGTTCGGCACTGAAACCAGAATATCGTAACCGCCTGAAACAAGGTAATGAGTCTCTACAGTTTATTTACCTGCAAGGTGATTTCAACACCATATGGTCACGCCACCAGAAGCGAGAGAATCACTACTTTAATGGTGAAGCGATGTTGCACAGCCAGTTCGAAACCCTGGTTGAACCAGAGCAGCAGGAGGCGATTTACATCGATATTCGCCATACGCCACAACAAATTATCGATGAAATTTTGGCGCAGATTACAGTGAGGTAACTAACAAATGAGTATTCACCCGTCCATTGAGAAAATAGCCGCGGAAATCGTTGCCCGTAGCCAGAAATCAAGAAAGCAGTTCCTTAGTGACATCGCCCAGATGGCGGCGAAAGGTAAGCAGCGCAGCCACCTTTCCTGCGGCAACCTTGCCCATGGTATAGCGGCCTGCAACAGTGACGATAAGAAAACCATTCTTGATTTTACCAAAGCCAACCTGGCGATTGTCACGGCATACAACGATATGGTAAGTGCTCACCAACCTTATGCGCTCTACCCGGACAAAATTAAGCAAACTCTGCGTAAATCGGGGCATGCGGCGCAGGTTGCCGGTGGTGTTCCGGCGATGTGTGATGGCGTGACTCAAGGCACTGACGGTATGGAGCTGTCACTGTTTTCCCGTGATTTAATCGCTCAGGCCACGGCTCTGTCTCTTTCACACAATACTTATGATGGCGTTCTGTTGCTGGGAATTTGTGACAAAATTGCTCCCGGGCAAGTAATTGGTGCACTGAGTTTTGGCCATCTTCCGACCGCGTTTGTACCAAGTGGCCCGATGGCTACCGGACTAAGCAATGATAAAAAAGTCGAAGTACGTCAGAGATATGCTGCAGGTGAAGCAAGTAAGCAAGAACTGCAGGAAATGGAATGCCAGTCTTATCACTCCCCGGGAACCTGTACCTTTTACGGCACGGCTAACTCTAATCAGTTAGTGCTGGAAGCAATGGGACTGATGTTACCGGGCTCGGCCTTTGTTCATCCACAGGATCCGCTACGCGATGCACTGACCGCGAAAATTAGCCAGCATATTGCCGCTGCCAGCCTGCACCCAGACAGCACTAAATCACTGGCCAAAGTATTGGATGAAAAATCGCTGCTCAACGGTTTAATTGCTCTGCTCGCTTCGGGTGGTAGCACCAACCACACCATCCACCTGGTCGCATTAGCCCGTGCTGCGGGTTGGATAATCAATTGGGATGATATTGACCGGTTATCTGACGTGGTGCCGCTACTGACCAAGATGTACCCTAACGGCAGTTCAGACATCAATGCCTTTGAACAAGCTGGCGGAGTACCGGCGCTTCTGCATGAACTCCACCAGCGTGATCTGCTGTTTATGGACGCCAATCCGGTCTATGGAACCATGCAGGATTATCTGTCTACACCAAAACTCAATGCACAAGGCGAGGTCGAATACACACCATCAACCGGCAGCCTCAATCCGGAGATTATTGTCGCTCAGGGTTGTGAACCATTCAGTGCACAGGGCGGACTAAAACTGCTCAGCGGTAACCTAGGACGGGGTATGATGAAAGTCAGCGCAGTTGCTGAACAGCATCAGGTCATCACGGCTCCGGCGCGAGTGTTCGATTGCCAGCATGACGTCGAAGCCGCCTATAAAGCCAATCAGCTAAATCAGGATGCGGTAATTATAGTACGCTTCAACGGTCCGGCGGCGAATGGAATGCCGGAACTACATAAACTAATGCCGATTTTGGGTAATCTGATGAAAAAGGGTTATCAGGTTGCATTGGTTACCGACGGCCGCTTATCCGGCGCTTCCGGTAAAGTACCTGCAGTTATTCATATGTCACCGGAAGCTTACCGTGGCGGCCCGTTAGCCAAAATTGAAGATGGTGATATGATCGAAGTGAACGGCAAAACCGGTCAGATAAACCTACTGATTGATGTAAGTGAACGCTCACCAGCATCAGCTCCTACTCGTCCTTTTGTCGGCATGGGCCGGGAATTATTTGCCTGCTATCGCCGGATAATATCCAGCGCAGAGACCGGCGCCACTATTTTTACTTATGAGGATTAATCAATGAACTGGAATATTGCTCCAGCAGAGGTTTTTGCCACTTCACCGATAGTACCCGTGATGGTAATCAAGCAGGTTGAAGAAGCTGTACCACTAGCTAAAGCTCTGCTCGACGGAGGAATCTCAATTTTTGAAGTGACGCTACGCACTGATGCTGCTCTGGATTCAATTAAGGCGATAGCCGAGGCTTTCCCGGACAGTATGATCGGTGCTGGTACCGTGCTGACACCTGAACAATACGATCAGGCAGTAGCGGCAGGTGCGAAGTTTGTTATTTCTCCCGGAGCCGGTACCCAGCTGCTTATACACGCTGCAAAAAACAGAGTTGCACTGATTCCCGGAGTTGCAACGCCGACTGAGATAATGAATGCGATGGATTTAGGCTATGACCATCTTAAATTTTTCCCGGCCGAAGCCAATGGCGGAGCCAAAGCACTGCAAGCGATTTCCGCACCGCTGGCTCAGGTGAGCTTCTGCCCGACCGGAGGGGTTAACGCACAAAATATGGCCGATTACCGGGCGTTAAAATGTGTTAAAACGGTGGGAGGTACCTGGATGATTCCCAATAAGGCAATCGAGCAGAAAAACTGGTCGCTGATTACTGAACTGACTAAACAAGCGATAGAATTGGCGCAAGGGTAAATCATAATCAAGGGAGCTTTTTGCTCCCTTTTGCAATATGATAATACCGGTTTGCTAGCGGATAAATTACACAAGATCAGAGCATTATGGCAGTAAAAAAACAGCGCCCAACACTACAGAGTATCGCCGATCAGGTTGGTGTCACCAAGATGACCGTCAGCCGTTATCTGCGCGATCCCGCCAAAGTTTCGAAGCTGGTTGGGGAACAGATAGCCCGGGCGGTGGAGGAATTGGGCTATGTTCCTAACCGAGCACCGGATATTTTGTCCAAAGCCAAGAGCTATTCGATAGGTGTACTGGTGCCTTCACTGACCAACCAGGTATTTGATGAAGTCATCCGCGGTATTGAGGGGGTGATAGAACCCAAAGGTTATCAGGCAATGCTCGCGCACTACGGCTATAGCAAACGTACCGAAGAGAAGCGAATTGAAACTCTGCTCTCCTATAACGTTGACGGTATTATTCTTTCAGAAAGCTACCACACCGAGCGTTCACGCCGTATGCTGCAGGCTACCGGGATTCCCGTGGTTGAAATTATGGATTCAGCATCGCCACCACTACAGCAGGCGGTCGGCTTTGATAACACCAAAGCCAGCCGGCAGATAACTCAACTGCTGATCGATAAAGGACGGCGACATATCGTTTATTTTGCCGCGCGGATGGATGAACGGACCAAGCAAAAGATCAATGGCTATCAACAAGCGATGCTGGCTGCCGGGCTGGAACCTCAAGTTATCAGCACTCCCCATCCTTCTTCCTATTCGGTCGGGGTTGACTTGCTTAAACAAGCATTGGCGAGCAATGCCAATATCGATGGGATCTGCTGTACCAACGACGACTTAGCGGTCGGAGCCCTGTTTGAATGTCAGCGCCTGGGGATTAAAGTACCGGATCAACTGTCGATTGCCGGTTTCCACGGCCACAATATCACCACAGTATTGACCCCGAAAATTGCTACGGTAGTCACCCCCAGGGAAAAGATGGGAACTATCGCCGCAGAAAATCTGCTGTACCGGATTGAGAATCCCAATGAACCAATAGACCAACCGATCATTGAGCTGGATACAGAACTGTTTCTGGGCGAAAGCATCTGCCGCTGACAGTCCGATTGAACGAATAGATTGGATTGTTAACGGGTTTTAGTGCCAGAAAAACTTATTAATTTCATGTTCAACCTGCTTACGATTCAGACCCACATCTTCATATAAGTATTCTGGTAGCTCCCTTAGTTGTTTACGGGTACGAAAATTACGCAACCACAGCGCAAGTTTAATTAATATTATCTTATGTATACTCTTGCTGAAAATACCTGATTTTCTACTCAGGTAAATTATATTCTGGCTCATAATCACACCTCGTCTTGTATCTTCCATTTGTGTGTTTAATAATCAATCAAATTAATCATCGAGACAAACGATCAACTATGACATTCAGTTAAGGAAAACTAATGTGAGTGAACGAATACCACCATTGCAAGGATTGTATTATTTTTATACCGCGGCCAGTATTGGCAGCTTTAAAGCTGCCGCGACTCAGTTGTTTGTTACACCAGCTGCCATCAGTCAGCAAATTCGTCTGCTTGAAGAAAAAGTGGGCGCAGAATTGTTCATCCGTCAGCACCGGAAGATACAACTGACCCATGAAGGAGAAACACTGTTTAAACACGCCCAGCAGGGATTTTCTCACCTTCAGGAAGGTATTCGTCTGGTCAATCAGGATCCTCACCCATATCAGTTATCGATATCGACTATGCCATCCTTTACTCAGCACTGGTTAGTGTCCAGGATTGGTGATTTCCGTGTCCAACACCCGGATATAGATCTACTTATTGAGCCCTCTAATTCATTGGTTACTTTCCATGATTCCAGCATTGACATATGCATTCGCTACGGTAAAGGTGAATACAACAATATCCGTTCTGTTTGGTTGATGGATGAAGTGCTTTATCCGGTATGTCATCCTATTTACCAACAGCAGCATCAAATTTATTCCCTTGAAGATCTGCCTAGAGCAGACCTGATTGAAGACACCTGGCCGGATATGGACTGGGGGCTATGGCTGCGTAACCTAGGATTGAAAAGCAGTAAACCGGCACTGAAATACAATGGTTCCCAGTTTGTTTTAGAGGGTGCGCTCTCGGTACAGGGAGTCGCATTGGTTAAACACGCAACAGCGTGCCGATATATTAAAGAAGGAAAACTGGTTCAGATCGGTCAGATTGCTCTAAAACCACGCTTTCAGTTTTATCTGTGTGCACCGGAGGGCTACTTTAAGCGTAAAAAAATAAAGCAGTTTCAAAACTGGCTGGAGCAACAGATTAAGCAGTTCCAAACCGAATATCCCTACCTTGGTGAAGTGCGGGAAACCGACTTTTCGTTGGGAGAGCTACCCAGTTGTAATGCTCAATAAAAAACCACCCGAAGGTGGTTTTTTACTTGATATACAGAGCAATTAAAGTACTACACGTCGAGGTTAGCTACTTTCAGTGCATTCTCTTCAATAAAGGCGCGGCGCGGTTCAACCTGATCACCCATCAAGGTGGTGAACAGTTCATCGGCACCCACAGCATCATCGATAGTTACCTGCATCATACGGCGGGTTTCAGGATCCATGGTGGTTTCCCATAACTGATCCGGGTTCATCTCACCCAGACCTTTATAGCGCTGTACGCTCAGACCACGACGGCTCTCTTTCACTAACCAGCCTAGAGCTTCAACAAAGCTGGCTACCGGCTGAGTACGCTCACCACGCTGGATAAAGGCACCTTCTTCCACTAAACCGTCCAGCTCTTCAGCAAGAGTAGCTAATTTTGCGTACTCTTTTGAATTCAGCAGATCGATGCTCAGTGGATACTCGTAGGAAACCCCGTGAGTACGCACATTAACTTTCGGTGTATACAGGTTAATTTCTGCGTTGAAATCCACTTCGTAGCTATACTGGCTGGCACCCACTTCTTTCGCATTCAGTTGCTCAACCAACTGCTTAGTCCACTGCTCAACCTGAGCCTGATCACTACATGCAGCTTCAACCAGACGTGGCATGTAGATAAACTCATGTACTAATGCATGCGGGTAACGGCGACTCATACGATCAATCAGTTTGATTGACTGATTATAACGGGTAACCAGGCCTTCCAGCGCTTCACCGGATAACGCCGGAGCACTTGGGTTAACGTGTAAAGAAGCACCATCCAGCGCCAAAGCGATCTGATACTGATCCATCGCTTCTTCATCTTTGATGTACTGCTCTTGCTTGCCTTTCTTCACTTTATACAGCGGTGGCTGAGCGATATAGATATAGCCACGCTCAATCAGTTCAGGCATCTGACGGTAGAAGAAAGTCAGCAGCAGAGTACGGATGTGCGAACCATCGACGTCCGCATCGGTCATGATGATGATATTGTGATAACGCAGTTTATCCGGGTTATACTCATCACGGCCGATACCACATCCCAGAGCGGTAATCAGTGTTGCCACTTCCTGAGAAGAAAGCATTTTATCGAAACGTGCTTTTTCTACGTTGAGAATTTTACCTTTCAGCGGAAGAATCGCCTGATTTTTACGATTTCGGCCTTGCTTAGCGGAACCACCGGCCGAGTCCCCTTCCACTATGTACAGTTCAGAAAGTGCAGGGTCTTTTTCCTGGCAGTCGGCCAGTTTACCCGGTAAGCCCGCCAAATCTAACGCACCTTTACGGCGAGTCATTTCACGAGCTTTACGGGCGGCTTCGCGCGCACGTGCCGCATCGATAATTTTTGAACAAACTATTTTCGCTTCGCTTGGGTGTTCAGCTAAGAAATCGTTAAGCTTTTCACCCATCGCCGATTCAACCGCCGCTTTTACTTCAGATGAAACCAGTTTGTCTTTAGTCTGACTGGAGAATTTAGGATCCGGCACTTTTACCGAAACCACCGCAGTCAGGCCTTCACGAGCATCATCCCCGGAAGTCGCGGTTTTGGCTTTCTTCGAATACCCTTCTTTATCCATGTAGGTATTCAGAGTACGAGTTAAGGCTGCGCGGAAACCTGCCAGGTGAGTACCACCATCACGTTGTGGAATATTGTTGGTAAAGCAGTAAATATTTTCCTGGAAACCGTCGTTCCACTGCATCGCGACTTCTACTGCGATACCATCTTCACGTTCAAGGTTGAAGTGGAAGACTTTCTCGTGAATCGGTGTTTTATTGCGGTTCAGGTGAGCAACAAACGCCTGGATACCACCTTCATACATAAAGTGGTCGCGTTTATTCTCTTCACGCTCATCAGCCAGGATGATAGAAACACCAGAGTTAAGAAATGACAATTCACGCAGACGTTTTGCCAGAATATCGTAGTGGAATTCAGTTTGGGTAAAGGTTGCCGGGCTTGGCCAGAAACGAATTTCAGTACCTGTACCTTCGGTATCACCGATTACTGCTAATGGCGCTTCCGGTACACCATGACGATAAGTCTGGCTATGAATATGGCCGCCACGTTTAATCGTCAGTACTACTTTTTCTGACAGTGCGTTAACAACAGAAACACCCACACCGTGCAGACCACCGGATACTTTATACGAGTTATCGTCAAACTTACCGCCTGCATGCAGTACTGTCATAATAACTTCTGCTGCTGAAACCTGCTCTTCTTCGTGTAACTCGGTTGGAATACCACGGCCATCATCTCGAACAGAAACGGAGTTATCTTCATGAATCGTCACTAAGATATCTTTACAGTAGCCCGCTAACGCTTCATCAATTGAGTTATCCACCACCTCAAAAACCATGTGGTGCAGACCGGTACCATCATCCGTGTCGCCGATATACATACCCGGACGCTTACGAACGGCGTCGAGACCTTTTAGTACTTTAATACTCGATGAATCGTAATTATTCGACATGAGTTACTCTCTCAACTTTATCTTTGTTCTATTTGGCCCTGTTCCACATGGAACAATCGGCTATCTGATTCGATCATGTCACTGACCTGATGTTCAGTAATAGAACTTACAAAAACTTGTGCGTGCGTCGCTTTCAAACAGTCCGCCAGACGTCGGCGTCGCTCGCTATCTAATTCGGAAGCAAAATCATCAATCAGATAAATACATTGCTTGCCAGTCAGTGAAGTTAAATGCTCACCCTGTGCCACTCTCAGTGCACATACCATCAACTTCAACTGACCTCGTGACAGCACATCCTCAACCGGTGTGCCGTTGACCTTTATTCTTAAATCGGCTTTGTTTGGCCCACTAAAGGTGTAACCTAACATTTTATCGCGCTCGAAATTTTTTTCGAGAAGCTGTTGATAAATTGTTCCTTTTTCCCAACCCCGATAATACTTTAAATCGATCTCAAATTCCGGCAAAAAAGTGCGACAAATCTGTTGTGCCACCAGAGCAACCTGTTCGATATAAGCAGCACGCCATTGATCAATCTGCTCAGCCAGACGAGACAACTCAACATCCCAGGATTTCAACTGCCGATAATCACTTGCCGTTTTAAGCAGCGCATTACGCTGCTTGCTGAGGCGACGAAAGCGTCCCCAGGCATCAAAAAACGCCGGTTGGGTGTGAAAAACGCCCCAATCAATAAATGACCGCCGCTGCTTCGGCCCATCAGTCAACAGATCAAACCCTTCTGGATGAATCAGTTGCAAGGGTAAAACCTGAGCTAACTGAGCCAGCTTTTGCCCAGGTTGACCGCCTATTTTAACCTCTGTTGAACCATCGCGCTGCTTATTAATTCCGATCGGGATCTCAAATTGTTCCGCGTTAAGAAACCGCCCGTGAACAAACAGCTCAGAACATTCATTCTGAATCACCCGACCAGTCAGGGAACTCTTAAATGAGCGACCATGACCCAGCAGATAAATGGCTTCCAGCAAGCTGGTTTTGCCACTGCCATTTGGACCAATAAGAAAGTTAAAGCCTGATGATAACTGGATATCACAGGCTTTAATGTTTCGAAACTGCTGAATAGCTAACCGGGTTAGGGGCATGATATTGGTCTTACAGCCGGATTGGCATTACCACATACATGGCACTATCATCTTCCACGTCTTCAATTAAGGCACTGGAGTTACCATCCAGCATGGAGAGGCGAACCTGCTGACAGCGCAGAGTATTTAACACATCCAGCACATAGCTGACGTTAAAACCGATTTCGATCGCGTCGCCTTCATAGCTAACATCCAGCATCTCTTCAGCTTCTTCCTGTTCCGGGTTATTGGCGGTAATGCGCATTTCGTTATCAGCGATATTTAACCGTACTCCACGGAATTTCTCATTCGACAGAATCGCCGCACGAGAAAAAGACTGACGCAGTATATCACATTCAGAGATTAAGGTTTTATTAGTATTCTGCGGTAAAACCCGACGATAATCCGGGAAACGTCCGTCAATTAGCTTGGATGTAAAGGTAAACTGATTAACCTGAACACGCACATTCGATGAGCCGATTTGCAGCTCAACCGGCTGTTCCGGTGCATCCAGCAACTTAACCAGTTCCAGAATACCCTTACGCGGTACAATAATCTGTTTTGAAGCATAAGACTGAGCTAACTGAGCCTGGGCCACCGCCATACGGTGACCATCAGTCGCTACTGAACGAATGGTCGATTCTTCGATATCAAACAACATACCGTTCAGATAGTAACGTACATCTTGGTTGGCCATCGAAAACTGAGTTTTTTCAATCAGACCACGTAATTCAGCCTGAGTCAGCGAAATAGTTAACTCACTCTGCCAGTCTTCAATATTAGGGAAATCACCCGCTGGAAGTGTAGCCAGAGAAAAGCGGCTACGTCCTGAACGTAGTTGTACGCGATCATCATTCAGCACAAAGCTGATCAGTGCATCATCTGGCAGACCACGGCAAATATCGAGGAATTTACGTGCCGGTACCGTCACACTACCCGGCTCATGATCACCTTCCAGTGTAACCGAGCCCACCAGCTCAACTTCTAAATCGGTAGCTGTAATAGACAGTACACCACTTTCAACCTTTAATAACAGATTGCCCAGAATAGGCAAAGTAGCTCGGCCACCGACAGTTCCGGAAACCTGCTGCAGTGGTTTGATTAAATGACTACGTTCAATGGTAAATTTCATAATCTACTCTTCTGATAAGAGGGGTTAGCTCAATTTTGACGATCGGTTAAGAAAACCGATTAAGAAGATAAAGTACGAATCAGGTTCGAATAATCTTCTTTTATATCGTGACTCTCTTCGCGCAACTGTTCAATTTTACGGCAGGCGTGCAGCACTGTGGTATGGTCACGGCCACCAAAAGCATCACCGATTTCCGGTAAACTGTGGTTAGTTAACTCTTTGGCCAGAGCCATGGCTAACTGGCGCGGGCGAGCAACTGAACGGGAACGACGTTTGGAAAGCAGATCCGCCACTTTAATTTTGTAATATTCCGCCACGGTTTTCTGAATATTATCGATCGTCACCAGTTTTTCCTGCAGCGCCAGCAAGTCACGCAACGCTTCACGGACAAAATCAATGGTAATCGGTCTGCCGGTAAAGTTAGCGTTAGCAATCACCCGGTTCAACGCCCCTTCCAGTTCGCGGACATTGGAACGCAGACGTTTCGCGATAAAGAAAGCCACTTCATCGGCCAGATGAATCTGGTGATCTTCCGCTTTTTTCATCAGAATAGCGACGCGGGTTTCCAGCTCTGGTGGTTCGATCGCTACCGTCAGACCCCAGCCAAAGCGGGATTTAAGACGATCTTCAACCCCGTTGATCTCTTTCGGATAACGGTCTGAAGTCAGAATAATTTGCTGATTGCCTTCAAGCAGCGCGTTAAAGGTGTGGAAAAATTCTTCCTGAGAACGCTCTTTATTGGCAAAAAACTGAATATCGTCGATCAGTAGTGCATCAACACTACGATAATAACGCTTGAACTCTTCAATCGCATTGTTCTGCAGTGCTTTTACCATATCCTGCACAAAACGCTCAGAATGCATATACACCACTTTCGCATTAGGATTGTTATCAACAATCGCATTGCCTACTGCGTGTAGCAGGTGGGTCTTACCTAAACCGGTACCGCCATATAAGAATAGCGGATTATACGCAGCGCCCGGATTATCAGAAACCTGCTTTGCCGCCGCAAGACCCAACTGGTTTGACTTACCTTCGACAAAGTTATTGAACTTATGTTTTGGGTTCACATTGGATCGGTGGTTAATTTCCACTGGGGCATCATTATTGTCCCAGGCCTTATGGACTGGCTTTTTCGCCTGTAACTGTGCCGGAGCAGAACTGGCCGCCGCCAGATCGGCTTTCGAACGGGCTGTTGCCGCCGGTTGAGCTGCCACCCGGCGGCTGCCTACTTCAAAATGTAAGCTCGGTGCATCACCACCACACAGCTCTTTCAGCATCCGATTGATACTATGCAGATACTTATCGCGAACCCAATCAAGCACAAAACGGTTAGGTGCAAATAAGGTGAGAGTATTGTCATTGAGTTCAGCCTGGAGTGGTCTCACCCACATACTGAACTCTGCTGCTGGTAGCTCTTCCTGAAGCTGTTGCAAACATTGCAACCAAAGAGAAGATGACACGTTGCCCTCACTCATCGTTAATGATCGTTTAAAGACCGGCAATTTTACCCGTTGGATTCTAAGATCGCCAGCGATAGTTGCATGATCTTTATCTAAAGATCCAAGTTATTCACACTTTTATTTCTAAATTAGGCAGATCCACACAGATTAAACCTAGTTTACCCACATATTGATCCACAACTTTTCGATCTTTGTAAAGTTATCCCCAAGTCGATTTTTCGTCTCACACCTGATCTCATCAGGACATCGCCAGTTTATGCACATTTTTTCATGTGAAGACTGATAAATATTATTAACAACAAAATAAACATTTTAAATCATAATCTTATGTGATTTATTCAAATACAAAAGGTTAATTACACACAAAATACTCTAAGACTATCCACAATTAGATCCCAGGATACCGACAGCCATCAGCGCAAGGATCGATGATAGATCCTTGTGATTTTGCTCACCATGAGTATAATCCTGCCACCCACAGGTCCCGGATGCCGATAAATTCAGCTTAAAGCAGAAAAGATTTGCCGCCGAGTGCCTGGCAATCATTGACACTATTAGTGTCTGTGATTACAATTCCGCCTCTTTGTTGAGAGGCGTCGGTATGTCCGTTCTCTTCAATAGATAGTGGACGCTAAACCCACGCCGGGTTTAACAAGCCTAGAAACTACTGATCAGTAAGGTAAAAACAATGAAACGCACTTTTCAACCTACAGTTCTAAAGCGCAAACGCACTCACGGTTTCCGTGCTCGCATGGCGACAAAGAACGGTCGTAAAGTAATTAATGCACGTCGTGCAAAAGGTCGTGCGCGCCTTTCAAAATAAGATAACTTATTTTGAATAAGCACACCTTTCGTCGGGAGTTACGTCTGCTAACTCCCGAGCATTACCAAAACGTCTTCCAGCAAGCTCATAGTGCTGGTTCGCCTCATTTCACCATCATTGCCCGTAAAAACTCGTTATCTCATCCGAGATTAGGTTTAGCCGTTCCCAAAAAACAGATCAAAACCGCCGTTGGCCGCAATCGATTTAAACGTCTCGCCCGCGAAAGCTTTCGTTTAAAACAACATCAGTTGCCTGACAAAGATTTTGTCGTGATCGCGAAAAAGAGCGTGCAAGAGTTAAGTAATGATGAAATATTTAGGTTGTTTGATAAGCTATGGCAACGCCTGTCTCGCCCCTCGCGTGGGTAGTCATTGGACTCGTCTATCTGTACCGATGGCTGATTAGTCCTCTAATCGGGCCAAGATGCCGTTTTACCCCAACCTGCTCAAGATATGCGATTGAAGCATTGAAAGAGCATGGATTTGTAAAAGGGTGTTGGTTATCAGGCAAACGTCTATTAAAATGCCACCCATTAAATGATGGCGGGTACGACCCCGTTCCACCCAACCAAAAACAAAACAGAGATAAATAACGATGGATTCTCAACGTAATATCCTGTTAATTGCTTTAGCTGTGGTCTCCTTTTTACTATTTCAAAAATGGCAAATAGCGCAGAATCCAGCACCTCAAGTAATTGAACAGGCACAAACAAGTGGCTCAGTACCTGCCTCATCTTCAGCTTCTGGCGAATTTGAAGCAATTACAACCCAGAGTGGTGCAGGTAAAGTAATTACGATAACAACTGACGTACTGACTCTGTCTATCGACACGGTGGGTGGTGATGTGGTTGCTGCAACGCTGAACCAATACGCTGATGAAATGGGTTCAGACACACCATTTGCTATTCTGAAAAACGATCCTGAACATAAATTTATTGCTCAGAGCGGTATCATTGGTCCTCAGGGTATCGATCGTAGCAGTAGTCGTCCGACTTATGCTGTCACTCAGGACAGCTACGCGCTTGCCGAAGGTCAGGATGCACTATCGATTCCTCTGACTTATCAAGAAAACGGCATCACCTACAGCAAAACTTTTGTGCTGAAACGTGGCAGCTACGCGATTGATGTAAAATTCTCTGTTGATAACCATTCTGGTCAAAATGCTGAAGTAGGTGTTTATGCGCACCTGCGTCAAAACCTGCTTGATTCTGGCGGTAGCCTGGCGATGCCAACCTACCGTGGTGGCGCTTACTCAACTGAAGATACCCGCTACAAAAAATTCAGTTTTAGCGACATGGAAGACCACAATCTGAATGAGACTTTAACCAACGGTCAGGGTTGGGCAGCGATGATCCAGCACTATTTTGCTACCGCATGGATTCCACGCAACGCACCTGAATCACAACTGTTCTCCCGTGTACTGGGCAACATGGGTGATATCGGTATCAAAGAGCCAAACCGCACAGTAGCTAACGGTCAGAGCACTGAATTTGAAGCGACTCTTTGGGTAGGTCCTAAGTTACAGGATCAAATGGCGGCCACAGCAGATAACTTGGATCTGGTTGTTGATTACGGCTGGCTATGGTTTATTGCTAAACCTCTGCACTGGTTACTGTCAATGGTTCAGAGCATTGTGGTTAACTGGGGTGTGGCAATTATCTGCTTAACCTTCATCGTACGTGGTGCGATGTATCCGCTAACCAAAGCTCAGTACACCTCAATGGCAAAAATGCGTATGCTGCAACCTAAACTGCAGGCAATGCGTGAGCGTATTGGCGATGACCGCCAGCGTATGAGCCAAGAAATGATGGAGCTGTATAAGAAAGAGAAAGTAAACCCACTGGGTGGCTGTTTACCTATCGTATTCCAAATGCCAATCTTCATCTCACTATACTGGGCACTGATGGAATCGGTAGAACTTCGTCATTCTCCATTCTTTGGCTGGATTACTGACTTGTCTGCACAGGACCCATACTACATTCTGCCTATTCTGATGGCAGTAAGTATGTTCCTGATTCAGAAAATGAGTCCGACAACGGTAACCGATCCAATGCAACAGAAGATCATGATGTTTATGCCGCTAATGTTTGCCGCATTCTTCCTGTTCTTCCCTTCAGGTCTGGTGTTGTACTATCTGATATCAAACATCGTTACCCTGATCCAGCAAACGCTAATTTACCGTGCACTGGAGAAAAAAGGCTTACACTCTAAAAATTAAGCCCGATTAAATTAGAGAAAGGCGGCCAAAAGGTCGCCTTTTTGTTTTACGCTGATTACAATTGCTTAAATAACCAACTAAGACAGCATTTATGACTACAGATACCATTGTTGCTCAAGCCACACCTCTCGGCCGAGGTGGTGTAGGTATTATCCGGGTGTCCGGCTCAAAAGCAGCACAAGTTGCACTAGCTATTACCGGCAGGACTCTGCGCCCCCGCTATGCGGAATACTTACCTTTTGTCGATCAAAATGGTATCGAATTAGATCAGGGAATCGCACTGTTCTTCCCCAATCCGCACTCCTTTACCGGTGAAGATGTTCTTGAACTTCAGGGGCATGGTGGCCCGGTAGTGATGGATATGCTGATCAAACGAATACTGCAACTACCAGGGATTCGAGCTGCCCGTCCCGGAGAATTCTCTGAACGCGCTTTTCTCAACGATAAGCTCGATTTGACTCAGGCAGAAGCGATTGCCGATTTAATTGATGCCAGCTCAGAAGAGGCCGCAAAATCCGCTCTGAAATCTCTACAGGGCCAGTTTTCCAACAAGATTCATACCTTGGTTGAGTCTTTAATTCATCTGCGTATCTACGTTGAAGCCGCGATAGATTTTCCTGAAGAAGAGATCGACTTCCTCGCTGATGGCAAAGTTGCAGGCGACCTACAGCAGATTATCGACAATCTTGGAGCTGTGCGTCGTGAAGCCAACCAGGGCGCGATTATGCGTGAAGGGATGAAAGTGGTGATTGCCGGGCGGCCTAACGCTGGTAAATCAAGTTTGCTTAATGCTTTATCTGGCAAAGAGTCTGCGATTGTGACTGAAATAGCCGGAACCACCCGTGATGTACTGCGTGAACATATCCATATCGATGGCATGCCACTGCATATTATCGATACCGCGGGGCTACGAGATGCTTCAGATGAAGTGGAACGGATTGGGATTGAACGCGCATGGCAAGAGATTGAACAAGCCGATCGGGTGCTGTTTATGGTTGATGGCACCACCACCTCAGCAACTGATCCGAAAGATATCTGGCCTGACTTTGTTGATCGCCTGCCCGACAATATCGGTATCACCGTGATCCGCAATAAAGTCGATCAAACCCATGAGGATCTCGGTATCTGTCATGTCAGCAACCCGACGCTGATTCGTTTGTCCGCAAAAACCGGTCAGGGCATAGAGGATCTGAAAACTCACCTGAAAGACTGTATGGGCTTCCAGGGTGGCCAGGAAGGCAGTTTTATGGCCCGCCGCCGTCATCTGGATGCCTTAGAACGCGCAGCTCAGCACCTGGATATTGGTCAGCAGCAGCTGGCAGGTTATATGGCCGGAGAAATCCTCGCGGAAGAACTGCGTTTAGCACAGCAGCACTTGAATGAAATTACTGGCGAATTCAGCTCTGATGATCTGCTGGGAAGAATTTTCTCGTCATTCTGTATCGGGAAGTAATCACTTACTTTTCGCTAGAGGGTTATTAGCCCTCTAGCGGATTCCCGATTAAATCCTCGCCACATCCACTGACACATTCAAAGCCTGTGAATCCCCACCATCAAAAATAACCCCCTGCAACGGAGTTACATCGGCATAATCGCGCCCCCAGGCGGTCACAATATGCTGATCGGACGGCATAACATTGTTGGTCGGATCGAACTCTACCCAACCTAAATCAGGAATATAAACCGCAAACCAAGCATGTGAAGCATCAGCACCCACCAGTTTCTCCTGTCCCGGTGGTGGCAAGGTTTCAATATAACCACTCATATACTTAACTGGTAGGCCAACCGAGCGCATACAGGCAATCGCCAGATGGGCAAAATCCTGACAAACACCACTTTTCTCTTTTAATACCTGCTCAGGCGGCGTCGTCACATTAGTTGCAGTCGGATCGAACTTAAACTCCTGAAATATTTTCTGGGTAAATTCCAGTGAAGCTTTGAGTAGCGATTTGTCATCACTGAAGATCTCCCGGACATAATCCGCTAATACTTCTGATGTACGGATTTGGCCGGAATCCAGCACAAACTCTTTCACCATACACAATTCTGGCGTAGTAGGATTAGCTAGCATCGTTCGTACTTCACCACAGGTAAGTAAGTGAGTATCCACTAACGTTGGATGATTGCTTTTATCTATATCGAAGTAACTCACTACATCAATCAGCAGCCGGCTATGCGGTTCCTGAATCGAAAAATAGAAGGTGGGATTACCGTAATAATCCAGCCCTTCTCGTTGATAAATGGGCGTCGGGGTGACTTTAATTCGCCGGGATGAACAGCGCTGGTTGAGAGTGTTTCGCGGTAACAGATGCGCCATGTTGTAGCACAAGGTAACCGGCGCGCCATACTTATATTCCGTTATATGTCTGACTCGATATCTCATACATCCAATTTCCATTTGGGTTTAATCAATTGCTGCGGGCCGGCGGTATGATCAAAATATTTGTCGCTAATGGCCGAGGTAAACTGCTCAAGCAATTTGCTGACATCAACCATCAGTTTACTCAGTTCAATTCGGCTTCCTTCGATATCCTCAACTCTGGCTAATTCATCCAAATCAGCCAGTTGGATAATATTGAGAGCTTTAATCATCAGTTTACTCTCCGGAGACAAACCGCCCGGCGTAAAACCATGAGTCTGCTGCGGCAACACTTTCAGGTACTCACTTAACTGCTCGATTTGATAAACCAGAGAACGAGGATTGGTTGGATCAACCATTAACAAATCTAAACCAAAGGCTACCCGGGCACGAGTTCGATAGCGGCGACGGAAAGAAATCAGCGCCTCTACACTGAGTAATACTGACTCCAGAACTTGCTGTTGCTGCATGTGAGGCAGTTCCTGAGTCAGGGTAGATTTGAGCAGGGTTGCCGTTTGCAGAGCTCGTTCGGTACGACGACCAATTTCCTGGAAGGTCCAGTCCAGACCACGCAACATACTTTCATGATTAAGGCCTGATAGCGCCAGTAATGAAGTAACCAGACTATCCAGTGACTCTTCAGGAACAGCAGGTAATCCGTTTACATAGGCGCGATCGACATCATAAATATGATCACGTAGCTCATTAAGGATAATGCGCGTATCCGCCGATAACATCTCTTTGACCTGTTCACCACAGGCCAACATCGACTGCAGATTAGATTTAATCGAACCAATCCGATTACCATTCACGACCAAATCAGCCAGTTCCTGATTTGGCTTCTCCAGCAGTTCCGTATCTTTAGCGGTAAATCCAGGCATACAACCGGTCTGTTTTGACAAAGCTTTGAGTAATACATCGCGACTTTCAACCGGCAGTGGATCAATACCATTTAATTGCTTAAACACAGTACGCATTAAACGCAGGCTGATTTCCGCCCGTTCAGCATAACGACCAAACCAAAACAGGTTTTCCACCACCCGGCTCGGTAAATTGGATTGTTCAGCTTCGCCGATCTGGACTTTATCTAACAGGGAGTGATGGGTTAAATCCGGGCCATCAGACAAAACCCAGGCATCTTTACTCCAGGTTCCGGATAATTTGGATACGATATATTCCTGATTCGAAGCAGCAACCCGAGACAAACCACCCGGCATCACTTCATAACCATCGTCACAAGAGACAGAAAACAATCGTAACAGGCTTGGTCTCGACTCTAATTTTCCGTCTGTCCAGATTGGTGTTTGTGAGCCGGGAATATAGCTTTGCGCTACATATTTATGGGGCTTTTGCGCTATTTTTTTTATCAGCTTACGCTTTTCTTGATCATTTAAAGCATGGCCGTAATAACTGTTACTGCTGAAACTACGGTAGGCAGGTTTAATGATTAAATCATCCAGATTGGCCTGCACATAGGCAAAATCAGCCGCATTACCACACCACCAAGTCTGTACATTATTGAGCAATAAAGGTTCACCGAGTAAGAACTGGCTGATTTGCGGTAAGAAAGCCATCAACGCCGGCGCTTCAATAATGCCGGAACCCAGTGGATTAGCCAGAACCACATTACCAGCTCTGACCACTTCCAGTAATCCTGGAACCCCTAACATCGAATCGGCACGCAGCTCTGCCTGGTCGCAATAGGTATCATCCACACGACGCAGGATCACATCAACCTGAGTCAAACCCTGTAATGATTTCATCCACACCTTGCCATTGCGTACTGTCAGATCCCCGCCCTGAACCAGAGAGTAACCTAAATAATTGGCCAAAAACTCATGTTCAAAATAAGTACTGCTATAAGCACCTGGAGAAAGCACCACTATCCGCGGTGTATCGGTTTTATGGCTGGCAAGCTGAGCTAATGTGGTACGTAATGTATTAAAAAAATGAGATAAACGACGAACCTGGCTGGTACGAAACAAACTCGGCATCACCCGCGATACCACAGTACGGTTCTCCAGCGCATAGCCGAAGCCACTTGGAGCCTGAGTACGATCACCAATAATGACCGGTACTCCATTCTGGTCACGAACCATATCAACCGCATGAAGAATTAACTGCTTATCAAGCGGCATCGACAAATGATGACACTGACGCAAATAACCCGGATGGCTAAAAATAATCTCTGAAGGAATAATCCCCTGTTTAAGCAGATTCTGCTCACCATAGAGATCTTTTAATATCAGATCGAACAATTTAGAGCGTTGTTCAATACCCGCTTCAAGTTGCAACCACTCCTGATGATCGATCACATAAGGAATGATATCCAGTGACCACACCGTCGGGGAAAGTGGGTCACTTTTCAGATCGTAAGTCGCACCATCATCCCGTAAAATACGTTGTGCACGCATCTGACGATCACGAATGCCTTCCGCACCGATATTAGTCAGGCTATCAAAAACCAGCTTCCAATGTGAACGAGTTAAACGCTCGTGATCAAACGCCTCATCATAAGCATAAGGTATTTGTGGATAACAGGTCAGCACGCCAGAATCAGTAATGGGATTCTGGCGCTGACTTTGGCCTAACGGCAAAGAATTGTTCATGATTCGTCTTCTACTAGTTATATCCACAGTATTTTGGGAAATACCGTGGATATTAATTTGTACAAATTAAAGCCTAGTATAGCGCTTGCGCAAATCTAATGTATGCGGATATTCATGACTTAACTCTTCTTCAGGCGGAGACATAGGTTTAGGTATGCATTCATTTGGATAAAAATGACGTAATCCCTGGAACTCTGGTGGCGGAATTAACGCCCCTTGAGTAAAACCATGATCCCAGTAACGATTAATCCGCCGTGCTTCTGCTTCATTGGCATTAACCGGGCGAGTCTCGTAGCTACGCCCACCCGGATGGCTGACATGATAAGTACAGCCTCCAACCGATAAACCATTCCAAGTATCGATAATATCGAACACCAGTGGTGTATCCATGCCTAAGGTCGGATGCAATGCCGAAGGTGGCGCCCATGCCTTATAACGCACCGCAGCGACCGCTTCGCCCTTACGCCCGGTCGAACGTAATGGCACTCGGCGTCCGTTACACGCCACCACATAACGCCCTTCAGTAAAGCCACTTAACCGCACCTGAAGACGCTCGACGGATGAATCCACATAACGAGCGGTACCTGTACCGGTAACTTCTTCACCCAACACGTGCCACGGTTCTACTGCCCAGCGCAATTCCAGTTCCATATCATCAACATTCAACCGACCATAATGAGGGAAACGGAACTCTTCAAACGGTGCCAGCCATTCCAATTTGAATGGATAACCATGACGCTGTAAATCATCGACCACTTCTTTGATATCCTGCCAGACATAATGCGGCATCATAAATTTATCGTGCAGAGAAGTTCCCCATCGCACCAGCGGCTGTTTATACGGTTCTTTCCAGAAACGTGCGACCAAACAGCGCAGCAATAGGATCTGAACCAGTGACATACGTGCGTGCGGCGGCATTTCGAAACCACGGAATTCGAGTAGCCCCTGACGACCGCTACTGGTTCCGGCTGCATACAGTTTATCGATACAGAATTCCGAACGGTGGGTATTACCGGTAATATCTACCAGCAGATTACGCATTAAACGATCGACTAACCACGGCTGGTCAACCATTCCTTCAGGGAAGTTCTGGAAGGCAATTTCCATCTCATACAGCGCTTCATCGCGCCCTTCATCCGGACGCGGAGCCTGACTGGTTGGACCGATAAACATCCCAGAGAAGAGATAAGAAAGCCCCGGATGGTGCTGCCAGTAAGTCACTAAACTACGTAACAAATCCGGACGACGCAGTAATGGACTATCTGCTGGCGTAACACCACCTAAGGTCACGTGGTTACCACCACCGGTGCCGGTATGACGGCCATCCAGCATAAACTTCTCTGTTCCTAAACGGGACAGATAAGCCTGGTGGTAAAGAGCCTCGGTGTTAAATACCAGTTCACTCCAGTTTTTTGCCGGATGAATATTTACCTCAATCACCCCAGGGTCAGGAGTGATCAGCAATTTCTGAAGACGGTAATCTTTGGGTGGCTCATAGCCTTCAATTACCACCGGCATACTCAGTTTATCGGCTACCGCTTCAATATATGCCAGCAATTCGACATAGTGCTCAAGATGAGTGAGTGGCGGGAAGAAGACATGTAAACGCCCTTCTCTTGCTTCAAAACAGAGTGAAGTTCTCACCACATTGCGTGTTTGTTTGTCACTGACTTTAGCAATACTCTGATTTTGCTGAGCCTGTGCGACAATCCTGGATGATGCCTCTGTAAAATCGGCTGGGGAATATTTGGCTAACTCGTCACGAGGTTCAAATGGATCGCGCTCCGCTGGCATTTCTTCTTCCGCCACCGGTGGCAAAGAATTTAGCGGTAAGCGGTAACCCATCGGGCTATCACCTGGGATCAAAGTAATCACATCAGCTCGCATCGGCCATAACGAACTCTGCCAGCCAAAGCCGTTGTGTTCAATCGGCAGGACATAACCGCTCGGCTTCTCGATACCACGAGTCAGTAATTTTGCCAGACGGCGCCGTTCTAAATCATCACTTAACTTGGCTTTGCGTGGATTAGCACCATCCGGTAATGAACGTTCTAACCATAAATAATACAGAGTATCTTCAAAAGTTGGCTGCAAGTAATAGGATTCTATACCGAGTGACTGACACAACCGGGTACCAAATTCATGCGCTTCAATTTCTGAATGCTGATAGTTTTTATCAACCCGCGCGAGTAAATCATGGTTATGCCACAACGGCTCACCATCAGTACGCCAGAAACAGCCTAATGCCCAGCGAGGAAGTTCTTCACCGGGATACCATTTACCCTGGCCATAATGAATAAATCCGTTTTCAGCAAACGTCTCTTTTAAGCGTAATAGCAGATCTTTTGCCCGGGTCAGTTTATCGGCTCCCAGTGCTTCGGTATTCCACTGCTCAGAATCCATATCATCAATCGAGACAAAGGTCGGTTCGCCCCCCATGGTCAGACGCACATCACCGGCTTCAAGATCGGCATCCACCGCTTCACCTAAGCTCTTGATATTTTGCCACTCTTCATCGCTGTACGGTTTGGTGACACGCGGATCTTCATGAATACGCGTAACTACGTTGGTATAACTGAAGTCACACTCACATTTGTCGGTAAAACCCGTAATCGGAGCTGCAGAAACCGGATCCGCAGTACAGGCCAGCGGAATATGACCTTCACCGGCAAACAGACCACTGGTCGGATCCAGACCAATCCAGCCAGCTCCCGGTATATAAACTTCACACCAGGCATGCAGGTCGGTAAAGTCCTCTTCCGGGCCGGAAGGACCATCCAGCGCGGCCACATCGGCGGTTAACTGAACTAAATATCCGGAAGCAAAGCGAGCAGCTAAGCCAAGATTACGTAAAATCTGCACCAACAACCAGGCGGTGTCACGGCAAGAACCTTTCTTTAAAGTGAGCGTTTCTTTACAAGTCTGTACGCCCGGTTCCATGCGGATACCATAAGATATCTCATTGGCTAAGCGACTGTTTAATTCAACTAAAAAATCGACGATGCGGGTTTCTTTGCTTACATCAACCGTTTTGAGCCACTCATCCAACTCCGGACAACCTTCGGCTAATTCCAGATACGGCTGCAGTTCGCCTTTTAACACCCGTTCATATTTGAATGGATACGTTTCCGCATATTCTTCAATGAAGAAATCAAATGGGTTGATCACCGTCATATCAGCGATCACCTCAACCTCAAAACTCATTGATTTGGTTTTCTCAGGAAAGACCAGGCGCGCCTGATAGTTGCCAAACGGATCCTGTTGCCAGTTAATAAAATGATCTTCAGGTGTTACTTTCAAAGAATAACTGTGAATAAGCGTACGAGAGTGAGGAGCCGGACGCAAACGTAATACATGCGGATAAACCTTCACCGGGCGATCAAATTCGTAATGAGTTTTATGCTGTATCGCTACGCGAATGGTCATGCTGCGGCTCCTTGCTCGAAGTTAAACCAGGTTTGACTGATATGGCGATGGAGCGAAATTATTTCGACCTGAACATCATTAAGGTAGCTACTGAAAGATAAATTCAGCTGTTCAGAACTATCCACACCATGGGTACGACTCATTAAACCACTAACCTGATGAATCACGTCTTCTGCCCGTGGCAAATATTCAGCCGCATTTTTAATCTGCATCAAACAGAACATCTGTGAACGGGGAAAGTTTTTATCCGTCATCAGATAAGTGGCCGCCATAGCGCCATTGATTGAAGTTCTTAAGGTGCGGCGATAGTTAAGATAAGCACTCTGTGATTTGAGAACTTTAGACCAGACCACCTGACCCAGTTGAACCTGCTCCGATTCCTGCGACTGCATCATCACTGAGATGGCAGAATCCAGAATACGGGTATTCATATCAGCCCGCTCCAGATAACGCCCCATAATAAAGAAACTCCAACCCGCATCACGGCTCATCGCTCCGGTCAGCAAGCCAATGATCTTCTGGCATCCTTCGATCACCGTATTCAGATAAGCGTGGCGATCAGAACGGCTGATCCCTTTGTGAATATTCTTTTTGGCGTACAGATCCAACTCGTTGATCAGTTCCCAGGTTTCAGCCGGAACCACATCACGCGTAGTTCGAATGTTTTCCCTAACCATTCGTAGTGAAGCGAGCATAGAACTCGAATTATCCGTGTCGGCAAGAAGAAATTTAACCACATTACGTTCGCCATTTTCCGGGTAACGTTGTTTAAACTCATCAACACAACCGTTAATTTCTATCAGGTTATACCAGGAAATTTTTATATCTCTTGGTAAATCAAACAGTAATTCATCATAAACACTGAGTAATCGGGCAATATTTTCTACGCGCTCCAGATATCGAGCGCTCCAGTACAAACGTTCAGCTACTCTTGATAACATCGCCTACTCTCCTTTTGTCTCAACAATCCACGTATCTTTACTGCCGCCACCCTGAGAAGAATTCACCACCAGCGATCCTTTTTTCATTGCCACCCGAGTTAACCCACCTGTCGTCACATAGGTTTTATCGCTTTGCAGGATAAACGGACGCAAATCAAGATGACGAGGTTCAACGGTTCCTTCACTGGTTAATATTGGTGCAGTGGATAATTTTAAGGTTGGCTGGGCAATATAGTTACGTGGGTTTTCCACGATTAACTTAGCAAACAATGCCTGCTCATCTTTGGTCGAGTGAGGCCCCACCAACATGCCATAACCACCGGATTCATTAGCTGGTTTAACGACCAGCTTGTCCAGGTTGTGTAAAACGTATTCTCTCTGTCCACTATCTTCACACAGGAATGTTTCAACATTCTTTAGAATGGGTTTTTCCTGCAGATAGTATTCAATCAGCTGAGGGACATAAGCGTAGACAACCTTATCATCTGCCACTCCGGCACCGGGAGCATTGGCCAGTGCGACATTTCCTGCACGCCAAGCGCGCATTAACCCCGGGACACCCAACATTGAATCGGGATTAAACTCTTCCGGATCAATAAACATATCGTCGATACGGCGGTAGATCACATCAACCCGCTCCGGGCCATAGATAGTTTTCATGTAGACACAATCATCACTACCCACGTAAAGATCATCGCCTTCAACCAGTTCTACGCCCATCTGCTGGGCTAAAAATGCATGTTCAAAATAGGCTGAATTATAGATCCCAGGAGTAAGAACCACGATCTCTGGAGTTTCAATTTTACGAGGTGAGAGTGCCGCTAGGGTTTCAAAAAGCTGCGCAGTGTAAGAATCAATCGGCAGGATATCGTCATTTTCAAACAGTTCAGGCAGAACCCGTTTGGTTATTGCCCTATTTTCGAGCATATACGATACGCCAGACGGTACACGTAGGTTATCTTCCAGAACATAGAAATCTCCATCATCTGCACGCACCAAATCGGTGCCACATATATGGGCCCACACCCCAAAAGCGGGCGAAACCCCGACACATTCCGGACGAAAGTTCTTTGATTCTTTAATGATATGTTCAGGAATAACGCCATCTTTGATACAGTTCTGATCATGGTAAAGATCATCAATAAACCGATTCAGCGCCGTTAATCTTTGTTTTAATCCCGCTTCTGCAACACGCCAGTCTTTCGCATCAATGGTGCGCGGAATAATATCAAACGGCCAGGCGCGATCGATATTGCCCTCTTCAGTATAAACGGTAAAACTGATCCCCATCTCCTGAACCGTGGCTTCTGCGGTTAACTTTCTCTTTTCAAGCTCTTCTTTTGTAAGAGATTCTAAATAACTGAACAGTTGTTTGGCTGACTGACGAGGAGAACCAGCATCATCTATCAATTCATCAAAATAGATTCCAGAATCATAGTCTCGAGAAATTTTATCCATGGCGTATCTTCCTTGTTAACACCATAAGTAAGAAGCAGATAACCAGCGATTCACTACTTCTAATCCATTATTGGTGTCTTATTTATTATTTGCCTGAGCAGTTAAACCAAAACTAAAACATCCCCGGTTGCCCAGTGGTTAAAACCTATTTTCGTTTCGATATAGACTTAAAAAGCAAACATCGAGCCAAATTCGTTGCATAAGCCCAAAGACCTTATGAAGATAAAATGACAGTCAGATGACGCTGCACATAAACGGTTTTGAAGATGTATACTCAAACGATCCCAATAAAGAAGTAAGCAAGCTCAAGTTAAGGAATAACCATGATCCATATCATCACAGGCAGTACATTAGGTAATGCGGAATACGTCGGCGATCAACTGGCCGATCTTCTGGCTCTACAAGGCAAAGAAAGCCACATCCACAATCAGCCACGCTTAGCCGATATTCCGGCAGAAGGAACCTGGCTCATCATCACTTCAACACACGGGGCCGGTGATTTCCCGGATAATATCCAGCCTTTTATGGCTGAGTTACAGAGCACCCCGCCGCGTACTAATCAATTAAAATTTGCGGTAGTTGCAATTGGCGATTCGAGTTACGACACTTTCTGTGCAGCCGGAAAAAGAGCCTTCGAATTACTGGAAGATATAGGAGCAACCCCGCTTGTGGATTGTTTTACCATTGACGTCCTTGAATATCCGGTCGCCGAAGATGCCACTGAACAGTGGTTTGAGCAGGTAAAAGGCCATTTTATCTAAGCCGACCATCAACCGTTATAAGCAGCTTACTCACATTTTATACATAACAGAAAAAGTAATGTGGATAAAATAGCTGTTTTACGGTTGATATCCTATAGTTATTCAATGTACAACCTAACCATGATCCAGGAGCTGTGTATAACATAGCAATTTGATCCCAGGATCTCAGCAGGGAGATCAAAGTTTGATCACATCATCTGATCTTAGTTTGATCTATGATCTTATTGATCATTTTTGATTTATCCACAGAGATCGTCGTGTCTAATAGTAAAAACAATAAAAGATCTATATAAAGATCTTTATATTATTTCTTATTTGATCCCTGAAAAACAAAAACGTGAAAAGCGATTTTCTAGCTCTGAGAAAGAAGGTAGAATACGCCTCCTTTAATATGCTCAAATTCCCAGATTAGTAACACCGAGGTCGGTTCATGCTTTATCACGAAAACTTTGACGTCATCGTCGTTGGTGGCGGTCATGCAGGAACGGAAGCCGCTCTCGCCTCCGCTCGCACAGGGCAAAAAACCCTTTTACTGACTCACAATATCGATACTTTGGGTCAAATGTCCTGCAACCCGGCCATTGGCGGAATCGGCAAAGGACACTTAGTCAGAGAAGTGGATGCTCTGGGTGGATTAATGGCTCAGGCTATTGATCATGCTGGTATTCAGTTCAGAACCCTGAATGCTTCCAAAGGACCTGCAGTAAGAGCAACCCGCGCTCAGGCGGATCGTGCTCTTTACAAAGCTTTCGTCAGAAATGTTCTGGAAAATACGCCGAATCTGACGTTATTTCAGCAAGCCGCGGATGATCTGATCGTTGAAAATGATCAGGCAGTCGGTGTTGTTACCCAAATGGGTCTTAAATTCCGCTCCAAAGCCGTAGTACTAACGGTTGGTACTTTTTTGGGTGGTAAGATCCATATTGGTATGGAAAACTACGCTGGTGGTCGTGCTGGAGATCCACCGTCGATCGCATTATCACAGCGTCTGCGAGAATTACCTTTCCGCGTGGATCGTCTAAAAACCGGAACTCCACCAAGGATCGATGGTAACTCGGTCGATTACTCTGTGCTTGGCGTTCAACATGGTGATGATCCTATGCCGGTATTCTCATTCATGGGAAACGTTGAACAACATCCTCGGCAGATTCCTTGTTATGTTACGCATACCAACGAAAAAACTCATGATGTAATTCGTGCTAACCTGGATCGTAGCCCAATGTATGCTGGTGTCATTGAAGGTATTGGGCCACGCTATTGTCCTTCAATTGAAGACAAAGTGATGCGCTTTGCCGATAAAGACAGTCACCAGATTTTCATCGAGCCGGAAGGGTTAACCACCACAGAACTTTACCCTAATGGTATCTCCACCAGCTTGCCGTTTGATGTGCAGGTACAGATTGTTCGATCAATGCAAGGGTTTGAAAATGCGCATATTGTTCGTCCAGGTTATGCGATTGAATACGATTATTTTGACCCGCGCGATCTGAAGCTGACCTACGAAACCAAACATCTTGCGGGTCTGTTCTTCGCAGGCCAGATTAACGGTACTACTGGTTATGAAGAAGCGGCAGCTCAGGGATTGATGGCGGGTATGAATGCTAGCCTCTATTCGCAAGGCAAAGAAGGCTGGAGTCCACGTCGCGATCAGGCCTACATGGGGGTGTTGATTGATGATCTTTCCACTCTCGGCACTAAAGAACCGTACCGCATGTTTACTTCACGTGCCGAATACCGTCTGTTACTGCGCGAAGATAATGCAGACTTGCGCCTGACCGAAAAAGGCCGTGAATTAGGTTTGGTCGATGATGCTCGCTGGGCGCGTTTTAATCAGAAAGTTGAAAATATCGAAAAAGAGCGCCAACGTCTGAAAGAGATCTGGATCAATCCGCAATCGAAACAGGTTGAGCAGCTTAATGAATTATTGAAGACACCGATCTCACGTGAAGCTTCTGGCGAAGATCTGTTGCGTCGCCCTGAAATGGATTATGAAAAACTGCTGACCCTGGATCATTTTGCCCCGGCTTTGGATGATGCTCAGGCTGCCGAGCAGGTGGAAATTCAGGTTAAATATGAAGGTTATATCGATCGACAGTTGGAAGAGATCGAAAAATCCCTGCGTCATGAGCACACTAAGTTACCGGTCGATCTCGATTACAAACAGGTGAAAGGCTTATCCAACGAAGTGGTACTCAAGCTGAATAATGCCAAGCCGGAAACCATTGGCATTGCTTCGCGTATTTCCGGTGTAACTCCTGCCGCTGTTTCTATCTTATTGGTTTATCTGAAAAAGAACGGCCTATTGAAAAAAGGGGAAGCCGAGTAATGATGATGACGTTACGAGAAAAACTGGATCAACTGATCGCTCAGACCAACTTACAGGTCAATGAGCAGCAGCGCAACCAGTTGGTTGGCTATGTTGAGTTACTCAATAAGTGGAACAAAGCTTACAATCTGACCTCGGTGCGTGATCCGATGGAGATGCTCGTTCGTCACATTATGGATAGCATCGTGGTGAGCCCTCATCTGCAGGGGGAACGCTTTATCGATGTCGGAACCGGGCCGGGATTGCCAGGGATTCCTCTGGCGATTATGAATCCGGATAAATCTTTTCACCTGCTTGATAGCCTAGGAAAACGGATCCGCTTTATCAAACAGGTTCTACATGAGCTTGGTATTAACAATGTCGTCACTGTACAAAGTCGCGTAGAAGAGTTTCAACCGCAAGAAAAATTTGATGCAGTGCTCAGTAGGGCATTTGCATCCATGCTAGATATGGTAAATTGGTGTCAGCACCTGCCAAAAGAAGAAACCGGACTCTTCTTAGCTCTGAAAGGTCAGATGCCAAGTGACGAGATAGCGCTATTACCAGAGTGGTGTTGTGTGACACAAATCAAAGCTTTGGTAATTCCTGAGTTAGAAGGTGAGCGTCATCTAGTAATCTTATCGCGCAAGGAATAATCAACGAGGCGTACAGTGGGTAAAATAGTAGCAATCGCCAACCAGAAAGGTGGTGTAGGAAAAACGACGACTTGCGTTAATTTAGCGGCCTCAATGGCGGCCACTAAACGTAAAGTTCTGGTGATTGACTTAGACCCGCAAGGGAATGCCACTATGGCAAGTGGTATTGATAAATACCAGGTTGATTATACCGCTTACGATCTGTTGGTTGAAGATATCGACTTCGACCAGGTAGTCTGTAAAAAAACTACAGGTCACTATCATCTCATTGCTGCAAATGGCGATGTGACCGCAGCTGAAATCAAGTTAATGGAAGTGTTTGCTCGCGAAGTTCGGCTGAAAAATTCCCTTGCTGCAGTTCGTGATAACTATGATTTCATCTTTATCGATTGTCCTCCTGCCTTAAATCTCCTTACAATCAATGCGATGGCCGCTGCGGATTCCGTACTTGTGCCTATGCAGTGTGAATACTATGCATTAGAAGGATTGACGGCGTTAATGGATACCATCAGTAAGCTTGCTGCGGTAGTCAATAATGACCTTAAAATTGAAGGATTATTACGAACAATGTACGATCCTCGAAACCGATTATCCAACGAAGTCTCCGATCAGCTGAAGAAGCATTTTGGTGACAAGGTGTATCGGACAGTCATTCCTCGAAATGTTCGTCTTGCCGAAGCGCCAAGCCATGGTAAGCCCGCAATGTATTATGATAAATACTCTGTGGGTGCTAAATCCTATCTTGCGCTTGCCGGGGAGATGCTTCGTCGTGAAGAAGTGCCCGCATAAAACAAATAAATAGGAATTCGCTTGCATGACTAAACGTGGTTTAGGTAAAGGGCTGGATGCCTTGTTGTCAACCAGTTCTCTGGCCAGAGAGCGACAGCAAACCGCATCTTACAGTCAGGCTTTGTCATCGGATGGTGATTTGGCTGAATTGTCCATCTCTCAGTTAAAGCCAGGTGTTTATCAGCCGCGTAAAGATATGTCGCCTGAAGCACTGGAAGATTTGGCGTCATCGATTCAGTCTCAAGGGATCATTCAGCCGATCGTGGTACGGCCATTAAGTGATAACAACTTTGAAATCATTGCTGGTGAGCGTCGTTGGCGTGCGGCTAAGCAGGCCGGGCTGAATAAAGTTCCCTGTTTGATTAAACGGGTTGAAGATCGCGCGGCTATTGCTATGGCTCTGATTGAAAATATTCAGCGCGAAAATCTCAACGCGATTGAAGAAGCGCAAGCTTTGGCACGTTTACAGGATGAATTTCACTTAACTCATCAGCAAGTGGCCGATTCAATCGGTAAATCTCGGACTACCGTGAGCAATTTACTGCGTTTAAATCAGTTGGATGATCAGGTTAAGCAACTGGTGGCGCAGAAAAAATTAGAAATGGGCCATGCCCGTGCTCTGTTGGCACTGGAAGGGGCTACTCAGGTTGACGTTGCTCAAACTGTGGCAAAAAAACAGCTGACGGTTCGTCAGACTGAGCAATTGGTGAAGAAGACTCTGACCCCGAAAGTCCAGCAGGAAAAACCTGCGTTAACCGAGAATACTCTGCAATTATCCAACCGTTTAGGGGAAATATTGCAAGCAAATGTTTCGGTTGCAGTGGGTGACAAAGGGCAGGGCAAAATCACCATCAATTTAAGTGATAAGCACGATATAGAACAGATGCTACAAGAGTTGATGCACAAACTTGAATCGTGACGAATATCGGTTTAATGCCGATTGTTTCATCACTTTGTATCACGGTTCATAGTATTTTGTGATGTGTCTAAAGGAATTGTAGATTCGGCTTTATTGTAAAAGGTATGGTCGGATGTATAATCGGCGTATAGTTAATGGATGGTAACTTATGTTAAATAAATGGTTTGTTTTGTCCTTTTTGTGGCAAATGAGCTTTTTTATGCTAATAGCTACTGTTCTCTACTATACGCTAGATGAGAAAAGTGGCTTTTCTGCTTTTCTGGGGGGGCTTGCGTACAGTGCACCTACCTTTTTAGCCAACATGTATATGCAGAAGTTCCGTGGCAGTAATGCGCATGCGGATGTTGGTCGGGCATATATAAGCAATATTTATAAGCTGGTGATTACCGCTGGTGTTTTAATCTTCGTCTTTAAACAGGTCGATGTAAACGCCGGGGTTTTTATTGCTTGTTATTGTGTTGGTGGTTTGGTGCAGTTCGTAACGTCGTTTTTTTCATTAATCCGTGAATAGATAGGATATTCGATGTCTGGTTCAAGTGAAGCCGCTCAAACCTCTCAAGAATATATCTCTCACCACCTAACGTTTTTAAGTTCGGGTGAAGGCTTCTGGAGTCTGAATATTGACTCTCTGGCTATTTCAGTGCTTTTGGGCGCTTTTATGGTCTGGGGCTTAGCTCGTGTTGCTAAAAACGCCACCAGTGGTGTTCCCGGAAAACTACAATGTTTCGTCGAAATACTCGTCGAATTTGTAGATGGAACGGTAAAAGATGTATTTACCGGAAAAAGTGCATTAATTGCTCCATTAGCAATAACCATTTTCGGATGGGTGTTCCTAATGAACTTGATGGACTTGATCCCGGTGGATTTCCTGCCACATGCTGCTGGCTTGGTTGGAATTCACTATCTTCGTGTTGTCCCGTCTGCTGATGTTAACATTACGTTGTCAATGGCACTCGGAGTCTTCCTGCTGATTTTGTACTACAGTTTCAAGATCAAAGGGCCTGTAGGGTTTGTTAAAGAACTGACTCTGCAACCATTTAATCACTGGGCATTCATTCCAATTAACTTAATTTTGGAAGGGGTGACTTTGATTTCGAAGCCGGTATCTCTAGGTCTTCGTTTGTTCGGTAACATGTATGCGGGTGAATTGATCTTCATCCTTATCGCAGGGTTGTTACCTTGGTGGTCACAATGGCTATTGTCCGTTCCTTGGGCGATTTTCCACATCCTGATCATCACGCTACAAGCATTTATCTTCATGGTACTGACGGTAGTTTATTTATCGCAAGCATCAGAAGAACACTAATTAAATTTATTCAACAATAATACTCAATTAGCTATTACTTGGAGTCAATAATGGAAAGTTTGTACATTGCAGCAGCAATCATGATGGGCTTAGCAGCCATCGGTGCAGCGATCGGTATCGGTATGCTAGGTGGTAAATACCTGGAAGGTGCTGCTCGTCAACCAGATCTTATCCCACTAATCCGTACCCAATTCTTCATCGTGATGGGTCTTGTGGACGCAATCCCTATGATCTCTGTAGGTCTGGGTCTATATGTAATGTTTGCGGTTGCTGGCTAATAAGAAGCATTAAATTGCACTGAATTGGTTAGTGTTTTTTCTAATTTGCAAACATAGAAGGAGTCGGCGGTGAACATTAACGCTACTCTGTTAGGTCAGGCAATTGCTTTCGCAATTTTTGTATGGTTCTGCATGAAATACGTGTGGCCACCATTGATGGCTGCTATTGAAGAGCGCCAGAAGAAAATTGCAGAAGGTCTTTCAGCTGCGGAACGCGCTGAAAAAGATCTGAACCTAGCTCAAGCTAACGCTTCTGATCGTATGAAAGAAGCAAAACGAGCAGCTGCTGAAGTAGTTGATCAAGCGAATAAGCGTAAGTTACAAATTCTCGAGGAAGCTCGTGAAGAAGCGGTTGTCGAGCGTGATAAAATCATCGCTCAGGCAGAAGCTGAAATTGAAGCTATGCGCGTTCGTGCACGTGACGACTTACGTAAGCAAGTTGCTACTCTGGCTGTCGCTGGTGCTGAGAAAATCCTTGAGCGTTCAATCGATAAAGATGCGCACAAAGATATTCTTAATAACATTACTGCAAAACTTTAACGTGGGGGGCGCTAATGTCTGATTTGACAACAATTGCACGCCCTTATGCTAAAGCAGCATTTGACTTTGCGGTAGAAAAGGGGCAACTCGGCCAATGGGGCGAGATGTTAACCTTTGCTGCTGAAGTAACCAAAAACGAACAGATGCATGAGCTACTAACAGGCTCATTAGCTGCTGATAAATTGGCAGAAGTATTTGTTGCGGTTTGCGGTGAACAGTTTGACGAATATGGTCAGAACCTGATTAAGGTGATGGCTGAGAATGGCCGTTTACGAGCCCTTCCTGACGTATGTGAACAGTTTTTCGTACTCAAAACCGATTACGAAAAAGTAATTGATGTGGACGTTGTTTCAGCAACCAAACTATCAAAACAAGAGATCACAGAAATTAGCGACAAACTGACGGCGCGTCTTGAACGCAAAGTAACGCTGAATTGCAGTGTAGATGAGGCCCTACTTGGTGGGGTTGTAATTCGAGCCGGAGACTTAGTCATCGATAACTCAGTGCGTGGTCGTTTGAACCGCCTGAGCGATGCATTGCAGTCTTAATGGGGATTGGAGCATGCAACTTAATTCCACGGAAATTAGCGATCTAATTAAACAGCGTATTGAATCTTTCAACGTTGTTAGTGAAGCTCGCAATGAAGGTACTATCGTATCGGTAAGCGATGGTATCATCCGCATCCACGGCCTAACGGACGTGATGCAAGGTGAAATGATTGAATTACCGGGTGGCCGTTATGCACTAGCACTTAACCTTGAGCGTGACTCGGTTGGTGCAGTTGTAATGGGTCCATATGCTGACCTTAAGGAAGGCACAAAAGTAACGGGTACTGGTCGTATTCTTGAAGTACCAGTAGGTCCTGAACTATTAGGCCGCGTAGTGAATACACTGGGTGAGCCAATTGATGGTAAAGGTCCTATCGAAGCTAAACTGACTTCTCCTGTAGAAGTTATTGCACCGGGTGTAATCGACCGTAAATCGGTAGACCAGCCTGTGCAAACTGGTTATAAATCAGTCGACTCGATGATTCCAATCGGTCGTGGTCAGCGTGAGCTTATCATCGGTGACCGTCAGGTTGGTAAAACAGCGTTGGCGATTGATGCGATCATCAACCAGAAAGATTCAGGTATTCTTTCAATCTATGTTGCGATTGGCCAAAAAGCGTCAACTATCGCTAACGTAGTGCGTAAACTGGAAGAGCACGGTGCACTGGCGAACACGATCATCGTGGTAGCTTCTGCATCTGAATCTGCAGCACTACAATACCTGGCTCCTTATTCAGGTTGTGCGATGGGTGAATATTTCCGCGATCGCGGTGAAGATGCACTGATCGTTTATGATGATCTATCTAAACAAGCGGTAGCGTATCGTCAGATCTCTCTGCTACTTAAACGCCCACCAGGCCGTGAAGCATTCCCAGGTGACGTATTCTATTTACATTCTCGTTTGCTAGAGCGTGCTGCTCGTGTAAACGAAGCGTATGTAGAAAAATTCACTAACGGTGAAGTGACAGGTAAAACAGGTTCTTTAACTGCATTGCCTATCATCGAAACTCAGGCTGGTGACGTTTCAGCATTCGTACCGACTAACGTAATCTCAATTACCGATGGTCAGATTTTCCTACAAACTGAACTGTTCAATGCCGGTGTCCGCCCTGCGGTTGACCCAGGTATCTCAGTATCTCGTGTAGGTGGTGCAGCTCAGACTAAGATCATTAAGAAATTGTCCGGTGGTATCCGTACCGCTCTTGCACAATATCGTGAATTGGCGGCATTCGCTCAATTCTCTTCTGATCTTGATGACGCAACTAAAGCTCAGTTAGACCACGGTCAGAAAGTAACTGAACTGATGAAGCAGAAACAGTACGCTCCAATGTCTGTATTTGCTCAGTCTCTGGTTATTTTTGCTGCTGAACGCGGTTATTTGAAAGATATCGAGTTGAATAAACTCCTTGATTTCGAATCTGCTCTACTGTCGTTTGCTCAAAATCAATATGCTGATTTAATCGCTGAGATTAACAAGACTGGTGCTTATAACGATGAAATCGAAGCGAAATTAACTTCGCTGGTTGATGAGTTTAAAGCAACACAAACTTGGTAATGAGGTTGGTGGTGTGATGCCACCTACTAATGGAGAGTAACGATGGCCGGCGCAAAAGAGATACGTAGTAAAATCGGTAGTGTGAAAAGCACTCAGAAAATTACTAAAGCGATGGAAATGGTAGCCGCTTCAAAAATGCGTCGTAGTCAAGACGCAATGGAGTCGTCTCGTCCATACGCTGAAACAATGCGTAAAGTGATCGGTCATGTGGCAAACGCGAATCTGGAATACAAACATCCGTATCTGGAAGAGCGTGAAGCTAAACGTGTTGGTTACATCATTATTTCAACCGACCGTGGCTTGTGTGGTGGTCTGAACATTAACTTGTTCAAAAAAGCCCTACTCGGCATGCAGTCGTGGAAAGAGAAAGGTGCAGAAGTTGATATCGCCGTTATCGGTTCAAAGGCAACTGCATTTTTCAAAAGTAATGGTGCGAAGCTGTCTGCTCAGGTTTCTGGTTTAGGGGATAACCCGTCGCTGGAAGATCTGATCGGTTCGGTTAGCGTCATGCTGAAGAAATATGATGAAGGTGAGTTGGATCGCCTGTATGTAGTGTTTAACAAATTTGTTAACACTATGGTGCAAGAACCAACGATCGATCAATTGCTACCTTTGCCTAAATCGGAAAGTGAAGAGATGTCGAAGCGTCAGCACTCATGGGATTACCTGTATGAGCCTGAACCAAAACCTCTACTCGATATGCTATTAAAGCGTTATGTAGAGTCTCAGGTTTACCAGGGAGTCGTCGAGAACCTTGCTTGTGAGCAAGCGGCTCGAATGATTGCAATGAAGGCTGCGACGGACAACGCAGGCAACCTGATTGATGATTTAGAACTTGTGTATAACAAAGCGCGTCAAGCGGCGATTACACAAGAACTATCAGAAATCGTATCGGGTGCTGCAGCGGTTTAAGCTTAGGTTAAACGAATTAGTTTAGAGGATTAACGATGGCTACAGGTAAGATCGTACAGATCATCGGTGCGGTAGTCGACGTAGAGTTCCCACAGAGTGATGTACCAAGTGTATATGATGCTCTGACAGTTGCTGAAGCGAAAGAACGTCTGGTTCTTGAAGTGCAACAGCAACTTGGCGGCGGCGTAGTTCGCTGTATCGTAATGGGTAGCTCTGATGGTTTACGTCGTGGAATGACAGTTGCAAACACTGGCGCTCCAATCTCAGTACCGGTGGGTACTAAGACCCTAGGTCGTATCATGAACGTACTTGGTGATGCGATTGACGAACGTGGTGAAATTGGCGCGGAAGAGACTTACTCTATCCACCGTCAGGCACCAAGCTACGAAGATCAGTCTAACGCGACTGAACTTCTTGAAACCGGTGTAAAAGTAATCGACTTGATTTGCCCATTCGCCAAGGGTGGTAAAATCGGTCTGTTTGGTGGTGCTGGTGTAGGTAAGACCGTTAACATGATGGAACTTATCAACAATATCGCACTACAACACTCAGGTCTGTCCGTATTTGCGGGTGTTGGTGAACGTACTCGTGAAGGTAACGACTTCTACTTTGAAATGCAGGAAGCGGGTGTTGTAAACATCGAAAAACCTGAAGAATCAAAAGTAGCAATGGTTTACGGTCAGATGAACGAGCCACCGGGCAACCGTCTGCGCGTAGCGCTGACCGGCCTGACTATGGCTGAGAAGTTCCGTGATGAAGGCCGTGATGTACTGCTATTCATCGATAACATTTACCGTTATACCCTGGCAGGGACAGAAGTTTCAGCACTTCTTGGCCGTATGCCATCTGCGGTAGGTTATCAGCCAACACTAGCGGAAGAGATGGGTGTTCTTCAAGAACGTATCACTTCAACTAAAACGGGTTCTATCACGTCGGTACAGGCGGTATACGTACCTGCGGATGACTTGACCGACCCATCACCGGCAACAACCTTTGCTCACTTGGATGCAACCGTTGTACTTAGCCGTAACATCGCAGCAATGGGTCTGTACCCTGCGATCGACCCGCTGGATTCAACATCTCGTATGCTTGATCCACTAGTGGTTGGTCAGGAGCACTATGATGTGGCTCGTGGCGTTCAGCAAACACTGCAACGCTATAAAGAGCTAAAAGACATCATCGCAATCCTGGGTATGGATGAGCTATCAGAAAACGATAAGTTAGTGGTTGCTCGTGCTCGTAAGGTAGAACGTTTCCTTACTCAGCCTTATCACGTAGCGGAAGTATTTACTGGTCAACCGGGTGTTTACGTATCTCTGAAAGAGACTCTACGTGGATTCAGCGGTCTATTGTCTGGTGAATACGATGACATTCCAGAGCAAGCGTTTATGTACTGCGGTACTATTGACGAAGCTATTGAGAAAGCTAAGAAGCTATAAGGCTAACCGGGAGGCGATATGGCAGCAATAACCTTTCATCTGGACGTAGTAAGCGCTGAGAAGAAACTCTTCTCTGGTTACGTAGAAACGTTTCAGGTGACCGGTAGCGAAGGTGAGCTTGGTATCTACCATGGTCACGCACCGCTGCTGACCGCTATTAAGCCTGGTATGGTACGTATAGTGAAAGACCACGGCCAAGAAGAAATTATTTATGTTTCTGGTGGTATCGTAGAAATTCAGCCTGGAACCTCAACCGTTCTGGCTGATACTGCGATTCGTGGTGAAGAGCTAGACGCTGCTAAGGCGGAAGAAGCTAAGCGTCGTGCAGAAGAAGATATGAAAACTTCTCATGGCGATATGAACTTCGCACAAGCGGCCAGTGAACTGGCTAAAGCCATGGCTCAGTTACGAGTTATCGAGCTTGTTAAGCAACGTCGTTAATTAATAGCGATGTGAAAAAAGGCGACCTAAGGGTCGCCTTTTTGTTGCCTGTTTCTTTACCTTATACAGCATTCGCCTTTAGAATCGTTCTAATTGAAATCTGGACATGGATTAAGTGATGAAATTTAGTGCTGTTATTCTTGCTGCGGGTAAAGGGACCCGTATGTATTCGCAAAAACCCAAAGTTTTGCATACCTTAGCCGGTAAGCCGATGGTTAAGCATGTGATTGATACCTGCCAGGGGTTAGGGGTTAACCATATTCATTTAGTCTATGGCCATGGTGGTGAACTGATGAAGTCAACCTTAGCCAATGAACCGGTAAACTGGGTGCTGCAGGAACAGCAACTGGGTACTGGTCATGCGGTTGATCAGGCTTCGGCTGAATTTGCCGATGATGAAAAAATCGTGGTGCTGTATGGCGATGTACCACTAATCAGTGAAGAAACGATTAACGATTTGCTTAACGCTCACTCAGAGGGTGGTATTGCACTACTTACCGTGGTGATGGACAACCCAACAGGCTACGGCCGCATTGTGCGGGATAATGGTCAGGTGACGGCTATCGTTGAACAAAAAGACGCCACAGAAGCACAACTGCAAATCAAAGAAGTGAATACTGGCGTATTGGTAGCAGCAGGTAAAGATCTGAAAAAATGGTTAGCAGGTCTGGATAATAATAACGCTCAGGGCGAATACTATTTAACGGATGTTATTGCTGCCGCTTATGCCGATGGTGGGGTAATCCAGGCGGTTCATCCACAGCAGGCGATGGAAGTTGAAGGAGTGAATGATCGAATTCAACTGGCCAATCTAGAGCGCCGTTTCCAGCTTGAACAGGCAAATAAGCTGTTGGCTCAGGGTGTAATGCTACGCGATCCTGCTCGTTTTGATTTACGTGGCCAACTGCAGTGCGGTCAGGATGTTGAAATTGATGTTAACGTGATTATCGAAGGTAGCGTGACTATTGGTAATAACGTGACTATCGGCGCCGGTAGTGTGTTGATTGACTGCGAGATTGACGATAATACTCTGGTGCGCCCTTATAGTGTGATTGAAGGTGCGACTATCGGTGAAGAGTGTACTATCGGCCCATTTACTCGCTTAAGACCTGGGGCAGAGCTGAAAAACGATGCTCATGTGGGTAACTTCGTTGAAGTGAAGAATGCCCGTATTGGTGAAGGTTCTAAAGCTAACCATTTAACCTATATCGGTGATGCGGAGATTGGCCAGCGCACCAACATTGGCGCCGGTACGATCACCTGTAATTATGACGGGGCTAATAAGCACAAAACCATCATTGGCGATGATGTTTTTGTCGGTTCCGATACTCAGTTGGTGGCTCCTGTGGCAGTAGCCAATGGGGTAACGATTGGAGCAGGCGCTACTATTACTAAAGATATCGATGAGGGTGAGTTAGTAATTACTCGTGCTAAAGAGCGCCGTATTTCTGGTTGGAAAAGACCAACCAAGAAAAAATAGTCGTTAGTTAACTTAAAAGTTGTAAGAGGCTCCACTATGGAGCCTCTTACATTTTATCGATATTAAAAAATATGTTCGGTTTCTATATCTGGCTGGTGATAGTAATGTTCATCGGCCTTAATTTTTTTCAGTATTCCTGCTGGTGGTTGATAGAGTCCACCCAGTGACGAGTATTGCTCTAGCTGCCGGACGTAGTTGTGAGGACCGATATTATCCAGGTATTGGAATACTCCGCCTAAATAGCGGGGAAAACCGAGGGTATGAATTAATGCGACATCAGCTTGTTGATGATTGGCGATGACGCCTTCATCCAGGCAACGAATAGTCTCATTACACAGTGCAAACATCAGCCGTTGTTCAATCTCCAGATTATGGATCTGTTGGTTATACTCGTGGGAGTAATAGTCGGTGAGTGGTGGTGATTTGTGGGTATTAGTGTCATTTCCCACGTAGTTATATAACCCTGTACCTGATTTGCGTCCATAATAACCTTGGTCGATACATTGTTGTAGAAGCGACGTTTTTCCTTCTTTTACTCGGGTCGGTGATAATTGATGCAGGTGGTTAAGCATCATGGTAATCATTTGCAGACCTAACGCATCCGCCTGAGCCGCTGGCCCCAAGCGCCAACCGAGTTTTTCCATTACCCGATCAATTCTTTCAATATCTACTTTATCTTCGATTAATAGTAGGAATGCACTGATGTAGCTGGCATAGACCCGATTTACAAAAAATCCTGGAGTATCTTTGACGGTGATCGGTATATAACCCATTTGTAATACCAGCGAGCGAGCTTTTGCTAATGTTTCGTCGGAGGTCACGCTACCGGGAATAATTTCGACCAGTGGAATCTGGTTGATGGGCGGGAAAAAGTGGGTAGCACAAAACTGTTGTGGTCGGGTTAGTTCTTTCTCGAGTTCTGCAATCGAAATACAGGAAGTATTTGTAACAATTATGCATTTATCACTGATCTGAGTTTCGATACTTTTTAACAGATTCTGTTTGACCAGGAGGCTATCAGTCAGCGTTTCTATGGCGAAGTCGACGTGGTTCATTCCCTGACTATCCATAGATGGGTGAATTTTACTGAGGATGGCTTGTTGAGTTGTTTTAGTTAGCTGTTGTTTTTCCACGGAATGATTAAGGCGAGTGTGAACCCATTCCATTCCACTCTCGAGTAATGAACGTTGGGTTGCCTTAAATTGTACATCTATATTGCGGTTGGCAAGCTGCAGTGACAAATCTCCACCAACGGAGCCTGAACCGATAACAGCGACTTGGTTAATTTTATTTATTGAGTTGTTTATTGATTGTGTGCGGATCTGCTGTTCATTGAGGTAATTATTGATCAATGTTCGGCTTTTCGCTGATTTAGCTAATGTGACGTAGTGGTTGGTTTCTTGAGTAAAGGCGTGTTGCCGGTCAATTCTCCATGTATCAGCAAGTAGGGAAATAGCGCTAAACTGCGCAACGTAATGGCGGTTGAGTTTTTTCCACAACCTTTGTTGCTCACTCATTATGAGCTTGGCATTGGCGGGATCTTCGGCAAGTTTATCTTGTTTTAGTTGACGTCTTCGTTGCCAGACGGATTTATCCTTAATGGCTAATTCTAATTGCTCTATTGCGGCTGAACGT
Source organism: uncultured Vibrio sp. (assembly GCA_963666615.1). Lineage (GTDB taxonomy): Bacteria > Pseudomonadota > Gammaproteobacteria > Enterobacterales > Vibrionaceae > Vibrio. The sequence continues at coordinate 2,602,718 of OY762906.1, forward strand.
AACTCATCGGAAGCGACAACCTTATCCAACAGCTTTATTTGTTCGGCCTGGTGAGCATTAATAATAGAGCCATTAATGAGCAATGGAATCGCATGTTGCAAACCGATGATATGTGGTAGCCGTACACATCCGCCTAATCCGGGAATTAGGCCAAATTTTATTTGTGGGAGTCCGATTTGAGTGGTTGTATCGCCAACTCTAAAATCACAAGTAAGTGCTAACTCACAGCCTTCAGCCAGTGCTACACCTTTCAGAGCGCACACGGTAGGAACCGGAAACTGCTCAAGTTGGATAAAAAGCTGTTTTACGTAATCTATCCAGGCTCTGAGTTCGATATCCGGGTAGCTGAACAGGTAAGGATACTCATAGATATTGGAACTGGTAATAAAATGCTCTTTGTCTGATGTGATCAGCAAACCCTGTAAGTTATCAAAGTGTTTAATAATATTCAGCGACTTGGCGATAGACTTTAATGTCTGAACATTTAAGCTGTTGGTTGTATTGGCTGTACGGAATTGTAGCTCAACGATTCCGGGTTCTATTTCTTGCACCTGAGTTGTTTTTGTTCTGAAAATCATTATGAGTAAAACCTCGCACCCTTGTCGCTGTTAGCCAGACTGAACAAATTAAGTTTGGTATCAGCTGTGCCTTAGCGCAATTTTATGCGCGAAATATTGTTATGCTGTTTATGCTTTTTGGGATCAACGCTCACTTTACTGTTACACTTGTTGCGCTATTCATTTGCCCTTACTGTAAATAATCACTAGTTTTATGAATCAACAGCCTTATTTAATACCTGCGCAGCCCGTTGTGTTTGAAGAAGAGATAAAGAAAAGCGTATTTATCACTTATTTGCAGCATACGCCTTCTGCTGAAGCTGCCCGTTCTTTTGTCGACGAAATAAAAATGAAACATCGTGATGCCCGACATAATTGCTGGGCGTTTGTTGCAGGACGTCCACTGGATTCACTGTTGTGGGGATTTAGTGACGATGGAGAACCCTCTGGTACAGCGGGTAAGCCAATGCTCGCCCAGCTTGCGGGTTCCGGTGTAGGAGAATTAACGGCTGTCGTTACTCGCTATTATGGTGGAATCCGGCTGGGAACCGGAGGGTTGGTTAAAGCTTATGGTGGTGGCGTGCAATCGGCACTCAAATTGTTACAAACTGTCGAGAAAAAAATCACCACACTACGGGTTCTTACTTTAGAGTATGAGCTGATTAGTCTGACACAGTCTGTTATTGAGCAGTATGATGCAACGGAAATTGATGCGCAGTATTCACATAATGTGACTTTACTTGTTGAGTTAGAGGCGCGTTATGCAGATGATTTTACACAAACTCTGATTAATAAGAGTGGGGCAAAAGTGATGATCACTGGGCCTGAATAAATTTTAATGATTTTGGTACCTGCTATGAGCAATACATTATGCAATTCCGTTCTATAATTCGTATTGTTGGATTATTACTTGCACTATTTAGTGTATCAATGCTTGCGCCTGCGCTGGTTGCGTTGATTTATCGTGATGGGGCTGGGGTGCCTTTCGTTTCTACTTTTTTCTTATTGATGTCACTTGGTGGATTGGCCTGGTTCCCTAATCGTTATCATCGGCATGAACTTAAAGCCCGAGATGGATTTTTAATTGTTGTTTTATTCTGGACGGTAATTGGTAGTGCTGGCTCGTTGCCTTTTTTTATCGCTGATAATCCACAAATATCTCTGACTGATGCATTTTTTGAATCTTTTTCCGCATTAACGACGACTGGTGCAACAGTGATTGTTGGATTGGATGAGCTGCCCAAAGCCATTCTTTTTTACCGGCAGTTCCTCCAATGGTTTGGTGGAATGGGGATTATTGTCTTAGCCGTTGCTATATTACCTGTGCTTGGAATTGGTGGTATGCAGCTATATCGGGCTGAGGTTCCCGGTCCAGTTAAAGATACCAAAGTAACACCACGTATTGCAGAAACTGCCAAGGCGCTTTGGTATATCTATCTCAGTTTAACCATATTGTGTGCCGTTTGTTTTTGGTTGGCCGGCATGAATGTCTTCGATGCGATTTGCCATAGTTTTTCAACGATTGCCATTGGTGGTTTCTCTACTCATGATGCAAGCATGGGTTATTTTGATAGTTATGCCGTTAATATAATTACGGTTATTTTTTTATTGATATCCGCAGCTAACTTTACTCTTCATTATGCAGCGTTTGCGACCGGAGGTATCCATCTACAGTATTACTGGAAAGACAGAGAGTTTCGGGCGTTTTTATTTATTCAGCTAATATTGTTTTTGGTCTGCTTTGTTTTGTTATTACAGCATAATTCATATGACTCCAGATATGCAGCCCTGGATCAGGCACTGTTTCAAACGGTATCCATCTCTACTACGGCTGGGTTTACCACGACAGGCTTTTCCGATTGGCCGCTTTTCTTACCAGTATTGTTATTATTTTCCTCGTTTATTGGGGGATGTGCTGGCTCAACTGGTGGCGGATTAAAAGTTATTCGTGTTTTACTACTTACTTTACAAGGCGTACGCGAAATGAAACGTTTGGTTCACCCCAGAGCTATATATCCGATAAAACTCGGAGAGAGCGCTTTACCACAGAGAGTAGTTGATGCAGTGTGGGGATTCTTTTCCGCTTATGCACTGGTTTTTGTTATCTGTATGCTGGCATTGATAGCGACAGGAATGGACGAGCTCAGTTCATTTTCTGCGATTGTGGCGACATTAAATAATTTAGGACCTGGCTTAGGTGAAGTTGCTGTTCACTTCGGTGATGTTAATGATCCGGCTAAGTGGGTACTAATCTTATCAATGTTGTTTGGCCGCTTAGAAATATTTACCTTGTTGATTCTTTTTACTCCGACATTTTGGCGTAGCTAGTCGGTGGCAGAGGCATATAAATGAAAGTGTTATTTTTATTCTCTACAAGAGAAGGGCAAACCAAAAAGATTTTATCCAGAATTGCTCAACAGTTTCCAGATGAAAAGTGCGAATTTGTTGATGTTCATTCTTTACCAGACGTCGATTTTGCTCAATATGGAAAGGTGTTGGTTGGTGCTTCTATTCGTTACGGTAAGTTAAATCCTAAGCTCTATCGGTTCATTGAGCGTTATAAAACTGAATTGGAAAGAGTTAAAGCAGGATTTATTTGCGTTAACTTAACGGCACGGAAAGAAGCTGAAGGCAAGGATACCCCCGAGGGAAGTGTTTATATAAAAACGTTTTTGAATAAATCTGCTTGGCAACCTGAATTGATCGGTGTATTTGCCGGAGCTTTGCGTTATCCACGCTATCGGCTTTTTGATCGCTTTATGATTCGGTTAATTATGACCTTAACTGGAGGGGAGACCGATACAACAAAAGAAGTGGAATATACAAACTGGCAGAAAGTTGACCAGTTCGCTCGGGCTTTTAAACAGCAATAAGTACTAAAAATAAGCTCTTTGACTGAAAAACACCCGAACAGATAAAAAATCAAAGTTTTTTGTAAAAAGGGCTTGCGTCTGTGACCGCGATCTCTATAATTCCGCCTCACTGACACGGCGTACTGAGTTACTCAAAAGCAGGTGTCGCAAGGCCAGAGAGAAAATTGTAAAAAAGTGTTTGACACTGACAATTAAATCGCTAGAATGGCCGTCCGCTTCGAGATGAAGCAAAGCTCTTTAACAATTTAAACCTATCAATCTGTGTGGGCACTCGTTGATGATAATCGAAAAGATTTATCAGTGAACTGAGTGACCAATCAAGATTTCTTTTGGTAACAGAAGAAGACTTGGCACAGTCAATTCATTCCAACTTCGGTTGGAATAACAGTAATCACTGAGTCGAAGCTTAGGCTTCAAAAAACTTTAATTGAAGAGTTTGATCATGGCTCAGATTGAACGCTGGCGGCAGGCTTAACACATGCAAGTCGAGCGGTAACAGGAATTAGCTTGCTAATTTGCTGACGAGCGGCGGACGGGTGAGTAATGCCTGGGAAATTGCCCTGATGTGGGGGATAACCATTGGAAACGATGGCTAATACCGCATGATGTCTACGGACCAAAGAGGGGGACCTTCGGGCCTCTCGCGTCAGGATATGCCCAGGTGGGATTAGCTAGTTGGTGAGGTAAGGGCTCACCAAGGCGACGATCCCTAGCTGGTCTGAGAGGATGATCAGCCACACTGGAACTGAGACACGGTCCAGACTCCTACGGGAGGCAGCAGTGGGGAATATTGCACAATGGGCGCAAGCCTGATGCAGCCATGCCGCGTGTATGAAGAAGGCCTTCGGGTTGTAAAGTACTTTCAGTTGTGAGGAAGGCAGTTGCGTTAATAGCGTAATTGTTTGACGTTAGCAACAGAAGAAGCACCGGCTAACTCCGTGCCAGCAGCCGCGGTAATACGGAGGGTGCGAGCGTTAATCGGAATTACTGGGCGTAAAGCGCATGCAGGTGGTCTGCTAAGTCAGATGTGAAAGCCCCGGGCTTAACCCGGGATGGTCATTTGAAACTGGCAGGCTAGAGTACTGTAGAGGGGGGTAGAATTTCAGGTGTAGCGGTGAAATGCGTAGAGATCTGAAGGAATACCGGTGGCGAAGGCGGCCCCCTGGACAGATACTGACACTCAGATGCGAAAGCGTGGGGAGCAAACAGGATTAGATACCCTGGTAGTCCACGCTGTAAACGATGTCTACTTGGAGGTTGTGGCCTTGAGCCGTGGCTTTCGGAGCTAACGCGTTAAGTAGACCGCCTGGGGAGTACGGTCGCAAGATTAAAACTCAAATGAATTGACGGGGGCCCGCACAAGCGGTGGAGCATGTGGTTTAATTCGATGCAACGCGAAGAACCTTACCTACTCTTGACATCCAGAGAAGTCGACGGAGACGTTGATGTGCCTTCGGGAACTCTGAGACAGGTGCTGCATGGCTGTCGTCAGCTCGTGTTGTGAAATGTTGGGTTAAGTCCCGCAACGAGCGCAACCCTTATCCTTGTTTGCCAGCGAGTAATGTCGGGAACTCCAGGGAGACTGCCGGTGATAAACCGGAGGAAGGTGGGGACGACGTCAAGTCATCATGGCCCTTACGAGTAGGGCTACACACGTGCTACAATGGCGCATACAGAGGGCGGCCAACTTGCGAAAGTGAGCGAATCCCAAAAAGTGCGTCGTAGTCCGGATTGGAGTCTGCAACTCGACTCCATGAAGTCGGAATCGCTAGTAATCGTGGATCAGAATGCCACGGTGAATACGTTCCCGGGCCTTGTACACACCGCCCGTCACACCATGGGAGTGGGCTGCAAAAGAAGTAGGTAGTTTAACCTTCGGGGGGACGCTTACCACTTTGTGGTTCATGACTGGGGTGAAGTCGTAACAAGGTAGCGCTAGGGGAACCTGGCGCTGGATCACCTCCTTAAACGATGATTGTGCATTGATGAGTGTTCACACAGATTGATATGGTTTAAGTAAAGAAGAGACGTAAGATAATGTGTCCCGTTCGTCTAGAGGCCTAGGACACCGCCCTTTCACGGCGGTAACAGGGGTTCGACTCCCCTACGGGATACCACTTCTTAATGAAGTAGAGGGTCGTTAGCTCAGTTGGTAGAGCAGTTGACTTTTAATCAATTGGTCGCAGGTTCGAATCCTGCACGACCCACCATTATTTTACAACCACCTATTTGATTTCACTTTTTAAAGTGGATACAAATAAGCTGTGGGCGATTAGCTCAGTTGGGAGAGCACCTGCCTTACAAGCAGGGGGTCACTGGTTCGAACCCGGTATCGCCCACCACTCTTTAAGTATTTTTGGAAATGGATTCCAAACCACGCAAGTTTTGCCAGTGGTTCGGTTTTTGTCCGTGAAAATCCTTAAAAAGTGGTTCTCGAAAGAGAAGCATTGCTCTTTAACAATTTGGAAAGCTGACAAAACAATGTTTATTGATTGATTCAATGAAGATTGTTTGTAAAAAGTTCTCAATGTTTATCGCTTCCTTATTTAAGGAAAGGATAAACACCAACACACAATCAAGTGTTCTTGGGAATCTTACTTTTAAAGTAAGTATTCAAAAATTGAGTCCGGCAAATATCATCTCTCTCGCTTATTCAAACAATGAGAGAGAACGAAAAACCTTGGTGATTTGTCATCCAATCCGAAACTTCTTCGGGTTGTATGGTTAAGTGACTAAGCGTACACGGTGGATGCCTTGGCAGTCAGAGGCGATGAAGGACGTATTAACTTGCGATAAGCGTAGATTAGGCAGTAAAAGCCACTTGAGTCTACGATTTCCGAATGGGGAAACCCACTTACATAAGTAAGTATCATTAAGTGAATACATAGCTTAATGAAGCGAACCGGGAGAACTGAAACATCTAAGTACCCCGAGGAAGAGAAATCAATTGAGATTCCGAAAGTAGCGGCGAGCGAAATTGGATTAGCCCTTAAGCTGTTACTGTGTTAGACGAAGTCTCTGGAAAGGGACGCAATAAAGGGTGATAGCCCCGTAGTCGACGACACAGTTTGAGTGAAAACGAGTAAGGCGGGACACGTGATATCCTGTCTGAACATGGGGGGACCATCCTCCAAGGCTAAATACTCCTGACTGACCGATAGTGAACCAGTACCGTGAGGGAAAGGCGAAAAGAACCCCTGTGAGGGGAGTGAAATAGAACCTGAAACCGTGTACGTACAAGCAGTAGGAGCCTCCTTAGTGGGGTGACTGCGTACCTTTTGTATAATGGGTCAGCGACTTATATTCAGTGGCAAGGTTAACCGTTTAGGGGAGCCGTAGGGAAACCGAGTCTTAACTGGGCGCTCAGTCTCTGGATATAGACCCGAAACCGAGTGATCTAGCCATGGGCAGGTTGAAGGTTGAGTAACATCAACTGGAGGACCGAACCGACTAATGTTGAAAAATTAGCGGATGACTTGTGGCTAGGGGTGAAAGGCCAATCAAACTCGGAGATAGCTGGTTCTCCCCGAAAGCTATTTAGGTAGCGCCTCGGACGAATACTACTGGGGGTAGAGCACTGTTAAGGCTAGGGGGTCATCCCGACTTACCAACCCTTTGCAAACTCCGAATACCAGTAAGTACTATCCGGGAGACACACGGCGGGTGCTAACGTCCGTCGTGGAGAGGGAAACAACCCAGACCGCCAGCTAAGGTCCCAAATTACAGCTAAGTGGGAAACGATGTGGGAAGGCTTAGACAGCTAGGATGTTGGCTTAGAAGCAGCCATCATTTAAAGAAAGCGTAATAGCTCACTAGTCGAGTCGGCCTGCGCGGAAGATGTAACGGGGCTAAGTTGTAAACCGAAGCTGCGGCAATGTGATTTATCACATTGGGTAGGGGAGCGTTCTGTAAGCCGTTGAAGGTGTGTTGTAAAGCATGCTGGAGGTATCAGAAGTGCGAATGCTGACATAAGTAACGATAATGGGGGTGAAAAACCTCCACGCCGGAAGACCAAGGGTTCCTGTCCAACGTTAATCGGGGCAGGGTGAGTCGACCCCTAAGGCGAGGCTGAAGAGCGTAGTCGATGGGAAACGGGTTAATATTCCCGTACTTTTTGTGAATGCGATGGGGGGACGGAGAAGGCTAGATGGGCCTGGCGACGGTTGTCCAGGTTCAAGTGCGTAGGCTTAAGAGTTAGGAAAATCCGGCTCTTTTTAAGGCTGAGACACGATGTCGAGTCACTACGGTGATGAAGTCATTGATGCCCTGCTTCCAGGAAAAGCCTCTAAGCTTCAGTTCACAAGAAATCGTACCCCAAACCGACACAGGTGGTCGGGTAGAGAATACCAAGGCGCTTGAGAGAACTCGGGTGAAGGAACTAGGCAAAATGGTACCGTAACTTCGGGAGAAGGTACGCTCTTGGCGGTGAAGTCCCTTGCGGATGGAGCTACTGAGAGTCGCAGATACCAGGTGGCTGCAACTGTTTATTAAAAACACAGCACTGTGCAAAATCGAAAGATGACGTATACGGTGTGACGCCTGCCCGGTGCCGGAAGGTTAATTGATGGGGTTAGCGGTAACGCGAAGCTCTTGATCGAAGCCCCGGTAAACGGCGGCCGTAACTATAACGGTCCTAAGGTAGCGAAATTCCTTGTCGGGTAAGTTCCGACCTGCACGAATGGCGTAATGATGGCCACGCTGTCTCCACCCGAGACTCAGTGAAATTGAAATCGCTGTGAAGATGCAGTGTACCCGCGGCTAGACGGAAAGACCCCGTGAACCTTTACTACAGCTTGGCACTGAACATTGACCCTACATGTGTAGGATAGGTGGGAGGCTTTGAAGACATGACGCTAGTTGTGTTGGAGCCGTCCTTGAAATACCACCCTTGTATGTTTGATGTTCTAACTTAGCCCCATAATCTGGGGTGAGGACAGTGCCTGGTGGGTAGTTTGACTGGGGCGGTCTCCTCCCAAAGAGTAACGGAGGAGCACGAAGGTGGGCTAATCACGGTTGGACATCGTGAGGTTAGTGTAATGGCACAAGCCCGCTTGACTGCGAGAATGACGGTTCGAGCAGGTGCGAAAGCAGGTCATAGTGATCCGGTGGTTCTGAATGGAAGGGCCATCGCTCAACGGATAAAAGGTACTCCGGGGATAACAGGCTGATACCGCCCAAGAGTTCATATCGACGGCGGTGTTTGGCACCTCGATGTCGGCTCATCACATCCTGGGGCTGAAGTCGGTCCCAAGGGTATGGCTGTTCGCCATTTAAAGTGGTACGCGAGCTGGGTTTAGAACGTCGTGAGACAGTTCGGTCCCTATCTGCCGTGGGCGTTGGAAGATTGAAGGGGGCTGCTCCTAGTACGAGAGGACCGGAGTGGACGAACCTCTGGTGTTCGGGTTGTGATGCCAATCGCATTGCCCGGTAGCTAAGTTCGGAATCGATAACCGCTGAAAGCATCTAAGCGGGAAGCGAGCCCTAAGATGAGTCTTCCCTGGCGCTTTAAGCGTCCTAAAGGGTTGTTCGAGACTAGAACGTTGATAGGCAGGGTGTGTAAGCGTTGTGAGGCGTTGAGCTAACCTGTACTAATTGCCCGTGAGGCTTAACCATACAACACCGAAGAGGTTTTGTTGGACTTGATTGAAAGAGCAGAATTGATTGTGTAAGAGAACCTACTTTTTATAAAGAAAGAACAGCTTTCCGAATTAACATATTTTGCTTGGCGACCATAGCATTTTGGACCCACCTGATTCCATTCCGAACTCAGAAGTGAAACAAAATAGCGCCGATGGTAGTGTGGGGTCTCCCCATGTGAGAGTAGGACATCGCCAGGCTTTAACTTCTAGTTTTCAGATTTTCGATAAAATCTGAAGGCAAAAGGCAAGTGGAGCGGTAGTTCAGTTGGTTAGAATACCGGCCTGTCACGCCGGGGGTCGCGGGTTCGAGTCCCGTCCGCTCCGCCACTGTTTAAGAAGCCTCAGTCGAAAGACTGAGGCTTTTTGCATTTTCTCATTCTCACCAAAAAAGTTTTGTATTGACCAACATTCTTGTTAAAAGTGACTCCTGTAACTTTTTAAATTTCATTTACCTTTTCCTGTAATACCAATCTGGAAAATTAACTGGTCAGCTCTATCCACTTTCTTGAACACATATTTTTGACCCTTTCACCACATTCCAGAAATTGATTCCATGCCATACAAATTTTAGAGACAATGTCGTCATAATCAGCAAATGATTGATTGGCCAGGTAGTGTTGTCTCAGCCAACTCCATACTTGCTCTATAGGGTTCAGTTCCGGGGAATAGGGAGGAAGTTTAATGACACTGACGTTCTCAAATTCTTTGGCAATATCATCAGTATGCCATCCTGCACCATCCATAATCACTACAGAATGACGATCTTTCTCTGTGATCATGGAGATTTGCCTTAAATGTTTAATCATGATCTCTTTATTGACCCAAGGTACAACCATGGCTTCACCAATACCTCTATTGGGACAGACTGAGCCAAACAGATAGGCATATTCAAACTGTTGTTGCTTTATTGCTCTGGGGCGCGTTCCCCTTTCTGCCCATAAACGTGTGGTTGCATTTTGTTGTCCAAATCTCGCTTCATCCTGAAACCAAACGTCGACCTGCTCTAAAGGCATATGTCCAGGGATCTTAAGGATCGTTTCGATTTTGAATTTTTTTAAAATCTTCCTGGATTTGTTGAGACTGCTTAGGGTGTTTAGAGCGGGAAGTTATCCACGAGAAGCCCATGTGGTCGAGCAGATAATAGATAGAGTCAGGATGATAGTGTTTACCAAATTCTTTCACGATATAGGTGTGGATATCGGCTCCGGTAAGTCGTCCACCTTGAGCATGATGCGCTTTATCTTTGATGTATCGACTTAATTGTTCTCTTTGCTCTGGAGTTAAGAATGGTGGTCTACCGGTTCTTGGTTTCTCCTGTAATCCATCTAAACCTTCTTCAAGAAAAGTCTGAACCCATTTGTTAACACTGGTTCTGCTGACTTTGAGAAATTTGGCAATTTGGGTACGAGAGTGTCCATCCTTGAAATGAGCAAGGGCGAGTAATCGCATTTTCATCTGGATGGATTTTTGTTGGCTTGCAAGTTTTTTGAAATCGATATTGTTGAGGCTATCCATGGCAAATAAGTCCGATTAGGGAATAGTCTCAATTAGATCATATTTTTACTTAGAATGGTATGATTGATTGGCCAGGTAGTGTTGTCTCAGCCAACTCCATACTTGCTCTATAGGGTTCAGTTCCGGGGAATAGGGAGGAAGTTTAATGACACTGACGTTCTCAAATTCTTTGGCAATATCATCAGTATGCCATCCTGCACCATCCATAATCACTACAGAATGACGATCTTTCTCTGTGATCATGGAGATTTGCCTTAAATGTTCAATCATGATCTCTTTATTGACCCAAGGTACAACCATGGCTTCACCAATACCTCTATTGGGACAGACTGAGCCAAACAGATAGGCATATTCAAACTGTTGTTGCTTTATTGCTCTGGGGCGCGTTCCCCTTTCTGCCCATAAACGTGTGGTTGTATTTTGTTGTCCAAATCTCGCTTCATCCTGAAACCAAACGTCGACCTGCTCTAAAGGCATATGTCCAGGGATCTTAAGGATCGTTTCGATTTTGAATTTTTTTAAAATCTTCCTGGATTTGTTGAGACTGCTTAGGGTGTTTAGAGCGGGATGTTATCCACGAGAAGCCCATGTGGTCGAGCAGATAATAGATAGAGTCAGGATGATAGTGTTTACCAAATTCTTTCACGATATAGGTGTGGATATCGGCTCCGGTAAGTCGTCCACCTTGAGCATGATGCGCTTTATCTTTGATGTATCGACTTAATTGTTCTCTTTGCTCTGGAGTTAAGAATGGTGGTCTACCGGTTCTTGGTTTCTCCTGTAATCCATCTAAACCTTCTTCAAGAAAAGTCTGAACCCATTTGTTAACACTGGTTCTGCTGACTTTGAGAAATTTGGCAATTTGGGTACGAGAGTGTCCATCCTTGAAATGAGCAAGGGCGAGTAATCGCATTTTCATCTGGATGGATTTTTGTTGGCTTGCAAGTTTTTTGAAATCGATATTGTTGAGGCTATCCATGGCAAATAAGTCCGATTAGGGAATAGTCTCAATTAGATCATATTTTTACTTAGAATGGTATAATCCATCTCGATTATCTTTATCAAAGATCACCAATTGGTTATGATTAACACCTTAATAAGAGAGGGTGTTATGGGACAATTTTCTATTTTAGGGCTTATCGCAATCGGCGGGGCATTTGGTGCTTGCTCAAGATATTTGATTTCGGAGCTTTGTATCATTCTATTGGGCCGTGGATTCCCTTATGGAACGCTTACCGTTAATGTGATTGGTTCATTAATTATGGGGGGCCTCGTCGCTGCGCTGCAAAGTGAGTTGCTATCTGCTGAACCTTGGCGGCCTATTATTGGTCTTGGCTTTCTTGGTGCTCTGACAACCTTCTCAACTTTCTCTATGGATAATGTTCTTCTGATACAGCAAGGTGCATTTTTTAAAGTGGGTCTGAATGTGGTACTTAATGTGCTATTAAGTATATCCGCGGCCTGGATTGGCTTTCAGTTGTTCACAAAAGCTTAAGCTTTAATCAGTTTAAGCTTGGTATTTTTTTATTCACCTCATATAATCATTTCACTTGTCGGAGTGCCATTAGGCTGAGACCGTTAATTCGGGATCCGTTGAACCTGATCGGGTTAATACCTGCGAAGGGAACAAGAGAAGATATCTTAAGTGGATCTGACTCTTATAATCCTTAATTGTTTTTAAGTAAGTTCAGATACCATCACTTTTCTATCTAGTGTATATAATTTATACACATCTCCTCTTGTAACAACTTTCCGATAAGCATTTATCCCTATTAATTTTACTAAAGGAAAATGCATGTCGACTCGTAAACAATCCAGAATCGCCGCTCAATCATTCATCGATTCAATTACCGCCACCCCTTACCCAAATTCACAAAAAATTTATGTTCAGGGAAGTCAATCTGATATACGAGTGCCAATGCGGGAAATTACATTGGCTGATAGCTTAGTCGGTGGTAGCAAAGAGGCGCCACAATATCAAAAGAATGAGCCTATATGCGTCTATGACACGTCCGGTATTTATTCTGATATGGATATCACAATAGATCTTTACAGAGGTTTGCCACGCCTTAGAGAAGGCTGGATAGCAGCAAGACAGGATAATCAGATTCTTGACCAGGTGAGTTCTGATTTTGCCAAAATGCGTCTAGCTGATACTTCGCTCGATGAGTTGCGCTACGGGCATTTGCCAGAGGTACGTAAAGCTATTCAAGGAAATAGGGTAACCCAACTGCATTATGCTCGTCAGGGGATTGTTACTCCGGAAATGGAATTTATCGCAATTCGCGAGAATTGCCGACGCAAGCAATATGATGATCCACAATTAAACCTTCAGCATCCTGGACAGAATTTTGGAGCCAACCTTCCTCAGCAAATTACCGCTGAATTTGTACGTAGTGAAGTTGCGGCAGGTCGTGCGATTATCCCTTGTAATATTAACCACCCTGAATCTGAACCGATGATTATAGGCCGAAACTTTTTGACTAAAGTTAACGCCAATATTGGTAACTCTTCTGTCTCTTCTTCTATCGAAGAGGAAGTGGAAAAGCTGGTTTGGGCGACACGCTGGGGCGCAGACACCGTGATGGATCTTTCTACTGGGCGTAATATCCATGAAACTCGTGAATGGATTTTACGTAATAGTCCGGTTCCTATTGGCACGGTTCCTATGTATCAGGCTTTAGAAAAAGTTAAAGGTGTTGCTGAGCATCTGACCTGGGAGGTGATGCGCGATACGCTAATCGAACAAGCTGAGCAGGGAGTGGATTATTTCACTATTCATGCAGGGTTGTTGTTGCGTTATGTTCCTCTGACTGCAGAGCGAGTAACAGGAATTGTTTCTCGTGGTGGTTCTATTATTGCTAAATGGTGCCTTGCTCATCACCAAGAAAACTTCTTATATACCCATTTTCGAGAGATCTGTGAGATTTGCGCACAGTACGATGTGGCACTGTCATTGGGTGATGGATTGCGTCCCGGCTCGATTGCTGATGCTAATGATGAAGCTCAGTTCTCGGAATTACGCACTCTGGGTGAATTGACTAAAGTCGCCTGGGAATATGATGTTCAGGTGATGATTGAAGGCCCTGGGCATGTACCTATGCATATGATCAAAGCCAATATGGAAGAGCAACTTAAGCATTGCGATGAAGCCCCTTTCTATACATTAGGACCGCTAACGACAGATATTGCACCTGGTTATGACCATATTACTTCCGGCATCGGCGCTGCCATGATTGGTTGGTATGGCTGTGCCATGCTGTGTTATGTAACGCCGAAAGAGCATTTGGGTTTACCGAACAAAGAAGATGTAAAGACTGGGCTGATTACGTATAAATTGGCGGCTCATGCCGGTGACTTGGCTAAGGGCCATCCTGGTGCTCAGGTAAGGGATAATGCTTTATCTAAAGCTCGCTTTGAATTTCGTTGGGAAGACCAGTTTAACTTATCGTTAGATCCTATTACAGCCCGTGCCTATCACGATGAAACATTGCCTCAGGAGTCAGGCAAAGTTGCACATTTTTGTTCAATGTGTGGCCCTAAGTTTTGTTCAATGAAGATTTCACAGGAAGTAAGAGATTACGCTCGTAGTGGTGATGACAGCTTGTTCAACATAAATATCGAATATTCACAGCAGGGGATGGAGCAGAAGTCTCAAGAGTTTCTGGCTTCCGGGTCTGAGCTTTATCACCCGGCTCAGGTAGAAAAGGCTGATTAGGAAGAGCATATGTTCAAGGTCGTTATACCTCAAGAATTGGAGGCAATATCATTGCCTCTGCAAAATGCTTTAAACGCTGGTTCTGCCGTTGGTTTACCTCGGCCAGATATTGATATAGGCGTATCTCTGAATACAGACATCACTATACAGAGTGGCACTAAGTGCTGGAACATTTCATATCAAAAAAAGGAACATTGTTATCAGATAAATATCTCTGGTAATGAGATGTATCAGATAGAAATTTGCTATCGGGGCAAGTCTGGCACTATTGCTGAAACATGGCAAAGTCGTTCCGAATATTATTCATTTGTTAGTGATCAGGATTTTGACTTTTCTTCCCGGCAATCTCAATTGGGTTATTTGGGGTGGCTAGTTGCCACAATCAGTTTTGAGTTTTCCCTACCGGATGCGCTGACTTTAGCGCATTTAGGTCGTGATGTTTCACGTGAAACCTGGTTAAACAGTCATAAGGAAATCCTGCGCCTAGCGGCAGCCGGCTCCACACAGATGATCTCTGATTTTATGCCTGTTGATCTGGCAGCCTTTAAACTCTATCCAGTGGTCGATAATATTGTACAGTTGGATCAATTACTGGCTCTGGGTGTTAAGACCGTTCAGTTGAGAATTAAGAATATTGATGACAAAACCGAACGGGCAATCAAACATGCGATTGAATCAGGTGTTCACCATCAGGCACAAGTGTTTATCAATGACCACTGGCAACTGGCTATCAAGCATGGTGCTTATGGTATTCATCTTGGGCAAGAAGATATCAGAGAAGCTGATCTTCTGGCCATAAGCCGCTGTGGTATCCGCTTAGGAGTATCAAGTCACGGATATCATGAGATGCGATTAGCTGCTTGTATTAACCCTTCTTATATTGCTATAGGTCATATTTTTCCCACTACAACTAAGCAAATGGAATCCAGCCCACAAGGGTTAGTACGGCTAAAGTTGTATCAACAGTTTATCAATTCATATGCTGATAACCGCCCCCTGCCTAGTTGTGCTATTGGTGGAATCAACTTGCAAAACGCCTCACAGGTTGCTGCCTGCGGGGTCAACTCCATTGCGGTAGTAAGAGCGATTACTGAAGCTGAATGTATGGCAAGCGCAGTTAGCCATCTAACAGAAGCATTGGAGAATACAGCGGATGAATAATGAGTTAAATGATCAAAACTTCTTACGCTATCAGCGTCAGATCGCCCTGAATGATATTGGTGAATCGGGCCAACTGGTCCTGTTGAATAGTCATATCCTGATTATTGGTTGCGGTGGGTTGGGGTGTGCGGCTTCTACCTATCTTGCTGCTGCGGGTATTGGTAGGCTGGTTATTTGTGATAGCGATAGTGTAGAGATTAGCAACTTACCTCGTCAGCTCGCCTATAGAGAAAGTGATTTGGGTAAGAGCAAAGTGGAGGCGCTGGCTGAACAGATCAAAGCGATTAATCATGCCTGTCGTGTCCGCACTATCGGAAAACGTATGGATGACCAGCAACTGGCTATGGAAGTTTTACTGGCTGATATCGTACTTGATTGTAGTGATAACTTTGCCACACGTCTGCAGCTTAATCGCGTCTGCTATGGTCAGCGCCGCACATTGATTAGTGGTGCAGCTATTGGTTGGAAAGGTCAATTTGCTGCCTATCAATACAGTTGTGATTCAGCTTGTTATCAATGTTTAGTTAGCCCGGCACAACTTCCTGATGAAGCAACTGTCCGTTGCAGTGATGCGGGGGTTGTCGGCGCGGTAGTTGGTACTATTGGTTGTATGCAGGCTGCGTCGGCAATCGCCCATATTACCGATCCCTTAGCTCGAGCTAAACCAACCGAACTAGTTCAATTCGATGGGAAAGCAATGAGTTTTACCACCATGACAATTGCTAAGGACTGTACATGTGCCATTTGTTCAACTGTGATAAATGCGCCGCAAGAAAAGGAATTGATAAATGAAGATTAAATTAAACCAGCGCATAGTTGATGTTCCACGTGAAACTAACTTAGCGCAAATTGCTGAAACAGAACAAGCGCTCAAGTGTGGTCATGTCATTGCGTTAAACGACTGCATTATCCCCCAAAACAGCTGGCAACAGACCTTGCTAGCAGAGGGAGATCAAATCTCAATTTTTTCAGTTATTGCCGGGGGCTAAGTTATGTTGAAAATTGCGGATAGAACATTTAACTCACGCTTGTTTACTGGTACCGGTAAATACTGCAATTCACAATTGATGATGGAATCGATTGTTGCGAGTGAATCTGAACTGGTTACCTTGGCGCTACGACGAATTGATCCGACGGCTCAACGTGACGATATTTTGAGCCCAATCGTCGAGCAAGGGGTAAATTTGCTACCGAATACCTCTGGTGCCAAAACCGCAAAAGATGCCATATTTGCTGCGCATTTAACACGCGAAGCTTTGGCGACTAACTGGATTAAACTGGAAATTCATCCTGATCCTAAATATCTGATGCCAGACCCGATAGAGACACTACTAGCGGCTGAACAACTGGTGAAAGATGGCTTTATTGTTATGCCATATTGTCATGCAGACCCTGTGCTATGTAAGCGACTGGAAGAGGTGGGATGCGCGGTTGTGATGCCTTTGGGGGCACCAATAGGAACTAATAAGGGGCTCAGTAGCGAAGACTTTTTGCGCATAATTATTGAACAAGCGAATGTCCCGGTGGTTGTTGATGCGGGAATTGGTGCGCCTTCTCATGCAGCCAGAGCGATGGAAATGGGAGCAGATGCGGTATTGGTTAATACGGCAATTGCCAGCGCTAGGGATCCGGTTCAAATGGCGCTGGCATTCAAGTTAGCAGTACAAGCTGGACGACAAGCTTATACAGCCGGATTAGGGGCTGTGAATGAACAAGCGATTGCAACTAGTCCTCTAACCAACTTTCTTGAGGAGGCATAGGTGAATTTTACTAACTACCTTAGTCAACTAGAATGGGATGATATTAAGCTCAGTCTGAACAGCAAATCCCCATCCGATGTAGAAAGGGCGTTGGCTGCGACAAAACTTAGCATCGATGATTTTATGGCTTTAATTTCGCCTGCAGCGGAGCCCTTTATTGAGCAGATGGCACAGAAAGCACATCGCTTAACTCGGGAGCGCTTTGGTAAAGTTGTTAACTTCTATTTGCCGTTATATCTGTCAAATCTCTGTTCGAATGATTGCACCTACTGTGGTTTTTCGATGAGTAACCGCATTAAGCGCAAGACGCTTGATGAAGCTGAAATCGACGCTGAAATTGCCGCAATTAAACAAATGAATTTTGATAACCTGCTGCTGGTTACCGGAGAACATGAAACTAAAGTTGGCATGGATTACTTTCGTTGGGCTGTTCCTAAAATTAAGCAACAGTTTAGTTATCTTGGGATGGAAGTTCAGCCGCTCAGCGAGGAGAATTATGCCGAATTAGTCGGGTTGGGACTGGACGCGGTGATGGTCTATCAGGAAACCTATCACCGCGCGACCTATGCGCAGCATCATTTACGTGGAAATAAAACCGACTTCGAATTTCGCCTGGAAACGCCTGATCGATTAGGTCGAGCTGGCATTGATAAAATTGGTTTAGGGGTATTGATTGGGCTAGAGGATTGGCGTACGGACTTAGTTCATATGGCACACCACCTTGATTATCTAGAGAAGCGATATTGGAAGACGCGCTTTTCAATATCTTTCCCACGAATCCGCCCATGCGCTGGGGGGACGGAGACCAAATCAGATATGAGTGACAGGCAATTAGTCCAGGCTATTTGTGCGTTTCGTCTATTTAACCCCCAAGTAGAGCTTTCGCTGTCTACTCGGGAAAGCGCTCATTTTAGAGATAACGTTGTACCGATAGCGATTACTTCTGTCTCGGCGGCATCTAAAACGCAGCCAGGCGGTTATGCAGATCAGGATAGTTACCTTGAACAGTTTTCGATTGGCGATGAACGTTCTGTTCAAGAAGTTGTTGAGGCAATGGTAAGTCGAGGATTACAGCCAGTGTGGAAAGATTGGCATCAGGTATATTCACAGACGAGTAAGGTATAGATTCCTTCAAGAGATAAAGCGATTGTTTCACATGAAACAATCGCTTTATTTGAGCAAGCAATGCTAAGCGTTAATATCTAAAATTTTTAATGGGTTAAATATTCAATAACTGCAGGTGTGGCAGGCTTCCCGTCCTCCGTTGTAACATCCGCTAGCCATTTACCAAGAATGGGCGAATTAGCTTTCAGCCAGTTCTTTGCCGCCTCTGTTGGATTTTGATTCTGATTTATAATGGCATCCATCAATTGATTCTCCATCTCAAGGCTGAATGCCAAATTAGCCATTAACTGGCTGACGTTAGCACACTCTTGTTGATAACCTTGTCTTACATTGGTGTAGACATTAGCGCCACCAAAGTCGGGGCCAAAGTAATCATCTCCCCCGGAAAGATAAACCATGTCAAAATTGCTGTTCATAGGGTGAGGGGCCCAGCCTAAAAAGCTAATCCATTGCTGTTGGCTAATGGCATGGCTAACCTGAGCAATTAACCCTGACTCGCTTGATTCGATAATACTGAAGTCTTTCAGGCCAAAAGCATCAGTGTCAATCATCGACTGAATCAGGCGATTACCATCGTTTCCTGGTTCTATACCATAGATTCTATAACTGAACTTATCGGCAAATTTTGCCATATCGGAGAATTGAGTTACGCCAGCTTGATAAACATATCTGGGGACTGCCAAGGTATATTTTGCACCGATTAAGTTTGCCCGGATGACTTCTACGCTACCGGCTTGGCGATATGGGCGGATATCGGCTTCCATTGTTGGCATCCAGTTACCGAGGAATACATCAATATCGCCTTTGGCCATCGAAGAATAGGTTGCCGGAACGGACAGATATTGTATCTGGGTTTTATAACCCAGACCGTGCAACAGTTCGCTAGCAATAGCTGTGGTCGCCGTGATATCCGTCCAGCCTACATCAGCAAAGTTAACCTGCTCGCAATTATTGGCATAGCCTGTGATTGAAAACAGATAACTTGCGCATAATGCAGCAATTCTGACCTTAGTAGAAAGCATAGTATTCCTATTGAACCATTTAAGGTTTAGAGAGGTAACGTTGCATTTTTTAGCCATTGATAGACGTCACCGTTAACCAGTGGCGACACGTCTTGCCAAACCTTTTGATGGTAGTCATTTAGCCACTTGATCTCTGCTGCAGTTAACAGCGACTGGTCGATAACCCGCGTGTCTATCGGGCAGCGGGTAAGTGATTCAAAGCCAAGCATTGATCTGTCTCCTTGGGTAGCATAGCAGCTAACCAGTTCAAGATTTTCGATACGAATACCAAAATGATCTTCCCGATAATATCCAGGCTCATTGGATACCACCATGCCAGGTACTAGTGCGACGGAATTTGGTGCTTTGCTGATCCGTTGCGGGCCTTCATGAACACTTAAAAAGTGGCCGACACCATGCCCGGTACCGTGGTCAAAATCATAACCATAAGCCCATAAATGCTGGCGTGCTAAGACATCAAGCTGATGTCCTGATGTTCCGTCTGGGAACCTTGCAGAGGCGAGGGCGATGTGGCCTTTGAGTACCAGAGTAAATTGCTGTTTCATCTCAGCACTGGGTATGCCGATGGCAACAGTACGGGTAATATCTGTGGTGCCGTCGTAATACTGGCCACCGGAATCAACCAAATAGAGACTATTTGCAATTAATCGGGCAGGTTGCAGTTGGTTAATGTGGTTATAGTGACACATCGCCGCATTACTTCCGGCTGCAGAAATAGTATCAAAGCTCAAATCAACCAGGGTTGGATCCTGCCGGCGGAAGGTCTCGAGCTGTTCGGATAATGTCGCTTCATCCAGCCAGTTTTCTTTAGCGACTTGCTGATCAAGCCAGCATAAGAATTTAGCCATTGCAGCAC
This sequence comes from uncultured Vibrio sp., assembly GCA_963666615.1. Lineage (GTDB taxonomy): Bacteria > Pseudomonadota > Gammaproteobacteria > Enterobacterales > Vibrionaceae > Vibrio. The sequence continues at coordinate 2,622,944 of OY762906.1, forward strand.
CATCACGAATGTGGCTTGCTTTCATTCCCGCGATTTCTACACTATTTTTTGCCGCCTTGGCCAGTAAACATGGGTCATCTTTGGCTACAATCTCAGCGCCACAATTCTGCAACGTTAAACTAATCCAGGCGTTGCTGTTCGCTGGATCAAGCATAACTCGTTTACCCGTAAGATGACTCAGGGACGTGTGTAATTGATCAGGATGAATAACTCTCACATCCGGGCCAACATGTTGACTAAATCCAGCAACAACACGATGTGGTGCCAGGAAAAAATCGACACTCGCATCCTGGTAGATAATGGCGTGGGAAAGTAGAACAGGCAAACGTGAGACATCCAGGCCGCGAATATTGAGCAGCCAGCAAATGGAGTCAAGCTGGGTAAGCACTGCACAATCCATCTGCTGTTCCTGAAGTATCCGAGCGATTTGTTGGCGTTTTTCCTGGCTACTTTGGCCGGCGTTTGCCAAAGGCATTAGATACATTTCGGATTCAATTGGCTGTGGTCGATCCTGCCACAGTTGATCAACTGGATTTTCCTGGACCGGTATCAGGGTCAGTTGGGGGAATACCTGAGACTGGGCTTTTTCCAGCCAGCTTGAACGATGCATACGTGGATCAAAGCCAATTTTACCTCCTGAGGGCAGATGCGATTTAGCCCATTCAAGAAATGGATTGTTGATCAGATGCTGGTAGCTGAAAATTTCTTTTGGTGCTTGCTTGGTAACCTGGACGGTATAGCGTCCGTCTACGAAGATGGCAGCTTTATCTGCCGCAATTACGGCAACGCCAGCAGAACCGGTAAATCCGCTCACCCATAGCAGTCGTTCATTGTGAACTGGTACATATTCACCAAGATATTCATCTTCATGTGGAATGATAAAAGCATCGAGAGAGTTCAGCTTGAGCCATTCACGTATTAATTCAACTCGCTGACCGATAATAGTGTGCATCAATTGTATCCTTATAGGCTTTTGTTATTTTAGTTTGGTACAAAGTAATTCTATGATAAAGATAAGCTACGCTTTTTTAAAATGAGCTGCAAATTGTAATCAGGTTCTATTTTATATTATGAATAACCGTTGTATATTGGACGCCCTCGAAAAGGCTTCTGGTTTAATTTTTTCCTTATTTTGGAACGATAAAGCATGTCAATGACAACCTATGAAATGGCTCGACTACTTGAGCAATTGGATGAATCTCCGGAAAAGGTTATGTTTGGTAAATTACTTACTGAGCTGGGTAACCAAAGTAGTGAGCGTGTGCGTAGTGCGGCAAAGCAAGTACCTGTGCCGATCTTGCGTGATTTAATTTATCAGTTTAATCAGGTTATTGAATCACGGAAAAATGAACAAATCGATGATTTGGTCAAAGAGATCTCAGCTAAAGGAATTTCCGCTGAACAATTGCGCGAATATTTAAATAAATAATTTGGCGTTTAATAATTACCTTAACTCAATTAATGGCAATTATTTTTACGGGTTAACATTTCTGTTGATTGGATTTTGCAGACTTATCAATGTTTCGGTTGACTGAACTTCATCAATCGCTTGTAGTTTGTCGATCAAAACATATTGAAGTTCTTCAATCGAACGACACATGAGCTTGGCAAAAATATTATAGGCTCCGGTGGTGTAGTAGGCTTCGACTACTTCATCTAGCGCATTGAGTTTTTCCAGAGCAGAGTGATAGTCCCGGGCGGCGTTCAGATTTATGCCGATAAAACAGCAGACGTCATAGCCCAGTTTTTTGGTATTCACCACCACTTCGGTTTTCTGGATAATATCGGCCGATTTCATTTTTTCGATGCGAACATGAATGGTGGCCGGGCTGACATTAAACTGTTTGGCCATTTCAGCGTAAGGCGTACGGGCATCATCCATTAATATCTTTAGAATAGCTCGATCAAGATCGTCGAGTTTAGCGGTATGTGAATCCATTGTTCGTCCTTACTGCTGGCCTTTAGCCTTAACCGGTAGGTCGAGTATATACGATTCTGTGCAGGATCTGATGTAATTTTATTTTGTTGCTTTGCTTGGCATATAATTTCCCCAATAATAATTAATTCAGGATATAGAGTGTGCAGATCCAATTGATTTGTGAGCGAGTAGATGGCGAGGAGTATCTACACCATCTGGCCGAGAAATGGCAACTGACCAATTGCGATCAGTCACTGTTTGCTCTGGCATTAACCGAACATCAGCTTGAACTGCGCAAACTGGATGAACCTAAATTGGGTGCTATCTTTGTTGATTTTGTCGGTGGTGCGGTGGCGCACCGGCGAAAATTTGGTGGTGGTAAAGGGCAGGCGATTGCCAAAGCGGCCGGATTAAATAAAGGTGTTTCTCCTTCGGTTCTCGATGCTACGGCCGGATTGGGGCGCGATGCCTTTGTCCTAGCTTCATTAGGCTGTAAAGTACAGATGATAGAACGTCATCCTGTAGTTGCCGCAATTCTTGATGATGGATTACAGCGTGCCTTTCTTGATCCGGAAATTGGACCTTGGGTGCATGAACGACTTTCATTAATTCATCGCTCAAGTCATGATGCGTTAGCTGTGTTGCTTGATGACCCCGATTATATCCAGCCGGATGTGGTCTATCTTGACCCAATGTATCCTCACCCGGCTAATAAGAAAAAGCAGGCGCTGGTTAAAAAGGAGATGCGGGTATTTCAATCTCTGGTGGGTACCGATGATGATGCCGATGGGTTGTTAGAACCTGCGCTAAAACTGGCAGGTAAACGTGTTGTTGTGAAGCGCCCGGATTATGCACCCTGGTTAAATGAGCAAAAGCCAACCATGGTGATTGAGACCAAAAAGAATCGCTTTGATGTGTATGTTAATTCTGCGATGAGTTAGCAAGCACTTACATACACATCAAAATCTTAAATATAACTTGCGTAGGTCGATAAAATTTACTATATAAACGATAATTGTTATCGTTTATGGTGGGCTATGGCCAAGCGTTTATGTAAGTGGAATCGGCATGATATTTCAACCTCACTGGGAGAAATCCATCATTTGGTGCGTGAAGCAAAATTTGTCTGCCGTGCCTGTGCCCGTTCTGCGCATCACTCTTCCAGTTTGTGCAAGCCGTTAGCATTACCGACGATATCGGTGAAAAAACGTCACGCTGATTCTGTTGAACAACCGCTGCTTAAGCTGAGTAAAAAACAACTGAAGCAGCAGAAGAAAGCCAATAAGAAACTGAAAAAACTAGTTGCGAAACAGTCGAAACTGTTAAAAAAATCGCAACGATTAGCGCGAGAAATTGCGTTCAACGCGCGGCTTAACCCAGGCTTCGTTGAACCACAGCGAGAACAGGATAATAGCCCCACCGATAGACAGACTCATTAAGTCGACATCACGATTCCAGATAACAATATTGACAATCAATCCAGCCGGTACCAAAGCGTTATTCATAATCGCCAAAGCGCCGGAGTTCACCATACAGGCACCTTTGTTCCAGGCGAAATAGCCTAATCCAGAAGCAATTAAGCCCAGGTAGGTTAATACTCCCCACTGTAGAGAGGTAGTCGGGAGCTTGGCAGTATTACCGAACAGAATAAAGGCGATACTGGCAACAATTAATGCGCCAAAGTAGAAGTAAGCAAATACCGAATGCTGAGGTAAAGTGGATTTGCTGGTTTCCATTACGCGTTTATAAGCTACTTGACCGATCGCAAAGCAGAGGTTTGCTGCCTGCACGACCAGAAAGCCAACAATAAAATCCTGATTAATCTCGGTGCGCTTGATAAATACGGCGCCAAGTACTGCAATCGCGGCGGTGAGCAGGTACCAGGGTGAAAACTTACGTTGCAGCCAGTCGTAAATTAGCGTGACATAGACGGGTGTAAATACAGTAAACAGCAGTACTTCCGGAACCGAAAGCAGAACAAAAGATTTGTAATAGAAGCAGTACATCAGGCCTAACTGAATTCCACCAATTGCCATTAGTTTAGCAATAAGTGGTTTCGGCACGTTTTTATATTTAATAAACGGCAAAAAGACCAGACTGGCAAGCGCCACCCGCATTAATACCGAGAACCAGGAATCAACCTGACCGGCGAGATACACGCCGATCAGACTGAACGAAAATGCCCATAATAGGGTGATTGCAGAAAGGTAGGCCATACGAGAACGACTATCAGTTAACAGGAAAACATGGCGTGCAGTCTAACTAAAATCAACCCGTTCGTCAGTCTTTTAATGGAACGACTAACATGTCGACCGGCGAGCAGTTTATCAGCAGTTTGGTTGAAGAGAGTAGTTTGCTCCAGAAATCCTGATGATGGCCGCATACGATTAAATCAATTTTATGCTTGTCGATTGCATCGCAGATTTCGTTGCTCAAATCACCGCTGCCAACCAGAGTCAGATCTATCGGATAACCTGAACTATCGGCCAGCTCCTTCAGCTCTAGTTTGGAATTCACCATTGACTGATGTTGGGTTTCGACCAAATTGATATCAATCAGACCGGTGTAGAGTTCGGTATAATTAACATCAATATGAATAAATGAAACGCGAGCATCAAAGGCTTTCGCCAGACAAACTGCTTTATCGACTAGCATTTTACTCTCTTCTGAGAGATCGATTGCCACCAGAATATGTTGATAACCCATAGCACCACCTCCTGTTCGGGGAACTCATTTCACTTTAGCACCTTAGATCAACAAAAATTGCCGTGAAGATCAAAAATTATCTTAAGTTTCAGCCTTCATCACGTTTAGTAGTATATTGTTAGTAACAACCCGGATTCAGACACTTAGGAGAGAACCTATGCTTTCACAAGCGATGATTGATCAATTAAACGCACAAATTAACCTCGAATTCTTCTCATCCAATCTATACTTACAAATGAGTGCATGGTGTGAAGATAAAGGATTTGAGGGAGCGGCTGCATTTATGCGGGTGCATGCAAATGAAGAGATGGAGCATATGCAGCGTCTCTTTACTTACGTCAGTGAAACCGGTGCATTGCCCATTTTAGGCAGTATCGCCGCTCCTAAACACGATTTTACCAGCCTTGGCGAGGTATTTCGTGAAACCTACCAGCATGAGCAAATGATAACAGAACAAATAAATAAGCTGGCTCATGTTGCGTTCACATCACAGGATTACTCAACCTTTAATTTTCTTCAGTGGTACGTTGCCGAGCAACACGAGGAAGAGAAGCTGTTTAAGGGTATTTTAGATAAAATTGAGCTTGTTGGTGAAGATGGTAAAGCGTTGTTCTTCATCGATAAAGACTTAGCAGCGATGGCAACAAAAGGATCATCTTCGGTTATGGATGCTTCAGCTGAATAGAGCGTTGTGCAATAGATAACATTGATCGTCTCTTTCACTGAACTCTCACTGAAGATGTAGGGAGGAAGAGATGATCAGTGCAAGTGCGGATTTGATTCTATTTTCGTTGATGTTTGTTACTTTGGTGAATGTGGCCCGGTTATTAACCGCGCTTCGTTCCTTGATTTATATTATGCGTGAGGCGCACCCCTTGCTTTATCAGCAAGTGGATGGCCCCGGTTTTTTTTCTGCGAACGGTAATATGCACAAACAAGTGCGCCTTTTCCATTATCTGAAAACCAGAGAGTATCTGCATCATCATGATCCACTGTTCATCAACAAGTGTGAGCGGGTTCGGCAGTCGTTTGTTCTGTCCGCTTCACTATTTGGTGTCACCATGCTGGCTGGATTTTTATTGTGATCTGACTGGTTGAGCGATTGATTGGCAAAGCTTAGCTTTGCCATTACAATACCCGGTATTACAAGGGATGTGCTGTGGCGCGTCCTTTTTTATTGGCTGAGAGAAGATAAACCATGAGTGAACAAGTCGATGTTGTCATTATCGGTGCTGGTGCTGCGGGGTTGATGTGTGCGGCTCAGGCCGGCAAACGTGGGCGGCGTGTTCTTGTACTCGATCATGCGAAAAAGCCGGGACGTAAAATTCTGATCTCTGGTGGTGGTCGCTGTAATTTTACTAACTACGATGTTAGTGCTAACCACTACCTATGCTGTAATCCGCATTTCGTAAAATCGGCACTTTCTCAATATACTAACTGGGACTTTATTGGTTTAGTGGCTCAGTACGGTATTGAGTATGAAGAGCGTGAACACGGCCAGTTATTTTGTTTAGACAGCGCCAAACAGATTGTCAGTATGTTATTAGCTGAATGCGACCTACCTAATGTGGCTTTTCGTTATCAGGTTGATATTCAGCAGATAGATAAAACCGAAGCTGGTTTTGTGCTTAAAGCTAATGGCCTCGATATTGAGTGTACCTCGCTGGTGGTGGCAACTGGCGGGTTATCTATGCCTAAACTTGGCGCGACACCATTTGGTTACAAAATTGCTCAGCAGTTTGATATTCCGGTGATTGCTACTCGAGCCGGATTAGTTCCTTTCACTTTGCATGTGGAAGATAAGGAGCAACTGGCGGACTTGTCTGGTATTGCGATTCCCTGTGAAATTACTTGCGCGAGCGGTAAAACCTTTAAAGAAGCTTTGCTGTTTACTCATCGTGGACTTTCCGGTCCTGCTGTTTTGCAGATTTCCTCCTATTGGCAGGCGGGGGAAAGCCTGTCGATTAATCTAGTTGCGGATGCTGATATTGAGCGTTTGTTGAAACAGAATTTAGAGAAGCATCCGAATCAGTCGTTGAAGAATACTTTGTCCAAAGTAATGCCTAAGCGTCTTATTGAGGTATTGATTGAGCGTAAGCAGCTAACCGATAAGCCATTAAAGCAGTTTAACCACAAAGAACTTGAGGCGGTTATTACTACATTGGAACAATGGCAAATCACCCCAAATGGGACAGAAGGATATCGAACAGCCGAAGTAACACTGGGCGGTGTGGATACCGATTATATTTCATCAAAAACCATGGAATGCAAATCGGTTGCCGGACTCTATTTTGCAGGTGAAGTGATGGATGTAACGGGTTGGCTCGGGGGGTATAACTTCCAGTGGTGCTGGGCTAGCGGTTATGTGGCCGGGCAGTGGGTTTAATAATGTGTAGAGACAATAAAGTTTGCCCGTAAGAGGATTTTGAGACAATAAAGTTTGCCCGTAGTGATTTAGCTTACTATGATAAATTTAGTTAGCTGTGATTGGATTGAGTATGGGACGTGGGCGTAATGATCCGCCCCAGCAGTTTTGGACACTGAGTTAAGTGAGTACAATCACTAACGAGGTGAACAATGACAACTAAGAAAACTAGAATTAAACATTCCCCTGAATTTAAAGCAGAAGCCCTGAAGTTAGCAGATAAAGTGGGAGTGGCTGCGACAGCAAGACAGCTTTCTTTACATGAATCTCAAATCTACGGGTGGCGGAAGAACTCGAAGAAAGACACCAGTACTAGTCAGCGAGAGCAAGAGCTAGCCGCAGAGGTTGCCAAGCTCAAAAGGCAGTTGGCTGAGCAAGCAGAAGAGCTAGAAATTGTAAAAAAGGCCGCCACCTACTTCGCGAAGAATCTAAAGTAGATTACTACGAGTTTATGCTCGAACACATGCTGTGCTTCAGTATAGTGCGTATGGCTAAGGTGTTCGGGATATCCCGAAGTGGGTTTTATTACTGGATTAAACATCGACACAACGCCATCCAACGCGAGGCTATTCGCCAAAATCTTGATACAAAAGTCAAAGAAGCTTTCGACAACAGCAAAGGCCGAGATGGCTCAAGGCGTATCCAAAAAGAACTGTCTGAGAACGGTGATAGCTACAATGTTAAAACCATTGCTGCCAGTATGAAGCGTCAAGATTTAACGCCGAAAGCTGCACGCAAGTTTAAGTGCACTACGGACAGCAAGCATCAAATGCCTGTTGCTCCAAACCTGTTGGCTCAGAACTTTAGCGCATTTGTTCCGAATAAAAAATGGGCTGGAGACATCACCTATATAGCGACAAGCGAAGGCTGGCTGTATTTGGCGGTAATTCTTGACCTTTACTCAAGACAAGTAATTGGATGGTCTATGGATACCAGAATGACGGCTACGCTGGTCTGTGATGCGCTATCAATGGCGTTGTTCCGTCGCGGATTCCCCGAGCAGGTTATCGTTCATAGTGATCGAGGTAGTCAGTACTGCTCAAAAGATTATCGAGACCTCATAACTGCTTATAATCTAAAACAAAGTATGAGTAGGAAAGGAAATTGCTGGGACAATGCTTGTGTTGAGAGCTTCTTCCATTCTATGAAAGTGGAAGCGATCCAATATGAGCCGATTATGACGAGAGACCAGATGCGCCAAACGATCTTCGAGTACATAGAGGTTGATTATAATCGGACGAGAAGGCACAGTGCTCTTGGGTATCTAAGCCCAGTTAACTTTGAACAGCAAAATGTCGCTTAATGAAGTGTCCAGTCTGGCTGGAGCAGATCATTTCATCTGCTTTACTATTCACTTCACCAAGTCAATATTTGACCAATATTTTCTAATTTGATAGTTATTTAACTCTTACATATAGATAAAGACTTTTGGTAATGACAATAGCTACTGAAATATATTTTTTACTATCTCCTGATACACACTTACTTGATTTGGCTGGCCCTTGCCAAGCTTTTCATGAAGCTAAAAATAATGGTCTTAACTTGTCATTGCGTTTCATTGGTGAAAAAGGCTCTATCTTAAGCTATCAGGGATTAGGTCTATCAGGTATAGAACCACTACCCGAAACAATTTCAGACAAAGCAATTCTTGTCGTTTGTGCTTCAAAATATAGTGATAACGTCTACTGTGAAGACACTGTTCAATGGCTGAAATCAGTACCAAAGCCTTGCACAAAAATATTAGGGGTTTGCACTGGCAGCTTTTTATTGGGCTTAGCTGGTTGGCTAAATGACCGCTCTTGTACAACACATCATCAGCTTGCCAAGACGTTAGCCAAGCGCTTTCCTGAAGCCAATGTACTCTTTGATCGTATTTTTGTTCAGGATGGTCAAGTGTTTACCAGTGCTGGTGTTACCGCGGGTATAGACATGGCTCTTCAAGTTATTGAAGGATTAAGCAATCCTGCTTATGTAATGGATATCGCTCGTGAACTGGTTGTTTATAGGCGTCGCATGAGTAACGACCCACAATTATCTAAACAGATTAGCTATCGAAGTCATATATCGCCTCTTGTTCATTCGATACAAGATTATTTGCAACTACGTTTAAGTGAAAAACTCTTTTTACAAGAGATTGCTTCGAAATTTAGGGTCTCAGTGCGACATATGCAACGCGAATTCAAAAATTCTACGGGGATTACAATTAGAGAATACCTCGTAGAATTGCGTCTTGAAGAAGCGAAAAATTGCCTTGAGCAAGGACATACTGTTGAGTCCGCTGCTTATATGGCAGGGTTTCCTCAAGCTAAATCCCTTCGTAGTGCATGGAAAAAGAAGTATCAAACTCTTCCAAGTGAGCTGTAAATCTCTTTGCCTCAAAGTATTCAACTAATGGTGCTATCTTTCAGGGCAGTCAGTTGAATATTTTAAGGCTTTATGTCATAAGCTCAGAACTACAGTTCAATGTCGGTTAGTTATAGCACCTGTTAACATTAATTCGTTTTATAAGCAGTGAATGACAAGATTAAGATGCATCTTGTATGAGCGATTTAGCACCAGAAGCAAGTAAATTTTGATAGAAAAGATATAACCCAATTCCCATAGAAATCAGACATAAACCCGTTACCCCCCACGTAATTAGCTCATAGCTTCCTGTCCAGTCGTATGTAAGGCCTCCCAACCAAACGGTTCCAAATACAAATGTTTGATGGACGGTAAACAAACAGCCAAAAATTTGTCCTTTTACTTTTTCGCCGTAGGACTTTAAGCACATTAGAGAGGTTACAATGACAGTTCCCATATAGCTAAGGCCAAATAATATTGCGAATACAAGGCACATAGTTAAGTTTTGAGCGTATATAACAATCACTAATGATAATGCTCGTACCGAATACAGAAGTGCTAATAATAAAGTTGGAGCTGAGAAGCGAAGAATGTAACCAATGATGAAGGCCCCAATTAGCTCGGCGGCTCCCAGGGTACTGAGCGATGAAGCTACAATCATTGCACTGTTATTTTCACCACTAAACCTCTCTTGTAATACCGGAACCAAATGTACGTCAATAAAGGCCATTGATGCTCCACATCCACCAAAGGATATTGCAAGTAACAAAAATAGCGGTTTGTACAAATGGTGTAGCCACGGCTCAGAAGACAATTCATTGTTCTTAACATTGGACACAAAATATTTGCGTGGAAAAGTTTTGCATAGCCATAAGCATGCAGGAAGAATAACAAAGGCAAAAATAGCGAAGATAATGAAACTAAGTTCTTTCCAAATTAAATGTTCATTTAGCCAAACCCATAATGGTGAAAGAACCATAAAACCTATTGCAGTTCCGTTTGTTATCGCCGCATATGCTATTCCCTTGCTTTTATTTGCAAATATTTTATCGACTAGTAATGCTAATGGAACGAAGGTCATGGCAGTCAAAGCATATGCAGCTAGTACGCCGAATAATACTAAAAAAGCCCAAAAATCAAATGGGAGCATCATTGCTAAATAAGTGGCGATAGCTACAACACACCCAGATAGTATGGTCAAGGCAGGTCCCATTCGATCACATATCCAGCCAACAATAGGGGATAAAATACCTATAGAAATACCAAATAGGGCGCTGCTCAAAGAAAATGTTCCCCTTCCTAATCCATAAATTTTGGCCAAATCAAGAAAATATACTTGATAGCTTCCTTTAATTGATGAAGCCCAAAAAGTAACTAAAACTCCTATTGAAATAGCGATAATTTTTTTCTGATATGTAAATTCCATTTATCTTCCCTTAGCCTCCTATTATCTGGATTTTTGTTCCAAGCGGTCTGATGCGTTTTTGTAAAGGTGCTGAAATAGACGCAATGAATTGTCGGAAAGTCCCAGACATAAACACGCTCAAAAACAATTTCGTATAAAGAATATGGGAAGGATGTATTTTGTAGCTAGGCTTCAAAATGACATTTTTTAGGCAATTATGTGACTTATAAGGAATGAAATTCTTAATCTTTCAGGGTTGTTGCGGCCGTTTAGAACCGAACAAGGATTAGGCGAGAACTTGGCTATATCTTATTGTGAATTAGCAGATTTATCCGGGCGAAAGGAGTTTCCCATATCAAAAGTAATTCGAGCTTTGCTAAATTAAGTAGAAACTCTAAATGGATTTTGTCCAAAAATGTGTTTGGAAGTGTTCAGTCAAAGTGTGATCACCAAGCGATTCTGTCGTCCATATGAAATGGTACTTAATTCTTTTATGGGCAAACTTTATTGTCTCACTTTGTTCTTACGGGCAAACTTTATTGTAGCTGCACATTAATAAAAAATCCCCTGGGGTTCAGGCCGCCAGGGGAAAGGTCGCTAACAGTTAACTGCTTAAGCTTTGCGAGAAACCTGTTTGTAACGGTCAAAGATAACCGCTGCAAGTAGGATAGAGCCGCGTACAACGTACTGGGCAAACGGAGACATATTCAATAAGTTCATTGCGTTTTCAACGGTGCCCAGAATCAGTACACCGGCGATAACGTAAGAGACTTTACCGATACCGCCTTTCAGAGAAACCCCACCCAGAACACAGGCTGAGATAACCACCAGTTCAAAACCAACCGAAGTCATTGGCTGACCACTGGTCATACGCGCTGCGAGGATGACCCCAGCTAATGCTGAGATAAAACCGGAAACAGTGAAGATTATCATCTTGGTTTTGACGACATTCACACCCGCTAAGCGTGCCGCTTCTTCGTTACCGCCAATTGCCAGGGTATTCCGACCATACACGGTACGATTCAGCAGAAAAGCAAATACGGCGAAAGTGATAATGGTTAGCCAGATTGGCGTTGGCAGACCCAGAATCGATGAGTTACCCAGAGCGAAGAAGCTTTCTTCGGTAATACCGACCGCTTTACCATCAGAGATGATGTAGCCAAGACCGCGGGCAATCTGCATGGTTGCCAAAGTCGTGATCAGTGCGTTGACCTGCAGTTTGGCAATCACAAAGCCGTTAATCAGGCCGAAAACGACACCTGATAGAAGGCCAGCACCGATGCCTAGCACTACACTGCTGGTGGCGTTGATTGCGACAGCGGTAACCACACCAGAACAAGCGATAACGGAGGCGATAGACAGGTCTAAGTCACCACAGGCCAGGCAGAACAACATGGCACAGGCAACCATACCACTCATAGAAATTGCCAGCCCCAGGCCTTTCATATTAATGAAAGTGGCGAAGTAAGGGACAAAGAAGGTGCAGAGAAGGAACAGGCCGGCAAATACCATCAGCATGCCGAAGCGATCCCAGATTTGTGAAAAATCGAATGATTTTTTAGTTTCACTATTACTCATTTTAGTCGTACTCGTAGAAGCCATTGCTCATTCCTCATTTAAGCTGCGATCGATTTTTGATCAAGCATCGCAAGGCGCAATGCGGTTTGTTCATTGAATTGAGCTCGTTCCAGCTCACCGGTGATTTCACCATCTTTCATCACTAACAGGCGATCAGAGATACCTAACACTTCCGGTAGGTCACTGGAGATAACCAGAACGGTTACGCCACTCTCTGCCAGTTTGAAGATCAGTTCATAGATTTCGGATTTAGCACCCACGTCGATACCACGAGTCGGTTCATCCAGCAGAATCACTTTCATATCGGTAGAGAGCCAGCGTGCCAGAATCACCTTCTGCTGGTTACCGCCAGAAAGTTCACCGATTAACTGATCAAGAGAGGCGGTTTTAACGTTAAGTGCCTGACATTGCAGTGTGGCGTTTTTATCTTCCCAGTAGTTGTTGATTACTCCGCCTGGCTTGAGGAAACTGGGGCGAGCACTGATGTTAGTATTTTCTCGTACAGATAGAATTGGTACGATGCCGTCGGCTTTTCGATCTTCCGGACACAGAGTGATACCTGCTTTGATTGCATCTTTAGGTGAACGAATATTTATCTGTTCACCTTCGACCCAGATCTCACCGGAGGTTGGCTTCTCTGCACCAAAAATCAGCCGGGTCAGTTCGGTACGACCTGCACCCACCAGACCAAACAGGCCAAGAATTTCGCCTTTTCTGATTTGCAGGGAAAGTGGTGAAGTTAAACCTGGACCCATAATATTGTTGAGTTTCAGGCCGATTTCACCATGTTTACGGCTGCGGTAGTTATAGATATCGTTGATTTCACGACCAACCATTAATTCAACCAGGCGGTCCTGAGTCAGATTGGCGATATCATCGAAGGTCTGCACGTGAGTACCATCTTTAAAAATAGTGATGGCATCGCACAGATTGAAAATCTCTTCCATTCGGTGTGAGACATAAAGAATGATTTTACCGTCATCGCGCAATTCGCGGATAACTTTAAACAGGTTTTCTATCTCACGTTGCGATAAGCTGCTGGTTGGTTCGTCGAAAGCAATGATTTGCGCATTACGGCTCAGCGCCTTAGCAATTTCAACCATCTGCCATTGACCGATGGAAAACTCTTTTAATGGGCGGGAAGGGTCGAATGTTTCGCCCAGGCGTTCCAATTGCACGCGTGCATTTTTGTTTAGAGTTTCGGTATCTACACGACCGCCTTTGGTCGGCAATTGACCTAGATAAATATTTTCCGCTACGCTCAGCTCCGGAACCAGGTTAAGCTCCTGATAGATGATGGCTACACCGTGTTCCAGTGCATCTACAGTAGATTCAAAAGTGACTGCTTTTCCGTCAATACTAAGGTGACCTTCGGTTGGCTTATGCAGCCCACTTAGGGTTTTGAGCAGGGTTGATTTGCCGGCTCCATTCTCTCCCATTAGAGCGTGAATACTTCCTTTGTTAGCCCGGAAACTAATATTAGAAAGCGCCTTCACACCAGGGAAATGTTTGGAAATCTGGCAAAACTCTAAATAAGAGGGGGATGTTGCCATAATGGTTCTCCTACGTTGAGGGCGGCACAGTAAGGTGCCGCCAATCAAAGGTTATAGGCCTTTTTTCGCCAGTTCGTCTTTAAAGTTGTCGCGAGTGATTAACACTACGTCAGTAACTTCAACGAATTTTTTAGGCTCAACGTCGTCTTTAACCCATTTGTAAAGTGACTCGATACTCTTGAAGCCGTGTACATCCGGGCTTGGTAGCAGAGAACCGTAGAAGCCGGTTGCGCTTGATTTTGCCAGTTCGTTTACCGCATCAACACCGTTGATACCGATACCGATAATGTTTTCAGCGGCAAAGCCCTGACCTTCTGTTGCACGGATACCACCAAGAACAGTGTTATCGTTCATGCCAACAACCAGCCAGTTTTTCACATCTGGGTACTGAACTAACAGAGAGTTCGCCGCATCCAGTGCTCCTGGGATATCGTTAGTTTTAGTTGGAACGCGATAGATTTGATCAGCAGGGAAGCCAGCACCTTTTAGCGCTTTGATTGAACCGTCAACACGACGGCGAGCGGTATCCAGTTCGTCAGCTGTGATGGCCATTACCGCACTGGATTTTACATCCCAACCACGTTTAGTCATTTCAGCATACAGTTCCATACCCTGACGTTGGCCGATCTCACTCGCCGCCATCATCACTAGTGGTACATCTGTCATTGGCTCGCCTTTCGCGTTTAGGAACTGATCGTCAACGGTAATAACTTTCAGATCATAGCTGTTGGCTTTGGCCATAATCGCAGGACCTAATTTAGGGTCCGGAGTACAAATGACAAAACCTTTGGCGCCACTGGCTGCAAGAGTGTCGATTGCATTCAGAGTTTTTTCGCCATCAGGCACCGCCATTTTAATCACTTCAAAGTTGTATTGTTCACCGGCTTTTTCGGCAAAGCTCCATTCAGTCTGGAACCAAGGTTCTTCCGGTTGTTTTACTAAGTAGCCCAGTTTCAGACCGTCATTATTGCCGAAGAAAGCGTTAGCAGAGGCGCTAAGTAGGGTTGCTCCGGATAATGCAGCGATAGCGAGTGTTTTTTTAAACTTATTCATAATGCTATTCCATTCACTGTTATTGTTTTGCCTTTGTACTTCTGCTGAGAAAATACTCAGGCATAGGGGTTTGGGGTTGTTTCGCCATTAATACTTAACCAACTCAAATTTGAAATGAGTGACCTGAATCACAGCAAAAAATCCTAGCATTTTTGTCCATGCATATAGCGCTACTTACTATGATCA
The DNA here is from genome assembly GCA_963666615.1 of uncultured Vibrio sp. Lineage (GTDB taxonomy): Bacteria > Pseudomonadota > Gammaproteobacteria > Enterobacterales > Vibrionaceae > Vibrio. The sequence continues at coordinate 2,638,111 of OY762906.1, forward strand.
AAATCTCATTTTTTCCTGAATATATATTTCATTGTCTATTTATTGCTCAATAATTCATCGGTTAAGTGGTTTTTAACCAGTTATGGTAATTCAAATTGCGCAAGGCAAGGTTTTAAAAGGCGATACACAAAAATACATAGGTAACGTAATTGTCCATGTTTATAGCTGAAGGATTCATGTTCACTCTTGTCACTCAGAGCTATAAATAGAACGTAAATCGGTTGATGGTGGCCCTTATGTTTGAACTACGCGTTTGAAATGAGCTGCGATGAGTCGTTATGAATCTGAATGGGAGCAAGATAGTGACAACAAGTGTAAGCGATAAACCAGCAGTCCAGACAGATGCTGCGTTGGCTGAGCGTTTAACCAGGCTGCGCCAACAAGTCTGGCTGGCAAATATGGATCTGGAGAAGCATCAGTTGGTGACTTTTACCTGGGGTAACGTTTCCGGTATCGACCGCCAGTCTGGTTTAGTCGTGATTAAACCGAGCGGTGTTGCTTATGAAAACTTATCGCCGGAGAACATGGTCGTGGTCGATTTTTCCGGTAACGTGGTGCAGGGCGATCTTAATCCATCTTCCGATACGGCTACTCATATTGAACTGTATAAAGCCTACCCAGCACTGGCTGGTGTTGTACACACTCACTCAATGTTTGCCACTTCATGGGCTCAGTCAGGTAAAGCGATTCCGGCGCTGGGTACTACTCATGCGGATTACTTCTACGGTAATGTTCCCTGCACTAGGGCATTAACCGATGCAGAGATCGCCAACGATTATGAACGTAATACCGGAACAGTGATTATCGAAACTATTGCCGATCAGGACCCGATGGCGATTCCCGGCATTATTGTCAAAGAACATGGGCCTTTTAGCTGGGGGACCTCTCCAGATAACGCAGTACACAACGCAGTGGTGTTGGAACGTGTTGCTCAGATGGCGCTCAACACACTAACCATCAACCCTCAAATTGAACGAATTAACCCAGCCCTGCTAGATAAGCATTATTTGCGTAAGCATGGTGCCAATGCCTACTACGGTCAAAAAACAGCGAAATAAAGAATAAGGGAACAAGTATGAAAGTCTTTAATGAGAAACAAGTCTGGTTTGTTACTGGTTCACAGAACCTTTATGGGCCGCAGGTATTGAAACAGGTAGCGCTTGATAGCCAGGAGATCGTCGCTGGTTTAAATCAGGCTAGTGGTATTTCTGTTCCGGTGGTCGATAAAGGGACGGTTAAAGATCCGAATGAAATTTTAGAAGTGTGCCGTCAGGCAAACAATGACCCGGCTTGTGTTGGTCTGATGTTGTGGATGCACACCTTCTCTCCGGCCAAAATGTGGATTGCTGGTCTGAGTCAGCTAAATAAACCATTTATTCACCTGCATACTCAATTTAATGCCGCGCTACCGTGGGATGATATTGATATGAACTACATGAACACTCACCAGAGTGCCCATGGTGACCGTGAATTCGGCTTTATCGGTACACGAATGGATATCGATCGTAAAGTGGTGGTTGGCCACTGGCAGGACAGTAAAGTGCATGCTCAGATTGATGATTGGTGTCGTGCGGCGGTGGGTATTGATGAAGGTAAAAACCTTAAGGTTGCCCGTTTTGGCGATAACATGCGTCAGGTTGCGGTAACTGAAGGCAACAAAGTCTCGGCGCAGATTGCGTTTGGCTACGAAGTCAATGCTTACGGTCTTGGTGAGCTGAGTGAAAGTGTCAATCAGGTGACGGATGGTGATGTATCAGCCTTGCTCGATGAATACGCATCCACTTACGAAATGAGCCCAACTCTGTTCAGTGACAGCCGTCTGCTTGGCATTATGCAACACGAAGCCCGCCTTGAACTGGGTATGGAGCGCTTCTTGACGGCGGTTGGCGCGAAAGCCTTTACCAACTGTTTTGAAAACCTGACAGGAATCGACACTTTGCCTGGTCTTGCCAGCCAACGTCTGATGGAAAAAGGTTACGGTTACGGCGGTGAAGGTGACTGGAAAACCTCAGCAATGACCCGGATTATGAAAGTCATGGGCCAGGGGCTGCCAGGTGGTACGTCATTTATGGAAGACTACACCTACAACTTCGGTGCTACCGGTCAGGTTCTGGGTGCACATATGTTAGAGGTTTGTCCTTCCATTGCGGTAGCGAAACCAAAAATCGAAATTCAACGTCACACCATCGGCTGTAATAGTGACATTCCACGAATGATTTTCAGTGGCAAGCCGGGTAATGCGCTCAATGTTACGATGATCGATATGGGTGAGCGTTTCCGTATGATAGTTAACATTGTTGATGCGGTTACTCCACCACAAGGGCTGCCTAACTTACCAGTAGCACATACCCTATGGGAACCGCAGCCAAGCCTGGAAATTGCAGCGGCAGCATGGATTCATGCCGGAGGTGCGCATCACACTGTGTACAGCCAGGCAGTAACGCTGGATATGTTGGCCGATTATGCGGAAATGGCCGGAATTGAGATGGTTGTGATCGATAACTCAACTCAGTTACGCCAATTCAAAACAGAACTTAAGCATAATAGCCTCTACTACCGTTTAGCGAAATAACGGGTACTGCCCTCTGAAGTTTACTGCAGAGGGCAATCTTAAGGATATCCAGTGACAGAAATAACCCCGGATCACCACTCCTGTGAAACCATGCAACTGAGTTACCAATCCTGGAAGTTAGTGATTACTCAGTTAGCCCCATTTTGTTTTGAGCTATTTAATCACGACAAATTAACCTTCAGTGGCCAGCTGCAGATCATCAATAACAGTGAAGCGATCGATATCAGTCCGTTTATCTGGCGATTCCGCCTTAAAGACGGGCAGATAGAGCAGTGGTGTAATGTTGAATTACTGCATAAGCTTTCGGTGGGAATCAGCTACTCGTTTCGCCACGGTGCGTTGGTGATTGAGTATCTGGCTCGGAACGGTGTTCCCACCCGGCTTGATATCCGCCATCAGATTACTCAAATTGATCCCAACCATCGGGTCAATATTGATGCCAATGAGTTTTTAGACAACTGTGCTGGTTGGCAACGGCAATATCATGATCAGCCAAGTCCCTATCTGATTGAACCGGGAGCAAAAGACTTTCGCGAATCATTTTCTGCTACCCAATGGGTAGTACTAGAAGAAAACTGTGAAGTGCCAAGTCACTTATAAGACGGTTTTTATCGTACACTGGCTGTAATGAAAATGTTGTAGTGAACCATGATGCAAAATGATCCATTAAAACCCGGATATAACTTTGATGCCCACCTGGTTGCTGGCCTAACCCCGATTATTGAAGGTGATGAGCTCGATTACATCATCGACCGACCGCATGGTATGAAAGGCTACATCATTAACCTGACCAGCAAAGGCGAAGGGACACTGTTTGCTGGTAAAGATGCGATTGATGTTCAAGCCGGTGATTTGCTAATGTTTCCACCGTCAGCCTCGCATTACTATCAGCGCAAATCAGACAGCGTCTGCTGGTTTCACCGTTGGGTCTATTTTCGTCCGCGTGCTTTCTGGCATGACTGGCTAAGCTGGCAACAACAGCATAACGGTGTTTATATAACACGTGGGTTGGATGCCAATACCGTGCAGCAGTTAGAGCGGCTGTTTATCGATATTGAATATACTTCTAAATCGGAAGGGGCTTATCGCAATGATTTGGCAATTAACCTGCTGGAGCAGTTACTGATTCGCTGCAAATCGCTGCAGCCAGACGTGGTGGCGAAACCGGTCGATCCGCGCATTATCGAAGCGATGAATTTTATGACGCAGAATCTCAATCAGGAGTTTTCGATTGATGATGTAGCGGCGCATATCTGTTTGTCTCCATCCCGCCTTGGCCACCTGTTCCGCGATGAAATGAATATGACCATTACGCAGTGGCGCGATGATCAGCGTATCAGCCGTGCCAAGCAGCTATTGGTTACCACTAACCACTCAGTTAACCAGATAGGCCGAATTATCGGTTACAGTGATCCGCTCTATTTTTCGCGGGTATTTAAACGCAAAGCCGGGGTTAGCCCTAAAATTTATCGTGAGCAGATTACCTGATGTTCAGCTCCTAGCAGAGTTTCACGTGAAACTCTGCTAGGAGTAATCTTCACTTGGCGGGCTGATCTTTTTACTTTTAACCTGCTGAATAATCAGCCCAGCAATAATTAATACCAAGCCGATTAGCGTGGTAGGATGAATCTCTTCACCGATAATCTGACTGAGTAATAACAGTGAGATAAAGGGTGAAATAAAGATCAGATTACTGATACGTGAGGTATTACGGGTCAGACGCAGTGCTGACAGCCACAAGAAGAAGGTAATACCCATTTCAAATAGCCCGACATAAATCACACTCAGCCACCCTTGTATATTTGGCGAACTCCAGCTTATTCCCTCCCAGACTGACAACATCAGACAAAATGGCAGAGCAATTAAAAATCCCAGCAGTACGCTGATCACCGGATCGGCTTGATTTTTCGTATTGAGAATCCAGTAGCCTGACCATAGTAGCGTGGATAACAGAGCTAGAGAGACACCAAATGGACTGGTGAAATTAAGCGCTAACAGATCTCCACGAGTGGCAATCACGATCACGCCGAGATAACAGAGTGCCGCAGCAATATAATCCTGACGACGAATTTTCTGGCCGAGAAAAAGTGCGGCCATCAGGGTTAAGGTAATCGCCCAGCTGTAATTAATCGTCTGGGCTTGAGAAGCCGGTAACAATGCATAGGCTTTAAACAGAATCAGATAATAAGCCAGGGGATTAATCATTCCGAGCAACAGGAAATAGAATGGCCGCTGCTTAAAAGTAGGCATAATTCGGTGTAGTTGCCCCTGACGTTGGGCGATGACTATCAACGCGAACGCTGATACTGCGCTGGCAACGGTCAGCATCTGGATTGGAGAAAACTGCTGAAGAGTTAATTTAAAAGCCGTAGCCACCGTTGACCAGAGTAATACGGAAGCGATAGCAAACAGCAGTGCACGTTTTTCATTCATAGTTGTTAATTAAACCAGCAGTAGACGATGATCTATCATTACCTAACTTTTTCTTTGCATCAATCCCAGACTGAACAAAGCAATTAGCGCTAAAACTGGACATTTATCCAGTATCCAAATACCATTTTGTTATCAAGAAGGTAAAGCAATCAGGTTTAGGCATGCTGATATGATGCAGTGGATAATTGAGCAACAAATAATATTAATCAGCGGACTCATCGGTGCTGTCGTGAGTGGCGGCCTGATTGCGGCTTGGTTGGGGCAGAAGGCACGCTTTGCACAGCAACAGGCGCAACAGCAACTGGCCAATGTTCAGCTATTGCACCAGCAGCAGCTTGATCAGCTTCGCCAGGAATTGGCTCAGGCGCAGCAAGAGCTGGATGAACTCGATCAGGAACGGGACAAAGCGGCGTTCGAGTTACAGCAGTCACACGGTAAGTTTATGGCTGCGCTGGAAAAATTGCGTTACTTAGATGAAGTAAAGCGTGAGCGCCAGGCTTATCAGGATGAAGTGAATGGTTTACGTGAGCAGAAATCCCAGCTGCAGACAGAATTAAGAGAGCAGCAGGCGCGGCATCAGCAGCAGACTCTGGCCAGTCAGGAGAAACTCCAACTGTTGGAAAATGCAGAACAGCGCCTGACACAACAGTTTGAGCATCTGGCTAATCAGTTGTTTGAAGTGAAAACCGCCAAAGTGGATCAGCAGAATAAACAGAGTCTGGAAGGGTTGCTTAACCCGCTTAAAGATCAGATTGAAGGGTTTAAAAAGCAGGTTAGCGATAGTTTTAATTACGAATCCAAAGAGCGTCATACTTTGGTCCATGAACTGAAAAATCTGCAGCGTCTGAATGAGCAGATGGCCCGTGAAGCGCTGAATCTGACTCAAGCGCTGAAAGGTGACAATAAACAGCAAGGCAACTGGGGTGAAGTGGTGCTGGCGCGGGTTCTGGCGGAGTCGGGGTTGCGAGAAGGGCATGAGTACCATACTCAGGTGAGTTTGCAGAACGAGGCGGGTAAACGTTATCAGCCGGATGTCGTGGTCAATTTGCCTCACGATAAGCAGGTGGTGATCGACTCAAAAATGGCTCTGATAGCCTATGAGCGCTATTTTCATGCAGAAACTGACAACGAACGGGAACAGGCACTGACTGAACATCTTAATGCCATCAAAAATCACATTAAGGGACTGAGCCTTAAGGATTATCATCAGTTAAAAGGTATCCAGAGTCTTGATTATGTGCTGATGTTTATTCCGGTGGAGCCCGCTTTTCAGGTGGCGATTCAGGCGGTACCTAACTTAGTTAAAGAAGCCTTGGAACAGAATATCATCCTGGTCAGTCCAACGACTTTACTGGTCGCTTTGCGCACGATTGATAACTTATGGCGTAATGACCGGCAGAATCAGAATGCACAGGTGATCGCCGATAAAGCGAGCAAACTGTATGATAAATTGCGCCTGTTTGTTGAAGATATGGAATTACTTGGCACATCGCTGGACAAGGCGAATCAAAGCTATCAGGGCGCAATGAATAAATTGGTGACCGGGCGCGGCAATGCGATTCGCCAGGCGGAAAGCTTTAAACAGTTGGGCGTTGAAGTGAAACGATCAATTTCGCCTAAATGGACCGAGCTCTCAGCACAACAATCTTTAACCGAAAATGCACCGTTGGTGGAAAGACAACAGGCTGAGGATAAAGTAAACTAGTCGGCCAACTGCATGAGAAATCCCGCTATTTTAGGGAATGGAAACCCTCATGTTGTCGTTAGCAATGATTAATCGGCAGGTATTGCGTGCAAGCAGATAAAATAGAAAACGGCCAGGAAACCACTCATTTTGGTTTTACGACTGTGGCAAAAGAAGAGAAAGTTCAGAAAGTCGCTCAGGTATTTCATTCGGTGGCTGCCAAATATGACATGATGAATGACCTGATGTCGGGTGGTATTCACCGTTTATGGAAGCGCTTTACCATTGATTGCAGCGGCGTCCGCCGTGGTCAGCGTATTCTTGATTTAGGTGGTGGTACCGGTGATCTGACCGCTAAATTTTCACGCATCGTTGGCGATACCGGTCATGTCATTCTGGCTGATATCAATAACTCCATGCTGAATGTCGGACGTGACAAGTTGCGTGATAGCGGGATTGTCGGCAATGTTCACTACGTTCAGGCGAATGCGGAAGAACTGCCATTTCCGGATAACTATTTTGACTGTATTACCATCAGTTTCTGTCTGCGTAATGTGACGGACAAAGATAAAGCGATCCGTTCTATGTATCGTGTGCTCAAACCTGGTGGCCGCCTGTTGGTGCTGGAATTCTCCAAACCAGTCTTTGAACCTTTATCCAAAATTTACGACAGTTATTCTTTCCATATTCTGCCGAAAATGGGTCAATTGGTGGCGAATGATGCAGACAGTTATCGTTATCTGGCTGAGTCGATTCGTATGCACCCGGATCAGGAAACCCTGAAAGGGATGATGGAACAAGCAGGCTTTAATAACACCACCTATTACAACCTGACTGGTGGTATTGTTGCTCTGCACCGTGGATATAAATTTTAAGGGGGTTGCATGTCGGCGACACCACTGATTACCGCATCGATAGAGACCGTGCTTAACCGTCTGATTCAGGATGATCCAGCATTGATTCGTCAACTGGCCCGCTTAAAAGGTAAGGTGATTCAGCTGCATGTTAAAGAGACTGGGCTGACTTTTACTTTCATTTTTAGCCAGCAGGTTGATGTACTGGCAAAGTATGAAGATCAGCCAGATTGCTATCTCTCTCTTTCACTATCTATTCTTCCACAGGTGAAAGAGCAGGCGAATATTACCCAACTGATCAAGCAGGATAAGCTGGTATTGGAAGGGGATATGCAGTTGGCGCAGCAGTTTGCCCGCCTGATTACTGACAGCAAGCCGGATGTAGAAGAGTGGTTGTCACGTATCACCGGCGATGTGATCGCTCATACTTTGGTTAGCGGAGTTAAATCTTTGGGAAATAGCCTGCAATCCTCACTGCAAAAGCATCAGTCACATCTGGGGCAGGTAATGACGGAAGAGTGGCGCATTGTCCCCGGTCCGTTAGAAGTCGCCCATTTTTGTGATCAAGTTGAGCAGCTTGAGAGCGAATTTGCTGGTATTGAAGCACGCTTTAATAAACTGATGGAGCAACTATGACTCCCCGCGAATTAAAGCGTCTGTACCGAATTATCAAAGTTCAGCTGGAGTATGGTCTGGATGAACTTCTGCCTGATCACCATCTGCTTAAAGCACCATTGTTAGGTCGTAAGTGCCTGTTCTGGTTGCGTAATAAACATCCGGATAAACCGGTTGGCGAACGGCTGAAAATGGCTTTGCAGGAACTGGGGCCGGTGTGGATTAAATTTGGTCAGATGATGTCGACCCGACGTGATCTGTTCCCCCCGCATCTTGCTGATCAACTGGCTCTGCTTCTGGACAAAGTTGCCCCTTTTGATGGCCAACTGGCCAAAACTCAGATCGAGCAGGCCTTAGGTGGCGAGGTTGAACAGTGGTTTGATGAATTTGATATTGAGCCGTTGGCTTCCGCCTCTATCGCTCAGGTGCATACGGCTAAATTGAAGTCCAACGGGCGTGAAGTGGTGATTAAAGTGATTCGCCCGGATATACGCCCGGTGATTGAGGCTGATATTCGCCTGATGTATCGCATGGCGCGGATTGTGGCAAAAGCTTTGCCAGATGCCCGCCGCCGCTTAAAGCCGGTTGAAGTGGTGCGTGAATATGAAAAGACGCTGGTGAATGAGCTGGATTTACGTCTTGAAGCCGCCAATGCTATTCAGCTTCGGCGCAATTTTACCGATAGTGAAGAGTTGTATGTACCGGAAGTCATCTCCGAATTGAGTAATAAAACCGTGATGGTTTCGGAGCGTATTTACGGGATTCAGGTCTCCGATATGGAAGGTCTGAAAGCCAATGGCACTAATCTGAAATTACTTGCTGAGCGTGGCGTGAGTGTGTTCTTTACTCAGGTATTCCGAGACAGCTTTTTCCACGCCGATATGCATCCGGGCAATGTTTTTGTTAACCCGGCTCATCCAGAGAATCCGCAGTGGATTGGGTTAGATTGCGGGATTGTCGGCACGCTGAATAAAGAAGATAAGCGTTATCTGGCGGAAAATTTCCTCGCCTTTTTTAACCGCGATTATCGCCGGGTGGCTGAATTGCACGTTGAATCTGCCTGGGTGCCCTACGATACCAATGTCGATGAATTTGAATCAGCGATTCGTATGGTGTGCGAGCCGATTTTTGCCAAGCCGCTGTGTGAAATCTCTTTTGGTCATGTACTGCTTAACTTGTTTAATACTGCGCGCCGTTTCAATATGGAAGTCCAGCCGCAATTGGTATTACTGCAAAAAACCTTACTCTATGTTGAAGGCCTGGGGCGTCAGCTCTATCCACAACTGGATTTGTGGCAGACCGCGAAACCATTTCTGGAAAAATGGATGATGGATCAGGTTGGTCCGGGTGCGGTAATACGATCGATTCGCGAAAAAGCACCTTTTTGGGCAGAAAAACTGCCGGAACTACCTGAGCTGGTTTACGATAATCTGCGTCAGGGGCGGATTATGAGCCAGCGTATGGATGAACTCTATCAGGGCTATCGGGCGACCAAGCGCCAGCATGCTGCGGGTAAGTTTTATTTTGGTGTGGGAGCAACATTAGTTATCTGCTCCACAATTTTACTGACGAATGATTATCAGCAACCCGCCTATGGGTTAGGTTTAGCGGGTCTCTTATGCTGGCTGCTGAGCTGGCGAAGTCACCACAGAAAGTAAATGATTCAATAAGGAACTCAGGATATGGGAATCAGTATTTGGCAATTGGCCATTATCGCGGTTATTGTGGTTTTGCTGTTTGGTACCAAAAAATTGCGTGGGCTAGGCGGTGATTTGGGTGGTGCTGTCAAAGGCTTCAAAAAGGCGATGCAGGATGAGCCGGAAGAAAAATCCAAAGATGCGGATTTCAGTCACAAGCATATTGAAGACAATGCTAAATCTGACGACAAAGATAAGCACAATAACTAAACATAATCGTTAAGAGCGAGCTTTCTTATGTTTGATATCGGCTTTTGGGAACTGGTTTTGATCTCGGTAGTGGCTTTGGTGGTGTTGGGTCCGGAGCGGCTGCCGCATGCCATTCGTACCGTATCGCGCACGATTAGCAGTGTTCGGCGCATGGCCAATAATGTGAAAGATGAACTTTCTCATGAGCTGAAAATTCAGGAACTGCATGAAAATCTGCGCAAAGCGGAGCAAAGTGGCTTGCAGAATCTGCCTCCTGAGCTGCAGGAGTCGGTTGATCAACTGAAAGCAGCCGCTCGTGAGGTGCAGCAGCCTTACGCTTCAGCCGATCAGAGTAAACAAACTGCAGCACAATCGGATAAGAATAACGATTGATAATCTATTAATGAGGCTTACATGTCTTCCTCAGATCAAGGTCTACCTTTAATCGGACACCTGCTGGAATTACGTAGCAGGTTACTGCGCAGTATCGCTTCTGTGGTGGTAGTGTTTATTTGTCTGGTCTATTTCTCTGATGTGATCTACGAATTTGTTTCACAACCTTTGGTTGCGCGTCTTCCTGAAGGGGCAACCATGATCGCTACTGATGTGGCATCGCCGTTTTTTACCCCGCTTAAACTGACTCTGATTGCATCGGTATTTATCTCGGTACCGTTTATTCTTTACCAAATTTGGGCGTTTGTGGCTCCGGGTTTATATCAACATGAACGACGCCTGGTTGTGCCGTTACTGGTTTCCAGTTCGTTGCTATTTTATTGCGGTGTCGCCTTTGCCTATTTCGTGGTGTTTCCTTTGGTATTTGGTTTCTTTACCGCGATTTCCCTAGGTGGTGTTGAATTTGCCACTGATATTGCCAGTTATCTGGATTTTGTTCTGGCGCTGTTTATGGCATTCGGCATTGCCTTTGAGGTGCCGGTGGCGATTATTCTGTTGTGCTGGACGGGGGCAACCACACCGGAAAGTCTGGTGAAGAAACGGGCATATATTATCGTCGGTGCGTTTGTTGTGGGGATGTTGTTGACCCCGCCAGATATTATTTCTCAGACGTTACTGGCGGTGCCGATGTGTTTGTTGTTTGAAGTCGGTGTATTCTTTGCCCGTTTTTATCGCAGCAAAGATCTGGCCGAAAGTGAGGAAGATTAACCGTTAATTTAGGTTGAATAACTTTCTGGCATTCGCCGTAGTGAGTTGATCGACCTGCTCCACGCTTAATCCGGTCAACTCGGCGATGCGAGCGGCAACTAACTGAGTATAGGCCGGTTCATTACGCTTACCGCGAAAAGGAACCGGAGCCAGATATGGGCAATCCGTTTCCAGAATCAGATAATCAGTATCCAGATAAGGGATGACCTTATCCATCCCGCCATTTTTAAATGTCGCGACACCACCGATACCAAGATGAAATCCAAGCTCGTTGATCGCTTTGGCCTCATTAACCGAACCACCAAAACAGTGAAATACTCCGCGTAAAGAGCCGTCCTGTTGCTGAGTCAGCAGGTCGATGGTTTCCTGCATCGAATCCCGGGTATGAATGACCACTGGCAGATTACGCTGTTTAGCCCAGTTTAGCTGAGTAATAAACGCCTGTTCCTGCTGGCTGCGATAGGTTTTATCCCAATATAAATCGATACCGATTTCTCCGACCGCGATAAAATTATGTTGATCAAACCAGGACTCGATAATGGCCAGGGTCTGTTCTACCTGATCATTCACATAGCAGGGGTGTAGCCCCATCATGGAGCGGCATACTTCTGGATAAGCCTGCTCGGTGGCGAGCATGGGTTCTATCGAGTCTAGATCGATATTCGGCAGCAGAATGGTATCAATACCTTGTGCCAGGGCGCGCTGAATAACTTCATCACGATCCTGATTAAATTCTTCGCCATAGATGTGGGCGTGGGTGTCAATCATAGGTCGGCTTAGTTCAATTTTGTTGGCTGATAAGGCTAGAGTATAGGGGATTGTGAGGTTGAGATCATTTCTTGATATTTTCCGGTTAAGCAACTGGAGTCTGTGTTTATCAGTGTTATGATTTCTACAAACTTTATAAGAATCAGAAAACCAAGGAGTGTCGAGTGTCAGTATCTATCCAGGGAGAATTCCCTAAACGCCGTATGCGTCGTCTGCGTAAGCATGAATATACCCGTCGTTTAGTGGCTGAGAACCAAATTACGGTTAGCGATCTAATCTATCCGATGTTTGTGCTGATGGGGAAAGACCGACGCGAAGGTGTCGAATCCATGCCGGGCGTTGAACGTTTGTCGATCGACCTGTTATTGGGTGAAGCTCAGTATCTGGCACGCTTGGGTGTGCCGGCGATTGCTCTGTTTCCGGTGGTGGGTCAGGATGCAAAAACACTGGATGCTGCCGAAGCGTATAACCCAGAAGGTCTGATTCAGCGCGCGGTGCGTTTGCTGAAAGAGCATGTGCCGGAGATCGGAGTGATCACCGATGTGGCTTTAGATCCGTATACCACGCATGGCCAGGATGGGATCATTGATGATCAGGGCTATGTTCTGAATGAAGAGACCACCGAGGTGCTGATTAAGCAGGCGCTTTCTCATGCTGAAGCAGGAGCAGATATTGTCGCACCATCGGATATGATGGATGGCCGTATCGGCCGGATTCGTGATGCCTTGGAAGAGGCAGGGTTTATTCATACTCAGATCATGGCGTACTCTGCGAAGTACGCATCCAATTACTATGGTCCATTCCGTGATGCGGTAGGTTCTTCATCCAATCTGAAAGGCGCGAATAAAAAGAACTACCAGATGGATCCGGCCAACAGTGATGAGGCGATTGCTGAAGTGGCGATGGACATCAACGAAGGCGCCGATATGGTGATGGTGAAACCGGGCATGCCTTATCTGGATGTGGTGCGCCGGGTTAAAACGGAGTTGCAGGTTCCTACCTTTGCTTATCAGGTCTCTGGTGAATATGCGATGCATAAAGCAGCGATTATGAATGGCTGGCTGAAAGAGAAAGAGACAGTGCTTGAGTCACTGCTTTGCTTTAAGCGTGCCGGAGCCGATGGCATTCTGACCTATTTTGCTAAAGATGTAGCGGAGTGGTTAGCCGAGGAACATGCTCAGACGGCACAATACCTGAAAAGTGAATAACAGCATCTAAATGATATTTTTTCTCATTTAGTATTGACATGTAAATGAGAATTGTTATTATTTGTTCTGTCGGAGGGGAAAGGAATTCAGCAGAGTGACTTAAGCCTTTTGACACGACATTGCTCACATTGCTTCCAGTGTATTTGTAGCTTTATCAGAAAGTGATTCGCAAGTTTCATTATCTGTCTTTTGCTAGGCGACATTCTTTATCGGGTGTCGCTTTTTCTTTTGTCTTCAGTATCAGTACAGACGCTATACCAATTGGCCAGGATCTTGATATAGAGCAATCTTTTCCACAGTACACGATCCTTTATGGATCATTTGTATTTCGTGATCAAATTGTTATTTTCAAATTAAATCAATAAATTAATGTTACATTTCAATCAAAGATCTTCATATTAGAGTCAATGCTTCAGAAAGTATAAACAGAGTTATCCACAGAACGCTGTACCTGTTTAGTTGAAAATTGGTTGTCTCGAATCGGCGAGCGGTGAGGAAAAGTGGTGCGTAACATGGAATCGTTCGGCAACTCATGGCATCCTAGGCAGCTAATACTATGACCCAGATTTCGGATACTAATACCTATGGCTCTCATCCCCGATAACCCGTTAATTTTGATCGATGGTTCTTCTTATCTCTACCGTGCATTTCATGCTTACCCGAGTACCATGAGTAATGGCGAGATTCAGACCAATGCCGTCTATGGTGTGGTCAATATGGTACGCAGCCTGTTACGTCAGTTCTCTTCTGAACATTTTGCGGTGGTGTTTGATGCCAAGGGTAAAACCTTTCGCGACGAGATGTTTGCCGATTATAAAGCGCACCGTCCTTCAATGCCGGATGAATTACGTGGCCAGATTGAACCTTTGCACCGCCTGATCAAAGCGATGGGGTTGCCACTGCTTTGTGTTGAAGGTGTTGAAGCGGATGACGTTATCGGGACTCTGGCCAGTCAGGCCTCTAAAGCGGGTATGCCGGTGCTGATCAGTACGGGTGACAAGGATATGGCTCAGTTGGTGGATGAGAATGTCATCCTGATCAATACCATGACCAATGTGGTACTCGATCGCGAAGGGGTTATTGAAAAATTTGGTATTCCGCCGGAGCTGATTATCGATTTTCTTGCCTTAATGGGGGATAAAGTCGACAACATTCCTGGGGTTCCTGGTGTCGGTGAAAAGACAGCACTGGCTCTATTGCAGGGCATTGGTGGACTGGATGAGATATACGCTAATCTGGATAAGATTGCCGGGCTCGGTTTCCGTGGCTCGAAAACGATGGCGGCTAAGCTGGAAGAGCATAAAGAGAATGCCTACCTTTCTTATAGGCTGGCGACCATCAAGCTGGACGTTGAGCTAGACTGCACTCCGGATTCACTGCAAAAAGCTCAGCCGGAAAAAGATCAACTGATCGAGCTATACGGTCAGATGGCATTTAAATCCTGGTTAAATGATCTGCTCGACGGTGGTGACGGCGTGGTTAAAGCCGATGAAACTTCCGGCCGGGTGCTTGCTTCAGCAGGTAAAACCCAGGCAACGGTGACGAATACTCCTTCAGCGGCCGTTAAAATCGATCGCAGCCAGTACCAGACAGTATTAACTGAGCGGGACTTCAGTGCATGGCTAGACAAACTGGCCAATTGTGAGCTGTTTGCTTTTGATACTGAAACTGATGGACTGGATTATATGACCGCCAACCTGGTCGGTCTTTCATTTGCCACTCAGGCGGGAGAAGCAGCTTATGTACCGGTCGCACACGATTATCTGGATGCGCCTGAGCAACTGGATCGCGACTGGGTGCTGGCACAGTTAAAACCGCTGTTAGAAGATGAAAAACGCGCTAAAGTCGGGCAAAACCTGAAATTTGATATGAGCATTCTAGCTCGTTACGGCATCGATCTGCGAGGGATTGAGCACGATACCATGCTCGCTTCCTATGTGCTGGATAGTACCGGCGGTAAGCATGATATGGATAGCCTGGCGTTGCGCTTCTTGCAGCATAGCTGCATTTCGTTTGAGCAACTGGCCGGGAAAGGCAAAAATCAGCTTACCTTTAATCAGATCGATCTCGAACAAGCCGGAGTGTATGCGGCAGAAGACGCCGATGTAACGCTACGCCTGCACCAGGCGATTTTCCCTAAACTGCAGCAGAATGCAGGAATGCAGTCGGTGTATCAGCAGATAGAAGTGCCGCTGGTGCCGGTTCTTTCGCGTATGGAACGCTGTGGTGTATTGATTGATGATATGAAGCTTAACGCTCAGTCTCAGGAAATTACGCTGCGTCTCGATCAACTGGAACAGAAGGCGTACGAAATTGCCGGACAGAAATTTAATTTAAGCTCCCCAAAACAGTTGCAGGCCATCTTGTTTGATCAGATGGGGCTACCGGTTATCAAGAAAACCCCATCCGGAGCACCTTCTACTAATGAAGAAGTGCTGCAAGAGCTGGCGCTGGATTATCCGTTACCGAAAGTCATTATCGAGCACCGCGGGCTGGCGAAACTGAAATCCACCTATACTGATAAGTTACCGAAAATGATCAATCCGGTTACCGGGCGGGTACATACCTCTTATCATCAGGCGGTAACCGCAACCGGGCGTTTATCTTCCACCGATCCTAACTTACAAAATATTCCGATTCGTAATGAGGAAGGGCGCCGGATTCGCCAGGCCTTTATTGCTCCTACGGGTTGGAAGGTAGTGGCGATCGACTATTCACAGATTGAGCTGAGAATTATGGCTCACCTTTCCGGTGATAAAGCCCTGCTTGATGCTTTTAAACACGGTAAAGATATCCATAGCGCAACCGCCGCTGAAATTCTTGGTGTGGATATTTCCGAGGTTAGCAGTGAGCAGCGCCGTCGGGCGAAAGCCGTTAACTTTGGCTTGATTTATGGCATGAGCGCCTTCGGCTTGGCCAAACAGCTGGGTATTTCCCGTGGTGAAGCGCAGCACTATATGGATATCTATTTTGAACGCTACCCTGGCGTGATGCAGTACATGGAAGACACCCGTACTAAGGCCAGCGAAACTGGCTATGTTGAAACGCTATTTGGTCGTCGCTTGCATCTGCCGGAGATTAAAGCAGCCAATGGGATGCGGCGTAAAGCGGCTGAACGGGCGGCGATTAACGCACCAATGCAGGGAACGGCGGCAGATATTATTAAGAAAGCGATGTTGGCGGTTGATCAGTGGATCGAACAGCATGGCGAAGGGCGGGTAAAACTGCTGATGCAGGTGCACGATGAATTGGTACTTGAAGTTCAGGAGCCTTACCTGGATGAAATTGAAACTAAAATACAGAAACTGATGGAATCAGCAGCGGCATTAGATGTGCCATTAGTGGCTGAAGTAGGGCGCGGTGACAACTGGGATCAGGCCCACTAGGCACTTTTTTCATCAATTAGCTTTAAATATATGAGCCAGTCCACAAATGCTGGCTTTTTTTTATCAAAAAAAAAGTAATAGAAATTCAGCTGTTTATGTCCTTTTGGCTAAAAAATATGAAAAAAAACTACAAAAATAGTTTGATTTTCCGTCGGTTTGAGGTAAATTAATACTCGTAGGGTACAGAGGTAAGATGTTCTATCTTTCAGACCTTTTGTTTCACGTTATTGGATTAGGCTGATTCAGCCGCCCCGCTCAGTTTTTGAGCGGGGCGTTTTTTATTGGGCGAAATAAATATTTTTCAATTAGTTATACACTATTTCTTCATTTCATTCTTCATGGCGAATCCGTCATTCAGCTCAGAAATTTCTTTTGCATAATCTCAATATTGCTTTGTTACCAATTGTGACAAAAGATAACATTTTTGTAATAAATATCCGTCAATAGGCAAAGATAATTTGGAAAAAAAATGAAGTGGCTATTTGTGATCAAGCTCGATTTTTTTATTTTATTCAATTGGTTAGTTCGTGGGGTTTTGTTTCAAATCTGTGATGTTAACGATTGAAAAGCGACAGGCTTTGAGCGATGCTAGCAACATAATAACCTATAACAGAAGTTCATTATCTCTCCCGTTACCCCACCAGGATGGTGGGGTTTTTTATAGGTGATTACTCTGCAGTGTTAGCCGAATCAGAATCTTCTACAGATTCGCCGTCTGCTGCTATTAAAGCCGGAGCAAACCATTGATCGAGTTTATTGCGTAGGATATCTACGCCAATGCCCGACAGGGAAGAAAATAGGTCGACATTAACTTCACCACCAAACTCGGTTGCCTTTTGGCGCACTTCGAGTAACTGTGCTTTCCGGGCTCCGCTTTTTAGTTTGTCGGCCTTGGTCAGTAGCACCTGTACCGGAATGCCGCATTCAACGGCCCAGATAATCAGCTGTTGGTCGAGATCTTTCAATGGATGGCGGATATCCATTAATACCACCAATCCTTTTAGGCATTGGCGCTTTTGCAGGTATTCACCCAGTGATTTTTGCCACTTCTGTTTCATTTCCAGTGGCACCTGGGCAAAGCCGTAGCCAGGAAGATCAACAATATGGCAATTGTCGGTGACTTTAAACAGGTTGATAAGCTGGGTACGGCCAGGTGTTTTACTGGTTTTTGCCAGGTTCTTCTGATTGGTTAAGCGGTTCAGCGAGCTGGATTTTCCGGCATTTGAGCGTCCCGCGAACGCAATTTCGATTCCTTCATCTTCAGGTAGGTGGCGGATATCGGGTGCACTCGTGATGAAATGCGTGTTTTGGTAGTGAATTTTTGCGCTCAATGTTAACTCCATCTCGACTTTTGGTTGCCGAATGATTACTTTTTGTTGAAATAGTGTAAAATTACCGTGCTCGTCGTAAGGACTATAATTATACCACGGGCCGTCTGAAAGCTTGATTATTATAAATGGAATGTCATGAATAAATTAGTGCTAATGTTAGGTCTTTTAGTCAGCTGCTCTGTTTGGTCTCAAGGCAGTGTCGAAGCTGGTAAAGCCAAATCCGCAACCTGTACTGCCTGTCACTCTGCTGATGGTAACAGTATGTTAACTAACTATCCTAAACTGGCAGGTCAGCACGAGAATTATCTTGTGAAGCAGTTGCAAGATCTTAAGCTCGGAATGACTTCTGGTGGTAAACAAGGACGCCTTGATCCTGTGATGAGTGCAATGGCAATGCCATTAAGCGATCAGGATATGGCGGACTTAGCGGCGTATTTCTCTTCTCAGACCACTTCTGAAAATTCAACACCGGAAGATGTGGTTGAAAAGGGCAAAGCCTTATATACCGCTGGTGATGCTGAACGAGGACTGACTGCTTGTATTGCTTGTCACGGCCCACGTGGTTTCGGAACCGAATTATCCGGCTTCCCGAAAATTGCCGGCCAGCATGCCGATTACGTCAAACTTCAGTTACAGAAATTCCGCGACGGAACCCGTAACAATGATTTGAATAGCATGATGAGCGATGTAGCGAAGAAACTGACTGATGCGGATATTGAAATATTATCCAAATATGTTGGTGGTCTTCACTAAGTATCAGTCGCAGGGTTAAGGTTACTTTGTGGCTGCAGATAGGCGTATCTGTAGCGGTAATCTTGTATCCTGGCTAGATAGTGAACAATTATTCTACAATAGCCCGCTTTGTCGGGTTATTTTTTTAGCGGTTATTGGCAATCTAGTTGGAAGTTATCCATCTAGATTGTAAGACATTGACCATTTGTTTGATGATTAAATTCGTCTGTATTTATATAACCAATTGAAAAATAGTGTAAATATAATTTAGTGACAATAATGTGAAGAATATTCTTTTGCGGGGATTGTCCTTACTCTCTGAACAGGTAAAGTATTTCCCGCTAGCCAAAGTGCTAGATATTATAAAAAAGAAATAGTCACATATGTAACACCTTGGGGAATGGATAGTAAGCGGGATGCTTACTGGATATGGATGATCCCCTAGCCTTAGGATAGGGCGGATTAAGGACCGAGCGACGGATTAGCTCCCATACAGCGAAGTATTCAGGGAAGCAAAAAATCATCAGGATGATGACAAACAATGTTTTGCATGGAAAGCGTGAAAAACAAAAGGATTTTAGGGCACAGTCTACGTGCTGTCTGGTTGGCTACCCGATTGGTAGCAGACTTTAAGAAGCGATAGGGAAACCTATCGCTTTTTTTATAACTGGCAAAATTGAACAAAAAGCGGGCTTTTCTCCTCCACTCTCACGGCAGTTTCTGGTATCTTGCGCATCCTTAATCAAAGGAGGCGAACATGCATTCATGTCCACTGTGTCATCAAACTCAAGGTGTTCCTTTTCATCAGGATAAACGCCGTCACTATTTACAGTGTGGAAACTGCCGTTTGGTGTGGGTGGATAGAAATGACTGCCTGGATGCTCAGGCGGAAAAAGCTATGTATGATTTGCATGAGAATGATCCTGATGATGAAGGATATCGCCGCTTTTTGTCCCGCTTTGCCAATCCTTTGTTGGAAAAACTCAGCCCTAATAGCCACGGCATTGATTTTGGATGTGGCCCTGGACCAACATTATCCGGCATGATTGAGCTGCACGGGCATAGCGTCGCCTTATATGATATTTTCTATTACCCTGATGCAAGTGTGCTGCAATCTGAGTATGATTTTGTGATGGCGACGGAAGTGATCGAACATTTACACCATCCGGATAGGGTATGGCAGCAATGGTTGGCTATGCTTAAACCGGGTGGCTGGCTTGGAGTGATGACCAAGCAAGTAATAAATAAAGAGGCCTTTATTCACTGGCACTATAAGAATGATCTGACTCACGTAAGTTTTTTTAGCCGTGATACGTTCAATTATTTAGCGAAGCAATATAACTTAGCCATTGAATTTGTAGGTAATGATGTAATTTTACTGAGGAAACCCCAGTAATGAGCCGAAATAAAAAAGTAAGATCAGCGGGTAACGCTGATGTGATTGTTGTTCGTCAACGCTCTGAAAGTGATGTGGAAGGACGTTTACGCAAAAAGTCGAAAAAACGTAAAGGACTCAAGTCAGGAAACCGCCATTCTGCTGGAACAGAAGCAGCAAAACGCGCAGGTAATACGCCACGCGATCCAAGGCTGGGAAGCAAGAAAAAAATTCCATTGATTGTGGATCAGAAGGTTGCACCAGGCAAAGAGGAGCGCTTGCTGCTGGCTGAACAGGAACTGACTCGGATTGAGCAGGATGCGCAGTTCAATGTCTTGCTCGCACGCCTAGATAATGGCGAAAAGCTCGGTGCAGGTCTGCAGAAATACGTTGATGAAAAGCTAGACCGCATTGAAGTTTTGATGAAAGAGCTGGGTCTGGATACCGATGATTTTGACGATGAAGAGGATGACGAAGAGATGGAACAACCTGCACCGTCAGTCAAACCGGCAAAATCAGTGAAGAAATTGCGTAATGATGATGACTTGCTGGCCGATTTTGACGATCTTGATTTAGACGAGTGGAAAGGATAATCGAGCATGAATAATGTAACCCTATTAGCGCTTCTCGGCGGTGTCGTTATTATCGCATTGGCATTCTATGCGGGTTACCTGCTGCTGCAGTTGAAGAAGCAGAATCAACTGCAGCACAAGCATCGTGAACTGGCGATTGAAAAGCGCAACGCCAATATTTTTGAGAACGTGACGACTTTGTGTATGGTCGGAATCCAGGGACAGTGCGATTTATCGGAAATCAGTATCCGTGTTTACTGCATTATGGATTATGTGCAGGGCGAGCAGAGGGTTAATTTCGAACAAGAGTATCCGGCAATTGCGGAATTATATCATGTGGTCAAAGATATGCCGCGTGGTGAAGCTCGCCAGGCTATGGCGAAAAAGGAACGTATGGAGCAGAATCTGCTTCGGGTAAAAACCGAATCCCGCTTGTCTGATACGATTGTTGCCGAATTGAAACATCTCCATCAGCGCGTTCAACCTCTTAATAATCAGATCAATATTCAGATGGTATAACCGCTTCTGGTTTCTGGTTATACCCCAATCAATCAGTGATCTTGCTTGCAGTTTCGTATATTGATCACTTATTTTCATTTTTTGATCGGATCGGTAACATCATCCCTATGGCAAAATAGTCGGATCAATTAGCGAATAATATTGAGATAAAAAATGGATGGGTCAGTGGAGAGTCAGCAGCAAATCGTGTGGGATCAGCAGATGTTGGATAAGTATAACCACTCTGGCCCTCGTTATACCTCATATCCTACCGCAGTAGAGTTTCATGAAGCCTTTACTATTGCGGAATACGATATGGCGTGTGCCCAGTATCCTGAACGCCCGCTTTCTCTGTATATTCATATCCCGTTTTGTCACAAGCTCTGTTATTACTGTGGCTGCAATAAAGTGATTACCCGTCATTCGCACAAAGCGGATGAATATCTGGATATTCTTGAGCATGAAATTCAGCAGCGTGCCGCGTTGCTGGGTGGTCGGCATGTCAGCCAGGTTCATTTCGGAGGTGGTACTCCAACGTTTCTTACCTCTCGTCAGATCAGCCGTTTGATGGATCTATTGCGCGATGAGTTTTGTTTTGAACCGGATGCTGAGATCAGTATCGAGATCGATCCGCGTGAGATCGAGTTGGAGATTCTTGATCATCTGCGTCAGGAAGGGTTTAACCGCATTAGTATTGGCGTGCAGGACTTTAACAAAGAAGTTCAGCAACTGGTGAATCGTGAGCAGGATGAAGAATTTATCGTCGCTCTGGTTGAAAGGGCGAAGGCGTTAGGTTATCGCTCGACCAATCTGGACTTGATTTACGGTTTGCCAAAACAAACGCTGGAGTCTTTCAAGCATACGCTGGAGCAGGTTATTGCGTTGCATCCGGGGCGGCTTTCTGTGTTTAACTATGCGCATATGCCACAGCTCTTTGCGGCACAGCGTAAAATTAAAGAAGATCAGCTACCATCCGCCGCAGAAAAAATGGCAATTCTGCAAACCACGATTGAGATGCTGACCGGAGCTGGTTATCAGTTTATCGGTATGGATCATTTCGCACTGCCTGATGATGAGCTGGCGATTGCGCAGCGTAATGGTGAACTGCATCGAAATTTCCAGGGCTATACTACTCAGGGCAACTGTGATCTGGTTGGCTTTGGTGTATCGGCGATCTCTATGGTGGGGGATGTGTATGCGCAGAACCAGAAAGATCTGCAAACCTATTATGCTCAGGTGAATGCCAAACGTCATGCGCTGTGGAAAGGGGTGTCACTGGATAAAGATGATATCGTGCGCCGTGATGTGATTAAGCAACTGATGTGTAATTTTTCCCTGAATAAGCAGCAGATTGAAGCGAGATACAATCTCGATTTTAGTCAGTACTTTAATCAGGATATGCAGCTACTGAGTAGCTTTATTAGTGATGGTTTGGTGGAAGTTAATGGGGCAATGATTCGGGTGACGCCACGCGGACGTTTGTTGATTCGCAATATCGCAATGTGTTTTGATACTTATTTACGTAGCCGTGCCCGCCATCAGCAATTTTCACGAGTCATTTAAATTATATTAAAAATCAATAACAAAGGGGTCAAAGTCAGCGTTGCTGATTTTGACCCCTTGAGTTTTCGTTTACTGAAATATAAATCCCAATAACTCGTTACGAGGTTGGAGCAATCAATGCCAATGCTTTTCGGCTGACATCACTGGCGGCCGACTCCATATCCTGCTTTTCTAATACTTCTGCCAAATAGGTGTAATCGGCAATGCTGCTGCGGAGTGCTAATGCCGCTTCAAAATGCTTCTGGGCTTCTGCCAGCTTGTCTTGCTGCATATACAGGCGGGCAAGAGCACTATGAGCTTCGGCATTGTTACCATCTTTACTGATCGCCTGTTCCAGCAATACCGTCGCTGGATGCATATCCAACATATTCAGTTGAGAGAGCAGGGCATAAATTTCAGTGGATGGTGATTTCTTGATGCGTTCTTTGATAAAGGTGAACGCGTCATCATCAGCTTTTGCTCCAATCAGAGCATGGATGAAGGTGGTGAACAGCTTGCTGTTGTTGCGTGCAATCTTAGGTAGCTGGCTCCAGCGATCCAGTACTACATCACGCTCTTTGGTGTCACCTGCCTGCTGGATAAAGCCGACTTGTGCCTGCTCCATCAGTTTTTCAAACTGACTCAGTGTCAGTAACTTATTGCGTTTCAGGCGTGGTAGTAATTCAAGTAGTTTCGGCCACTCTTCAAGATGTAGATAAGCGGTTTTTAGCATGGTCAGTAAACGCGGGTTATTCGGGTAGGCTTCCGCTAGCTTATTCAGTGCATTAACGGCTTTCTCGAACTCACCTTCGTGAAGACTCAGGCGGGCTTTGGTTAACTCAACCGCCAGTTGTGAATGTTCCTGTTTAGACGCCAGATCCAGATAGTAATCACGTTTTTGAGTGTCACCTTGCTCCTGTGCGGCTTCAGAGGCCACCAAATAGCACAGCAGTGGCATATCGTGGTGATTCGCCCAGCGAGTTACTTTTTTCTCCGCCAGTTTCCAGTCACCTTCAACTAGCTTGATAATGCCTTCGTTGGTAAAGCGGCGTGAACGTTTTAGTTTACGCACACTGAACCAATTCCAGGTATCAGAACCCATACGGAAGATTTTTTTCAGGATAATTTCGACAATAAAGAATGCGGCAAAGAAGATCGCAACGAAAATCACCAGCGTAGTCACACTCATTTCAAGTGTCTTGTCGGCGATAGAGATCAGCACATAGCCTTGTTGACCCGAGAATTGTGTACCAACAAACAGGCCAGCTCCCAGGAAAACAAACAGGAGGATTAGCTTAATCATTAGTTTTCCTCCTTGATGATGCTGGTAACTTCACGTCTTAAGCGCTCGTTAATTACGTCAGCAAGCAGGCGTTGTGATTCCAGTTTAACCGGATAAGTCACGTCGATTTTCTGATCGGCTAGCTGACCAATCGCCTGATTAAACTGTTTTACATCATTATCATCCAGGCTCAGATAAGCACTTGACCATTCTTGAGCGGTTTTTAGCGATGTGGTGTAAAGTTCTTGCTGTTCATCGTAAACGGCTTTAATTGCAGTGGCTAATTTCGCTTTCAGATTTTCGCGCAGATAGAAGTGCTGCTCTGGAGAAAGCAATGGAATCGCGCTGCCATCGCGGGTACGGAAGGTGATGAAATTCTCCGAGAAGTTTTTCAGTGATGTCATCAGGTTTTGTTGCCAGTTATTGATATCGCTGGAGACTTCGGCGGCTTGATGTTTTGGTGCATCTGGCTGAATTGCGTTGGCCAGTGGCAGTGAGTCCACTTTTTGCTGCAGGCTACTCAGTCTTAATACCAGGCCATCTTTATCCACCAGAGGTACTGCTTTCAGAGTGGTGATATCGTTAGCCATTGCTTTGCGCAGGGGAACCAGACTTGGATCGTTGAGGGCAGCGATACGTTGGTCGGCACTTTCCATTAAATGAGTTGCGCTGACCACATCGCGTTCCAGAAACAGTTTACGACCGGATAATTTTACTAGGTAATCTGATTCAGCCAGTAGCCAGTCGTTTGGTCGGCGACCTTTCAGCTCGGAAAAAGCGAGCTGTAAGCTTTCAATGCTTTTCTGTTGTTGGCCTAGTTCAACCTGGGTGCGGTTAATCACGTTGGTTGTTTTTGCTTCGGTTTCACTCTGCAGCGCAGATAATTTTTGTGATGTTTGTGAGCTAACTTGATCAAGTTTGGCTTGTAAAGCATCAATCTGTGCCTGATAAGTTTGGCTCATCTGATAACTGTAACCTGCTGCGCCGCCGCCAAGAATAATGGCGATGATGATAGCCATGGTTGCGAGTTTAGAACCGCGTTTAGCTTGCTGTTCCAGTTTATCGTCGGCAGGAGCGGTTGTTGCTGACTCAGGTTGCGAATCGGCTGCATTGCTGGTTGATTCAACCGGTGCTTGTGTCTCTTCCGACTCGATTTCAGGCTTGTTATTTTTACTGGTCATTGGGTCTTCCTGTCATTCCTTGGCTGTGGAGTGCAGCCACTAAATCTGAATTACTGGCGCTGCCGACAGTAATCGTATTTCTAAATCCCATACTCTGAGCTAAACGTGCAATACGTTCGCTAGGTACATAAATTGAAAGTGTGAACAGCCAACGGTGATAATGCATCGGGAGTTGAAAAACTAAAAGCTCAAGCTGTTCAAAACTGGTCACCACTAAACGATCGACCTGTTTATTTTGCCATAATGCCGCTCTTGATTCTGCGTCAAATGGGCGTAATTCTCTTTGATATACCTCGCGATAAATGACATTGGCTCCGCGAGAGGATAATTGTGTGGCCAGATGGTCACGCCCACCATTACCGCGCAGGATTACAATATTTAACCCGTTAACGGATGCCAGCCAGTTATCGTCGAGCAAATGTTCACTGTCGCTAATGTCTGGATAGTGTACTTGTTGTTGGGTTAATTTGCTTAAAAGCTGTGCGGTTTTTTGACCGATGGCAAGATATCGTACATCGCTCGGCCAGCTTTGGTTTTGTTGTCGCAAAAGTTGGGCACTAAACTGGACGGCATGCTGGCTGACGGCGATGACAATATCGGCTTTACCTGAAAGTGCAGAAGGAGAGAAAAGTTCTCCTTCAACTGGGCTTACGGTTAAATCGATCAGTGGCTGTAGAAGTGCTGGAATACCACTCTGTTCCAAGAGCTGGCACAGTTCCTGGCCCTGCTGCTCAGGGCGAATTATCAATACCGTCATTGAGTTAGTCGTGTTGCGTATCGTACAGACGAGTAAGAATCTGCTGCGCACCTTGTGCCAGCAACTGTTCGGCTAACTGCTGGCCGAGGTGTTCCCCTTCGCTACGATGGCCACGGATCTCGCCTCGTACGATTTCACTGCCATCCGGTTCTCCAACCAGAGCGCGTAGCCAGATTTGCTCACCTTCCAGCTGTGAATAACTGCCAATCGGTACCTGGCAACCACCTTGTAAGGTGTTGTTCATCGCTCGTTCACACAGTACCCGATCTGCGGTGTCCTGGTGGTGAAGTGGCGCAAGTAGTTGATGAAGATCATTGTCATCCAGGCGGCACTCAATCCCTACCGCGCCCTGACCAACGGCTGGAAGTGACTGTTCCGGCTCGATATAGCTGGTAATACGCTGCTCAAGCTCAAGGCGTTGCAATCCGGCGGCGGCAAGGATAATGGCATCATACTCACTGGCATCCAGTTTGCTCAGGCGGGTACCGACGTTCCCGCGCAGATCTTTAATTACCAGATCCGGGCGTTGTGCTTTAAGCTGGCATTGGCGGCGTAGACTACAGGTGCCAACCACAGCACCTTGTGGTAACTGCTCCAGTGATGAATAGTGATTAGAAACAAACGCATCCCGTGGGTCGGCTCGTTCACAGATGGTGACCAGGCCCAGCCCTTCCGGGAAATCGACAGGCACATCTTTCATTGAATGTACCGCTAAATCCGCACGTCCATCGAGCATGGCGACTTCCAGTTCCTTGACGAACAGGCCTTTTCCGCCGACTTTAGCCAGAGGAGTATCGAGAATGACATCACCTTTGGTGACAAAGGTGACCAGTTCGACATCCAGCCCAGGATGGGCGGCCTGCAGAGCATCTTTGACATAATGAGCCTGCCATAAGGCGAGGGGGCTTTTACGAGTAGCAATACGGATAGTTGAGCGTTTGGTCATAGCGATTATTTACATTCAGATTATTGGTTTTTTTGCCATCCTACCACTCTTCCCGGTCAATAAAGAAGTCCCGTTTTGCTTGATAGTGTGATCACAAAAAATGATGCGAATTTGTTGGGAATTATGTGAGCTAAGTCGTGTTTATTAGACTAAGCTATGATTATTAAATGGGAAGAATTGTGACACTATAGCGGCTTCATTATTTATGGTGACCATTTCGACATAAATAATGGGGATATTGGTTCAGGATATCTTTACCAATAGTGATAAAAGTGTTAAATTGATCACGTTTTCTTGGCCTAAATGCTTACTCTCTAAGCAGAATGCCAGGTAAGTTAATTCTAGGAAATCCCCCTTGCTGGTTTACACGAAACGACTTATTCAGAGATTAGATGATCTCAATGCACAACGCACTCAACGTGCGCTGGCGCTAATGGATCTGCAAAGTCAGCGTGTCTTTCACCTCATTCCGGCACTATTCCATTTTAATCACCCGTTGATTCCCGGTTACTATAATGAATCTACTCCATCGGGTGTTTGGGGTTTCCAACCTAATGAATCACAACTGCAGTTTATTCAGGATACCGAGTTAACCCTCGGCCGCCTGCTTGCGGTTAATAAAAACCCGCAAATTCTCGCCCTGTATACCATGGGTAGCACTTCTTCGATTGGTCAGAGTACCTCCAGCGATTTAGATATCTGGGTATGTGTTGACCCTAAAATGAGCGATGACGACCGGGATATTCTCAGTAATAAGTGTTTACTGATCACCGACTGGGCGAAAAGCCTTGGTGTTGAAGCTAACTTCTTCATTATGGATGAGCGACGCTTCCGCACCAACTGTTCAGATGAACTGTCCGGCGATAACTGCGGTTCTTCTCAGCATTTGCTGTTACTGGATGAATTTTATCGCTCAGCGGTGTTATTAGCCGGTAAACGTTTGTTGTGGCAGATTGTGCCACCGGAAATGGAAGCGTGTTACGACGATTATGTGCAGCGCTTATGCCAAGAATCCTGCATCCATTGTGATGACTGGATCGATTTTGGCCGATTGAATCATATTCCGGCAGAAGAGTATTTTGGTGCCAATTTGTGGCAACTGTACAAAAGTATCGATTCACCTTATAAATCGGTATTGAAGGCGATTCTGCTGGAAGCTTATTCCTGGGAATATCCGCATACCCAACTGTTAAGTATTGAAACTAAGCGCCGTTTCTTTTCCTACGAATCCGATCTGTCAGGAATGGATGCTTACTCGCTGATGCTGGAAAAAGTGACGCTTTACCTGCAACGCATCGGTGATCATTCTCGTCTGGATTTAGTCCGTCGCTGTTTTTATCTGAAAACGCACGAGAAATTATCCCGCAAACCCGGACTGGGTTCGGTGGCGTGGCGTCGTGATGTGCTGCTTGATCTGGTTCAGTCATGGCAGTGGGGACCTCTGGTTATCGGTGAGCTGGATAACCGCCGTAACTGGAAAGTTTCTCAGGTTAAAGTGATGCATAACGGTTTGCTGGATGCGTTGATGCAGAGTTACCGTAATCTGATTCACTTTGCCCGGCGCAATGAAATTACCTCATCGATCAGCCCGGAAGATATCTCTGTGCTGGCACGTAAACTGTACGCTGCGTTTGAAGTGTTGCCTAGCAAGGTTACTTTGCTTAACCCGCAGATTTCTCCCGATTTGCACGAACCGGATTTAACTTTTATCGAAGTGCGTCCTGGCCGAACCAACCCAAAAGGTTGGTACTTGTATAAGCAGCCGATTGTTGCCGAACGTCTGATTGGCCAGTCTTATTTAGAACATAACGAATATCTGAGTAAATTAGTGGCCTGGGCATTCTTTAACGGTCTGATCACTGAATCGACCCGTTTACATGCTGTGGTGCGTGACGCTCAGCTGGATCTGGATAAGCTTTATCAGATGGTTGGCGATCTGCGTAATACTTTCTCGTTACGTAAGCGTCGCCCGACTATGCAGGCACTGGCTAGCCCGTGTGAAATTAATCAACTGGCGATGTTCATCAACTTCGAACATGATCCGACCGAAGAGTTATCCGGACGTAGTTTGCGGGTTGATCTGAAGAATGTCGATATTCTCAGTTTTGGCCCTGAGCGCTTATGCTTAGTAAACAGTGTCGATTTAGTTTACCGCAACTCGTGGCAGGAAGTGCGTTCGCTGCACTTTAAAGGCGAAACGGCAATGCTGGATGCATTAAAAACCGTACTGGGGAAAATGCACCAAGATGCGATTCCGCCGGAATCGGTCGATGTGTTCTGCTACAACAAGAACATGCGTGGCGTGATGCGCAATGCAGTGTATCAGTTGCTGGCGGAATGTATTGATCTGCGTTTACGCCCGGTTGAGCAGGCGAAACGCCGCCGCTTTAAAGCGGTCAGAATCGGCGATCAGATGTATGGTCTGTTCTTTGAACGGCGCGGTGTCTCGGTGCAAAAACTGGAAAACTCGGTGGACTTCTACCGCAGTATTTCAACCAATAAGCTGAAAGGCTCACCGTTGCTAATGCTCGATCGCGATCAGGATTATCAGTTACCGGAAGTGATAGATGGTTTTGCCAGTGAAGGTTTGGTGCAGTTTTTCTTTGAAGATACCGATCGCGGCTTCAATATCTATGTGCTGGATGAGTCGAACCGAATAGAGGTTTATCATCAGTATAAAGGTACTAAAGACGAGATGATCGGCAGCGTCAACAGCTTCTACACCTCATTGAAAGATGATAAGAAAATGGTGTCGAAGTTTATCAACTTCAATCTGCCGCAGTATTATCAGATTATTCACCCAGAGCTAGGGGCAAGCTACATTATGCCGTATCGCAGTGGCAGCTTACCCAATTCTCGTCCAAGCAAAGCGGTTAACGCTTAATCCTGGGCAAAATCCCTTTATTGCCAATCAATTGATTCGCCAGCGTGTTTTTCACATTCCCCTTTTAGTAGTTCGATCAGCTCCAAACCGGTTTTTGAGCAGATCCACTGATCATTATCACTCAGTTGAAAGTGGAAGCCGCCTGAGCGGGATGCCAACCAGATTTCGTGCATTGGCTCCTGGCGGTTAATCACAATCTGGCTGCGATCTTCAAACTCTAGTGTCATCACGTTACCGACACTTTCGTAATCGATATCCGCACCCGAATCATCAATTAATTGTTCAATTTTTTCTAACTCAAGATCTACCCGTTGATGAAATTCAGTATCGTTCATCTCATTGTCCTATTGCTTTTCCTGCTTGTGGTGCGATTATAGGGGGCATTGAACCAATAATCACGAACTGGAAAATGAAAAAAGCCATCGCAGCATTTTTTTTAGTCAGCTTATTAGGCTTGAGCGGATGTGGTCAGAGTGGCCCGCTGTACATGCCTGAGCAGCCAGCGCCACAGAGTGAATAAACTAAACTTGATTGATTTTTAAAGGAAAACGTTTTGGATTACTTCAATTATCAGAACGATGGCCAGCTTTGGGCCGAGGATGTAAAACTAACTCAACTTGCGGACCAGTTTGGTACGCCACTTTATGTTTATTCTCGTGCGACTCTGGAACGCCACTGGAAAGCCTTTGACTCTGCGGTAGGCGAGCATCCACACCTAGTTTGCTACGCAGTAAAAGCTAACTCGAATATTGGTGTATTAAACGTGTTGGCGCGCCTTGGCTCTGGTTTCGACATCGTTTCTGGCGGTGAGCTGGAACGTGTCATTGCTGCAGGTGGTGATGCCGCGAAAGTGGTGTTCTCCGGTGTGGGTAAAACTGAAGCGGAAATGAAGCGCGCACTGGAACTGAAGATTAAATGTTTCAACGTAGAATCTGAGCCTGAACTGCTGCGTCTGAATAAGGTTGCCGGAGAGTTGGGTGTTAAAGCGCCAATTTCTCTGCGAATTAACCCGGACGTTGATGCCAAGACTCACCCTTATATTTCTACTGGTTTGCGTGATAACAAATTCGGTATTGCTTTTGACCGTGCTCCGGAAGTGTATCAATTTGCTGCCAGCCTGGAAAATCTCCAAGTTCATGGTATCGACTGCCACATCGGTTCGCAGCTAACTAATATCGAGCCTTTCATCGATGCGACAGACCGTCTGCTGGCGCTGATTGATAATCTGCAGCAGCAGGGTATTGAGATTAAACACCTTGATGTGGGTGGTGGTCTGGGTGTGGTGTATAACCAGGAACAGCCTCCACAGCCATCTGAATATGCTAAAGCACTGTTGTCACGTTTGGAAAATCATCAGCATCTTGAACTGGTATTTGAGCCAGGACGTGCGATTGCGGCAAATGCCGGTGTACTGCTGACTAAAGTTGAATTCCTAAAACTGACCGAGTTTAAAAACTTTGCCATTGTTGATGCAGCAATGAACGATTTAATGCGCCCGGCGCTATATCAGGCATGGCAGGCGATTGTGCCGGTTGTTCCTCGTCAGGGTGAAGAAGTGGTGTATGACCTGGTTGGGCCTATTTGCGAAACCGGTGATTTTATCGGTAAAGAGCGTTCACTGGTAATTGAAGCGGGTGATCTGCTGGCGGTTCGTTCTGCCGGAGCCTATGGTTTTGCCATGTCTTCCAACTATAATACCCGTACTCGTGCGGCTGAAGTGATGGTCGATGGAGATAAGGTTCACGTGGTACGTCAGCGTGAAGAGTTATCCAGCTTGTGGGCACTTGAAAACGTTTTGCCGGAGTAATCAGCTTTTATGCATTTCCATTTTTCTAAAATGCACGGTTTGGGTAACGATTTTATGGTCGTTGACTGTGTTACCCAGAATATCTTTTTTTCTCCTGATTTGATCCGTCGTCTGGCGGATCGTCATACCGGAGTGGGTTTCGATCAGCTATTAGTTGTTGAAGCGCCATACGACCCGGATACCGATTTCCACTACCGCATTTTTAATGCTGATGGCAGTGAAGTTGAGCAGTGCGGTAACGGTGCGCGCTGTTTTGCCCGTTTTGTGCGGATGAAAGGACTGACCAATAAATACAGCATCAACGTCAGCACCAAAAAAGGCAAAATGGTTCTTCAGGTGGAAAATGATGATCAGATTACCGTGAATATGGGTGTACCGGAGTTCGAACCAAGCAAGATTCCGTTTAAAGCCAAGCAATCGGAAAAAACCTACATTCTGCGTGCGGGCGAAGCCACATTATTTTGCGGCGCAGTTAGCATGGGTAACCCGCATGTGGTGACCGTGGTGGATGATGTGCTGACCGCCGATGTGGATAATCTCGGCCCGCTACTGGAATCTCATGAACGTTTTCCGGAACGGGTTAACGCCGGTTTTATGCAGGTGGTGAACCGCAAACAAGTCAATCTGCGTGTCTATGAGCGAGGTGCTGGTGAAACTCAGGCGTGCGGCAGTGGTGCATGTGGTGCTGTGGCTGTGGGTATTGTCCAGGGTTTGCTTGATGAGAGCGTAACGGTTAATCTACCGGGTGGCAGCCTGAAAATTCGTTGGAAAGGGCCGGGTAAACCGCTGTATATGACAGGGCCCGCCGCGCATGTTTTTGATGGGCAGCTCTCTTGTTAACCCCTTTGTCATAAGAAAGGAAAGCAGTGTCAGATACACAATTGGATACGTTAAGCGCTGAGTTAGTCGCGGATTACCTGCGCGACCATCCGGATTTCTTTGTTAATCACCCTGAACTGGTTGAGCGCTTGCATGTGCCCCACCACCAGGCGGGAACCATCTCGCTGGTTCAGGTGCAGCTTAACCGTCAGCGCCAGCGTATCGAAGAGCTGGAAGAAGAGATCACCGCTTTGATGTCTCTGGCGGCGACCAATGACCGTACTTTCCACACCTTTATGGATTTGCAGGAGCAGATGTTGAAATGCCGTTCACTGCTTGATGTAGTACGGGCGATTGAGCTGAAAGCGCTTGATCTGAATCTCAAAGCACACATTCGCCTGCTTAATGCTCCGGTTGATGAGTATCAGCTGGATAAAGAGCACTGGCAGCGATTTGCACTCAACCATTTTAATGGCAAGCAGGCCTATTTAGGCCGGATGAGGAAGTCGGATCGTAATGGCCTGTTTGGCGAGCATTCTTTTGCTCCGGAAATGGGGTCTTATGTGGTGTTACCGCTCAATCGTGATGGTATTCAGGGCGTGCTAGCCTTTTCCAGTGAAGATGGTGGACATTTCCAGCCTTGTATGGATACCCTGTTTCTCCG
Organism: uncultured Vibrio sp.; assembly: GCA_963666615.1. Lineage (GTDB taxonomy): Bacteria > Pseudomonadota > Gammaproteobacteria > Enterobacterales > Vibrionaceae > Vibrio. The sequence continues at coordinate 2,671,068 of OY762906.1, forward strand.
CCATCTGGCCGTGGTTTTTTCCCACCTGATTGACTCCTTGTCCTGGCACACTGAACGATGAATAACGAAAAGAGCGGTTCCGATCTGTCTGCTAGTTTAGCCGAGCCGTTACAACGTTTTTACGCCTATCTTAACAATGAAAAAGGGTTGAGTCTTCATACCCAGAAAAACTACCAGCAGCAGTTAAATACCATGGCTTCACATTTGATGAAGATGGGGGTTAAATCTTGGCAAAAAGTCGATGCTGCCTGGGTGCGTCAACTGGCGAGTAAAGGTATGCGTGACGGGATGAAAGCTAGTAGTCTGGCTACCCGTTTATCTTCACTGCGCAGTTTTTTCGATTTTTTGATTTTACGTGGCGAGCTCCAGGCTAATCCGGCTAAAGGGGTTTCGGCACCGCGTAAGCAGCGGCCACTACCGAAAAATATCGATGTTGATGAGTTGGATCAGTTGCTGGAGATGAATGATTCTGACCCGCTCTCTATTCGTGATCGGGCGATGATGGAGTTGATGTATGGCACCGGATTGCGTTTGGCTGAATTGGTGGATATTGATGTTAAAGCGATTGATGTGTCGCTGGGCGAACTACGAGTAGTCGGTAAAGGTTCCAAAGAACGCAAAGTGCCATTTTCCGGTAAAGCGAGCGAATGGTTGCTTAACTGGCTGAAAGTGCGTGGTGAGTTTGCTCACCCGGATGAAGTGGCACTGTTTGTCTCGAAGCGTGGTACGCGGATTTCCCATCGCAGCGTGCAAAAAAGGATGGAACAATGGGGGCAGAAGCAGGCGATTGCCAGTCACGTTAGTCCACACAAATTACGTCACTCTTTTGCGACACATATTCTCGAATCGAGTAATAACCTGCGCGCGGTGCAGGAGTTGCTCGGCCATGAGAATATTTCGACCACTCAGATCTATACCCATCTCGATTTTCAGCATTTAGCTCAGGTGTACGATCAGGCTCATCCGAGAGCTAAAAAGCGTTCGTCTCCGTCTTCTCAAGATAAGGAAGAGTAATGCATTTTTACCGTCAGTTGCCTAAAATTCGGGCGATGACTTTCGATCTCGATGATACCCTTTACGATAACCGCCCCGTGATCGCCCATTTAGAGCAGCAGATGATTGAGTGGATGGCGCAGTATCACCCGGTTAGTATTACTCGTCCGCTGAGCTGGTGGAGCGAACTAAAACAGAACTTAGCTAATCGGGATCCAGAGCTAAGACATGATGTTACCCATTGGCGGTATCAGCAGCTCAAGCAGGGCTTAGAGCTTTTGGGTTACGATGAGACAAAAGCGACGTTGGCTGCACAACAGGCAATAGATGAAGTATTACGTTTGCGTAATTTAATTGATGTGCCTGATATTACTCATCAGATTCTGTCCGAATTAGCCGAAAAAATTCCGTTAATTGCCATCACCAATGGTAATGCCGATCCGGATAAAATTGGTCTGGGTGATTATTTTCAGGCGGTGCTCAAAGCCGGGCCGGATGGTTACGCCAAACCATACCCGGATCTGTTTAGTAAAGCTCAACAACAACTGGCACTACCACCTGCATCCATTTTACATGTTGGAGATCATCTGCGGACCGATGTATTGGGTGCCTGGAGGAATAATTTTTCTTCCTGCTGGTTTAACGATCAGCCGCTCAATTTACTCCAGGCAAAACGGGCTCGGATTCTACCGGATATTGAAGTGTCTCATTTGGCGGAATTAGTTTCTCTCGTCTAGAGTTAAAGTAAGAACAGTTCACGAAACCAATAAAATTATTTTATTCAGTATGGTAAATGGTAAGAGCTTCGTAGCATAATTAACATTCTGCTAATATAAAGCTGCAATTTATGGATACTAAGTCACTATTAGTCGAAAGCTCGCGCGAACTTGAAGCGCAACTTGCTACTTTTTCCTTATCTTCAGGAAAGAGCATGTTGATTCAGCTTTTTTCCGATGCTGATCAGCAGAGTGTGGCGCAGATGGCGCAGCTGCTAATGGCACGTTTCCCCGCTGCAGAGCTGATTGGTATGAGTAGTGAACAGCTAATCAATCAGGGTGAGATTGAGTTACATAAGACATTAATTATTCTCACTTCATTCACACAAACCCACCTGACCAGTACGGTTGTGCCTTATAAGGCTGATATTGCTAACAGCAGTACTGAGTTGTTTAAAGCGTTACAAATTTCCCCGGCGACCAAAGCGGTATTCTGCCTGGCGGATCGGCTGGATCTTTCTGTCCGGGCTAATCTTGATCTGTTCTCCAATGTGCCGGATTACCTATCGGTAGCCGGCGGTGCTTCTTGTACCACGGCAAATGGGCAATGGGTGTTATCGGGGACGACTTTTTATCAGGATGTATTTGTTGCGGTTGCCTTGCATAATCAGGATCTGTTTGTTGATGTGGGTGGCTTTACCGAGTGGTATCCGATTGGCAAAACCTTTATGGTCACTGAAGCGAAAGGGCAGGAAATTATCTCGGTTGATAATGAGTCGATCCAAACCCTATATAACCGCTATTTAGGTAACGGGCATAATGTACCATTTGACCTGATTCAGAATTTCCCGTTTCTGGTTGGTGACGAGAGTGATCAGACTATCTACTCGCCGATCGAGGGAACGGAACAGGGCACTGTACTGTTTGATCGCGATATTACCGAAGGGGAACAGATACGTTTCTGCTATGACCATCCGTCATTAACCCTAGAGCAGGTTTATCTGCGTTCGCAGGTACTTTATCCCCAGCAACCACAGACTATTTTTGTCTACAACTGTACTTCCCGGCTTAATTTTATGGAAGGTAATAGTGAGCTGCAGCCGCTACAGAATATCGCCAATACTTTTGGTACCTATTGTATGGGGGAAATTTGTCGGGATGAAGATCGGCAGCGAATATTGCATCACAGCATGACATTTATAGCACTGCGTGAAGGGGAAATCGCTGGAATGGAGCTGGAGCCAATGGTTTCCCACTCCAGTTATATGGGGGCGGTATCGCCGCTGTTTAGCCTGATTCGGAATTCACTGCTCGATCTGGACGAACATAACCAGAGCATGGCTCGGCAGATAAAGCAGCAGGCCGAAATGTTGACCCGGAGCTACAGGACCGATCGGCGTACCGGGTTACCAAACCGTTCGGCACTGCGTCAGCGTTTGGCTCAATTTAAACCGGGCGAGCATCTGCTTTCCCTCAAACTGGCCAATTTTAGTCAGATCAATGAAAAGTACGGTTACCTGGTCGGTGATAAACTATTGCAGGATCTGACCGAGTATTTTAAAGCCTATATCATTGATAAAGAGTATACCGACAGTGAACTGTTTGCGATTGGTATCGGTGAATGGGCGCTGGTATTTAAAAGCGGTTTCACTGCCGATGAAATTCATCACTATTTTTCTCGTTTCGCTGACAAGCTGGAGAACGTGAATTTTGAACCATTTGGTCTGCCCGATATTGAATTTTTATCGGTATCGGTCAATGGTGGACTGGTTAGCCGCAACGATTTTATTAATGACCCTATCGATAGCATTATGCTCAAAGCGGTTGAAGCGCGCCGTTATGCCTACCAGAACAATAAACGATTTTGTGATGCTAACTTTCTGATTAAGCGTGATGAAAAACGAATTGAACAGTTAAGCTGGCTCTCTTTCGTCAGCCGCGCGATTTTGAATGATAATGTTTTGCCATATGCGCAGCCGATATTAAATGCCCACGACCATACTGTTGCGTCCTATGAATGCTTAGTAAGAATCCAGGATGAAGGTGAAATTATTCTTCCCGGACGTTTTCTGCCGATTATCGAAGGTACCCATTTATACACTCGCTTAAGCCGCCAGATGATTACTCGTACCTTTGAGTTAATGGGGCCGAGGAGTGAATCATTTTCGATCAACCTGGCACCACAGGACTTTATGAGCGAACGGACGCTTGAGCACTTAGAAAGAGCGATTAAATCTCTGAAAAATCGGAGTCGGGTCGGTATTGAAGTGTTGGAAACTGAGCAGATTAAAGATTATGCCCATATGATCGATGTGTGTAATCAGCTACGCAATCTCGGTGCTAGCATCATTATTGATGATTTTGGCAGCGGCTATTCCAATATCGATGAGATCATCAAACTGGAACCACAGGTGATCAAGCTTGATGGTAGCCTGATCCGTAATATCGATTTTGATTTAAAACAGCGTCATATTACTCAACAGCTAATCCAGCTCTGCCATGTGTTGGAAGCCAAAACCGTAGCGGAATTTGTGCATAATGCAGAGATATGCCGGATTGTGGAAAATATGGGGATTGATTATCTGCAAGGATTCCATTTAGCGGAACCGGCCCCGATTCAGGTATTGGTTTAATCATTCCTGTTGTAGGCGATGGCCACTTTTATCCGCTAAATAGCTAGCCATCATAAAGCGGAAAAAGTGATTTAACTGTTTTGCATTATGATCCTCTTTTAGCGCGGTGAGCAGCTCCATTGCCACTTCTAAAGTACACAAATCCCCAGGTTTCTGATTGCGCCGTAGCTGGTAAGCCGAAGGTACCGACGGTATAAACGCGACCCGTTGTACCGACTTAAGCCATTCAGTTTTGCGTTCAATCTTCCTTGCTTCCTGCCAGGTAGCATCAAGCAGAATAAAATGTGGTTGCTGCTGGGTTCGTTCACACTGTTGCAATGCCTGGTCAAGCGGAATGCTTTGTGCGTGCGGGAAAAGTAGCAACGGCATTTGCTGCTTATTCTCCAGTTGTGTCGCGAGTTCTGGTTTTTCCTCGTTTCTTCGCCACAGATAGGAGTGGCACTCCGGCAATGTATCGACCAGCCATTTACCAGTATTGGTCGGCCGGATAAACTCATTTTCATGAGTCAGCAGCGAAAGTTTGAGTTTGCTGTCGAGGATTGGCAGTTGGTTGCAGATACACTGAAACTGCAACCCACACTTAGGGCAGCAGTTCATGGTTCGACTCTGAACAGGGTGATGCCCCCATCTCTGATTGGATAGAGTTTCAGGCCAATTTGCTCCTGATCGGTATGCAGGGTATTACCGGAAAGGGTAAAGATGCGCCGGGTCACCAGATACTGTTGCTGGTATTGGGTGATTACCACTTCAACCTGCTGCGGACTGAGTTGCTGCCAGAAACCTTGTTCAATAATCGGCGTACGGTTATCCGGATAGCGGTATTCTGTGGTGGCTAGGTGATTAGCCTGCAGTATTAACTCAATTTGCAGGCCATTGGCCTGTTGGCTTTTTGCCTGATAGCTGGCTGCCCAGTGACGTTGTGGGTCTGATGATGTTGCGGTTGCACAGCCTTGAATGGCATCCTGACCTATTTGGTTTATTTGCTTAACCAGAATACGAGCGCGGTAATCTGCATTGAAACCTGTTTGGCTTGGCACCTGTAACTCACCGCTTAATTCTGCATACAGTTCCTGATACGGGTAACCAATCTGAGCCGTAAGTTGTTGTTGCTGTTCACGGCTTAACACCAGCAGGTACTGTGCCTGAGTAGCGCAGGGTGTCAGGCTGCTGGTTTCGGCTCCGATCACTATCCGGCCCTGAATGGTCGCTGTTTGATGAGAAATAGCTGCCGGATTATCGGGTTGTATCGTTGTGGAGGTACAACCCCATAAAGCGGATGTAACCATAAGCGTTAAACTGTGAACGGTTCGTTTCATTTGGATATCCAACCCTGACAACTAATGACTTAGGTTGGATATTATACTCATAAATGTGGAAACAGATTAAATCAGGTGTTCTAGTAGGTAATTGGCCACGGCATCATCGGCATTGGAGCCGATTTTTTCTACCCGTCCCGGCAGAGAGGCTAGTAAGCGATCATGGGCGGTTTCCATCACCAGACCTTTACCCGCCATGGTCAGCATTTCATAATCATTCATCCCGTCACCAAAAGCGATACAGTGCTTGAGATCTTTGCCCAGCGATTCGGCAACCAGTTGTAGAGCGTGACCTTTCGAAACCTGCGGTCCCATCACTTCCAGGCAGAATGGGGTGGAAAACGCCACATTGATTTGTTCGCCAAACATGGCTTCCAGTTGATGTTCAAACTGCACCAGATAATCATGACTTTTTTCAGCATGAGTGATAAAGATTTTGGCTACTCCCTGATTGGGCGTGTTGTCAGTATCGAAGAAAGAAAAATGGAAGCCGGATTCCTCGTGATATTGTTTCAATTCAGGATCTTCACGGTTCAACAGCCATTCTTCATCCAGATAAACGTGGACGAAAAGCGATGGGTCGTTTTTGACCAGATCAATGATTGGCTGGACGCACTCGGCCGGCACATCGGTGCTCAACATCAACTTGTCATCCGGGGCGTGGACCCGTGCGCCATTAGCGGTAATCATGTAAGCTGGAATCTCAATGGCTTCACGGATTCCGGCTACATCAATATGATGGCGACCGGTAGCAAAGATAAAGGTAAATCCTTTCGCGTGGAGAGATTGTAAAGTTTGTTTGGAATGAGCACTGATTTTATGATCGGGTGCGAGTAACGTGCCGTCTAAATCAGAGGCAACAATAGAGAAGTCTTTGCTTAAAGATGTCATATGACCCTCGATGAAAATAAAGCGTAGTAGAGTTTAACCAATTTGAATCCGGTTTAAGAGGGTAAAGCTTTTGGGCTGAAATTTCCTCTTTTGCGTATTCAGTTGTGTGCAAAAAAATGACCAATCTGCTCCAGCGCCTGATTGCGATATGTATCCGCTTCAAACAGTAGTTCGTGCTTGGCTCCAGCAATGGTCACCAGCCTGGCCTGTGGCTGATACTTATTCAGTCGACGGGCGAATCTTACCTGGGCCCGGTTATCAACAATCTGATCATGGCCCGCCTGTAAAATCAGCAGAGGGAGCTTAAGTTTGGGCGCATCACGGTATAAATGGCGCAGTGCGCTTAAGCTCTGCCATACCCAACGGCTGCTCGGGCCGCCGGTTTGCAGGTGAGGATTCTCTTGATAAAGTTGGCGAAACCATTGGTAACGTACCTGGCTATGGCAGAGTGGATTATCCACAAAAGGTTTAGCCTGATATGGGCCATGGCCGGGAGCATAACTGGGTTGATGGCTTTTCTTACTTAGCCAGTAAGTATAAGGGATGGCAATCGGGCGCAGGTGGGTCGGTACGGGTAAGCCAATCATCGGTGCGCTGGCAGCCAGAGCGTCGAAAGGGTGTTGTGGGTACTGTTGCAAATAGCGCAGAGCGATGGCTCCGCCCATTGAATGGGCCAGCATGTAGCGATGCTGATATTTATCCAGAGCAAAAAACTCAACCATCTGCTGCAGATCGTTGACGTAATCATTGAAATGCTCGATATGTCCGATATCGCAGTGAGCACAGCAACGTTCCGATAATCCTTGACCTCGGTGATCGTACGAGTAGATGTCATACCCTTGCTGAAAAAATTCGTAGAACAGCTCCTGATATTTAACCACACTCTCAACCCGACCATTCAGGATGAGTAATGCCTTATGGTGTGTCGGAGAGGTAATGCTACACCAATAGAGTCGGGTTCCCTGTGCGGTTAGGTGGTTTCCCGACTGGCGTTGTTGCCAGAATGGCGCTACGGATTGCGCCATGGTTTGTACATAATCGGCTTCTTGTGTATATGGTGAGCGTGACATCGGACTACATAATTTGAATTAATTCAGGATTTAAGAGTAAACCAGACGTATTTAATTGCAATGGGTATATACTTTAATCAACCGATGGTTATTCATTCTGGCCTTAATCAAGGAGTGGGGTATGGCAGATATTGAGCAAGTGGTCATCGTAACCCGAAAGCTTGAAGAACTACTGAAAACCCAATATCACGCGGAAGGAAGGGGATTGCATCAATTGATCTCTAGTTGTGAAAGCCGTTTACCCCATGAAGTGCTTCCGACACTGCGCTATATCGCGACGATTCGTAATAAATTGCTCCACGAAGACGGTTATGTTCTGCAAGACCGTAAGCAGTTTTTTAAACAGTCAGACTGGTGTATTAAAGAGTTAACGCCAAGAGCAGATCGTTTTATCTGGCGTGCCGTATGGACTCTTCTGTTTCTGATGACCTTAGGCTGCTTAATTTTTTACTACCTGAATTGGGATTCACTCAGTCAGGAGGTGTTGAAATAATGTTAACAAATCAAAAAAGAAAGAGGACGCATTAGCGTCCTCTTTCTTTTTTGAGAATTATCAATAAATTAATAAAACATGGGCAGTGTCATTAGGCCAACAACGACTGCGATCATAACAAGACCTTGTTTTTGAGATGAAGTAATCATAACACTGCTCCTCTTCCGTGTTGCTTCATTTGTAAACACAATAGCATTATTTTATTGCTTTGATCAAATGATTTAATGCAATAGGATAAAAAACTAACTTAACCTTAAGAAATGAACTGTTTTAGTGAGAGTTAAGTTAGTTTTTTGTCAGGTGAAAAGCTAGGATATTGAAGCTGTTATGCTAATTTTTATTTTAAGGTATTGAATTTTAAAGTATAAATAATGTTGCGAATATGTTTTTAAACCAAAGGAGGTATTTTGCCTAGTAGGCTTGATATGTGGATCTAGGGTGCATTTTTTCTTTGATAACTAGATATATTTGGCAGTATTTCTGTTGGTTAAAATTTCCCATGCAGATTTGCCTGATAATTGTTGGTTTTATTTGTGATAATTTAGGTTTTTTTAAGTTTTTTAAAAAATACCTGATTTTTATTAATTTGTTTATTTTACTTTTTGTTTTTATTGAATTTATTTTTATTATTTTTTAATTTTTATGTATAAATTTTTGCCATAATTTGCCTTTAAGTGTCTGGTTTTTTTGTTTTTGTGTTTGTTTCTATATTTTCCTGTTATTTTTGTGGTTTTATCCTAATATCTCCATCAAGATCGAAAATTTTGAATGAGTGACTGGATTTCTCCGGCTGCCCATTTAAACTGGCGGGATTCGATTTGGGGAGAATACGGTGAGCCGACAATCACACGCTTTGTCATCTGACAGTGGGAAAAGTAAATCAGCACAATGGGCCTTAACGCTGATGCTGGGGTTGTTTGTATTATTGGTTGCTCCGCTACATCCCTATTACCCGGCGATATTTTTGTTGACTCTGGGTCTGGCGACACAGCTGTTGGGTGACTTTTTACTGGTGATCCGCGGTTATGGTCGCATTCGTTTTATTACTTACTCTGTTGCCTCGCTGTTTTACAGCAGTGCTTATTGGATTCAGACCAACGGTATCAGTAACTGGTGGCTACCGATCCTCTTGTTTGCGTCAGGAATCGTGATGTTGTTGTTGATTCTGCCGCAGGTGGAATCCCGGGTTTTCCCAACCTCTGTGATTGGAGTTTTGCTACTGGGTTTACTGTGGGCAACAGGAGAGTGGTGGATACAACAGCATTCGGCTAATGCTTTTCTCGCGCTACTTGGTGCCGGTGGGTTGTTGACGACCTCGCTGTTTATCGCCTTTCGCAAAGATGGTTGTGTTTTCTATTCCGACTGCCGCTCTTGTCTGATCGGCTATATCGTTTCTCAAGCACTACTGGTTGTTTCGCTGTTGATCTAATATTTCCTTGGACGGTTTTTAGCGAATAGTTCGCTACTTTGGATATAAATCAATATCTGAGAATTGAGAATCGCTTACGTTACTCTAGTCAGGGATGATAGGAGAAACGATCATGACAAGTGAAGTTCACGCTCATAAACTACTTAATTTTTTACGTGAGACACCAATGAGTAAGCAGGCTCTAAAAGAGAAGGCTTTGCAGACTTTCGGTGATGAAGTCAGTTTTTGCACCTGCAGTATTAAAGGATTTGATTTGGATTCAATGCTGACTTTTTTTGAACAAGAGCAAAAGATCATCGATAAGGATGGTATCTGGTGGCTGAATCTGGGTGAAATTTGTTCACATGACTGAGTAGCAGGGCACCGTCGCTCGGGGTCAGAGTCAGTAGAGCTGAATCTGACCCCCATTTGCTCACTATTCGCTTGATTACTTTGCTCGCTCAAACAACCGATAACAGACCTGACCTGCAACTTTCTCTCGATGTAGTTGCCAATTGTCCGGAATATCGCCGAGTGGCCACTCTTTCTCTGCTTCAAGATAGATCATCGCCCCGTCTGCCAGCCACTGATTCTCTTCAAGCAATAGGAGAGCTTCCTCTAACAGGCCCTGACGAAACGGCGGATCGATAAATACCACATCATAAGCCTGTCCTGAGTTACGCAAAAACTGTAGGGCATCGCCATTGATCAGCTCAATATTGCCCGCCTTTAAGGTCGCACAGTTTTGTTGTAACTGGCGGAATGCAGTCGGATTAAGTTCGATCATGGTCACTTTATCCGCCTGACGGGAAGCGGCCTCAAAACCGAGCGAACCCGCTCCGGCAAACAGATCCAAACATCTGGCGTGCGGGATATCCTGTGCCAGCCAGTTAAACAGCGTCTCTTTTACCCGATCCGTCGTCGGCCGCAGACCCTGGGCATCCTGTACCGGGAGTTTTCTACCGCGCCATAAGCCGCTAATGATGCGAACAAAGCCGGAAGAAGGCTTTTTTTGTGACGAGCTTGGTTGACGACGTTTGACCATGATTCTTTGTCCGAAAATAAAATGCTACTATACCCTTCAAATCTGAAGTGCTTCATTGCGAACTGTATCGACAATGAGGCAGGCATTATTGTTAAGATGGCAAAGTTTAACAGCGGGAAGCAAAAGTTTTCACTGCTTTGTCATTATTTCTTCTCTTTTTTTACAAGAGAAGGGTGGCATTAAACAACTTGAAATTCCTAGGACATCCAGCTGATGACAGAAAAAAAGAAACGCGGCCTGCTTTCCTGGCTTGGTTTTGGTGATGAAGAACCAGCAAAAAACGACAATGAACAAATTGAACAGGAAGAGACGCTTGAACAGCCAAGTGATGAACAGTTAACCGAATCGTTACTGGTTGAATCTGAAGCTGAACAAGAAAATATCGAGCAGATTGAACAGCCAGAAAGTGAGCAAGAGCTGGAAAATGAACCAGAGCTTGCAGCGGAAGATCTGCCGGTTACTGCAACTGAACTGGAACAGATTGAGTCTCTGGAACAGGAAAAGCCGACTGAGAGCTTTTTTGCCCGTCTGAAACGTAGCCTCAGCCGGACTAAAGCTAATATTGGTGCCGGTTTCTTTGGCTTATTTAAAGGCAAAAAAATCGATGATGACCTGTTTGAAGAGCTGGAAGAACAGTTACTGATTGCCGATGTCGGTATGGATACCACGCTGAAAATCATTGAAAACCTGACCGATAAAGCCAGCCGTCAGGATCTGAAAGATGGCGAGGCACTGTATGGGCTGCTTAAAGAAGAGCTGGCCGAAATTCTGGTGCAGGTTGAACAGCCGTTGGAAGTTGATACCAGTAAAACGCCATACGTGATTCTGATGGTAGGGGTGAACGGTGTGGGTAAAACCACCACTATTGGTAAATTAGCCAAACAATTCCAGAGCCAAGGTAAGAAAGTGATGTTAGCGGCCGGGGATACCTTCCGTGCTGCGGCAGTGGAACAGCTTCAGGTTTGGGGACAACGTAATAATGTTCCGGTGATTGCCCAGCATACCGGCGCTGATAGTGCGTCCGTGATTTACGATGCGATTGAAGCGGCGAAAGCTCGCGGTGTCGATGTGGTTATTGCCGATACAGCCGGACGTTTACAAAATAAAGCCAATCTGATGGAAGAGCTGCGCAAGATTGTGCGGGTGATGAAAAAAATCGATGATTCAGCACCACACGAAATTATGCTGACCCTGGATGCAGGTACCGGGCAGAACGCGATCAGCCAGGCAAAACTGTTCAGTGATGTGGCACCAATTACCGGGATTACTCTAACTAAGCTTGATGGTACCGCTAAAGGTGGAGTGATTTTTGCGATTGCCGATCAGTTTACCATTCCTATCCGGTTTATCGGTGTGGGTGAAGGTATCGATGATTTGCGTCCTTTTGAGACCCAGCAATTTATTGATGCTCTGTTTAGCCGGGAAGAATAATTGAGCCGATAAGCATGTTTAGCCGCGAAAAATAAAAGAGGGATAAGCGAGTGATTGAATTTCAGCAGGTGAGTAAGGCGTATCGAGGCGGGCGACAGGCGCTGCAGAAAGTCGATTTTCATCTGAAACGTGGCGAAATGGCTTTTGTCGGAGGGCATTCCGGAGCGGGAAAAAGTACTCTGCTGAAACTCATCTGTGCATTAGAGCGCCCCAGTGATGGTAAGATTTTCTTTAATGGCCACGATATCACTCGCATCCCTAATCGCGATATCCCGTATTTACGGCGTAATATCGGGATTGTTTTTCAGGATCACCGTCTGCTGATGGATCGCTCGGTATACGATAATGTTGCGTTGCCAATGCGGATTGAGTCGATTTCCGAGCATGAGATCAAGCGCCGCGTTTCAGCAGCATTGGATAAAACTGGCCTGATCGATAAAGCGCGCTGTTTGCCAAGCCAACTTTCTGGTGGTGAACAGCAAAGGGTGGGCATCGCGCGTGCTGTAGTTAACCGGCCAACTCTGGTTTTAGCTGATGAGCCGACGGGTAACTTGGATCCTGAATTGTCGAGCCGAATTTTACGTCTGTTTGAAGAGTTTAATCGTGCTGGTGTTTCTGTGCTGCTGGCAACCCATGATCTCAGCCTGGTGAATTCCCGCCCTCAGTATCGTCACCTCGAATTGAATCAAGGTTTTCTTAGTGAGGTAGAAATTAACGGGGTAGATTTTAGTGAGGCAAAGAACGATGGCCGCTAATCAACCAAAAAATGCGCCAAGAGAGAATAAACGCAACAAAGAAAAAGCACCACGTAAACCGAAAGTAGGATTTTTCCAAATTCATTTTCGCCAGGCAAAAGCTTCTCTTGTTGAGCTATGGCATCGCCCATTGGGTAATATCCTGACGCTGGCGGTGATTTCTATGGCGCTCGCTATGCCAGCTTGTCTGTATCTGCTCAGTAAAAACGTTGCTTTTGTTGCTACCAATGTGGCAACACCGGCACAGATTAGCGTGTTTATTCATGCCGAAACGCCGGAAGCTCGGATCATGATTCTCAAAGATGAACTGGAAACCAATCCGCAGATAGAGCAGGTAAGTTATATCTCTTCGCAACAGGGACTGGATGAATTAAGTAAAGATGCCGGATTTGAACAGGCGATCAGCCTGCTCGACCAGTACTCTTTGCCTGGGGTTCTGGTTGTTAAACCGGGTAGTGATGATCAGCAGCAGATTAAAACGCTGGCACAACAGATACGTGCTGAAAGCGATGTCACAGACGTACGCCTAGATGAAGACTGGCTGAGCCGTCTGGATGCGATGAAAAATCTGGTCGCCTTAGTGGTGATTAGCCTTTCGTCACTGATGCTGGCGGCGGTATTTTTGATTATTGGCAATACCCTGCGTTTTAACGTGCTGGAACATAAAGAAGAAATTCAGACCATGAAGCTGATCGGCGCGACCGATGCTTATATTCTGCGCCCTTACCTGTACGCAGGTATGTGGCTGGGGGTGATTGGTTCTTCTATCGCCTGGCTACTGACGGCTGGACTGACTCTGCTGTTAAATAAAGCGGTAACCGACTTAGCACTACTCTATGACAGTCGTTTCCGGTTGCTGGGGTTGAGTTGGGATGAAACCTTGCTGTTATTAATGATTGGCGCTTTTCTTGGCTGTATTGCAGCACGCTTGTCGGCTCAGCGTCATTTAAAAGAAATTGAACCAATCTGATTTTCGATTGCCTATAATTAGGGTCAGCGATCCTGACAAACTTTATCTCTTGACACATTTTTACACACAGTTTGCCCATTTTATTGGCCGGATACCTTGAAAGGTAAAGAGTTTCGAGTCAGTATTGTCGGGTTGAGATAAAAGTAAATATCAATACGATGAGGAATTGAATGACAAACCAAACGTATCAGATGGCTCTCGTCACCCAGGATAGCTTAGACAGCTATATCCGTTCAGTGAACAGCTACCCAATGCTGACCGCTGAAGAGGAACATGAACTGGCGGAGCGATTACATTACAGCGGTGATATCGAAGCAGCGAAAGGTCTGATCCTGTCGCACCTTCGTTTCGTTGTTCATGTCGCACGTGGTTATTCTGGCTATGGCCTGCCGATGGCGGACCTGGTTCAGGAAGGCAACATCGGCTTGATGAAAGCAGTAAAACGGTTTAACCCGGAAGTGGGCGTGCGCCTGGTATCCTTCGCGGTGCACTGGATTAAAGCGGAAATCCATGAATACGTATTACGTAACTGGCGTATCGTAAAAATTGCCACTACCAAAGCGCAGCGTAAACTGTTTTTCAACTTAAGAAAGTCGAAAAAGCGCCTGGGCTGGTTTAATAACGGTGAAGTTGAAACTGTTGCCAAAGAGCTTGGAGTAGATCCGGCTGAAGTGCGAGAGATGGAATCACGTCTTGCGGCACAGGATGCGACGTTTGAACTGACGGTTGATGATGATGAAACGGGTATTTCTTCTGCTCCGGTGCTGTTTCTCGAAGATAAAAGCTCCGATGTTGCGGATAACTATGAAGCTGAAAATTATGAAGCTCATACCAATAACCGTTTGTCGTTAGCTCTAGCCAGTCTGGATGAGCGTAGTCAGCATATCGTGCGTTCTCGTTGGCTGGATGATGCAAAATCGACGCTACAAGATTTAGCCGATGAATATGGCGTCTCTGCCGAACGTATTCGTCAGTTGGAAAAAAATGCGATGCGCAAGCTGAAAGAAGCGGTCGGCGAAATCTGATTCGCTAAGCGCAAGCAAAAAAATCGAATAATAAAGCCGGGTTCGCAAGATCTCGGCTTTTTTTAACTGATCTATTCTTATCGATAGTCAAAGCTTTATCTGTGGATAACTCTGTGCTTAAATTTGTAATTAGATGGGGAAAGCCCGGTGATATATAGGGCGATCTCATTTTTGAGTTTGGGGATAGATTTTGATCTACCCACAAGAAAAATAGGATCATCACAAGATGTTGTGGATCGAAAGCTTGTAAACCACTTTATCACCACTATTCACAGCTTTATCCACAGTGGGTGAAAAAATGATCGATGGTGGATATATTTTTGCACACGAGCTATCGCCTGAGCTGGAGTACCGGTTCATAATAGATTCCGGGTATGACAGGCATAAATAACAAAAGAAAGTATAAGAGGAAGCAGTAATTATGAGTCAATTCAGAATTATCGGGGTAAAGGACGCGCTGGATATGCTGGAACAGCAGCAAGCCGCTTTGGTGGATATTCGTGATGACCAGACCTATGCTCGCGGACATGCTCCGAGTGCGATTCATCTGACCAATGAAACGATCCGCCAGTTTATCAATGATGTGCCTTTTGATAAGCCGGTTTTGGTGATGTGCTACCACGGAGTCAGCAGCCAGGGAGCCGCTCAATATTTGGTCAATCAGGGCTATGAAGAAGTTTATAGCATTGAAGGCGGCTTTTCCGCTTGGGATCGTGCTAGCTACCCGGTTGAAGCTTAATTGCAGAGTCTTGCTTGATGTTATCGTTGATCGTTCTGGATAATGCCCGCCTTGCTCAGGCCTATATTGATTATATGGCCTGTCAGGGTATTGATGTAAAAATGGCGGCAGAAGGTGAGGGGCATGTCTGCTTATGGCTGATTGATGAACACCGTTATCATCAGGCGCGCAATGAGCTGGATCTGTTTTTGGTTGATCCCACACATTCACGCTATGCTCAGGCATCGTGGCAACGTTCCGAGTTGCATGGCTTGCAGAACATTCGTTTTCATTACCGCTCAACCAGCTTTGGCAAAATGCTCACGGCCAAAGCGGGTGTTCTAACGCTGGCTGTAATGTTGTTGTGTGCGGTACTGTTTATCTTCAAGCTGTTAGGTTATGGCCAGGACGTGTTTAACTGGGTTCATTTCCCAGCGATCAACACGCAAACATGGCAGGTGTGGCGTTGGTTTACCCCTGCTCTGTTCCATTTCTCTGTGTTACATATCGTTTTTAATCTGCTGTGGTGGTGGCAATTAGGCGGGGATGTCGAAAAGCGCCTCGGTAGTGGAAAGTTGCTGCTGATTTTTCTTAGCTCTGCTGCCGGTTCCGGCATTGCTCAATATTGGGTAGACGGCCCTAATTTTGGTGGCTTATCCGGTGTTGTCTACGCTCTGGTCGGTTATTTGTGGATTCTTGGCTGGAAACGGCCGGAGCTGGGGCTATCAATCTCCAGGCCTATTCTGGGCTTTATGTTGGTATGGCTGATGATTGGTTATGTTCAGCCGATCATGGCGATCGCCAATACCGCCCATTTAGCGGGCTTGATTTGTGGGGTGGGATTAGCTGTGATCGATGTGCAGCTAATCCGGCGTCGCTAGCCTTAACTGACGGCTTACTGGTACATATATTTGGTAAACAGCAGATCGGCAAGAATCGGTCTGCCTGTTTCGGCGATCAGCAAATCATTAATCTGTTTGACCAATTGCTTGCGTATATCTTCCCGGCCGGCTAGCGATTTTACAGTATCTTCGGTTTGCTTACCTAATAACTCAACGATAGTGTCGCGAATCAGTGGCTGATGTAGCTCGATCAGTGGCAGATCTGCTGCATCGGAAACCATGATATCAATCCGTACCTGGATATATCCCAGCTCTTTACCCTTAGTGTAAAAATTGGTGGTTAAATCAGGTTCAAGCGTAAAATAGGCCAATTGAGGAGCGGCTGCTTTGTCAGCGGTGGCTTCTTCTTCGGCATAACTGGTATGAGTCAGGGTTAAGCTCAATCCCATCAAGGCTAAAATTAAAATCTTCTTCAACTTCATCACTCTATCATGGCGGTTCATATTCATTTCACTTGAATCGGTTAATCTGAGTATTTCGTAGCGAGTCTGTTATACTCTGCACCCTTAGGCCTTATTGTACGATGATCAAGCGGTTAATTGAATATTAGTATGTATCAACTTTTTTCGCCCTATCTATCCGCGATAAATAAGATTAGCTGGCAAAATATCGAAGATTTTTCGTTTCCGTCACATTTTGTCAAGCAGTGGCTATTGGAACCGGGCTCTCTGACTAAACGGCTACAGGGCAACTGTGAACAGTTTAGTGTGGAGCTGTTATGTAATCAGTGGCGCGAATCAACAGAACTCAGCGATGAAGAACAGTCGTTGCTGTACTTTCCTGGGCAATATCTACTGCGTGAGGTTCTGCTCCATGGCGATAAAACTCCGTGGGTAATTGGCCATTCGCTGATCCCGCAGATCACTGCCCTCGATCAACAGGGAAAATTAGCCAATCTCGGAACCACACCATTAGGTGAGTCGGTATTTCAGTCACAAACGGTTGAACGGGATCATCTCCAGGTTGCTATCGTGGAGATCGGACAGGCGATGCTGTATGCGCGACGCTCAAGATTATGGATGAATCACAACCCGATGCTGGTTACTGAGCTATTTTTACCTTTGGCACCGATTTATCGTCAGGAGAGTTTGTAATGGAGATGGCAAAAGCCCGAGCCTATTGGCAGTTGATGCGAATGGATCGCCCGATTGGTTCCTTGCTGCTGCTCTGGCCTACTTTATGGGCGCTGTTTCTTGCGGCACAGGGATTTCCTGATTGGCCGGTTTTATTGGTTTTCTGCCTGGGCGTGTTATTGATGCGTTCCGCTGGCTGTGTGATTAACGATTTTGCTGATCGTAAAGTGGATGGCCATGTTAAACGCACCCAAAATCGGCCACTGCCTTCCGGTTTGGTGTCGACTAAAGAAGCATTAAGTCTGTTTCTGTTTCTGGCGGTACTGTCGTTTATTCTGGTGCTTACCATGAATCGCCTGACGATTCAGCTCTCTTTTGTCGGGATTGTTCTGGCGTTTATCTATCCGTTTATGAAGCGCTACACTTACCTGCCACAGCTGTTTCTCGGACTGGCGTTCAGTTGGTCGATTCCAATGGCCTGGGCAGCACAGGCCAATGAAATTTCCCCGCTGGTGTGGGTACTGTTTGTGATTAATTCACTGTGGACAATTGCTTACGATACCCAGTATGCGATGGTTGATCGTGATGATGATTTAAAAGTTGGCATTAAATCGACGGCGATTCTGTTTGGTCGTCACGACAAACTGATTATTGCCTTACTGCAGTTAGCAACTTTAGCACTGCTGATCTGGATTGGTATCAGCTATCAGTTCGGTGTGATTTATTATCTTGGGCTAAGCGCGGCTGGCGGCCTGTTTATTTATCAACAGCGGCTGATTCGCAAGCGGGAACGCATGCCTTGTTTTCACGCTTTTCTGAATAATAACTACGTTGGTATGGTGATTACCGTCGGTATTATGCTGGAGCTAATGTTTTAGCTTTCGAATATCTCCAGGGTCAGAGTCAGCGGCGCTGACTCTGACCCAAATTGTCTGATCTAATTGTTAATTTTCAGACTCCAACTGACAAATCCCTTCCATAATCGTCAGGCGTACTTCCGGGTGAACCAGTTGATAGAGATCGGCAGCCAGTGAGCCGGACTGTTCACTCTGGTAATGGTTATCACGATCGAGATAATTGAGCTCTTTCAGTGTTTCAAGCAAAGTGGCAAATACCCCTTTATCAAAAAACTCCGGTGCGTTAATCCCATGAATCTGAGCCAGACGTTGGGCAATTTCCTGACTGTAGGATTCCAGCTCGGCACGAGTCAAAGTCGGGTTGCCCTGCAGCAGGTTAAGAGTAATCGCATAACGCTGTAGCGTTTCAGAAATCGTACGACCAAGCAGGATCAGCATCTGGGTTTTACCCGGATTGATTGCGATCTGTTCGCCATCTATTTCGACCAGTTGTTGACGTTGCAGCTCTTGCAGATAAGCGACAATTTTCTCTGCTAACTGGTCGGCTTCCAGACTTAAAAACAGCTCTTTTTTCAGGAATGGATAGATATGACTGATTTGATCCACTAGTTGCGCCATGCTGATAGTCTGGTAGCTGATCAACGTTTGAGCAATCAGAGATGGCAGAGCCAGCAGGTGAATGATGTTGTTGCGGTAGTAAGTCATCAGCACCGACTGACGGCGGCCGAGAGAAATCACGTCACCTATTGCATCGGTATCGATGGAAAACTTATTTAGCGCACAAGCGTGTTCAACCAGTTGGGCTGCATTTGCATCCGGTACGGTATAGGTTGTCGAATAAGGTACGTTTTTCAGCAGCGCCAGATAACAGTCTACTTGCGCGGTTAAGCGTTCTTTAGAAAGAGAACGTTGGCGTGATGCAAGTAGTGCCGTTGCACATAAGGTTAATGCGTTCGTGGCGGCGGCATCGTTAATATGGGTCATCATCTTAGTGGCAAGCTGATTAACCACCGGAGTCAGCCAGGTCGGTTTGCTGTTGCCAGCGACATCAATATCCTGTGTCCACTGCGGAACCTGTTCATTAAGATACTGGTTAAGCGGGATCGGCTGACCGAAATTGACATAGCCTTGGCCGAAATTGCGTAGTTTGCGGATGGTTTTAATTACCATTCCGGCAGTTTCTTTCTCTTTTTTCTTACCACTCAGTTCTTTAGAGTAAGTGCTGACCTCCATTACGTGCTCATAACCAATATAGACCGGCACCAGTGTCACTGGGCGGTTGAGTCCGCGCAGCATCGCCTGTAGGGTCATTGCCAGCATTCCGGTTTTGGCTGGTAGCAGCCGTCCGGTGCGCGAACGGCCACCTTCACTAAAATATTCCACCGAATAGCCACGCGTGAACAGATCCGCCAGATACTCTCGGAACAGAGTCGAATAGAGTTTATTGCCTTTAAAACTACGGCGAATAAAGAATGCACCGCCGCGGCGGAAAATGGGGCCAGCAGGGAAGAAGTTCAGATTGATCCCGGCAGCAATATGCGGTGGAACCATCCCTTCGTTATACAGCACATATGAGAGCAGCAAATAATCCATATGGCTTCGGTGGCAGGGTACATAGACGATCTCATGGCCAGCCTGAGCAAGCTGACGGATAGTTTTTGCATTATGAATATTCAGCCCCTGGTAAATGCGGTTCCATAGCCAGCCGAGGACTTTTTCTCCCTTTTTCACCAGTGAATAGTTAAAGTCGGCTGCGATTTCATCGAGAATGGCCAGCGCATTATTGCGCGCTTTGGCATAGCTAATTTTCTTCGCTTTGGCTTCATCTTCAATCGCATTCTGAATAATTGGCGATTCAAGTAAACGTTGCAGTAGAGCCTGACGTTGCGGCAGATTGGGGCCGGATGCAGCGAGTTTCTGCCGAGAAAAGTGAATTCGGGCTACACGAGCCAGCTTATGGGCGATGGCTTCATCAGTACCGTGATGATCGGCCATATAACGTAGCGAAACCACCGGGCTGATGCGAATCAAGCAGTCGCGGCCGGAAAGCAGTACCGCGGCCGCTTTCTGCAGCCCGTTCATTGGCTCAAGATAGGCACGGCTGGTTGATTCTTTTCCTGGTCGGCGTCCCCACAGAATCGAGCAGGGAATGAGCTGAATATCGAGATCCGGATAGCGCTGATGCAGCTTGAGCAACTCGGTAAAATGCACCACAGAGTCGCGTGCTGTTTCCGAGTCATCGGCCAGTATTCGCGGTGCATTGTTCATAAAAACCGTGCGTGAAAGCGTCTGATCACCAATTTGCAATGGGGAGAACGGGCTGGGCAGGCCTAATTTATCTGTCTGTTCTTTAAGTGTGACCAAATCTACATTGGATTGAAAGGGCAATGCATATACAATCGGCTTTTCGCTATCAATAGCATGGTCTTTAAGCGGATTTTTTGGTACCAGCGTCCCTTTGACCAGCAAGGAAATCGGTAGCTTAAACAGAGTGTGTCTCAGCGACATAAAGGTTCTCAGCCTCGAATAATAATGACAGGCGTAAGGATAACAGAAACTGGTCGAACCTTTTACTTTTGTCGTAAAATAGCCAGCCATTTCATGCAAATTTCATGGAAAAATATAAAAAGGTAACCGCGTGCAGACAAAAAATCCTCAGGGCCTGAGCCGAATCATTAAAGCAGGAAAGTACTCTTATCAGGGGGTTAAGGCAGCTTTTAGCGGTGAAGCGGCTTTTCGTGAAGAAGTCATTATGTGTGCAATCCTGATTCCGGTTGCATTCTGGGTTGATGTGACCACGATTGAACGTTTGCTGATGATTGTTTCATTACTGTTTGTCCTGGTGGTGGAATTATTGAACAGCGCTATTGAAGCGGTTGTGGATCGCGTTAGCACTGAGCTGCATCCGCTATCGGGCCGGGCGAAAGATATGGGCTCGGCAGCGGTTTTGATCGCGATTGGTATGGCGCTGGCGGTCTGGTTAACTGCATTATTTTAGCTTTTCGCCAATTAAGTTGGTTTTTAGCTTTTGTTTTAGCAAAACCCTGGATATACTTACAGTTAACTGTATAAAAAGACAGGTGACTTATGAAGCCCTTAACACCCCGCCAGCAACAAGTTTTTGACCTGATTAAAACCCGGATTGAAGAGTCCGGTATGCCCCCGACTCGTGCTGAAATTGCCAAAGAGCTGGGTTTCCGTTCTGCTAATGCGGCAGAAGAGCACTTAAAAGCTCTGGCCCGTAAACAGGCGATTGAAATTGTACCTGGAGCTTCACGCGGTATTCGTATTCTGCTCAATGATAATGCCGCCAATGATGAACCTGAAGAGCTTGGTCTGCCATTGATTGGCCGAGTAGCCGCTGGTGAGCCGATTCTTGCTCAGGAGCATGTTGAAACCCATTACCGGGTTGATCCTTCAATGTTTAAACCGCAGGCTGATTTTCTGCTGCGCGTGTATGGCGAGAGTATGAAGGATATCGGCATTATGGATGGTGACTTGCTGGCCGTGCATAAAACTCAGGATGTGCACAACGGGCAAGTTGTGGTTGCTCGGGTTGAAGATGATGTAACGGTTAAGCGCCTGGAGCGTAAAGGCGCAAAAGTATATTTGCATGCCGAGAATGAAGATTTTGCGCCGATTGAAGTGGATTTAGCCTCGCAAAGTCTGGCAATTGAGGGCATTGCGGTAGGGATTATCCGTAATACGGACTGGATGTAGACATTAAGTTTCCAACTACGTTTTGCCACTGTTTGTCATGCAGGAAATGACGGAGTCATGATCCGGTATCTTGTTCAGGTGCGAAACTGTCTAGCTTTGGTGATAGACAAGATCCCGGCTCTAATGGCCGGGATGACAAATTAAAAACATTATCCTTTTAAAACAATCTATTAAGACCATTCAATGCCGCTACACGATACGCTTCTGCCATCGTTGGATAGTTAAACGTGGTATTGACGAAATACTCGATGGTATTGGCTTCGCCTTTCTGCTCCATAATCGCCTGGCCGATGTGGATGATTTCCGATGCCCGTTCGCCAAAGCAATGAATACCGAGTACTTCTTTAGTATCGCGGTGGAACAGAATCTTTAAACTACCCACATCGGTGCCACCGATCTGCGCTCGTGCCAGATGTTTAAACGAAGAGCGCCCCACTTCATATGGTACTTTTGCAGCGGTTAGTTCCTGTTCGGATTTTCCTACTGAGCTGATTTCCGGAATGGTATAAATCCCGGTTGGTATATCTTCCACCAGATGACTTTGTACTTCACCAAGTGCAATATGTTGTGCGACAAAGCGCCCTTGGTCATAAGCTGCTGAAGCTAAGCTAGGATAGCCAATCACATCACCTACTGCATAGATATGCTCAACTTCGGTCTGATAGTTGCTATTGATTTTCAGCTGTCCACGCGAGTCCGGTTCTATCCCCACATTGTGCAGATTGATTTTATCGGTATTGCCGGTACGGCCATTAGCAAACAGAATGCAGTCCGCTTTCATCTTCTTCCCTGATTGCAGATGCACAATTACGCCATCATCAACCCCTTCAATTTTGGCAAAGGTCTCATCATTTCGAATCACCACACCATTATTCCAGAAGTGGTAGGAGAGGGCATCGGAGACTTCATTATCGAGGAACGAGAGTAGTCGATCGCGAGTGTTGATCAGATCCGTTTTCACTCCTAGTCCACGGAAGACCGAAGCATACTCACAGCCGATCACACCGGCGCCGTAAATGATGATATGTTTAGGATCGTGCTTTAGGTTGAGAATCGAATCGCTGTCGTAGATACGTTCATGGGTAAAATCGACATTATCCGGCTGATAAGGGCGGGAGCCCGTGGCGATGACAAACTTACCGGCAGTATAGCGTTCATGCGTACCGTCAGGTTGTTCAACATCGACGCTATGGCTGTCAACAAAACGGGCTTTACCAAACAGCAGAGTGCAGTCATTGCGATCATAAAACCCTTGCCGTAGTCGGGTCTGTTTATCGATAACGGTCTTGGCATGGGAGAGAATATCGGAAAAAGTGGCGTGAATGCTGGAGTTATTTTTACAGAACAGCGGGTTACTGTTGAATTCGATAATCCGGCTCACTGCGTGGCGTAGTGCCTTGGAAGGAATGGTTCCCCAGTGCGTACAGCCACCGCCAACACTTTTCTCTTTTTCGATGATCGCGACATTAAAACCAGCTTTGGTCAGCCCCATAGCAGCCCCTTCACCGCCCGGTCCGCTGCCAATAACAATAACATCGAAATGGTGTGACTGTGGCATAGTGACTCCTTTTGTTACAAATGGCTGTTGTTATAATTGGTTAGCATTATTGTTTACATATTGTAACGCATTCTGCGCTGCTGTGTATGTGATAATCGGCATATACTGATTACTGTTCACTGATTAGGCGGGCAGGTGTGTGTCAGATTAAAGAAAATTTGTTGATTGAATGTCGAAACTGTTTGTTTGTTCAAACTCCCTGCGCTCGCCTTTAGACAAGCGAAAAATTCACGCTATAGTAACCGATGGTTGCACAAAATTTAGGAACAACAGATGGGCATTCGCGCTCAACAAAAAGAGAAGACGCGTCGTTCATTGATTGATGCGGCGTTTCGCCAGTTAAGTGCCGAACGCAGTTTTTCTAATTTAAGTTTACGTGAAGTAGCCAGAGAAGCGGGTGTGGCACCGACCTCATTCTATCGTCATTTTAGCGACATGGATGAGTTGGGTTTAATTATGGTAGATGAAGGTGGATTGTTGCTTCGGCAACTGATGCGCCAGGCTCGACAGCGTATCGCCAAAGAACACAGCATTATACGCACTTCTGTTGACACATTTATGGAATTTATCGAAAGCAGCCCGAATGTTTTTCGTTTGTTGCTGCGGGAGCGTTCCGGAACATCGCCGGCATTCCGTGCGGCGGTTTCGCGGGAAATTCAGCACTTTTCTGCTGAACTTACGGAATATTTAGTTTCAACCGGAATGCCGCGTGAAGCGGCTTCAATTCAGGCTGAAGCATCGGTAACGTTGGTTTTCAGCTCCGGTGCTGATGCGCTCGATCTGGAAAAGGAACAAAGGGATAGATTAGCAGAGCGACTGATCCTGCAATTGCGTTTGGTCGCCAAGGGTGTGCACAGTTACAGCAAGGAAATGCCAGAACAGGCACAGTGAATAATTTAAACTATTAAGGGTGGGATAGATTTATGTCCAATGACAATTACCAAAGTTCAGAACGTAAGAATCTTTTTATGGCACTTATCGCCGGTATCTGTGGCGATGCGATTTTGTCTGCAATGACCATGAGTGAAGTGACGTTCTCTATTTATCCATTAATCGCGTTAGTTCTAGCGGTTCAAGCGTTATACAGTGATTATCTGCATAAACCGGCATCGGAAGATTTTCCTCTGTTAGGACTGGCTTGTTTCTTCGTTGGTGCTTTCGGCCATTCAGCATTCCTCAAAGCGCAGTATCCACATGAAGGATCAAACTTTATTTCGATTGTTATTGCTTTAGTGCTGATGGCTTGGGTCGGTAAAAAACTGGGACATATCGGAAAGAAAGAAGCGTAATTTTTTGATTTTATATATGTAACAGAGTAAGAGTCAGCAACACTGACTCTTACTCCCGGCTTCACTTGATACTACCTATTTATTTCTTTTCCAGTAACACCCCGGCTTCCATATGATGCGTATATGGGAACTGATCAAACAGCGCAAAGCGAGTGATTTGGTGGGTTTCGCCCAAAATTTCCAGGTTTTCCTGCAGAGTTTCCGGATTACAAGAGATATACAGAATACGGCGGTATTTCTGCACCATTTTGCAGGTATCAACGTCCATGCCTGAACGTGGCGGATCGACAAACACCGTTTCGCACTGATAGTCAGAAAGCTCAACATCTGCCTGCTTTAGACGGTTAAACTCCCGCTTACCTTCCATTGCTTCGGTAAAATCTTCGGCCGACATACGAATAATTTTTACATTATCGATCTTATTCGCTGAGATATTATATTGGGCCGATTCTACTGATGGTTTTGCCAGTTCGGTGGCCAGAATACGATTGAAATTTTGTGCTAATGCCAGCGAAAAGTTACCGTTACCGCAGTACAATTCCAGCAGATCGCCCTGGCTATTACGGGTACAATCGACCGCCCATTCCAGCATTTTTTCTGCCACTTTACCGTTCGGTTGGGTAAAGCTGTTTTCCACCTGCTGGTAGATATAAGGCTGGCCATAAACATTCAGTTTTTCGACCACATAGTCACGATCGAGAATCGTTTTAATTTTTCTCGCCCGGCCAATCAGGTTTAGATTGAAGCCTTTGTCGGTCAAGCGCTGCTTGAGTAATTTGGCGGCTTCTGTCCAACGCTCGTCAATCTGGCGGTGATAAAGCATCGAAACCAGCACTTCACCGCTCAGGGTAGAAAGAAAATCGACCTGAAACAGCTTATGGCGCAGTAAAGGTTCATCTTTTATCTCCGCAATCAATTCAGGCATTAGCTGATTAATTAATGCACTGGCCGCAGGGAACTGATCAACTCGGTATTTTTCACGTGTCTGCTGATTAAACATGATGTAGTAAAGATCATCACCTTCATGCCAGATGCGAAATTCTGCGCGCATGCGGTAGTGTTCCGGCTGGGAAGGAAATACTTCCAACTCAGGGGCAGAGAAAGGTGCAAACATTTCTGTCAGACGAGTGACTTTCTCTTCAAGTTGGGTTGGGTAATGAGCTGGATTTACATCTTGATTCGCCATTCGTTTACCTATTGATTGCGCTGCGGATGAAAGTTGGGAGCGCAGATTTTAGTCAATTGAGTTGTGATGTCCAGTGTTCATAGGAATTTACTTAGATGTTTGTTCTTTTAGGGTCAGAGTCAGCCAATATTTTGGCTGACTCTGACCCTGCAATTGGCAAAGTAACTCACATCAAACTAGACAAATGTGATTTAGCTCAATATTATCCATGCCAGTTGGTGCCGTTTTTGTTTGTTTTATAAGCAATTAATGGCTTAAAAGGGAATCCGGTGAAAATCCGGAACTGACGCGCAGCGGTAAATAGAGAACGAAGATTCAATCAGACACTGCAATCCATTGATTGTGGGAAGTCGAATCTAAGGTGGTGAAAGCGCCGAGCTCTTAAGTCCGAAGACCTGCCAACAACCGGGTTAGTGGTACCCGGCTTATTACGCGAATTAGGACAATATAATGAAAAAATCAGTAGTGGCGATCGCTGTGGCATCGCTCATTTCTTATGCATCTTATTCACAAGCGCAAAATGCTATGGATACCGTCGTTGTGCTTGGTCAGAGTGAGAATGTAAATTCGATCTCCGATATTCCCTCTAACATTACAATTATTAGCCAAGATGAAATCAAAGCGAGCGGTGCTACATCTATTGCCTCTTTATTAAGAGGACATGCCGGAATCCAGATCTCAGACTCTAATAGCGGCGCTACTTTGTCCTTAAGAGGTCTGACAGGAGAACAAGCGGCACACAACGTTCTTATCCTAGTTGATGGCCGTAAGTTAAATAAACCAGACCTTTCTGCCCCACAGCTTTCATCTATTCTAGTCAGCCAGATTGAAAAAATTGAAATACTATCAGGTAGCGCTGGTGTTTTATATGGCGATCAGGCAGTTGGTGGTGTCATCAATATCATTACTCGAAGCTCTCGAGAAACTCACGGAGAGGCTCGAGCAACTATGGGCACAAATGATTTGGTATCTGGTAGTGTGTCTGTTTCTAAAAAATTAATGGATGAATGGAGTTATTCACTCAGTGGCAGCCAAGAAAATACTGATCACTATCGTGAGCACAATGATGGTCAGGTTGGCAACTTGCTTGGGAGAATCGACTTCGCTGCGGAAGATAAATCCTTTTATTCAGAAGCTAGCTACTACGATGATTCTCGTCACTACTCGGGTAGTTTAACACAAGCAGAATATGATTCAGATCCAACTCAAGCCAACTCCAGCTACCCTGATGATGAAGCTCACGAAATTACTAGGGCATTCAGAGTTGGGTATCAACAGAATTTAGCCTCTGAATGGTTAGCAAAAGGGAATGCTAGCTATGATGCTACATCTAGCACTGGGCTATCTTATAACTCATCTTTTGAAAATAATAATGAGCAATTGGCACTACAACTGATGCTCGAGAAGGGTTTAATCACTGAAGTTGGAAAAGGGAACTTTCTTCTTGGATTAGAATACCACCGTGCAGATTTTGATTACCTATCAAACTTTATAGATAGAGATAATGTTCAGAAAGTATCTAGCATTTATACTCAGTTATACTATCCGTTATCGCAAACCACCTCTTTGGTAACTGGAGGCCGATATAGCGAAGTGAAAGATGATATTCACGATCAAAAGACCTATTCAACGGGTTCTGTTTTAACTGAGCATGCTGATGCTTTTGAATTAGGGGTGAATTTCAAACCTACTGCTTCTATTCGAGCCTATTTAAGGGGAGAAACAAATTTCCGTTTTGCTAAGGTTGATGAGCAAGCTTATACGCCTGCGGATATTTACGGATTAAAGCCACAAAAAGGCGTATCTGTAGAAGCTGGTCTAGATTATTTTTCTGATGACTATTCGGTAAAAGTAGATGTATACAACCTTAAACTGAAGGATGAAATTACCTATGATTCTAGTGCTAATGCCCCGACAGGAGCTTTGTGGTCTGGGGCGAATGTAAATGCTGACGAGTCTGAGCGTTATGGTGGCAGTGTCTATATGGATCGGTATGTAGCAGATGGAGTGATGGTCGGGGCTGAATATAATTATGTTGATGCTCAATACAGTAAAGGGAGCAATGAAGGCAATCGGCTTCCATGGGTAGCAAAGCATTCAGGTCGAGTATTGATCAATTATGATTTTTTGATGGACTGGAAGCTGGTCAGTGAAGCTATTTATACTGGTAAAAAGTATCAAGATGGAGATAGGGGTAATACTCAGGAACAGGTAAATGATTACTGGCTGAGTAACTTAGCACTTAGTTATGTCAATGATGCGTTTTCAGCTAACTTACGAGTTGATAATGTATTTGATACTAAGTACGCGGATTACATTTACTATAATGGTTATTCAACTGGTTATTATGTTGGTAATGGACGTGAGTTTAAAGTATCAATAGCTTACCAATTCTAATATTTACTGCATAATCCATATATGTCTATAGTGGTTCTGAATGCATCAGCAATCAGAACCATTTTTTCTTAGCTTGTCTTCTAAATCTCCTGCCGATAAATCTTACTACCATCCCGACGTGTTTTAAGCAGTGGCAGATTCCACATATAGTGCTCTTCACGCCCGGTCAGTAACTGCTCAATGGCAGCATTCATCATGCATGCGTCCTGCTCTTCGTCACCAGTCGGAAAATTCTCCAGTGCCGGCAGAATAAACACTTCATATTTATGCAGCTTATCGTTATAGGTGGGTAAAATCGGAACCACTTTGGCTTTGGTTAACTTGGCCAGTTTGCCAAAACCTTTTAGCGTGGCTTTTTCTGTCGCAAAAAACGGGGCAAAAACTGAGTTTTTCAGGCCATGATCTTCATCGGCGGCCCAATAGCCGATATAGCCTTCATTGATCGATTTCAGGAACGGTTTAATACCTGCATCGCGGTGGAAAATACGGCCACCGTATTGCATGCGTTGTTTATGCATAATCCACTCGCCGAGTTCGTTTTTCTGCGGGCGCATAATATTGGTGACTTTATAGCCGCGAGAAGCCAGCATCACCGCCGGGTAATCGATCGCCCAGGCATGCAGTGCAAGAATAATCACTCGTTCACCGGATTCCAGCAGAGGGAAAAGGTTTTCTTCGCCATGCATAATCCCTTTGTCCTGATTGAATTTGGTGGAGCGGACTAACAGCTCAGAATAGCCAAGCATATATTGCGTGGCTTTTGCAAAGATCTTTTCACGGAGTACATCTCTTTCCGCATCGGATTTCTGCGGAAAGCAGGTTTTCAGATTGATTTTGGTACGGCGGATAATTCGGCTGCCATGGCGATTGGCGGCAAATTTTGCTAACCAGCGTGCAAGGGCATCACGCGGGGTTGCTGGTACATAGGCCAGTACCACGGCCACACCAAGTGCCACCCAGGTCAGCCAATATTTAGGGTGCAATAACCCAATCTTGAACGTTGGGTTATACAACTGCTGATTTAATTTTTCGTTGGACATGGTGAGCCTAAATATTTTTGTAACGCGAGTTTCTCAACGTTTCATCCGGATGGGTTTTAAAGCGGCGGTGCATCCACATCCACTGTTCAGGCGCGCGCATAATCACCTGCTCAACGTAGTGGTTGATATAAGCAGCGGCGGCAACGTCATCTTTGTAGGGGAAGTTATCTTCAATTGATTCGTTAGCGAGCACTTCATACTGCCCATTCTCATTACGGAAAGCGGAGCCCGGGACTAAAGAGCAGCGGCTGGTTTTAGCAATAATTGAAGTTCCGGTGGTGGTGCAAGCATCTTCGACCGCAAAAAATGGCACAAAAACCGATTTTCTGCGACCGTAATCGTGATCTGGTAGGTACCACAGACGTTCGCCGCGTTTCAGCATACGAATCATTTTTTTCAGGTCGGCACGATCAATCACGCCGTTACCACAGCGGGTGCGGCCCCAAATCTGGATATAGTCATACACTGGGTTATTATGTGGACGATAAACCCCATAGCCGGGGAAACCAAGTTCCGCATAGGCACGGCCGGTTATTTCCAGGTTCAGTTGGTGAACACTAACTACAAGCACGCCTTTGCCGTTTTCGGCATGTTGTTTAAATGGAGTAATATCTTTTTCAATAATCAGGCGCTTAAAACGCCAGGACGGCCAGAACCAGGTGATGCCGGTTTCTATCAGTGCAAGGCCAGAGTTTTTGATGTTTTCGTCGACAAAGCGCTCGACTTCCTGAGCTGATTTTTCCGGGAAAGCGAGTTTCACGTTCACTCGTGCAATATGTACACGGCGTTTTGCGACATGGCTGCTCAGTTTACCTAAATAACGCCCCAGACGAATAAGAGCAGAGTGTGGTAGTAGATTGACCAGTAGGGCTAAAAATCCAAAACCAAACCAGACTCCCCAATGTTTGGGGTGTAGTAATGCACGAGTAAATTCAGGTTGCGGTTGATTAACCATAAGATAAAACCCTAGTGTGATTTAGCTAATTTGTTGCTGAAGTAAAGTCCAGTACTGGGCAAAATTAGCCGTCGGTAAATATTTAAAATCAGAGCGTACATAGCGGTTTAAACTACCTTCCACTTGCCCGAGTAACTGAGCGGCAAGAATGGCCTCTTCCACCGGGAAGCTTTTGCCCTCGCGGATTTTACGTTCCCGCAGGATCTGACGCAACGAAGTTTCAATTCGTTCATACAATTGATTGATACGATCACGTAGTCGCTCGTTCTCGAACATTAAGGCATGCCCGGAGAGAATGCGGGTTAATCCGGGATTACGTTCGGCAAAGGTCAGAATCAGCTGCAACACCATCTCTATACGTTTAAGGGTGTCTTTTTCTTCATCAAGAATATAGTTGATGCGTGACATCAGGGTTTCTTCGATAAATTCAATCAACCCTTCAAACATCCGGGCTTTACTCGGGAAATGGCGATAGAGCGCCGCTTCGGAAACGCCAACCTGTTTGGCCAGCTTAGCGGTAGTGATACGAGAGGCGCCATCATGAGATTCCAGCATTTCTGCCAGCGCCTGGAGGATCTCTTCACGACGATTTGAACGCTTAGTGACTGCCATTACCTATTCCTTTACTGATCAAGTTCAAGCTGTTGGTGAATTGCCTTCATTACATCGTAGGCCAGTTTGGCTTTTGATGCGAGGGTAAGTACTTGCTCACCGCCTTGCCAGTAGAGCGTCAGTGCATTATCAGCACTGTTAAAACCCTGACCGGCAACCGAGACATCATTCGCACAGATTAAATCGAGATTTTTTCTGCTCAGCTTGTCGCGCGCATAACGGGCAACATCCTGCGTTTCCGCCGCAAAACCGACAGTATAAGGGCGCTGTTCGGTTAGTGCTGCGACCGCAGCGATGATATCGGGATTCTTCACTAGCTGGAGCGTCATGTCATCACTGTCGGCAGTTTTCTTAATTTTCTGCTCTGCGACGTTCGCTGGACGGTAGTCAGCGACCGCTGCGCAACCAATAAAGATATCGTGCTGAATCGCCTGTGCTAAAGCGGCCTGGTACATCTGTTCCGCACTTTCGACATCAATTCGCTTAACGCCAGTTGGTGTGGTTAAGCTTACCGGACCGGCAATTAAGGTAACGTCTGCACCAAGCTGCTTTGCTGCGCTAGCCAGTTCAAAGCCCATTTTCCCAGAGCTGTGATTACTGATATAGCGAACCGGATCGAGTGCCTCACGAGTCGGACCTGCGGTAATGACTACACGTTGACCCTGCAGAATCTTCGGTTGGAAAAACTGCTCACAATGCGCGACGATCTCGAGCGGTTCAATCATTCTCCCCGGACCGACATCACCACAGGCTTGTTCACCTGTCCCCGGGCCCCAGATCTGCATTCCGCGGCGGGTTAAGGTGGCAACATTTTCCTGAGTGGCGATATTGCGATACATCTGTTGATTCATTGCCGGAGCCACGGCAATCGGAGCGTCACTGGCC
The DNA here is from genome assembly GCA_963666615.1 of uncultured Vibrio sp. GTDB lineage: Bacteria > Pseudomonadota > Gammaproteobacteria > Enterobacterales > Vibrionaceae > Vibrio. The sequence goes on from OY762906.1 coordinate 2,703,006, forward strand.
AGTACTAAAGTGCTGAGCAGGTCGTTACCCAGGCCGCCGGCAATGCGGGCAATCAGATCTGCGGTTGCCGGAGCGAGCAATACCAGATCACACCATTTAGCCAGTTCAATATGATTCATCGAGCGTTCAGCTTCAGGATCGAGCAGACTGGAGGCAACCTGATGGCCGGATACGGCCTGCATCGTAAGTGGAGTAATAAACTCCTTTGCGGCTTCGGTCATCACAACGCGTACCTCTGCACCACGTTCAATCAGACGGCGGCTTAAATCAGCACATTTATAGGCGGCAATACCACCACTAATGCCAAGCAGAATTTTCTTCCCTGTTAATGTTTGCATCTCGCTCTCCTGAAACTTTTTACTGTACATATAATAGTGCGTCAGTAACAAGGATGTAAGCCCTTACTTACATGTTATTGCATTGCAAGCTGAGTAGTGACTCGAAACATACGACATAGCGAATTGACCAGGTAAGAGGAATCCCGCTTTATTAAGGCTTTATATCAATCATGATGGAAAGTGGGATGGTGCCGAAAAGTTCAATGCCGAGAGAAAAACTCCTTAGTCACGGTGCTAATTCATTGTCTGATACTGAATTGCTGGCGATATTTTTACGCACAGGAACGAAAGATCACAATGTGTTGCAACTGGCGGATATGTTGATCTCCCACTTTGGCAGTCTGCGCCGGCTGTTTCTGGCACCTATCGACGAGTTCTGTGATTTTAAAGGGCTCGGCCCAACCAAATATGTGCAGATTCAGGCGGTGCTGGAGTTGGGGCAGCGTTATCTGGCGGAAACATTAAAGCGGGAGAATGCACTGACCAGTCCGCGCGAGACACGCTTATATTTAGTCAGTTTATTAAGAGATCGACCGCGAGAGGCCTTTTTCGTCCTGTTTCTGGATAATCAGCACCGGGTGATTGACTCTGAAATTCTGTTTGAAGGCACGATAGATTCAGCCTCCGTCTATCCGAGAGAGGTAGTCAAACGTGCGCTGCAACATAACGCGGCGGCAATTATTCTGGCGCATAATCACCCGAGTGGAGTTGCTGAACCAAGCCAGTCTGACCAAAGGATTACGCAAAAAATCAGCGATGCTTTGGGGCTGGTGGATATTCGGGTTTTAGACCATTTTGTGGTGGGTGATGGCGAAATCGTCTCTTTTGCTGAAAGAGGTTGGATGTAGTTAGTTAATCTTGGTCACATTTTAGTTGTGAGATACTGAGATTCTGCTATTATTCGCCCACTAAAATTATCAACCTTATCAGCTCGGCGATAAAAAGATCTAAAGATCTGCAAAAAAGGATCTGTTCGGGTCTTGAGCAATGCTCGTCAAGTTAGTATAATGCGCGACCTTTGATAGCCTTGTATGGGTATTCCATAGTCTGTGTTTAAACACCAAGGTTGATATCGAGCTGAAACGATTTGGAGAAGACATTCATGTCCCGAGTATGCCAAGTAACTGGTAAGCGTCCTGTAACGGGTAACAACCGTTCACACGCAAAAAATGCTACTAAGCGTCGTTTTCTGCCGAACCTACAAACTCATCGTTTCTGGGTAGAAAGCGAAAAACGTTTTGTTAAACTACGCCTAACTGCTAAAGGCATGCGTATTATCGATAAGAAAGGCATCGATGCTGTTCTTGTTGACATCCGTGCGCGTGGCGAAAACGTTTAAGAGGAATTAGTCAATGGCTAAAGGTATTCGTGAGAAAATCCGTCTAGTATCTTCTGCAGGTACTGGTCACTTCTACACTACTGACAAGAACAAACGTAACATGCCAGGCAAATTTGAGATCAAGAAATTTGATCCAGTAGTTCGCCAGCACGTTCTTTACAAAGAAGCTAAAATCAAGTAATTGATGCTTTTTTGAAGTTCTGTGAAAACCCAGCTTAGGCTGGGTTTTTTATTGTCTTTTATTCAGGAAAACACGTAATCTTTAAATTCATACCTTTTTACGTGGAAATGAATGTATGCGCTATAGTGGTCGCCTCTGGAACAATATCCTAATTCTCGGTGTGATACTGTTTATTGCAGTACTTAACTTGCCAACCTTGATCAAAACCTTTCTGATTAGCGAGCCTGAGCAGAGTTACCCAACGCTATTAGATTCATCCCATCAAGTCGTAGCGTTATACAGTCCGGACTGGTCACTTAACTATCATGATGGTGAGTGGCAAAGCACACCCCGGTTGGCAACCGAGGCTGTGGAATTAAGCCAGCGCTGGAAAAGCTTATCCGGTACGGTTGTAGATGAGCAGACCTACCGCTCACTTAAGCCCAAGTTATCCTTAGCGCATAGCCTAGAAGTTTGGTATGACGGAGTGGAAGAACCTCAGCGCATTACTTACTATCAGACACCGCAGTTCTGGTTATTCAAGAACTGGCAGGATCAATGGATTGCTGTTTCTGTCGATAAATCCTACCTATTTCCACAACCAGAGCAGGAGTAATACCTCAATGCCGGAATTACCAGAAGTTGAAGTCAGCCGTATGGGCATCTCTCCTCATTTAGTCGGTGTAAAAGTTAAGACGATTGATGTACGTACTCCCAAACTGCGCTGGTCTATCCCTTATGAATTAAAACAGCTGGAAGGTCAGGTTATCCGCTCTATTACTCGCCGCGCTAAGTACTTGTTACTTGAGGTTGAAACCGGCACCGCGATTGTTCATCTCGGGATGTCTGGCTCATTGCGGGTATTAGATGCACCGATCCAACCGGGCAAACACGATCATGTGGATCTTTTTTTAATGAACGGCAAAGTACTGCGGTACAACGATCCTCGTCGTTTTGGTGCCTGGTTATGGAGTGATAAAGGATCAACCCATTCCGTGCTCAATAATTTAGGCCCTGAACCACTAAGTGAAGATTTCAACACTGGCTATATGCAGGAGCGGGCTAAAAGTAAGCGGGTCGCAATTAAGCAGTTTATTATGGATAACAAGCACGTCGTCGGTGTGGGGAATATCTACGCCAATGAATCATTGTTTATGGCGCATATCCTACCAACGCGAGAAACCCATTCGTTGAATGAAGCAGAGTGGTCAACTTTGGTTGATGCAATAAAAACGGTACTGGCCAGAGCGATTGAGCAGGGTGGTACTACTTTGAAGGATTTCGCTCAGGCTGATGGAAAACCGGGGTATTTTGCTCAAGAATTATTGGTTTACGGAAAAGCTGGCGAAGCTTGTCCTGAATGCGGTGGTTGCATTAACCAATTGAAATTAGGGCAAAGAAGCAGTTATTATTGTAAAAAATGTCAACGATGAGTTTTAGGGAATGAAAATAGCAGTATTTACTCCGCACAGACCTCAATTTGGGAATATTACTACACAACTACCTTTATTCTGCGCTTTACGTAAAGAATACCCTGAAGCCCATATCATTGTATTTTCCAAATCAAAGAATAGCCAAATATTAGTTGATTCAGGTGCAGCAGATGAATTAGTCGTTTACAAAGAGTTCAGCTTATTTCAGCTAATTGATGTATTGAGAAAAGGTAAATTTAGCCAAATTTATAACTCATACTCGGGTTCGGAAAAAGTACATTTTTCTATTCTCTTATCTGGTGTGAAAGAGAAATATGGATTTAGTTCATCTAAAATATTAAAACGGATTAATATATATACTAATCATCTTTATTTTGAAAAAGGTAACCAATATATAGCACTGAACAATATTGACCTGGTTAATAAAAATTTCGATAAAAACTATAGTACTCAGATTATCAAATCTTTGCTTAGAACAAGTGATATTGAAAATAAATCAGGAAAAGAAATTACATTGATTCCTGGTGGCGGGGCTGGAGATTTTAAACGTTGGAGTCTCGAAAATTACTGTCATACTGCTATATATATCGCAAAAAAACATCATTTAGATAGAATTAATATAATTATAGGTCCAGATGAAAGAGATAAAATTGACCTAATTAGTGAAATTTTATATGGATTGAATTATCAAATATATAATACGCCAACAATCTCTAAACTAATCGATATTGCAGAACGAAGTGATTTAACATTGTCAAATGACTGTGGTCCATGTCATATTTTTCAAATGATGAAAGTTCCTGTTATTATGATTTTTGGCTGGAAATTTGATTCAAATGGAAAACTACATAGTTCACCTTATGGTGTATTAAGAGAGTGGTATTATTCAAATGATGATAGCTGGGCTATTTTTCCATCAGAAGATAAAAAAAATATAAATTCAATATCTGTAGATAAAGTGTCAAATTTGGCTTTGATGCAATTAGAAAAAGATAGCTAAAACATTAGCTATCTTTTTTGCCCAGAAAGCTCAAAGTATTTCTGTGCTACGAGAAGGGATATCAACCGTTCACGAGTTTGATCGCTGAATTGTTCGATCCAGGAATGAGCATTGTTAATGATTTGCTGTGCTTCAACCGGATGAGAAGTGTAGTAGTCCATCTTTTCGATTAAATCTGAATAATCGTCTTTAACTTCCACATAGTGAACGCCAGCCTCTAATCGACCTTCCATAAACCAGGTTTCAAACTTTGGTTTGGACATTACCGCGAGGGAGTTCGATGACATTACCCATTTTAGATTGGTGGCAACATCCTTTCCTTCGATACATAGGATAAACTTATAGGTCAGTTGTTCATCAATTGATATCCGTTCTTTATCCCAAGGCATTCCTTCTTGTGGGCGATGTCTGCCAATATTACAACGAGGATGGTTGTAATATTGCTGAATTACTATTTTGCGATGTTCTAAAAATCCCAACCCTCGCCAGACAGCCATGTCTTTTTTTTCAGTAAACTGCAGTTTATCGTTTAAAAACTGAAAATGACGAATGGCATTCAGTTTAAGCAGAACAGAATTTTGGTTGTATGGATTAATTGGTCTGCTTTTTACAAATGCAGGTTCTGGAGGAACTTCCCTGACATCACCATTAACAAACTGAATCAGATAGTCTGGAGAAAATCCTTTTACTATTTTGAACAAGTCGAAGTAGTAAGTTGTGCCTCCCGTCTTGCGGAATTTTTTTATTTTCACTGAACGAGAAGGGTTAAGTTGAAACGGCTTATTCAGTTGATTGTAGTAATCAACTCTTTCCCTAATATATTCCTGATCATAGCCAGGTAGTTTTTTAAATGCTTTATCAGCCCGCCAACGATGAATATTGGCTGGAACTAATGTAAGCAGACTATGGAAGAAGTAGTAATTAAACTTGGTCATTTTAGTCAAATACTATGTTTATTCTTAATCGCCGTATAAACCGCTGGTGGTACAAACTGTTCCACTTCTCCACCATGAATGGCAACCTCCCGGATGATGGTTGAAGAGAGAAAAGCAAATTCTTCTGCTGGAGTTAAAAAAATACTTTCCAGATCAGGCTTTAAGCGACGATACATGGTAGTTAAACCAAACTCATACTCAAAATCAACGGTAGTTCGTAACCCACGAATTAGGACAGTTGCCTGTTCTTGCTCTGCAAAATCAACCAGTAAGCCGGAAAAACCTTTCACTTCAACATTCGAAAGATGTGTGGTTGATTGCTGAGCGAGATCGACCCGTTCTTCCAGAGAAAACATGGTTTTTTTCGAGGGGCTTGCGGCAATACCAATGATAACATGGTCAAACATTTTAGCTGCCCGCTCAATAATATCGAGATGGCCATTGGTTAGAGGATCAAAAGTTCCGGGATAGATTACGGTCATAAATTACTTCATCTTGGTATAAATCTCACCATACAGTTTTGATGTATGGCTGATGTCAAACTGGGTCAATGTAGCAAAGCCCGCTTCAATATAGCGCTTTCTGTCTGATTGATTATTGTAGAGTGTACTGATGGCATCTGCCAGCTGTTGTGCATTGCCCGGCTCAATCAACAGCCCGTTCTGCTGGTTGGTAATGATATCTGGGATGCCCCCTGTGTTAGAGGCTATCACCGGTAAACTACTTTGCATTGCCTCTAAAATAACTGACCCCAATCCTTCTGTATAGGAAGGGTGAATCAGTAAATCTGCGGCAGCAAACCAGTCACCCATATTCGATTGTTTGCCTTCAAAGGAGACATTACGTAGTCCGCTAGCCAGAGCCTGAATCTCTTGCATATCTTTACCATCGCCCAAAAGGGCAATATGGATAGGTAGCTGTTGTTGTTCAATTAGTCTGGCTGCAGCCAGAGTAACATCATAACCCTTATGTTTTAACATCTTAGCCGCTTGGATTATCAGAAACTTATCCGTAAATTTTTTGCGTATAGCTGAAACTTGCAGAGGGTCACTGGCATAGCTGACAGGCGAGCTGGGTATTTTTTCTATCTGCTTTTTTGAATGTTTTACTGCGATCTGTTTTACAACTTCGGCACTGATTCCCACTAAAATCCGAGCATGGCGATAAGCCAGATTAGATAACCAGCGATTTTTTAACGGATTATCTATCCGGCGGGTGACAATATATGGCACTTTATACAGAAGATGCTGAATCAAGGCCCAGTAAATTGCCCGACCTTCGTGTACATGGACGAGTTTACAATCCTGAGTAATATCCCGGCTATGGCTACGAGAGTAATGTCTGGCTAACACCACCCGGCAACCCAGCTCTTTAACAGCCTGCGCAAAAGGGCTCTTAGGATTGGCTACAACGGTTACCTGATAACCTTCCTGCAACTGTTGTTTAATCAGTTGCAGAGTTTGGTTTTCTCCGCCACTGTAACCAGAAGCGAGATTGACATGGCAAATATGCATGGCTACCAGACCTTATTGAAATCTTCTTTCTCTAACACTTTGGGATCGCGTTGAAACTCAAGCAGTTTGGCATATTTCAGGTAACTGTTGAGAGCTGCACTGAGCGCAACTGTCATTCCATCCACACCACCCAGAAAGCCTTTTTGCAGCAAATATTTGCGAATAAAAGCGCTTAATCCGTGCAGGAAGGGTGAAAATGAATTCGCCCGTTTGCCCTTTTGATACATGATTTTTGCTGAGCGATTACTGAAGTTACGTCCGGGCTTGGCAAATAACTGGCCAATATTATCAAATGAATAGTGGATTAAATCGGCGTCCAGTTGTTTAGGATTCTTCGCTTGAACCGAAGCGTGCTGTTTGACTTCAGAGAAGCGAGTCTTTGATTTGTTGTATAAGCGAATACAGTAATCCGGATACCAGCCACACTGCTTAATCCAGCGGCTACCAATATAGTTGCGGCGTCGGAAAGCAAAACCGTCATGTTCGGTTGTGGTGAGATCCAGTTGTTTGATCAGCTCAACAGCTTCTGGAGTTAAACGTTCATCGGCATCGATACTGAGTATCCAGTTATTTTCGGTATGTGCCAGCCCAACGTTTTTTTGCAGGCCATCGCCGATATAAGGTTGTTCAATAACTTTAGCTCCAGCCTGAAGGGCGATTGCACGGGTATCATCACTGCTGAGTGAGTCAACGATGACGACTTCTGAACAGACTTGTTGTAGTGATTTAATGCACTCAAGGATATTACGTGATTCATTCAATGTAATAACAACACCAGTGATCATAGACAGTTTTCTCCGTTAGAGGCTTGAGCGATTCTCTTTGGTGCTATCATACCTTATTTGAACCATATTATTGAGTTACAAGTTAAAATCCTGGATGACTTTCTCAAGCATAGCGATCACATCCTGAGATTTAATTCGCTCCATTGCTTTCTCATCTTTTACACGGGTGCGCCAGTTAAGCTGTTCAGGTTTTTTACCTGTTTCGGCTAGCAAAGCTTCCTCATAAACAGAAACCACATAATCACGATAGCAGTAAGGTCCAGTACGTAGCGGATTATGATGAGCATAAAGGCCAATCACTGGTGTAGACATCGCATTGGCCATATGAGTGGGGCCGGTATCGGGGGCAATGACCAGATTGGCCAGATCGATCAGTGCCAGCATTTGCTTGAGGCTACTTTTGCCGACAAGATTGGTCACTGGTGTCGTTAATTGTTGTTCAATGGCTTCGGCAAGATCCACTTCAATTTTAGCTGGTGAACCCGCCAGTATGATATTCCAGCCAAGTTGTTGTGCATGCTTAATGACTTCTGCATAGCCCTGAGCTGTCCAATTCTTATAACCTTTGCTGGCTCCCGGAACAATGACCAATTGCTTAGTTCTGCTAGTCAGTTGTGTCTCTGCCCAGCAACGATCTGCATCACTATAATGAAGCGACCAGCGTGGCGTAATATCTTCTGCTCCTAGGGTTTTGGCAAATGCAAGTAACCCATCCAGTACATGGGGCTGCTGTGGCGACGGAACTTGGACGTTGGTAAACCAGGCCTGAAAATCCTGGCTGCGTTTAGCATCAAATCCCAGTTTATAGCGGGCTTTGATCCCCAGTGTCACTATGCTTGCGCGAATGGCATATTGCATATGCAACAATGCATCGAATTTTTCACCCTTCAGTTGATTCCACAACTGAGTGTAGGCTTTCCATCCTTGCTTTTTATCGAATACCACCACTCGAACATTATCGAGATCGCCAATCAGCTGAGCTTCTAGTTTTCCGGTAATCCAGGTGATTTTTGTTGCTGGCCATTGGCGCTGAATTGCTTGTACAGCGGCAACGGCATTACACACATCACCGATGGCTGAAAGGCGTAAAATGCAGAGTGATTTGGGAGCTGTGGTAAGTAAAGGCATATCCGCTCACAGAATAATGGGTTTTGCTAAAAATTAGTCTGGCAACGATTATGCACAGGCCTAAAGAAAATGTAAAATGCTGACAAATAAACGAGTTCCCGAGAGTGAATTAGCCGTGATTAAGCAGGTTTCGCAAGGCAAACAGACCGTCTGGTTTGATAGTGAATTACTTACTATTGAGCAGCCGATAAAAAGCTGCGATATCCACTATTGGCAAAATGTTGATGCGGTCGTAGGGAGTGCTCAGGGGCGTGGTACCACCTGGTTTATTCAGCTCAATGGAATTCAGGCCGCTTTGCGTCATTACCGACGCGGTGGCTTGTTTGGAAAAATTATTACCGACCATTACTTCTACTCAGGTCTGAATAATACCCGTAGTTATCAGGAGTTCTGTTTGCTGCAGCATTTAAGAACTGCTGGAGTGAATGTACCCCGGCCCATTGCTGCCAGAGCAATAAAACGCACATTCTGCTATCAGGCGGATCTGCTGAGCGAAAAAATTGCTAATGCCCAGGATTTAGTTGCCATCCTCAAACAGCGAGCGTTACCTGCGTCAACTTATCAGGCGATAGGACGGGAAATTCGCAAGATGCATGATGCGGGTGTGAATCATACGGACCTGAATATTCACAATATTTTGCTTGATGACAAGGGAACTGTGTGGATTATAGATTTTGATAAGTGTTTTCAACATGTGAGAGACGGTTGGAAAACGACTAATCTTGAGCGATTGTTGCGTTCTTTTCGTAAAGAATTTCGTAAGCACAATATCTATTGGAAAGAAGAAGACTATAAAAAATTATTAGTCGGTTATGAAAGCGATAGGTAAAGTCACAGTCTAGGAACTAAGGAATATGATATGCGTGTAGCAGTGGTGGTTAACTGCCTGAAAATGGGTGGTATGGAGCGAGTGGCGGTTAACCTGGCAGATGCTTTTGTTGCAGATGGGCATGAGGCTCATTTGATTTATCTGAAAGACAGAAAGATAGAGCTACAGCCGCGAAGTAAAGAGGTGTTGTTGCATCTGTTTAACCTGAAAAAATGGGTATTTGCATCGGGTATTGGACTGTTCTGGTTTGTGATCTGCAAGCTGATCAATGTTAAATATCGTAAAACATTTCCTCATTATTTTGCCCATGCTCAGGCGAAAGCTTTCAAGCAGTTATTACAAAAAGCAGAGAATCAATATGGTCAGTTTGATCTGATTATATTCCGGGGTCAGGGAACATTTGATCAGATCTGGCCAATCCAGGATGATCGCTTTGTTTTCGTTTGTGAGAATGTGCAGCATAAGCATATGTATAAATCTAAGTCACAGAAGATCTTTTCTGACCTATTTGCCAACCGCCATGTAGTGTGTGTGTCTGAGGGAGCAAAAGATAGCCTGGATGACTTATTACAAACTCATGCGATCAACGCGAAAAGTGTGGCTAAAATCAGTAATCCCAATGATTTTGCTAAAATCAGGGAAGAATCTTTGGTGCCAATCGCAAAAGAGATCGCTCCGCAACAACCCTATATTCTGGGACTTGGTCGGTTAACCGAAGTGAAAAACTTTCCTCTGTTGATTGAAGCCTTTGCTCTTGCCCGGGAAAAGTATAATTTGCCACATCAGTTAGTGATTGTTGGTGCTGGTAAAGATAAAGAGAATATTGAGAAGACCATCATACGTCTAGGGCTTGGGAAAGAAGTGATACTCAAAGGTCAGCAAAGCAATCCTTATCCCTGGTTTCGTCAGGCCGATCTATTTATTCTGAGTTCTCGATGGGAGGGGCTGGGTATGGTGCTTATCGAGTCACTCGTTTGCGGAACACCGGTGGTGGCTACCGATTGTAAAGGTGGCGTACGCGAAATAATGCATGGTGCTCTTGAACCTTATCTGGCCGAAGAAACCGCCGCTTCGCTGGCAGAAAAAATCGTATTCACACTGCAAGATTCGCATGATGAACAATGGCAGAATGATATTGACGAAATTTTGAATAATTTTGAACAGAGCCATATTGTTAATCAATATATGAATGCTTTTTTGAAGTAACGCTATTTATGATTAGATTTTTCTATACAGTGTTGTTGATCTGTACGGCGCCACTGTTTTTATTCGGTTTATATAGAAAGAAACCAGGGAAGCCATCGGTTGGACAGCGATGGAAAGAGCATTTCGGTATAACCCCAAAAGTAGCAGGAAAGTCACCGGTATGGATTCACGCCGTTTCTGTTGGTGAGGTGATTGCTATTTCCCCATTTATAAAGGCACTAAAACAGCAGCGGCCAGAGTTAGCAATTGTTTTAACCACCACAACGCCTACGGGTGCTGAGCAGGCGAAAAAGCTGGGGAATTTGGTGGAACATCGCTATATGCCGTTGGATTTTCCATGGTGTTTAAAGTGGTTTATTGACACAGTGAAACCAAGTCAGCTGATTATTATGGAAACGGAACTGTGGCCGAATACATTAGCGATTGCTGCGAAAAATGGAGTTCCTGTATCTGTTGTTAATGCTCGCCTTTCACAGCGATCCTGTGATGGCTATGCAAAAGTAAAATTCCTGTTTCACTCCTTATTTGCCCGTCATATCTCTCATATTTATTGTCAGTATGCTGAGGATGCAAAACGTTTTGAATTTCTGGGAATAGCAAGCGAGAAACTGACTGTTACCGGCTCAATGAAATTTGATATTACGGTTCCTGAAACGGCGATTGCTACAGGTAAGATTTTACGTGAACAATTGGGAAATAATCGTCCGGTCTGGATTGCGGCCAGTACCCATAAAGGGGAAGATGAGCAGGTTCTGCAAGTGCATCGCCAGCTTATTCGTCAGTTGCCTGATGCTGTGCTTATTCTCGTTCCCCGCCATCCTGAACGGTTTGATTCAGTTGCCAGCTTGGTTAAAGAGCAGGGTTGGAGCTTATCCCGTCGTACAGAGGCTGCCGTTTCCGAACTACCACAGGCGCAGGTTTACTTAGCCGATACTATGGGGGAGATGTTTACCTTTCTGGCCGCCAGTGATGTTTGCTTTATGGGGGGAAGTTTGCTGGGTGATAAAGTTGGTGGCCATAACTTGTTGGAACCAGCTGCTGTGGGGATCCCTTCAATCACCGGGCCGAGTTATTTTAATTTTACCGATATAACCAATAATTTGGTGGCTTGCGGGGGCGGTATGATTGCTCAAAATGGAAGTGAAATAACTGCTCAATTGGTATCAATTCTTTCTGCTAATGCAAATTCGGCCAGAATGAAAAATGCCCTGGATGAGTTTATAAAATCCAACCAGGGAGCGATACGTAAAACGATTAACGGACTAAATTTCAATTAGTTTTTTGAGCACCATTTTTATATTTTGCATTCCAATATAAAGAGAAAATACTAGCGCAAATTAGATTGTGTGTAGCTACACCATAGGCTCGGGCATTGTAACTTTCAAAGTTATTTAATACGATCCAATATAAGATAGTGAAAATACATATATTCATCCAGAAATTATAGTTTGGAATGATTTTTTTAAACTTAAATAAACTATTTATGATTAATCCATAAGTTGACAGAATAATCGTAAATCCTATTAATCCGTAAAAAAGGAAATATTCCATAAAACTGTTGTGTAGATGCCGAATTGCACTAACCATCTCATTGTCTTGATATGAAAGGAAAAGTGGTGATGTATCAAAGATATACTCTGCAGAGTTTTTATCTATGCCGACAATAGGATGTTGAATAAATAATTTCCATGCTTCAATCCAGGCATTAAATCGAATGCCACTACTTGTCATTGGAATTGGTGTACCATTCACAATCGCACTAATAGTCGAGCTCATTTGGCGTAGTTTTGATGGGTCAAGAGAGTTTATTAGTACTAGATAAATAGCAGAAGATATAACAACTAAAACCAATAGAATATAGAAGACTTTCTTTTTGTCTTGTTTTATAGAATTAAAATAAAAAACAGGAAGTGATAATAATATTAAAACATAAGCAAGATAAGTTTGTCTTGATTGTGAAACGACCAATATAAAAAGACTAATAATTACTATTGCTAATAGTGCCGATTTTATATTCTTTGTATTTTTGTTTTGAAATAGATAAATAAATGAATATACTGCTATTAAAAGGCATAATCCTGATATGGCAGATGTATACATGGCATTTTTAATGCCAAAATCAACACGTAAACCATGAAATGCATTATTTAAATCAGCTAATAATGTTGGGCTAGAGAAACAAGCTAGTATGAGGGCAAAAAAATAGCATATCCATATATAAATAATATTTTTCTGATTGCTACTTATAAGAATTCCCAGAGGTATAAATAAGTATAATTTTGCTAATCTGTCTAGTGTCGGGTAACTAGCGGCATGGCTAGGAATGATCGATAAACTGTTATACCAACTAATGATCTGAATGGCTAAACTGGCGACTAATAACCAAAGTACGGGTTCATGCTTCAGCTTGCTTTTGTTTGTATATAAAGCCCAAAGACAGCCTAAAACAACCAGAGCTTCAAATGGTTTATGAAGTTTCTCAAACGAAAAAAGGGTAACCGTATAGATTAAGATGCAGAATAGGAAAAAGCGGTTTAAAGATTCTGGAGTTATCCAGTTAGGTTTCATTAAGTTGAGTCTATTTAGCATTTAGTTTTTCCATAACCATTGCAGGAGTTAATTCTTTCAAACATTTCAAATGCCCCAGTGGGCACTCACGCTTAAAACAAGGTCGACATTCAATATCAGTATGCACAATAGCGACGTTATCGGTTAGCGGTGGCGTATACTCTGGTGAAGTTGAACCATAAATGGCGACAACCTGACAACCCACTGCTGCGGCAACGTGCATCAGGCCTGAATCATTACTGATTACCGTCTGACACGCGGCCAGCAGATCGACCGCTTCAATTAATGATGTTTTCCCAGCCAATATGATTGCACTCGATTGTGCATCATCACTCAATCCAGCCACTATATTTTCACAAGCAGGAACATCTTTCTGTGAACCGAATAGCCATACCTGATAACCACGGTTAATCATTTCCTGAGCGACAACAGAATAATGCTGCTCTGGCCACTTTTTAGCCGGGCCAAATTCGGCACCAGGGCATAGGCCGATAATAGGCTTATCAGTAGTAAGAGAAAATTTGTTGATAGTCTGTTGCTGAGTAGCAGGATCAATTGTTAGCTCTGGCTTAGGTAGCATTTCTAGACCGCCAAGTGAGGCTGAATTGACCATTTCTACTTTTGAGTAGGCGAGGGCGACATACCGTTCCACCATATACTGAAAATCTTTTTTATTGGTACGGATATCATTCAGCAAACCAAAACGCATTTCCCCTTTCCAGCCGGTGCGCTGGGGAATATTGGCAAACCAGGGAATTAAGGCAGATTTGGCTGAATTGGGTAGAATCAGCGCATGAGTATAATTACTTTCACGGAGTGATTTGCCGATTTCCCGTCGTTTAAACAGATTGAACTCACCATGGCCTATAGGCATAGTCAATGCCTGATTAATTTCAGGCATTCTTTCTAAAATTGGTTTACACCATTGCGGAGCAAGGACATCGATCTGGCAGTCAGGATGTTGCTGTTTGAGCGTTTTATACAGTGACTGCGACATCACCATATCACCAACCCAGGAAGGGCCAATAATAAGAATTTTCATTAAGTTCCTTGTCGTTCTTGCTGTATAAAATAATGTTCCCAGCCATAACTGTAGCTATGGCTGGGGAAAGTCATTAATCAGAGCCAAACAGATCGCGTGTGTAAACTTTATCGGCAACATCTGCCAACTCTTCAACCATACGGTTAGAAACAATCACATCAGCACGCTGTTTAAACTCAGAAAAGTCACGAATCACTTCCGAATTAAAGAAATGTTCCTCTTTTAATACCGGTTCGTAAACTACGACTTCAATGCCTTTTGCTTTCAGGCGTTTCATAATGCCCTGAATTGAAGAGGCACGGAAGTTATCTGATCCCGCTTTCATAATCAAACGGTAGATACCGACGACGCTTGGTTTGCGTGAAATAATACTGTCGGCGACAAAGTCTTTACGAGTACGGTTAGCATCCACAATCGCGCCAATAATATTATTCGGAACCTTATGGTAGTTAGCCAAAAGTTGCTTAGTATCTTTTGGCAGGCAGTAACCACCGTAACCGAAAGATGGGTTGTTGTAGTGGTTGCCGATACGCGGATCCAGGCAGACACCATTAATAATCTGACGAGCGTCCAGACCATGTGCTTCAGCATAGGAATCTAGCTCATTAAAGTAAGCGACGCGCATTGCCAGGTAAGTATTCGAGAACAGTTTTACCGCTTCCGCTTCAGTTGAGTTGGTAAACAGTACTTCGATATTCTCTTTAATCGCACCTTCGACCAGCAGGTTGGCAAAAGTAGTCGCTCGTTCACTCTGTTCACCCACGATAATGCGCGATGGATAGAGGTTATCGTACAATGCGCGGCCTTCACGCAAGAACTCAGGGGAGAAAATAATATTCTCGCAGCCTAGCTCTTGGCGAATGCGAGAAGTATAACCCACAGGAATAGTGGATTTGATCACCATCGTTGCATGCGGGTTAATCGCCATCACATCTTTAATGACTGCTTCTACCGTTGAAGTGTTGAAGTAGTTGGTTTGTGGATCATAGTCTGTTGGAGTGGCGATAATCACATACTGCGCACCCACATAAGCCTGCTCTTTATCCAGAGTGGCAGTAAAGTCCAGCTCTTTGGTGCTGAGAAACTCTTCAATTTCTTTATCGACAATCGGTGATTTACGCTGATTCAGCATCTCAACTTTTTCAGCAATCACATCTAACGCCACCACGGTGTGGTTTTGGGCGAGCAGAACCGCGTTGGACAAACCAACATAGCCGGTACCAGCAACAGCAATTTTCATAACAACCTCTAACTAACGCTTAAATTTTTATAAAAGGATATCCATAGTAATCGATTTGAGACAGAGTGCGTCTCACTTTGTACTACGAGTTTATTATTTGTAAATATTCTGAGACACCTTGTGCCACGGTCTTAAACTGAACATCGCAACCTGTTGCACGCAGCTTGGTTAGATCCGCCTGAGTGTATTCCTGATACGCGCCTTTCAGATGTTCCGGGAACGGGATGGTTTCAATTTGGCCACGACCATGGTGAGCTATCACGGCTTTAGCTACTTCTTCAAATGATTCAGCATTACCGGTACCCAGGTTAAAAATGCCAGATACGCCATGTTGCATAAACCACAGGTTAACGGTGGCTACATCACCCACGTAGACAAAATCACGGATAAAGTGTTCACTACCGGCAAACAGTTTCGGATTTTCACCTGCGTTCATCTGGTTATTCAGATGGAAAGCAACCGAGGCCATGGAGCCTTTATGATTTTCACGTGGCCCATAAACGTTGAAATAGCGAAAACCAGTAATCTGAGAAAGAGTTTCACCATGCTGCTCTGCATCTAGCCATAGACGGCGTACATAGTTATCAAACTGTTGCTTTGAGTAGCCATAAACGTTGAGTGCACCCTCATATTGAGGTTCTTCAATAAAAGTATCGGTGTCGCCATAAGTGGCAGCGGAAGAAGCGTATAAAAACGGAATTTCGCGATCTAGGCAGTAGTGCAGTAGCTCTTTAGAATACTCATAGTTATTGAGCATCATATATTTACCATCCCACTCGGTGGTAGCCGAGCAGGCACCTTCGTGGAATACCGCTTCGATCGGGCCGAAATCATCACCAGCCATAATCTGGGTCAGGAAATCATCACGATCCATATAATCGGCGATCTGTAGATCAACTAAGTTTTTGAACTTGCGTCCATTTTTTAGATGATCAACCACCAAAATATCGGTGATACCTTGTTCATTGAGAGCTTTTACAATGTTGCTGCCAATCATGCCAGCGCCGCCAGTTACGATGATCATGTGCTACTTCCGTAATCAATTGAATTTAATAAGCGTCATTATAAACCCATCTGTTTGAGGATGTAATCACAAATGCCGGGTTAAGGTAAGGTTAATCTCGCACGGGGATTGAGAATGAGGTAACATTTTGCTAAGAATGCCAAGCAGATTGGCGAATTGCAGCATAAGTGCATTGTGGGAGCGTTATCCAAGGGCGGTAGCTTGCTCTCAAGGGATCTAAATGAAAAAAAAAGGTATTTCCAAATATGTATTGAACACTTCTTGGTTGCTGGGAAGTAAAATTTATCGAATGGGTCTAGCTCTCGTTGTGACGGTCTGGATGGCGCGTTATCTAGGCCCTGAGCAGTTTGGTGTATTTAGTTATGCATTATCGTTTGTCTCTTTATTTTCTGTTTTAATCAGTCTAGGACTAGAAAATATTATAGTAAGAGAAGTACTCAATCACCCTGACGAAGATAGTACAATTATTACATCTGGCCTAATGTTACGCTGTATCGGTGGAATCCTATTTATTAGTTCTACCATGCTGATTATTATTTCATCAAAACCAGGTGACGTCTTAACACAGACATTAGTGTTGATATTTTCAATTGGCTATCTGTTTAAAATATTTGATGTTCTTCGCTATTGGTTCGAGGCTCATATAAAAGCCAAGTTCAGTGCTGGTATGGAAATAGTAGCCTTTACAATAAGCGTTAGCCTGAAAATTGTCTTGATAGTGTTTAAGGCTCCTCTTATATATTTTGCATGGGCTGTTTCTGTTGAAGCAATGGTTATGGCGGTAGGATTATTATTTTTATGGTTTAATCGAAAGACTAGTTTATTAAATCACTTTAAACCTAATTGGATAAAAGCTAGGTATCTAATCAAAGAAGCTTGGCCGTTAATTTTAGCCGGTGCTCTATATACAATATATTCTAAAATTGATCAAATTATGTTAGGTGAAATGATTGGGAATCAATCAGTGGGAGTATATGCGGCGGCCGTGAGATTAAGTGAAGGATGGTTTTTTATCCCAACGGTTATTGCTTCTTCACTTTATCCAACAATGATAAATGCAAAAAATTTGAGTAGGGATTTATACTTAGAGCGCACTCAGCATCTTTTGAACTTGATGGCTGTTATCGGTGTTGGTGCTGCGATTTTGATTGGTGTTCTCGCATTTCCAATTATCGATTTGATTTTTGGTAGTGAATATAAAACATCCGCAATGATCTTGGTTGTGCATATCTGGGGAGGCGTTTTTCTAGCTATTAGTGGCATTAGTTATAGGTATCTAGTGGCGGAAGGCTTACAAAAATACTCATTTTATCGAGGGCTAACTGGTTTAATTGTTAATATTGCCATGAACTTATGGTTAATTCCGTTGTATGGAATTATGGGGGCAGCAATAGCAACAGTTGCATCACAGTTCATGGCTCTTTATTTTTTTAATGTCTCCAATCCCAGAACTCGAGAATTGTTTTTTATGCAGTCGAAGGCCTTATCGTTAGTGGAATTCGGAAGCACAGTAAAGTTTTTTAAGTCGGCAATATTTAAGGTTTGATAAGAATATCTAGAATTATGCATCACTACAAATATGACTTGAGTATCATAAATTTGATTAAGGTAGAGAACATCCTGTGATTGAGTGTAAGACAGAATTGCAAAAAACGGTCATTCAGAATGGTTATTGTGTTGGCTGTGGTGCTTGCGCAGCGGTAGAGGATAGTCCTTATCGAATGTGTCTTAATCAAATTGGACAATATGAAGCAGTATTAATGAATTCCGATAATATTTCTTCTATACAGGAAATGACCGACAGAGTTTGTCCTTTTGGCGCCAGTTGTTTGAATGAAGACCAGATAGGTAGCGAACTCTATTCACAACAATGCCAGCATCATCCAAGTGTCGGGTATTACTATAAAAGCTTCGCCGGTTATGTGAAAGAAAGTCATTTCAGAGAATTGGGTAGCTCTGGTGGATTTGGAACATGGATTCTACATGAACTGTTCAGGGCAAAAAAAGTTGACTTTATTATCAACGTACAGTCTAGGCAGACAAGCGACTTTGCAGGAAAGGATGGTCTTTTTCAATACACGATTTGTCGATCCATCGATGAGATACAGAAAGGGGCCAAATCGCGATACTATCCCATTGAATTATCTGATGTCATGAAACTAGTTCGCCGTCAGCCAGGTCGATATGCAATCATAGGGCTTCCTTGTTTTATCAAAAGTGTTCGATTACTACAAAATGTAGATAGGGTTTTAGCCGATAGAATTCATTTTTGTATAGGGTTAGTTTGTGGCCATCTAAAAAGTGCTCATTACGCAGATAGTTTAGCTTGGCAAGCTGGTATAGATCCTAACTCGTTAAATAGAGTAGATTTTAGGGTGAAAAATACTCAGGCTGCTGCGAATAAATACTTTACGGCAGTAAGTTCACATAAAGTGGATAAGATAATTCCAACAAGCCAGTTGTTCGGTACAGACTGGGGTATGGGAGCGTTTAAGTATAAGTCTTGCGATTTTTGTGATGATGTTTTTGCTGAGACAGCTGACATGGTGCTTGGTGATGCTTGGTTACCAAAGTACGTCCAAGACGGTGAAGGCACTAATATTTTAGTTATACGAAATAAAGAGATTTATAATTTGATTGAAGCGGCTTGGAAAGAAGAACGATTGCAGCTCGAAGAATTACAAATTAGTCAGGTTATTGCTTCACAGGACGCTGGTTTGCGCCATCGAAAAATTGCTTTAGGTTATCGTTTGGAAATTGAACAGAATAAAGGTAACTGGGTACCAAATAAGCGGGTTAGTGTGGGAGGAGAAGCACTGTCAGAGTATGAAAAAAAACGCCAACAGCTTAGAAACCAGCTCCGTGATACTTCTCAATATTCTTTTAGGAAAGCACTAGACATAAATGATCTGAGTATTTATATCGATGCAATGTCACCTATTTATACTGAATATAATGGCATCAAAGGTAGTTATTGGGAAAGACTTAATAAGTTCTTAAAAAGAGTTAAAGGTTATCTACAAAGAAAACTAATGAAATAATCTATCAGCCTGAAATTCAAAGAGAAAGTTAACTGAAGGAAATATTCGTGAAAAAAATCATAGTATTACAAATACCAAATGCAAAGAATAATGGTTCTGCAATGATGGCAATCAATAGTATTAATTATTTTGATAAACAGTTTGGTGGTGATGCTGAGTTTTTATGTGACTTTGCTAGTGATGAAGATAAAGATAGGATTATATCTGAATTAAATGATGGAACTGAGGTTTCATCTTTAGATTTGCCAGAGTTTGATCGCGGATCTAACATCACTTCTTCTTTCTTTAACCGACAAAAATGGATTAAAGATGTAATAAAACTAATAAAAAGTTACAAACCAGTTTCGATATTAGTATTAGGTGGTGACGACTTTAGTGAATATTATTCAGGTTACAAGATTATTGTTCGTCTCTTTTTTATGTACCGTCTGTCCCAACACTTTCCAGTTTATCTGATTGGACATACTATTGGCCCGTTTACCTCTTGGCGTAAAAATGCTTTTGGATTTTTAATGGCCAAATGCCGAATAGTCACTCGTGATGAACCATCATTAATGCATCTACAAGTGGATTTAAAACATAAGCACTCATCTCAAGGGCACGATTTAGCGTGGTTTAATCTGCCTAAACAGACACCTGATTTAAAAGAAGCAACACTAACTAAGTATGGACTTGAAGATGGAAATTATGTAGTTATCACACCTTCTGCTTTAGTGAGGCATTACACTGACTCCGAGGTTGATTATTTATCTGCTTGGAAGGCACTTACCTTAAGCCTTGTTGAGCAGGGAAGACAAATCGTTTTTATGCCTCATGTATTTAACCATGTTAAAAGAGATGACAGGTCGGTTATTGAACAGGTTAAGCAGCAACTCCCTGAACTGAAGAAGGTTTTTTATATTGAGGATATGCTCTTACCTTCGGAGTGCAGAGCGATTGTTTCTGGTTGCCATTTTTCTATCGCTTGCCGAATGCATGCTGCTGTATCCACGCTACAAACCGGAGTACCGACAATTGCACTTTCATATAGTGCTAAATATGCAGGGGTTATTGGTGGTGATATGCAATTGCCAGAGTTGATTATTGAGGCAGCAGATAACAAATTATGGAAGTCGAGTATCGTTGATGATGTAAACGAAAAGATAACATTTATTGAACAGAACTATACTTCTTTGATTAATAAAATTTCGTCAAGAGTATTGCAGATTCAGTCAGAGCAAGATGAAATTATGAAGAAGTGTGGACTAGACATGTTAGAAAATAAGTAGAGGAAAAAATTGTCATCTAAAAGGATCGGCCTATATTTAGTATCATTCTCCGGTGGTGGAGCTGAACGGGAATTGATATATCTTGCGAATGAATTTTCGTCTAAAGGCTATGATGTCGACTTGATTGTGCATCGAGCCTCTGGCCCATTAGAATCTCTGGTTGAGAAAAGTGTTAACAAGATTATTATAGATAAAACTTACATCCATGACGTATTTGAGCTTGCTCGTTATATGCGTTCTTCAAGACCTTTGTTTATGCTTAGCACGCTTCATGTACCTAATTGGGTGCTGTCGTTAGCAAAGTTACTATCATTTACAAAAACTAAAATATTTTGGCGAGTCGTTATTAGTCTTTCTAATTCTAAGAAAAATGGAAGGGGAATCGTGTCAAGATTATTGAGTATTTGCTACCCATTGCTATCTCATACTGTAAGTAGCATTACCTGTGTATCTAAAGGCGTGGCAGATGATTTAATCACTAATTTTTCAATTGATAAATCTAAAGTTAATGTAATGTATAATCCTGCCTACACGGAAAATATTCATCAACTTGCTAACGAGCCCATAAGTCATCGTTGGTTTAACAATAATTTTAAAACTATCGTTTCGCTAGGACGTCTTTCCAAGCAGAAAGACTTTGCAACACTTATACATTCATTTAAAACTGTGCATGAATATTTAGATCAAACCAGGCTTGTTATTTTTGGTGAAGGGGCATTACATACGGAGTTGCAGGACCTAATTTCTGAATTGGATTTAACAGATGTTGTCGAATTATTCGGCTTTGAAATTAACCCCTATAAGTATCTGGCTAAAGCAGATTTGTTTGTATTGTCCTCGATATATGAAGGGTTCGGCAATGTAATTGTTGAAGCGCTTGCTTTGGATGTACCTGTGGTGAGTACTAATTGTCCCTCTGGACCATCCGAAATTTTAGATAACGGTGAGTGGGGAACTCTCGTCGCAGTCGGTGACAACAAAGCTTTAGCAAAGGCTGTTCTTAACACACTAAATTCAGATGAGAAAATGAAAACTCTAATCAGAGCACAGAGTTTTAGTGTTCATCAGGTTGCTGATGGTTATATTAAGATGATTCAATAAATTTGTTTGCGGGAGTAAGGAAAATGAGTATGTTCGATCACTATGATTGCTTAGGGGGCAGGTCTTATTATCTGAGCATTAATAACTTACAAGTTTATTCTTCGTTTGCGAACTGCATCAATTCAGATAGTAAATTTTTGGCGAGGATCGATCCAGTGGCAGTTCTTGGTATCTTAATGAAGAACTATTCTATTGGAAATAGAACCTTGGTTTCTGGTATTGAACTTACACCTTGGATGTCTCGCTTAACTGAAGAAGGCAAATTGCAAGAAGCTACGTTACCACAGCATGGTATTAATGTTGTTGGGGCGGATGAGGCTTCAAAAAAGCTACGTGAAAATTTAACAGCAGAAGTATTAGATTTTGTTGAGGGTAAAAAAGCGATTGGTATCTTACTAAGTGGGGGAATGGATAGCCGAATTGTTGCAGGTATTGTTCGATTGCTACAAGAATCAGGTGATTTCGCCGGCGATGTGGTAGCGTTAACTTGGGGTGTTCCTGAAAGTCGGGATGTGATATATGCCCAACGAATTGCTTGTGAATTTGGTTGGGAATTTAAACACTTTGAACTGAATGCTGAACGTTTAAAAGATAACATTGAATTGGCTGCTGTGCGTGGAGCTGAATATTCTCCAGTACATTTACATGCAATGGAATCTGTTGCGAATACTGAAGGTATCGATGGTATATTGGCCGGAAGTTATGGTGATAGCATTGGTCGAGGAGAGTATTCGGGACGTAGAGCTCATAAATTACCAGCAATACTCGATAAGCATCAACACCACTTTTCTTTTTTATTAAAAGGTGTGGAAAAAGATGCTTTGAAAGGAGTAAAACAGGACTTAGCGTCTGCTAGACAACGCTTTCCCGGTCGAACCGAAAGTGCATATCGTGAAATAGAGATGCAAATGCATTATATGCGTAGACAGTTGAATTCTTGCATGAATGTTATTGATGATAACATCCCACTTTACCAAATGTTTAGTTCACCAGAGACTTTTGGTTATATGTGGTCATTAGCTCCAGAATGCCGAACTGATGATATTTATGACCATCTTTTAAAACGATTGCCTGATGTTTTACAGAAAATTCCATGGGCAAGAACAGGAAAAAAATATAATCAAAACTCTATGATTATTGAGGATACGAATACTGCTCTAAATAATCATTATGGTTTATGGTTGAGAAATGATCTTCGTTCACACATATTAGACTTAGTTAATAATGGCGCATTACAAAGTTTGGGAATATTTAATGAGTTATCACTAAAGATGTGGTCGAGTTATTGGCCTACAACGAGTTTATCTAAGGCTGATCGCCTTGATGAAAAAATGGCTTGGTTAGCATCTTTATCATTATTTGTCAGTAAATATAATATTCAACCTTATGAAAAAACAATATCATCAGGAATTGATGATGTATTTTCAATTGCGAAATCTTATATTCACACAAGATTTTATCATGAAGCATTAAAATGGAAAAGATGATCCAATTTTATTAAATTGAGGTAAGTTGTGTTCATATACCCTAAAAAAGTAGGTGTTTTTTCTTTTGTTGTTTTGACTTTAATATTATTGACGTATAGATCCTTTGATAAGGAATATTTATTTTACGTAAGCTGGTTATCTGGAATTTCTATAGTCATTTTTGCCTATATTCTATTTTCATATAGATTAAGATTTGATTATGTGATATATAATGTTTTGTTTTTGTTTTACCCTTTGTTTTCTTATGAGGTTGTAATTTCTCCATTCTCTTATAATCAAACTGAACATATTAAAATATTCCTGGTAACTACTTTTTATATAATATCTTCGTCTTTTTTATCCAGTTTCATTATTAAGAGTGATGTTGATTTAAAGAACACATCATTTTTTATTTTAATTACTTGGGTCTTGGTTAATGCAATATTTCTAATATTGTTTTTATCTGGCGTTTATGTTCCTGGGAAAGTGGACTTTTCTGGAGTTTTTCATGATAGAAATGTATTTTCTATTACTACATTATTAGTTGTGTCTTTTTCAATTTTTAATTTTGATAATCATAGTAAACTATTAAAATCAATAGTACTATACGGATTGGTTATAATTTCTTTTGGAATGATATTAATCTCTAAATCGATAACAGGTTTAGTTGGCTTAGTGACCATGATTTTATTATATTCATTAACGTTATCTAAATATAAAAAAATTATCATTTATGCCATTATTTTTGTGTTCATTGTGGTTATATTAAATACGAATAACCCACTAAATGCCAGAATAGATAGATTTACCATTGCATTAACTGGTAATATTAATTCATTGAGATTAAATGAAAGTGCCTATTTAAGGGTATATTTAATTCAGAGAGGCATCGAGTTGTTTTTAAATAATCCAATTTTTGGTGTTGGGCTTAATAATGCAAAATATTTTTATGAATGGCCAATGAAGGATTCCGGTAGCTTTTTACATAATACATATTTAGATATTTTAACAAGTGGCGGTCTGATTTTATTTTTGTTTTATTATGTACCAATAATTTATACTTTGATTAATTTGGTTAGAATCCGATCTAAAGTTAAGTTTAAACTAAACGAATCACATTTTAACTTATGGAAATTTTCAATATCAGTTTTAGTACTAAAACTGATGTACGATATAACTTGGACAACTTACTTTGAGTTTTATATGGTGTTTACAGTAGTGTTTGCTATATATATATCCTTTTACTTAAATAGTCTAGTTAACGCTAATTTTAAATCAAATAGTTAGTTATTATTGATGGTATTTATGAAAAATATAGAAAACAGCATTAGCTTTAATAAGCAAGAAATGTCGCCTTATACTAATGAGTGTAATGGTGAAATAGATATCAATCATCTTTTTAGTGTAATATGGAGTGGGAGGTTTAGAATATTAATAATAACAATTTTCAGTATTCTAATTACACTTTTATTTCTCCTTATAAATCCAGATACATATATCACGTCAAGTAAGATTTTGGTAAATTCAAATCCTTATGATATATTTGGCATTGAAAGCCAAGATAATAATTATAATCAAAATAATTTATTTGTAGAGTTGACTGAAGAAAATTTAATTAGAGATATTGCATATAAAAATGGAGGTGATTTTTCTGATTTTAAAGCTCTGAAGTTTAATAAGAACTCAAAAACTGGCGAGATTTTTATTCAGTTATCTTCCAACAATAAAAATACAGCATACGATGTTGTCTCTATATATACAAATAATATAAATGCAATTTTAAAAGAAAAAGAATTATATAGAAAAACAGTTATGATTAATAAACTTGATAAAATAATGCCACTATATAAAAATGAAATACTCTCTCATTTATCTAAGATATATGCAGAACAAATTTTTAAAATTTCATTATTAAAGTCATCTGAATTAGAACTAGTAAAAGTGATTCAGAAACCAAGTAAACCTGTGAATGTTACTAGGTCTAAACAATTTCTATATCTATTTTCTTCATTGATGGCTGGAATTTTATTAGGGCTAGGGTTTGTTTTAGCTAGATATGCAAATAATAAAAACTATGGATTATCTTAAAAATGAGTATAAATAAAGTTTTATATTTAGTTAGTACGTTATCAAGATCTGGTCCCACAAATCAATTGCTGAATATAATTAGAAATTTGGATAAAAATGAATTTGAACCGATAGTTATTACATTATCACCAGAACCTAAAGATACTCTTAAACCTATATATGATGAATTAGGAATAAAAGTTTATAGTTTAAGGTTATCAAGAATCCAAGGTTTGCTAAAAGCAAAAAAAAGATTAAAAGAAGTAATATTAAAATCTAGTCCGAAATTAATTCATACACAAGGCTTACGTGCAGATTCATTGATGTCAAAAATTGATCTTGATGTACCTTGGGTAATGACTGCAAGAAACTACCCATTTGATGACTACCCGATGAAATTTGGAAAGATTAAAGGTACGCTGATGGCTTACTCCCATATCTCATCAATGCGTCACTGTAAAAATGTAGTCGCTTGCTCTAAGACGATAGCTAGCCAATTGGGATTGCATAAAATTAAATCAGTGGCCATTCAAAATGGTGTATATATCTCACCATCTAATAGATCGAATTCATTAGGTTATGAATATCCTGTTTTTATTAGTGTGGGTAGTTTGATACCTAGGAAAAATATGAAATTTATAGTAGAAGCATTTAACTATTACTTAGCTAATAATAAAGGAAGTTTGATTATTCTAGGAGATGGCTCTGAATTAGCAGAGCTTAAAAAACAAGCTAAATCAAAAAATATTCATATAGAAGGTGCTGTTAATAATGTTAGAGATTATTTAGAGGCTTCAGATTATTTTATTTCTGCATCACTTTCTGAAGGATTGCCCAATACCGTGTTAGAAGGGTTTGCTGCTGGCTTGCCTGCTTTATTATCTGACATTCCGTCTCATATGGAGATTGAGCAGGAGTCTGATATATGTACGAAAATATTTAAATTAAGTGATAACCCAAAAGGATTATTAGAAAAGCTATGTGTCGTGAATGAATTGTTTACCGAAGGGTCATCAGAAGAAGCCTATAAATTATCCAGAACTATTTTTTCCGATTCATCTATGTCTAAAAAATATCAAGATTTGTATCATAAAATAATATAATATCTGATAATTTATTAACGAGAATTTAATTATGGGTAATTCCTACAATCCCCTAGAAAGAACAATCGCCAGAGTTTTATCAAAAACACCACTAATAAAAAAAGTCATTAAACATGTTTATTCTAAGTTAGTTTATTTGAAGTCGAAAAAGAGTTATCAATTTAAATCTAATTTTACTATTATTGAAGTTGGCTCGAGCATCGATAGAGAAAAATTTTTTGGCTATTATGATAAATCACCAAGTGCAGCGTGTGGATTAACGATAGTTCATCAAACTGAACAGAGAACAGATCAGCTACCAGATTCAAATTGCGAAATTGAAATCAGTATACTTGATGGTAATGATAATAAGTTGCTAGGAGTTGGTACGCGATCTTTTAACTGGCAACAGGGCTCCAGAACACACTGGCTTGATGAGGAACATTTTATATTTAATGATTTCGATGAAAATACCAGAAAATATATTAGTAGGATATATTCTGTAATTACTAAAGACGAAGTTACCAGATATGATTATCCAGTTCAAGATTCATATAAAAACCAATATTACCTGTCGATTAATTATCAACGTTTAATGACGTTGAGACCAGACTACGGCTATCGGAATCTTCCAAACTTAGATTACACGCAATTGTTAGATACATCTAATGATGGAATCTGGAAAGTTTCATTATCCAATGGTGATACTGAGTTACTTTATTCAATCGATGACGTGAAGACTGTAGACGATGATGGCAATTTTTCTGATGCAATTCATAAAGTTAATCATGTGAGTATTTCGCCTTCTGGTGATAACTTTATATTTTTACATCGATATTTTTTTGGACAACGCCGTATCGACCGTTTGATGTTGGCAAAGGCAGATGGAAGCAGCATAAAGAGGCTTGCGAGCTATGGAATGGTAAGTCACTGCTTTTGGGCAGATGAACATACTATTTTGGGGTATCTGAGAGGTCCGAATGGAAAAGATGCATATTGGCTTATCGACATACAAACAGGTGATTTTACACACTTTGCAAACGGAGATCTGGACAAATATGGTGATGGGCATCCACATGTGGTAGGTGACTGGTTTATCACCGATACTTATCCTGATAAATCACGAATGCAGCATTTACTACTTTGTAACTGGAAAACGGGTGCATTTAAAGAAATTGGCGAATTCTTTCATGGTTTCAACTACAGCGGTGAAACCCGTTGTGACTTACATCCGAGGTTATCTGCGGATGGTAAATCCCTCTTTTTTGATTCTGTATATTCTGGTAAACGAAAGTTATACCGGATAGAACTTAATCAGTAATAAAATAGAACGTTAATTTGATATTAGGACTTCTCTCTATCTAAAATTTTTATATAGAAATTTTTTTATAAATAGTGGAGAAAGTCTTAATATTGATTTTTTTATAATATTTAAGATAAGCTCTCTTTTATTTATCAATCCTATAACATATTGATAATGAGTTAGTTTTATCTCATTTATTAAATATTTACCACCACGTCTTAGCATCAATTCATTATCGCATCTCATTTTGACTAAGGTTTGTTCCAAATTTCCAATAGGATAATTTTTACAGACTAAAACTGACCATAATGCCCAATCTTGAGAATTCCTAAAATTCGGATATCCCCCTACAGATTCAATAATATTCTTTCTATACATAACTGCTGGGTGGCTCAAAGGTGAGCGAGAACGACAAAAATCTTTCAAAGTATCAGGGTTAGTCGGAAGATTACGAGATCCAGTTTTATTGGTTAATCTGTTGTCAAATTCATCAACCTGTCCACTACATGCAGCGATACTAGTATATTTATTCAAGTACTCTAACTGAAGTTTAAATCGATTGGGCAGGCTGACGTCATCGGTATCCATTCGGGCAACAAGTTCATATTGGCAATGTGATAAGCCAATATTCAACGCTTGAGCCAAACCAACGTTTTGACTTAAGGCAACCACTTTCATCTTAGAATCAAGTAATGCGTGCCATTTGGTTATTATCGCTTCTAATGACTCAGTAAGTGGACCATCTTTTACCAGAATAATTTCTGTGGGTCTGGATTCTTGCTCTAGCCAGATACTGTTTAGCGCAGTATCGAGATAGTCGGGCTTTTCTTTTACGTAGACGCTCATTAATACAGAAAAAGAGGAGGTATGATGCATCTACTTAGCCCCAAATCCCGTAGCCATAGTTTTCAACGTTTTCAATACAATATTCATATCCAGCCAGAAAGAGAAATGCTTGATGTAGTACAAATCATGTGCCAGTTTCTCTCTGGTTGAGCTGGTGTCATCGGCATAGCCCTGCACGGTTTGAGCCCAGCCGGTGATGCCTGGCTTTACCATATGGCGATAACCGTAGAATGGGATCTCTTGCTCAAACTGTTTTACAAAGCTTTCCTGCTCTGGTCGTGGGCCAATCAGCGCCATCTCCCCCTTCAATACATTAAAGAATTGCGGTAGTTCATCAATTCTGCTCTTCCTGATTATCTTTCCTATTTTAGTAATTCGTGCTTGTTCCTGAGTAGCGAATTTACTTTCTGCATTCTCTGGGCGAATCGTCATACTACGGAATTTATAGATCCTAAATGGCTTACCACCTTGCCCGACTCGATGCTGAATAAACAGTGCTGGGCCAGGATTTTCCAGCTTAATCAAAATAGCCGTAATCAGCATAATTGGTAGAGTTATAGGGAAAGAGAGCACGATAATCGCACTTTCCCAAATTCGTTTTAGATTGCCATAGACAGGATTTGGCAATAATGAACCGATGGCGTTTTCTGAAAGGTGGTTAGTCTGCACCTTTCCGTCTATCATTTCCTGAATACTTGCTGCGTGAAATACCGCTTTATTGTTGATACTGCAGTCAGCAATAAATTTCTCCTGCTCAGCAGTTAACTCGCCATGCAAATCAACAATTAACCCGTCCTGAACATCTGCCAAGGAATAAGGTTGTGGCAGCAGATTTAAGCGAATTCGTGTTTGCTTCTGCAATTCGGTTGAATCAAAGTTATCAATAATTGAAAGGCTTAATTTTCCATGAGAAACCCGGAATATAGCGCTGATATACAACCAGACTAAGGTAAACATAAAACCTGACAGTAGAATCGAACGGGCATAATCAATTCGCATAAGTACAATAAAAGCAATACTGATGGCGTAGACACTCGCCACTACTGGAAGAATATAGTATTTGCGATCAACCAATAGGAAGTTGGAGATTTTTGGAATAATGGCAATGGCAATCAAATAGGCAGAGGTGGCAATCCATGAGCTATTGATGACCGTGATGCGTGATTCGGCATCAAACCCAGTAACCAGCTTCAAAGTAAAATGAAGAAGCAGAATACCTAACAGGTGGAATACATAACTATTGGAAAGAATTGCTTTAAGCCGTTGGTATTGCATTATTGTATGGTTTTATTGGATTAATGATGCCACTGATTATGACACGGTAAAACTAACGAAAAAAGTGTAAGTTAGGCTCAATCAATAACTGCAAGTACCATAATTGTTCTATTTTTTATGATATTCATACCTGGATCAAAACTTGCTTAAAATCTTTCAGGTTTTCCAACAGTCAGAGTTGAGAGATGAAAAAATATTTAGGCTTGGTGATTAGTAGTGCTTTTTTGTTGGCTGGGTGTGGATCGGAAACGACATCTAGCCCGGCTTCTTCCGGTGGTTCTAGCAGCACATCAACCAGTTACTATACCTTTAACTTTGTTGAGTTGGATGCAGTGGGCACTCTGCCATCATCTTCGTGCAAGGTTTATGATTATGATGATCCTACTAACCCAAGTGAGTATATCATCGGGTATCCGTCGAATGGGGAAGACTTAGTTATAACCGTGCATGAGGCTGATGGTAGTTTGGCTCTTAATGATGACAGTTCGGTTAAACAGTATACTATTTCTGACTGGGGAGATTCACATAGCCAATTTCGGATAGCTCAATCGGATGTGCCGGATGGTGGATATGTTAGTTTCATGTCCAACTCTACAGATAATACGCTGGATGAATATGCGGTTTTATCAATTGAAAAATCATTAATTCCGAGTTCATTGTCTATTAATGCCAGTGGCAAATATGGTTCATGCATCACCGGTAGTAATGTTACGTATGTCGATCTTGACGCGACTTTGTATCCGGCTCCTGGTTACCATTATTTTGGATTTAATACTTATAATTTAGATACTTCTGATTTAGAAAATTACTACAGTGATACCAACCAGGGAGCTGCGCCTGACTATAACGGTATTACTTTTAGTTCGCAGAACGATAAGCGCATAATGGGCGTTCGTTACGCTAGTGATAGTAGTGGTGTTCTAGGTGACATCGAGGCTTTCAATTTCTTCTCAGTGGCTAATTTGTCTAATGATGACCAAAAATCATTAACTGCTCTCGATGGTCAGGGCTATTGGTACATTCCAACCGATGTCGATTCTCTTACAAAAGCTGAAATTAACTTATCGTACTCCACTTATGGTAACTATTTATGGCAACCACTTTCTGCAAATGCTGACGGTACCTATGGGTATTCAACGGCAACCATAGATGGGGACTATTATTTATGGTTAGAGGGTAGTGACGCTGGTTGGGCTTTCACCGTGTCGACTCAATTAAGTAGTCTGGATACAGATATCGATTATTCATCAGAGATTGGTTCGTTATCACTGCCGCTTAATCAGACTATTGATAACGTAACTTGTAGCAGTGATATTTCTGAAGTGGGGATTTGTATTGATAGCTATGATGCGAACGGTTCTGAGATAACTATGCAGCGGGTATCATTGACATTGGATGTCTCTGGTTTAGGGGATGCCCAATATGTTATGTACTCGACTGGCAATGAATTGCCACCAGTTTTAGAATTCGGCAACTCATTAGATACGTTATGGAATAATTCTACAGCTATCTATAATGTAGAACTGTCACTCGTTAACGCTGATACTTCTCAATTTAGTAGCTTTGCTGCAGAACAAGAGAATACGACCTGGTTAGCTTCAGGGGGCACCCAACCTGATTTCACCGATAGCATTACACTGTTAAATAGTTACTTGGATCGTCAAGAGTTTGACAATAAACGCAAGGCCACCAGCTTTATTCGCCTTGATTATGCTCAGTAAATAGCTTTACATGAATGTTGTAAGGGGTCAGAGTCAACAAGTTGACTCTGACCCCGGGTGAAACACACAGCTCTTGAAATGGCGCAATAATGGCGCAATAATGGCGCAATAATGGCGCAATTGGAGTGCTATCGAATGACATTTCTTGAGTTTAAGCAGTATATTAAAAGGCAAATAACTCCGCTTTCCATCTCCGAAATCATCACTGAACATCCGCAGTTAATTCGCCGAACAGTGCAGCGTTGGCTTAACCTATTGATTAAAGAAGAGCAAATCTTCGCTGTCGGCCAGGGCCGTGGACGTAAGTATTACGGACAAATAGATAATTCCGCAAATCCGATAAATACGCAATCGACAGATTTCCCCAACCATATACCACTAACCGCAGACAGTCTCGACATTGTCCACTATCTGGCTAAGCCAGAATCCGCAAGAACTCCAGTCGGTTATCAACGGGAATTTCTGGATGAGTATATTCCGAATCAAAGTTATTATTTGGCAGAGCCGATTCGTCGCCAGCTACACAGAATGGGAGCAACGCATTATTCTGCGCAACCTGCCGGTACTTATGGCCGCGATATTTACAGCCGCTTATTGATTGACCTCTCCTGGGCATCCAGTCACTTAGAAGGTAATACCTATAGTCGATTAGATACTGTTGAGCTGATTGAACATGGCCGTTCTGCTCAGGGCAAAGATCTGCTTGAAACCCAGATGATCTTAAATCATAAGTCCGCCATAGAACTGTTAATTGATAATGCGGATACGGTCAGTTTTAACCGCTTTACTCTGCTTAATTTGCATAGTGCACTGGCAGAAAACTTGTTACCTAATCCATTTGATGAAGGACGGATTCGTACTCATATTGTTCAAATTGGCGCCAGCGTCTATCGGCCAATGGCATCATATGATGCACTGGCGATTCAGTTGGATTTACTGTTGGAAAAAACTAATCAGATCACCGACCCATTTGAGCAGTCATTTTTTATTATGGTTCACTTGCCATATTTACAGCCATTTGCTGATGTAAATAAGCGAACGTCACGTCTGGCGGCCAATATATCTCTGATTAAAGCCAATTTATGTCCGTTAACATTTCTTGATGTTCCTGAGCAAGCGTATAGCAAAGCAATGCTCGGCGTATATGAAATGAATCGAGTTGAGCTATTGCGGGATTTGTATATCTGGGCTTATGAGCGTTCGGTTAAAGAATATTTGGCGGTTAAGCAGGAACTTGTTCAGCCTGATCAATTGCGAATGCAGCATAGAGAGCAAGTGAAAAAACTGGTGAAAGAGGTGGTGTTATCTCCACAATCATCGCCACTTGATGTGCTTGAAAATGCACAGATTGATGAAGAAAACAGGCCAGCGGTGACGGCTCTGGTTTTAGAGGAATTGCGCCGGATTCATGAGGGCGTACTGGTTCGTTATGGCCTGCGCCCCTCGCAGCTAGAAGCATGGAAGAAAGCGCAAGAGTAGCTTACTGTTGATAATATTTCTCCAACACTTCAACAAACCTTCCTTTCTCCTCAAACGGCAGCGCATTAATCCCTGCTGCCGCTTTGCGTCCTCCGCCAGTAGCAAATTGAGTGCACACTTCATCGGCACCGACTCGGTTAGTGAGTGGAGCGCGGACGCTGACGGTGTAATCTTCACCTGATGAATTGAGTGTTAGAACCGCATGAGCTAATTTCGGAGACTGGTTAGCTAACTCATTGCCAAATACGCCACTGATACGCCGGGCCCAGGCTGCGCAGGGGAGCTCGAAGATCTTACAAATGCCGTTATCCACAATAGGAGTTAAGCTGACAACTTTCGCGTAATCCTGTTGGTATCCCGCTTTTAGCTGATAATAAATTGATTGTTTATCATCTCGTAACATAAACGGGTCAGGGTAGGCGAGTAACTGCTGAAACAGCTTGGCTGGGGGAATATGTAAATCCTCTTCCGTGGCTCCGTAGCCGTTATAGTTAATCAGTGTGCCCAGTTCACACAAGAAATCGATATTGATTTGTGATAAGCCCTGGTTTTCACCAATTGCTTGAGCGCGGGCATTAAGGTTATCGCCAAAGGCTGCGGTAATCGCCCAGTTTACGTATTTTCCCTGCAATTTTTGGTTAATGAGCAGAGCGGTGCAGACTTCGGCATCGAGGTTAATCAGGGTTTCCAATAGCTCAGATTGGGGAATCTCGCCGCTACGGTGGTGATCACAGTAAAACACGGGCACTCCGGCCGCTAATAAAGTTGTTAACGCTTCGCTGTTTTTTTCCAGTGAAATATCCAATGTCGTCACAGAGCTGGCATCGCCGGCTTTTACCACCTGATTAAGTAGTTTGATATCGCGCTTAACTCCGGTGATCAGCTTGCTTTGTTTAGGCTCGGCTAAGCGCAGTTGCAGTAGCGCGATAATGCCATCGGCATCGCCGTTAAAAACATCGTAGTGCATTAAATTCCCCATGCTTGATTCGGGGTCAGAGTCAGCTTTGCTGACTCTGACCCCTGTGAGCAAACTTCTTGGTATATACCTGTGAACTTTTATATCTGAAAATACTGTGTATCGTATCAAAGCACGTATTATAATTACCAGATGTTCATGCGATACAGGAAAGTGTAATGCCTTGCATTTCAGAATTCTATGGCATCTTGATTTACATCTATTGGAATGATCATCAGCCGCCACACTTTCATGCGAAATATGGCGAGTTTGAGATCCTTGTGAATATCAATACTCTTGAAATTATCGAAGGTAAGTTCCCTAATCGAGCAAGAGCGTTAGTTCTGGAATGGGCTTCAGAGCATCGAGCGGAGCTAATGGAGGATTGGAATTTATGCAAAGCCAAACAACATCCGAACAAAATCGCACCGTTAGCTTAGCTGCATCACCAGTTAAGTGGCGGGTTAAGTCTGTTAATGTTATCTGCCATCTTGCACTTCGAGTCACTTTTAATGATGGTACTCAAGGTGAAGTAACTATCAGCCCGGACTGGCTGACAGGAGTATTCTCTGATTTATTGCAACCAGAATTATTTAAATCAGTATTTGTAGAGCATGGTGCAGTAACTTGGGAAAATGGTTTAGACCTTGATCCTAAAAGTATGTATGACGAAATAATTGCTCACGGCTACTATAAAATTCAGTAGCTTACATTTTTCAGCAAAGCTGACTCTGCCCCCTTTAATTACTATCACTTCAACAAATTCACCGGCGAATACTGATCGGTGAGCGGTCGTACAGACGTATTCCAATCCACTTCGGGCGACATTAACGCAGGATAATTGGCAAGTGGAATGCCGTAAACCGTTAATTTATCTTGTAGTAAGGGAAGGCGTTGCTGCAGTTGACTGTTTGAAGGTAATGGTCGCTTGCTAGTGATAATGATCCGGTTGCCTCGGTTCTGTTCATCAACCATCTTGAAATTTAGCAAATGGCCAAACACTTTTTGGTAAGTTACCGACTCATAGTCATAAAGGCGGCTAGACGACCAGGTATTCGCCACTAAGGTGCCATCTTCGGTTAGCAAACCTTTAACTTCGGTTAAGAACTCGCTAGTCATCATATGTTCTGGGATATAGTCCCCGGTAAAGGCATCCAGAATAATAAAATCGTACTGCTGCTTTTTCAGTAGGGCGCGTTTCACAAACACCCGGCCATCGGCAACGGTAACCGCTATCTGGTTATTTGGCTGAAAATGAAAATAGTCATGGGCGACACTTACCACCACTTCATCCAGTTCAACGATATCAATATTGGATTGAGGGTAAAGCTCCATTAGTGCATTGGGGATGGTTCCACCGCCTAAGCCAATCAAGAGAATTTTTTTTGGTTCTGGATGAACTAACAGGCTACCTAACACCATTTTGCTGTACGAGTAGACCATTCGTTTATCGGTAGGGTCTTTGTACTGGCAGGTCTGTACGCTATCCCCTTTGACTAAGGCAAATACCATGCAGCGTCGATTGTCGTTGTCCACTACCGCCACATCGCCATACAGGGAGCGTTGTTTGTAAATCACCTCTGCACTACTAGAGAAAGTAACGATAAGCAGAAAAATTGAACTGATCGTTAAATTAAATATTTTGCGAATCATACTGACGACTCTCTGAACTCTGAATGGGAGCTGGGGATAGTATTGGAAATAATAGCGCAATTAAGCCGGATAGCAGCAGCACGCCAATAAACATTAGTAAGATGGTGTTAATTTCCAGCCATAACACAAAATAGAAAGAGGTCAGTAGCGTGCCTAAAGCACTACCAAATGTTGAGACAAAATAGAGCACACCCGCCACTTGGCCACTTTTATCTGAATGACTGATTAGCAAACGAATCGAGTAAGGCGAGATCATCCCCAAAATCAGAGTCGGTAGGAAAAACAGCAATAGCGCAGTAATAAGAGAACCGTAGCGTGGGTCAGTAATGCGCAGAAATACCTGTTGCATAATCGTATCGCCAAACAGCACCAATGGCAGCAGGGTTATTGCACCACCTAAATAGAGCAGACCAAATTTACGTAGTGATGGACGGCGGGTAGACCACTGACCGCCAAGTAAATAGCCAATCGACAGTGCCACCATAAAGATGGTGATAATGCTGCCCCAGACATAAATGCTGCTGCCGAAATAGGGCGCCAGTAAGCGCCCTCCGAGTAACTCAACCCCCATGATGCAAAAGCCACTGAGGAAAGCGAGAGTAAAAATAACCTTATTCTGTTCCATCGTTATTCCTCTTGAATGGCTCTGGTAAACCAGGGTGAGCGGGCATCGGTTAAGTTATACAAGCTGAACTGACGATTCAGTGGCTGGCCACCATCGCGGGTAATCGGAACCCAGGAGATATTCGCTCGGTTAGTACTTGGTTTCACCGTCATCAAATCGAGAGGAATCGAAACATAGAAGCCTTTGGTAAAGCTACCTTCACCGTATTCTGCGGCGGATAAGTTGGTTTTGGTAGCAAACGCACCAACGGTTACACCACTGGCAAACTGACGGGAAAAGTCCACGGTTACGCCTTTATCTCCGGTCAGATATTGCCCGGCACTGACTTTAAATAGAGTATTATCCAGCCATCGGCCAAACTGAGGCTGCCAGTAAACGGTGCCATGCCCGGTAAATGTGCCAGTTTGCACCCGATAGTCACGCCCGGTGGTTGGATCATAGTGCAGTTCTTCGCTATATAAGCCCAGAAGCTGGTCGGAATCGCGCTGTTTTACATAGTTGCCGTCAACGCCAAATGCCCAGTTAGACATATAAGGGCGATAAAGAATTTCACTGCCCACACCGGCAAACATGTATTCTAAGTAGCCAGCATAGGCCTGAGTATAAATACTGTCACCAAAGCGATCAAAATAGGTCAGTTGGAGGCTATCCACCCGCACCGCCTGATCATTATATTGGCGTGCCAGCGTTCTGACCCGTTTTAAGTCAGTGCCATCCGGCGGAACGGTGTATTTAAACTGATCGTAGTTATTGATGATATTGCCGTACAAGCTGCCAGATAACATCAGCTTATCTAATGGCTGATACCCCGCATCAGCCTTCACACCAATTGCATATAAATAGAAACTTTCAGAACCACCAAAGGCTTGCTGTAGACTAGGTGATAGGCCGAAACTCCAGGCTTGTTGGCGGTCTGACTTTTCTTCGCCTCTTTCATTACTTGGAATTGACTCCGGTGACAGGCTATAGGCCGCATCAGTCAGTTGAGCACCGGCGTATTCGTTATTGATAAAGCGACGAAATGCACCCGCATCGACCACGGTTTCATTTTGTGGAAGAGTTTGCGCGGTTTCAATAAACCGATACTGCTCAGCGTTAAGGCCACTGTTAGCCAAAAGAGTGGCACCGCGCTCGACCGCTTCATCGCGATCTCGATATTTATTCTGTGGCGCGGTTACGATAACGCTCTTCTCATCCTGATAGATCACCGCTTGTTGATAACCGGCAATACGCTGCAGATCTTGGCTTAATTGGTCCCATTCCTGTGGAGAAAGGTTCTCGACCTCTGCTTTAGGTTGATAATCCGGCGCTTTTTCATCCAGCCAGGTCGGGGTTAAGCTGGCTAAATTGGTACTCAGCGTGATCCCGGCAGTATAAATATTGCCCCGTTCATAACTTAGCCGCAGAGCCGCCCAATCGTTCATACTGTAGACCAAACCAATATTCCACGGGCTATCGACGCCTCTATCGATGGTCGCATATTCACTCTGGTAGTTGTTGCCGTCGTACTCCACTTTCACCACTAACGCATCCAATGGCGTCTGGTACTCAATCCCACCAAATAACGATTTACAGCCGGTAAACATTCGGGCGATATCAACGTTTCCGCCATTGCCTGAATAGCCGGTATTGCGGCCACAATCGTCACCAATGCTCACTTCGCCCAGATTATTACGGTTACCGATATAGCCCCAGCCAATACCCAAAGTGAAGTCAAGCGGGCCAAGCAGTTTATTGGCGGCAATAAACTCACCATCAAATACCCCAGTGCCACCGATATCACGCAGACCAATCGAGATCTGTGGCCACCAACGATGCTCTTCGGTCAGCATCAGTTTGGCATCGATTGATTTATCGGTGTATTCGGTATCGCCACTAAAACTGGCATCACCACTATAGAGCCGATCATGTACCTGGGTATAACGTACGGTAGATTCCAGCCAGGGAAAAACCTGCAGCGAAACGCTGTAATTAAGGTAGTCTTGATTGTTGGTGATATTCAGGCCAATAAAACCATCATCCATCATCCGTGCAGAAGGCATCTGCATTAAACCAACACCCCCGAAATCAGATTGGGAGTGAAGCAGTGGCTGAGCACTAAACTCATCGGCACTTACCACCGTAGACTGTAAACCCAATAAAGAGGTGATCCCCACGGTAAATAATGAGCGTCGTTTATTTATTCTAATCATGACTGGCGCTGCCTTAATAACGAGATAATCTGTTGATTGAGGTTATCCTGGTGGAAAACGGGCAAAGTGTTGAAAGAAAACGGCAGATAAATAATCGCTCCCGGTGCAATCTCTTTCAAATCACGATTCCATTTCAATAGCGAGTGTTGCTCTACATCACCGCTTGGTTGAATCACCACCGCATCATCGCCTAACCAATTCAGGTTATCGCTGTCGGTTAAATAGTCACGAGCACTGTTGCGATTATGCCATGGGTATCGCCCTGGCTGGTCGATATTGCCTACAATCCAGATCGCATTGGCGGGTTGCTTGGCGAGTACCAGTTGCCACTGCCCGTTTAATAGCGGATTGAGTTTCACATTTAAGCGAATCAGATCCCAATCGATCGGCTGAAAAATCCGCCGGGCAAAGTGTGACTGCTGAATAAATTTCATCAGTTGACGAATTCTCTGCTGTTTATCGCCTTGGCTTGCCGCGGCCTTTTCTTCTAACCGTTGTACAATCTGGTTAGGTAAATCAAATGGGTTGGATAAATCAAACAGGCGTGAGTTGTCCCAGTCAATTTGATCATCGCTCAGTTTAAACTGATTCATCCCTTGTTGAATAAGCTGATCTAAGCGTACTGATTCAGGGAATTTTACACTGGCTTGGGTCGTCACCGCTTTGGGCGCATTGGGAATATCGGCGATCAGCAGCAAGTCGGCTTGAGTGGCAGCACTCACCTGTGCTACCCATCCTAAGCCGATACTAAGTATAAGCATTGGTATCTGGTTGTATTTCACCGGCTATTCTCCTGCAAAAGGTTTGCCCTGGCTTAGCGCGATTTTAGCTGAACCCGGGTAAAGGTGTTGCACACTGCTAATTACCTCGCCATTTTGTGGGTCGAGCCAGTATTCATTGCGGTAATGTTGATCAAGCAAATCAATATCGACTTGC
Organism: uncultured Vibrio sp.; assembly: GCA_963666615.1. Classification (GTDB taxonomy): domain Bacteria; phylum Pseudomonadota; class Gammaproteobacteria; order Enterobacterales; family Vibrionaceae; genus Vibrio. The sequence goes on from OY762906.1 coordinate 2,742,557, forward strand.
TCGGTAACGTAGAGTAGCTCGCGCTTGCCGGTCGCTAATAACTTTTCTTCTAACCCGCCAAGATAAAACGTAGAGGTGGCCGGATAATTGAAATGATTGCCCGGCTGCCAGCGTAGGGTGTAATGCCAGGTTTTCGGTGTACTGGGTTTGAGTAAATTCAGGCTGAGCGGATCAGGTGCTAAAGAATAAACACCGCTTAAATTTCCAGCCGGAAGGCCAATCGACTTTACCAGTCTCCCTGCTCGGGTCACCAACAGTTCTTTATTGGCCGAAATCCATTTTAACGAAGGAATATCAGTATACTGGCTCGGTTCGACCCACAGCAAAATCAACAGTGCCTGGGGTTGGTCGTCCATCTGAACGACTAGGCTGGCATAGGGCTGATTGTTAATCTGCTCGGTGCTAATGGTTTGATCATTGGAGGAAAAAAAAGCAGACTGAAAAGTATCGGAAACGTCTTGGCCATTTTGCGAGCAGCCAGCAATAAGCAGAGTTATCAATAGGGTGAAATAAGCAGAAACTTTTTTCATCATAGATGGAATCACATCAGGTCAGTAAAAAAACAGCCTCATACAGAGGCTGTTGGGTATCAGCGTTTACCTGGTTAGTCAGGTAATTAGTTAGTTGCTGTAACAGTTGTATTCGTGTTATTCGAAGCACTTACTGCTACAGCTGTACCCGCCACGATTGCCGCAGTAGCCGCTGCTACTGTTGCACTAACACCGCCAACAGCCGCACCAGCTGCTGCAGTTACTGAACCAGCTGCACCAGCACCAGCTCCTGCACCAGCCCCTGCTGCGCCAGCACCTGCGCCACCACTACCAGCACCACCACTAACTGTACCTGCAGCTGGAGCTGCAAAAGATGGCGAAGCTGCACACATAGCGATAACTAACGCTAAAGCAATTTTCTTCATAGTTAAATCCTTTTTCTGATATATCAGTTTTTCACATCGATGTTTGAGCGTGCCTTTCACGGCAGTCTCAATAAACCATTCTAAGCCCAATGTGAGAATTATGTAAATTAATTTTATATGAAACGGGTCGCTTCATGCAATGAATCAAAGGGTAAGCAGTCATTTACCAAGAGGGAAAAAAGAGATTGTTTTATCTGAATGAAACATTAAAGTAGTACCCTCAGTAACGAAGTGGCATATCAGCTTTAAGGGGCTTTCCTTAGGGCGGTAGCGTGGAGAAACGCTATGATGTGTTACTAGCTAATTACATATAAATAAGTGAATTAGAATTAAGGATAATGTCAGTGGTTTTTCCTGTACGTTTATGGGCTACGTTGGCGGCATTTGGCGGAGCTGTGGCTCCGACAATGGCACACGCCGACCTCTATTACGGTATAGCTTTGGGATACAGTAATAGCGAAAGTCAAACCGAGGCGCAAAGCACAAGTGGTCATCCACTGTTAATGCAAATGCAGGTCGGGCACTTTTTTAACGACTATGTGGCGCTGGAAGGACGTTACGGTCAGTCGCTGGAACGTTCCGGTGGTATTGCGGTTGATGATATGGCTGCACTGCTGATTAAAGGTAATGTACCAGTCAGCGAGCGAACCGCTATTTATGCGTTAACCGGCTACAGCTACAGTGCGTTGGATATGTTCGGCCAAGCGGAAAGTGGTAGTGATATCAGCTTTGGTCTCGGGCTGCATTATGCGCTCAGCAATAAAAGCGCCGTTACTGTCGAGATGATTAACTACACCACCGATGATAAAGCGCGTTTAGCCAGTCTAAACCTCGCTTATCAGGTGCGTTTTTAGTTAACCTTAAGTAGTCCCTTTGTCTGAAAATAATCCCAAAGAGAATTCTCCACAATGACATTCCCAACAATACTCCCAAGAACAATGCTTAGTCGCTTTATCCGCACAGCTGGCTTACTGGCTGTTACCCTTTCTTGTTCTGTCTATTCCCAAACCACGCCGACCGCCGCTCAGCTACAAATGTTTCAGAGTTTACCTGCTGCCCAGCAACAGGCATTAGCCGCGCAATATGGTGTAACACTGCCTGCTTCCTCGGCTCAATCTTCCCCTGAATTAGCTTCCCCAGAAGTGATGCAGCCACGTTCTACAGCTTCGCAACCAAAGCCCCAAACGACTCAGGAGCAAAACAAGCTGAGCCGTTTTGGTATCGATCTTTTCTCTGCTTCTCCGACTACCTTTGCCCCGGTCAGCGATGTGCCAGTGCCAGCCAATTATGTGGTAGGCCCTGGCGACGAAATTGTGGTGCAGTTGTTTGGTAAAGAGAACAGTACCCAGCGTTTACGGGTGAATCGCGAAGGGGTGATCAACTTTGCTGGCTTGGGGCCGATTTCCGTCGGTGGCATCAGCTTTGCTGATGTGAAAGCCTTATTGGCGCAGCGGGTGGAAGAGCAGATTATCGGCGTGCGCAGTACCATTTCTTTGGGTGAAATGCGCTCGATGCAGATTTTTGTGATGGGCGAAGCATATAAGCCGGGTGCCTATACCGTGAGTGCGTTAACCACCATTTCACAGGCGATTTACTACAGTGGTGGTTTTGCGCAAAACGGTGCGTTACGTGATGTTGAATTAAAACGCGATGGCAAAACCGTGGTGAAACTGGATTTATACGATCTTTTGCTAAAAGGTGATGCGCGTAATGATGTACGCCTGATCCCTGGCGACGTGGTGTTAATCAACCCGGTTAAATCACTGGTTTCGCTGGAAGGGGAAGTGAATCGTCCGGCGGTTTATGAAGTGCAACCCGGTGAGCGTTTTGCTGACTTACTGGAGATGGCCGGAGGCTTTAGTCCGAATGCGGTAAAAGATACGGTCACGGTTACACGGATTGCTGATAGCCAGCATCGTAATATTCTGACTCAGGACTGGAATAGCACTCAGGCGCTAAACCAAAAACTGATGCAGGGTGACAATATTACAGTAAAAAAACGCACTGATGAGCTGAAAAATTACGTGCAGTTACAAGGGGATGTTTATCAGCCTGGCTATGTTGAATGGAAACCAGGCCTACGGGTGAATGATTTGTTCCAGTCGCTCGATTCATCTTTTAATTCGACTGCCGATGTTAACTATGCCTTGGTGGTACATGAGATTAACCAGCAGCACGATATCGAAGTGAAGCAAATTTCATTGGCGGAAGCGATATTAAACCCGGCGAGCCCAAGCAATCTGATTTTATCGGCCCGAGATAAGATTGTGGTGTTTAACCGCTTTAGTCCACAGGATGTAGATTTGTTGGGTAAAACGGAAGATGAAGCTAAGTCGTTCGAACAGGCTCATCAGCAGGCTCAGACGGAAAATGCCCAAGATGAAGTGAAGGTAAACATTACTGCTACCGATAATTTTTCTGCACAGGAAGCGAGCTTAATCACCAGCAGTAACCAGATTGCAGGCCGAAGTAGTGCCCCGCTGCAAAAAAATACCCGTCGAGCGCTATTAGCGCCGATTCTAATGAAACTGAATCAGCAAGCAAGTTATGGCAACCCTCCTCTGGTGGCAGAAGTAACGGGTGAAGTGAAACACCCTGGGTTCTATCCTATTAGCCTGACTAGCCGGATTAGTGATTTGGTTTCTGCTGCAGGCGGTTTAACGCCGGAAGCTTATATTAGTAGTAGCGAGTTGGCGCGTTCGTTGTTCTCTGCCGGGGGGAATCAGCCAGAGCTTGATGTGCAGAGCATTAATTTACAGCAAGCAATCGCCGGGGATCCGCAGAGTAACCTACAACTTAACGCCAGAGATCGACTGAATGTATTGGCTCGGCCTAATTCGGGCATTGGTCGTAGTGTTGTACTGAAAGGGGAAGTGCGTTTCCCAGGGGCTTATGCGGTGCGCAAAGGTGAAACGTTAGGCCAACTATTAGCGCGAGCTGGTGGCCTGACCGATTTTGCTAACCCTCAAGGGGCGATTTTTACCCGTGAAGCGTTACGCATTCAGGAGCAGCAGTTATTAAATGATTATGCACAAGAGATTCGTAAAGAGTCGGCCAAGCAGGCATTCCGTGTCGACAAATCAATGGCTTCAACCATTACCGACCCGGACAAAACCTTAGCTTTTGTTGAACAAGCAACGAAGAGTAAAGCATTGGGCCGGATGGTGGTACAGCTTGATCAGGTATTAGATGGTCAGTCTGATTTTATGCTTGAGGATGGTGACTTTCTGTTTGTGCCAACCTTCCGCAATACCATTTCAGTAATGGGTGAGGTTCAGCTTAATATCACTTATCTGCTAAATGATAAGCTGGATGTAGATGACTACATTAATAAAGCGGGTGGTATGAAAAAGCAGGCGGATGAAGAACGAATCTTCGTTGTGCGTGCTGATGGCTCTGTATTTAAACCCGACAGTGGTTACTGGTTTGGTAATCATAACGGTAAGTTAAAAGCCGGTGATACGATTGTGGTGCCGCTGGATACTAACTACCGTGATCAGCTCAGTATATGGACGGCGGCTACGCAGATTCTGTATCAGACTGGCGTAGCCATCAACGCACTGCAGTAACAATTTGTTGATCAATGCCTACTTTTATCTCGTTCCCACGCTCCTGCGTGGGAATGTATATCAATGTCGAGTCAACTTGCTGCATTCAATGCTTTCTCGTTCCCACGCTCCTGCGTGGGAATGCATACCAATGCCAAATTAACTCGCATTACTCACTATTCTCAAATAAGCTTTTTCTAACATGAAACCAACCTATCCATCTCAAGAGTTCACCCCCAATCCACCTGAAATGTACGACGATGAAATCGACCTGCGCGAGCTGTTTATCGCTCTATGGAAAGGTAAGTGGATCATCATTTTGAGTACAATAGTATTTGCTGCTGGCGCCGTGGCTTATGCGTTACACCTGCCAAATATTTACCGATCTGATGTGTTACTCGCCCCGGCAGAAAGTTCAGGATCGGGAGGGTTATCGAAAATGGCCGCGCAGTTTGGTGGCTTGGCGTCACTGGCCGGGATTAACCTCGGTGGCGGTTCCAGCAGCCAGACTGATTTAGCCGTGCAGGTATTAAAGTCACGTCAGTTTATCGATGCGTTTATTCAAAAGCATGATTTGTTAGTACCATTAATGGCGAGCAAAGGTTGGGACTTGGGGGCGAATAAGCTGGTTTATAATACTGAACTTTATGACCAAACTAGTGGCAAATGGCTACGTGAAGCCAAAGGATTACGTGGCAGTGAGCCAAGTGCTCAAGAAGCCTATGCACAATTTAGTAAAGAGGTGCTAACCGTTAGTCAGGATAAAGAGAGTGGCCTGTATACCATTGGTGTGAGTTTCTATTCACCCTACCTTGCTCAGCAGTGGGCCAGTTGGCTGGTGGAAGATATTAACCAAGTGATGCGTGAACGCACGATTGCAGAAAGTACTCAAAACCTGAATTACCTGAATGAGCAATTAGCGAAAACGGCAGTTGCGGATATGCAGAGCACCTTTTATACCCTGATTGAAGAGCAAACCAAAAGCCTGATGCTGGCTGAGGTACAGGAAGAGTTTATTTTTAAAGTTGTCGATCCTGCCGTTGTGCCGGAGTTAAAAGCGAAGCCTAAGCGGGCGTTGATTGCGGTACTTGGAACCTTGCTTGGCGGAATGCTTGGGGTGGCGATTGTGTTGGTTCGCTTTGCGTTTAGGAAAGATAAGAAAGAAGAAGATTAATAATTTTGGCTTCCTATTGGGGCGGGGTAGCAAAAATCTGTGAAATCTAGGCTCTACAAGCTTTCAGTAAAAAATGGCTGTCTCAAAATGAATAAAAAGTGTCTCAGGTAAGAAAAAAGGCTGAGATAGAAAAGTGAAAATTGGCGACTTTTTGCTTGCGGATTTTTACTCAAATGGAATGATACAACAAAATTAGGTACCCATAACAATGAAAATTTTGGTCACTGGCGGCGCGGGTTTTATTGGCTCTGCAGTTGTACGTCACATCATTAGCAATACATCAGATTCTGTTATTAATGTAGACAAACTCACTTATGCGGGCAACCTAGAATCGCTCACAGACGTTGAACAACATGAACGTTACGTATTCGAGCAAGTCGATATTTGCGATCGCCCAGAGCTAGATCGCGTGTTTGCAGAGCATCAACCGGATGCGGTGATGCATTTAGCGGCAGAGTCACACGTTGACCGCTCTATCGATGGGCCAGCAGCGTTTATCGAAACCAATATTGTGGGTACGTATACCCTGCTGGAAGCGACCCGTACGTATTGGAATGCGCTTGATCTAGAGAAAAAGTCGACGTTTCGTTTCCACCATATCTCGACCGATGAAGTTTACGGCGATTTGGAAGGCACCGATGATCTCTTCACCGAAACCACTTCTTATGCGCCATCCTCTCCATATTCAGCTTCGAAAGCGTCCAGTGATCATTTAGTTCGTGCCTGGCAGCGTACTTATGGGTTACCGACGATGGTGACTAACTGCTCGAACAACTACGGCCCATTCCACTTTCCGGAAAAACTCATCCCGCTGATGATTTTGAATGCCTTAGAGGGCAAAGCATTGCCAGTTTATGGCGATGGCATGCAAATTCGTGATTGGCTGTTTGTGGAAGATCACGCACGTGCACTTTACAAAGTAGTGACAGAGGGCGAGGTCGGGGAAACCTACAATATCGGCGGTCATAACGAAAAAGCTAACATTGAAGTTGTTAAGACCATTTGTGCTCTTTTAGAAGAGTTAGTACCGAATAAACCCAAAGGTGTCGCTCACTATCACGACCTGATCACTTACGTTAAAGACAGACCTGGCCATGATGTTCGTTATGCGATTGATGCCGCAAAAATTGCTCGTGAATTGGGCTGGAAACCGGAAGAAACCTTTGAAAGTGGTATTCGCAAAACCGTTGAGTGGTACCTGAATAATCAAAAATGGTGGAGCCGCGTATTAGATGGTTCATACACTCGTGAGCGTCTGGGTTCTGGCAATAATTAATAAAGCATTAGTGGTTAGGTAACAACATGAAAGGCATTATTCTGGCGGGTGGCTCTGGTACCCGCCTTTATCCGATTACACGTGGCGTATCAAAACAGCTGCTTCCTATCTATGATAAACCGATGGTTTATTACCCACTGTCTACTTTGATGCTTGCGGGCATTAGAGAGATCCTCGTTATTACCACTCCCGAAGACAGTGATAGTTTTAAGCGTTTGCTGGGCGATGGTAGTGACTTCGGCATTCAACTGCAGTTCGCCATCCAACCTAGCCCTGATGGTTTGGCGCAGGCATTCTTGATTGGCGAAAACTTTATTGGCAATGACAGTTGTTGTTTAGTGCTGGGCGATAATATCTTCTATGGACAGAGCTTTACCAAAACCTTAAAAAATGCCGCAAGTCGCGAACAGGGCGCAACGGTATTTGGCTATCAGGTTCGCGATCCTGAGCGCTTTGGTGTGGTGGAATTTGATGAAGAGATGAAAGCTATTTCTATTGAAGAAAAACCAGCTAAGCCAAAATCTAACTATGCGGTCACCGGGCTCTATTTCTATGATAATCGAGTGGTTGAATTTGCCAAACAAGTTAAGCCGTCAGCAAGGGGTGAGCTTGAGATCACCACGCTGAATGAAATGTACCTCAATGATGGCAGTTTGAATGTCGAAGTTCTTGGTCGCGGTTTTGCCTGGTTAGATACCGGGACTCATGAAAGTTTACATGAAGCTTCTTCATTTGTGGAAACCATCGAACACGTCCAGAACCTTAAAGTGGCCTGTTTAGAAGAAATTGCGTATCGCAATGGTTGGCTGACTGCAGAAGATTTGATGCGCATTGCCCAGCCAATGCTGAAAAATGATTATGGTCAGTACCTGGCTCGCTTAGCCAGTGAAGAGAAGTAAACGGAGTTACCCATGCGAGTACTAGTAACCGGAGCCCACGGTCAAGTCGGACATTGTCTGACGCAGCAATTACAAGACAAAGGCATTCAAGTTAAAGCGGTTGATCGTGACGAGCTAGATATTACCGATCAACAAGCCGTCATTAAAATGGTGGATGAATTTAAACCAACGGTGATCATCAACGCCGCTGCACATACCGCAGTCGATAAAGCTGAGCAAGAAGTTGATCTTTCGTATGCGATTAACCGTGATGGGCCGAAATATTTAGCGCAGGCTGCGCAGCAAATCGATGCGGCTATGCTTCATATCTCAACCGATTATGTGTTTTCTGGCGATAAAGTCGGACTATATAACGAAGACGATGAAACCAATCCGCAAGGGGTTTATGGTGCGAGTAAACTAGCAGGTGAGCAGGAAGTCACTCAGGCATGTGCAAAGCACATTATCCTACGCACGGCTTGGGTCTTCGGTGAGCATGGTAATAACTTTGTGAAAACGATGCTCCGATTAGGTAGTGAGCGAGATTCATTAGGTATCGTGGGTGACCAATTTGGTGGGCCAACGTACGCTGGAGATATTGCTGCATCATTAATTCAAATCGCGGAAAAGATTAAAGCGGATGAAGCTGTAGAATTTGGCATTTATCATTATTCTGGTTTACCACATGTTAGTTGGTTTGAATTTGCAGAAGCTATCTTTAATCAAGCTTTTGAACAGGGAGTTTTAGCCGAAATCCCAGCCTTAAAAAGCATAAAGACCTCAGATTATCCTACCCCGGCAAAGCGTCCAGCAAACTCAAAATTAGCTACACAAAAAATTACTAGCCAATTTGGCCTGAATGCCAGTGACTGGCAAGCGGCATTAAGTAACCTATCTAAATATAAGTAACAACATTATGAAAGTAATTGATACCGAAATTCCAGATGTAAAAATAATCGAACCTCAAGTCTTTGGTGATGAACGTGGTTTCTTTATGGAAACGTGGAACCAAAAGCGTTTTGAAGAACTGGTAACCGGCAAACCTACCACTTTTGTACAGGATAACCATTCAAAATCCAAAAAGGGGATTCTGCGTGGTTTACATTACCAGACTGAAAATACTCAAGGAAAACTGGTGCGTGTGGTTTCTGGTGAAGTGTTTGATGTGGCGGTTGATATTCGTAAAGATTCACCAACATTTGGACAATGGGTCGGGGTTTATCTTTCGGCAGAGAATAAACGGCAGCTTTGGATACCGGAAGGTTTTGCTCACGGTTTTTATGTGACTAGTGGTGAAGCCGAGTTTGTTTACAAATGTACGGATTACTATAATCCCAATGCGGAAATTTCTATAAAATGGGATGATGAAACGCTAAACATTAATTGGCCAATTGGAAAACAAGATGATGTCTGCCTATCGGAAAAAGACAAAATCGGCATTTTATTTAACAGCTACTAATTTACGACCGAGATATAAGAATGAAATATGATCAATTCAAGGTCTGCTGATGTTAGATAAGACACTCATTAGAAATATATCTTCTTTATTTAGTATTCGAGTAGCTGGGTACATTATTCCGCTAATAACACTCCCATATTTGGTTAGAGTACTTAATCCTGAAGGTTATGGCACATTAGCGTTGTGTTTGGCTATTGTTCAGTACTTCATCATCGCTGTTAACTATGGCTTTGATTTATCAGCCACTCAAAAGATTTCTCAAAATAAACATGACAAAGATGAAATAAGTACCATCTATTGGAATGTGATTAGTGCTAGATTGATTCTGTCGTGTTTGGGACTGTTTTTTTTAGCGGTATTAACCACATTTATACCCAAATTAGTATCGTTACAAACGATATTATATTGTTGCTATCTTGCTGTTTTTGGTGCAGCTCTCTTTCCACAGTGGATATTTCAAGGGAAAGAGCAACTTGGAGCGATATCGGTTATTAGAATCGTTGTGCAGGTAATCAGTATTCCATTGTTTTTTGTATTTGTGGACTCCTCCAGTGATATTTGGATTGCCGCTTTAATAACATCAGCACCCCAGTTAGGCATTGTTATCTTTTCCTCTGTCATTATATATAAGCGCCAGTGGGTATACTGGAAAAAACCGAGCATGGTAAACATAATGCTTGAGTTAAAGGATGGTTGGCATCTTTTTATATCGACTGCAGCCGTTAGCTTATACACAACCAGCACTACGGTTATTTTGGGTTTCCTTACAGGTCCAATTAGTGTTGGTATTTATGTTTCAGCGAACAAACTATTACAAGCAGCGCAAGGGGTTTACGCTCCTATATCATCCTCATTTTATCCGAGAATAAACAGTTTGATGAAAGAAGATAAAAACCAAGCGCTAGTAATGATTCGATATTTAATGAAATTTCAGTGTCTGATTACATTAGCAATTGGTGTTTTGCTATTTGCTTTGTCTCCTTATTTAGTTGATATACTGTTCGGGGCTGATTATGAACGTAGCATTATTGTTTTAAAAATCATGAGCGTGCTGCCAATCATTATAGGATTGAGTAATATATTTGGTATACAAGTTTTGCTTACCCATGGATTTAAAAAGGAGTTTTCTAGAATACTTCTTTTTTCTGGGGTAGTAAGTTTAACTACATTAATTCCGCTGTGTCTTAGTCTTGACGCAGTTGGCGCAGCAGTATCGGTCGTAATTACTGAAATTATTGTAACCGCGCTGATGTTCATTACTATTAAAATGAAAAATATTCCACTGTTTAAAAAATCAGGATTACAAAATGAAATATGATTTCCTAATTGTTGGTGCTGGCCTTTTTGGGGCTGTTTGTGCTCATGAACTAAATAAAAAAGGCAAAAAGATTTTAGTTATAGATAAAAGAAATCATATTGGTGGGAATGTTTATACTGAAGATAATAATGGAATTCAGGTTCACAAGTATGGGGCCCATATATTTCATACCAATGATAAGACTATCTGGGATTATGTAAATAGTTTTGTCGAGTTTAACCGATATACTAATAGCCCATTAGCAAACTACCAAGGTGAACTCTATAATCTCCCATTTAATATGAATACGTTTTATCAGTTATGGAAAACGAAAACTCCTAATGAAGCTAAAGACGTGATCCGTTTACAACGTCAAGAGATGGAGGGTAAAACACCAACGAACCTAGAAGAACAAGCGATATCTCTCGTTGGTCGTGATATATACGAAAAATTGATTAAAGGCTATACAGAAAAACAATGGGGGAGAGATTGTAAAGAATTGCCAGCATTCATTATAAATCGCCTTCCAGTTCGCTTTACTTATGACAATAACTATTTCTCTGACCGCTATCAAGGTGTTCCAATTGGTGGTTATACCAATTTAGTCTCAAAAATGTTGGCTAATATTGAGGTGAAACTATCAACTAACTACTTAAATAATAGAGCTTATTATAGTAAGCTGGCTAAAAAAATTATATACACAGGCCCAATAGATGAATATTTTGATAATTGCTTCGGTGAATTAGAATATCGCTCGCTAAAGTTTGAACATGAAGTGATTAATGAAGAAAATTATCAAGGTAATGCGGTTGTCAACTTTACAGAAAGAGATATTCCTTATACAAGAATTATCGAACATAAACATTTTGATTGTGTAGATGTCGATCATACAGTGATAACGAAAGAATATCCTTCAGAATGGAAAAAGGGTGATGAACCGTATTATCCGATCAATGATGATATAAATATGGATTTATTTAATAAGTATCGACAATTGGCTAAAGCAGAAGATAATATTATTTTTGGTGGTAGATTATCTGAATATAAGTATTACGATATGCATCAAGTTATTAAATCTGCACTGAAAACAATAAGGAGTGAACTATGAGTATATCTTTACTTTTAGTAACCTACAATAGGCTTAACCTTCTAAAAAAAGCTATTAACAATATTGAAATTTATGCTTCTGAAATAGACGAACTAATTATTGTAGATAATAATTCTAATGATGGAACTATAAATTTCTTAATCTCTCATTTTGATTTAGTTAAAGTAAATGTTGACTTTTCAACAGAGGTTGCTAAATCAATAGTTTTCAAAGGCATTAGTAAAAAAAATAAAACTAATGTTGTACTTGTTTCACTTGATGAAAACACCGGTGGTTCAGGAGGGTTTCATGAAGGAATAAAGTATTTCAAAGAATGTTCTAATACAGATTGGGTTTGGGGAATGGATGATGATGCATTTATACAGAAAAATTCTTTATCCGAATTAGAGAAATCCATTAAAAATAATGATGACTCCATGGCTTTTTGGTCTAACTGTAACCAAGATGAGAATTTTGATTCAGCATATAAGAGCGTTAACGATTGGATGTTTGTTGGTTTTTGTGTCAAAAGAAAATTAGTTGAATTAATTGGACTACCTGTACCCGATTATTTTATTTATCACGATGACAGTGAATATGCCTATCGCATAGCACGCTCAGGCTATAAGATTATTAAATCTAGAGATTCCAAAATAGAACACGGTGACCTTAAAGATAGAGATTATTGGGAGAAAAATTTTTTTTGCAAAAAAATAAAATTTCCTTCGATGAGTGATTGGAAATTATACTATTTTATAAGAAATGATATTCATAAACACTCATATTCGAAAGTGACAAAAACGCGTAGATTATTAAAATTGATTATTGAAATAATTAAACTCTTTGTGGTGAAGCCTAGTCATTTTGGAATTGCAATTAAAGCATATTACCATGGTTTGATTGGAAAAAAAGGAAAAGTCATATCCCCATGATTTATAAAACTTTATTTAGGTTAATATCAACATTTCGTATTGTTTTGAGATTCCACTCATTTAGAAGAAAAAAAATATACATTTCCCTAGATGCATTAATTAAGTTATCAAACTTTGAAAGTCATATATACATAGGCAAAAAAGTAAATGTGATAGGTTCTAAAATTGGAATGGGAACATATATAGGTCAGAACTCGGTACTACCATATGCAAGGATCGGTAGGTTTTGTTCAATATCTAAAAATGTTGAGATATTACAGAATAATCATCCGGTATCAGAATATGTTTCCACACACCCAAGTTTTCATAGAGGCTCTTCCATCCTAATGAAAAAAATAGGATTAAGCTTCAACCTCGATAATATATATCCCTATACTAGAGAAGTAGAGGATAATATTCAGGTTGTAATAGGATCTGATGTTTGGATTGGTGATGGTGTCAAGATAATGCCTGGAATAACAATCGGTGATGGATCTATTATTGCTGCTGGTGCTATTGTTACTAAATCAGTTGAACCTTTTACTATTGTTGGCGGAGTTCCAGCAAAAAAAATAAAGTATAGGTTTGAATTGTCTGTTATTTCAAATCTTTTGAATATTAAATGGTGGAATTGGCCTCTTGAAAAAATTATTAATAATCAGGCTGATTTTTGTGATATTAAAAAATTTGTAGATAAGCATGTGGTGCCAGGGAAATCGCATGAACATCCGCGATTTTAAAGGGCTGAACGCTGATTGAATTATCAAGATACAACGTAAATTTCCAAACCCATTTCATGTTTTTGCTTATTGATTAAGGATCAATTTGTAGATCATTTTCATTGCATTCTAATGGTTTCGTACTTAAACGGAGCCAAATTATGACGAGATTAACCAATCCATTTATGCATTTCGAAGTGATAAAAGATTACCGCCAATCAGGGAAAGTGACCCATAAATTATCAGACATTATTTTGCTGACAATTTGTGGTGTAATTTCGGGTCAAGATACCTGGGAAGGTATCTGTGATTTTGGTAAATTTCGCCTGGAATTTTTGAAGGGTTATGGTGACTTTAACGACGGTATTCCGTCGGCGGATACGATTGCCAGAGTGATGGGAATGATCAATCCCAAAGCCCTTCAGGATGCGTTTATAAAATGGATGAAAGATTGCCATGAATTGACTTCTGGAGAGGTGATTGCGATCGATGGTAAGACGGTGAAAGGCTCTTACAATAAATCGAAAGATCAGCAGGCGATTCACATGGTAAATGCTTTCGCGACAGCCAACGGAGTTTGTCTTGCACAGTCAAAAGTAAACGAGAAAACGAACGAGATAACGGAGATCCCTAAGCTACTGGAACTGCTTGATATTGCAGGGTGTTTAATCACGATTGATGCGATGGGATGTCAGCGAAAAATTGCTCAGAAAATTGTCGATAAAAGCGCAGATTATTTGCTGGCGGTGAAGGGCAATCAGGGTAGTTTAGAGAAGCAGGGAAAATTCATGAGTACCATTGATTTTTAAGGGTTTTTATTTTCACAATTCGGCCTCAGCAAAAAAATAGTCTGATACAAATCAACGAACATTCAAATACACAAGGATCGATTTGACGATCATTTTCAGTGTTTTCTAATACCTCCATAGACAATTTGGAGGTCAATCGATGAGCGAACCACACCCATTTATGCATTTCAACGTGATAAGAGATTACCGACAAAAAGGCAAAGTCGAGCACAAGTTAATGGATATCATTTTATTAACAATTTGTGCGGTATTGTCTGGTCAGGATGACTGGAAAGGTATCTATCATTTTGGTGAAAGTCGGATTGATTTCCTAAAGCGTTTCGGTGATTTTTCGGCTGGCTTACCCTCGGCGTCAACGATTGCACGCGTCATGGGAATGATTAACCCAACACAGTTACAGCACTGCTTCATTGAATGGATGAAAGATTGCGTTGAATTGACAGAAGGTGAAGTGGTTGCGATTGATGGAAAGACGGTTTGTGGCTCTTATGATGATAGCCGTGGATTAGGTGCTATTCATATGGTTAATGCCTTTGCTACTGAGAACGGAGTCAGCCTTGGTCAGCATAAAGTATTCGAAAAGAGTAATGAGATCACCGCGATTCCTAAGCTATTGGATTTATTGAATGTCTCAGGCTGTTTAGTCACCTTTGATGCGATGGGATGCCAGAAGAAAATTGCTCAAAAAATTCTGGAGAAAAACGCGGATTACTTACTTGCAGTGAAAGGTAATCAAGGGCGTTTAGAGCAGGCTTTCAATGAATATTTTCATATGGGCATGCTGCAAAATCACGATCGTGATTCTTACAGTACCCAAGAAAAATCCCGGGGCAGACAAGAGACAAGATTAGCTTTGGTGAATGAAGATTTGAGCGTTCTTGGTGACCTTGAATTCGATTGGCCAGGGTTAAAAACGATGGGCATTGTGGTATCAATTCGGCAAGAATCTGATGTTGCCCAAGAGTCGGAAGTATCGGTAAGGTATTACATCAGTTCGAAGCAACTAGATGCTAAAACTTTGTTAAATGCTACCCGTTCACACTGGTTAGTGGAATCGATGCATTGGATGCTGGATACCGAGTTTGGTGAAGATGATTGCCGTAAACGAGCAGAATACAGCGCAGAGAATTTCGCAAGGATCAGGCAGATGTGTTTAAACATGCTTCGCAATGAAACGACGTTTAAAGCGAGCTTAAAACACAAAAGAGCGAAGTGTGCGATGGAACTGGAGTACCTTTATAAGGTTCTGACAGCCCTTGTAGGACGGGAATGTTCATGAATTTTCCCTGCCGACAGGTGTGTTTGAACCTATTGAAGCAAGAAACGAGCTTTAAAGTTGGCATTAGACGTAAGCGAATGCGTTGTGCGATGGATGAAGAGCACTTAAATAAAGTACTGGGAAGCCTTGAATGACGGGGATGTTCGTGCGTTTTCCGTGGTCTATGATATGAATCGTGAAAAAATTGATATTTGAGTGTTTACAATGAATGATATAGCTGTACTTATTGTCTTATATAATAAATCGGTATTAAACTCTAAGAGTTTAATGTCAATTTTAAACTCTAAGGTAGAAATTAACAACTTATCAATAACGATATGGAATAATGGCCCTAAACATATTTTAGATTCCGATAAGCTTTACTTAGAAAATTGTAAATACAATGTTAATCTTATAGAGAGTATTGATAATATCTCTTTATCAAAGATTTACAATCAGTTTATTTATAATAATTTTGTAGAAAAATATGTGATTCTTGATGATGATTCTGAAATAACAGATGAATATCTTCATTGTTGGAAAAATAATAATTCAGATATTCAAGTTCCAATAATAACCTACAGGGGAATGATTAAATATCCGCACGTGAATGCGCAGCTATATTCATATGATACGAAATTAAATTTCGGTGATAAAATTATATCCATTACAAGTGGTGTTATTATTAATAGAAATGCTATTAACACGATTAATGAGCTATTTGAATCTCCTTTTGATGAGAAATTCTACTTTTATGGTGTTGACACCTCATTTTATGAAAGATGTTACCTAAGTGGTTTAACGATTAATATAATACCAGGTTTTGAGCATGAACTTTCAAGTGATATGAAGGAGTCAAAGGAAGTTAAAAAATTTAGATGTTTAGAATATTCATATGCATATGGTCTATTCGCACGTAATTATCCATCTAGACCTCGATGGCAACATCTATTTGCATTTATAATACGTAATATATTTTCTCGAAGTAAATATAGTACATATCATGTGGTTAAAGCATTTATAACTAACAAACATTATAAAAACTAGCTAAGTATGAATAAATCATTTAATTCAAAAGATGCTTATCTATTGGCCTATTTTATATATATACAAAGCTACTCTTTAATTGTATACATATTTAACTTTGGTTCGAATTCTCCTATATGGTATATGTATGTTTTATTATCATCACTTTCATTATACCATTTTCTCAGAAGGAATTTTTTTCTATCATTAGCGATTTTTATTGTTGCAGTAAAGCCGTATATTCTCATCGACTTTTATCCACCACTGAGTTCTATCGACGCATCAAATTACTACTATTATGCATTTAAATCTAATGAAACAAGAAGTATATCAGATGTTATATATGGATTTCTTTTTAATGGTGAGTTGTCCATCATAGAAATGACAGCTATTTTATATAAGTCAATATCTTTTATTTTTGGTAGCAACAGTGAAATTATATTAGTATATGCTAATTATATGATGGTTTTTTGGTCGGCCTGTATAGTAGGAAGTACTTTTAAGTTAGATAAAAACAAACTTGGTTTTTATGTTCTACTTGTCGTTTTATCGCCACTATTAAATAAGTATAGCACTCTTTTACTTAAAGAGGCTATGGTATGTTTATTAACTTCAATGATATTTTATTGTTATATACGAAAGTTTGCAATTATTTATGTATTATTTCTAATTTTGATAATTACAATAGTTAGACCTTATGGCATTTTTTGGGCTATAAGTTATATAATTATTTTTGGTAAAATTAAACCTAAAACTAGTTTTAATATAATTTTATTTTCTTATTCAACATTATGTATATTTTTTGTTTATTTTTGGAATGGGAATATATTTTTGTATACAAAAGATATGATTATGTCATTTTTGGCTCTTTTTCTATCACCAAATTTTTTACGATTTGGAAATTGGGATATTAACTTTTTCTTAGCGTTAGAATCATTATTACTAACCTTGTTCTTTATTATATACTTATATGCAAGTAATTGGAGAAATAAAAAAATTTTGGTTTTAGCTATGCTGACTATATCACTAATTCTTGGTGCTGTTAGTTATAATCGCTCTTTGAGTGATCATGTATTTTTTAATAGTGGTTCACTTCTTAGTGATGATATATCTAGGAAAAAAGTTCCATTTCAACTTTTATTATATATCCTACCTTTTCTTGTTTCTAATAGAAGATATCAAAATGTCTAAAAAAGTTCTTATTTTCGCTCATGAATTCCCTCCAAATATTGGTGGTGCAGGAGTTGTCGCGTATCAAAATGCAATAGCATTAAAAAAATTAGGAGTTAAGGTTTCTGTTCTTACTAAAGAATATAAGACTAATATAACAAATTTTGCACTAAATTTTATTCCAGTTAGATCATACAGATTTTGGCCAATGACTTATGTCAGAGCCTGCAACTTTGATAAGTTTGATATTATTATACTCAATGATCCTCAAAGTATATATTTTGCTGGGCTTTATTTTAGTAAAAAATTACTTAGTAAATGTATATGCTATATTCATGGTAGTGAACCAGAACTAGTAATTGAAGGTCAGACAATGTTAAAGAAAATTGTCGGATTCAGGTGTTTCTATTTAAGAGCAATTAAATATTGCCGAGAAATTGTTTCGGTAAGTTATTTTATGAGGGATAAGTTTATTCTATCTCTCAATAGATTATACAAAAGTAACTTTAATTATATTTTTGGTTCCAAAACTTTCCCAGTTTTTTATGCAGGTGTTGAGATAAGCTCATTTTCTATTCCAAATATTAATTATGACATTAGTATATATAGAGAAAAAAAAATGAAAATATTTTTTTCCTGCGGAAGAATACTAGAAGAAAAAGGGTATTATGAAGTGGCTTTACAACTCGAAAAATTGCCTAAAGATTTTTCTTACAAATGGTTAATTGCCGGCGATGGTCCTTATAAAAAATCTCTCGAATTAATCTGTGATAAAATTGGTTTATCTGATAAAGTTAAATTCTTAGGTAAGTTAGACCGATTGCAACTGTCCGAATATTACAAATATTCAGATTGTTTCATTTTATTATCCAAACTAAAAGAATCATTTTCACTTGTTCATTTAGAATCTCAATTATTTGGTACGCCAGCAATCGGTTATAATCATAGTGGTATGAAGGAGTGTATAATTAATGGTAAGACAGGATACCTACTAAATAACTCTAGTGAATTATACGATGTGATTTATTTAGAGAAGTATAACGATCTTTCAAAAGATGATATAATAGAAAATGCTTTGAATTTTTCTACTAATAAGCAAATGAAATTGTTTGCTACTGAATATAATTTGATTTAGATGATATTTTAAAGAATTTCCATTATGAAGAATATAACTTATGTGCACGATTTCTGTTTACTCAAATCAGAAGATGAGCGTATCTATACCGCTGTGGGTTTACCTGAATCATATTTTCATCGTTTTTTTGACGCTGGAGCAAATCATGTAATTGTACTCACAAGAAACAAATACGCTAGTACTGAAAGTATAAAAAATAAAGGCTTTGAGGCGATTCAAAAAAAAAATATTACTGTTCCAATTCAACTCAAAAATTATTTTTCACTTTTAAACCCCTTCATTTTCATTAGAATAATTTTTTTAATAAAAAAATCTGACCTGTTGGTTATTAACTTCCCAAGTATATTCGGTTTTTCAGTATGGTTTATAAATTTATTTTTTGGAAAAAAGTACGCGGTTGAGGTTGCTGCTGACTTTGATCAATTCAAAAGTAAAAAATTTGGTTTCGTACCTACAATTTTTTTTAAATATTTCTTTAAGCGTGTGATTGACAAGTCTGTGGGAAGTATTTTTGTTTCTAATTATTTAGCAAATAAATACCCTCATCCAAATTGCTCGATTGCCAGTAATGTTAATTTATTCCATGTATTTAAAAGTAAGTCAATTACTAATGCTTTAATAAGCAATTCTCTAGTTACACTTTCTTTTGCCGGTGGGTTGAATAAGCGAAAAGGAATTGATGTTTTAATTAATGCAATAAGAATCTTAGTTGATAAAGGGGTTGATAATTTATGTTTAAATATTGCTGGTGGACATGCCGATTTAAATTATGAAATCTTAGTTAAGAATCTTGGATTAGATAAATATATTAAGTTTCATGGTATTTTGTCAAAAGATGATCTTAATAAACTCCTTTCTAATACAGATCTTTATATTCAACCTAGCCTTTCTGAAGGTATTCCGAGAGCAACGATTGAAGCTATGTCTCATGGTTTGCCTGTTGTTGCTACCAACTTACCTGGTTTTATCGAAATTCTTCATCCGGACGCACTGGTTGAAATGGCTACCGCTGAATTAATTTCAGATAAAATATTATTGTTTATGTCTGATATGGAAATATATAACTTTCACTCATATCATAATTTTTTAAGATCAAAGGATTTTATTCACTCAGACCTTCATAAAATTCGAGTCAACTTTTATAATAAGGTATTGAAATGAAGGGTTATAATTTATATTCAATTTTTAATTTAATTCTATCTAAGTTATATACTCTGTTTTTTCATCCTTCAGCTAGATTAATTCGTTTACCGGTATCTATTAGAGGAAGTAAGCAGATCTCTTTTGGTTCTGGGTTTACGACAGGTCGATATTGCCGTATTGATGCATTATCTAAAGACAGAGTAGTTATAAATATTGGAGATAATTGCCAGATAAATGACTCAGTTCATATAGCATCTATTGATAATGTACATATTGGTCATAATGTTTTAATAGCAAGTAGAGTTTTTATAACTGATCACGATCATGGTAGCTATTCTGGGTTAGTACATAGTCTACCAACACAAATTCCATCTGATAGAGAGTTAAAGTCATGTCCAGTGAAAATAAATGATAGAGTGTGGTTGGGTGAGGGTGTCATTGTTTTACCTGGTGTTACTATTGGTAGTAATTCT